>NZ_BMTW01000040.1 GCF_014649875.1 Streptomyces rubiginosohelvolus | reverse complement strand
CCGGCGGCGGCGAGGCCGGCCGGGGCGGTCTCGGCGAGCGGCACGCCGTACTTCGCCAGGCGCAGCGGCATCATCGACTCGATGGGGGCCTTGCGCCGCCAGTTGCGGCCGAAGCGGGCCTGGAGGCGGGCCTGGTAGATCAGCCGGTCCTGTTCGAGCTTGATGACCTGCTCGTAACTGCGCAGCTCCCACAGCTTCATCCGCCGCCACAGCTTGAACGTGGGGATCGGCGAGAGCAGCCAGCGGGTGAGGCGGACGCCCTCCATGTGCTTGTCGGCCGTGATGTCCGCGATCCGGCCCACCGCGTGCCGGGCGGCCTCGACGGAGACGACGAACAGCACCGGGATCACCGCGTGCATCGCGGTGCCCAGCGGATCGGGCCAGGAGGCGGCGCCGTTGAACGCGATCGTCGCGGCCGTCAGCAGCCACGCCGTCTGGCGCAGCATCGGGAACGGGATCCGCATCCAGGTCAGCAGGAGGTCCAGGGCGAGCAGGACGCAGATGCCCGCGTCGATGCCGATCGGGAAGACCAGGGAGAACGTCCCGAAGCCCTTCTCCTCCGCGAGTTCGCGCACGGCGGCGTAGGAACCCGCGAACCCGATCGCGGCGATGACCACCGCACCCGCGACGACGACCCCGATGAGTATGCGGTGCGTGCGTGTCAGCTGCATCGCGGCCACC
>NZ_BMTW01000039.1 GCF_014649875.1 Streptomyces rubiginosohelvolus | reverse complement strand
CTTCCTGGAGCGTTACGGGAAGTTGAGCGAGCTCACCAAGCGTCATGATCTGCCGTATCACGTGATCGGCTCGGACCTGGCGGGTGTCGTGCTGCGTACCGGCCCCGGTGTGAATGCCTGGAATCCGGGTGACGAGGTCGTGGCGCACTGCCTGTCGGTGGAGCTGGAGTCCTCCGACGGTCACAACGACACGATGCTCGACCCCGAGCAGCGGATCTGGGGCTTCGAGACGAACTTCGGTGGTCTGGCGGAGATCGCGCTGGTGAAGTCCAACCAGCTGATGCCGAAGCCGAAGCACCTCAGCTGGGAGGAGGCCGCGGCCCCGGGCCTGGTCAACTCGACCGCGTACCGTCAGCTCGTCTCGCGTAACGGCGCGGGGATGAAGCAGGGTGACAACGTGCTGATCTGGGGCGCGAGCGGCGGGCTCGGCTCCTACGCCACCCAGTTCGCGCTGGCCGGCGGCGCCAACCCGATCTGTGTCGTCTCCTCCCCCGAGAAGGCCGAGATCTGCCGGAAGATGGGCGCGGAGGCGGTCATCGACCGCAACGCCGAGGGTTACAGGTTCTGGAAGGACGAGCGCACCCAGGACCCCAAGGAGTGGAAGCGCTTCGGCAAGCGTATCCGCGAGTTCACCGGCGGCGAGGACATCGACATCGTCTTCGAGCACCCGGGCCGTGAGACGTTCGGCGCCTCGGTCTACGTCACCCGCAAGGGCGGCACGATCACGACCTGCGCCTCGACCTCGGGCTACATGCACGAGTACGACAACCGCTACCTGTGGATGTCCCTCAAGCGGATCATCGGCTCGCACTTCGCGAACTACCGCGAGGCGTGGGAGGCCAACCGCCTCATCGCCAAGGGCAAGATCCACCCCACGCTCTCCAGGACGTACTCCCTGGAGGACACCGGGCAGGCCGCGTACGACGTCCACCGCAACCTCCACCAGGGCAAGGTCGGCGTCCTCGCCCTGGCCCCCCGCGAGGGCCTGGGCGTCCGCGACCAGGAAATGCGCGAGCAGCACATCGACGCCATCAACCGCTTCCG
>NZ_BMTW01000037.1 GCF_014649875.1 Streptomyces rubiginosohelvolus | reverse complement strand
ACGCCGTAGTCGACGAGTTCGAAGATCGGGGCTTCGGCGTCCTTGTTGATCGCGACGATCGTCTTCGAGGTCTGCATTCCGGCCCGGTGCTGGATGGCACCGGAGATGCCGGAGGCGATGTAGAGCTGCGGGGAGACGGACTTGCCGGTCTGCCCGACCTGCGAGGTGTGCGGGTACCAGCCCGCGTCGACCGCCGCACGCGATGCGCCCACCGCGGCACCGAGGGAGTCGGCGAGGGCTTCGATGAGGGGGAAGTTCTCCGCACCGTTGACGCCGCGGCCACCCGAGACGACGATCGCGGCCTCGGTCAGCTCCGGGCGCCCGGTCGACTCCCGCGGCGTCCGCGAGGTCACCTTCGTGCCCGTCGCGCTCTCACCGAACGACACCGTCAGGGCTTCGACCGTGCCGGCGGCGGCGGCCGGCTCGACCGGGGCGGAGTTCGGCTTGACGGTGATGACCGGAACGCCCTTGGAGACGCGGGACTTGGTGGTGTAGGAGGCGGCGAACACGGCCTGTGTCGCCACCGGGCCCTCCGCACCGGCTTCCAGGTCGGTGGCGTCGGTGATGATCCCGGAGCCGATCCGCAGCGCGAGGCGGGCGGCGATCTCCTTGCCCTCGGCGGAGGACACCACCAGCACCGCCACGGGGGACACCGTCTCGAACGCGGCCTGCAGGGCGTCCACCTTCGGCACCACGAGGTAGTCCGCGAACTCCGGGGCGTCGGAGGTCAGGACCTTGACCGCACCGTGCTCACCCAGCACACCCGCGGTCGCCTCGGCGCCCGCACCCAGGGCGACGGCGACCGGGTCACCGATGCGACGCGCCAGCGTCAGCAGCTCCAGCGTGGGCTTACGGACCGCACCATCCACATGATCGACCAGAACCAGAACTTCAGCCATGACAACGCACTCCAGACAGACGAGAGAAGAGAAAGAGAGGCAGGAAGGGGGGCTCGCTCCGGGCTCCCCGGGCGGTGGGGCCTAGATGAACTTCTGGCCCGCGAGGAACTCGGCGAGCTGCTTGCCGCCCTCGCCCTCGTCCTTCACGATCGTGCCCGCCGTGCGTGCCGGACGCTCGGTCGCCGAGTCGACCGCCGTCCACGCACCCGCCAGACCCACCTCGTCCGCGTCCAGCTCCAGGTCCTCCAGATCCAAGGACTCCACCGGCTTCTTCTTCGCCGCCATGATCCCCTTGAACGAGGGGTAGCGCGCCTCACCGGACTGGTCGGTCACCGACACCACCGCCGGCAGCGACGCCTGAAGCTGCTCGGTCGCGGTGTCACCGTCACGCCGCCCGGTCACCACACCGTCGTTCACCGACACCTCGGACAGCAGCGTCACCTGCGGCACACCCAACCGCTCCGCCAGCAGCGCCGGCAGCACACCCATCACACCGTCCGTCGACGCCATCCCGCAGATCACCAGGTCATAGCCGGTCTTCTCGACCGCCTTCGCCAGCACCAGCGACGTGCCCATCACATCCGTGCCGTGCAGATCGTCGTCCTCGACGTGAACCGCCCTGTCCGCACCCATCGACAACGCCTTGCGCAACGCGTCCTTGGCATCCTCCGGACCCACCGTCACCACGGTGATCTCCGCATCGTCCGCCTCGTCCGCGATCTGCAACGCCTGCTCGACCGCGTACTCGTCCAGCTCCGACAACAGACCGTCGACATCCTCACGGTCCAGCGTCAGGTCATCGGCGAAACGCCGGTCACCGGTCGCGTCGGGCACGTACTTCACACAGACAACGATCCTCAAGCTCACGCCGGCTCTCCT
>NZ_BMTW01000036.1:239-4881 GCF_014649875.1 Streptomyces rubiginosohelvolus | reverse complement strand
CCCGCGGAGCGGGTATCCAAGCGCTTCGCGCTTGGCAGGGACGGAATTCGCTTCGCGAATTTGTAAAGGCGCTACGCGCCTTTATAAACCGCTGCGCGGTTTATGTGAATTCACGCTTTGCGTGAATTGGATTACCGCTGCGCGGTAATCCTTTGGGTCTCTCCGCTTCGCTTCGTGACGGGGCGTCCGCTTCGCTCCCGCCCTGCCGGCTTCGCCGGGCTGGCTACGGCGATAGGTGGCGGTGCATCAACTGTGCCAGCGGGTAGGATCCCGAATCGGTGGCTACTACCTCCCGAGGCCGGCCCCGGGCTCCGCCACCAGGAGGAGGTCCGGGCCGGGAGGTGGCGAGTTCTTCCTGACGGGACGTCACGTCCGGCAAGCACCCGCACCAGGGAAGGAGGTGTGCGCACTGCTCTCGCAATGTAGCACGCTGGTTGGCCATGGTGGGGCCGGAACAGGACAACCGTCAGCCGATGTGATGCATCGTGTTGCATCAGAGTCGTGCATCATGTGATGCACGGGTAGGATCACGAGTGAACAGCTACCCCCTCCCCCGCGTCTGGAGACTTTCGTCATGACCGGTGAAATTACGCTTTTCCCGCATCAGGCGGAAGCCGTGGACGCCATTGTTGCCGGGCTTGAGATCCGGCCCGGGCAGCAGATTCCGAAGAACGGTTTGCGCGGTCAGGTGCACGCCGCGTGCGGGACAGGAAAGACGTTCATTGCTGCCGGTGCGGCGCACCGTATTTCTCCGCACGGGCGGGTTCTGGTTCTTCTCCCGACGCTGGAATTGCTCGCGCAGACGGTGCGGGAGTGGCGGGCTTTCGGGCGTTCGGGGTCGATGGTGGCGGTGTGCTCGATGGATGACGATCCGCGTCTGTACGACTTGCGGGTGCCGTCGACGACGAACGCCCCGCAGTTGGCGCTGCACTACGGCAGCGGGCCGGTCACCGTCTTCGCGACGTACTCGTCGTTGCCGGTGCTGACCGAGGCTCACGAAGGCGCGTACGGGCTCCCCATGGACATTTGGGACCTGATCTGTGTGGACGAGGCGCATCGTACGTCGGGGTCGCTGGGGAAGGCGTGGGCGGTCGTCCACGACCAGGAGCAGCTTCCGGCGATGCGCCGGCTGTATCTGACGGCGACGCCGCGGATCTGGATGGAGCGGCCGCGGCCGCGCTGGCGGGCGGAGTCCCCGGAGGGGAGCGGGGAGGCTGGGCGGCGGGTGCCGGTGGACCGGCTGCCGAAGGAGCTGGCCTGTTCGATGTCGGACGAGCGGATCTACGGGCCCGTTCTGTGGGCTCTGGATCTGTCGGACGCGATCGCGCGGGGGCTGCTGGCGCGGTATCAGATCGTGGTGGTGGAGCTGCGGGACGAGCGGCTGACCCTGGAGAAGCTGTACGGCGAGGAGCGGTTCGAGGAGTACGTACGCGGTGAGCGGCTCGCCGTGCTCCAGGCGGCGCTGCTGGAGGCGATGGCGGAGCACGGGCTGGAGCGGTGTATCACCTTCCATCACCGGACGATCGAGGCGCAGGCCTTCTCGGTCGGGCTGGAGCGGGTGGTGCGGCGGCTGCACGCGGCGGACCCGGAGCGGCACCCGGAGGAGGTGTGGTCGGGGTGGCTGTCGGGTGAGCACGAGCCGGAGATGCGGGCCGAGGAGCTGTTCCAGTTCGGAGCGCGGGCGGGGCGGGCGGTGATGTCGAACTGCCGGGTTCTCGGTGAGGGAGTCGACTGCCCGAGCGTGGATTCCGTCGCGCTTATCGACCCGAAGGGGTCGGCGGTGGATATCGTCCAGGCTATTGGGCGCGCGCTTCGGCAGAAGCCCGGTCAGGACAAATTGGCAACGCTGATCGTACCGGTATTTCTCGGGCCGGATGAAACGCCGGAAGACATGCCGTATTCGGCATCATACCGTCCTCTTTTGAAGGTTCTTTCCGGGTTGCGTGCGCATGATGAGCGTGCGGTGGAGATGCTCGCTATTCCGTCGGAGGATCTGCAGCGGACGGACCCGGTGTCGTCTTGGCTCGGACCGGCGCCCGAGGGCGACGACGAGGAGGAACAGCGGCTGCTGCTGCGGTTCGGGACGCACCGCGACCCGGCGCTGGTCGCCAGGATGGTGGAGTACAACCTGATCGAGCCGGAGCACGCGAACTGGCGGGCGGGGCACCGCGCGGCGGTCGCGTACCGGGAGCGGGAGGGTGATCTCGCCGTCCCCTACAACTGGGTTGAGGGCGGAGGCGAGCGCAGTGAGGACGGGCTCTCGCGAGAGGGCGGGTTTCCGCTGGGGCGGTGGCTGTCCGATCAGCGCCGGGCGATGCGGGCGGGGACGATTCTGCCCGGGCGGGCCGAGGACCTGGAGGCGCTCGGCGTCGTGTGGGACCCGGCGGACGCGGCGTGGGAGGAGAACCTCGGTGCGGCGAAGGCCTACTTCGCCGCGTACGGAACCCTCGCCGCGCCGGTCACGGCGATGATCATGGACCGGCCGGTGGGTCAGTGGCTGGCCAACGCGCGGAAGAAGAACGGGCTCGGGAAGGAGCAGGTACGGGCGGCGCGGCGGGCGGCGGCGCTGGCCGCGATCGATCCGGACTGGAACCCGGACTGGCCCGTCGACTGGCAGCGCCACTACGCCGCCCTGAAGGGCCTTGTGGTCCCCGGGAGCGTGCTCGGGCATATGGAGCCCGGGGCGATGGTGAACGGGCTCGACGTCGGCGGGTGGCTGGCCGCCCAGCGCGATGGGTGGGAGCGGCTGTCCGCGGGGCAGCGCGAGCGCCTGGTGCAGCTCGGCGTCCGGCCGCCCAAGGAACCGGCCGTGGAGGCCGTCGGGGGGAAGGCGCGGCCGCGGCGGGCGGGCGGGGCGCGGGCCGGGGCGTTCGAGCGGGGAGTCGCCGCGCTCGCCCAGTACGTCGAGCGGGAGGGGACGGTGGTGGTGGCGCGGTCCTGGTCGGAGGAGTTGCCGGACGGGACACCGGTGCGGCTCGGTGTGTGGCTGTCGAACGTGAAGAGCCGGAGGGCCACGCTCACCGGTGAGCAGCTCCAGCGGCTGGCCGGCCTCGGACTGGAATGGGCGAAGGGGGCTGTGCCCCCGGTTCCGTCCGGGGGCACAGCGGTAGTCACGACTCCGATCGGGCCAGAGACTTCAGATGGCTGAAGTCCATGATCTCGTAGTACCGGTTGGATCGGGTTCCCGGTTCAAGAGCGTTCAGGATCCCGTCGGCCCTGAGCGAGGCGATCGCCTTCTCCACCGTGGTCCGGCCAAGCCCGAGCGCAATAGCGATCTCCGCTTGACTCGGACCATTGAGCGTGAGCGCACCGTCCGGGACGGGGTGTACTCCGGTGCGCGTGAACCTCATGCGGTCCCCCACGTCGCTGGTCCGGGTGCGTTGGGCCAGGTAGTCCAAGAGGCGGGCAACTCGGACGATGGGAGCCGCCTTGGAGGCCGCATAGACCGCCTCCACTATCTGGGAGCGCTCGTTGGTGAGCTGTGCGAGGAAGAGAGCCAACACGGGCTCCTTCTCGATCAGCGTCGCGAACGTGCGGGCGGTGAGGCTGATGGAGGCGCCGTTGCCCAGGAAGGTGAGGTGCGACCCCGCGCCCAGTGAGTTCGAGTCGCTCGCCTTCGGCTTCCTGAGCATGACCCGGCTGATATCACCGAGGATCATGCCCCTCCGCCACAGACGCATGGTGCCATGCGACGTCGTTTCCTTGACGACGCCCCGAGTGATGATGTGGATCCACTCCTGCCCGTAGGAGAGCACGCCTCCGTCCTGATGGCCGGCAACACGGGCGTTGCCCATGAGAGATCCGATGGCGTAAACGGGCAAGCCCAGCGACTTCAGGTATACGTCGGCGGAGTGCTGAGCCCACGGCTGAGCCCACGGGAACTCGGGGTACTCCTCCATGAAGACGGTCATCGGGTACCTCCCGCGCCGGTCCCCTCCGGAGGAACAGCCGGAGCGACCACCTGACCAGAAGCGGGCGTGGGCGACTCAACGAGGATCTTGACGAGAGGAACGAGCGCGCCGATCAGAACGGCCAGCGCACCGAGCACGACCGCGATGCGGCCGGCCGTCTTCTTCAGGTGACGGACCGTGAAGCATGCCGCCCCAACTACGATCGCGACGATCAGAACAGCCGCGAGAACTCCTTCTGACATGATCAATACCCCTGTGGGTATGGCGGTCAGCCGTGGCACCTCCGGATTCGGAAGGCACGGCTGACCGCGGCTTGGAAATAGCCCCTACGCACAACCGGCGAAGCACGATCCCTGGCGAGGGGTCGAGCCGGTTAGCGAGCAGGATACGCCACTCGACTGGCTTAGTCCGAACGGCAAACGGCAGAGAGGGAATTCGGCCGTAACATCGGCCACAGAAGCCAGGTTCGGCGTTCAACCAATCGGTGCTTCCCGTTCAGCCAGCGGAAAGTGACGGGCCAACAAGCAGCAAGCCGGGCCGCACCCCTCGGGGTGCGGCCCGGCTTGCTGTGTGCTTCAAGAGCACTTGAGGTTCCTCGGGGGAGCCACCCTCAAGAAGGCCTCGGAGCTGTACGGGGCTATTTCCAAAGCCGTGCCAGCTAGAGACAGTGCACACCGCCAACCATCCGCAAAACCCTCACTCGGAGGGAAAGTGCGTTGTACGTACGCTGT
>NZ_BMTW01000036.1:0-208 GCF_014649875.1 Streptomyces rubiginosohelvolus | reverse complement strand
TTTCCCTCCGTAGAGGGATTTTGCGGCTTCCAAAGCTTGGAAACCGAGGGTGAACGAACTGCTGTTTCAGCCTCCTCATTTGAGGAGGCTGGTCCTTTACGCTGATGCCCGCGGGCATCAGCGTAAAGGACCAGCCTCCTCGCCGGAGAAGTTGGGGCTCATAGGTATGAGCGTCCCTCGCTGGGCATCTGGTGACGGCCTGTTGCCC
>NZ_BMTW01000035.1 GCF_014649875.1 Streptomyces rubiginosohelvolus | reverse complement strand
GTCATCGCCCTCAACGGCTTCGACGGACACCAGCCCTACACCCCCGACGAGGTCCGCGAAGCGCTCCAGATCGGGCCCGACGCGCCCATCATCACGACGGACGCCCGCCACCGGGCCGACGCCAAGAGCGGTCTGATCACGCTGGTCGAGCACGCTCTGATGGCACGCCTGAAGTAGTACTCCCACCAGGCACAAGTCGATATCGGTATACGGAAGTTGCAGTAGTCACGCGGGGGCGGCCTGTGTCGTTTGACACGATCCGCCCCCGTGTTCATAACGTTTCGACAGAGAATTGACTCCGCACCGCCACCCGATGCATCCATTCGGTGCCACTGCGCTCACATGAGCCCCGCCTTTTGACGGGGCTCGCTCTTTATGCCCGATTTATCTGAGGCCTGGGCCACTCGGAATCGGTGATTCCGAGTGTTTGGAACGGGGCCCGTCCCCGTGCTGCAATTCGACGAACTCCCCAGTAGTACGGCCCTGAACGAAATAATCCGGCACAACGTAGGTGCCGACGCCGAGAGGTTGTTGGTCGAGTGAGGCGAAGCAACGAGGGCTCCGCGGCGCAGCCCGAGCGGGGCAACTTCACCCCGCCGCCGCGCGCTGCGGCGTCACCTGCGGATGTGTCCGACACGGAGTCCGCGGCCGGCGGCAGCACCAGTCGGCTGTCCCCGCGCAACTGGCGGGTGGCCACCCGGCTGAACGCGATCCTCCTGATCCCGGTGCTGGTCGGCCTGGTCATGGGCGGCTTCCAGGTGAAGGGCTCCATCGACACGTGGGGCGAGGCCCAGGAGGCCGAGAAGATCGCCGTCGTCGTGCGCGCCGCGTCCGACTACGGGCAGGCGCTGCTGAACGAGCGGGACCTCACCGCCCAGCCGCTGCTCTCGGGCGACCGTGACGCCGATGTGGTCGAGCAGACCCGGGCCACCACGGACGAGGCCGCGCGGAAGTTCGACGCCGCGGTGAAGGACATGCCGTCCAAGCCCGGCCTGGAACGCCGCCTGAAGCTCTTCAAGGGCGAGGAGCCCAAGCTTCCCGAGCTGCGCAAGGCCGCCTACTCGCAGGCCCTGGACCCGGTGAAGACCGAAGAGGGCTACGTCCAGGTCCAGCACTCGCTGATGGAGTTCTCCAACGAGCTCGGTCTCGGTACCGGCAACATCACGAGCTACGGCCGTACGGTCTACGCGATCGAACTGTCCAAGGCTGCAGAATCGCTTCAGCGCTCGATCGGCATGCACCTCCTGGTGCGCCCGAGCAAGAAGCCCGCCACGTACGACGCCCAGGTCAAGGCTTTCGGCTCGTACAACTACCTGGAGCAGATCGCGCTCGGCGAGTTCAACTCCGGTGGTACCCAGGCCGACGTCGACCGCCTCAAGCAGGTCATGGCCGGCAAGGCCGCCGAGGGCGCCAAGCAGCTGAAGGCCGCCAAGGAACAGGCCGATGCCGCGGGCGAGCCCTTCGTGGCGCCGCCGAGCATCGACGGCTCGGTCTTCGACGGCATGGCCCAGGAGATCGGCAAGGGGCAGGAGCCCTCGGAGCTGGCGAAGAAGGGCATCACGCCCGAGACCTGGATGGCCGCGGCGACCGCGAAGTTCGAGGGGTACGCCACCGTCGAGGACGAGCTGGTCACCAAGGCGGTGGACGAGGCGGCGAACATCTCCTCCGACGCCAAGACCGACGCCATCATCAACGGCCTCATCGTCGTCATCGCGCTGCTGGCCGCGTTCATCCTGGCCGGGCTCATGGCCCGCCAGATGAGCCGCTCGATGCGCCAGCTGCGTACCGCCGCCTTCGGCATCGCCGAGCAGCGCCTGCCCTCCCTCGTCGACCAGCTCTCGCGTACCGACCCGGGCCGGGTCGACACCCGCGTGCAGCCGATCCCGATCACCACGCAGGACGAGATCGGCGAGGTCGCCCGCGCCTTCGACCAGGTGCACCGCGAGGCCGTCCGGCTCGCCGCCGAGCAGGCCATGCTGCGGGGCAACGTCAACGCGATCTTCACGAACCTCTCGCGCCGCAACCAGTCGCTCATCGAGGGCCAGCTGACCCTGATCACCGACCTGGAGAACAACGAGGCCGACCCGGACCAGCTGGAGAGCCTCTTCAAGCTGGACCACCTGGCGACCCGTATGCGCCGCAACGGCGAGAACCTCCTCGTCCTCGCGGGCGAGGAGCCGGGCCGCCGCTGGGACCAGCCGGTGCCGCTGGTGGACGTCCTGCGGGCCGCCTCGTCCGAGGTGGAGTCCTACGAACGCATCGAGCTCTCCGGCGTCCCCGAGGCCGAGATCCACGGCCGCGCCGTGACCGACCTCGTGCACCTGCTCGCCGAGCTGCTGGAGAACGCCACCACGTTCTCCTCGCCGCAGACCAAGGTCAAGGTCACCGCGACCCGGCTGCCCGACGGCCGGGTCATGGTCGAGATCCACGACAAGGGCATCGGCCTCACCGCCGAGGACTTCGCCGACATCAACCACAAGCTGGCCAACCCGCCGACCGTGGACGCCGCGGTGTCCCAGCGCATGGGCCTGTTCGTGGTCGGCCGGCTGGCCGACCGGCACGGCATCCGGGTCCAGCTGCGCCCCTCGGGCGAACAGGCCGGGACCACCTCGCTGGTCATGCTGCCGGACGCCATCACCCACGGTGGCGGTGGCGAGCAGCAGGGCGGCCACGACGACTTCACCGTCTCCTCGATCATCCCCGAGCAGCAGCAGTCGGCCTTCGATCCGGCACCGCAGCAGGCCCCGATGCGCACGGCGGCGGAGCTCGGCTTCGACGACTCGCGCTATGAGACGCCGGCGGACCCGGGTCAGCTGGACCCGGTCAACCGTTCGCTGATGCGCGAGGAGCGCCGGGCGGCCCTGGAGGCCCAGACAGGCGTCGGCGGCCCCTTCGCGGACAACACCCGGGAACAGCGGGGCTACGCACCGGAGCCCTACGCCGGCGCCCCGTACGGCGACCAGCAGCAGCCGCAGCAGCAGGGCTACGCCGAAGAGCAGTACGGTCAGGACCAGTACGGGCAGCAGCCGCAGCAGCAGCAGTACCAGGGGTCGTACGAGCAGCAGCAGTACGGCGCCGGGGACGGCTACCCGCAGCAGGACCAGCAGGACGGCTACGACGGCTACACGGAATCGGCATATGCCCTTCCGGACGCCCGGCAGGGTCAGTACTCCGACGCGTACCCGGCCTCGGCGGACCAGTCCCACCAGGATGATTGGCCTGTTCAGAACGGTTTCCAGAATGGTTATGAGCCGATCGCTCCGGCCGAACCGGAATCTGTTCCGAGCACGCCCGCGGAGCCTTCGGAGCGCGTAGGCTTCGACCGTCCGGGACCCACCCCGAACGCCGGTCACGAGCTGACCGAAGCCGGTCTGCCGCGCCGCGGCGGTCAGCAGCACTGGCAGCCCGGCCCCGGCGGCCGCGGCAACGACCAGCCCGCTCCGGCCCCGCGGCCCCTCCCGCAGCAGGAACAGCGGCAGGACCCGCAGACGGACGGGGACGGCTCCGACGACTGGCGCTCGACGAACGACGAGCGCTGGGAGCGGGCCGAGAAGCTCCGTGAGCCGAAGGCGGGCGGAATCACCCCCTCCGGTCTCCCCCGGCGCGTACCCAAGGCCAACCTGGTCGAGGGCACGGCGGAGCAGACCCAGCAGGGCGGCCCACAGGTCTCCCGCGCTCCCGAGGACGTCCGCGGCAGGTTGAGCAACCTGCGGCGGGGGATCCAGCGGGGACGCAGCGCGGGGTCGGACACCAGTACCACCTACAACCAGGAGCGTTAGTGTGAGCCCGATGAGCCAGGCGGCGCAGAATCTCAACTGGTTGATCACCAATTTCGTGGACAACACCCCCGGGGTGTCGCACACGGTGGTGGTCTCCGCCGACGGACTCCTGCTGGCGATGTCCGAAGGTTTCCCGCGCGACCGCGCCGACCAGCTGGCGGCCGTCGCCTCCGGTCTGACGTCGCTGACCGCGGGCGCCTCGCGGATCTTCGAGGGCGGCGCCGTGAATCAGACCGTTGTGGAGATGGAGCGGGGATTCCTCTTCATCATGTCCATCTCGGACGGATCCTCGCTCGCCGTTCTGGCCCACCCGGACGCCGATATCGGTCTGGTTGGGTACGAAATGGCCCTTCTGGTGGACCGCGCGGGCAGTGTCCTGACTCCGGACCTCCGCGCCGAACTTCAGGGAAGTCTTCTTAACTAGTAGACAGACAGTGCGTTTCTCGCCACCGCACCATAAAGTGCGGTGGCGCGGCCCCACTGGGATCGGCGACCGGCAGTCGGAGGAGGAAACGTGGCAACACCCACAGGCGGGCACTCATACAACGGTGACCAGAGGGTTCCGGGTGAGCACGGTGACAACCGTTTCGGCTTCCCCGCCGCACCCGGTGGTCAGGGACCCGGGCAGTATCAGCCATATCAGCAGCAGGAGCACCAGCAGCAGGGTGCTCCCGGCGGCCCGGGGCCCGAGTGGCCCCAGCAGCAGCCGGGTCCGGGGTGGCCGCAGCAACCGCAGCAGCGGTACGACTCGCCGCAGCAGCCGCGCATCCAGCCGGTGCAGCAGCGCCGGGCTCCCGAGCCCGCCAAGCCCGCCGCGCACAACCCGCTGGTCCGTCCGTACGCCATGACCGGCGGCCGGACCCGACCGCGTTACCAGCTCGCCATCGAGGCGCTGGTCAGCACTACGGCCGATCCGGCCCGGCTGCAAGGGCAGTTGCCCGAGCACCAGCGGATCTGCCGGCTCTGCATCGAGATCAAGTCGGTCGCCGAGATCTCGGCCCTTCTCTCGATCCCCCTCGGCGTTGCCCGGATCCTCGTCGCCGACCTGGCCGAGGCCGGACTCGTCGCCATCCATCAGCCCGGCGGCGACGAGGCCGCCGGCGGCCAGCCAGATGTGACACTGCTCGAAAGGGTGCTCAGTGGACTTCGCAAGCTCTAGCGGCGGAGCGGCCCGCTCCACTACCTCGGCGAAGATCGTGGTGGCAGGGGGCTTCGGCGTGGGTAAGACCACGTTTGTCGGTGCCGTCTCGGAGATCAACCCGCTGCGCACCGAAGCCGTGATGACGTCCGCCTCGGCGGGCATCGACGATCTGACCCACACCGGGGACAAGACCACCACGACGGTGGCCATGGACTTCGGGCGTATCACCCTGGACCAGGACCTCATCCTGTACCTGTTCGGTACGCCCGGGCAGGACCGCTTCTGGTTCATGTGGGACGACCTGGTCCGCGGCGCCATCGG
>NZ_BMTW01000034.1 GCF_014649875.1 Streptomyces rubiginosohelvolus | reverse complement strand
CAGCCTCCTCGCCGGAGAAGTTGGGGCTCATAGGTATGAGCGTCCCTCGCTGGGCATCTGGTGACGGCCTGTTGCCCGCGCCCGGCACGGCGCGATCCCATCTCCCGCTTAGTTCCCCGGCCCTGGTTCTACCGTCCGCGCCCCTGCCTCGGTGCGGGGGCGGTCTGCCGGTGGTGCGCGCGGGCGGCGGGCTCGGCGGGGGCCGGCTGCTGGTCCGCGGCGGTGTCGGGGCCGGTGGTGGTGGAGCGGGAGCGGGCCGCCGAGGCGGAGACGCGGGGCCCGGTGGGCAGGGGCGCGTCCAGCGGTGTGGTGAGGGCGCCGTGAGCGGCGAGGAGCAGACGCTTCGCCGTGTCGGCGGGCGGGCCGGTGCGCCAGGCCGCGGTGTCGGGGGCGATGCGGGCCAGGTGTGCGGTGAAGGGCTCGCCCGCCTGGGCCATGGTGTGCATGCGGTGCGCGAGCAGCGGCCAGGGGCGGGAGCTCACCAGGAGCGCGGCGTCCCGCTCGGGCAGGGCCTCGTTGACCCGGCCCACCAGGAGTCGGTGAGCGCCGGTGCTGATACCGAGCTGGTCCAGAGCGCGGACACGGTCGGCGAGATCGAGATCGCGGGGAATCTTCAAACCCTCGGTCAACGGGCCCCAGGCCCGCCTCGCGTCCGTACTCACCGGCGGGACAGGTCGGACGGCCCACGGATCGGGCGCCGAAGCCGGAGCCGGCGCGGGCTCGGACCGTACGGCGGCCGCCGGAGCCGGGGCGGCCGCGGGTGCGGGCCGTACGGCGGGGGCCGGAGCCGTCGCGGGCGCGCGCGAGGGCGCGGTCCGTACGACGGACTCAGGCCGTACGGCGGGCTCGGGCGCCGGAGTTGGGGCGGTCGGCGAGGGGGCGGGCGCCGGGGCTCGGGGGGAGGTCCGGGCGGTGGCGGTGGCGACGGCCTGGTCGACGCCGAGGCCGGCGGCGTGGGCGTCGGTCAGGATCCGGGCGACGTCGACGCCCTGCTCGTGGAGGCGGCCCATCCTGGAGGCGATGTCCGGCCAGGCCGGGGAGGCGAGGATCGCGTCCCGGACCAGGCCTGCGGGCATGGTCCGGCGCAGGAGGTCGGCCCACCGGTCGGTGCCCTCCGCCTGGATGCGGGCGGTGTTGCGGGCGACGGCCTGCTCGACGGCGGAGGCCATGCGGCCCAGGTTCGGCAGGAACGTGGTGAGGTCGACGCCGGCCTGCTGGAGCGAGGTGAGGTGGCGGGCCATCAGCGGCCAGTCCGCACCGGCCATCAGACCGTTCAGAGCTCCCTCGGGCAGGACGGTGCGCAGCTGCTCGGCCGACCAGCCC
Source organism: Streptomyces rubiginosohelvolus (assembly GCF_014649875.1). GTDB lineage: Bacteria > Actinomycetota > Actinomycetes > Streptomycetales > Streptomycetaceae > Streptomyces > Streptomyces rubiginosohelvolus. Next base: position 5,200 of record NZ_BMTW01000034.1, on the reverse strand, counting down.
CCGGCGAGTTCCTCCGCGTCCGGGCCGAGTTCCTTCTCCTTGCCCTGGTGGTGTTTCTGGGCGGCGCGGCGGACCGCGTCCGCGATCGTGAGGATCAGCCGCACCGACATCGCCGCGGCCTGCGCCGCCTCGGAGAGGGCTTCGGACAACGGCTCACCGGGCGGGGCGGCGGGCGTGGTCATGGTGGAGGCTCCTTCGTACGGTCAGCGCGAACGCCCCGGGCCCGGGTTCGGGTTCGGTCGGGGCGGTACACCGGTAACGGGCGGAGCCGCGGCGGGGCCACGCGTCGGGGCGGGTGTCACCCGTACGGTGCGCGGCACGCTCCGGGAGGCGCGGGACGGTCGGGTGGGTGGTGGTGTTCCGGTGAGGGTGGCGGCTTCGCGGAGCAGGGCGGCGGCCTGGGCGGCGGCCCGGGTCTGGGCGTGGTGGTGCTGGGCGCGGTGCCAGGCGGTGGCGGCCTCGACGGCTTCGACGAGCGCGATGAGGAGGTTCAGGACCGCGGGTGCGCCGCCGCCACGGGCTGTTCTCGGCGCGTGTTCCAGGGCTCGGGCGGAGGCTTTGAAGTGGGCGCGGGCGGTGCCGTGGAGGGTGCGGGTGCCGGGGGTCCGGGAGGCCTGCTCGAACGCGGCCGCCGCCGCACGAACCTGGTCGCGTACGACGGTCGGGGACGTCGCGGCAGCCGCCACCAGGAGGTCGCCGAGGGCGGCGACGTCACCGGCGCCCTCGGCACGGCCCGCGCGGGCGAGGAGGGTCGCGGCTTCGCGGATCCGGGTGTGCGCGCGGGCGAGATCAGCGGGCGCGATCATGGGGTGGAAGCGTTCACGGATCCGGGGCAGGGAGAGGTCGTAGGCGAGGGTCCTACCGGAGAACCAGACAGGCCTGCTGCCGCGGTCGGCGCGGTCGCCGGGCAACGCGACCGCGTACCCGTCCAGGGCGCCGTTGCCGTCGTGGTGCTCCCGCACCCGCACACCCGCGTCGCGCAGCCGGGTCAGGAAATCGGCGTCGTCCGCGGCAAGGGCGGCGGCTTCGCGGACGGTGCGCTGGAGGCTCTCCCGGGCGGACTCGGCAAGGCCGCGGCGGGTGGCCTTCTCCCGCTCCCCCGTGACCGGGGCTCGGCGCGCGGTCCGGTCCAGCAGGGACATAGGTGCCAGCCCCCAGGCGGTCTCGAAGGCGCGGACAGCGGTGTGCATGTTCGGGATGTCGCCGCGGATGCGGGGGTGGCGGCCGTCCTGGCGGGCGAGGGTCGCCACCAGGTGGATGTGGTCGTCCGCGTGACGGACCGCCACCCACCGGCAGGCCCGGGTATCGCCGTGAGGGGCGATGCCGGCGGCGGCCACCATCTCGGCGGCGACCGTCGCCCACTCGGGGTCCGACAGGACCCGGTCGTCGGGTTCGTTGCGGACGGAGACGTGCCACACGCGCTCGGCCGGGCGGGGTCCGCGCAGGGCGTCGACCGGGGCGTCCAGGAGGAGCGCGAGATCCGCGAGCGTCATACGGCCCGGGTTGCGGGCCGGGCAGGGCAGGCCGGGAGTCCAGGCCGCGACGAGGTGCGGGTCGGTGTGCTCCTCGTGGTTGCCGGGGCCGAAGAGGTAGGCCAGGAGGTCCGCGGTGCTCTCCCCGCCCTCCGCCTTCTTCGGCATCACCGCCCGCACTCCCCGTTCATGTCCGCGGGCGCCGTTCCCGCATAACCTGAACGGTCGCCTCGTCCACCCTGCCGATCGCCTCCAGAGCCTGCGTCAGAACCGTGCGGACCGGGTCCGGGAGAGCCCCGGTTCGGGGGTGTGCGGCAGAGCGGTACGGGGGCGGAGGGGTGGGGTGCCGGGAGCGACGGGGAAGGGCGGCGCCGGTGTCGCGAGAGCGTGCAGCGCGGCCACCGTTCCCTGTTCCCGGGTCAGGTACGGAGCAGTGAGGCGTGGATGCGGGCGATGGCCCGTAGCACCTCGTCACGGTTCCTGGCCTGCTGCATCCACGCAGGAAGACGTGCCACCACGGTCATCTTCCGGCCGTGGTCGTGCCAGGGGATCCCTTCACGCAAGGATGCCTGCACGAATCGCTTGACCAGGTCCAGGTGTTCCAGGTTGTAGGCCCATACCCAGCCGTGTCGGGTCTCGGTCTGCAGCCACAGCCGGACGCCGAAGTACGGGTCTCTGGCCGACCCGTACGGGTCTCGGTGCAGGACCAGGCCTCCACGGCGTGAATCCTTCGCCGTCCCGCAGTTCCGGCAGACCAGGCGCCTGGGTGTGAACAGGTTCTGATCACGTACTTCGGCCGGATCTTCCGCGGTCCCGACGTGTGCGGTCTTGTCGCAGTTGGGGCAGCGTACGAGGATGGACCCGAGGAAGTCGCATCGTGTACTGCGCGGGTCCCGGAACCGATGACGTGGGGAGATCGGGCTCATCGGGCCAGTATGTGAGCCAGGTGCCAAAGCCTCCTAGGGATTAAGTCCCAGGCCCAGGACTGTCCCCGGACTCCTGCAGGGGGCAGTGCCGGGCAGGTGCGGTCCGTGGTCACCGTGCAGGCGTGCACACTACAACCGGCCGATACCCCCGGAAGCACCGACGGGGCCGGGTGAGGTGGGGTCGGGTGAGGTCGGGTGAGGTCGGGTCGGGTGGAGTCGGGTGGGCAGTCGTAGCCGGGTTGTGCCGGGTCAGAGGCCGAACTCGACGTGCTCGATGTCCGTGAAACGGACCCGCTCCAGGGATCCGGCGCGGCGTCCGTCGTCCTGGAAGTACACGTCCCTGAGTCCCTCGGCAGCGATCTCCCGCAACCGCTGCTCGGTAGCCCCTTGCTCCTGAGCGTCGAAAAGACGAGCAGCATAGCGGGGCGGCAGGGCCACGGTCAGGTGCCGGATGCGGTTTTCGTCGGTCGTGCCGACCGGTGCGGTGTAGCCGATCCGGGCACGGGTGTCGATGACGATACCGCTGGTAGTGGCGGCTTTCTGCCGGGCCCTGGCCCGGATCTGCGGCTGCCACCGTTTACTGACCTCGTTCTCCAGACGGGCGGCGAGGTCCGGGCGGGGCTTTTTGATCTGGTTCTTCACGTACCGCTCCACGGTGCGCTGGGACACACGCAGCATCCGGGCGACCGCCCTGGTGCTCTTGAGCTGTCTGACCAGGTAACGCATCTGTGCGGGCGCGGTCCTGGGCGGGGGGCGGGTGAACGCCTGCTGCACCGCGGCGTCCAGGCCGTCGCCGAATCCGCTCATCGGCTGCTACTCCCCGTTGTCGGTGTGGGTGACGGTGCCGTCCTTGATGTACCGGGCCAGGTTCAGGCCGGGGGCGTCGAACTGTTCGCGGACACCTTCGCCCCACAGCACGCTCTGGGTGCCTTCGTGCTTGACCAGGCCTGGGTTGATGCCGAGCTTGAAGCCGCCGGGCAGCGGCTTGCCGTCCCGGTAGGGCAGGAAGTCCAGTGGGGAGGGCCCGTCGCAGGCGTAGACGGCGCAGTCCGAGAGGACCGCGACCGGGTACTGGCCGGTGAACGCGGCATGCTTGACGATCTTGCGGTGCATGTTGATCCGGGTGCGGGAGATGACCGCGGCACGGATGTCGGGGCGCCAGGTGGGCCGGGCAAGGGCCCGCCAGGGCTGCCCGGGTTTCCAGCCCTCGCCGCGGGGACGTTCACGCAGCTTGCCGATGCCGCCCTTCACGGTCGCCTTGATCGCGGACACGAGGGTCGCGAGCTGGGGGTCACGGTGGCGGTAGCCGTCCATCGCCGCGAGGAACTCCTGCGGCGGCAGGTCGGCGTGCACGCCGAGGTCGGCCATCGTAGCGAGGTAGGCATCACGCAGCCGCTGGTACCAGGCGTCCAGATAGCGGCCGTTGTCCCGGCGGACGTACGCCTCGACCGGGTGGACGTCGTAGCCGAGCTCCACCGCGTACGCCACGGTGGGTGTCGCATACCAGGCCGGGCCCGTCGGGCGCTCGCCCCCGGGCGTGAACGGGCTTGGCAGCAGGCTCGCGTCCAGTTGCGCCCAGGTGTCCTTGGCCACCCGCACACGGGACAGGTCGACGTGGGACAGGTCGACCAGCCAGGAGCCGGGCAGCTTCGCGTCGAACACGGGCTGCCGGACGTGCTCCGGCGCACCGAGACCGACCGTGAGACCGTTGGCGCCGGCGGCGAAGGCCATGTTCACATCGATGCCCACCAGGTGGGAGTGAAGACACTCGGTATCGGTGAGCGGGCGTGCCCAGTCGTAGGCCTCCTCCATCAGGACCTCCGCCGGGGTGCGCTGATGGAAGCGCGGCAGACCGGCCAGGAGCGGGTGCCCGTCGGGGGCCTCGCACGGCGCGCAGTCCACCGGGTCCCTGCCCAGCGACCCGGGGTTGTGCTCCGAATACCGCTTCCCGGCCGCGTCCGGCCGCGAGGCACGGGTCGGCGGGTGCAGGGCGGTCATCAGTTCCAGGCCGGTCACGGCCGTCGATCCGCGCGGTGTCATCACCCGGGACGCGTACAGACCCAGCAGCCGGGCCAGATCAGCCGGCGCAAGCTGGGCAGCGCCGGCCCAGTGCCGGGTGTCGAGCGCGTCCCACGACGGGATACACACCTGCACGCAGGATCGCTCCGAACCCTGCGCGGGGCGGTAAACCCGCCCCCACGGCCCGAACCCACGTTTGGTCAGCTGCCAGTTCGCGCGCGTCAGCTGCTTGATGACCTTATGGCCCTCCGGAATCCGGCCGGCCAGACGCTCCTGCTCCGTCAAAGCGACAGGCAGGCCGTAGCGCTCCAGCGCGGCCTCGGTCAAAACGAGCAGCGGGTCGGCGTCCTTACCGGAGCCGGACAACTTCGGCTGACCGAGCCGCGCCTCGCGCAGCGCCCACTCCACCAGCGCGGGAAGCGACTTCGCCGGCACGTCCAGGACCAGGCCGCCGACACAGTACGCCAGCACCTGCCCCTCGACGGCATCGACGACAGCGAGCGGACCGTTCTCGAAACGCGGATCGGCCCCGACGGCCGGGGCAGCTGTGCGGGCAGGGCCCGCGGGCGGACGCCGTGACATCGGCCCGACCCCAGCCGGCGGGCGCGGTGCACCCGCAGAGACACGGGCTGGGGCGTGGGGGGTCGTGCTTCCGGGCTCCGCCGCCGGACCTGCGAGTACGGCCCGGGCCCTGGCCGGCTCCACTGCCGACGGCGCAGCAGGCGGCGCAGCAGGCGCTCGGGAGGCCACCGTGTCCTGCGTCGGCTCGACTGCCGACGGCCC
>NZ_BMTW01000033.1:507-6615 GCF_014649875.1 Streptomyces rubiginosohelvolus | reverse complement strand
CCATCTACCTGTACAAGCCCTCCGGCGCCCGCGCGGACGTCCACTCGTACACCAAGAAGGCCAACGACCGCGACGGCTACATCACCTACCACGGATAATCAATGATGGGCGCCGACAGCTGACGGGTTTGCGGCGCCCGAGCAGTTCTTGCCCTCCCGGCCCCAACAGTGGCCGGGGCATGCGTGCACCGTCTGTCGGCGTCGGGGTCACCGGGACGGGGCAGTCGCTCCACCAGCCTTTGTTTCCCGCCCTCTCTTGCCTCTCCGAGGTGTTGAGAGTGCCGGCCTTGGCTCGGGGTGTCGTGCTCGCGCATCCACGTTATGCAGACCTGCCGCCCGCGAACTGCCCGGCAATGCGCCGGACCGGGCGGTGGCCGGACCTCTGATCAGCGTCTCCGACGAACACCCCCGAACCCGGTGACTCCACCCCCAGGTCATGCCTTCGACACGGACACAGTCATGCCGGGCCCGGAGCACAGAGGCCCTCTTGCAAGCCAGCGAAGAACAGAACGAGGGTAGGCGGCATCGCTGCCCGAAAGTCATGCCCCGACATGCACAGGGGAGTTCACTGCGTTCATCAGATCCGAGGATCTCTGAGTGGCTCCCTGGTCGTGACCAACTCACGCCTGTGGAAAAATAAGGCCCATGGACAAGATTTCCTCCGTTGAGTTGGCTGCCCAGCGTCAGCGCACCGCCGAGGCAGCCGCTGACGCGGCGCGTGCAGATGTGGAGCTCGAAGCCGTAGCCGCGGTCCGCGAGGGAGAGCCGGTCGAGGAGGTCGCCGAGATCTCAGGTCTCGACTCCACCGAGCTCCAGTATCTGGATGAGGCTGCCGGGGATCTGCCGCGAGGCTGAGTGAAACACAACCGTCCTCCTGTGCCTCGGCGTCGTCAGCCCTCACCAGCTCGGCAGAGCGCGCGGTCAGCGCGACGGGTGGTGAACAGGGCCCGATTCTCCTCCGGGTCCGGGCGACGGCGAGCTTGGGCGGCCAGTCCCCGTCAGGGGGCCTGCTCGGCGGCGAGCAGCGCCGTGGCCATATCGTATTCGCTCAAGGTCGGCCTGCCGGTGTTCGCGCGGTCCCGGGTACCGGCTGCGAGCAGTTGCTGGACGAGCGGCTCGTCCTCGGGCGTGCTCGCCCGCTCCGGGTACGAGGTCCTCCGGCACAGGTCATCGACGTGCCGCAATAGGGCGTAATACTCGTGCGTGTGCGTCGGGCCCTGGACGCCCGGGCGGGTCATCCCCACACCCAGCGACCGGCGGTGGGCCGCGCCATCGGCGATCGCAGGGCCCAGGGTGCCCTCCCGACGGGAGGCGATGGCCTGCGCGGCCCAGGCCCGTTGCGAGATTCGAGCGGTGGCAGTCGATCTTGCGGTCGCGCATGTCGACGTAGTGATGCCCAGCGAGGGCGGTGTCGAGATGGGCACGCATCTCCTCCTGCAGGGGCCCGTCCGCCCACATCGCGATCCACCGGGCGCCGGTGTCGTAGTACAGCTCTACCTCGACGTCGGTGACCTCGGCCAAGTGCCGGGCCAGCAGGCCGGCCTGACGGCTGCGGCTCATGCGCTACCTCCCGGGCGACGGTTGAGATCGGACGGCTCTCGCCACGTCCGCTCCGCGCGGCGAGCAGTCGTACGGACATGGACATCAGGTGGCCAGTGTTTCGGGTTCTTCTGGGCAGCTTGGGCCCAGTCTATGTACAGCAGCGCGGCTGAGTGCCACCGAGCAGGCTTCCGGAACTGGGCGGATGCGGGGTCACGGGGTATCTGCTGGCTGATCGTCCTGCCATACCCAGCGGCCGTGGGCGTCTGGTGCACAGATGCTGCTGCCGCCCGGGAAGGTGCAGCCCTCGTTGGGAAGCGCAACCCACCGGGTCTTGATCCGTGAGTGGCACAGGGGGTGGTTTGCCCATCCAGGGGTCCGTCGTGCAGTTCGACTGTGATCGAGATGGTGTTGTCGCTCATGTTGCTCTTCTGCCCCGACAGGTACAGACCAATTCTGGTGGCCTGCCAGCTAGGGACTGGCGTCAATCCTTGGGTAGACCATCCAGGATCAGGGCGGTCGGGGACCGAGAGGTCTGCAGGGGTGTGTCAGAGTCTGCGCATGCTCGAGATCGTGCGTCCCGGCCGCCCGCGCCTGTCATGTCGGTACACTCCGTATTGCGCTACGTCCGCAATTTGTTACGTCGGTGAGCCGAGTTGTTAACCCTTCCAGCTCCAGGCGCCGGACTTGCTGCCGGAGAAGTAGTGCGTGTAGTCCTTCGAATAGGCCTTCACGTCACCCCACGGAGTGGGTACCCCGGCGCCGATCGTGTTCTTGGCACGCCATTTATGGGTCGCCGCGGAGTTTTGGTAGCGCTTGATCCCGTTGTTCTTCGCAATGTTCGGGAAGATGTGTCCGCTCTCCTGCCATGCCTTCGACGAGGTGACCCTATTTCCGTTGTAGCCGAAGTGCACGGTGTCTCGGGTCCACATCAGTGCACTGCCTCGCTTGTACTGGGCCGTCCGGTATTTCGTTTTGGCGCCGGCACGGGCCATGTCTCCGGCCTCGGCCTCGTCGCCAGAAACATCGGCGGATTCCGCAATCGGCTCATCGGTGAATGCCGCGAGCTGTTCCGGGCTCAGTTGATCCGTCGATACCCCCACTCAGTCCTCGCTGACTGCGATCGGCTCACCGGTAGGGTCGGCAACGGCGGTTGCGGCAGGGACGGCTATCGCCAGAGCGATGCCGCAGGACGCGGCGACAGTGAGCTTCTTCAAACCGGCCACGATCGGGTGACGGCCGGATCCCCGAAGGCTGAGCACGACCGCAGATCAGAGACCGGTCAACCGCATAGAGCCGCTGGCCCTTTGGAGTGGTCGCTGAAGAAGCTCAGTGATGAAACGGCTGCGCATGTATTCTCCCAAGGGGTCATAAGGACCCGGCCGCAATCGGCCGGTCGATAACAATAACTGATGCTACGTCAGATTCACCGGGTGAATAGCAATGGATGCCATACGCGTAGGTATCAAGGAAGGTCGCGAATCTCTTGCTATGACGTTTCATCACGAATCCTTCACGGAGGACCAGTCACGCACCAGCCCACTTCAGCTGATCAACCCATAAGCGCGACTTTTGATCTGTATCCCCATCAGGAATGTCTTGGCGTCTGCCTGACGGCCCAGTGGCCGCCGGGCTGCCGCGTGCAGGGCACGTTTCTCGCCCTACATGCTCGAAGCGTTCTGGATCCGAGGTGGCCGCGCTCCCAGATCCCCGCAGTCGCTCACCTGGACTACTGGCCCGCGCCCAGACTCTCACCGCCGAGCAGAACCCTGTCACCGTCCCGGACGCAGCCGGCGGATCCATCGGCGGCCTCTTCTACGTCATCAACAAGATCGACCAGGTCGGCAAGCCAAAGGTCCTGAACAAGACCGACGGCTGCGACGGCTTCTGGGACCAGATCGCCTACAAGGGCGACTGCACCATGACCCAGGAGATCAGCTACAAAGCCGAACTCGACCTGTACCTCTGCGCCGTCGAAGTCTTCGACAACACGTGCTTCTCGAACGACACGCTGTACCTGGGCGAGACCAAAACCGACACCCTGAAAACCAAGGTCACCCACACCATCACGATCGCGGAGTACCAGCAGGGCGTCGACCCCGTCGACATCCTCTTCGGCAGCTGGATCCGCTGCGCCCAGAAACTCACACCCGGCGGTCAGAACGGAAGCTGGGGCGGCTGCGCCTGGGCAGCGGTAGATGTGGCCGCTCTGTTCGCCGGCAAGGTCCTCCGTCCGATCGCGGACGCTATCGCCGCTGCGGACGCCGCGGCCCGGACTGGGATTGGCTTCTTCGACGCGCTCAAGGCACTCAAAGCTCTGCCATTGGCCGATGACGTCGTTGCCCGCCTCGGGTCCCGAGTGATGGGCGAGTTCGTTGAGGCTTGTACCCGCAGCAGCAAGCGGGTCGGCCCCCTGGCTGCTGCCGCCGGTGGATGCGGCGGTCTGATCCGCTATAACAGCGATACCCTGAGTCGAATGGCATATCAATTCAGGGTGAAGTCGGGATTCTATGGGGCTGATCATAATGTCGCCGTGGCCAGAGTTCCGGGGTGGAACGACCCGAAGACCGGAGACCTCGTCGTAGCGAGCAGCGGCTTCTCAGGTCACTCGGAAACGACGATCCTGCAAATGCTGAAAGCAAGGAAAATCGACCCCAGCGAGATCACAGCCCTCTACTCAGAGCGCCAGCCGTGCGCATCCTGTGCCTCTGAGTTGGCTGGTGCCCTCAAGCCGGGCACGCCCGTCACTTGGTCGGTCCCCTACTTCGACGCATCGAAAGTGGAGCCAAGCAACTCCTGGCAGAGTACGTCAAAAAGGCGGGCGTCGGTCGCCTGATGCGGTCATCCGCAGACCAGCAGCAAGTATGGGAGGGCACATGAGCGAGCACGATTTCGATCTGCCACCAAAAGCCACGCCTGATGTCATGCGTCGACGCACGGCACTAGCGGGAAAAGCCCGTGATGCACTAGCGTGGACAGGACTTCCCGTTTATCGGGAAGATTCCTCAGAGGGTGAGTCCGGAGTGAACGTCAGAGTCGATCCTCTGGCTGATGGTGGTGTTCTCGCAGAATGGAATACTCGTGAGGAATTCACATCCGAAATCGTGAAGATTCTCGCGAGCGGCGTGGATCCCTCGAACCTCCCTCAGAGGGTCCGTCACTACGAAAATGTTCAAACCTGTATGCGCGAAACGATTTTGAACATCCTCGCGTCAGCTGGGTTCGACGTAGAGAGAGCGGACGCGCACTCCTACGGAAAAGCGGTCCACTTAGGGGATTTGATCGCTGATCCTCTCTTCCGGGTTCCGCCGGAGCTGAGCGGATCAGCTCCGGCGGAACCCGGATGGCGTTGAAAGGACGCGGGGCCGTTCCCGATATGGTGCTGGCCCGGGCGCGGGGCGCGATCGCCTGCTGACTGGGACTCTTCCGCTCTCGCGTTACCCACCGGACTGTGCGCTTCTTTGTACTACGACGCAGGCTCGTACTCGACGGTCGATTCGGCGCACGGTTCGGCGAGTTCGAGGAGGGCCGCCTGCTCGGTCTTGTCCGCGCTCAGGTTCCAGCGGAGTTTCGTGGCGGTCAGTCCACCAGGTAGGTGCATGTCGCGGACTGGGCGGGCGGCATCCACTGGGCCGGGTCCCTGTCGGCTTTCGACCGGTTGGTTTTCGCTGTGACCGCGACCAGGGAGCGTTCGGCGTCGAGGTCGTTGGCGTAGGCCTCGCGGCGTTCGGGCGTCCAGTCGTGGGCGCCGCTGTCCCAGGCTTCGGCGAGGGGGACCATGTGGTCGATGTCGAGGCGCTTAGCGTCGGTGACCTCGGCCTCGTCGTAGTAGGAGAGCCAGCGGCCGCCGCTGAGCGTGCACCGGTCACCCTGCTCCGGGGCGGTGACCGCTTCGGCGATGAGGACTTCCTGGCGGGTCGGGCAGCTGTCGTCGTCCTCGTCGACCCAGTGCTTGAAGGAGTCGCGCTCGTACCCGGTGCGCTTCTCCTCGGCGACGGGGATCTTCCTGATGGCGTCCGCGAGGGATAGCGCGCCCTTGTCCGGAGCTCCACCGGGCGCGCCGGACGGGGCGGTGGTGGTGCCGGTGGCGGAGGGCTTGCGGCCGTCGACCTCCACCGGTTCGGCGGAGCAGGCGGTCAGGCGGTGGCGGTGAGCAGGGCGGCGGACAGGAAGCCGAGGCGGCGCAGCGACACGAGAACACTCCAGCAGGTCGGGGCTGATGCGCGCTCATGGTCGCAGCTCGGCAGGCCTGCTGATGCCGCGTCATTCGTTCGTGAGCGGAATCCCGTCGCGTCCCCGAGTCGTACTTCGTTGCGTCGGCTGTCCTCGCTGCGGCGGCTTTCGGCACGGCTGGCGCCGGCCGGACGGCGAGGCGGGCGGTGCTCGGAGTATCTCCAGGAGCGCGGCTGGGCGTGGTGGTGCCGCTCAGGCATCGACTGGTGGTGATGTGGGTCACTTCTGGTGTTTGCTGTCTTTGCGCGAATTCACGCTTCGGGTCGCTTCGGTGGAGGGTGTGCTGGTGGTGAGGTTGGCGTTCGAGTGGCGTGGGGTGGTTGTCGTTGCTGGATAA
>NZ_BMTW01000033.1:0-476 GCF_014649875.1 Streptomyces rubiginosohelvolus | reverse complement strand
GCAGACGGGAACATCTGTATGACACCAGGGTTTCGCTCTGGGTGACATTCTTTGGGTTGCCACTGCACACCAGCGCGTTCGGGTTCGTCGTTGTGGTGAAAGCGCACTCCGGCGCACTCCCGGGCACTTCCCAGCCGCTGCCCGGACCTTTCCAGGAGAGGGGCCAACGTCTGTGACGACCCAACTCGTAGGTGACCTGCTGATCCTCGCCTTGGCGGCCCGCGTCTTCGGCGCGGACGCCGTCGCCCTGCTCCGTCGCCTCGCCGCCGCCGGTGTGCGGGCCGGCGTGAACGAGATGACCCGTGCCGAGCGGGGAGAGGGCCGGTGACCCGAGACCGACGCCGGAACAATCCGACCGCGCCCGCCGTGACCGCAGCCGACCGCCCGGACCCGGACCTGTCCTTCACCGCGTTCCACCAGATGAACCGGGCCAGCTACGTCCGCTACGCCGAGACCTACCTCCGCCACCGCCAGGA
>NZ_BMTW01000032.1 GCF_014649875.1 Streptomyces rubiginosohelvolus | reverse complement strand
CCGGGCTGCAGCTTGTGGGTCGCCGGGAAGGTGAACTTGTTGCCGACGGCGTCCTTGACGACGTAGCCCCTGAGGTTGACGGTCGCGGTGCGCGAGTAGTTCTTGATCGTCAGGTACTCGTCCTTCGTGTTGCCGCCGGAGCACTTGTTGGAGTCGGAGCCGGGAGCGTCGTACTGGACGCCCTTGATCTTCAGAGCCGAGGAGTACTCGGCGGCCTGGGCCGGAGCGGCGCCCGCGAGACCAAGCGCGAGGACCGAAGCGGCGGTGGCGGCAGCGGTCAGGGCATGACGGACATGCATGAGGAGTCCCCCCTCAATGGTGCGAATGTAGCGTCGAGGAGCCTATCGAGATCTGTGACTTCCCGGTGAAGAAATGAAAGGGAAAGCGTGTACTCGTCAGGAGGGGCTGAACGTCGCGGCGGCGGTGCTACAGGTGGGTGCTGCGGCTGCGGGGTGCGCGGTGGGCCCGCCGGTTGGGCAGCCGCCCGCTGAACAGGATTAGCCGGGCCGCGCGGTGGCGCTGCCCGGCGTACGGCTCCAGAAGCTGAAGCATCTGTGCGTCCGTGCCGCCCCGGGCGCCGGTGAGGGCGTAGCCGATCTGGACGGGTAGGTGGAGATAGCCCAGGGGCAGGGCGTCGGGCGCTTTGAGGACGCGTTGCAGAGTCTCGGCGGCGGTCCAGGGGCCGATGCCCGGGCCATCGCCTCCGGCAGCCGCATCTCTGCGGCTTCTTCCAGACGCGGGGCGTATGAGCAGGCGCGGAGGATGGCGGCGGCGCGGACCGGTCGGCTCCGGCCCGGTGCCACTCCCAGCTGGGCACCATCCGCCACGTGGCCGCCGAAGGCACGATGCGCATCCCCTCCGGTGCTGGGCCCGAGGGCTTTTCGCCGTACCGGTCAGCAGGCACCGCCAGGCGTAGTGGGCGCTGCCGGTGGTAATCCGCTGTTCAGCACGCTGGGGACGAGAGCCTCCATCACCAGTTCGGTGCGGGCGAGCCGCAGCCCGCCGTGCTTACGGAGTGCTGCGGCCACCACCCGGTGACGGGGCCGGAACTCGGCCGGCTTGTCATCCGCGCCGAGCAGGGACGGCAGCTGCTTCAGCGCCCAGTCGGCGCCCGGTCCCCATGCCGTGCCGGTGATGCGCCGTCCGGCGGTCGTGTCCGGGCGGTCGCTGATCCGGAGGGTGACCGGACCGTTGGGGGTGCGGGAGCACCGCCACCAGGTCCCGTCGGGCTCCTGCCGGCAGGCCGGGTCCCCGCGGCCGCGCCGCAGCACCCGGAGCGGGCGGGTGAGTTCGTAGGGCGCGGGCGGCGCCCAGGTACGGCTGGGCATGGCTCTCAGCGTACGAGGGCCGTCACCGTCTCGGTCTCCCTTTGCCACAGGGCGGGGATAGGGAGTGCCGGATGGGGGGGGTGGCTCGACGCATCATCCGAAGAGGCGTGCGCCGGTCGTTCGCGGTTCCCCACCGGCCTGGTGCACCGCGGTCCCGCTACAGGATCCGCCCGGCCGACGGCGCCGGCGAATTCTCGGTGCGGTCGAGCGCCTCCATCATTCCCGACGCGCCAGGAGCAGCAGGGCTCTGGGCTGGGGGGGCCCGGCCAGAATCAGTCGGCGCCCCTGTCGAGCCGAACGACTGGGAGTAGAGCGATTCCCCGGCCGTGCAGAACCTGCATGCTGGGGCCGTCTGTCGTGGGGCAGGGCCGGTACCCTTGTCCCCGAGGTACCGGCCCGGCGTTGAACGCGGCGTTCAGGCCGTCTTCTTCAGTGAGGTGAGGTGGGCGAAGACCACCACGTTCGCCGAGTAGCCTGCCTTCTCGTCGAAGCGGCCGCCGCAGGTCAGCAGCCGCAGTTCGGGTCGCCCGGTCTCCCCGTACACCTTGTCATCGGGGAACTTTTCCTTCGTGTACGTCTTCACCGCATCCACCGTGAACACTGCGGTCTTGCGGTCCGCGCGCACCACGTTGACCTTGTCGCCCCGGCGCAGTGCGTTGAGGTTGAGGAAGATGGCAGGGCCCGTCCTTGTGTCGCGGTGGCCCACGAGCAGGGCCGTTCCGTCCTCACCGGGTGAGGGCCCCTTCTCGTACCAGCCCGTCAGCTTGGGCTTACTCAACGGCGGGGCTCCCAGCCGGCCCTTCGCATCGAGGCCCAGCCCGGTGACCGCAGCCTCGATGTAGATGGCTGGGATGGCGACCTTGAGCGGCCGGGACGGCACCAGAGGCGCGTGCGAGGCGGGCACGTGCTGATCTGGTTTGTGCGGTGCCCGCCGGAACGGCTCCCGCCCGCCGCCGACGGAGTCACCTCCGCGGGCAGCGGTGGCCGGCACCGTGTCCTCGGACGAGTCCGAGGACACCCAGACGATGCCGGCCACCAAAGAGAACGTCACGCTCAGCGTCATCGTGAGACGGCACGCGCGCGTCGGCCCTCGCCGTCGTCCTCGGCAGCGAGAGCTACGCCTCACCACGAGCACGGCGACGTGCGGACCGGCGCATCATGATCAGACCCGCAGCGCCCGCCGCCCCAGCAGCCAGCACGGCACCGGTGGTTGTGGCGTTCGAGTCGCTGTCGGAGCTGACAGGCTCCATGTCCGGGACACCGCCGCCGCCCGCGGGGACACCTCCGATGGGCTGCTGCGGTTTGTGCGGCTTGCTGCCGTGGTTACCGCGGTCGCACTCGACCTTGAAGCTCCGCTGCTTCGGGCCCGCGGGCACGACCCACACCAGCTGGTAGGTGCCCTCCGGGAGCAGGTACGCCTCGCTGCGCGCACTGCCGTTGATGAGCGGAAGTCTGTCCATCAGGGTGGTGCCCGGCGGCACGGTCGGAGGCTGCTCGGTGATCGTCCAGGGGACGGAGGGAAACGACTCGAAGTTGCTCGCCGACAGCACGAACTTGCAGACCTCGACCCCGCCGCGGCTGGAGTGCCAGCTGACCGAGCGGACGTCGATGTTGCCGCTGTCGCCGGGGGCGGCGTAGGCGGCGGGTGCTCCGGCCAGGGTGGCGCCGGCGATCGCGACGGCGACGGCGACCTTGGCCCCCGTACGGGCGCTGCGGGGGCGGACGGAACTGGGGATGCGCATGAAGGCTCCTTCAAGCCGAGATGATTGTCGTACTGATCACCTGATCGACTAAGAAGTGCCATACAAAAATATGAAAAGTACGATAAGACACGGTCATATGACGAATGTTCCCTGATCGGCCGATAGCACCCAGGTGGAATCCAACGCACGGACCAGGTGGAAGCTGGCGGCCCCAAACCCTCCGCGCCCCGGCAGCACTGCTCCCTCCGGCGCCCCGCTGAGCTCCGGACGAGGGCGGCTCACCATCGCGGACGCCATCAAGAAGATTCCGGCTCACCGAGCCGTGCGCCGACTCACTCGGTTCCGCCTCTGCCGGATGAGACCCGTGGCGTACGTCGTCACGCGCGGTATCTCCGCCGGCCCCGACGATCTGCTCGTTCGGGGCGCCTTTGAGCTTACCGAGGACATTCGGCCATCCGCTGGTGAGGCCTCCGCGAACGCCTCCCCGGGTATGTACAGCCCCTGGACGCCTACCTCGGCGCGCTCACCCGGTAGCCCAGCAGCGACGCCACCGAGCAGCGCGCGGTTAGATCCCATGTTCTACAAGGCGGAAACTACAGCCGCTGGGATCAGCCCGGCGGCCAAGAACGACGGAGCCAATCATTTGTCGCCTCATGATTCAGCCGCCCCGCCGCCCCCAACACCACTGGCAACCGGGGCGGTTCACTCAGCCGAGAACTACTGATCTGGTACCGCTCGATGGTCGCCTCCCCGGCAACATGACACGCCTGCGGCTGCCGAGCCGACTCCTCCCAGCGCCTGCCCGGGCACGCAGCATGCCGACGAACGTCTCTCCCGGCCGCTCGCCGCACCGGCTGACCACGCAGAGGGCCTGATACGGCTCGGCGCCCCACCGGATAAGGCCGTCGCACCGGGCATCACCGGGGAACCAGCTCCACATCTACTGGTGATTCAAGGGGCCGCATCCCAGTGTCAGCCACTCTCCTGAGCACGAGTCCGCCAGAGGTCGTCCTGGGCGCGGGCCCTTTCCCACAGCCGGCCAACTCCGTCCGGCCCGAGATCCTCGAGCGGTACGAGGAGCTTCTCCCGGAGCGTCGCGGCAAACTCCCCCACATCCTCGATGGTCCGGGCGCTCCTGCCATCAGCGCTGTACTGCCGGACCGTCCGTGAGAGGAGCAGCAAGGTGTGCCCCGCCACGGGCCGGGCGGTGATGAGCGTGGTGACGTAGGGCGATACCGGAGCCGTGGAGAGCTCCTGCGAGCGGGCGGCGAAATCGGCGGGCTCACATGGCTGGAGACGGAAGTCGTAGGAGGCGATGGTCGCGCCCGGGTGGTGGTGGAAGCGCCAGGTCTGCGGGTCCAGTCGCTCCAGCCTGTAGGTGAAACTTCCCTGCTTTTGGGTGCCTTCGCGCAGGTGGAGCGGTTCCATGAACCCGTCTCCGATACCGGCGTCGGCAACCCATTGCCGACCGTCCAGGTCGATGATCAGTGCAGTGTGATTGCCCCACATCGCATTCCCATGAGCCTGGCGCATGACGCCGCCCTCGACCATCGACACCTCGAACCCGGACAGGCGCAGCAACATGGCGAGGCCTGCGTTCTGTTCGTAGCAGAAGCCGCCGCGTCGGCGGCGTATGAGTTTGTCGGACAGCACGTCGGGGTCGAGGCTGATCGGTCGGCCGAGCTGGATGTCGAGGTTCTCGTACGGCACCGTGCGCCGCCAGCATCGGTGCAGAGCGAAGAGCATCTCCAGGTCAGGCGTAATGCGGCCTCGGTACCCAATCCGACGCAGCATCGCATCAAGAGTCATCCGCCCCTCCTAAGTGAAGGAAGATCCGCCACTTAGCCAGATTATAAGGAGGATACTCACTCAGATATAGTGCTGGGATGACACCTTCGTCTTCCGGACGGGATCTGCGAGCCGATGCCCGGCTCAACCGTGAACAGATCATCGCGGCGGCCCGGGAACTGTTCGCCGAGCGAGGGCCCGACGTATCGACGGAAGAGGTGGCCCGCCGCGCCTGCGTCAGCACCGGCACCCTTTACCGCCGCTTCCCCGACCGGCAGGCGCTGATCAGCGCGGTGGCGCTGGACGGGTTTCACCGCGTAGTGGCCATCGCCCGAACGGCCGAGGACGAAGAGGCCAACGCCTGGCAAGCCCTGACACGATTCGTCCACCAGGCAAGAACCGAACTACGGTTGGCGACTTGGCTGTCGGTCTGGTTCGCCAGCACCTGGGCCGAGCTTCAGGAAGACCCCGAGAACCAGCGGCTACGTCACATCCTGCTGAAGATCCTCAACCGGCTCGTCCGCAGCGCCCAGTCCGACGGCGATATGCGCCCGGACGTCGGCACCGGCGACCTGGCCCTGTTGATCGCTCTGCTGCTGCGGCCCATCCCCGGCCTGCACACCGAGCTCAGCCAGCGCAGTGCCGATCGCGCTCTGGACCTCATGCTCGACAGCCTGCGGGCCCGCGACGACAACCAGCAGCTGCCTCACCAACGGATCACCACCGCCGATCTCGAACCCGGCAGCTAACTCAAACCTCGCATTGCCCGGAAACGATGTCGCACGCGAAGCCGGCATCGAGCCGCCCGGCCGGGTTACGGACTGACCCACCGACGCTCCACCGGCTGGCCAGGCGCTGGGCCGGTCCCGCGGCGGGCTGACGACGAGAATCCATCTCGCGCTCCCCCCCGGGGGGGTGGCCCCGGCCCAGGGCCCCCGGTGTACGAAACGCTGCCGGGGCCCGGCCCGCCCGGGGTCAGCGCTGCGGCAGAGCCCCCTGCTCACACACCAGCAGAGCGACCTCGCGAAGCTTGATGTTGTTGTCCTGCGAGTAGCGGCGCAGCGCGTTGAACGCCTCGTCCTCCGGGATGTGGTGGCGGGCCATGAGGATGCCCATCGCCTGGCCGATCTGATGGCGTGAGGCGAGGGCCTGTTCCATCTGGGCGTGGGTGCGGGCGGCGGACAGGGCAACCTCGGATTGGGAGGCCAGCAGCGCGCCGGCTCGCTCGCTCTCCTCGGTGAACGCGCCGGGCCGGCAGGAGTAGAAGCTGAGCACCCCGAAATCCTCATGCTCGGTAAGCAGCAGGAAGCCCATCATGCTGCCCACCCCCCGCTTCCTGGCTTCGGGCACGAAGTCGGGCCACCGCGGCTCCGCTCGGTGAAGTCAGCGATCCGGAACGCCCGCTGCCCCATCTCACGGCGGGCGACATCAAGGCCCGGGCCCTGGTCCAGCTTGCGCTGGAGCTGGTCCAGTTCCGCCACCAGAGGCTTGGACGGTGCCAGCGAGACCAGGCCCTGCACGCTCAGCACCAGAACCCCCGCCGCGTCACACCCCGCCACCAGCTTGACCGCCGAACCCGTGATCCGACCCAGCGTCACCTCCACCGGGCGGCACACCGCGCAGGCCTGCGCGCCCCCGGCCAGCTCGGCGCGGGCGCGCTCCGCGGTGACCGGCCGCAGCGTCCTGCCCGTGGCCCAGCAGTCGCCCTGGTGGACCTCAGCGGCAGACGTCCCAACGCCGGTCTTGGTGATGCCCCAGTCAGGCGTCCGCGCACGGCCCGGCCCGGCGGCGGGCTGCCCAGGCGCGGCCGTGGGCGTCAGGGCCGGCTGGCGCTGCTGCCGCTCGACGGCCACGATCCGCACCCGGACCCGTTGCAGATAGAGGACTGCCCAGGTCTCCAGCGTCCGCAGACGCTCCAGGTCAGGGAGTAGGTCGTCGTCCATACCGGTCCGCTCCTCCGCCGGGTCCCCGGCTCCGCAGCCCCGGCCGCCGCGCGGGCGGCTCCTCGACCAGGACGCACGTACTCCAGTCCCGGCCGGTCCGAACGATCAGCCCCCGCGCTTCGAGCCGGCCGAGCTGATGGGCAACCGAGCTGGTGCTGGAGAGACCAACCCGGGCCCCGATCTCCCGCACCGTGGGCCCGTGCCCGCGCTCCGCGAGCGACGACCGGATCACCGCCAGGACGGCTTCCTGCCTGGCGGTGAGAGGGCGGGGCTCCCGCCTCACGCCGCATCCGTCCTCCGGTCCCCGGCCGTCATACGGCGCAGCTCCACCCGCGCCGCCGGGGACCACCCGGCCGGAGTCGACCAGAACGGGTGCCACTCGATCCGGACCGACAGCAGGAGCAGGCGGCGGCGCAGCTCGGTGGCATGTCGGGGGCGGGGTACTGCGAGAGCGCGGTAGGCGGCGTGCCACTCCCGCTGGGCTTCGATCAGGTCGTCGGGGAAGGGGAAGCGGTCCATCCACTAATTAGAACCCGTGTTCGAATTCTGGGGCTAGTCGAATCCGCCCGACCCCGGCCGCCGAGGGTCACTTGAGCGTGACGCACGCCTTCGTCGTCAACCCCCGGAACTCCACGCACACCTTCGTGTTGCGCGGGTACTTCGGGCCGGTGTGCCCGCCCCGCCCCCAGGAGGTCTCCACGAAGCTGCCCACACGGTTCGCACGCTTCCAGCCGCCGCCCGTCTTCCACGTCCCGCCGGGCTTCTTCACCAGCCAGCGGGCCGTACCGGACCGGACACCCTCCCGCGAGGCGTACACCCAGCCCACCCCACGGGCCTGGGCGCCACGGCGGTGCCAGTGGTGGACCACAATCCCGGGGCGGCAGCCGGAGCCGGACCCCGCGCAGTCATTGGCCCGGGTGTCGACGTACGCCCGCACGGCCGTCGGCTCGGCCGACGCGGCGGGAACAGAGGCCACGGGAACCAGCATGGCGGCCAGGGCGGCAGAGAAGATCATCGGTCGTTTCATGATCGCTCAACCGTCTCGGCGGCCCCCACCGTCACGGGCAGCGGGGCCGGTTCACTCCGTCGAGGCCCGTGCCGGCCACGACGACCGGACTCACCGGCCCTCGGTCCCCGCCGCCGGAGCGCTCGCCGCGGCATGAGAGGCAGTAGGCGCCGGGGACGAGCACGGGCGTCGGCTCACCCCCACGCCCAGGTGGGGTGACGGCGGGCGGCTGCGATGAGGGGCTTCGATGCCTTGGGGCGTGGCTGGAGCCGGTTACGACGGCGCGCGGGGGTGGTGTCAGTGGCGATGAGGGTGCGGATGTGATCGGTGAAGTCGGGGTCGGTCAGGGGGAGGTCGAAGTCGTCGACGTAGCCGACGGCGGCCGGGGCGTAGTCGATGACGGCGCCGACGGTGGCCGGGACGGGGGCGGGGCCGGTTCTGAGGGCTCCGAGGATGCGCAGGGCGGTGGGCAGCAGGCTCGCGTCGGTGCTGGAGACCTCGTGGAGTGCGGTGGTGACCGCGGCGGGGACGTCGTCGGTCTCGATTCCTGGCTCTTCGCTGTGGGTGTGGGGGTGGTCGGTGGAGGGGGTGTTCTGGAGGAGTTCAGTCTGCTCGTGCCACCAGCGGGCAGGGGCGTGTTCGCCGAGGGAACGGTGGTGGAGGTAGAGGCAGTAGGAGGCGGCGGGGTCGCCGGCTCCGGCGGCGTACTGCCACCAGAAGCGGGCGTTCTCCTCGGATTCGGCGAGCTGGAGGATGCAGCCCAGGACCCGGGCGCCGGGGGGTTCGGGGAGTTGGGGGGTGAGGAAGGTGCACAGGGTGGGCAGCGCGGTGGTGTGGGTGACGACGGCCGCGCAGAGGTTCTTGAGGTTCTGGGCGGCCTCCGCGGAGGTCGGCTCGTCCACGGCGGTGACCGCGGGCACCGGGTCGGGGGCCGGGGTGGGGGTGTGGAGGCGGGCGAGGACGCGGGCTTCGGCGGCGTCGATGTCGGCCTGGGTGTAGGGGGCGGAGACGAGGCGGGCGCGGGAGAGGAATTCGTCGATGTGCGGGGTCATCGCTGTCCTTCCATGGCGCGGTCGGGGCCGAGGATCTCCCGCAGGCGGCGCAGGGAGTGACGGACCGTTGAGCGGACGGTGGCGCTGGTCATTCCGAGTACGGCGGCGGCCTCGGGGGCGTTCATGCCCTGGAAGTAGGTCATCACCATGACGTCCTGCTGCCGGTCGGTGAGCTGGCGCAGGGCGCGGAAAAGGGCGAGGGACTCGGTGATCTGGCCGATCGGGTCGACGGCATCGCGCAGCGCGACGGTGTTGAACGCGGCTTCGTCGATCAGCGGGGGCCGGCGG
>NZ_BMTW01000031.1 GCF_014649875.1 Streptomyces rubiginosohelvolus | reverse complement strand
CCGGGCTGCAGCTTGTGGGTCGCCGGGAAGGTGAACTTGTTGCCGACGGCGTCCTTGACGACGTAGCCCCTGAGGTTCACGGTCGCGGTGCGCGAGTAGTTCTTGATCGTCAGGTACTCGTGCTTCGTGTTGCCGCCGGAGCACTTGTTGGAGTCGGAGCCGGGAGCGTCGTACTGGACACCCTTGATCTTCAGGGCCGAGGAGTACTCGGCAGCCTGGGCCGGGGCGGCGGCCGCGAGGCCGAGAGCGAGGACCGAAGCAGCGGTAGCGGCAGCGGTCAGGGCATGACGGACATGCATGAGGAGTCCCCCCTCAATGGTGCGAATAGAGCGTCCAGGGAGACTATCGAGACCTGTGACTCTCTGGTGAAGGAACGGGCAGGAAACCGTGTGCATCGCTTGCCGGACAACCGACGGCACGTGACGCCGCAAGCGGCGATGAGGCTGTGCGACGCCTGGAGGACACAGCCAGCGGACGTCACCGCTGTTCGGGGCAGCACACGACGGCACTGTCTTCAGACCCGGACTGCAGGCGCAGGTCGTCGCCGCCCTCTGCTGGAGCTGGTTGCCTACTTGATCCCTGCAGGAGATAGGGACGGGACGCCGACACCAGCTCTCAATCCTCGTGCGAGATACCGAGGTCGTGGCGCATAGCGGTTCTCATAGTCCGGAGCATCTCCCAGACCTCGTACTGGGCCTGGGCCGCGGTCTCCATCGTTTCGCCTGGTTCAGGAGCACCGCGTTCGAGGCGCTTGACCTGCCCGTAGACCCTATTCAGGGCCTGGTTGACGACGCTCGCTCGCCTGAGTACTTCTTCGGGGGCGATCATCTGTGCTTCAGAGTATCGATCGCGGTGCGCGTTCTTCGCTTCCTCGAGTGCGTCGCTGTTGGCCTCCTCCACGCCGCGCTCCCTCATGACGTGCAGGTGGCGGTTGAGTGCGGTGGTGAACTGCCGGGCATCCCGGTTGAGTTCCGCATAGCAGGTGCGTCGCAGCGAACGGGCCTCGCGGGCCTCCTCATGGTCTCGAACGAGTTCTATCTCCAGGCGCTTCGCTCGCTGGGAGCCGCGCTGGGTGAGGAGCGCCCCTCCCAGGGTTCCTGCGACACCTGCGACAGCGATGATCACTGAGCTGAGATCCACCGACGTACCCCGTGAAGTTCTGCGGCCTCGTGCCCGCTGCACATGGACCAGGCGGTCAAGTTTGCCGCTGTCCTGGTCGGCTCGGGCTTCGGCGGTGAGCCTCTCGTTGCCGAGGATGCAGACTGTGTCAGAGCGGGAGGGTTATGCCGAGTTCCTGCATGGCGCTGGAGGGCGGGCCCCCTTCGGATCGCTCGGTTTTGAAGCCCTTGATACCGGCTGCGAGGGTGCGGGGGTCGACGGCTTCGGCGGGGGCGCCGGTGGCGTAGAGGCCTTGGGGTTGGGTGTCGCGGTCGTGCGGGAGGAGCCAGAAGACGCGTCGGCGGAAGGTTCCTGAGGAGCGGGAGGCTTTGGCTCGGGGGCTCAGCAGGGCGTAGCCGATCATTCGGCCGTCGCGGTGGTAGGGGGGTTTCCCGCGGCGGGTGGGCAGGCGGTCCAGGCTCTGGCGGACGTAGTCGAGGTCGGTGGTTTCTTCGAGCCAGACGAGTTCGATCTCGTGGCTGATCTCGTCCTCGGTGATCAGGGAGCTCATGCGTTCGCCTGCCTCTCCTGCTCGGGGAGCAGTCCGATGCCCGGGTAGTACTTGCGCTGGTTGGACAGGATCATTTCTTTCGGGGAAGCCAGGCCGGCGAGTTCTCGGGCGCGGGCGGCGAAGGCGCGTGAGGTCATGGCCGGGGCTCCTTCTTCCTGGCACCAGGTGCGGTAGGCGGCGTAGAGGCCGGTCTGTTCGGCCCTCAGTTCGGGGCCGAGGGTGCAGCATTCCTCGAAGAAGCGGCCTGTGTGGTCCTCGGTCTCGGCGTATGCGGTGGTGGCGATGCGGACGCGTTCGGGGCCGGTGAGGTCTTTGTTGCCGGCGAGGTAGCGGCGGGCGCCGTCGATGAGCCAGCCGAGGATCCCGGGGCCTTCTTCGGTGACGAGGATGTCCGCGAGGTTGTCGATCTTGCGGTCGTCGGAGACGACGCGGGTGAAGGGGATCAGGCGCATGCGGCGCCAGAACGCGAATCCGCCGGTGCCGACCTCGGGGCGGTGGTTGCCCAGGAGCCAGAGCTTGTGGGTGGGCTGGAAGCTGAAGAAGTCCTGGCGCATCCGGCGGGCCTTGATGCGGTCTCCACCGGTGAGGAGCTTGACCCTGGCCTCGTCGAACTTGTCCCCGTGCTTGACCTCGGAGCAGACGATGACGCGCCGTCCGTGGAGCTCGGCTAGGTCGGTGGGGTGCCCTTCGTAGGGGCGGGCCATGAGGAAGCCGGGCGGGGCGGCGTCCGCGTAGTCGCCGAGGAGTTTCATGAGGACGTCGAGGAGGACGGACTTGCCGTTCTTTCCTGAGCCGAAGAGGAAGGGCAGGACTTGTCCTCCGACGTCGCCGGTGACGGAGTAGCCGAGGAGGAGTTGAAGAAACTCGATCATCTCGGTGCCTTCGGCGTCGTCGCCGAAGGTGTCGGTCAGGAAGCGGTTCCATCGTGGGGTCGGACTGGGGCGGGGGCCGACGGAGGTGGAGCGGGAGTGGAAGTCCTTGTTCGGGTCCGGGGTCTTCAGCAGGCCGGTGCGGAGATCGACGATGCCGTCGGGGGTGCACAGGGCGTAGGCGTCGGCGTCGAGGCGTGCGGCGTTGAGGACCATGCCTGGGGCTGATTTGGCCTGGGTGAGCATGGCGTTCATGCCGGTGGTGGAGAGCGCTCGGCGTCGGTGCTGCTGGAGGGCCTGGGTGGTGTAGAGGCCGCGGGGATCGTTCGAGGCGATGCTTTCGGCGAGGTCGCCGGCAGCCCAGACGACGGTGTCGTCCTCGTCGATCTGCCAGCGGGTGGTGTCCCACCTGTACCAGCCCATGCCGGGGACATGCCGGTAGTCGTTGGCGTAGAGCTTGACGAAGAGCTTGGCGTTTCCGCGGTCGGTGAGGGTATCCGGCAGGAGCCCATGCTGAGTCGCTTCCCCGGAGGTAGCTGGTACGGGGGGAGCCAGGGCTTGGGCGGGCAGTGGCAGGGGGGCTTGTTGTCGGATCTGTGCGGCGACGAGTTGCGGGTCGAACTGGAAGAGCGTGTTGTCGTTGCCGGGGGATGTCATCGGCCGCTCCCGGGGTACAGGGGGCGCTTGAGCCCGGCGGCCATGCCGCTGCGGATGATCTGTTCGGCCCGGCGTTCCTGCCCCGGGCGGGCGGCGGCCGCCGTTTGCAGGAGGATGTCCTCGGCTTCCTTCTGGGAGAGACGGCTCGCGGCGACGAGGCCGCCGAGGGTGTAGGCGGCGCGGTTGAGCGTGTCGGAGAACCCGGCTCCGTCAGCGACTTGGCCGCAGGCTTCGACCGGCGCGAGCACGGAGGCGAGGATGTCGTGGGTGCGGTTGCGGCCGCCGCCCGCAGCGATGACGGCCTGCTGCGCTCTCGGGGGCACTGCGCGGGGGGCTGGAACGTCCAGGGCGGGCAGGTGGCCGGTGCGTTCGAGTTCCTGGGCCAGCCAGTCGGGGAGAACGGCAGGACGCCGCCCGGTGCCCAGCGGTGTGTAGGTCCCGGCGGTCGTGGTGGTGCCGGGCGCGACGATGTAGCCACCGTGGGCCCGGACATCTACCTGCCATGCCAGAGCACGCCCTGGACTGGAGCCACTGGAACACTGCCACCGTCGGTTGTCTCCTGCCCGGTACCAGACGTGGAGCCCTCCGGACGGTGTCTGTACCCGCAGTGTGTTCGCGTCCTCTGCCGGGCTGGGCATGTCGCGCAGGGCCGCAAGCACGGCGATGGTGTGGAAGCCGTTGGTGAGACCGGTGAGGTTGACCTGGTCGCTGATGGGGATACCCGGCAGGATCCTGTCGCGGCTGGGGGGTTTCGTCGCATGGGCGTCGATGTCGATCACGACGAGGCCTGCCGGGCCACAGGCCACACCGGTACCGAACTGGGGGTTGCCACCCCACCAGCGGTCGATACGGCGCTGGTCCAGCGTTGCCGCGTGAAAACTATGGCACCAGCGACCCTCGGCAGGGCAGACGCATCCCGCATGAGAGTGGCCAGGCTGCCGACAGGATTGACAGTTGGCCGCAGGAGTCTTACGGCCGGGAGCCAGGGGGTGGACCGGCCACCCCTGGCGGGCGCACCACCTCGCCGTAGCGAGTGGCACGTCAGCGACTGAAGGAAGCGAGCCTTCATCCCGTGAGTCGCTGGGGGAAATGCGCAGGTCAGCAGGCATATGCACCCCCTCTTAGCGACCGAAGCGACTGAACAACAAACACACCTTAGCGAATTAGCGCGCGCTGCTGGCGCTGCCGTGACGGAAAGGGCGCGTCTCCAGTCAGTGAGCTATCTGGGGGTGCCACTGGACCAGCGACTGAAACAGATGCGCAGCGACTGGGGGCTTCGGTCGCTGCGCGCGGTGTTCCGGAAAGCAGCAGATCAGGGGCATGGCACTGCAGTGACAGCGACTCAAGCGACTGAAGCTCTCTATATATGACGCACACGCGCGCACAGGAGGTCTTGATATATGCCTAGGTCTGGTCGCTTCAGTCGCTGCTCGCTGTACTACGCGCTTCTGAGCTGCGGTTTCTTCCTCTTGTGACGGAGCGACCGAAGGAATGCCCAGTCGCTCGGCTTGAGTCGCTGACCAGTCAGCGACTCAAGCGACTGACAACCCTGCACGGAACGAAAAGTGCTGCCCTCTGTTGGCCTGAGCTCAGCGTGCTTCCGGGCGGGGCAGCGACCGCTCAACGGTCTTCCGGGGCTCGGGGCCCGGTATGCCGGCCAGGAACCGTTCCCCGCCGGGCCGGGGTGCAGTTCCGGGCAGGTGCGGGGTGGGCCACGGCGCTGGTGGACGAGAGGGGTGCAGCGCATGTGCACAGGGCAAGTCGCTGCAGTCGGCGCAGGGTGTGGGTTGTCATCAGCTGTCCTGTTCGAGAGCTCGTGCAGCTCCAGGACGACGGAGTCGCGGTGTTGGGTGGCGGCGGTGACGCGGGTGGTGTGCCGGACCATGTGCAGGCCCGCGTGTTCGGGGGCAAGGACTCGTGCACTCGGCCCCCTTTCCTGCGGGGCCGCCCCGAAGGTCGAGCCCTGGTGGTGGCCGCCGAGCAGTTCTCCACGCTGCACCCGGTCTCCCCCGGCCGGCGACGGGCTCGTCACCACAAACCTCATCCCACTCGACGGGCAGCTCCTGGACGTCACCGACTTCACGCCCGCCAGTGGGCCGACGGTGCGCTGCTGATCAGCCCTCACGGGGCGTACGGGCCCGGCAGCCGGCCCGACTACGCACCCCGCGACGACCCCGGCCGGTGGGAGTGGCAGGGCGACACCACCTGAGGTGCTCCTAGACCTCGATGTAGGCGACAACGATCACGGTGCCCAAGCTGCTGGTCCAGTACAGGAGGCGTACGCGCTCGACGGTGTCGGTGTACTCACGCAGCCTCGGGTTGACCGGTTCGCCGGGCAGCAGTTCCCCCGCCTCTGGGTCCACGGAGATGACGACCAGGGCGCGGTCCAGGGCGTGAACCTCTGCCTCGGAGGTAATGGCCTCCACCTGTTTCGCGGCGGCGTCGCTGAACGCGATGCGGGCGCGCTGTCGGGCCATTAGGCGACGGCCGGGCGCTGCGCTGCGAGGCGGACGAGCTGGGCCTCGCGCAACTCCTCCCACGGCGTACAGTCCTCTACCGAGGGCAGGCCGTTGGAAGCGATGTCCTCTAGGACGGCGGCGTACCGGTCAGCGTCAGAGCGTGTGCGTTCGGCGCGCGCCTTGAGCCCGGCGACGGCCGTGGGATCAAGCTGATGCCCGGCACGGGTCGGCTGATCGGTCATCGGGGCCTCCCGGGCAGTCACGTAGTGGCGTCGGTACCACGATAGCGCCGGGACCGGGGGGCCGGGGCTGAGTTCCGGTGCTTGACCAACAGGGCTGCCCGTGCAACAGAGTTGTGCTGTGCAGCACCCTGAAAGGCCCAATCGCCACAGCAGTAGGGCCCCGGGTCAGCCGAAACGGTCCCTCACCTCACCGCCTCAGCGGGTGAACGGTTAGTTAGTCCAATGCCTTTCGGTAGCGCCCGCACCTCCGCCGCCAGCGCCGCGTGGCGCCCGCGCGGTATGTCGTGGCCGACGCCGGCCACGGCCCCGCGCTGCAACGTAAACAGAGCCAGCCCGGACGTACAAGGGGATCCCGCGATCACAAACCTCAAGTCGCCGGTTGGTGTAGATCCCCAGGGAAATCCAGTTTCCATGTGCGCGTCTTGCCAGGTCAGCGCACTGTGGCACGTCACAGATCAGCCGTGGTCCTCCCACTCTTCCTGGCAGAACCGGGCCCCACTCACCAGGAGGTCTCCGGCACGGGTGGACCGTACGAACATGTTGAGGCCGTCGACCCCGAGATCGCCACCACAGCCGATCACCAGGCCGAGATCGCGCTCCTCGACGTGGTGGGTCAGGGCGGTGTCCACGGTTGTAACGGTCCTGCCGATCAGCTGGATGCCCGCGAACTCGACCTGCGGGCCGGTCCGCCCGTCAATGGTGACGGCGCCGAGAGCAGGGGGCCAGCTGAAGCCGCTGGCGTAGTGGGCGCTCACGCCCACGTGGTCGAAACGGTCCTCGGTCAGGATCCACTGGCCCAGGCCTTCCCATGGCGATCCGAAGGAATACCGGCCATGACGGCTCGTCGGTTCCTCGCCCAGAGCAGCAGCCACTTCCTGTGGCTTCATGCCGAACCTGAGCGGACCGACGCTCTTCAGCGGTGTCCAGTCCCAGCGCTGCCGTTCCTGCTCAGCCCGGACGGGCCATGTCCCCGGGTGCGGCGGCTCGTCGCGGACGTCGTGCCACTGGCTGACCGGCCCCGACTCGAACGGGTTCTTCGCGAGCTCGGGACCAACCAGCAGCACCTCGGTGACCATCGTGTCCAACCGCTGCACATCCCCCTCGGGACCCTCCGCCGTCAGTCCCCGCTCCTGCGCCGCGCCCATAGAGATCCCCCACGCCTCGATCTCAGGATCGCCGCTCCAGTTCACGCACACAGAGACGTTCTCCCGGCAGGCGAGCTGCTGAAGCTCCGCGCGCACTTGCGACGGCGGCCGAGCTATGAGGTCGATGTCTCCCAGGCGCACCAGCGGCCCGTCCATCGCGTCGACCGCTACGGCGACCAGATTGTTGTCCTTGCCGTAGACCGCGGTTACGCCCCAGTCCGTGTAACGGCCCCAGCCCATCCCTCCGCCCAGCCCCTGCGAGACATAGGCAACCGCTCCGTCCAGGGCGGATGCCACCTCGTCTGGGTTCATTCCGAAGCGCAACGGCCCGACCCCCACCAAGGGTTCCAGCATCCACTGGGCCCTCTCCCCGGGCTTCCTGTCCCACCAGCGCACGGCGAGCCTCCTACAAGCGTTCCGCATATCCCCGGCGAGATCCGCCAGCGATCTTGCGGATCAACCTAGACGCCCCCACCGACAGCGCGGTCCGGGAGGGCAGAGCTCGCAGTCAGGAGCGGGACGGGATCTCGACCCCTGGCATGTTCGAATAAATGTTCGGTATTATTCAGACATTGAGCTAAGGGTGATTTGGGGGTTTTCTGGCGGAGGTGCGTGATGGGCGGAGGTGTCCAGCTGCATGTCGCGAGCGGGTATTCCGCCCGGTTCGGGGCCTCTCACCCGCATGAACTGGTCGCGCGTGCCGCCGAGCGCGGCATCGGAACCCTTGCCCTGACCGACCGGGACACGGTGGCTGGAACTGTTCGCTTCGCGACCGCTGCTGCGGCGGCAGGGGTGCGCCCCCTGTTCGGCGTCGATCTTGCCGTCGCCCCGCACGCCCCGGACGCCTCCCCCACACCCCGCCGCCGAACGCCGGTACGGGGCGGAGCCCACGTCGCCGAGGCGGAGCACCGCGTCACCCTTCTGGCCCGAAATCGGGCGGGGTGGGCGCGGCTGTGCCGGATCGTGTCGGCCGCGCACGCCCAGCCGTTGGACGGAGTACCGGTAGTCGGGTGGACGGTTCTGGAGGAGCACGTGTCGGGTGAGGATGTGATCGTGATGCTCGGGCCGGTCTCCGAGCCGGTGCGGGCGCTGTCGGCCGGGCGTCCGGACATCGCCGGGCGTCTGCTGGAGCCGTGGCGGGCGGTCGCCGGGGTGGGGCTGCGCCTGGAGGCGGTGTGGCTGGGCCGGCAGGGCACCGGCCCCGGTTCCCTGCGCCTGGCCGCCCGCACCCTCCAGCTCGGCGACGAGCACCAGGTGCCGGTAGTCGTGTCCCACGCGGTCCGCTACGCCGACCCCGGCCAGCACCGGATCGCCGACGTCCTGGACGCCGCCCGCCTGCTGCGCCCGATCGACCGCCGGGTCCTGGACGGCGGGGAGCGCTGGCTCAAGGGCCCCGACGCCATGGCCGGGATCGCCGGGCGGATCGCCGAAGCCGCCGGCGCAGGGCCGGAGCGGGCCGTCGCACTGCTCGCCGAAACCGACGCGACCGCCGACAGCTGCCGCGTCGACCCGGCCGGTGACCTCGGGATGGGCCGCCCGCACTTCCCCGAGCCGCAGGCCGTCGGCGCCGGCACCGGACCGGGTGACGCGATGCGGCTGCTACGGCAGCGGTGCGAGGCGGGGATGACCGCCCGCGGCCTGGACCGCGACGCCCGGGCGTCCCAGCAGCTGGCGTACGAGCTCGGGGTGATCGGGCGGCTCGGCTACGAGGGCTACTTCCTCGCGGTGGCACAGGTCGTCGCGGACGTACGGGCCATGGGTATCCGCGTCGCCGCGCGCGGCTCCGGCGCGGGGTCGATGGTGAACCACAGCCTGTTCGTCGCGACGGCCAACCCGCTGGAGCACCGGCTGCTGTTCGAGCGGTTCCTGGCCGAGCGGCGCACGAGCCTCCCGGACATCGACCTGGACGTGGAGTCCGCCCGCCGACTGGAGGTCTACGACAGGATCTTCGAACGGTTCGGCAAATCCCGGGTGGCGGTGACGGGGATGCCGGAGACTTACCGGGCCCGGCACGCCCTCCGCGATACGGGACTGGCGCTGGGGATGCCACCGCAGCAGATCGACAAGGTCGCGAAATCCTTCCCACACATCCGGGCCCGGGACATCCGCTCCGCTCTCGCCGAGCTGCCCGAGCTGCGCGACCTCGCCGCCCGGGCGGGCGAGTACGGGCTGCTGTGGGAACTCGCGGAGGGCCTCGACGCTCTGCCCCGCGGGTACGCGATGCACCCGTGCGGCGTCATCCTCTCCAGCACCGCCCTGCTCGATCGGGTGCCCGTCCAGCCGACCCCGGGCGGCTACCCGATGCTCCAGGCCGACAAGGAGGACGTCGAGCTGGAGGGGTACGGGCTGCTCAAGTTGGACGTCCTCGGTGTGCGGATGCAGTCGGCGATGGCGCACGCCGTCTCCGAGATCCGCCGCACGACCGGGCGGCAGCTCGACCTCGACAGCCCCGACCACGTCGACCTCAACGACCAGAAGACCTTCGAGCTGATCCGCGCGGCAGATTGCCTGGGCTGCTTCCAAATCGAGTCTTCCGGGCAGCTCGACCTGATTTCCCGGCTTCAGCCGCGGCATCTGCAGGACATCATCGCCGACATCAGCCTGTTCCGGCCGGGGCCGGTCGCGGGGGGTATGCCCGCACGGTTCATCGCCGCCCGCCACGGCGGCACCCCGCACTACCCCCACCCCGACCTCGTCCCGATCCTCGACGACACCGGCGGCGTCGTCATCTGGCACGAGCAGATCATCGCGATCCTGGCCCGCATGACGGGCTGCGACCGGGCCGCCGGCGACGTCGCCCGCCGCGCCCTGGCCAACCCCGACCGGCTCCCCGCCTTCGAGACCTGGTTCCGTCGGGCCGCGACCGCGAGCGGCCGCTACACCCCGCAGGTCATCGACGAAGTCTGGGACGTGATCAAGGAGTTCGGGGCATACGGGTTCTGCCGGGCCCACGCAGTGGCGTTCGCGGTGCCCGCGGTGCAGTCGGCGTGGCTGAAGGCCCACCACCCGGCCGCCCTGTACGCGGGACTGCTGGAGCACGACCCGGGGCTCTGGCCTGCCCGCGTCCTGGCCGCGGATGCCCGCCGCCACGACGTGCCCGTCCTGCCCGTCGACATCAACGCCTCCCAGGCCCAGTACGCGGTCGAGCGGACCGGATCGGGGTGGGGAGTGCGGATCTCCCTGTCCACGGTCCACGGCATCTCCGAGGAAGAGGTTGCCCGTATCGCCGAGGGCCAGCCCTACACCTCGCTGCAGGACTTCCACGCCCGCGCCCACCCCAAGCTCCCCACCGTCGAACGCCTCATCAGCATCGGCGCCCTCGACCGGGTCAAGGGCGAGGCATCCCGGCGGGACCTGCTGCTTCAGGCCACCGAGCTCCACCGCCAAACCCGCACCCGCCCGGGGGCCGGGCAGCTGCCGCTCGCCACCACCCCGCACGCCGCCGGATCGTCCGGGCTGCGGGAGATGACCGCCCGCGAACGCCTCGACGCCGAGCTCGGCGTCCTCAAGATCGACGTGACGCGCCACCTCATGGAAGACCACCACCGCCTCCTGCGCGAGATCGGCGCGACCGACGCCAAGCACCTGCAGGCGATGCACCCCGGGCAACGCGTCCTGGTCGCCGGCGTCCGCGCCTCCACACAGACCCCGCCCATCGCCTCCGGCAAGCGCATCATCTTCGTCACCCTCGAAGACGGCAGCGGTCTCGTCGACCTCGCCTTCTTCGAGGACTCCCACGAGCGGTGCGCGCACACGGTCTTCCACCACGGGCTACTCCTGGTCCGGGGCACCGTCGAAGCCCGCGGCCCCCGGCGCACCGTCGTCGGCCAGATGGCCTGGGACCTCGACGAACTCGCGACCGCCCGCGCGACCCACGGGCCGCAGGCAGTCCTCGACCTCCTGGGCCAGGACCCCTCCCCCACACCCGCCCAACCCGCGTCCGTGGCCGGGCGGACGATCCCCGATGGAACCGCGGGAGCCCGGCTGCACCCGTGGAGCGACCTCCAGCCCGCCGGAACCCGGTCGGCCGACCTCACCCGCTTCGGCCACCGCAGCCCCGGGAGCACCGGATGAACACCACCAGCCGGTCGCGGCCGCGCGCGATCCTGCGGATCCACTTCCACCCCGCCGAACGGACCGAGGAACTGTACGGGCAGCTGCTCACGGTCGTCGACGGCATCAGCTCCCGCGTCGAACCCCTGCCCGCCGACTGGTCCGCCTACGTCGATCTCACCGGGGCCCTGACGTACTGGGGCCGCGACGTTGAGGGGCTGGTCGCCGTCCTACGGCTGTGCCTGCTCGCGCTGCACGGCGTGCAGTGCTCCGCCGGCGCCGGGCCCACCCGCTCGATCGCGGCGATGGCCGCCGACGCCACCCCGCCGGGCGCCGCCACCGTGGTCCGCGACGATCCGTACGGGATCGCCGCGTTCCTGCGTACGAAACCGGCCTCCGC
>NZ_BMTW01000030.1 GCF_014649875.1 Streptomyces rubiginosohelvolus | reverse complement strand
GCGGAGGCCGGTTTCGTACGCAGGAACGCGGCGATCCCGTACGGATCGTCGCGGACCACGGTGGCGGCGCCCGGCGGTGTGGCGTCGGCGGCCATGGCCGCGATCGAGCGGGTGGGCCCGGCGCCGGCGGAGCACTGCACGCCGTGCAGCGCGAGCAGGCGCAGCCGTAGGACGGCGATCACGCCCTCGGCGTCGCGGCCCCAGTACGTCAGGGCCCCGGTGAGATCGACGTACGCGGACCAGTCGGCGGGCAGGGGTTCGACGCGGGAGCTGATGCCGTCGACGACGGCGAGCAGCTGCCCGTACAGCTCGTCGGTCCGTTCGGCGGGGTGGAAGTGGATCCGCAGGATCGCCCGCGGCCGCGTCCGGCTGGTGGTGTTCATCCCGGGCTCCCGGGGCTTCGGTGGCCGAAGCGGGTGAGGTCGGCCGAGCGGGTTCCGGCGGGCTGGAGGTCGCTCCAGGGGTGCAGGCGGGCGCCCGCGGTGCCGTCGGGGATCGTCCGCCCGGGCGCAGGCTGGGCCGGTGTGGGGGAGGGGGCCTGGCCCAGGAGGTCGAGGACTGCCTGGGGCCCGTGGGTGGCGCGGGCGGTGGCGAGTTCGTCGAGGTCCCAGGCCATCTCGCCGACTACGGTGCGCCGGGGGCCGCGGGCTTCGACGGTGCCGCGGACGAGCAGCAGGCCGTGGTGGAAGACGGTGTGCGCGCACTGTTCGTGGGAGTCCTCGAAGAACGCCAGATCGACCAGTCCGCTGCCGTCTTCGAGCGTGACGAAGATGATGCGCTTGCCCGAGGCGATGGGCGGGGTCTGGGTGGAGGCGCGGACACCGGCGACCAGGACGCGCTGCCCGGGGTGCATCGCCCGCAGGTGCTTGGCGTCGGTGGCGCCGATCTCGCGGAGCAGCCGGTGGTGGTCCTCCATGAGGTGCCGTGAGACGTCGATCTTGAGGACGCCGAGCTCGGCGTCGAGGCGTTCGCGGGCGGTCATCTCCCGCAGCCCGGACGATCCGGCCGTGTGTGGGGCGGTGGCGAGTGGCAGCTGCCCGGATCCGGGGCGCGTGCGGGCCTGGCGGTGGAGTTCGGTCGCCTGGAGCAGCAGGTCCCGCCGGGACGCCTCGCCCCGGAGCTGGTCGAGGGCGCCGATGCTGATGAGGCGCTCGACGGTGGGGAGCTTGGGATGCGCGCGGGCGTAGAAGTCCTGGAGGGAGGTGTAGGGCTGGCCTGCGGTGATTCGGGCGACCTCGTCCTCGGAGATGCCGTGGACCGTGGACAGGGAGATCCGCACACCCCACCCCGATCCGGTCCGCTCGACCGCGTACTGGGCCTGGGAGGTGTTGATGTCGACGGACAGGACGGGGACGTCGTGGCGGCGGGCGTCGGCGACGATGACGCGGGCCGGCCACATGCCCGGGTCGTGCTCCAGCAGCCCCGCGTAGAGGGCGGCGGGGTGGTGGGCCTTGAGCCAGGCGGACTGGAGCGCGGGCACGGCGAACGCGACGGCGTGCGCGCGGCAGAACCCGTAGGCGCCGAACGAGGCGACGACGTCCCAGACCTCGTCGAGCACCGCCGGGCTGTACCCGCGGGCACCCGCCTGCTGCCGGAACCACGCCTCGACCTTCCGCAGCCGCTCCTTGTCGCTGAGGGCGCGGCGGGCCACTTCCCCGAGGGCGCGGTCGCAACCGGTCATGACGGCGAGGATGTCGATGATCTGCTCGTGCCAGATCGTCACCCCGTACGTATCGCGCAGGACCGGTTCCAGGTCCGGGTGTGGGTAGGTGGGGGCGGCGCCGTGCCGGGCGGCGATGTAGAGGGCGGGCATCCCGCCCTGCACCGGGCCCGGGCGGAACAGGCTGATGTCGGCGATGACGTCCTGCGGATCACGGGGCTGGAGTCGGCCGACCAGGTCCTGCTGGCCGGGCGACTCCAGCTGGAACATCCCCACCGTGTCCGAAGCCTGGATGAGAGCGAAGGCGAACCGGTCGTCCAGCGGGACGTGATCGGGGTTGTCGAGGTCGATCGCCCTGCCGGTCGTACGGCGGATCTCGGTGACGGCGTGCGCCATCGCCGACTGCATCCGCACCCCCAGGACGTCGAGCTTGAGCAGGCCCAGGTCCTCGACGTCCTCCTTGTCGGCCTGGAGCATCGGGTACTCGCCACCGGGGGTGGGCTGGACGGGCAGCCGGTCGAGCAGGCTGGTGTCGGAGAGGATCACGCCGCAGGGGTGCATCGCGATCCCGCGCGGCAGGGCGTCAAGGCTCTCGGCGAGCTCCCACAGCGGCCCGTACCGCCCGGCCTCGGCCGCGAGCTCCCGCAGCTCCGGCAGCTCTGAGAGAGCGGAGCGGATGTCGCACGCCCGGATGTGCGGGAACGACTTCGCGATCCGGTCCACCGTGGCCGGGGCGATCCCGAGCGCGAGGCCGGTGTCCCGCAGGGCATGCCGGGCCCGGTAGGTCTCGGGCATCCCGGTGACCGCGACCCGCTCCCGCCCGAAGCGGTCGATGATCCTGTCGTACACCTCCAGCCGCCGCGCGGACTCCACGTCGATGTCGATGTCCGGCAGCGACGAGCGCCGCTCGGACAGGAACCGCTCGAACAGCAGGTTGTGCTCCAGCGGGTTCGCGGTGGCGACGAAGAGGCTGTGGTTCACCATGGAGCCGGCGCCGGAGCCGCGGGCGGCGACCCGGATACCCATGTCCCGTACGTCGGCGACGACCTGGGCCACGGCGAGGAAGTACGGCTCGTAGTGGAGCCGGCCGATCACGCCGAGCTCGTAGTCGAGCTGGTCCATCGACCGGCTGTCCCGGTCGAGGCCGCGGGCGGCCATGCCGCTCTCGCACCGCTGCCGCAGCAGCCGCATCGCCCCGCCCGCCCCCGCCTCGGCACCGACGACGGAAGGCTCGGGGAAGTGCGGAACACCGAGCCCCAGATCCCTCACCGGGTCCACCTCGCACGCCTCCGCGACGG
Source organism: Streptomyces rubiginosohelvolus (assembly GCF_014649875.1). Taxonomy (GTDB): domain Bacteria; phylum Actinomycetota; class Actinomycetes; order Streptomycetales; family Streptomycetaceae; genus Streptomyces; species Streptomyces rubiginosohelvolus. The sequence continues at coordinate 8,923 of NZ_BMTW01000030.1, read as the reverse complement.
CCACGGTGTCGGCGAGCAGCCGCTGGGCGCGCGCCCGGCCGCCCCCGTGCGCGGCTGCCACCCGCTCGGCGATCTCGGTCATCGTCGGCCCGTCCTTGAGCCAGCGTTCCCCGCAGTCCAGCCGCCGCCGGTCGACGGGCCGCAGCAGCCGGGCCGCGTCCAGCACGTCCGCGACCCGGTGCTGGGCCGAGTCGGCGTACCGTACGGCGTTGGTCAGAACGGCGGGGATACCGAGGCGGTCGGCGAGCGCCAGGGTGTGCGCGGCCAGGCGGACCGACCCCGGGCCTGTGCCGGACAGGCCCCAGCACACGATCTCCAGCCGCAGCCCACGACCGACGGCCTGGCGCCACGGGGCGAGGAGCTGCTCGGCGATGTCCGGGCGGCCACCGGCGAGCGCCCGCAGCGGCTCCGACACCGGACCGAGCAGCACCACCAGCCCCTCACCCGCGTACCGGCCGAGCATCTCCCACGAAGCCGCCGGCGGGGCACCCGCGGCGAAGGCCTCGGCGTGCGCGCAGGACACGAGTCGGCACAGCCGAGCCCACCCGGCGGCGTCCCGGGCCAGGAATGTCGCCCGGAACGGTGCCTCGGCTACGTGGGCCCCGCCGCGCACCGGGGTACGGCGGCGGGCCTCGGCTGAGGGCGCATGGGGGGCGATGCCGAGGTCGACGCCGAACAGCGGCTTCACCCCGGCGGCCGTGGCGGCCTTCGCGAAGCGCACCGTACCGGTGACCATGTCGCGGTCGGTCAGCGCCAGCGCCGCGATCCCGCGCTCGGACGCCCGCGCGACGAGGTCATGGGGGTGCGAGGCACCGTAGCGGGCCGAAAATCCACTGCTGACATGCAGGTGAGGAACGCTATCCTGCATGGAACCCTCCGCCCATAACCCCCAAAGTGTCACCAATCGACTGCTTCTCCATCGACTGTATCGAACATTAATTCGAACATGCGAGTTCAAGGCACGTGAATTTAAGCCAGCGGAGCAGTTGTGACTGAGCGCGACGGGCGGCCCGGATGGACAACTCCGATGCTCAGATGCCAGGACATCGCCTAACGTCGTGGCGTGACGATGCTCTACGTACTGGATGGCAGGCGGATCCACTCGCTGGAGGACTTCTGGCTGGTGATGGGCGAGGCGGTCAACGGTCCTGGCGGCTACTTCGGACGCAACCTCGACTCCTTCAACGACTGTCTGAGGGGCGGATTCGGCACACCGGACGACGATGACTTCGCAGTGGAGTGGCACGATCACACCTACGCCCAGCGAGCCCTCGGGCATGCGGAGACAGCCCGTCAACTGGAGATCCGCCTGGAGCGCTGCCACCACACCAACCGCCCCGGAGTTGCTGAGGAGCTTGCCGCGGCTCGCTCCAGCAAGGGTTCGACGGTCTTCGACTGGCTGGTCGAGATCTTCGACGATGAGGTGCCCGGCGCCCTGCTGCTGCGCTGATCCCTCAGCCGACGCAGACCCGCGGTCGAGGCGCGAGAGGCCAGGCGGAGCCAGCAACGGGGCCACAGTCCGGCGGAGCATCGGAGTTGTCCGTCCGGGCCACCTACCGTGCTCAGTCACAGCAGCCACGAGACGGATGGTCTGCGGGCCGCAGCACGCATGGGGTGCCCGCCCCCGCGCCTCAGGTCAGGAGGTCGGGGCGGAGCCGGTGCCAGGAGGGGTGGCGCAGGCGTCCGGCTCGGGTGCGGGAGGTGTAGCGGACCTCGCCGACGAGCCGGGGGAGCACCCACCGCGCCCCGGCCACCGGGGGGATGTGGGTGAAGGGGCAGGTGTCGGTGGCCGCGGCCTGGAGGAGTTCGGCGAGGCGGGTGCGTTCGGTACGGCTCCAGCCGGTGCCGACGCTGCCCGCGTAGCGCAGCAGCCCGGCGTGTCGCTCGCCGACCAGAACCGCACCGGGCAGGCCGGCCAGCCGCCCGTGTCCGGCGACCCACCCGCCGATCACGACGTCCGCGAGGCGGTGGACCTTGGTCTTCACCCAGGTCTTCGAGCGCACCCCTGGCTCGTATCGCGAGGTGAGCCGTTTCGCTATCAGCCCTTCGAGTCCTGCGTCCTCGGCCATCTTCCATGCCTCGGCCCCGTGCCCGGTGATCGCGGCAGGCGTCGACCAGGCGGGCCCGGTCAGCCCGAGTTCTTCGAGCAGTTCCCGCCGCTCGGCGTACGGCAGTCCGGTCAGCAGCCGGTCGTCGAGGTGTACGACGTCGAAGAGCATCAGGTGCGCGGGCACCCGGGCCGCCATCCGTGCGGCCTTCGCGGGAGCGCTGACAAGGCCCATCCTCTGCTGGAGGCGCTCGAAGTCGCTCCGGCCCTGATCGTCGAGTGCCACGATCTCCCCGTCCAGCACGGCGCTCCGCGCGCCGAGGGCGTCGGCGAGAGGGGGGAGTTCGGGGTAGGCGGTGGTGATGTCCGTACCCGAACGAGCGCGCAGAACGACCGTGCCGTCGCCCGGCAGGTAGACCATCGCCCGCTGGCCGTCCTGCTTCACCTCGAACGCCCACCGGGCCTCCACCCCCGCCGACGGCAGCGGGCCGGGGGTTGCGAGCATCGGCTCGATCCTCGGCAGCACGGCACCCGCGGCGGCAGGAGGAGGGTCAGGAGGCACTGCGCTTCTTCGCGGCTGCCTTCTTAGCCGTCTTCTTCGACGCCGTGGACTTCTTCGGCGCTGCTGTCCTCTTCGCCGGTGTCTTCCGGGTGGTCTTCTTCGGCGGCCGCATCTCGTGCACGGTGGCGTCCTCGCCGTCCTCACCGCGGGATTCCTGGGCCTGCTTGACGGAGGCGTTGAGGGCGGCCATCAGATCCACGACCTCGCCCTTCTCCTGCTTCCCGTCGTCGGCCGGGGCGGGGAGGGGCTTGCCCTCGGACTTCGCGGCGATGATGTTCTCCAGGGCCTCGCGGTACTCGTCGTGGAAGCCGGACAAGTCCTCGATCGTCATCCGCTCGGCCAGTTGCAGGGCCTGCTCGATCTCCTCCTCGCCGACCTCGACCTCCCGCGGCGCCAGTTCCTGCGGGTCGCGGACCTCGTCGGGCCACTTCATCGTGTGCAGCACGATCGCTCCTTCGCGGATGCGCAGCAGACCCAGGCGCTCGCGGCCGTGCCACGCGAACTTGGCGACCGCGACCTTCGAGGACCGCTCCAGGGCCCGGCGAAGCAGGGTGTAGGGCTTGGCGGCGACCTGTCCGTCGGCGGCCAGGTAGTAGGAGTCGCTGATGCGGACCGGGTCGATCGTGCCGGCGTCGACGAACGCGGCGATCTCGATCGCCTTCGCCGTCGGCAGCGGCATCTGGTCGAGCTCCTCGTCCGTCACCGGGACCGTCTCGTCCTTCGCGATCTCGTAACCCTTGCCGATCTCGTCCTGGGAGACGACCTCGCCGTCGAGTTCGCACACCTTCCGCGTCCGCACCCGCCCCATGTCCGCCAGGTGCACCCGGTGGAAATGGACGTCATGGTCCTCGGTCGCGGACACGATCTTCACCGGGATCGTCACCAGCCCGAAGCTGATGGCGCCGGCCCACAAAGGTCGCGGCATCTCTTCCACCTCCAGAACCCCTGCGCCGCTGCTCGCTCGGCGAGGGGAGGCCGGGGGACCGCCTTGTCCAGGTGTCCCGGGCGCCGTCGTCGTACTCCCGATCCTCGCGCCGCGCGGAGCGGCCCGCATCCTCACCCCACCGTCTGGAGCAGGCCCCGCCGGGGTCCCGGTACCCGAATGTCCGGAGTCCGGGCCCGCTACGGGGTGGGGGACGGGCTTGGTGCCCCCGGCGCGGCGGAGCCACGTCCACCTGCGTCAGCACCCGGCCCCGGACGTCAGGGTGCAAAAGGGTATGCGGCAGGCTCTGGAGATCAACATCCCGGGGTACCTGCTGTGCGCCCGCCGAGCATTGGCGTCAAGCCGACGGCAGGGGCGATCGTGCTCGCAGTCATGCTCGCTCCCGGCGTCGTCATCGCTCCGGCACCGGTGGGCGGAGGGGTTCTCGACTGCGTCGGGCAGCTCGTCGCCGGCATCACCAGTGAGGCCGTGCTCCACGAGCCCCTGAGCACGTCGGCCCCAGCGCTGGATCCCCACCAGGGCCGGCGTCGTGCGCGTGGCTACCCTTTTTACGGCCGCCCTATCGCGCGCCGCACGTCCCTGTCGCCGCGCCCCCGACTCGGCTGGCCGAATCCGTCGCGCATACGAGGCCGGCGGGCACGGTGACCCCGCAAGGCGGCCAAGGACGCCCTCCCGTGATCACGACTGAAATTCATCGGTGCGGGGGCAAACGCTCTGCGGGCGCGATCATCGTATCGAGCGAATGTCGGCGGATTTCCTTGGTCCGAGGGGCGAAAGGGCCCTTAGTGTTCCGCTGGACCTGGAGGGTTCTCCTCCTTGTCGACCCTCTTGCGGTTTTCATCCTGACGAACGGTCGCGTCCGCTGATGCGCGTCCTCGCCCCCAAGGAGACCTTGCCCGATGACTGTTGATTCGAGTTCAGAGGCACGGCTGGACGTGCCCCGGCAGTCCAGCCTGGGGACGGCCGCCGCCCGCAACCTCGCCAGCACGACGAAGTCCGCCCCGCAGATGCAGGAGATCACCTCCCGGTGGCTGTTGAGGATGCTTCCCTGGGTCGAGACCAAGGGTGGTGCCTACCGGGTCAACCGACGGCTGTCCTTCACCGTGGGCGACGGGCGGGTGGAGTTCGTCCAGGACGGTGCTACCGTCCGAGTCATTCCCCAGGAGCTGGGCGAACTGGCCCTGCTGCGGGACTTCGACGACGTCGATGTGCTGAGCGCCATCGCCGACCGCTGCGTACAGCGTGACTTCCGGGCGGGAGAAACGCTGGTCGAGCGGGGGGCGGCCGCGGACCGGCTCCACCTGCTGGCGCACGGCCGGATCAGCCAGACCTCCCTCGGCAACTACGGCGACGAGGTCACTCTGGACACCCTGGCGGACGGAGACCACTTCGGGGAGCACGTCCTGCTGGACGATGACGCCCGGTGGACCCAGACCGTCACCGCCGAGACCGCGGGCACGCTGCTCACCCTTTCCCGCACGGACTTCGCGGCCGTCGTGTCCACCTCGCCGGAACTCCGGTCCCACCTGGCCGAGTTCACCGCGCGCTCGCGGCAACGGCAGAACCACCGCGGTGAGGCGGAAATCGCGATGTCGGCCGGCCACGTCGGAGAACATGAGCTGCCCGGAGCGTTCGCCGACTACGAGCTGAAGCCGCGCGAGTACGAACTCTCGGTCGCTCAGACGATTCTGCGGGTCCATACCCGGGTCGCCGACCTCTACAACGGCCCGATGAACCAGACCGAGGAACAACTCAGGCTCACCATCGAGGCACTGCGGGAGCGCCAGGAGCACGAACTGATCAACAACCGGGAGTTCGGGCTGCTCCACAACGCCGACTTCAAGCAGCGCATCCAGCCGCACTCCGGCCCGCCGACCCCGGACGACCTCGACGAGCTGCTCTGCCGCCGCCGGGGCACCAAGTTCTTCCTCGCGCACCCCCGGACCATCGCGGCGATGGGACGCGAGTTCAACGCACGGGGCCTCTACCCGGACCACACCGACCTCGGCGGCCAGCAGGTCCCCGCCTGGCGCGGCGTGCCGATCCTGCCCTGCGGCAAGATCCCCATCACTCCGGAGAAGACCAGCTCGATCCTCGCCCTGCGTACCGGCGAGGAGAACCAGGGTGTCATCGGCCTCCGGCAGACCGGCCTGCCGGACGAGTACGAACCGGGCCTCTCGGTCCGCTTCATGGGCATCGACGAGAAGGCGATCATCTCCTACCTGGTCAGCACCTACTACTCCGCCGCCATTCTCGTGCCGGACGCGGTCGGCGTGCTGGAGAACGTGCAGATCGCCCACTGGCCCAGGTAGTGGGCGCGGCGCAGCACCGTGGACCGGGTCCCCGCGCCCGGACGCCGTCGAACACCTGCCCCCCTCATGAAGGAGCCACGCATGCCCGTTCCCGAGCTGCCGCTTCCTCGGTCGAGCCTGCCGGAGGCCCTCACCCACCTCGGGGCAGACGTACTCGGTGCGGTCGCGGCTCACGCCCGCGAGACCGGTACCGCCGTCGGCACGTCGTCCGGCGCGTACACACTGCCGACCGCGCCGGCCGGCCTCCCCTCCGGCCCGTCACCCACCGTCCTGCCGCCGACCGCTCCCCCGGCGACCGGAGTACGGGCGACCGGAGCGTCCGGGTCGGGAGCCGGACTGGAGCGGCTGCTGCGCGGGCCTCACGGTCTGGGCACGGCTGGTCTGCGGCTGACTCCCCGTGAGGAACCCACCGCGTCGGCAGCCACGGGGAAGGGCCGACCGATTCCGGGCCTCTACCACCACCCGGTCCCCGAGCCCGACCCGGGGCGCGTCGACGAGGTCAGCCGCAGGATCAAGGCCTGGGCGCTGGACGAGGTCTCCCTGTATCCCGAAGAGTGGGAGGAGCAGTTCGACGGCTTCTCCGTGGGACGCTACATGGTCGGATGCCATCCGGACGCGCCCACCGTCGACCACCTGATGCTCGCCACCCGCCTCATGGTCGCCGAGAACGCTGTGGACGACTGCTACTGCGAGGACCACGGCGGGTCACCCGTCGGCCTCGGTGAGCGGCTCCTGCTCGCGCACACCGCGCTCGACCCCCTGTACACCGCGCGGGAGTACCAGCCGGGCTGGGCGGCCTCCCTCCACGCGGACGCCCCCCGGCGCGCCTACCGCTCGGCCATGGAGTACTTCGTCCGCGCGGCCGGGCCCTCCCAGGCGGACCGGCTCCGCCACGACATGGCGCGCCTGCACCTGGGGTATCTCGCCGAAGCGGCCTGGGCCCAGCAGGATCAGGTCCCGGAAGTCTGGGAGTACCTGGCGATGCGCCAGTTCAACAACTTCCGGCCCTGCCCCACCATCACCGACACGGTCGGCGGCTACGAACTCCCCGCCGACCTGCACGCCCAGGCCGACCTGCAGAAGGTCATCGCCCTGGCCTCCAACGCCACGACGATCGTGAACGACCTCTACTCGTACACCAAGGAGCTCGACGCTCCCGGCCGGCACCTGAACCTGCCCGTCGTGATCGCCGAACGGGAGGGGCTTTCCGACAAGGACGCCTACCTCAAGTCGGTCGAGATCCACAACGAGCTGATGCACGACTTCGAGACCGAGGCCGCGGCACTGGCCGCCGCCTGTCCCGTTCCGACCGTGGGGCGCTTCCTGCGGGGCGTCGCCGCCTGGGTGGACGGCAACCACCACTGGCACCAGTCCAACACCTACCGCTACAGCCTGCCCGACTTCTGGTAAGAGAGAAGGAACCATCTGTGACCAGCGCCGAACTCACCACCGCTCCCACCCCCTCCGCACTGCGCATTCCCGGCCCGGCGACTCCCTACCAGGGAGACATCGCCCGCTACTGGGACGGTGAGGCCCGGCCCGTGAACCTGCGTCTCGGCGACGTGGACGGCCTCTACCACCACCACTACGGCATCGGTGAGGTCGACACCGCCGCGCTCGGCGACCCGGAGGACAGGGAGAGCGAGAACAAGCTGATCGCCGAGCTCCACCGGCTGGAGTCGGCGCAGGCCGACTTCCTCTTGGGGCATCTCGGTGACATCGGGCGCGACGACACCCTGGTGGACGCGGGCTGCGGCCGCGGCGGCTCGATGGTGATGGCGCACCAGCGCTTCGGCTGCTCGGTGGAAGGCGTGACCCTGTCGGCCAAACAGGCCGACTTCGCCAATGGGCGCGCCGCGGAGCTGGGCATCGACGACCACGTCCGCGCCACGGTCTGCAACATGCTCTCCACCCCCTTCGCGACCGGCTCCGCCGCGGCCTCGTGGAACAACGAGTCCAGCATGTACGTGGACCTGGACGACCTCTTCGCCGAGCACTCCCGCGTCCTGGAGGTCGGCGGGCGCTATGTGACCATCACCGGCTGCTGGAACCCGCGCTACGGCCAGCCGTCGAAGTGGGTCTCGCAGATCAACGCACACTTCGAGTGCAACATCCACTCGCGCCGGGAGTACCTGCGGGCCATGGCCGACAACCGCCTCGTGCCGCAGGCCGTCATCGACCTCACCCCCGACACCCTGCCCTACTGGGAGCTGCGGGCCACGTCCTCACTGGTCACGGGGATCGAGGACGCGTTCATCAACTCCTACCGGGACGGATCCTTCCAGTACGTCCTCATCGCGGCCGACCGCGTCTGACGGCGCCTCGCGCATGGCCGGCCGGCACCGGGGAGCCGCTCGGCGCCGGCCGGCCGACAGCACACGGAACGGGCGCCGGGCCCGCAGGGGACAGAGCCTCTACGAATCGGTCTGGAACCAGGGGCGGGTGTCGTGCGCGGGCAGCGGCCGCAAGGCCGGCGGGCCTGCCGACAGACGTGCGGCCAGGGTGGAGCTGAGGCGGCCCACAGCGTGCAGGTGGTCGTGGTCGCGGGTCATGGCGGCGACCACGCCGAGGCGGTGGACGAGCCGCTCGCGGGCGGAGACGCGGCCCCACCGGAAGTCCTCGGTGGGTACCCGGGCGAACTGGTCGACCGTCCCGCGGTGGGCCCGCTCGACGAGAGCGTCTCCCTGGATCAGCCAGCCTGCACACGCGTCGGCGAGGTCGCCCGGCACATCTCGGCCGGTAAGGCCGCGCCAGGTGGCCCGGTAGATGGTCTCGACCTCCGCGAGCGGGGCCGCGGCGACCGACATCGCGCACCAGCAGGTGGGGAAGCCGATGCGGAAGTAGGCGAGTTCGACCAGCCCGTTGCCGAGCGAGGCCCGTTCGAAGTCGACGAAACGGACACCGTCGCTGGTACGCAGATCGTTGCCGGGGCACGGGTCGCCGTGCAGCAGCGCATGATGCGGGGTGGGGTCCAACCGGGCCAAGAGGGCGGCGAGTTCATCGAGCACCACGGACGGGACGGGCACGTCGAGCGCCCGGGCCAGAGCGAGGAAGGACTC
>NZ_BMTW01000029.1 GCF_014649875.1 Streptomyces rubiginosohelvolus | reverse complement strand
TCCTGGCGGTGGCGGAGGTAGGTCTCGGCGTAGCGGACGTAGCTGGCCCGGTTCATCTGGTGGAACGCGGTGAAGGAGAGGTCCGGGCGGTCGGCTGCGGTCACGGCAGGCGCGGCGGGGGTCTTCCGGCTGCGGCTTCGGGTCACCGGCCGTGCCCCCGCTCGGGACGGATCATCTCGCCGACACCGGTACGCGCACCGGCGGCAACGAGACGCCGGAGCACGGGCCTGGAGCCGGCACGGACGGCCTGTGGCACCGGGGCGAGGATCATCAGGGCACCTACGAGTTGGGTCGTCACAGACGTTGGCCCCTCTCCTGGAAAGGTCCGGGCAAGCGGCTGGAGTGCCCGGGAGTGCGCCGGAGTGCGCCTTCACCACAACGACGATCCCGAGCGCGCTGGTGTGCAGTGGCAACCCGAAGAATGTCACCCAGAGCGAAACCCTGGTGACATACAGATGTTCCCGACTGCCTATCCAGCAACGACAACCACCCCACGCCACCAGAACGCCAACCTCACCACCAGCGAACTTTCCAACGAAGCCCACCAGAGCGTGAATTCACGCAATGAGAGCAAAGAAGCAGAGTGACCCACATCACTGCCCGTCGGTGCGGAAGGCTCCACCGCACCCCGCCCACGCACCCGATGCCGCCCTCCAGCCCCGACTGCCCGCCACGCCGATGCCGGTGACGAAGCCCCGGCAGCCGCCACGCCACATGGCTAGAACCCGAGGCTCGAACGAGTGACGCAACCTCAGGGACGCTTCTGAGCTGCGAGCATGAGCATGCATCAGCCCCAACCCGCTGGAGTACCCCGTGTCGCTGCGCCGCCTCGGCTTCCTGTCCGCCGCCCTGCTCACCGCCGCCACCCTGACCGCCTGCTCAGCCGAACCGGTAGAGGCCGACGACCCCAAACCCTCCGCCACCGGCACCACCGCCCCGTCCGGCGCGCCCGGTGGAGCCCCGGACGAGGGCGGCCTGGCCCTCGCGGACGCCATCAGGAAGATCCCCGTCGCCGAGGAGAAGCGCACCGGGTACGAGCGCGACTCCTTCAAGCACTGGGTCGACGAGGACGACGACGGCTGCCCGACCCGCCAGGAAGTCCTCCTCGCCGAAGCGGTCACCGCACCCGAGCAGGGTGACCGGTGCACGCTCAGCGGCGGCAGCTGGACGTCCTACTACGACGAGGTCGAGGTCACCGACGCGAAGAAGCTCGACATCGACCACATGGTCCCGCTCGCCGAAGCCTGGGACAGCGGCGCCCACGACTGGACCCCCGAACGCCGCGAGGCCTACGCCAACGACCTCGGATCCGAACGCTCCCTGGTCGCCGTGACCGCGAAGACGAACCGGTCGAAGGCCGACAAGGACCCGGCCGCGTGGATGCCGCCCGCCGAATCCGCCGCGTGCACGTACCTGGTCGACTGGACCGCCACGAAGCTCCGCTGGAACCTCAGCGCGGACGAGACCGAGCGGGTAGCCCTCCTCGAACTCGCCGAACCGTGCGCCGACTCGACCGTCGAGTACGAACCCGCCACGTAGTTCAGAGGCAGATCCCACCGTACGTACGCCGCAGCTGAAAGGCGAAAGGACAGGGCACTCCGCCGGAACACCCCCGCGTCGGCGGGGAGCACACGTACCGAGCCGCCCGCTCGGTCGGCTGGAGCGGAACACCCCCGCGTCGGCGGGGAGCACGCGAACAGCACGTCCGCGTCGGACGCGGTCGCCTTCACCAGCTCCACAGTCACGTCGCCACGGAACTTCGGCTGGGCGGGTATGGGGGCGTCGGTCACCAGGGACTCCAGGAGGGGAAGGGTACCGCGCGGTGACACGAATTTTGCGGCGGTTCAAGCCGGTATATCCCGCTGCTCGAAAGGCAGTTGCCCGGTTCTGGGCGCTTCGCATGCAGGGGGTTAGTAGCGGCTGTCCCGGATCTGATAGATCCTCTCGCGCGACAGGCCAACGTCCGCCGCAACGTCCAATGCGGAGCGACCGGCCTTGATGTCGGCGCGAATGGCCTGGTCTCTGGCGTTTCTGTTGAGATGGTCGCCCGTAGCCTGGTGCTTTTGGAGGTTGGTCGCCGCAAACGATGTTTCGTGCGGTGTGTGAGGTTCCTGATCATCAAGTTGCGCACGGGGCGCACCCAGGGCAGCCAGACGCTTCTCAATCGCCGCCAACGCTCCCAGCGACGCCTCGGCGCGACGCGCGGCGTCCATCACCAAAGCGTCGCACGAAGTGCCGCCATGGTCCGCCAGGGACCCCAGATCTGCCTCGACCAGCCCACGCAGGCCCTGCTCGGCTTTCGTGAGGAACGCCAGATGGCCGGGGCTCAAGAAGACATTCACGCAAAGGGCAACGAGAACCGCGGTAACGCGTAACGGTGAAACGCTAGAGCGTGCTCGGCCAGTCCCGGGCGCACCACGGCCCCCACCCGCACGGTGGGGGCCCTCGTCGTCTCCGGCTTACGGGTCGAGGCCGAGGGCGGTGTCGGGCCGGCAGACCTGGCAGGCCAGGGATGTCTGCGCGTGCAGGAGTCGCCGGGCGTCGTCCGCGGCGACGGGGTGGACGCTGTCGTCCAGCGGCCTACACGTGCCCTTGTGGATCATGCCCATGGTCCGCCCGGGCGGACCACTCTGGGCGACATACTCCGGGATCGCCGCCCCTTGGTCGAGTCGCGGCTCACCTCCGCTCGCGCGGAGAGCACGGTGGTGAAGGGGCGAAGGTACTTCATGACGTCGGCTCACCTTTTCTCGCGCGGAGAGCTCTTCGCCATCGGGTCGATGCTGACCCCGTACAACGGCTCACCTCCGCTCGCGCGGAGAGCACCAGTTCTCCGTGGACACCATGTGGTCACGGCCCGGCTCACCTCCGCTCGCGCGGAGAGCACGCCTACGGCCTGGTCGCCCAGCGCGCCGTCAGCGGCTCACCTCCGCTCGCGCGGAGAGCACGAGGAGGAGGTCCTCCTCCCGCTCCCCGCGCGCGGCTCACCTCCGCTCGCGCGGAGAGCACCAGTCCTCCATCCGCAGGAACCGGGTGCTCTGCGGCTCACCTCCGCTCGCGCGGAGAGCACGTGGGGTCGGGGTTGATGGTGATGCCGAGGAACGGCTCACCTCCGCTCGCGCGGAGAGCACTCCATCAGCTGACGCCACGGCACGCCGAGCGCCGGCTCACCTCCGCTCGCGCGGAGAGTACTCCCGGTACGCGGCCTGCACCGCCTCCGCAGTCGGCTCACCTCCGCTCGCGCGGAGAGCACTGGGGTCCGGCGAGCTGGTGCCGGCCGTGCCCCGGCTCACCTCCGCTCGCGCGGAGAGCACGCCGAACACGTCACCTCAAACTCTCAGTACAACGGCTCACCTCCGCTCGCGCGGAGAGCACTCTTCGCCGAGCAGGTCGTGCACCCCGCAGACCGGCTCACCTCCGCTCGCGCGGAGAGCACCCGATCAGGTTGACCCAGAACGTGTCCTCGGTCGGCTCACCTCCGCTCGCGCGGAGAGCACGCGAAAAGCCCTGACCCCTCGCCCATCCCCTTCGGCTCACCTCCGCTCGCGCGGAGAGCACACCGACACCACGAAGAACATGTTCGTGGAGATCGGCTCACCTCCGCTCGCGCGGAGAGCACGCGACCGCCCGGGACGTGTCGTACGCCCGGTACGGCTCACCTCCGCTCGCGCGGAGAGCACGTCATCGAGCACATGCCGACCGCCCTCGGCGTCGGCTCACCTCCGCTCGCGCGGAGAGTACTGCACGTTCTCCGCCTCGAGCTCGGCCAGCCACGGTTCACCTCCGCTCGTGCGGAGAGCACTCCAGCACGGCGGCGAGCACGGAGACCATCATCGGCTCACCTCCGCTCGCGCGGAGAGTACATGGCGGCCGTGAAGGACCCGCAGGTCTGGTGCGGCTCACTTCCGCTCGCGCGGAGAGCACGCCCGCTTGCGGCAGGCATCGGAGCAGTAGACCGGCTCACCTCCGCTCGCGTTTAGAGCACGCGAGGACCAAATCCCGGAGCGCTCACCCGGCTCACCTCCGCTTGTGCGAAGAGCACTTGGACGCGCCGAGGAGGTATCCGGAGTCGTGCGGCTCACCTCCGCTCGCACGGAGAGCACGGGCGAATGTATGCGGACGCGGTGACGGCGGATGCCTCACCTCCGCTCGCGCGGAGAGACAAGCCTTCGCGAACTCGTCGTCTTCGTACTCGCGCGGCTCACCTCCGCCCGCGCGGAGAGCACGGCAGCAACCGATCGACGTCCTTGCGGACCTTCGGCTCACCTCCGCTCTCGCGGAGAGCACTGCCCAGGAGGTGCGCGGCGTTGCCGAGCTGCTGGCTCACCTCCGCTCGCGCGGAGAGCGCGCCGCGGCGACCTGGCCCTGGGCTGCCGCGATGCTCGCAGCCGGCTCACCTCCGCTCGCGCGGAGAGCACATGAGGACGGCGAGCTTCTTCGCCGTCATCTGCGGCTCACCTCCGCTCGCGCGGAGAGCACGGTGGCGGGGACGGGCAGGTGGCGTGATGCGGCGGCTGACCTCCGCTCGCGCGGAAAGCACCAGAGGGTCTACGCCCAGGAGGTCACGCCCTCCGGCTCACCTCCGCCCACGCGGAGAGCACCGGGTGTAGACGGCGGGGAAGCGACGGCGGCGCTGACTCACCTCCGCTCGCGCGGAGAGGACTGAACCAGGTCAGTGGCCCGAGTGGACGCCTTCGGCTCACCTCCGCTCGCGCGGAGAGCACTCCCGACCTGTTCGACGTAGGGGTGAATGTTCGGATCACCTCCGCTCGCGCGGAGAGCACCTCGGACGCGCCGCATCGCCGTGGACGAAGGGCGGGTCACCTCCGCTCGCGCGGAGAGCACAAGACCGCGTTGCGCAGGTCCTCCTCCACCGTCGGATCACCTCCGCTCGCGCGGAGAGCACGAGACGGTGCGGATGCCGTCCATGACGTCGTTCGGATCACCTCCGCTCGCACGGAGAGCACTTCCCGGCCTCGGCGCGGGCGTCCGTGAGCGCCGGATCACCTCCGCTCGCGCGGAGAGCACCTGGCGGTGCATGGCAACGTCCCCGTCCTGTACGGCTCACCTCCGCTCGCACGGAGAGCACGTCACGAACCCCTGGACGGTGGGCAGGAGGTCCGGCTCACCTCCGCTCGCGCGGAGAGCACACCGGGTCGGGGCACGGGATCCGGAAGCACGGCGGCTCACCTCCGCTCGCGCGAAGAGCACCGCAGCTTGTCCGTCTTCCACGGACGCCCCAGCGGCTCACCTCCGCTCGCGCGGAGAGCACAAACCCATGACGTACGGGCCGTTCCGGAACACCGGCTCACCTCCGCTCGCGCAGAGAGCACGTCATGCCCAGGATCAGACCGCGCCCGACGTCCGGCTCACCTCCGCTCGCGCGGAGAGCACTCGTAGTCCAGGGTGGGGGTGCCGCCAGACTCTGGCTCACCTCCGCTGACGCGGAGAGCACGAGTGCCGCCAGTGCTGGCTCCACGCGTACGACGTCTCACCTCCGCTCACGCGGAGAGCACGTGGTGGTGCTCGTGACGATCCACCATCCGTCCGGCTCACCTCCGCTCGCGCGGAGAGTACAAGTTTGGTGCGGGCAAGGCCGGTGTCTGCGCCGGCTCACCTCCGCTTGCGCGGAGAGCACCCCCCGACCCGACCCGTAGTACCTCCGGCCTATCTCCGCTCACGCGGAAAAGCACTGCCGACAGGATTAGGTCGCAGGCCGAAACACCGGGTCGCCCCCGTTCCCGCACAGGAACACACGATCAGGCTGCCGTCGGCCCCGATCGTGACCGGCTCACGCCCTCTCGCGCACGGCGCAACGATCACGCTCTTCACGTTTCAAGGAACGGATGTTGAAGCAACGCGCCACGCGGGGTGTCGCGCGACACCGGCTCGCCGCCGCTCACCCAAAAGCCGACTACGCGACGGAGAAGGCAGGCCCCACAACCCAGGCGCCGGCTATACCTCGCTCGCGCGGATACCTTTGCTGGACGCGCGGGAAGGTATAGCCGTAGTGGGGATACCTCGGAAGCCAGCGGGACATCCTCGCCGTGTTGAGAGGCGACGGATCTCTGGGATCCGTCGCCGTTGGCTCAGAAGAGCCAGCTGACGAGTTCGTTGATCAGGACACGGAGTGCCGTGCTGACCACCACGCGCGATACCTCGAGGAGGACCTCGCGTCGCAGAACGAACTTCCGCAGGAACCGAGACACTGCTTCTCCAGAGCGCAGACACGGTCGAGGTTGCGCCACATCCCTCGAGAGGGTCGTGCGTTCATCTCGATGTGCTGTCGCCTGAAGAGCCAATGGAATTCCGCGCACCTCCCAGAGAGGCGTGCAGCAGTAAGTACTCTACGGGACGACGAACTTGGTGTACCTGCGGTTGTCCGAATTCCCCCGCGCCGGTCTTCACAGGGATGGTGCAAGCGACGAAGGATTGCGAGACAGCTTCTTCTGCTGCGTTCATCGGCAGCACTACCTGCACCGAACCCGTGACAAGGAGCACCATGTCTCTGGAGTCCCGCCTGTGGGGCAAGGCTGCCGGGCTGGGTAAGGACGCCCGCGGTGCAGACCATAGGCATCCTCTGATCTGCCACCTGCTGGATACGGCCGCCGTCGCTGAGGTCGTCTGGGACGAGCTGCTGACCGTGCACCAGCGGAGCACGGTGGCGGAGGCGCTGCAGGTTTCGGATGACCAGGCGCGGGCGCTCGCGGCATTCTGGGCAGGACTGCATGACATCGGGAAGATCAGCGTGCCGTTTCAACTGCACCGGAATGGACCGAAGCACGGGGGGAAGCTGCTGACTCAGCCGCTGAGCGGCGAGCCGGGGTACGCGTTCGGTGCCGGCGCCGTGCAGGACCGGCAGTCACATGAAGCGGCGGCGCACTGGTGGCTGGTCGGGATCTTCAAGGAGATCGGCTATCCGTCATCGAAGCGGCGTCCGCAGTCCCAGCTCAGTCACGCGGTGGCGCAGCTGCTCGGTGGCCACGGTGGCCGCTTCCACCCGGTGGTCTACGACAAGGACTCGCGGTGCCCTGCAGCGCGTCACCCCGGTATGGGCGTGGGGAGTTGGGAGGAGCAGCGACGGCTCCACTTCGATGAGGTGCGCAGAGTGGTCGGGGTGAGGTCGGTTCCGAAGGGTCGGATGACGCCAGGAGCGGCCGTCGTCCTGACGGGGTTGGTGACCTTGTCGGACTGGCTGGCCAGTATTGAAGAGGAGATTCGGACCCTGCTCAGGGACGAGGCGTGGGCTGGAACTCCTGACGATCTGGACTCCTACTGGCAGATCGCCCGCTCGGCCGCTCCCCGCCTGTTGCAGCGGACGGACCTGCTCGGGACCGGGTTCGCCGGGCCGCCGGAACCTGCTCAGGGAGCGGGGAAGCCTGGTCTTGGGGCGAGTATGGCTCGCCAGGTGCCCGATCTGGTGGCCGAGCACGGGCCGGGCATGGTGGTCGTGACGGCTCCGCCGTCGGAGGAGCGTACGGAAGCGGCCCTTCGCGCAGCGGCCGTCCTCGGGCATGCAGCGGGCGCGCGGGGCCTCTTCTACGCACTGCCGACCGGTTCAGCGGCTGAAAGCCACATGGCACAGGTGCATGCATTCGCCGAACAGGCACTGACCGGCCCGTGGCGTTCGTTGCTGCTCCATAGCTCTTCCCGGTTGAAGCCGGCGGAAGCCGCGGAGCAGTGGGCGCACGCCAATGCGGCCAGCGGAGTTACTCCGGAGCCTGGTGAAGAGTGGGCCCCAACGGCGAACAGCTGGCTCAACTCCCATCACCGCGCGCTATTGGCTGCGCTCGGCACGGGGACGGTGGACGAACTTCTGCAGGCGGTCATGCCGGTGAAGTTCAACGTCATGAGGCTCTTTGCTCTTTCCGGCAAGGTCGTCGTGGTGGATGAAGCCCATGCCCGCGGTGCCTGGGGGCATGAGCTGATGCTGCGGTTCCTGGAGTGGGCTGCAGCGTTGCGGATCCCGGTTGTCCTGGCCGCGACGGCTGCGGACAAGTCGGTGGACGCGATGCTGGCGGCCTACCGACATGGCGCAGGAGGGGGCAGGGAGCCAGTGATGCAGCCCCGTCGGTCGCCGGGGTGGTCGTTCGTGGATGCTCAGTCCGGAGGCGGTCACCGGCCCCAGCAGCCTGCCGATGTCGCTCGTGCGAGCACGCTCAGCGTCGAAGTCGTTGACGGTATGCCGTACGGCGAGATCGAGGCGGCTCTCGCACCGATTGTCGCAGCCAGCAACGGAAGAGCCGCGGTCTACCGGGCGACGCCTGCGGAAGCCATCCGCACGTTCCATCAGCTCAGGATGGACTTCCCCGCTCTGAACGTGACTCTGATCCATGAACAGATGCGGAACCAGGACCGGTGGCGGCGTCTCGCAGCCTGCCGGGATGCCTTTGCCCCTGATGGTGGAGTCTCTGGCCCCTCGGTGCTGGTGACGACGTCGATGCTGGAGCATGTTCGGGGCCTGTATTTCGACCTCGTCCTCTCCGGGCCGGCGCCGCTCGCGGCCTTGCTGGCCCGTGCGGTGCAGAGCGTGGGTGACCGGTCGAGGCTGGTGGTGCTCCGAGCGGACAACGCGTCGGAACTGGACGACGCCGCGCTGGTACGGCGGACCGACCTGCTCCTGGGGACCGGCAGGACGGTTGCCGTGCCCGACGAGCTGCCCCGCGTGCTGGATGAGGTGTATGCCGACGAGTTCGCCGACAGGCTGGAGTGGATGGCGGCGCGTGAGCTCCAGCGGCTCGACAACCAGCGCACGGTTCGTGAACACACGGCCAGCGGTACTGCGCGGTGGCTGGCGGTGCCTGGGCCGGGAGAGCTCGATGGCGACCTCGGACTGCTGAGCCGCGACCACACCGGTATGGAGCCCGAGCTCCTCTCTTCCGTGCTCGGGGAGGACGTGGTGCAGGTGGTCTGTCTGTACGAGCATGGCCGGCCGGGGAACAGGGTGTATCTCCTGGAGGACGGCGTTCCGGAGCGGAGACTTGAACACGGTCCCAAGGGGAGACCGGTGCCGGGCCAGCTGGTCCCGTATCTGATTCCGGTACCGAAGCGACTCGTCGAGGGCGTGGAGGGTGATGCCAATAGCGTTTGGCGCGGCATGGCCGCCCTCAAGAATGTTCTCCGGCTGAATCTGAAAAAGTCGGAAGACGGTAGGTGGGTGCACACCGGCCCGAAGCATCGATTCTGCATGAGTGAACACGGCCTGATGATCGACGAGTTGCCGTAACCAGGCACTCCGTCCCGTACGTCCGTCTAGCATCTAGAGGATGTCCGACCACGGGGGGAGGGGCGTGGCCACGCCTGCGTCCAATCTGATCGAACAGCCATGGATTCCTGTCGCATGGCTGGAGGGGAAGTCGGGGCCGCCGTATCTGGGTCTGAGGAGTCTGTTCCTGCGTGCCGGAGAGATTCGCACGCTGCTGATTCCGGAAGCTCCGGCTCACTCGGCTCTGCTGCGCTTGCTGTACGCCCTGACCGCCCGGATCACCGCTCTGGACGAGGCCGGTCCCGGAAGCTGGGGCGATCGACGGGAGGAGATCCTTGAGCAGGGCTTTCCTGAGCAGAGCATCGAACTCCCCGGCGGCCGCAAGGCGGGCATCACGGGCTACTTCGACCAGTGGGCCCATCGCTTCGACCTGTTCGACCATGATCGCCCCTGGCTCCAGGACCCTCGTCTCCCCGACCAGTGCGACAGGAACCAGACTGCCGGGATCCACAAGCTGGTCATGAGCCGGGCAGCGGGCAACAACCACTCCTGGTTCGGGCACTGGAGCCACGCCGCGCTCGTTCTTCCCCCCCTTTCACAGGCGACGCTGTCGCTGCTGACCTGGCACTACTGGGGAGCCCCCGGGGCCCTCTCGAGGCGTGCAGTCGATCATGTGAGCCACCATTACGCGAAGGCTTCACCCCTGCGGGCCGCGCTGTCGTACCACCCGGAGTGCGACAACCTTCTCCTGACGCTGCTGGCGGGTCTGACTCCGCCGGACGGCGACGTCAGCCGGCAGACCGACCTGTGCCCGTGGGAGCGAGAAGATCTTCCGGACCCGCTCAAGCCGATGCCCGAACCACAAGGCCCCTGCTCACGGCTCACCGCCTGTTCACAGCACGCCCTGTACTTGGTCGCCGCCGAGGACGGCGAGCACACCACCGACGCGTACATCACCTGGGCCTACGATGCCGGGCGGATCCGCCCGGAGGACGACTACCTGATCTGGGACATCGGCAAGGACGGAGAGACCTTCCCCCGGCTCGCACGCTCCTCCCGCTCCCTCTGGCGGGACATCGACGCCCTTCTGCTGAAGCAGCTGGACGACGCCAGCCCCATCCAGCCCAAGGTGATGGACCACGCCTTCGACGTCAGCGAGTACCTGCGAGTACGTGCGCTCGGCTTCGAACAGGACGCCAGCCAGGCGGCCAACCATCAATACGTCGACTCCACCACCCCGGTGCTTCTCTCCCGCGTAGAGGAAGACGTGGTGAGCAGCGACCTGCCCGTACGCCAGCTCCGCGAACTCGGCGAGCTCTTCGGGCACCGGCTGGAGCAGGCCACAAAAGAAGCGCGGCTGAAATACACGGATGACAAGAAGAACGACCCTGGGGCCTGGCTGGACGCGGTCGCGGCACGGTACTGGCCGTCGGCGGAGGACGAGTTCTGGTCGAGGTTCCGGCAGTTGACCCGATCTGGCGGCGCTGTGGACTCCCGCTTCGATTTCGAGGCCGCATGCCGGGCCTTCGGGCGCCACGCACTTGACGCGTACGAGGCGGTAACCGATTCCGTGACACGCACCCCACGGGGCGCGAAGGCCGTCACCAGCGCGAAGGCGATCATCCTCGCCGCCCTGAAGGACCCGCTCAAGGCGATGGAGCAACCGAAGACGACCAGGGCGGCCAAGAAGCCGTGAGCGTCGCCCACCGACCCGAGGACAAGCAGTGACCCCCCAAGCCCCTGATGCAGACAAGCGCCAGAGGACTCGCGCCTCGTATGCCGCCTTCGCCCTGAGTATCGAACGCCTGTGTCGCGCGGACCCCGGGGCCCGTGCCGCGCTGCGCGCGGGGCTGCGCCGCGATCTGGACCACCCGCGCGCCCGCCCGATGCACCGGCTGCTGACGACGCGCCTGCCGGAAGGGTGTGATGACCGAACAGCGCAGGCCCACTACACGGTGGCTTCACTGATCGCAGCCCAGCCACGACACGCTTTCGCACCCGGCCAGGAAGACGACGAAGACGCCGCCACCGCACAAGGCGAGCGGGCTCTTCCAGGGAACGGCGAACCGGACGAGGCAACTGCGCCGTCAGAACCCACCCCGTACGGATCCTCGTTCGGTGCAACTCTGGGACAAGCCGTCATGGCGAAGGGTGCCTCCATGCGGATGAGCGCCGCAGAGAACCGCATCAACCTCCTGACGCGCCAGAGTCTCCGCGGTATCCACCTGCACCTCCCCGCTGCGGTGAATCAGGTGCGCTCCGCCGGTGCCCCGATCGACTGGGGACAGTTGCTGGCGGACCTCGTCAACTGGCCCTACCAGTCGGGGCGTATCAGTCGCCGCTGGCTGCAGGACTTCTACCGGATCACCGCCCGTGCCAACCGGGACTGACCCTCTCACCCACAGGAGCTCCCTGATGGCTCTCAAGCCACGCTTCGTCGATATCCACGTCGTTCAGCCCGTTCCGTACGCGAACCTGAATCGGGACGACACCAACTCGGTCAAGACCATGCTCTACGGCGACGCCCTGCGGACCCGCATCTCCAGCCAGTCCTGGAAGCGGGCCATCCGCGAGCACTTCCAGAAAGCGCTCGGTGACAGCGCGCTGCGCACACGCCGCATCGGTGAGCGGGTCGCCGAAGTACTACGCGACCGCGGGTGGGACGAGGCGCTTGCCGGACGTGCCGGTGCCCATGTTGCGGCGGGAAGCAGCATCAAGTGGGAGGTAGCCAAGGGAAAGGACAAGCAGCCCATCACGAACAAGGTTCTGACCAACGCGCTCATCTACCTCCCCGAAGACGCCGTCGAGGAACTGGCGGACATCGCCGAAGCCCACAAGGACGCGCTCACGACCGACTTCACCGGCAAGGGAAAGACGAAGCCCGAGAGCGCCCTGAAAGGGAAGATCGACAAGATCCTCCTCAAGAGGAACGGCGTAATCAACCTCTTCGGCCGCATGCTCGCCGAAGTCGACCAGGCCGGTGTCGACGGCGCCGTCCAGGTCGCGCACGCCTTCACCACCCACACCACCGAGGTCGAACTGGACTACTTCGCAGCCGTCGACGATGTCACCGAGACAAAGGGCGATGAAACAGGCAGCGGCCACATGGGCACCGCCGAGTTCAGCACCGGCACCCTGTACCGGTTCGCCACAGTCGACCTACAGGAACTCACCAAGAACCTGAGCGAAGACAACGACATCGCCGTCGATGCCGCCCGCGAACTCGCCACCCAGTTCCTGCTCTCCTTCATCGAGTCGCTTCCGCAGGCCAAGAAGAACTCCACCGCCCCGCACTCGCTCCCCCACCTGGTCCACGTGGCGGTCCGCTCCGACCGGCCCCTGTCCTTCGCCGCAGCCTTCGAGGAGCCCGTACGGTCCGCCCAGCACGGCGGCTTCGTTGCGCGCTCCGTGGAAGGTATCGACGCCTACGCCAAGGCCGCGAACACCCTCCTCGGCCCCAGCCGCGTTCTCCACGCGGCGCACGCCTCCCTCCACTTTGACAAGCTGGAGCACCTCGGAGAGCGTCACGCGTCCTTCGAAGCCCTCGTCACCGCCACCGTCGACGTGGCGCTCGCCGAGGCCCCGCAGTGACCGAGCGACCCGCCTGCGGGCTGTTGCTGCGCCTGGCCGGCCCACTGCAGTCCTGGGGCACCCACAGCAAGTACCTCCTGCGTGACACCGCCAGATTCCCCACACGGGCCGGCGTCGTGGGCATGCTGGCCGCAGGTCTCGGGCGGGAGCGAGGAGCACCCCTGGACGACCTCACGGCACTGTCGATGACCGTACGGGTCGACCGCCCCGGCATAGTCCTGACCGACTTCCACACCGTAGGCGGTGGGCTACCCGCCGACGAAAAAGTGATCACCGTCGACGGGAAACGCCGGGCCAAGGACAAGGGCACTCTGGTCTCCAAGCGTCAGTACCTGTCCGACGCGGCTTTCACCCTGGCACTCACCTCCGACGACGCCGAGCTGCTACACGTATGCGCAGATGCCCTCCGTGACCCCCACTGGCCCCTGTTCCTCGGCCGCCGGTCCTGCCCGCCGGAGGGCCCGATCCTGCTGGGAACCGTAGAAGATCCACTGCACCACCTCGTACGGCTGCCCCTGGCAACCAAGAGGCCGCGCCGCGGCCCACAAGCAACCGACTTCTACAGCGACAGACCGCTCGGGGCGCTCCCCGTTGACTCCGACGCCCCGGACAGGGGCGACGGCGATCACCACAGCGGCGAAGCCACCGACGAGCCGCTATCGTTCGCACCGCTGGAGCGCCAGTACCGACCCCGGCCGCTGTACCGGCGAGCCGTACACCTACCGAAAGCCGCATACGAAGGCTTCGGCACCGGCTACCTGGAAAAGCTCCAAACCTACATCGACACCCATTTCGTTCAACCGGAGAGGAGCGCCCGGTGACTCTGTGGCTGACCCGCATCGTGCCCTCGCCCAGTTCTCGCGAAGCCCGAAGAGACCTCGCCGGCAGCGACCAAGGCATCCGGCTGCACCAACGCATGCTGCAGATGTTTCCCGACGGAGCCGAAGGGCCCGCCCGGGCCGCATTCGGAGTCTTGTTCCGCGCAGAGGAAAGCCCGCGTGGGCCGCAAATTCTGCTACAGAGCCACATAGAACCTGACTCCGCACGCCTGCCAGACGCTTACGGCAAGGTCGAAACGCGATCACTCGACGCATTGTTGTCGAACCTGCACAAGGGGATGGTCGTCAACTACCGCTGCGTGGCCAGCCCCGTCCGGAAGCCAGGTGCCACCTCTCGGCAAGCCTATAAGCTCCCGCCGGTCGTGGCCTTGAGCGGCAATGCCGCTATTGAATGGTGGGAACGCCAGTCCAACGCTGGCGGGCTGGAGCCATTGCACACCACCGCCCACCCGCTCGCCACTGTACGAGGCCAGCAGGGTTCCAAGGACCCTGCTGCAAAACAGAGAATTCAGCATGCCCGCACGCAATTCTATGGGACAGCGCGAGTACTCGACACCGAACTGCTTCGCGAAAAGATCACTACCGGCATCGGGCGCGGCAAGGCATACGGATGCGGACTTCTCAGCATTGCTCCCACTCGATGAATTCAACAGAGTGCCGACCGAAGCCGTGCCAGGCTCCTGATCGGAGTGCTCCTACACGGCAGCGACTTCTGCGTTTCTTCCATGACTGCCCTTGCGCGGCAGTGACAATAACTCGCCCACCAGAGTAGTGTACGGAAGGTGGCGTCGCTGTCCGCGCGAATTTATGTGAACCGCTTGGCGTGAGTTGCGGAAAGCAGCGGAATGACGTCGAGGATCGTAAAGCGAGGAAACGTTCGCAGCTCTCCGCGAGAGCGGAGGTAAGCCGACCGAGGCGGCGCTGTTTGCGGCGTCGCTGCTGTGGTCTCCGCGCGAGCGGAGGTGAGCCGGGGCCGGGCTGGCACCCGACCCTTCATCGTTGTGCTCTCCGCGCGAGCGGAGGTGAGCCGCCGTTGGCCCCGTTGCCGATGGCCTGGCAGTCGTGTTCTCCGCGCGAG
>NZ_BMTW01000028.1:5176-21787 GCF_014649875.1 Streptomyces rubiginosohelvolus | reverse complement strand
ACGCTCGCCCGCTACGGCATCACCTCGGTCGGCGACATCGCCGACACCCAGCTCCCCACCCTCCAGCGCATCCTCGGAACCACCGCCGCCCGCCTGGCCCACGACCGCGCCCGCGGTATCGACGAACGCCCCGTCATCCCCGGCGCCGCGCCCAGGACGATGAGCGCGATCCGCCGCTTCGACCGCGACGAGCTCGACCCCGACCAGCACCACCGGGCGGTCCTCGGCCTGGTCCAGGATCTTGGCGGACGGCTGCGTACGAACGGGGAAATCGCCCAGGCCCTCACGCTCACCGTCACCTACGCCGACGGCACCCAGACCACCCGCACCCGAACCCTCGCCGAACCCACCGCGCACACCCCCGCGTTGGCCGCCGCCGCCCGCGCCCTCCTCACCTGCTTCGGCCTCCAGCGCGCCCGCGTCCGTGCACTCGTCGTACGAGCCGAACGCCTCCGTCCCGCCGAGGACACCGTCCGCCAACTCACCTTCGACGCCCGCGACGACAAACTCCACCGGCTGGAGACGGCCCTCGACAAAGCCGCGACCCGCTACGGCCCCGGCATCACCGGAGCCGCATCGACCTTTCCCCGGGCCGGGTAAACCGTCGCCGTCTGGGGAAAGTAGGACGCGGGGATCGTGAGAACGCCGTAGCCGTATCCGCCGTGAAGGCTGACGGCTGACGGCTGACGGCTGACGGCTGACGGCTTCCACGGTGCGCCTGCCGGGCTCGTACGCCTGCACCAACACGGTCTCGGGGTAGTGGGATGTGGCCCTGCCCGAGCACGTCGTGTAGATCTGTCGGGCCTCGAAACGGTGCATGACCCCTCCCGGGCGACCGGCTGTTGAACAGGTCCCGCCGACGGTAGCGTCCGCCCGCCTCAGTCCGTCTCCCCGGCGGCCAGCGGGTCACTTCAGGTTTACGCACGCCTTTGCGGTCAGGCCCCGGAACTCCACGCACACCTTCGGGTTCTTCGGGTACTTCGGGTCGGTGTGCCCGTCCCGGCCCCAGGACGTCTCCACGAAGCTGCCACCCACCCCGTGCAGGCTCGCGTACTGTCCGAGGACGATCCGGAGGGTTCCTCGGCTCGGGCTCGGGTGCTGGCCATGCGGTAGGAGTCGGTGCCGGTCTCGATGATGGTGCCGTTGAACGTGTCCAAGCAGCCGGCGGAGGTGCGGATCGAGCGGGACGAACTCGTCGTCGTTGAGCGAGTCCTTGAAAGGGTGAGCGAGCAGCTCGCCGACGAACGCGCCTCGGCTAGGCCTATGCCCGGGTAGGTGGGTGTGCAGGCGGTGATGCCGATCCCGCACCGCACGGCGGGCGTGGAGGAGGCGACGCTCCCGCCGGACTATCAGCTCATCCTCGCCGCCGTGCGACAGGCCGCCGGACCGGTCATAGCCCGCGAGGTCGGGGAGGTAGTGGGGGTAGACGTAACCGTGAAAGCCCAGCTGGAACCGCTCCGCAGCAAGCTGGTCAGACTCGTCGATCGCGGCTGGCTGCGAAAACTGCCCGACGGCCGACCCGCCTGTGACCAGCAACACGGCCACTCGGAGTGGCTCGGCACGGGCGTAACCGGGGGGCCATCAACGGCCGCTGGAATGTGTGACGAATACCAAAGAGCTTGCCGAGGACGCCTGTCCGATTCCCGTTACCATCGTCCGTATGGCTGTCCCCGCTCTCCGTATCCGGCTTCTGGGCCCGCTGGACGTCGAAATCGGAGGCCAGGCCGTCGCGCTCACGGGCAGACAGCGCGGGCTGCTGGCAGCGCTACTGCTGGACGTGAATCGGGTGGTCCCGGCGGCGCGCTGCGCCGACCGTCTATGGGGAGAAGGAGCGCCGGCCACCTCCGCCGCCCGAATAAGGGCACTGGTCACGGAGTTGCGCCGCGCCCTGCCCGTGGAGGGACGCCGACTGATCGTCACCCGCAGCCCCGGGTATTCGATCCTCCTCCAGGACGAAGAACTAGATGCAGCGGAATTCACCCGCTTGCTCGACGAGGCCAGCCAATCCGAGCGGCACGGCCGATTCCCACAGGCGATCGACCTGTACGGCAAGGCCCTGGCCCTGTGGCGGGGCGAGCCCTTCGCCGATCTGGAAGGAGTGGACGCGGGGACGGAAGCGCGCAGGCTCGGGGAGGCGAGGGCCCAGGCGATCGTCAGCCGTGCCGCATGCAGGCTGGCCTGCGGGCGCGAGGACGAGGCCATCGTCGATCTGGTGGGGTTCACCGCGGAGCAACCCCTGCGTGAACGGCCCCGGAGCCAGCTCATGCTGGCCCTCTACCGCTCCGGCCGCCTCGCCGACGCTCTGGACGTGTACGAGGACTACCGGACCGTGCTTGCCGAGGAACTCGGTGTTGAGCCTTCCGACGAACTCCGCAGCCTCCGCCGCAGCATGGTCGGGGGACATCGGAGTCCGGCCGCAGGCGCGAACGCGCCCGGCCCTGCAGGGCCGCCGCACCCCCAGGTGCCCCGCCAGCTTCCTGCCCACACCTCCAGATTCACCGGTCGCCGCGAAGAACTGCGGCGCCTCGACGGGATGTGCGCGGACGAAGGGCGGACCGTCCTCGTGGTGGGCGCGGCCGGAGTCGGCAAGACGACCTTGATCCTGCACTGGGCCGACCGGGCCGCCGCTCGTTTTCCGGACGGTCAGCTGTACCTGGACATGAGGGGCTTCGACCGTTCGGAGCCGATGCCCGTCACCGAGGCTCTGCCCATATTGCTCCAGGGCCTGGGCTGGCCCGCCCGGGACATACCGGTCGACCAGGCGGCTCAGATCGCTCTCTACCGATCGATGCTGTCCAGCCGACGCACCTTGCTGGTGTTCGACAACGTCGCGGACGTGAGGCAGGTACGGGATCTCCTGCCCGGCGGTTCCCACTGCCTGTCGGTCGTCACGAGCCGGGACCGGATGCAAGGGCTGGTGGCGCTGGAGGGCGCCCGGCGGCTCACCCTGTGCGTCCTCGACCGCGAAGACGCGCTGGCCTTGCTCCGGCAAGGGCTGGGCGGAGACATGGTGCGGAGGGAGCCCGAAGCAGCCGCCGAGCTGGTCGAGTTGTGCGACCGTCTGCCGCTCGCCCTGTCCATCGCCACGGCCTGGATCGCAGACCAGGAACACCGGACCATCGGACAGTACATAGCGCGGCTCATCCGTCAGGGGCGCCTTGCCCAGCTGAAGGTGGAAGGTGATGAACAGGCCGCGGTACGGGCAGCGCTGGACCTCTCCTACAAGGCGCTGTCCGCCGAGGCCCGGCGCGCGTTCCGCCTGCTCGGCCTGGTACCTCACGCGGGCGTGTGCGTGACCGCGGCCGCCGCGCAGATCGACTCGGACCCCGACACGACCGACGACCTTCTGTCCGCCATAGCCCGCGTGCACCTGATGAGGGAGTCAGGGTCCCAGCGTTTCTCCTGGCACGACCTGGTGAGGGAGCATGCGGCGGAGCGTACTGCCGCGGAGGATCCCTCCGGCGAGCGGGTGGCCGCTGTTCGTCGCCTTCTGGACCATTACTTCCACACCATCGTCCACCTCGCGGACATATGCGGGTACCAGCCTCCCAGCATCCCGTACGAGGTGAGCACGGCCCTCAACGCGGCGCCGAGCACCTTCGACGGTCCGGAGGACGGACTGGCCTGGTTCGACGCGGAGTGGCAGAACATTCTTCTGGCCATCGCCCATGCGGCGGAGCACGGTCCGCCGGGCTATGCGCCACTCATGGTGGACGCCCTCCAGGATCTCTTCCAGCACCACCGGCCCTATACGGAATGGCTGCGCGCTTCCACGGTCGCACTGGCGGCGGCCCAGCGCCAGTCCGACCTGGTCGGTCAGGCAGCCATGCACCTTTCCCAGGGGCTGGTGCTCTGCCGCATGGCGGACCTCAAGGCGTCGTTGGCGCAGAACGAGTCGGGGCTGAGGCTCGCGCGGCAGGCGGGCTGGCGCGCCGGGGAGGCCACGGCCCTTCAGGGGTGCGGAGTGGCGCTTAAACAGCTGGGCGACGCGGAACAGGCCCTGCTCATGTACCGTCAGGCGGGCGAGATCAACCGCGAACTGGGCCTTTTGCGTGGCGAAGCCCGGTGCCTCAACAACCAGGCATCCGCGTACCTGACGCTGGCGCGTCTCGACCGGGCGGAGGAGTGCCTGCTGGCCAACCTGCCGTTGACGCGAAGCGCCGGGGACCTGCATCTGCGCATGCTGACCCTGGTCAACCTCGGCCTGGTCCATCAGCAGCAGGCTCGCTTTCCGCAGGCCGTGCGCGTGCTCACGGAGGCTCTGGAGGAGGCTCGGACCCATGGACTCCTCTATGCGCAGGCGGTGACTCACGAGACCCTGGGGTGGGTTCACAACGACGCCGGACGCCACACGACGGCCGTCGTCGCTTTCGAGGAAGCCCTGGGCATCGCGGAGAGGGTGGAGAATCAGACCTGCCAGGTCGATTCCCTGACCGGATTGGCCAGTGCTGAACTCCGGCTCGGTCGGACCGATGCGGCCCTGGAGCATCTCCGGGAGGCTACTTGCATCGGAGAGGGTTCCGAGGTGAGCCTGGTCGGGGTCCGGATGGGGCTTGCGCGGATCCATCTGCGACTTGGCCGGTTCGACGACGCCCGGCTGGAGGCACAGCGCTCGCTGGAAGAGGCCCGTACAGGCAGTCGGCTGGACCTGTCCCGGCTGCACGGGCTGCTCGGTGCGATCCACCTTGCCGCGAAAGACCGGGACGCTTGTCTCCGTTCCTGCGACGAAGCACTGGAGCACGCCCGTACGTCGGGCCAGAGGCTCGAACTCGCCCGTACGCTGACCACTCTGGGCCGGGCCCACGCCGTCGGCGGCGACCAGCGGGCAGCGCGGGCGGAGTGGCAGCGGGCGCACACCGTCTTCGCCGAACTGGAGGTTCCGGAGGCGGCGGAGACTCTGCGTCTGCTCGGATGAGTGCTGGGGTAGGCCGGCGAGACGCCTGGATCGGCACGGTCGACGGAGTGCTCCCCGCCGATGCGGGGGGTGCGCTGATACAGAAGGGCGGTTCGGTGATCCTGATGGCTCACCCTGAGGTGCTGCGGGATCTGGTTGACGAGTACAAGGCCCTCGCGACGGTGGGGGGTCGCCGCTGGCGGAGCGGGTGGGCACGGCAGCGGAGCACCGGGGTTTGGAGTCGGCACTGATCTCATCCATGAAAACCGGTGCATCGGACTCACATCGAAGCTGAGTCACGCGCCGGGCGTACTGTTCGCCATATCTTTCTTACCTTCGCGCTGTGCTGCCGCCACCACAAACGGACCCACAGTACCTGGAGAGCCACCACCACGATGACGGTTGTGAGGGCGTCGAGTTGGGCCAGACGACCGGGGTCGTGCTGAAGCACCGTGGCCGACCGGGCGATGAGTACCCAGGTGACTTCCCGGAGGAGCTGAATTGCCACTGTGATACACACAGTTGTTCCGACAACCATGATCACAGTGAAGATGCGTATCGCTCTGCGCTCCGATCCGCGGAGCTGGGCCAATGGGCTGTCAGGTGATCGGCGCATCAGACGGGCTGCCAGATAGCGCAGGTATGCGACGGAATCGCTGTAAAGATTGCGGCAGCCGGTGAGGTCCTGGATAACGAAGTAGAGGTCGGTGCGCATGAAGACCAGGCACTGACCCACGAATGAGTAGAGAACCGTCAGGACGATGACGGCCAGGAGTGGGCTTTCACAACCTGCGGCTGTGGCCAACAGGCAGCCACCCGCGACGGCCGCGTCGAGAGCAGTCCCGGACAGGTATACCGTCAAACGTTCACGGCGGCTGCTGAGCCAGATCCCCGACACCTCGGTCTGGGCCACGAGGAACTGCATGCGTGTCCCCAGCCGTATCCGGCCCGGGACGCCGACGGCCCGCGCCGTCAACAGGTGGGCCATCTCGTGGAAAAGGATCAGGCACCAGGCCACAAGGGACTGCGTGACCAGGGTGAACGTTCCGTATTCGGTCCATAGCAGGTCACCCCAACCGGGCAGGATCTGAGGCGTCACCGCTGCCGCCCCGAGACCTGCGACTGCGACCGAAAGAATGACGGTATGCAGAGCGGGGTGGACTGCCCACCGGGTGTGACGAGGCTGCAGTGTCGAGAGGGTCACCTTGGCAGGCTTCCGAGGGAAGGCCTGAGGGCCGATCGAGGAAACCAGACCTGAGGCGGCGAGACCCTCCACGAAGACACGGACGTCGATGTCGCTTCCCGTGGCATCGTGCAGCGCACGGCGAGTCTGGGCGATTGTGTGGCCCTCCAGCAGGAGCTTCATGGCGGCCATGCCCACGTCAGGTACAGCCAGCACCTGTCCGGTATCCAAGCATCCGACGATCCATTCATCACCGTCTTTGCGGGATCGGACAGTATGGAAAGTCACGTGCACTGCGTCGTCCTCGGTCATGGATTCGCCGACCGCCGGCCGCCTTGCCGATGCGGATGGCACAACTCGCAGGAAGGGCGAGCCGGGTGCTGTACGAGCACATGCTGATCAGGAGAGATCAGATTCAGTCCTCGTACGTAGCCGGGGGCCAGTCTGCCGATGCCGGTGATCAATGAGATCACCTCGTACGCGACCAATTGCCCAGCGATCCCTGCTAGCGGCGCCAAGACACCCCTTCCGTTCAGATGAAGTTGTGCTCCTGGTTTGAGTTTCTCCTCCTCACCTGCGGCAATGCACTCATAACACGGCCCGGTGGGGGCGTATACCCCCACGGCGACCATGGGCCCGTTGTATCCAGCGGACACCCAAGGAACGCCTTGGGCAGCACATACTCGATTGGTCAGACTGGCGATGAAACCCTGGCGCGGCTCGTCTGCGCACAGGGCGAAGACATCGAAGCCGGCAACGAGATCCGTGAGTTCGGACTCCGTGTCCACCATGCGTTTCTCATATGTGAAAGACCCGGACGAGTTGACTGCCGAGAGCCGTTCGACGGCGACCTCGGCTTTTGATCTCCCGACATCTGATTCCGCGTACAGGACCTGTCTCGTCAGATTGGATTCCTCGATCGAATCGGGATCTATGCAGTGCAGTGAGCCGACCCCCGCAGCTGCGAGTGACCAGGCGGCATGGCTTCCGACACCCCCGAGACCGAGAACCAGAACCTTGGCTCTCTTCAGGCTGAGCTGTGAATCCCATGGATCGACCCGTGCCCGCAAATCGACGCGCCGGAAGAAGGCATGGTTTCGGCTGTATCTTTCGATCTCATGTGGGCTCAGCCCCGTGGGGTCTGCTGCGGCGGAGTCCTCGATGTAACCGGACTTGAGGAGTGTCGTGATTACTTTACGGGCACCTGGTCTACCCAAGGGTGTGTGCCGCGATACCAGCTCGTCTTCGATACGGGAAACCGAAGTCTCTCCGTCCATCAAGGTGAGTGCATCCCAGACCCAGCCGTGTGAGTCGACGATCTCTGCTGCGGTCCCGTACAGTTCGCCACCGATTCGAATCGTTCCGTCATCAAATCGATAGGGTTCGTGCTCTTCCTTTACCTGCGGAAATCTCATCGTGAACCTCACATTCCTGGGGTGGCAGAGAAATATTCTCTCTGCCACCCTGGATCGTCCGGATTATCCGTCCTGGTGTTTGTTCTGGATCGTTTCGATCTTGTCGAGGAGGCGGATCTCGATCAGGTGGGTCTCCGGTTCGTCCGAACCTCCGGTCGGGCTGACCGAATGCGCAGTGAGTTCTTGCTCGTCCATTGTTGCCCTTCTGTTATGGTGGAGAATTTTCGCCTGGCGGCGAAAATTGTCCAGTGACTGATGCTCAATGTGCCACTGGAAGTCCTTGGGTGTGGTTCAGTCCGGGGTCTCTTCTCAGTATCTGGGAATACAGGTTCTGCAACGTGGTCCCAGGTTCGTCACCGAGTTTTCGAACCAGTCGTGAACGGATATGAGTGAAACATGACAGCGCTTCGTCCTGTCGCCCGCTGCGATACAGCGAGAGCATGAGAAATCCCGCGACTCTTTCGTCCTCCGGGTGGTCTGCAGAAAGCTGGTAGAGGTCGGGAAGGTATTCCTCGTGTAGCCCGCCCCTCAAGCCAGCCTCGGCTCTGCCGACCATCACCGCACGATGCTCACGCTGAATGCTTATGCGTGTTGCTTCTGCCCAGTCCGTGTTGAGGTCGGAAAGTGGTTCACCTCGCCACAGGGCCAGAGCATCATCGAACAGGCGCAGTGCCATGGTGTTGTCGCCCTGGTGGGCAGCGCATTTCGCGAGCCGGGACAGGTCCCGGAATCGGTGAAGATCGACTGAGTCCTTTTCGACGTCCAGGAGATAACCCCCGCGGCGTCGAACGAGGGTGAGGTTTCGCGGGTGACTTCCATCGCCATCCAGTGCCCGCCTCAACCGGGCGGCGTAGGTGTAGAGCGCTTGCCGCGGATGCTGGGGGATATCGGTCGCCCACTGTCGTTCGATCATGACCTCGTCCGGGACGAAGCCGCCGGGGCGCCAGGCCAGAGAAGCGAGGAAACGCCTGACACTGGTATGGAGCGAGACTTTGCCGGCAGACGTGTGCATTTCGACGCAACCGAGGAGGCGGACATCCATGTGGTACCTACCGTTCGTGAGGTGGTGGCGTCCACAATCTGGCAGTCGGTCCGCATGGATGGTGCATGGATCGTGCATGGCCGAGAACCCGACGGGCGGAAGCAGGCCGTGCCTGAGCGCGGTGCACAATCGAACAACCGCGAAGCACGTCCGATCCTTTGGTTCTTCCCTCAGAAACGTCTCCAGACGGTTCCGAGGACACGCTCCGAGGAGAAGAACCCCAACTGTCGGGAGTCGAGACTGACCGCTGGGTTGTCGCCGAGGAGGATCAGTTTCCCCGGAGGGACTATTCCGCCTGCCGGAACGTGATCGCCAGGAACACCTGCGACGCGCTTGATAAGCCATTGAGGGCTTGCTGCGCCCGAAAGCAGGATTTCGAACTCCGCAGCCTGCCCACCCCGAAAATCATTGCTACGTTCAGGCCTTTCCACGACAATGATCTGTCCGCGTCCGGGCCTTCCTCCTCGCCGTACCAATACGCGGTCGCCGGGCTTGTACGTAGGCAACATGCTCAGCCCTTGGATCGTCACGACCACCAGGCGGCCCCGCGCCAGCTTGTACGCAACCATGCCCAGTGCCGCTGCCGCGGAAAATGCCCCGGCCAGGGCCCATTCAAGACTGGTCATCGGGCCACCTGCTCCAGCGAAACAGCATCGCCTTCCTCCTGATAACCAGATGCTTGGAGGGTGAACAGTCGGGCATAATCGCCCTCGTGTGCCATCAATGCCGTATGGGTGCCCTGTTCGAGAATTTTTCCCTCGGAGAGCACGACGATATGATCCGCGTCCCGGATCGAGCCGAGCCTGTGCGAGATCAGCAAGGTGGTCAGCCCGCTGCGGTGTCGACGGAGCGACGAGTTGATCTCGTGCTCGGCTTCCGCGTCCAGATTGGATGCCGGCTCGTCGAGTATCACGAAATCACGTCGCCCGCGCAGGAATGCTCGGGCAATTGCCAGACGCTGAGCCTGTCCGCCAGAGAGCACGACTCCGGTCTCCGTGCTTTCTTTGTCCGCCTCCATGAAGAAGATCCTCGTAAGGAGGGTCTCGTATCCCATCGGCAGGGATGTGATCACATCATGAATCCCTGCATGCCGTGCCGCTTCCTCGATTCGAGGGAGATCATCGATCGCCTCCAGATCCCCTAGTGCGATGTTCTCCCGCGCCGTCATGTCATAGTGCATATGGTCCTGGAAGACCGCCCCCACGCGCTCCCTCAGCCGCCCCGCATCGACGTCCCGTACATCGATTCCGTCCCACAGGACAGCGCCGCGCGTCGGATCGTAGAACCGGCACAGCAGCTTGACCAGAGTCGACTTCCCGGCACCATTGAGTCCCACGATCGCCAACGACTGGCCTTGAGGGATCATAAGGTTCACTCCGCGAAGGATCCATGGGTGATCATCGGAGTACCGGAACCACACGTCCCGTAGCTCGATCCCGTGACGAAGCGGTGGAAGTTCCTCGGGGGCGGGAACTACGGGAAGATCTGAACGTGACGTTGTCACAGCGAGAAAGTGCTCGAACAGCGACAACGCCTGATGAACCCGCGCGGCGTCGGTCGCCGCCTGGCCGAGTGCTCCCTGGATTCCTGTGACAGCCGCAATGAAGATCGCGATGTCGCCGACGGATAGATTTCCGGTCGATACCGATTTGACAGCCCACAGCAGGCCGATCCCCGACAGGGTTGCCGACAGCAGTGTCAGCACTGACTGAACAGACGCCTGACGCTGGTCAACACGCCGCTTGGCTGCATTGCCAACCCGCCGTTCCTTCTGCATGCGGCTGAGTAGAAAATCACCCAGCCCGAACAGGCGGACCTCCTTCGCCGCCTCCTCCCTGGACAGGAGTTGATCGTAGAATATTTCTCGTCGCTCCGTGGGCCCAATCTGCCACAGCATATTCGCCCGACGCCTGGACAAGGAAATCTCGGCCACCAGTACCGGAACGCCGAAGGCCAGCACGAAGCAGGCCATGATCGGCGCCAGGAAAAAGAGGGACCCGAGGAATCCCGTGACCGTGATGATCGCTCGTACCGTTCCCAGACCCCCGTCAAGAACTTGGTAGGGTCCGTCCCTTCCGGAACTCTTCGCCAGCCGCATCTTGTCCAAGTAATGCGGATTCTCGAACGGGGCCAGTCCGATGAACCGGTTCACCGCGGCGAACAGACCTTCCTGAGAGATCAGACCGATCTCCCTGTCCAGTTCCGTTCGGAGGAAGTTGGTGACAACCGGCATGAGGCCCTGCACCAGACTCGCGGCGGCGAGCATGGCCCCGAGCGTGACGACCTGATGCAGTGACGCGTCATCGACCAGGCTATCCACGATCAGTTTCGTGAGCCACCCGATGGCGACCGGTAGAGACCCGCTTGCCAGGGCCAGAACGGCGTAGGTGAGCACCCGCAGCGGTGATGCGCGGAAGGCGAGACGAAGCGCGGCAGTAGCCGTGCGACGAAGGCTGATCTTGGGGGCATCGCTCCGGTCCACGATCACTCCTCTCGGATCCTCTCTCGTCAGGAGACCGCGACGGTCGAGAGAGGGTTTTCGCTCCCTGCCAGGCGTGCGGAACTTTGCGCGGAATAGGACACGGTTCCGGAGCCGGAAATGACGGAGTACGTCGGCCAGGTCGTCACTTCCATCTCCTCGATGACGTTCCTCAGCGAGTCACCTGCCTGAACAACATGACTGAGGTCCCCGAGCTCGTCCGCATACTGCGCGACCCCCTCCTCGTCCCCGATGACCAGGGAGAAGACCCTGTCGCGTCCGAGGCCGGCGGATTCCAGGAACCTCTTGTACTCGGGGAGCTGCTGTTTGCAGCCGCTGCATCCCACGGCCTGGAAGGTGAGGATCCACTGCGCGCCGTCCGCCGCGGGGAACTCCACGTGCTCGCCACGGATATCCGTCATCCCACCGATTTGGGGCACCGCTGTTCCGAGGGGAATCCCTGATGGCCGCCGTCCCGCGCCCAGTCCACCCTCCTCGGTCAAAGGATCAAGGAGTCTTTTTACTCTCAGCGCAACGGCCAAGGACAGCGCGCACCCCGCAGAGGCGACGAGCAGGGCCAGCACAGAAAACAGGTCCGCCATAGTGGAATTCCTTTGCACTCGACGTCGTCATTTGAAGAACGACACGATTTCGTCCAGGTAGAGCAAGAGGGCGCCGACTATTACTGCGGGGCCGAGGGAGAAGTAGTACGCGAAAGCTGGCGTGCCCCCCACGTCAGTGGCCAGGAGCACACCTGCTCCGGAAATTACGCCCAACAGGATGTTGCGGGTCACGTGTACACCGGAGATAGGCCCCCCACCGTCCCCCACGCACCCGCAGGATGTGCCCCTTCGCGTCCTGAGCATGGCCACCAAATACGAAGTGAAGCCGACCAGCAGGAGAATTGAGAGGGAGAACCCGATCCATGCCGGGCGAATTATCATCAAGGCAAACGCCGTGCCGAGCTCAGTCGCTACGATACTGACAGCCAAGAAGTCCGCAAAAGGGCGTACACCTGGAAGGGTGGAAATCAAGTGGGCCCGGAAGACGGAGAATTCACGCAACTTCAGAACGGCCGACAAAAGGTATACCGTTGTCATCAATATCTGACAAAATGTGACCATGGTGCTCAATTGGATCTCTGCCCCTGTACTCGTCGCACCGAGGTCGGTGCGTGCGCCGCTTGGCGCTGGCCAAGAGCTGTTCCGATGACAAGCGCTCATACCTGGCCGGGATGATTCAGGCCCTGGTAACCACTGCCGGAAAGGCGGCGGCCGTCGCCGGCTGTGGTTACCAGGGTGCAGTCCGATCGTCCCGTATTCCGCAACCGGGGAAAGCCCTGCTCTGCCGGAGAGTTGGACGTCTCGTATCGCGGCCTTCTACGCCAGGATCTTCGCCGAAGAACCCCTGGCATGGCAGAAAATGGGGATCAGCCGATGTTCACGCAATTGGCAGTGCAGTTGGCGTAGAAGCAGCACTTCCGCGTGACCGTACCTGTCCACCAGGTCTCGCAGTACTCCGGGCAGCCGGCCGCGGCCTCGGTTTTGGGAAGCAGCCTTTCGGCCACCTTCATCACGAGATTGGTAATCGCCTTGGACATCTTAATTCCTTTCGTAGTCGTATGCCGGATTCGGCATCCCCCTGCGCCGTTCTTTCTGCGCCCCTTCAGGGTTCCGCAGCAACCTTTCAGAGATCTTTCACGAGCGCAGAGTGCGATATATGAACTCTGTCCGGCTTGTATGACTCGATGGTGTGACGGTGGGACATCACCGCCGGTCAGGTGAAGGACGAGGACGGCCTTCACCACGTCGGTGATGCGGTTGGTGCTGCAGCGGAGCTTCCGCAGGAGCCGCCAGCCCTTGAGGGTGGCCATGGCGTGCTCGCCGAGGCAGCGGATCTTGGCGTGGGTGGTGTTGTGACGGCGCTTCCATCGCTTGAGACGGCGGCCCCGAAACGGGACTCGGACGGTTCCGCCGGCACCTTGATACGCCTTGTCAGCCCAGCATTTGAGTCCTGCTTCAGCGAGGGCTTCGATGATCCCGTGCTGTCGCGCGGCGGTGAGGTCGTGAGTGGAGCCAGGCAACGCGGGCGAAGCCCAGAGCAGTCGGCCGAACGGGTCGGTGAGGACCTGGACGTTCATGCCGTGGCGTTTTGTTTCCCGGAGTAGTACGGGGTGTCGGCGGCAATCCGGTCGATCGGCAGCAGGGTGCCGTCGAGGATGACGAACGCCTTCGCCCGGATCGCTTTCATCGCCTCGGCCAGGGACGGGGCGAGGGTGGCCAGGATGTCGACGGCCTCGCGTATGTAGCGGAAGGCGGTCGCGATCCCGATACCGAAACCGGCCGCGAGCTGTGCGTAGGTGTCACCGCACCGCAGGTGGGCCAGGGCCAGCAGACCCTGTCGCGCTGCGGGAAGCCGCCGCCACCGCGTGCCGATCTCCCTCCGCCTGGCTGTCAGTTGCCCGGTCAGGAACCGTAGGGTGCGGGTGGACATATCGATCGACGACGGGTAGACAAGCACACGAAGCTCCTGGCGAATACGGGTGATCTTGGTCGTGAACCCGTCTACCAGGAGCTTCCTTCATGCTCACCGCTGGGCTGCCGACCCAGCCTCCCGGCAGGTTGGACGAGGTGCACGGAATCGATGGTGCTCAACGCTGACCACCCACGGCCTGGCCACTCAGCTACCAGCGGGGCCAGATGAGCTGCCGAGCTGCCAGTGAGCAATGGAGGCGCCAAACGGAACGATCAGTCATATCCCTCATTCGCAGAGCATGTCCACCCGCTATCACGCACCAACTCGTTGGTGCGATCATCACCACATGAAGATCGATTTGCGTCGCATCAGTGCGGTGGTTGTTCTGCTCGTCGGCATGTCCCTGGCCGTGTGGGCCATCATCGGACCGCCCCAGGACTGGACGGGCAGCATGTGGTGGGCTCGTGCGGGACTGTGTGCGGGAGGTCTTGGACTGGTACTCCTCAGCGCGCAGCTGATGTTCCCGATCAACCGCAAGAAGGACAGGGACGCCGACCGGGACCCAACGTCCGCATGGGGATCCCTGGCCGGGCCGCTGGACGACCTCTTCTGAAGGACCAGGGCGAGAGTGGGCGACGTACGAGTCTTCACGCGTACCGCATACGGCCCTGAACACGGCAAACGCGAAGGAAGATGGTGCTGGTCAGAGCCCGTGGTTGGCGGCGTGGGAAACCCAGACTGACCGTAGCGCGGGTTCACGGCACTCCCGCCGCAGACGACATCAAGTGCTGGGCCGACAAGGCATATCAGGGCGCGGGTCCCGCTGTCCGTGTCCCGATCCGGGGCAAGAACCTGCGCGGCTGGCGTCGTCGTCGCAATCGCGATCACGCCAAGATCCGCAGCTCAGAGAACGCGCCATGGCAATCCTCAAGTCCTGGCGGCTCCTGCGGAAGCTCCGCTGCAGCACCACGCGGATCACCGCCGTCGTCCGGGCCGTCGCCGCCCTCGAACTCACCACCTGATCAAGATGGAAAAGGCTCACTGTGAGAGGTGTGCCCTCCGGTCGACGACGACGTGGTGTTTGCTTCCGGGGCGGCCCCTGTCGACCGGCGATGGTCCGGTGTGAGATCCCCCTTTCAGACCGGCTCAGATCCCCAGGCGACTCTCCCCAACGCGTCCTCGGGACCACCGCAGCGCGCCTGGCCCACGACCGCGCCCTTGGCATCGACGAGCGCCCCGTCGTCCCCGGCGCCGCGCCCAGAACGATGAGCGCGAGCCGCCGATTCGACCGCGACGAGCTCAACCCAGACCAGCATCACCGCGCAGTTCTCGGCCTGGTCCAGGCCCTCGGCGGACGGTTGCGTACGAGCGGGGAGGTCGCCCAGGCGCTCACGCTCACCGTCACCTACGCCGACCGCACCCAGACCACCCGCACCCGCAGCCTCACCGAACCCACCGCGCACACTCCCGCGTTGGCCGCCGCCCGCGCCATCCTTACCGGCTTCGGCCTCCAGCGCGCCCGCGTACGAACCCTCGCCGTACGAGCCGAACGCCTCCACCCCGCCGAGGACACCGTGCACCAGGTCACCTTCGACGCCCACGACGACAAACTCCGCCGGCTCGAAACCGCGCTCGACAAAGCCGCGACCCGCTACGGCCCCGGCATCACCGGAGCCGCATCGACCTTCCCCCGGGCCGGGTAGAGGCCCCGCACGACCAGGGGCACACGGTCGGGGCTACAGGTGCGCGATGCGGCTGTGCGGTGCCCGGTGCGCGCGTCGGTTGGGCAGCCGGCCGCCGAGGAGGATGAGGCGGGCGGCGCGGTGACGCTGTCCGGCGTACGGCTCCAGGAGCTGGAGCATCTGCTCGTCGGTGCCGCCGCGAGCGCCGGTGAGGGCGTAGCTGATCTGGACGGGCAGGTGAAGGTCGCCGAGGGTGAGGGCGTCGGGGGCACCAAGAGCGCGTTGCAGCGTCTCGGCAGCGGTCCACGGGCCGATACCGGGGATGGACTGGAGCCGGGCCATCGCCTCCGGCAGCTCCATGGACGCGGCTCCTTCCATGCGCGGGGTGTAGGAGCAGGCGCGCAGGATCGCGGCCGCTCTGGAGCGGTCGACTCCAGCCCGGTGCCATTCCCAGCTCGGCACCATCCGCCAGGTAGCCGCCGACGGCGGGATCCGCATCCCCTGCGGAGCCGGGCCCGGGGGTTGCTCGCCGTATCGGGTCAGCAGGCGCCGCCAGGCGTAGTGGGCGCTGCCGGTGGTGATCCGCTGCTCAAGCACGCTCGGCACGAGGGACTCCATCACCAGCCCGGTCCGTGCCAGCCGCAAGCCGCTGTGCCTGCGGTGCGCTACAGCCACCACCCGGTGCCGGGGCCGGAACGCGTCCGGCTCGTCATCGGCGCCGAGTAGCGCCGGTAGCTGCTCAAGGGCCCAGTCGCCGCCCGGGCCCCACGTCGTTCCGGAGATCAGCCGCCCGGCGACCGCGTCCGGGCGGTCGCTGATCAGAAGGGTGACCGGGCCGTCGGGAGTGCGGGAGCATCGCCACCAGGTCCCGTCGGGCTCCTGCCGGCAGGCCGGGTCCCCGCGGCCGCGCCGCAGCACCCGCAGGGTGCGGGCGAGGTCGTAGGGCGCGGGCGGAGCCCAGGTACGGCTGCGCATGGCTCCCAGCGTACGAGCGGCCGCTCATGCAGGGCGAAGGTGCGGGCCGCCCGTCCCGGCGTGAGGATCGTAGGTGCGGGCGGCAGCCCGGCGCGTCCAGTATCCCGACGGGTCCGCGTCCGGTTCGCAGCCTGGTCCGACACCGATGTGGGGGTCTGGAGGTAGGCATGCCAAGGCCGCTGTGGGCCGGGGCGATCAGCTTCGGGCTGGTCACGATCCCCGTGAAGATCGTGTCCGCGACCGAGGACCGCGACGTCCACTTCCACCGGGTGCACCTAACCGACATGGGGCGGGTCCGGACGCGGAAGGTCTGCGAGCTCGACGGCGAGGTCGTGTCCCAGGACGAGATCGGCAGGGGCTACGAGATCGCGAAGGACGAGACGGTCCCGGTGACGGACGAGGAGCTGGAGCAGATGCCGCTGCCGACGGCGAAGGTGATCGAGATCGCCGCGTTCGTCGACGCCGA
>NZ_BMTW01000028.1:0-5143 GCF_014649875.1 Streptomyces rubiginosohelvolus | reverse complement strand
ATCGACCCGGTCCGCATCAGCGACTCCTACTACCTGGCCGCCGACGGACAGGTCGCCGCCAAGCCCTACACCCTGCTCCGCAAAGCCCTGGAGCGGTCCTCGAAGGTCGCCGTGGCGAAGTTCGCCTGGCACGGCCGCGAGCGCCTGGGCCTGCTGCGGATCCGAGAGGGCGCGATCGTGCTGCACTCCATGAAGTGGCCCGACGAGGTCCGCAACACCACCGATGTAGCGGTGCCGCGCGACGTCGAGGTCGGCGAGGACGAGATCGAACAGGCCCTCCAGCTGTCCGAGCAGATGACGGTCGAGGACCTGTCCGGCTTCCGGGACGAGTACCGCGAGGCCCTGGAGAACATCATCGCCGCGAAGGCCGAGGGCAAGGCCCTCCCCGCCCCGGCCGGCGACGGAAAGCATGACAAGGGCGAGGTCGTCGATCTGATGGCCGCCCTGAACGCCTCCGTCAAGCAGGCGCAGGCATCCCGCGGCGAGGACGGCGAGCACGCCACCGTGCACGAGATGCGGCCGTCGAAGACGACCACCAAGAAGACCACTGCCAAGAAGGCGGCCTCCTCGAAGGGCACGGCCGCAAGGAAGACGACATCAAAGAAGACAGCGGGGAAGAGGGCAGCTTCGAAGCGGCGCAGTGCCTCCTGACCCGGCTCAGCCCCTGCCGAGGATCGAGCCGATGCTCGCTACCCCCGGCTCGCTGCCCTCGGCAGCCGTTGAGGGCCTCTACGCGTTCGAGGTGAAGCAGGACGGACAGCGGGCGGTGATCTACCTTCCCGGCGACGGCACGATCCGCGTGCGCGCCCGGGGAGGAACGGACGTCACCGCCGCCTACCCCGAGCTGATCCCCCTCGCCGAAGCCCTCGGCGGGCGGCCCGCGGTGCTGGACGGAGAGATCGTCGCGCTCGACGAGCAGGGCCACAGCGACTTCGAGCGGCTCCAGCAGCGCATGGGGCTCGCAGGCTCCCCGTCGAAGGCGGCCCGGATGGCCGTACGGGTGCCCGCACACCTCATGCTCTTCGACGTCGTGCACCTCCGCGGCCGGCTCCTGACGAAACTGCCGTACGCGGAGCGGCGCGGCCTCCTGGAGAACCTCGGGGTGTCCGGGCCCGCATGGTCGACACCGGCAGCGATCACCGGTCACGGACGTGAGGCCTGGGAGACGGTCCGGGACGCGGGACTCGAAGGACTGATCGCGAAACGGCTCACCTCCGGGTACGAGCCCGGCGTGCGGTCGAAGACCTGGGTGAAGATCAAGGTCCACCGGCTCGCCGACGTCGTGATCGGCGGCTGGGTCCCTGGCCGCGGACGGCTGACCGGCCTGCCCGGCGCCGTCCTCGTCGGCGAGCGGCACGACGGACTGCTGCACTACGCGGGAAGCGTCGGCACCGGCTGGAGCCAAGCCGAACGCACCCGCCTTGCCGCGCTCCTCAAGGTGGCGGCTTCCGATGCCTGCCCCTTCGCCCAGGTTCCGTCCGTGGCTGGGGCCCGGTGGGTCCTCCCCCGCCTCGTCGGTGAAGTCCGCTACACCTCCCGCACCCGCGCCGGACGCCTCCGCCACCCCTCCTGGCACCGGCTACGCCCCGACCTCGCACCTGACGACCTCACGTGATCAGCTCGAAGCTGCCTCGCGCGAAGCCATGTACTGGCGGACGCTCTCGGGCTTCTTGTACCTCGACTTCGCCATCAGCCTCCAGGAAGGCGCCCCGCTCACCGAGTTCGGTCAGCCCCGCGAGGCGAAACTCGTGCAGGCCCCAGCCCGTTCCCGGCCCGTTCGCGGCGGTGTGCCCATCGAGGAGGCCGCGGGCCTGCCCGTAGGAGAGGCGAGCCAGGCCGGTGTCCGGGCACACATCGCGTGGGCTGAGGACCTTCCCCGGGCCGGGGCCGCGGTGGGTAGCGAACACCGGGCCCCGGGTGCGGTCCTTGAGAAGTTGAGGCAGAAGCAGGGAAGTGCCCGTGTCCCAGGTGACGGTCTCCAGCTCCAAGTCCTCCTGACCCTGCCCGCGCTGGCGGGCCTTCCTCCGGTCGCCCTTGGGCTTGACCGGGCAGGAGCGGGCGGCGAGATCGAGGTCCTCGATGTTCACCCCGAGGACCTCCTCGGAACTGGCGCAGGTCTCGTAGAGCATCC
The DNA here is from genome assembly GCF_014649875.1 of Streptomyces rubiginosohelvolus. Lineage (GTDB taxonomy): Bacteria > Actinomycetota > Actinomycetes > Streptomycetales > Streptomycetaceae > Streptomyces > Streptomyces rubiginosohelvolus. Next base: position 3,012 of record NZ_BMTW01000028.1, on the reverse strand, counting down.
GCCACAGCGTCCGCTCACGCAGATGGACATCGACGCGGCCGATCAGCTGGTCCACGGCCGTCTTCGAGCGGACCGGGGTCTCGGAGTCCGGCGCTGCGAGCCGTTGCGCCCAGGCGGGAACCTGCGGGCCGTCGTAGCCGTGCTCAGCGCACCAGCCCAGCCAAGACAGGGCCGCCGTCCGGCGGGCGTTCCACGTGTTGGCCGCCGCGGTGCCCCACAGCAACTCCAGCGCCTCGCCTATCTCGTCGTCCGCGACGGCCCCGAGCGGTCGGCCCGCCCCTATCCTCTCGGCGACCTTGTTCACACCGATCCCGTAGTTGCGGACGGTGTTCGCGTTGCTGAGCGAGCCGAGGAAGGCCTCGGCGGCCGCCCTGACCGTCGGCAGCTGCATGTCGGTGGACACCATTCACCCTTGCCGCGGACAACAGGCCGCTTCACCCTCGACCCGAAGAAGCGCCGCCACAGGTGAAGATCAGACCTCGTCAGATACTAGGGGTGTGCCGTCGCCATGGTGCCGGTGATCTCGATCCCGACGCCCCCAGCCGCAACAGGGCGTCCTCTCAGCTCCTCATCAAGGCGTCGCCGACGGGATCACCGTGCGCTTCGTCGGAGTCTGCGACCTCTTCCGTCTGATCGACAAGCCACTTGTCGCCATGCCGGACCAGACGGAGCACGTCCTTCGAGACCCCCGACTCGTTGGGCCAGGTGTAGGTCCACTCGACCATCACGCCCACGCCAGCTGGGTGATCACCGAAGGCCGGAACGGCCTTCGCACCGCTCGCCTTGATCGGACCAAGCTGCGCGCGGTCCGGCCCGCTGGCCGTGGGCTTCTCCTTCGGCCCAACAGTCGAACCGTCAGCTCGCACAAGTGGCGGCGGAGCAGATGTCTCGGACTCCGAGGGCGCTGGCGCCACAGGCTCTTCGTTGTTGGCGACACACTCTTTGACCGTGCCGTGCCGGTAACGCTCCGTCCTCATGTGGCAAACCTGCAGCCAATCGAGGCTATTCACCGCTTCCTGGTATGACTTGGCGAACTTCAAGGCCGAGGCGGTGGGGTCAGCACCACCTCCGTCGCTCATTCCCGTGTCCTTCTTCCCATCAGCGCTCGACGAGCATCCAACGACAATGAGCGCTAACGCTGCGGCTGCCGCCGCCCTGATGGTGCCCCTCATCTCATCCCCAGTCCTAGAAGCCAATGCACTCCTGCATGATCCTATTCACGAGGCTCCCGGAGGCTATGGGCAGAGGCAACGTCACACCAGGCCCAGCCTGAAGCGACTGCATTGGCCTCACCTGCCCCAACCCCCGCTCCCCTGACATCGACCGGCGCGGGCAACACCCTCGTGGTGCACCTCCGCGCGACTCCGCTCTCGATGGAGGCTTGGTGCCGGGTGTCGTCCGCGGTGCGTGCGCAAAGCCGGACGGTGCGCCTCTCCAGTCTCGGCCGGTTCGGCAACCATGTGAGGGGTGGCGAGGGGCGGTCGTGGTGAGTTCCAACAAGGACCGTGGTGAGTAGCCGACGACGGCCCCTGACCGTGGTGAGTTGGAACGGTTCTCACTGCGCGGCCCGGGGTGTGGCGAGTGGCGGAAACATCTTGACTGAGTTCCAACACGGGCGAGATGCAAGTTCCAGCGCGACAGCCTCTCGACGGCCTGGCCGGCCTTCACGTCGTCGGCGGCTCTGTGCCTGCGGGTCACCGGCACCACCTACCGGCGACGGACTCGGGCTCTCCCCCGGTCGGCGAGTTGGAAAATTGCAGGTCAGCTCGTTCCAATCCCCTTCCGCGTCCTGCGGAGCCCATGGGAACCCGACGCATTGCCCATGTACTCGGGGCGTGGCCAGGGAGCGATCTCCAGCGATGGTGAGTCCCTCCGGGGCGTCACTCACCAGGGGCACGGCTGCCTCTCCCGCTGGGCAAGCGCTTCTGGAATCTGCCCTCCCGTGAGGGTGGGAGGACGGGTTCCTCAGTTGGCTGCGGCGGCCTGTCGTTCGGCGCGCTTGATGTCTCCCAGGTACTTGCGCACCGTTCCAACGGTGTAGCCCGTGCCCTCGGCGAGCAGCGGGGCGAGCGAGTTGGCGGACCTGGAACGCTCCTCGGCGGTGAGTTCCAGGTAGCGAGCCGCCACCAGCTCTGCTCCTGTCAGCGGCGACGATTCCCGCCCCTGCGGCTCCTCCCGGTCGGGCGTTACGTCGTGGGGGCCGTCGCTGGGCGACGCGCCGTCGGTCTCCTCGCCCTCAGGGATCCGCATCTGTACGACGTGGCGCCTCTCCCCCGTCCGGGCAGCCGCCGCTCCCCCAGGTACCGCTGCAGCATGTGGAACGGCGCTGGAATTGGAACGCTCGTCATCGGGTGCAGTGTCCCCAGGCGCTCCGTTCTGTCCCTCCGGGTCTTCCAACTTGTCGTGCGCCGTCGCTTCCAAGGGTGCCTTCGGCTCGGAGCCGAACCAGGCGCTGGCCCCGCCGCCCGATGCGGGCAGCTCCTCGACGTCGGACCCGGGCCCGGTGGGGGTGTCCTCTGCGATCGTCGGGGCCTGGCCGCGCTGGATGAACCTCTCGTGGTGAGCGCCCCAGAGCTCGTCGAGTACCGGTTCCAGCAGCATCCCGGGCAGAGGCTCCCGCGTCGAAAGCTCGACGATGTCGTACTGGGCGAGGAAGTGCCCGAACTGTTCAGCGTCGGGGAAATGCCCCCGCTGGGCCACGTACCCCTCGGCGGCCGCCAGGTAGTCCACGTCCGGGAGAACCGGCTCGGGTGCTATCGGCGCGGCCTGCTGAACGGTGCTGCCGAACCCGGCCACCGCGGCCTCGCGCACCGCGGCGACGGGGCGCTCAACTTCGGCGTCCCGCTCCCCCACCCGCTGATGCCCGATCGCCAGTACCGGTGCCTCACCGCTGACGCCGTCTCGATCGACCACGGTGCGGATCGGCTCCTGGATGCCGGCGGCGGCGAGGCCGGCCGGGGCGGTCTCGGCGAGCGGCACGCCGTACTTCGCCAGGCGCAGCGGCATCATCGA
>NZ_BMTW01000027.1 GCF_014649875.1 Streptomyces rubiginosohelvolus | reverse complement strand
GTGGGAGAGTAGGACGCCGCCGAACAATCTTTGTGGGAAAGCCCCGTGCCCTTGTGGCACGGGGCTTTTCTGCGTTCTGAACGTCTAGGGTCGGACCATGCGCTATGAACTGGTCATCTTCGACAACGACGGTGTGCTCGTCGACAGCGAGCCGCTCGCCAACACCGTCCTCTCCGGCTACCTGACCGAGCTCGGTCACCCCACCTCGTACGAGGAATCGCTCCGCGACTACATGGGGTCCGCCGTGCACCGCGTTCACGACCTCGTCGAGGAGAGGACCGGGCAGAAGCTGCCCGATGACTTCGACTCCACGCTCAGCTCCCGTACGTTCGCCGCTTTCCAGCAGGAGCTGGTGGCCGTCGAGGGGGCCGAGGAACTGCTCGGGAAACTCGTCGCGGACGGGGTGGACTACTGCGTCGCCTCCTCCGGGAGCCATGAACGGATCCGGGTCGGGCACCGCAAGACGGGGATCGACCAGTGGTTCGAGGAAGAGTGGATCTTCAGCTCCGAGGATGTCGGGCGGGGCAAGCCGGCGCCGGACCTGTTCCTGTACGCCGCCGAGCGCATGGGCGTCGCGCCCGAGCGGTGCGTCGTCATCGAGGACAGCCCGCTCGGGGTCGAAGCGGCGCGGGCGGCCGGGATGGACGTGTACGGGTTCACCTCGATGGTGCCCGCCGACCGGCTCGTCGGAGTGACCGGGCACTTCTCGGACATGGCCCAGCTGCCCCAACTGCTCGCCTGAAGCCCCTCCTCCGGACATCGCCCGTCCGGAAACTGCTCGGCTGATCCATCTACCCATGGGTAGAGCCTGGCTCTACGCTCGCGGCCATGACTGATGCGGGCTTGCGGCACGGCAGGGCCTCCCTGGGGCTGAGCTTCGGTGTTCAAGGCGTGGCTTTCGCTCTTCTGGTGACGCGTATCCCCGCCATCCAGGACCAGTACGGGATATCCGACGGGCTGCTGCCCGTCTTCCTCGCCGCTGTCCCGATCCTGGCGGGGGCCGGCAGCGTGGCCACCGAGAAGGTGGTCGCGCGGGTGCGGCCGAGCGTCGTCCTGCGGTGGGCCCAGCCCCTCGTCCTCCTCGCTCTGCTCGGGGTGGGCGCCGGGCGGGAGATGTGGCACGTCGCCGTCGCCCTCGGGGTGTTCGGGCTGGCCGTCGGGGCGCTCGACGCCTCCATGAACATGCTGGGCGTCAGCCTTCAACGCGCCTACGGGCGCAGCATCATGACCGGCTTTCACGCCGCCTACAGCCTCGGCGGGATCGCGGGGGCCTCCCTGGCCTGGGCCGGGGCGCGGTGGGAGCTGTCGTTGCTCGCGTCGTACCTGCCCGTCGTGGCTGTGCTGCTGCCCGTCGCGCTGACCGGGAGCCGGTGGTACACGGAAGGGAAGGGCGCGGAGGGGAAGCGCCCGGACGGCACGGAGGCCGGTGCCGGAGCCGGTGCGGGCGGGGCGCTCTCGTTCAAGCTGCTGCTGCCGCTCTGCCTGATCATGACCTTCGCGTACATCGGGGACTCGACCGTCTCCAACTGGAGTGCCAAGTACCTCCAGGACGTGCTGGGCAGTTCGGAGCAGCTCGCGACCGTCCCGTACAACCTCTACATGGTGACGACCCTGTTGGGGCGGGCCGTGGGGGACCTCGGGGTGCGGCGGTTCGGGGCGGTCGCCGTGGTGCGGGGCGGGAGTCTGCTGGCGGCCGGCGGGTTCGCGGTCGTGGCGGTGGCGCCCGGGGCCTGGGTGGGGATGCTCGGGTTCACGATGCTGGGGTTCGGGCTCTGCGTGATCGTGCCGCAGACCTTCGCCGCCGCCGGGCGGATGTTCCCGGGGAACAGCGACGCTGCCGTGGCCCGGTTGAATATCTTCAACTATGTGGGGTTCTTGGTCGGTTCGCCGCTCGTGGGGGCTCTGGGGGATGCGTGGAGTTACCGCGGGGCCATGCTCGTACCGATGGTTCTGGTGCTGGCGACGCTGGTGTATGCCCGCGCGTTCGGGCCGGAGACCGCCCGATACGGTGGCGGGCATGAGCGGCCGCGCACAGCTGATGTGGGATGACGCAGTTACGGGATACGACTTCGGGGACACCCACCCCATGGACCCCGTCCGGCTGGCCCTGACGATGGGGCTGGTGCGGGCGTTCGGGCTCGATACGGCGGTGGATCTGCGGTCGGCGAGGCCCCTGGGGGACTCCAGCCTGAGACTCGTCCACCGGCAGGACTATGTCGCGGCGGTGCGGGCCGCCTCCGCGAATCCGCGGGCCGCCGACCAGAACTACGGGCTCGGGACCGTGGACGATCCGGCGTTCACCGGGATGCACGAGGCGTCCGCGCTGATCGCGGGGCTCTCCGTCGGGGCCGCCGAGGCCGTGTGGCGGGGCGAGACCGAGCACGCGGTGAACTTCACCGGGGGGCTGCATCACGCCATGCCCGGTTCGGCCGCCGGGTTCTGCGTCTACAACGACCCGGCCCTCGCCATCGCCCGGCTGCTGGAGCTGGGCGCGGAGCGGGTCGCGTACGTCGATGTGGACGTCCACCACGGGGACGGGGTGCAGGCCGCGTTCTGGGAGGACCCGCGCGTCCTGACGATCTCGCTGCACGAGCACCCGAGGACGCTCTTCCCGCAGACCGGGTGGCCGGAGGAGACCGGGGCCGGGGCCGGCGAGGGCTCCGCGGTGAACGTGGCGCTGCCGGCCGGGACCGGGGACGAGGGGTGGCTGCGGGCGTTCCACGCGGTGGTGCCCGAGCTGCTGGCCGACTTCCGGCCCCAGGTGCTCGTCACCCAGCACGGGGCCGACACGCATTTCGAGGACCCGCTCGCCCACCTCGCGGTGTCGCTGGACGCGCAGCGGGCGGTCATGGAGTCCTGCCACCGGCTGGCCCACGACCATGCCGACGGGCGCTGGGTGGCGCTCGGCGGCGGGGGGTACGCGGTGGTGGACGTGGTGCCCCGGTCGTGGACGCACCTCGTGGGAATCGCGGCGCACGCGCCCGTCGACCCGGAGTCGGTGGTGCCGCCGTCCTGGCGCGATCTCGTCTACGCCCGTACGCGGCAGCTGGGGCCCGGCCGGATGACGGACGGGCGTACGCCGTCGTGGAAGGCGTGGGAGGACGGGTACGACCCGGCGGACCGGCTGGACCAGGCGGTGCTGGCGTCCCGGAAGGCCGCCTTCCCGCTGCGGGGGCTGCTGACCTGAGGTGTCCCGCGGACGCCCGGCCCGTGTGTCCGCGCGGTCCGGGCGGCGCGCGGGGCATTGTGCCGTGCGTTACGCCAACGGTGGGGCGTAACGGGATTCCGGCCCGCACCGGCTCTCCGATACGGCAGCATCCCAGGGGTGTTGAGCACCGGGGCGCTGCGCGCCCATCTGCTGGCGGCCCGGCTGGCCGGGCCCGTGGCCACGTCGCGCGAGACCAGTCTGCGCAGCTACCGGCTGTTCGCCGCCCGGGATCCGCGGGTGATGCTGGGGCTCGCGCCCGAGCGGGCCTGGGGCGAGGGCGAGCTGTTGCGGCTGATGGCGGACCGGTGCGGGGTCTCGGGCGACCCCGCGCACGTGAGCGGCCCCGATGCGATCGATCCGGACCGGACGGTGGCCGCGCTGGACGCGTTCGCCGAGCGGTTGGCGCTGGTGGCCGAGCGGCGGGCTCCGGTGCTGCTGGGCACCGGGCATCCGGACCGGCTGCTCGGTTTCTACGCCGGGCTGGCAGACGCTCTGTCGGCGGCGGGCTGTCCTGTTCTCACCCCCGCGCAGGGGCGATGTGTCGACATAACGACCCGGTTTGGCGTACGTCCGTACCGTCTCGACTACGTACGGGGTGTCGCCCTGGTGCGCGAACCCGGGGGGCGGCCCACCGGGGGCGAGACCGGCGCGCACACGCATTCGCCGCTTCCCGTGCGGCTCGCGCTCCAGGACGCGGCGGAGCGGCTCGGGGTGCTGCCCGAGCTGGTGATCGGGGATCACGGCTGGGTCTGCGGTGCAGGTCAGCTGGGGATCGAGACGATCGGTCCGGCGGACACGGATGATCCGGCGCTGTTCGTGGGGGAGGCGGAGGGGCGGGTGTCCGTGGTCGTTCCGCTCGACGACGGCGTACGGGCCCCGTTCTACCGGCCGTTGACGCGCTATGTGCTCAATCGGGCCTGTCTGTCACAGTAAGCCGTCGATCGCCTCCCCTCTTCCCCACTCGCACCACCCGCCCCTAATCTGGGGAGTGAGCGCACAACGACGAAGAGTCACCGGAGGGGAAGCCGGTGCGCGTCCGGTGCGGAGGGACAGGTGGATCATGGCTGCTGACAACGAGAGGCCTCTCAACGAGGTCAAGTTTCTGACCGTGGCGGAAGTCGCCTCGGTCATGCGAGTGTCGAAGATGACGGTGTACCGCCTGGTGCACAGCGGTCATCTGCCGGCGATCCGGGTGGGCAGGTCCTTCCGGGTGCCGGAGCAAGCGGTTCACGCGTATCTCCGCGAGTCCTTTGTGGGGGTGGAATCAGCCTGAGGTGAGCCTCGGGTTGCCCGCGGATTACGTCCCTCGGACAGTGGCGGGTAGGCTAGGCCGACGTAGGTCGTGTGGGCCCAGACGCCCCGCACCAGTGAAGAAGAAGTGAGCGAGGGTAGTCGTGGGCTCTGTTATCAAGAAGCGGCGCAAGCGGATGGCCAAGAAGAAGCACCGCAAGCTGCTCAAGCGCACGCGCGTTCAGCGTCGCAACAAGAAGTAAGCGAACGCAGTTCGTGAGATCCGCAGCCCCTCCGCCGTTCCGGTGGAGGGGCTGCGGTGCGTTACAGGGAACCGTCCACCCGCTACGGTGACCGCCAGGGAAGTTACCGCGGGAAGCAGGGGAACAGGGAAGCAGGGTTCGGCTTCCCATGCCGACGGAAGGCGCTGGTCTTGGGGAAGGTCGTCCTCGTCACAGGAGTGGCCCGGCAGCTGGGGGGCCGCTTCGTCCGGCACGTCCAGCGCGATCCCGGGGTGGACCGGGTGATCGCGGTCGACGCGGTCGCGCCCCCGCACCAGCTGGGCGACGCGGAGTTCGTCCGCGCCGACATCCGGCAGTCGGCCCTGGCGCGGATCCTGGCCGAGTACGCCGTCGACACGGTGGTCCACCTGGACGTCTCCGGCAAGGCGCTCGGCGCCGGCGGCCGGACGGCGATCAAGGAGACCAACGTCATCGGCACGATGCAGCTGCTCGGCGCCTGCCAGAAGTCGCCGACGGTGCAGCGGCTCGTGGTGAAGTCCAGCACGAGCGTGTACGGGTCGGCGTCCCGCGACCCGGCGGTGTTCACCGAGACCACCCCGCCCAAGTCGCTGCCGAGCGGCGGCTTCGCGAAGGACGCCGTGGAGGTCGAGGGGTACGTACGGGGCTTCGCCCGGCGCCGCCCGGACGTGGCGGTGTGCGTGCTGCGGTTCGCCAACATCCTGGGGCCGCACCCGGACTCGCCGCTCGCCGACTATCTGTCGCTGCCCGTCCTGCCGACCGTCTTCGGCTACGACCCGCGGCTCCAGTTCGTGCACGAGGACGATGTGATCGACGTCCTCGGGATCGCGGCGAGCGAGCCCCGGCGCGGAACGCTGAACAGCGGCACGTTCAACATCGCCGGCGACGGGGTGCTGCTGCTGTCGCAGTGCTCGCGGCGGCTGGGGAAGCCGACCGTTCCCGTGCTGCTGCCCGCCGTCACCTGGGTCGGCTCGGCGCTCCGTACGATCGGCATGACCGACTTCTCGCCGGAACAGATCCGGCTGCTCACCCACGGCCGGGTGGTCTCGACGGTGCAGATGCGCGAGACCCTCGGTTTCCGGCCGGAGTTCACCACGGCGGAGACCTTCGCGGAGTTCGCGCGGAGCCGGGGGCCCGGGCTGCTGCCGCCGGAGACGGTGGGCAGGGCGGTGGACCGGCTGGCGGCGTTGCCGCTGCCGAAGGGCGCCGGACCGCGGGAGCGCGGGGCCGGTGCGGTACAGACGACTCACGGCGCCAGGTAGAGGAGCGCACCGACGATGGCGGATGCCAAGGTCATTCCGTTCGACGACGACCGTTCGCGGTCCGGTGGCGGTGCGCGTCCCGCGCGGCGCAGGACCGGGGCGGGCGGCAGCGGCCGGGGCGACGGCTCCGCCGCTCCGGTGAGCGCCCTGCCGGGGGCGCAGGTCCCCGAGCAGCCCGGCCTCCTGTCCGACGGGTCCCCGGAGACCGGGGAGGCGGACGGTGGGTCCCGGGAGCCCGGTCCGGACGCGGCGGAGGCGGACCGTTCGTCGGCCGGGGGCTGGGAGCGGCGGATCGCGGGCGGGCTCGCGTTCCTGCGGCGGCGGGTCACCGGGGATTACGACGTCGACGAGTTCGGGTACGACCGGGAGCTCACCGACCAGGTCCTGATGTCGGCGCTGCGTCCGCTGGCGGACAAGTACTTCCGGGTCGAGGTGAAGGGCATCGAGAACATCCCGTCGGACGGCGGGGCGCTCATTGTGGCCAACCACTCCGGAACGCTGCCGCTGGACGGGCTGATGCTCCAGGTCGCGGTGCACGACAACCATCCGGCCGAGCGGCATCTGCGGCTGCTCGCCGCCGATCTGGTCTTCCATCTCCCGGTCGTCAACGAGCTGGCGCGCAAGGCCGGTCACACGCTGGCCTGTGCGGAGGACGCGCAGCGGCTGCTGGAGATGGGTGAGATCGTCGGGGTGATGCCGGAGGGGTTCAAGGGCATCGGCAAGCCGTTCGGCGAGCGCTACAAGCTGCAGCGCTTCGGGCGCGGCGGGTTCGTGTCGACGGCGCTGCGGGCGGGTGCGCCGATCGTGCCGTGCTCGATCGTGGGGGCGGAGGAGATCTACCCGATGATCGGCAACGCGAAAACGCTGGCCCGGCTGCTGGGCTTCCCGTACTTCCCGATCACGCCGACGTTCCCGTGGCTGGGGCCGCTGGGTGCGTTGCCGCTGCCGACGAAGTGGACGATCCAGTTCGGTGAGCCGATCCCGACGGACGGCTATCCGCCGGAGGCGGCGGAGGATCCGATGCTGATGTTCAACCTGACGGACCAGGTGCGGGAGCAGATCCAGCACACGCTGTACAAGCTGCTGGTGCAGCGGCGGTCGGTCTTCTTCTGAGCCCGCCCGTCACGGACGAACCAGCAAGGGGCCGGTACGCGGATCGCGTACCGGCCCCTTGTCCTGTTCATCTGTCCTGTCCGTTGCGGATTTACGGCTTGAGGTTCTCGCCGTCGATGCCGAGGCCGGGCAGGAGCCCCGGGAGGAGCGGGGGCAGGGTGACGTCCGGGGCGGCGGGGGTGCTCGGACGGTTCTCGGCGGGCGGCGGGGTGAGCTCGTCCGTGGGGAGCTCGTCCAGCAGGCCGTCGGTGCCGCCGCCGAGCAGGCCGTCGTCCGGGGTGGCGTCGGAGGAGCCCGACGAGCCGGAGGGCTTGGGGTCCGCGCTGCCGTCGGTGCGGTCTCCGGGCTTCTCGGGGGAGGCCGGAGGTGCGGTGGCGTCGGTGCGGGGGGAGCCCTTGCCGGGGGCGGTGGTGTCGGAGCGTCCGGTGTCCTTGTCCTCGCCGGGGGGACGGGGGAGGAGGGACTGGAGCGGGGCGACTTCCTCGTCCATGGCGTCGAAGACGGAGGTGACCTCGTCGCGGACGTCGGTGAGCTGGACGGGCAGCCGGTCGCGGAGGCTGCTCCAGGTGTCGCGGTGCGAGCGGGAGAAGGTGTCCAGGGTCTGGATGGGGCCGATCGCTCCGTCGCGCTGGTAGGCGGAGCGGAGCAGGCGGTGGCCCTCGGAGGCGTCGTGGGACATGCCGTTGAGTGCGCGTCTGACGGCGCCGAGGGATTCGTGGTCCAGGGTGCCGGAGCGGCCGCGCTCCATGAGTCTGCGGGCCTCGCTGAGCCGGGTGGAGGCCTGGTCGAGATAGGCCTCGCCGCGGTCGGCGTCGCCCTTGGCCATGCCGAGGCTGATGTCCTCCATCCCGCGCTTGAGCCCGTACAGCGAATCACCGGGGAGGGCGTCGGAGCTGGCGGCGGCCACTCCGCCGAAGGCTCCCGCGGCGACGCCGACGGTGAGCCCGCCGGCGGTGAGCCCCTTCGCCCAGCGGGAGCGGGGTCGCAGTTTCCGCAGTGGGGAGGCCCGGTGGGCTCCCTTGCCCCGTTGCACGGGCACCGTAGGGCCCGTGGATGCGCCGCCCTCGGCGAACATGGCCTCCATGGCGGCGACGAGCTGGGCTCGCTGCACCACTTTGACCTCGGGGTCCAACTGCGGCTTCGGTAGCTCACCGAGGCCGTTCGCCAGGGCCAACAGCGGTCCGCGGTCGGCCTGGTCGGCCGGCTCAGCGGGCTCTGCGGCCGCCGCACCCTGGGGGGTCTGCTCCTCCAGGGCCTGGGCGAAGGCGTTCGCCCGCCGGTGTGCCGAAACGTTTGCGATCACTGGCGGCACCTCCTCTCGTCATGACGGTCGACTCCCCTGGCGGTCCGGAAGGTTGCCCACCTTGAGCGTTTCCACTCGATGGAGTGAGTGGAGACGGACAGATGGTGACGACAGGGGGCCTGCAACCGGCACAACGACGCGCGCGGCACTTGGGTTACGCGCGAAAGATGATCGGACCAGTGCGTGACGGGACGGTCACGCAGGGGTCGTCGGCAGGGGGTCGGTAGGGGGACGGTAAGGGTCGACAGGGCGTCGTCAGCGGGCGTCGTCCGGCAGGAGCCGGGCGAGCGTCCGCACGGCTCGGTACTGGAGGGTCTTGATCGCGCCCTCGTTCTTGCCCATCACCCGGGCGGTCTCGGCGACCGAGAGCCCTTGGAGGAACCGCAGGGTGACGCACTCCTGCTGCTGGGGGTTGAGTCGCCGGACGGCCTGGAGCAGTGCGGCGTTGGAGAGGGACTCCAGGACGGAGTCCTCGGGGCTGCGCGCCACCTCGTTGGCGTCGAGCATCTCGCCGGTGGTCACTTCCAGTCGGAAACGACTGGATTTGAAGTGGTCGGCGACCAGGTTGCGAGCGATCGTGACCAGCCAGGCGCCGAAGTCGCGGCCCTGCCAGGTGAACGTGGAGATCCGGCGCAGCGCGCGGAGGAAGGTCTCGCTGGTGAGGTCCTCCGCGGTCGCCTTGCCGCCCACGCGGTAGTAGATGTACCGGTACACGGTGTCGCTGTACTGGTCGTACAGGCGGCCGAAGGCGTCCGCCTCACCGGCCTGTGCGCGCTCGACGAGATCCATCATGCGCGCGCTGTCGCTGTCGGCCGTGGGACGGCGGACGGTCGACGTGGTGGCCGACGCGGCGCGGGTGCTGCGTCTTCCGACCGCCGCACTGCGTTCGGCCAGGGCGTAGCAAGGGCCGGCAGGTGCAGGGGTGGCAAATGCGGGGACGGCGTACGCGGTGGGGACGAAGCCGCGCAAGCGGTCAATGACCGATGCACGCAGCGTAGCCAGGCCCGAGGCGTCAACCCCGACGTGTGGGTACACGGGACTCCCAGAGGCAGAGCTTCCATCACGAGCAGTTCGAAAATCGTCACCCGTGGTAGCGAGTGACGGTCTCCGTGATGCGTCTGAGGAGAATAACGCTTCGTGCAGGCAGCGCTACACCCAGTTGTCTAAATCACCGGTTCCGTCGCTTCTCTTATCGCTAAGTGACGCATCAAGTAGCACATGGTGACCGTTTATTGATCGGATTACTTCGCGATCTGCCTATGGGGGCGACGTGTTGTGGCCGTGCGTCGGCGATCCGGCTGGCCGGAGGGGGCGTCGGCGGTCGCGGCGAGACGGCTTTCGATCGGCCGCACGGCTTCGGGCGTGGCTGCGCCCCGTGACCGGACGGGGCGGGCACGGGGCGCGGTGAAGGGGGTGGGTCAGCGGCGGCGGCGGTGCAGGGCGACCGCGGCGGCCGTACCGCCCGCGAGCGCGCCGACCCCGGCGGCGGCCGGGATGCCGACCTTGGCCGCCTTGCGGCCGGTGCGGTAGTCGCGCAGCCGCCAGTCGCGGGCGCGGGCGTGCTTGCGGAGCTTGGTGTCCGGGTTGATCGCGTAGGGGTGGCCGACGAGCGAGAGCATCGGGATGTCGTTGTGCGAGTCGCTGTAGGCGGCGCAGCGGTCCAGGTCGAGGTCCTCGGCGGCGGCCAGGGCCCGGACGGCCTCGGCCTTGGCGGGGCCGTGGAGCGGTTCGCCGACCAGGCGGCCGGTGTAGACGCCGTCGACCGATTCGGCGACGGTGCCGAGCGCGCCGGTCAGGCCGAGGCGGCGGGCGATGATGGTGGCGGTCTCCACGGGCGCGGCGGTGACCAGCCAGACCTTCTGCCCGGCGTCCAGGTGGGCCTGGGCCAGGGCGCGGGTGCCGGGCCAGATGCGGTCGGCCATGTACTCGTCGTAGATCTCCTCGCCGATGGACATCAGCTCGGAGACGCGGTGGCCCTTGACGATGGACAGGGCGCTGTCGCGGGCGTCCTGCATGTGCTCGGGGTCCTCGACGCCGGCCAGCCGGAACCACGCCTGCTGCCAGGCGAACCGGGTGAGTTCGCGGCGTTCGAAGAACTTGCGCTTGTAGAGGCCGCGGCCGAAGTGGAAGATCGCGGCGCCCTGCATGACGGTGTTGTCGAGGTCGAAGAAGGCGGCGGCGCGGACGTCCCCGGCGACGGGGAACACGGGCTCCGCAGGCGCATCTTCGGAGGTTCCGGTCAGGAGGGCGGCGTCGTCGTCGGCGGCCGAGGTCTTGCGCGCGGCCTCGGCGGCGGCCTCGCCTGCCAGGACGCTGCGCGCAGTCGCGGAACGCCTACGGGGGGTGAGCCATCCAAGAGCGGCCATGCGGTGAGCATAGCCAGTCCGTCCGTACCTGCCCGACCTGCCGTGATGCGGTGGCGTGAACGCTTCGGGGCGGAATGGTGAATCGGTCGATTCCGGGCGGTCCGCGGCGGGGGTGCGCGGGCCCGGGATCCGGGCGCGGCGGGCGCAGAATGGAGAGCATGAGTCCTCTGCTGCGACGTACGAAGAAGAAGCCCGCCGAGCGGGTGGTCACGCTGGTCGGGAAGCCGGGCTGCCATCTGTGCGAGGACGCGCGGGCGGTGGTGAGCGCGGTGTGTGAGGAGACCGGTGCGTCGTGGGTGGAGAAGGACATCACCGAGGACGAGGGGCTGTACAAGGAGTACTGGGAGCAGATTCCGGTGGTGCTGATCGATGACGAACAGCACACGTTCTGGCGCGTGGACCCCGCGAGGCTGCGCAAGGCGCTGGGTGCGGACGCGAAACCCGGTTAACATTGCGGGCGTTTTGAGTGGCCTCGGGGGCGTAGTTGTGAGGAGTGTGTACCGCTTTGCCCCCTTCGAGGCTGCAACGGGCCGTTGCGGTCCCTGGTTCCGGGATCGCGCGGGAAATGCGCGTGACCCCGGTCACTTTGACCGGACAAAACGGACACAATCTTTGTGCACGCGTTCACAAAGACATAGCCTGCATTCGACGGGGCGGTCTTGGGACATACGGCCGCCTGCAGCCCCGCTCATCCCGCAGGAGCACCGTGGCAACTGGCCGAACACACCGACCGGCGACCCGTAGCCGAGGAATTCCCGAGGCCACCGTCGCCCGACTTCCGTTGTATCTGCGCGCCCTGACCGCGCTCTCCGAGCGATCGGTCCCCACGGTCTCCTCCGAGGAGCTGGCCACGGCGGCCGGCGTCAACTCGGCGAAGCTGCGCAAGGACTTCAGCTACCTGGGCTCCTACGGCACCCGGGGTGTCGGATACGACGTCGAGTATCTCGTCTACCAGATCTCCCGTGAGCTCGGGCTCACCCAGGACTGGCCGGTCGCGATCGTCGGTATCGGTAACCTCGGCGCGGCCCTCGCCAACTACGGCGGCTTCGCCTCCCGCGGCTTCCGCGTCGCGGCGCTGATCGACGCCGACCCCGCCATGGCCGGTACGCCGGTGGCCGGGATCGCCGTCCAGCACACGGACGACCTCGACCGGATCATCAGCGAGAACGGTGTGTCGATCGGTGTGATCACCACCCCGCCCGGCGCGGCCCAGCAGGTCTGCGACCGGCTCGTCGCCGCCGGTGTGACCTCCATCCTGAACTTCGCGCCGACCGTCCTGTCGGTGCCCGAGGGCGTCGACGTACGCAAGGTCGACCTCTCCATCGAGCTCCAGATCCTCGCGTTCCACGAGCAGCGCAAGGCGGGCGAGGACACCACCGCCGAGGACGAGGGCGCGCCCCCCATGCGCGCCACCCCCACCGGCCGAAAAGGACCCGACGGGGACATGCCCGCCGTGATGCCCGCATGAGCCTCCTCGTCGTCGGACTGAGTCACCGCAGCGCCCCCGTCTCCGTACTGGAGCGGGCGTCCCTCGCTGCCGACACCCAGGCCAAGCTGCTCCAGGACACCCTCGCCGCGGAACCCGCGACCGAGGCCGCCGTGCTGGCCACCTGCAACCGCATCGAGCTGTACGCGGACGTGGACAAGTTCCACGCGGGTGTCGCCGAGCTCTCCACCCTGCTCGCCCAGCACAGCGGCGTCGGCCTGGAGGAGCTCACTCCGTATCTCTATGTGCACTACGAGGACCGGGCCGTCCACCACCTGTTCTCGGTGGCCTGCGGGCTCGACTCGATGGTCGTCGGCGAGGGCCAGATCCTCGGCCAGATCAAGGACGCGCTCGCGCGCGGCCAGGAGCTGCACACCGCCGGACGGCTGCTGAACGACCTCTTCCAGCAGGCCCTGCGGGTCGGCAAGCGCGCCCACAGCGAGACCGGGATCGACCGGGCCGGGCAGTCGCTCGTCACCTTCGGGCTCCAGCAGCTCGCCGCCGGGGCCGACCCCGCCCTGTGGGCCGGGGGCAAGCGCGCCCTGGTCATCGGCGCCGGCTCGATGTCCTCGCTGGCCGCTGCGACCCTCGCCCGGACCGGTGTCGCCGAGATCGTCGTCGCCAACCGGACCCGCGCCCGCGCGGACCGCCTCGTGGAGATCCTCCAGCAGGGCGACGACACCGCGGTGCGCGCCCGCGCCGTCGAGATGTCCGCGGTGGGCGACGAACTGACACGTGCCGACATCGTCGTCTCCTGCACCGGATCCACCGGCCTCGTGCTCACCGCCGACGCCCTCGCCGACGCCCTGGGCGTGAGTCTGGACGCCGCGCCCGAGGCACAGGCGGTCACCGCCGTCGCCCCGGCCCCGGACGACGTCGACCAGCACGCCGCCTGGGTGGAGAACGGTTCCGCCGCCTCCGCCGCGTACGCGGGTCCGGCGACGCCGCGCCGGGTCACCGTGCCCGCGCAGTCCACCGGTCCGGTCCGGCTCGCCCTGCTCGACCTCGCCATGCCGCGCGACATCGACGGCGCCGCCCACCGCATCGCCGGGGTGCGCCTCGTCGACATCGAGTCGCTCGCCGAGGCGTCCGCCGACGCCCCGATGGCCGCCGACGTGGACCGGGTCCGCACGATCGTCTCCGACGAGGTGGCCGCCTTCGGCGCCGCCCAGCGCGCCGCGCACGTCGCCCCGACCGTGGTCGCCCTGCGCACCATGGCCGCCGACGTGGTCGCCGGCGAGATCGCCCGGCTGGACGGCCGCCTCCCCGACCTGGACGAGAAGCAGCGCGCCGAGATCACCCAGACCGTGCGCCGCGTCGTCGACAAGCTCCTGCACGCGCCCACCGTGCGGGTCAAGCAGCTCGCCAGCGAGCCCGGCGGCGCCGGGTACGCGGACGCGCTGCGAGAACTCTTCGACCTCGACCCGCAGACGGTGGCCGCCGTCTCCCGGGCCGACCTGAACGACCCGAATAGAGGGCGGTCATGACCGACAACTCATCGCCGGACGCGCGGGGCGCCGCGCCGCTCCGGCTGGGCACCCGGCGCTCCAAGCTCGCCATGGCCCAGTCCGGGCTCGTCGCCGAGGCGGTCCGCGAGGTGACCGGGCGCGCCGTCGAGCTCGTCGAGATCACCACGTACGGGGACACATCGCGCGAGCACCTGGCGCAGATCGGCGGCACCGGCGTCTTCGTCGCCGCCCTGCGCGAGGCGCTCCTGCGCGGTGAGGTGGACTTCGCCGTCCACTCGCTCAAGGACCTGCCGACCAGCCAGCCCGACGACCTCGTGCTGGCCGCCGTGCCGCAGCGCGAGGACCCGCGCGACGCGCTCGTCGCCCGGGACGGGCTGACCTTCGAGCAGCTGCCCGACGGCGCCCGCATCGGCACCGGTTCGCCGCGCCGCATGGCGCAGCTCAACGCGTACGCCCGTTCCCACGGACTGCGGATCGAGACCGTCCCCATCCGGGGCAACGTCGACACGCGGATCGGGTTCGTGCGGGACGGCAAGCTCGACGCGGTGGTCCTCGCCGCCGCCGGGCTCAGCCGTCTCGGCCGGACCGGTGAGGTGACCGACTTCCTGCCGGTCGACACCGTCCTGCCCGCTCCCGGCCAGGGAGCACTGGCGATCGAGTGCGCTGCGTCCAGCGCCGACCTCGCCGCCGCGCTCGCCGAGCTCGACGACCCGTACACCCGGGTCGCCGTGACCGCCGAGCGCGCCCTGCTCGCCGCCCTGGAGGCCGGCTGCTCCGCACCTGTGGGTGCGCTGGCCGACCTCCTGGCCGACGGACAGGTTGTCAACGAACTGCGCCTGCGCGGAGTCGTCGGTACCACCGACGGTTCCTCGCTCGTACAGCTGTCCACCACCGGTCCCGTCCCCACGTCGCACGACGACGCGGCGGCCCTCGGTCGCGAACTCGCGTCCGAGATGCTCGCCAAGGGTGCGGCCGGTCTTATGGGGGAGCGAGCACTTTGAGCCCCACCGGCCCCGCCGCATCCGACTTTCCGGTCCTGTCCGCCCAAGGCCAGGTCACCTTCCTCGGCGCCGGTCCCGGCGACCCGGGACTGCTGACTCTGCGCGCTGTCGAAGCGCTGGCGAGCGCGGACGTCCTTGTCGCCGAGCCCGATGTGCTCGACGTCGTTCGCAGCCATGCGCGGGAAGGCGTGAGCACGCCTGAGCTGACGCTTGTTGACGTCTCGTCAACAACCGCCGGTGTACCCGTTCTCAGGGATGCGGCCAATCTTGTCATGGAGGCCGCGAAGGGCGGCAGGCGGGTGGTCCGTGCCGTCGCGGGCGATCCGGGTCTGGACGGCGACGCGGGCGCGGAGATGCTCGCCTGCGCCGCCGCCGGGGTGCCCTTCGAGGTGGTCCCGGGCATCGCGAACGCCGTCGGCGTGCCCGCGTACGCCGGGGTGCCGCTCCGCGATGCGCAGGGCGCGGACGTCCGCTTCGTCGACGCCCGTACGGCCTCCGACCGGTGCTGGAGCGAGGTCGGCGCGAGCGACGCCACCGCCGTCGTCTCCACCACGCTGGACGCGGTCGCGGCCGCCGCCGGTGAGCTCGTCTCGGCGGGCCGCAAGCCCGACACCCCGCTCACCGTGACGATCGCGGGCACCACCACCCGCCAGCGCACCTGGACGGCGACCCTCGGGACGATCGCCCAGACCCTCAAGCAGGCCAAGGTGCTCCCCTCGCCCGAGGGTCACCGGCCGGTCATAGCCGTGGTCGGAGAGCGCAGCTCCGCCGCCCAGCGCGACCAGCTCGCGTGGTTCGAGTCCAAGCCGCTGTTCGGCTGGCGGGTGCTCGTCCCACGGACCAAGGAGCAGGCAGCGTCGCTCTCCGACCAGCTGCGTTCCTACGGTGCGGTGCCGCACGAGGTCCCGACGATCGCCGTCGAGCCGCCGCGTACGCCCCAGCAGATGGAGCGCGCGGTCAAGGGCCTGGTCACCGGACGCTACGAGTGGATCGCCTTCACCAGCGTGAACGCCGTCAAGGCGGTCCGGGAGAAGTTCGAGGAGTACGGTCTCGACGCCCGGGCCTTCGCCGGGATCAAGGTCGCCGCCGTCGGCGAGCAGACCGCCGCCGCGCTGATCGACTTCGGAGTGAAGCCGGACCTGGTGCCCTCCGGCGAGCAGTCCGCCGCCGGGCTGCTGGAGGACTGGCCGCCCTACGACCCGGTCTTCGACCCGATCGACCGGGTGTTCCTGCCGCGCGCCGACATCGCCACCGAGACCCTGGTGGCCGGGCTCATCGAGCTGGGCTGGGAGGTCGACGACGTCACCGCGTACCGCACGGTCCGCGCCTCGCCGCCGCCGGCCGACACCCGCGAGGCGATCAAGGGCGGCGGCTTCGACGCGGTCCTGTTCACCTCGTCCTCGACGGTCCGCAACCTGGTCGGCATCGCGGGCAAGCCGCACAACGTGACCGTCATCGCGTGTATCGGCCCGGCCACCGCGAAGACCGCCGAGGAGCACGGTCTGCGCGTGGACGTCCTGTCCCCGGAGCCGTCGGTGCACAAGCTCGCCGAGGCGCTCGCCGCCTTCGGCGCGCAGCGGCGGGACGCGGCGAAGGAGGCCGGCGACCCGGTGACGCGGCCGAGCGAGCGGCGCCCGGGTGCGCGCAGGCGTCGGACGACGACGTAACGGCAGTACGGGGGTGAGTGGGCCCGGTCGCTTCGGCGGCCGGGCCCACTGTCCTTTCCGGGCCGGCGCCCGGGCCTGTTGGGGGGCCTTTCCCGGCGCCGGTGTCGGTAAGACCGTGCTGCGTACGGGTCTATCGTCGAAGGATGACTGCGTACGCAAACTTCCCCGGCTCCCGCCCCCGGCGGCTGCGGACGACCCCGACGATGCGGCGGATGGTCGCCGAGACACGGCTCGACCCGGCGAACCTGATCCTCCCCGCGTTCGTCCGGGAGGGCGTCGACGCCCCGGTCGCCATCTCGGCCATGCCCGGCGTGTACCAGCACACCCTGGACACCCTGCGGAAGGCGGCCGTCGAGGCGGTCTCGGCCGGGGTCTCGGGGATCATGCTCTTCGGGGTGCCGGAGGACGGGAAGAAGGACGCCCGGGGCACGGCGGGCACCGACCCCGACGGGATCCTCCAGGTCGCGCTGCGCGCGGTCCGCGAGGAGGTCGGCGACGACCTGGTCATCATGTCGGACCTGTGCCTGGACGAGTACACCGACCACGGCCACTGCGGGGTCCTGACGACCGACGGCCGGGTGGACAACGACGCGACCCTGGAGCGGTACGCGGAGATGGCCCAGGTCCAGGCGGACGCCGGGGCCCATGTGGTGGGCCCCA
Source organism: Streptomyces rubiginosohelvolus (assembly GCF_014649875.1). Lineage (GTDB taxonomy): Bacteria > Actinomycetota > Actinomycetes > Streptomycetales > Streptomycetaceae > Streptomyces > Streptomyces rubiginosohelvolus. The sequence continues at coordinate 15,911 of NZ_BMTW01000027.1, read as the reverse complement.
GCGGGATGATGGACGGTCAGGTCGGCGTGATCCGGGACGCCCTGGACCAGACCGGCCACGAGGACGTGTCGATCCTCGCCTACACCGTGAAGTACAGCTCCGCCTTCTACGGCCCCTTCCGCGAAGCCGTCGGCTCCTCGCTGACCGGTGACCGCAAGACCTACCAGCAGGACCCGGCCAACGCCCGCGAGTCGCTGCGGGAGCTGGCGCTGGACCTGGCGGAGGGTGCGGACATGGTCATGGTGAAGCCCGCCGGACCGTATCTGGACATCCTCGCCAAGGTCGCGGAGTCCGTGGACGTGCCGGTCGCGGCGTACCAGATCAGCGGCGAGTACGCGATGATCGAGGCGGCCGCCGAGAAGGGCTGGATCGACCGGGACAAGGCGATTCTGGAGAGCCTGACCGGGATCCGGCGGGCCGGGGCGCAGATGATCCTCACCTACTGGGCGACCGAGGCGGCCCAGTGGCTCGGACACGGCAGGGCCTGAGCCCCCGCGTGATCACGGCCCACCCGCTCCGGTCTCCTGGAGCCGGTGGGCCTCCTTGATGGAGAAGCGGGCGCTGTCCCGTACGAGGGGGTCCTCGTCGGCCCGCGCGGTGGTGTCCAGGACCGTGGCGACGACCGGGTCGTCGGTGTAGGGCGCCAGCGACATCGCCGCGTACTGCCGGACCAGGTCCTCCGCCGGGTCGCGCAGCGCGGTGAGCAGGGCGCGGCCCGCTTCGTGGCGCAGGGCGGGGTCCGCCGGGGGCCACAGGCGCAGGACGGTGGCGCTCTCGACCCGGGCGAGGTCGTATTCGCCCGGGTCCGCGACGACCGAGACGAGGAACGGCAGCGCCTGCGTGTTGTCGTCCAGCTCGGTGATGATCTCGCGCTTGCGGTCGCTGCCTGCGGGCAGCGCACGGAATTCGGCTATCAGGCGCTCTGCGGCTTCGGCCGCGGAAGCGGCTTCCGTCGTGGTCGTGAGGTTCGTGTCGTTCATGGGGGTGGACACTTTCTGTCAGGGCCAGTCGACCAGTGCCATGAATGCTACGAAAGTGACCACGGCGGTGGCAGGTGCGGCCAGCCCCAGCGGCACGGTGACGACCGAGGAGATCAGCGGGGCGGTCCACGAGGGCTCAGCCCGCGGCGGTCCTGTCGGCGCGGGCCTCCAGCCAGGCGTGGGCCGCGTTCACCTCGCCTTGCGTCACGGGCGGGCGGACCTGGTCCGGGTAACGGGCGATGCAGTGCCTGCGGGCCGCCTTCAGCCCGATCGCGCGGGCCTCGGCGGAGAGGCCGGGGTGGTCCGCAACCTCCTGGGCGCGCCGCCACCAGCTGTGGCTGCGCGGGTCGATCGTGTAGTGCCACAGCGGCTGGGCGGGGTCGGCCACCCCGATCAGGACGTGTTCCAGGGTGTACGGGTGGATGCCCGGCTCCCCGATCAGCTTGTCCGCCACGTGCAGCGGGTGCGTGCCGTCGAGGCGGGCGCGGAGCAGCACCCAGGTCATCAGGTGCCCGTTGTCGTCCCTGCCGGAGACGATGAACTCCCACAGCTCGGCGGCCTTCGCCTCGTCGGGGGCGCCGAGGTGGGTGAGCAGCCGGACCGGGGCCTTCCAGAGCGGCTTGGGCTTCGCCCACCAGGCCAGCAGGTCGGCGGCGGCCGGGTGTTCCAGGTCGAGGGCGAGGCAGGTCAGGGTGACCAGCGGGTGGCGCCACTCGGTGTACGTGGTGCGGTACTGCTTGGTCAGCTCCTTCTTCCAGCGGGGGAGGAGGGCGACGAGGTCCGCTTCGGTGGCCTTGCCGTGAGCGTGGAGCAACTCCAGGCAGAAGGCGATGCCCTGGACGCCGGTGGCCGGGTCGGCGAGCCGGTCGCTCAACCACCGGACGTCGGCGGGGGAGAGGGTGCGGTAGCGGTGGTAGATGTCGCCGAGGCCGCCCTCGTAGCCGGTGAGGTCGGGGCCGGTGCCCGCGAGGAGGCCGTCGCGGGCGGCCTCGTAGCGGTCGACGGCGGCGAGGGCTTCGGCCGCTTCGGCGGCGTCGGTGAGCTGGCCGGCCGTCTCGCGCACGCGGTCCGCCGTATCGGCGGCGGCCTTCGCGGCGGCGACCCGCAGTGGGCGCGGCAGGCGGTCGTCGGTGGCGAACCGGATGGTGGCGAGGAGGAAGGGGAAGAACGCGTCGGCGGCGGGGTGGCGGGTGTCGGGCTCGACCGTGACGGTTTCCCGCAGCGCGTGGAGGAGGGCGGTCTGCGCGGCCTCGGGCGCGGTGCGGTCCGTCAGCTCCTCGGAGAGCGCGTGGGCCGCCCTGAACGGGTCCGGTTCGCGCAGCGCGTGGTGGGCGCGGAACCAGCCGCGTACGGCGTTGTCGTCGCCGGACAGTGCCCACGCGCGGAGCAGCTCCAGCGAGCGCGGGGACGGGTGCGCGGCGAGGGCGTGGGACGCGTCGGCTCCCAGTTCGGCGGCCACCTCCCAGGCCTCCGGGTGCTCCTGGCGCAGGAGCGCGCGCAGCACGGGACCCCAGCCGCGCCAGGCCGCGAGCCGGCCGGCGTACGTCTCCCGCCAGGCGGACAGCAGCCGTGCCGTCTCGTCCGGGGTCAGCGCCTGCCGGTGCTCCAGCGGGGCGGTGAAGCGGACGGTGGCGTCCAGGCCCAGGGGGCCCGACAGCCGGTCGTGGAGCCAGCGTTCCTCCGCGGGGGCCAGCGGGCCGTACTCCGTGGAGCGGGCGGTCCGGCGGCGGGGCTCGTCGATGCGGGCGAGGAACTGGCGTACGCCCGCGGCGTCTTCGGGGTCCGGCAGCCCGTCGGCGTCCGTCGCCGTGACCTTGTCCAGCTGAAAGGCCCCCTGCGGACCGTTGTTGACGATTCGGTAGCCGGGCGGGCCCTCCCCGAGACCGGTGGCGACCGTGGCGTGGTCGCCGCCCCAGTGCAGATAGAGCACGCCGGTCAGTTCGCCGGAGCGGTCGAAGGCGTCCTGGGACTGCCAGTGCCAGTACGCGAAGGAGGTGCCGGTCGCGATGCCTAGGGTCGCGAACATCTCCGCCGCGTCCTCGTGGCCGTCGGACTGGGTGTAGCGACCCCTGGTCGGGGGAGGCAGGACGACGAAGCCGTCGCAGCCGAGCGTGCGCCACCAGGCCTTGATCAGGGACAGGTCCGATCGCTGCCCGGCCGTACGGTCCGTGTTCAGTCCCACCAGAACGACCACGCTTCCTGGTTGAGCACGGCCTTCTCGGCGTAGGCGTCGAGGTCGTACGGAGGGGACTGGTCGATGTTGTCCGGGCAGAACGCGTAGTGCTCGGCGGCCAGGGCGCGGGCCTCCTCGATCGTGGCGGGCGGGCGGCCCACGGAGACGATCATCGTGTCGAAGCCGAGCACCACGACCCGGGCGTCGAAGCGGTCCTCCCAGGAGCGGAGCACCGCGCAGAGCCGGGCCACGTCGTTCTCGTGGTTCATCGGGCCCGACCAGCCGATCGCCGCCGGTATGTCGGCGCTGCGGCGGGCCGGGACGAGGGCCATGCGGGCTCCGCCGAGCCATGCGTCGGCGTCGGCGGCGATGACGCCCGCGAGCCCTGCCGCCACCGTGTCCGCGTCCTCGGCCGCCTCCCGGGCGGGAACGGGCGCGAGGCCGGGCCAGGACGAGCCGGGACCCGGGGCGTCCCCGTCGGCTGACGGGCCGTCGCCGGTCTCGTCGTCCGCGTGGTCGACGTGGTCCGCCCAGTACTCCGCGAGGACCTCCTCGGCGTCGTGGTCGCCGGGGTACGACGTGTCGTCCGGGCAGAGGTCCCAGTCCTCGGGCCACTGGTCGCGTGAGCCGCCGGTGACGAGCACCGGCAGCAGCCCGAGCCGCCGCCCGGCCGCCCGCAGGTCCGGCCAGTCGCGCGGGGCCGCCGGGCCGTCCGCGTACCACAGCAGCGGCTCGTGCCAGGGGCCGTCCAGCGTGGCGTCCACCAGGGAGCCGGGCGGGAGGACCAGGCCGGAGGCGGCCGGGTCGGGCAGAGGATTCGGGAGCGTCGCCATGACGGGGAGCCTAGGCGGCGGCACTGACAGCGAGAGGGGCGGTGGTCGCCGAGCCCGACATGATCCGAACGAGGGGTCCTAGGACGTCGGGGACCGCGGCTCCTCGGAAGCCGGCCCGGGCGTGGCGCCGGCACCCGCGAGGTCGCCCGGGAGCAGCGGGCGCATGAAGGTGCGCTCGTAGCGCAGTACGCAGCCGCTCTCGTCGCGGATGCGGTCCGCTGCGATGAACTCGGGGTCCCGGCCGAACAGGTGCCGGTACTCCTCGTACGCGGCCAGGCTCGGGAAGCTGAACAGGGCCAGTGCCTCGTCGCTCGCGCCCTCCGCCGGGAGGAAGTAGCCGTGGTGCGTGCCGCCGTGGGCCTGCACCAGCTCCATCCAGCGGGAGCCGAACCGCTCGAAGGCCGCGATCTTCTTCGGGTCGATCGTGTACCGCACGACGCAGGTGATCATGCGGCCAGGTTAGGCGGCTTCCCGCGCACCGACGCCTGTCACGCGAGGGCTCTTCTCCGGAGGAAACGGCGCCGGGGGACGTATGGTCGAGGCCCGTTGCGCGCCGCCCCGGTCCCCGCCGACCGGGCCGATCCGGCAGGAGCCGCCGTGAACAGGATCGTCACGTCCATCTCGCTCTCCCTCGACGGATTCTTCGAAGGGCCCGACCACGACATCGACTGGCACACCGTCGACGAGGAACTGCACCAGCACTTCAACGACTACTTCCGGACCATGGGCGGCTTCGTCGAGGGGCGTGTCACCTACGAGCTGATGGAGGAGTTCTGGCCGACCGCCGATCAGGATCCGGCCAACGAAGGTCCGATGGCCGAATTCGCGGGGATCTGGCGGGACATGCCGAAGTTCGTCTTCTCGCGGACGCTGGAGAGCGTGGGGCCGAACGCGACCCTGCTCCACGAGGTCGACCCCGAGCAGGTCCGCGGCCTGCGGGACGCCGCCTCGGGGGACCTGGCGGTCGGCGGCGCGGATCTGCTGGAGTCGTTCCGGCGGGCCGACCTGATCGACGAGTACCGGATCTACGTCCATCCCCTCATCCTCGGCCGGGGCCGCCCCTTCTTCCGGGACGCGGAGGAGCGGCAGCGGCTCCGGCTGCTGGAGACCCGGACCTTCGGCAACGGGGTCGTGATGCTCCGTTACGAGACGGTCCGGGCCTGACCAGCGTGGCGAGGCGGCGGGGCGGGCTCAGAACATCAGGGCGTTCTCGACGTCCGACTGCCAGTAGGTGACGAAGCCCCGGCTGTCCGTGTAGGTCTCCGCCGGGAGCTTCAGCGTGGACTCGCCCTTGGACTTGTTGTTCTTGTCCACCATGATCACGCCGAGGTTGTCGCTCTTGACCGGCTCGTCCTCGCCGGGCTCGCCGAGCAGCGAGATGCCCGCGTAGGCCTCTTCGCCGGGGGAGAGCGTGACGACGGCCTGCGGCTTGCTGTCGTCGAGGATCGGGTACACCGCCTGCGCGTCGTCGAAGCGGAGGAACGGGGCGTAGTACGCGGCGCAGTTCTTGGTGCCGGTGTTGGTCACCGTGAGCAGCAGGTGGTTGATCGGGCGGCTCACCTTGGAGACCTTGACGGTGGAGTTCTTGGGCGTGCAGGTCGCGATCGAGGCCGCCGCCTCCGGCTTCTTGCTCTGGTTGGCGCCGTTGCCGTTGCCGCCCGCGTGCTTCCCCTCGGCGGGCACGGTCTGCGTCTCGGGCGTGCCCGCCTCCGGGGCTTCGGACCGGGCCTTCCCGTCGGTGCTCGTCGCCGCGGGGGTCGCGGTCTCGGCGGAGCCGGCCGGCTTGGTCCCCATGGCCTTGTCGTCGCCGCCGCAGGCGGTGAGCGAGAGGGCGGCCACGAGAGCGGTGGCGGCGAGGGCGGTGGTGCGGACGCGGTTGGTGCGCATGGCGGTGGTACTCCCCGTACTCGGTGATCGGTTGACGTGCCGGCCCGGTCGAACGGCCGGCCCGTGGTCCTGCTGTGGTCTGGTCCGAGCTTGTGGGGTGGCGGAATCCGGCCGCAACGCCTGCCGAACCATTGGGGAAGCTGGAACGTCTACGCATACGGTGACCTGCGGGAATTCCGCGTCCCTGGAACGCCGTTCCGGGACGCACGAGGAAGGGGAACGCCGTCGTGGCGACGCCGGAGGCCGTGCATTTCGCGGCTCTGCTGAAGGATCTGAAGGACCGTTCGGGGCGCAGTTACGGGGTGCTCGCGGGGAAGCTGCACGTCAGTACGTCGACCCTCCACCGGTACTGCAACGGGGACGCCGTGCCGAACGAGTTCGCTCCGGTGGAGCGGTTCGCGCGGGTGTGCGGGGCGTCGGGTGACGAGCTGGTGGAGGTGCACCGGCGGTGGATCGTGGCGGACGCGGCCCGGCGGCGGCCTCCGGCGAGTGCCTCTGCGCCTGCTGTTGTGCCTGACGCCGTGCCTGCCAACGTTCCTGACGCCGCGCCCGACGTCACTTCTGATGCCGTGCCCGCTGCGGTGCCGGAGGCCGTCGAGGCGAGCGAGCCGTCGGAGCCGTCCGATGTGCCCGAGCCGTCGGAGCTGTCCGTCACGTCCGGTGGCGGCGCGGCCCCGGCGTCCCGCTGGTCCCGGCTCTCCCGGCGTACGCGGGTGCTCATCGCCGCCGCCGGGGTCGCCGCGCTCCTCGTCCCCACCACCGTCGTCGCCGTCGATCTCGCCGGGTCGGGCCAGGAGGACGGCGGGAGCGCCGCGGACCGGGTGGAGGACGCGGGCGGGGGCCCCGCCGCCGCGCCGGAGGGCTCCGCCTCGGCCACGCCCCGGCCCTCCGGGAGTCCGAGTTCGGCCAATCCCTCGGCGAGCAACTCCGCGTCCCCGTCGGGGCAGCCGTCCGGGAAGCCCTCGGCGGGCTCGGGCGCCGGGCAGGCCCAGAGCGGGGGCGGCGACGGCGTTACGGGGCTCGGCGCTCCGCCGACCGTCAGCATCTCCTCGTACAACTGGGAAGAACCCTGCGGCCAGCACTACCTGGTGAACCGGGGGCCCGACGCGCTCGACCCGCCGCCCGCGCCGCAGGACCGGCGCGGCTGGGCGGAGTCGTACGGCGGGGTCGAGGGCGGGAACACGCGGCTCCAGCTCACCGTGCAGGGGACCTCGCGCGAGGCGGTCGTCCTGAAGGCGATGAACGTCCGTGTGGTGTCCCGCAAGGCCCCGCTGCCCTGGTCGGCGTACCTGATGGGCAACGGCTGCGGCAGCGGGATCACCCCGCAGACCTTCGCCTCCAACCTCGACGCCGGGCATCCCACCCTCCGGGCGGTGCCGGGGACGCAGGGGGACATCGAGGTTCCGGCGGTGGACTTCCCGTACAAGGTGTCGTCCGAGGACGTGGAGGTCTTCAACCTGGAGATGAAGGCCGTGAGCTACGACGTCAGCTGGTATCTGGAGCTGGAGTGGAGCAGCGGCGGCAAGGAGGGGACGCTGCGGATCGACGACCAGGGGAAGCCGTTCCGGCTGAGCGGGATGAAGGGGCGTCCGGAGTACGTGCACGGTGGCCCCGGTTACGGCTGGGAGCGTGCCGGTCAGCCCTGATGCGTTCTCGTGCGCTCGTGGATCCCGGCTTGACCCTCACGTTGCGTGAGGCTGGAAGGTCGAGTCCATGAGCGACTACTACAACGCGTTCGAGATGAGTCCCGTGCCCGCCCCCGGTCCGGACGCGGTTCCGCCGGAGCCGTTCCGCGGCATCTACGGAATGCCCGCGTTCGTGACGATCCCCACCAGCGATCTGGCGGCGTCGGTGGACTTCTGGATGCACGGGCTCGGGTTCTTCGAGCTGTTCAGCGTCCCCGGCACGCTGGTGCATCTGCGCCGGTGGGCGTTCCAGGACGTCCTCCTCGTCGCGGCGGAGAGCGTTCCGGAGCAGCCACCGGCGATGAGCTTCAGCTTCGCGGGCGTGCTCGGCCAGGTCGAATCCCTTGCCGAGGCCTGCCGTGCGCTGCGCCCGGACTCGGTCGACGGTCCCCGGGACACCGCCTGGAACACCCGCGATGTGGAGGTGATCACCCCCGAGAACGCGCGGGTCGTCTTCACCGCGGCCAAGCCCTTCGACCCGGCGAGCCAGGAGGCACGCAACCTTGAAGCCATGGGCATCACCCCACCCGGCGACGACAGCGCCGACCATGAGAGGCATGCCTGACACCACTGACGCCGACGGCCTGACCGTCGGTCAGGTCTCGGCGCGTCTGGGAGTGACGGTCCGCGCGCTGCACCACTGGGACGAGATCGGCCTGGCGCAGCCGTCGCTGCGCACGGCCGCCGGATACCGGCTCTACACCGGCGGTGATCTGGAACGCCTCCACCGCGTCGTCGTCTACCGTGAGCTCGGTCTCGGCCTGGACAGGATCCGGACCGTCCTGGACGACACCGCGGACGTGCTCGGCGCACTGCGCGCGCAGCGCACCCAGGTCGCCGAACGGATCGACCGCCTCCAGCGGCTCGGCGCCGGCCTCGACCGGATGATCGAGGCCCATGAGCGCGGCCCGCTGCTGACGGACGAACAGCAGGCCGCGATCTTCGGCCCCGGATGGGACCCGGACGGTCCGGCCCGAGCGCGCCTGCGCTACGGGGACACGACGCAGTGGCGGCAGTACGCCGAACGCTCGGCCTCGCGCGGTCCGGAGGAGTGGCAGGCCGTCGCCGACGCCGTCGCGGGCCTCGACCGCGCCCTGGGGGAGGCGATGGACGCCGGAGTCCTGCCGGGCAGCCCGGAGGCGAACCGGCTCGTCGAGCGGCACCGCGAGGTCTTCGCCCCGTACTTCCCCCTCACCCGGCAGATGCAGGTCTGCCTCGGCCGCATGTACGAGGCCGATGCGGGATTCGCCGCCCACTACGACGGCATCCGCCCCGGCCTCGCGATGTGGTTCCGTCGCATCATCGACGCAGGCGCGCGTGCACACGGCATCGACCCCGACACGGCGACCTGGGACGGAGGGCAGGAGGAGCGGCGCTGAATCCCGTCATTCAATGACGTATCGGTCAAAGTTCGCGTATCGGTTCATCCCGGTGGCTGACCGATAAGCGGTCGTACACATGTCCAGAACTCGGGAGTACAGTCTGCGAGGTTCTGGCAGCCTCACCGTCGCGTGACGACGGCGTGCGGCCGCCCCGCCCGCGAACCCACAGGTGATTCATGTCCGCCACTGCAGCCGAAGCCTCCGATCGCACGGCCCCGGAGGACCGCACCTGCGAGGAACGCTCCCAACGCCTCAGACGCAGGCTGGAGCGGCTGATCGGTATCGCCGCGACCGAGGGGAACTCCCTTGTCCCGCTCCGTAACGGCGACGCCATCTTCGGCGCGATGCTGAAGGCCATCAGCGAGGCGGAGCACACCGTCGATCTGATGACGTTCGTCTACTGGCGGGGTGACATCGCTCTCCAGTTCGCCGAGGCCCTGGCCGACCGCGCCCGTGCCGGGGTCCGGGTGCGGCTCATGCTCGACGGGTTCGGATCGCGGCTCATCGAGAAGGGCCAGCTGGCCATGATGGACGAGGCCGGGGTCACCGTCACCTGGTTCCGCAAGCCGCTCTACCTCTCGCCGCTCAAGCAGAACCACCGATGCCACCGCAAGGTCCTCGTCGTCGACGAGCGCACTGCGTTCACCGGTGGTGTCGGGATAGCCGAGGAGTGGTGCGGCGACGCCCGCAACGAGAACGAGTGGCGCGACACCCACGTCCAGGTCACCGGGCCCGCCGTCGACGGACTGGCCGCCGCGTTCGCCCAGAACTGGGCCGAGTGCCACGACGAGCTGTTCGACGACCGCGACCGGTTCGTCACCGAGGAGCACCACGGCGACTCCGTCGTCCAGGTGGTGCGCGGCTCGGCCTCTTTCGGCTGGCAGGACATGCAGACCCTGATCCGGGTCGTCCTGGAGTCCGCCGAGGAACGCATCCGCCTCACCACCGCCTACTTCGCCCCCGACGCCTACTTCACCGGGCTGCTGTGCGCCGCCGCCGCGCGCGGGGTGGAGGTCGAGATCCTGCTGCCGGGGCCGCACACCGACAAGCGGGTCTGCCAGCTCGCCGGGCAGCGCTACTACGAGGACCTGACCGACTGCGGCGTGAAGATCTACCAGTACCAGCCGACGATGATGCACACCAAGACGCTCACCATCGACCGGGTCGCCTCGCTCATCGGCTCCACCAACTTCAACCGCCGCTCCCTCGACCACGACGAGGAAGTCATGCTGGCCGTCCTCGACCAGGACTTCACCACCACCCTCGACGGCCACTTCGAGGAGGACCGCGAGAAGAGCGTGCTGATCGAGCGCGGCCGGTGGAAGCGCCGCGACGTCCTCCAGCGGGCCAAGGAGGCGGCTGTCGTCCCCATCCGCCGGTTCCTCTGAGAACTGGGGCTGCGGTGGTGGGCGTGCGCGCGCCTTCGCCGGGCAGGCGGGGAGGACGACCGTCGTCCGCCATCGCCATGTGAAGGGCAGGCCCATGAGCGCCACCGCCGAGACCTCGCCGGCACCGTCCGCCGCGGTGATCACCGAACCCCTGCCGGACCTCCAGCTGCAGCTGCTCATCCAGCTCCTCGACGAGGACCCGCGCTCCAGCCTGCCCCTCACCCTCACGCACCCCGGCGGCCTCCTGCACGGCGACGTCATCGGGCACGAGCAGTGGAAGGCCGAGTGGGCCAGGAGCCTGCGCCAGGTCGAGGGCGAGGGGGCCAACCTGCTCGCCGAGTTCCCCGAGACCGTCGACCAGGGCGTACGGGAACTGCGCGCGGAGGAGGACGCGACGGGGACGGCCCGGCTGCCCCGCTGGATCCATCTGCGGGACGTCACCCTCGTCTCCGGGGCCATGACGCCCGTCTCCCTGCCGCTGTGGCGCGGACGCCTCTCCGACGTGTCGGGGTGGGCGCTGGGCCGCCCGCAGTAGCCGGTCGGCCGGCTCCTAGGGTTGCGGCATGACCACAGAGAGCGCCTTAACCCCGGACTCGTCCGTCACCTTCATCAACGTCTTCGAGATAGCCGCCGACGAACTCGACGCGTTCGTCGAGAAGTGGGAGCAGCGGGCCCGCCTCATGCGGGACAAGCCCGGATTCATCGACTCCCGGATGCACCGGGCCCGCTCATCCGACTCCCGCTTCCAGCTCGTCAACGTCTCCCACTGGGAGAGCCAGGAGGCGTGGGAGGCAGCCACCGCCGACCCGGACTTCGCCTCCCGCACCCGGGCGGCGCGCGAGGAGACCCGGCAGCCGATCACACCGAACCCGGCGGTCTACGACGTCGTCGTGGAGCTCACCGCACCCTAGGGCTTCCCCGTACGTACGTCGGCCCCGGCAACCTGTTCCGCAGGTGCCGGGGCCGACGTACGTACAGCAGGACAGCTAGTGCGGTCAGAGCCGCTCGGGCGTCCTGATGCCCAGCAGCGCCATCCCCTGATGCAGGGTCCGGGCGGTCAGCTCGACCAGGAAGAGCCGGTTCTCGACGACCTCCGGGGCGTTGTCCGGGCTGAGCACCTGGCACTGGTCGTAGAACGTGGTCAGGTGCGACGCCAGCTGGTAGAGATACGCGGCCAGCTTGTGCGGTTCGTAGCCCGCGGCCACCTCGGAGAGCACCTCGCCGAACTGGTCCAGGTGCAGGCCGAGCGCCCGCTCCGCCGGGGCCAGCGCCAGCTCCGGGTGGGCGGCCGGAACCGCGTCCCCTGCCTTGCGCAGGATCGACTGGATCCGCGCGTACGCGTACTGGAGGTACACCGAGGTGTCGCCGTTCAGCGACACCATCTGGTCCAGGTCGAACTTGTAGTCCCGGACGGCGGAGGTCGACAGGTCCGCGTACTTCACGGCGCCGATGCCGACGTACCGGCCGTTCTCGACGATCTCGTCCTCGGACAGGCCGACCTTCTCGGCCTTCTCCCGGACGACCGCGGTGGCCCGCTCGACCGCCTCGTCGAGCAGGTCCTCCAGCCGGACCGTCTCGCCCTCACGGGTCTTGAACGGCTTGCCGTCCTTGCCGAGGACCGTGCCGAAGGCGAGCTGCACGGCCTTGACGCCGTCGCCCAGCCAGCCGGCCCGCCGGGCCGTCTCGAAGACCATCTTGAAGTGCAGCGACTGCCGGGCGTCCACCACGTACAGCAGGGTGTCGGCCTTGAGGTCCTGGACCCGGTTCCGGATCGCGGAGAGGTCGGTCGCCGCGTAGCCGTAACCGCCGTTGGTCTTCTTCACGATGAGCGGGACCTTGTTGCCGTCCGGGCCCTTCACATCGTCGAAGAAGACGCAGAGCGCACCCTCGGAGCGGACGGCGACACCCGTCTCCTCCAGGATCCGGCAGGTCTCCTCCAGCATGTCGTTGTAGCCGGACTCACCGACGATGTCGGGGTCGCGGACCTCCATGTCGAGCTTGTCGAAGACCGAGTGGAAGTAGATCTTCGACTCGTCGACGAAGCCCTGCCACAGCTCCAGCGTCTGCGGGTCCCCGGCCTGGAGCGCCACCACCCGGTCCCGGGACCGGGCCTTGAACTCCTCGTCCGAGTCGAACAGGGCCCGGGACGCCTTGTAGACCCGGTTCAGCGTCGACATCGCCGCCTCGCCGTCGCTCGCGCCGCCCTCGTGCTCCAGGGCGCCCGGGTGCTCGATCAGATACTGGATGAGCATCCCGAACTGGGTGCCCCAGTCGCCGATGTGGTGCCGCCGGACGACGTCCTCGCCGGTGAACTCCAGAATCCGGACCATCGCGTCGCCGATGACCGCCGACCGCAGGTGGCCGACGTGCATCTCCTTGGCCACGTTGGGCTGGGCGTAGTCGATGACGGTCTTCCCGGCGTCCGCCGCCACCGGCACGCCGAGGCGGCCCTCGGGGTCGGCGGCCCGGGCGGCCAGCGTCTCGACGATCGCCTTGTCCGCGAGCGTGATGTTGAGGAAGCCGGGTCCGGAGACCTCGATGTCCTTGATCAGCTCACCCGCCGGGAGGGCGGCGGTCACCTGGCCGGCCAGCTCCCGGGGGTTGCCCTTGAGCTTCTTGGCGAGCGCCAGGATGCCGTTGGCCTGGAAGTCGGCCCGGTCGCTTCGGCGCAGCAGCGGGTCCGCGGTGCCGGCATCCGGCAGGGCTGCCGTCAGGGCGTCCGCCAGCTGCTGCTGGAGCGTGGAAGCGAGGGAAGGGACCGAGCCGTGCTCAGGCATGGGACGGGCTGCCGTTTCCGTAGGGGTACAAGGGATCGGTCCAGTATCCCACGGGGCGTAAAGCCGTTTTCGCGCTGCGGGGGGTAGCTGGGAGAATGGTCGGTAACCCACCGGGAATCGACAGAACGAGAGAAGGACGTGCCGACCGTGGCCGAGAGTCAGACCAGCACCGAGACCGACTGGGTCTCCCGCTTCGCGGACGATGTCATCGCCGAATCGGAGCGTCGTGCGCCTGGCAAACCGGTCGTCGTCGCCTCCGGCCTGTCCCCGTCCGGCCCGATCCACCTGGGCAACCTCCGCGAGGTCATGACCCCGCACCTGGTCGCCGACGAGATCCGCCGCCGCGGGTACACCGTGCGCCACCTGATCTCCTGGGACGACTACGACCGCTACCGCAAGGTCCCGAACGGCGTCCCGGGCGTCGACGCGTCCTGGGCCGAGCACATCGGCAAGCCGCTGACCTCGGTGCCCGCCCCGGCCGGCTCCTCTTACCCGAACTGGGCCGAGCACTTCAAGGCCGCCATGACCGCGGCCCTGGACGAGCTGGGCGTCGAGTACGACGGAATCAGCCAGACGGAGCAGTACACCGCCGGGACCTACCGCGAGCAGATCCTGCACGCGATGAAGCACCGCGCCGACATCGACGCCGTCCTCGACCGCTACCGGACCAAGAAGGACCCGGCGGCCCAGGGCAAGGGCGGCGGTAAGAAGCCGCAGCAGAAGAAGGTCGACGAGGCCGAGCTTGAAGCCGCCGAGGGCTCCGGAGCCGCCGACGAGGACGACGGCAGCGGCAACAGCGCCGGCTACTTCCCGTACAAGCCCTACTGCGGCAACTGCGAGAAGGACCTCACCGTCGTCACCTCCTACGACGACGACACCACCGAGCTGAACTACACCTGCTCGGCGTGCGGCTTCGCCGAGACGGTCCGGCTCAACGAGTTCAACCGCGGCAAGCTGGTCTGGAAGGTCGACTGGCCGATGCGCTGGGCCTACGAGGGTGTGATCTTCGAGCCCAGCGGCGTCGACCACTCCTCGCCCGGCTCCTCCTTCGTCGTCGGCGGCCAGATCGTCCGCGAGGTCTTCGACGGCGTACAGCCCATCGGGCCGATGTACGCCTTCGTCGGCATCTCCGGCATGGCCAAGATGTCCAGCAGCAAGGGCGGGGTCCCCACCCCGGCCGACGCGCTGGAGATCATGGAGGCGCCGCTGCTGCGCTGGCTCTACGCCCGACGCAAGCCCAACCAGTCGTTCAAGATCGCCTTCGACCAAGAGATCCAGCGGCTGTACGACGAGTGGGACTCGCTGGGCCGCAAGGTCGCCGACGGCACGGTGCTGCCCGCCGACGCCGCCGCGCACTCCCGGGCCGTCCGCACGGCCGCCGGGGAGCTTCCGAGCACTCCGCACCCGCTCCCGTACCGGACGCTCGCCTCGGTCGCCGACATCACCGCCGGCGCCGAGGACCAGACGCTGCGCATCCTCAGCGAGCTGGACCCGGAGAACCCGCTGACCTCGCTGGACGAGGCGCGCCCGCGCCTCGACCGCGCCGAGAACTGGATCACCACCCAGGTCCCGGCCGAGGCCCGCACCATCGTCCGGGACGAGCCCGACAAGGAGCTCCTCGGCTCGCTCGACGACCAGGGCCGTGAGTCCCTGCGCCTCCTCCTGGAGGGCCTGGACACGCACTGGTCGCTGGACGGCCTCACCACGCTCGTCTACGGCGTGCCGAAGGTGCTGGCGGGCCTGGAGCCGGACGCCAAGCCGACGCCCGAGCTGAAGGCCGCGCAGCGGTCCTTCTTCGCCCTGCTCTACCGGCTGCTCGTCAGCCGCGACACGGGCCCGCGCCTGCCCACGCTGCTGCTCGCGGTGGGGGCGGACCGGGTGCGCAGGCTGCTGGGCGCGTAAGACCCTGTCCATGACGAAAGGGCCGCCGCCCGGGAATCCTCCCGGGCGGCGGCCCTTTCGTCGTGTGTACGGGGACGGGTCAGGCAGGCTGGTCGGCGGTCGGCCGCTGCGCGTGGGCCTCCCGGAACTGCGGCATCAGCTGCTGGAGCAGCTCCGTCGAGCGCGGGTGGCGGACGTTGCGCGTGTCGGCGAGGTGGATGTCCAGGACCTCCACGGACGGGTACTGCCCCTGCGCGTCCGTGTACTCGCTGAACACCTCGTACGCCTCCCGGGCGAAGTCGGTGTCCTCCATGGGCCACTGCTCCACCTGCGGCGCCTCCTCGGGGTCGAGGACCTCGGGCGGCTCGGGCGCCTGCTCCTGACGGGGGTGCGGGACCGCGCCGATCGTGCCGACGTCCCCCAGCGGCCGGGTGCGGCCGGGGCCCGCGGGGATCTGGACCGGGGTGTGCTGGGGGCCCTCGGCGTACTCCGGGTCGTACGCGCTCCCGTGGACGTTGTCCGGCAGCTTCTGGGCGGCGAACCAGGGGCTGTCGTGGGTGGCCGGGACGGCCGGGTCCTGCTTCTGGAGCGACATGGGCTGCTGCTGCTGTTGCTGCTGGGGCTGCGGGTGGGGCTGCGCCTGCTCCGGCTGGGGCCCGTGCTCCTGGTGCTGTGCCTGGCCGTGCTCCTGGCCGGACTCCTGTGCGGGCTGCTGGCTGGGCCCCTGGTGCGGTCCGTACGGCAGCTCGGCGTGGACCGGCTCGGCCTGGTTCGGCCCGACGGGGCTCAACTCGGCCTTCGGGCGGTCGGCCTCGACGGGCACCGGCGGCAGCAGGGCCGGTTCGATCCCGGCGGCGGCGAGGCCGGCCGGGGCGGTCTCGGCGAGCGGCACGCCGTACTTCGCCAGGCGCAGCGGCATCATCGA
>NZ_BMTW01000026.1 GCF_014649875.1 Streptomyces rubiginosohelvolus | reverse complement strand
CGGCGATGACCACCGCACCCGCGACGACGACCCCGATGAGTATGCGGTGCGTGCGTGTCAGCTGCATCGCGGCCACCTACTGTCTCCCGCAGTCACCCGCCGGCCTTCCTCTGCACATGATCGGAAGCTCCAGGTTCCCATGCGGGACATCAGGGGGAACATCAGCATCGCGAATGAGCTGCCTCAGGAGCACTGACTGAGAGGTGGCCGCTCTGGGCGGTTCAGGGTGTCGATCGCGAGGCTGGTGGTGAGTCAACCTGGTGCTCTTGCCGGAACAGACCGCGAGGCCATGCGGAGCTGGGAGAGGATCCCGGCATGGCACGCAATCAGCTACCGCGACGGACTGACGAGGCTCAAATCCGGCTCACACCTCAAGACCTTGAGAAGCTCCGGGCAGTTGTGTTCGACGCCAATGCGTATGGACACGCGCGGCCGGACTTTGATCAGCTCGGCCGCTGGGCAAAGCGTCTTGCCGGCATGGAGATCGAGACGTGGGTGCCGGAGCCCGTCGCCTGGGAATGGGCGGAACATCTCGCTCGCGACTGGGAGTTCGTGAACAGCCAGACCCGGAATCAACGTAAGCAGCTGCAGAGCGCAGGCCTCGAAGTACCAGCGCCATCTGGGTACGCGTCTCGCGACGACGTGATCGCGGCGGTGCTGGCGAACCTCTCCGCCATCCCTCATGTGAAAGTCATCGCGCTGACGGGCCTCAGCGCAGTCGAAGGGCTGAAGGACCAGATTCTCCAGCGCCCCCCGGCGAAGACCAAGGGAGGCAGCGACCCAACGACGAGCACCAAGACGGGCGCGAGCGATGGCGCCTGGCTGCGCGACGTCCTTCAACTGGCAGAGCCAGACGAGATCCTGATCGTCACCAGCGACAAAGATGTCCCCGCTGCGTTCAAGGCGTGGGGCATACCCGCGCCCCATGTTCGGCCGCTGAAGGAGCTGCGTCCCACGCTCTTTGATCTAGCTGTGGATGACGGACATGCGCGCTCCGCGATCATCCGCTATCTGACTGCGCGTCTTCCTGCGGACCAGCAGAACCAGGATGTACTCGACATCGGGCGGGTTGTTGGGCTGCAGACGGCCTACTCCCGTATGTGGGAGTCGCAGGACTATGGTCTCGCCGCCTCAGATGTCTCGGGGGCTTCCGTTACCGGTCTCGTCGCGTTGGCCGGCATAGGCCTGGTTCGTGTGGAAGCAGGAGGAAGCACGGATCAGCAGGTGCACGGTCGGAGGGACGACCCTGGCACGTCGAGGCGGGAGACAGCCGACGCGGTCGTCTACTTCTTAGCGACCGGCGAGGCAACCGTCTCAATCGGCTCCCTCGTGGACGACCACGACGTGACAATGGTGCCCATCAACAATGTGCTGGTGTGTGCCAACCTCACCTTCCAGTTCGCTGACGGAGTTATCACCGCCATGTCGGCCGATACCGACTCTGCGGCCATGCTCGTTGAAAGGGCCTTCAACCAGAGCGAAGAGGCGGAAACCGAGCTCGTCCAGGCCCTCAGCCTCGTCCCCGGCATCACGTTGGAGGAGGGTGAGCTCGCAGAGCGACAGCGGTTCGATATCCCAGGAACGGACAACTTCGTCGTCATCACCGTGGGAGGCAACCACGGGATGGACTGGGGCACAGAGATCGACCTCTGGCTCGGCGACGACGAGGAGGAGGGGGAGCCGGTCGGCACAATCAGTTTGGAGTGCGAGTATGACCCGTCCTCCTGGTATGGCGGCGGCCGAGATGGCTTCCAAGGGCCCGATTCCTACCCCGTGGCCGTCGACGGCGATGGGCTGCATGGGCGCTACGGGATCTGGGCTCTCCCAGCTTGGCTACTTGAGCGCGTCGCCTGGCCCAAGTTCTCTGCTCCCCCGATGGCGACGCAGTCGCCGACAACAGGAGACGAACCCGCCAGCGTCTGACTGTAGGGACGGCGGACGGCTCCGGTGCCGTCGGTGCGGCCTGCTGGCCATGCCGCCGGTCCCGTCCGCTGAGACGACCAGAGCTACCGGGTACTCGGTTTCGGTGTCCCGCTCCCCTACCTGCTGGTGCCCGATCGTCAGAGCCGACGCGTCCCCGCCGTCACCGTCATGTTCGACTGCTGGGTTGACCGGATGTTCATCGATGGCGGCGAGGCCGGGCTCGCCAGTCTCCGCGAGCGGTACTCCGCACTCCAGCTGTCACCGACTCAGAGCACGTCATTACGGCGTAATAATTCCGCAGAGAAGGCGAAGCCTGGCATCCAGGCCTTGCCGACATGACCATCTCACCAAGAGCTGAGCAACAACAGCAAAGTTGGACCCGCCCGGAAACGTCTCGTCCGGGTATGGCCATCCCGATGAGACGGGTTGTGATGACCTGTCTCCGGGCGTCATGATCACGGGATGGCTGAGGAGACCGTGGCCGAGAAGACGTGGCGCGGGATACTGGACAAGCATCCCGGCGCGCGGAGGGGCGAGCCCGCAGTGATAGAGGCTGCCTATGCCGAACCTCGGCTGCGGGCCCTGTTTCCGTTTCCCAGCCATGGAGCGCTCACCCTCCACCGGAACACCGAGTTCCCGTGGAGCAACGACCTACCGTTCATCGTGGGCGACGCGCAAGAGTGCATCGTGTACGCGCCTCTGCACGCATCGGAACGTGTCCTGGGGGAGTCGCTCACCCCTCGAGAGGCGGCCGCGTTGGTGGTGGCCCACCTGCCTGACGACTGCGGGCCGGCCTTCGAGGGGCCGTGGCCCCCACCGAGTCACCTCACCGATTGAGCGAGCCGCAGACCGATCCTGCCCCCCATACACGGCTGATGCGACCCCGAGACGGGTCACAAGCTCCCAGCAAGGAGCCAGGTGGCGACCAGACGCAGATGGCGGGCCCCACATCGGTGGGGCCCGCCATCTGCCATGCGCTGAGTCCTTCGCCGCCTTCCGGCGGCTACTCCCCCGCGCGCAGACCTGTCGCGATCTGCTGAAGGATATCTGCGAGCGAGTTACGCGCGTCGGCAGGAAGGTCTCCTCGCATGTCCGCTGTGACGGCCTCGACCCCAGCGCTCCGCTGGAAGTAGCGGAGGATGAATGCACTTCGCTGCTCGTCGTTGAGCTGAGCGAACGCGGCGTCCATGAGCGCCTCGCCCTGCTGCCGGGACTGCGCGGAGGGAGACACCTTCTCGCTGTCGACGGCCCCTGCATCCGCGTCTGAGGATTCGTCTGCGACCTCTCCAGCGCCCACAACGTCATCGCTGCCGAAGGCGGGCTTCATTACGGCGTAATGAACCTGAGCTGGGGGAGCGGGCGCAGGAATGGCCGGAGGCTTGGGCGCCGCCTTCCTCCGTGGAGCCTCCTGCTCCTTCGCTTTGAGCTGGCGGAGGTGCTCTTCCTGCTCTTCGGGCTTCTTCTTCCCTACACGCCGCAGCAGTGCTGCCGACTCCTCGCCGGACTGCAGCCTTTCCTTCAGCTCCGGCGTCAGGCCGAGTAGGGCCAGGCGCTGTGACACCCATCCTTGGGAGCGGTGAAGGCGTGCGGCGAGGGCATCCTGCGTCTTGTGGATGGCAAGAAGTTGCTGGAGAACCTTCGCCTCGTCGAGGGGGTCGAGGTCCTGGCGGTGGACGTTAGCGACGAACGCGGACTCAAGGATCTCGTCGGGGTTGCTGCCGAGTTCGTCGTCCAGCATCACCTTGATCTCGGTGAGGCCGGCTTCGCGCGCGGCAGCGAGACGCGTATTGCCGTCGATGACGACGTACTTGGTCCCCTCCTCAAGATCATTTTTTCGGTCGGGGTTGCCCTCCAGGTAGGCGAACCGGCTCATGATGCTGATGGCGGTCTTCTGCCCGTGGTCGCGGAGGCTCGCTCCGAGATCGGTCAGGTCACCCAGCTCTTCACGGGGGTTGGCCGGGTTGAGGCTGATGACGTCAACAGGGAGCTTGAGCGGCGGGGGAGCGCCGTCGGTAGGGGCCGCGGCGGCGGCTTCGATCGCGGCACGGCGGGCGCTGATGCCTCCCCTGGCCTGGCCGAAGGACGCACTCGCGCGCAGGGTGTCTGCCTTGCTCATGAGATCTCCCTGGTGAGTGCGCGCATGCCGACGGCCTGGTCGCAGCGGGGGGCGTAGGCAAGAAGGGGCCGCTTCAGGCGGACGGCTTCCTTCTGCTCCTTGAGGTCTCCGATGACGCCGACGACCCGCGGATCCTTTATGTCAATCCAAGACTGGAGGGAGGAGGTGGCGATGTAGCCGCGGCGTGCATCGTAGTGGTTGACGACGATGCCGAGGTAGTCGAGTTCGAGGTGCATGTCGCCGCGGAGGTCCTCGATCTGGTTGGTGAGGAGACCGTAGGCGTCGGCGGAACTGTCTTCGGCCTGGACGATGATGAGGATGCCGGAGTTGCCGGGGGCTTCGCCGTCGCGGCGACGCCCGTAGTAGGCGGCGGCGTCCATGCTGAGGCCGAGGCTCGGGGGGCAGTCGATGATGACGACGTCGTAGTCGCCTTCGACCGTTCCCAGGACACGTTCGAGGGCTGCTTCGCGGGCGCGGACGCTGGAGAGCTTCACGTCGAGGAGGAACGCGTCGGTGCACGCCGGCAGCAGGTGCAGCCGGTCGCCGAAGCGTGCGTCCTCGATAGGGACGATGAGGTCCTTAAGTTCGCCCTTCGCCTCACCTGCCATGTGCTTGGTGAGGGAGTCTCCCTCGATGGGCAGCGGCTCGTGCCCGAGCTGGTTCGTGAGGTGACACTGCGGGTCGAAGTCGACGAGGAGCACACGCAGCCCGAGCCCGGGGAGATCCTCGTAGTCGAGGGGAGAGGTCGGTTCCGTGTCAGGATCGAGGAGCGCGGCGGCGAAGTGCTTGGAGATACGCACGGGGTGCAGCTGGTCGCTGTCCTCCGCGAAAGCTTCACCGACGCCCGCGGCGAGCGCGGTCTTGCCAACGCCGCCCTTCTGGTTGCAGATGATGATCCGCTTGGGATGCTCCGGCCGGACGACACCGGGGGCCGGGTTGGTGTCGAGCCAGAACAGGACGGACTGTGTGAGCCCCTGGATGAGCGAAACCCCGCGGGAGGCGCAGGCCTCACGGAACTCGTCCCACTGGCCTGCCGGGAGGAAGGTAGCGAATGGTTTGGCGCCCGCTGTGTCGGCAGCGGGGAGGTTCGCTCCGAGCCGGCGCCATGCGGTGATTCCGGCTTCGACAGCATGCTGGATGTCGGTGCCGTGCTGCGCTGCTCGGACCTTCAGGGCTTGCTGGAGGGCGGGGGGCAGCTTGGAAACGACCTTCTCGCGGTCGGCTGCTTCAGGAGAAGTCATGCGCATACCTTACTAACGACAGAGATCATTTTGACCAAGGACACGTTAGCTAATGCCCTGAGAGCCCGTCAGCGGGCGGATATTACGGCGTAATACTGTGGCCCCACATGCAGGACGACCAACACCCCATCAACACATACGGCCGTGCGCCCCCAGGCCCGTCCGATTATGAAGAGTCACGCTCCCTGCCTGTGCGGGCTGTTACGGAGGGCGAGCGCATGAGCTGAACCATCGCGCACAGGCCTCATGGGGGAGTGGCGAGTAGTGACAGGCGTGCCGCACTTCGTGGTGGCTCACTGGACACGATGGCTGGCGGTGAACGCCAGGCGGGTTGCGGCACCAGGTCCAAACCCGGGCGCGCGTGGGCTGAGCTCCTTCAGATCAGCCGTATGCGCGAAACACCCCGCGATGCTTAGGATCCCGTAGAGAGAAGAAGTGGCGGGCATCTCCACATAGGTGCCGGGCCGGCGTGCTGGCCCGGCGTGCATCCGCACCCCTTCCTGTGCTCCAGCTCAGGAACAGGTTTGCCCGGGACCGGCGGGCCCCGGGCATGACGGACGACTTCGAGCGGGGCCGAGTCAGCGTGGGCTACTCCGGCTCGCCGGACTGGTCCTCATCATGCCTCCAGCGCTCCAGCAGGCCAGTGGCGAGAGCGACGGCTTCTTCGGTCTTGGCGTGATCTTGGCCCAGCCGGGAGCCCAGGATGAGCGCGCCCCTGTGTGCAAGGATCGCGCCGGTGGGGTCGCCCAGAGCAGACATGACTTGGGCCTTGAGGAGCAGGGCGTACCCGATGTAAAGGTGGTCAGGTGCGTAGTGGGCCTCGCGGATGCTGAGCGCCCGGTAGATCAGCGGCGCTGCTGCACTCGGGTCATTGAGGTTGAGGTAGACGGTCGCAAGTGCGATCAAGTCGAAGCTGACATAGGGATCGTCCTGTCCGTACGCCGTCTCGTCGATACGCAGCGCGCGCTCGGCCAGCGGTACCGCAGCCTTGTGGTCACCGAGCTCACACAGGATGCGTGCCAGAGTCGCGAGATCCGTCGCGATGGCTGTGCTGCCGGATGGTAAGCAGGACTGGTGCAGACTCAGCGCACGTTCCGCCAGCGGACGCGCGAGCAGAGCGCTGCCGCGCTCGCGGTGGATTTGCGCGAAAGTGATCAGATCAAAGCCGATCTCGGCGTCCCTGTCATCAAGTGACTCGTCAATCACCAGGGCACGTTCACACAAGGGCATTGCCAACTGGTGGTCGCCGATCGACAGGAGATACACCGCTGCCAGCCTTAGCAGCAGCGCCGTCTCCGCAACGCACTCAGATGGCGGCTCGTCCCTGGTCAGCATCACAACGTGCGGGAGGAGGATCTGCCATCGCGAGCCCGCGTCAGGAACGCCGTGGATATCGTGGGGGACTGCCCGAAGCAACGCACGGCACAGCCGCACTCGAGCCTCGGCGCGCACGACGACCGGCATCGAGGAGCGAACGGCAGCCTGCACCAGCCGGTGCAGAACGAGGCAAGACCGGGCGCGTCCCGCAAGCCCGAGTCCGGCCAGAGCACCGACAGTCATGTCCCATGCCACCGGGTCTGCCACAGCGGTGACCCCCAGGTCGGCCCTGCTGCTGAAAAGATCCAGCGGGATCGGATCCGGGGCTAGCAGAGAACAGAGTTCCAGCAGCCGTTTCGCCTGTGGGCGCTCGCTTTCCAACCGTCGTACGCTCAGTTGCCACAGAGTGGCAACCACGACGGCCGGACGGTCAGCCAACTCGCCCAGCGCAATCATGTCCTCCAGCCGCGATGTCAGTAGAGCAAGGTAGTCGTCCGGCGGGGTGTGGTTGTAGTCCATGTACCCGGCTGCCTGCTCCAGGGCGAGCGGCAGGTCGCCCAGATGCTCGGCGATCCGGTCCGCCACCGCTGGGGTCATGCCGTCAACCCGCCGGCCCAGCAACTCCGTAGCTTCCCTCCTGGTGAACACGTCCAGGTCGACGACGCCGGCCCGCCCCGACCAGCCGCGTGATCTGGTCGTGACGACGACGTGACCGCTGCCCTCCGCATCGCCAGAAGGAAGCGCGTTCACGAGAGGGCCCGGCCTGTCCGCGTTGTCGAGGATGACCAGCCAGGGGCTGTGATCACGCAGTGCGCCATACACGCGTGGGACGACCTCGTCGAAGGGAACCTCCGCGAGTCCCAACTCCTGCGCGAGTGCTGCGAACTGCGAAGTGACAAGGCCGGGATCCTCAGCGTCCACGAAAGCTACGAACCGATACTGCGACCGGTAGCGGTAGGCGTACTCGACCGCGAGCTGGGTCTTACCGGCTCCGCCCAAGCCGCGCACGGCCTGCACCACAGTCCCGCCCGACGTGAGCCGCTGCCTCAACTCCCGCAGTACGGCGTTGCGGCCGGTGAAGTGAGGATTGCGCGGTGGTAGGCGGACGACCCGGAACCGCGAGCAGAGCGGCGTCGGTGCACATACCTCTGGGGCAGCGGTCTCGAGCAGGTCGGTGAGCGTGGCGTGATCGGCGCGCAGCCGCGCGAGTTCCTCCTCAAGAGCCAATGCGATTCTGCCGGTGTGCGCGGCACGGACGCATGCACCTACATATGCCGCGACCCGCTCCCACGGAGGCGGCTTGATGAACTTGCCTGCCAGCAGATCCGACAGGGACGACCGGGTGAGGACGTTGCTCCTGTCATGGGCCAGCAGTTGAGCCTGAGTGGGTGCGCCAGAGGAGACGTACAGCCGTCGCAGCCGGCCGACAAACCACTTCTGCGGTGCACTTGGTAACTCCACGTATACAAACCTCCCCCACCTGGCTCTCCGGAATCGTCCGGGATCCGCAAGCCCTGAAGGCAAGCCTTCCAACGTGGGAAGCCCGCTGAATCCGGGTTCCTCCGGGCCTGCCGCATCCGAACGACTGCGTCCCGCAACGTAGTCGGCGAAACACATAGCGAGATTCCTCGCACGAAGCATCAACGAGAGAACGGACAACAATGAGAAAGCTCATCGGTAGCCTGCTCGGCATCGTCGCCGGCACCCTTCTGGTCACGGCACCCGGAGTTCAGGCAGCGCCCATGGAGACCGCCGTGGCCAAACCCGCCGGTGCCCAGCAGTCGTGGAAGACCACGTTCTACTGCGGCTCAGCGGACACGTGGACTCGGTGCAGCTTGAACTCAAGCGACTTCCCCCGGCCGGCCGAGTGGCTTCCCGGCGGGTCCCCGAGCGCCCACCTCCTGGTCGACAACCACGCGGCTGGAGGAGAAGCCTGTCGCATCGTCGTCAACGGGGGCCGCTTCGACCCCCGGTACATCGACCCGGGATACAACCGCTGGACATGGCTGGGCAACACAGGAACCGATCCCGCAGTTCAGCTTGAATGCATCCGCAGGAGCCAGAGCGGCGACGCGGGGATCGGAGGATACATCCAGTTCAACTACTAGAAGCTATTCGCCGGACCACTGCACTGCGGCAACGAGACGCTGTTCCGCTACGCCAGGCCCCCGTAGCCTCGCCCACCGCCCGAGTCCCGGGCGACAAGCCGGACGGCCGGGCTGCTGCTTGAGGAGAGGCCGGGGCGCTCCAGGCCGTGCTTGCCGATGAGGTGCCGCGGCATCGCGATCACAGTTACGAGACAGCCCCCCAGGGTTCCCGTCGCACTGACACGGCCCGCCGCACACGAAGCGCGGCGGGCCGGGGAGGGGTCAGAGATAGGGCAGTGGCCCTTCGAGCAGCCAGGTGGTGGAGGCTGCTCCGCACAGGAGACATACGGCGTTCGGGACCCAGCGGAGGGCTCCAAGTTTCGCTGTGGCGTCAGCTGCTTCGGCTGTGATGAGCAGGCCGCTGAGGAGCACGAGGACGCTCGTGGACCAGGTGATTTCCGGGCGTCCGATGCTGAGCCAGCCGGCTGCGATACCGAACAGGCAGAGCACGGTGTACAGCACGGGAGGGTCGGGACGGGTGCGGACCTTGTTGACCCGGCGATGGGTGAGAATCACCGCGAACTGCGCGAGCAGTGCCGCAAGGGCGATCAGCATGGAGTGCTCCTAAAACTTGCAGGCGTTCTTGACCGCGGTGATCCCGAGCAGTGCCGCGACGGCCTTGCGGTGCGCCGAGGTCATCTTCCGTCGCTTGGCGTAGGTGCGGATGAGGTTGGCGGTCTTCTTCACGCCGATGCGCTTCACCAGGCGGACTGCGGTCCAGATCTTGGTGGAGGATCCGGCGGGGGTCAGGGCGAAGACGACACTCGCCACGGTCGCCGCACACTTGGTGATCTTCCAGGTGGTCGACCAGAAGCCGGGGTCGATGACGATCGGGAAGGCGCTGGAGGCGTTGAACTCCACGCTCTGGACGATTCTATTGCCGACGACCTTGTAGCTGGTGGGGATATCCCGGCCGTTGGCGTCCTTCGCCCAGGGGGCGTCGAAGAAGGCTGCGGCTTCCCTGGCCGGCGCAACGTCGGGGTTGGTGTCCCCCGGCGAGTAGAGGGAGACGGAACCGTCGTCGTGCGTCACCACGCTCATGCCTGCGGGGATCTGGAAGCTGGTCTCGTAGGTCTTGGGCGCCGCGCTGTTCTTCAGAATGTTCAGGGTTCGCGATCCGCCGTCAGCGGTGGGTTGGACCACGGTGTCCACAGGGCCGGAGGTGTTGTAGACGACGTTGCCGCCGACCTGCGTGCCCTTGGCGCCGGCCTCCGGGATGGAGAGCTGGTTGGGCATGATGTCGTTCTTGATGCTGATGGACTTGTTCTTGCCGTCCCAGGGGATCGAGACGATGTTGTCCTCGGTCACTGCGATGGAGGCGTACGTGGCGTCCGAGGAAGTCGCTGCGGTGATATCCGCAGCGTCGGAGTACGTGTTGGCCAGTCCCAGGGTGTTCTCCGCCGCCGTGGGCTTCCAGGCGGTGTCGACGGTGAACCGGACCGGCGCGGACCAGCCGTTCGCGTAGTGCTCCCCGTCGAAGGTGGTGGTGCGGAAACTGTAGGTCTTGCCGTTGGTCAGCTTGCCTGCGGGAACCTTGACCTGCGAGGTGCTGTTCGCGGCCGCGGGGGAGGCGTTGAGGGTGGTCACGACCTTCCCGGTCGCCGTGTCGGTGATCTCGTAGGTGCCCACGATGTTGTCGTCGCCGTTGGTGTCCTCGGTGGAGAACCTCAGCGTCGGGGTCGTGGAGTTGACCTTGAAGATGCCGCCGGTGGAGATGAACGGTGCGCCGGCCTGCAGGTTGGTGCCGTTGTAGGGGCGGTAGTTGTACGTCACCTCCAGGGTGGGGATCTTCGTCTGGTCGGCGACGTCGGCGGAGTAGAAGCGCTTCCAGGCGTAGACCTCGTCCTCGTTGGCGGCCTTGAGGGCGATGCTGCCCGTCTCCGCCCTGGCGGAGGACCAGGTCTTGGCGAGCGAGGTGACGTCGGCGGTGGCCCAGCCCTCGGTCTTGCAGGCCGCTGACTTCGTCTCCGAGGACGTGGCGATCTTGTCGGTGCGTGTCGGCTGCTTCGTCCAGCGGGTGTTCTTGTCAGCGGCACCCGAGGCCCACACCTCCCAGTCGCGCTTCTCGCACGACCAGGAGTGGTAGTTCCACATCTTCAGGCTGGCCTTCGACACGAGCGCGTCGGCGAAGTTCGAGGTCCGGAAGGTGAGGAAGGAACGGGCGACACGCTTGGTGCTTCCTTCGTAGTCACCGGGCCAGCCGACCTTCAGGTCGGTATTCACCGACTGGTCAGTGGTGTCGCCACCCTGGACGAACGTATCGAAGAGGACGTCGAGAGCATCAGTGGAGGGGTCAATCGTGACCGGGTACTGGGTGTGCTCGTCGGCCAGCCACCCCGTGTCGGGCCGCAGGGAGAGCTCCGCAGTATTGCCGTTCTGGGTCACCGTCATGGCGACCTTCTTGCGGTTGGTGTGCTCCAGCGAGCGAGCGTCGATCTGGCTGTCCCACATCGTGGGAGCGGGCATCGTCGCCACCACCTCACCGGACGCGGCGCGGAAGTCGACGCCTCCACCGGCACCCTGCTCGGCCTTCATGCCGTCGGGGAGAACCAGCGGCATGACCAGCGGCGCCCCGTCCTTGGGCTGCTTGCGCAGTTTCAGGTACTGCTCGAACCCTGTCCGGGTGGCTTCCACCACCAGGTCGCCGCCGGGCACCGCGTCGGGGTAGGTCGCCACGTTGTCGGTGAGCTGCGGAGCAGGCAGTCCGCCCTTCCACTGCAGCGCGACCTTCTGGTCACCGCTGCCGAGCGTGACCAGGTCGCGGGCGGCGTCGTCAGGTGCCAAAGCCGCGGCCTTCAGTGACCGCGCGATGCTCCCGCCCCCGCCGGCCATACGCAGGCCTTCGGGGTGCGCGGCGGCGGTAACGTTTCCGTCGGCGGAGCGCTTCAGGTCGAGATCGACATCGACCCAGCGCCCGTCCTTGATCATGCGCACAGGGCCTGCTGCGGATACGCGCGTGAGCGTTCCGTCCGCGTTGGCGTAGACCGTATCGGTCTCGGTGCGCATCTGGAGAACCTCTACCCGGCGGTCCTGCACCTTGGCGGCGGTCAGAGCGGCTTCGGGAGTCTCTGCCTCGGATATCGGATGCTCTTCGAGAGCCTGAACGGTCTCGAGCAGGTCCGAGACAGCTTGCTCGGCTTGCTCGGTCGGGCTGTCGGAGGCGTTACCGCGCTCATCCGCAGAGGCCAGGTACGGCGTGGACAGCAGAACTGCGCCAGCCGTCGCGATGGCGACGGTCCCCGTGCGCCAAGAGGTCTTCACTTATGTACTCCCCATCATCACGGTCAGGCGCGGACGCCTCGGTGACCGTGCGGTCTCATGATCAGGGAGGAACTTAACATGTTCATACTTATATGCCCTATATAGCCTCAGGTGACCATCTGGGGCATAGAAACCTAAGAGGGCAACTGTCCGTATTGAGTATCTAGTTGGCTCTTGCGCGGATAGCTTCTACTGGCTCGGGCATCAGTAGGCCACCGACAAGGTCAAGTCCAGACCCCCGAACCTCCCCGTGCCCCGCCGCAGGAGTACGGTCGGGCAGCCGCTGGAGTGCGCGCCGCCGTGGCGCTCATGCGGCCCGCCCCCACGCCGCCGTCCCCGCGCGGCCGGCCCGGCACCCGTTGATGGACGGCACGGTGGCGTGCTGCTTGGTCGCGAGGGCCGCGCGGCCGCGTGCTTGCCGTCGTAGAGCGCGGCGTCAGCGGTCCTCTGCAATGCGGTCAGGTCGCGGGTGCCCAGGGCGTCCGCGGTCGCGGCGCCGATCGAGGCGGCGACGGTGACCGTGCGGCCGTCGTCCAGGACGACCGGGGTATGCAGCATGCGGACCAGCTGCTCCAGGCGGAGCCGGCGGCGGCCCGGGGGCAGGTCCAGGCCTACGGCGAACTCGTCGCCTCCGAGCCTGCCCACGGCAGCGCGCGGGCCCGCCCACACGGTGAGCCGGGCACCGAAGGCGGCGAGTACGACATCGCCCGCCGCGTGGCCAAGGCTGTCGTTGATCTGCTTGAAGTGGTCGGCGTCGACCATCACGACGGCCAGGTCGTCGCCGTGGCGGGTCAGGAGACGGCGGGCGCGGGCGGTGTAGGCGTCGCGGCGCAGGAGTCCGGTGACCGGGTCGCGGCGGGTGGCGGCGAGGCGCTTGTGCAGGGCGACGGCGTGGACCGCCCAGCCCGTCAGCGGAACGGCGGCGGTGGTGATCAGGAGGGTACGCGGGCCGATCCGGCCCGGTACACGCACGGTGGAGTTCATACTGGGGTCTCCCTCTCGTCTTGTACGGGATGGGTGGCCCGGGACGGGCGGATGATTTGGACGTCGTGGCGTCCGTCCCGGGGTAGAACTACAGCTCGTAGGTCGTGGAGTTGAGCCAGCTGTACGAGCTCCTCCAGAGGCCGGCCGTCGCGGCGGACCAGTCGAGGTCCCAGCCGGGCCGGTATCCGCAGCAGCACCAGCCGTCCGCGCGCCCGTGAGGGACCTCGCGTCCGGCCTTCGTCGCGGTGCGTGCCGCGTCGTAAACCTCGTGGGCGATTCGTACGGCGGCGCTGCGGCTGTCGGCCCTGCCGGTGAAGACGTGCAGACCGCTGTGACTGAGCGCTCTATTTGGCCTGCCTGGTCAGATGCACGCTCAGAACGCGGTGGAGCCTGTCCGCGGCGTCCCGTACGGTCGGTCCGTGATGATCAAAACGGGCGGCCCCCGCACCGTCGGTGTCCCTTCTCCCGAGGCGCGGCTGCGCTTCGGGACGGAACTGCAGGAACTCGGCGGCGGGCCACGTCGCCGCTTGCTCATGGTCGACGACGAGCCGGCCTTCGAGCTCAGCTTCTACTGCGGAACGTGCCCGCTCCTCTTTCGCCGACTGGAGACCGCGAACGAGAAGTTGTCCTTGGAGGACATGCACGAACGGCTGGGCGGCCCGCTGGACAACCCGGACGACAACGGCGTGATCGAAGCGTTCGGAGCTTTGCTGCCGGAGGGCGAGTACCCTCCGCTCCTCCTGGACGTGGAACCCCGGCTGGTCCTCCCCGGCAAGGAGGGCGACTACTTCAGCGGCGAACAGGTCACGGCGTGGGGGATCGACCAGTTCTGGGGACTCCCGCAGTACCCGCACACGCCGTACTACCGGACCTTCGAGACCGTGGTCGATGCGAACGCCCACCTCTACGAATTCGTCGTGCCCATGGTTCCCCCGACCTGGAACGAGAGAGGGCGCGTCGAGGAGTACGTCGCGCTCATGGAGCAGGGAACGGTCCCCACAGCGGTGGCGATCTCCACGCTCGACGTATGCCAGTCCGCCCTCGGCCTGGCAGATGACCCCGCCGCGCACTGGGGCCTGACCCACTTCCTCCTCGACGGCCACCACAAACTGGAAGCCGCTGCCA
Organism: Streptomyces rubiginosohelvolus; assembly: GCF_014649875.1. Classification (GTDB taxonomy): domain Bacteria; phylum Actinomycetota; class Actinomycetes; order Streptomycetales; family Streptomycetaceae; genus Streptomyces; species Streptomyces rubiginosohelvolus. The sequence continues at coordinate 26,699 of NZ_BMTW01000026.1, read as the reverse complement.
CCGCCCGCCGGCCGGTGCGCCTCCTCTCGCTGCTGGCCTTGGGCGAGAGCCTGGCCGGAGCGGAAGACGCCGCCCGGCTGCCTGCGCTGCGCGCGCAATCCCACTTCGCCCGAGCGACCGGATAGGTGGCCCGAGAGGTCCTGTCGGCACCAAACCGGGCCCCTCCCTCCCAGCGCTCGCCCACACGGCCCGATCGAGGCCCCGGATGCCGACCTATGACGCTCAGAGGCGAATTGGCACGCTCAGTCACACAGGCCCGCCTTGTAGAGCCATTCGAGTGAGCCAACTCCCTTTCAAGGGCGGCAAAAACGGCTGTGCGGCCCACAGGCGGCCTCTCGGGCTGTGCCGCATCCCATCACCCCGGCACTGCGGAGATCGTCCACACAAGGCCCGATGTAGCGCTTCGCTTTTCAGACGGAAAGTCACTTACGCGAAATGTGTCACCTGAGGAGCTGCGCCGAGGTCCGGGGTACGACGGATCGCGTGCGGGGTGCGGCAGACATGCGACGCCGTTGCCATACCCAAAAGAGGCCCGTAACCCCCCCTCGCGAGGGGGGGTTACGGGCCTGACGTTGCTCTCTGCAGAAAGCTCACCGACGCTTTCGGAAACGCTGAGACATCCTCCGGTACCACGAGGTCCGTCCAGGCCTATTGCCAGGGGAGGTAGCGAGCCACCGGTCGCGCTCGGTAACGCGCTTCTTCGCGAACCATTCGGGCTGGTAGTCCGCGCCCTCGCAGACGGGGCAGATGTGCGGGTGGTCGGCGAACTCGTACTGCGGTGGGCAGCCGACCTCTCGGCAGTCCGGCAGCGTGGGGTCCTCTCCGAGGCCACCACAGTAGGGGCACCGCGTGAAGCGGTAGTCGATGGGCGCGCCGTGGTGGAGGTCGGAGTGGAGTTGGGCGAGGCCGCGGACTCCGAGCTCGCGGAGCAGGGCGTCGGCGGCGAGGATCTGCCGTTCGATCGCGGTGTGGTGGTGGTCGGCGAGCATCTGTACGGCGGTTCACCAGGCGAGGGTGGTGCGGTCGACCGGCGGTGCGGGGTGGTTGCTGCCCCAGGGGTCGTCGGGGTCCGGCGGTGCTGCGGGGGTGAGGGGGGCGGTGAGCGGGATGCCCTGTGTGGTGAGTTGGGTGGTGATGTCGGCGATCCGCTTCAGGAACTCGGTGAAGAGGCGTGTCATGGGCTGGTCCTTGGGTGTGGGGCTGCTGGGTGCGACGCGGTGTCCGTACCGATAGGGGATGGCTGGTGGCCGCGTACGGTCGGGTGCTCAGGGGTGGTTGGTGTTCTCGAAGGCGCGGATGAGGTGTCCGATGCTTTCGGGGGTCGTGGCTTCGCCGACCCAGGTGCCGGCGGTGGTGAACACGGGGACCTCGTTGCGGTCGGCGTCGAAGACGAGGACGTAGTTGCCGTAGCGCTCCAGCACGGTGCCGCTGACGGTGGTCAGCTGTACGACGTCGAGGATGTCGACGGTGTGGACGCGCAGGTGCGGGGGAGTGCCGGGGGCGTCGGGTTCGGTGATGGTGCCGGTGACTCGGAGAAGGTCGCCGAGCCTCGCCTGGTGCAGGACCAGTTCGGCGGCCGCGGGGTGATCGGTGGTGCAGGCGTAGACCTGCTCGGGGGCGTCCGGGTCGGTGGCGTCCAGGTGGTCGGGGGAGTGGATCAGGTCGAAGCGGACGGTGGTGCCGGTGCCGGTCTCGGGGGTGGTGTCGATGTATCCGTCGAGGGTGACGAGGCTCATCGGGCTGCCTCCGTGGGGTTCTTCCGTGTGCGGCGGGGGCTCGGGGTGTGCTGGGCGAGAAGGAGGGCTTCGCGGTTGCGCTGCTGCTGTGCGGGCGTGAGGAGGCGCGGTGCGGGTCGGCGGGTGGTCCAGTTGGGGTGGGCGGCGGGTTCGGGGTAGGCGCGGTCGTGCGTGCTGGTGCTCATGAGGTGCCTCCGGAGGAGGGGGTTCAGGAGTGGACGCTGCGGTGGCGCTGTGGCGGGGCATGCGGTGAGTGAACCGGGGTGTGGTCACCGGTTCACTCACCGCGGCGAGCCGCTCGGGGTCACGACTCGGCGACGCCTTCTTGGTGAGTGGCGGGCGGAAACGGTGAGCCGTCCCGCAGGGGTGGTTCAGGCGTGGTCGTGGCCTCGGCGGCGGCCGACGTGGGCGTCCGAGGCGAACCGGCCGAGACGGGCCTCGACGGGGTTCGCCGCGATCCACGTTTCGGCGCAGCTCTTGTGAACGGGCTCGCCGGTGTGGGAGCGCATCGGGGTGGGCTGGTCGCACAGGGCGCAGGGGCGGTCCTGCCAGCGGTCGAAGTGGCTGGCGTCGCACCAGTCGAGGAGGTCGCCGGGGGCCGGGATCAGGCCCGGCTCCACCGGTGGCTTCTTGTTGCGGGTGCGGGTCACGGGCGGAAGCCGGGCAGCTGCTGGAAGACCTGGCCCAGCAGGTCGCCGGTCGGCTTCCAGGGGCCGAGCTGTCCGCGTGCGGGGACGGGCAGGGGGAGCTCCTGGACATCGGCGAGTTCCAGGTGCCATGCGCCGGGGTGCGCCCACGGGGAGCAGAGCGGGGCCCCGTCGGGGTCCTGGTGGCTGCCGGTGATCCGGGCGATGCCGATCACCGCGCCGGTGACCAGCTGACGGCCGTGGATCGTGCGGGCGACCAGCGGGAGACGCAGGGCGGGCTTATCGGTCTGCTGGCTCGCGTGCAGAAGCACCCAGCCCGGCTTCCATGGCCGGGGCCGGTTCTCGATGGTCTTCGCACCGGTCAGGATCGCGGCGGTCCAGGGCTGCTTGATGCTGATGCCCCGGATCCAGTCGTCCTCGGGCAAGGTCAGGGCGCTCATGCGGCACGCCCCCAGACCGCTGTCCCCGGGCGGCCGACGCGGCGTCCGTTGATGGACGGCGTGGTCGCGTGCGCGGCCGTGGCGACGACGGCCCGGCCGGAGTGTTTCCCGGCGTACAGCGCGACGTCGGCCGCCCTCTGTAGTGCGGTCAGGTCCCGGGTGCCCAGGACGTCCGGGGTCGCGGCGCCGACCGAGGCGGCGACGTCGACCGTGCGGCCGTCGTCCAGGACGACCGGGGTGTGGAGCATCCGCACCAGCTGCTCCAGGCGCTGCGCGCGGCGACCCGGGGCCAGGCCCAGAACGACGGCGAACTCGTCGCCTCCGAGCCTGCCGACGGCTGCGTGCGGGCCCGCCCAGGCGGTGAGCCGGGTGCCGAAGGCGGTGAGTACGGCGTCGCCCGCCGCATGGCCCAGGGTGTCGTTCACGGTCTTGAAATGGTCGGCGTCGACCATCACGACGGCCAGGTCGTCGCCGTGGCGGGCCAGGAGGCGGCGGGCGCGGGCGGTGTAGGCGTCGCGTCGCAGCAGGCCGGTCAGCGGGTCCTTGCGGGTGGCGGCGAGGCGCTTGTGCAGGGTGAGGGCGTGGGCAGCCCAGCCGGTCAGCGGTACGGCTGCGGTGGCGATCAGGAGTGCGTGCCGGCTGTACCGGCCCGGTAAGCGCACGGCGGCGTTCATACTGAGGTGTCCCTCTCTCGTCTCATGCACGGGTGGGGGTAGCTCGGGACCGCCGTTGCCTCGGCGGTCCCGAGCGTTTTCTGTTGTGGTGGTTGCGCGGGGTGCCTTTCGGGCCGTCAGCGGCCGGTGCGGGCGCGGGTCTCGGTGACGATGGCCCGGCCGTCGGGGTGGTCGCGTACGACGGAGCTCAGGGCTTGCCACCAGACGTTGGCGTACTCGTGGCGCTCTTCCAGGTCCCGCAGCCTGCCGGTGAGCCGGTCGAGTCGGGCGGTGAGGGTGTCGCACAGGCACTGCGCGTCGGGGTCCTGGATCCGGGCCATGCACCCGGGGGAGAGGCAGAGCGCCCCGTCGGGGTCGGTGAACCAGTAGCACGCGCCCGGCAGGGTGTCGGGGGTGGCGGGCACGGGGTTGTCGCGCGTGCCGATGCCGGTGCCGGTCATCGGGCGGAGTTGGTGAGGGTGGAGGCCAGGTGCACCGTGGGCCAGCCCTCTTCGTGCAGCTGCTCGGCGGTGGGCAGCTGGTGGTGGAACTCGCGAACGATGTGGGCGGGCACGACCCGGCCGCGGCCGGCGTTCTGTGCCTCGACGATCGCCAGGGGTACGTCGAACAGCACGGCTACGGCCGGGCGCTCCCAGTGGGCGGCGCGGGCCAGCAGCCCGGCCCGGACGGAAGCGCGCAGGTTGGTGGAGTCGACGATCGTGGTCAGGCCACGGGCCAGGCGAGCGCCCAGGAGCAGGTCCTGGATCTGCACAGCGACCGGTGTCGCGGACTGGTCGGTCTCGGTATCGGCGGCGAGCTTGCGATAGAAGTCCAGGGAGACCCGCCAAGTGTCGGGCCACTGGGCGGCGAAGGCGGACTTGCCGCAGCCCGGCGGCCCGATCAGGGTGCACATCGTGCCGGGGGCGAGGGTCAGGCGGTTCATCGGGTCCTTCCGGTTGCGGCGGGCGGCCCCGGCCGCGTGGCGGGGCCGCGCTCGGTGGCGTGAGGGTGGTGCGTCAACCTGGTGGGTCTCCTGATCTCGCGTGCGGGTGAAGGGGACGGGGCTGGTCGGCCACTTTGCCGATGCTGCGGCCGGCCCTCCCCCTCCGCCCCGGGGCGGAGGGGCGTTCAGGTGGCCGGGATGCTGTCGCAGTACGGGCCGCCGTTGTCGGCGCTGTGGACGCCGCGGCCGCCGGTGGCGCGCAGCTCCGCCAGGAGCTCCAGGAGATCCCTCTCGTCCTCCAGGAGCGAGGGGACGTAGCCGAGGCCGCAGGCGCAGGGCACGAGGAGGGTGAGGACGTCCCGGTAGTCGGCGTCCGCGGTGATCGTGTGGTGCAGCCACAGCCCGCCGTCGAGGTGCGCCACCGCGCTGGGCTGAACGTTGTTGTCCATCAGGGCCGGGAATCCGGTCCACGCGTCCTGGTCCACTGCCTGGCTCAGAGTGTCGGGATAGGCGGTGATGGCTGTGGTCCGTGTCAAGGAGCACGAGCTGGTGTGGATCGTTTCCTGGCAGTCCGAGGACTTCGTACGCACCCGGGACTCGAAGTACGCGCTGATTGGCAACGGGCCGTATCTGGTCGACCGCGTCGACGGAGGACTGCACCAGATCGGCGTCGTCTCCGCCGTAAACGGAGAGTGGGAGGCCGACTATCGGGCCCGGATACGCGGGCTGCCGGTGCGCACTGCAGTGGACGATCTACACGATGCGCTCCGCGGCGTCGCCGCTACGCGCGGACGCATGCATGCTGTGCGGACGCTGCGCCAAAGGCTGCCTGTGCTCTCGCCCGCGGAGGCCATCGAGTACGTGAGCGCGTTGCTGGAGGATGATGCGCCCGCGCGCCTCGTGGCCGTCGCGACCAAAGAGTTGGTGGAGCCCCTCAACCCGGTGCTTGCGGTAAAGACCATTCGAGCGGAGCGGTAATCCGAGCCGGTCAGAGACCCAAGGGGTGACTGGAAAGCCAGTCAGCGTGCCGATCGCGCATCCGGTCCCGTTCTTCGGGCGTGGCGAGGAAGACATCGGCGCCACCGTCGTAGGGGTGGTGGATGCGCTGCATGCGGGTGTCGGTGATGAGGATTCCCGCCATCTTGTCGTCGGCGATATCTCGGAGCAAGTCGTCGATGCAGCCGCGCTGCCAGGTCCGGCGGGCGGCAAAGAGATGGCAGTACGTGCGGAACTCAGGGTCAGGATCGTCCTCCACCAGCAGGCTCTGCCAATACCCCGTGACGGGTTCCAATGGCGGAACATCGGCCTCGGTCGTCCAAAGCGGAGTGATCACATACACGTCCGCGCCGGCGAACAACTCCTCAAGGACGGTGTTGTAACGCTCGAGGACGACGGTGTACTCGCTCGCGTCCTCCGCGTACCGCTTCGACTCCGGCAGGCTGTGAAAACGTACCCAGACATCCCGATACGGGTCGCGGAGCTTGTACCCAACCGGAGGGCAACTGGGCCAACGCTGCTGCCACAGCTCCGTCAGATCCGTCTGCCCATCTCCTGACACCCGCCGCACTCGTCCTCTCGCATGTGAACCTACCGACGCCCATGATGTCGCGGCTCACCCACGAGAGAAACCGACTTCTTAGCCGCCGATTCGCCGACTGCTGATGTAGCCGGTCCAGTCACGCTTGGCCAGCGTGGCCCACCGGGTCGCATTGCTCACGCTGGTGCCTGTGACTTCAGCGAGGATTGACGCAGGAACGTTGGCGGCGAGGGCGAGGCGGGCGGTGTTGCGACCGGCGAGCCCTTTGAGGTCGTGCTTGCGGAGTTGAATGTGGATCGACTGCAGGCCCAACGGACGAGCCGGGTTGTGGCCCGGGAAGAGCCATGGGGTTGTGCTGGCGGTGCGGTTGTTCTCCCAGGCCGCTTCCGCTTGCTCCAGGCGCTGCCCGACGAGGGCCGAGATGCGGGGCGGCAGGTCCACGTGGTGGTCGTTCAGATGCAGGCGCACGGTGCTTCCGTTCAGCGACACGTCCTCGGTGGTGAGCCGGAGGATCTTGCTGATCTGCAGGCCGAGGAGGAGGACGAGGCTGCCGACTACTCGCGCGGCAAGCGGGATGGTCTCGTCCTCTACGCAGCGTCGGAGCTGCTGTAGACGCTCGTCGTCTTCGATGAAGACGCTGGGCTGTTCCACCCGGCTTCTGGGCACATCTAGGCGTCGGGCGAGCTTGTGGCGATGTGCCCCCTGCATGAACTGGCGGATGTCTCGGCGATGTTGCTTGCCCTGGCACAGCCAGCGGTCGAGAGTCGGCTGGTTGAGGTCGGCCAGGGCGATGCCCTCGTCGTCCATCCAGGCCAACCGTTCCAGCGGGCGCTGAATGAGGGAGCGCGTCCGCGCCAGGGACGAAGGGCTCAGTCCTCAGCGGTGCGGAGGGTGATCTCCACCGTCGTCCGGTCGTGGGCGGTGCGGACGGTGATGGTCCCCGCCGCCCCGAGGAGCTGGGCATCGACCAGGACGGGGCCGGGACGGGCGGCGGTGAGGGTGCGAACGGGCATGGCAAAGCTCCCTGCGAGGGTGTGTTGGGGGTGCAGGCCGGGCGGCCTGGCCGGGCCTCACCCCCCGGATGATCCGGAAGAGGGTGAGGGCCGGGCAGGTGGCCGGGTCAGCGGTTGGTGCTGGGGAAATGCGGTGCCCCGTCGGCCGGAGCCGACGGGGCACGTTGAAGCGGTGGGCGGGCAGCGCCCCGGCCTGCGAGGCCCGGGGCGGAGGGGCGTTCAGGTGGCCGGGATGCTGCCGCAGAACTGGCCGCCGGTGTCGACGCTGTGGCCCGGGCTGGGCGGTACGGCGGGTGTCAGTGCTCAGTGTCGGTGATGGTGGCGCGGGTGGCTTCTGCCAGGCGCGCGGTGAGTTGGTGGCCGGTGTCGACGGCGGCGGCGAGGTGCTCGACGAGTTCGTGGCTCAGGTTCCTGGCGCGGGCGCCGATCAGGAGGCCTTCCAGGTAGTGGATGTCGGCGAGGATGTCGCGGCGGGCTTCCAGGAGCCCGGGTTGCAGGTGGAGTTCGTCGGCGTGCAGCTGGGAGGCTGCGGCGGTGTGGTCGGCGGCTTCCCGGTTGGCGGCCGCGGTCTGCTCCGTAAGGAGTTCGTCGAGGTCCCTGGGGCTGGTATAGGCGTAGGACCGGCCTGACGATGCGAGGCCTGCGAGGGCCTCCCGGGTGAGTCGGAGAAAAGACACCGTGACCTCCACGGGGTGGGGACTGGGCAGGATGTTGTGCATGGCGGCCAGGGGGCCGGTGAGTCAGCGGATCGTGTTGCGGGTGCGGGCGAAGAACATGCCGCGGGTGGTGGAGCTGTTGTCGATCATGGTGTGCTGGGTGACCGGGGCCTCGTAGACGTTCGTGGTGATGGCCGCCCGCGCCTTGCTGATCGCGCCTCCGATCGCGGTCACGGTCATCGCGAGGCCGGCGAGGGGCAGGGTCACCATCAGCACGCTGTTGAGCGTGACTGAGGCGAGGCCGTGGAGGACCAGCCAGGCACCGCAGCCGACGCCGGTGATCCCGGCTCCGACACCGATGCTCGCGACCGCGATCCCGGCTGCCCAGGCCGGGACGATCCGGTGGTCTTCCTGCTTCACGGGCGGGGTGGGGCCGAAGGCGGGCGGCTCGGTCTTGTCGCGGAACGAGGTGGGGTGGTGGCGTACGGGCCGGGACGCCCAGTCGTCGAGCAGGCGTTGGGCTTCGGCTGCGGCCTCGGACTCGTTCAGGCCGTGCTGGGTGTGCAGGGGGTCCACCGGGGGTCTCCGATCATACGGACGGGAAGGCATTTGGGCCGGGGGAAACCGGTCTCGGGGAATGCTGCAACCGGCCTCTGTGGGCTGGTGGTTGCCGTCAAGCTGGGGTCGTCCGGCGCCCACAGGGGGGCGCCGGACTGGTGTGGGGAAGTGGGGTTTCTGGATGTGGTTCCTGTTCGTGTGCGGGTGGTGCGGCGAGGACAACGCCGTGTTCTGCGCCCGCACCGGGTTCTGGGGGACTCGGTTCGAGGACCCCGAGGAGTTCGACTGCTGGTGGTGCGAGGGCACGTCATGGACACCGGACGGGCCCTGGACACCGGCCGAGTGAGATGCGCTCTCAGCTGCGGCTCAGCGCCTTGATCGCGTCGAGCGCCTGGCGCGGGGAGCTGACGGTGTCGCGGCGTGCGGCAGGCTTCCCGCCGCGCCCTTTCCCGCTCCTCTTCGGAGCGGTCTCCTCGTCGTCCTCGTCGTCGGGCTCGGGCCCGAACTCACCGGGCCGGGGCGGCTCGGTCCAGTCGAACCAGAGGTCGCGGGCTTCGAGCTCGCGGATCTCGTGGTCGCTGAGGCTGGCGATGGTGTCGGGGAAGTAGTCGTCCAGGCCCTCGGAGAAGCTCATGAACAGGGTGCGCAGGACCTCGGGCTGCTTCGCTTCGACGATCCACCCGGCGCCGCCCGTGTTGGAGTTCGCGGGGGGCTCGGGCTCCCCGGACATGACCCGCTCGATGCGCCCGCGCTCCTCGGGGGAGAAGGAGCGGGGGAGAGGGGCGGGCGTGTTCTCGGACGGAATGCCCAGTGCTTTGAACATCCCCACGACCTTGCCGGGGGCGACCTTCAGGACGACGGGGATGCAGTTCTCACGGAGGTTCTCGCACAGCAGCTGCGTGAACCCGTCCTGCACGAAGATCGACTGTCCGGCGACCTTGAGGCCGATGCCGTACTTGCGGCCCTTGACCGACACGAGCTCGGCCAGGTCCATGATCTCCGCCCCGTAGAGACCGTGACGGGCGGCGGAAAGGAACTCGTCCAGGTAGGCGGACAGCATCCGGTACGGGCAGCCCGGCTGCTTCGGATCCCAGTCGTGGACCCTCCCGTCCTCCCACACCATCTCGCCGCGGATCTCCATCAGCGCGTCCAGCGCCCGCAGGAGCCGGATCATGTAGAGCGCCCCGACGCCGTACCGGTCGGTGTACTCGCCGAGCATGGCGGCCTTCTCGTCCGGCGCTTCGGCCGCGAGCCACACCACGGCCCCGAACAGGGCGTCGGCGGCGATGTGCAGGCCCATCAGATGGGTCTTGCCACCGCCGGAGGGGGCGACGAACAGGCCGTGCGCGGCACCGCGGTCGGTGTAGACCCGGTTGCGGGCCGGCTGCCCATTGCCGAGATACCCGGTCACCCACCGACCGTCCGCATCGGGGGTGAGCAGCTCCCGGGTGGCGGGGAACACCTGGGCCAGCGGGGAGCTGTCCCACAGGGACACCAGGACCTGGTTGCCGTCGATGGTGACGAACAGACGGCCCTCGTCGTACTTCGTCTTCAACGCGGCCGCCAGACCGTGCAGGTTGACCCTCGGCTCGCCCATCTCGTCGGGCACCTGCCCGATGTAGTGGGTGACCTTGCGCCCCTTGTCGCGGATCTTCTTGATGAACTCCGAGCCCGGGATCGGGCCGGTCGCCGCACCGATCCGGTCGGCCCACCACTCCGGCACGGTCGGCGTCCTGCTGCGGCGCTCGGCCTCGTCCGGCGTGAGATGCACCTCCAGCCACCCCGGACCACCCTGACGGCCGCCGCTCCGTGTCACTGCGGCGAACTTCACGAACGCCTCGTCGATCCCGAACGCGGCCGCCACCGCGGCCTCGCTGATACCGGCGATCGGGCGGCCCGGCTCGCTAGCGCGCAGCAGCAGAGTCAGGTCGTGGTCGGTGCCGGGGTGCGGGACGGCGGTAACGACCTGGGTGCGCCCCGGGTCCCCGGCCCGCGCCCACAGCGCCCGCACCTGCCGGGTGAAGGCGTCGGCCCCGTCACCCGGGACCACCTGGGCCGTCGCGGCGGGCTGGAGGCGCGCGGCCTGGGTGCGGGAGGCGAGGGCGGGGCGGTGGCTGCGCCGGGTGTGCCGTGAGAACGGCGAGACGATCCATCCGGCGGCCGCCCATCCGCCGGCGAGCAGCCCGTCCATCCACCAGGGGCCGAAGCCGGTGGTCACTTTGGCGGTGACGTCGACGGCGGCGGCCAGGACCAGCGGGGACCAGCGCAGGATCTTGCGCCCGGTGCCGGGCCCGTCGCTCTTGGCGGCGAGGAACCACCCGCCGATCCCGGCGGCTCCGGCCAGCTGCACGACCTGGTTGACGGGGCTGTCGGGGTAAAGGTTCGGGGCCACGGCCAGCACGGGCGCGGTCAGGGTGTAGGCGAGACGCTCCAGCACGACACTGCGCGGCGTGGACACCGGTGTTCTCCTTCGGGAAGCGGACGGGCACCCCCGGGAGCGCGGAGCTGCGGGGGTGCCCGTGGCAGTGATGGGTGGGGGTCAGCGGGCGAAGAAGCCCGGCTTCGGGGTGCGTTCGGGACGTCCGGAACGCACGGTGTCCAAGCCCTCGTACAGCCGGGCGTGCGTCCGCTGCGCCCCGGTGGCCTGCACAGCCACCTCGTGGGCGGTCGCCTGGAGCGTCTTCACCTCGACGGCGGCGCCGCCCAGGGCGACGGACACCTGGTTGGTCATCGCGACGAACTTCGGGTCCAGGTCCGCGTGGGCGATGTCCGCGGCCAGGCCCTCGGTGCGCGAGGCGTTCAGGCGCATGTTGTGCAGCAGCTGCTGGAGTTCGTCGGACGCGTGGTCCATGGCGGTGGCCAGGGTCTTGAGTTTGTGCTGGATGGACTTGTAGCGGTGGTCGGCGTCCGTCGGCGCGGCGAACGTGCCGGGGCGCGGTACGGGAGTGCTCATTGGCGGAACTGCCCTTTCTAGTCGTGGTGGACGGCGGCGGAGGCGTCGGCGAGGCCTGCGTCGTCCTTGGCCTGCATGTCCTCGCCGTAGACCCGGCCGACGGAGATCGCGGCGAGCCGGGCGGCCTCGGAGGCGGTCTCGCACTCGGTGGCGCACCGCTCGGCCAGTGCCTTCATCCGGGCGGCCCCGTCGGCCAGGTCCGTGACTGCGTCGACGACCTCGGAGGAGACGTTGTGGTCGCCCACCAGGTCGGTGGCCATGTCGCGCAGCGCGTCCGCGACCCGCCCGAGCGAGGCGCCCAGCTCCTCGGCGCGTTCCTTGTCGACGGCTGCCTTGATCGCGATGTTCACGATGTCCGTCAGGAACTCGCCGAAGGTGATGTTCGTGCGGTGCTGGGCGGCCATGGCGTGGCCTGCGGCGGGTTTGGTCACCTGTGATCCCAAAGGGTCCTCCTGGTCGGGTTCGGCGGCCCTGGTGGTGCCGGGGCGCTGGGTGTGGGGTTCGGGGGCGGGCGGCAGGCCCGGGGCGCCGGTGGTCAGTCCGGGCTGGCGGATCCGGTCCGCGCCGAACGGGTCGGCCGGGTCGTCCACGATCACCGCGTCCACCACGTCGTCCGACGCTCCCGGCCGGGAGCCAGCGGTGTCGGAGCGGTGCCCCGCGGCGGGACCGGCCGCCCCGCGGTCGCGGCCGGGCCACTCGGCGGTGTACTCCGGCGAGTGGGAGGCGAACAGGTCCTCGTACGGGTCCTGCGGTCCACCGTTCGGCGAACCGGCACCGCTCCGGTCCGCACCCGGGGCGGTGCGGTGCCTTCCGGGCTTCCACCAGCCGCCCCGCGAGCCCCTGGAGGCCCCGCTGCGGGCCTTTCCGGAGGCCTCCGGACCCTTGCGGCCTTCGGGGCCCGTACGAGGCTTCGAGCTGCCGTCAGGGCCCTTGCCGGGGGAGGGGCGGCGCTTCCAACGCCCGCCCTTTCCGGCGGAGTTGTCCCGCTGGCTCTTCCCCGGGTCCGGCTTGCCGGCGGGGTCCTTGCCAGCTGAGTCCCTGCCCGGTGACTTCGGGTCCTTGTTCCGGCTGCCGTTGACCGGGGCGTCCTTCGGCGCCTTCTTCCACTTCCCCCACCCGGTCTTGCTCCCCGCCCCCGAGGAGTCCTGCGAGCCAGGCCCCTTCTTCCTCGGGTCGGAGGTCTTCTTCGGAGCTGGGGTCCGCTTCGGATCGGGCACCTTCTTGGGATCGGGGGCCTTGCGAGCGCTGCTCTCGGGACGCGGCCGGGGTGGCGGCGTCTTCGGATCCGTCCGCGTCCGCTTCTCGGCCCGCCCCTTCTTCGTATCCGGGCCCTTCCGGGAGTCCGGGCCGCGCTTCGGATCGGGTCCCCTCCTGGAGCCGGAGTCCTTGCGCTGCTCGGGTCCCCGCTTCGGGTCCGGGGCCTTCCTGGGCGGCGAGTTGAGCTGCTTGCCCGGGGGCTTGGGCGGGTGCGGTTTCGCGGGTGAACTCGGGTTCCTGGATCCGCCAGGACGCGAGCCGCCGCCGGAGCCGGAGCCGGAGTTGTTCCTGCGGCCCCGGTCACCGAGCCCGGTACCGCCGGACTTCATGGACGCCGCATCGGCTTTGCCCCGCGCGGAGGCCTTGTCGGCCCGGGCCCTCAGCATCGCCTGACGCAGTTTGCCGTTCTGCTCCATCATCGCGACTTCCGCAGCGGTGCGGCCTTTCAGCAGCTCCGCTTTCCGTGCGATCTCCGCCTCACGGAAGGCCGCCTCATCCTCGTGACGCGACCGTGCCCGCTCCAGCCGGAATTCAAGCCAGTCTCCGAGCCGGTCAGCCAGAGAACGGCGCTGACCCGATTCCTCATCAAAATACTCGGCTTCTTCTTCCGCTTCGGAATCGACGGAATCAATTCCTTCGGAGCGTAGGGCGAATTCCGGATCGGGCGGCTGAGGAATTGCGGGGAATTCCCTATCGGATTCTTCCGGGGGGTCGGGTGGGTCTTCCGTAGTCCGGGGTTCGGGGAAAAGCCGGGAGGGGTCGGGAAGTGTCGGGGGGCGTCCGATGACGTCGTCCCCGGTAGGGAAATTGATGAGCTGGCCGGCGCGGGGCGGGCCCTGGCCGGGGGGCGGTTCGGTGTCGTCGGACACGGCTCCTTCGACCTCCAAGGGGAGTTGACAAACAGTGACGGTCTCGCGTACGCGTGTGCGCGCCTGGGCGGGTGGGCGTGTGGGCGCCTGGGCGTTGGGCCCCCCTCCAGACAGAACCGGGGCCCGTCACGGTCTTCGTGACGGGCCCCGGGTGCAGCGGGCGGTGTTACTGGGTGTGCTTGAGGTAGATCGCGTGCAGGTCGTGCGCCAAGGCCCGCAGGGCGGTGACGTCGCCGCTCTTGAGCCTCTTCCTGCCGTGCGTCTGGATCAGCATCAGCAGGAAATAGAAAGCGCCGAGGTCTTCCCCGTGTTTCTGGATGAAAGAATCCCGCTGTTCCATCAGGTAATCGCGGGAGCGCTGGGCGGAGAGTTCCGCTTTCAGAAGCGGGCGGCCAGCCATTACGCCGACCGCCTGTCGCTACGCAGGTCGTAAATCGACGCGGGCTCATCGTAGCGCACATTCCCCTGCTGCGGCGACTGCCCCGTGTTTCCCTGGGTGCTATTCAACTGGGGCGGGTTCCTCTTCCGGGCCTTCTCCAGCACCTTTTCCTTACGCTTCGCGTCGGCGGCGGCAACAGCCTCGTCGTGTGCGCGCCGCTGATAGGCGCTCTTTTCCAGACCCTTGGTGACGCCCTCGACGCTTTTCAGGACGTCTTTCAGCGCCTTTTCGACGGGCCTGGAACGCATCCAGGCGTCGTAGAAACGGTCGCCCTCGACGTGAGTGTGGCGGCAGTGGAGATGGATCTCGCGGGCGAGGATCTCCAGGTTGCCGCCGATGTCCAGCAGGACCCGCTGGACATCGGCGAGGTAGCGGGCGGTGGCGTCGGGGCTGGCGGCGACGTCGGCCAGCGGATTCTTCGTCTCGCGGTTCAGGGGATCGCTCATGGGATGTCTCCGAATCGGGCGGTGCTGGGGGCCGGCCTGGCAGCCGTGGCCCGCCACCAGGTCCCGTCGCGCCCCGTCCGGCAGTGCGGAAGGGGGCGGAGCGGGTCTGGGTGCGGCCATGCGCGGCCAGGACATACAGGGGAGGGGCGCGCCGGTACGGGCGCGCCCCTGTCAGGTGAGGTACTTGTCCGCGTCCACGGGCCGCAGCAGCCCGGCCTTCGACAGCAGCCGGATCGCACGGTCCTGGTTGACGGAGAGCGTGGTACGGACGCGGCTGATGTTGACGAACCCGTCCGTCTCGCGCGGCAGCTCCTGTACGAGCGGGAGCAGTTCATCATCGGTACGGGCGCGGGTCGCCGTACCGGTACGCCCGCCGGAGTCGCCCCCGGTGGTACGCGGGGGCCCGCCCGCCGTACCGGTACGGGCGGCGGGGACCGTATCGGCCGGGCTCGTACGGGCGGTGACCGTACCGGTACGGGTCCGGCCCTCGTACGCGGCGGCGCTCGTACGACCCGGGCTATCCGTACCGGTACGCGCAGCCCCGTTACGGGTGCCCTGTACGCCGCTTGTACGGTCGCCGTATGCGCTGGTCACAGCCGCATTCCCCTCGGCGGGGCCCTCGTGGTGCGAGGTGCCCCGTACAGGCTCCGTACCAGTCGCGCCGTGGGCCGTGCGTGCAGCCGCCGTACCAGTCGTCCCGCCGTACACGCCCGTACCAGCGGAGCTTGTACGGGCGTGATGCGAGGCAGCGTTGCCGTCCGTCCACGCGTCCGTACCGGTACGCCCGTCCGCACCGGCGGCTGCGGCCGTACCGGTACGGCCGTCCGTCGCGGTGGCCGTGTCCGTACCACCGTGTCCGTCCGTACCGGTGTCGTGCATGAGCGCGTGGACGCGCCAGATGACGGCCACGAAGATCAGTACGACGAACGTCGTCAGCGGCCACGGAGCCGACGCACCTTCTGGTACGAGGTGCGCCTGCTCCGAGAGGTGGTACACGACGTTGGCCGACGCCATCAGTACGAGCGCCGCCGGGATGTCCCGCTTGGCGCGGAACGCGGTGACGCAGTAGACGTCAATGCTGACGGGCAGCAGCGGCGCGACGTACTCGTTGATGCCGACCATGCGGGCCAGCTCGTACTCACCGGAGGCAGCGAGACCGACGCCGGCTGCGAGCGCGACCCACGGAGCGCCCTTCCACGCCTTCGCGCTGACGTTCTGCTGCCAGCCGTTCCAGCGGGAGCTGGCCTTCTTCGCCTCCCGGGCCTCCTCCAGCATCCGGCGAGCACGGGAGATGTCGGCCTCGGCCCGGTCGGTGATGCCCTTGGCCTTGCGCTCCGCCTCGGCGGTGATGCGGGCGGCCTCCTTCTGCGCGGCCTCCCGCAGCTGCCCGGCAACGGTCTTGGCCTCCTCGCGCAGCCGCTCGCGCTGCTTGTCGCACGCAGCCTTGAGCCCGGCGAGCTCCCCGGCCAGCGCGGTGCGCCTCTCGGCGGCCGCCGTGTCGAACTGGTCGGTGAGCTCACGCAGCTTCTCGCGCAGCTCAGTCCGGGCCTGCTCCGCCTCGGTGTGCGCCGCCGCCACATGAGCATCGGCTTCACGGCGCCGCTCATCGGCCGCCGCGACGGCACCCGTGTAGAGCTGCTCCGCCTCCGCCCGGCGGCCCTCGTACTGCTCGGCCGCAGTCCGGGCCAGCTCGGCGAACCGCTCACGGGCCTGCTCGACCTCCCGTCGCGCCGCCGCGACCAGTTCGTCGGCCTGCTCCTGGGCGCGGGCCAGAATCGCGGAAGCGTCGGTGCGGCGCTGGTCGACCAGCACACTGATCTCGGCAAGGTCGGCCTGCGCCAGGCGTCCCAGCTCGGCGACCGCCGTCGCCGTCACCTCGCGTTCCGTGGCAGCCAGATCAGTGATCTCAGCGACCTGCGTACGGGCCTCGCTCACCAGCAGCTCGGCGCGGCTCTGCGCCTGAGCCAGGAGCCGGTCGGCCTCGCCCCGCGCTGCCTCCACGTCGGCCTCGGCAGCCGCGCGCTGGGCGGTGACGCTCTGGTCCGCATTGACGAGGGTGTCCTCGGCCCGGGTCTGCGCCTCGGCCATCATCACGGTGACCTGCTCGTGCGTCTCGCTGATGGTGCGCGCGGCCGCGCTCTCGGCCTCGGCCTGGAGAACGGCGGCCTGCTCGCGGGCGGTCTCGATGATGTCGGCGGACCGGTCGCGGGCATCCGCGACCCGGGCCAGCGCCTCGTCGCGCACCTCTGCCGAACCGGTCGCCGGGGGAACCTCGGCCGCGGCCGTCGGAGCGTCCGGCGCGGGGGGCTGGGGGACTGCGGTCTTGCGGGCCCGGTTCGGCTTGCGCCGGGCGGGCTTCGTACGAGCGGCGGTCGCCACGATGGGGCTCCTTCAAGAGGTTCGCGTACAGGTCGGCCCCGCCATGGAGCTGGCGGGGCCGACCTGCACGCGGCGGTGAACGGGAGGGTCAGGCGGCCCGCGCGTTGGAGGCGGAGGGGCCGTGAGTGCGGGCGAACCGGGCGCCTGCGGTGAGCAGGGCGGTGATGTCGGCGTGGGTGCGGTGCTGGCGCTCCGACCAGGCCGTGGCGCGGGCGGAGGGCGATCCGGTGTGGGCCTGGATCAGCCGGTCCAGGACGTAGCCCGCCACGGTGGCGGTGTCGGCGTCGGTGCTTCCGTGCGCATCGTCCTCACCGACGTGGCGCAGCGCGGTGTCCAGGGTGCGCCGCGGGTCGAGGCCGGGGCCGATGTCGTCGTGGAGGAACCGCAGGACCGCGCGGACCATCTGCTTGACCGTCAGGGACTCGTCGTAGGCAGGGCTGGCGTCGTTGGTCCGGCCCTGGTCCCGGTCCCGGAAGTAGGTGGTCACGCGGATCCAGCCGTCCTCGTCGAGCAGGGCGGCTGTGGCCTCCAGATGGCAGGCCACAGCCTCGCCGGAGGACTCCTCCCCCGACGGGCCGGTCCACACCGAGCCGTAGGACTGGGCCGCGAGTTCCTGCGCCTTGCGCAGCGTGGCCTCGGTGAACACGACGCCGGGGATGGGCGTGGTCTTGGGCATGTAAGCCTCTTCTCAGGGCTGGTGGGTCCGGGCTGTCCGGCTCCCCTCGGCCCTGCCCGTACCAGCTCGCGGCCGGGACGGGCAGGGGAGGCAGCGGGCAGGCCGTCAGTCTTCGAGTTCGCCGTCCGGGTAGTCGTGGAGGCGGGCGGCCTCGGCGAGCACCCGGTGCTCCTGGGCGTACTCGGCCTGGTGGCGGTGGCCCGGGGTCCCGGGAGTCGCCTGAGCGAGTACGCGCTCGGCGGATTCGGCTTCCTCGACGTGGTAGGCGATGGCGTCGGTGCGCTTCATGCCGGGGGTTCCTCTCGGCGGGGTGGTCTGGGCTGTCCGGCTCCCCTCACCGTTGAGCCCGCGCGACGTGCGGTGAGGGCGGGGCTCAGCGGATCGGGCAGCGGGCAGACCGTCAGGCGGCCAGGCGGAGCGGGCGGGGCCGGCGGAAGCAGGCCGCGGCGTGCTGCTGGGCGAAGGCGTGGTCGGCGGCGAGCGTCCAGGCGTACTCGCCGCAGCCGGTGCAGTCGCTGCTCAACGTTCCGTCGGGGTCCGTGTAGACGTACACGGTGGCCCCGGCCTGGGTGGACATGGCGCCCACGGTCCCAGAGGCAGCGATGGAGGTGATGGTGGCGGTCATGAGGCGCCCTTCTTACGGAGGTGGGTGAGGTAGGCGTCCTGCAGGCGGCTGAACCGCTCCCACAGCGGGGTGCCGTCCGGGCAGCCAGGCTGGGTGGGGGTGCAGGTGTCGCAGTCGTCGGCGTGGTCGGCCCAGGTGCGCCGGGCCTCCATGTAGCGGGTGTGCAGGTCAGCGGGCACGGCGAGCCTTCTGTGCGGGGTGGATCGCGTACACGGGGTGGCCCCGGTCCCACGCCCTGGCGGCCGCCGTGGAGGCGGCCGCCAGGAACGCGAGGGTGAGCGGGTGGGCCAGGCCGTGCAGGGTGATGGCCCGGACCGCGAGGTGCTGCGCGGTCCGGGCGGCGCGTATGACCGTCACTTCGGGCGGGACTCGCTGCGCTTGTTGGCGTCGCGGACCTTGTCGCTCAGGTCCTTGCGCTCTTGGTCGGTCAGCGCGGTGACGCGGGGGCAGTCGTGCCCGGTGCAGCCCCACCGGTGGCAGAGCCCGCAGGCGTCGTCGGCCATAGCCGGACGGTGCAGGATCAGCACGGGCTGCCGCTCGTAGCCGGGGTACATCTCCTGGAGGGTGCGCCGGGCCCGACGGCCGGCCGCGGCGGCGCGGTCGTCGCCGTCGACCACCAGCTGCTGCACGAGCTGCTGGAAGGTGTCGGTTTCGTCGCGCTCGAATCCGCGGCGGTTGTCGTCGCGGGTCATGTCGTCGGCGAGCCCGGCGCGAGGGTGCGTCAGGGTCGATGCGATGCTGTTCATTGCGCTACTGCCCTTCGATCGAGGGTGGTTGCGAAGACGCGCCCCCGGGGGCCTAAGCCCGGGGGCGCGTCGCTTTCCGGGGCCGGTGACCCCTAGTAGCTGCTGTACGAGCAGCCACGGCCCCGTCCGCCCCGAGTGCTCCCAGGCGGCCGGGACCGTGGTTGTTCGTCGAGGTCAGACCGCGATCGTCAGCGGGGCGAGCGGGACGTCCGGACCTCGATACTCTGAGATGGCACCCGCAGGGCGGGCCCGTACGGAGTTGTTGGCCTCCTCGATCGCCGTACCGGCGCGCTTCGCCAGGGTTGCCTTCGAGTCGCCGGTGGCTTCGGCGTGCCGGGACCAGATCCTCGCCGCCCGGCAGCGCGTGAGAAGGGCTTCGACCCGGGCCTCGCGATGGCGCTGCTGCTCGGTCCGCTCCAACTCCTCGTATGCGGCGGCGAGACGCGCTCCGCCCGCACAGCGGTAACTGCCGAGGCAGCGACTGCCGCTGGCGCTGGACCGGCACCGTCGCAAGTGATCGCGGTACGCGGCGAGAGCCTCACCCGACGTCGTCGGCATCGGGGACATCTGCATGACCGGTTTGGCCGGAGCCGGGATCGGCTTGAAGTGCTGAAGGGCGGAGCGGCGACCGGTGGCCGTGCTGTCGGCGGCGAGCATCGCTTCGCCCCACTGCTCGATGCTGATGTCGAGCCGGACCGGCTGGTTGCTGCCGGGGCAACGCGGGTGTTCCTCGCACTCGGCCGCGCGGCCGGTGCAACCGCGCGGGCAGTGCTCGCGGATCTTGAGCTGTGTTTCACCCATCAGCCTGCGCCAGGTTTCGCAGTCGGGGCAGACGATCGTCATGATCTCGCCCTCGCGGACGTTGATGTTCTGAGGCTGGATGGTGCTGAGCAGCAGCGGCTCGCGACGGTTGTCGCGCTTGGTCCGGACACGGCCGGGACGCTTACGGGACATGAGGTCTCCTCGTTCGGGCTGGAGCGGTGCTGCCTTCTCCGCCCGGCAGGCCACCGGTCATCCGGCAGTCCTGACGGGCAGACAGCGCAACAACGCTGTTCAGGGGTGGAACGGGTGGAGCTATTCGGTACAGGGGCCGTCGACCGGGGGAGCGCGGGCTCGACCCCTTGCCGCCACCTTGGGAGGTGGTGACGCCTGCTGTTTTGCGGTGCTACAAACCAAACAATGAACCCTTCTAGAAGGGTTGTCAACCCTTCTAGAATCGGGTTCACTGGAGCTCATCAACCAAAGGAGTCGTCGTGCCTTCGCCTAAGCAGCCGCCGAAGTGGCGACAGATCGCTGACGAGATCGCAGCGGAGATCAGAGACGGCCACTACAGTCCTGACCAGCGGCTTCCTTCAGTGCAGTCGCAGGTCGCCGCAGGTAGAGGAGCCACCGCAACGGTTCATCGTGCGTACCAAGCGCTGGAGGCGGAGGGGCTTGTGCGAATGGTGTTCGGGAGCGGAACAGTCGTGCTGGGCCCGGGCGATTCGCCGCGCACTGTGGTCACGGGCGCGGCTCGTCTGGATCGGCTTCGCCGGACCGGGCAGCCCCTCACGCCCGGCGAGACGTACGCGAACGCGCAGTCTGTGATCCGTTCATGTGCTGATCCAGAGGTCGCAGCACTCCTCGGTATCGAGCTGTACGACGAACTCGTCATCCGCAGCCGCACGTTCATGCGAGGCGAGCGAGCGATCACCCTGGCCCTCAACTTCATTCACATCCGCGCTCTGAGCGTTCTGCCTGAGCTGCTCGACGCTGGCCCCATGCCGAAGTTCCGTCACGACCTGTACGCGGAGCGCACCGGGCAGCAGCTGACAGCCGGCCCTCAGAAAAGTGCTGCCCGCTTCGCTTCGACTAACGAGCTCGCCGAGTTTGGTATCGACGTACCCCCGGACGCGCCCGTTCCTGTTCTCGTCCTCCGCACGGTCTACTCGGATGATGACGGTCCACTTGAGGTGTGGGAGGACATCCTCCGCCCCGGAATGTGGCACGCCACTCCGTGAACGGGATATGGCAGACAGACGCCATAACCGCATCCTCTCGGGGTGAAACGCCGTCAGCAGGCTCGGGGGGCCGCGGTATCGACACGTTGCCCCCAAGGCCCTGCGGCATGGGCGCGCGGCGGTATGGTGGCGTCTGACGTAGATCGAAAATGCGAGTGGCCCCTACGACCGGCTTGGCAACCGGGAGGGACCACTCGGGCCAAAGACCTTGTGGTGGAGGTCGTTTGGCCGACGCTCACTCCTAGGAGACAGGAGGCAGCGACGTGATCAGGGTACCCGTACCCACACGCGCACACACTGCACCCCGCCGCGGGGTCAGCGACCTTGTCGGTCGCTGGTCCTTCGACGGGGTGTTCGTGCTGCCTGAAAGCGCCCCGGCCCGCACCTCTGCCGAGGGGGTCGGGATGACGTAGGTCCTTCTGGGGCGGCACCCATACGGGTCTGCCGCCCCGGGCCTCCGAGCCGCGAGGTGATTGCAGTCGCCTCAGCTGGAGCGCCCTTCTGACACCGGGGAGCTTTGCAGAGCTTCCCGAAGGGATTGCCCGTCCGGTTGCCGCCGGTCGAGCAGTTCAACAAGGTTTCTCCCAGAAACCGAAGCCCTCCAGGGGCTTTGTCGTGCCAAGAGGCGAGCCCCTTCAACACGGGAGCCATTGTGCACGACGTTTCGTGCTGCGGCCAGCTTCGGCATGCCCGCACAACCACTTCCCGCCCTGAATTCGCGCTGCGGTCCGGCCCCAGAGTGACGAAGCTCACTACTGGACTCCTGCTCAGCGGGCGTGGCGGGCGGGGTCGCTACGCCCGTTCGGGTGTTTCTTCGGCCTGTGCCGGGGCGGTGCTCCGATGAGTCTCCTGGCCCCGCCGAGAAGTCGGATCCCGTCCCCGCGTACGACCGAAAGCCCTGAGATCGCCGCCACGGTCGATCTGCTCGTCGAGATGCCGGACGAGCAACTGGTGGCGGAGGAGGACCAGGACGTGGTCCGGACGCGGTCGCGGCGCGCGGAGCCGCGGGCGTGGATGCGCGCGGTGGTGTGGCTCGTGGCCGCCGGGCTGCATCCCGGCGCCGGGCCGTCGACCGTGTTGGTCGCCCGTGATCTCTCGGTCCGTATGGACTACCGCCGCGGCATCGTCGTCTACGGCCTGGCAGGGGTTGTTAAGCGGACCGGGCTGTCGCCGGCGACGGTCAAGCGGCACGTACGGGTGCTGCGGGAACTCGGTGCGCTGGTCTGGATGGTCCATGGCAGCAAGCGCAACCTCGCGGCCCCGGGCGAGAAGTACATGGCGACGGCGACGATCTACGGTGCGGTGATTCCTCCGGCGTACGACGACGCGCTGGGGCACCGGCTGACCGGGTCCGGGTACGCGGCCCGGGTGTGCGGCGTGACTCCGGCGGGCCGGGTGCTCGCGGTCGCTGGGGCGTCGGCACGGGCCGAGGACCGGCAGGAGCAGCGTCGTACGAGCCGGTCCGGCCAGGGTGTTCGGCGCGGTGTCCGTACGGCCCGGCCTGGGGATATCTCGGCTGTGGACAAGGCCTGCTCAGCGGAGCGTGAGCCCCATTCTCCTGGTCGCTACCACCGAGCACCTGCAGTTGATGTTGAGAGGGGTTGTAACTACATTCCGCGCGAGCGCGCGAGCTGCCGCAAAGCACCCGTCTCCGCCCCGAAGATCAGCTTGAACTGCGACGGTTCCCGTCGTACGGCCGCTCAGACGCGGGCCGGGATTGCGGTCGTTCAGCAGGTCAGGCCGCTGGTCAACTGGACTCAGCGGGAAGGCCTCCGGCAGTTGGAGGTTGCGCTCCGGCCCCTTACGGACGCTGGGTGGGATGCGCACATGATTGCGGCGGAGCTCCACTCCTGGATGCTGACCTGGAGCCCTGCCCGGCCCGCCGCCTACATCCGGGTCCGCTTGGCGCGGCAGGCCGCCGCCGAGCACGCTGCGGCGGCCTACGACGAGGCCGAGGGCTGGGACGAGGTGGTCGCCACCAGGGCGTTCACCGTGCCGCGGCCCGAGCTGGCGCTCGACGTGATGCGGGGCCTGGTCGAAGGGATGGCCGCCTATTCCGCCCGCCAGGCCGAGCAGGGACTCGATGACCTGTCCGACGCTGACGCGGCCGCCGACATGGCCGCCTTCCTCGAAAGGGTTCCGGCATGACCGACACCGCACCCGCAGAAGCGAGCGGCGTGGACCTAGCCCGTGTCGCGCTCCGTGCCGCCCTCGCGGCCGCGAAGTCCGCACCGCGGCAGCGCCCTCGCCGTACCGGAGCGTCTCCGTCCCGCCAGTCCCGTTCCGGAGGGCGGGAGCCCGTGGCCCTGGGCGCGGCCGTCAGCCGGATGATCGCCGAGCAGGGCCTTGAAACCGGGGCAGCTGGCGGGCAGGTACGACGCACCGTACTCAGCCAGTGGGACACCATCGCACCCGAGCTGCAGGGCAAGGTCCAGGCCGTCCGGTACGACGACGCGACCCGCACCTTGCACCTGCGCCCCTGCTCACCGGCCTACCGAACCCAACTCGTTCTACATCAGAAGGAGATCGTCGCCCGTGTGAACGCCGTGGCCGGCACGGGCACCGTGTCCTGCCTGGAGATCCTGCGGCCCGGCGCTCCCGACCCGCAGGTGCGGGCTGAGGGCTCTCCGGCGGCCCTCGCGCCGCCACCGGCTGCGCGCCCAGCCCCAGGTGAGCCGACAGAGCCCTGGGCTCGGGACCCGAGATACCTCGAAGCCCTGGCTGCGCACCAGCAGACCTGGCCGGGACGGCAGGAGACGGATCAGGTCATCCGTGCGAAAGCGGAGCGGCAGATCCGCGACCGCCTCCGCGAGCCCGAGCGCTGGTTCATCGAAGGCCGTCGGGCGGCGCCCGACCGCCCTGCCGCGCGCGACCGGGCCAGCGGAACCCGGTCCAGCGACGTGGCTCGGGCACGAGCTCTGCAACGGATCGCCGCCGAACGCGCCGCCCTCAGGTAAGGATGCTGTCGGCGATCTTCGAGACGTCGGGCGACAGGAAGCCCCCGTGCTCGTCGTAGCCGATGTGCCCCGCAGCGAAGAGCCTGCCGTGCGACTCGATGAACTCGTCGAGGGAAGTCTCGTCAGGGTCCAGCAGCCCGTGACTCTCCTGGTGGGAGGCGATGAGGGCGGCGGCGTACCGGGCATCAGTCCCTGTGATCCGGCCTTCGGCGATGCCGCACATCGTTGCGATGGCGTCCAGGGCGAACGAATCGCCTTCGATGGTCAGCTGCGTGGTCGGCGGGTAGACGCGGCCGTCGATGACGGTGG
Source organism: Streptomyces rubiginosohelvolus (assembly GCF_014649875.1). Classification (GTDB taxonomy): domain Bacteria; phylum Actinomycetota; class Actinomycetes; order Streptomycetales; family Streptomycetaceae; genus Streptomyces; species Streptomyces rubiginosohelvolus. Next base: position 2,860 of record NZ_BMTW01000026.1, on the reverse strand, counting down.
CCTCTTCGCGGAAGACGAGCGGATACAGCGGGCGGCTGGCGACTTGGCGGGAGACCCGGGGCTTGGGCACCTTCCGCTTCTTGGCCGCACGTCGAGCTTGATTGTTCTTTCCCACGAGGACATCAACGACAAGACCGGCGCTCCGGATGTGGTCGGCACCAGCACCCTGGCCTGATGGACTAGTGCTGGTCTGCCGTGGAGAGCGGTGTGGGAGCCGACGCGCTCGCGCTCCAACACGTCACCCATACCCTGCAACGACTCGCTGCCGAACGAGCCGGGCTGAACAGCCCCACTCCAGAGCCGCGCCCGGCCTCTGGACCGTGTGGCGTGAGCGCAGGATCATGGAGCCGGGAAGGTTCTCTGGGACCAGTGCCGGAGGCGTGTCAGCCTCGTTGTGCTGGGGGGGAAGGCACCTGGGAGAAGAGGACGGACGCGCCGAAGAAGCGTAAGAAGAACCGCAAGGCATCTCGGAGTTCAACGCCCACGATGACGTCACGAGCCTCGCAGCTTGCCCACTCCCCAAGGATCCCGGCGAAGAACCCGCCTATGGTGATGGGCACTTCGACGAAGACGCAGAGTACGACGGCGACGAGAACTACCCCGAGTCTGACTTCCGCACGCACTTCGTCCGGCCGGCCGATGCCGTCGCGGCGGTGCGAGCGAGCGACCAGTGGGAGTGGGTCGGATGCATCGACGGCTCTCGAAGAGATCCGCGGCTTTGGGCACATCGAAACGTTCGATGGCCAGCTGCAGTTCGGTGAGCGTCCCGTTCAGCGAACGACGGATCCTCGCTATATCCATCGCGCTCATGCTTGGGCGGCCTGTTGTCCGGCGCTGGAAATCGGTCTGCCATGCTGTGCCGCCGCTGGGTCGCACGCGCCCGCTAACCATGAGCTGCCCCCGAATCCCCTAGCACCACGGTGTCACTACCCGACTATGGAGTTCAGCAACCCATCGGTGTATGGAGCGCTGCGCGCCAGATTCCTGGCCCACGGCAGGGGAGCGGGGCCGACGTCGTGGAGGGGCTATGCCCGCCGACGTGGGGAGCACACGTGCCGTTGCCCAGGCCGGCGGAGGCCGCGGGACTATCCCCACATGCGGGGAGCGGGCCTTCCGACGGCGAAGTCCTCGCCGGTCTACGGTCCATTCCCGCGTGTGGGGAGCAGGCGGGCATCCGCGCGACGTGGCTGTACCAGCGGGGATCATTCCCGCACGCGCGGAGAGCACGGCGCCGACGAGGACCCCGTTGCTCCAGTGGCCGACTCACCTCCGCTCGCGCGGAGAGCACCGGTACCTCGACTGGCTCTTCTGCGGGTGGTACGGCTCACCTCCGCTCGCGCGGAGAGCACTCCAGCACGGCGCCCAAGACGCTCACCATCATCGGCTCACCTCCGCTCGCGCGGAGAGCACCGCGGAGGTGAGCGCGTCGTGAGCACGACGATCGGCTCACCTCCGCTCGCGCGGAGAGCACGCCGGGCTGGACGGCCAGCACGGTCTGCCGGCCGGCTCACCTCCGCTCGCGCGGAGAGCACCGCCGAGTGGGCGCAGATCAACGCCGTGCGGGCGGCTCACCTCCGCTCGCGCGGAGAGCACGACCGCCTCTGTGGGCGCTCCACCATGTACGGCGGCTCACCTCCGCTCGCGCGGAGAGCACCTCAACCTCGCCGATCCGGCGATGGCTCAGCACGGCTCACCTCCGCTCGCGCGGAGAGCACGGCAGCGGGTAGGGGGCGACGAGCATCGGCTGCGGCTCACCTCCGCTCGCGCGGAGAGCACGTCTCCTTCGCGAACGCGTTGGCCTGTGCGATCGGCTCACCTCCGCTCGCGCGGAGAGCACGCGGCAACCTTCGCCGCCGGTCTCCCCATCGGCGGCTCACCTCCGCTCGCGCGGAGAGCACGCGGCAACCTTCGCCGCCGGTCTCCCCATCGGCGGCTCACCTCCGCTCGCGCGGAGAGCACACGCAGTCCCGTGCGACGAACCGCCGGTCGGACGGCTCACCTCCGCTCGCGCGGAGAGCACCATCATGCGGGTGATCTCCGAGACCGGGTCGGCGGCTCACCTCCGCTCGCGCGGAGAGCACCATCATGCGGGTGATCTCCGAGACCGGGTCGGCGGCTCACCTCCGCTCGCGCGGAGAGCACGGATTCGGCGGCCAGTGCCGCACCGTGCGGAACGGCTCACCTCCACTCGCGCAGAGAGCACGTGGTCACCGACAACCCGCGCTACGCCGCCTACGGCTCACCTCCGCTCGCGCGGAGAGCACCGGCGGGCCCTTAGGCTCCATGCGCAGGACGCCGGCTCACCTCCGCTCGCGCGGAGAGCACTCACTGACCGTCTCAAAGCAGCGCTACATCAGCGGCTCACCTCCGCTCGCGCGGAGAGCACGCAGCCGGTCTCGTGGCAGGTGCCCGGGCCGCCGGCTCACCTCCGCTTGCGGGGAGAGCACGAGTTCGGGGACATCGACTACATCGAACTGGACGGCTCACCTCCGCTTGCGCGGAGAGCACGAACTCTCCGGCCCCGACGGTGGCGCAGTCCCCGGCTCACCTCCGCTTGCGCGGAGAGCACCCAGCCATGATGCCGTTGGTCCTGGCAACCCACGGCTCACCTCCGCTCGCGCGGAGAGCACTGTGACGGTCAGGTCCAGGCCGGGCAGCTGGACGGCTCACCTCCGCTCGCGCGGAGAGCACCTGCGGAGTTCCGGTGTCAGGTTGACGAGCAACGGCTCACCTCCGCTCGCGCGGAGAGCACGCCTACCGGGCCGGGGCGCGGATGGCCGTGCACGGCTCACCTCCGCTCGCGCGGAGAACACGACTGCCAGGCCATCGGCAACGGGGCCAACGGCGGCTCACCTCCGCT
>NZ_BMTW01000025.1 GCF_014649875.1 Streptomyces rubiginosohelvolus | reverse complement strand
CTGGCCCCCCGCGAGGGCCTGGGCGTCCGCGACCAGGAAATGCGCGAGCAGCACATCGACGCCATCAACCGCTTCCGCAACGTCTGAGGTTCTCCGATGAACGAACGTCAGAAGGACCGGCCCTGGCTCATGCGGACGTACGCCGGTCACTCGACCGCCGAGGCGTCCAACGAGCTGTACCGCCGCAACCTCGCCAAGGGCCAGACGGGTCTCTCGGTCGCCTTCGATCTGCCGACGCAGACCGGATACGACCCGGACCACATTCTCGCCCGCGGCGAGGTGGGCCGCGTCGGTGTTCCCGTCTCGCACCTCGGTGACATGCGGCGGCTGTTCCAGGACATCCCCCTGGAGCAGATGAACACCTCGATGACGATCAACGCGACCGCCATGTGGCTGCTGGCGCTCTACCAGGTGGTCGCGGAGGAGCAGGGGGCCGACCCCACCAAGCTCCAGGGGACGACGCAGAACGACATCGTGAAGGAGTACCTCTCGCGCGGGACGCACGTCTTCCCGCCGGTGCCCTCGCTGCGGCTGACCACGGACATGATCACGTACACGGTCAACCGCATCCCCAAGTGGAACCCGATCAACATCTGCAGCTACCACCTCCAGGAGGCGGGGGCCACCCCGGTCCAGGAGATCGCGTACGCCATGTCGACCGCCATCGCGGTGCTCGACGCGGTCCGCGACTCGGGCCAGGTGCCCGAGGAGAAGTTCGGTGACGTGGTCGCCCGCATCTCGTTCTTCGTGAACGCGGGCGTCCGCTTCGTCGAGGAGATGTGCAAGATGCGCGCCTTCGGCCGCATCTGGGACCGCGTCACCCGCGAGCGGTACGGCATCGCCGACGCCAAGCAGCGCCGCTTCCGCTACGGCGTCCAGGTCAACTCCCTCGGCCTGACCGAGGCACAGCCGGAGAACAACGTCCAGCGCATCGTCCTGGAGATGCTGGCCGTCACCCTCTCCAAGGACGCCCGGGCGCGCGCGGTGCAGCTGCCGGCCTGGAACGAGGCGCTGGGGCTGCCCCGGCCCTGGGACCAGCAGTGGTCGCTGCGGATCCAGCAGGTGCTGGCGCACGAGAGCGATCTGCTGGAGTACGAGGACATCTTCGCCGGTTCGCACGTCATCGAGGCCAAGGTGGACGCCCTGGTCGAGGAGTCGCTGGCGGAGATCGACCGGATCCAGCAGATGGGCGGCGCGATGGCGGCCGTCGAGTCCGGCTATCTCAAGTCCGAGCTCGTCTCCTCGCACGCGGCCCGGCGGGCCCGGATCGAGGCGGGCGACGAGAAGATCGTCGGCGTCAACATCTACGAGTCCACCGAGCCCAACCCGCTCACCTCCGACCTCGACGGCGCGATCATGACCGTCGACCCGGAGAACGAGGCCCGGGTCGTCGCGGCCCTGCACGAGTGGCGGGACAACCGCGACGAGGCGCGGGCGTCGGAGGCGCTGGCCGCGCTGAAGAAGGCCGCCGCGGGCACCGAGAACATGATGGAAGCCACCGTCGAGTGCGCCCGCGCGGGCGTCACCACCGGCGAGTGGTCCTGGGCGCTGCGGGACGTCTTCGGCGAGTTCCGCGCCCCCACCGGGGTCTCTTCCGCCCCGGTCGCGGTCACCGCGGAGCCGGGCAGCACGCTCGCCCGGGTCCGCGAGAAGGTCACCCGGACCGCCGCCGACCTGGGTGTCGGGCGACTGCGTCTGCTGGTCGGCAAGCCGGGCCTGGACGGGCACTCCAACGGGGCCGAGCAGATCGCCGTACGGGCCAGGGACGCCGGGTTCGAGGTGGTCTACCAGGGAATCCGGCTGACCCCCGAGCAGATCACCGACGCGGCGCTCGCCGAGGACGTGCACTGTGTGGGCCTGTCCATCCTGTCCGGCTCGCACGCGGAGCTGGTCCCCGACGTGCTGCACCGGCTGCGGGAGGCCGGGGCGCCGGACATCCCGGTGATCGCGGGCGGCATCATCCCGCCGGCCGACGCCGCCGCACTCATCGAAGCCGGAGTGGCCGCCGTCTTCACCCCGAAGGACTTCGGCATCACGGAGATCATCGGCCGTATCGTCGACGAGATCCGGAAAGCGAACAAGCTCGACCCTCTGGAGGTCCCCGCATGACCACGCCCACCCCCTCGGTCAACCGTCTGCGCCCGCGCCGCTCGTGTCTGGCCGTGCCAGGCTCGAACCCGCGCTTCCTGGAGAAGGCCCAGGGCCTCCCGGCCGACCAGGTCTTCCTGGACCTGGAGGACGCCTGCGCGCCGCTCGCCAAGGAGGGCGCCCGCCACCACATCGTGGACGCGCTCAACAACGGTGACTGGAGCGGCAAGACCCGGGTCGTGCGGGTCAACGACTGGACGACGCACTGGACGTACCGGGACGTCATCACGGTCGTCGAGGGTGCGGGCCCCAATCTCGACTGCATCATGCTGCCGAAGGTCCAGGACGCCCAGCAGGTCGTGGCGCTGGACCTGCTGCTGACCCAGATCGAGAAGACGATGGGCTTCGAGGTCGGGAAGATCGGCATCGAGGCGCAGATCGAGAACGCCAAGGGTCTGGTGAACATCGACGAGATCGCCGCCGCCTCGCCGCGCCTGGAGACGCTGATCTTCGGCCCGGCCGACTTCATGGCGTCGATCAACATGAAGACCCTGGTCGTCGGCCAGCAGCCGCCCGGCTACCCGGCGGACGCCTACCACTACATCCTGATGCGCATCCTGATGGCGGCCCGTACGCACGACCTCCAGGCGATCGACGGCCCGTTCCTCCAGATCCGTGACGTGGACGCCTACCGCGAGGTGGCCGGCCGCGCCGCCGCCCTCGGCTTCGACGGCAAGTGGGTGCTGCACCCGGGCCAGGTCGACGCGGCGAACGAGGTGTTCTCGCCCTCGCAGGAGGACTACGACCACGCCGAGCTGATCCTCGACGCCTACGACTGGTGCACCTCCGAGGAGGGCGGCAAGAAGGGCTCCGCGATGCTCGGCGACGAGATGATCGACGAGGCCAGCCGCAAGATGGCCCTGGTCATCGCGGGCAAGGGCCGGGCCGCAGGAATGCAGCGCACGTCCAAGTTCGAAGCCCCGGAGGCCTGATCATGCAGTTCGGACGCACGTATGAGGAGTTCGAGGTCGGTGCCGTCTACAAGCACTGGCCCGGAAAGACGGTCACGGAGTACGACGACCACCTCTTCTGTCTGCTGACCATGAATCACCACCCGTTGCACATGGACAGCAACTACGCGGAGAAGACGACCGACTTCGGTAAGAACGTGGTCGTCGGCAACTACATCTACTCGCTGCTGCTCGGCATGTCGGTACCGGACGTCTCCGGAAAGGCCATCGCCAATCTGGAGGTCGAATCGCTCAAGCACATCGCGCCGACCTTCCACGGCGACACGATCTACGGCGAGACGACCGTGCTGGACAAGACCCCGTCGAAGTCCAAGAACGACCGCGGCATCGTGTACGTGGAGACCAAGGGCTACAAGCAGGACGGCACGGTCGTGTGCGTGTTCCGGCGCAAGGTGATGGTTCCCACCGAGACGTACATCAAGGAGCGGGGCGGCGAGCAGCCCGGCCGCCCGACGCCCGCCAAGTAACTGTGTGAAGCCTTAAGGCCATCCGCGTGAAGCCACAGGAGAAGCAGCCATGACGCGACTCGCCCAGACCGCCGGTCTGAACGACATCCAGCGGGAAATCCTTTCCACGGTCCGGGATTTCGTCGACAAGGAGATCATTCCGGTCGCGACCCAGCTGGAACACCGCGACGAGTACCCCACGGAAATCGTCGAGGGGCTCAAGGAACTCGGCCTGTTCGGGCTGATGATCCCCGAGGAGTACGGGGGGCTGGGTGAGTCGCTGCTCACCTACGCGCTGTGCGTGGAGGAGATCGCGCGCGGCTGGATGAGTGTGTCGGGCATCATCAACACGCATTTCATCGTGGCCTACATGCTCAAGCAGCACGGCACGCAGGAGCAGAAGGACACGTTCCTGCCGCGGATGGCCCTCGGCGAGGTGCGCGGGGCCTTCTCGATGTCCGAGCCGGCGCTCGGCTCGGACGTCTCGGCGATCTCGTCCAAGGGCGTGAAGGACGGCGACGAATACGTTCTCCACGGCCAGAAGATGTGGCTGACGAATGGCGGAACGTCTACTTTGGTGGCTGTTCTGGCCCGGAGTGACGAAGGCCACCCCGAGGGCACCGCGCCGCACAAGTCGATGACGACCTTCCTGGTGGAGAAGGAGCCCGGCTTCGGAGAGGTCCGGCCCGGTCTGACCATCCCCGGGAAGATCGACAAGATGGGCTACAAGGGCGTCGACACGACCGAGCTCATCATGGACGACCTGCGCATTCCGGCCAATCGCGTTCTCGGGGGCACGACCGGCCGAGGGTTTTACCAAATGATGGACGGCGTCGAAGTCGGCCGGGTGAATGTCGCCGCGCGTGGCTGCGGTGTCGCGCAGCGTGCATTCGAACTGGGCGTTTCGTACGCCCAGCAGCGTCACACCTTCGGCAAACCGATCGCCCAGCACCAGGCGATCCAGTTCAAACTGGCCGAAATGGCCACCAAGGTCGAAGCCGCTCATGCGATGATGGTCAATGCAGCACGCAAAAAGGACTCCGGGGAGCGTAACGACCTGGAGGCAGGGATGGCGAAGTACCTCGCCTCCGAGTACTGCAAGGAAGTCGTCGAGGACGCCTTCCGCATCCACGGCGGCTACGGCTTCTCCAAGGAGTACGAGATCGAGCGCCTCTACCGCGAGGCGCCGATGCTGCTGATCGGTGAAGGTACCGCCGAGATCCAGAAAATGATCATTGGCCGGCGACTCCTGGAGGAGTACCGATTCCAGGGCTGATTGTCCGTTTCAGGGTGATTTGGTGGCGAAGAACGTCACACCGGGTCACCCTCGACGGGCGGCGTTCGACAGTCCGACTCGGCTGCTGGCTTGCCCAGTTGCGCCCGGCAACCGATAGCATCTTCGGAAAGCCGCCGTCCCCCGTTGCCAGCGCGGCATCATCCGCTACGAAGGTCATTCATGCCCGACAGCACTTCCACCGCATCCCGCGGCGGGGTCCGCATCGCCCGCGGAGCATCGCCGTGGCTCCTGCCGACCGTCGCCACCGCAGCCCTCAGCCTGGCCCGCGCCCGCAAGTCGGGGCGCTGGGCAGCAGCGGCCGTGCCCACCACCGCGCTCGCGGCGGGCATGCTGTGGTTCTTCCGTGACCCCGAGCGCGAGATCACCGAAGGCCGGGTCATCTCCCCGGCCGACGGCGTGGTGCAGAGCATCATGCCGTGGAAGGACGGGCGCACCCGCGTCGCGATCTTCATGAGCCCGCTCAACGTCCACGTCAACCGCGCGCCGCTGGCGGGCACCGTGACGTCGGTCGAGCACATCCCGGGCGGGTTCGTTCCGGCGTTCAACAAGGAGAGCGAGAACAACGAGCGCGTTGTCTGGCACTTCGACACCGAGCTCGGCGACATCGAGATGGTGCAGATCGCGGGAGCGGTCGCCCGTCGGATCGTGCCGTACCTCCCCGAGGGCACGAAGGTGGAGCAGGGCGAGCGCATCGGCCTGATCCGCTTCGGCTCGCGCGTGGACATCTACCTCCCGGAGGGGATCGATGTCGCGGTCGAGGTCGGTCAGGCCACCACCGCGGGGGTGACTCGAATTGACCGTGATTGATCCTGACAGTAAGACCGACTGGGTGCCGGAGGCCGACGACGAGAACGACGTCGACGGCACGGAGGACATGCCGCTGTCGATGCGGCTGTCGATAGCAGACACGCTCACGCTCGGTAACGCGACGTGCGGGTTCATGGCGGTGTACTTCACCACCACGGGCATTCTGATCCCGCACCTCACGGGCAGCGACGAGACGGGCATGGCCCGGCACTCGGCCGCCACCGCCGTGATCCTCATGCTGATGGCCGCGATCTTCGACCTGTTCGACGGACTCGTCGCGCGCAAGCTGCGTTCCTCGCCGATGGGTGCCGAGCTGGACAACCTCTCGGACCTGATCAGCTTCGGGCTCGCACCGGCCTACTTCGTGCTCGTGTACGGCATGGTCGCCGACGACGCCCACCAGCGGGTGTCGGCACTGGCGGCGATCGTCGTGTTGCTGGCGGTGGTGCTCAGGCTGGCCAGATTCTCCTGCGTGACACTGAAGGACGGCATGTTCCAGGGCATGCCGAGCCCCTTCGGAGCGCTGACGGTCGTCTCGATCGTGCTCCTGGAGCTGCCCTTCGTGCCGACGCTGCTCGCGATCGTCGGCGTGGCCTGGCTGATGGTGAGCCGGGTGGAGTACCCCAAGCCGCGGGGCGTCCTCGCGGTGGCGATGCTCGGCTGGATCGTGGCCGCGATGGGGCTGCTCGCCGCCTGGGCGTTCGACGCCCCCGGCGGTCAGCTGCTGCTCCAGACGGGCTGCGCGCTCCAGGTGGTGCTCGGCGCGGTGATCCCGCTGTTCGCCACGGCGCGACGGGTGAACACGTTCCGTGACAACCGGCGCGAGGCGCGGGCGGCGCAGCTGCCGTAGCGGTACGTGATGTGACGGCAGGTCCTCAGGGCCCGGATGCTCCCCGGCATCCGGGCCCTCGTGCGTTTCCGCCGCGCAGGACGGCCCTACCACCGCGCGCGTCCGGCCGCCAGAGGCGAAGCCCTCCCCATGGCTGAGAATTTTCGGTATCGGGGTGAGTACCAGGTTCCCGTCCCTCCGCCGGACCCGGCTTCTAGAATCTCCTCGCAACCGACACCCGGGCCATTTCGGCCAGGGGGCGGTCCGGGGGACCGGGGGGTCCGAGATGAAGCTGATGCTGGTGGGGACACGCGTGGCGGCGGCCGCGGCGGCGGGGGTGCTGTTGGCCGGATGCGGCGGGTCGGCGTCGAAGGACAAGGACGGGCCCGACCCCAAGCCGAGCGGATCGGCGAAGCAGGGCGGCCCGGCGACCGGCGGGGAGAAGACGGGGGCGTCGAAGAAGCCCGACCCGAAGCAGTCCACGCTGCCGGGCGCGCTGCCCAGCGCCTACGACTTCACGCCGGACCCGGACCGGGTCCCGAAGAACGCGGCCCAGGCGCGGAAGCTGACCCGTGACGCCGCGCTCGGGGAGAACGACTGGACGGCGGGGATGGTCCGGCACACCCCGTACGAGAGCGGCGGCAGCTGGCCCGTGCTTCCGGACTCCTGCGTCTGGACCCGCTCCGCGCTGCCCTCGGGCGTCCTGGACAGCTTCACGCGGCGGCTCGACATCCCGGCGCAGGGCGGCAAGGGCCGGGTGCAGGGGGCGGTGACCGTGACCGTGCACCGGACGGAGGCGGGGGCCGACCGGGAGATCAAGGACACCGTCCAGGAGAGCTTCCGGTGCCCGAACCAGGAGCTGGGCGGCGGGCAGCGCCTCAGCGGTCTGATGTCCCTCCAGTTCGACCAGAAGGACGTGCGCAACGCGGACGCCTCGCTGTTCGAGGCGGGGAAGTACACCGGCCCGGAGTCGGGCGGGGTCCAGGACTACGTCTGGTCCAAGTCCCGGATCGGCCCGGTGACGACCGCCGTGTCGGTCAAGGGCGCCAAGGGCTACACCAACACCGACCTGCTGCGGATCGCCGCCGAGGGCGGCGCCAAGGTGCTCTACCGCGTCGAGCTGGAACTGAAGTGACCGCGGGCCTGGAACCGAAGTGACCGCGCGCCCGGACGAAAGGCACTGACCCCTGATGGAACCGCTCCGTTCCACCGACCCGGCACGGATCGCCGGGTACCGCGTCCTCGGCCGCCTCGGCGCCGGGGGCATGGGCGTGGTGCTGCTGGGCCGGTCGCCCGGCGGCGCGCTGGTGGCGATCAAGCTGATCCGCGCGGAGTACGCCGACGACTCCGGCTTCCGGGCCCGCTTCCGGCGGGAGGTGGCGATCGCCCGGCAGGTCCGCAACCGGTGGGCGGTTCCGGTGGTCGACGCCGACACCGAGGCGCCGGCCCCGTGGCTGGCCACCGAGTTCGTGCCCGGGCCCGCCCTGAGCGAGGCGGTCGGCAGCGGGGGTCCGCTGCCGGAGCGCGGGGTGCGGGCGCTGGGCTCGATGCTCGCGGAGGCGCTGGAGGCCGTCCACGCGGCGGGCCTGGTGCACCGGGACGTGAAGCCCGGCAACGTGCTGCTGGGTCTGGACGGCCCCCGGCTGATCGACTTCGGGATCGCGCGGGCCCTGGACGACACCGTCCTCACGGCGACCGACGTGATCGTCGGCTCCCCCGGCTTCCTCTCCCCCGAGCAGGCGCAGGGGCGGCGGATCGGCCCGGCGAGCGACGTCTTCTCGCTGGGCTGCGTCCTGGTGTACGCGGCGACCGGCGGGCGGCCGTTCGGCACCGGCCCGGTGGAGGCGATGCTGTTCCGCACCGTGCACGACACGGCGGACCTGAGCGCGCTGCCGCCCGGGCTGCTCCCGGTCGTCGAGGCGTGCCTGGCCAAGGAGCCCGAGGACCGTCCGACGGCGGCGGACATCCGGCAGGCGTTCGCCGAGGATCTGGCGGGCGGCAGCTGGCTGCCCGGCCCGGTCACCCATCTGATCGCCGAGCGCTCGGCGCGGATGCTGGCCCTGCCCGACATCGACGCGACGAGCCTGGACGCGGGCGGGGCCGGAGGTCCGGGCAGCGGCTCGGACGGTGGCCCGTTCGCCGGCCCTGACACGGGCACCGGGGCCGGGAACGGCAGCCGGGAGACGACTGCCGTGGCCCCCTCCCCCGGCCGCCGTCGCTTCCTCGCGTACGTCACCGGGGGCGCGGCCATCGCCGCGACGGGCGGCACCGCCGCGTGGCTGGTCTCCTCCGGCGACGACAAGGACCCGGGCGGCGAAGGGGACGGCGACGGGAAGACGGCCCGCCCCGAGCTGCACATCGGGCTCCAGGCCGACCTCAGCGGCCCGTCCGCGGCCGTCGGCAAGGGGCAGGACAAGGCAGCCCGGCTCGCGGTGGCCGAGCACAACGCGCGGGACGACGCGCCGTTCACGCTGCGGCTGACCACGGTCGACGACGGGGGCGACGAGGAACGGGCGAAGGCGGCGGTGCGCCGGTTCGCCGAGGACCCGCTCCTGGTGGCGGCGATCGGCGCGACCGGCACGGACGCGGCCCGGGAGGCGCTGGTCGCGTACGACGAGGCGGCGCTCCCCCTGCTCAGCGTGGTCGACGGGGACATCCGCCATCTGAACCGGATCTTCCTGTGCGCCCGGCCGCGCAACGACATGCAGATGCTGCCGGTGGCGGAGTTCCTCGGGGCGTACGAGATCGACCAGGTGGCGCTGGTCGACGACGGTACCGAGTACGGCCGCCAGACGACCCGCTTCCTCGACGCGGGGCTGCGCGGGAACGGCCGCACCGTGTTCGCGGAGACCGTACGGGAAGGCACGCGCGACCTGGACGCGGAGGCCGAGCGGATCGTCGCGAAGCAGCCGGGGGCGGTGGTGTACGGGGGCGGGTGGCGGGACGCCGGACGGCTCGCGAAGTCGCTGACCCGGGCCGGGTTCCTGGGGCCGAAGATCGCCACCCAGGCCGTGCACGATCCTCGGTTCCTGGCGGAGGCGGGCGAGGACGCGGCGGGCTGGCTGGTCGTCTCGACGGCCGCCGACCCCGCGTCCGTACCCTCGGTGCACCCGTTCGCCGCCGCCTACCGCAAGCGCTTCGACCACGCGCCGCCGCTGTTCGCGGCCGAGGCGTACGACGCGGTGGGGCTGATCGCCTCCTGCGCCCAGGGGCTGGGCCGGGAGAAGCTGACGCGCCAGGACCTGCTGCCCGCGCTGCGGACGACCTCGTACAAGGGCGTGTCCAAGAGCTACGCCTTCGAGTCCGCCAACGGGATGTACACCGGGACCGGGGTCTTCATCTACCGGGTGGAGCGGGGCCGCTTCCGGTACATCGGGATGGACGGCCGGGAGGTCTGACCGGGCTGCCCCGGTCAGACCTCCGTCAGTCTCCGGTCAGCCCTCCCGACGCGGGGCTCAGTCGCCGATGGTGAAGGACTCGGCCGCCGGGGCGACCTCGGCCGGCCGGACCACCTTCAGCCCGCCGGCGGCAGCGGCGTCGGGCTTCATGATGACGCTCTCCCGGGTGGACGGCGCCTTCGGGTCCGAGAAGTCGTGCGTCACCCCGAACTCGGTCCCGTACCCCTTGATCGTGAGGAGCGCCTTGTCGATGCCCTCGCGGGTGAGGTCCTTGTCGTCGCAGGCCTTGGACAGGGCCTCGCCGAAGAGGGAGGCCGCCGTGTAGCCGGCGACGACGCCGTTGTCGAGGACGTCCTTCGGGTACTGGGCGGCGTACTCCTTGGCGAGCTTGGCGGGTCCGTCGCCCGGGTCGCCGATGGGCAGGGTGGAGGAGGCGACGTAGTAGTCCTTGAGCAGGGCCGGGCCCGCCTGGGTCTTCAACAGCTGCGGCGCGAAGGCCGAGTTGTTGCCGACGACCGGGACGTTGAAGCCGGTGGCCGCGGCGACGCCGACGAGCGAGGCGGCCTGGCGGGGGCCTGCGCTGACGACCACGGCCTTGACGCCGGCCTGCTTGAGGGCGGCGACCTGGGCCGTCATGTCGTTGTCGGTCGGCTTGATCTTCTGCTCGACGACGGTGAGCCCGGCCTCCTTCGCCGCGTGCTTCGAGCCGACGAGCGCGTTCTCGCCGTAGTCGCCCTCGAAGTAGACGTGACCGATCTTGTCGCCCTTCGCGATGCGCTTCTCGGCGAGGAGGTAGTCGATGAGGTTGATCGTCTCGACGTCGTAGGTGGCGCCGATGACGCGGATGTACGGGGAGCCCAGCAGGTTCGCCGACCAGGCCTGCGGCAGGACGAGGCCCTTGTCCTGGCCGTCGATGCGCTGTTCGACGGCGGCGACGAACGGGGAGCCGATGAACTGGGCGAAGCCCGCCACGTCCGGCACCAGTTCGGTGTACGCGGCGATGGCCTTCTGCGGATCGTATCCGTGGTCGCGGACCGTCAGTTCGATCTTCCGGTCGCAGATGCCGCCCGCGTCGTTGGTCTGCTTCACCCACAGCTGCTGGGCCTGGGTGACGCTCTTGCCCAGCGAGGCGTAGACGCCGGTCATGTCGGTCAGCACCCCGAGGGAGATCGTCGAGGAGGAGACCCCGGGACCCGTCTTGATCCCGCCCTTGCCCTCCTCGTCCGCCTTTCCTTCGGTCGCCTTGCCGCTGCACCCGACGAGGGTGACGGCGAGGGCCGCGACGACGGCCGTGAGCACTCTCAGTTTCATGACTTCTCCCCTGGATTCTTCGGAGCCGCTGGTTGCTTCGGAACAGCCGGATTCTTCGGAGCCTGCGGCTTCTTCGTGCGGGCGAGGCCGAGGCGGGCGAGGCCGCCGGGCAGGAACAGGACCACCGCGACCACCGCGGCGCCGTACAGATAGCGGGACGCCTCACCGGGTGCGAGACCGCCCGTGCCGGGGGCGGAGACCAGCGGCAGGGAGTCGCTGTAGTGCGTGAACACCTGCGGGAGCAGGGAGACGAAGGCGGCGCCGATCACGGCTCCCGCGACGCTGCCGAGACCGCCGATGACGATCATGGCGAGGTATTCGAGGGACAGGATCATGCCGAAGTACTCGGGCACGGTCCGCTGGAAGACCAGGGCGAGCAGGACGCCCGCGAGGCCCGCGTACATCGAGGACAGGACGAAGACGCCGGCCCGGTAGCGGGCCACGGGCACACCCATCACCCCGGCCGCGATCCGGTGGTCGCGGATGGCGTTCATGGCGCGTCCGGGCCGGCCGCGCAGCACGCCCCGGGCGAACAGGGCGCTCAGCAGGAGCGCGAGCAGACCCGCGTACCAGAGCTTCTCCGAGGAACCGAACGGGACGGCGGCGACGACGAGTTCGGAGTCGTCGAAGGTGAACCCGAAGACGGACAGCGGCGGTACGGCCCGGCCGTTGTAACCGCCGGTCAGCGATCCCGCGTTGAACAGGACGTGCTGCCCGATGAAGATCAGCGCGAGGGTCGCGATGCCGAGGTAGGCGCCGCGCAGCCGCCCGGCGATGGGGCTGAAGATGCCGCCCGCCGCCCCGGCGAGCAGCACCGCGAGGATCGCGGCCAGCCAGGTGGGAAGACCGAGGCCGGTCAGCGTGTGGCCGTTCTCGGTGCTGCTCTCCCCCGCGAGGACGCAGTAGCCGTACGCGCCGACGGCGAGGAAGAACGCGTGGCCCATGGAGAGTTGGCCGGTGGCGCCGGTGAGCATGTTGAGCCCGATGGCGCCGATCGCCGCAGCCATCGCGAACAGTCCGGCCTGGAGCCAGAAGCGGTCCAGGTAGAACGGAAGGACGAGGAGCAGCAGGGAGCCGATGAGGACGGCGTACGTACGGGGGCTGCGCAGCCGGTCCGTGATGCTCTCCGGTCCGCCGCCGCGTACGGGAGCGGTCACGGCGGGGGCGGCGGGGGCTTCGGCGGTGGTGTCAGACACGGGCCAGCTCCTTCGTGCCGAAGAGTCCCGCGGGGCGGATCAGCAGGACGGCCACCATCACCAGGTAGGGCGCCAGATCGCCGATGCCCCGGCCGAGGAAGGAGAGATCGCTCTGGTAGCCGGTGGCGAGCGATTCGGTGACGCCCACGATGAGTCCGCCGGCCAGCGCCCCGGTGGTGGAGTCGAGCCCGCCGAGGATGGCGGCGGGGAACGCCTTGAGTGCGGCGAGCGAGGTGGCGCGCTCCAGGCCCGGGGTCGGGAACACGGTGAGGAAGAGCGCGGCGACGGCGGCCAGCGCCCCGGCGACCGCCCAGGCGGCGAGCGAGACCCGCCCCAGCCTGATGCCCATGAGCGCCGCCGTCTGCGGGTTCTCGGCGGCGGCCCGCATCGACACACCCCACGAGGTGTAGCGGAAGGCGAGCAGGAACACCGTGATCAGCAGCCCGGCGGCGAGGAACGCGGCGATGCGGGTCTGGGCGAGGGTGATGCCGCCGATCTGGACGACCTCGTTGCCCCAGGGGTCGCCGAGGGCGAGGACGTCCGTGCCCATGCGGCGGGTGAGTTCGGTGATGAGGAGGATGTCGACGCCGATGGTGACGATGGCGAGGACACTGTGGTCGCTGCCCCGGTAGCGGCGCATCACGAAGAACTCGATGGCAGCGCCGACGGCCGCGGCGCCGGCGATGCCGACGAGCAGGGCGGGCCAGAACCCGATGTCGTCGTGGAGCACGGCGGTGACGTAGCCGCCTGCCAACAGCAGGGACGCGTGGGCGAAGTTGACGACCTCGGTGGCCTTGAAGATGACGACGAACCCGAGCGCGATGAGTGCGTAGACCGAGCCGATCGACAGGCCGCCGAGGAGGAGTTCGACGAACGTGGTCATTGAGGTGCTCCCAAGTAGGCCTGGACGACGGCCGGATCGTTCTGGACCTCGGCGGGGGTGCCCCCGGCGATCCGTCGTCCGAAGTCGAGTACGGTCACCGCGTCCGCGAGCCGCATCACCACCCCCATGTCGTGCTCGACCAGCACGATGGAGATGCCGAGGCTGTCGCGTACGTCGGCCACGACGGCGGCGGTGCGGCGGCGCTCGTCCGCGGTCATCCCGGCGATCGGCTCGTCGAGCAGCAGGACCTTCGGCTCCATGCACAGCGCGCGGCCGAGCTCGACGAGCTTCTGCTGCCCGTACGGAAGCGATCCGGCGGGCCGCTCCAACTCCCCCTCCAGCCCGATGAACGCGGCGATCTCGTGGACCCGCTCGCGGTGGTGCCGCTCCTCACGGACAGCGGAAGGAAGCCGCAGACCGGTGGCGAGGAACCCGGAGCGGGTCAGCCGGTGGCGGCCGAGGAGAAGGCTGTCGGCGACGGTGGCGTGCGGGGGCAGCGCCAGGTTCTGGAAGGTGCGGGCGACTCCGAGGTCCGCGATGGCGTGCGGCGGGAGTCCGGTGAGCTCGGTGTCGCCGAGGCGGACGCGCCCGGAGGAGGCGCGGTAGACCCCGGACAGAACGTTGAAGCAGGTGGACTTGCCGGCGCCGTTGGGCCCGATGACGGCGTGCACGCTGCCGGGTTCGACGGTGAAGGAGACGGCGTCGAGGGCGGTGAGTCCGGCGAAGCGGACGGTGACGTCCTGAACGGCGAGGGCGGCCGTGGTGCTGGGCGCGGTGGTCGTCACGCGGACCACCTGCTCAGGGTGCGCCGGGTGCGGGCGGCCGGGTCGGCGTCCGCCGCCGCGTCCTCGTCGACGACGCCGAGATAGCGGCGGCGCACCTCGTCGGAGGCGGCGAGTTCGTCGGCGGGCCCGGACAGGGCGACCTCGCCGACGTCGAGGACGTACGCCGTGGAGGCGAGGCGCAGGGCGATCGCGGCGTTCTGCTCGACGAGCATGACGGAGGTGCCGCCCGCGTTGATCTCCTGCACGGTCTCGGCGATCCTGGCCGCCATCAGCGGGGCGAGGCCGAGCGAGGGTTCGTCCAGCAGGAGCAGCCTGGGTCCCGCCATCAGGGCGCGGCCCATGGCCAGCATCTGCTGCTCGCCGCCGGACAGCAGCCCGGCCCGCTGGTGCGCGCGGTCGGCGAGCACCGGGAACAGTTCGTGCACCCGGGCGAGCGCCGCGCCGGTCTCCTTGCGCCCGCCGCGTGCCCCGAGGGCGCCCGCCCGCAGGTTGTCGGCCACCGTCATCCGGGCGAAGACCTGCCGGCCCTCCGGTACCTGGACCACTCCCGCGGCCACCACCTGGGCGGGCCGCAGCCCTTCCAGGGCCTGGCCGTCGAACCGGATGGTCCCGGTGCCCGTCCCGCGGTGGAAGCCGAGGGTCCGCGACACGGCCCGCAGCAGCGTGGTCTTGCCCGCGCCGTTGCCGCCGAGCACGGCGGTGATCCCGCCGTCCGGTACGTCGACCGAGATGTCGCGCAGGGCCCGGACCGGGCCGTAGCCGACGGACAGCGAGCGGATCTCCAGCGTTGCCATGCGTCCTCCTCCTTCCGCCATGTGTGTCGTGCTGGTCTGTGGGGGTGGTGCCACAGACCAGCACCGGGCGGGACGTGCGTCCACGGGGCGGGGCGGACTCGATGCGGGTGACCAGCGAACGAAGGGCCTCGTTGTGCACGCGCACAGACGCCGTGACGGGCGGGCGCCCGCGGCCGGGGCCGGTGGCATCCTCATCGGTCATCAGGAGCGCCCGGACCCGGGGACGGAGCGGCGGATGCGGCGTGGAACGCGGTACGGGGCGCTGCTCGGCCCACTGCTGGCGGGCGGGGCCACGCCGGCCCTGGTGACCCGTGCGGCGCGCGCCCTCGGGCTGCCGGAGCGGGGCCGTTACGCCGTGGTGGTGCTGGGCACACCGGTGCCGGACGCGGCGGTGGTCGAGGGCCCGGACGCGGACGGGTCGCGCTGGTGGTGGGGCACGGCGGAGGGTTCCCCGGGCGAGGTGGAGACCCGGGAGGGCGGCCGGGAGGTCGCGGTGGTGCTGCTGGGCCCGGCGGGTCCGGCCCGGGCGGCGGCGCGGCTCAGGAAGCTGGGTGCCGGGCCGGGAGGGGTGAGCCCGGTGGTGGGCTCCCTGGCGGAGGTGGGCGCCGCGCGCCGGCTGGCGGGCACGGCGCTGCTGACGTGCGAGCCGGGCAGCCGGGAGATCGTCCGGCTGGACGAGCGGCTTCCGGCGGCCCTGCTGGTGAGCCGCCCGGAGCTGTCCACCCGGCTGCTGGCGGAGGTGTTCGGCCCGCTGCTGACGCTCGTACCGGCGGAGCGGTCACTGCTGGTGGAGACGCTGGAGACCTGGCTGGAATGCGGGGGTTCGGTGGGCCGGGCGGCGGCCCGGCTGGGCTGTCATCGCAACACGGTCTTCAACCGGCTGCGCCGCCTGGAACGGCTGACCGCACGCTCACTGTCCCGGCCGCGTGAACTGGTGGACCTGGTGCTGGCGCTGGACGTGCTGCGGCTGTCGTCGGCACCGCCGTGAGCGGGGACCGCCACGGAGCGGGGCCGACGACAGCCGGTCGTCCGGTCGTCAGCCCGCCAGGAAGTCCCGCGCGATCGACTCCGCAGCCCGCTCCAGCAGCGGGCCCGCCTGGGCCATGGACACCGCCGGGTCCGGTTCCAGTTCGGCGAGGGCGTAGGCGCGGCGGATGCCCGCCTTCTCCAGGGCCTCCGGGGGCAGGGCGAGGCGGCCGCAGACCGCGACGACCTCGATCCCGGCCGCGCGGGCGGCGGCGGCGACCCCGGCCGGGGCCTTGCCGTGGAGGGTCTGCTCGTCGAGCGAGCCCTCGCCCGTGATCACCAGCGTGGCGCGGGCGAGCGCGGGCGCGAAGCCGAGGACGTCGAGCATGACCTCGATGCCGGGGCGGAAACGGGCGCCGAGGGCGACGAGCGCCCCGTAGCCGATGCCTCCGGCCGCACCGGCGCCGGGCAGGTCCGCCGTCTCCGGTCCCAGGATCGAGGCGTAGTGCGTGAGGGCCGCGTCGAGGACCGCGATGTCCTCCTCGCTCGCGCCCTTCTGCCGCCCGTACACCTCGGGCGCCCCCTTGGGCCCGGTCAGCGGGTTGTCCACGTCGCTGGCCAGGACCAGGTCGACGTCCGCCAGGCGCGGGTCGAGCCCGGAGAGGTCCGCCTCGGCCAGCGTCGCGAGCGGTCCGCCGCCGGGGCCGACGGGCTTGCCGTCCCCGTCCAGGAAGCGGGCGCCCAGGGCGGCGAGCATGCCCGCGCCGCCGTCGGTGGTGGCGCTGCCGCCGACCCCGAAGACGATCGTCGTCGCCCCGGCCTCCAGGGCGGCCTTCAGCAGCTCACCCGAGCCGTACGTGGTGGCCGTGAGCGGGGCGAACACCCCGTCGGGCAGGTGCTGGAGGCCCGAGGCCTCGGCCATCTCCACCACGGCGGTGTCCCCGCGCAGCGCGTACGCCGCCGTCACCGGGTCGCCGAGGGGGCCGGTCACCCGCGCCTCGCGGCGCTCGAATCCGGCGGCCACCGCCGCCGCGACCGTACCGTCGCCGCCGTCCGCGACCGGCAGGGTCTCCACCGCCAGGCCGGGGACGACGCGCCGCAGCCCGGCCGTCACCCGCTCCGCGACCTGTACGGCCGTGAGCGAGCCCTTGAACTTGTCCGCCGCCACGAGCACGCGGGCGGTCTCCACATCTGCTCCGTCCGTCACCTTGCATCCCTTGCTTTCGAACAGGCAGTCGCGCCGCCCCGACCCTATCCGCACGACCCCTGATCTGCCCATGGCCGTCCACGGCCGTGCGGTCCGGCCCCGGCCACTACGCTGTCGGCCGTGACGACTCCCGATGCCGACTACGCCACGTACATCGCCGGGCTCCCCCGGGTCCTCGCCGGTGCCGCCTCGATCTTCCGCGACGCGGACGGGCGGATCCTGCTGGTCGAGCCGAACTACCGCAAGGGCTGGGCGCTGCCCGGCGGGACCGTCGAATCGGAGACGGGCGAAGGCCCCCGGCAGGGCGCCCGCCGCGAGACGGCGGAGGAGATCGGACTCGACGTGGCCCCGGGACGGCTGCTCGCCGTGGACTGGGTGCGGGGCGCGGGCCGGCCGCCGATCGTGGCGTACGTGTACGACGGCGGGGTGCTCACCGCCGAGCGGCTGGCGGCGATCCGGCTCCAGGAGGAGGAGCTGCTGTCCTGGCGGCTGGTGGACCCCGCCGATCTGGACGCCTACCTGCTGGGCACGCTCTGCGGCCGGGTCCGGGCCGCGCTGGGGGCCCTGACGTCGGGCGGCGGTCCGGTGGAGTTGGAGGACGGCGAGCCGGTCGCGTAAGGGCCGCCGGCCGCCCACCGGTGGCCGGGCGGGGCGGTCAGCCCTGCTGCGCCTCGGGCTTGATCTCCACCTCGCGCGCCGCGCCCTCCCGCTCGGCGACGAGGGCCTCGGTGCGGTGGCCGCGCGCGATGTAGTCGCGCACCACGAGTTCGACGGCGTCCTGCGGGTTCCCCACCCCCGCGAGGACCATCGCTTCGACGACGAGTTCGGCATCCAGACTGACGGTCACCTTGGCCATGCGCGGACCCTACCCCGGCGTGTTCCGGCCGGGGCCAGGTTCTCCGAAGAGCACCGCGTCCTGCCGGGTGGCGCATCGCCGTCGCCACCATCCTGGCGGGCCTCGATGTGTGGCCGTCCACCATCGCCGGGGCCGTCCCGGATTCCTAGTCTCGTGCGCAGTCGATGCGGCGAGAGGTGGACGGATGAGCAGGGACAAGGTGGTCGCCGACCCGGCGGACGCGGTCGCGGACGTGGGGCGCGGGGCGTCGCTGGCCGTCGGCGGTTTCGGACTGTGCGGCATACCCGGACTGCTGATCCACGCTCTGCTGGAGCGGGGAGCCGGTGAGCTCAGGGTGGTGTCCAACAACTGCGGGGTGGACGACTGGGGTCTGGGGCTTCTGCTGCGGGCGGGGCTGATCGCGCGGATGACCAGCTCCTACGTCGGGGAGAACAAGGAGTTCGCGCGCCAGTACCTCCAGGGCGAACTGGAGGTGGAGCTCGTCCCCCAGGGCACCCTGGCGGAACGGCTGCGCGCGGGCGGTTCGGGCATCCCGGCGTTCTACACACCGGCCGGAGCGGGCACCGTGATCGCCGAGGGCGGGCTGGCCTGGCGGCACGGCGCGGACGGCTCCGTCGCGGTCGCCTCACCGCCCAGGGAGACCCGGGTCTTCGGCGGGCGGGAGCATCTCCTGGAAGAGGGCATCACCAC
The DNA here is from genome assembly GCF_014649875.1 of Streptomyces rubiginosohelvolus. Lineage (GTDB taxonomy): Bacteria > Actinomycetota > Actinomycetes > Streptomycetales > Streptomycetaceae > Streptomyces > Streptomyces rubiginosohelvolus. The sequence continues at coordinate 39,147 of NZ_BMTW01000025.1, read as the reverse complement.
CGATTTCGCGCTGGTGCGTGCCGCCGTGGGCGACCGGCACGGAAACCTCCGCTTCGACTCCTCCGCCCGCAACTTCAACCCGCTCGCCGCGATGGCCGGGCGTATCACCGTGGCGGAGGTCGAGGAACTCGTCGAGCCGGGCGAACTCGCCCCCGACGACGTCCATCTGCCCGGGATCTTCGTCCAGCGGGTCGTCCCCGTCGGGACGGACGATCCGCGCGCCGAGAAGCGCGTCGAGCGTCTGACCGTCCGCCCTGCCCACTCCGCCGCTGCCGTCCCCGCCGCCCCTGCCGCCCCCGCCGTTCAGGAAGGAAACCGCTGACATGCCGCTGACGCGTACGCAGATGGCGGCCCGCGCCGCACGGGAGCTGCCCGACGGCTCCTACGTCAACCTCGGCATCGGTCTGCCGACGCTCATCCCCGACCACCTGCCGGACGGCGTCGAGGTCGTGTTCCAGTCCGAGAACGGCATCCTCGGCGTCGGCCCCTACCCCGTCGCCTCCGAGGTCAGGGCCGACCTGATCAACGCGGGCAAGGAGACGGTGACCCTGCTGCCCGGGGCGTCCTGTGTCGACTCCGCGCTCTCCTTCGCGATGATCCGGGGCGGGCACATCGACGTGGCGGTCCTGGGGGCGATGCAGGTGTCCGCCTCCGGCGATCTGGCGAACTGGGTGATCCCCGGCAGGATGGTGAAGGGGATGGGCGGTGCCATGGATCTCGTCCACGGGGCCCGGCACGTCATCGTGTTGACGGAGCACACGGCACGTGACGGCTCCCCCAAGCTCCTCGCGGAGTGTTCCCTGCCGCTGACCGGCCGGGGAGTCGTGCACCGGATCATCACCGATCTCGCGGTGCTGGACGTCACCCCCGACGGCTTCCTGCTGCGGGAGGTGGCGGCCGGGGTGACGATCGATCAGGTGCGGGCCGCGACCGGGGCGGAGCTGACCGTGGCGCACGACCTGGCATCGGCGACCCAAGTGGCCTGAGCGGTCAGCGCGTTGACCGGGACGCCCTTGGACTCTCCCCCGTAGCAGCCGGGCGCCCTCCCGGCAACAGCTCATGGCCCCCGGCTCCCGGGCCGGTTGTGGAGGGCATCGCCATTACCCGGCCACCCGCCCGCTTCCTACGGTGACCGCACCTCGGCCGCCCCGCCGCCACCCGGCGAGCCCCGGCCGGGGTCACGGGATCACGGGCGATCCCGTGCACCGTCCCACGGGAGGTCACCATGCCGTACGTCGTTCCCTCGCGCCCTGCTCCGCCCGGCGCCCCGCCGCCCGGGCCAGGACGCGGCGGGCGGTGGAGCCGTACCGTCCGCCGGTTCGCCGCCGTCGTCGCGCTGACCACCGGGGCGGCCCTGGCAGGACCGGGGGTCGCCGAGGCGGCGCCGGCCGCTCCCGCGGCCGCCGAGGCGCGGGCGGCCGCCGCCCTGGAGCGGGTCACCTCGTTCGGGGCCAACCCCGGCGGCCTGAACATGTACGTGTACCGGCCCGCGGCCCTGCCCGCGAACGCGCCCGTGGTCGTCGCCCTGCACGGCTGCACCCAGAGCGCACAGGTCTACTCCGACAACGCCGGTCTCAACACCTTCGCCGACCGCCACGGCTTCCTGGTCGTGTACGCCGAGACCACCGCCGCCAACAACGCCAACAAGTGCTTCAACTGGTTCCAGCCGGGCGACACCCGGCGAGGCCAGGGCGAGGCCGCGTCGATCCGGCAGATGGTCGCGCACGCCGCGACCGCCTACGGCACGGACACCGGCCGGGTCCAGGTCACGGGCCTCTCCGCGGGCGGGGCGATGACCTCCGTCATGCTGGCCGCCTACCCGGACGTGTTCGCCGCGGGCGCGGTCGTCGCCGGCATCCCGTACGGCTGCGGGACCGACGTCGTCTCGGCCTTCGGCTGCATGAGCCCCGGCGTGGACCGCACCCCGGCGGCGTGGGCGCAGGCCGTCCGGGACGCGCACCCCGGCTTCGCGGGCCCCTGGCCCCGGGTGGCGATCTGGCACGGGGACAACGACGCGACCGTCGCCCCGAGGAACGCCGACGAGCTGCGGGACCAGTGGACCGCGGTGCACGGGCTCGGCCAGACCCCGGACCGTACCTCCACGATCGGCCCCAACAGCACGCGCAGGAGCGAGTATCTGGCGGCGGACGGCGGCGCGAGCGCCGTCGAGGTCAACCGGGTGCCCGGCATCGGGCACGGCACCCCGGTCGATCCGGGCAGCGGCGCGGAGCAGTGCGGCGCGACCGGCACCCAGCACTTCATCGACTCGATCTGCTCCGGCTACTGGATCACCCGGTTCTTCGGCCTCGACAGCACCACCACCCCCGAGCCGCCCGTGGACCCGCCCACCGAGCCCGCCGCCTGCTGGACGGCGAACAACTACGAGCACGTACGCGCCGGCCGGGCCACCACCACCGGCGGCCAGGTGTACGCCAAGGGCTCCGGCCAGCACCTGGGGCTCTACAACACCTTCGTGACCCACACCCTCAAGGAGTCCCCGGCGGGCCACTACGTCATCGCCGACGGCTCCTGCCCCTGATACCCGGCCACCCGCACATCGCCCACCCGACGGAGGCACCTCTCATGCTGACCCCACCACCGGCACCACCGGCACCCCGGCGCGCCGGACCACGCCACGACGACGCCCGCCGCCCACCCCGGGGCCGGTGGCTGCGCGGGGCGGCGGTCGCGGCGGCCGTGCTGACGGCCTGGACGGCGGCCCCGTCCGCCGCGGCCCCGCCTGGCCGGGACTCCGGCGGGCACGGGCACTGCGCCCGCCAGGACGTCCTCCGCGTGCCCGGGGCCGATCGCCAACAGGCCGACTGCCTGGCGGAGTTGACGACGGCGGGGACGGTGGCCTCCGGGCACACGGACCCGGCGGACTGGGCGGGGCTCACCCCGGAGGGCCTGGCCACCCCCAGGGGCGTACCGGGCATCCAGATCGACGGCCACTTCCCCGACGCGTCGACCGGCAACACCAACCACGGGTGGAACCACGACTCCCAGTTCGTGATCCGGCTCCCCGACCGCTGGAACGGCGGCCTCGTGGTGGCCGGCTCGCCGGGGGTGCGCGAGCAGTACGCCAACGACCGGGCTTTCGGGGACTGGGCGCTCGCCCGGGGTTACGCGTTCGCCGCCACCGACAAGGGCAACACCTCGGCCGCTTTCCACCGGGACGGCCGGGCGCCCGGTGACGCCATCGCCGAGTGGAACACCCGGTACACCCAACTCACCCGCGCAGCCCGGCTGGTGGTCGCCCAGCGCTATCTGCGGCCCCCTTCCCGCACGCTGGCGATGGGCATGTCCAACGGCGGCTATCTGGTGCGCTGGCAACTGGAGAACCGTCCGGAGCTGTACGACGGCGGGGTGGACTGGGAGGGCGCACTCTGGCGGGCGGACGGGCCGAACCTGCTCACCTTCCTGCCGCCCGCCCTGCGCGCCTACCCGCGTTACGCGGCCGGGGGCGCCGACGCCGAGGACGCGCACCGGACCATGACGGCCGCCGGATACCCGGCCGGTTCGGAGTTCCTGTGGCCGTACCACCACCAGTACTACTGGGACCTCACCCAGCGGATCTACCGGGAGGAACTCGACCCCGGCTTCGACGGCGCGACCGAGGCCGGCACGCCCTTCTGCGCACCCGGAACCCCGGCCTGCGACGCCGACTACGCGTACGACCGGCGGCCGGACGAGGTCCGCGACGCGGTCGCGAAGATCGCTCTGACCGGCCGGATCGGGAAACCGCTGATCAGCTTCCACGGCACCCTGGACGTGCTGCTCCCGATCTCCCGGACCTCGGACACGTACGCACGGATGGTGCGGCAGCAGGGGTACGGTGCGCTCCACCGCTACTACCGCGTCGAGGGCGGCACGCATGTGGACTCGCTCGTCGACGCCTTCCCCGACCGGCTGCGTCCGCTCGTGCCGTGTCACCGTTCGGCGGCCGCGGCGCTGGAACGCTGGCTGGACGACGGCCGGCGTCCCCCGTCGAGCCGCACCCTGAAGCTGCCCGCGGGAACCACTCCCGCCGAGCGGCTCACCCGGTGCCCCCTCGACGGGTAGCCGGGCGGGTGGCGGAGTCCACCACCTCCTCCCCGCTCACTGTGGAGCTTCACGCCATGGGATGTCCGGCCGGGTGTCTCTAGCGTTCCGGCCATGACGAGCCAATTTCACGCAGCCTCCGCTTCCCCGGCGCCGGGCGCCGGGGCCGTGGACCTCAGGGGTCGTACCGCCCTCGTCACCGGCGGCGGCAGCGGCATCGGGCGGGCCACCGCCGAGGCGCTCGCCGCCGCCGGGGCCCTGGTGCACGTGGTCGACCGGGAGGCGGAGAGCGCCAAGTCCGTCGCCGCCGCGATCGGCGGGGTGGCCCACGTCGTGGACCTGGCCGACGCGGAGGCGGTCGGGACGCTGCCGACCGGGGTGGACGTCCTGGTCAACAACGCCGGACTGCAGCACGTGTCCCCCATCGAGGAGTTCCCGCCGGCCCGCTTCGCGCTGATCCAGCAGGTGATGGTGACCGCCCCGTTCCTGCTGATGCGGCAGTGCCTTCCGCACATGTACGCCGGCGGGTGGGGCCGGATCGTCAACGTCTCCAGCATGCACGGGCTGCGGGCCAGCGCCTTCAAGTCCGCCTACGTCGCCGCCAAGCACGGCCTGGAGGGGCTGAGCAAGGTGGCCGCTCTGGAGGGCGCCCCGCACGGGGTGACCAGCAACTGCGTCAACCCCGGCTATGTCCGCACCCCCCTGGTGGAGGGCCAGATCGCGGGCCAGGCCGCCGCGCACGGGATCCCCCCGGAGGAGGTCGTCACCGACATCCTCCTGGAGCGCTCCGCGATCAAGCGGCTGATCGAGCCCGACGAGGTCGCCGCGGTCTGTCTCTGGCTCTGCGGCCCCCACACCGGATACATCACCGGCGCCTCGCTCCCCGTGGACGGGGGCTGGGGCGCCCGCTGACGAGGCCGGGCAGCGGGGCGGTTCGGCCGGGGGTGCCGGGAGGACTGGGAGCGCCGCGAGCGCCGCGAGCGCCGGGAGGGCCGGGAGGGCCGGGAGGGCCGGGAGGGCCGGGAGGCTTCTACCGCGCGGTACTCCCGGACGTTATGGGCCGCTGACATTGGCGGGCGGGTGCGAGGGCCTCACATACTCCTGTGGACGGCAGGTTGACGGTTCACGAACAAGAAAGAACCGCGAGAAGGACCCGCCGGCCACCCCCTCACCCCCCATGCCGCCCTCACGGAGGATCTCCCATGCTCCTGCCCCGCTCCCTGGTCGCCGCGGGCATCGCCCTCGGCGTGGCCGTCGCCGCCCCGGCCTTCACCGGCACCGCGTCAGCCGCCCCGAAACCGATCGTCGGCGGCGAACAGGCCACCTCCACCTACTCGTTCATGGGCTCCATCCAGGTCAACGGCGGCCACTACTGCGGCGCCTCGCTGATATCCCCGGGCTGGATGGTCACGGCGCTGCACTGTACGTACGGCAACGGGCCGCTTCCGGCCTCCGCCCTGCGCGTCCGGATCGGCTCCAACGACCACCTCAGCGGGGGCACCCTCGCCGGCGTCTCGCAGATCGTCCGCCCGTCCAACAGCCAGAGCATGCCCGGCCAGGACATCGCCCTCCTCCGCCTCAGCAGCCAGGTCTCCAACACCCCCGTACCGATCACCGGCGCCACCCCCGCCGACAACTCCGCCACCCGGCTGCTCGGCTGGGGCCAGACCTGCCCGCAGCGCGGCTGCTCCTCCTCGGCGCCCCGCTACCTCAAGCAGCTGGACACCAAGGTGCTGCCGGACAGCTCCTGCTCCGGCATGGTGAACAGCCGGGAGCTGTGCATCGCGGGCACCACCGCCAACACCGCCTGCTACGGCGACTCCGGCGGTCCCGCCCTGGTCAACCGGAACGGCCGCCTCGAACTGGCCGGCGCCACCAGCCGCAGCGGGAGCAACAGCAGCACCTGCGGTGTCGGCGGCGCGGTCTACACGGACCTGGCGGCCTGGCGGTCCTGGATCCAGCAGTACACCGGCGCGCCGTAGTCACGGCGCGGAGGCGGGCCGGGCGAGCTTCTGTCCGGCCCGCCCGATCCGCCCCACCCACACACGCCGCACACATGGACATGACATGCGCGAGTGAACTAGCCTCATTCAGCCATGGACCTGGAACTGCGGCACCTCCGCATTCTGCTGGCGATCTCCGAATCGGGCAGCCTGACCAGGGCAGCCGCCGCCCTGTTCCTCTCCCAGCCGGCGATGACCACCCAACTGCGGCGGATCGAGGCGTCGTTCGGCCAGCCCCTCTTCGAGCGCTCGGCCCGCGGCGTGGTGCCCACCCGGGCCGGCGAACTGGTGCTCGCGCACGCGCGGACCGCGGTCGCCAGCGCCGACCGGATCCGCGGCTACCGGCTCCGCCCGGCGGACGGCGCGGAACCGGTGACGGTCGGCGGCAGCCCCGGGCCGATGCTGAGCCACCTGACGCTGCATCTCCCCGCCGCCGTGAGCAATCCGGTGACCTTCGTCCAGTTCCCGTCGACGGGGGACGCGATGAACGCGGTGGCGGACCGGTCCGTCGACGCCGGGTGCATGGTCGACCTGGACGGCTTCGGCGTCACCCCGCCCGAGGGTGTCGTCGTCGACGTCATCGGGCTGGAGCCCGTCGTCGTGATCCTGCCCGCGGGTCACCCCCGCGCCGGGCAGGACCGGATCGGCCTCGCGGACCTCGCCGACGAGACCTGGCTGCTCCCGCCGTACGACCCGGGCTGCGACGACTACGGCGCCCTGGCCGACGCCTGCGCCCCGGCCGGCTTCGCTCCCCGGGTGTCACCCCACCGGATCGGGGACCTCGGCGTCCTGTGCGACCTGATCGCCCAGGGCGTCGGCGTCGCGCTGGCCCAGGGAGCGGCCCGGGCGCGCGACGGCGTCGTCATGCGCAGATTCGCGGGCGACCCCCTGCTCGGGAGACATCTGCTCGCCCTGCACCGCGACTCACCCCTCTTCGGGGCCCGCCCCCTCCTCCTCGATCTCGTCCGGGCCGCCTTCGAGGCCCGCTGCGTCACCCCGGGCTGAACCGCCCGCCCACCGGTACGCAGCAGCGGACCGGGCGCTCCCTGTGGCGTACAGGGGTGCCGGGGTCCCCGAAGCGGGGGATCATCGGAGTATGAGTGGCGATGATCCCCTGGTCCCGGCAGCGGAGGGCCCGGCCGTGAACGAGGAGCGTCTCCTCAGGCGGTACCAGGCGCTCATGGGCGCCGTGCCGCAGTCGGTGTGGGTGATGTCGCCCGGCGGCGAGGTCACCCTGTTGGCGGGAGGCGGCATCGCCCAGAAGCTCTGGCACCCCGACGCCGGCACCTCGTGGATGGACGCCGTGCACCCCAAGGACCGGGACTGGTTCCAGCGGGCCTGGCGCGGGGCCACGCGGCAGCGCTCTCCCCTCGACACGATCGTGCGGGTGCGGCTCGACGGCGTCCTCGACCGGTTCCGCCACATCAAGATCGTCGCCGCGCCCGTCGTCGACGGGGACGGCGAGGTGGAGTGGGTCGGCACCGCCACCGACGCGGAGGAGCACTGGCGCAGCCGTATGCGGGAGAAACTGCTGGCCAGAATGGCTGCGGTACCCGCGGCCCATGATCTCTCGGAGGCCTTTCTGACGACGGCGGCGGCCGTGGTGCCGGAGCTCGCCGACGCCGTGGCCATCTTCCGCGTACGGGACGGTGTCCAGGCCGTCGGGGGCCCTTCCGGCGCATCGGCCGCGGCGCTGCCGGAGCGGGTGGGGCTCGCCCCCGGGCTGCCCGCCCTTCCGCCCCTGGACGCCGGTTTCCTGCTCGGGCCGGTCGCCCGGCGGGCCATCGAGGGCCAGGAGGCGCGGCTGCTGGTCTTCCCGCCCGGCGGGCCCACCGGAGAGGGCCTCTCGGACATCTCCGTCCGGTGGCTGCGCGAGGCCGGGGCGACCGGCGTCGCCCTGCTGCCCGTGGTGGTGGACGGCCGGACCGTCGCGCTGGCGACCATCGCGACCTGCCGGGGCAACCCGCCGCCGGACGAGGCGGACCTCTCCCTGCTGCGGGACGTCTTCCAGCAGATGAGCGGGCCGCTGCGCCGGACGATGGAGTTGCAGAGCATCCGCGGCACGACGCTCGCGCTCCAGCAGTCATTCCTGGCGCCCCCGCCGTCCGTGGAAGGGCTCGCCATCGCCGCGCTCTACCACCCGGCGGACTCGGCGGCGGAGGTCGGCGGGGACTGGTACGACGCCGTCCGGCTCTCGGCCGACGCGCTCGCCCTGTCCATCGGCGACATCGCGGGCCACGACCTCGAAGCGGCCACGGCGATGGGACGGGTCAACAGCATCCTGAGGGGGCTCGCGTACGACAGTGGCCCGGCGGCCAGCCCGGCTCGGACGCTGAGCCGGCTCGACCGGATCGTCCAGGCGCTCGACAGTCCGTCGATGGTCACGGTGGTGCACGCGATCCTGCACCGACGGGAACACGGCGGCTGGCGCATCGCCCTGTCCAACGCCGGCCACCCGCCGCCCCTGCTGATCCCGGCCGACGCGCCGTCACGGTTCCTGCACGGCCTCACGGCCCCGGACCCGCCGCTGTGCGTCGCCGACTGTCTGTCCCGCACCACGCTCCACGCCGACCTGCGGAAGGGCGACATCCTGGTGTGCTACACGGACGGTCTGGTGGAGACGCCGGACTCGGACATCGCCGACAACCTCCGGCGCCTGCGCGAACGCTCCGACGCACTGGCCCGCCGGGGCCTGGCGCTGCCGTCCCTGATCCGTGGCCTGCTGCCCTCGCCGCACCACCGCCGGGACGACATCGCCGTCATCGCCCTGCGGGCGGAGCCGGACGCGTGAGCGCCTCGGACGACGGCAGCACCGTTTGCGGCCGGAAGAGCGTCTCCCTACCCTCGATGAAGCCGTCCTCGGACGAAAGAAGCACCGCATGAACGCGCCGAACGACCCCACAGCCGGACTCGTGACCTCCCGCGCCCACTCCGCCCGGGTGTACGACTACATCCTGGGCGGCAAGGACCACTACCCCGCGGACATCGAAGCGGGCGACGCCATGTGCCGGCACTGGCCCGCCCTTCCCGTCCACATGATGGAGAACCGCCGGTTCATGCACCGCGCCGCCCGCTTCCTCGCGGAGCAACGCGGCATCCGGCAGTTCCTGGACATCGGGACCGGTCTGCCGACGTCCCCGAACCTGCACGAGGTCGTGCAGGAGGTGGCACCGGAGTCGCACGTGGTCTACGTCGACAACGACCCCATCGTCCTCGCTCACGCCCGCGCCCTCCTGCAGAGTTCGCCCGAGGGCGCCACCGCCTACGTGGACGCGAACATGCACGACCCGGACACCATCCTGAACAGCCCGGAGTTCCGCGAACTCATCGATCTGAACCGTCCCGTCGGTCTCACGGTCATCGGCATCATGCACTTCATCGAGCCGCCGGACGACCGGCGGCTGGTCCAGCACCTGCTGGACCCGCTGCCGTCGGGCAGTCATCTCGCGATGACCATCGGCACGGCGGACTTCGCGCCGGAGGAGGTCAACCGGGTGGCCGAGGAGTACCGCCGGCAGGGCATGCCCTTCGTCCTGCGCGACCTGCCCACCGCCGCCTCGTTCTTCGACGGCCTGGAGTTGGCGGAGCCGGGGATCGCCCAGGTGCACACGTGGCACCCCGGTCCGGAGCAGGACGGCATCGACGGCCGCGACATCGCCATGTACGGGGCGGTCGCCCGGAAGCCCTGACGCCGGCGGCCACCGGGCTCCCGGCCGGATCAGACGGCCGACCAGCCGTCGTCCACGGGCAGCACGGCACCGTTGACGAAGGACGCCGCGTCGGAGGCGAGCCAGACGATGGCGGCGGCCTGCTCGTCCGCCGAACCGAGCCGGCCCATGCCGGCGCCGATGAGGCCCTTGACGACGGCGGGGCCGTGCGCGTCGGGGCGGGCGTCGACGCCGATGCCGGTCGCGGTGGGGCCCGGCGCGACGACGTTGGCCCGGATGCCCTGCCCCCGGTACATCACCGCCAGGTTCTTCACGAGACCGGTGACCCCGTGCTTGGCGGCGGTGTACGCGGCTCCGGCGGCACCGCCGCGCAGGCCGGCCTCGGAGCCGGTGAAGACCAGGGACCCGCCGCCCGCGGCCAGCATGTGGGGAAGGACGGCACGGGTGAGGAGGAAGGGGGCCGTGAGGTCGACCCGCAGCACCCGCTCCCACTCGGCGTCGTCGGTCTCGTGGGCGGCCGACATCCGGTCCATGACACCCGCGTTGTTGACCAGGACGTCGATCCCGCCGAACTCCGCCACCGCCTGCTCCACCAGGAAGTCCACCGTCCGCTGCTCGGCCAGATCGCCGACCGCCGTCAGCGCGGTGCCTCCGGCGGCGGTGATCTGCCGCACGGTCTCCTCCACCCCGCTCGCGTCCAGGTCGGCGGCCAGGACGTGGTCCCCCTGGGCGGCGAAGGCCAGGGCGGCGGCGCGGCCGATGCCGGAGGCGGCCCCGGTGACGATCACACCGCGGTACGGGCGGGCGGTGGCGTCCTTGCCGGATGCGACTGCGTTCATGGTGAAGTCCTGTCGATCGAGGAGGAGTTGTCCGGGCGTGGGGCGGAACGGGGCGGGTCAGGAGCGCGGAACGGTCCGGGAACGCAGGACCTCCGTCAGGGACTTCTCCCGCCACTCCTCCAGGAGTTGGTGGAAGGCGACGGCCCCGTGCGGATAGGCGACCGGGCCGTTGGGCCTGCCCCGGCCCTCCCGGTTGTAGTAGCCGGGGGTGCACTCGGCGTGGAACCACTCGTGGTCGGGAGCGCCTTCGGCCAGGACGGCGAGCCAGGCGTCCTCGGACGCGGAAGAGGGCTCGATGAGGGCGTCGTCCGCCTCGGCGGCCGCGACGAGGGCGGCGGCGTGGACGGCCTGCTCGTCCAGGATGTGGGTGAAGTTGACGCTGCTGGCGTTCTGGAGGGTCCCCAACTGGATGAGGTTGGGGAAGCCGTTGCTCGTGAACCCGTGCAGCGTACGGGGGCCCTGCCGCCGCCACCGGTCGAGCAGGGGGACGCCGCCCCGGCCGCGTACCGGCAGCCGGCCCGAGTGGATGCCGGAGGTGCCGACGTTGAAGCCGGTGGCGAAGATCAGGCAGTCCAGTGCGTACGCCGTGCCGCCGACGACGACCCCGTCCTCGGTGACCCGCTCGATGCCGTGGGTGTCGGCGGTGTCGACCAGGGTGACGTTGTCGCGGTTGAACGCCGGGTAGTACAGGTCGGAGAAGGTGGGCCGCTTGCAGGCGTAGCGGTACCAGGGCTTGAGCTTCTCCGCCGCCTCCGGGTCCGTGACGCACCGGTCGACCCTGGAGCGCAGCTCGTTCATCTTGGCGGCGTCGGCCGCCTCGTAGGCCGCTTCGAAGGTCTGCCGGTCGCCGTGGCGGCGGAAGCTCGGCAGGAGCTTCTCCAGCAGCCCCGCCGACGTGGTCCAGCGGTCCGCCACGAGGTCCTGCCCCGCGCTCTCGCCTGAGACGATGCGCAGGAAGTTGTCCCGCCGTTCGCGGGCCCAGCCCGCGCGGCCGGCGCCCACATCCTCGGGTGCGGTACGGCGGTTGGCGCGCTCGTCCACGGTGGAGGGGGTGCGCTGGAAGACGTAGAGGTGTCCGGCGTCCTCTGCCAGCATCGGGATGGCCTGGATGCCGGTGGCGCCGGTCCCCACGATCCCCACCCGCTTGTCCGCGAGACCGGTCATGCCGCCCTCCGGGGTGCCGCCGGTGTAGGCGTAGTCCCATCGCGAGGTGTGGAACGTGTGGCCCGCGAAGTCCTCGACACCGGGGATGCCGGGAAGCTTCGGGTCGGTGAGGGTGCCGGTGGCGCTGACGACGTAGGCCGCCCTGAATGCGTCACCGCGATCCGTGGAGACGAGCCAGGTCTCCGACCCCTCGTCCCAGGTGAGAGCGGTGACTCCGGTGGAGAACAGCGCATCGGCGTAGAGGTCGAACCGGCGTGCGATCCGTACCGCGTGGCGGCGGATCTCGTCCCCGGGGGCGTACTTCCACTCGGGGACGTACCCGGTCTCGTCGAGCATCGGCAGATACACGTGGGACTCGACGTCGCAGTGGACGCCGGGGTAGCGGTTCCAGTACCAGGTACCGCCGAAGTCGCCGCCCTTCTCGACGATCCGGACCCGGCCCACCCCCTGCTGCCGCAGGCGGGCCCCGGTGAGGATGCCGCCGAACCCGCCGCCCATGACGGCGACGTCGACGAGGTCGTGGAGGGGGGCGCGTTCCGCCGGTCCTTCCGTGTACGGATCGGCCGCGTAGTAGCCGAACTCGGCGTCGGCGTCCCGGTACTGGGCCGCGCCGTCGGGACGGACGCGCCGTTCCCGTTCGAGGCGGTAGCGCTCGCGCAGGGCGGCGAGCTCGTGGGGGTCCGGGGTGTGAGGAGTCGTCATGGGGGGTCCTCGATCCGTGCGGTGGAGCAGCCCGGGGCGGGCCGCCGTCCGCTACGGTAGCAACTACCGGACAACACTGTCCGGTTGGTGTCCGGCAGTCCGGCGCTGCCCGGCCGGGGTGCTCCCCCGGCCCCGTACTCCGCGCTTCCGGCCCCACCCCGCCCCGTGGACAGGAAGAGCGATCCCCTCATGCGGCTCACGCAGCGACGAACGGCCCGGCCCCTTTCCGTGCTCGCCACCCTCGGCGCGCTGATCCTCACCGGTTGCGGCACCCAGAGCGGCACGCCCGGAGGGGAGACGGGCTCCGCATCCGGAAGCCGGACGATCCGGGCCCAGCAGTTCATGCACCTGACCGAGGTGCACGGCGAGACGGGGATGACCCTGCTGGAGGGGCCGGTGTTCGGCGAGGACGGCGGCCTGTACGTCGTCGACGTCACCGCACCCGAGGGCGAGCCCAAGGTCATGCGCGTCGACGTCCGGCGGAAGACCTCCCGGTCGGTCCACACGGACGGCCGAGGGGCCTACACCTCGGCCCAGTTCAGCCCGTACGACGGACGGCTCCACCTCAGCGACTTCGCGCACGGCGAGATCGTGAGCCTGGCCCCCGGCGGCGGCGACCCGCGGACCGTCTTCTCCGGCGATGTCGACGGAGAGCCGATGAACCCCGACGACATCGCCTTCGACCAGCGGGGCAATCTGTACGTCAGCGACTCACGCGGCCTGTCCGAGGGCACGGCGCGCGGGCGGGTGGTCCGGATCGACCGGAAGAGCGGCGAGGCCACCGTGCTGGCCGACGACCTGGCCGCGCCGAACGGGATCAGCTTCGACGCCGACTACCGGGGGCTCTGGTTCAGCGAGCTCACCGAGAACCGGATCTCCTACCTGCGCCTCGACGAGGCGGGCGCGGTGACCTCCCGGCACACCGCCATCCGCGTGGACGGAGGCATCGCCCAGACCGACTCGCTCGCGGTGGACGCGGACGGCAACCTCTACCAGGGGCTGCACGGCCGGCCGGCCATGGCCGTCTTCAGCCCGCACGGTGAACGGCTGGCGACGGTCGAACTGCCCGCGCACGCCAAGGGCCTGGAGTCGGCGACGAACGTGGCCATCACGCCCGGCGGGACGCGGGCGTACCTGACGGTGAGCGGCCCCGCCGGGGGCTACCTCTACACCTTCGACGCACTCGCCGAGGGCACCCGCCAGTCCAACGGCGGCTGAGCGCGTCCGTCGGTGCGGCCCCTCGTCACTCGCCGACGGCGCGTACCGGTCCCACCTCGACGCCGAGCAGCCGCCAGGCGGCCAGCGCCCGGAGTTCGCGCTCCGCGCGGGTCGGGCCGATCACCGCTGCGGAGACCATGGCTACGGCGAGCGCGAGATCCTCCCCGCCGCTCAGCCGGTGCTCGGCGGGGAGGTGCCGCCGCAGGGCGCGCTCCACCCGCTCGGACAGGCCGAGGACGTGACGGCGGATGCCCGAGCGGCTGCCGACCCGTTCGGCGTGGAGGAGGCCGATGAAGGCCGCCGAGTCCGCGAGATGCCACGTCAGCACCCCGAGCACCCCGGCGAACGTCGCGTCCCGGACCGCCGCCTCCTGCTCGATCTGCCGCACGTTCTCCTCCAGGACCGCGGCGACCGCCGCGGCCCGGTCGGGGAAGTGCCGGTAGAGAACGCCCTGCCCGACCCCGGCCCGGCGCGCTATCGCCGAGAGCGGGGCTTCCAGGCCGTGCTCCGCGAAGACCTCCCGGGCGGCGGTGACGAGAGCGGACCGGTTCCGGGCGGCGGCCTTCGGCCCGTCGTTCGCGGGCCGTCGCCCGTGCTGCTCGCTGTGCTCCACCACCCCGGCAGCCTACCGGCGGGCCCCGCCCGGCCTCCGCCGCGGCCTCGCCGACGGCGCCGGGACGGCATCGCCATGGTGGAGGCACTCACTCTCGCGCCCATAACTATGGTGTTCCGCCATATACGCCTCTGAACTGCGTGTTTCTACGGTATGGCGACACCGAATCGTCCCCGCACACGCCTGGAAGTGGTGCACATGGTCGCCGCAACTCCCTCCCCGAAGTCATCAGGATCCATCAGGCGCATCGTCGCGGCCAGCCTCGTCGGCACCACCATCGAGTGGTACGACTTCTTCCTCTACGGCTCGGCCGCCGCCCTCGTGTTCAACTCGCTCTTCTTCCCCAGCAGCGATCCGCTGGTCGGCACGCTCCTCGCGTTCCTGACGTACGCGGTCGGCTTCGCCGCCCGTCCCCTCGGCGGCATCGTCTTCGGCCACTACGGCGACAAGATCGGCCGCAAGAAGCTGCTCGTGCTCAGCCTGCTCATGATGGGCGGCGCGACCTTCGCCATGGGTCTGCTGCCCACCCATGCGAGCATCGGGGTGTGGGCGCCGATCCTGCTGACCGTCCTGCGCCTGGTGCAGGGCTTCGCGCTGGGCGGCGAGTGGGGCGGCGCGGTGCTGCTCGTCTCCGAGCACGGCGGCGACGAACGGCGCGGCTTCTGGGCCTCCTGGCCGCAGTCCGGTGCGCCCGGCGGCAATCTGCTGGCGACCGGCGTCCTGGCGCTGCTCGCGGCCGTCCAGTCCGACGAGGCGTTCCTCGCCTGGGGCTGGCGCATCCCGTTCCTGCTGTCCGGCGTCCTCGTCATGATCGGCCTGTGGATCCGGATCTCGGTCGAGGAGTCCCCGGTGTTCCTGGAGGCGCAGCGCAAGTCGGCCGAGGCGGCCGACCGGGGCGAGAAGGAACAGCCCCCGGTCGTCGAGGTGTTCCGCAAGAGCTGGCGCGAGGTGCTCCTCGCGATCGGCACGCGCTTCGGCGAGAACATCTCGTACTACATCCTCACCGCCTTCCTGCTCGTCTACGTGACCGTGCACCTGGAGATGTCCAAGAGCGACGCCCTGAACGCCGTCCTGATCGGCTCCGCGGTGCACTTCGTCACCATCCCGCTGTGGGGTGCGCTCTCGGACCGGCTGGGCCGCCGCCCGGTCACCCTGATCGGCGCGGTCGGCATGGCGGCCTGGGCGTTCGGGTTCTTCGCGCTCCTGGACACCAAGTCGTTCCCCGTCATCGTCCTCGCGGTCACCCTCGGACTGCTGCTGCACGGCGCGATGTACGGTCCGCAGGCGGCGTTCATCTCGGAGCTGTTCGACACGAAGGTCCGCTACTCCGGCGCCTCGATGGGCTCCCAGCTGGCCTCGATCATCGGTGGCGCGCTCGCCCCGCTGATCGCGGTCGAACTGCTCAAGGACTACGAGTCGTCGTTCCCGATCTCCGTCTATCTCTGTTTCGCCTCCCTGGTCACCGCGGTGACGGTCTGGGTGGCCAGGGAGACCCGCGGCCGCGACCTGACGAAGGACGGGCTGGACCGTTCCGTCCCGGCCGCGCCGGACGCGACCGTCAAGGACTCGGTCCCCCTCGGCCGTTGATCTCCCGCCCTCCCGCGCGCCGGACCGCTTCGTACGCGGTGTGCGGGAGGGCTCGTCCGTTGCCCGGCCCTCACCTCTCCGGGAGGCGATCACCGTATGCTCACCGGCGTGACACGCCCCGCCCAGCACTCCGCGCCCGCCCTGCGGCTCCTTCTCGACCTGCTGGCGCAGGGTGCGGCGGCCGAGGAGTTCGACCGGCCGGCCGCCGACGCCCGGCAGGCGGGGGCCTCCGCCGCCGAGCTGGCCGAGATCACCGAGGCCGCCGCCGTGGCGCTGCGCATCCGGCGCACGCTCGGCCAGCACCGGGTGCGCGAGGCGCAGCTCACCGCCCTGTTCGACACGGCCAGCGACCTGGCGGCCCTGCGGGACCTGGACGCCGTGCTGCGGGCCATCGTCCACCGGGCGAAGCTGCTGCTCGGCACCGACGTCACCTATCTCTCGCTCAACGACGACGCCGCGGGCGACACGTACATGCGGGTCACCGACGGTTCGGTGGCCGAGGCGTTCCAGCGGGTGCGCCTCGGCATGGGCGAGGGCCTGGGCGGACTCGTGGCCCAGACCGCCCGCCCGTACGCGACCGGGGACTACCAGGCCGACACCCGCTTCCACCACACGACCACCATCGACAGCGCGGTCCTGGACGAGGGCCTGCGGGCGATCCTCGGCGTCCCTCTGCGCCTCGGCGCCCGCATCATCGGGGTGCTGTACGCGGCCGACCGGTCGCCCCGCGAGTTCACCGCGACCGAGGTGGCGCTGCTGTCCTCCCTGGCCGACCACGCCGCGATCGCCATCGACGGGGCCCGGCTGCTGGAGGAGACCCGGGCCGCGCTGGTCGACCTGAACGCCGCGTCGGAGACCATCCGGACCCACAGCGAGGCGATGCGCCGCGCCGAGGAGGCCCACGACCAGCTCACCGACCTGGTGCTCCAGGGCGGCGGGGCCGACGACGTGGCGGCGGCGCTCGCCGACATCCTGGACGGCGGGATCCTCATCCATGACGCGGACGGCGCGGAGCTGGCCCGGGCGCGCGCCGAGCCGCTGCCGCAGCCGATCCCGGCGGTGTCGGCCTCCCGGGCCCGGGGGCGGGCGGTGCCGCTGGACGGCACCTGGGTCTGCGCCGTCCTCGCCGGGCCCGAGCTCCTCGGCTCCATCGCCCTGACCGGCCGGGCCGGGCTCGCGGACGCCGACCGGCTGCTGTTCGAGCGGGCCAGCGTCGTCACCGCGCTGCTCATGCTGCTGCGCCGCTCGGTCGCCGAGACGGAGGACCGGGTACGGGGAGAGCTGCTGGGCGATCTGCTCGCGCGCACCGGCGACCCGGGCACCCTCGCGGCGCGCGCCCGCCGCCTCGGCGTCAACCTGAACCGCCGCCACAGCGTGTTCGTCGCCCACAGCGAGGTGGCCCCCCGCCACCGGCTGCTGGCCGCGTCCGCGCGCACCGCGCAGGCCCTCAACGGTCTGGCCGGGCTCCACCACGACCACGTCGTCCTGGTCGCGCCGTCGGACGCACCGGGTCCGTCCGCGCAGACGCTCGCCGCCGAGCTGGGCCAGGCGGTCGGCTTCCCGGTCACGGTGGGCGCGGCGGGCCCGGCGACGGGTCCGGCCGAGCTGCCCGACGCGCACCGCGAGGCCGACCGCTGCCTCTCCGCACTGCGGGCCCTCGGCCGCACCGGGAGCGGCGGGGCCGTCGCGGACCTGGGCTTCATCGGCGTACTGCTGGGCGACCAGGCGGACCTGGGAGGCTATGTCCAACGGACGCTGGGGCCCGTGCTCGACTACGACAGCCGGCGCGGCACCGACCTGGTCACGACGCTGGACGCCTATTTCGCCGAGGGCGCGAGCCTGACCCGGACCAAGACGCTGCTCCACGTGCATGTGAACACGGTGGTGCAGCGGCTGGAGCGCATCGGCCGGCTCCTGGGCCCGGACTGGAACGCGCCCGCCCGCACGCTGGAGATCCAGCTCGCCCTGCGGCTCCACCGGCTGACACAGGGCCCGCGCCCCTAAGAGCCTCCGGGCGGGAAGGGTCTCAGCCGTCCAGGCCCGCCGAGACCCGCCGCGAGGGCTTGAAGACGTACAGGTCGAGGATGTCCGGCGCGTCCGCGAGTCCCGGGCCGCCCGCGGCCGCCCAGGTCACGATGTCCTGCTCGGCGTGCTCGTCGTTGACCAGGCCCAGCCAGACCGGCCGGCCCCCGGCCCTGCGCCCCTCGGCGGAGGGCTGCACGACGATCACGTTGCCCTGCTCGCAGGCGTCCAGGCACTCGACCGCCCGTACGGTGGCGGCGCCTTCCAGACCGGAGCGCAGCCGGGCCAGTTGGGCCGCGTGGTCGACGCCCGGGATCTTCTCGGTGCCGCAGCAGCAGCCCCGGCAGACGCTGACGGTGGGGCGGCCGGTGCCCTGGGCGGGCACGTCCTTGCGGGAGCGGCGGCTCATCGGGGCACTTCCCGTCGCGGAGAGGGGTGAGGGGTGATCTCAGCTGAGGACCACCGCCGGTCCCGGTGATCACCACGACTCTACCGAGGCGTCCGCGGTTCGAACACCAGCACCCTCGCCGGGCCGGGTGGGGTATCGTTGACGGCTGCGAAGGGGAGTAGCCCCGCAAACCGGTCGTCGACACACTGGAGCCCTCGGGTTCCCGGTGGCCGGGCTCGTGGATCCTGAGAGGGATTCCCGGGCGGGCGAGACCTTCGGTCCTGTATGACACGCCCACGCCCTGTGGGCGCTGCCGTCATGCCGGGCCGAGTGGTCCTCCGAAAAGCCCGTGCGGCGCTTCGCGAAGATCCGGGGCCCGGCTCGCACAGAAAGCCACCCGGAATGCATCTCGACCTCCTGGCGATCCTCACCGCCTTCGGGCTGATCTTCCTCGCGGAGCTCCCCGACAAGACGATGTTCGCCTCGCTGGCCATGGGCACGCGGATGCGCCCGCTCTACGTGTGGTTCGGCACGTCGTCCGCGTTCATCGTGCACGTCGCCATCGCCGTCGGTGCGGGCAGCCTGATCGGGCTGCTGCCCGACTGGATCGTCAAGCTCGTCTCGGCCTCGCTCTTCGCGCTCGGCGCGTTCCTCCTGCTGCGCGGCAGCGGCGGGGATGACGATGACGAGACCGAGGTGAAGACGGTGACCGGTTTCTGGCCGGTCTACTCGACCGCGTTCATGGCGGTCTTCATCAGCGAGTGGGGCGATCTGACACAGATCACCACCGCCAACCTCGCGGCGAGCAACGGCACCTGGTCCACGGCGATCGGTTCGGCCGCCGCCCTGATGTCGGTGTCGGCCCTGGCGCTGCTGGCGGGGAAGTTCATCGCGAAGCGCGTACCGCTGAAGACCGTGCAGCGCATCGGCGGCCTCTGCATGCTGGGCCTCGCCATCTGGACGGCGGTGGAGATCTTCACCGGCTGAGCGGCTCGGGTCACCGGCCGGGACAGCGCGGGCGGGCCGGGGGCGTGTCGGTCTGCGGCACTCCCCCGGCCCGCGCTGTCTCAGAAGAGAACCTGAACGCCGTCCTCCTCCGTCCCGCCGCTCTCGAAGGCGAGCAGCCGCTGCTTGCGGTCCAGGCCGCCGCCGTATCCGGTGAGGCTCCCGGAGGCGCCGATCACGCGGTGGCACGGGACGATGATCCCGACCGGGTTCTTGCCGTTGGCCAGGCCGACGGCCCGCGAGGCGCCCGGCTTGCCGAGTTCCTCGGCCAGTTCGCCGTACGTCCGGGTCTCGCCGTACGGGATCCTCAGCAGCTCCGCCCAGACGCTCCGCTGGAACGGGGTGCCCGCGACGTTCAGCGGGAGGTCGAAGGTGGTGCGGTCGCCCGTGAAGTACTCGCCGAGCTGCCGGATCACCTCGCCGAAGGGCTCCGGGTCCGGTACGCCGAAGGTCTCCTCGGGCGGGCGGTGGCGCTGGTCGGTCATGTAGAGGGCCGAGAGGACGCCGTCGGTGGCGACGAGTGTCAGCGGGCCGTAGGGGCTGTCGACGACGGTGTGCTGCTTGGCCGGTGTCGTGGTGGTCATGGCGGGGCCTCCTTCAGGCGGGCAGGTGGTTGATGGGGTGGTCGTCCACCGTCCAGAGGTACTGCACGGCGTACGCCCGCCAGGGGCGCCAGTCGACGGCCCGTGCGGTGAGGGCGGCGGGGGTGGCCCGCAGGCCGAGCCGTTCGGCGGCGCGGCGGATGCCGAGGTCGGTGGGGAGGAAGGCGTCGGGGTCGCCGAGGGACCGCATGGCGATGGACTCGACGGTCCAGGGGCCGAAGCCGGGCAGTGCGGCCAGTTCGGCGCGGGCCCGCTCCCAGTCGGTGTCGGTGTCGAGCCGCAGCCGGTCCTCCGCGAGGGCGGCGACGAGCGTGGTGAGGGTGGTGCGGCGGGTCCGGGGCAGCGCGAGGGTTTCCGGGTCGAGGTCCGTGAGCGCCCGGGGGGTCGGGAAGAGGTGGGTGAGCCCGCCCTCGGGGTCGTCGACCGGGACACCGTGGGCCGTGACCAGCCGGGCCGCGTGGGTGCGGGCGGCGGCGGTGGAGACCTGCTGGCCGAGCACCGCGCGTACGGCGAACTCCGCGCCGTCCACGGTGCGCGGTACCCGGCGGCCGGGCCCCGCGTCGACCAGCGGGGCCAGCAGCGGGTCGGTGCGCAGCTGGGCGTCGACGGCGACCGGGTCCGCGTCCAGGTCGAGGAGCCAGCGGCAGCGGCTGATGGCCCGGGTGAGGTCGCGGGGGTCGGTGAGGGAGAGCCGGCAGGCGATGTGGTCGGATTTCGGGGTCAGGGCGACGACGCCGTGCCCGTACGGGAGGGTCAGCGTGCGCCGGTACGCGCCGTCGCGCCACTCCTCGACGCCGGGGACCGCGGTCGCGGCGAGGTGGCCGAAGAGGTTGCTGGGGTTGAGCGGGGCCCGGTACGGCAGGCGGAGCGCGATGACGCCCGGTACGGCGGTGGTCCGTGGGCCCCGGGCGGCGCGGGTGCGCAGGTCGCCGGGGGCCAGGGCGAAGACCTCGCGGACCGTCTCGTTGAAGGTGCGGATCGAGGAGAAGCCGGCGGCGAACGCCACCTGGGCCATGGGCAGTTCGGTGGTCTCGATGAGGAGGCGCGCGGTCTGTGCCCGCTGGGCGCGGGCCAGGGCCAGCGGTCCGGCGCCCAGCTCGGCCAGCAGCTGGCGTTCGATCTGGCGGGCGGAGTAGCCGAGCCGGGCGGCGAGCCCGGGCACGCCCTCGCGGTCGACGACCCCGTCCCGGATGAGGCGCATGGCGCGGGCGACCGAGTCGGCGCGGGCGTTCCACTCCGGGGACCCGGGGCTGGTGTCGGGGCGGCACCGCTTGCAGGCCCGGAATCCGGCCTGCTGGCAGGCGGCGGCGCTCGGGTAGAAGGTCATGTTGCGGGTCTTGGGCGGCACGACGGGGCAGCTGGGGCGGCAGTAGATCCGGGTGGTGAGGACCGCGGTGAAGAACCAGCCGTCGAAACGGGCGTCCTTCGACCGGACGGCCCGCACGCAGCGCTCGGTGTCGGTGTGCATGGTTCCAGGATGGTGCACCGGTCAGGGGCTTGGCTGGCGGAAATCCGACACGGAGCTCGCGCGGGAATCCGACAGCCGTTCGCACCTTCGTGGCAGCCGCCGGGCGCGGTGTCAGCGCATCGCGAGGACTTCCTCGAACTCCACGTACGCGTGCGCGTCGAAGAGCACGAAGCGCACCTCCTCGACCGGCTCCACGGTCTCCGCCAGGACCGTGCGCACCGCGATCCGGGCCCCGTCGTCCATCGGCCAGCCGTAGATACCGGTGGAGATCGCCGGGAACGCGATGGACTTGGCCCCCAACTCGGCGGCCAGGCGCAGGGATTCCCGGTAACAGGAGGCCAGCAGAGCCGAGCGGTCCTGGGCGCCGGAGAAGACCGGGCCGACCGTGTGCACGATCCACTGCGCGTCGAGGCGTCCGGCGGTGGTGGCGACGGCCTGCCCGGTGGGCAACCCCTTTCCGTACTGGGAGGCGCGCAGTTCACGGCAGGCGGCGAGGATGTCGGGTCCGCCGCGCCGGTGGATGGCGCCGTCGACTCCGCCGCCGCCGAGCAGCGAGGAGTTCGCCGCGTTGACGATGACGTCGACGGACTGGTCGGTGATGTCGCCGCGGACCAGACGTACGGCGGGAGAGACAGAGGTGCTCATGCGGACATCATGCCGCGCGCCGGGCGCCTTCGCCGCCCGGTCGGGGCGACCCACCGGGCGGACCCGCCGTGCGCTCCGGGCCGGGCGGCCGCCTCAGGAGGCCGCCCGCAGCCGCCGCCATACGGCCTTGGCGGCGTGGTGACCGGACATGCCGTGCACCCCCGGTCCGGGCGGGGTGGCCGAGGAGCAGAGGAACACCGCGGGGTGCGCGGTGGCGTACGGGACGCGGGCGAGCTTGGGGCGGATCAGGGTCTGGAGGCCGGCGAAGGCGCCGCAGGCGATGTCGCCGCCGATGTAGTTGGCGTTGCGCGCGGCGAGTTCGGGCGGCCCAGCGACCGCGCGGGCCAGGACCAGATCGCGGAACCCGGGGGCGAAGCGCTCCAGTTGGCGTTCGATGACGTCGGTGGCGTCGCCCTCCCAGCCCGCCGGAACATGCCCGTACACCCAGAAGACATGGCGTCCTTCGGGGGCCCGTGAGGGGTCGGTCAGGGTGGGCTGGGCGGTGATGAGGAAGGGCACGCTGGGGTCGCGGCCGTCGACGGCGGCCTGCAGCGCCGCGTCGATCGCGGTGTCGGTGGGACCGATGTGGACGGTGCCCGCGCGGCGGGCCTCGGGCGCGGTCCAGGGGACGGGACCGGACAGCGCGTAGTCGATCTTGAAGGCTGAGGCGCCGTAGCGGTACCGGTGGTAGGCGCTGCCCAGTCCGGCGATGCGGGCGAGGGCCGAGGGCGAGGTGTCGAAGATGTAGGCGCGGGCGGGCGGCAGTTCGTCCAGGCGCTTGACCTCGCTGCCGGTGCGGATGGTGCCGCCGTGCTCCCGGAGCAGGGAGGCGAGGGCGTCGGAGATGGCCTGGGAGCCGCCGCGCGGCACCGGCCAGCCGTTCTCGTGGGCGGCGAGCGCGAAGACGAGGGCGATGGCCGAGGTGGCGAAGCCGCTGGTGGGCGCTATGGCGTGGGCGGCGAGTCCGGCGAAGAGGCCGCGGGCCTTCTCGCCCTGGAAGCGCCGGGAGACCCAGGTGGCGGGCTGGAGGCCGAGCAGACCGAAGCGGGCCAGCCGGTACGGGTCGCGGGGCAGGCTCTCCCAGGGGGTGCGCAGGAAGTCGGCGGCCAGGGTGTCCCAGCGGCCGAGGAAGGGGGCCATGAGGCGGCGGTAGGCGCCGGCGTCGGCGGCCCCCAGGGTCATGGCGCTCTCGCCGACGGAGCGGGTGAGCGCGGCGGCCGTGCCGTCGGGGAAGGGGTGGGCGAGGTCGACCTCGGGGTACAGCCATTCCAGGCCGTGCCGCTCCAGGGGCATCGCCCGGAACGCGGGCGAGCCGACCCCGAGGGGGTGCACGGCGGAACACGGGTCGTGCCGGAACCCCGGGAGGGTCAGCTCCTCGGTGCGCGCGCCTCCACCGATGGTGTCGTGCGCCTCGTGGACCTCCACGGAGAAGCCCCGGCGGGCCAGTTCGGCCGCGGCGGTCAGTCCGTTGGGCCCGGCGCCCACCACGACCGCATCGAGCATCGACGGCACCTTGGGACTCCTTCGTCGGAGGGCAGTCGGACTCCCAGGGTATGCGGCCCCACCGACAGCGCGGACGCGGACCCCCGCCGGTCCGCGTGGCGATGGGCCCGGAGCCGCGTGCCGGTCGGCCCGGGTCCTCGGTGACGGCCCGGGGCTCGTTGGGCGGCCCGGGTCCCGCCGGCGGGAAGGCCCCGACACGGACCTGGCGCCCGTCTCCGTCAGCCGCCCGCCCGCAACGCCGTCAGGATCCGTTCGGCGGTGGCCTCGTCGCGGGCCGCCGTGAACGGCAGGTCGTTGCCGCCCGCGATCCGGAACGGGACGCCCGCCAGGGTCGACTGCGCGCCGCCCGCCTCGGTGACCAGGAGCAGTCCGGCCGCGTGGTCCCAGGCGTACTCCCAGTTGAACGCGGTGGCGTCCAGCTCCCCGCGCGCCACCGCGAGGTACTCCAGGCCCGCCGAGCCGCAGGGCCGGGCCGCGATGCCTTCGGTGCGCAGGCCGAGCAGGGCCCGCTTCTGGGCGTCGGTGGTGTAGTCGGGGTGCGACATCGCCACGTTCAGGACGGCGCCGGGGGCGGGGGCACCGGCGCGTATCGGGGTGCCGTTGAGTGTGGCGCCCCGGCCACGCACGGCGACGGCCATCTCACCCAGGATCGGCGCGTACGTCCAGGAGGCGTGGACCTCGCCGTGCCGGGCGAGGGCGACCAGGGTGCAGAAGCCGGCCTCCCCGCGGACGAACTGGCGGGTGCCGTCGACCGGGTCGACGATCCAGACGGGGGCGTCGCCGCCGAGGGCGTCGTAGACCGCCGGGTCGGCGTGGACGGACTCCTCGCCGACGACGACCGAGCCGGGCAGCAGCTTGGTGAGGGCGGCTGAGAGGTGTTCCTCGGCCAGCCGGTCGGCGGCGGTGACCAGGTCGTGCGGGCCGCTCTTCTCGATGATCTCGTGGGCGGCGAGCTTCCGGTGGCGGGGCACGATCTCGGCCGCGGCGGCGGCGCGCACGGCGGCCTCGACCTCGGCCAGCGGTCCGGTGTCCCCGGCGGTCCCGTACAGGAAGTCATCGATCATGGCTCCACCCAATCACGGTCGTCCGGCGAGGCTGCCGCCGGGCGGTCGAAGGTCCTGGTCAGCGCGGTGCGGGGGCGCTGGCCGGCACGGTCACGTAGTGCCGGTCAGCGGCCGACGGCGTACCCCTGCATGCCGCGCGGGTTGGCGGCGGCGGACAGGATGCCGGTTGCGGGGTCCCGGGCCACGGCGCACAGCCGCCCCTCCGACCAGGGCTCGCCGACCGTGACGTCGTGTCCCCGGCGGCGCAGTTCCGCGATCACTCCGGGGTCCGTGCGGCCTTCCACGGTGACGCTGCCGGGGTGCATGGCGCGCGGGTGGAACGAGCCGGGGAAGCTGTCGTTGTGCCAGTTCGGCTCGTCGATCGCGCCCTGGAGGTCGAGCCCGCCGCGGACCCGGGCGCGCCGGGCGACGGCGAGGAAGAAGTGCACCTGCCACTGGTCCTGCTGGTCGCCGCCGGGTGTGCCGAACGCCATCACGGGCACGCCGTCGCGCAGGGCGAGGGAGGGCGTGAGGGTGGTGCGGGGACGGCGGCCGGGCGTCAGGGAGTTGGGCAGCCCCTCGTCCAGCCAGGCCATCTGGAGCCGGGTGCCGAGCGGGAAGCCCAGCTCGGGCACGACCGGGTTGGACTGGAGCCAGCCGCCACTGGGCGTGGCGGAGACCATGTTGCCCCAGCGGTCGACGACGTCCAGGTGACAGGTGTCGCCCCGGGTGGCCCCGTCGGGACCGACCAGCTCATCGGGGCCGTGGCGGGTGCCGCGTGCCATGGTGGGCTCACCGGCGCCGGGCGCGGGAACGAAGCCGGGCCCGGCAGCCCCGGGCTTCCCGGCCGCGACCGCGCGCACGTGGGCGGACAGGAGCGGGGTGAGGCCGCCGGGGCCGCCGGGGCGCAGTTCCGTGGACGCGGTGTCCGTGACGAGCGCGCGGCGTCGGGTGTTGTACGGAGCGGAGAGCAGCTCGTCCAGGGGTACGGCGGCGGCGTCCCCGTACCAGGCCTCGCGGTCGGCCATGGCGAGCTTGCAGCCCTCGACGAGCAGGTGGATGTAGTCGGCGGAGCCGGGCGGCGGCAGCTCGTCCGGGAGGAGCGCCAGCTGCTGGAGGAAGACGGGCCCCTGGCTCCAGCCGCCCGCCTTGGCCAGCGTCCAGCCGTTCCAGTCGTACGTGACGGGGGCTTCGTACGACGCGGACCAGCCGGCCAGGTCGGCGGCGGTGAGCGTGCCGGTGTGCCGGTCGCCGCTGGTGTCCAGGGTGGGGACCGCCGCCTGCCGTACGAGGGCCTCGGCCACGAACCCTTCACGCCAGATCGTGCGGGCGGCCTCGATCCGGGCGTCGCGGTCCGCTCCCCCGGTGGCCGACGCCTCGGCGATGAGGCGTCGCCAGGTGGCGGCCAGGGCGGGGTTGCGGAACAGCTCGCCGGGGCGCGGGGAGCGGCCGCCGGGAAGATAGACGGCGGCGGAGGTGGTCCACTCGGTCTCGAAGAGTCCGCGCACGGCCTCCACGGTCTCGCCGACCCGTTCGACGGGGGCGTGGCCGTGCTCGGCGTATCCGATCGCGTAGCGCAGCACCTCGGCCAGGTCCTTGGTGCCGTGGTCGCGCAGGAGCAGCATCCAGGCGTCGAAGGCGCCGGGGACGGCGGCGGCGAGCGGCCCGGTGCCGGGGACGAGCCCGAGGCCGAGGGAGCGGTAGTGGGCGACGGTGGCCCCGGCCGGAGCGGTCCCCTGACCGCACAGCACCCGCACTTCACCGTCCCCGCTCGCCAGGATCATCGGGACCTCGCCGGCCGGGCCGTTGAGGTGCGGCTCGACGACATGGAGGACGAACCCGGCGGCGACGGCGGCGTCATAGGCGTTGCCGCCGTCCTCCAGGACCGCCATCGCGGACTGCGAGGCCAGCCAGTGGGTGGAGGACACCATCCCGAAGGTGCCTTGGAGAGTGGGCCGGGTGGTGAACATACGGGCTCTCACCTCGTTCTGCGCGTGTCGGACAGTCGATTCTGCACGCCGAGCGGCACACGATCGAGCGCGGGAAGAATCCGGGGGCTGCGAGAATCCGGGGGTTGCAGCACAGCGGCCTTCACCGTCGACCGCACCGCCCTCTGCCTCAAGGACACGTTCCCCACGGTCGAGGTCCACCGCACCCTGGACCACGCCGGCCTTCGCCACATCACCTGGGAAACGGCCGGTCTGTCGTGGGGCGCCCAGGAGAGTGGCGCCCCACAACAGCTGCTCGCCGCGGGCCTTCCACCGCGGGGAGCGAGGTGAGGTTCCCCGCAGCCGCCGGGGAACCTCGTCGTGCGCGGCGCCTCCTCCTGACAGCCGCTCACATCGGGTATTCGCCACCGCCAGGACGCCGGATTGGTCGATCCCGGCACACCACCCGGTCGGGCCAATCTCCGGGCAGATCGACAGACCCCGGGGCGCGGCCGGATGAAGTTTCTTCCTCGCGGACCAATCCGACCGCGCGGCGGCTCCGGATAGCAGACATGACGATCAGAGCAGCACAACCGATCCGCCCCACAGCGGACGTCGCCCGCGACCCGCTTCGCGGACGAGCGCTCTGACCCGAGTCGCCCCGCACCGGGGCGACACCTGACCCGACATCAGCACTGCGGAACATCACCACCCGGTCGCCGAACCACACCCCCCGGCGAACACGCAGCGCTACCAATCGAACACGCTGGAGATATCTCGTGACTGCCTTCCGCTACCGCCGCGCCGCCCTCGCCCTCACCGCCGCCGCCGTCCTCCCGCTGACGCTGACCGCCTGCGGCGGGGACGACAGCTCCTCCGACGCCGCCGCCGACAAGTCCTCCAGCTCCGCCCCCGCGGAGGAGAAGTCGAGCGCGCCGGCCGAGGGCACCCCCGCGGACGGCCCGTTCGGTCCGGCATGCGCCACCGTCCCGAAGGACGGTGCGGGCTCCTTCGACGGCATGGCCCAGGACCCGGTCGCCACCGCCGCCTCGAACAACCCCGCCCTGTCCACCCTGGTCACCGCGGTGAAGAAGGCCGGCCTCGTCGACACGCTCAACAACGCCCAGAACATCACCGTGTTCGCGCCGACCAACGACGCCTTCGCCAAGATCCCCAAGGCCGACCTCGACAAGGTCCTGGCCGACAAGGAGATGCTCACCAACATCCTCACCTACCACGTCGTCGGCGAGAAGCTCTCCCCCACGCAGCTGGAGAGCGGCACCTACGACACCCTCCAGAAGTCCGCCCTCACCACCAAGGGCTCCGGCGAGAACTACACCGTCAACGACACCTCCAAGGTCGTCTGCGGCAACGTCCCCACCGCCAACGCCACCGTCTACATCGTCGACACCGTCCTCATGCCCAAGAGCTGACGCACACCCCGCGCACCACGCGACAGACCCCGAACGGGCCGGGCCCCGAGTCATCCACACCGACTCGGGGCCCTCGACCAGCCCTGTGACGCGTGCTCATGGTGCGAGCACGTCAGCTCTGGTTCAGCGGCAGAGCCACGTCGGTGACCTGGTGAGCCTTGGGGAAGGCGCCTACGCCCACCGCCTGTCCGGTGAGGATGTTGACGTCGTAGAAGCGGTAGGCCCCGTTGACGCTGAGTGCGGCGAAGCCGTGGTTGGTCCGCGTCCGGTGGGAGAAGTAGATGTCGAATCCGGCGTTCGGACCGGCGTTGACGCCGAGGTTCCCGGTGGGGGCGAGGGTGCCGGAGTTGGCGGGCGACTGGAGCGAGACACGGTCGTTCGTCGTGTCGATGTCGAAGAGGGACGTCGCGGTCTCGGCGTTGAGGTCGTTGTTCGTGTACGCCGCACCGGTTACCCCCTTGGCCGTCGAGGGGGGTGTCGTCGGGTTGGTGAGCGGGGTGTCGACGGTGGTGGTACGGGGGGCCGCCGGGTCGTCGATGTTGTGGCGCAGGTTCTGGCCGGTGTCGCTGATGACTCGCAGGCGGTTCGCGGCCGGGTTGAAGTCGACCCCGAAGAACGTGCCGGACAGGGCGACGGTCAGCTGCGACACCTTGGCCGCCTTGGCGTTGCGGGTGTTCAGGGTGTAGATGCCGCCCTTGTCGCCGACCCCGTACAGCTTGGTGTTCTGCACCCGGAAGTCGATGCCGACCAGTTTGGTGTCCTTCTTGAGGCCGCTGACCTTGCCCAGCTGCCACGGCCTGGAGGGCTCACCGGTACGGAACTCCACCAGCCGCTGACCGGTGGTCAGGCCGACGACCGCCAGACCACCGTCCACGGCCGCCCGCTGCCCGGCCTGTCCCGGTCCCGAACTCTCCTGGGAGGTCCGGTCGGATGACGGGGCGGCGGCCCAGGCCCCTGCCGATGCCGGGACGACCGAGGACACCGCCGCGGCGAGGGCGACGGTGATGACTAAGGCCTCGGCGTGCGGCCCCTCTCGTGGCGGCACCGAGCTGTCCGGGCGTCAGGAGAGGGATGTCGGCTCGCCCCAGTCCAGCCGGAGGACGGCCAGGTCGTCGGAGTGGCGTCCGGCGTTCAGCCGGTGGGTCTCCGTGATGAGCCGGTCGACATGGGCGGCCGGGTCTGCCGGTGGCAGGTTCCCGATCAGGGTGAGGAGTCCTTCGACGCCGAGCCGGTCGTCGTCCGCGCCGCTGTGACCTTCGGTGAGCCCGTCGGTGTAGAGGGTCAGAGCCCCACTGGCCGGGAGGGGGACGGTGGTGGAGGGCCAGGAGCGAAGGCCGGGGACGATCCCGAGCGCCATGCCGTGAGCCGCGGACACTTCCCGGGTTCCCTGCACGGTGGTCAGCAGCGGCTCATGGTGGCCGACGAGATGGAGAATGATCGTGCCGGCGTGCTGATCCAGGGTGAGGATGGTGCACGTGGCGAACAGGGCGTGGCTGCCTCGCTCGGCGACCAGGATGCGCTCCATGAGGTGGAGCAGATCCTTGCCGCGGTGCCCGCCCAGCACGAGAGAGCGCCAGGCGATGCGCAGGAAGACACCGAGCGCGGCGGCGTCGGGGCCGTGGCCGCTGACATCGCCCACGACCGCGTGGAGCAGGCCGTCGTCGCCCTCGACCACGTCGAGGAAGTCCCCGCCCAGCAGCGCCAGTGCGGCACCGGGCAGATAGCGGGAGGTCACTCTCACCGAGGAGGTGTCGAGGATGGGCTGCGGCAGGAGGCCGCGTTCCAGGCGGGCGTTCTCCTCCGCACGCTGCCGTGCTGCCTGGACCTCGGCGCTCACCCGTTCGGTATGGCTGCGATAGACGGCGTAGCGCACCGTCCGGTCCAGGAGGTCGGCGTCGACCTTGCCCTTGACCAGGTAGTCCTGGGCACCGGCCGCCATCGCCTCGGTGCCTGCCTGGGCCTCGGGCAGGCCGGTGAGGACGATCACGGCGGTGTGCGGGGCAAGGTTTCGCACGGTGGTGAGGGCGTCGATGCCCGACACATCCGGCAAGTGCAGATCGAGGAGGATGCAGTCGGCCCGGCTGGAGAGCAGTTCGGCGCGGGCTTCGGCCAGGGTGGTGCGGGTGGTCAGCTCGAAGCGGAGTCCGGTGACGTGGAGGAGTTCCTCGACGAGCAGAACGTCGCCCGGATCGTCCTCGATCAGGAGAATGCGGTAGTGGGACGGGCCGGAGGGCGCATCAGGAACAGGTTCCCCAGCGGTGCTCATCGCGCCTGCTCCGCCTCTGCTCGCGCGTCCTCCGGTGTGGCCGACGGGGTGGGGAGCTGCGGCGGTTCGGGGGCCAGGGTGAAGGTGACGCGGGCTCCCTCGCGGTAGTCCGGGTCGATGGTGATGGTCCCGCCGTGGAACTCGACGATCTTCTTGCACATCGCCAGGCCTATGCCGCTGCCGCTGTAGGTCTCCTTGGTGTGGAGCCGCTGGAAGATGACGAAGATCTTCTCGGCGTACTCGGGTGGGATGCCGATGCCGTTGTCGGTGACGGTGAACCGCCACAGCCCGGCCTCCTCGGCTGCCGTGATGTGGATCCGCGGGGTTCCGTCGGGGCGGCGGAACTTGACGGCGTTGCCGATCAGGTTCTGCCAGAGCATGACCATCTGGCTGGGATCGGCGACCAGGGTCGGCAGGGGGTCGTGCGTGATCTTCGCCCCGGTCTCCTCGACGGCCACGCTCAGCGCCGACAGCGTCTCCTCCAGCACCGTGTCCAGGTCGATGCTCTGGTGGGCGTTGTGCACACGGCCCACGCGGGAGAAGTTGAGCAGATCGCTGATGAGGGTCTGCATGCGGTTGGCTCCGTCGACCGCGAAGCCGATGTACTGGTCGGCTCGCTCGTCGAGTTGGCCTCCGTAGCGGCGTTGCAGGAGCTGGGTGAAGCTGGACACCTTGCGCAGCGGTTCCTGGAGGTCGTGGGAGGCCACGTACGCGAACTGTTCGAGTTCGGCGTTGGAGCGCTGGAGATCCGCGGCCTGCGCGTCCAGACGCTGCCGGGCCTCTTCGGTGAAGGCCAGTTCCCGTAGGAGGCGGCGACGCATCGACTCGATCTCGCCGCTCAGACGGCGCAGGTCGGCAGGGCCCGTGGGGGTGATGGGATGGCTGAAGTCGCCGGCGGCGATGGTGCGGGCGTCGGCTCCCAACTGCTCCAGTGGCCGGTTGATGCCGCGGCGCAGCCCTTCGAAGACGAGGGCCGCCAGAACGACGATGACCAGGGCGATGGTGCCGAACACCCAGTTCCGCAGGATCATCGTGGACTGCAGGTCTGCCCTGGCCCGGACGCGGTCCGCGCGCAGCCTCTCCTGCTGGCTCTCCAGGGCGTGGCGCACCTGGTCGAAGGCTGCTTTGCCTTCGGCCAGCCGCTCCGCGGCCTGCGCGGAGGGTGCGCCGGGCGGTTCGGCGGCGACGGGCTCGGCGATTCCCTCCTGCCACCTGCCGACGGCCGCCTGGACCTCTTCGAGGTCTTTCGTCCGGGCGGGATCGCCGTGGAGCAGCTCTCCGAGCGACCGGACATGCGCTTTCTGGTCCGCGAGTCCCTGCCGGTAGGGGGCCAGGAAGTCGGCCATGCCGGTCAGGCCGTAGCCGCGGATGCCGGTTTCCTGGTTGACCAGGGCCGTTTCCAGACGGAACGCGGTGGACAGTGAGGGAGACCGTACGTCCGTCAGATTGTTGCTGATCGACTGGGTCCGCCCGAGGACCCAGGCTCCCGTCAGCCCGAGCAGGGTCAGCACCACCAGGGACGCGGCGACGCCTGCGCGGAGCAAGCGCCGGGTCGTCCACGAGGACAGTCTTCGCTTGCGCGGTTGCTGTATGTCGCCGGTCATCCTGAGCGCTCCTCGCTGGGGAAGCCGCCCGAGTGGAATGCGGCCAGCACACTCTAGACCCCTCGCGACAACACATGTTGTCGTGAGAGAGCTCCGGGGCCTACAGTGCCGGGTATGCCCGGCGAGAACTTCCTATTGCGGACCACACCTGAGGAGACCGCCGCCATCGCGGACGCGAGCATCAGCGATCTCGCGCAGCGCCTTGCCCGCCGACTGCAGGAAGCGCCGACGCCTCCCGCAACCGGCGACCCGGCGTATCCGCTGGCGTTGCTCCACGTACTGGACCAGCTTCAGCAGGCTACGGAGAGGCTTCAACGGCAAGCAGCCACGGACGCCGCCCGCGCGGGTGCCGGCTACCCGCAGATCGGCGCTGCCTGCGACATGACCCGCCAAGGCGCCCGGCGCCGCTGGCCGGGACTCTTCCACCACTCGAGCGAAAGACCCACGGAGCAACCGACGATGACCACTCCCGCCCGCCCCTTCGACGTCCTGCTCGTCGAGGACGACATGGCCGACGCCATGCTCATCGAAGAAGCCCTCTCCGAGCGCGGGACCCGCAACCTGGTGCAGGTCACCGACGGAGTCGCCGCCCTGGAGCACCTCCGCGCCCCCGGCTCGGTACGGCCCGACCTCATCGTCCTCGACCTGAACATGCCCCGCATGAACGGCCACGACCTGCTGAAGGTCCTCAAGACCGACGAAAACCTCCAGGCCATCCCCGTCGTCGTCCTCACCACGTCGAACGCCCCGGACGACGTCACCGGCGCGTACACCAGCCACGCCAACGCCTATGTGACCAAGCCCGTCAACCTCGACGAATTCGAGCAGGCCGTCCAGAGCATCGACGCCTTCTACCTCGACACCGCCACCCGCCCCCGCCCGTAGGCCGACCTACGGCTGGTACACCGCGTCCTCCCGCCCATGCCGCCGGTCCTCAGCTTCCGGGCCCGTGGCCGGAGACCGAGACCAGGAGGACACGGGTGTCGGGGCCGGCCGCACGCCAGCGGTGCCGCACCCCGCCGGTGAGGTAGAGCGTGTCGCCGCGCTCGAGACGGAAGGTGCGGCCGTCCGCCTCGACCTCGGCGGCGCCGTCCGCGACGTACATCAACTCGTCGTTCCCGTGCAGGAATTCGCGGTCCGCGTGCTGGGCCCCGGTGAATTCCAGCGCATGCATCTGGTGACTGCCCCGGACCAGCGGGCGCACCCCCGTGTCGGTGGCGAGACCCGAGTCGTCCTTGGCGCGGACGACGTCGACGGACCGGTCCGCGGCGCTGGAGGCGGCGAGGAGTTCGACCGCTGTCGTCCGCAGGCCGTCGGCGATGCGCTGGAGGGAGCGCATGCTGGGCCGCGCGCGCTCGTTCTCGATCTGGCTGAGGAAGGGCACCGAGAGGCCGCTGCGTTCGGCGACCGCGGCCAGCGTCAGATCGAGGGCGCGCCGCCGCCGGCGCACAGCGTTGCCGAGTCCGGCACCCGGCTCACCGGACCCCGCCCGCTCGTCGCCGTCCGGCCGCGTACCGCTCATGATCGTGTCTCCTCCCCGGGAGCAGCCACCTTACGCAGGGGCGCGGGAGGTTTCGTACGCCCGTCACACCGCTGACACACTCCACCCCTAGCTTCAAAGGAGTTCGACTTCATCAAAGAAACTTTGATCCTCTGAAGCGAGGTTGTTGTGTCCACCGTCGACCAGAATCAGCGCCGCCGCCGCGGCACCGGTCTCATCGCTCTCGACGCCGAACGGGCCTTCGCGGGCTACACGCTCTTCGCCCCGCTCACCGGCGGCGGCGCGGTCCATCTGATCGATCTGCGCGGCGAGGACGTGCACACCTGGCGGCTGCCGTACCGCCCGGGCCGGCACGCCCGCATCCTCCCCGGCGGGAATCTCGCGTACAACGGCGTCCTGCCCGGCGAGAAGGCGCTCTTCCCGATGTGGCACAAGTACCGCGGCGGGGTCCTCGGCGTGTACGCCCCCGACGGCACGGTCCTGCGCGAGCACCGCGACCCGCTCCAGCACCACGACGCCCACCACCTGGACGACGGCGGAATCCTCTACACCGCGCTGGAGCCCCTCACCGGCCCGGAGGCGGCCGGGGTACGCGGCGGGGTGCCCGGCTCGGAGGCCGCGGGCGGCGTCGTGTGGGCGGACACCATCAAGGAGGTCGACGCCGAGGGGAACGAGGTGTGGTCGTGGCGCGCGGCCGACCACCTCGACCGGGAGGCCTTCGCCCTGCACCCGGACTACGCCCGGGAGCACTGGCCGCTGATCAACTCGGTCACGCCCCTCGCGGACGGCAACATCCTGGCGAGCCTGCGCAGCGTCTCGGCGGTCGTCGTGATCAGCCGCGCGACGGGCGAGGTCCTGTGGCGCACGGCGCCCGGCGCCGTCTCGCAGCAGCACCATCCCACCGAGCTGCGGAACGGCAACTTCCTCGTCTTCGACAACGGCGTCTTCCGCCCGGGGCACGACGTGCCGTACTCGCGCGTGATCGAGATCGACCGGGCCGGGACCGTCGCGTGGGAGTACCACGATCCCGCCCGGGAGTCCTTCTTCGCACCGTTCATGGGATCGGCCCAACGCCTCCCGAACGGCAACACGTTGGTCACCGACTCCCCCGCCGGACGGCTCTTCGAGGTCACCGCCGACGGGCTCCTGGTGTGGGAGTACGTCGTCCCGTACTTCGGCGGCTACGAGGAGGCCGAGGTGCGCGGTCTGTTCCCGGCCGAGCCGAACGCGGTGTTCCGGGCCTACCGTTACGCGGCCGACGAGCTGCCCTGGCTGGAGGCCGGACGGTGACGGCGCCGATGGCGCCCGTCGACGAACGGGTTCCGCTCGGGCGGCTGGTCCCCCTGGCACTCCAGCACGTCCTGGCGATGGCCGCCGCTCCCGTGTCGACCGTCTTCCTCACGGCCACCGCCCTGCACCTGAGCCCGGCGGAGACGGCTTCGGTACTCAGCGCGGTGCTGGTCCTGTGCGGGGCGGGATCGCTGCTCCAGTCGCTCGGCGTCGGGAACGTCGGGGCGCGGCTGCCGTTCATCATGCTGCCGGGCGGGGCCGCCACCGCGCTGTTCATCCAGATCTCCGCCGATCACGGCCCGGCGGTGGCGAGTGGCTCGGTGCTCCTGGCAGCCGCCCTGCTGCTGGCCGTGGTTCCGCTGTACGGCCGGATCGTGCGGCTCTTCCCACCCCTGGTGATGGGCGTGACGGTCCTGCTGATCGGGATCGCCATGGTCCGGGTGGCCGCGCAGCTGATCACCGGGCCGACCGGGCAGACGGCGCGGGGCTCGGTCGTCCTGGCGGGCGCCACGGTGGCGGTCACGCTGGCGGCGTATCTCTTCCTGCGCGGGGTGTGGCGGCAGAGCGCGGTGCTCATCGGCATGGTGGCGGGCACAGCGA
This sequence comes from Streptomyces rubiginosohelvolus, assembly GCF_014649875.1. Classification (GTDB taxonomy): domain Bacteria; phylum Actinomycetota; class Actinomycetes; order Streptomycetales; family Streptomycetaceae; genus Streptomyces; species Streptomyces rubiginosohelvolus. Next base: position 4,014 of record NZ_BMTW01000025.1, on the reverse strand, counting down.
TCGCGGTCGTCAGCGGGCTCGGCACGTTCAGCCCGGCCCCGGGCAGCGGCTTCTCGCTCCCGGATCTCTTCCCGTACGGGACACCGCGGTTCGACGTCCTCGCCGCGCTGCCCCTGCTGGTCTTCAGCCTCAGTACGCTCGCCGAGATCACCGGCCAGACCGTCCTGAACAGCGAGACCTCGGGGCGGAAGCCCGACCCCGGCCGGGACGTGCCGAGGGTCGCCCGCGCCGACGCGTTGATGTCGCTCTTCGCCGGGACGTTGGGGGCGTCGCTGATGGTGACCAGCTCCGAGAACATCGGGATCAGCCGGCTGACCGGGGTCCGCAGCCGCTTCGTGACGGCGGCGGCCGGTGGCCTCCTCGTCGCCGTGGGGCTCCTCTCCCCGCTCTCGCGTGCGGTCGCCGGTCTGCCGCCCGCCGTGGTCGGGGGATCCGCGCTGGTCGTGTACGCGGTCATCGCCGTCATGGGCGTCCAGATGCTCGCCCGGTCCGAACTGGCCGGGCGGGGCCACTCGATGATCGCGGCGCTCGCGCTGGCCGTGGGGCTCCTGCCGATCGTCGCCCCCACGCTGTACGACGGTTTCCCCGGCTGGATCCGTACGCTCCTGGGGTCCGGGGTCGTCGCGGGAACCCTGGCGGCGGTCCTGCTGCACGCCCTCTTCACCGTCGCCGACCGGGCGCCGCGCACCGGGCCCGGGGAGCAGCAGTCCGGGGAGCGGCATTCCGAGGAGCAGCAGTCCGGGGAGCAGCCGCCGCTCACCAGGCGCGGGCGGCCTCGACCAGCAGATCGCGCACCCGCGCCACCTGAGGGTTGACGGCGGAACCGGGGCGCTGCACGAGGTACGCGGTGTTGATCGGCGGGTCCTCGGGGGCGTACAGCTCGACGAGGGCGCCCGAGGCCAGTTCGTCCGCGCAGAGATAGCGCGGCAGCACCGAGAAGCCCGCCCCGGCCACCACGGCGGAAAGCACCCCGCGCAGGTCGGGCACGGTGACGGCGGCCCGGCAGTCGAGGCGGCGGCCGAAGACGTGGCGCCAGTAGCGGCGGGCGATGGGCAGATCCTCGGCGTACGTCACGAGGGGCAGGCCGTGCAGCACGCCCGGCCCCCGGGCGGCGAGGTTCTCCGGTCCCCCGGTCCGGGCGGCCCAGTGCGGGGCGGCCGTCAGCACGAACTCCTCATCCATCAACGGGACCGCGGACAGCGCCCGGCCGCGCGGCCGGGCGGTCGCGATGACCAGGTCGTGGCGGCCCGCCCGCAGCTCGTCCAGGAGCGGATCGGTGAGCCCGGTCGCGGCGCGCAGCAGCAGCCCGTCCGCGACGAGCGGAGCCAGCGCGGGCAGCGCCCGCAGGCACATCAGCTCGGCGGGGCCCGCCAGGTGGACGGGGTCGGCCGGGCGTTCCCCGGCCGGGACCGTATCGCCCGTGACCTCGGCGAGGGCGTCCAGCGGGTCGACGACGCGGGCCGCCAGCTCGTCCGCGTACGGCGAGGGGGCGACCCCGCGCGGCAGGCGTTCGAACAGTTCCCGGCCCACCTGCCGCTCCAGGGAGCGCATCTGGGCGGTGACGGTCGGCTGGGAGAGGCCGAGCAGCCGGGCGGCGGCGGTGAAGGAGCCCGACCGGTGCACGGCGAGAAAGGTCCGCAGCAGATTCAGATCGGCCGGCCCCGGGGGCGCGTCCGCCGGACGGCCCAGCCCGGCGTACCCATCGGGATCCTTATTTCTCATAGCTGCCAGCCTATTGGAAACCTATGGGTGATCCGGCCTACGGTCGCACAGGCAAGCACTTCCCGAGCCCTCTGACCGACTCCCTCGACACCCCTCTGATCTACGGAGACGTACGACATGGCAAAGATCCTTTTCGTGGTGACCGGCGCGGACCACTGGACCCTGGCGGACGGCACGAAGCACCCCACGGGTTTCTGGGCCGAGGAGGCCGTGACCCCGTACGAGACCCTCACCGCCGCAGGGCACGAGGTGGTCGTCGCCACCCCGGGCGGCGTCGTCCCGACCGTGGACCGCGGCAGCCTGGCGCCGGAGTTCAACGGCGGCCAGGAAGGCGCCGACCGGGTCGCGTCGGCGCTGGACGCGTTCGAGGAGCTGCGGCATCCCGTCGCGCTGGAGGACGTGGACCTGGACGCGTACGACGCGGTGTTCTACCCCGGCGGCCACGGCCCGATGGAGGACCTCGCGGTGAACGAGGCCTCCGGCCGGCTGCTCACCGCCGCCCTCGCCTCGGGCAAGCCGCTGGGCGTGGTCTGCCACGGTCCGGCGGCGCTGCTGGCCGCGACCGGCCCCGACGGTGCGAACGCGTTCGCCGGGTACCGGCTGACCGGCTTCACCAACACGGAGGAGACCCAGGCGGGCCTCGCGGAGAAAGCCAAGTGGCTGCTCCAGGACCGGCTGGTGGCGGCGGGCGCGGAGTTCCAGGAGGGTGAGCCCTGGGCGCCGTTCATCATCACCGACCGGAACCTGATCACCGGTCAGAATCCTGCCTCGTCCGCCCCGTTGGCGTCCGAACTGGTCAACCGGCTCGACTGACCGCCCACTCGGCGGCCGGGTCCGTTCAGATCCACTCCTGCTGCCGCGCGGGCGGCTCGCAGAGCTCCAGCACCACCTCGCCCGTCTCCGGCTCGTCCCCGGAGACGGGCCGTACGCGTGCCCCGACCGTCACCAGGTGCGGGGCCGCCCCCACGATCCGGCAGCGGAAGACGAAGCCTTCGGAGAACCGGACCAGGGACTCGTTGCGCGCCGCCTCGGTGTAGCGGTGGATCACGGCGGTCCGGACGACCACGCCGTGGCCGGTGGTGCGTTCGGGCTCCAGTTCGCTGGACGCGCACACCGGGCACAGCAGCCGCCGGAAGGAGGCGGTGCCGCACCAGCGGCAGCGGTGGTAGGCAAGGCCGCACTCCTCGTGCGCCTTCTGGACGGTACCCATTGCTGTCTGGGACACGGCTCGACCCCCTGCGCTCGACTCGGACACGCCGCACCTGCACTGCCGGCGCGTCCGCACCATATGGCACTCAGTGCCGGAGAGTAAAGGCACTGAGTGCCCATTGGTACTCAGTTCTCGCCGACGGCCGCCTCGATCTGCTGCACGACGCGCCACATCGGAGTGCCCTTCCGCGCGACCATCACGACCACTTCACCGTCGCCGTCACCGCCACCGGAGACAGCAAGGGGGACGGCGGGGACAGCAGAGGCCCCGGGGGCAGCCGGGGCGGTGGAGGCAGTGGGCCGCCCCCACACCTCGCGCACCAGGGCGAGCGCATGGTCGACCGCCACCTCGGGGTCCCCCTCCCCGCCCGAACGCAGCCACAGCCGCAGCCCGTTGTTGTGCGCGGCGACCACGGACGCGGCGACCACCTCGGCCCGCAGCGCCCCGTCACCGTCCTCACCGAACCGGCTCCGCAGATGACCGGCGAGGGTCTGCTCGTAGCGGCGCACCACGGACAGCTCGTACGTCCGCAGTCCGGGCACCTCCCGGGTGAGCCGGTAGCGCTGCACGGAGAACTCGGGGTTGGCCGCGTACATCCGCAGCACGATGCGCGCCGCGTCGGACACCGCGCCGACCGGATCGCCGTCGTCGGCGACGGCCAGGAATTCGGTCATCTCGGCGAGGCAGCGCTCATGGTCCGGGAAGACCGCGTCCTCCTTCGACGGGAAGTAGCGGAAGAACGAACGCCGGCCCACACCGGCCCGCGCCACGATGTCGTCCACGGTCGTCCGCTCGAAGCCCCGCTCCAGGAACAGCTGGAAGGCGGCCTGCGCCAGCACCTCCCGCATGGGTGCCTTCTTCTCGGGTCCTCGCGCCTCGCTCATGCGGCGAAACGTAGCACCGGAAGAGGCACTTTGGCACTGGGTACCTTTACAGAGGGTACTGAGTGCCATAGTCTCTTCATCAGTACGAATGACACCCAGGTGGGACCACACCCAGGTAGGCAGGAGAGCCGGCGTGAGCTTGAGGATCGTTGTCTGTGTGAAGTACGTGCCCGACGCGACCGGTGACCGGCGTTTCGC
>NZ_BMTW01000024.1:46805-64337 GCF_014649875.1 Streptomyces rubiginosohelvolus | reverse complement strand
GGCTGCGCCCGGTGGTTGCGCTCCCGCTCCGCGGTTCGCGCTGCACCTCGCTGCGCGAGGTGCTCACCACCCGGACTGCGTCCGGGTGGTGACGTCCTGTCCGCTGCGCTCCCAGGACGGGCCTTGCTGCGCAAGGCGTGACCGGTTCTCCGCTTCGCCCCGCACCGGGTTGGGCCGGCCCGCTGCGCTCCCCCGCCCAACGGCCCCTCCGGCTGCGCCTCCAAGGCCTTCGGCCCGCCGGGGCGGGCCGGGCTGGCTACGGGGGTGGGGGGTGCTCGTTCGTGTGAGTTCCAGTGTAGGGCATGCGTCAGGATTGATGCAGCATGTATTGTTGGCGGAAATATGGGACGCGTTCGAGGGTGGGGCTAATGCTTGATCAGGTGACGAGGGGTAAGCGACTTCCTGCGAACCAGCCGTCTTGGGTTCAGCTGATGGTACTGACGGCTCATCAAGGACTGTGTGTTTTCTGTTCAGCCTCATCATCCGTGACCATAGACCATCAGGAACCTGTGGCTGATGGAGGAGCAGACATCTGGTGGAACTATCTCCCGGCGTGCTCCTCTTGCAATCGAAGGAAGAACAAGAAAACTGCGCAAGATTGGGTCATTGATATGAAAATGGCCTATTCTCAGCCCAAAGCTTACCGTGGTATGAAAAAGCTTCCCCTCGGCGTTTGTAACGGTTTGATGGACCGCGTTAGAAGCACGCAGGATGAGATACGCGACTATTCTCGGCGCGAATGGTTCCGGCATCACTACGGAACGAGGCCGCGGTCGCGTAATCAGCTTGAGGTATTGGAGCTGGTCGCTTCGTGTAAAGGGGAACTCGCCACGTACCCCTACGCTCCATGGAAGAGCCCCGAACAGCTGGACTATCCATTCGATTCTTGCACCAGAAAGATTTGCTGCGCATATAAACACAAGGATTGGAGCATTGTAGAGATTTGCTTGACTGACGCTGAGCGCAAGGCGTTGGAGCACCGCGCCTTTGAGCTCAAGATTCATAGGGGTGACTTGGTGACGAAAGTAATCCGTCAGTACCTGGAGAAAGCAGGGCCGAAAGGTGTCAGCCCTACCGAAGAGGACACATAGGATGCGAATTATCCTGCGCTCGCACCAGATCGATCAGAAATCAGCGTTCCGAAAATGGGTGGGATTGCCCGCAAGATCATCTGTGCCCCCGCAGGGTGCCCGGGGCACGATCGTGTCCGCGACCGGCTCCGGCAAGACGATCACGGCCGCCGCATGCGCACTGGAGTCGTTCGCGGACGGCCGGATCCTCGTCACCGTGCCCACCCTGGACCTGCTCGCGCAGACCGCCCAGGCGTGGCGGGCGGTGGGCCACCGGGCGCCGATGGTCGCGGTGTGCTCGCTGGACAGCGATGCGGTGCTGGGCTCGCTGGGAGTGCGGACCACCACGAACCCGATCCAGCTCGCCCTGTGGGCCGGGACCGGGCCCGTGGTCGTGCTCGCCACGTACGCCTCCCTCGTGGACCGCGAGGACATCACCGCAACCACGGGCCAGGGAAAGGTCCGCGGGCCACTGGAAGCCGCTCTCGCGGGCGGGGAGCGGCTGTACGGCCAGCGGATGGACCCGTTCGACCTCGCGATCGTCGACGAGGCTCACGGAACGGCTGGTGAGCTGGCGCGGCCGTGGGCGGCGATCCACGACAATCAGCGGATCCCGGCGGACTTCCGGCTCTACCTGACCGCGACCCCGCGCATCCTCGCCGCTCCCCGCCCGCAGAAGGGCAGCGACGGGGAGCAGGCGGAGATCGCGACGATGGCCGACGACCCGGACGGGACGTACGGCGCGTGGCTCGCGGAGCTCGGGCTCTCGGAGGCGATCGAGCGGGAGATCCTCGCCGGGTTCGAGATCGACGTCCTGGAGATCCGCGACCCCTCCCCCGTGGCCGGGGAATCGGAGGAAGCACGGCGCGGCCGGCGCCTGGCCCTGTTGCAGACCGCACTTCTGGAACACGCGGCGGCGTACAACCTGCGTACGGTCATGACGTTCCACCAGAAGGTCGAAGAAGCCCGCGCGTTCGCGGACAAGCTCCCCGACACCGCTGCCGCCTTGTACCTGAACGACGCGTCCGACGCCGACCTGGCCGCCGCCGACCGGCTGCCGAAGTCGTCGATCGACGCGGAGTTCTACGAGCTGGAAGCCGGCCGCCACGTACCCCCGGACCGCGTGTGGTCGGCATGGCTGTGCGGCGACCACCTCGTCAGCGAGCGCCGTGAGGTCCTGCGCCAGTTCGCCAACGGCATCGACGCGGACGGGCGCCGGGTCCACCGCGCCTTCCTCGCGTCCGTTCGCGTGCTGGGGGAAGGCGTGGACATCACCGGCGAACGGGGAGTCGACTCGATCTGCTTCGCGGACACCCGAGGCTCCCAGGTGGAGATCGTCCAGAACATCGGCCGCGCGCTCCGCCTCAACAAGGACGGCTCCACGAAGGTCGCCCGCATCATCGTGCCGGTGTTCCTGGAGCCGAACGAGGACCCCATCGACATGGTCGCCAGCGCCTCGTTCCGCCCCCTTGTAGCCGTCCTTCAGGGATTGCGTTCGCATGACGAACGTCTGGTCGAACAGCTCGCTTCCCGGGCGCTCACGAGCGGGAAGCGCAAGGTCCACGTCAAGCGTGACGAGGACGGGCGGATCGTCGGGGCCGGCGGCGAGGGTGACAGCGAGGACCAGGAGGATGACGACACGCAGGCCGCCGCCGAAGCGGCCCTGCTCCACTTCTCCTCTCCGCGCGACGCGGCGACGATCGCGGCGTTCCTGCGTACCCGGGTCTACCGGCCGGAGTCCCTGGTGTGGCTGGAGGGCTACCAGGCCCTGCTGCGGTGGCGGAGGGAGAACGAGATCACCGGCCTCTACGCCGTCCCGTATGACGTCGAGGTCGAGGTCGGCGTCACGAAGGACTTCCCGCTCGGCCGATGGGTGCACCAGCAGCGGAAGGCGCTGCGGGCGGGTGAGCTGGAGGAACGGCGCAAGACGCTGCTGGACGCGCCGGAGGCCGGGATGGTCTGGGAGCCCGGCGAGGAAGCCTGGGAGAACAAACTCGCCGCCCTGAGGTCCTACCGGAAGGCCACCGGGCACCTCGCACCCCGACAGGACGCCGTGTGGGACGAGGGCGAGACGACGGTGCCCATCGGGCAACACCTCGCCAACCTCCGCCGCAAGGGCGGGCTCGGCAAAGACCCCAAGCGTGTGGCGGAACGGGCGGCGCAGCTGTCGGCGATCGACGAGGACTGGAACTGCCCGTGGTCGCTGAACTGGCAGCGGCACTACCGCGTGCTCGCCGACCTGGTCGACGCCGACGGGGTGCTCCCGTACATCGCCCCGGGCGTGGTCATGGACGGTGATGACATCGGGGCCTGGAGGTGGAAACAGCAGAACGCGGGCGTCCAGGCACAGCTGATGCCCGAACAGCGGGAGCGGCTCGCCGCGCTGGGCATTCCCGTCGTTGAGCCCACCTCTCCCGCCCCGGCAGCACCCCGTACGACCAAGAGGCCGGGCAAGGGCCCGAGCAGGGCGCAGGAGGCATTCCAGCGAGGTCTCGCGGCCCTCACACAGTGGGTCGAGCAGGAAGGCGCCGACCGGCCGGTGCCCCGCGGCGCGGTCGTCGAGATCACCGTCGACGGGGAGACCGAGCCGGTATCCATCAAGCTCGGCGTATGGGTATCGAACACCAAATCGAGAAGGGACCGGCTGGAGGCCGATCAGCTCGCGGCCCTCGCCGCGCTGGGCGTGGACTGGGCCGGACCGCCACCGGCCATCGCGGCCGCCCCCGCGCCGCCCGCCTCGGAGACCACCGCGCCGGTGGCCGGGCAGCCGCGGTCCGAGCGGGAGCACCACGAGGAGTGCGAGGAGGAACTCTTCGAGGGAGCGAACTGCTCATGCCGGTCCATCGAACGGTACGGGCCCCCATCCAAACGCGAAAGCTACCGGGACAACCTCTAACCCCCACTCCCCCACCGCCACGAGTTCCCGGGCCCAGCACGGACCCGGGAACTCGTGCAGAGCCTCAGCGACCGATCGCCGTTGGTGAAGGCAGGTCCCGATCGACGACGACGTCCGCCGGGCGCGCCCTGCAACACAACGTGAAACGCGCTCGCTCCGCCTACCCCTTGTGGGCGCTGTCGCAGATCAGCGTGAAATGCGTCTCCCCGTCTCACGCTGTCGTTTCAAGGCGGCGTTTCAGATGTAGGACGGAACCCGCTGTCTTTGCCCGGCCCTTCTGTACGTCGTCGTCACTCGACGGCATCCTCTGACACGTCTGGAGGCTGCTCGTCCTCGGCTTCGGCAGCAGGCATAGGTACGAGTCGATCTGTGTCAGACAGCTCCAGCGCCCGGTGGATCCCCTCGATCGGAGGGGAGTCGTTGTCGGTAACGATGATCTGCAGGCGGTCAACGTGTTCGGTGGCGATGTGCAGGAGGCTCGCGTACATCTTGCGAAGACGTTCAAGGTCGACACCTTCATGGCCGACGTTGCTGCTGATGCCGTCGATGATCAGGAGATTGGGCAGGGGGATGTCGTGGTCGTTGAGTGCCACGTGTTGGTGCGCAAGGACGTGGGCGACGTTGACGAGCACCTCGACACCTTGTGATTGCAGGTCAGCGAAGGGGCGGCCGTCCACGACCGGCAGGTAGGTCTTCTTGTTGATGTACGAGCCTGGCTCGTCGAAACGGGGGGCGTCGAAGCTGCGGAGGGCGGCTTCAAAGGCGTCGTCGAGTTTCCGCAGGCGCTCATTGACGGCCTGGTTGCTGTGGCGGGTGGCGTCGATCTTGCTGTTGAGGTCGTCTTGCTCGCGTTCGAGTTCCGCAACCCGTTCAGCCTGTCCTGCCAGCCGGTCGTGGAGGGCCAGACCGTCGTCCAGGCGGGCGAGGTGCTCTTCGAGTCGGGCTTGTTGGGCAGCGATGCTTCGGATGCGGTCTGCCTGGTCGGTGATGTAGGTGGAGGTCGCTCGGTCCAATCGGGCACCGAGTTCTGTCCGGTGCTGGGTCTGGGTTGCCAGGGCTGTCTGGAGTTGAGCGAGGCGGTGGGTACTGCGCGCGATGAGTTCTTCGGTCTCAGTGACCTGTTCGATGACCCGGTCTTGTTCCGCGGCCATGGAAGATGGCGCCGGCAGGTTGGGTGGGGCCTGGAGACAGAGGCGGCAGGTGTGCTCGTCACCTCTAGTCGGTACGCCGGCTCCGCAGCGCGGGCAGGTGTGGAACTCGAAGTCGTTGAGGAGTCGCTCGGCTACGAGGGCGCGGGTGAGGCGACGGCTCTGGGCGATGAGCTGTCCATGCAGTTCACGGAGATTGGTGACGGAGACAGCTTCAGCCTCGGCCGCGCCAGCAATCCGGGCGAGCTCTGCTTCCGTCTCGGCGATCCGTTCGCGGAGCGTGACGGTGGTCGGTTCGGTGAGGTTGATGTTGCCAGTGAAATTAACGTCGGCCTGGCGAGCGTGGGTGAGCTCCCGCTCGGTCTCCTGCCGCTCGACTTCCAGCTGAGCGCGGGAGGCAAAGGCGGTGCTCAGGAGGATCCGTTCCAGGGTGTTCGCATCTGCGGTGAGGGCAGCCAGTTCTGTGGTGACTTCGCGCAGGCGGTCGCGCAGGCCGGCTGCTTCGGGGTCGTAAAGGCCGTAGAGGATCTCGAAGACGTACTTACGCTTGATGTTCTTGGAGTAGTTGTCCGGCGTTCCGAAGACGGAGGAGTCGATCTCATTCTGTCTGAGGACGCAGTACATGAGGTAGTCGCTGATGGTGACGGGAACCAGAGGGCTCCTGTCGTCGTTCGGGGCGCGTGGGACGCGGAGTCGAGGCAGCTTCAGCACGTCCCGCCACCAGTCACGGAACGTCGTGTCGTACCCGGCTTGGAGCTGGCTTGCGGGCAGGCGCCACAGTTCCCGGCGGCCTTCGACTTCGGCGATTTCCACCATGGCGTTCGCTGTCGTGACCAGGGGCCGGACGATACGGAATCGGCGGTCTCCGACCAGCACGGTGCCAGCGAGTGTCCGTCCTCGAAGCTCGGGGACGACGCTCACGTCGGCGCCGAGCAGGGCCCGAAGGCAGCTGACGGTGGCGGTCTTGCCGCCGCTCATGGAGCCCACGATCGCGTTCATGCCGGGCTCGAAGCGGATCGTGCGGCTTGTGCCGACCAGAGTGATCTCTTCGATACGCAGTCTCATAGGTGGGTCCCCCAGTCCGCCTCGACGATGTCGGGGAACGTCTCGTAGATCAGATTCTTCAAGGTGATGCCGGTGAGGTTGAAGTACCGGCGCAACAGCACTGCCCGGTCGCGCACCGGGCGCCAGCTCTCGCTTTCCGCGAGAGCACGCGCCACGTCATGCCCAGCCTGGGTGGTGCAGTAGGTCGCGATGGCATGCTCGTGCTTGGGCTCGATGAGTCCTTTGCCGGTGAGGGCGCCGAGCAGCGCGTAATACGCGGGGTCCCAGGGCCCGTACCTGTAGCGGATCATCCTCTGCTCGATCGTTCCGGTCAGCCACGGGTTCTCGCCGGTCTCGACGTGGGGCCGTCGAACAGCCAGGAGGGTGTTGAAGCGGTCCGGGTAGCGCAGCAGGAAGTCGAGTTTGGCCAGCTTCATGCGCCCTTCGATGCCCTTGCCCGCTTTGGTTTCCGAGAACACGTCGATGAGGAGCAGCAGGCGGGCTTGGGCATCGGCCGAGGGCGGACTTGTGGCCGGCGCGACGGATTCGGGCGCGGTAGAGCTAGGAGACATCTCGGTCGCTCCCCCAGCCGAACTTGCACTCGTCGGAGATCGCGCATGCTCTGCCCATCAGGAGCACGCCGTCCTGGGCGTAGAGGGGGTGGCGGTCGTACGTGCCGGGGCTGGCATCGAGCATGCGCTGCAGTTCGTCGAAGATGGCGTCCGCGGGCTGGGGCCGCCCTCTGTGGGACCGGCCTGTGCGGCGGGCCAGCAGCAGCAGACGCTGGTCGAGATCGGTCTCGATGGCCTGGTCGCCGGGCCAGGCGCCCATGGCCAGCTCCTTGAACCGGTGGCCCTCAGCGTGGGCACGGAGCATCTGTGCCTCCTCGATGACCTCCTTGGAGGCAGAGCCCGCCCGGAGCTTGCGGACAAGGGCGGTCTCGGGCCCGTGCAGTTGCTGGGAAAGGTCTTCGAGCAGAACGTGATCGGGGCGGGTCAGGCGCTGTCGTACGTCGGCTATCGCCGCTGCGGTGAGGCGTTTGTTCAGCACGGGCTGGGGTGGGCTGTCGAGGACCAAAAGCTCTGTCCACCGGGCTACGGGGAGGCCTTGGCTGGCATCGCGGGTACGCCGGAGCAACTCGTTGTAGAGGGCGTCGATCACCGCCATGGTGAGCCCCTGGCCAAGTTCGGCCAGGACCCGCGTGTTGCGCAGTTCGATGTCACCGCGTCGAGGCAGCGGCCGGATGCGCACCAGAGGAAGGAAGTCCGTGAGTGCGTCCTCTTCGACTTTCAGGTACGTCGCGATCCGCTTGCGGCACGCCGCGTTGTCCCCACCTTGTCCCTTGGACAGGGCCACGAGTGCATCGTCGGCTGGGTCGAGATGGCCTTCAAGGCCGGCGGTCAGCTGATAGGTCAGTCCAGTGCCCGCCACGGTGCCGTGCGTGCGCCACAAGCTCTTGAGGGGTTTACTCTTGAACACGTCTGTGAGCGTCCAGGGCTCGACGGCGTCTCTCGTTTTGATCTGCTGAAAGTCCCAGAACACACCGTCGACGCACCGGGGGTCGCCTCTGCGGGCGACGGTTATGTCCTCGATGTGCTCACAGGTCACGTGGATGACCGTTCCGCCCGCGAGCATTTCCAGGACTGCTTGCACGGAGATGTGTATCTGGTATTCGAACCGCCGTACCGTGACCGACCCTGAGTCATCCGGTGCTTCAGTCTCAATCGGATCGACCATCAGCCCCCCACCTCGTTACTCGCCGAACACGCAGCGTAAAGGGTTTGGTGATCTCTAGTCGACAGCCGGGAAGGGCCGGAATCAGCTGAACAGCAGAACCGGAACCACGAGACCAGCCACCGGTCTCCTACGAGGGCGGCACGTGCACCTGCGACCTCATCGAGGAGTACGGACCGCCCTCCGAACCACTGACCGCCCACCGCGCCGGCCGGGCCCCTGGCCTCTTGATCCGGGGCCCGGCCGTCGTCAGCCGCACACAGACTCGGCTCCTGAAACGGGGAGTGAAACGCGCCCGCTCCGCTCACCCCTGGGGCGTTGTAGCAGGTCAGTGTGAAACGCAGCCTCCGTTTCACGCTCGCGTTTCAAGTCGGGCCGGCTGTCCTTCAGACGAAGAAAGAGCCTGCCGTCTCGTTGTTAGTCACTCCAGCCCGTGAGGTACTGACGGTGGTCGCCAAGCCGGGCCAGCACGATGTCCCCATCGGACGTCAGAACGCTGGGCTGGTGTGCCCCCATGTCGGCCAGCAGGTCGGAGGCGAGAGCGCAGGCGGTGACGACGGCCTCTCGTTTGTCGTTGATGATGGCTGCGAGGTTCGCTGTGGTCTGCGCCGGAGTTGGTGGGAGCGGCGCCGGGGGTCCGTCGTTGAAGGAGTGCTCCGATACCCGCAGGTGCACCGGCGCGTTGCTGTCGTCGAAGCGGTGTAGTGCTGCTGAGATCATGAGGTCGCCTGCCGCTCCGGACTCCGCTGCCCAGGCTGCCGATGCCTGCACCAGGGTTACGAGGTCGAGCTCCAGGCCGCAGTGGTACAGAATCCTGGGGCCTTCGGGGTCATGTTGACTGCTTCGGATGTTGATCGGCCGTGCCGCGAAGAAGCTGCCGTCCTGATGGAGCTGGCCGGTGGGGATGCCCTCGAAGCGGACTTGGCGTCGGCCGACCAGTACGGGGCGCTGCGGTCGCGCGTTGGTGGTGATCGCTGCCTGGGCGAGGGTGGCGAACCGGTCGAAGGCCGCTTCCCGTTCGGCTTGGGCGGTCAAGGGGTAGGCGCCGCGGACACTTGGCACCACGGCCACGGTGAGCCAGCCCGGGAAGTGGGTCACCCTGGGGCGCATCCCAGGTTCTGTGCTGGTCAGGTAGGTCGACAGGTAGCCCAGGCCGGATGTGGCGACCTGATGCAGGCGGTCGACGTCGTCAGTGGCAGCCTGGAAGCGGTCGCGGTAGCGCTGGGCGATCTCAGATTCGGCGAGCGTCCGTGTGGTGGTGCCGTGTCGCACGTGCACGCGGAAGTTGTAGTCGTTGCCTGGGGCCGCGACGGCGTGCGGGGCCTGCGTGCTCGGGGGCACGGTGAGAAGCCAGTAAACCTTGCTGGCCTTGGTGCTCGACTTCACTGAGCGAACGCCTACGTGGGGCACGACGGGCTGGACCCAATTAGCGAGAACCGAGCGGATCCACTCCTCGCCTCGCCCCGGGGCCGGTTCGGAAGGGTCGAGGGCGTGCGCGTGGTCCTGCTTGCCGTCGTCGACACCGATGACGACCATGCCACCGGCGGTGTTGGCCATGGCGCACACGTCCTTGGCGAGTTCCTTCTTGCCAGCGTCGGTGCCCGGGTAGAAGTCCTTCTTCCAGTCCAGATCGACGCCTTCGGGTATCTGGCTGTCGACCGCCCGCTGGAGATCGTCCTCGGTGAGGTCGTCGGGGTGACACCCCAACGTGGCAATGAGCCGGGCAGGCAGAGCCATGGGTACTCCAGTGCGTATCCACCATCGTGCTGGCGGATGCCAGCCTGATCACGCTAAGCGGACCGGGCTGGCTGCCACTAGGTATTTACGCAAGCGCAGCAGCGGAGTGTTGGGCCCCGCCGTGCGGGCGCGAGTCAGGCGGCGACACCTGCGATGAAGACGATGAGCGCCCCGAGGCCGAAGCAGACGAAGGACCACTGCACGTGCCGGTGCTTGCGCCAGGCGATCTCGCTCATCTTGATGAGCTGCTGGCTGAGAACCGGCAGGACATCGGTCTGCTGGAGCGCAGTCGCCAGTTCGGCCGGCTCACGGTGTCGGAGATGGCCGAAGTAGATGAAGTGGGAAGGAGTCTCCGTCTCCAGGTCCCTGGAAGCGCGGAGGCGAGGGACCACTACCAGCGTCGCGAAGATCCCCCCGGCCAGGATGAGCATGGTGCCCAGCCACAGCGGGGCCCGTACGCCCCAGCCGTGGAGGTCGGCGAACATCTGGTCGTCAGCGGAGAGCGCGATGATCCCGGCGGTAGCTGCGGATTCGAGGGTGAGGGCGAAGGACGCCTTGGCGTCGACGCGGGCCGTCCACTCGCCTATCGCCCCGTGGATCCGCCAAGCCGTCTCGATGGCTTCTCCTCGCGTGTCGGCCGGCGCTGGAGAAGGCGTACTCAAAACGACCACCAGTATGTGGAGCGGTAGATCGTCATCTGTTCCCCGCCAACCGTGGTGATGCGGGCTTCCCACATGTTGACGCCCTTGGAAAGCTTGGAGGCTTCATCGAGCCGCTTGTAGACGTCCCCGGTGATGTATGTCCGATAGTTTCCGGTTTCGCGAATGTCGCTCAGTTTGGCGGCGACGTTCGGTGCCCGCCCGATCGAGACGAGGTCGCTGCGGCCCCGTACGCCAGCCCGGGCGATAACCGCCTCGCCCGACGCGATCCCGACGCACATCCGCGGCTGATAGCCGCCGGATTTCAGTGTCGGGAGGCTGCTATAGAGCGCTGGCTGCACGATGTTGCCGAGGGCGTAGTTGATCCTGAGTGCGGCCTTCGCGGCGTTCGAGTTCTTCGATCCGCCGATGAAGATGCCCATCACCCGGTCACCGTCGTAACTGCGAATCTCGCCTTTGTACTCTTTGATGATCTTCGAGGCCGTATGCAGTGAGGCTCGAATCACCTTCCCAGCAGTCTGCCAGGTGTAGTCACGCGCGAGTGCGGTCGACCCAAGGAGGTCGGCATAGAGATACACCGCGTCCAACTTCACAGCGTCGTTCGAGTAGAGCTGTACACCGTCGGTATCCGGGACGACGGTGCCGTTTCGGACACTCCATGGCGTACCGACCAGCTTGTCAACATCAGACCTGATGTCATCACCCAGCGACATAAGTCCCTCCCCTGCCCGTATCTGAGCTTTGTGTGGAACGTAGCAGCAGGTACTGACAGTTCACGGACCTATCGTCCAACTCCTGCAGGGGCGAACAGCAGATGATGGCGACGCGATCGCCCTTTCGGACGGGATACTGGGCCCATACGGTCGCAGCCCCCCGGGTCCAGGGAGGACGTCGCCGAGCGGATCCACTCCGCCGCTCGGGAACCGGCAGCGGCGGCCGCCGCCAAGTCCTCCCCCTCGCCCTCCCACAGCTCGTACGGAACATCGTCAGGAGGGCCGGCGTGCAGATACGAGAGCATCACCCCCGGCTAACCGCCCACCGGACCCGAAGGTTGCGCCGGGCCTGACGCCGCCTCGGATCAGGAGCGGAGCCGTGAGAACCATCCGCCGGACTTCGGCCTGGGCACGACCTGCTCCTGGTCGCGCTTCTCCTGCCGACGGCTCACACCCCACGCCTGGTCCAGGTCCGACTCGAATTGCAGATCGCAGTCCCCGCACAGCGTCGGACGGGCCTCCATGCAAACGGGGCCCCAGCCGGTGCGCTCCACCGCCTTCCACCGCTCGTCGGTGAACGCCGCCTTGCACTCGGTGCAGCGGGGACGACGGGGGAAGCGCATGAACTCCGAACGCGCCCATTCGGGAAGCGGCTCCTGGTGCTCCGCCTGCCTGCCGGGCGTGGGAGCGGCGCGCGCGACGGCGACGGCCTTGCAGTCGTCGCACAGGTGAGGGTGGGTGTCGACGCGGCGGTCCCAGTCCGTCTCCTCGGCGGCCTCCCACCGTTCGTCGGTGAACCGCGCCCCGCAGGCGGCGCAGGCGGGACGTCGGGCTTCGCGCTGGGCCGCTTCCCGTGCCGCTTCGACGGCCTTCTTCGCCGCCTGCTCCCGGGCTATCTCCCGCAGCTGCGCCCGGTACTCCGCCTGCCGGGCTCTGCCCTCCTCCGCCTCGCGGGCGAGGAACGCCGCAAGACGGGGGTTGCCGATCGCGTCCAGGAGCGGCTGGGGGCGACCTCGGCCGAACCGGAAAAACACCGGGCCCTGCGGTCCGTGCTCGCGCAGGCTCCTCAGCCCGACCACGACGATCGGGATCCTCCTGTCGTAGGAGTGGTAGCCCTCCGGCATCCGCTCCCCCTGCCAGAGGTGGCGGGTGAGCTCTTGCAGGCGCGGGATGGTCCGGTTGGGGTTGCGTTCGCCGATGTGGTTGAACACCAGCAGCACCGGCGGGTGCGGTGCCTCCCCGTACTCGTGCTCGGGAACGGCCCAGCGGGTTCGCCACATCGGGCGCTCCTGCCCGTCGGTGTCCTTGACGGTACGGCGGAAGAACCGGGCGTACTTCTCCAGCTTCGCCGCGAGCTCCTCGGCGGTCTCGTGGCAGTTGTCGACCTCGATGAACAACAGCGGCACCCCGTCCTGCGGGGCGGTGAGCACCACGTCGGCCTGGGCGCCGCCCTTGCCCGGGGCGTTCCACGTACCGGTCGCCGGGAGCGGGACCTCGGTCCAGTACGAGCCGATCGTGCCGATCCCGGGCGGGGTCTCGACGGCGGCCTGGGCGGCCGCCCGGACGTGGGGCGGGTCGTCGGCAAGCTTGGCCACGTCCGGCTTCGGACGCAGCAGCGCGATCACCGTCTCGTTCACCGCCATCGGGTGGGAGGCCCCGGAGGAGCCCGCGCCGCGCGCGGTGGAGCCCATCTCCGTTGCCGGGCGCCGCAGCTCCCAGGAGGCAGCCTCCAAGCCCTTGGGAGTCAGGTTCCGCAGAGTGTCGCCGGTCTCGGTGGAACCGCCGTTCTCCGACAGGCCGTGCTTGCGCATGTCGGACAGGGCGCCGGTGTGCGAGGCGGTACGGGCCTGCTTCTGCTTCGAGGCCGGTTCCTTGTCGGCATGCCGGAACGTCAGGTGCGGGGCGCCGATCCGCTGGATCTGATCAGCCGTGGCCACCTTCAGCGCCCCGAGCACACGCAGCACATCGGCGCGGTAGCTGTTCGTCGACCCCGCCGGGTTGGTCTTCCGCGTCCCCGCCATCAGCCCTGCTCCCTCGTCATCGTCGCTCGCGACCGGCCGCTCGGCAGGCCGCTGCGGCCGCCGGTGGACGCGTCCGGCCGGGGAGGGCGTCCGGCCCCCGGAACCCGATGATCTCCTCCACTACGGACAACAAGGAGGAGAGAAAAGGGTTGTGACGGCGCAGTTCTCGCGCCGATCCCGGCGCTGACAAGGGGTTTTCCTCCCGCCCGGCGTGCCGGGCACCAAAGGGGGTTCCCGAGGGACCTCCGAAGTAGGCACCCAGGGAACCCCCTTCGGCCTGTCCGGCACGGGGCCGCCTGTCTGCCGGGGACCGGCCCGTGCCGTGGTGCCGCCCGGCCCTCGGGTGGGTGTTCGTCATCGTCACGCCTCCTTCGCCGCCCCGGCCGGAGTGGCCCGGGCAGCGAGCAGCGTGCAGGAGATCCCCTTGACCGCGGTCTAACCGTGCCCAGGTCAAGGAGAAACACGGGCCGGGCCGTACCTGGTCAAGGGGGTCGGCCCCGGTGCACCTCAGAGGCCGACAAGGGGGTGCGGCGACTGCGCCGGTGAGGCATTCGGCTCGCTAGCAGGTCTATGAGAGATGCGAAGGCCCGGACCTGGTGGTCCGGGCCTTCGTCATGCCTCGGGAAATCCCCGCACATCTAGTGCTGTCCGCCAGCTCCCTGACGGCACCAGTGGGTGAAGACACCGCTCCCGGACGAGCCCGAGACGTAAGCACCCGCGACCTGTCACGGTCCCGCCCCGATCAACGAACTCCCCTTGGAGGACATTCCCATGAGCACCCACCAGGCACCCGGGGCAGTGAACGACCCGACCGGGCCTACTCTGAACGAGACGACCGGCCCTTCGCCGGTCGCAACGCCACCCTGGGCCCGGGTTACGACCGCACAGGGACGCTCTCACGCAGAGAGCCGCAGCAGGACCGCCGACCGCGCGGCACACCCCCGCGGACGACACCACGCAGGTGTCCGCCGTCCTCGCCACTTCTGCTCAAGGGAGCAGCATCATGACCCGGGACAACGTCCCCATCCCCACCCAGCCGTCCACATCGGCAACCGCCCAGCCGTCCGGTGCCGCACCGGACCAGCCGGCGGACCCTGCGCCCGCCGGACGGCAGACGGCCATCGGCTCCGACGTCCCCGCCGCCATAGTCCGAGGAGCCGCCCAAGGCGCAGCCCAGGGCACCGCCCGAGCGGGTCTGACCCATCTGACGGAGAAGGTCCTCGCCGACCCGCCCGACTGGGTCAGAACGGTGTGGAACTTCATCAAGGAGCTATGGCCCTAGCAGCCGAGGCCGGGCAGGACCCACCCTGCCCGGCCTCCCCAACAGAGCGCCCCACCATCTGCGGTCGTACGCACCGGCACCACCGCGGAGCGGACCCCTCTATCACACGCCCCCTTGACCACGGCCTGACCGGCGACCCGAACGTGCCGTGTCAAGGAGAAACACGGGCCGGGCCGTACCTGGTCAAGGGGTCGCTCTCCGGTGCCACTCACCACCCGGTGGGGCGTGGAACTCACCATGCGGATGCGGTTGGAAGTGGAACTCACCATGGGGTGGGGAGTGGAACTCACCACCGCATGGTGAGCAGTTTCAAAATCCAGCCCGTGCACGAGGCGTCACCGCGTCGGGCAGGCGTAGCCGGGCTTCCGTTCCAAGAAGCAGGTGCAGTTGGAAAATTGCTGGTCATGGCGTTCCAACTCCACCAGATGGTGCGCCCGGGAGTGGTGGCCATCGTTATCCGCGCATCAGAGTGGGTTCCACTCGGTGGAGTGGACGCGGTCGGGTCCACTCAGTGGCCGGCATCGCGGCCGGGGTGCGGTCCGGGCTCCTGCGGGCGGTGCGCCTGCTGACCGTCCCGGCGTGCCGGGCGCGGCGTCTTGGCATCGTCGCGGCGCGTGTAGCGGCCCATCGTCGTGTGGGCCCGGTCGGCTGCTGCGGTGAACGCGTCCTGGAGGTGGCGCAGTCGGTCCGCGGTGAAATCGAGGGCTTCTACGTCCGTGCGGGATTCCCGCAGGGCCCGCAGCGCCGTCAGGTCCAGCGCCCCACGGTGGCCGGCCTCCGGCTCCTGGTCGTCGTGCTCGGCTTCGGCCGGCTCGGGCGCGAGCAGCTGCTCGGGCATCGCCGCCTGCTGGTGAGCGACGACGTCGTACGCCCGGCCACGTACAGCAGTGGCGGTGGTAGCGCGCAGCTGCTCACGGACCACCGCACCGGCGAGGAGAGCGCGGTCGTACTGGAGCGGGATGCGGGGGACATGGACATCCCACGCCCCCGTGTCCTGGCCCGGGGGTCGGTGCGCGGCGGGCTCGCCGGGGTCGGTCGGGGGTTGGCAGTCCGGGTCGGGCGCGAAGGTCGGAGGTCGACGGCGGGCGAGTAGGTCGGACAGGGCCCAGCGGGCGGTGTAGAGGCGATAGCCGGCTTCCAGGCCGCGGATCGTCTTTGGCTCGGTGATGTCCAGGCAGTGGGCGGAGATGGCGGCGGCCACGACCTGGTCGTCCAGGCCGGGGTCGCGGAGTTGGCCACGCAGGACCAGGGCGAGGTGGCGGCGGGCCTCGGCGAGCAAGTGCCGGCGGTGGAACCGGCCGCCCTCGTTCATCACGAACACCGTCGCGGTGACGTCGACGGCCGCCAGCGCTATGTCGACCACGGCGGCAACCCGGGCCCGGATCGCGGCGGCCGCCGCGCGGGCGTACTCGAGGAGGGAGGAGATGACGTCGGCAGGGACACCAGAGGTTCGGATCGCGCTCGCCTTCCAATCGGCGCGCAGCTGCGCGAGGGAGCGGGCCTTGCCCTTCTTGGGCGGGCGGGTCTTGCGCGCGGCGATCTGGTTCAACTTGGCGCGGGCGCGCTCGGAGACCACGGGCAGGAACTTCGGTTCGCCGTCGTCGTCGACGGCGGTGACGTACTCGTACTCCAGCTCCGCCAGGCAGGTGGCGATCTGGTCGCTGCGCCGGGCGGTCCAGCGGATCAGCCCGTGCGGCACCCCGGCGATCTCCATCACCGGCCGGCGCCCCGACGTGACCGTGCGCGGCTCGGTAGCCAGCCCCAGCTCCTCGCAGACCTCCGCGGCCACCAGCTCGTTGTAGAGCGCGGAGGCCGCCACCGTGTTCTCGTACAGGGCCGTGGTGTGGATGGAGCCCCACCTCCCGTCCAGGCGCTGCCCCTTCACCGACAGCAGCACATGGTCATGCAGCAAGGGCCGCCCGGAGCGGGCCTCGTAGTGGCGGAAGCGGGCGGCGACCAGACCGCCGGGCGGCCGTACCCGGTAGATGCCGTCCGTGCCGTACCGGATCACCGCGACCTCGTCCTCGATCCACTCCAGCACCCGAACGATCGCGTTCTCGTGCGCGGCCTCAATCACCAGACGGGTCTCCTCATCCCCGAACGCCCACAGGAGGTAGACGCTCGGCTGCGGCCGGAACACGAAGTCGACGCCGGTGACCGTCACCCGGCGTCCGAGGGCACCGGCCCGATACGCCTGCTGCGGGGAGTCGCCCTGGGCGAGCCGGTCGGCCTCGATCCGGTCCGCGTACGGATGGCGGCCCCGCTCGCCGAACAGGTTCCGCAGCTGCGCCTCGGTGACCTCCTCACCCGGCGCGACACCGAGCGCACCCAACCCGCGGCCCATCCAACGCCCCACCGGGACACCGGCCTGCTCCTGGGCGGCGCGCAGCGGCGTACAGGCCGGGCGGCGGCCGTCACCGACCACCGTCTCGCGCAGGTAGTAGCGGTACATCTGACCGGCCCGAATGATCCTGATGTCGACTGTCATGGAGACCACGCCACACGGCGCTGACCTGCAAGAAAGGGCCGATCAGCAGCACGTCCCGCCAGGCGGGAGCAGCGGCCCAACCTTCTTCACCGGAACCCGCCGGGCGGGAAGCACCCCCGAGCCGTAAGCAGATGTCAGCGCTCTCCGGTACCTCGCACACCACGACCCGAACGACACCGACAAGCACCACCGAGCACCACCAGGCATCAAGGAACGAACGCCACGAGCACCGTCTACAGCAGCCCTCGGCACCCGCCGGGGGCTTCGTCGTGCTGCCCGGAGGAGACACCGTGCCCACCTTCGAGACCTGCCCCCGCTTCACTGCCGATCTCCAGCACTCGCCCCCGCCCAGCGCCGGCGCTTCCGCCGTGTCGTGCTGGACGCCTTCGTCCCCGATCTGCGCACCGGCCGATCCTTTCGCCCCGGCTTACGGATCAAGGGAGTGCGCTGCGCGTCGGGCGTCTACGAACTCACCTGGTCCATGGGCACCGGCCCCGCAGGACGCGCCACATTCGAGTACGGCACCGAGGTGCGCCCCGGTACACCGCACGTGATCTGGCGCCGCATCGGCACCCACCAAATCCTCACCGGCCCCTGAAGGCCACTTGGTGGCGTACCGATCGGCACGCCACCAAGCGCCTTAGCTTGCCGTTGCGCCCCGTCCCGGCCAGCACCTCGACCACGAGGCCGGTGGCAAGCGCGGTGTAGGTCTCGCCGGTCCCGGCGCGGCGCTCGCCCAT
>NZ_BMTW01000024.1:45989-46674 GCF_014649875.1 Streptomyces rubiginosohelvolus | reverse complement strand
CTCCGGCCGGGAGGAGCGCGAGACGGCGCGGGCGGCGGCGGGGCCCTACGAAGCCGACCACCCGCGCGTCGGCGGTGTCCGCGTGGCGGACCTTGCGCCTTAACTGCACCATCTGGAGAACAGCTATGTTGCAGGGCGACCGAGGGCATTCGACAACCGCCAGCCCGACGAACACCCCTACCTGTCGCGCATGGCTTCGATCTCGGCAGCCAGCACGGCCACGTCGCGTGCCCGAGTGAAGTACTCGCTCGCGTACTCGTTGCTGATCGCCGGAAGGACCTTCTCGAACACCCCCACCAACCTGATCAAGCCCTCTCGGGCCGGTTCGGGCAGGGGGCCCTTGAGGACACGGGACACATAGCCGGCAGTGTCAGCGTCGAGCATGACCATGTCCTGGTCTTCAACGTCCAGGCCACGGAACCCTCTCGGGAAGGGCATGGCCCAGTACACGCCATTCATCTGCGCGAGCGCGTCGAGCTTCCTGTTAATCACGCGGAGATTCTGCCAGGGCCACCCGCGCGGTGAAATGTCAGTCGCCTTACGTGGAGCGCTTCAACACGGTTCACCAGATGATGCAGTCAACACACCACACGGTCCGGCCGCCGAACGGGTACGCGCTGCGGCCGGGCTTGGCCACGATGCCCTCAACACCCTGCGACTGGAGCGTCTCGTACCACTGGAGGGC
>NZ_BMTW01000024.1:39027-45857 GCF_014649875.1 Streptomyces rubiginosohelvolus | reverse complement strand
CGGTGTACGGGCGGGCGGGCGGCCAACGCGTCGCCGCCGTGGTCGGGGTGGGCCAGGACGTCGAACGCGGCATAGGTGGCGGGGAGTCGGACGGCCAGGGCGCGGGCCCAGTCCAGCGTGGACGCGGCGCGGGCCTGGACCGCCCCGAAATCGACCCGGTCGCCGTTCCAGATGACCGCCTCGCCGTTTATGTGGGCTGCCAGGTGTGTCTCACGCGCGGCCTGTCCACAAGAGGCGGTGTGCGAGGTGGAGCAGATCTGCCAGGTCCAGCACCCTTCCGTCGAAGCCCGGGAGGGGTACATGGAGTGGCTCGGTCCAGTGGGCGGGGATGGCGTCCAGTCCGTAGTACGCCCCCGCGAGGCCTCCTGTCACTGCGGCGACGGTGTCGGTGTCGCCGCCGAGGTCGATGGCCGCGCGTATCGCGTCTTCGAAGCTGGTGGTGGTGCGCAGGGCCCAGACAGCGGAGCCCAGGCAGGGCCACACGGCTCCGTTGAACTCGGTTGCCTGGTCCGGGTGCCAGTCGGGCGCGAGGACTGCGCTGTAGCGGCTGCGGTGGTCGGGATGGACCAGAGCGAGGACGTCCGGGAGCGCGGCGAGTGGGTCGTTGTCCTCGAACGTGACCCGGATGAGTTCGTGGAAGATCGCAGTGCCTTCCCAAGCCGCGCGGTCGCCGTGGGTCAGGGCAGCGATGCGGCGGGCCGCGTCCATGGTGGCTTCCTGGCCGGCGGCGGCGAAGTAGACCGCGGAGGTCGACGCGCGCATCAAGGAGCCGTTTCCCGCTGCTCGTTGGTTGACCTGGAAGTGGATCGCAGCGGCAAGTTCCCAGGGCATGCCGTTTGTCAGGACGTCTTCGGTCTGCAAGCCGATGTCCTTCGGTTCTGATGCCGCCCACCGCTGGAAGCGGGCGAAGATGTCCGGCAGATCCAGCCCACCCTGCTCCAGCAGCGACTCCGCGACAAGGACGGCCATCTGCGTGTCGTCCGTCGCCTCACCAGGCTCCCAGCCACCGCCTCCACACATCTCACCACCGCCACCAGGCGCAGGAAACCGGGCCGAGAAGCCTCCCTGGGGACCGAACTCGAAGGGACCGCCCAGAGCGTCGCCCACCGCCGAGCCGACGACCGCGCCGGCAGCCCGCTGCATCCACTTCATTCACGCAGGCTATCCGGGCGGTACCGACGGACTCACGGCCCGATTACCTTCCTCGGCTTCGCGACCATCGGAGGCGAACGCGTCTCGTCCACAGAGGAGCACCGCCTGAGACACCTTGGGTCTGAGACACCCGTACAGGTCGCATAACCCCGTCCAGCACGGTCCCCGGGGGCAGCGCCATGGCGGGGACGGCAAGGTCCATCCAGTGCGAGGTGACGGTGCGGCCCGTGCGGGAGTAGCAGATCACCCCGTCCTCGGTGCGCCGCAGGAGCATCCGGTGGCCGTCCACCTTGATCTCAGAATTCCAGTCGGGGCCGGTCGGGAGGGTCGGCACGGCGCGGGCCAGGGCAGGCCGGATCGGGAACTCCACAGCCCCGACCCTGACCCGCGCGGGCCCGCACCGCACCCCGGAGGGCAGAGAACGGTGGACCACCACCCCTGCGGCTACGACGTCAGGCAGCCGGGGTGTACCGCACGATGGTGTCCTCGCACGGCCCCTCTGAGTAGACCTTCAGCGCCTCCAGCTCCCGGTCATCCGCGGTGAGACCCCAACGCAGTTTGGTGGCCACCCACTCCCCCACGTACCGGCACTGCGCCTCCGGCGACGGCGGCATCCAGTCCGCCGGATCCTGATCCGACTTCTGCCGGTTGGAGCGCGCCGTCACCGCGACCAGGGACACGGTCGAGCCCTGGTCGTTCGCGTACGCCTCCCGACGCGCCGCCGTCCACGCCGAGGCACCGGAGTCCCACGATTCGGCGAGCGGGACCATGTGGTCGATGTCCAGGGAACCGGCACTGGTGACCTCCTGGCCGTCGTAGTACGACGTCCACGTTCCGCCCGTCAGCTTGCAGCCGGCCTCCACCGTCGGCACCACAACCGCCTCAGAGATGAGGACTTCGGCGCGGGTATTGCACCCATCGCCTGCGTCGTCGCCGCCGTTCCAGTGCTTGAACTTGCTGCGGGTATAGCCGGTGCGGTCCTCCTCGGTCACCTTCACCAGGCCCACCGCATCGGCCAGCGTCGTCACCTCAGGTGCGGGGGCGGCCTCGGCGACCGGGGAGGAGAGAAGGGGAGTCAGGGCAAGGGAGAGTGCGCCGAAGGTGCGCACGAAGTTCTTGATCACCACGGCGTTCTACCGGCCGCACCCCACCCCGGTGGAGCCCGTTGCCCTGGTGCTCACCCGCCCGGGGGAAGAGGTTCACCGCAGAAACGCTCCGCCGCACGCGGCGGCGGCGCGGGGCCTGGTGCCAGTGACAAGGGCCGCCACCGGCACCAGGGGTCCGAGCCGTACTCCAGGAGACCCGGACCTGTCCCGCACACCCATACGGCACGGTCTGCCCACGACCCTATCCAGCGCGGCCGGGCCGCGGGTGTGCGAACCCGGAGCTGTCTGTCCTCCGGGGAACGCGATATGTGCCGGGCCGAACTGCCACCGCCAGGACACGACGGACGAGAAGCGGACGCATTTATATTGAACCGCTGCCGCCGCCGCTGGCCTGTGGCACCGCCTCCGTCGGCCTTGACGCCGACGTCAGCGCAGGGGCGGAGACGTCGGCGTCAAGGGCGTGCTGTCAGCTCTGCCGGGCAGCGGAGCCGGTCGGGCCGGTGGCGGTGCTGGCGTCCTTGCCCGTCTCGATCAGGATCTGTGCGGTGTCGTTGGTCGCGTTGTGGTCGAAGGGGCGCTCCTGGCCGGTGAAGGAGACTTCGCCGGTGGTGCGGCCGACGGCCTTGTCGATGCGCAGGACGAAGGGGTAGCTCTCGCCGCCGTTCACGTCGACCCAGGACTGCGAGGTGCCGCAGCGGTAGTGGGTCGTGGTGACCGCGTCGCAGAATCCGTGGGCCTTGACGACGGAGGTGCCCTTCGGAATGTGGACGTCGACGGTGGTGACGCTCTCGTCGCGGTTTCCCTGGACGCGGGCGGGGCCCTTGTTGGCGAACTTCACCGTCGCGGTGACCTTGTCGCCCACCTTCCCCTTCGCCTCGGTGCCGGTCAGGGCGAAGTCTGCGGTGTTCGCAACGTTCACCTCGGCCTTGGCGACAGGCCCGGGGTGGTTCTGCCGGTCCGCGTCGGTGGCCGGATTCTTCTCCACGAGGGTGAGCGGGTCGCCGGTGCCCGGCACGGGCTCGCTGGAGCCGCCGTCGCCCGGGTCCGGCGCGTCCGTGCCGATCGTGACCCGCAGGTCCTCCCGGAACGCGGAGCCGAGCGCCTTGAGCGAGACGGGCTTCGCCGTGCCGTAGACGACACCCGGCTTCAGCGGCTGCTCGATCTTGCAGGAAGCGACGTTCGACGCGGGCATCTCGTCGTACGAGGGGACGGTGTAGTACGTGCAGTTCTTGTACGTCTCGTCCGCCTTCAGGCCCGGCGGCACGGCGTACGTCACCCAGACCGCGGGTACTTCCGCCGTTCCCTTGTTGAGGAAGGTCAGCGGGGTGGAGAACGAGCTTCCGGGCTGAACCCCCTCGATCGGGGCGATCGTTCCGACGCCGAGATCCGGCTCCGAGGCGGCGGCGAATGCTGGTACGGCAGCCACCGCCACCAGCGTTGCGGCTACGGCGGCGGTCCCGCCGCGCAGGACACGGCTACGGGAATCTGAGATACGCATGCAAGTCCTTCAATCGTGGGGCTGGTGGGGCAGGGAAAAGCGAACTGCGGTCCCTCACGTCTCAAGACAGGCGCGAAACAAGGCGGGTTGTGCCGACCTGACCCACCGTGACAAAACACAGACATGAACGAACAGAATCAGCCACTAACTACCAACCGAGGCGCCATCAAGGACGAACCCGCTCCCAGCACCGTCGGCGGGGCTTCCTCTTCTCGATCCGGTCAACAGCCGACCGCAGCTCGACCTGCTCCCCCGGCCGCTCGGAAACGAGGACGGCGTCGCGGTGAGCGACCAGGAGTTCGAGCACCCCGCCGCTTGCTGATGCGCGCGCCGGCCACAGGCCAGCCGGATCTCGGGGTCGGTCTCCTCTGGCCCGGGCCAAGGCTCAGTGGAGCAGCGGGTCGTGGAGTAATCTCGTCGGGCGCAGCCGGCGTCCGGGGGCTCCGTGGTCGGGACCGTACTGCCCGACGAGGTCGCCGCCGACCACCCGGCCATCCGCAAGGCGTGGGGCGACGGAGGCTACCGCCCGCCTCCTCGGCACCGACGTGGAGATCACCGCCCGCAACCCGGGCCCAGGGGCTTCACCCGCATCCCCCAACGGTGGGCGGCCGAGCGAACCTACGGCTGGCTCATGCTCCACCGGCGCCTGGCCCGCGACTGCGAAACCCTGCCCACCCGCCCCGAAGCCATGATTGACCTCGCTATGACCGGTCTTACGGCCTGGCGTTCCCGGGATGGAGCATCCGATGGAAACGGCCCCTGACGGAGCTACGCCGGGTCAGTTGTGGTTCTCGTCGATGGTGACGGCGATGCCGTTTTCGACTTTGACGACCACATCGATGCTCTTCTCAGCGGCGGCCTCGAGCTCGTCCTCGGTGCACTGCTTGATTTCCTCGCGGTCGCCGCAGATCAAGCCGGCTCCGTTGATGACGGTCTCGTTGGAGGTGAGGAACGCCCGCCGGCCCTCGTCGTTCACGACGGTGTACTTGTTCGGCGCCAGGTACGCGAGCTTCCCGCTCCACAGGCCGGACGTCTTGCCGTCATTGCTGCCGGAGTGGTCCTCGATGACGCTGACGGCGATGCCGTTCTTCAGTTTGACCGTGGCGGAGACTCCGTCCCTGGCGGCGGCCTCGAGCTCGTCCTCGCTGCAGGGCGTGGCTGCCTGGCCGGCCGCGTCCCCGCAGATCTTCCCGGCGCCCTGGATGTCGGTGTCCGTGGAGGTGAAGAACTGCTGCTTGGTGTCCTTGAGATCGGAGACGGTGTACTTGCCGGGGGCGAGATAGGAAACCGTGCCGAACCAGGTACCGGTCACCTCCTTGCCGTCGGACTTGTTCCCGGTGGTGCCGTCGGCCTGTTCCTCGTCGCTGCCGGAAGCCTTGGTGTCACTGCCGGACATCGCCTTCGTCTCCGAGGACGAGGAACTGGAGGTGTTCGCCTTGTCGTCCCCGGAGCCACCGTCCTGACAGGCCGTGAGAAGCGTGGTCGTAGCGATCAGGGCGGCGGCGGTGAGGACGGACTTGCGGTGGCTGCGAAGCATGTGGCCTCTTCCTGTGGCTGCTACTGATGTGCGGCCAGCCGGCGCAATGCGCGGAACGGCTGTGCACTCGGTCGATCAACAGCCTGCCTGCTGCGGTGATCGTGACGAAAGAGCAGTTACAAGGTGATGACACCCCTACCGAGTTCACGGAACACACAGGCACAAGACGGGCACAACCTTCCCCCTACGGGCACGTCCTCCACCGGGGCCCTCGGCAATCACGCACCGACAGAACCGCACATCCGGCAACGTCATGACCACACCGGCAGCATGACGCCTCCCGCCCACTGACCAGCACAACCGCCCGTGGGCCGTCGGCAGCGTGAGGCGGGGCCGGCCGGGCCAGTCCTGGCGGTCGCCGGTTTAGCGGTTGATGTTGCCGTGGCGGGTGACGCCCCAGACGGAGCCGTCCGCGGCGGCCCCGATGTCGAAGAGGTTGCCGGGATCTGAACCCACCGGTCGGCGGTCGCCGGCCCTGCGAGGGAAGGCAACGAGCCCGGCCAAGCCGTAACACGCGCTCCAGGGGCGCGGTCGTCCCAGAGCTCTGCGCGCGGTCAGCGCCGTCGGCCGCTGCCGATGCGGCGGTCATCGGCCAGTCCGGTCAGCGGGCCGAACTCGCAGGCAAGCTCGTTCCACGTCAGAACCTCGCCACAGCGGGCCGGGAAATCCTTCGGGTTGAACTCGGGCATGGTCCAGGTGCCAGTGCCCCGGTCCCGCAGCCACAGGTCCCCGTCACCGTCGACCACGGTCGGCGGGACCGGTACCGGCTCGGCCTGATCGGTGGGCTCCCAGGTGACCCGGCCCGGGTGGGAAACGCGGCGCAGCTCGGTGGTGGCCAGCCGCGCGGCCAAGTCACGGGTGGACTCCTCGGCCTCCTTGACCGACGCGAGCCGAAAGGCGTCGTCAAGTACGGGCAGGGCTGGATTCTTGCTGCGCTTTGAACTCATACGCTGACTACCTCCGGTAGGGGGCGTCACATCCGATATGGCACCCCACAGAGGAACACGCTATCCGAGGCGGGAGACGGGCCGGCTACGACCAATGTCCAGGTGGAGGCACTGACACACCGGGCGGAGGGGCTCGGTGGTGAGCTGGTCCGGGACGTGGCGCAACCCGTGTGCCGGTGCGGGAATCGGCGCCCTACTCGAGCGGTATATCAGCCCGCGCCCACCCTGGGCGGGTACGGGAGCGGTGGAAGCGGGCTCGGAGAAGGGGGGCAGCGAGAGCGGTCGGCGGTCGGTCATGATCCCTAGTTCCCAGGTCCGGCCCTGTGGGTAGGCCGGGCTAGTTGCAGCTCACCAGACAAAGGCCGGTCGGCCGGGCTCACTTCAGCGTGACGCACGCCTTCGTCGACAGGTTCTTGAACTGGACGCAGAGCTTCGTGCTGCGCGGGTACTTCGGGCCCGTGTGCCCGTCCCGGCCCCAGGACACTTCCACGTGGCTGCCCACGCGGGCCGCACGCTTCCAGCCCCCGCCGGTCTTCCACGTGCCACCGGGCTTCTTCACCAGCCAGCGGGCGGTGCCGGACCGGACACCC
>NZ_BMTW01000024.1:0-39006 GCF_014649875.1 Streptomyces rubiginosohelvolus | reverse complement strand
GCCCCCCCCCCCCCCCCCCCCCCCCCCCCCCCCCGGGCCGACGACCCGCGCTTGTACCAGTAGTAAGCCACCGCCCCCGGCCGGCACCCGGAGCCTTCCCCGGCGCAGGCGTTGACCCGCTTGTCCACATACGCCGCCCGCACGGCTGCAGGCGCGGACGTCGCGGGAGCGGCGGCCACCGGGACCTTGCCGTACCGGATCACCGCGACCTCGTCCTCGATCCACTCCAGCACCCGTACGATCGCCCGCTCGTGCGCGGCCTCGATCACCCGCCTGGTTTCCTCATCTCCCAGTGCCCACTGGAGGTAGATCGTCGGCTGCGGCCGGAACACGAAGTCGACACCCGTGACCGTCACGCGGCGTCCGAGGGCGCCGGCGGCTGCCCATGAAGGGCCCGAAGGCCCAAGGCGTCCCGGGGCCCGATCCGATGGAATGCCCCAGGAGACCTGTGGCGGTTGCCGGGCCGCAGACGGCGGCCGGCTTTCAGACAGGCGGAACCCGAGTCGGTGGACCAGGGCCGGAAGCCGGAAGCAGGTCCACCTACGGATTCATGTTAGAAATGGTCCTTCGGCCTTCGTGGCCGGTTGTCGGCGGCTGTTCGGACGGAGCGGCCCTTTGCACGGCCCACCAGCGCTGCGCTGTCAGCTTGCCTGCGCACGCCGGAGGTCGTGGAGGGGTGTGCCTCCGTCATGCCGGTCTGCGGGGCAGGATTCCCGGGACTAGGAGCCGATGTGGGCGACGGTACGGGCATGTCGGTGCAAGCCGTCGTGCAACAGGAGCTGGCCTGTGTGCTGGACAATTTGGGTGTGGGCGTGTTCGCGCTCGACCTGCACGAGCGCATCATCTGGGCCAATAGCGCGTCCTTGACCCTCTTCTCCTGCTCCGCCGCAGAGATCGTCGGCCGCAGTCTCGGGACGCTCATTCATTCCGGCGCCCGGCAGGTTCCGCCCCCTCGGGCCCCCGACGAGGATACGGAGGTGGCGATCGCACTGCCTGGGGACTGGACGTGGCTGGTGCGAGGTGACGGGTCGCCCCTGAGAGTACGGTGCTTCACCCTGCCCGTGGCGCCCGGGGCCGGAAACGGGATACGCCTGCTCGCCTTCGGCACCGGCGAGGAGAGTCCGGGGCCCGGTCCAGCCGGTCCCTCCTCTTCCCCTGCTACACGGACCCTGTCGGAGCCCGACCGGCTGCGTCTGCTGGCAGACACCACAGCACAGCTCATCTACAACATCGATGTGGACGATTCCTTGCGCAAGGTGGTGAAGCTGCTGCTGCCACGCTTCGCCGACTGGGCGGTCATCGATCTGATCACGGAGACGGGCGAGGTACACCGCTCGCTCGTGCTGCACGCCGTCTCCGACGGCCTGAGCGTACGTGAGGACCTGCAGGGGCCCATGCCGCCCGTGCCCGCCTCCTCCCCCATGCCGCTGTCCAAGGCGTTGCGCGGCGTGTCCTCCGCCCTCGCCGGACCCAAGACATATGCCGGACCGGCCGACAGCGCAGTTGCGGTGGCGCAGCGGAAGCTGTTTGCCGCCACCGGCATCGAGACGGCGGCCATCGCCCCGGTAAAGGGGCCAAGCGAGGTCCTGGGCGCCATCACGCTCGGGCGCACGGCTGCCGAGGAGCCGTTCACGCCGGCCGACCTGGACCTGCTGGAGAACATCGGCCGACGCATCGGCATCGCCCTGGAGAACGCCCGCCACTACCAGCGCCAACGCCAGGTCGCCGCGACCATGCAGCGCTACCTGCTGCCCCAGCTTCCGCAGTTGACCGGCGTGGAGATGACGGCACGGTACATTCCCGCCCCGGACGCCTCCCACGTCGGTGGCGACTGGTACGACGCCTTCCCTCTCCCCAATGGCGACACCGCACTGGTCGTCGGAGACGTCGTCGGGCACGACCTGGAAGCCGCTGCCGGTATGGCCCAGCTCCGCAACATGCTGCGCGCCTACACCTGGGCCCAGGACGGCCCGCCGCACCACACCGTCCAGCGCCTGGACCAGGCCATGGGCCACATCACCGACGTTTCCATGGCCACCCTGGTCCTCGCGAGGCTGGAGGCCGCCCCATCCGGCGGCAGGGCCCTGAACTGGACCAACGCGGGCCACCCACCTCCCCTGCTGCTCGACCCCGCCGGCAGGACACGCTTCCTCGGCGACGGCAAAGGGATCCTCCTCGGCGCCTGCGGCACTCGGCCGCGGCCCCAAGGCCACGTCCAACTGCATCCCGGCTCGACGATCCTGTTCTACACCGACGGCCTCATCGAGTCCCGCCGCCAACCCCTGGACGCAGGCCTGCAACGGCTGAAGAACGACGCCGCCGACCTGCGCCATCGACAACTCGACGACCTGGTCGACCACTTGCTCGTACGCTCACGACCTGCCGACAACGACGACGACGTCGCCGTGCTCGCCATCCGCATCCCGACGAACCCATGATCCACTGATCGGGCCCTCAGCACCGCACCATAGCGTTCAAGAGCCAGCCGGAGCCCCCAGCAGGAGCTACCTCTCCCACAGTGGAGGTAGGGGACTCCGTCTTGGTGTCACGCAGGACCAGGCGCCTCTCCTGCCTCGGTCCCTTTCAAAGCAGGCGCTGTGCGCGAACGCGCCTCCCATGACCATGCGCTCGTGCTCGGCCAGGAGAGGGGTAGGGCCTTCGCAACCGCTTCGACCGACGTGTCGCGAGTATTGGCGTGGCGTCGGACGCGCAGCCCGGCCCCGTCGCCGCACCGCGCCGATGCGTCGCATCCGGGGCGATCGGGACGTCTGCTGGGCTCTGTGTTGCCTGCACCACCTCCTGCCCGCCACTGCGAGCGCTGGGCGTTCGAGGCCGCAGCGCACGGGGCTCGTGGCCAGTGAGGGGCTCGCCACGATGGTCATATCCACCATGTGCGGGTAATCATTTCTGACGTGACGAGATTGTGCACCAGCCGGAACCACCAGGCTCTGGTCGGCAACCAGCGATCTGGTGAGCCTCCGAGCAGGCGCCCATCCGCGCATACACCTGGAGAACCCCCATGACTGACCGCAAGCGGATCCTCAGCGGTCGCACAGCCGTCGTGACCGGTGGCGCCCGCGGACTCGGCAAGGCCATCGCCAAGGAACTGGCTGCCCGCGGCGTCAACGTGGCCCTGCTCGGCCTGGAAGGGGGCGCCCTCGCACGAACGGCCGCCGAGCTACCGACAACGTCACGGTCCTGGCTCGTGGACATCACCGACGACGACGCGATGGCCCGCGCTGCCGAGGACGTGCAGCGTCTGAGGGGCCCCGTTTCGATCGTCGTCGCCAACGCAGGAGTGGCCGAAGCCGGCCCATTCCTCGACTCGGGGCCGGCCAGCTGGCGACGCGTGATCGAGGTCAACCTGATCGGCAGCGCAATCACTGCACGGTCGTTCTTCCCATACCTGCTCGACTCGCGCGGTCACTACCTCCAGATCGCCTCGACCGCCTCCATCGGAGCGGTGCCGATGATGAGCGCCTACTGCGCGTCCAAAGCTGGCGTGGAATCCTTCACCCGCTCCCTGCGAGCCGAAATGGCTCCCCGCGGTGTCAGCGTCGGGATCGCGTATCTGAACTGGATCGACACCGACATGATCCGCGACGCCGACCGCTACGCGGTGATGAGCGAACTCCGAAGGAGTCTTCCGGGGCCCGCCCGCACCGCACGTTCCGCCGAGCATATGGCCCGCCATGTCGTCACCGCAGTAGAGCGACGTACGCCCTCCGTGTACGTACCGGGCTGGCTTCGCGGCAGCCAGCTGGTGCGGGGCGTTCTGCCTGGAATGATCACCCGGGTTTCCCGTAAGAAGCTGACGCACTCCCACTTCACAGCAACGGGGCTTCTGGGAGCCGGCGGACGAGCAGCGCGGCACGCGACCGTTCGGGATGGCGGGACAGCGGATCCGCACTGAGGTCCCTGTCAGGCAGGGCGGTCAGCGAAGCAGGCCTTTATGCGTTGGGCTTTCCCGCCCGGACCGCCCAGGGCAGCGTACGGGCGTGCAGACGATGCGCGCTCCCGGCGCGCAGGGCGGCGCGGGCAGCATTCGCGCCGGGGGCTCCGTGCACACCGCCACCGGGATGCGCGGAGGCGGAGGCGAGATACAAGTTCTTCACCGGTGTCTCGGGCCGCCCCGTGCCCGGCATGGGGCGGAACACCAACTGCTGGTGCGCGGCGGCGGTACCGCCGTTGATCGCGCCGCCGAACAGGTTGGCGTTCATGGACTCGATGGTCGGTGGAGCGAGAATCCGGCGGGAGAGGACACGCGATCGGAATCCCGGCGCCCAGCGCTCGATCTCGTGCTCCATCCGGTCGGCCATGGCTTCCTGTTCGCGCCGGTCCCACTGTCCCGTGAGGCCGCCCTCGCCGGCGTCACCCTTGATGCGGTGCGGAACGTGGGTGTAGGCCCAGGCCGACTCCGTGCCGGCGGGTGAGCGCGTGGTATCCGCCGTGGTCATCTGCCCGAAGAGAAGGAAGGGGCGGTCGGGCACATGGCCGGTCGCGATCTGCGCGGCGAACCGGGTCAGACCGTCGACTCCGTCGGCCAGATGAACCGTGCCCGCGGTGGACGCCTCGTCGGCGGTCCACGGCACCGGCCCGTTCAGTGCCCAGTCGACCTTGAAGGTCGCGAAGTCCCACTGGAAGCGGCGCATATCGCTCAGCAGTTGGTCAGGGACGAACCGGCTGTCGACCAGTTGCCCGTAGAGCGCCGGTGCGGAGACGTCGGCGAGCACCGCACGGGAGGCCGGAACGGATTCTCCGCTCGCGGTACGTACGCCGACGGCGCGTCCTGCGCGTACGACGACCTCCTCCACACGCTCTCCGCACCGCACGACACCGCCGTGCCGCTCCAGTCGGCGCACCAGCGCAGAGGTGAGCGCACCGGCGCCTCCGACCGGTACGGGAAAGCCGTAGGTCTGGCCGAGCATGGACATCAGCCAGCCGTAACCTCCGCTGCCCGCCGCCTCAGGGCCGAGATCTGCGTGCAGCGCGTTCCCCGCGAGGAGAAGCCGTGCTCCTTCACCGCGGAATCCTTCCTCGCCCAGGCGGCGCACGGGCAGGACCATCGTCCGCACCAGACGAAGACCACCAGCGGCACGGAGCTTGGCGCCCAGGCGGACTGCGGCCCGTACGGGAGGGAAAGGGGTGAACAGCGCGCGCAGAATGTCGGGGCCCAGGCGGGTCCAGGTACCGTACAGATCAAGCCAGGCGGCCCCGTCACCCGCTACGAACGTGTCCAGCCCGGCCGCCGTCTCCCTTGCTCCCCGTTCGAGCACCGCACACCGGCCGTCGGGCAGCGGGTGAGCCAGCACCCGCGGGGCACGACTCCATTCGAGCCCCTCCTCCTGCAGCGCCAGCCCGCTAAGGACCGGGGATGCGGCGGCCAGTGGGTAGAAGGCGCTAAAGAGGTCGCTCACGTAGTCCGGATGGACTCCACGATCGCTGCGGACCGCACCGCCCGGTTCGGGCTGCGCCTCCAGCACCTCCACACTCCACCCCGCGGCGGCGAGAAGATTCGCCGCTACGAGGCCGTTGGGTCCCGCGCCGATGACCACCGCATCCGGCATCGTTGCCTCCTCACGTTCGAGCGAGCCGCAGCTGCGCAGCCGCACTGCTGTCCTTCGGGCGGGTGCGGCGGTCATGCGTCCTGATGTTCGCTCCTCGGGGTCCTCCCGACCGCTTCCGCCAGACGGGCGAGCATGCTGCGGTGACGAACCTGGACGAACGCGTCGAGGGCCGTGTTGTGAAGCTTGGCGGCGGGCCCTCGCAAGGGGTGCTCATCGATGATCACCAGCGTGTTGCGCCCCCAGCGGCGTACCTTCAACGCAATCCGGGCGGTGCCCAGCCACCCGCTCTCGGCCTCCAACTCCAGCACGTGCGGGGCCTCACAGCGCCGGACAACGGTACGCCCCTGTGCGGACCACCGGCCCAGCCGGACCGTGTACGCGATGCTGGAGTCGAGCTGGGGCCATGTGCCCTCGTCAGGCTTCGAATCCGCTGTTCCTACCACCCATTCGCCGTAGCGCGTGGGGTCCGCGAGAACTGCCCAGACATCCTCGACGGGACGTTCGATCAATCGGTGCCGTACGGCCATCGGTTTCTCCAACCCTGCTGGAATGCGCCCCCCTACATCGGTCGGCACTCCCGTACCCGGGCTCTTCTCCCATACGCGTCCGCTTTCGCGGAATTCGAGGGATTGGTCGTATGCCGAGTGGCAGACCGGGTATGTGCTGCTGCGTGAAAAAGCCTCCCACGACGTCTCAGGCCGCGGACTCTTCATCACCGCTCAAGAAGGCTCTCACCACGCCTTTGCTTTACTTCTTCATCCTGGGAGATGTCCTTGGAGCGGGGGTGTACGTCCTGGTGGGCCAGGTGGCCGCCGAGTCGGGCGGTGCTGTGTGGGCCCCCCTGCTCGTGGCTCTCTGCTTGGCTCTGCTTACGGCTGCCTCCTACGCGGAGCTGGTCACCAAATACCCACGCGCGGGCGGCGCATCACATTACGCCACCCTGGCTTATGGGCCCTTTCTCGGTTTCCTCGCCGGTTTCTGCATGCTGGCGGCAGGCGTCGTGTCGGTGGCCGCCCTTGCCCGGGGGTTCGGTGGCGACTACCTATCGGAGTTCGTCACGCTGCCGGTGGTCTTGGTGACGATCGTCTTCCTCGGCGCGCTGGCGCTGCTGAACGCGCGGGGCATCCGTGAGTCGACGCGGGCCAACGTCATCGCCACGGTCATTGAGGTCGGCGGGCTGCTCCTGGTAATCGGGCTCGGCGCCTGGATCGTGCTGCGCGGAGACGGAGACACGGGAAGGCTCACAAGCCTCGGCACCCCCCATGAAGGCCCCGTAGTAGCCCTGCTCAGCGGGGCGGTGCTCGCCTACTACTCGTTCGT
Source organism: Streptomyces rubiginosohelvolus (assembly GCF_014649875.1). GTDB lineage: Bacteria > Actinomycetota > Actinomycetes > Streptomycetales > Streptomycetaceae > Streptomyces > Streptomyces rubiginosohelvolus. The sequence goes on along the minus strand of NZ_BMTW01000024.1, from coordinate 32,119 downwards.
CGGCTTCGAGACGTCCGTCAATGTCGCCGAAGAGACACGCAACCCTCGTCGCTCGTACCCTCGGGCGCTCTTCGGCGCCCTGGTCACGGCCGGCGCGGTGTATGCCCTGGTCGGTGTGGTCGCCTCGGCGGCCGTGCCGACCGGAAAGCTGGCAGAGTCCAGCGGGCCGCTCCTCGAAGTCGTCCGGGCGGCGGGAGGCGTCCCTCCAGAGCTCTTCAGCGCCATCGCCCTGGTGGCGGTCGCGAACGGCGCACTGCTGACGGGCATCATGTCCTCCCGCCTGGCCTACGGCATGGCACGGGACGGTCTCCTGCCTCGCTTCCTTACCAAGGTCCTCCCCGGCAGACGCACCCCCTGGGCCGCCATCGCTACCACCACCGCGCTCTCACTGCTCCTCGCACTGACCGGCGACGTGGCCACACTTGCCTCCACACTGGTCCTGCTGCTGCTGGTGGTCTTCTTCCTCGTCAACACCTCACTCCTCGTCCTGCGTCGCGCCCCGACCTCCCGGGACCATTTCCGCGCGCCAACCCTCGTTCCGCTCCTCGGAGCCCTGTCCTGTGTCCTCCTCGCCACCCAGATCGAACGTGAAGTCTGGCTCAGAGGGCTCCTGGTCCTGGCTGTAGGCGCAGGGCTCGGCGTCATCGCCACCGTACGGTCACGACGGAATTTTCACTGATTGCTTACGTGAGCTGGAGCGACGTGCCAAGCAAGCGGACCGGGTGCAGTGGGGCGCCGACGCCTGCGAGAACCCCTCGCTCCACTGCTCCTTCCCCGGCCACCGCCGCAGTGTGTTTCCCCTCTTCCGAGGGTCCTCACCCAGCGCCGCTGCCCGGCAGCGGTACACATGCCACCGCCCTCACCGCCCTCATTCCCGAAGTGGTACAGCTGGACCGCGACGCCGCACGTAAGCGCGCCGAGCGCTTCTGCTCAGTGGAAGCCATGGCCGACCAGTACACCCAGCTGTATGAGGAGCTCATCACGTGATCAGCTACTACATTCAGTACCAGGTAAGTGCGACGTCGGATGCTTGTATGAACAGTTCCGCCCTGGTGAAGCGTCGACGATGTGAAAGGGGGCTCCCGTGGCCCGAACGGCGCTCATCGTGATCGACATGCTGAACACCTACGAGCACGAGGACGCCGACGCTCTCGTGCCTTCCGTCCGTGAGGCACTGCCCGGTATGGAGGAACTCCTCCGCCGCGCCCGGGCAGCCGACGCTCCGGTCATCTATGTCAACGACAACTTCGGCCGGTGGCGCTCCCACCACGGAGAGATCCTCCAAGCTGCGCTTACCGGACGTCATCCCGACCTGGTCAAGCCCATCGCCCCCGATGAGGAGTCCCTCTTCGTCGTCAAGGCCCGGCACTCGGCGTTCTACGAAACTCCCCTGGACTACCTGCTGAGTCAATTGAGAGCCCGGCGGGTAATCCTGTGCGGGCAGGTCACCGAGCAGTGCGTCCTCTACTCCGCCCTGGACGCCCACATCCGCCACATCGACGTCAGCGTAGCCCCCGAAACCGTAGCCCACATCGACCCCGACCTCGCCGACGCCGCCCTGCGCATGATGGAGCGCAACATGTCCGCGCACGTCTGCTCCCTGGATGCCCTCACCTTCAACGAGCCTGACGAGTGAACTCATCTGCGCCCCATAGAGCTCTTAACACGACCTTGTTGAAACGGTCTGGTAGGCCGTGACCGGTGCGATGATCCGGCCGTTCGTGAGGTGTGGGTAGCCGACCGTGGATCGTGGACGATGAGTTGTGGGCTCTGATCGAACCGTTGCTGCCTCCGTGGCCGGAGCGGCCGCCCGGGCCGCGGCCGGTGTCGGACCGGTTCTGCCTCCAGGGCATTCTGTTCGTCCTCTCAGAGCTGCTCAGGGTCGGTGGTGCGCCGCCCGGGCTGTGTGCAAGTACCGGTCGGCGCCCATGAGCACCTCGTCGTCGGCTCTCCACTTCGTCAGCCAGCTTTGGGCCTGTTCCTCGGTGGTGGTCCGGCCCGCGTCAGCCAGCGCTCGGGCGAGCGTCCCTACGGGGATCCCGGACGCTCACCGCACGCCGCGCACAACGTCCAGAGCCCGCGGGTGGTCACACGGTTGCTCTGACGATCGGTCTCCACACTCGGGCTACGGTGGTGCTTGAGCAGCGTTGGACTCACGCCTCCCTCACCCTTTCGATGTGCTCTGTGGTGAGGCTGAGGTAGTCGAATGCAGGGCCTGTTGGGTGTGATCGAGGGTAAAGCAAGTCCGTCGGGGGTCTTGTCGCAGGCGACGAGCAGGCGCCCGCTGCGGGAAGTCACCCGACCAGCAGCAAACTAGCCAGTTACCCAGTCCTTCGCCCCGCCTGCGCAGCCTGAGCCCACAGTCGCGCGCCGTCCGCGTCGTTTCGTCCTGACCTTCGATCTGGCAAGCAGGGCACGCCCTGGGGCATCGTGCCCACACCGGCCAAACGGTGCAGGCCGCCGGGACGTTGCGGGGCATGCACATGAGTAGCCCAGCAGATCGCCGCAGCTACCTCCCGCGATGCTTCCGCATAGGGTGCCGCGGCGCACCTCTGGTACAGCCTGCTCCGATGAGTTGGCCCGCGCGCCTGCCGCGGCGCCGCCTCAGAACAGCACTGAATTGCCGCCATGTCGCCGAATGAAGAAGCAGAACGCTGGGGCGGGATTAAGGGTGCCGCATCCGCGCAGGGGACGCGGCACCCGAGTGCAGCGGTCAGACCGTAGTGGGGAAGCGTTCCCAGACGCGGTGGGCGCCCAGCAGTTGGGTGACTTGCTCGAAGGTGCTCGTTGCCGTGTCGCCCTGGATGACACCCGGTGCACCGCTGGGAATGGCTGCGTCGGCCATAAGGGCGTCCGCGTCGGCCCAGGCGCCGATGGCCTTGCCGTGGCGGAAGGCTTCGTTGAGCAGAAGCAGCAGCCTGGGGTCGGTAGCGGTGGGTTGCGTGTCGCCTGCTTTGGCGTCGCGGGCGCCGTGGGCGTCCGCGCCGGCGGCGGCGGTGCCTGCCAGGAGGATTGTGTCGAATTCGATTGAGCGGGCGGTGGCGAAGGTGCGCTGGACGGTGACCGAGTTGTCGTCGGTGCCGAGCGTGCCGCCGGCTGGAGCGATGACCAGGGGAACCATGCCTGCGTCCAGAGTTGCTTGGCGCACGGACCTGACGCCGTCGAGGTCCGCGTTCGCGTCGGCGACGATGCCGACGATCCGGCCGTCCAGCGGCCAGGTCTGACCGAGTTGCGAGAGGGCGGGGCTGGGGCCGGGGTCGGTGAGCCTGCTGTCCCCGGCGGGTGCGGGGAGGCCGAGTCCGGCTGCGACCTGTTCACACAGCTCGGTGTCGATGTTGGCCAGGACGAGCAGGGCTCGTTCCTTGATTGCCTGTTCGTAGCATTTGCCGAGCTCGAAGGTGTAGGCGGCGATGATGTGTTCGCGCTCGGTGGGGGTCATGCTGAGCCAGAACAGGCGGGGCTGGCTGAAGTGGTCGTCGAAGGACGCCGGTGCTTTTCGTTCCTTGACGCTCGCGGCGACCGCAGCGGGCACCTCTACGAAGGCGCCGGTGCTCTCGCCGGCGAGGAAGGGGCAGCCGCCGTCGAGGCTGTTGGGCCGGTAGGGGGCGACGCCGCGGTGGACTGCGGTCTGGTGCATGCCGTCGCGCAGCATGTCGTTGACCGGGGCGTGGGTGCGGTTGATCGGCAGTTGGCCGAAGTTGGGTCCGCCGAGCCGGGTGAGCTGGGTGTCGAGGTAGGAGAAGAGGCGGCCCTGGAGCAGCGGGTCGTCGGTGACGTCGATGCCGGGGACGAGGTGGCCGAGGTGGAAGGCGACCTGCTCGGTCTCGGCGAAGTAGTTCGACGGGTTCGCGTTCAAGGTGAGCAGGCCGATCGGCTGGACCGGGGCCAGTTCCTCGGGCACGATCTTCGTCGGGTCCAGCAGGTCGATGCCCGCGAAGTTCTGCTCCGGGGTGTCGGGGAACGTCTGGATGCCCAGCTCCCATTGCGGGAACGCGCCTGCTTCGATGGCGTCGGCGAGGTCCCGGCGGTGGAAGTCCGGGTCGACGCCGGCGGCGATCTGTGCCTCCTCCCAGACCAGGGAGTGGACGCCCAGCTTGGGCTTCCAGTGGAACTTCACCAGCGTCGTGGCACCTTCGGCGTTGACGAGGCGGAAGGTGTGGACGCCGAAGCCCTCCATCATCCGGTAGGAGCGCGGGATGCCGCGGTCGGACATGTTCCACAGGGTGTGGTGGGTGGCCTCGGTGTGGAGGGTGACGAAGTCCCAGAATGTGTCGTGGGCGCTCTGCGCCTGGGGGATCTCCCGGTCCGGGTGCGGCTTGCCGGCGTGGATGATGTCGGGGAACTTGATCGCGTCCTGGATGAAGAAGACCGGGATGTTGTTCCCGACCAGGTCGAAGACGCCCTCCTCGGTGTAGAACTTCGTCGCGAACCCCCGCGTGTCGCGCACCGTGTCGGCCGAACCCCGCGAACCGAGGACGGTGGAGAAGCGGACGAACACCGGGGTCTCGACATCTTTGGCCAGGAACGCCGCCTTGGACACGGCGGTCGCTGTGCCGTACGCCTGGAACACTCCGTGGGCGGCCGCCCCGCGGGCGTGCACGACGCGCTCGGGGATGCGCTCGTGGTCGAAGTGGGTGATCTTCTCCCGCAGGTGGTGATCTTGCAACAGCACCGGGCCCCGCGGGCCGGCCTTGAGCGAGTGGTCGGTGTCGTACAGCCGGGCACCCTGCGCGGTCGTCAAGTATGCACCGCTCTGCGCGACCCGCGCCTGTTCCGCACCTGTGGGCTGACCGGTGGGGCTCACGGTCTCCGGGCCGTGCTGGTCCACCTTGGGCGGCAGCGGCTGGACCGGCTCGGTCGGCTCCTGCACCGGTGGGGGCACCGGGCCCGGCTTGCCCGGCACACTGTCCTGCGGGCGGCTCTCCTCGCCGCGCAGCGTGTCCGCGATCTTCTCCGCCGCGGCCTTGATGGGATTCTGCTCGCTCACCATGCACTCCTTGAGTTCATTCGCGTCTCTTGGTAAACCGGCCAGACATGTGTCGATCCGGCGGGTGGCTTGGGTGGGCCTCTGCTGGGGGACGCCAGCTGTTGCAACACAGGGGGCACGCGCTGGGGTTGGCGGGTCCAGACTCATTCGTGGGTGGTTCAGGCCCGGCTGGCCCGGACGACCACGAGCTCCTCCGTCGTTATCCCGGTCGGCACCAGGCTTTCTTCGCGAAGCCAACGGATTCGTGCGGTCATCACCGGGCCGAAAGGGATGGACAGGCGGTCGCGCACTTCAGCGGCGAGTCCCGCCTGCGTCAGCCGGCGCACGGTCTCGTCCGGGTCGCAGAGTGCGGAGTGGACCATCAGCAGGCGTCCTCCGGGCCGCAGGACGGAGGGGGCCTGCTCACAGATACGGTTCAGCAGGATGCGGCCGTCAAGTCCCGCGTCCCAGGCCCGGCAGGCTCCACGACGCGGCAGCTGCGTATCAGGGGCTGGGACGTAGGGCGGGTTGCTGACCACCACATCGAACGAACCGGGAGAGAGCCCGGCAAGGAGGTCACCGCGCAGCACGGTGACGGGCACTCTGGCTGCCAGGGCGTTGAGCCGGGCGGAAACTACCGCGCGGCGGCTCACATCCACTGCCGTCACCCGTGCACCGAGGTGGGCGGCCTCAAGGGCCAGGACACCGCTGCCGGTGCACACATCAAGGACATCCATGCCCGGGCCGATCCCCTCGCGCCGCATGACGGCACTGAGAAAGTAGCTGTCGGCCTGGGGAGCGTAGACGCCGGGCAGACGCCAGATCCTGCCCGCGGCAGAACGTTCCAGGTCGCGTGGCGTCTTGTTCTCGCGCGGAGTTGCCCAGGGCGTCGGCTCTACCACCCGTTGCCTTCCCCCGAAGCGGCGGCTGTTGGCGGCACCTTGTCGCTGAGGTGTTGGAGTCGGGCTTCGATGAGGGTGCCGGTGATACGGGTCGTGAACGCAGGCTGGGCTGCGGTGGCCGGTCCCGCAGTGTTCCAGCCGTCCGAAAGGCGGAAGGTACTGCCGTGCCACGGGCAGCGGATGCAGCCCTCGGCCACCTCACCCTCGGAAAGCGGACCGCCCATGTGGCTGCACCGGTCGGCCAGCACACGGACCGTCCCGGACGACTCGCGGACCACGACCACCGACACGTCGCCCAGTCGGCCACGCGCGGGGGCCCCGACAGGAAAGTCAGCCAGGTCACCGAGCGGATGCCAGCCGTCCCCGACCAGTTCAGCGACGTGCTCAGCGTGATTGGCACCCGAAGCCTGCCGGAACGCCATGTGACCGCCGACCGCACCACCCACACTCACGGCCGCCAGGCCTGCCAAGCCCCACAGACGGCCGCGAGCGAACCGGCCACGAGCACGGGCGGCGAAAGACACTCCGTAGAACGCGACACCGACCGCGTTGGACGCGGCGTGCACCAGGCCGACGCGCATCTGCGGGCGCCGTAGCTCCGCCCAGTCAGTCCAGCCGACCGCAGCGGCAGGAAGCGCGGCCACCAGCCCGACCCCCACCAGCGTTCTGGCCGCCCGTTGCCGGCCCGGAACGAAGTCCAGGACCGCCGCCGACATCCAGCTACCCAACGGCAACTGCACCATCAACGGATGCACCGGATGCCCCAGCCACCGGCCATGGAGAACATCCCGGCCCCGCCCCATGGGCACCGCCCGGACGACAGCCCGCGCCGCATCGACCAGCCGGTCCGCACGGGCGGACTGCTCCACACGATCCATCGCGGTCAGAACGCACCCCGGACCCGCAGAGGACGGCAGGACCGCACGAACAACATCAAGCACCCGACCTCGGGCCCTAGAGGTATCCATGCACCCCGTGTAACCCACCAGCACATAAGGGAAACAGCCCTATGGCCGCTCTACCTCGACTGCGGGACGCCCCCCTAGCGGGGACGCGCACCGGGTCCGCCCAGCGCAACCTCTCCAGCCGGCAGGCTGATTCTCACCCTTTCGATCGCGCAGATGCCCCGGCTTCTCCTCCGAACGTGGCGGCACAAACTCATCGGCAGGCCACCACGCCATCGCGTGTCGCGGCTCAGCCAGGCGAGTGACAACGGCCCACGACGCGGACTGCTGTCGCGCGGGCCGGTGGTCCACGATTGGGCCGCCGCCGCCCGGCGTTCCGAGGGGCCCCATCCCATGCGTTCACGCATCATCGCAACCGTGGTTGCGGCGGCCGCAGCCACAGCGACCCTCGCACAACCCGCCCACGCCGCCCCGGTCGTCGACGGGGTCTACCGGTTCGCTGCTCTCCAGGACGTCCAGTGCCTGGTCTGGCCCGAAGCGCACGCGAGTCGAAGGCGACGAGGAAGAGGAGGCATAGCCACCCTCCTCGTCGGCAACACGGTCCGAGGGTCGGCGCGCCGCTGGGCGGCGCGCTGGAGCCGGTGTCCGTAGTACAGGGAAATCGGCCGCGTCTGACAGTAGGGGTGAGACTGCAGGGCCGAGGGGCCGCGGCGAGACGGATGCCTCTGCTGTCGCGGTGCAGCTTGTCACTTCGGCCGAGCTCGATACACGCTGGGAGCGATTGAGGTGCTTGATGGGCGCGTTTCTCCTTGGGCCCATGCTCGCAACGTCACTGCGCCCACCTGCACCTCGCCTTGCGGGACTTACCGGAGAAAAGAGCAGCCGGTGCAGTCGCCGTTGGCGGCCCTGTGCCGTGGTCAGTGCTCGGTGAGCATGTTCTTGCGGAGCTGGGTGAGCAGGCGGTTCAGGAGCCGGGAGACATGCATCTGGGACAGGCCGAGGTGTTCGCCGATCTGGGCTTGGGTCATTTCCTGCCCGAAGCGCATCGCCACGATCTCACGGTCCCGATCGTCGAGCTCTGCCAGGAGCGGGGCCAGGGCATGAAGGTCCTCGACGAGTTCCATGGCAGGGTCGACGTCCCCCTTGATGTCGCCGTAGGTGACGGTCTCGGCGCTGTGCTGTTCGGTGCCGACGGGCAGGTCCAGGGAGCCGGCGGTGTAGCCGTTGGAGGCTATGAGGCCCTCGATGACCTCTTCCTCAGTGAGCTCCAGATGCGCGGCGAGTTCGACGACGGAGGGGTCACGGTCGAGCCGCCCGGCGAGGTCCTCCTTCGCCTTGGCCAGGGTCACCCGGAGTTCCTGGAGTCGGCGGGGTACGTGGACGGCCCAGGTGGAGTCGCGGAAGAACCTCTTGATCTCCCCGACGATGTAGGGGATGGCGAAGGACGTGAACTCGACCTCACGGCTGAGCTCGAACCGGTCGATCGCCTTGATCAGCCCGATCGTGCCGACCTGGACAATGTCCTCCATCTCGCCGCTGCCTCGGTTGCGGAACCGCTGCGCCGCGAAGTGCACGAGCGACAGGTTCATCTCGATGAGGGTGTTCCGGGCGTACTGGAACTCGTGCGTGCCCTCCTCCAGAACCTGCAACCGTTCGAAGAACAGGGCGCCCAGGGTCCGGGCGTCCTTCGGAGCCACCTTCCGGGGATCCTCGATCTGAGGCAGCCCCGCAGGGACGGCGGCACCGGCAACAGAGGGAGCGGTGGCGGCGCGGGCGGCCGTGGTTCCGGTGGGTATCGACATGACGCTGTCCTCTCCGTAGATGCCGTCAGCCCCCGTGCACGGGCGCGCATACCCTGCCGGTGGCCCACCACACCTACAGGAGCGACGACTTCGAGCTGCGAGCGAGTCGGCCGCTTCTACTCCTGCGGCGTGAAGGGCCTGGTGCATATGACCGCGGTGTGCACCGTCCGACGGTCGCGCGGCAGGTGCGGGGGCGAGGTGCACTTGCCGGGCAGGGTGCTTGCGGATAGGGCTGCCGGGGCACCTTCTCTTGACCGTGCCCATATCAGTGGATAGCGGGATGCTGGCAGTGGTCGTCGGCAGGCGTTGGGAGGAGAGAGACAGGTGTCTGGGGCGAATGAGCGGCAGCACGTGCCGGCGCAGGGTGCTCCGTGCTGGGTCAACCTGATGGTCGCTGATCTGGATGTGGCCAGGACCTTCTACGGGGAGGTTCTTGGCTGGCGGTTCAGGTCCAGTTCGCTGGACGACCAGCTTCTTGTTGCGATGGCGGGCGGCGATCCGGTGGCGGGGCTCGCAGCCCGCAGGCCCGGGCTGGCGTCGGCGTCGGTGTGGACGCCCTACTTCGCTGTGCGGGATGCCGACGCGAGGGCCGCGCGGATTCGCGAGCGCGGTGCCACCGTGGCGGTTGGTCCGATGGCCGTCGGCGATGGGCGTGTCGGGTTGGCGGCGGACCGGGACGGGGCGACGTTCGGGTTCTGGGAGGGCTACACACTGGCCTGGTCACCGGGAGAGGGCCAGGCGCCCACCCGGCTCGATCTGCAGACGCGCGATGTGTTCGATGCCGCGGTGTTCTACGGGGAAGTCCTCGGCTGGGCCACGGAGCAGGACATCGACATCGAGCACCGAAATGATCATGTGCTGGTGAAGCTGCGGGGCCAGGTGATTCTGTCCCTGCGGGGCGGCGGTGTGCAGACCTCTCCCCTGGCTCACTTGCGGCCCCGTTGGCTGGTGAACTTCGCCGTGGACGACGTTGAGCGGGCCGTGTCCGCGGCTATGAGGGCAGCTGGCAGCAGACCCCAGCCGTCAGCCACCACTTGGACGGCCAAGGGGTTCTCCCGCACTCTCCAGGACCCCGACGGCGGCCTGTTCACCCTCGCCCAACAGGAGTCCTGAGCAATCTCACGCTCACCATCGGAACGACTCTGTCCGCGCGGTCATCGGGCTGCGTCGGCCGTCAACGTACCTTCGGCTGTGCTCGTGTGTGCCTGGGTGGCCTTGTCACTGTGTGGGTGCCGCGGTGGTCCGCACTTTCCGCGCCTTCCCGGATCCGTCGGCAGGACTCGGCAATGAGGCGTGACACATGTATCTGCGAGATGCCGAGTTCGGCGGCGATGGCGCTCTGCGTCATCCCGGCGAAGAAGCGGAGATAGAGCACCCGCTTCTCGCGCTCGGCGAGACTGCTGATGCCTCCTTTTGCGGCCTCGCGGTCGAGCACCAGGCTCAAGGCGTCGTCGTCTGCACCCATGGTGTCGCCCAGACGTACGTCGTTGCCGTCGGTGGGCACACTCGCGTCGAGGGACAGAGCGCGGAAACCGTGCAGGGCCTCGTTGCCCTGCCGCACCTCCTCCTCGGTCAGCCCAGTGTGCTCGGCGAGCCGGGCCGGCGACGCCGGCGTACCTTCGGCTGTGAGGTCGGCGGTGGCCCTGCGCACGATGTTGCGGAGGTTCTGAACCCGACGTGGGACGTGGACAGACCACATCCGGTCACGGAAGTGCCGTTTGATCTCCCCGACGATCGTCGGCATGGCGAACGGGAGAAAGGCGCCGCCGAGGGCCGGGTCGTACCGGTCCACGGCGTTGACCAGGCCGACCGCCGCGACTTGGCGCAGATCCTCGAGTGTCTCACCGCGGTCGCGGTAGCGCAGGGCCAGGCGATGGGCCACAGGAAGCCAGGCGCAGATGATCTCCCTGCGGATCTTTTCCCGCGCGGGCCCCTCGGGAAGGCCCGCCAACCGGCAGAACCAGGCGTGCGTGTCGGGCTCCTCGGGGTACTGCCTCTTCACGGCCACGCATCCAGCTCCTCGGCGCAAGGTGGCGCTCTCGGCAGACGCCGAGCGTTTACGCCTCTGATGTCGCATTCCACTTCAAGGGGCGTGGCGAAAGCCGGTGAGCGCGGCAGTCACCCGGGCAGCCGACGGCGGTCACGCGTCCGCCACGACTCAGCCGGAGTCACGCGTTGAGGCCGTCGAAAGCACCTGCTGGAATCGAGGTGAGCATCGAGAGGGGAAGAGGTTGACGGGAATCGTGAGGCCGGCACAGGCGCGGCGATGGCTGGGTCAAGAATGGGCGGAGGTGCGCCGGTCCGTCCGTAGCGCGTGCGTCGAGGCCGGTCCGGAGCGGGACACGCTCGTCCAGTCCCTGAAGGCAGCGGGGGCGGCGATCGCCGCTTGGGCGGTGAGCGGGTGGTGGTTCCAGGCGCCGATGGCCCTGTTGGCTCCGTGGACGGCGATCGCAATGGTCGGCAGCACGGTCTATCAGTCGGTTCGCACGGGAATTCAGCAGTTCGCCATCATCGCCCTGGGCACCGTGTGGGCGTCCACGGCGATGACCTTCACACACGACCAGACCATGGCCGCCATGCTGCTCACCCTGCCGTTCATGATGCTGGTCGGCAACTACCGGCGCTTCGGGAGCCAGGGCATCTACGGCGCCACCACAGCGCTCTTCGTGATCACCGGCGGGGTATCCAGCACGTCCACAGTGGGGCACCGGCTTTTGGAGACGCTGATCGGTGCGGTGATCGGTCTCCTGGTCAACGCGTTCGTCCTCCCGCCCGTTCACCTGCGCAGCGTTAGCGACCGTCTCGTCCGTCTCGCGCGGGAGACCGCGGACGTGCTCGGCGCCATGGCGGAAGGCCTCCGCGAGGAGGACGCGCTGGAGAAGTCGGAGAGCTGGCATCACTCGGCCGGCAGCCTCACGAGCTCGCTGCAGAACGTGAGCGATGCCCGCCGCTGGGCCATGGAAGGATCACGCTGGAACCCAGGGGGCCGGCTGCGACGCACGGGCCCGAAGCCCCCACCATTCGCCGAGGACACCCGGTGGAGCCGCGTCTGTACCCGCGTTCTGGCCCTCACCCGCACGCTCAAGACAATCAGCGACGACACGGAACTCACCCCGCCGTCAGCTGACTTCTTCCGGTTGTTGTCCGATGTGCTGGGGCAGGCCGGCCGTATCTGTGAGATCGAAACCGAACTGCTCTCCGGGTCCGCAACCGGAGCACTGCATGAACGCCGCGACGCAGCGCTCGAGGAAGCCTGGAGCGCTCTCAGCTCACTCACCGACACCTTCCACCGCCTGGAACCGTCGGCGTCGGCCGTCGGGGGCGAGCTACTGCTGGAAGCCCGCCAGCTGGTGACGGAACTCGCGCCCTCCGCCTGAGTCGCGGGCCTCGCCCCCGACGCACCTGCACGTGGGCAGTGCCCGGGGCCGCTCGCCGGTCGCGCTCGACTCGGCGGAAGGTCTGGGCTCGTCAGGCGGCCGGTTCGTCACCGTCGCTGGGAGCGTGGCTCAGGTCCACCACGCAGAAGAGGTTGTCATCCGGGTCGGCCAGAACGACGAAGTCGGGCTCCGGCGGGTAGAGGTCCCAATCGAGGGCACGCGCGCCGAGGCCGATCAGTCTTCGGACCTCTTGTCGTTGTTCCTCGGCCGTGTCCGTGAAGAGGTCGAGGTGGAGGCGCGGGCGGGGCTCGGGCGGGGAGGTGCTGTGCATCAGGCCGAGGGCTGGGCTCTTCCCCTCACGGTGGCTGAGGGTGCGCCATGTTTCGCTGTGCCACTGCGGGGAGACGTCCAGGTGCAGCGCTGCGGTCCAGAACGGCTGCGCGGGCAATGTCTGTGACGCCCAGGACAGGAATTCCGATTCTCAGCATGGGAGCGTCCGCGGTTGTTCGTTGGATCGGGGGTTGGTTGCGCTGGCTGATGTGCGGGCCCATGGCCGTCAGGCTGCCGGGTAGGGGCCGTCGGCGAGGAGGCGGGCCAGATGGGTGGCGTTGGCTGCGAGGGCCTTGGTGGTGGAGGCGACGGCTTCGGGGGTTTCGTCGAGGTCCTGGTAGTCGGTGCCGTGCATGGCTTCGCCGACCCAGTACGTGACGGCTCCCGGCGCGAGCGAGAAGCCGACGTCGTTGAGGCCCTGGAACACGTCGGCGCTGACCTTGTGCGCGCCGTCCTCGTTGCCGACGACGGCCACGGCGGCGACTTTGCCGTAGATGTGCGGGCGTCCCTGGTCGTCGGTCTCGGAGGACTCGGCGTTCAGCCGCTCCAGGACCCGCTGGCAGACGCTGGAGGGGTGACCGAGCCAGATGGGGGTGGCGATGAGGAGGATGTCGGCGGCCAGCACCTTTTCCCGCAGGGCCGGCCACGCGTCGCCGTCGCCCATGTCCACGCCGATCCCCGGGCGGACATCGTGGTCGGCGACCCGGATGACTTCTCCCTGGACGTCATGGTGTGCGAACTGTGTCATGACCTGCTCGGCGAGGTACTGGCTGCTGGAGGGGGCGGGTGAGGCGTTCAGGGTGCAGACGAGAGCGAGAGCACGCATGCGGGGCTTCTCCTTGGTCTGAGCGGGCGGGGGGCTGGGTCCGTCGTGTAGTTCCCGGCGACGGCGTTGGTCGGGCCGAAGCTGTCGGGGCGTGGTGGTCAGGGGCCCTCGGTGCGGACGCGGATGGTCTGAAGGGTGGGGTCGGCGGGGTCGGGGATGTTCATGCCTGCCTCGACACCGGTGCGCAGGTAGCGCAGGAGGGGTTCGGTGATCCGCTCTCCGGGCAGGACGGCCGGAATGCCGGGAGGGTAGGGCGTGAGCATCTCGGCGGCGACGCGGCCTACGGCTTCCGGCGCCGGGACGTCCTGTGTCCGGGCGAAGTAGGCGTCGCGCGGCAGACATACCTGGTCGGGACGGAGCTCGGCGGGCGTGGGCACCTGTACCTCGGGGGCGGGGCGGAGCGTGTGCGCGTGGTCGGCCAGGTCATGTAGGGCCGCCAGCAGCCGGTCGGCGGTGTCCTTGTCGTCGGCGTGGGTGAACTGGGCGCTGATCCGGCGGTGGTCCACGAGGTGCATGTCGATCCGGTGGTGCTGGCGCAGCCAGTCGGCGGCCCGGTAGCCGGTGGTGCCCAGTCCCTCGATGTCGATGATCAAAGGGAGGGGGTCGAACTCGGCGGCCGCTCCCGGTCCGCAGAAGTCGTCCTTCCCGTTGACGTGCATTCCCTCGATCTCCTCGATGCGCCGGCGGACCGTCGCTACGAGGTCGAGCGCTCGGGAGAGCAGCCCGTGGCCTTCCAGGATCATCTGTCGGCGCCAGCCGTCGATTCCGGCGTAGAGCAGCACGGAGGGGCTGGTGGTGCCGAGGAGGTCGGCCCTGGAGGCGAGGGTGTCGTGGTCCACCAGGTCGCCTTGGAGGTGAAAGACGGAGCCTTGTTCCAGGCCGCTTCCCATCTTGTGAATGCTGGTGACGCAAACGTCGGCGCCGGCGTCCATGGCCCAGGACGGCAGATCCGGGTGGAACGGCAGGTGGGCTCCCCATGCCTCGTCCACGATCAGCGGCCTGGAGCGCCGGTGACAGATGTCGGCCATGGCGCGCAGGTCGGCCGCCGTGCCGTACGGGGTGGGGCTGGTGATCAGGGCGCCGCGTGCGTCCGGGTGCCGGGTGAAGGCTTCTTCCAGAGTGGAGGGGGAGGGCGGGTGTGCGAGATGCCGCTCCCTGTCCCACTGGGGTTCCAGCCAGACAGGCTCGATGCCGCAGAGGATGAGGCCGGCGATGACGGACTTGTGGGCGTCCCTGCCTACCAGCAGCTTCTGGTGGGGTGCGGCGACGCTGAGCATGGCGGCTTTGACGGACAGGGAGCTGCCGCAGGTGGAGAAGAAGGTGTGCTCCGCGTGGACGGCGTCGGCCATGAGGTTTTCGGCCCGTTGTAGTACGGAGGACTTCTCCCGGCGGTCGTCCAGCCCTCCTGTGGCCAGGACGTCTCCGAAGAACACCGCGTCGCCCAGCACGGCGCGCACGGCTGGGGCAGCGCCTCGCGCCTGCTTGTGACCGGGCGGGGAGAAGCCCAGCTCGCCCCGGTCACGATAGGAGGCGAGAGCGTCGAGAACTGGTGTTTCATGATGGTTCATGGCCATATGACACGCCTTCCCGACGGGCGCGCGGTCAAATCAGCCTGCCTTTCACGGGTCAGGGGAGCGGTGTGCCGCCGGTGGCGTTCATGATCTCGCCGGTGATGAACGAGGCATTCCGGGAGGCGAGGAAGACGAAGGCGGGTGCCATCTCGGCGGGCTGTGCCGGGCGGCCCAGCGGGCTCTGCTTCCCGAACTCGGCGGTGTCGGGGAGTGTCGCGGGGATGAGGGGCGTCCAGACCGGGCCCGGGGCGACCGCGTTGACGCGGATGCCGTCGGGGGCCAGCATCTGGGCCAGGCCCTGGGTGAAGGTGACGATCGCCCCCTTGGTCATCGCGTAGTCGAGGAGGTGGGGGCTCGGCTTGTACGCCTGCACCGAGGTCGTGTTGATGATCGACCCTCCTGCCGGAATGTGTGGCAGGGCGCTCTTGCACAGCCAGAACATGCCGTAGAGGTTGGTGCGCATCACCCGGTCGAACTGCTCGGTGGAGATGGCGGAGATCCCGTCGGGCTGAGACATCTGGTAGGCCGCGTTGTTGACCAGGACATCGATGCGGCCGAACTCGGACACCGCTTGCTCGATGAGAGAACGGCACTGCTTCTCGTCCCGGATGTCACAGACGACGGGTACCGCCCGGCGGCCCGCCTGCTCTACCAGGCGAACCGTCTCCCCGGCTTCCTTCCCCTCTTCGGGGAGGTGGGTGAAGACCACGTCCGCTCCCTCGCGGGCGTAGGCCAGGGCGACCGCGCGGCCGATACCTGAGTCGCCTCCGCTGATGACGGTCTTCCGCCCGTCGAGCAGGCCGGACCCCCGGTAGGACTCCTCGCCGTGGTCGGGCGGCGGGTCCATGGGGCCGGTCCAGCCGGGATGTGCCTGGTCCTGCTGAGGGAAGTCGGGGCGGGGATGGACCGTATTGGGGTCCTCGGGCTGTTCACTGCTCGCCATGGTGGTCCTTTCTGGTCGTCCGTCGTCGCGAAGGCCCGGTGCATCGGACGCGCCCGGTGCCTGCGGGCCGATCCGCCGGATCTTCGCCGGTGGCGCGGCTGCGGGTGGATCAGCCGACCTTTCGGCCGGCCAGCGGTGCCGTGTCTTCGCCGGTACCTTCGCGCACACCTCGCAGGGAGGCGTTCAGCGCATCTTCCGCCGTACGCGTGGGCTGCCAGCCCAGTACGTCGCGGGCCCGTCCGGAGTCCAGTACGGGCAGCCGCAGCACCGCGTCGAACAGGTGCGGGGAGGCCGGTACGGCGTGGGCCCGCCAGGCGGCTGCGAGTGCCGTGCGGACAAGGGCCCTGGGGATCCGCACGATCCGGGCATCGAGCAGGTCCGCCAGCCTGGGGGCGTCGATGACCGGGTCTGCCGCCAGGTTGAAGGGGCCCCGTACATCGCGGAGTACGGCCAGCCGGTAGGCCTCCGCGGCGTCGTCGGTGTGGAGAACCTGGAATCGCAGCCCGTCCAGGTCGGGTACGAAGGGCAGCAGGTCGGGCCGCAGGAGTGGTCCGGGGGCGTAGCGGCCGGCGAAGATCCGCCGCTGCTCGGGGGCGGCGGTCTCCTTGAAGAGGAATCCGGGCCGCATGCGGACCACCCGGATCTGCGGGTGCCGCAGTTCGAAGGTGTCGAGGACGCGTTCCAGGTAGGCCTTCTCCCGGCAGTAGGCCGCGTCCGGCCAGCCGTCGGTGGGCCACTCCTCATCGACGCCCGGTTCGTCCTTGGGGCCCGGGGAGTAGGCGCCGACGGACGAGGCGTGCACCAAGGCGGGAACCCCGCTGTGTGCCACGGCCTCGAAGATCCGCCGGGAGCCCAGCACGTTGCTCTGCCAGGTCACCACCGGGTCGTGGGTGGGCTGAAAGCGCCAGGCCAGGTGGACGACGGCATCGGCGCCTCGCAGGAGACCGACGAGCCGGTCCTCACTGTCGGCCCGGGACAGGTCGACGGTGTCCCACTGCACCTTCGGGATCTGAAGCCCGGGCCGCCTGCGGGCCAGCCCCAGGACCGAGCCGATGTCCGGGTCGGCGGCGAGCGCGCGCACCACGCTCGTTCCCACGTTGCCGGTGGCTCCCGTGACCACGACTCGCTTGCCAGGACGAGGGCCGTTGTTCTTCATGCCGGGGTCTCCTTCCTTCGGGGCAGCGGACCGGTCTCCGTCGCCGGGTCAGGGGACGAGCAGGGTTTTGATCATGCCGTCGGCCTTCTTCTGGAACGTCTCGTAAGCCTTCGGCCCCTCTTCCAGTGGCAGGTGGTGGGTGGCGAAGGAGTCCACGCCCAGCGGGTCGTCGTCGGTGAGCAGGGGCAGCAGGTCATCCACCCATCGGTTGACGTTGGCCTGCCCCATGCGCAGCTGGAGCTGCTTGTCGAACATGGTGAGCATCGGCATCGGGTCAGTGCTGCCGCCATAGACGCCGGAAACGGAGATCGTGCCGCCCCGGCGCACCAGGTCGATCGCCGCGTGCAGCGCCGCGAGACGGTCAATGCCCGTCGTCTCCATCATGCGCTGCGCCACCGCGTCGGGGAGCAGGCCGACCGCCGTGTGCGCCGCCTTGGCCACCGGGGAGCCATGGGCCTCCATGCCCACGGCGTCGATCACCGCGTCCGTGCCGCGCCCGTCCGTGAGGTCACGGACGGCGTCCCCGAGGTCCTTGCCGTAACGGCGCAGGTCGAGGCAGGTCGCGCCGTACCTGCTCGCCCGGTCGAGGCGTTCGGGAACCAGGTCCACGCCGATGACGAGACCGGCGCCCCGATGGCGGGCGATGCGGGCGGCCATGGCGCCGATCGGCCCCAGGCCCAGGACCGTGACGCTGCCGCCGGGCGGGATGTCCGCGTACTCCACGGCCTGCCAGGCGGTGGGCAGCACGTCGGAGAGATACACGAACCGGTCATCCGACGGACCGTGCGGGACTTTGATCGGCAGGGTGTTGCCGAAGGGCACCCGCATGAACTCGGCCTGGCCGCCGGGCACCTGCCCGTAGAGCTTGGTGTAGCCGAACAGGGACGCGCCGGTGCCGCGCTCGCGCACCTGAGTGGTCTCGCACTGCGACTGCAGCCCCTGCCCGCACATGTAGCAGTGCCCGCAGGACACGTTGAAGGGGATAACGACCCGGTCCCCCGGAGCGACGGCGGTCACCTCACGGCCGACCTCCTCCACTACTCCCATGGGTTCGTGGCCCAGGATGTCGCCCGGGTCGATGTAGGGCCCGAGCACGTCGTAGAGGTGAAGGTCGGATCCACAGATCCCGGTGGACGTGATCTTGACGATGATGTCCGTAGGATCCAGGATTCTCGGGTCCGGGACCGTCTCCACCCGGACGTCCCGCTTTCCCTGATAGGTCAGTGCGCGCAAAGTGCGCTCCCTCCTCCGCCAGTCATTTGCGAACGAGTGCGCCGGGTTCCCATCCTGGCAATCGCGAAACACGCAGACCAGTCGCAGGCCGGAACACGAGCGGTCCCTTTGTCATGATGAAGCCATGAGAAACAGTGCTCATCGTGGTGCACATGATCAACACACAGATCAGGCGGCCGGGGTGTAGCGAACAATGGTGTCCTCGCATGCTCCCTCGGCGTACACCTTCAACGCTTCCAGCTCGCGGTCGTCCGCGGTGAGCTGCCAGCGGAGCTTGGTAGCCACCCACTCCCCCACATACCGGCACTGCGCCTCGGGGGAAGGGGGCATCCAGTCAGCCGGGTCCTGGTCCGCCTTCTGCCGGTTGGTGCGTGCGGTCACCGCGACCGGCGCCGGAACCCCAGACTTCGGCGAGCGGCACCATGTGGTCGATGTCCAGGGAGTTGGCGGAGGTCACCACGTGCCGCCGGTCAGCTTGCACCCGGCCTCCACCGTCGGCGCCACCACCGCCTCGGCCAGGAGCACTTCGTTACGTGTTATCTCTATCGCCCTCCAGTGCTTGAACTTGCTGCGGGTGTAGCCGGTGCGGTCCTCCTCGGTGACCTTCAACAGGCCGACCGCGTCGGCCAGCGTCGTCACCTCCGCCACGGGAGCAGCCGAAGCGGCTTGCGCGGCCGGGAGGAAAGAAGGGGAACAAGGGCAAGGGGGAGCGCGCCGAAGCCGCGCGCAAGGTTCTTGATCACCACGGCGTTCTACCGGCCGCACCCCACCCCCGGTGAGGCCCTGTGCCTGATGCTCACCCGCCCAGGGAGAAGAGGTTCAACGCAGAAACGCTCCGCCAGGACCGCCATCCCGACGCGGGACCCAGTAGCGGCGGCAGGTCCGCCACCGGCACCAGGGGTCCGAGCCGTAGCCCAGACCCGGGCCTGTCCCGCACGCCCATGCGGCGCGTTCTGCCCCAGACCCTGTCCCCGCGTACGAACACACCCACGGGCCTGTTTACCGGGGAAAGACCGGGGAACTCCGTCGGGCAGGTCGGGACGGCGACGCTCCCCCGGGGGGCGGCCCCGGCCCAGGGCCCCCCGGTGCAGACCCGTCGGCGGGGGGCCCGGCCCCCACCTCAGATCAGAGCTGCGGAAGGCCGCCCTGCTCACACACCAGCAAGGCGACCTCGCGGAGCTTGACGTTGTTGTCCTGCGAGTAGCGGCGCAGGGTGTTGAAGGCCTGGTTCTCGGAGATGTTGTGGCGGGCCATGAGAATGCCCATCGCCTGCCCGATCTGGTGGCGGGTGGCCAGGGCCTGTTCCATCTGGGCGTGGGTGCGGGCAGCGGACAGGGCGACCGCAGCGTGGGAGGCGAGGATCACTCCGGCCCGCTCGCTCTCCTGCGTGAAGGCTCCGGGCCGGCGGGAGTAGAAGTTCAGCGCGCCGAAGTCCTCGTCCTCGGTGTACAGCAGGAAGCCCATCATGCTGCCCACCCCCCACTTCCGGGCCTCGGCCACGAAGTCGGCCCACCGCGGCTCCGCCTCGGTGAAGTCCGCCATCCTCAACACCCGCTCCCCCGTCGAAGGGCGGGCAGCGTCGAAGCACGGACCCTGGCCCAGCTTGCACTGGAGCTGGTCCAGTTCCGCCACCCACGGCTCCGTCGGCGCCAGCGACACGGATTTTGCGCTCAGCACGAGGATCCCCGCCGCGTCGCACCCCGCCACCAGCTCGGCAGCCGACTCGGTGATGCGCCCCAGCGTGGCGTCCACCGAAGGCTGCTCCAGCAGATCATGCGCCATGTCGCCTATCTGCTCCGCGAACCCCTGCCAGTCCATGCCCTTCACTCCTCTGCTCCGGCACTTCTGACAAGGGATATCTTGCCCGGCAACAGATCCTCCTAGCACCTGGCCGGACAAGATCACACGCGTCACGGCCGGGTCAGCACCCTGCCCGGGCGACACACTGCACACGGCTGCGCCCCGCCGACCAGCTCGCGCGAGCGCGCTCCGCACTGACCGCCACCAGCGACCGGCCCCCGGCCACCCCGGTGGACCTCGGTGACTGGAACCCCGATACCGGCCTCCGCCAGGTCCCAGTCCGGCGTACAGGCACGGCCCGACCCGGCCCGACGGCAGACGGCACGGGCGCAGCCGTGGGCGTTGGGGGCTGCCGGGGCTGCGCCTACTGCTGCTGCTCGACCGCCGCGATCCGCGTACGGGATACGCGTCAGATAGTGGGCCGCCCAGGTCGCCAGTGAACTGGCCGAACCGTGCGCAGACTCAGTTGTCGAGTACGAGCCCGCCTCCTAACGGCTGCCGCTTCGGCGGTCAACCATCTCGCAGGCGGCCTCGCCCGTACGACCAGTTGCGTGGCCGACGTCATGAGCCGCGGGAGACGTGGGACATGCCGGGCGTGATCGGGGGCACCCCAGAGGGACATCCCCCACGAAGGAGAGCGTCGTGTCGCAGGTTGAAGAGTCCATCGAGGTCAGCGTCCCCGTCAGTGCCGCGTACAACCAGTGGACGCAGTTCGAGAGCTTCCCCCAGTTCATGGAGGGGGTCGAGCGGATCGAGCAGCGTACGCAGACCCTGACGCACTGGAAGACGAAGATCGCCGGTGTCGAGCGGGAGTTCGACGCGGAGATCACCGAGCAGATCCCCGACGAGCGGGTCGCCTGGACCAGCGTCGGCGGAGAGGCCAAGCAGGCCGGTGTCGTGACCTTCCACTACATCGACGACAGCACCACCAAGGTCATGCTGCAGCTCGACTACGCCCCCGAGGGCCTGGCCGAGACGGTCGGCGACAAGCTCGGCTTCGTCAGGCGCCAGGCCACCGGCGACCTGAAGCGCTTCAAGCAGTTCATCGAGTCCCGCGGCGCCGAGACCGGCGGCTGGCGCGGCACCGTCTGACCCATACCGTGCAGGCCTCCGCCCCGCACGGTCGTGTCACAGATGGGCGATGCGGCTGTGCGGGGCCCGGTGGGCCCGCCGGGTGGGCACCGCCCGCCGAGCAGGATGAGCCGGGCTGCCCGGTGACGTTGCCCGGCTTACGACGCCAGGAGCTGAAGCATCTGTTCGTCGGTGCCGCCGCGGGCACCGGTGAGGGCGTAGCCGATCTGTATCGGAAGGTGAAGATCACCCAGGGTCAGGGCGTCGGGCACCGAGAGTGCGTTGCAGCGTTTCGGCGGCGGTCCAGGGTCCGATGCCGGGAATGAGCTGGAGCCGGGCCATCGCCTCGGGGGCGAAGTTCGCGTGGCACGGCCGTGAGCGCCTGGGCCTGCTGCGCATCCGCGAAGGGGCGATCATGCTGCACTCCATGAAGTGGCCCGACGAGGTCCGCAACCCGGACGAGCTGGCCCCGCGCGAGGTCGAGGTCGGCGAGGAGGAGATCGAGCGGGCCCTGGAGCTGGCCGAGCGAATGACGATCGAGGACCTGTCCGGCTTCCACGACGAGTACCGCGAGGCCCTGGAGGACATCATCGCCGCGAAGGCGGACGGCAAGCCCCTCCCCGCCCCGGCGGAGGACGGGAGGCAGGACAAGGGCGAAGTCGTGGACCTGATGGCCGCTCTGAACGCGTCCGTCAAGGCCGCAAAGGAATCGCGCGGGGAGGATGACGAGGACGCCACCGTGCACGAGATGCGGCCGTCGAAGAAGACCCCCCGGAAGACACCGGCGAAGCAGACGGCCGCCCCGAAGAAGTCCACGGCGTCGAAGACAGCGAAGAAGACGGCCTCGAAGAAGCGCAGTGCCTCCTGACCCTCCTCCTCCTGCCGCGGGTGCCGTGCTGCCGAGGATCGAGCCGATGCTCGCAACACCCGGCCCGCTGCCGTCTGCGGCTGTGGAGGACCGGTGGGCGTTCGAGGTGAAGCAGGACGGCCAACGGGCCATGGTCTACCTGCCGGGCGACGGCACGGTCGTTCTGCGCGCTCGTTCGGGTACGGACATCACCGCCGCCTACCCCGAGCTCCTCCCCCTCGCCCACGCCCTCGGCACTCGAAGCGCCGTGCTGGACGGGGAGATCGTCGCGCTCGACGATCAGGGCCGCAGCGACTTCGAACGCCTCCAACAGCGGATGGGCCCCGCCGGCTCCCCCGCGAGGGCCGCGCGGATGGCGGACCGGGTGCCCGCGCACCTGATGCTCTTCGACCTCGTGCACCTCGACGGTCGACTCCTGACCGGGCTACCGTACGCGGAGCGGCGAGTGCTGCTGGAAGGTCTCGGACTGGCCGGGTCCACCTGGTCGGCACCCTCGGCGATCACTGGGCACGGCGCCGAGGCGTGGGAGATGGCGCGGGAGGCCGGGCTGGAGGGACTGATCGCGAAGCGGCTCACCTCCCGGTACGAACCCGGGGCACGCTCGAAGAGCTGGGTGAAGATCAAGATCCACCGTCTCGCCGATGTCGTGATCGGCGGGTGGGTTCCCGGACGGGGTCAGCTGACCGGCCTGCCCGGGGCCGTCCTGGTCGGCGAGCGGCACACCGGGCTGCTCGACTACGCGGGCAGCGTCGGCACCGGCTGGAGCCAGGCCGAACGCATCCGCCTGGCCGCCCTCCTCCAGACCGCGGCCATCGACACCTGCCCCTTCGCCCAGGTCCCACCGGTGGTCGGGGCCCGGTGGGTACTCCCCCAGCTCGTCGGCGAGGTCCGCTACACCTCCCGCACCCGCGCCGGACGCCTGCGTCACCCCTCCGTCACCCCTCCTGGTACCGGCTACGCCCCGACCTCACCCACCCCCGATGACCTGACCTGAGAGAGCGCCGGGGCGGGGCGGCGGTTCGGCCGTGTCGTGTACGCGGGCCGCCCGGTCTCTGGTGATCCAGAAGGCCCGTCAGTATTGCGTCACCAACCCGGCGTGACCAGGGAAGGGGCTGGCCCGCCCCGAGGAGTGATCGTCGCACGTGCCACCGGGTCGGTGTGAGGGAGCACGATCCGCGGAGCGGTACTCAGCCGGTCATGAGGTCTCGGTTGGTGGCCGTCGCGGGGTCCGGGAGGATGGTGAAGACCTGGTCCAGGCCGACGATGCCCAGGATGCGGAGGGTGTTGGCGGGGACGGCGGCCAGGGCGATGTCGCCGCATTGCTCGATGGCCAGGTTCCTGGCTGAGATCAGAGCGCTGATTCCGCTGGAGTCGCAGAAGTCCAGACCGGCCAGGTCAAGAACCAGCATTTGTCCCGGCGCCATGCTGAGGCTGTCCAGGGCCTTGCGTAGTTCGGGCGCGGTTTCGTAGTCGAGGTCGCCGATGATCTTCAGGACGGGACCGGTGGCGGCGAGGCGGGTGGTGATCGTCAGCGGGCTCATGTCAGGTTGTCACTCCCGGGGTGGCAAGTGGGGTGGGCCCGAGGGCGAGCAGCGCAGTGTCGTCGTGGAGTCCGTCGCCGAAGGAGGCGAGCAGCCCGGTCAGGGCGGTGATCAGGGCCTGCGGTCCTTGTGCGGGCTGGGTGGTGGTGAAGGTGCGCAGGGCTTCGTCGCCGTACAGCGTGCGGTCCGGTCCGGTTCGGGCCTCGGTCAGGCCGTCGGTGTACAGGAGCAGGGTGTCGCCCGGAAGCAGCCGGGCGCGAGCGGCGGTGAACGTCGCCTTGGGCAGGACGCCGATGAGCATGCCGCCCGGGGTGTGGAGGTAGTCGGAGCTGCCGTCGGCGCGCTGGATCAGCGCGGAGGGGTGCCCGCCGGAGGCCAGGTGTACCTCCACGTGGCCGTCGTGAGGTTCGACGACGCCGAATATGGCGGTGCAGTAGCGGCCCTCGCCACTGGTGTACCGGTCGTGCAGCACCGTGTTCAGGGTGGTGAGTGCGTTGACGGGGTCGGGGTCGTGGAGGGCTGCGGCGCGCAGGGTGTAGCGGGCCAGTGAGGTGACCGCGGCGGCCTGGGGGCCCTTTCCGCACACGTCGCCCAGGAAGAACGCCCACCGGTGGGCGTCCAGAGGGAAGAGGTCGTAGAAGTCTCCGCCCAGCAGATCAGGGGAGGCCGTGTGGTAGTAGGAGGCGGCTTCCATACCGGGAACCGCGGGCAGCTCGGCGGGCAGCAGGCTCTGCTGGAGAACGGCGAGTGCCTCCTGGAGCCGGACGCGGTCGGCCTCGGCCTGCCGGCGCGCCTCCTCGGCTGCTCGGCGGCCACGCAGCAGCTCGGCCTCGTACGCGCGGCGGTCGCGGGCGTCGAAGACGGTGGTGCGGATCAGCAGCGGGGCGCCGTCCTCGCTGGTCTTCACCTTCGAGGTGACCAGCACGGGCATCCGCTGCTTGCCGGTGGTCTTGATGTCCAGGGCGATGCCGCTGACTTCGCCCTTCATCTGAAGCAGCGGGGCGAAGTGCGTCTCGTGGTACAGCTTGCCGCCCACGGTGAGCAGGTCGGTGAACCGCATCCGCCCCACTACCCGGGACCGCTCCAGACCCAGCCACTCCAGCAGCGTGGCGTTGATCTTCGCGATGGTGCCGTCCATCAGCGTCGACAGGTACCCGCACGGGGCCTGCTCGTAGAGCTCCTCGGCGCTGTCCTCCAGCAGGGAGGTGAACATCGCGTCCGTGGCATCGACGTCCTTCTCCTCCTCCGGGTCTGGGGCCTGGTCGGTGCGGCACATCATCAGGCGGCTCCGACGAAGTCGACGATCGCCGCGGCAGTGGCCTGCGGTGCGCTCAGCTGCGGACAGTGCCCTGTCGCCTCCAGGGTGACCAGCCGGCTGGCGGGGATCGCATCGCGGATATAGGCGCCGACTTCACGGGGGGCAATGACGTCCTGCCGGCACTCCAGGATCAGCGTCGGCACGGCGACCGTCTTCAGGTCCTCGCGGCTGTCGGACAGGAACGTCGTGCGGGCGAAGATGCGCGCCATGTCAGGGTCGGTCGCGCAGAAGGCGGCGGTCAGTTCCTGGCCGAGTTCGGGCCGGTCATCGTTGCCCATGATGACCGGGGCCATCGCCGCCGACCAGCCCAGATAGTTCGACTCCAGCGACTCCAGCAGTTCGTCGATGTCCTCGGCGCTGAACCCGCCTCGGTACCCCTCGTCGTCGATGTAGCGGGGCGAAGGAGCGACCATCACCAGACGGGAAATACGCTCCGGGGTCTTCGCTGCGGCGAGCACTCCGACCATCGCGCTGACCGAGTGCCCCACGAACGTCACGTCCCGCAGGTCCAGCTCCTCGCAGACCTCCAGTACGTCCTGTGCGTAGCCCTCCAGAGAGCCGTACCGCCGCTCATCCCAAGCCGACGGATCCGCCTTGCCCGACCCCACGTAGTCGAAGAGCACCACCCGGTAGCTCTCAGCCAGCGCCGGTAGCACCAGACGCCACATGTTCTGGTCACAGCCGAACCCGTGCGCCAGCAGGAGCACCGGCCCATCCACACAGCCGGTCACGGTGACGTTGTTCCTACGGCGGATATCCATACCCGCCAGTCTTCCACCTCCTGACACCGCCAAGGCCCCAGGGCTGACGCCCTGGCCTCTCCCGCGCTCAGTCGCCACCTGGCGTGCCCGATCGCCCACCATCGCGCTCCGTCACATCGTCCCGCTGGCTGAAAATCGCGCGGGTACAGGGCGTGCAGGTCGGCGGTCATCTTGAAGCCCCGGCCGACCGGGCGGGTGTAGTCGTCGACGACCGCCTGCACGATCCGTTCGTCCAGGCCGGGCTGGTGCGGGCGACCGCGCAGGACGTAGGAGAGGTAGCGGCGTGCTTCGGCGAGCAGGTGGTGGCGCTTGAACGCACCATGCATCACCTACACCACGGCCAGGGTGTCGACGGCCGCCAGGACGACGTCGACCACCGGCCGCACCCGCGCCCGCTCCGCGAGCCGGTCGACAACGTCGGCGCCGAACGCGGCAATGGCCGACTCCCGCCACCCCTCGCGCAGCTCGGACAGCGACCGCGGCTCCTTGCGCTTGGGCGGGCACGTCCGGTCGGCGGCCCGGCAGGCCAGCCCGTACGCGGCCCGCTCCCCCGGCTCATGCCCGTGCTCCTCCACGTACTCGGCAGTGAGAACGAACAGCGCTTCCTCGATCTGCTGACGGCGCGTCGACTGCCAGCCGATGAGCCGCTGGTCGATGCCCGCGATCTCCATGACGGGACGGCGGCTGGGTGTCACCTCGCGCGGCTCCCACGCCCACCCGAGCCGGGCGGACACCTCCTCCATGAAGTAGAGGAGGTACAGGGTGCCGGCCACAACGATGTGGGCGAGCAGCGTGTCCGCCGACACGTTGCCCCACGTCCCTGCCCCGTCCGGCCGCCGGGCGCGGATCGACACCACGGCGTGATCGTGGAGCAGCGGCTTCGACTCGGCAGCTCGGGACTCGTAGTGCCGGAACACCGCGACGATCAGCCCGCCCTTCACCGGGCGCGGTGCTTGCCGCCGCTGCCCCAGCGGATTTGCGCGACCGACTCCCCCAGCCACTTCAGCGTCTTGTCCACGGCGGTGTCCTGGCACGACTCCAGCACCAGGCGCCACTGGTCATCCATCAGCGCCCACGCGATGTGTGCCGTCGGCGGCGGCCGGAACGTGAGGTCCATGCCCAGCCAGGGGGTGCGCTCCTTGGCCTTCTCGGTCTTCGGGGAGCGGTTGTGCTCGATGGGCCTGCCCAGCACGGTCGCCCGCCGGGCCTTCGCCGGATCGTCGCCCGCCTCCAGGCGCTCGCGCTCGATCCAGTCGGCGTCCGGGTGCCGGCCTTCCCCCAGGAGCAGTTCGGCCTGCCGCTCGGTCACCACGTCCCCGGCCGTGAGGCCGACCGCGGCCAGGCCCTGGCCCCTCCAGACCCCGGGCGGGACACCGGCCTGGTCCTGGGCGGCACGCAGCGACGTGCCCGCGGGGCGGTGGCCATCGCCGACCATCACGCCACGGAAGTAGTACCGCCACCCGTCACCGGGGCGGACCTCCGATTTGCTGATCACCGGGCCATGGAACACCAGCTTCGACCTGCACAAAAGCGCGATCCGGGGCCCGCCGGGCGGGAGGCCATCGCCAAGTCTTTACCGTGGCGCCCGCCAGGCGGGCCGTCACACCAGCCCGAGACGGTAAGCCGCCGACGTGTACACAGTGCGCCGCATGACCAACGAACTGCTCCACGGAGACCTCTGCCCGCTGTGCCGTCGCCCGCTCACGCGCCGCCCAAGGGTCGTCGTCCGCTCGGCTGGCGTGCCGTACCCCACACGGACCGACTACCTGTCCCACTGCACCCGCTGCACCAAGGACCCGGTCATCGAGCAGAAGTGGAACGACCTGATGAACGGCCGCGACGGGAGCTGACGGCGGCCGTGCGAATGCTGCGCACCGACAGCACCCCCCACTACGACATCCGCCTCCAGCCGACTCCCACGCCATCCGACGCGCCCCAGCGCATCACTCCCCGGACCGTCCACCACCGCTGAGCACACCACGTCACCGACGCCCTTCAACACGAACAGCCACCACCGCCCCCGGCCGACCGGCCGGGGACTTCGTGCGTCCTGGAGGTTCACCGTGCCTACGTACGAGACCCTGCCGCGCTTCGCTGCCGACCTGGACCGCCTCACCCCGGAACAGCGCCGCAAGTTCCGCCAGACCGTGGCGGCCTTCGTCGAGGATCTGCGCGCCGGAGGACGCTTCCGCGCTGGCCTCCGCGAAGCGCGCGAGTTCGCAGAATCATGGAGGGCGTATGTGGCGAACCCGCACGCCGGTGCCAGTTTGAGGCAGCGGGGCGGACGGGTTCGTCCGATAGCCGACCGCAGAGGTATCCAGGACCTGTCACAGCAACGGCTCACGCGGCCGCGCGGCACCCGTGGCCTTCGTCCTTGTGTCTGTAGCGCCGCTACAGCGATGCCCCGGAGTGGTGCCGTGCCCTTTCCATTTCGTTGCTCGTTGGGTCATTCGGTCACAGTCGGTCCAGGGTCAACAGGTGGAGAGACGGGCGTGGAGGTCAAGAATGTGCACCATGCCTACCGGCGGCGTCCGGTCTTGCGGGGTGTTGATCTGCGGCTTCGGGGCGGAACGCTGTGCGGGATCGTCGGGGAGAACGGTGCCGGCAAATCCACGCTACTGAAGATCCTTTCTGGTGAGTTGCGGCCCACACGCGGTTCCGTCCGGCATGGTGGCCGGTTCGGTTACTGCCCGCAGCATGTGGTGCTCAATGACGCGCTGACCGTCCGGCAGCACCTGACGTTCTTCCAGACCGCCTACCGCCTGGCCGATGCGCGGTATGCCGAGGAGATCATGGAGATCCTGGGCTTCACCGGATACGCCGATGAGCGGGTAGGGGTGCTCAGCGGCGGCACGCGGCAGAAGCTGAACGTGACGCTGGCGCTCATGCACGATCCCCAAGTGCTTCTTCTGGACGAGCCGTATCAGGGCTTCGACTGGGACACCTACCAGCGGTTCTGGGACCTGGCCGGGCGGCTGCGGGGCGCGGGGCGTTCGGTCCTGGTCGTCTCCCACCTGGCGTACGACACCGAGCGTCTGGACGAGCTGTGGCGCCTGGACAACGGGGTCCTTCGGCAGGATGCGGCGGTCGCCGCGTGAGGTTCCACCTGACTCGCTTCGCCGTGGCCACCCGGTTCACGCTCGTCGAGCACGGCCGCAACCGGTTCGCCCTGGTCCTGGTCGCCTTGTTCGTGCCGCTGTGGACCTTCCTGGCGTTCACGGTGCTTCCCGAGACCCCGGCCCCGATGCGTCTGGACGCCACCGGAGAGGCGCTCTCCCCGCCCGGCAACGAGGTGACCGCGATCAGCGGGGCGTTGAACGCCGTCACGCTGATCACCGGTTTCATGATGTTCGCCGCCACGTACTCCGGCAGTCGCTTCGACCGCCGTCTGGCCATGGCCGGTTACCCCCGCGCTCACCTCGTCCTGGCGAAGGTCACCGCGCTGGCTCTGGTCTCGGCGGTGGTCGCCGCCTACGCCACCGCTATTGCCTGCCTGACCTGGACACCGCGCCAGCCTCTCCTGCTCGCCGCCGCATTGTTCTGCGCCGCACTCACCTACGGCGCGCTCGGTGTCGGCTTCGGCTCCGTGCTGCGCCGCGAGGTCGAGGGCATGTTCGCGATCGTCATGACCAGCATCATCGACCTCGTGCTGCAGAACCCGATCATGAGCTCCGGAGCCGACAACCCGCTCCTGCGCTACCTGCCCTCCTACGGGGCCATGCAGGCCGGCACGGCGGCCGGATTCTCCACCAGCCCGGTACCGGGCTGTCTGGCCATCCAGCTCACCTGGTTCACGGGGGCCGCCCTCATCGCCCTGGTGGGCTTTCGCCGCGGCACCGGCACCGCCCTGCCCACAACAGCCCAGATCCTCCCCGGTCCTGGGCCAGGAAGCGGCAAGGCCGTCCTCCCCGCGCCGGGTCGGGCTCTCGCCCCGTCGGCCGCAGCATCCGACACGGAAGCACACTGAGGTTGTCGATCCCGATATGCGCGCGAAACCGCAGCTCGCCGCTGCAGCCCTGGACGTGTCTACACATGCGCCGTGCGGGCGAACCACCGCCCGGTCTCTCACTGGTGAAGACCCCCGCTTGCGGGCGGCGTACCGGCAGTGCCACCGCATCACACAACTGCACGATCCGGGGGCTTACGCCCTCATCCAGCTGATGCCAACGGCACTGCGGCCGGCCTGCTGGGCGTTGTGGGCGGCAGCGAGTGTCCTGGATGACCTGGCCGACCAGCGGGATGTGGCTCCGGCCGATCGAGCGGCCCGCGTCGAGGCGTGGACACAAGCCCTGCAGCACGACCTGGCGATGGGCACGAGCGCGGACCCGGTCCGGCACGCCCTGGTGGACACCGCCCTGCGATGGGGTCTGGACCTTTCCAGCCTACAAGGAGCCATGACCACCACACACGACGACATCGGCAGCCGGCACTTCGCCGACTGGACCCAGTGGCGGGCCTGGTGCAGCGAGGAAATCGTGCCCTGGGTCGACCAAGTACGGCACCTGTTCGAACAGGCCGGCGCGCCGATGACGCTACGGCTGGACCGCCGGAAGGACTACGAGCAGTTCGTCGACGGCACCCAGCTCACCGACATCCTCACCGACCTGAGCGAGGACCTCCTCCAGGAGGATCTGCTCCTGCCGCAGGAGGCCCTGGACGCGTTCCCCGGCGCCGAGGAAGACCTACGGCGGGGGCGCTGGAGCCCAGCCACTGCGGCGTTGATCGCAGAACTGACGGCCCTGGCCCGTCATTGGGTGACCCGGCCCGCGATGACGAAGGGCATGCACCCGGGCGCTGTCAACGTGCTCGACACGGCCGCCTGCCTGCTGCGCGCCCAGCTCGACGCCGTCAACGCGGCCGGCTCTACCCTGCTGAGACGAACCCCGCGCGTGTCCGTCGTGACCCGCACCCGCATCTTCGCCCCCGCCCGCCTCCGCGCGGCCATGGCCTGGAGCCTGACTCCCCTCACCGTGCCGGGGCCCCGGCGCCCCGCAGCGGCCGCGCACGTTCCGCGCCCGGCAACCGACATGGCAGCCCTTCGGCCCCCGCCACCGTACCCAGGCGGCGCCCGGCCCCCGCAGATCCCCGCCGACCAGATGCCCGCCCATGTGGCGGTCATCATGGACGGCAACGGCCGCTGGGCCCAGCAGCGCGGCCTGCCCCGCCCCGAAGGCCATCACGCCGGCACCGCCGCCGTCCACGAGATCGTCTGCGGCGCACTCGACATCGGCCTGCGCCACCTGACCGTCTACGCGTTCTCCACAGAGAACTGGAAACGCGACACCGATGAGATCACCACCATCCTGGAAGCTATCCGGCGCGACCTCGACGAAGGCCCCCTACGTGACCTCGACGTACGCCAGCGCTGGCTGGGACACCCCGACAAACTCCCCGCGGAACTCGTCCAAGCACTCCAGCGCGCGGAGCGCCGCACCCGCAACCGCACCGGCCTGACCCTGACCATGTGCATCAACTACGGCGGCCGCGACGAGATCACCCGCACCGCCGCAGCCCTCGCCCAAGCAGCCCGAGCAGGCGAGATCGACCCCCGTCTCATCGGCGAGGACGACTTCGCCCGCCACCTGCCCCACCCCGACATGCCCGACGTCGACCTGCTGTGGCGCACCGGCAAGGAACAGCGCACCTCCAACTTCCTGCCCTGGCACGCCACCTACGCGGAACTGCACTTCACCCCCGGCTACTGGCCCGACGTCGACCGGCGTGACCTGTGGCAGGCCATCACCGAGTACAGCAGACGCCAACGCCGCCACGGCGCCGCCCCCCTCCCCCCTGCCGGGGACGATGCCTTTGCTTCGCCCTCCAGGTGAACCCGCGGACCGGCTGCGAGAAAAGCGTCCGCACCGACTGAGGCTCCGGACGGGCCGGACGCCCTGCGCCCCGCTGATCTGCCAGGCGGCCGTCCAGCACCTCGCCCGATATTCCGCATGATCAGCTGGTCAGCTACTCAAGGGCGAGGAGTAGCCGTGCCGCGGTGCCGGGAGGCACGGCCGCTGGCCGAGCACTACGGCGACCTGGTTCGCGTCGCCCTGATGGAAGCCAGGCCCGCCGGCCTGCACACCTACCAGCTCATCGCCGCAACCCGCCTCACCCGTTCGCAGGTCGGCCGTGGGCTCCGGCACGTCCGGGACCTCGTGGCCGCGGAGAACCTGACCCCGATCACCTGGACGCGTCGGGACGGCTACATGTTCTCCGACGACCCTGCCGACTGGATCGAGTACGACAAGCGGCAGTTCCGGCAGATACTCGGACGGCTGACCCGGGTGATCACGGGCACGCTCGACCCGCACCTGGCCCGCTACCCCGACAATGAATGGGCCCAGCTCGCCACCGCCCAGCTCACCGGAGTCCGCGCCGCCCTCGCCCAGCTCGCCATATAGCCCCCGTCCACCGCCGGTCACCGCGTCTGCCGAGCCCGCCATGCCCGCTGCCTCCCGTCGCCGCCGCTACCCGTCCGCCACAACCGTTGCCGAGTGGGCACTCCTGGAACCTCTCCTGCCGGTCCCGGCCTGCCAGACCAAGACCGGCGGGCATCCGGAGAAGTGGCCACGGCGGGAGATCGTCGACGGCATCCGCTACATCGTCGACAACGGCGCGAAATAGAGGGCGCTGCCTGCGAATTGTGGGTCAGCCGTGGTAGGTGATGTAGCCGTTGCCGTCGCGGTCGTTGGCCTTCTTGGTGTACGAGTGGACGTCCGCGCGGGCGCCGGAGGGCTTGTACAGGTAGATGG
>NZ_BMTW01000023.1 GCF_014649875.1 Streptomyces rubiginosohelvolus | reverse complement strand
ATGCAGACCTCGAAGACGATCGTCGCGATCAACAAGGACGCCGAAGCCCCGATCTTCGAACTCGTCGACTACGGCGTGATCGGTGACCTCTTCACCGTCGTTCCCCAGCTCACCGAGGACATCAACACCCGCAAGGGCTGACCTCCTGGTGCACAGAACGCGGCCGGGCCGCACGGTGAAACTTCACACCGTGCGGCCCGGCCGCGTTCTGTCACCGTCGCTCTTCGGCAGGACGTACCGAAGGGTCCCGGTCGTCCCGGTCCTGCGTGCCGAGGCCGAACGTGGTGAAGGCCGTGCGCTCCGGCAGCGGGTAGAACTCCTTGCCCGTCAGCGCGTTGACGATGACGGCGGAACGCCAGGCGGCCAGGCCCAGGTCCGGTGTGCCGATGCCGTGCGTGTGCCGTTCGGCGTTCTGCACGAAGACGGAACCGGCGATCTCCGGTGCGAGCACGAGCCGTTGGGCCGCGTCGACCTGCGGACGCCCCGCCTCGTCGCGGACGACGTACGAGTCGAGGGCCGCGAGCAGCTTGTCGACCGGGCGCTCCCGGTAGCCGGTGGCGAGCACGACGGCGTCCGTGACGAGTCGGCCCCGCGTTTCCTGCTGGCCGTGCTCGACGCTCAGTTCGATCCTGTCCGCGCCCGTGGTGGCGGCACCGGTGACCTCGATGCCGGGCGTGAGCGTGACGTCGGGCCACTCGCCGCCGAGACTGCGCCGGTACAGCTCGTCGTGGATGTCCCCGAGCGTGTCCCCGCTGACGCCCTTGTACAGCTGCCACTGGCGGGGCAGCAGCCGGTCCCGGGTGGCCTGCGGAAGGCCGTGGAAGTAGCGGGTGTAGTCGGGGGTGAACTGTTCCAGGCCGATCTTGCTGTACTCCATGGGGGCGAAGGCCGGCGTACGGGCCAGCCAGGTCAGCCCCTCCGCCCCCTCGGGCCGGGAGCGCAGCAGGTCCAGCAGGACTTCGGCGCCCGACTGCCCCGAGCCGATGACCGTGATGTGGCGGGCGGCCAGCAGCCGGTCCCGCTGGGCGAGATAGTCCGCCGAGTGCAGCACGACGGAGGTGGGGTCCCGGACCAGCTCCCGCAGCGGTTCGGGCACATGGGGTGCCGTACCCACACCGAGGGCGAGGTTACGGGCGTGGGTCAGCCCGCTCGTGAGCGTCTCCCCGTCGGGGCCGAGCCGGGTGAACTCCACGGCGAACGCGCCCTGTCCGGGGTCCCAGGCGACGGTGTCGACGCGGTGGCCGAATCGGGTGGAGGGCAGTTCGGTGCTCACCCAGCGCAGATAGTTGTCGAACTCCGAGCGGTGGATGTGGAAGCGCTCGGCGAAGTAGAACGGGAAGAGCCTGCGGCGGACCTTGATGTAATTGAGGTACGACCAAGGGCTTGTGGGCTCGACGAGGCTCACCAGGTCCGCCAGGAAGGGCACTTGCAGGGTCGCGCCCTCGATGAGCAGCCCGGGGTGCCAGTGGAACGCGGCGCGCTGCTCGTGAAATGCCGTGCGCAGCCCGGGAACGCCGTCGGCCAGTGCGGCGAGGGAAAGGTTGAAGGGCCCTGCCCCCACGCCCAGCAGATCGAGGGGCGGCGTGCGCGGTCCGGGTGTCATCGGGTTCCTCCGGCGGGGGTCGCGGGTGCGGCGGGGGTCGGTCCCGGGCGAGTCGTGCGCATCGTCGACGTCATGGCGACAGCCTTTCCGTCTCGGGGACCTCGGTATCTTCGGCCGCCGAAGCTTCCCGCAGGGCGCGGTCCGCCGCCGCCGTGACGAGGTCGAGCAGCGGGAGCAGATCAGTCGTCGCGGCGTCCGGGTGCAGCAGGGTGGCCTTCAGCCAGAGGCGGCTGCGGCCGTCGCCGTCCTCCGCCACCGCCCGGCCGAGGACGGCCCGCCCCTCGGCGAGCAGGATGCGGCGGACGGCGGCGACCACGGCGTCGCCCGCCTCGTCGCTCACCGCGTCGGCCACGGCGGGGCGGAACAGCACGGTGCTGATCCCGATCCCGCCGGGGCGCAGGCGGAGCCGGGGGTGCGCGTCGACGGCCCGGCCGAATTCTTCAGCCGTACGCACGCAGTGCTCGACCAGTTCCGCGAGTCCTCGGCGTCCGAGGGCCCGGAAGGTGACCGCCATCTTCAGGGCGTCGGGGCGTCGGGTGGTGCGGATCGAGCGGCCCAGCAGGTCCGGGAGTCCGGCCTCGGTGTCGTCGTCGGCGTTGAGGTAGTCGGCGCGCAGGGACAGCGGGGCGAGCATCGCGGCGTCGGCGACGGCCAGCACCCCCGCGGCGACCGGCTGCCAGCCGAGTTTGTGCAGGTCGAACGTGACGGTGGCGGCGTGCTCCAGACCCGCGAGCTGCGGAGCCAGACGCTCGCTGAACAGCAGCGGGCCGCCGTACGCGGCATCGACGTGGAGCTGGGCCGTGTGCCGTTCGGCGATGCGGGCGATCTCCGGGAGCGGGTCGATGCGCCCCTCGTCGGTGGTCCCTGCGGTGGCGACGACCAGGAGCGGCGATCCCGCGAGGCCGGTGAGGGCACGGTCGAGGGCGGCCGGGTCGATCCGGCCTTTGCTGCAGGCGACGACCGTGGGAGCGGGCAGGCCGAGCATCCAGGCGGCGCGGTGGACGCTGTGGTGGGCGTTGGCGCCGGTGACCACGCGCAGCGGGCCGCCTGCCGCGCGTTCCCGGGCGAGGAGCAGGGCGACGAGGTTGGACTCGGTGCCGCCGCTGGTGATGAGCGCGTCGGGGGCGGGGGCCGCGGGGTGGACGAGCCGGGCCAGGGCGGCGGTGGTCAGCTCCTCGATCACCCCGGCGGCGGGCGCCTGGTCCCAGGAGTCCATGGAGGGGTTGAGGGCCGCCCCCGCCAGCTCTGCCGCGACGGCCACGGCGAGCGGCGGGCAGTGCAGATGGGCGACGCAGGCGGGGTCGGCCGGCTCCGCCGCCCCTTCCGCGACCGCGCGCACGAGGTCGCCGAGCGCGGCTTCGGGCCCGATGCCCTCCTCCGGCAGGACCGGGGAGCAGAGGGCGCGCGTGTTCTGTTCCACGGCCTCGGGCCCTCCTGCGGGCAGCGGCCCGCCCCGCGCCCGGGCGGCGTCCCCCAAGGCGTCCAGGACGACGGCGGTGAGGGGCCGCAGGTGCTCCGGCCCCTGTGCACCGCCCGCGACGAGCCCTCCCCGTACGCCCTCGGCGCCGGGACTCGACGGCGTACCGGCCCTCGTGCCCAACCCTCCACGTTCCACGGAGGGTTCACCGGGGGTCGGGAGGGGAGCAGGCGGCATGGCGAGGACCTTCGGTCGTGGTGCGGACACGTCGTACGGAAGCGGGGGGCCGCGGGGCGACTCCGGAGGCGGAAAGATCCACCACCGGGGTTCACTGGTTAGGCTAACCTAACTTCGAGGGTGTGAACGACGCGCGATCCGCCTGCTCAGCGAGGCTACTTCGCGTACCAGGGAACCGAGTTGTCGGGCTCCGACTCCGCCGCTCGGCACAGTGCGTCCGGGGAGCCCAGCAGTTCGGCCGGCAGATAACCGGAGCGGACGCCCAGTTCCCATCCGTGCACCTGAACGGCGAGCGCGGCCAGGGCAAGGGTGTCGAGCGGCAGCGGGCTACGGGGCGCGGGAGCGGACCCGACGCTCTCCCGGTAGGCGTCGAGCCGGGCGGGGAGGGCCGGCACTCCGCCGCCGTGCGCAGCGCGTCACGTCGTCGAGCCCATCCCTCTGCCGGGTGCGGGCGGCGACATGGTCGAGCAGTTCCCGGCCGGTTCGCGCATGCGCCACGGGGCCGGGTCGTCGTAGCGCATCCACGGTACGGCCCGGTGCGGGAGCGGCGGTGGCCGCTCCCGCACCGGGCCCGGATCACGCCGCTTCGGTGGGCAGCTCCGCGCGGATCCCCCGCGCGGCGGCGACCAGGTTCTCCAGGGAGGCCCGGGTCTCGGGCCAGCCACGGGTCTTCAGGCCGCAGTCGGGGTTCACCCACAGCCGCTCGGCGGGGATGGCCTCAAGTCCCTTGCGGAGCAGGGCCGCTGCCTCCTCGGTGCTGGGGATGCGGGGTGAGTGGATGTCGTAGACGCCGGGTCCGGCCTCGCGCGGGTAGCCGTGGCCTGCCAGTTCGCGGGCGACCTGCATGTGGGAGCGGGCGGCTTCCAGGCTGATGACGTCGGCGTCGAGGTCGTCGATGGCCTGGACGATGTCGCCGAACTCGGCGTAGCACATATGGGTGTGGATCTGGGTGTCCGGCCGCACCCCGGCGGTGGCGAGGCGGAAGGACTCCGTCGCCCAGTCCAGGTAGGCGGCGTGGTCGGCGGCGCGCAGCGGGAGCGTCTCGCGCAGCGCGGGTTCGTCGACCTGGATCACCGAAGTGCCGTTCGCCTCCAGGTCGTTCACCTCGTCACGCAGGGCGAGGGCCACCTGGCGGGCGGTCTCGCCGAGCGGCTGGTCGTCGCGGACGAAGGACCAGGCGAGCATGGTGACCGGCCCGGTGAGCATGCCCTTGACCGGGCGGTCGGTGAGCGACTGCGCGTACGCGGTCCAGCGCACCGTCATCGGCTCGGGGCGCGAGATGTCACCGGCGAGGACCGGCGGGCGGACGTAACGGGTGCCGTACGACTGGACCCAGCCGTGCTGGGTGGCGAGGTAGCCGGTGAGCTGCTCGGCGAAGTACTGCACCATGTCGTTGCGTTCGGGCTCGCCGTGCACGAGGACGTCGATCCCGGCCTTCTCCTGGAAGGAGAGGACCTCGCGGATCTCGTCCTTGATGCGCTCCTCGTAACCCGCCTCGTCGATCCGGCCCGCACGCAAGTCGGCGCGCGCGGTGCGCAGTTCGGTGGTCTGCGGGAACGAGCCGATGGTCGTGGTCGGCAGCAGCGGCAGCCCGAGGTGCGCCCGCTGGGCGAGCGTCCGCTCGGCGTACGGCTGGGAGCGGCGGCCGTCCGCGTCGGTGATGGCCGCCGTACGGGCGCGCACCGCCGGGTCGCGGGTGATCGCGGCATCGGCGCGGGAGGCCAGGTCGGCCCGGTTGGCGGCGAGTTCGGCCGCGATGGCGTCCGTGCCGGAGGCCAGACCGCGGGCCAGGACGACGATCTCCTCGGTCTTCTGCCGGGCGAACGCGAGCCAGCGGGTGATCTGCGGGTCGATGTCGCGCTCGGCCTTCGCGTCCAGCGGGACGTGCAGCAGGGAGCAGGAGGCGGAGACATCGACGTGGTCGGCGAGGCCGAGCAGGGTGCCGAGGGTGGCGAGGGACTTCTCGTAGTCGTTGATCCAGATGTTGCGGCCGTTGACGACGCCTGCGACCAGCCGCTTGCCGGGCAGCCCGCCGGCGGCCGCGAGGTCGTCGAGGTTGCCCGCGCCGGTCTCGGTGAAGTCGAGCGCGAGCCCGTCGACGGGGGCCTTGGCCAGGACCGCCAGCGCCTCGCCGAGCCGCCCGAAGTAGGAGGCCACCAGCAGCTTGGGCCGGTCGGTGAGACCGCCGAGGTCGCGGTAGGCGCGGGCGGCGGCGTTCAGCTCGGCCGGGGTACGGTCCTGGACGAGGGCGGGCTCGTCGATCTGCACCCACTCGGCGCCCGCCGCACGCAGGTCGGCGAGGACCTCGGCGTACACGGGCAGCAGCCGGTCCAGCAGGGTCAGCGGCTCGAAGTCGGCGGCCACACCGGGGGCCGCCTTGGCGAGCAGGAGGTAGGTGACGGGGCCGACGAGGACCGGGCGCGGGGTGTGGCCGAGCGCGAGGGCCTCCTTGAACTCGGCGACCTGCTTGGTCGAGTCCGCCGTAAACACCGTGTCCGGGCCCAACTCGGGCACCAGGTAGTGGTAGTTGGTGTCAAACCACTTCGTCATCTCCAGCGGCGCGACGTCCTGCGTACCGCGGGCCATGGCGAAGTAGCCGTCGAGGGCGTCGGCGCGGACCGCGTCGCGGTGCCGCTCGGGGACAGCGCCGACCATGACGCTGGTGTCCAGGACATGGTCGTAGTACGAGAAATCACCGGTCGGCACTTCGTGGACACCGGCCTCGGCGAGCTGCTGCCATGTTCCCCGGCGCAGTTCGGCGGCGGTCTGCCGGAGGGCGTCCGCGGTGACGCGGCCCTTCCAGTAGCCCTCGATGGCCTTCTTCAGTTCACGGTTCTGACCCTGGCGGGGGTAGCCGTACACGGTGGCCCGTGCTGCCGCGGCTGCGGGCTTCGCTGTCACGTGACTCTCCTTCGCGAGCGTGTCTGCGGTGCAGATCCCGGGACGGGACGCGGACGCGAAGGGATGACGCATCGGGCGGACTCCGGGCCACGTCGAACCGTGCCCGTCCACCTGATGGTTCCGTCGACCCGCCCACGAGGTCACCGAGAACTCCGCACGCGAACGGTCGCGTGCGGGCAACGGGCAGGTCTTCGGACTCGCGGGCACGTCTGCCGGGGCAGACACCTAGTGGCCGTCGCTTCCCAGACCCGGTCGGGCCCAGTGCGTATGACGGCGGTCGTTCCCACTCACCGCTGCGGGGCAGTCCCGGATTCCCACCGGGTTCCCTCTTACGACACCCTGCCTGGCGGACAGGGCGAACCAGCTGCACCGGCCAGCCTAAGGGGACGACCGCCGGGCGCACACCGTTGTTCACACTTCGGACGGTGATGTGAGACACGGGGCGGCCCTTTTCCGGCGATCCGGAGCCGCCGTCCCCCGAGCGGCGCGCCGGCGCCCATCAGATTCCCCGACCGTTCGGCTGTTCGCCACCCGCTCCCTGACCGCCGGTCAGGTCGCCCGTCTCGACTGTGCGGAGGCAGTGACCCAGATGTAACCGAATGGCGTAGGGGAATGCGGAACCACGGAGCGTCACAAGCCGTTCTTCTTCCCACTACACGGCCCTGCCGATCCCCGGAGGGCCGATCGAGGAACGGAAAACGTCATATGAAGAAGACAGTCGGGTGGGCCCAGGACGGCGACGACTGGACGATCACCGTGAACGGCACGCAGTACCGCGCCGTCGAACGGCCGACGGACGGCCGGGTGGACAACTACCTGGTGCGGGGCGACGACCTGAGCGCCGAGTGCCCGAGCCTCGGTCATGGACTGGGCGTCATCCGGGAACACGAATCCCGGCGCTGACCCCGGCCGGTCAGCCGAGCGGGCCGCCCACCGAACCGTCCGCGCCGTCCGCCGGGCGGCCCGCCGCCTCCTCGCCGGCCGCCGCCTTCTCGCCGCGCGGTCCCTGCCGCAGCAGATAGGTGTCCATGATCCAGCCGTGCCGTTCGCGGGCCTCCGCGCGCACGCGGCTGATCTCGTCGGCCACCTCGTCGAGCGGGCCGGAGACCAGGATCTCGTCGGGGGTGCCGATGTACGCGCCCCAGTGGATCCACAGGCCCCGGCCCGTCAGGTGGGTGAAGGTCTCATGGCCGTCGAGCATCACGACGATGTCGCCGTCGTCCTCGGGGAAGCCCTGGGCCAGCCGTCGGCCGGGGGTGATGTGGATGGGGCGGCCGACCTGGTTCAGGGTGACGCGGTGCCGGGCGGCGAGGGCCGAGACGCTGCTGATGCCGGGGATCACCTCGTGGCCGAATTCCACCGTGCCGCGCCCCCGGATGTCGTCGAGGATCGCGAGCGTGCTGTCGTACAGGGCCGGGTCGCCCCACACCAGGAAGGCTCCGCACCGCCCCGGTGCGAGCTCCTCGATGATCAGGCGTTCGCAGATGTCGGCGCGGCGGTGGCGCCAGTCGTGCACCGCCGAGGTGTAGCGCGTGGCATCGTCCTGGGTCCGGTCGCGCCACGGGTCGTCGGCCTCCACCACGCGGTAGGGGCCGGTCAGGTGCTCGTCGAGGATGTCTCGCCGCAGGCGGGTCAGGGACTCCTTCTCCCTGCCCTTGCCGAGCACGAAGAAGACGTCGGCCCGGCGCATGGCCTTCACCGCGGCGAGGGTCAGGTGGTCGGGGTCGCCGGCGCCCATGCCGATGACCAGGATGTGCCGGGGGGCCTCGTCGGTATCTGCCATGCCTGTCTTGTCTGCCATGTCGGCCGATCATGCCAGGGGCGAGGCGGGGTGGACTTACTAGGACGTCCAACTATATGTTCGTGAGCAGCGGGGTGGTCGGTGTGCAGCTGACCGCCCTCAAGGCCCGTGGTGTCAGGGAAGCCGGTGTGATTCCGGCGCGGTCCCGCCACTGTGACCGGGGAGTCCGTCCTCGCAGGACACGCCACTGACGGTGCAGCAGCCGTCGGGAAGGCAGGGGGACGGGCGTCGATCCGGGAGTCAGGATACCGGCCGCGGGATGTTCCGTGTTTCCACGAGGATGGAGCAGACACGCATGGCACCGGTCCGCACCCACGGCCCCGCAGGCACGTCCCGGCGAGCGGTTCTCCGCGCCCCCTGACGGCCTCCGCCCTTCGCGTCCCCCTCCGGCGGTAGCCCTTCCGCGCCCCCGTGCACCCGACCGGTGCGTGGGCCGGTGGCAGCCGTGCGCCATCCCCGGATCTCTCCTGACGATCTCACCGACGAGAGCAGGTTTCCATGGTCCGCGAACTCACCCATTTCATCGGCGGCAAGCACACGTCCGGCACCTCGGGCGGCTTCGGCGATGTCTTCGACCCCAACACCGGCCGGGTGCAGGCCCGGGTTCCGCTGGCCGACCGGGCCGAGACCGAGGCGGCGATCGCCGACGCCGTCGAGGCGCAGCGCGAGTGGGGCGAGTGGAACCCGCAGCGCCGCGCCCGCGTGCTGCTGCGCTTCCTCCAGCTGGTGGAGAAGGAGAAGGACTCCCTGGCCCGGCTGCTCTCCTCCGAGCACGGCAAGACCGTGGCCGACGCGCACGGCGACATCGCGCGCGGACTGGACGTGGTGGAGTTCGCCGCAGGCGTCCCCCATCTGCTGAAGGGCGAGTTCAGCGACAACGCGGGCGCCGGGATCGACGTCCACTCGCTGCGCCGGCCGCTCGGGGTGGTCGCGGGCATCACCCCGTTCAACTTCCCGGCGATGATCCCACTCTGGAAGGCCGCACCGGCTCTGGCCTGCGGAAACGCCTTCATTCTCAAGCCGTCCGAGCGGGACCCGTCGGTGCCGCTGCGGCTGGCCGAACTGTTCCTGGAGGCGGGTCTGCCGCCCGGCGTCCTCAACGTCGTCAACGGCGGCAAGGAGGCCGTGGACACCCTCCTGGAGGACCCGCGCGTCAAGGCGCTCGGCTTCGTCGGCTCGACGCCGATCGCCGCGCACATCTACGCCACCGCCGCCGCCCACGGCAAGCGGGCCCAGTGTTTCGGCGGGGCGAAGAACCACATGATCGTGATGCCGGACGCCGACCTGGACCAGGCGGTGGACGCGCTGATCGGCGCCGGTTATGGCTCGGCGGGCGAGCGGTGCATGGCGATCTCGGTGGCCGTGCCGGTCGGCGAGGCCACCGCCGACGCACTGGTCGCCCGGCTCACCGAGCGGATCGCCGAGCTGCGGATCGGCCGCTCGGACGACCCGGACGCCGACTTCGGGCCGCTGGTGGGCGCGGACGCGGTGGACCGGGTCCGCGGCTATGTCGACCTCGGCGTCGAGGAGGGCGCCGAACTGGTCGTGGACGGGAGGGACTTCACCCTGGAGGGCCACGAGGACGGCTTCTTCGCGGGCGCTTCCCTCTTCGACCGGGTCACCCCGGACATGCGGATCTACCAGGAGGAGATCTTCGGCCCGGTGGTGTCCGTCGTCCGTGCGGCGGACTACGAGGAGGCGCTGCGGCTGCCCTCGGAGCACCCGTACGGCAACGGCGTCGCGCTCTTCACCCGCGACGGCGACACCGCCCGCGACTTCACGCGCCGCGTCGACACCGGCATGGTCGGCGTCAACGTGCCGATCCCGGTGCCGGTGGCGTACCACACGTTCGGCGGGTGGAAGCGGTCCGGCTTCGGCGATCTGAACCAGCACGGCCCGGACGCCATCCGCTTCTACACCCGTACCAAGACCGTCACTTCGCGCTGGCCCGCCTCGGGAATCCGGGACGGCGCGAGCTTCACGATTCCGACCATGGGATGAGCACCGTGACCACGCTCCTCACCGACGACCAGTTCGCGGTCGTCGAGACGACCCTCGACTTCGCCCAGGAACACCTGGCCCCGCACGCCGTGGCCTGGGACCAGGACAAGCACTTCCCCGTCGACGTCCTGCGCAAGGCGGCGGGCCTCGGCCTCGGCGGTGTCTACGTACGGGAGGACCTCGGCGGGTCGGAGCTGACCCGCTCCGACGGGGTCCTCGCCTTCGAGGCCCTGGCCACCGGCTGCCCCTCCATCGCGGGCTATCTGTCCATCCACAACATGGTCGGCTGGATGATCGACCGTTACGGGACCGAGGACCAGCGGGCCCACTATCTGCCGGGACTCTGCACCATGGAGCAGCTCGGCAGCTACTGCCTGACCGAGCCGGGCGCCGGGTCCGACGCGGCGGCGCTGCGCACCCGCGCGGTGCGCGACGGCGGCCACTACGTGCTGACGGGAACGAAGCAGTTCATCTCCGGGGCGGGCGCCTCGCACGTCTACATCGTGCTGGCCCGCACCGGTGAGGGCGGGCCGCGCGGCATCTCCGCGTTCGTCGTCGAACGGGACGATCCCGGGCTGTCGTTCGGGGCCAACGAGAAGAAGATGGGGTGGAACGCGCAGCCCACCCGGCAGGTCCTGATGGACGGGGTGCGCATCCCGGCCGACCGGCTGCTCGGCGAGGAGGGCGGCGGCTTCCGCATCGCGATGAACGGGCTGAACGGCGGCCGGCTCGGCATCGCCGCCTGCTCGTTGGGCGGCGCACAGAACGCCCTGGACCGCAGCCTGGCCCACCTCGCGGACCGGGAGGCGTTCGGCGGCCGGCTGCTGGACGCGCAGGCGCTGCAGTTCCGGCTGGCCGACATGGCGACCGAACTGGCCGCCGCCCGGGCGCTGGTGCGGCAGGCCGCCGAGGCGCTCGACCGGAACACCGCCGGTGCACCGCAGTTGTGCGCGATGGCCAAGCACTTCGCGACGGACACCGGCTACTCGGTGGCCGACCGGGCGCTCCAACTGCACGGCGGCTACGGCTATCTGGTCGAGTACGGCATCGAGAAGATCGTCCGGGACCTTCGGGTCCACCAGATCCTGGAAGGGACCAACGAGATCATGCGCGTCATGGTGGCCCGGAGTCTGACGGGAGCCCTGCGATGACCGAGGAGCACGTGCTCGTGCACACCGAGGGGCGTACGGGGGTGGTGACCCTGAACCGCCCGAAGGCGCTGAACGCCCTCACCCACACGATGGTGGAGACGATCGCGGCGGCGCTCGACCGGTGGGAGCACGACCCCGAGGTGGGGACCGTCGTCATCA
Source organism: Streptomyces rubiginosohelvolus (assembly GCF_014649875.1). Classification (GTDB taxonomy): domain Bacteria; phylum Actinomycetota; class Actinomycetes; order Streptomycetales; family Streptomycetaceae; genus Streptomyces; species Streptomyces rubiginosohelvolus. The sequence goes on along the minus strand of NZ_BMTW01000023.1, from coordinate 65,851 downwards.
CCGGGGCCGGGGAGCGCGGCCTGTGCGCGGGCGGCGACATCCGGTCGATCTACGAGGACGCCCGCGTGGGCGGGAAGGCGTCGGCGGCGTTCTGGCGCGACGAGTACCGGCTCAACGCCCGGATCGCCCGCTACCCCAAGCCGTACGTGGCGGTCATGGACGGCATCGTGATGGGCGGCGGGGTCGGCGTTTCGGCGCACGGCAGCGTCCGGATCGTCACCGAGCGGTCCAAGGTGGCGATGCCGGAGACCGGGATCGGCTTCGTGCCGGATGTCGGCGGGACGTATCTGCTGGCGCTGGCCCCCGGGGAGCTGGGCACCCATCTCGCCCTGACGGGTGCGGTGGTGGGGGCCCGGGACGCGCTGCTGTGCGGGCTCGCCGACCACTTCGTACCGGCGGACGAACTGCCCGCGTTCCTCGCCGCGCTGCGGACGGAGGAGGTCCCCCAGGTGCTGCACCGCCATGTCCGGGAAGCTCCCCCCGGGGTGCTGGAGGACAACCGGGCCTGGATCGAACACTGTTACGCCGCCGACACCGTCGAGGAGATCGTGGAGCGGCTGCTCGCCTCCGGCGCCCCGGCGGCCGGAGAGGCGGCCGCCACGATCCTCGGCCGCTCCCCCACCGCACTGAAGGTCGCCCTCGCCGCGCTGCGCCGCGCCCGCGAACTCGGTCCGCTGGAAAGGGTTCTGGAGCAGGAGTACCGCGTCTCCAGCGCCGCTCTCTCCTCCGCCGACCTGGTGGAGGGCATCCGGGCCCAGGTGATCGACAAGGACCGGACCCCCCGATGGTCGCCCGGCACGCTCGTGGAGGTCACGGACGCCGACGTGGCCCGGTACTTCGCACCGACCGGCGACGAGGGGCTGTCCCTCGCCGTATCCGACTCACCGCAGGAGGTGCCCTGGTGACCACGACCGTCGCCTTCATCGGGCTGGGCCACATGGGCGGCCCGATGGCCGCCAATCTCGTCCGGGCAGGACACCGGGTAGTCGGCCACGACCTGGTCGAGTCGTGCCTGACCGCCGCCGTGGAGAGCGGGGTGGAGCGGGCGGGGAGCGCCGCCGAGGCCGCCGCGATCGCCGATGTGGTGATCACGATGCTGCCCGCGGGCCGCCATGTCCTCTCCCTGTACGGGCCGGAGGGACTGCTCGCCGCCGCCCGGCCCGGCACCCTGTTCGTCGACTGCTCGACCATCGATGTGGCCGACTCCCGCGCTGCCCACGCGGCGGCCGCGGCGGCGGGTCACCGCTCCCTGGACGCCCCGGTCTCCGGCGGGGTGGTCGGTGCCGAGGCGGGCACGCTCACCTTCATGGCCGGGGGTGAGCAGTCCGCGTTCGCGGAGGCCGAACCGCTGCTGTCCGTGATGGGCAGGAAGGCGGTGCACTGCGGGGCGGCGGGCGCCGGGCAGGCCGCGAAGATCTGCAACAACATGATCCTCGGCGTCTCGATGATCGCCGTGAGCGAGGCGTTCGTGCTCGCCGAGAGCCTCGGTCTCTCCTATCAGGCGCTGTTCGACGTGGCGTCGGCGGCGTCCGGCCAGTGCTGGGCGCTGACCGTCAACTGCCCGGTCCCCGGCCCGGTCCCGGGCAGCCCCGCCAACCGCGACTACCGCCCCGGGTTCGCCGCCCCGCTCATGGCCAAGGATCTCGGACTGGCCGCCAACGCGGTGCGCGCGGGTGGCGTGGACGCCGAACTGGGTCTGCGGGCAGCGGAGTTGTACGCGCGATTCGCCGAAGAGGGCGGGGCGGAGCAGGACTTCTCCGGGATCGTCCGGGCCATCCGGGCCGCTTCCACCACCAACGACGCAGAGAAGGGCGCCACCCCGTGAGCGAGAAGAACGAGAGCGCGCCCACCCCGGGCCCGTACAGCACCATCCTCGTCGAGCGGCGGGGCCGTACCGCCCTGCTCACCCTGAACCGTCCCAAGGCGCTCAACGCGCTGAGCCTGGACGTCATGCGGGAGACCGTCGAGGCCACGGAGGCGCTCGACCGCGACCCGGACGTCGGCTGCATCGTCATCACCGGCAGCGGGGAGAAGGCGTTCGCGGCCGGGGCGGACATCAAGGAGATGCAGCCGCAGAGCTACATGGACATGTACCTCAGCGACTGGTTCACCGCCTGGGACCGGCTCGGTCAGCTGCGCACGCCCACGATCGCCGCCGTGCGGGGCTACGCCCTGGGCGGCGGCTGCGAGTTGGCCATGCTGTGCGACCTGGTGATCGCCTCGGACACGGCGGTATTCGGGCAGCCGGAGATCCGGCTCGGCGTGATCCCGGGGATCGGCGGCTCCCAGCGGCTGACCCGGGCGGTCGGCAAAGCGAAGGCGATGGACCTCTGCCTGACCGGCCGGAACATGGACGCCGAGGAGGCGGAGCGGGCCGGGCTCGTCTCCCGGATCGTGCCGGACGCGGATCTGCTGGAGGAGGCGCTCGCGGTCGCGGGGACGGTCTCGGGCATGTCGGCGCCGGTCGCGATGATGGCGAAGGAGGCGGTGAACCGGGCCTTCGAGACGACGCTCGCGGAGGGGGTGCGCTTCGAACGCCGCCTGTTCCACGCGGTGTTCGCGACGGCCGACCAGAAGGAGGGCATGAAGGCGTTCACCGAGAAACGGCCCGCGGAGTTCACGCACCGCTGACGCATTCCGACTGGGCACCGGGCGGCCCGCGGGCACGTGCGAGCACTGTCCGGTCACCCGCGGCCTACGATGTGCGGCATGGGCGCAAGCACGCATCAGGCAGGTGCACACGGTTCGCAGGAGCAGGCCGAGCGGCTGGCGACGGCCGTCTCGGTCCTCGCCCTGCTCGCCGACGGCACCCGCCTGGCCCTGCTGGAGCGGCTCGGGCGCGGCGAGGCCGATGTCGGCACCCTCACGGAGGCATGCGGTGCCGCGCGGCCCTCGGTCAGCCAGCACCTCGCCAAACTCCGCCTGGCCGGCCTGGTGACCTCGCGCAAGGACGGCCGCCGCGTCGTGTACCGGCTGCGCCACGGGCACCTGCGCCGTCTGGTGGAAGAGGCACTGAACGTCGCCGACCACCAGATCGGCGCACTGCCCCCGCACGACTGAGCACCACCGTTCCCGGCCGTCGGACCGGCAGGGGCCGACCCCCCACAAACACGTGCACAGGTGCGCACATGTTGATTACGATGAAGGGGTCGCCCACGCCGCCTGACCGGACGGGACGGGACCCGATGCTGTCCGTGCTGCGCAACCGCACCTACCGACACCTCTTCACCGCCCAGGTCGTCGCCCTGACGGGGACCGGGCTCGCCACCGTCGCCCTGAGTCTGCTCGCGTACGACATCGCCGGGGACCGCGCATCGGCGGTCCTGGGCACGGCTCTGGCGATCAAGATGGTCGCCTACGTCGGCATCGCTCCGGTGATCGGTGCGCTGGCGGACAGGCTGCCCCGCCGGGCGCTGCTCGTCGCGGCGGATCTCGTCCGTGCCGGTGCCGCCCTGGCCCTGCCGTTCATCACCGAGGTCTGGGAGATCTACGCGCTGATCTTCCTGCTGCAGGCGGCGTCGGCGGCCTTCACCCCCGCCTTCCAGGCCACCGTCCCCGAGGTGCTGCCCGACGAGCGCGACTACACCCGGGCCCTGTCGCTCTCCCGGCTCGCCCACGACCTGGAGAGCCTGCTCAGCCCCGTCCTGGCCGCCGGTCTGCTGACCCTGATCCCCTACTCCTGGCTGTTCGCCGGAACCACCGTCGGCTTCCTGGCCTCCGCCGCCCTCGTCCTCGGCGTCGTCCTGCCCAGGCCCGTGCCCGTCGAGCGCGGTGGCGGCGTGTGCGCCAAGGCGGTCTTCGGGACCCGGCTGTTCTGGACCACCCCGCGGCTGCGGGCGCTCCTGGCGCTCGACCTCGCGGTCGCCTCCGCCGGGGCGATCGTCTTCGTCAGCACCGTCGTCGTGGTCCGCGACCACTTCGACCGCCCCGCCGGAGCGGTGTCCCTGGCGCTGGCCGCGTACGGCGCGGGGTCCATCGGGGCCGCGCTGTTCCTGCCGCGCCTGCTGCGGCACGTCACCGACCGTGCCGTCATGCTCCCCGCCGCCTTCGCCCTTCCCGTGGTGCTGGCCGCTGTCGCCGCACTCACCGCCCGCCCACCGAGCACCGGTTCCTGGGCCGGGATCCTGGCGGCCTGGGCGGCGATCGGCGCCGCGTCCTCCGCCGTCCTCACCCCCGGCGGCCGGGTCATCCGGCGATCCACCGCCGACGCGGACCTCCCGGCCGCCTTCGCCGCCCGGTTCTCGCTCTCGCACGCCTGCTGGCTGCTGACGTACCCGCTCGCCGGCCTGCTGACCACCGATGCCGGACTCCCGGTCACCGCCGCGGTTCTCGGCGCCGTCGCCCTGGCCTCGGCGACGGCCGCCACCGCGGGCCGGCCCGCCCACGACCTCGCCCCGCCCCGTCGCGTCCCCGCCCTGCGTCGGGGATGATCCACACCGTGATGTGCGTTGTATCCGGTTGTGTCCGGCTCCGTGCGGCGAGCCGCGACCCCGGAGAGAGCTGGAGGCGGCGCTGTGCACGGTGAGTACAAGGTTCCCGGCGGCAAGCTGGTCGTGGTGGACCTGGAGGTGGCGGGCGGGGCGCTGCGGAACGTGAGGGTCGCCGGGGACTTCTTCCTCGAACCGGACGAGGCGATCCTCGCGATCGACGCGGCGCTGGAGGGCGCCCCCGCCACCACGGACACCGCCGGGCTCGTGGCCCGGATCGAGGCGGCGCTGCCCGAGTCCACGGTGATGCTGGGACTGAGCGCGGAGGGCGTCGCCATCGCCGTACGCCGGGCGCTGGCGCAGGCCACGGAGTGGAGCGACTACGACTGGCAGCTGATCCACGACGCCCCGCAGTCGCCCGCGCTGCACATGGCGCTGGACGAGGTGATCACCGCAGAGGTGGCGGCGGGGCTGCGGCCGCCGACCCTACGGGTCTGGGAGTGGGACTCCCCCGCCGTGATCATCGGCAGCTTCCAGTCGCTGCGCAACGAAGTGGACCCGGCGGGCGTGGAGCGGCACGGCGTGGACGTCGTACGCCGGATCTCGGGCGGCGGCGCGATGTTCGCCGAGCCCAGCTCCACCATCACGTACTCGCTCGCCGTGCCGCAGGCGCTGGTGTCGGGGCTGTCCTTCGCCGACAGTTACGCCTATCTGGACGACTGGGTCCTGGAAGCCCTCGCGGACATGGGCATCAAGGCCTGGTACCAGCCGCTCAACGACATCGCCACGGAGGTCGGCAAGATCGCGGGGGCCGCGCAGAAGCGGGTGGTCGGGCCGGACGGCGGGCCGGGGGCCGTGCTGCACCACGTGACGATGGCGTACGACATCGACGCCGACAAGATGCTGGAGGTGCTCCGCATCGGCAAGGAGAAGATGTCGGACAAGGGCACCCGGTCGGCGAAGAAGCGCGTGGACCCGCTGCGGCGGCAGACCGGACTGCCGCGCCAGGTGGTGATCGAGCGGATGATCGACTCGTTCCGCAGGCGCCACGGGCTCACCACCGGAAGCGTGACCGACGCCGAGCTGGCCCGCGCCGAGGAGCTCGTACGGACGAAGTTCGCCACGCCTCAGTGGACGGCCCGGGTGCCGTAGGGCCTCCTGGGCGGGTGGGCGCCGCCCCCGCATACTGGGTCGTATGGACAAGGCGGCGCCCGGCTCCGGAGTGCGGGAACGGCTCGGCAGGAGCCTCTTCGCCCGGGTGGCAGGGCCTTCCGGGCCGGAGAACCGGGCCCGGATCCACCAGACCCCCGGCCCCCGCTGGTTCGGCGCGGACCGGCCGGTGCGGCGGGTGCACGGGGACGCGTCCATGTTCATCGGCGGGCTGCGCGCCCTGCTCCTCCAGTCGCTGCACCCCCTCGCCATGGCCGCCGTCGCGGGGCACTCGGGGTTCAAGGGTGATCCGTGGGGGCGGCTCCAGCGGACCAGCACGTTCCTGGCGGTGACCACGTTCGGCACGGCCGAGCACGCCCAGGAGGCGGTGGACCGCGTACGGTCCGTGCACGAGCGGGTGCGCGGGACCGCGCCCTCCGGGGAGCCCTACCACGCGGCCGATCCGCACCTCCTGTGCTGGGTGCACATCGCCGAGGTGGACAGCTTCCTCCGCGCCCATCAGCGGTACGGGGAAAGGCCGTTGGACGGTGCCGGGTGCGACGGGTACATCCACGACATGGCGACGGTCGCCCACGCCCTCGGCATCCCCGACCCGCCGCACGACCGGGCGGAGCTGGCGGAGCGCATCGCCGCCTACCGCCCGGAGCTGCGCGCCACCCGGGAGGCCCTGGACGCGGCCCGCTTCATCCTCCTGCACCCGCCGCTGCCCTGGCCGGTCCGTCCCCCGTACGCCGTACTCGCCGCGAACGCCGTGGCCACGCTCCCGCCGTGGGCCCGGGAGCCGTTGCGGCTGCCCCGGGTGCCGGGGGTCGAGGAGATCTGCGTACGGCCCGCAGGGAAGGCCCTGACCAGGACCATCCGGTGGGCGATGACCCCGCCTGCGGGAGGCTGAGCGCCGCCCGGGTGCCGATGGGCGCCGCGGGCAGGACGATGGAGGGGACCGTACGCGGGGGGCCCACGACGGGAGACCCCGGTGGCACGCAGCGAATCGACCGACGTCCTCGTGGTGGGCGCGGGCCCGGTCGGCCTGACGCTGGCCGCGGAGCTACGGCGGGCGGGGGTGGCCTGCCGGATCGTGGACCGGCTGCCCGCCCGGCTGCCGTACGCCAAGGCGGTGGGCATCCAGCCGCGCACCCTGGAGCTCTTCGAGCGGATGGGCATCGTGCGGGAGGTGCTGGACGCGGCGGTCCCGATGCGCGGGCAGCTGACGTACGAGAACGGGACCGAGCAGGGCCGGGTCGAGCTGGTCCTGCCGCCCGAGGTGCCGTACGGCTTCGCCGCGCTGCCGCAGTGCGACACCGAGCGCCTTCTGGAGGAGTTCCTCGGGTGCCACGGCACCGGGATCGAGCGGTCGACCGCGCTGGTGGCGTTCGCCCAGGATCCCGCCGGGGTGACCAGCCGGCTGACGACGACGTCCGGGGACGAGGTGGAGGTCCGCTCGCGGTTCCTGGTGGGCTGCGACGGGGCGCACTCGGCGGTCCGCAAGGGGCTCGGGCTCAGCTTCGAGGGCGGCGCGTTCCCGGAGGAGTACATGCTCGCCGATGTGGAGGTGGGGTGGGATCTGCCGGCCGGGTACGGGGTGCGTTCGATGCACCGCGGCGAGGACGGCGCGATCGACGATCTGCTGGTCTGCATCCCGCTGCCGGGGAACGGCCGCTACCGGATGTCGATGCTGGTGCCGCCGGAGCTGTCCGCCGCGCGGCAGGCGGAGGCAGCCGGGACGGCGGGCGGCGGTGACGGGGTGGCGCACGGCCTGGAAGGTGGTACGGCCCCCGCGCTCCCCGACATCCAGAAGGTCCTGGACCGGCTGGCGCCGGAGCCGGTCACCGCGTCCGCGCTGCGCTGGTCGTCGGTGTTCCGGATCAGCCACCGGCTGGTGGACCGGTACGGGGAGGGCCGGGTGTTCGTCGCCGGGGACGCGGCGCACATCCATCCGCCGACCGGCGCCCAGGGCATGAACACCGGGATCCAGGACGCCTGCAACCTGGCGTGGAAGCTGGCGCTCGCCGTCGAGGGCGCGGCGGGGCCGCGGGTGCTGGCCGGTTACGACGCGGAGCGGCACCCGGTCGGCGAGGAGGTGGTGGGCCGGACCGTCCGGCACGCCGCCGAGGGGGTGCAGGCGGACCCGACGGACCGGGAGACGCTGCTGCTGCGCGAGGCCCAGCTCCTGGTCGGCTACCGGGAGAGCCCGCTGGTGACGCCCCTCGCCCCGGACGACCCGGCCCCGCTGCGGCCGGGCGACCGGGCCCCGGACTGCGGCGGCCTCACCGGGGACATCGCCGCCCACCCGGTGCGCCTCTTCGACGTGCTGCGCGGTCGCGGGCACGTGCTGCTGGTGTACGGGGACCACCCGGCCGGCGACGCGCCCTCCGATCTCGCCTCCGCCGCACGGGAGTTGACCGGCGGCCGGATGGACACGCAGCGGATCCTGCCCGCCGGCGCCCCGGACCGATGGACGGGCATCCCCCATCACCACGACAGCCGGGGCGAGTTCGCGCGACAGTACGGGACGGGCGAGGGCGCGGCGTTCGTCGTACGTCCGGACGGATATCTGGCGGCCTGTCTCCAGCCGCCGACGGTGGGCGGGTTGAAGGAGGCCCTGGGGAGGGTGTTCCTCCCGTGAGGGCCGTCGCGGTCAGTCGACGCTGACGACCACCGAATGCCATCCGCTCGCTCCGTCCGGGACGGTCTTGGTGCGCTTCTCGGTCTGCGTCTCGCCCGTCCCGTCCGTGGCACGGACGGTGAGGGTGTGGCTGCCGGGGGTCGCCTTCCAGGGGTAGGTCCACTGGCGCCAGGTGTCGACGGTGGCCTGCTCGGCGAGCTGTGCGGGCTTCCAAGGGCCGTCGTCGACCCGGATCTCGACCTTCTCGATGCCCCGGTGCTGGGCCCACGCCACCCCGGCGACCATGACCGTGCCCGCCTCGGGGCGCCCGAAGGGCTTGGGGGTATCGATGCGGGACTGCGTCTTGATCGGGGCCTCCCGGGCCCAGTTGCGCTTCACCCAGTACGCGTCGTAGTCGTCGAACGTGGTGAGCTCGATGTCCTCGATCCACTTGCAGGCCGAGACGTACCCGTACAGTCCGGGCACGAGCATCCGGACGGGGAACCCGTTGACGAACGGCAGCGGTTCGCCGTTCATGCCGACGGCGAGCATCGCGTCCCGGCCGTCCATGACGTCCTCGACGGGGGTGCCGAGCGTCATGCCGTCCACCGATCGGGCGATGATCTGGTCCGCCTCGCCGCCCCGGGACGGCGGCTTCACGCCCGCCTCCTTGAGCAGGTCCGCGAGCCGGACGCCGATCCACCGGGCGTGCCCGATGTAGGGGCCGCCGACCTCGTTGGAGACGCAGCACAGGGTGATCTCGCGTTCGATCAGCGGCCGGTTCAGCAGGTCCTGGTAGCTGAACTCCAGATCCCGGCGTACGCCCTTTCCGTGGATGCGCAGCCGCCAGGTGTTCGCGTCGACCTTGGGGATCACGAGGGCGGTGTCGACCCGGTAGAAGTCGCTGTTGGGCGTGGTGAACGAGCTGACGCCGCGCACCCTCGGCTGAGCTCCGGCCGGGATCGGCTTCGCGGCCGAGGCCGGGGCGGGCAGCCGGACCGCGTCCCGGGAGGCGACCGCGTCCTGGGCGCTGCGGCTGTTGAGCGCCCGGCCGACGGCTCCGGCTGCGGTGGAGGCGGCGGCCGCCGCGGTGGCGGCGATGAGGAAGCCCCGCCGGTCCCAGCCGCTCTCGCCCTCCTCCCCGGCGACCGTGCGGGGCCGGGTGAGCCTGCCGACGAGGACGTACAGCAGGATCGCCCCGGCCACCGCGCCGACCAGGGACGGCAGCCCGTCGGTGAACCCGGTGGAGTCCGGCCTGCTGACGGCGGCGGCCGTGCCGACCGCGCCGAAGACCAGGACGGCGGCGGAGCCCGTACGCCGGTGGCGCAGCGCCAGCAGGCCGACGGCGACCGCGAAGAGGGCGAGCGTGGCGACGATGCCGAGCTGGAGGACGATCTTGTCGTTCTCGCCGAACGTGCGGATCGCCCAGTCCTTCACCCCCGTGGGTGTGCGGTCGATGGCGGCTCCGCCGACCGCCGTGACGGGGCTCGCCTCGGGTCTGACGGCGGCCGAGACGAGTTCGGCGACGGTCAGCGCGGCGAAGCCGGCGAGCAGTCCGCTCAGGGCGGCGAGGGTGTTGCGGGTCAGGGCGGTGCGGTTGATCCTCACGGTCCTCATTCGGAACCGGAAGGCCGCCGGATTGCTCCGAACCCCCGTACGGCTCCGCAACTCCACCCGTTGGGGGGGAGACGCACACGCGAACCGCCCCGGCCGGCACCAGGGCCGACCGGGGCGGTCACGGACGGGGGCGGCGCGGCCGCCCCCGGCTCACGTCACCTCAGGCGAGGGACGCGATCGCGTTGTTGAACGTGGCGGACGGGCGCATGACCGCCGCGGCCTTGGCCGGGTCGGGCTGGAAGTAGCCGCCGATCTCGGCCGGGGAGCCCTGCACCGCGATGAGCTCGGCGACGATGGTCTCCTCCTGCTCGGCCAGGGTCTTGGCGAGCGGCGCGAACGCCTCGGCGAGCTTGGCGTCGTCGGTCTGCTGCGCCAGCTCCTGGGCCCAGTAGAGGGCCAGGTAGAAGTGGCTGCCGCGGTTGTCGATGCCGCCGAGGCGACGGCTCGGGGACTTGTCCTCGTTGAGGAAGGTGCCCGTCGCCCGGTCCAGGGTGTCGGCGAGGACCTGGGCCCGCGCGTTGTCCGTGGTGGTGGCCAGGTGCTCGAAGCTGACCGCGAGGGCCAGGAACTCGCCCAGGCTGTCCCAGCGGAGGTAGTTCTCCTTGACGAGCTGCTGAACGTGCTTGGGGGCCGAGCCGCCCGCGCCGGTCTCGAAGAGGCCGCCGCCGTTCATCAGCGGGACCACGGAGAGCATCTTGGCGCTGGTGCCCAGCTCCAGGATCGGGAAGAGGTCCGTGAGGTAGTCACGGAGCACGTTGCCGGTGACGGAGATGGTGTCCTCGCCGCGGCGGATGCGCTCCAGGGAGAAGGCGGTGGCCTCGACCGGGGACTTGACGGAGATGTCCAGGCCGTCCGTGTCGTGGTCGGCGAGGTACGTCGTCACCTTGGCGATCAGGTTGGCGTCGTGCGCGCGGGTCTCGTCCAGCCAGAACACGGCCGGGTTGCCGGTGGCGCGGGCGCGGGTGACGGCGAGCTTGACCCAGTCCTGGATCGGCAGGTCCTTGGTCTGGCACATGCGGAAGATGTCGCCGGCTCCGACGGCCTGCTCCAGCACGACCGCGCCGCTCGCGTCGACGACGCGCACGGTGCCGGTGGCGGGGATCTCGAAGGTCTTGTCGTGGCTGCCGTACTCCTCGGCCTTCTGCGCCATCAGACCGACGTTGGGCACCGAGCCCATGGTGGCCGGGTCGAAGGCGCCGTTGGCGCGGCAGTCGTCGATGACGACCTGGTAGACACCGGCGTAGCTGCTGTCCGGGAGGACGGCGATGGTGTCGGCCTCGTTGCCGTCCGGGCCCCACATGTGACCCGAGGTGCGGATCATGGCGGGCATGGAGGCGTCGACGATGACGTCGCTGGGGACGTGCAGGTTGGTGATGCCCTTGTCGGAGTCGACCATCGCGAGGGCGGGGCCCTCGGCGAGCTCGGCCTCGAAGGACGCCTGGATCTCGGCGCCGACGTCCGGCAGCGAGCCGAGGCCCTTGAGGATGCCGCCCAGACCGTCGTTGGGGGTGAGGCCGGCGGCGGCGAGCTGGTCGCCGTACTTGGCGAAGGTGTTCGGGAAGAAGGCGCGGACCGCGTGGCCGAAGATGATCGGGTCGGAGACCTTCATCATCGTGGCCTTGAGGTGCACGGAGAAGAGCACGCCCTCGGCCTTGGCACGGGCGACCTGCGCGGTGAAGAACTCGCGCAGCGCGGCGACGCGCATGACGGCCGCGTCGACGACCTCGCCCTTCAGGACGGGTACGGACTCGCGGAGCACGGTGGTGGTGCCGTCGTCGCCGTGCAGCTCGATGCGGAGCGTGCCGTCCTCGGCGAGCACCGCGGACTTCTCGGTGGAGCGGAAGTCGTCGACGCCCATGGTGGCGACGTTCGTCTTCGAGTCGGCCGTCCAGGCGCCCATGCGGTGCGGGTGGGCCTTGGCGTAGTTCTTGACGGAGGCGGGGGCGCGGCGGTCGGAGTTGCCCTCGCGCAGCACCGGGTTCACGGCGCTGCCCTTGACCTTGTCGTAGCGGGCGCGGACGTCCTTGTCCGCGTCGGTCCGCGGGTCGTCCGGGTAGTCCGGAAGCGCGTAGCCCTGCTCCTGCAGCTCGGCGATGGCGGCCTTGAGCTGCGGGATCGACGCCGAGATGTTCGGCAGCTTGATGATGTTCGCGCCGGGCGTCCTGGCCAGCTCGCCCAGCTCGGCGAGTGCGTCATCGATACGCTGCTCGGCCTTGAGGTGCTCCGGGAAACTGGCGATGATCCGGCCCGCGAGGGAGATGTCACGGCGCTCGACCGTGACACCCGCGGTCGAGGCGTAGGCCTCGACGACGGGCAGGAACGAGTAGGTCGCCAGGGCAGGGGCCTCGTCGGTGTGCGTATAGATGATGGTCGAGTCAGTCACCGGGTGCTCCGCTCCACGTCTGCAACATTGCTTGACATCAAGATATCTCTTCGGCGTGCCGGGCTCCACAAGGCCCCCGCGCGGCTTCACGGCGGGGACGCCGGGCGGTCGAGCGGGGCCGTGACCGCGCGCTCACGGTGAGTGAGATCCTCCCGGCGGGCCCTGGGCACCGAACGTCAGCGTGAACAGCGCCCCGCCGCCCGGCGCCGCCCCCGCCGTCAGCTCCGCCCCGTGCGCGCGGGCGATCTGCCGGGCCATCGCCAGACCGAGACCCGAGCCGGGCAGGGCCCGCGCCGCCTCGGCACGGTAGAAGCGGTCGAAGACGTACGGGAGGTCTGCGGCGGGAATCCCCGGACCGTGGTCCCGGACGGTCAGCTCAAGGCCGGTCCCGCCCCCTGGCCCGCCGGCGCCCTTGCCCCCGCTCCCGTACGCGCTCAGCGCCACCTCCACCGGGGTGCCCGGCGGGCTGAACTTGGCCGCGTTGTCCAGCAGATTCGTCAGCAGCCGGGCCAGCCGCGACGGAACCCCCGGCCGGACCGCCTCCGCCGCGCCCGCCCCCACCTCCAGCGGGAACGGGGTCTGCGGCCAGTGCGTCCGGGCCACGGCCACCGCGTGCTCCACCACCTCCGCGATCCGCACATCCTCCAGGAGCGGCAGCGGCTCCTCGTCCCGGGCCAGCTCGATCAGATCGTTGACCAGCCCGGTCACCTCCCGGATGCCCCGCCCCAGCGCCCCCGACGCCCGCTCGCGCTGCGCGGGCGTCAGCCGGTCGCCGCGCGCCAGCAGCTCCGCGTTGGTGCGCAGCGCGGTCAGCGGGGTCCGCAGCTCGTGCGAGGCGTCCGCGACCAGTCGGCGCTGGGAGCTCACCGACTGCTCCAGCTCCCCGAGCATCGTGTTGAAGCTGGCCGCCAGCCGGGTCACCTCGTCCTGGCGTCCCGGCGGGCCCGGCGGCAGCTCGATGCGGTGGCGCGGGTCCCGGGTCGCCGCGATCCGCTCGGCGGTCGAGGTCAGCCGGGCCACCGGGGCCAGGCCGGTGCGCGAGACGGCGTAGCCGAGGAGTCCGGCCAGCAGCACCCCCGCCCCGCCGACCGCCGCGAGCAGCACGGCCGCCTGCCGCACGCCCTTCTCCACCGGGTCCGCCCGCAGCGCCACCTGGAGCGCCCGCCCGTCCCCGAACGGGGTGGTCAGCATCCGCAGCGACTGCCCGAAGCGGGTGACGTTGCTGTAGTACGGGGCCCGCGTCCCCGCCGCCACCTCGCGTACGGGGGTGGAGACGGGCAGCAGATACGCCGCGTCCGGGTCCGCCGCCGGGTCGGCCGGGACGATCTGGGCGCAGGCGGGCGCGGACAGGTAGCGGCATTCGCCCGCCACGATCTGCGGGCCCTCGCCCCGGTTCTCCTGGATCACCCGGGTCGCGGACTGGGTGAGGGAGAGGTCGAGCTGGTGCAGCAGCTCGTAGCGGATGACGAAGAAGGCCGCCGCGCACACCCCGACCGCGACCAGCGCCACCGCCGCCGATGCCGCCACCGCGAGCCGCGTCCGCAGGGGCCGCCTGCGCCGCCAGCGGGCGCCCAGCCGCCGCACCCCGCTCACGCCACGTCCAGCCGGTAGCCGAGCCCGTGCACGGTATGGACGAGGCGCGGCTCGCCGCCCGCCTCCAGTTTCCGCCGCAGATATCCCACGTACACCGCGAGCGAGTTGGAGTCGGGCCCGAAGTCCTGGCCCCAGACCCGCTCCAGGATCACCTCGCGCGGCAGCGCCTGCCCCGGGTGGCGCAGCAGCAGCTCCAGCAGGGCGGCCTCGGTGCGGCTGAACTCCACCGGGCGGCCGCCGCGCCGCCCTGTCCGCGTCACCGGGTCCAGCGTCAGATCCGCGAAGGCCAGGTCCCGGTCCGGAGCGGGTGGCGCGGCCCGCCGCAGCAACGCCCTGACCCGCGCGACCAGTTCGTCCAGGGCGAAGGGTTTCACCAGATAGTCGTCAGCCCCCGCCTCAAGACCGTCCACCCGCTCGCTCACCGACGACAGCGCGGTCAGCACCAGCACCGGCGTCCGGTCCTCCATCGCCCGCAGCCTCCGGCAGACCGCGAGACCGTCGAGCACCGGCATCATCACGTCCAGCACCAGCGCGTCCGGCTCCCAGGCGGCCACCGCCGACAGGGCCGCCAGGCCGTCGCCGACGCCGCGGACCTCGTACCCCTCGACGCTCAGCCCGTCCTCGACGGCGGCCCGTACGTCCGGCTCGTCCTCGGCCACCAGAATCCTGCCCGCTCCGCGCATGCCACTCGTGCCACTCCTGCCGCTCATGCCTGAAGCCTGCCAAACCGGACTCTTAGAACCCTCTTAAGCCGCTTCCCGAGAGTGGCGGCCATGCGCACACCACTCTCCGTCGTGATCGGTGCGGGCGGCACCGGCGGCCATATCTACCCGGGCCTCGCCCTCGCCGAGGCCCTGCGCCGCGCCGACCCGGACGCGGTCATCTCCTTCATCGGCACCGAACGCGGTCTGGAGACGACCCTGATCCCGGCGGCCGGATACCGGCTGCACACCGTCGACATGATCCCCTTCGACCCCGCGCTCGGCGCGAAGCGCTTCCTCCTCCCGGCCGCCCTCCTGCGCTCGGGAGCCCAGGCCCGTTCGGTCCTGCGCACCCAGAAGGCGCAGGTCGTCGTCGGGATGGGCGGCTACCCGAGCGCCCCGGCGATCGTCGGGGCGAAGATGGCCGGGCTGCCCAGCGTGATCCACGAGTCCAACGCGGTCCCGGGCCGGGCCAACCAGTTCGCCGCCCGGCTCACCGAACACCTCACCGTCGCCTTCGACGGCAGCCGCGCCCATCTCTCGGGCGGCGAGCGGGCGCGGACGGTCGGCATGCCGATCGCCGCGTCCCTGGCCGCCCTCGACCGGCCGGCCCTGCGCGAGGAGGCCCGGCGCGCCTTCGGGATACCCGAGGGGGCGCGGGTCGTCCTCTTCAACGGCGGCAGCCTCGGCGCGGCCCGGCTCACCGCCGCCGCCGTGGGCCTCGCCGCCCGCTGGCGGGGCCGCGGGGACGTCCACCTCCTGATCAAGACGGGCCCGGCCGCGCTCGCGGAGACCCGGCGGAAGCTGATCGACGCGGGGGCGGAGCCGGCCGGGCACCCGCATGGCCCCGGGCACTCACAGGGGGCCGACGCGGGCGTGGGGCCCGTCGCCCAGGCGGTGCCCTACCTGGACCGGATGGACCTCGCCTACGCGGTCGCCGACCTGGTGGTCTGCCGGGCGGGCTCGGCCACGATCGCCGAGCTCGCCACGACCGGGGTCCCCGCCGTCCTCGTGCCGTACCCGCACGCCCCCGGCGACCACCAGACCCACAACGCCCGGGTCCTCTCCGACGCGGGCGCGGCCCACCTCGTCCCCGACGCCGAGACCACCGCCGACCGCCTCGCCGACATCCTCGACCCACTGCTCGCCGACCCCGCACGGCTCGCCGTGATGGGGCGCGCCGCCGACCCGGGACACCACGCCCGGGCGGCCGACCTGCTCGCGGAAACGGTCATCCGCCTCACCGGACAACCCACCACCACAAGGGAGTTCACCTCATGAACAGCACCACCGCCGACGTGGACAGCACCGCCGTCGCCATGGACAGCACCGCCGTCGACTGGACCGGCCGAACCGTCCTCGTCACCGGAGCCGAAGGCTTCATCGGCTCGACCCTCGTGGACCTGCTCGTCGAACGCGGCGCGCGCGTCCGGGCGTTCGTCCACTACAAGCCGTACGCCGAGAAGGGCCACCTCGCCCGCTACCTCGACGACCCGCACGGCCCGGTCGAGTTCATCGCCGGGGACGTCGGCGACGCGGGCCGCGTGATGGACGCGGTCGAGGGCTGTGACACGGTCTTCCACCTCGCCGCGCTCATCGGCATCCCCTACAGCTACGACTCCCCCGGCGCCTACGTCCGCACGAACGTGGTCGGCACGGAGAACATCGCCGAGGCCTGCCGCCGCCACTCTGTCCGACGCCTCCTGCACACCTCCACCAGCGAGGTGTACGGGACCGCCCTGACGGCGCCGATCAGCGAGGACCACCCCCTCCAGTCGCAGTCGCCCTACTCCGCATCGAAGATCGGCGCGGACATGATGGCGCTGTCCCACTGGCATGCCTTCGAGCTGCCGGTGACGGTCGTACGGCCGTTCAACACCTACGGGCCGCGCCAGTCCGCCCGGGCCGTGATCCCGGCGATCCTCGCCCAACTGCACTCCGGGGCACGGGAGATTCGCCTCGGCTCGCTGACCCCGACCCGCGACTTCACCTACGTCACCGACACCGCCGCCGGATTCCTGGCCCTGGCCGGCTGCGACCGGGCGCTGGGACAGAGCGTCAACCTCGGTACCGGCCGGGAGATCTCGGTCGGGGACCTCGCGAAGGCCCTCATCACCGCCTCCGGCCGGGACGCCGAGATCGTCGTGGACCCGGCGCGGCTGCGGCCCTCCGGCAGCGAGGTCCACCGCCTGCTCTCCGACAACACCCGCGCCCGCACCTGGGCGGGCTGGGAACCGGAGGTCGGCCTGGAGGAAGGCCTGGAACGGACGTCCGCCTGGGTGGCGGAGCATCTGCACCTCTTCGCACCGGGGCGCTACCAGGTCTGAAGCCCTCTGTTGGGGCCCGACCAGGATCCGCCGGGCCCCAACAGGGAGCAGGGAAACGGCTGTGTTTGAGAACACCGATCGGGGACAGAAGCGGAACCAGCGTGCTTAGGCAGATAGGCACACACTCATGGGAGCGGCATCGGCCGCCGTGAGGTGTTCCCTGTCGGTGCCCTCCCGTGTTGTCCACACACATCCGTCACCGGGAGACTCTCGTGCCGACCACAACGCAGCACCCTCAGCTCTCCACCACCCCGGAACACGACATGCCCGCCGCTCCCACGGCCCTTCCGCTGATCGATGACCCCGGGAAGATCGCACCGAAGGACGCACGGAAGCTGGCGGTACTGTTCTTCGACCAGTTGCAGGTGCTGGAAGAGGGCACACACGAGTACCAGTACGCGCGGAACACCCTGATCGAGATGAACCTCTCGCTGGTGCACTTCGCGGCGAAGCGCTTCCGCAACCGTGGCAGCGGTGAGATGGAAGACATCATCCAGGTCGGCACGATCGGGCTGATCAAGGCGATCGACCGGTTCGAGCTCAGCCGGGAGGTCGAGTTCACCTCGTTCGCCATCCCGTACATCGTCGGCGAGATCAAGCGGTTCTTCCGCGACTCGACGTGGGCCGTCCACGTGCCGCGCCGTCTGCAGGAACTGCGCGTGACCCTGGCCAAGACCCGCGAGGCGCTCTCCACCCGTCTGGACCGCGAGCCCACGGTCGCCGAACTCGCCCAGCATCTGGAACTCACCGAGGAAGAGGTCATCGAGGGGCTCATAGCCGCCAACGGCTACACGGCGGGCTCCCTCGACCTGCCCATCGGCGCGGACCAGAACAGCGCCGAAACGGTCACCTACGGCGACATCAAGGGGGACGTCGACCCGGCCATGGAACTGGTCGAGGACCTGCACACACTGGCTCCGCTGCTGGAGCAGCTGGACGAACGGGAGCGGGAGATCGTCGCGATGCGGTTCGGCCAGGAGATGACACAGGCCCAGATCGGCGAGCACCTCGGCATCTCCCAGATGCATGTCTCCCGACTGCTGTCCCGGCTGCTCACGAAACTCCGCAAGGACATGCTCACCGAGAAGTGACCAGCAAGAGGGAAAGGTGACAGATGGCGCTCACGCCCGGGCCGTCGGCCCGGGCGTGAGCGCCATCTGTCAGGCGGGCGGCCGGTACTCGAACCAGCGCCGGTCGTCCTCCAGTTGGGCGGCGAGCGCGATCAGCCGCTCCTCGCTGCGGGAGGGGCCGAGCAGCTGGGCCCCGACCGGGAGGCCGGAGCGGGTGAATCCGGCCGGGACGTTCACCCCGGGCCAGCCGAGGACGTTCCACGGCCAGGCGTAGGGGCAGGCGGCGGCCATCGCGACGTCGGTGCGCCAGGCGCTCAGGTCGTCGAACCTGCCGATCCGGGGCGGCGGCGCGGCCGTGGTCGGGGTGAGGAGCACGTCGAACCCGGAGGCGTCGAAGAGGGCGCCGATCCTGCGGTGCTGGCGCACTTCGCGGGCGCGGGCGGCCCGCACCACCCGGCCGCCCAGCCGCGTCCCGGTGCGCAGGGCGCTGCGGGTGCGCGGGTCGAGCAGGGCCGGTTCGGGGTGCCGGGCGGCGAACTCGGCGATGCCCACGGTGGCGCGGGGCACGAAGGCGAGGCCGATCAGCCCGTACCGGGGGCGGGCCTCCTCGACGTGGTGGCCGAGCCGGGCGAGGGTGTCGGCGAGCGCGGTGACGGCCCGGCGCACCTCCGGGTCCGGTCCGGCGCCGGTGAGGGTGAGCGGGGGACGCCAGGCGAGGGCGATACGCAGCCGGCCCGGGTCGCGGCGGGCGGCGTCGGCGGCGCGCACGGCGGGCGGGCGGTGGAAGTCCTCGGGGTGGGCCCCGGCGACGGCGTCCAGGAGCAGCGCGGCGTCGGCGACCGTACGGGCGAGGGGGCCGTTCACGGTGAGGCCCTGGAAGGCGTCGCTGTGCGGGTGGACCGAGATGCGCCCGCGCTGCGGTTTGATGCCGACGAGGTGCGTCCACGCGGCGGGGATGCGCACGGAGCCGGCGCCGTCCGAGCCGAGGGCGGCGGGGACGAGCCCGGCGGCGACAGCGGCGGCGGAACCGCCGGACGAGCCGCCCGGGGTGTGCGCGGTGTTCCACGGGTTGCGGGTGGCGCCGAAGGCGGTTCCCTCGGTGAAGGGCCACTGGCCCAGTTCGCAGGAGTTGGTCTTGCCGACGACGACGGCTCCGGCGGCGCGCAGCCGGCGGACCGCCTCGCTGTCGGATGCCACCGGGGGCCGCTCGCCGTCGCAGCCGAAGTGCGTGGGCAGGCCCGCCACATCGGTGTCGTCCTTGACGGCGACCGGCACGCCCAGGAGCGGCAGCCGCTCCCCCGCCGCGAGCCTGCGGTCGGCCTCCGCGGCCTCGGCGAGCGCGGCTGCGGCCCGCAGGTGCCGGAAGGCGTTGAGGGTGGGCTGGGTGGCCTCGATCCGGGCGAGGGCGTCGGCCACGAGTGCGGTGGAGGTGGTGGTGGCGTCGGCGAGCAGGCGGGCGCTCTCCGCGAGTCCGGGGAGCGGCGACGGGACGGGGGCCGCCGGACGGGGGGCGCGACCGGGCTCCCGTACGGCCGGGCCGGTCTGCTCGGTGCGTCCCGCTTCGGTGGGCTCCGCTGAGGACATGGGCGTGCCGCCTCCCTCGTGTCGCGGGGCCGGCCGGTCGTCCCGGCTGCGCCCACATCTCCTTACTGGAGGGTAACGAGAGGAGGCGGCACGCTCAACCGTTCGGGCCGTCCGGGCCGTTGCGGGTATTGCCGCTGCAGCGGATGCTGCCGGTTCTCACATCTCCGGCATCACGGTCGTACGTGGATCTCGCCGATTCCGGTGCCGATCTTCCCGCAGTGGGCGGTGGACTGGCCGGACTCGCCGGGCCTCAGAGTGACGTGGTTGCCGTCGACGTCCGGGGCCCAGCCGCAGACCAGATGGACCCAGAAGGTCTGCGTCTGGCTGCCGTTGTTACGACAGAGCGCGAAGCCCGTGTACTCGTCGATGGCGTGCTTGCCGGTGTCGCAGGACAGGCCGGGCGGGATCGCGGCCGGGGCGGCGGTCGCGGTCGCCGACGTGACGGAAACCGCCAGTGCGGACACCGTCGCCGCGGCGGCGAGCGCCCGCAGGACGGACCGGGAGCGCCTCCCCGCGGCCGTGCCGCCCTTGCGCCTCGTCCCCGTGAACAGGTTCATCGATGGTCTCCTTCATGCTGCGTGCGTACGTGACCCCGGGCGGGATCACCGCAGCTTTGCCCACGCTCCGTGGTCGAAAACACCGTGGCGCTTCACTCTCCGTACGCGCGCCGGGCGGCGCCCCCTCTCCCGGCGTACGCTCGAATGTGCCGGTCATCCTGGTTCGCACGCCCTGACCGGGGCCTTTCCGAGGAGGCGACGTGAGCGGACACCGATGGGCCGCCCGGGCGGCCGCGGGTGCGGCGGCCGTCGCTCTCACCGTGACGGGTGGCACCCTCGCGCAGGCTGACGACGACATCGACAGGCTCCCCGCCGAGGAGATCGCCGAACGCGCCCGCGACGCCCTCGTCGACGTCCGGTCCCTGCATCTGAGCGCACGCGGCAGCGTCGACGGGACCGGGGAGGACATGAGCATCGACCTCACGCTGGACCGCGAGGGGAACTGCGCGGGCGGGGTGGACATGGGTGACGACGGTTCGGTGGAGATCGTGAAACGCGGCGACGACGTCTGGCTGAAGCCGGACGCCGCCTTCTGGAGCACCCATGTGCCGATCGGCGGTTCCACCTTCGACGCGATCCTCGACGGCCGCTACATGAAGGCCTCGGCCGACGACCCCCGGCTGCTGGAGGTGACCGAGGTCTGCGACCTCGACACGTTCCGCGAGCTGATCACGGACAACGTCGGCACGGCCGACCTCGACACGCTGACGAAGGGCGCCAGGACCGATGTGAACGGCGCGCCGACCGTCCCGGTGACCCGGGCCGAGGGCGGCAGTGAGCGCCTGACGGCCTATGTGGCCGCCGAGGGCACGCCGTACCCGGTGCGGATCACCGTGCGGAACGCGGAGGGGGAAGGGACCGTGGACTTCTCCGGCTTCGACCGGCCGGTGCCCACGGCCACTCCCTCGGCGGACGAGACGGTGGACGTCACGGCGCTGCTGGGCCGCAGCGTCAAACCGGTGTGACCGGCCGGGTAGTCGGCCGACGCGTCAGCGCCACGTACAGCAGCAGCGAGGAGGCGAGCCCGACCGCCCAGCCGTAGTCGGCCAGCGGCTTCAGGAACGGGATCAGTCCGTCGGCGGGGAACGGGCCCTTGCCGGGTGCCGAGTGCGAACCGCCCACCGCGAGGACGCCGCCGACCACGAAGGCCACCACCGCCCGCCAGTTCCAGCCGTTCCGGTACCAGTACCGGCCGCCCGGCCGGTAGAGGTCGGGCAGATCGAGGACGGTGCGGCGGACGATCCAGTAGTCGGCGATCAGGATGCCCGCGACCGTACCGAGCAGGCCGCCGACCAGGCCCAGCCAGGTGAAGATGTACAGCTCGGGCGTCTCGGTGAGCTTCCACGGCATGATGACGACCCCGATCACCCCCGTGATCAGCGCCCCGGTCCGGAAACTGATGAGCTTCGGTGCGAGGTTCGCCAGGTCGTACGCCGGAGAGACCACGTTCGCCGCGATGTTCACCGAGACCGTCGCGATCAGCACGGTGACCAGACCGAAGACGAGACCGAAGACGTTGTCGGTCCGGGCGACGAGCTGGACCGGGTCCCAGAGGGCCACCCCGTAGACCGCCTGCGAACCGGAGGTGACGAAGACGGAGAGCAGGGCGAAGAAGGTCATCGTGGTCGGGAGACCTAGCGACTGGCCCCAGATCTGGGCGCGTTGGCCCGCGCCGAAGCGGGTGAAGTCGGGGATGTTGAGGGAGAGCGTCGACCAGAAGGCGATCATGCCCATCAGCGAGGGGAAGAAGACCGGCCAGAAGTCGGCGCCCCAGCCGAGCGCGGACGGCTGGTCCAGCAGCGGACCGAAGCCGCCCGCCTTGGCCGCGACCCAGATGAGCAGCACGACCGCGCCGACCAGGACGAAGGGCGCCGCCCAGTTCTCGAAGCGGCGCAGAGTGTCCATACCCCGGTAGATGATGGTCAGTTCGAGGGCCCAGAAGAGGACGAAGCAGAGCCAGAGCGTCCAGGGCTGCCCGCCGATCTCCGCCGCACCGGCCCAGCCGCCGAAGATCTTGCCGAGCAGCGTGAAGATGCCGACGCCGCCGATCCAGGTCTGGATGCCGAACCACGCGCAGGCGACGGCGGCCCGGATCAGGGCGGGCAGATTGGCGCCGCGCAGACCGAAGGAGGCGCGGGCCAGGACGGGGAAGGGGATGCCGTACTTGGGTCCGGCGTGGCCGGTCAGCAGCATCGGGGCCAGCACGATCACATTGGCGAGCGCGATGGTGAACACGGCCTGTTTCCAGTCCATGCCGAGCGCCACCAGGCCGGAGGCGAGCAGCCAGGACGGGATGTTGTGGGCCATCCCGATCCACAGGGCCGCGAAGTTGTACGTCGTCCAGGTGCGCCGCTCCACGGGGACGGGCAGCAGGTCGTCGTTGGCGAAGCGGGGGTCGTCGGGGAGCTGTCCGGGGGCGAGTTCGACGCGGCCGGACGCGGCGGCGGGCGCGGGTATCGCGTCCGGGGGCGGTGGGGTGGGCGGGACGGTGGCGGTCATGGCGGTGGAGCCCTTCGCTCGGGAGCGGTGCCGTGCGGGGCGATGCGGGCGGGCGCGTGCGGACGGGCAGCGGGGAGGCGAGGTTCAGTCGGTCAGGGCGGGGATGATCTCGGCCCCGTAGGCGTCGATGGTCGCCTCGCGGGCGTCGTGCATGTTGTAGACGGCGAACTGGTCGACGCCGAGGTCCTTCAGATGGCGCAGCTTCTCGATGTGCGCCTCGGCGGGCCCGAGGAGGCAGAACCGGTCGACGATCTCGTCGGGGACGAAGGCGGTGTCCGGGTTTCCGGTGCGGCCGTGGTGGCTGTAGTCGTAGCCGGAGCGTCCTGCGATGTACGCGGTCAGCTCGTCCGGCACCATGCCCGAGTGTTCGCCGTAGCGGGCGACCAGGTCGGCGACGTGGTTGCCGACCATCCCGCCGAACCAGCGGCACTGTTCCCGGGCGTGGTCGAGGTCGTCGCCGACGTAGGCGGGGGCCGCGACGCAGATGGTGACGGAGTCGGGGTCGCGTCCGGCGTCGGCCGCCGCGTCCCGTACCGCCTTGATCATCCACTGGGTGAGGAAGGGGTCGGCGAGCTGGAGGATGAAGCCGTCGGCCTTCTGCCCGGCCAGCGCCAGGGCCTTGGGCCCGTACGCCGCCATCCACACCGGCAGCCGCCCGTCCTTCACCCAGGGGATCTGCACCGGCTGCCCGTCGACCGTCGCCTCCCGGCCCTCGGCGAGGTCCCGGATGACGTCGGTGGCCTCGCCGAGGCGGGCCAGGGTGTTGGGCCGGCGGCCCGCGACGCGCATCGCGGAGTCGCCGCGCCCGATGCCGCAGACGGTGCGGTTGCCGTACATGTCGTTCAGGGTGGCGAAGGTGGAGGCGGTGACCTCCCAGGTGCGGGTGCCCGGGTTGGTGACCATCGGGCCCACGATCAGCTTCTCCGTGTGCTCCAGGATGCGGCTGTAGATGACGAACGGCTCCTGCCAGAGCACCGCCGAGTCGAAGGTCCAGCCGTAGCGGAACCCGTTGCGCTCGGCGCGCCGCATCAGGCCGACGACGGCGGAGGCGGGCGGGTCCGTCTGGAGGACGAGTCCGAAGTCCATGGCGGGATCTCCTAGTCGAGGTACTGACAGGTGGCGCGGGGGGTGTAGCTGCCGTGGCCGGCGCGGCCGGTGAACTTCCGTCCGTCGATGACGACTTCGCCGCGCGAGAGCACGGTCTCGACCTGGCCGGTGATGCGTTTCCCCTCGTACGCCGAGTAGTCGACGTTCATGTGGTGGGTCTCGGCGGAGAGGATCTGCTCGGCTTCCGGGTCGTAGATGACGATGTCGGCGTCGGCGCCCGGCGCGATGGTGCCCTTCTTCGGGTAGAGGCCGAACATCCGGGCCGGGGAGGCGCAGGCGATCTCGATCCAGCGGCGGCGGGTGATGTGCCCGTCCACGACGGCCTGGTGCAGCAGGTCCATGCGGTGCTCGACGCCGGGCATGCCGTTGGGGATCTTGGAGAAGTCGCCTCGGCCCATCTCCTTCTGCCCGGAGAAGCAGAAGGGGCAGTGGTCGGTGGAGACGACCTGGAGTTCGTTGTTGCGCAGGCCCCGCCACAGGGTTTCCTGGTGTTCCTTGGGGCGCAGCGGGGTGGAGCAGACGTATTTGGCTCCCTCGAAGTCGGGCTCGGCGAGGTTGTCGGTGGAGAGGAACAGGTACTGCGGGCAGGTCTCGCCGAAGACGGGGAGGCCCTTGTGGCGGGCGGCGGCGATCTCCTCGACGGCCTCGTCGGCGGAGACGTGGACGACGTAGAGGGGGGATCCGGCGACCCGGGCGAGCTGGACGGCCCGGTGGGTGGCCTCGGCCTCCAGGGCGACCTTGCGGACGTCGCCGTGGTAGCGGGGGTCGGTGTGCCCGGCGGCGAGGGCCTGCTCGACCAGGACGTCGATGGCGATGCCGTTCTCGGCGTGCATCATGATCAACCCGCCGTTGCCGGAGGCTTGTTGCATGGCGCGCAGGATCTGGCCGTCGTCGCTGTAGAAGACCCCGGGGTAGGCCATGAACAGCTTGAAGGAAGTCACGCCTTCGGCGACGAGGCGGTCCATCTCCTTGAGCGAGGACGGGTTCACGTCCGCGAGGATCATGTGGAAGGCGTAGTCGATGGCGCAGTTGCCGTCGGCCTTGGCGTACCAGGCGTCGAGCCCTTCGCGCAGGGACTTGCCCACGCTCTGGATGGCGAAGTCGACGATGGTGGTCGTGCCGCCCCAGGCGGCGGCGCGGGTGCCGGTCTCGAAGGTGTCGGCAGCGTACGTTCCGCCGAACGGCATCTCCATGTGGGTGTGGCCGTCGACGCCGCCCGGGATGACGTACTTGCCCGTCGCGTCGATCCGCCGGTCGGCGCTCCAGCTCTCGGCGGCGTCGGTCCCGTGGGCGGCGAGCGCGACGATACGGCCGCCCTCGACGAGTACGTCGGCGTGGATCTCGTCGGACGCGGTGATGACCAGGCCACCGTGGATGACGGTGCGACTCATGGGATCTCCTCAACTCGGGGCGCCCCCGCGCCGGCCCGGGTGGGCGCGGCGCCGGGGGCCGCCCCGCGCGGTTCGAGTACGTACGGGCCGGTGGAGGCGGGGGTCAGCCCGCCGCGTGCAGGGCGTCCGCGAGGATCGCCGCGCCTTCCTCGGCCTCGGCGACGGTCAGGGTCAGCGGCGGGGCGATGCGGAGCACGCTGGTGTTGTGGCCGCCGCCCTTGCCGATGAGGAGCCCGCCCGCGCGGGCCGCTTCCAGGACGGCCGCGGCGGCCTCCGGGTCGGCCTCGTCGGTGCCGGGCTTCGCCAGCTCGATGCCGATCATCAGTCCCCGGCCGCGCACTTCGCGTACGGCGGGGGAAGCGGCGGCGACGGACCGCAGCCGCTCGATGAGGAGTCCGCCGACACGCCGGGCGTTGCCCTGGAGGTCGTGTTCCAGGAGGTACGAGAGATTGGCGAGCGAGGCCGCCATGGTGATCGGTGAACCGCCGAAGGTGGAGATGGAGTTGGCGTCGAGGCAGTTCATCACCTCGGCGCGGGCCACCACTCCCCCGACCGACATGCCGTTGCCGATGCCCTTGGCGAAGGTGAGGATGTCCGGCGGCCCGTTCTCGGCATGCGCCTGCCAGCCCCAGAAGTGCTCACCGGTCCGGCCCCAGCCCGTCTGCACCTCGTCGGAGATCCACAACACCCCGTGCCGGTCCAGCACTTCACGGAACGCGGCGAACAGCCCGTCGGGCGGGGAGGTGAACCCGCCGACGCCCTGGATGGGTTCGGCGATCAGGGCCGCCGGGTTGCGGGTGTGCCCGAGGAGATCCTCCAGATCGGCGACGCACGCCCGGATGAACGCCTCATCGCTCAACTCGGCGTACGGGCCCCGGGTGCGGACGCCGCCATGGACGTACAAGGTCTGGAGCGGGGACAGACTCGTGGGCGACCAGGCCTGGTTGCCGGTGATCGAGACGGTGGAGAACGACCGGCCGTGGTAGCTGTTGCGCATCGCGAGGATCTGGTTGGACCCGCGGTACGCGGTGGCGAGCAGGAGGGCCGTGTCGTTGGCCTCGGTGCCGGAGGTGGTGAAGAAGACCCGGGCGTCGGGGATGCCGGAGAGGGTGGCGATCCGCTCGGCCATCTCCACCATGGGGCGGTTGAGGTAGAGCGTGGAGGAGTGGATGATCCGCCCGGCCTGCTCGGCGACCGCCTTGGTCACCTCGGGCAGGGCGTGGGCGGTCATGGTGGTGAGGATGCCGCCGAAGAAGTCGAGGTAGCGGTTGCCGTCGGCGTCCCAGACGTGGCGGCCCTCGCCGTGGGTGAGTTCGATGGGGTGGCGGTAGTAGAGGGCCAGCCACTCGGGGCTGACAGCGAGATGGCGCTCGTACAGTCCGCTCACGGCTCCACCAGCCCGTCGTAGGCGTCGGGCCGTCGGTCCCGGTAGAAGGCCCACTGGGTGCGGACCTCCTCGATCAGGTCGAAGTCCAGGTCGCGTACGACGAGTTCCTCCTCCTTGTCGCTGGCGACCTCCCCGACGAACTGGCCGCGCGGGTCGACGAAGTAGCTCGTGCCGTAGAAGTCGTTGTCGCCGTACTCCTCGCGGCCGACGCGGTTGATCGCGGCGACGAAGTACTCGTTGGCGACGGCGGAGGCGGGCTGTTCCAACTGCCAGAGGTGGCTGGAGAGTCCGCGCGAGGTGGCCGACGGGTTGTACACCAACTGGGCTCCGCCGAGTCCGAGTTGCCGCCAGCCCTCGGGGAAGTGCCGGTCGTAGCAGATGTAGACGCCGACCTTGCCGACGGCGGTGTCGAAGACCGGCCAGCCGGCGTTGCCGGGCTTGAAGTAGTACTTCTCCCAGAATCCCTTGACCTGCGGGATGTGGTGCTTGCGGTACTTGCCGAGGTAGGAGCCGTCGGCGTCGATCACGGCCGCGGTGTTGTAGTAGAAGCCCGACTGCTCGATCTCGAAGACCGGGACGACGATGACCATGCCGGTCTCGCGGGCCAGGTCCTGCATACGCCTGACGGTCGGCCCGTCGGGGACCGGCTCGGCCCAGCGGTAGTGCTCGGGCTCCTGGACCTGGCAGAAGTAGGGGGCGTTGAACACCTCCTGGAAGCCGATGATCTTCGCCCCCTGCCGGGCGGCCTCGCGCGCGTGCTCCTCGTGCTTGGCAATCATGGATTCGGTGTCGCCGGTCCAGGTCGCCTGGACGAGTGCGGCGCGTACGACGTGGGACATGAGCTGCTCCTTCGACGCGGCGTCAGAGAGCCTGCACGCGTTCTCTACGCACGTAGATCGGTGCATGGATGGAGAACGTAAGCCCCTCCGTCCGGCGGGGCAAGACCATCGCCGTGAACCGGCGGAGTCGATCATGTTTCGCACCCGACCGGTCCACAACGGACACGCTTCGATCCTCGACGGTGTTCCGGCGGCCTCAGACCCCCGGAACACCCGCCACCCGCAGCGCGTGGACCAGGTCCCACTCCGCCTCCCCCGACACCTCACGGGCCGCCGCCAGGAGGAGCGGGAGCAACCGGGTCCCGCCGGACAGGGCCAGCTGGGCGGCTTCCCGCGGAGTCCGTACGCGGACGAAGGCGCCGAGCAGGTCCCGTGCCCGGTCGTCACGGCCCGAGCCGTCCAGAGCGAGCGCCGCATCGGCCACCTCGGCGGCGGGCCGGGCCACCCCCTGACGCAGGAGCAGCCCGCAGTCCGCCTCACGCCCGGCGGCCGCCAGCGCACCCGCCGCGGCGGCGAACCCGGCGGGCGGGAGCGAGGACACCTCCCAGAGCAGGGTCGTCCAGTCGGCGGCGAGGCCGGCGCGGTGCAGGGCGAGGGCGAGCACCGGCAGCCGGGGCGCGGGCCAGGCCGCGACCTCGCAGAGCACGACGTGCGCCTCGCCGCTGCGGCCGTCGGCGCGCAGCCGGACCAGTTGGGCCACGGCCCCGGCGACGGCCTGCCCGGCGGCCGGATCCGGGGCGACCGGATCCGCTGCCCCGTCCGCCGGCCGGTCCCGCCCGGTACGTCCCCGGCCTCGGCCCGCGTGACCGCCCTGACCCCCTCGGCCTCCGTGGTCCTCCGTCTCCGCCGCCGCACCGCCGAAGCGGGCGCCGCGTGGGGCGGGTGCGCCGGAGCGATCGGGTTCGGGCGGGCCGGGCAGCGGCGGGGCGTAGCCGGCTGCCACTTCGTCGTCGACCTCCAGCCCGGCGAACCGGGCGCCGCGGGGCTTCTTGCGGCGGGGGGCGGGGGTGGAGGCGTCTGGGTACTTGGGGGGCTCGGGCGCCTCGTCGGGTTCGGCGCCCCCGGGGACCTCGGCGGGGGCCTCCTGGGTGGGGGTGTCGGCCCAGGATTCACCCTCGGTCCCCGCACCCCGGCCGTGCGGGCGCCCGGCCACCGCGTCCCCGGCCTCGGCGCGCGGCCGCGGAACTCTGCCCGCCCCGGCGGGCCCGGCGGAACCGGAGACCGCAGCCCCGGCAATCCCTGCCGCCCCAGCCACCCCGCCCACCCCGGCGGACCCAGCCGTCCCGCCCGCCCCCGCGCGCGGCCCCTCGCCGTCCTCCGACCGCAACCAGCCCTCGGGGGCCGCCACCGCCGCCAGCCGCTTGCGGAGCTCCGCGCAGCGGGCCGTGGCCCGGTCGTGGTCGTCGCGGGCCCAGGCCAGGGCGTCCGGTTCGGCCGGGTCCGGGCCGCGCAGGCGCTCCGCCGCCCGGTGCTGCTCGCGGACCATCAACTCCAGCCGGTGGACGAGCTCCTGGCGACCGCCGGGCCGCCGGTCGTGGGCGGCGGCAGACGCGGAGTAGAGCGCGGCGGCGCGGACCGAGACCTGCTCGGCGAAGCGGGCGCCGTGCAGGGCCGCGAGGTCCGCGAGCAGCGACTCCACGACGTCCCAGGGCGGGATCTCCACCCCGTCGAGGCAGGACCGCATACCCGCAGGGTCGCGCCGGGCGAAGACCCCGTACCACCCCCGACCGGGGTCCAGGCGCGCCACCAGATCCCGCAGGTACTGCGCGAACGCCCCTACTTCGTACGCCTGCTGATGCACCGTCATCGTCGCCCTCGCCGACCCGCCGACCGTCGACTGGAGCCTTCCAGTCCGGAGGCATTCGACCGCAGCCGTGTTACAGGGCGGCTACGCGCAGCTTTCGGGCGCGCTGCGGCGGGAGCACGGCCGCCGGGCCGCGCCCCCGGCGCTCAGAAGGTGATGGCGATCCCGGTGTGCGGCCGCTTGCCGAGCCGGGCGATGGTGGCGGGCCAGTCGACGAGCCAGAACTTCCAGGTGTACTTGCGGGCCAGGAGCTTGCGCGCCGCGCGGGTGCCGTCCTCGTCGAGGAGACGGGCCGTGCCCTCCGCGCTGGGGGCCCCTTCGGCGATCCTGCCGCGTACGTCGCAGACGGTGACGAGGACCTTGCCGTTGTTGCGGAGCCGCTTCACCTTCCACGAGTCGGAGCGGGTCCAGACGTACAGCACGTCCCCCTCGGCGGCGGCCCAGACGGGCGTGGCGACGGGTGTGCCGTTCTTACGGTACGTGGTCAGGCTGACGTACTCGCTGCGCGCGAAGTCCTGGAGAGTCACGGGCGTGACCCTACGCCCTGCCTGTTCAGGCCGCCGAGCCGCTACGCGATCAGCGGCACCGCGGCAGGGACAGGAGCCGGCGCCACGGCCGGTTCCGCTGCGCAGCTGCCGAGGATCTCGTCCAGCGAGAGACCCAGCGCGCCGGCGAGGGCCGCCACGGTGAAGAAGGCGGGCGTGGGGGCGCGGCCGGTCTCGATCTTCCGGAGGGTCTCCGCGGAGATTCCGGCGCTCGCGGCGACGGCGGCCATGCTGCGCTCCCCGCGCGCCGCGCGGAGCAGTGCGCCGAGCCGTTCGCCACGCAGGCGCTCTTCGGGGGTGAGAGGGGTGCGGACCATGGGCCCATCCTACTACGGCATGCCATTTCTATACCGTCATTACTATACCGCTCCGACCGGTATAGTAATGGGCATGGTGCACATCAAGACAGACACACAGATCGACGCGATGCGCGAGGCCGGCCGGGTCGTCGCGCAGATCCTGACCCGGGCGCGGGAGGTGGCGGCGGTCGGCGTGACCCCCCGCGAGCTGGACGAGGCCGCCCGCGAGGTGCTGAGCAAGGCCGGAGCCGCCTCCCCCTTCCTGAACTACAAGCCGCACTTCGCGCCCACCCCGTTCCCGGCCGTCATCTGCGTCTCGGTCAACGACGCGGTCGTGCACGGCGTCCCGTCCGCCGAGCCGCTGCGGGACGGGGACCTGGTCAGCGTGGACGCGGGCGCCCTCCTCGACGGCTGGGCCGGCGACTCGGCGATCAGCTTCACCGTGGGCGAGGCCCGCCCGGAGGACACCCGGCTCATCGCCACCGCGAACGAGGCCCTGGAGTCCGGTATCGCCGCGGCCGTGGTCGGCAACCGGATCGGCGACATCGCCCACGCCGTCGGCACGGTCTGCCGCGACGCGGGCTACGGCATCCTGGAGGGCTACGGCGGCCACGGCATCGGCCGGTCCATGCACGAGGACCCCTCCGTGCCGAACGAGGGACGGCCGGGGCGCGGCATGGTGCTGCGGCACGGCATGGTCCTGGCGATCGAGCCGATGCTGCTCGCCGGGGGCCTCGACGAGTTCCGCCACGACCGGGACGGCTGGACGCTGCGGACGACGGACGGCAGCCGGGCCTCGCACGCCGAGCACACGGTGGCGATCACGAACGACGGCCCGCGCGTGCTGACCGCACTCTGAGCACCCCTCCGGGCGACCCCGGCCCCGGGCGGGCTACGAGCGCCCGACGAACTCCCGGGCCAGGGCCGCTCCCCGGCTCTGCGCCCGCGCGCGGCTCTCGATCGGGGAGATGCGGGAGTTCTTGAACGCGATGTAGGTGACGCCGGACTCGGCGCCTCCGGTTGACGGGTCGGGGTCGATGCCCAGCGTCTTCGCCATGGCGTACGACGCCTCGCCGATGATGCCCGTGGGGCCGGTGTCGCCGATCACGCCGTACCGCACCCGGTCCCGGTACACGACCGCCACGACGCTGCCGCCGGTGAGCCCCGACTTCCGGTAGTCCCACACCTTGCTCGGGCCCGGTACGACCACATGGGGCAGGGCGGCGGAGTCGAGGGGTTCGCCGCGGGAGCTCTGGAACGCGGTTTCCGGCAGGAAGTACGGATCGGTCTTCCGGTTGCAGGCCCTGGTCTTCCGGCCGTCGCAGTCGATGTCCATGTCCGCCTTCCAGAACACGGCGTCCCGCGTGCCGCAGACCGGGGCCGTGGCCTTCGCGCTGCCGCTGTCGGTGCGGTATCTGCCCTTCGAGATCCGGGAACAGGCGCGGACTTCGGCGAGCAGTTCGGCGGCGGTCACGACGCCCGCGTCCGCTTCCGGCTCCTGCGCGGAGCCGGAAGACGAGCCGGAAGCGGACGCGGGCAGCGCCGCCGCTCCGAGGAGCGCGGCGCCGCAGACGGCGGATGTCAGGGCGAGCATGCGGGTGCGCATGGTGCGGAAGGACCCTTCCCGTAGGCGAGGGGCCCGTACGGGTCCCCTTGACGACGCGTCCGGTGGCGCACCCCTCCCGTCTCAGTGCCTGCCGCCCGGATGCACCACCATGGCCGAGCCCCCGCCCCGCCGCACCTTTTCCGCCGCCGCAAGCCAGCGGCCGTCGGGCAGCCGCTGCACCCCGGTGGCGGCGCCGATCTCCGGGTTCTGCTTGAAGGCGTGGCCGAGCTTCTCCAGCTCCGCGCGGACCGGGCTGTTCCACAGGCCCGGCTCGATCTCGGTCGTCGGCGCGTTGCGCTGGCTGGCGCGCGGCGCGGCGATCGCGTCGACCAGCGGGAGCCCCCGGTCCAGGTGCCCGGTGAGCGACTGGAGCACGGTCGTGATGATCGTGGCGCCGCCCGGCGAGCCGAGGGCGAGCACCGGCTTGCCGTGCTTCAGCACGATGGTCGGGGAGATCGAGGAGCGCGGCCGCTTGCCCGGCCCCGGCAGGTTCGGGTCGTGGACCGCCGGGTTGGCGGGGGCGAAGGAGAAGTCCGTCAGCTCGTTGTTGAGCAGGAAGCCGCGGCCGGGCACGGTGATGGCGCTGCCGCCGGTGGACTCGATCGTCAGGGTGTAGGCGACGACGTTGCCCCACTTGTCGGCCGTCGTCAGGTGGGTGGTGTTCTCACCCTCGTACGTCGTCGGCGCGGCCGTGCCACCCCTGCCGCACCGCTCCGGGTTGCGTGGGTCACCCGGCGCCAGCGGACTGGTCAGCGCCTTGTCGTCGCGGATCAGGCACTCCCGGGAGTCCGCGAACCGCTGGCTCAGCAGTTCCTTGGTCGGTACGTCCTCGAAGGCGGGGTCGCCGACCCAGCGGCCCCGGTCGGCGAACGCGATCCGGCTCGCCTCGATGAGCCGGTGGAGGTACTGGGTCCGGTCGGCCCGGGAGAGGTCCGTGGACTCCAGGATGTTGAGGGCCTCGCCGACGCTGGTGCCGCCGGACGAGGAGGGGGCCATGCCGTAGACGTCCAGGCCCCGGTACTTCACCCTGGTCGGGTCCTTGCGCAGGGTCCGGTAGGAAGCCAGGTCCTTGCGGGTCAGATCGCCGGGGCGGACGACCCGGGTGGCGTCCGGGTCGACGGGCGGCTTGCGCACCGTACGGACGATGTCGTCGGCCAACGCGCCCCGGTACAGCGCGCCGACGCCCTCGCGGCCGAGCTTCTCGTACGTACGCGCCAGGTCCGGGTTCTTGAACACCGAGCCGACGACGGGGAGTTCACCGCCCGGCAGGAAGAGCTTCGCGGAGGCCGGGAAGTCGGCGAACCTGGCCTGGTTGGAGGCCGTCTGCGAGCGGAAGGTGCCGTCGACGGCGAAGCCGTCCCGGGCGAGACGTTCGGCTGGTTTCAGCAGCGTGCGCAGGGACTTGGAGCCCCAGGCGTCCAGCGCCCGCTCCCAGGTGGCCGGGGTGCCGGGGGTGCCGACGCCGAGGCCGCTGGTCACCCCTTCCTCGAACGGGATCGGCTTGCCATTCTCCAGGAACAGGGAGGCGTCCGCGCTGCGCGGGGCGGTCTCGCGGCCGTCGACGGTCCGCACCTGGCGCGTCTTCGCGTCGTAGTGGACGAAGTAGCCGCCGCCGCCGATGCCCGCCGAATAGGGCTCCGTCACACCGAGCGCCGCCGCGGTCGCCACGGCCGCGTCCACCGCGTTGCCGCCCTTGCGCAGCACCTCGATCCCGGCGGCCGAAGCGTCCGGGTCGACACTGGCGACCGCTCCCCCATGCCCCACCGCCACCGGGGACTTGGGCGGCGCGGGGCGCGGCGGGGCGCCCGCCGCCGAGGTCGCCGGGGCGGCGGCCCCGACCGAGGCGACCACGGCGAGTACGGCCAACAGGGATGTGTTCCGACCGACGGAACGGCGCATACGTACCTCCAGTCAACGGATCTCCGCCGCAGGGTAGCCCCGGGAAACCCGGATCGTCAGGACCGCCTCGAACGGTTACCCGAATGACCGATACCATGCGCGCCCATGACGGACGACGTGCGCAACATCGTGCTGGGCGTGATAGCCGCCGGAATCAGTGCCTCGCTGGGCTGGATCGCCCGAACGTACCTCTGGCGGCGGGGACTCCGCGGCAGACAGGCCTTCTTCGGGCTGCCGACGAACTCCGAATGCCTGCTGGTCGTCAACCGCTACGCGGGCGCCGAGGGTGCGGTGCACCGGCATGACGCCTTCGCCCTGCTCGAACTCTCCGCGCTCATCAAGGACTGCGGGGCCCATGCGCAGATCGTCACCCACGACACGGCCCAGCAGGGGTTCGGGGAGCGTACGGAGTACTGCGTCGGCGGCCCCACGTCCAACCAGCGGATGGCGGCGCATCTGCGGACCCTGCTGCCCGGGATACGGATCAACGTCGAGCAGGATCCGGGGCCGGACCGGGTGGCGTTCCAGGTCGGTTCGGAGCGCTACCGGATGGAGCCGGGCACCGCGGAGTACGTCCTGCTGGCCCGCCTGACGGGAAGTCAGGAGTCGCGCCCGGTCTTCCTGTTCTGCGGGCAGCGGGCCATCACCAACCAGGCGGCCACCCGTTACGTCGCCCGCAACTACGACAAGCTGCGCCGCAAGCACGGCAACAAGTCGTTCTGCCTGCTGCTGAAGGTCGTCAACTCCCAGGCGTACGGCCCCGATGTGGTCGAACTGGTCGGCGACGTGACCCGCGAGGCCCAGGCCCCCACCCCCAGCACGCCCGCCTCGCACCGGGCGAGCAGCTGACCGGACCGACCCGCCTCAGCGGCGCAGCCGTGCCCGGCCGGCCGTCAGCATCGTGGTGATCTCCGCTATCCCGAGCGGCCGGGCCAGCAGCACCACGGCGAGGAGAAGGGTGAGCGTCCCGGCCCCGGCAGCCGCCACGTCGCCCGCTCTCTCCGCCGCGCGCCCCGCGCCGTACGCCAGGGCTCCGGCGGGCAGGCAGGCGGCGATCAGGCGGGCGTGCGCGCCGAGGGTCGGTGAGCGCAGCAGGGAACCGGCGCCGGGCCCCGAGAGCCGACGGGACAGGACATGGGCGGTGACGGCGAACCCGGCGCAGAAGGCCACCGTGCTCGCCCCGGCCATCCCGGTCACCGCCCAGCGTGCCGGGAGCAGCAGGTAGGCGGCGGCCGTCAGGCCCGCCTGGACGGCGGCGATCACCAGGTTGAGGAGAAAGGGGGTGCGGGTGTCGCTCATGGCGTAGAAGCCGCGCGAGAGGACGTACTGCCCGGAGAAGGCGATCAGTCCGGGCGCGAAGGCCATCATGATTCCGGCCATCACCGTGATGTCCGCGGTGGTGGTGCGCCCGTATCCGAAGACGGAGCCGATCACCCACGGTGCGAGCACCAGCAGAGCGGTGGCGGCGGGCACCACGACGGCGGCGCTGGTGCGCAGGGCGTACGCGACGTCGCGCCGCACCCCGGCGAGGTCGCCGTCGGCGGCAGCCCGGCTCATCCGGGGCATCAGGGCGGTGACCAGCGAGACCGTGATGATGCCCTGCGGGACGACCCAGAGCTGATAGGCGTAGCTGTACGCGGTGTAGCCCGCCCCGCCCGCGACGCCCTGCTCGACGGCGTGGAGCCCGCTGGCGGTGGAGAGCCGGGTGACGACCCAGTACGCGAGCTGGTTGGTGAGGACGAGCAGCACCAGCCAGCCGGCCGCGCGCATGGGCCGGGTCAGTCCGCTGCCGCGCCAGTCGAACCGGGGCCGCCAGCGGAACTTCGCGGCGCGCAGCGCGGGGATCAGGGCGAGCGTCTGCACGGCTATCCCGGCGGTGGTGCCCCAGCCGAGCAGGTGGGCGTGCGTGTCGGTGAGGGTGCCGTCGGCGTTCGCGGCGACGCCGATGTAGAGGCCGAACACCCCGATGATCACGATGTTGTTGAGGACCGGCGTCCACATCATCGCGCCGAACCGGCCGCGGGCGTTGAGGACTTGGCCAAGCAGGGTGAAGAGCCCGTAGAAGAGGATCTGCGGCAGGCAGTAGCGGGCCAGCGCGGTGGTCAGTTCGGCCTGGCGGCCGTCGTAGTCGGTGTAGAGGCCGACGATGAGGGGCGCCGCCGCCACGGCGAGCGCGGTGAGGGCGAGGAGGCCGACGGTGCACAGGGTGAGCAGCCGGTCGGTGTACGCGGCTCCGCCGTCGGCGTGCTCCTTGGCGGCGCGCACCAGTTCGGGGACGAAGACGGCGTTGAGCGCGCCGCCGATGAGGAGGATGTAGAGGATGTTGGGGACGGTGTTGGCGACCGTGTAGCCGTCGGCGGTGAGGGCGGTGCCGAGCGCGGCGACGACGACGGCCGAGCGGACGAAGCCGGTGGCGCGGGAGACGACGGACCCGGCCGCCATCACGGCGCCGCTCCGCAGCACCGAGGCGGTCCGGGCCGGGGGCCCGGTGGTGTGCGTGGTTTCGTCGACGGTCGCGCTCACTGCTGGTCCCCCGCGTTCCTCGTGTCGGCCGACGGGCGATCGTAACGCGGGGAAAGCAGCCGGATTTTTGCGGTGCGCGGAAGGAACCCGACATGGGGGAAATCACCTCTCCCCTGCTGAGCACCCAGCCCTGGAGGTCTTTCCGTGAGTTCCGCACGCCCGCGCATCCGTCGTTCCGCCCCGGCCGGCCGGAGGACCCGGCTCGCCCTCACCGGGCCCGCGGCGCTGCTCGCCGCCGCGCTCACCGCGTGCTCGGGCGGCGCTTCGGGCTCCGCCGAGGTGGGCGGGGACGGCAAGGCCCCCGACACCAGCATCACGGTGAACCTCCGGGGCGAGGCGGCGGCGCCCGGCGGGCCGGTGAAGGTGACGCTCGCGCACGGGAAGCTCAAGGCCGTGTCGGTGAAGCCGGGCGAGGGCGGCCCGCTGGCCGGGAAGATATCCGCTGACGGCCGGACCTGGACGTCCGACCGGGTCGCCGCGCCGGGCACCGCGTACACGGTCGAGGCGACGGACGCGGACGGCGGCAGCGACCGGGCGACGTTCGCCACCGCCGAGGCCGAGAAGGTCAACAAGCTGTCGCTGGCGCCGGGCAAGAACACGACCGTGGGCATCGCGCAGCCGCTGTCCGTCGTCTTCGACCACCCGGTGAAGGACAAGGCTGCGGTCGAGAAGGCCCTGAAGGTGTCCACCTCCAACGACACGGAGGGCTCCTGGGGCTGGCTGCAGGACTACTCGGGCAAGGACCGTGTCGACTGGCGGCCCAAGGAGTACTGGAAGCCGGGCACGAAGGTCACCCTGGACGCGCAGCTGAACGGCGTCGACACGGGGGCGGACGGCGGCTGGTTCGTCCGCGACTACGCGACGACGTTCACGATCGGCGCCGCCCAGGTGGTCAAGGTCGACCTCGACGGGCACCGTCTCGCGCTGCACCGGGACGGGAAGCAGGTCATGGACCTGCCGATGTCGGCGGGCACGCCGGGCGGCGAGAAGGCGTCCTGGCGGGGCACGGCGGTCCTGATGTCGAAGGAGGGCACCATCAACATGCGCTCCGAGACGGTGGGCCTCGGCGACGCCTACGACAAGATGGTCGACTACTCGATGCGGCTGACCTGGTCGGGCATGTACGCCCACGCGGCGCCCTGGAACGCGAACTACTTCGGCCAGGCCAACCGGAGTTCCGGCTGCCTCGGGATGAGCGACGCCAACGCCTCCGCGCTGTACGGGCAGGTACGCGTGGGCGACCCGTTCGAGATCACCGGCGCGGAAGCCAAGGGCACGGTCGCCGAGGGCAACGGCTACGGCGCGTGGAACGTCTCGTGGGCGGACTGGCAGGCCAAGAGCGCCCTGAAGTGACCCGGTAGCGCCCGTTCCGTACCGGACACGCTACTGACGCCACGTCCAACAATCGTTACCTTCGCGCAACACGACGAGTAGTTACCAGGGGTAAACAACCGGGGTTACCGTCGGGTCACTTTGCACTGACACGCGTGAGGAGTGACCCGTGGTACGTCCGAAACCGGCACTGCGCACCACCGCTTCGATCACCACCGCCGTCGCCCTGCTCGCCGGGGGCGCGCTCGTCGCCGCGCCCTCGGCGGGCGCCGCCCCCGCCCCTCTCGCCGCGCCCGCGAGCACGGCGGGCGGGGACCTGACGTTCCACGACATCCCCGGCTCCGGGGGCATCACGCTCAAGGGCAACGTGTTCACCCCGGCCGGAGCCCCCTCCGGGTCCGCCGCCGGGGCGAAGCACCCCCTCATCGTCTTCCCGACGAGCTGGGCCATGCCCCAGATCGAGTATCTGGCGCAGGCTCAGAAACTCGCCGACTCCGGCTACGTCGTGGTGAGTTACACCTCGCGCGGCTTCTGGCGTTCCGGCGGGAAGATCGAGGTGGCGGGGCCGCCGGACATCGCGGACGCCTCCGCCGTCATCGACTGGGCGCTGGAGCACACCTCCGCCGATCCGGACCGTATCGGCATGGGCGGCGTCTCCTACGGGGCGGGCATCAGCCTGCTGGCGGCCGGGCACGACCCGCGGATCAAGGCGGTCGCAGCGCTGAGCGGCTGGGCCGATCTGATCGACTCGATCTACAGCGGGCGCACCCAGCATCTCCAGGCCGCCGCCCTGCTCGGCGGCGCGGGCGTCCTCACCGGGCGGCCCAGCGAGGAACTGACGCAGACACTGAAGGACTTCCTCGGCTCCAAGCTGGACAAGGAGCCGGAGATGATCGCCTGGGGGAAGAAGCGTTCCCCTCTGACGTATCTGGACCGGATCAACGCCAACGGCGCGGCGATCATGATGGGCAACGCCTGGGGCGACACCATCTTCCCGCCCAACCAGTACGCCTCGTTCTACGACAAGCTCACCGGCCCCAAGCGCCTGGAGTTCCGCCCCGGCGACCACGCCACCGCCGAGGCCACCGGACTGCTCGGGCTGCCCAACGACACCTGGACGAGCACCCGCCGCTGGTTCGACCGCTATCTCAAGGGCGAGCGCAACGGCATCGACACCGAGCAGCCCGTCCAGCTCAAGTCCCGCACCGACAAGGGGTACGAGGGCTACCCGGACTGGAAGTCCGTCGGCGCACTCAAGAACCGGATCCCGCTGGACGGCACCAAGAAGGTGTGGACCAACGTCGACTCCGGTGCGAACGGGGGCATCTCGATCCTGTCCAACGCGCTGGACCAGTTCCTGAAACTGCCGCCGACGGTCTCCGTACCGCTCCTGCCGCGGACGTTCGCGAGCGTGTGGCAGTCGGAGCGGTACGCCACCGAGCAGCGGATCCGGGGGACCTCCACGCTGCACACCACGGTCACCAGCACGAAGCCGAGCGGCACCCTCGTCGCGTATCTCTACGACGTGGGGCCGCTCGGGATCGGCAAACTGGTCAGCAATGCTCCGTACACCTTCCACGGACAGACGCCGGGCCGGCCGTTCCCCGTCGACCTGGAGCTGTTCTCCACGGCCTACGACGTCCCGGCCGGTCACCGGCTCGCCCTGGTGATCGACACCGTCGATCCGCTGTACATCGAGCACAACCCGACCGGCGCGCAGCTGACCTTCTCCTCGCCCGGCACGGACCCGAGTCATCTCTCGGTCCCGCTGCGCGAGAAGTGATCACCGACTGCTGCCGGGCGGGCACTGCCCGGCTACTGCCCTCCCGGCAGCAGCGTCCCCGGTTCGGCCGGGGCCACCCCGACCGCTCTGGTTTTCAGGTTGCGCCGCTGCCTCTTGGCCACCCAGGTGGCGAACCAGGAAAGCAGCATGCACATCCCGATGTAGATCGGAGAGATCACCATCACGACGGGGATGAAGGGAAGATCGTAGTCGAGATTCGACGCGATCAGCTTTCCGGCGTGGAGGAATTCCTCGTAAGTGATCAGATAGCCCAGTGAGGTGTCCTTCAGCGCGACCACCAGCTGGCTGATGATGGTCGGCAGCATCGCGCGTACGGCCTGGGGCGCCAGGACGTACGTGGTGACCTGGGTCTTGCGCATCCCGAGTGCGTACGCCGCCTCGCGCTGGCCCCGGTCCACGGCGTTGATCCCGGTGCGGAACACCTCCGCGAGGACCGAGCCGTTGTAGAGGGTCAGCCCGGCGACGAGGGCGGGCAGCGGCTGGACCTTCAGCGCCACGAAGATGAAAAAGATCATCACGAGCACGGGCATGGCCCGGAAGAACTCGACCAGCAGGGTGGAGATCCAGCGCAGCACCCGGTGCTCGGAGAGCCGGCCGACCGCGAGGACGGCGCCGAGCGCGAGGGAGAGGACCGCCGCGTACGCGAACGCCTTGAGGGTGTTGCCGAGCCCGCGCAGCAGCAGTTCCTGAATGCCCTTGTACTCGAAGGGCGTCCACTTCTGCGCGGTGAACTGGTCGGTGTCGAAGAGCAGATAGACGATCCAGCCGAACAGCGCCACGATCAGGACCGTGGAGGCGATCCCGTACATCAGGTGCCGTCTGCGGGTCACCGGTCCCGGGATGTCGTAGAGCGCGGTGGCCTCCGGCGCCGAAGCCCGGGACGTCCTGCGGGTGAGGGCCTTGGTCATCGTGCCACTCCCCAGCGCTTCTCCATCACGTTGAACACGGCGCTGATGGTCAGGGTGATGATCAGGTAGCCGACGGCGATCCAGATGAAGGACCAGATGATGCTGTAGCCCAGTTCGTTGAGCGTCTTGTAGGTGCCGAGGAGTTCGGTGACGCTGAACGCCCCGGCGATGGCGGAGTTCTTCGCCAGCGCGATCAGGGTCGAGCCGACCGGCGGGATCACCGACCGGAACGCCTGCGGCAGGACCACGGTGCTCAGGGTCTGACCGAAGTTCATGCCGAGGCTGCGGGCGGCCTCGCCCTGGCCCCTGGGCACGGTGTTGATGCCGGAGCGCAGCACCTCGCAGATGAACGCGGAGGTGTAGCAGCCGAGGGCGATGACGGCGAAGAGCTGGAACGGCAGGACGAGCCCGAAGCGGGGCAGGCCCAGCAGGACCGCGAAGAACAGCAGCGTCAGCGGGGTGTTGCGGAGCACGGTGACCCAGACCGTGCCCAGCACCCGGAAGGAGCCGACGGGCGCGACCCGGAAGGACGCCATCAGGAAGCCGAGGACGAGCGCCAGTGCCGAGGCGTAGACGGTCAGTTCGACGGTGCCGAGGAAGCCCTTGCCGTAGAGGGAGAAGTTCTCTGTCAGTACATCCATGGGTGGGGCCGTCCCCTCAGGTCGCCGGGTAGCGGTCGATGGGCGGCGGGGTCGGCGCGGGCGCTCCGGAGAGGCCGAGCGTCGCGTCGTACGCCTTCTTCCAGTTGCCGTTCTTCTCGTTGGCCTCCAGGGCGTCGTTGAGGGCGTTGCGCAGGGCGTTGTCGCCGCGCGGTACGCCGATGCCGTACGGCTCCTCCGAGAAGGGCTTGCCGACGACCTTCATCTCGTCGGGCGCCTTGGCGGCGAAGCCCAGCAGGATCGCGTCATCGGTGGTGACGGCGTCGACCTGGTAGGTGAGGAGGTTGTCGACGCAGATCGAGTACGTGTCGTACGCGACGAGGGTCGCCTTGGGGTAGTCGGCGGCGATCCGCTGGTAGGGCGTGGAGCCGGCCGCCGAGCAGACGGTCTTGCCCGCCAGGTCCTGGGGCCCGTTGATGTCGTCCTCGTCGGTGCGCACCAGCAGTCCCTGGCCGGCCATGTAGTACGGGCCGGCGAAGCCGACGAGCTTCTTGCGCATGTCGTTGATGGTGTAGGTGCCGACGTAGTAGTCGATCTGACCGTTCTGCAGGGCCGTCTCGCGGTTGGCGGAGGCGATCGTGCGGAAACGGATCGTGTCCGGTTCGAAGCCGAGCGAGGCCGCCATCATGCGGGCGATCTCGATGTCGAACCCGGAGTAGATCCCGCTCGCCGGGTCCTTCTCCCCCAGGTAGGGCTGGTCCTCCTTGGCACCGACGATCAGATAGCCGCGCCGCTTCGCCTTGGTCCAGGTGCGGGAGTCGGGCAGTTCGAAGCCGGTGTCGACCTGGTACACCGGCAGGGCCTCGGCCTTGGGTCCCTTGACCGGCGGGCTGCCGTCCTTGCCGCAGCCCGCGGCGAGTGCGGCGAGCAGGAGACCGGCCACGAGGGCGACGGCCCTGCCCGTACGCGTGTTCCTCGTACGCAACATGGAATCCCCCCTCAGTGCTTGAGGATCTTGGAAAGGAAGTCCTTGGCGCGGTCGCTCGACGGGGACGTGAAGAAGTCCTCCGGGACGCGGTCCTCGACGACGCAGCCGTCGGCCATGAACACCACACGGTTGGCGGCGGAGCGGGCGAAGCCCATCTCATGGGTGACGACGATCATCGTCATGCCGTCACTGGCCAGCTGCTGCATGACCTCCAGCACCTCATTGATCATCTCCGGGTCGAGCGCCGAGGTCGGCTCGTCGAACAGGAGCGCCTTGGGGTCCATGGCCAGGGCGCGGGCGATGGCAACGCGCTGCTGCTGGCCGCCGGAGAGCTGGGCGGGGAACTTGTCGGCGTGGGCGGCCAGGCCGACCCGGTCCAGGAGTTCCCGGGAGCGCTTGTCGGCCTCGTCCTTCTTGCGCTTGCGGACCTTGAGCTGGGCCAGCGAGACGTTGTCCAGCACGGTCTTGTGGGCGAAGAGGTTGAACGACTGGAAGACCATGCCGACTTCGGCGCGGAGCTGGGCCAGGCCCTTGCCCTCCTCGGGGAGGGGTCTGCCGTCGATCGTGATGCTGCCGGACTCGATCGTCTCCAGTCGGTTGATCGCCCGGCACAGCGTGGATTTCCCTGAGCCGGAGGGGCCGATGACCACCACCACCTCCCCGCGGCCGACGGTGAGGTTGATGTCCTGAAGTACGTGCAACTCTCCGAAGTGTTTGTTGACGTCCCTCAGTTCGATCAAAGGATCGACGGCCATGCGCTGCCCTACCCACTTGTCGCTGTGTCGAGGTCAGCGCAAACTATCCATCGCGAAAAGGGACTTCGCACCCGACACGCGTAAATGGCGCAAAAGGCTTTTTAACTGGATTAGGCGAGGAGAGCGGGGCGGTCGGGCGACGAGGGCGGGGGGTCCGGCGGCTCCCCGCTCAGTTCTCGGCGGACTCCGCGTACACCTGGGAGAGCTCCGGGCTGCCCGCCATGGCCCAGTCGAGTCCGGCCGCGACGACGTCGATCTCCCGCCCGGACTCCAGCCGCACCACGGGCTGGCCGCTCGGCCAGATGTCCCACGCGGCGCCCGGCACCGTCCGCACGATCACCGTGCCGAGATAGAGGCCGGCGTCGTTGCCGAGCCAGGGCAGTTCCTCGGGGTCGTCGCGCCAGCGGGGCGGTAGCTGGTCGAGAGCGGCCAACGAGGCGGGTGTGTCGTCGAGTTCGAGTCCTTGCTGCCCCGCCCGGACGCGCAGCAGTTCGCACTCGGCCAGCAGCTCGGCCACACCGTCGGGGTCCGACTCGACGGCGGCGGCGAGCGTGCCCGGCTGCGTACCACCCTGACGCTTACGCCAGTTGTCCAAGAAAGGGATGTTCATACCACTAGGGTCCCATCCCGGCCAGGTTCCGCACCACAGGGCGCGCGGCGTTCACCGGTCCCCCACCCCGGCCCGGACGGAGATCCGAGCGCATATCTAAAGTGCGTACATGAGTGCACAGAGCTACGTCTCGGAACTGTTCTCGCTGGAAGGCCGGGTGGCGGTGGTCACCGGAGGCAGCTCCGGCATCGGCCGGGCGATCACCGGCGCACTGGCCCGGGCCGGTGCGAGCGTCGTCGTGGTGGCCCGCCGGGAGGCGGAGCTGCGGGAGACCGTGGACGAGCTGGCCTCGGAGGACTGCCGGGCGGCCTGGGTGAGCGCGGACCTGAGCACCGCCGAGGGGGTGCGCGTCGGGGCGGAGGAGGCCGCGGCGGCGTTCGGGGAGCCGGACATCCTGGTGAACTGCGCGGGGATCAATCTGCGCCCGCCGATGACCGAGCTCGGCGAGGACGTCTGGGACACCACGATGGCGGTGAACCTGAAGGCGCCGTTCCTGCTCGGGCAGCGGTTCGGGCCGGGCATGGCCGAGCGGGGGTACGGGCGGATCATCCACATCACGTCGCAGCAGGCGCACCGGGCCTTCGTGAGCAGCGGCGCCTACGGGGTGTCCAAAGGCGGCCTGGAGTCGCTGACCCGCTCGCAGGCCGAGGCGTGGTCGCCGCACGGAGTCACCGTGAACAGCCTGGTGCCCGGGTTCGTGCTGACCCCGCTGAACGCGCGCCTCCAGTCGGACCCGGAGAAGGTGGCGTCGCTGGCGGCCCGGACGATGGTCGGCCGGAACGGACTCGCGGAGGACTTCGCCGGGGCCGCGGTGTTCCTGGCGGGGCGATCGTCGGCGTACATCACCGGGCAGTCGTTGTTCGTGGACGGCGGGTTCTCGGTGCACTGAGGCCGCCGTCCACGATCACGGGGTCGCTCGGGAGCTCAGGGGTTCTGCTGCCGGAGGGCCCCCGCCGCCTCGCTCACCGCCCGCTCCACCGCGGCGGACACGGCCTCCTTGTCCAGGCCGAGGCCGGTCAGCACTCCGGAGCCGTCCTCGAACTCCAGCAGGGCCAGCAGGATGTGCTCGGTGCCGACGTAGTTGTGGCCGAGGCGCAGCGCCTCGCGGAAGGTCAGCTCCAGGACCTTGCGGGAGTCGGGGTCGTACGGGATCAGCTCGGGCACCTCGTCCACCGGGGCGGGCAGTGCCGCAGCCGCCGCCTCGCGGAGGGCGTCCGGCTCCACGCCCTGCCCGACGAGGACGCGGGCGG
This sequence comes from Streptomyces rubiginosohelvolus, assembly GCF_014649875.1. Classification (GTDB taxonomy): domain Bacteria; phylum Actinomycetota; class Actinomycetes; order Streptomycetales; family Streptomycetaceae; genus Streptomyces; species Streptomyces rubiginosohelvolus. Next base: position 21,675 of record NZ_BMTW01000023.1, on the reverse strand, counting down.
CGATCACCTCGGGCTCGGCGAGCAGGCCGAGGATCAGGTGGGCGGGGACGATCTCGGCGTGCCGGGCGGCCTGGGCCTCGTTGTGGGAGGCGACCACCACATTGCGGGCGCGTGGGGTGAAGCGGTTGAAGCCCTCGTTCGGGTCGAGGTCCGACGAGCTGTCGGCCTTCTTGGGCACGAAGCGCTTCTGGGCGGCCTGGCGGGTGACCCCCATGCTGCGGCCGATGTCGGTCCAGGAGGCGCCGGAGCGGCGGGCCTGGTCCACGAAGTGGCCGATGAGGTGGTCGGCCACGTCTCCGAGGTGGTCGGCGGCTAGGACCGCGCCGGAGAGCTGCTCCAGGGCGTCGTCGTTGGTCTTCTTGATGGCCTCGATCAGATCGTCGAGGCGTACGGAAGGGGTGACGGGAAGAGGCTGCGTCATGTGACAACCGTAGGTTGACACCCAGAGGGTGTCAACCTTGGGTTGTCACTTGCTGTGCGGCCGCTCGCCCATCTCCGTCCGACCCTGCTCAGAGGTCCAGGTCGACGACCACCGGGGCGTGGTCGGACGCGCCCTTGCCCTTGCGCTCCTCGCGGTCGACGTAGCTGTCCTTGACCGCGGCGGTGAACGGGGCGTTGCCGAAGGTCAGGTCGATCCGCATGCCCTTGTTCTTGGGGAACCGCAGCTCGCGGTAGTCCCAGAAGGTGTAGGCGCGGTCGTACTTGAGGGGGCGGGGGTGGACCTCGCTCAGGCCCTCCGCCTCCAGGGCAGCGAGGGCGGCGCGCTCGGCGGGCGTCACATGCGTGGCGCCCTCGAACAGCGCCGGGTCCCAGACGTCCTCGTCGGTCGGGGCCACGTTGAAGTCGCCCAGGACCGCGAAGGGCAGGGCCCCCGCGGCGTCCGCCGCCACGGCCTTCCGCAGGGCCTCCAGCCAGCGCAGCTTGTACGCGTAGTGCTCGTGCTCGACCTCGCGACCGTTGGGCACGTACACCGACCAGAGGCGCAGCGGGCCGCAGGTCGCCGAGATCGCGCGGGGCTCCTGCGCGCCGTCGTACTCCGGGCCGCCGGGCAGCCCGGTGACGACGTCGGTGAGACCGACGCGGGAGAGCAGCGCGACCCCGTTCCACCGGCCCGTGGCGTTGACGGCGGATTCGTACCCCGCCTCGCGCAGGGCTTCGGCGGGGAACTGCTCCGCCGTGCACTTGGTCTCCTGGATGCACAGCACATCGGTGCCGCTGCTCTCCAGCCAGGCCAGAAGCCTCGGCAGCCGGGCGGTGATCGAATTGACGTTATAGGTGGCGATGCGCATGGCAGCCAACCTAGCCGCTCCCACTGACAGCGGCCGCCGGGCTCACAGCTCGGTGGTGCCGCCCGGGGCCAGCCGGCCGTGGTCCGCGCCGCCCAGGGCCCCGATCTGGTTGTCGTAGACCGGGCGGGCCAGATCGGTCAGCAGGGCGTCGTGGACGTCGATGGCGCGCCGCGGCTTCACCTCGCGTACGTAGTCGATGACCTCGGAGATCTTGCTCCAGGGGGCCATCACCGGCAGCAGCAGCGTGTCCACGGGGCGCTCGGGAACGGTGAGCGCGTCGCCGGGGTGGAAGACCGAACCGTCCACGAGGAAGCCGACGTTGGTGATCCTCGGGATGTCCGGGTGGATCACCGCGTGCAGCTCGCCGTGCACGGTGACGTCGAATCCGGCGGCGGAGAACGCGTCCCCGTCGCCCACGGTGTGCACCCGGCCCGGGAAGGCGGCCGAGAGCTGCTCGGCGACGCTGCGCAGCGTCCAGACCTCGGCCGCGGGGTTCGCCTCCAGACCCGCCCGCAGCCTCGCCTCGTTGAAGTGGTCCGGGTGCTCGTGCGTCACCAGCATGACGTCCGCGCCGAGCGCCGCGTCGTCCTCGGAGAAGCCCCCGGGGTCGATGACCAGGACGCGCCCCTCCTTCTCGATCCGGACGCAGGAGTGGGTCTTCTTGGTGAGGGTGAGTGCCCCGGGCGATGCGTTCATGACCCCATCCTGCTACGCGGGCGGCGTGGTTTCCTCCTGGATCACCTTCTGCGCCACGGCGAAGGCGGCTCCGGCGGCGGGGATGCCGCAGTAGACGGCGGTCTGGAGGAGAACTTCCTTGATCTCGGCGGGCGTCAGGCCGTTGCGCAGGGCGGCCCGGGTGTGCGCGGCCAGGCCCTCCAGGTGGCCGGAGGTGACGAGCGCGGTGAGCGTGATGACGCTGCGGGTGCGGCGGTCGAGGCCGTCGCGGCTCCAGACCTCGCCCCAGGCGTACCGGGTGACCAGCTCCTGGAAGTCCTCGGTGAAGGCGTCGGCCGTGTCGTTCACCGCGTCGACATGGGCGTCCCCCAGCACTTCGCGGCGCACCTTCGTGCCCTGCTCGTACCGGTCGTCCGGGGTCGGCGCGACGGCGTCGGGCGCAGAGACGGCCGGGGCGATCTCGGCCACCGGGACGAACGGCGTGCTGGGGGCGGCGGGCGCGGTGATGTGGGGCAGTACGGGGATCGCGGCCGAGGTGTCCTGCTGCCAGGCGGTGGAGAAGTGCATCAGCAGCAGGTCGCTGACGGCGGCGGGTTGTTCGACGGGCGCGAGGTGGGAGGCGCCGGGGACGAGCGCGAGGCGGGCGTCCGGTATCCCGGCGACCAGCGTGCGGGCCTCGGCGGGCCCGGTGACCTGGTCCTCCGCCCCGACCAGCACCAGGGTGGGGACGCCGATCCGGCCCAGGGCGCCACGGATGTCGAACGCCGCGAGCGCCTCGCAGGCGGCGATGTAGCAGCCGGGGTCGGTGGTGCGGACCATCTGCACGGCCCATTCCACGATGGCGGGCTGGGCCGCGGCGAAGCCGGGGGTGAACCAGCGCTCGGGCGCGGTGCGGGCCATCGGCTCCAGGCCGTTGGTGCGGACGATCACCCCACGCTGGCGGAACTCGTCGGCCGTGCCGAACCGGGGCGAGGAGGCGACGAGCGCCAGCGAGGCGACCCGGTGCGGGTGGCGCAGGGCCAGGTCCGCGCCGACCGCCCCGCCGATCGAGCAGCCCGCGTAGCCGAAGCGCTGGACGCCGAGGCCGTCCAGGGTCGCGAGCAGCCGGTCGCCCAGCTCGGCGACGGAGGCGGCGGCGTGGGCGGGCGCGCCGCCGTGGCCGGGGAGGTCGTAGCGGAAGATCCGCCAGTGCTGGGACAGCTCGGGTATCTGGCGGTCCCACATGTGCCACGTCGTGCCGAGCGAGGGCCCGATGACCAGGACCGGGGCGTCCTCGGGCCCGTCGAAGCGGTACTGAAGGGTCCGCGGGAGCCCGGTCGCCGCCTGCGCCCCCTGTGGGGCGGACGGCACGGATGCTCCCTGGGTGCCGCCCTGCGTTCCCTGCGGGGCGGGGGCGGGGGCGGCGTGCGCGGCCTGGGGTACGGGGGTGGTGTGCGGGCCGGGACTCGCCTGACCGGTCTGCGGTGCGGAGGCAGTCTGCGGGCCGCGGGCAGCCAGGGGGCCGGGGGCGGCCTGGGAGCCCGGCGCTGTCTGCGGGCCGGGGGCGGCCAGGGGCCCAGGGGCGGCCTGGGAGCCCGGGGCGGTCTGCGGGCCGGGACCCGGCTGACCGGCCTCAGCGGTCTGCGGTACGGAGGCGATGTGCGGCGGCTGCGGTGCGAACGGGCCCTGGGGGGCGGGCGGGGCGAGCGGTGTCCTGCCCGGCTGCGCGGCCTCCGGGAAGCCCGGGGCTACGGCGGCCTCCGGGAAGCCGGGGGCTCCGCCGCCGAAGGGCGGGTAGGGCGCCGGGGAGGATCCCGGGGCGCCCGGCGCGGGCACGGCGTCCGGTCCCTGGTGAGGGGCCGGAACCGCCTGGTGAGGCGCTCCGGGATGCGGGGCGGGCCCACCGGGGTGGGGGGCCTGCACGGGCTGCGGGGTCGTCTCGCTCACTTCGCTCACTCGCTCCAGGTTACTGAGCGCCCCTCCGGTCCCAGGTCAGGGGGTCGCCGCCGAGACGACATACACGACGGGACTGGCCGGATCGGTCATATTGACCGTGATGTTCTGGGTGGGGCGCGGCTTCTTGTTGCTGTGCGTGGTGCCGGCCCAGTGCTCGCCCGGGCCGAAGGACCAGCCGGTGATCTTGATGTCCCGCGGGCTGATCGTGATCTTGTCCGGCTCCAGCGCCGCGCGTCCCGTGCCCATTCCGGTCAGGAAGCGGTCGAGACCGGCGGAGGTGGTCCGGAACTTCGCGTACATCCGGCTGGCTTTCCAGTTGTTCGTCTCGTAGTACTGGACGCCCTGTCCGTTGCCCGGGATCGGAATCTCGAAGATCCGGCGCTGCATCTTGGAGGGCCAGCCCTCGCGCAGCCCCGAGGCGGCCGCCTCGGTCTCCTTGTCCATGCCCGAGCGGCGGCTCTGTCCGGCCGAGATCAGCAGGTAGCCGGCCGGGATGCCGATCAGCAGCACGATGATCGTGGCGGTGATGAAGCGCCGCTTGAACACGCGCCGGCGGTCCTCGGGCGGTTTGCCCTCGCCGTCGCCCGGAGACTCCGACTGGTGCGGCACCACGGGGTGCTCGGCTGCGATCATGATCAGGTGGTCCCTAGGTGCTGCGGCGACGTGACGAGGCGTACGGAGGGGTGGACGCCGGAAAGGGCGGTCGCGGTTCAGTCGGCGGTGCGGGTGGACCGCGTGTTGCGGATGGTGCTCGCCGCCTGGTCGTAGATCTGGGCGTACCGCTCGTACCGCTCGACGCGCCGCCGGTTGGCGCGGCGGAAGCGGCGGGCGACCAGCCGCGCCAGGTCCGCGGCGCCGACCATACCCGCCTCGGGGCCGAGCTGCGCCTTGGCGATCCTGGCCTCGGGGCGGTAGCCGCGGCCGGTGAGGTGGCGCTTGAAGGCGTCCCGGGCGGGGTTGATCAGGAGGTCGTCGGCGGCGCTGACACCGCCTCCGATCACGAAGCAGGAGGGGTCGAGCGCGGCGGCCAGATTGGCGATGCCGATGCCGAGCCATTGGCCGATGTCCTGGAGGAGTTCGATGCACATCGCATCGCCCTCGCGGGCCAGTTCGGTGATGAGCGGCCCGGTGATGTCGGAGACGTTCCCCTTCACCCGGTCCAGCAGGTAGTGGGCGACCGGGGAGTCGGCGGCGGCCAGCTCCTTGGCCTCGCGGACGAGGGCGTTGCCGGAGCTGTACTGCTCCCAGCAGCCCCGGTTGCCGCAGGGGCAGCGGTGGCCCGAGGGCACGACCTGCATGTGGCCGAACTCACCGGCGACCCCGTACTTGCCGCGCTTGACCTGGCCGTCCTCCAGGATCGCGCCGCCGATGCCCGTACCGAGGGTGATCATGACGAGGTGGTCCTCGCCGCGGCCCGCGCCGAAGCGCCACTCCGCCCAGGCGGCGGTGTTGGCGTCGTTGTCGACCATGACGGGGACGACGAGGCGGGAGGCGATGGCGTCGCGCAGGGGCTCGTCGCGCCAGGCGAGGTGCGGGGCGAAGAGGACCTTGGAGCGGTCGGCGTCGACCCAGCCCGCCGCACCGATGCCCACCGCGTGGACGTCGTGCCGGTCGGAGAGGTCCAGGACCAGCTCGACGATGGTGTCCTCGACGACCTTGGGGCTCTTGGACTTGTCGGGCGTCTCGGTGCGGACCTTTTCCAGGATGTTGCCGTCGGCGTCGACGACGCCCGCCATCACCTTCGTACCGCCGATGTCGATCCCGACCGTGGGGACGCGGGGCGCGGACAGGTGTGAGCGGCGTTCCTTGGTGCCGACCGTCTTGAGGACGGTGGCGCGGGCGGAGCCGCGGTGGGCGAAGTCGCGGTACGTGCTCATCGTCCCTGCGGGGTCTGGGGGGCCGGGCCGCTGTCGCGGCCGGCGGCGGACGGCGCCCGCCGCGCTCGATTCTGCCACTGCCCGGCCCCGGCGGGCCGATGGGCGGGGTCGGCCGCGCCGGGACGGTCGGGGCTCAGGAAGTCCCGTCCTTCGCGCCGTGGCTGCCCGGGAGGGTGGGGGTGGGGGTGCGCTCCAGCTCGTGGCTGAGCTCCTCCAGCTCGCTGCCGCCCGCCATCTGCCGGGTCAGCTCGTCGAGCGTGATGTCGTCCTTGGTGTGGCTGCCGGACATCACTCCGCGCTTGAGGAGGACGAACCGGTCGCCGACGAGGTGGGCGTGGTGCGGGTTGTGCGTGATGAGGACCACGCCGAGGCCGGCGTCACGAGCGGCCGCCACGTACTTGAGCACCACACCGGACTGCTTGACGCCGAGCGCGGCGGTCGGCTCGTCCAGGACGAGGACCTTGGCGCCGAAGTAGACGGCGCGGGCGATGGCCACGCACTGGCGCTCGCCGCCGGACAGGGTGCCGATGGGCTGGTCGACGTCGCGCAGGTCGATGCCCATGCGGAGCAGTTCCGTACGGGTCGTCTCGCGCATCTTCCGGACGTCGAGGCGCTTGAAGGGGCCGACGCCCGTCGTGGGCTCGGAGCCGAGGAAGAAGTTCCGCCAGACCGGCATCAGCGGGACGACGGCGAGGTCCTGGTAGACGGTGGCGATGCCCCGGTCCAGGGCGTCGCGCGGGTTGGCGAGGGTGGTCTCCTCGCCCTCGATCAGGAAGCGTCCGGCGTCGTGTCCGTGCAGCCCTGCGATGATCTTGATGAGGGTGGACTTGCCGGCGCCGTTGTCGCCGAGGACGCAGGTGATCTCGCCCGCGTGGACCTCCAGCGAGACGTGTTCCAGGGCCTTGATGTTGCCGTAGAACTTGGACACGTCGTCCAGCTCGACGAGGGGACCCGCGGTCTCTTCAGGGGTGGCCGTCATGCCGTCGCCTCCGCGCGCTTGCGCACCCACGCGTTGAGCAGGGTGGCCAGGAGCAGCATCGCCCCCAGGAAGAATTTGAACCAGTCCGGGTTCCACTCGGCGTAGACGATGCCCTTGCTGGTCATGCCGAAGATGAAGGCGCCGACCGCCGAGCCGATCGCGGAGCCGTAGCCGCCGGTGATCAGGCAGCCGCCGATGACGGCGGCGATGATGTACGTCAGCTCGTTGCCGACGCCCTCGCCGGACTGGACGACGTCGTAGCTGAACAGCAGGTGCTGGCCGGAGATCCAGGCGGCGAACGCGACGCCGAGGTAGAGCCCGATCTTGGTGCGGATGACCGGGACGCCGACCGCGCGGGCCGCGTCGGCCTCGCCGCCGACGGCGAAGATCCAGTTGCCGAAGCGGGTACGGAGCAGGATCCAGGTGGCGAGGGCGACGAGGGCGATCCACCACAGGATGGTCACCTTGAACTCGACGCTGCCGACGGTCAGCGTGGAGGCGAACAGGGCGTGGGCCGAGTCGAAGCCCTCCATGTCGCCGATCGCCTTGGTCGAGACGGTGCCGCTGATCAGCTTGGTGAAGCCGAGGTTCAGACCGGTCAGCATCAGGAACGTGCCGAGCGTGATGATGAAGCTCGGCAGTTTGGTGCGGGTCAGCATGAAGCCGTTGAACGCGCCGATGGCGAGCGTGACCAGCAGGGACACGAGGACGCCGACCCAGACGTTGGCCGTCATCTGGTAGCTGAACATCGACGAGATCAGCGCGGAGCTGGTCACCAGGACGCCCGCGGAGAGGTCGAACTCGCCGCCGATCATCAGCAGGGCGACGGGGGCGGCCATGATGCCGAGGACCGAGGCCGCGTACAGGACGGTGCCGAAGCTGGACGCCTGGAGGAAGCTGTCGGCGACGATCGCGAAGAACAGGAAGACGGCTGCCGCGCCGACGACCGAGCCCAGCTCGGGGCGGCCGAGCAGCTTGCGGAGCGACGAGGTGTGGACGAGCCGCTCATCGAGCTGCGCGGGCTTCTCCGGGGCGGCGGTGGAGCCGCTCATCGGGTGCCCCGCTTGGTGAAGTCGGCCAGGGCGTCGGCGTCGTCCTTGGTGATGACCTGCGGGCCGGTCAGGACGGGCTGGCCGCCGCCGAGCACGTTGCGGTTGTAGCGGTAGAGCCAGAGCAGGTCGACGGCCTGGTACCCCTGGAGGTAGGGCTGCTGGTCGACGGCGAAGCCGAGCTTGTCGCTCTGGAGCCCGGTGGCGACCTTGGCGTTGAGGTCGAAGGTGTCGATCTCGGCCTTGCTGCCCGCCGTCTGCTTGGCCTGGACGGCCGCGTCGGCGAAGGGGGCGCCGAGGGTGACGACCGCGTCGATGCTCTTGTCGGACTGGAGCTTGGCCTCGATGGACGCGGTGACGTCGGGCATGTTGGTGCCGTCGACGTACAGGTTCTGCATGGTGCCGTCGAAGGTCTTCTTCGCGCCGGCGCAGCGCTGCTCGTGGCCCACGTTGCCCTGCTCGTGCAGAACGCACAGGACCTTCTTGCGGTCGCGGCTGTTCAGCTCGTCGCCGACGGCCTCACCGGCGATGGTCTCGTCCTGGCCGATGTGGGTGAGCGCCCCGAACTCCTTCGACTCGGCGGAGCCGGAGTTCACGGTGACGACCGGGATGCCCGCCTTGACGGCCTTGGCGACCACGGCCTTCATCGCGTCCGGCTTGGCCAGCGAGACGATCAGCCCGTCGACCTTCTTGTCGATCGCGGTCTGGACGAGCTGGGCCTGCTGGTTGGCCTCGTCGTTGTGCGAGTAGAGGAAGTTGATGTTGTCCTTGACGGCCGCCTGCTCGGCGCCCTTCTGGACGATGTCCCAGAAGGTGTCACCGTCTCCCGAGTGGGTGACCATGGCGAAGGTCCAGCGCGGGGTGTTCACCGCGGCCCGCCCCTCGGCGGCCTCGGCCGCGCGTTCTTCCGCCCGCTTGCCGCCGGTGCTGCTGCATCCCGCGGCTGCCAGCATCACTGCCAGCACGGCGCCCATCGCGCGTACCCCTGTCCGAACCCTTGCCACGACACCGTGCCCTTCTTCTGCTGCTGTGCGCTTCGCCCGGCCGGGCCGGGTGTACGGTCCGGGGCCGGCTGCCCAGTATCCCTGAGCCCTGCCCAGGGGCCTTGCGCGGGTGGCCGACGGTCACAGGAGCGTGGTGCACGGAGTCGCCGAGCGCAACCCGTGTGCCCGGACCTGTACCAAGCCCGTCCGGCGCGCCTGGGCGGGCCCGCGCCCTTTCAAGCCCGTCCGGCGATTGAGGACGGAACCCTCGGGGTGGTGGGCCCGCGGACCGCAGGGGCCTGGGGCACAGGAACCTCACGGGCGCGGCCGACACCATCGCAACGGTTCCGCCCTCAAGCGCCGGACGGGCTGGGGTGGGCTACGGGCGGACCAGGAGCTGGAACTCGAACGCGTAGCGCGCCGCCCGGTAGACGTGGGAACCGAACTCCACCACCCGCCCCGTGTCGTCGTACGTCACCCGCTCCATCGTCAGCAGCGGCGCCCCCGGCTCCTCGTCCAGGACACCCGCCTCCCCCACCGTCGCGGCGCGCGCCCCCACCGACTGGCGGGCGCTGTGCAGCGTGATGCCACCGGCGCGCATCAGCCGGTAGAGGCCGGTGGCCTCCAGTTCCTCGGTGCGCAGGGGCACCAGCCCCGGCGGCAGGTGGTTGCGCAGGAGCGCCACCGGTTCGCCGTGCGCGCTGCGCAGCCGCTCCACCAGGTGGACCTCGCTGCCCTCGGCGACCCCGAGCGCGGCGGCGACCTCGGCCGTGGCCGGTTCCGTCGTGTTGCGCAGGACCTCGGTGGCGGGGCGCTGGCCCGCCGCCTCCAGGTCGTCGTAGAGCGAGCTGAGCTCCAGCGGGCGGCGGACCTGGCTGTGGACGACCTGGGTGCCGACCCCCCTCCGGCGCACCATCAGGCCCTTGTCGACGAGCGTCTGGATGGCCTGGCGGACGGTCGGCCGGGACAGGCCGAGGCGGGATGCGAGGTCGATCTCGTTCCCGAGCAGGGCGCCGGGGGCCAGCCGGCCCTGTTCCACGGCTGCCTCCAGCTGCTGCGCGAGCTGGAAATAGAGCGGCACCGGGCTGGTGCGGTCCACGCTCAGCGGCAGCGGCCGGTCGGTTCCATGTGCGGTCACGGGGCGAGCGTAGTTCGCTTGTCCGGACAAAGCCATGGCGCACCGGGGCGGGAACCCGGTCGACGCGGCCCCCGTTTGTCAGGACAAACGCTTGACATGACGACCGGGCGAACGCCACCTTGGGGCCCATGCGCATCGGACTGATCGGAACGGGACGGATCGGCACATTCCATGCGGAGGTGCTGAGCTGTCACCCCGCCGTGGACGCCCTGCTGCTGGCGGACGCGGACCCCGAGCGGGCGGCAGCCGCGGCCGGGCGGACGGGGGCCACGGCCGTCTCCGTGGACGACCTGTTCACCAGGGCGGGCGCGGCCGGGGGCCTGCCCGACGCCGTCGTGATCTGTTCGGCGACCGCCGCCCACGCCGGGCTCATCGCGCGGGCCGCCCGCGCCGGGCTGCCGGTCTTCTGCGAGAAGCCGATCGCCCTGGACCTGCCCGGCACGCTCGCAGCGCTGGCGGAGGTCGAGGCGGCGGGGAGCCTGCTCCAGCTCGGCTTCATGCGGCGCTTCGACGCCGGGTACGGCGAGGCCAGGGCCGCCGTGCGGGGCGGGCGGCTGGGCCGGCTGCACACCGTGCGGGCGGTCACTTCCGATCCCACGCCGCCGCCCGCCGCCTATCTCCCGCTCTCCGGCGGGCTGTACCGCGACTGCCTGGTCCACGACTTCGACATCCTGCGCTGGGTGACGGGCCGCGAGGTGAGCGAGGTGTACGCCACCGGCTCGGACACCGGGCCCGCGATGTTCCGCGAGGCCGGGGACGTTGACACGGCCGCCGCCCTGCTCACCCTCGACGACGGGACGCTCGCCACCGCCACCGCGACCCGGTGCAACGGCGCCGGGTACGACGTACGGATGGAGCTGGCCGGCGAGCTGGACCAGATCGCCGTCGGCCTGGACGACCGTACGCCGCTGACCTCGGCCGAGCCGGGCGGCCCCGGCGCCCCGACGAAGCCCTGGCCGGGCTTCCTGGAACGGTTCGCCCCGGCGTACGAGGCGGAGCTGGACGCGTTCCTGCGCGTGGTCCGCGGCGAGCTGGCCAATCCGTGCGACGGGCGGGAGGCCCTGCACGCCCTGCGGATCGCCGAGGCGTGCGAGGTCTCCCGCCGTGAGCGCCGGCCGGTGGCGATGACCGAGATCCCCGGCGGCTGAGCCTCCCGGAGACCACCCGCTACCAGGCGACCGGCAGGCTCAGCGGGCCCCGCATCAGCATCCCGGCGCGCCAGGTCAGCGTCGCCGGGTCGGCGGTCAGCCGCAGCTCCGGGCAGCGCTCCAGCAGCGACCGGATGGCGATCCGGGCCTCGATGCGGGCCAGCGGCGCGCCCAGGCAGTAGTGGATGCCGTGCCCGAAGGCGATGTGGCCCCGGGCGTCCCGGGTGATGTCGAAGCGGTCCCCGCCGGGGTAGCGGTCGGGGTCCCGGTTGGCGTCCGACATCGCGACCAGGACCAGTTCGCCGCCGCCGGGGATCACCGTGCCGCCCACCTCGATCGGTTCGGTGGTGAAGCGGTACGTGGGGGTCTCCACCGGCCCCTCGAAGCGCAGGATCTCCTCGACGGCGTTGTCGATCAGGGAGAAGTCCGCGCGCAGGGCAGCCAGTTGATCCGGGTGCGCGAGGAGGTTGTGCACGCCGTTGGTGATGAGGTTGACGGTCGTCTCGTGCCCGGCGACGAGCAACAGCCACGCCATGCCGATCAGTTCCTCGCCGGACAGCCGGTCGCCGTCCTCGTCGGCGGTGTGGATCAGCGCGCTCAGCAGGTCGTCGCCGGGCTTCTCCCGCTTGTCGGCCAGCAGACCGGCGATGTACGCGGTCATGGCCTGGGTGGAGGAGGCGCGCACGGACGGGTCGATGGAGGAGACCGCCTGGCCCGACCAGGCACGGAAGTCCTCGCGGTCCAGGAACGGCACGCCGAGCAGCTCGCAGATCACGGACATGGGCAGCGGGAACGACAGCGCCTCGACGAGGTCGGCCGAACGGTCCGGAGCCGCGAGCATCGCGTCCAGCAGCTCGTCGGTCATCTCCTGTATCCGTGGCGCCAGTTGCTCCATGCGGCGCGGGGTGAACTCGCGGGCGACCAGCTTGCGCAGCCGGGTGTGGTCGGGGGCGTCGGAGCCGAGCATCGAGGAGCCCGCGGACACCTTGCTGACCCCGAGCGTGGGCGAGGCGCGGCTCCAGTGTTTGGAGAGCCGCTGGTCGGCGAGGAGGGCGCGGCCCGCCTCGTATCCGACGACGAGCCAGGCGTCCGCGCCCTCGGGGATCCGGACCCGGTGGACCGGGCCCTTGGCGCGCAGAGCGGCGTAGGCGGGGTAGGGATCGCGGGTGAACTGCTCGCCGAGCGCGGCGAGATCAACCAGGGGTTCGGTGGTCAACACGGTTCCCTTCAGGAGGAGTTACGGCGACTCTTCACGGCGTTGCCGCGCCCGCCGCGTTGCTGCGCTCAGGGGGTTTCGGCCGTCACCGGGTTACGGCCCCTCACCAGCGCACCGGCAGGCCCCGGGTGCCGCGCATCAGCAGGCCCGGGAGCCAGTCCAGCTCGCCGCCCGACTCGTCGCGGGCGAGGCCTGGGCAGCGTTCCAGCAGGGCGCCGATCGCGATACGGGCCTCCATCCGGGCGAGCGGTGCGCCCAGGCAGTAGTGAGCGCCGTGGCCGAAGGCCAGGTGTCCCTGGGGCTCGCGGCGGATGTCGAAGGTGTCCGGGGCCGGGAAGCGGTCGGGGTCGCGGTCGGCGGAGGCCAGGCCGACCAGCACCACGGCGTCGCGCGGGATCACGGTGGAGCCGATGGTGACCGGCTCCCGGGCGAAGCGGAAGGTGGCGTTCTCCACGGGCCCGTCGTAACGCAGCATCTCCTCGACCGCACCGTCGATGAGCCCCGGTTCTGCGCGCAGCAGGGCGAGCTGCTCGGGATGGTCGAGCAGGGCCCGGACCCCGTTGGCGATCAGGTTGACGGTGGTCTCGTGGCCCGCGACGAGCAGCAGGAAGGCCATGCCGACCAGTTCGGCGGAGGAGAGGCTGTCGCCGTCCTCGTCCGTGGCCCGGATCAGCGCGCTCAGCAGGTCGTCGCCGGGTGAACGGCGTTTGTCCGCGATGAGGTCGACGAGGTAGGCGCTCATCGCGCCGACCGGGTCGGCGTCCCGCTGCTCCGGGGTGGGCGTGACGATGCCGTTCGAGAGCACCCGGAAGGCGTCCCGGTCGATGTCCGGGACGCCGAGGAGTTCGCAGATCACGGTCATCGGCAACGGGAAGGCGAGCGCGTCGACCAGGTCGGCGGAGCCCCGCGCCACCATCGTGTCGAGGAGCCGGTCGGTGATCTCGGTGACGCGCGGGCGCAGCGCCTCGATGCGCCGGGCGGTGAACTCGCGGACGACGAGCCGGCGCAGCCGGGTGTGGTGCGGGGCGTCCAGCTCCAGCATGTTGGCGTTGAGCTGGGCCTCGGAGGCCTTCCAGCCCCCTCTGGGGCGCCAGTCCTTGCCGAGTCGCTGGTCGGCGAGGGCGGCACGGCCCTCCTCATGTCCGACGATCAGCCAGAGCCGCTCCAGGTGCTCGGTGCGCACGGTGTGCACCGGCCCTTCGGCGCGGAGCTTGGCGTAGTACGGGTAGGGGTCGGCGGTGAAGTCCGGCAGGTCGCGCAGATCGAGCTCGGCCATGGTGAGCGGCCCCTCTCCCGTCTCGGCCCGCTCCGTTCCGGGCCGTTTCCCTTCACCCTAGGTGGCTCCCACCGCCGTCGTCCGTGTCGAGGAGCCCCGCATCGTGGACCAACAGCGCGATCTGGACACGGTTGTTGAGTTCGAGCTTGGCGAGAATGCGGGAGACGTGGGTCTTGACGGTGGCGACGCTGAGGTAGAGGGAGGCCGCGATCTCCGCGTTGGAAGCGCCGCGCCCGACGGCGACGGCGACCTCCTGCTCCCGCTCGGCGAGTTGGCCGAAACGCCTGCGTGCGCGGTGGGCGCGGTCGGCCCGGTCATCGCGCCCGCCCCCGGCGGCGCGGACCATCAACTGGCGGGTGACGGCGGGCGAGAGGACCGGATCCCCGGCGGCGACCCGGCGGACCGAGTCGACGATCCGGGCCGGCGGGGTGTCTTTCAGGACGAATCCCGCCGCCCCGGCCCGGATGGCGCGGAGCACCTGTTCGTCGGCGTGGAAGGTGGTGAGGACGACGACTTCGGGGGCGTCGGGCCGGCGGCGCAGCCGTTCGGTCGCGGTGAGTCCGTCCATGACCGGCATCCGGATGTCCATCAGGACGACATCGGGGCGCAGCCGCTCGACCAGTTCCTCGACCTCGACGCCGTCCGCGCCCTCCCCGACGATGTCGATGCCCTGGTCGCCGCCGAGCATCAGGGTCAGCCCCGCCCGGACCAGCGGGTCGTCGTCGACAATCAGCAGGCGGACGGGCGCTGAGGAGGCCGGGGGTGGTGTCGGGGACGCCGGGGTGTTCATGACGGCCACCGTAGCCAGCCGGTGCGCGGCGCCGGAACGGCGGGCGTCGCACGTACTCGTACGCCGGGCGTTGCTCGTTCCCTTACGGCGGGCGTCGCTCGCTCCCGTACGCCGGGCGTCGCTCGTTCCCGTACGGCGGCGCTCACGCGGCGGGCCACGGCAGGCGGGCCCGGACCGCGAAGCCGCCGTCCTTCGTCGGGCCGTGCTCCAGCTCTCCCCCGGCGAGGGTGGCGCGTTCGGTGAGGCCGATGAGCCCCTGGCCGGAGCCGGGGACCCGTTCGAAGGGTTCGGTGGGGGCCGGGTTCACCACCTCGACGGTGAGGTCATCGCCGGGGCCGCCGGTCACGGTGAGGGAGACCTCGGTGCCGGGCGCGTGCTTGCGGGCGTTGGTCAGGGCCTCCTGCGCGATGCGGTAGACGGTGCGGCCGGTCGCGGCGGGGGCGTCCTGGGGTGCGGCGACCCGGTTGTCGACGGCGACCTTCATGCCCGCGAGCCGGGATTCGGCGACCAGGGCGTCCAGCGTGGCGAGGGTGGGCTGCGGCCGGTGGGCCTCGTCGGTGTCGCCGGGTCCGCGCAGGACGCCGATGATCTCGCGGAGGTCCTGGAGGGCCTCGTGGGCGCTGTCCCGGATGACGCCGGCCGCCCGGCCGACCTCGGCGGCGGGGGCGTCGGGCCGGAACTCCAGGGCCCCGGCGTGCACGCTGAGCAGGGTCAGCCGGTGGGCCAGGACGTCGTGCATCTCGCGGGCGATGGCCTCCCGGGCGAGGCGCTGGGCCTGTTCGGCGCGCAGCTCCGCCTCGGCCTCGGCGCGGCGGGCCCGTTCGCGGAGGCTGACGACGAGCTGGCGCCGGGACCGTACGGCCATGCCCCAGCTGATCACCAGGAGGATCAGCAGGGCCCCGAAGAGGACCGAGGCGAGGAAGGACGTCTCCGGGTCGGGGCGCAGGAACGGTTGCACGGGTACCAGAGCCAGGGCGAGCGCCCCGACCATCGCGACCGGCTTGAACGGGCGGTGGACGGCCAGGCTGAAGAGGGCGACCAGGAGGGCCCCGGCGGCCACCGGCTCGATGACGGACACGAGGGTCAGGGCGACGGCGAGGGCGACGGGCCAGCGGCGCCGGAGCCAGAGGGCGCAGCAGGCCAGCGCGCCGACGATCGAGTCCACGAAGACGACGACGTCGGCCGTGGTGTCGTCGGCCTCGATCGTGCCGAGGGCCAGCAGGCCGATGCCCGCGGCGATGAGGAAGGCCGTGATGTCGACGGCCCAGTCCCGCACGGTCCGCCGCGTCCGGACCCGGTCGTCCGGCAGCTCGGGGCCGGCCATCGCCGACGGGAGCAGCCAGCGGTACTCGGTGCGCGTCATGTCGACAAAGTTACGCAGCCGGACGGCCCGAAAGGGGTCCGGGCGGCGCGGGAGCTACCAAAGTCGCACCCTGCGCTACTTTCGGCGCGGCGGACGGGACCGGTGGCCGACGCGGCGGGCGCGGGGCGGGCGGGAGGCTCGTCCCATGAAGAAAATCGTCGAGACGATCGGGTTCCTCGTCTTCATCCAGGGCGTGGGCGGGCTGCTGTACGAGTGGACGGGATGGTTCCGGTTCTGGACGCTGGTACGGCACATCGACTTCCTCAGCGACCGCACGCTGTTCGTCAACATCGTGCTGATCGTGGCGGGGGCCGCCGTGATGATCGCGGCGGATTCGATCAAGACCTGACCCGGACCCCCTCCGAGGCGGCGCGCCGCCCCCACGCGGTGCCCGCCAGGACGAGAACGGCCCCGGCCACCCCCAGGACGCCGAGGTGTTCCCCGCCCAGGCTGATGCCGACGGCGGCGGCCCACAGCGGTTCCGTTCCGAGCAGCAGACTGACCCGGGACGGCGAGGTGCGGCGTACGGACCACATCTGCACGAAGAACGCGAACAGCGTGCAGAACACCGAGAGGAAGACGAGGCCCGCCCACTCCCGGGCGCCGAAGCCCACGGCCGTGCTCCACGGCGAGGCCCCGGTGCCGGGGAAGGCGGCGAGGACGGCGAAGACGGCGACCGCGCCGCCGAGCTGGACAGTGGTCAGGGAGAGCGAGTCGGCGTCCCGTACCGCCTTGATCCGGGCCATGGCCAGGACGTGGACCGTACGGGCGAGGGCGGCGAGGAGCATCAGGAGGTCGCCGGCCGAGGGGCTGGTGAATCCGCCGCCCTGGGTCAGCAGGACGACCCCGGAGACGGAGAGCCCGGCCGCGGCGACGAATCCGGCCGACGGGCGGACACGGGTCACGGCGGCCTCGGCCAGCGGTGTGAAGATCATGGTCAGGCTGATGATCAGCCCGGCGTTGGTGGCGGAGGTGTGCACCACCCCGTACGTCTCCAGCAGGAAGATCCCGCTCAGCACCAGACCCAGCACTCCGGCGCCCCGCCACTGCGCACCGGTCAGCGCCCGCAGCTTGCGCCATCCGACCGCCACGAGCACCGGCAGCACGAAGGCGAAGCGCAGGACGAGCACGGCGACGACGGTGTGCGTGGTGGTGATGCCCTTGGCGGCGAGATAGCTCGCGCCCCAGACGACGGCGACCGCCAGTACGGGCAGATCGGTGACCCAGGCGCGGCGCGGGGAGACGCTTCCCACGGCGGGCACGGCGGCAGCGGACATCTGGTTCTCCCGGATTCTCCACGGAACGTGTTGTGGAGACCGCACCGGCTCGCACGCGAAGTGATCACGCTACCCGCCGCCTTCCCGGGAAGGGAACACCTGTCCAGGCGGCCGGATCGTTCCCGGGCGCCTCCCGCCGCTCCCTAGACTGACGCATAGGTAACGCTGAGGCACGGAGTGGTCACATGGCGTCGGTAAGAACGGACGGGCGGGTCGAGCGGGGGAACCAGACCCGGCAGTTGGTCCTGGGGCGGGCGGTGCAGATCGCCTCGGTCGAAGGTCTTGAGGGCCTGTCACTGGGACGGCTGGCGACCGAGCTGGGGCTGAGCAAGAGCGGGGTGTTCGCGCTGTTCGGCTCGAAGGAGGGGCTCCAGCTGGCCACCGTGCGGGGAGCGGTGGCCGTCTACGTCGACCATGTGCTGCGCCCGGCCCGGTCGGTGCCGCCGGGGCTCGGGCGGGTGTGGCGGATGTGCGAGGCGTGGATCGCGTACTCCCGTGAGCGGGTGTTCCGGGGCGGCTGCTTCTTCTACGCCGCCACCGCCGAGTTCGACGCCCGCAGCGGCCGGGTGCACGACGCCCTGGCGTCCGCGCAGACGGGCTGGGTCACCTTCGTGGAGGAGACCATCGAGGAGGCCAGGGCCGCCGGGGAGCTGGCCGGGGACACCGACGTGTGCCAGCTGGCGTTCGAGGTGATCGCCCTGCTGGAGCTGGCCAACGCCGAGTCGGTGCTCCAGAACAACAATCTCGGCTACGACAAGGCCGCCCGCGCCATCCTGGCCCGCCTGCGGGCGTCGGCGACGGACCCCGCGCGGCTGCCGTTACGGTGAGCGGCCCCGGGTGGCCGTAGGCGTCCGATACCCGCCGGTGCGCGGGCCCCGGCGCGCGTTTGCTGGGGATGCCGTCGGAGCGACGGCATCCCCGTCAGCGAGGAACAGCCATGTCCAGCAACCCTTCCAGCACCCCTTCCGGAACCCTGTCCGGCACCGCTCCCGCCGCTGCTTCCACCGACGTTCCCGTCGGCCTTCCGCACCGGGCCGCCCTGGTCACCGGGGGCAGCCGGGGCATCGGCGCCGCGATCGCGCTGCGGCTCGCCCAGGACGGCGCGGACGTCGCCGTCACCTACGTACAGGACGAGGCGGCGGCCCGTGCGGTCGTCGCGAAGATCGAGGGCTTCGGCCGCCGGGGCGTCGCCCTGCGCTGCGACGCGGCGGACGCCGACGCGGCCGCCGACGCCGTGCACCGGGCGGCGGACGCGCTCGGCCGGCTGGACATCCTTGTCAACAACGCGGGCATTGGCGTCCTCGGACCGATCGCCACGCTCGCCGGTCCTGACGTGGACCGGACGCTGACGGTGAACGTACGAGCGGTCTTCCTCGCCTGCCGCGCGGCGGCGGAGCGGCTGGCCGACGGCGGCCGCGTCATCTCCGTGGGTTCCGCCCTGAGCCGGTACGCGGGCGGGCCCGGCTCCACCCTCTACGGGCTCAGCAAGTCCGCGCTGACCGGGCTGACCAAGCCGCTCGCCCGGGAGCTGGGGCCGCGTGGCATCACCGTGAACGTGATCCAGCCGGGGGCCGTGGACACCGATCTCAACCCGGCCGACGGGCCGTTGGCCGAGAGCCAGCGCGCGGCGAACGCGCTGGGCCGCTTCGGCACGACGGAGGAGATCGCCTCGCTCGTCGCCTACCTGGTGAGCGCCGAGGCCGGCTTCATCACGGGCACGGAGCTCGTCGCGGACGGCGGCCACGCGGCCTGAGCACCGCCGCCGCCCGGGCGGCGGCGTACTCCCGGCTCACCCCTGGTCCGCCGCCCGGGCGTGCGCCGGAGCGCGCTCCCCCGGCGGCCGCGTCCGGCTGCCCCGTGCCGGCCGCGCCCCTACGCTGGCCGGGACGGGGCAGCGACGGGAAGGACAGGACCAGCACATGTCCGGCACACCGGTTCACACGCTCAACGACGGCACACGGCTCCCCGCGGTGGGGCTCGGCACCTATCCGCTGGACGACGCGGCGGCCGAGGAGGCCGTCGCCGGGGCCCTGGAGCTGGGCTACCGGCTGGTCGACACGGCCCTCAACTACGGCAACGAGACCGGCACCGGCCGGGGCATCACCCGCAGCGGCGTCCCCCGCGAGGAGGTCGTCGTCACCACGAAGGTGCCCGGCCGGCATCAGGGGTACGAGGAGACGCTCGCCTCGTTCGAGGAGTCACGGGCCCGCCTGGGCGTCGAGTACGTCGACCTGTATCTGATCCACTGGCCGCTCCCCCGCGTGGACAAGTACGTGGACACCTGGAAGGCGATGATCCGGCTCCGCGAGGACGGTCTCGTCCGCTCCATCGGTGTCTCCAACTTCACCGCCGCGCATCTGGACCGGCTGGAGCGGGAGACGGGGGTGCTGCCCTCGGTGAACCAGATCGAGATGCATCCGCTGCTTCCGCAGGAGGAGCTGCGGGCGGTGCACGCGGCGAAGGGCATCGTCACGGAGAGCTGGAGCCCGCTGGCCCGGGGCCGGGAGGTGCTGGAGGACCCGTCGATCGTGGCGATCGCGGACGACCACGGGGTGACGCCCGGCCAGGTGGTGCTGCGCTGGCACACCCAGGTGGGCGCGGTGCCGATCCCGAAGTCGGCGGATCCGGGACGGCAGCGCGAGAACCTGGATCTGTTCGGGTTCGAGCTGACGGCGCAGGAGTTGACGACGATCGCGTCCGGGCGGCAGCGGCGGTTCGGCGGCGACCCGGAGTCCCACGAGGAGTTCTAGGGCTTGTCGTCACCGGTTGCGCGGAGTGACCTCCGCCATCCGGGACCAGCCGGATCCCTCGACCTCGACGTTGATGATCTCGGGAACCTCTGCCACCATCTCCGACATCGTCTCGATCGCCGCCGTGAAGTGGTCGGATTTCACGTGCGCCTCGCCCGCCGCCGCGTCGGCGAACGCCTCCAGCAGGACGAACTCGTTGGGATTCTCCACGCTGTAGGACCAGTCGAAGAAGAGGTTCCCGGGCTCGCTGCGGGTGGCGACGGTGAAGTCCTCGAGCCGGGGCAGCCAGTTGTCGCGCTCGGCGACGAGGGCGGTGAACTTGACGGCGATGAAGATCATGGGGGCTCCTGGTCGGGCGGGCGGAACGCCGGAAACGTCAGTGGACGGGAACGCGGAAGCGTCAAAGGTGCGGTTCGCCTGCCCTCCGGGCCCGCTCCCCACACCTCACCCAGGGTGACACGCCCCCACCCAACGAGTTCGGCCGGGCGCACCGCGATCCCCCTGCGATCGCGGTGCGCCCGACCCTTGTGCCCTGCTCGGGTCAGCCGCCGAGCTCCCGGTGACGGGCCGCCAGCGCGGCCGCGCCCTCGTCGGTGAGCGATCCGTACAGCCGGAGGCGGGAGATGCCGCCGTCCGGGAAGATGTCGATCCGTACGTGGGTGGCGCGGACGGTCCCGTCGAGCACGAAGCGGTGATTGGTGTCGGGCTGGAGGCGCGTCCGGGGCAGGGCCTCGGTCCAGTCGCCGTCCTCGCCGTCCCGTACCGAAAGGCTCGCCCAGCCCGCCGAGTTGCCCTTGAGGTAGGCGGTGTCGATCTCGACGGCCCGGATCCCGGACTGCGCGGCGAGCCGGTAACTGATCCAGTCGTTGCCCTTGTCACGGCGGCGGCGGGTCTCCCAGCCGTCGTCCATCTTGCGGGAGCGGCCGGGCTGGATGGTGTTGGTGGCCGGGGAGTAGAAGCGGTCGGAGGCGTCCTCGACCTGGCCGCCGTTCTCCAGGGCCGCGAGGTCGAACGTACCGAGGGCGGCGAGCCAGTCGGGGTCCGGGGCGACCTCTCCGTACACGCGCAGCCGGGCGATGCCGCCGTCCGGGTGCTGGTTGACCCGCAGGTGGGTGAAGCGCTGCTCGGCGTCGACGGCGAACCCGTTGGCCGCGTGGCCGCCGACCGCCGTACGGGGGACGAGCGTCGTCCACTTCACGTCGGGGGCGAGGAGGTCCTCGGGGGACGGGGAGCCGGGCAGGGCGACGGCCTCGACGGAGACGGCCTGCGGGTAGTTGCCGCGGAAGTGGGCGGTGTCCAGGACGATGCCCCGGATGACACCGGGCGCGCCGAGCCGGACGAGGGCCCAGTCGTGGTCGTCGGCGGTCGGGTGGGGCTCGGCGGCGCTGACGCCCCGGCGGCGGCGGGTCTCCCAGCCGTCCATGATCTTGCCCTTGTGGCCGAAGTGCTCCGGGTCGAAGACGGCGGGCTCGGGCTTGAGGAGGTTCTCCCGCTCGGCGAAGAACTCGTCGTTGGCCGCGATGACGCCCGCGCCGAGGCGGCGGTCGGCGAGGTCGACGAGGTGGGTGAAGGGGAAGTCTGCGGTGCGGTGGTCGGCGTACGGGTCGCCGCCCGCATACGGGCTGGCGTCGCCGGTGAAGCGGGGTATCGAGGCGTCCGTCATGGTCGGGGGTCCTTTCGGGCACGGTCGGGGGGCGCGTTCGAGGAGGGGGCCGGTGGGCCGGTCAGCGGTACCGGTCGAGGGGAGGCCGGTGGGGCCGGTTCAGCGGTCCCGTTCCAGGAGGCGGCCGGTGGGCTCGGCGAGGACGCCGTCGGACACGATGCGGACGCCGCGCAGCCAGCTGGAGCGGACCACGCCGTGCAGGGTCTTCCCGGCGTAGGCGGTGACCTGGTTGCGGTGGAAGAGCTCGGCGGGGTCGACGGTGAAGGT
>NZ_BMTW01000022.1 GCF_014649875.1 Streptomyces rubiginosohelvolus | reverse complement strand
TGTGGGAGAGTAGGACGCCGCCGAACAATCTTTGTGGGAAAGCCCCGCACCTTCTGGTGCGGGGCTTTTCTGCGTTCTACATCGGGGTGACCAGGCGGGTGTCGTAGGCCAGGATGACTGCCTGGACGCGGTCCCTTGCTCCGGTCTTCGCGAGGATGCGGGTCACGTGCGTCTTCACGGTGGACTCGGCGAGGTGGAGGCGGGCGGCGATCTCGGTGTTGGACCAGCCCTGCCCTATCACCGTGAGGATCTCGCGTTCCCGTTCCGTCAGGGCGATGATGCGCGGGTCCGAGACGGCCCGGGCGCCGGGGACGACGGGGAGATGGTGGACGTACGCGTCGAGGAGCCGGCGGGTCAGCGTCGGGGCGACCACCGCGTCGCCGGCGGCCACGGCGCGGATGCCGGCGAGGAGTTCCTCGGGCAGGGCGTCCTTCACCAGGAAGCCGCTGGCGCCGGCGCGCAGGCCGTCGTACGCGTACTCGTCGAGGTCGAACGTCGTGACGATCAGGATGCGGGTGCGGGCGCCCGACGCGATGATGCGGCGGGTCGCCTCGATGCCGTCGAGGCCCGGCATGCGGATGTCCATCAGCACGACGTCCGGGTGGTGGCGGGCGACCAGGTGGACGGCCTCGGTGCCGTTGCCCGCCTCGCCGACCACCGTCATGTCGTCCTGGCTCTCCAGCAGCATGCGGAACCCGAAGCGCTGCATCGGCTGGTCGTCGGCGATCAGTACGGTCGTCACTGGTGCGTGTCCTCCAGGGGAAGGCGGAGCTGTACCTGCCATCCGGTGTGTTCCGGTATCGGGCCCGCTTCGAGAGTGCCGTCGTACAGGGCAGCGCGTTCCCTCATGCCCATGATGCCCTGGGCCGCCAGGGGTGCTTCCTCTGTTTCCGCGGTTCTGCCGGCTCCGGTGCCCGTATCGGTGATGCGGGCGTCCAGGTGCGTTGGTGAGTAGGTGAGGGTGACCGTCGCGGACGTGGGGCCGGTGGCGTGCTTGAGGGTGTTGGTCAGGGCCTCCTGGATCACCCGGTACACGGTGAGTTGGCGGCCCGGGGTGAGGGAGCGCGCGGTGCCTTCGCCGTTCAGCTCCAGGTCGACGGGCAGGCCCGCCCTGCGTACGCGTTCGATGAGGGGGGTCAGTTCGTCGAGCGTCGGCTGAGGGGCGCGTTCGGCGTCGGGGTGGTCGTCGCGCAGGACGCCCAGGAGACGGCGGAGTTCGGACAGGGCCTGCCTGCTGGTCGTGCCGATGGCTTCCAGGGCCTGGCCCGCGCGTTCCGGGTTCTTCCGGGCCGCGTACGCCCCGCCGTCCGCGAGGCCCGTGATGACGGACAGGTTGTGGCCGATGATGTCGTGCATCTCCCGTGCGATACGGGTGCGTTCGGCGGCGGCCGCGAGCCGGGCCTGCTGGTCGCGTTCGTGTTCCAGTCGGTGGGCGCGCTCGACCAGGGCCTCGGTGTACTCGCGCCGTGTACGTACCGCGATCCCCAGCAGCACGACGAAGACCAGGCCCCAGACGTACGAGACCACTTCCTGACCCCAGCCGGAGGGGATGCGGAAGCCGCCGGACAGGACCGGGACGACGAAGAGCAGAGCCGCTGCCCCGACCGTACGGAACGAGGAGCGCAGCACGATCTGGAAGACCGGGATCAGCTGGAGGAGGGAGGCCTGAACCACGGCCCCCGTCCAGACGTTGACGAGGGATATCGGTGTCATGAGCAGGACTACGGCCAGGGGGTGCGTGCGCCGCCACAGCAGCGGCAGCGAGAACCCGAGGCTCATCAGGAGCACCACGAACTCGGGGGCCGTCACGTCCTCGTGGGCGGTGTGCCGCCAGCCGCCGGAGGTGTAGTCGAGTACCGCTGCCACGGTCCAGAACCCGGTCACCGCCGCGTCCCAGACCCGTGGCCGGCGCCGGTCGAAGGCGCGGAGCCGGTCCAGGGCGTCGCGGATGATCCGGGTGAGGGGAGGAACCGTGCCCTCGGTGTCCCGGTCCCGGTCGAGGTCCCTCGGTGGGGTGCTCACCTGGTCGCTCCTCATGGGTCAGACGTCGCGGCGCTTGAGTGCCAGTGCTGCCGCGGCCAGTGTCGTACCCGCCCACAGGGACAGGGCAAACAGGGCGGGGCCGGGGGAGACGGTGCCCGGGATGGGGGTGGCGGAGCCGAGGGCGCCGGCGGCCTGGGTGGGAAAGTACATGATGGCGCGCTCGACGGCGTCGTACGGGAGCATGCCGAGGATCTCCGGCAGGATCATCACCCCGCCGATGAACGCCCCGATCGCGCCCGGCACCGAGCGCAGCAGTGCGCCGAGGCCGAGGGCGAGCAGGCCCATCAAGGTGAGTGCTGCGGCGTTGCCCAGCAGGGCGCGCAGGATGCCCGGGTCGGTGAACGAGGCGGCCTGGTCGGTGTCGTGGAGAAGGGCCTGGGCCGCGGCGAACGTGACCACCGACGTCGCGAGCATGACCGTGAAGACGGTGGCGGCGAAGACCACGGCCTTGGCCCACAGGACGGGGAGCCGGGTGGGTACGGCGGTGAGCGAGGAGCGGATCATGCCGGTCGCGTACTCGCCGGCGGTCATGAGGATGCCCAGGACGACCAGGAAGATCTGGGCGAGCATGCTGCCGTACAACGACAGGACGACCGTGTCGACGTCGGAGTCCCCGCCGCCGGAGGTGTAGGTCGCGCCCATGATCAGGCCGACGCCGAGCACCATGACGACCGCCGAGATGACGGTGACCCAGGTGGAGCGCAGGGAACGGAGCTTGTGCCACTCCGCGCGCAGGATGCGGGGCGGGGTGATGCGGTACGGCGGCGATGCGGCGGGGTGGGTGGTGGTCATGCTGCTGCTCCGATGTCTGCTCCGGTGGCTGGTGCTGTCGGCTCGTGCTGTCGGTGCGGGCGGTGGTTGACCGATTCCTGCGTGAGGTCCATGAACGCCTGCTCCAGCGACACGGTCTGCGGCGTGAGTTCGTGCAGCGTGATCGCGTGCGTGGCGGCCACGCGTCCGATGTGCGCCGCGTCCACTCCTCGGATCCGGAGTTCGTGGGCTTCGGGAGCGGAGGTGGGGGTGGGGGTGGGGGTGACTGTGAAGGTCACGTCCGGGGCCGTGAGGTGGGCTTTCAGTGCTTCCGGTTGCGGGGTGACGACTCTGACGGATGCTCCGCCTGCCGACCGGATCAGCTCGGCCACCGTGGTGTCGGCGAGGAGTCTGCCGCGGCCGATGACGATCAGGTGGTCGGCGGTGAGGGCCATCTCGCTCATCAGGTGGGAGGAGACGAGGACCGTACGGCCTTCGGCGGCGAGGGAGGTCAGGAGGGTACGGATCCACAGGACGCCTTCGGGGTCCAGGCCGTTGACCGGTTCGTCCAGGATGACGGTCGCGGGGTCGCCGAGGAAAGCGGCGGCGACGCCGAGCCGTTGGCCCATGCCGAGGGAGTAGCCCTTCACCCGGCGGTGGGCGGCGTCCGTCAGCCCGGCGAGGTCGATGACCTCCTCGACGCGGCGGCGGGGGATGCCGTGGGTGTGGGCGAGGGCCATCAGGTGGTTGAAGGCGGACCGGCCGGGGTGGACGGACCGGGCCTCCAGCAGGGCGCCGACCTGGGTGAGGGGCGCGGGGTGGGTGGCGTAGGAGCGCCCGTTGACGGTCGAGCGGCCCTGCGTCGGGGTGTCGAGGCCGAGGAGCATGCGCATCGTCGTGGACTTGCCCGCGCCGTTGGGGCCGAGGAAGCCGGTGACCGTGCCGGGGCGGACGGTGAAGTCGAGGTCCTGGACGACGGTTCTGTCGCCGTACCGCTTGGTGAGTCCGTGTGCCGTGATCATGCGGTCGACGCTACGGAGCCGGCGGCGGCCGGTCGTCCGCCCGGGGGCGGGACGTGGAGGCGGGCGTAGTACCGGGGTACGACGGGGTGTGAGGGGTGGCAGCGCGTTTGTCCGTTGCGGGGTGGCGGGTTGGCGGGTGGAGAGTGCCGGTGTGGTGAGTACTCGGTTGAACGTGGGGCGGGTGGGGGCGAGGATCGCGGTATGGACTATGTGATGCGCGTGGTGCGGGCCGACGAATGGCCGCAGGTCAGGCAGTTGCGGCTGGACGCTCTGCGGGATCCGGCGGCCCCTGTGGCGTTCCTGGAGTCGTACGAGGACGCTGAGGCGAAGCCGGATGTGTTCTGGCAGCAGCGTGCCGCCGATGCCGCCGAGGACGGACCCGGCCGGGTCCGTCAGTTCGTCGCGGAGTCGCCCGACGGGGAGTGGGTGGGGTCGGTCACCGTACTCGTCGAGAGCCCGGACGACGAGGTGCGCTTCGGGGAGGCATCGCCGGTGGACCAGGCGCACCTGGTCGGTGTGTTCGTCCGGCCCGAGGTGCGGGGGACCGGGGTGACCGAGGCGTTGTTCCGCGAGGCCGTCGCGTGGGCGTGGTCGCTGTCCGCGCCCCGGATGGAGCGGGTGCGCCTCTACGTGCACGAGAAGAATCCGAGGGCCGCCGCGTTCTACCGGAAGTTCGGCTTCGTGCCCTCCGGCCAGCGGATTCCGGCGCCGGGCGACCGGGGTGAGCAGGAGCTGGAGTACGTCCTCGGGCGGGAGGGGTAGGGAGGCCCTGGTCGACTGCTCGGCTGGTCGGCTGGTCGGCTGGTTGGCTTGTTTGTCTGTTCTCGGCCTGCCCGCTCGTCCTGCTAGCCGATGCCTGGGGCCGGTGTGTGCAGGGTTTCCCGCCAGCGGGCTCGGCCCTGTTCCTGGGAGCGGAGCAGCACCAGGGCGGGCATGCCCCGGGACTCGCCGGTCGCCAGCAGCTCCGGGAGCTGGGGGAACGGCGCCACGGCCGCGACGTCGTCCAGGACGAGCGTCATTGGTGGGTCGAGCCGACCGTCGGTTGACCGTGCGGCCATGCGGCGGCCGTGCTCGACCACGTCTGCGGCGAGCGCGGTGAGGAGGGGCATCGCGCCCGGGCGTGAGCGGGGATCCTCGATGGGTTCGCCCACCAGGTAGAGCGTTCCCCCCTCGCGGGCAAAAGATTCCAGCGCGGCCGCATCCGATCGGTTGGGCGTGCAGGCCTCGCGGATGTGCACCGAGGAGAGCGCCGAGAAGGCCCGTACGGTCAACTCCTGGGCCATCTCGCGCCGTTCCGGATAGGCCGTGAGCGCGGACTCCAGGAGCCCGGCGAGTCCGGAAGCGGCCTTGGGGTGCGTACGGAGAAGGCGTACCGGTTCGTGGGCGGCGGACCCCGAGGCCCAGCGGGCCACCTGGCGGAACGGGCGGCCGTCCACCGCCGCGGCGTGCAGCCAGCACTGGAGGAGCGTCTGCGCCGTGTCGGCCACCGCCGCGTCGATCCTGGCCTGCGGGCGGACCGGTGCGAGCAGGGCGGCGGACCGTGCGGCGGCGGTGTCGGGGTGCTCGCAGCCTGCGGTGGGCGACCAGTGGAGGCGGGCGGGGGTGTCGCAGAGGTGGCCCGGGTCGTAGACGAGGACCGGGCCGAGCTTGGCCCGGGCGTCCTTCGTCTCGGCCCAGACCGTGGGGTCCGATGTGACGACCAGGGCGGGGCCTTCGGCGTCGTGGATCGCCTGGACGACGGTGGGGCGCCGGGCGGGGGCGGGGGCGTAGACGAGGAGGGGGGTGCGGGGGGAGGGGAGCAGCGCGGTGCCCGTTTCGGGGGGAGGGGGCGTCTCCTCGGCGGGGGGTGGGGTGATGGGGTGTGTTGGGGGTGCTGCCTGTGCCTGTGCCTGTGCCTGTTCCTGTGGCTGTGCTTGTTCTTGGGGCTGTGCTTGTTCTTGGGGTGGTGTCGGTGCCGGCTTGTCCGTGGGGAGCTGTGGCTCGTATGCCGTGAAGGCCCGTTCCTCGCGGCGTCGTTCCCGTACGGCACGACCACGGGACACCACCCCGAGCGTGAACACCGTGAGGACCAGCAGCACCATCAGTTCGCCGATGAACAGGCCCCAGAACAGGCCGTATCCGGAGAGCTGGGCGGCGGGGGTCTCCGGCCAGGCCGCGGGGAGGTCCTGGGGCGCGGTGGCCAGTTCGCGCAGGGCGAGCGGGGAGCCGGTGAACGTCACGCCGTCCGGCCAGGCCCCGTGGGCGAACAGTCCGGCCAGGCCGGTGGCCGTCCAGGCGACCAGGGTGGCCGCGAGGAGGAGGGCCAGGAGGCCGATCAGCAGGCCGTCCGGGACGCCGCCGCTGCCCTGGGGCCGGTCGTCGTAACTGTCCTGATGGGCGCGGCCGTTGCCCCGGCCCCGTGGTGCCTGGCGTGCCATGTCAGGCCACCGTTGACTCTGACGACTCGTTCGTCCGTTGCTGGTGCTCGATCCGGGCCGCCCGTTGCTCCGCCTCCAGTTCGGCGGCGCGGATGTCCTCGGGGAGCAGGTCGTCCGGGTCCATGGCCGAGCCCTCGGTCATGGCGCGGTCGGTGAAGACCAGGGGGCGTTCGGCCTCGGTGATCAGGTGTTTGACGACCTGGACGTTGCCGTTGACGTCCCAGACGGCGATGCCGGGGGTGAGGGTCGGGATGATCTCGACGGCCCAGCGGGGCAGGCCGATGACCCGGCCGGTCGCTCTGGCCTCGTCCGTCTTCTGCGCGTAGATCGTGCGGGTGGAGGCCATCTTGAGGATGGCCGCCGCTTCCTTCGCCGCCGCTCCGTCCACCACGTCGCTGAGGTGGTGGACGACGGCGACGAACGAGAGGCCGAGGCGGCGTCCGAACTTCAGCAGGCGCTGGAAGAGCTGGGCGACGAAGGGCGAGTTGATGATGTGCCACGCCTCCTCGACCAGGAAGATGCGCTTCTTGCGGTCGGGCCGGATCCAGGTGTGTTCCAACCAGACGCCGACGATCGCCATCAGGATCGGCATCGCGATCGAGTTGCGGTCGATGTGCGAGAGGTCGAAGACGATGAGGGGCGCGTCGAGGTCGATGCCGACAGTGGTCGGGCCGTCGAACATGCCGCGCAGGTCACCGTCGACCAGGCGGTCCAGGACGAGGGCGACGTCCAGGCCCCAGGCCCGTACATCGTCTATGTCGACGTTCATCGCCTCGGCGGACTCGGGCTCGGGGTGGCGCAGCTGCTCGACGATGTCCATCAGGACCGGCTGGCGGTCTGTGATGGTCGTGGTGACGTAGGCGTGGGCGACCTTGAGCGCGAAGCCGGAACGCTCGTCGAGGCCGTGGCCCATCGCGACTTCGATGATCGTACGGAGCAGGGCGAGCTGACCGGTGGTGGTGATGGACGGGTCGAGGGGGTTGAGCCGGATGCCGCCGTTGAGGGCTGCGGTCGGGTCCAGGCGGATGGGGGTTATGCCCAGCTCCTGGGCGATGAGGTTCCACTCGCCGACGCCGTCCTCGCCCTGGGCGTCGAGGACGACGACCTGGCGGTCGCGGAAGCGGAGCTGGCGCAGGACGTAGGTCTTCTCCAGGGCCGACTTGCCGTTGCCGGACTCGCCGAGGACCAGCCAGTGGGGGGCGGGGAGCTGTTGCCCGTACAGCTGGAAGGGGTCGTAGATGTAGCCCTTGCCGCTGTAGACCTCGCGGCCGATGATCACGCCGGAGTCGCCGAGGCCGGGGGCGGCGGTGGGGAGGTAGACGGCCTGGGCCTGGCCCGTGGACGTACGGACGGGGAGGCGGGTCGTCTCCACCTTGCCGAAGAGGAAGGAGGTGAAGGCATCCGACAATGCGGACAGGGGGTCTCGCATGGCGTGGCTGCCCTCTCTTCCTGCGGGTTGGGTGGGTTGGGTTCGGTGTTCTGTGCGGGTGCTCGGGTCAGCGGCGGATGCCGGTGGCGAACGGGAGGGTGTTCACGAAGGCCCGGTGGTGTTCGCGGTCGCACCATTCCAGCTTGAGGTACGACTTGCCGGCCGAGGCGCGGATCGTGCGCTTGTCGCGGGCGAGCGCCTCGGGTGAGCGGGACGACACCGTGATGTACCCCACCAGGTTCACTCCGGCCGCACCGCTGGCGAGATCTTCACCCCGCTGGTCGAGCCGGCCGTGGGCGGCGATGTCGCGGGGGTCGACGGTGCGGTTCATCTTGGCCTGGCGGCTGGCCTCGGCGTCGTCGTTGGTCTTCTCGGTCAGCATGCGTTCGATGGCGACCTCGGTGGGTTCGAGGTCCATGCAGACGGCGACGGTGCGGATGACGTCGGGGGTGTGGACGAGGAGCGGGGCGAGGAAGTTGACGCCCACGGGGGTCATCGGCCACTCCTTCACCCAGGCGGTGGCGTGGCACCAGGGGGCGCGGGTGGTGGACTCGCGGGTCTTGGCCTGGAGGAACGTGGGCTCGACCGCGTCCAGTTCGGCGGGCCAGGCGTTGCGCTTGGTCATGGCCTGGATGTGGTCGATGGGGTGGTCGGGGTCGTACATGGAGTGCACGAGGGAGGCGACGCGGCTCTGGCCGAGCGGCTGGCGGACCCGGATGTCGGCCTCGGCGAGGCGGGCGCAGATGTCGGTGAGCTCGCGGGCCATGACGACGGCGAGGCCGGCGTCGCGGTCGAGCTTGCGGCCGCCGTGGGGGCGGGCGGCGCGGGCCATGGCGTTGGCCTCGGCGGCCAGTTCACGGCTGTAGTGCATGCAGGCGACGAGGTAGGCGCGGTGCTGCTCGCTGGAGGTGGAGACCATGGACTGCAGCTGGTCGTAGGAGTCCTGGAGCCAGGCCGGGGACGCCTTGTCGCCGCGCTGGGCGACGTCCTTGGCGTGGGCGTCGGGGTCGGCGGGGAGGGTGCGGGCGAGCATCTGGAGGCGGGTGACGAAGCCGTCGCCGTTGGCCACGTGCTTGAGGAGGGTGCCGAAGCGGTCGACGAGGGCTTCCTGGTCCTCGCTGTCGCGGAGGCCGACGCCGGGGCCCTCGATCTCGATGGCGGCGGTGACGGTGCGCCGGTCGGCGTGGAGGAGTACGGCGATCTCGTCGGGGCCGAAGGGGGCGGCGAGCCAGCTGATCCGGCCGATGCCGGGGGGCGGGCCGATCTCGACCTCGCGGCCGTCGGCGCTGACGCCGGCTTCCATGGCGCCCGAGCGGTAGGCGGTGCCGCGGCGCAGGGAGCGCTTGAAGGTGCGGTTGATCTCGAACCACTTGTAGAAGGTGCGGCCCTTGTACGGGACGTACACGACGGCGAGGGCCAGCATCGGGAAGCCGACGAGGCAGACGATGCGGAGGGAGAGGACGGGGACGAGGAGTCCGCTCATCATGCCGAGGAACGCGCCGACGATGATCAGGGCGATCTCGCCGGTCTCGCGGTTCTTGCCGACGATCGCGTTCGGCCGGGCGCGGCCGATGAGATACGTGCGGCGGGGCGTCATCGTGTGGGACTGGGTCGTCAACGCCCTCCACCTCCTGTGCTCGAGTTACCTGTGCTGCCGAAGCCGCCGCCTCGGGGGGAGCGGCTGCTGTGGGGGGTTGCGGAGGTGGGCGCGGAGCCGCTGCGGGGCGAGGGTGCGGCGGAGGGGACAGATCCGCCGCCGACCCCGCCGCCGCCTCCGCTTCCGCCGGAGGTGCGGGAGCTGTGGGCGGCGACGCCGCCGCTGGCCGGGTTGGCGGGGCGGGCGCCGCCTCCGCCGCTGTTCTGGTCGTTGCGGCCGCTGTGGGTCTTGATGCCCTGGGAGACGAGGGCGGCCGGGGAGC
The DNA here is from genome assembly GCF_014649875.1 of Streptomyces rubiginosohelvolus. GTDB lineage: Bacteria > Actinomycetota > Actinomycetes > Streptomycetales > Streptomycetaceae > Streptomyces > Streptomyces rubiginosohelvolus. The sequence goes on along the minus strand of NZ_BMTW01000022.1, from coordinate 110,549 downwards.
TGATGAGGGCGGCGGCCTGGGAGCCGTCGGTGGCCTGCTTGCGGTTGGTGCGGGCGCCCTGGATCTCGTCGCCGAAGCCGGGGACGAAGCGGTAGATCATGGCGGAGGCGAAGATGGCCAGGAGGATGATGGAGAGGCCGGAGACGACGGCGGAGAAGGCGTCGGGGCCGTCGCCCGAGGAGAGTGCGCCGGCGAGGCCGAGGACGATGACGATGACCGGCTTGACCATGATCACCGCGATCATGATGCCGGCCCAGCGGCGGACGTGACCCCACATGTTCTTGTCGACGAGGCCGGCGTAGACGACGATCCCGAGGAGCGCGCCGACGTAGAGCAGGGCGGCGCGGATGACGAGCTCCAGCCACAGGATGCCGGCGGCGAGGATCGAGACGAGCGAGACGACGATCAGCATGATCGGGCCGCCGCCGATGTCCTCGCCCTTCTTGAGAGCTTCGGCGAACGAGCCGAAGAAGACGTCGGTCTGGCCGCCGGTGGCGGAGGCGATGATCTCGGTGACGCCGTCGGTGGCGGAGACGATCGTGTAGAGGATCAGCGGGGTGAAGGCCGAGGCGAGGACGGTGAGCCAGAGGAAGCCGACGGCCTCGGAGATCGCGGTGGTGAGGGGGACGCCGCGGATGGCGCGCTTGGCGACGGCGAGGAGCCAGAGGACGAGGGTGAGGATGGTGGAGGCCGCGAAGATGACGGCGTACTGCTGGAGGAACTTGGGGTTGGTGAAGTCGACGTTGGCCGTGGAGTCGACGGCCTCGCTGAGCTTGCCGACGATCCAGGAGGCGGCGTCGGCGCAGCCTTGGGCGAGGGAGGAGAGGGGGTCGAGGGCGTCTGTGGGGGGACGTCCTGGGTACGCGGAGAGTCATCCCCTTGGCAGTAGTCGCGAGCCGGCCCGGCGATCAATTCGCAGGGGTCGCTGCTGCCACTGGGCGTCGGAGTGGGAGTCGGGTCGGCTGCCGCCCGCGTGGCGAACACAAGTACCGAGGCTTGCGCGGCTGCCACGCTGAAGCCGAGCGACCAGCGGCGACGGCTATCGGGCATAGGTGAACCCCCCGAACTGATTGACCGCGTCCGCGATCTCATCCGATCCGGACACGGGGTTGTCGCCGGTAACAGGAGAAGGACCACTCCGCTGGCTGGTCTCGAGGATCTTCCAGTCGGAACCGTTCCACTTCAGCTGCATGGTCACGGTGAACCACCCACTGGTGACCGGCTTCGTCGACTTCTCGCCGGTCAGGCCGAACAGGCCGGAGCACCAGACTTCGATCTCCGCCGTGCTCGATGAGTAGGACTTCACCTTCGTCCCGGCCGGGAGTGTGCGGTTGACAAAGGTGGAGCCGGTCGGGGCGCTGCCGTCGGTGTCGAGGCCGATCTGCTCCAGGAAGCCCTGCGAGTAGTCGGCATCGAATCCGGACTGGAGTTTCGTTGCTGTAGTGCTGTCCGCGATGGACTGCACGATGTCGCGACGCGTTTCGGAATTGAACATCGCCGCCGACCCCAACGCCACCGCATAGTTCGCCGCCGCACTCTGCGCCCCCTGCTCGTCGCGAGCGAAGCCGGAGGGGATTGTGCCGTTCTTGCCCTCGACGGGCTTGGTGCCGGTGGCCGCCGTGGGACCGCTTCCCGCGGCTCCGGAGCTCTTGGCGCCCGGGGACGCGTCGTCGTCGCTGCCACCGCCCCGGTTGGCGAAGGCGATGGCGGCGACGAGGAGGACGACGATGCCGGTGATCGTCACGAGGGAGCGGGAGTTGCGGACGGGGCGGCGCGCGGTGGGGTTGCCCGGGTCGCCGTCGGGGAGACGGGTACGGGTCTGACGGGTGCCGCCGAGCGTGCTGTACGGGTCGTCCGCGCGGCCCCCCTGGTCCTTGCCGCGGTAGTCGTGCTCGTCACCGGGACTCATGCCGCGTTCGCTCCCTCGGTCGTGTGCGGATCCGCGCAGGACGACGGTAGCTCTGCTGGTTGCCGCTTGAGCGCGGTGTGGTGACTCGACATCAGGGAAACGCAACCTCAGCCGGTGGGCGCGACGGGCGGATGGTGGGGAGCGGGCTGGGACGGCCCGGTGGGAGTCGGCCGGTGGTGGGTCAGACGGCCATTCCGTACACGATGGTGAACAGGGTCCCCAGGGAGCCGATGATGAAGACCCCTGTCAGCCCTGCCACGATCAGACCCTTGCCCTGCTCCGCGCTGAACGTGTCGCGCAGTGCCGTCGCTCCGATGCGCTGCTTCGCAGCACCCCAGATCGCGATGCCGAGGCAGAGCAGGATGGCGATGGCCATCACCACCTCGATCATGATGCGCGCCTCGTTGCCCAGCGTCCCGAACGGCCCCCAGTCCGGAGCGATTCCGCCGATGATGGTGGTGATGTCGCCCTTCTCTGCTGCCAGGATCATGTAAGTCACCGCCCCTGTTGGGTAGTTCGCTGCCCGTGCCGTCCGGCATGGGTCGCCTTCTATCTTCGCTGATGAAACCGTGCTCGCACGACGCCTTCCCGGGTCTCTTTACCCGGATCTCGCACGTTTGACCGGGGCGGCCGCCCTGACCTGCGGATCGTCCGCTCCTCACGCACATGCCTGGTTACTCTGTGTATCACGCACTGTGACCAGGAGCAACGACGGTGGCCATGGGTTCTGATGCGGTCGCAGCGTTCGCGGGTCACGGCGTGTTCGTATGCGCCGTTCGAGAGCCCTTGGTGCGCCGGTAGTAGGAGACGGTGACGGCCCCCAGGAGCGGTCCCCAGAAGACGAGCGGCTGGTAGATGACACCGACCAGCAGACGGCCGGTGGGGGTCATGTCCGCGTGGGGGTACATCCACCACAGGGGCATGGCGGCCCAGATCGCCGTCAGCGCGAGGGCCCCGGCGGCGGCCGGTACGACGGCGGCCAAGGGGCGAACGGGGCGGCCGCCGATGACCGGTATCCAGCGGGGCACCGTTTCTCCCCACGGCCGTACCAGGCCGAGCGAGAGCAGCGCGAGCAGCTCGCAGGCGACGCTCAGCGTCAGCATCCACAGCTTGGAGCCCGGGGTGTCGAACGGTACGAAGCCGGCCTCGGTGTAACCGGACGGGAACCCGCACACCATCGCCAGCCGCCACAGTCCGGTCGGCAGCGCGAGCAGCGTGATCAGGTGCGCGGCGCGAACCGCCCACCGGGGCGGAGGGCTGGACGGTGCGGGGACGGGGGTGGAGCCGGTGCGGTGTTCCTTTCGAGTTCGCATGCGTTCCATCGTGGTTCGTGGGTTGTGGCGGGGCGTCAGCTTCTGTTCCTGAGTCGGCGGTTCTGCGGTACGAGGCCCGGGGCGCCGAGCTCCGCCGTGCGGCGGAGAGGGCCTCCGCCCGGTTTCCCGTGGAGGCGACCGCCGCCGTGCGCCGGTGTGTGCGCCCGTGTCCGCCTCCCCCTTCGTTCGGGTGAACCGGGTGGGCACCACGGGAACGGGGCCCCCGCTTCGCCCGGCCGGGAATCACGGGACCGGGTGCGGAGGGCGCTGGGCCCTCGCGTGCTGACGTACGGCATGTCGTGTGTCGCCGATTTGGCACAGTGCCGCTCCACGATCAAGAGATCGGAGAACGGGGTGAGCGGTGTGGGCGGAGTGACCGTGGTCGGGCAGCCGGACGGTGACCGGGAGCGGGTGGGGGCGTGGGCCGGACCGGCGGGTGCTGCCGGATCGGCGGGGGCGGCCGGGGGAGGGGATCTCCGGCACAGCCGAGGTCCGTGGTTGCGGGCCGCCGGTGGGGCCGATCAGCTGGTCACGCTCCTCGGCCCGGTGAAGGGTGAACTGGACGTGGCGCACCAGGGCGTGACCGCCGGGGCCGGGGCGCTGTCGGCGCTGGCGGAACTGGGTGCCGTGCGGGCGTCGTGGGAGCGCCGGTTCGAGGACGCCCGTAAGGAGTGCGGGAGCCTCGGCGGGAAGATGCGGGCGGTCGTCCGGGGTCAGACGCAGGCCAACGAAGCGGTGAAGAGCGGCTTCGACGGGGTGAAGACGCCGAGCGTCGGTGGTGCGCGGTGAGCGGGCGGAGCGGTGGGGCGAGTTCCGGCCTGACCTGGTCGGTGTTACGTGAGGTGAAGTGCGCCGAACTGGAGCAGGCGGCGGACGGCTGGGGGCGCGTCAGCAACCGGGCGGACGCGGCCCGGGACCGTATCGAAGGACAGCTCCTGCCGGGGCTGCGCGATACGCAGAGGGGGGAGGCACCGGACGCGGCCGTGCGGGGGTTGCGGCGGCTGGGGATGAACTTCCAGTACATCTACACCGAGTGCGGGCTGCTGCGGACCACGCTGAACAGCCTGGCCCATGAGATCAAGACCCAGCAGCGGGTGTTGCAGGGGGCGCTGGACGATGCGGCTGCGTTGAGGTTCACGGTGCACGCGGACGGTTCGGTGACGTATCCGGCGGCGGGCGAGGGGCTCGTCGACGGGAAGCCGTTGGCCGGCGGGACGGCGTCCGGGGTGCCGAACCCGGGCATGGTCCCGCCGTCGGGTCTCGTCGCGCCCAACCCGAACGCGGGCAAGGCCCAGGACATCGCGGACCGGGTGGCGCAGGCGGTGCGGGCGGCGGCCGATGCGGACTGGCGGTACACCAGGATTCTGCGATCGCTGAAGGCACACGAGGGGCTGGGCGTTCCGGTGGCGACGTGGACGGACGCGGCGGCCGATGCGGCGGCGGTGCGGGATGCGGCGCGCGGATACCTGAGGGACGCGATCCCGCACGATGCGAGTCCGGCGGAGCGGAAGGCGTGGTGGGCCGGCCTGACGGACGAACAGCGCGAGGAGTACCTCGCGGTGTACCCGGACCGGATCGGCAACCTGGACGGGATTCCGGCCCTGGTCCGGGACGCGGCGAACCGGGACAACCTGCAGCTGCTGATGGGGAAGCTGGAGGGGCGGGACGACGACGATTCGGCGACCAAGCTTGCGGCGCTGCGGGAGATCGACCGGCAGCTGCGGGCGGGGCCGAAGGCGGGGGAGCCGCCGATGTATCTGCTCGGGATCGGGGATCAGGGGAACGGTCGGGCGATCGTTTCGTACGGGAATCCGGATACGGCGCGGAATGTGGCGGCTTATGTGCCGGGGTTGAATACGGCGTTGGACAAGGAGTTTGCTGAGGGGGATCTGAAGCGGGCGCGAGATCTGTCAATCGCGTCCAATCGTCATGGAGCACCGGCCGCTGCCATTACCTGGCTCGGTTATGACGCGCCCCAGTCACCTGACGGGCTCCGGAGCTTAGCTGTCGCTGCGGATGGCAGGGCAGAGGAGGGCGGTAGAGCATTTCATGAGTTCATGGGAGGGATTAAGGCGGCTAACGACCATGAGGATCCTCATATGACGGCCATCGGACACTCCTACGGGTCCCGGACGGTGGGCGGTGCTGCGCAACACCCTGGGGGAATTCCCGGTGTCGATGAAATCGTGTTCGTCGGAAGCCCGGGAGTGGGTGTCGACAGTGCCGATGACTTGGGAGTAGGGCGGGACCATGTCTTTGTCGGGGCTGCTGCAAACGACGTGGTGACCAAGCTTCCATCCAAGGCTGAATCAGTGCTCGGGGTGGCTGGGGTGGGGTTCGGGGGCCCGGCGGCCGCCTACGCCTTCGGTGACCTGGTCGACAGGCGGAACGATGATGTCTGGTTCGGCAGAGACCCTGCCAGTGAAGCGTTCGGGGCGAGGCGGTTCGAGGTGGGGGATGGTCCGCCCCTGATCGGGAGAGGGAAGCCGACGATTGACGCGCATTCCGAGTATTTTGACCCGGAGTTGGATAAGGCGTCGGTTGACAATATGGCGCTGATCGCCGCAGGTCGTTCGCACAAAATCAAGACGGAAGATGCGCGGTGAATTTCCGAGGCGCATCGCGAATTCTGATGGTGCTCGTCGGGGCGTTGCTGGTCGGCTGTATTGGAACGCGAGAGGGAAATATGGACATGCAGGGGGCTGCGGAACGTGCGGACGAGATTCTGGACGGCGTTCTCGCTGAGATCGAACCGAGTGTGGATTGGGTGCATGGCCCTACGACCACGGGCAGTTGCACTGTTACTCGACGGAGGACAGTCATGACTGTTGTCTCCGCTCAGCGGAGGGGGAGCCTTCTTGGCGTGGTGGACCGTTTCTGGAGAAAGAGCGACTACCGTATGACAGTCATCAATAATGATGTAGACGTCCCCGCGATCTACGCGAGGACCCAGGATGGGTTTCAAGTTTCCCTGATCGTCGCCGACAAAGGCCAAGTGCACTTCGACGTAGACAGCCCTTGCGTCCGCCACTCCGAGGTCGCCGATTCCACCAGCCAGGCCACCGCGTTCCTCGCCCCCGACGCAGAGCTCATCCCCCGCCCCAACATCCACTCCGACTTCTGGTCGGCAACCAGGTCGTGATCGGGCCACGGTGGCTCAACTCGACCTGCACGCAAGGGCTTTGAGCCCTGCATTGGGTCCTGGGGCCCATGTCGCGCCCCCCGCCCGTGTGGTCGCATACGCGGAGTGACTGACCTGTCGCCCGTTCCGCCCACTCACGAGGTAGGGGACTGCTCTTGTCCGGCATACGAAGAAGCGCGGTCCCTCTTGGCGTCGATGTAAGCGCTGCCATAGCTGGCTCGGGCGGGCGGTTGATGCCCCGGCCGTTGCAGGCGGCCCTGATCCTGGTTCACGTCCTCTTCGTGGCCACCCTGGTGGGCGCCGTCCGGGCCCTGTCGACGGCCTCCTCCGTGGACGCGGTCGACGGGTACCTCCTCGGACTGCTGCTCTACGCGTCGTTACCCGGGGCCGCCGTCTTCGTGCTGTCGCTGTACGTCCGGCATGGCGGGGTTCGCGTCTGGTACGCGCTCCTCGCCGTGCTGGCCTGGACCGTCCTCGGTGCCCTCGCCGAGCTGAGTGGCGGGGCCGAAGGGCAGGGCCTCGCGCGGTTGGCCGTGCCCGTGGCCGTCATCGTGCTGCTGTGCCGGCCGGAGAGCCGTCGGTGGTTCCGCAGCGGACTGGAGCAACGGGCCGAGCAACGGCTCTTCAGCTTCGCCCGGATGATGAGGCTCCGCCGCGACGGCGGGCAGACCGCGCTGGAGTACCTCGGCCTCGTCCTGGTCGTCGTCGCTCTCGTCGGCGGGCTCATGGCCACGGGGACCGGGCAGCAGCTCACCGCGGAGATCCGCAGCGCGATCTGTGAACTGACCGGCAGTTCGTGCCCGGCGCCGGGGCGCGACGTCGTGGCCGACGGTGGAGGCACCGACGGGAACAGCGACGGGAGTGCCGACGGGAGTGGCAGCAGGCCCCATGACCCCCCGGGGGCCGGCGCCGCCGACGGCAGTGGTGGAGAGGACGAGTCCAGCCTCACCGGTGGTACCGGCAGCACCGGTACCAGGGGCGAGAACGGCACCACCGGCACCACCGGCCAGCCCGGCACCACCGGCGACACCACCACGACCGGAGCCCACACCCCCAACACCCCCCAAGCCACCACCCCCTCCCCCCAAAGCGACCTCACCGCACCGGTCGACGCGAGTAGACCCCCAGGCCCCCACGGCGGCGGGTTCATCGACGGCTTTCTCGGGGACGGGGTCGGGGGTGACGTCCGAGGGGTCGTCGGGGCCGTTCTGCGGCCGGGGGAGACCGGGCAGCGCATCGCCGATCAGTGGGGGCGCGACACCCGCGACGCGGAGCGGAAGTGGGCGCGGGGTGACTACATCGGCGCGGCCTGGGACTGGAACAAGGCCGTCGGCGGTGTCGGTGCCGGGCTGGCGATACCCGGGTCCGGAGCGCGGGTCGACGCCGAGGTGCGGGAGGCCGAGCGTGCGCACCTCGGTGAGCGGATCCCGCAGAACGCCACGCCCGCCCAGCGCAAGGCCTGGTGGGACGGGCTCTCGCCGGAGGAGCGGGAGCGGTACATCGAGCTCGTCCCGGAGCGGATCGGCAGCCTCGACGGCATCCCCGTCCTCGCCCGGGACGCCGCCAACCGCCGCAACCTCCCGGCGCTCATCGACAAGTTGGAGGGCGTCGACACCGACAAGGCCCGCGACCAGCTGGCCGGGCTGCGCGAGATCGAGCGGCAGTTGAACGAGAACGGGAAGCCGCCCATGTATCTCATCGGGGTCGGGGATGAGGGGAACGGGCGGGCGATCGTGTCGTTCGGGAATCCGGACGTGTCGCAGCATGTGTCCGCCTACGTGCCGGGGCTCAACACCTCCCTCGACGAGGAGTTCGCCAAGAACGACCTCGGGCGGGCCCGCGACACCGCGATCGGGGCGCAGGGGTACGACGAGTCCACGGCGTCCATCGTCTGGCTCGGGTACGACGCCCCGCAGCTGCCGGACAAGGACGGGGCGGCGGGCTACTTCGCCGTCATGGGCACCGGGCGGGCCGAGAAGGGCGGGGCGGCCTACCGCGACTTCATGGGCGGGATCTCCGTCACCAACCAGAACAAGGACCCGCATCTGACCGCCATCGGGCACTCCTACGGGTCCCGGACCGTGGGCGCGGCCGCCGCCCGGCCCGGGGGGATTCCCGGGGTCGACGACATCATCCTCGTCGGCAGTCCGGGGGTCGGCGTCGACCATGCCGTGGACCTCGGCGTCGGCAGCGAGCACGTCTTCGTGGGGGCCGCCGCCAACGACCCGGTGACCAAGCTGCCCTCGAAGACCCAGGTCGTGGTGGGCGGGCTCGGGCTGGCCCTGGGCGGGCCCGGCGGGGCGTACGTCGCCGGCGATCTCGCCGATCCGGGTGATGACGACCTCTGGTTCGGGAAGGATCCCGCGAGCAAGGCGTTCGGGGCCCGGCGCTTCCCGGTGGCCGACGGGCCGCCCCTCGTCAGCGGGAGCGGCATCAGTCTGGACTCGCACTCGAACTACTTCAGCCCGGAACGTGACGCGGTGTCCGCGGACAGCATCGCCCTGATCGTGTCGGGCAACGCCGACCGGCTCAAGATGGAGGAACCGAAGTGAGGCGAGCGAAGCGGGCCCTGCCCCCCGTCGCGGTGGTCCTGGTCCTGGCCCTCGGGGTTCCGCTGGCCGGGTGCGGGAGCGAGCAGGGGGACGGCGCGAGCGCTGGGAAGGAGAGCGGGGCGACGATGGATATGCAGGAGGCTGCCGAGCAGTCCGACGCCATGCTCGATGCCGTCCTCAAGGGCATTGACCCCGACGTGCAGTGGGCCCATGGGCCCACCACCACCCGGGCCTGCGGAGTCACCCGTCGGCGTACCGTCATGACCATCGTCTCCCCCGAGCGCCGGCAGACGTTCCTCGACCGCGCCGAGACCTTCTGGCGGAAGAACGACTACCGGATCAAGGCCGTCAACAAGGACGAGAAGTTCCCTGCGGTCTACGCGGTCACCAGGAGCGGATTCGGTGTCAGCGTCTCCTTCCGGGGGAAGGGGCAGGCCTTCCTGGAAGCCGACAGCCCCTGTGTGGAGGAGTCGAAGGTCGCCGCCCCCACCACCGAGCCCAACGGTCCCGCCTACGAGGACGTCTATCCGCTGCCCCGGCCCAATGTCCGGTCCGACTTCTGGTCCGGCAGCGGAGGGTGAGAGATCGTCAGCTCTGGTGCTCGTGAGCCGTCGGCGCCCCCGTGTGCTTCGGGTGCGCCGGTGGTGTGCCGCGGATGACTCGTACACACCGTCGAAAACACCTCTGAAGCGCGCCTCGATGGGGGATGGTTGAGGGGTGCGGAAATTCTGGGTGTTCGGTGGCATCGGCGTCGGCATGGTCATGTGCTTCCTGGCGCTGCTCGTCGTCGGTACGTACTCCGCCGCCGCCGGGCTCGCCGGGTCGGGGGGCGGTGGTGCCGTCGCGCTGGCCAAGGGGGCGGTGCCCGCGCGCTTCCAGCCGCTGGTGCAGAAGTGGGGCAACCTCTGTCCCGCCATCAACCCGGCCCTGCTGGCCGCGCAGTTGTACCAGGAGAGCGGCTGGAACCCGAGGGCGCAGAGCCCTGCCGCCGCGCAGGGCATCGCCCAGTTCATCCCCGGCACCTGGGCCACGCACGGGATCGACGGCAACGGCGACGGCAAGCGGGACGTGTGGGACCCCGCCGACGCGATCCCCTCGGCCGCTTCGTACGACTGCGAGATCGCCGGGTACGTGAAGAAGGTGCCGGGCGACCCGACGAACAACATGCTCGCCGCGTACAACGCCGGCGCGTACGCGGTGATCAAGTACGGCGGCGTGCCTCCTTATAAAGAGACACAGAACTACGTCAAGATCATTCGTTCCCTGGAGAAGAGCTTCGCCCGGCCCGTCGGCCGGGTCGCGCCCTCCCGGCAGGCCGCCGGGGCCATCTACTTCGCCCAGAAGAAGCTCGGCACGCCCTATCTGTGGGGCGGCAACGGTACGCCCGAGCAGCAGGGGCGGTTCGACTGTTCCGGGCTGACCCAGGCCGCGTACCGGACGGTCGGGATCGAGCTGCCGCGCGTTGCCAACGACCAGTACAACGCCGGACCGCATCCCTCGCGGGACGAGCTGCTTCCGGGGGATCTGGTGTTCTTCTCCGACGACCTCACCAATTCGCGGGCCATCCGGCACGTCGGGTTGTACGTCGGGGGCGGCTATATGATCAATGCGCCGTTCACCGGGGCGGTCATTCGGTTCGACAAGATCGATACGCCGGACTACTTCGGTGCGACCCGGGTCACCAAGGACGGTGCCGCCGCCCTTCCGACCGATCTGCCCACGGGGTGACGTACGTCTCGACGGGCTCCGGGAGTGGTGAAGGGTGCTGACGGGCAGTCGGCCCTGGCGGGAACTCTCTGTGAAGCCTGGGCCCTGAGCTGCGACGACGAGTCACTCTTCGATAACGTCATAGTGATCATTCGGTGGAGAACGGAACGCAGGCGACGCCGGGGCCGTTCCCTGGACAGGGAACGGAACGCCATACGCACTGACCATGCGTCGCAGTGAAGCTGTGCGGTGCAGTGCGGCAACGGATCGCACCGGATACGGGGGTTCGACCAGGGCGGCGCGCAAGGACGCGCGTCGCGGCAGAGAAGCAGACAAGGCAAGGGGCCGCAGCAGATGGCTGGACTCGAACTCGACGGGTCGAACCCGGACGTCAGTCTGCTCTACGACATCAACGGCCTCGCGAAGGCCGCTCCCACCTGGTTCGACCGGGTCATGGAGTACGTCGGCGAGTACGGGATCATGGTCGGCCTCGTTCTGGTGGGCCTGTGGTGCTGGTGGAGCATGCGGGGGCGCGGGACGGCCGAGGACGCCGTGACGGCTGCCGCCGCCATCGTCTGGGCGCCGCTCGCCGCCGCCATCGCGATCCTCATCAACGTCCCCATCCGCGGCTTCGTCGAACGGCCACGCCCCTTCAACGACCACGAGGGCCTCGAAGTCCTGATCCACGGCAAGACGGACTTCTCGTTCGTCAGCGACCACTCCACCCTGGCCATGGGCATCGCCGTCGGCATCTTCGTGGCGAACCGGAAGTTCGGCCTCTACGCGATCGGCCTCGCGCTCTTCGCCGGTTTCAGCCGGATCTACATGGGCGTTCACTACCCGACCGACGTGATCGGCGGCTTCGCCCTCGGTACGGCCGTCACCCTGCTGCTGGCCCCGCTCGCCATGGCGCTGCTGACCCCGCTGATGGCGGCGGTCGCCCGCTCGCCGCGCGTCGGCTGGTTCGTCCGGTCGAAGAGCGCGGCCGTCGCGTACGCGGACGAGCGCGGCGAGGCGGTCGGCATCCCCGAGCCTCGGCCCGGTTCCCGGCGGGGCGACCCGGGGGAGAAGGACCTGGCCGCCTGACGGCCGGCCCGGCCGCTTGAGGGCCGCCACCCGGCCGCCTGAACGATCCCGGGTCCCTCCCTGGTCCCTGACTCCTGATTGCCACGAATGATGGCCACGAACCCCCAGGTGCTCCTTGCGCCTGGGGGTTCGTGCTGTACGGGGTCGGGGCCGGTGACCCCGTAGCCGCGCGGTGGGTCAGGGTGCGGCGATGTGTTCGGCGGCGTCGGTGCGGGCCCGGTCCCGGGATCTGCGCGCCGGTCCCGACCAGCCGCAGCTGCAGCGGGCCAGACAGAACGAGCCCCGTTCGATCGTCGTGGCGCTGTGCCCGGCGGGCGGGCCCGGAGGGGGAGCCTCCGGCAGGGATGCGGACAGCGGTTCCGTCAGCGATTCCGTGAGGGCGCGGGTGGTCCGGGCGGGGGTGCGCGGCGCGGCGGTGGTGCGTGCCGCGGCGGGGGAATCCTCATGCACCCGTCCACGGTACTGGCCGCAGCGCCCCGTGGCGTGACGGGGGACGGCGGCACTCGTTATGCGGAGCGGGTCAGGGCTCGGCCGGGCGGCAGTCGTTGGGGGTTGGCAGGCGATGGTGGTGCAGCAGTACAGGGACGGAGGCGGGGCCCGCGCTGTCCGCGCCCTCGCCGCGGCCGGGGTGATCGCGGTCACCGCCGGGTGCCTCGGCGTGGACGGGGGTGGCGGCGCGGCCGACGGATCCGGGCAGCGTTCCGTGGCCGCCGACCGGCCGCTCGATCTGCTCGGGCAGGCGGCGGACGTCCTCGTCGAGGCGGGCGGTGCGGAGACCCGTACGTCGATGGAGACGGCGGCCGGCGGCACCCGGGTGACGATCCGGGGGCAGGGCGCCTACGACTTCCGCAAGCAGATGGGGCGGCTCCGGGTGGTGCTGCCCAAGGACCCGGCGGGCAAGGACGCCGCGGGGGCGGACGGCCACCGGCCGATCACCGAGCTGCTGGCCCCCGGGGCGCTCTACATGAAGAACCGCGGCGCCGGGGTGCCCGACGACAAGTGGGTCAGGATCGACACGACCGGGCTGAAGGACGGCAACCTCGTCACCGGCGGGGTCACCGACCCGATGGCGGCGGCCGAGCTGCTGCGCGGCGCGGCCGGTGTGACGTACGCGGGGAAGACCGAGCTGGCCGGGGTGACCGTGCACCACTACCGGGGCGTCGCCGACCTGGGCCGGGCGGCCCGGACCGCCTCGCCGCAGTCGCGCGGGGCGCTGAGCGCGGCGGCGAAAGGGTTCAGCAAGGACGCCGTGCCCTTCGACGCCTACCTTGACGAGGACGGCCGGCTGCGGAAGGTCCGGCACCGCTTCACCTTCTCCACCGACGCCCGGGGCCCGGAGGTGTCGGTGGTCTCGACGCTGCTGCTGTACGGGTTCGGGCTGCCGGTCACGGTGAAGCTGCCGGACGAGGACGCCATCTACACCGGCGAGATCCGGCAGGGCTGAGGGGCGCCGGGGGGTGCCGGGCGGGGTGGGGGAGGCGCGGGTACCGGGACGGGCCGGGGGATGGGGCCGGTTGGGAGGGGGCTCAAAATGGTCCGTCCGTGCCATGCGCGGCACCTGTCGCGCTCCCTAGGCTGGGATGTCGGTGTTGCCAGAGGCCGGTGACGGCCGGGAGGACGGCAGAGAGAGGTGACGCACGTGGTGACGCTCAGCGCTCCGAACGCTCAGGACTGTGTGGCCCTCGCCGAGATCGAGCTGTGCGGCGAGCTGATGATCGCCGCGTCGGCCGTGGACGAGGAGCGCCTCAGTCCCGACCGTATCGACGAGGTGCTCGACGTCCGGGGTGCCGAGTCCTGGGCGACGGTCCCCCGGCAGGCCGCCCGCCGGGGGTGACGCCCGCGCCGCCGCGCATCACGTGCGGAGCAGCCGGGCGATCGCCTTCGTGGCCTCCTCGACCTTCGCGTCGATCTCCTCGCCGCCCTTGACGGCCGCGTCGGCGACGCAGTGGCGCAGGTGCTCCTCCAGCAGCTGGAGGGCGAAGGACTGCAGGGCCTTCGTGGACGCCGACACCTGGGTGAGTATGTCGATGCAGTAGACGTCCTCGTCGACCATGCGCTGGAGGCCGCGGATCTGGCCCTCGATCCGGCGCAGCCGTTTGAGGTGCTCGTCCTTCTGGTGGTGGTAGCCGTGGATGCCGCGGTCGTGGTCCGTGACGATGTCCACAGGTGCGGTCGCCTCCGGGTCAGGAGCGGTCACGCCCGCCGCTTCGGCCCCCGTGATTCCGGCCCCGGCCCCGGTTCCCGTCGTGGTCATCTGCGTCCTCCCGTTGTCCTGATATACCCCTGCCGGGTATATCGTAACGAATCCTGTCGAAACGTGACCGGGGGTCCGTGTCGATCGCCCTGTCCGATGGGCGACACTGAAGAACGCCGGTTAGCCGTGGCCGGATGATGCGCCTAGCATCAGCCTGACCGAATCCAAAGCATCCCGAGGACCCCACGTGCGCTTTCGTCTGACCCCCAGGGAGACGAGCTTCTACGACATGTTCTCCGCCTCCGCGGACAACATTGTCACGGGCTCGAAACTCCTGATGGAACTGCTCGGGGCGGATTCTGCCTCCCGAGTCGAGATCGCGGAGCGTATGCGGGCAGCGGAGCACGCGGGGGACGACGCGACCCACGCGATCTTCCACCAGCTCAACTCCTCCTTCATCACGCCGTTCGACCGCGAGGACATCTACAACCTGGCGTCCTCGCTCGACGACATCATGGACTTCATGGAGGAGGCCGTCGACCTCGTCGTCCTCTACCAGGTCCAGGAGCTCCCCAAGGGCGTCGAGCAGCAGATCGAGGTGCTGGCCCGGGCGGCGGAACTGACCGCCGAGGCCATGCCGGGGCTGCGGACCATGGACAACCTCACCGAGTACTGGATCGAGGTCAACCGTCTGGAGAACCAGGCCGACCAGATCCACCGCAAGCTGCTGGCCCACCTCTTCAACGGCAAGTACGACGCCATGGAGGTGCTGAAGCTCAAGCAGATCGTGGATGTGCTGGAAGAGGCGGCTGACGCGTTCGAGCACGTCGCCAACACCGTGGAGACCATCGCGGTCAAGGAGTCCTGAACCTCGTGGACACCTTTGCGCTGATCGTGACCATCGGCGTCGCGCTCGGCTTCACGTATACGAACGGCTTCCACGACTCCGCGAACGCCATCGCCACCTCGGTCTCCACCCGGGCGCTGACCCCGCGTGCGGCTCTGGCGATGGCGGCGGTGATGAACCTGGCCGGCGCCTTCCTCGGCCAGGGGGTCGCCAAGACCGTCAGCGAAGGGCTCATCGCCACGCCCGTCGGGCAGAAGGGGATGGGGATCCTGTTCGCGGCGCTGGTCGGCGCGATCATCTGGAACCTGATCACCTGGTACTACGGCCTCCCCTCCTCGTCCTCGCACGCCCTGTTCGGCGGCATGGTCGGGGCGGCGCTGGCCGGCGGCACGGACGTCATCTGGACCGGCGTCCTGGAGAAGATCGTCATCCCGATGTTCCTCTCCCCGGTCATCGGTCTGGTCGTCGGCTATCTGGTGATGGTCGGCATCATGTGGATGTTCCGGAACGCCAACCCGCACAAGGCCAAGCGCGGCTTCCGGATCGCGCAGACGGTCTCGGCGGCGGGCATGGCGCTCGGCCACGGCCTCCAGGACGCGCAGAAGACGATGGGCATCGTGGTGATGGCCCTGGTCATCGCCGATGTCGAGGGCCCGAACGACGAGATCCCGGTCTGGGTCAAGGTCGCCTGTGCGGTGATGCTCTCGCTGGGTACGTACGCGGGCGGCTGGCGCATCATGCGGACCCTCGGGCGCAAGATCATCGAGCTGGACCCGCCGCAGGGCTTCGCGGCGGAGACCACCGGCGCCTCGATCATGTTCGGCTCGGCGTTCCTCTTCCACGCGCCGATCTCGACCACCCACGTCATCACCTCCGCGATCATGGGCGTCGGCGCCACCAAGCGCGTGAACGCCGTGCGCTGGGGCGTCGCGAAGAACATCATCCTGGGCTGGTTCATCACCATGCCCGCCGCGGCCCTGGTCGCCGCGCTGAGCTACGGGGCCGTCCTGCTGCTCTTCGGCTGAGCGGCTCCGGCCGGTGACACGTGTGGGTCCGCCCCCGTACTCGTTCGAGTACGGGGGCGGACCCTTTCGCCTTGTGGTGGCACCGCCATGCAGCACCGCAAGGCCGTATCGGGGGCGTGGAGCCCGGGTGCTCAGCCGAAGCGGCCGGAGATGTAGTCCTCCGTGGCCTGGACCGACGGGTTGGAGAAGATCCGCTCCGTCTCGTCTATCTCGATGAGCTTGCCCGGCTTGCCGACCGCCGCGAGGTTGAAGAACGCGGTGCGGTCCGAGACGCGGGCCGCCTGCTGCATGTTGTGCGTCACGATGACGATCGTGAAGCGCTCCTTCAGCTCGCCGATCAGGTCCTCGATGGCGAGGGTCGAGATCGGGTCGAGCGCCGAGCACGGCTCGTCCATCAGCAGGACCTGCGGCTCGACCGCGATGGCGCGGGCGATGCACAGACGCTGCTGCTGGCCGCCGGAGAGGCCGGAGCCGGGCTTGTTCAGCCGGTCCTTGACCTCGTTCCAGAGGTTCGCGCCGCGCAGGGACTTCTCCACGACGTCGTTCAGCTCGCTCTTGCGGTAGCTGCCGTTCAGCCGCAGGCCCGCCGCCACGTTGTCGAAGATCGACATGGTGGGGAAGGGGTTGGGGCGCTGGAAGACCATGCCGACCGTGCGGCGCACGGTGACCGGGTCGACGTTGGAGGCGTAGAGGTTCTCGTCGTCCAGCAGCACCTTGCCCTCGACGCGGCCGCCGGGGGTGACCTCGTGCATCCGGTTCAGGGTGCGCAGGAAGGTGGACTTGCCGCAGCCGGACGGGCCGATGAAGGCCGTCACGGAGCGGGGCTCCACGGTCATCGAGATGTCCTCGATGGCCTTGTGGCTGCCGTAGTAGGCGGTGAGGCCGCTGATGTCGATGCGCTTGGCCATGGGAATCACTGCTTCTTTCGGGAGGTCGCTGATGGCCGCGTCAGCGACCGGTCTTCGGGGCCTTCCAGCGGGCGATGCCGCGGGCCACGAGGTTGAGGATCATGACGAAGGCGATCAGCACCAGGGCCGCCGCCCAGGCGCGGTCGTAGGACGCGGCCTCGCCGATCTTGTACTGCTCGTAGATGTAGAACGGCAGCGAGGACTGGGCGCCTTCGAAGGGGTTCGTGTTGATCAGCTGGCTGCCGAAGACCAGCAGGATGATCGGGGCGGTCTCACCGGCGATACGGGCGATGGCGAGCATGACGCCCGTGGTGATGCCGCCGATCGCGGTCGGCAGAACCACCTTCAGGATGGTGCGCCACTTCGGGATGCCGAGGGCGAGGGAGGCCTCGCGCAGCTCGTTGGGGACGAGCTTGAGCATCTCCTCGGTGGAGCGGACCACGACGGGGATCATCAGGATCGTCAGGGCGAGCGCGCCCATCAGGCCGGAGGGCTCCAGGTTGGCGATCAGCATGATCGACAGGATGAAGAGACCGGCCACGATGGACGGGATGCCCGTCATCACGTCGACGAAGAAGGTGACGGCCCGGGCCAGCGAGCCCTTGCCGTACTCGACGAGGTAGACGGCGGTCAGCAGGCCGAGCGGGGCGGAGATCACCGTGGCGATGCCGACCTGCTCCAGGGTGCCGATCAGCGCGTGGTAGACGCCGCCGCTGGCCTCGGAGCCGAGCACACCGGCCATCGAGTGGGTGAGGAAGTAGCCGTCGAGGCGCTCGGCGCCGCGGACGATCGTCGTCCAGAGGAGCGAGGCGAGCGGGACGACGGCGATGAGGAAGCAGACCCACATCACGCTGGTGGCGAGGCGGTCCTTGGCCTGGCGCTGGTTCTCCACGACCGTCGTGGCGACGTAGGAGATGGCCAGGAAGAACAGGGCCGAGATCATGCCCCACTGGATGCGGCTCTCCCAGCCGGCGGCCAGCGAGAGGCCGACGCCGAGCGCGACCGAGACGACGGCGAAGCCGAGCGGCGCGAGGCGGGGCAGGGAGCGGCTGCCGAGGCTGCTCTTCGGGGAGGGCGAGGCGGGCGACGGGCGTTCCATGACGCCGGTGGGTGCGTGGCTCATGCGTTGGCCCCCGAGTACTCCTTGCGGCGGGCGATGATGAGCCGGGCCGCGCCGTTGACCAGCAGGGTGAGGACGAAGAGGACGAGACCGGAGGCGATCAGGGCGTCCCGCCCGAACGCGTCGGCCTCGCCGAACTTGGCCGCGATGTTCTGGGCGAACGTGCCGCCGCCCGGGTTGAGCAGGTGCAGCGAGATGAGGAAGTTCGGGGAGAGGACCGTGGCGACGGCCATCGTCTCGCCGAGCGCGCGGCCGAGGCCCAGCATCGAGGCGGAGATGATGCCGGAGCGGCCGAAGGGCAGCACGGAGAGGCGGATGACCTCCCAGCGGGTGGCGCCGAGCGCGAGCGCGGCCTCCTCGTTCATCTTCGGGACCTGGAGGAAGACCTCGCGGCTGACGCTGGTCACGATCGGCAGGATCATGATCGCGAGCAGGATGCCGACGGTGAAGAGCGAGCGGGCGACGCCGACCTCGGTCTTCTCGAAGATGTACGTCCAGCCGAAGAACTGGTCGAGCCAGAGGTTGAGGCCCTCCAGATACGGCACGAGGACGAGGGCGCCCCAGATGCCGTAGACGATGCTGGGCACGGCGGCCAGCAGGTCGACCACGTACGCGATCGGGGCGGCCAGCTTGCGCGGCGCGTAGTGCGAGATGAACAGGGCGATGCCGACAGCGATCGGAACCGCGATGACCATCGCGATGATCGAGCTGACGACCGTGCCGAAGAGCAGGACCGCGATGCCGAAGACCGGGGGGTCCCCGGCCGGGTTCCAGTCGAAGGTGGTGAGGAAGTTGCCCTCGTCCTTCGAGATGGCGAGCACCGAGCGGTAGGTGAGGAACACGGCGATCGACGCCATGATCACGAGCAGCAGGATGCCCGAGCCGCGGGAGAGGCCCAGGAAGATCTTGTCGCCCGCGCGCCCGGTGGACCGGGGGCGCCCGGCTCGTTCGGGCGGGGCCGGCGGGGCCGGTGGCATGTCTATGGGTGTGGTGGAAGCCATGGTCTTTCCGGTCTGTGTGGGGGAGCCGTGGCTCCCCTGGCGGCGGTGCACCGGATGGCCGGGGCGGCCGGTCCCGGGTGGGGACCCGGCCGCCCCGGGGTGTTACGAGAGGGTGCCGATGGTCTCGCGGACCTTGGCGTTGATCTCGGCCGGGATCGGGGCGTAGCCGGCCTCGGTCAGGATCTTCTGGCCGTCGTCGGAGGCGGCGTAGGAGAGGAAGGACTTGACGGTGTCGAGCGTCTCGGGCTTGTTGCCGCTGTCGCAGACGACCTCGTACGTCACCAGGACCAGCGGGTAGGCGCCCTCGGCCTTGGTGGTGTAGTCGAGGTCGAGCGCCAGGTCCTTGCCGGTGCCCTTGATCTTGGCGGCGGCGATGGCCTTGGAGGCGTTCTCCGAGGTGGCCTGGACCGGGGCGGCGCCGCCGGTGTTGATGTCCACGGTCGGGATGGACTGGGACTTGGCGTAGGAGAGCTCGAAGTAGCCGATCGCGCCGTCGACCTGCTTCACCTGGGCGGCGACGCCGGAGGAGCCGGACGCGGCCTGGCCACCGGGGGCCGGCCACTTCTTCTCGGCCTCGTACTTCCAGTCGTTGGGAGCCGCGGCGCCGAGGTACTTGCCGAGGTTCTGCGTGGTGCCGGAGTCCTCGGAGCGGTGGAAGGCCTGGATCGCCTTGTCCGGCAGCTTGACGCCGTCGTTCAGCTTGGCGATCGCCGGGTCGTTCCACTTCTTGATCTTGCTGTCGAAGATCTTCGCGAGGGTCGGGGCGTCCAGCGTGAGCTTGTCGACACCCTCCAGCTTGAAGCCGATCGCGACCGGGCCGCCGACCATCGGCAGGTTGATGCCCTGGCCGGTCTTGCACATCTTCTTGGAGTCGGCGACCTCCTCGGGCTTCAGCGCCGAGTCGGAGCCGGCGAAGCCCACGGTGCCCTGGTTGAAGGCCACGATGCCCTCGCCGGAGGAGGACGAGTTGTAGTTGATCTCCACACCGGAACAGGCGGCCATGTAGTTCTTGACCCAGAGGTCCATCGCGTTCTTCTGCGCGCTGGAGCCGGAAGCGCGCAGCTGGCCCTTGGCCTTGCCGCAGTCGACGTTCGACGCGGCGGTCGTCTTCTCGCCGGTGCCGGTGGCGCCGCCCGTGTTGTCGTCCGAACCGCACGCCGTGAGGACCAGGGCGCCGGAGACGGCGAGGGCACCGAGCGCGGTGGCACGAAGCCGGTTCTTGCGCTGAAGCTTCACTTTCGGGTGTTCCTTCCAGGAGCCGCCGTGGTCGTCTCGTTCTACGACGGCGTGCGATGAGGAGGGGTGCTGTGGCTTGCCGCCGCGCACCTTGTACGTCCGAAATTAGGCAGAACAGGTGAAGCCGCCGACGGGGGAGAGTGAACGGCAGGTGAACCGTGTCGGGCAGGCGGGTGCGGGGCCGGTCCGGAGTGCTGATCAGGACGCGGGCAGGACGTCCAGGAACGCGGTCAGCTGCCGGACGTCACGGGGCTGGGTGAGCCGGGCGCGGGCGGCGTCGGGGGCCAGCCACAGGATGCGGTCCACCTCGTCGTTGGCGGTGAACGCGCCGCCGGTCGCCTCGGCCGCCCAGTAGTCGACGACCTTGGGGCGGCCGTCCACCACGTAACGCGAGGTGGGGAGGCGGGGGCCGGGGGCGCAGTGGTGCCCGGTCTCCTCCAGCACCTCCCGTACGGCGGCGGCCAGCGGCTCCTCGTCGCGCTTCAGCTTGCCCTTCGGGAAGGAGAAGTCGCCGTACTTCGGGCGGTGCACCAGGCACACCTCCACGCCGGTCCCGGGCCCGGTCCCGTCCGGGGTCCGCCGCCACAGCACGCATCCCGCGGCGCGGATCACGGGGCCGTGCGGGTCGCCGCTCATGGCGCCGTCAGGGCCGTGGCGTACGGCCATGTCTCGCGGAACACCGCCCGCGCCGCCTCCACCTCATGGCGCTGGTCCGCGTGGAGCACGCCCAGCGCGTACGCCGTGGCCGGGGCGATCCGGGGGGTGCGGGCCGCCGCTGCCGCCGCCGCGGCCGCCTCCACCGCGTCCCGGTGCAGATCGAGGGCGTGCCCGCAGGAGGCGAGGGCCGGGGCGGCGGCGCCGAGGACGACCTCGTGGGCGTACCGGTGGAGCCGCAGCAGCAGGCGGGCCTGGTGCCACGCCGCGTCCTGCGCCTCGTTGTACGGCTCGGAGTCGGCGGGCGGGAGGGCGGCCACCGCGGCGAGGAGGCGCTGCTCGGCGCGTTCGGCGGGCTCCAGCAGGGCCTCGGGGGTGCGGCCCGTGGTGCCGGGGGCCAGCGGTACGTCGGAGGCCAGGAGCGCGACGGCGTCGGCGACCGCGTGGAACCGGGAGGAGCCGAGCGCCTGGAGGGCCGCGGAGTGCGACCGGGTCCGGGCGAGGGTGAGGCGGCGTTCCAGCAGCGCCCCGGCGCGCGCGGCCCCGACCCCGAGGGCGGCGCGGCCCTGGGCGTCGGACGCGGAGGCCTCCCCGGCGGCCCTGGCTCCCCGGGCGGCGGGGAGGGCGGGGCCGGAGAGCTGGTGCAGGGCCTCGACGAGCCGGGTGAGCCGGCCGGCGTAGGCGTGTTCCCGGGCGAGTACGCCGGAGAGCCAGGCCAGCTCGGCGCGGAGCTGGTCGGCCCAGTGCGGGTCGAGGGCGGACCGGAAGGTGTGCAGGGAGCCGCTGATCCGGCGGGCCGCGCGGCGCAGGGCGCGGGTGGCGGCCGCGGCGTCGTGGCCGCCGGCGTCGGCGGGGGCGCTGTGTTCGTGGTGCAGGCGCAGGCTGCGCAGGAAGTCCGCGGCCTGCCCGCGGAGGTAGGGCGCGAGGACGGCCTCCGTGGTCAGGTCCCCGGCGGGGTGGCGGTCCTGGTCTTCGCCCTTGCCCGGCGGCGCGTCCACCGTGGCGTCGGCGTCGGCGTCCGCTCCGGTGCCGGTCCCCGGGGCGGGATCCGTCGTGGGCCGGGTCGTCGTCTGCTGGTCAGGGCGTCGCACGCCTGCGCCTCCGGGCGTCGATGAGCATTTCCTGGACGTGCCGCAGCGGCTGGCCGTCCGCGTCCGTGGCGTGCCGGGTCCAGTTCCCGTCGGGGCCCAGGTGCCAGGAGGAGGTGGTGTCGGCCATACCGGTCTCCAGGAGTCGGCTGAGTGCGGCGCGGTGGGCGGGGTCGGTGACCCGGACCAGGGCTTCGATCCGGCGGTCGAGGTTGCGGTGCATCATGTCGGCGCTGCCGAACCACACCTCGGGCTCGCCGCCGTTGCCGAAGGCGAAGATCCGGGAGTGTTCGAGGAAGCGGCCGAGTATGGAGCGGACCCGGATGTTCTCGGAGAGCCCGGCGACCCCGGGGCGGATCGCGCAGATCCCGCGCACCCAGATGTCGACGGGAACGCCCGCCTGGGCCGCCCGGTAGCAGGCGTCGATGATCGCTTCGTCGACCATCGAGTTGACCTTGAACCGGACATAGGCGGGGCGGCCGGCCCGGTGGTGGGCGATCTCCTTGTTGATGCGGGCGATCAGCCCGTCGCGCAGGGACTTCGGGGCGACCAGCAGGCGGCGGTAGGTCTCGCGGCGCGAGTAGCCGGAGAGCCGGTTGAACAGGTCGGAGAGGTCCGCCCCGACCTGCGGGTCCGCCGTGAGCAGGCCGAGGTCCTCGTACAGCCGGGCCGTCTTGGGGTGGTAGTTGCCCGTGCCGACGTGGGAGTAGCGGCGCAGCGTGTCGCCCTCCTGGCGGACGACGAGGGAGAGCTTGCAGTGGGTCTTCAGCCCGACGAGGCCGTAGACGACGTGGCAGCCCGCCTCCTCCAGCTTGCGGGCCCACTTGATGTTGGCCTGCTCGTCGAAGCGGGCCTTGATCTCGACGAGGACGAGGACCTGCTTGCCGGACTCGGCCGCGTCGATCAGGGCGTCCACTATCGGGGAGTCGCCGGAGGTGCGGTACAGCGTCTGCTTGATGGCCAGCACGTCCGGGTCGCCCGCCGCCTGCTCCAGGAACGCCTGGACGGAGGTGGAGAACGAGTCGTACGGGTGGTGGAGCAGCACGTCCCGTTCGCGCAGGGCGGCGAAGATGTCGGGCGCGGAGGCGGACTCCACCTCGGCCAGGTCCCGGTGGGTGCCCGCGACGAACTTCGGGTACTTCAGCTCGGGCCGGTCCAGCGAGGCGATCGCGAACAGCCCGGTGAGGTCGAGCGGGCCGGGCAGCGGGTAGACCTCCGCGTCGGACACCTTCAGCTCGCGGACCAGCAGGTCCAGCACGTACGGGTCGATGGACTCCTCGACCTCAAGCCGCACCGGCGGGCCGAAGCGGCGGCGCATGAGCTCCTTCTCCAGCGCCTGGAGCAGGTTCTCCGCGTCGTCCTCCTCGACCTCCAGGTCCTCGTTCCTGGTGACCCGGAACATGTGGTGCGCCAGCACCTCCATCCCCGGGAACAGCTCCTCCAGGTGCGCCGCGATGACGTCCTCGATGGGGACGTACCGCTGGGGCGAGGCCTCCAGGAAGCGGGTCAGCAGCGGCGGGACCTTGACCCGGGCGAAGTGGCGGTGGCCGCTGACCGGGTTGCGGACGACGACGGCGAGGTTGAGGGAGAGCCCGGAGATGTACGGGAAGGGGTGCGCGGGGTCGACGGCCAGCGGGGTCAGGACCGGGAAGACGCGCTGCCGGAAGAAGGTGAACAGGCGGGCCTGCTCCTTCTCGGTCAGGTCCGGCCAGCGGATCAGCTGGATGCCCTCGTCGGACAGGTCGGGGGCGATGTCCTGCTGGAAGCAGGCGGCGTGCCGGGCCATGAGCTCGCGCGAGCGGGTCCAGATGAGGTCCAGGACCTCGCGGGGCTGGAGGCCGGAGGCGGAGCGGGTGGCGACGCCGGTGGCGATGCGGCGCTTGAGACCGGCCACCCGGACCATGAAGAACTCGTCCAGGTTCGAGGCGAAGATCGCGAGGAAGTTGGCCCGCTCCAGGATGGGCGTGGCCGGGTCCTCGGCCAGCTCCAGGACCCGTTCGTTGAACGCGAGCCAGCTGCGTTCGCGGTCCAGGAAACGCCCCTGGGGCAGTTCGTCGCCGTCCCGGTCGGGCTCGTAGGCGTCCGCGTCGGCGTCGAGGTCGGGATCCAGGTCGGCGGCGGTGGAGAAGCTGACCCCGTTGGACGCCGGGGTGGCGTGCGGCCGGTGCGCGGCGAGCGAGCCGACCGACGGCTGGGCGGCGGGCTGGACGGGGACCTCGGAGCTGGGCTGCTGGCTCATGGACCTATTGTTCCGCGCGGAACGCCCCTCAGGCGCGTCGGAGCCCGGAAAGATCGCGGAAGGCCCGGGAAACCCCGGGTCACGGGCTCTCCCGTTGCGGCGGGGGGCGGGCACAGCTGGCTGCATCCCGCGAGGGTCGCAAGAGCGTCTGAATGGCCGGTAACGGCGACATGACGTACAGGAAGCGGTGTGCCTGCGGGTGGGTCTCGCGGTCACTGTACGTGTTCGTCGTCCGGGCCCACCCCGTGTGGGGCCCGGACGACGGGTCTCGCCGGAGTTCCCGCTCAGCCGTGCAGGCGGCGCAGGACCCGGAAGGCGGCGAACACGGCGAGGGCGGCGAGGGCGAGGAGGATGCCGGTCTCTACGAGCTGGAGGGGCCAGTAGTGGGAGGCGGGGTGGACCTCGGTGAAGTGGTCGACGGCGCCCCGGGCACGCATACAGGCCCTGGCGTCCTCCACCATGCCGGTGTCGAAGCAGTCCTGCCAGTACAGCCTGTGGCCCGACGCAGTGAGCATGCCGTAATCGAGGTGCCAGTCGCCCGGGCTGACCGCCTGGGGGCCTCGACCCTGACGGAGGATGTGTGGCCACAGTTCGTAACGCCTCTTGCCCAGGCCGAGGGCGACCGTCCCGAGGGCGAGCGCGGTGAGGGACATGGACAGCAGCGTTCGGCGGACGAGCACCGCGCACAGCCCGCCCACCGCCACCGCCAGCAGCGCGAAGCCGAGCAGGGCGGGCCCGGTGCCGGGGAAGATGCCGGAGCCGTGCCAGGTGGTCAGGTGCGAGTACGGGTATCCGCGGAGCGCCCACAGCCCCCAGCGGTAGACGGCGATCAGGACCGTCAGTCCGACGACCGCCAGCGCGGCGGGCACGGCCAGCCGGGCAGCGAGCCAGTGGGCGGGGGAGACGGACTGCGCCCAGGCCAGCCGGAAGGTGCCGCTCTCCAGTTCGCGGGCGATCAGCGGTCCGGCGACGAAGACACCGATGAGCCCGGCCAGCAGGAGCAGTACCGTGCCGCCGTCGGACAGGAAGAGCTCGGTGGATGTACGGGCGTAGCTGGGCAGGTAGCTGCCTCCGCAGGGTGTCATGTCGCCGTCCGCGCACAGCTCCTTCGCGGAGGCCATCCAGACACGGAGCGCGACGACGATGCCGATGCCGAGGACGAGCAGGGCGCCCGCCGCCCACAGGGCCTTGCGGTGCACGCGCAGCAGCACCCGGACAGGCCCGCGCAAGGTGGTGGGGGCCGTGGCGACGGCGTCGGTCCTCGGGCGGGTGAGGGTGCTCACGCGGACGCCACCTCCTCGCGGACCGCGCCCGGGACGGGGCTCGCGCTCGGCGTCAGCAGCGGCGGAGCCTCCGGTGAGCGGAGGTGGGCGAGCAGCAGCTCCTCCAGGGAGGGCTGGGTGACGGCCCAGGCGGCGGTGTCCACGGGGCCCTCCTTTCTGACGAGCGCGGTGAGTTGGCGCCCCGTCGTCCGGGACTCGACGACGGTGTGCGGGGCCAGATCGCGGGCCTGGCCGGTGAGCAGGGCGTGCGCGTCGACGATGTCGTCGGCCTCGCCGCCGAGCCGGACGCGTCCGCCGTCGACGAACAGGAGGTAGTCGCAGGCGCCCTCCAGCTCGGTGAGGATGTGCGAGGACATCACGATCGTGGTGCCGTGCTCGGCGGTCTCCGCCATCAGGACGCCCATCAGCTCATGCCGGGCGAGCGGGTCGAGGTCGGCCATCGGCTCGTCCAGCAGCATCAGTTCGGGCCGCTTGCCGAGCGCGAGGGCCAGCGCGAGCCGGGTGCGCTGCCCGCCGGAGAGCGTACGGACGCGGGCGGCGCGCGGCAGCGTTCCGGCGATCCGGTCGGCGGTGGTGCGGTCCCAGCGCCCGGGGTTCAGCTCCGCTCCGGCCCAGAGCGTGTCCGCGACGGTGAGCTGCGGGTACAGCGGCTTGTCCTGAGCGACGTATGCGATCCGGTCGCGGACGGCGGCGGGCTCGGTGGAGCCGAGGACGGCGAGGGACCCGGCGCCGGGGCGGTCCAGACCGGCCGCCAGGTTCAACAGAGTGGACTTTCCCGCGCCGTTGGGCCCGACGAGGGCGCAGACACGTCCGGCGGGCAGCCGGAACGAGCAGTCGTGCAGGGCGCGGTGGCCGCCGCCTCTGCGCCCGTAGGTCTTTCCGAGGCCGTGTGCCTCGATCGCGACGCCGGTCATCGTTCCTGGTCCCCCTTGTGTGAACGGCCCGCGGATTCGGTGCCGTTCGTGCTGTACGTGCTGTCCAGTACGGCGGTGAAGAGCGCGCCGACGTCGTCCTTCTCCAGCCCGGCCGCCCGGGCCCGGCGGGCCCAGTCGGCGAGTTCGGTGCGCAGGGGCGCGTCGGCGGCGGTCGCGTCAGGCGCGCCGCCCAGCGTCCGGCGGACGAAGGTGCCGAGCCCCCGGCGGGCCTCGACGAGCCCTTCGCGCTCGAGCTCCCGGTAGGCCTTGAGGACGGTGTTCGGGTTGATCGCGGTGGCTGCCACGACCTCGCGGGCGGTCGGCAGCCGGTCGCCCGGTTCGAGCACGCCCAGGCGCAGGGCCTGCTTCGTCTGCTGGACGATCTGGAGGTAGGTGGCGACGCCGCTGCGCCGGTCGATACGGAACTCGACCGCTGCGGACTCGGCTGCCATGCGCAGAACCACCCTTTCACTAATTGAGTAGTGAAAGGGTGGTGCAAAGAAGGGGCGGCGTCAAGTGACGCCGCCCCGGGAGGCGTTCGGAGAAGAGCTTGTCGGGCAGCCGGCCGGGCGCTGCGCGGATGCGCGGTTACGCGGCCGGCGGGGCCGGGGTGCGGTCGGCCCGCAGCTCCTCGTTGATGCGCTGTGCCTCTTCCAGCTGGTCCTCGAGGACGACGATGCGGCAGGCGTCCTCGATCTTCGTGCCCTGGTCGACCAGTTCACGGGCGCGGGCCGCGATGCGCAGCTGGTAGCGGGAGTAACGGCGGTGGCCTCCGTCGGAGCGCAGCGGGGTGATCAGGCGGTTCTCGCCGAGCGTGCGGAGGAAGGCGGGGGTGGTGCCGAGCATCTCGGCGGCCCGGCCCATGGTGTAGGCGGGGTAGTCGTCATCGTCGAACTTGTCGGCGGGGCGGGTACTGCGAGGGGGCATAGCACCTCTTCTTTCGGGGACACGTCGGGGGGCCCGAGCACCTCGCGGTGCTCGGGCCCCGAGCTTTCAACACCATCTGCCGGCCGACTGTGCCGGCTCATCTGTTCCGCCGGTCCGCCCGAGGGGGCGGGGAAGCGGGGATCGCGAATGCGTGACCGGGGACCACCTTCCGTTCCGGGGTCTCTGCGGTACCCGAGCGGAATCCTCCTCGCCCGGGCGATCCTGATGGCGTCTGCTCCTTACCTCGTTCGGTTTCACTCTTTCGGTACTGCGGGTACTGCGGGTACTGCGGGTACTGCTCGGTACTGCGGATGTTGCGGTACTGCATGCGGCCCCTGGGGCCGCCCGGCCCGGCAGCCAGTGGGGGAACCCACCGTTTCCGGCTCCCTCGCTCCACTGCCGTTCCGCTTACTGCTCTGACCTGCTTGCACGGCAGTTCGTGTCTGCCGTGCCCTCTTTTCTTCCGGCTACGAGGAAAACGTTAACCCCGCCGAGAGGTGGATGTCTACTCCCGCCACGATAGATTTTCTGCCGAGTCGGACGAGCTACTTCTGTGGCGTCGACGCTCTGGAAGCTGTTGTGGCGAGAGGCCTCAGGACTCCGCGCGGTACATGAGGCCTCAGGACTCCGTGCGGTACATCAGGTCCACCTCGTGCGTGGTGAAGCCGATGCGCTCGTACACCGTCACGGCCGCCGTGTTGTCCGCGTCCACGTAGAGCATCGCGGTGGGCAGCGCCTGGGCGGCCAGGTGGTGCAGGCCGATCGAGGTCAGCGCCTTGCCGAGGCCCCCGCCCTGGGCCTCGGGCAGCACCCCGACGACGTACACCTCGCCGACCTGCTCCTCGGCGTGCACCTTCGTCCAGTGGAAGCCGACGATCTCCCCGTCCCGCTCGGCCAGGAAGAAGCCCTTCGGGTCGAACCAGGGCTCGGCCTTGCGGTCGTCCAGGTCCTGCTGGGTCAGCGACCCCTGCTCCGGGTGATGGGCAAAGGCGGCGCGGTTCACGGCGAGCCAGGCGGCGTCGTCCCGCCCCGGCTCGAAGGTCCGTACGGTGACGCCCTCGGGCAGGACCGGCTCGGCGAGGTCGAGCGGGATCAGGCTCCGCCGCAGCTGGCGCAGTTCGCGGAAGAGGGAGAGGCCGAGCACCTGGGCCAGGTGGCGGGCCGCGGAGGTGCCGCCGTGCGCCCAGACCCGCAGCCGCTTGCCGGTCGCGGCGAGGAGGGCGGCGCCGATCGCCCGGCCGTGTCCGTTGCCGCGCCGGTCGGGGTGGACGACCAGCTCGGCGGCCGGGGCCTCGACCGGATCGGTGTCCTCCAGCTGGGCGTATCCGGCGAGCGTGCCGTCGACGGTGAGGAGGAAGTGCCGTACGCCGTCGCGGTGTCCGCCCCGGATCCGGAGCCTGCCCTGCTCGGAGACCGCCTGCCGGCCGTCGGACGCGGCCGCCTCGGCGAGCAGGGCGAGGACGGCCTCGGCCTGTGCGGGGTCGAGTGCGTCGAGGGCCTGAATCTCGCGTCCGGGAGCGGGGAGGGGTGCGTCAGTCGTCATGCCTCCGAGCGTACGGCGAGGGTGCGCCCGGTGGCGGCGCGGCGGGTGCGCGGCCGGGGCGCCTGTGGCGGGGCGGGTACGCGGACGGGCCCCTTCGGCGGGGAGTTCGGCCCTCTGCGGCACGCAAAGGAGCCATTCGGAGCCATGTGGCCGGATGGCAACCAGTCCGTAACCCCGAACACCTGTTGCGCTACGCGCGTTGACTCTAGGCTGCGGCTCGCAGGATGCAGTACTGACACCACTGAACTGACACACAAGGGGACCGATGTCAGCGACTCCACAGAAGAACCGCGCGTCCCGGCGGGTGCTCGCCGCCGCGGCCGGTCTGGCCACCGTGGGCGCGCTCGTCGCCGCGATGCCGGCCGGGGCCCATGACCGGGGCCACGGGCACGGCGGCGGACACGGGCACGGCCACAAGCCCCGTACCGTCGACGTGCAGTTGCTGTCGTTCAACGACCTGCACGGCAACCTGGAGCCGCCGGCCGGTTCGGCGGGCAACGTCTCGGAGACGCAGCCCGACGGCACGGTGAAGGCGATCCCGGCCGGTGGCGTCGAGTACCTGGCGACCTCGCTGCGCACCGCGCGCAAGGGCAACCCGTACTCCGTCACGGCGGCCGGCGGTGACATGGTCGGCGCGAGTCCGCTGCTGTCGGGCCTCTTCCACGACGAGCCGACGATCGAGGCGCTGAACGGTCTCGACCTGGACGTCACGGCGGTCGGCAACCACGAGTTCGACGAGGGCGCCACCGAGCTGGCCCGCCTCCAGAACGGCGGCTGCCACCCGGTCGAGGGGTGTTACGAGAAGGGCAAGAAGTTCAAGGGAGCGGACTTCCCCTACCTCGCGGCCAACGTGACCAAGGAGAAGACCGGCAAGCCGCTGCTGAAGCCGTACACCGTCTGGAAGAAGAACGGCGTCAAGATCGGCTTCATCGGAGTGACCCTGGAGGGCACCCCGGACATCGTCACGGCCAACGGCGTCAAGGGCCTGAAGTTCCACGACGAGGTCGAGACGATCAACAAGTACGCCCGCGAGCTGGACCGCAAGGGCGTCAAGTCGATCGTGGCCCTGATCCACGAGGGCGGGGCCCCGGCCTCCACCTCGTACAACTACGACTGCGACAGCCCCGGCGCGGGCGACGGCATCTCCGGCCCGATCGTCGACATCGCCAAGGGCATCACGCCGAAGGTGGACGCCCTGGTGACGGGCCACACCCACCAGGCGTACGTGTGCACGGTCCCGGACCCTTCCGGCAAGCCGCGCATGGTCACGTCGGCGTCGTCGTTCGGCAAGCTGTACACGGACACCACGCTGACCTACGACCGCCGCACGAACGACATCGTCCGTACGTCGGTGAAGTCCGCGAACCACATCGTGACCCGGGACCAGCCCAAGGCCCCCGACATGACCCGCCTGATCGACCGCTGGAACAAGCTCGCGGCCCCGATTGCGAACAAGCCGCAGGGCTGGATCAGCGCCGACATCAACGGCCGCGGCTCCACGGCCCCCGAGAAGCCGCTCGGCAACGTCATCGCCGACGCCCAGCTCGAAGGCCTCGCCCCGGCCGACAAGGGCGGCGCGGAAGTCGCGTTCATGAACCCGGGCGGTATCCGCGCGGACCTGGTGCACAAGGCGTCCGGCAGTGAGGGCGACGGGGTCGTCACCTACGGCGAGGCGTTCACCGTGCAGCCGTTCACCAACATGATGAACGTCGTCGACCTGACCGGCGCCCAGTTGGTCACCGCGCTCCAGCAGCAGGTCAGCGGGCCCAACGAGGCCAGCCCGAAGATCCTCCAGGTCTCCAAGGGCCTCACCTACACGCTCGACCTGACGAAGAGCGGCGCGAACCGCGTGGTCGCCGGCACCATCAAGCTGAACGGCGAGGCGATCGACCCGGCGCGTACCTATCGCGTCGCGATGAACGAGTTCCTCGCGGGCGGCGGCGACGGCTTCCCGGCCCTCGGCCAGGGCACGAACAAGCTGGTCGGCGCGTCCGACCTGGACCTGTTCAACGCCTACCTGGCGGCCCACTCCACGGCCACCGCCCCGCTGGCCCCGCCGGCGACGGACCGGATCACGGTCATCCAGTAACTCCCCGGTGCATGAGGGGCGGCGGGCCTGCGGGCCGGCCGCCCCTTCTCGCTTGCCCCTCTTGGGTACGCGAACCAGGACGGGGTGGTGTTCGGGGGCGGCGCGGCGTAGAACTGGGCCCATGTCCGCCCAGCAGCCGCCCCCGCCACCTCACCGACCCCACACGCCCGGTGCGCCCAGTGTTCCCTGGGGGTTCGTGCCGCCCCAGCCCCGGGAGATCACCGCCGACTACCGCCGTCGGGCGGGAATCCTCACCTGGTCCGCGATCGTCGTGGGGGCCCTCATGGCGGTGGCGCTCGTGGTGAGTGTCGTCTTCCTCGTACGGGCGGACCAGGACACGAGGAACGCGGCCTATGGCTACCTCGCCCTCGTCCTCTGGGTCGGTATCGCCGCCGGGATCCCGGTCCTGCTGGCCCTCGCGATCCCCGCCTCGCGCATGCGGCGGAGGCTGCGGGAGCAGGGGCGCTAGGGCGGGTCCGCGGATCAGGCGGCGACGCGTACGCCCTCGCCTCGATGCTCGCGGGTTTCGCGGCAGTCGCGGCAGTGGCCGGGGTCGGGTGAGCGGAAGGCGCGGTCGCAGTCGTCGCAGGTCTGGAAGGGCGTGACGACCACGCGGGGCCGGGCGGGAGCCGCGAGGTCGCATGCGCCGGGGAGCGGTGGGGGCAGCAGGGCGGTCAGTCGGTGCTTGAGCAGTTTGACGGGGTGGCGGAGGGGCTGCGGCAGATCGTCGGTGAGGGTACGGCGGATGGTGTCGGGGTGCGCGTCGCGTTCGAGCCAGGTGGCGACTGCGGGCGCGAGGTGGTGGATGTCGCCCTCGGAGAGCGTGAACTCGGGTGCGTGGCGGCGTAGATCGCTGAGGAGCGCGGTGGCGGAGCGGCCGAGCTCGGGGGTGAGGGTGCCGGGCTGGGGGAGGGGCGGGCGCGGCGGCTTGGGGGCGGTCGGGGGCGGTACGAGCGGTACGAAGGGTGGGGCGGGCGCCGGTTCCGGCTCCGGCTGTGAGTCCGGCCCCGGCGTATGAGCTTGGGGCTGCGCTTGAGTCTGCGCCGGGGGCTGTGCAGTTACGGGGACCGGCACCGATGCGGGGACCGTCACCGGTGCGGGGACCGGAGCCGCTACGGGCGCCTGGCTTCGAGGGCGCAGCAGCGCGGCGGGCTGGTTGCAGAAGACGGTGCGGGTGATGACCTTCTGGCCGGGCAGCCGGTGGCGGAAGCGTTGCAGGTAGCCGTGTGCTTCGAGTTCGCGCAGGGCGGCGGCGATGCGCTTCTCGCCTTCCCGGCAGCGGGCGGTGAGTGCCTTGATGCTGATCTCGGTCCCTTGGGGCAGGGACTGGATGCGTACGGCGATCCCGACGGCGGTGCAGCTGAGGTCGGGGTGCTGGGCGAGGTGGTTGCCGACGACAGTGAAGCGGTCGTTGTGCGGGATGATGATGTGGATGACGCCGGAGGTGGGAAGAGGTCCGGGAACCTCCGCCAGGGCGCGGGTGAGGGCAGTACTCTGCTGGGTATCCATCGGGAAGGCTGAATCTTCCTAGGTGGCCAGGCCCTCGGTTGGGATTGCACTCCCGGTCGAGGGCCGACGTATACGGGTTGTGGTCTGGCGTGAGCATATGCCTGGCAACCCGCCCAAAAGCGAGCTGAGTTGGGAAATGTCACCCGTGTGAGTGACGAAGCCGCGAAAGCCCTCCGGGGTCCGCCCACGCCCTCGGGCGCCGTCAGGTTCCCACCGGGTCGGGTTGGGTTGGGTTGGGTTATTTCTCTTGGTTCTTTAGTAGTTGACATCGCGCCTCACCGCGTCGCGGTGGCGAACGATCCGGTGGGGGCTTTACGGGGGATTACCGGGTCGTGGCGGCGCGCGACGCGGTAGGGGCTTCGCACATGGCGAGACGAGATCCATCGGCAAGGGGCAAGGAAGGCTCGGTCAAGCCCTGCTCCTACAAGCTCAATTAGACCTCTGCGAGCATGCACGGTATGAGAATCACTGCCGTGCTCTTCGACGTGGACGGGGTCCTGCTGGACTCGGCGGCCGCGCACCGCAGGGTCTGGGACGCGTGGTCGGCGGCGCGAGGTCTGGACCCCGAGAAGGTGTGGGAGCTGACGTTCGGGCGGCGTCGCGAGGACACGGTGAGGGACGTGGCCGCGCATCTGGACCCGGCGGCCGAACGGAGGTCGCTCGACCGACTGTTGGCCCAGGAGATGGACGACATCCAGCCGGTCGAAGGAGCTCGCGAGCTCCTGGAGTCGCTGTCCGGCAGCCCGTGGGCCATCGTGACCTCCGGCGCCCGGGACTTCGTGGAGGCCAGGTTCGCCGCAACGGGCCTGGCTCTCCCCGCCGTACAGGTCTACGGCAGCGACGTACACCAAGCGAAGCCCGCCCCGGACTGCTTCGCCCTGGCCGCGTCCCGCCTCGGGGTCCCCGCATCGGAGTGCCTGGTCGTGGAGGACGCGCCCGCGGGCATCCAGGCGGCGGTGGCGGCCGGCTGTATCGCCGTCGGCCTGACGACGACGCACACGGAAGAGGCGCTGGGGCAGACGCGTGTGTGCGTGGCGTCTCTGGCGGACGTACGGAGTCTGCTGACCGGGTACGGGTTCGGGGGCGGCCGCTCGTGAGGTGACGCCGCCCCGGCCCCGCGCGAGTGACAGCGGGGCGCGGAGCGCTTCGGAGGTGCCATCCCTGCCCTGGCCGAACAGCTGAGGGCCGCCCGTGCCCGATCAGCGTTCTAGGGAGGGCCGGGCCGCCCTCGCGTCCCCTTTGATGAGGTACCTCGGCGCAAGGCGGAAGCCGGCCCCCCTCTCGCCCGCCGCCCTCTGCACGGTCGCGAACGCCTCGACTACTTGAGGGACGTGTGCGCCGGAACGACCACCCCGTACAGGTCGCCGATGGTGGCCAGGGCCCCGTCGTGCACCTGGGCGGCGTCGAGGTCGGACCCGAGGACCGGCAGGGATCTCGTCGCGCAGGCGTCGGCGACGACCGTGGGGCGGTTGCCGCGCAGGAATGCGCCCTCGGCGGTGAACGTCACGCACATGTGCGTCATCCAGCCCGCGATGATCACGTCCTGGCCCTCGGGCACATGCTCGCCGAGGTCCGTGCCGTGGAAGGCGTTCGGGGCCTGCTTGACGACGACGGGCTCTCCGGCGGCCGGGGCGACCGCCGGGTGGATCTGGCCGATCTCGGCCCGGATGTCGTACGGGGTTCCCTCGCCGCCGTCGTTGATGACGTGCACGACCTTCGTCCCCGCCTCGCGGGCCCGGGCCAGCAGGTGTGCGGCGGCGTCCAACGAGTGCTGCCAGCCGTCGAGTTCCATCACGCCACGGGTGTAGGTGTTCTGGAAGTCGACGAGGATCAGCGTCGAGCCGGTCAGCGTGGCCGGGGTCGCGTCGAAGCCGTTGAGTTCGCGCAGGGTGGTTCGGGACATGGGTGTGCCGCCTCGGGAGTCGTCGTACGTCGGGGAAGTGCTCGCCCCGTTCCGTGCGGCGAGCTGTTCTCCACGCTAGGAGCCGGCCCGCATGTCCACAATGACGTCTAACATGCAGATACCGACATGGGGGCGAGGGAAGCGAAGTCAGGAGGGCAGCCATGGATACCGTCCGACGGCTCGTCGTCATCGTGCTCTTCGACGGCGTCGACCTGCTCGACGTCACCGGGCCCCCGGAGGTCTTCTCGCTCGCCCGGCGCGAGAGCGACGACGCCGCCGGATACGAAGTCGTCCTGGCTGCCGAGACGTTGGAGCCCGTCACCACCGGGGCCGGGGTGCGCATCCTGCCGGATCTCACCTTCGACGAGGCCGCCGGGCGGAGCATCGACACCCTCATCGTGCCCGGTTCGGTGGAGGTCGGCAGTGAGCGGCGCGTGCACGCCCTCGTCGATCCCGAGCTGGTGGAACGGGTGAAGACGCTCGCCGCGCGGACGCGGCGGACCACCTCCGTCTGCGTCGGGGCGCATCTGCTGGCCGCCGCCGGGCTGCTCGACGGCAAGCGCGCCACCACGCACTGGTCGACCGCGCGGCAACTGGCCGACGAGCACCCGGAGATCGAGGTCGACGCCGACCCGATCTTCATCCGCGAGGGCGATGTGTGGACGGGGGCCGGGATCAGCGCCTGCCTCGATCTCTCGCTCGCCCTGATCGCCGACGACCTCGGCGAGGCCGTCGCGCTGCGCGTCGCCCGGCAGCTCGTGATGTACCTGAAGCGGCAGAGCGGGCAGAGCCAGTTCAGCGTTCCGCTGGAGCAGATCTCGGCGACGCGGCGCATCGAGGATCTCCGGCACCACATCCTGCGCAACATCGGGCGCCGGCTCACCGTCGTGGACCTCGCGGAGTACGCGCACGTCAGCGACCGCCACCTGACCCGGATCTTCAAGACCGAGCTCGGCATGACCCCGCACGCCTACATCGAGTCCGTCCGGGTCGAGAAGGCCCGTAACGAGCTGGAGTCCTCCGACGCCACCCTCGAACGCATCGCGTCCGTCTGCGGGTTCGGGACCGTGGACACGCTGGTACGGGCGTTCCGGCGGCGGTTGAACGCGACGCCTACCGAGTACCGGAGCCGGTTCCGAGCCTCCCGCTGACAGGGTGAGGGGGCGGGGTCCGTACAGCAGGACCCCGCCCCCTCACCACCCTTCCAGGGCTCTCGCGATCAGGCGTCCGAGCCCGTCTTCCGGCGGCGGGCGACGAACACCGCCGCCGCGCCGAGCAGCACAGCCGCACCGCCCGCGAGGGCGATCGGCGTGGTGGCGGAGGACGAACCCGTCGCGGCGAGGCTGCCGTTCGTGCCGGTGCTCGCGGGGGTGCCCGACGCCGAACCCTGCGGGGTGGTGCCGGTGTTGCCGGGCCTCGGGGTCGTGGAGGGCTTGACGTCCTCCGTCTTGCCGGGCTTGCTGCCGGCCGCCTTGACGTCGAACTCGTACATGTCGAGGTCGGGCGCTCCGCCGCAGCTGCCGTCCTCGTTGAAGAAGTCGGCCGCGAAGAACGCGACGCCGTTGCCGGCCGGGGTGGCCTTGTCGAGGGTGAGGCGCAGCTTCACATCGGCGTGCGCTCCGGGCTTCAGCGCGCCCACGCCGTCGATGTAGTCGTCCGCGTCGGCGTTCTGCCACTTCGGGGCGGACTTGGTGGACCACTGGAGGCGGAAGAACTTGCCCGTGTCCTTGAGGCCGCTCTTGTCGGTCGCGTGGACCGAGACGAACGCGAGGACCTCGTCCATGTGCCGGTCGGAGCCGTTGGTCACGCGGAGGGAGAAGTCGGTGGACGTCCCGGCGACGAGCTTGTCCGGCAGGCCGGTGACCTTGGAGGTGAGGTCGAGCTCGGGCTCGCAGTCCCCGCCTTCCTCACCCTCCTCGCCCTCTTCGGCCTCCTTGATGGCCTTGGCCAGCGCGGCGTCCGCCGCGACCTTCACTGCGAGCGCGTCCTCCGCCGCCTTGTCGAGCACGCTCTGGGCGTTGACCGCCGCGACCCGCGCGTTCTGGACCTTCTTGTTGGCTTCGGTGACCGCGGTGTCGGCGGCGGTCTGGGCGGTGGCGGCTGTCGCCGCGGTCGCCTCGGCCTCGGCGAGCGCGGTCTTGGCGGCGGCCTTCTCCTCCTCCGTGGCGGTGCCGGGCAGGGCCTCCAGGGCGGCCTTCGCCTCGGTCACGGCCTGGTCGGCGGTGGCCTTCGCCGCGGCGGCGTCCTTGGCGGTCTGCTCGGCGGCGGCCAAGGCCACCGCGAGGGGGTGGGTGCCGTTGCTGAGCTCGTCGAGCGTCTTCCGTGTCTCGATGATGCCGTCGGCCTTCGCCTGGGCGGCCTTGTCGTACGCCTTCTGCGCTTCGGCGGCCGCCTCCTCCAGCTCCTCGATGGTCGGCTTGCTCTGCTTCTCCTGCGTCTGCGCCGCCGGCTTGGCGTCGGCGTACGCGGGGCTCACGGAGAGCAGCGCGGCGGGGGTGGTCACGGCGAGGGCGACAGCGGTGGCGAGTACGCGGCGAATCTTCACAGGTTCCCTTGGGTCGGCTCCGGACGGAGGTGGAGCGGCGGTGCGGCGAGCGGCGTTCCGGCGGTGCGGAGGGTGAGGCGTCGGGTGCGTGAGCACGGAAGAGAGCGGCTGCCACGGCGGTACGGATCACGCGGGCTGCCTGCGTTGATCGTATGGGGATTCTGTGATGGTGACGGGTGAATATCCGGAGGGCCGGGGGCGGGACGGTGTCACGCGGAGTGGACAGACGTCGTCAAAGCGTGCAGTTGCCCACGCTTTCTGTGTTTTCGCTGTGACGAAGGCCATGCGGGAGTGGTGCGTTCCGCCCGGCGGCGGACCCTGCGGGCCGGGCGGAGCGTGGCCTTCCGTCAGGAGTCAGGAGTCAGGCCGTCCCCGCTTCGCCGAAGAGGCGGCGGTACGCCCCGGGGGTCGTCCCGACAGCGGTACGGAACCGCCGCCGCAGGTTGACCGCCGACGACAGGCCCACCCGGGCCGCGACCGTCTCGACGGGCAGATCGGTCCGCTCCAGCAGGGACCGGGCCGCGTCGATGCGCTGCTGGAGCAGCCACTGCCCGGGGCTGACGCCGACCTGGCGGACGAACCGGCGGGCGAAGGTGCGGGGGGAGAGCCCGGCGTACGCGGCCAGCCGGCCGACGGAGAGGTCCGCCGCCAGCCGGGTCAGGGCCCATTCCAGGACGGGGGCCAGCGACGCGTCGGTGCCCGGGCCCGTCGGGGTGGGCGGGGGAGCGTACTGGAGCTGGCTGCCGTCCCGGTGCGGCGGCAGCACCATGCTCCGGGCCACCTGGGCGGCGTAGGAGGAGCCCAGGTCGGACCGTACGAGGTGGAGGCAGAGGTCGATGCCCGCGCCGCTTCCCGCGCTGGTCGCCACATCGCCGTGGTCGACGTACAGCACGTCCTCGGCGACGCTCACCTCGGGGAAGTCGGCGGCCAGTTGACCGGTCCGCCGCCAGTGCGTGGTCGCGCGCCGCCCGTCCAGCAGGCCGGCCTGTGCGAGGACGAACGCGCCCGTGCAGATCGACACGGTGCGCGCCCCGCGCCGGTGGGCCGCCCGCAGCGCGTCGAGGACGTCGTCCGGCACCGGTCCGCCGGGCGGCTGCCAGCCCGGTACGACGACGGTGTCCGCCCTCCGCAGGGCGTCGAGGCCGCTCTCGACGAGCAGCGGGTAACCGGCGGTGGTCGGCAGGGGGCCGGGCCGCCGCGCGCAGACCTCGAAGGTGTAGCGGGCGGGCGCTTCCGTGTGGACGCCGCCGAACACCTCGGCCGCACAGGCGAGTTCGAAAGGCGACTGCGGATCGTTGAGCAGTGCCACCACATGGTGATGCCGGGATACGGGCATGGCAGGAAAGTACCCCAGGATGTCAGGGCAGACACTCGCCCCGGGTGATCGTCCCGCGCGACGGTGGAGTCATGAGCGAGGACACGCGGACGGACAAGGCCGGCCACCTGAAGACCGTCGTCCAGGTCGACGACGTCGAGGCGCACGAGGTGGCCCCGGGGATCATGCGCCGAAGGCTGCCGGCCACGGCGTACGCCCGGGGCTGGCTGATCGACTTCGCGGCGGGCACGGAGTGGCCCGAGGTCGACGAACACACCACGGAGGAGCGGTACTTCGTCCTGAGTGGCGAGGTCATCGACGGCGGGGAGCGCCATGGGCCGGGGGCGTACGTCGTGTTCGCGCCGGGCAGCGAACACCGCCCGCGGACGGAGAAGGGGGCGCGGATGCTGGGGATCTCCCTGATGAGCGCCTGAGGCCGCCGCGGGGCCTGAGCGCCTGAGCCGGTGCCGGGGCCTGAGCGCCTGGCTGCCCGAGCCCGGGCCCGCCCCGCCCGTCCGGAACAGGGGACCTGACGGGCGGGGCGGGCCCAATCCTCCTGCCGTACGGCTACGAATCACTGGTGAGAGACCGACCGGCTCCCCTCGTACGGCAGGTGGGACCCATGACCGCACGCCAACTGCTCACCCCCGATCTTCCGCCCCGCTGTGCCACGCCGGACCTTCCCGGAGCCTGTGTCCCGACGGCGTCGTCCGCGAGGCCCCATGACGTGCCGCGGTCGCGGCGTCGGCCTTCCTCCACGTGGACCCGGTCCGTGTCCCGGCCCCGGGAGTGACGCGCCGCGGCCCGCCGTGTGGTGTGCGCACACCACACGGCGGGCCGCTGACGTTCAGTGCGGGACGGTCACCGGTTCGCGGCCAGGGAGCCGCAGTTGGTGCCGTTCTTGCCCGCCACCTCGCCGGAGATCTCCCCGCGCCAGGTCACGCACAGGCCGCGTGCGTCGAGGTAGACCGGTCCCGCGTACGTGGTGAAGTACCCCGTGTCCGTGACCGTCGTGGTGGGCGAGGCGAAGCCGAGCGAGGCCGTCATGTGCACGGCCTTTCCGGGCTTGTTGCGGACGGTCACCACGCAGTTCTTGCCGGTGGCGGAGTTGTACGTGAGGAAGACCGTGCCCTTGGTGCCGATCTGCGCGGAGTTCACCACGGCGTAGCCGCTGCCGCAGACCCCGTTGTACTGCGCGGCGGCGGCCTTCGGTGCCGCGGTGGCCCGCTGGGCGGCCGGCTCGGCCGCGACGGCGGCCGGTGCGAGCGCGACCGCCGCGCAGGCGGTGGCGGTGACAGCGGCGCCGATGGCTGCCGTCCGTCGGATGTTGTTCATGTCGTTCCCCGGTTTCTTGATGCGTTCACTGCGCGACGCCTGGTCGGGCGCCCGGCTCCTCACGCCTCGAAGTGGTGTGAGTCACACCCTGTCGGACAGGTCGTGACGCGGAGGAGTTGTGCTGTTTGCGCGCTGTTACGAATTCATGACACAGGGGGACAAGATCACCTTTATTGATCACGTGTCCGGGTGCCCGGTGGCGATGAGTTCCGGGCGCGTCCGGGGTCTCATACGGCAGGCCCGGTCATGACGCAGTCGAGTGGAGGCAGCCGTGAAGAGCGACGAGAAGCGCGGGATCTGGCGCATGGTGCATGGCGAGCGCGCGGCGCTGGTCGATGACCTCGCGGGGCTGGAGGCCGACCGGTGGGCGACGCCGTCGCTCTGTGCGGGGTGGACCGTGCACGATGTGGCCGCCCATCTCGTGGACACCGCGCTCACGACCCGAATCGGCTTCGTCGCCGGACTCGTGCGGGCGCGGTTCGACTTCGATCTGCAGAACGCGCGCGGTGTGGAGCTCCGGCGAGGGGCCTCGCCCGCGGAGACGCTGGAGCGGCTGCGCCGGGTGGTGTCGCGGACGACCACGCCTCCGGCCTCGCTCGACACCCGGCTGGTCGAGGAGGTCGTGCACGGCGAGGACATCCGGCGGGCGGTGGGCCTGGTCCGCTCCTATCCGCAGGAGGCGGTGGTCCGGGCGCTGCGCCTCCAGGTACGGACCCCGGCGTCGTTCGGCGGGGCGAAGGAGGTGGTGGCGTCCGTCCGGCTGACGGCGACGGACGCCGACCTGTCCATCGGGGAGGGTCCGGAGGTGGCGGGCCCCGCCCTGTCCCTGCTCCTGGCCGTGTCCGGCCGCCGGGTGGCGCTCGACGACCTGGACGGGCCGGGGGTGGGGGCGCTCGCGGGGACCGCGGCCTGAGGTGCCGCGGGCGCCGCCGCCCGCCGTGCTGTCAGCCGGCCATCTCGAAGAGCTCGAACTGCTCCCAGGAGCCGGTGACTTCGAGGGACCGGGCGCGCAGTGCGTACTGGAGCGAGCCCGTGTAGCTGTTCTCCATGGCGACGAAGCGGCCGTTCAGCGCGGACTGGAGCGCCCAGCGGTCCACGTCCTCGTTGTAGTAGAGCGTGAACCGCTCCCAGGTGCCCGCGCCGGTCGAACGGGCGCGCAGGACGTTCTGCGCGTTGCCGGTGTAGTTCCCCTCGACCGCGACATAGCGGTTGTTCGCCAGGGACTTCAGCGCGTACGTCTGGGTGGCCTCGTGCCATTCGAAGGCGAAGCCCTCCCAGGCGCCGGTCACCGCGGCGGAACGCGCCCGCAGGACACCGGTGTTGGGGGCGGCGTAGTTCTTCTCGGTGGCCGTGAACTTTCCGTTGCGGGCCGACTTGAGGGCGAACGTTCCGGAGTCGTCCGCCTGCGCGGAGGCGCTGCGGCCCGTGGCGGCCGGGGCCTCGGTTCTCCCGTCGCTTCCGGCGAATCTCGCCAGCTCGGCGCCGTCCACCCTCTCCCACCCGGCAGGTGCGGCAGCCGGGTTGTCGTTCCTCGGTGCGGCGCCCGCCGCAGGCGCAGCAAGGGCGGAGGCGGCCAGCAGGGCGCTCAGGGAAAGCAGGGCAGAGGTCATACGTCGCACAGGTCTTCCTCGCATGGTGTCGATGGATTCCGCGACGGAGGGAAGTGAAGACGCCGGCCGCTGCTCGTGGGATTGCCGGAAATCGCCTTTCTCCGCGGCGGTGCCGGTCGAATGGGCCGGTCAAGTGGGCCCAGAATAAGGGTTTTTCGCTATTTCCGGCAATCTTTTTATGTGGCTTCGGTAATTCCGGTCGGCGACATATTGAATATTCCGTTCCGCGGTATTCCGTTCACCTCGGCGCGGCCCTCCGTCGCCGGACGGGGGGTGCACGCCCCCTTTTCTGCGTGACGTGCACCCGACAGAATCCAAGGGTTACCGCCCGGTCAGGCCCGGCCCGGTCCGACCCCCCACGGCCCTTGGAGGCACCCCGCATGTCCAGCCCCGTGTGCACGCCCGAGTCCGCGTCCTCGTCCCGGCCCTCCCGCAGAGGCTTTCTGGCCGGTGCCCTCGCCGTGTCCGCCACCGCGATCGTCGGTGCGGCACCCGCCGTCGCCGCCACGCGGGAGAAGGCCCGGGCGGTCCGGGGGACGCAGGACTGGATGGCCGCCCTGCCCGACGGCACCGCGCTCCAGCGGCTGACGATCCCGGGGACGCACGACTCGGGGGCCCGGTTCGGAGGGCCCTGGTCGGAATGTCAGAACACCACGATCGCGCAGCAGTTGAGCAGCGGAATCCGCTTCCTCGACGTACGATGCCGGCTCATCGACGGCTCGTTCGCGATCCACCACGGGGCGTCGTTCCAGAACATGATGTTCGGCGATGTCCTCATCGCCTGCCGGGACTTCCTCGCCACCCGCCCGACCGAGACCGTGCTGATGAGGGTCAAGCAGGAGCACTCCTCCGCGAGCGACGCCGCGTTCCGGGCGGTCTTCGACGACTACCTCGACCGGCGGGGCTGGCGGTCGCTGTTCCGCCTCGACTCCACCCTCCCCGACCTCGGCGGGGCCCGCGGCAAGGTGGTGCTGCTCGCGGACAACGGCGGTCTGCCCGGGGTCCGGTACGCGGACCCGGCGCTCTTCGACATCCAGGACGACTACATGGCGGAGCCGTTCGCCAAGTACCCGAAGATCGAAGCCCAGTTCCGCAAGGCGGCCGCGCAGCCGGGCAAGTTCTACATGAACTACGTCTCCACCGCCGCCCTGATGCCGCCCCGCTGGAACGCCGACCGGCTCAACCCGCAGGTGCACTCCTTCCTGGGGCGCGCGGAGACCGCCGGGTGGACCGGGCTCGGCATCGTCCCGCTGGACTACCCGAACCAGCGGTCCGGGCTCGTCGAGTCACTGATCCGGCACAACCCGGTGGGGTGAGCCCCGCCCCTCACATCTCCGGCGGCGGCGTCGGCGCTCCCGGCAGCGTCAGCGCCGCCACCGTGCCGGGGCCCCCGTCCGGGGCCGGGCGCAGGGCGATCGTGCCGCCCGCCTGGTGCACCGTACGGGCCACGATGGACAGGCCCAGGCCCGAGCCGGGGAGCTGGCGGGCGGTCGGGGAGCGCCAGAAGCGTTCGAAGACGTGGGGGAGTTCCTCGGCGGGGATGCCGGGGCCCCGGTCCCGCACCGTCAGCTCGCCCCGGTGCAGCCGCACGTCGATCGTGGCGCGCGGCGGGCTGAACTTCACCGCGTTGTCCAGGACGTTGACGATCGCCCGCTCCAGCGCCGCCGGCTCCGCCCGTACGTACCAGGGGGCCAGGTCCTCCGTGACCGTCAGCTCCGGGCCGCGCAGGCGGGCGCGGCGCAGGGCGGAGCGGGCGACCTCGTGCAGGGCCACCACCTGGAGCGGGCCCGGCTCGGCCGCGTCCGGGCGGGCCAGCTCCTGGAGGTCGCCGATCAGCGCGGCCAGCTCCGTCATCTGCGCCTTCACCGACGCCATCAGCGCCTTGCGGTCCTCCGGCGGGATCACCCGGCCCGTCTCGTCGCTGCGGGCCAGCAGCTCCACGTTCGTCCGCAGCGAGGTCAGCGGGGTGCGCAGCTCGTGGCCCGCGTCCGCGATCAGCTGGGACTGGCGGTCGCGGGAGGAGGCGAGCTGGGCGGCCATCGAGTTGAAGGAGTTCGACAGCCGGGCGATCTCGTCCTCGCCGTCGACGGGGATGCGGACGGTCAAGTCCTCCGTGCGCGCCACGTGTTCGACCGCCTCCGTCAGCTCGTCCACCGGGCGCAGGCCCGCCCGCGCCACCCACAGCCCGGCCGCGCCCGCGCCGACGACGCCGATGCCGCCGACCAGGGCCAGCACCCAGGCGAGCGTGGACAGCGGTGCGTCGATCTCGCTGAGCGGGCGGGCCACCGAGACGGCCAGCTCGTTGTTGGCCTGGCCGGAGCTGACCACCGGCGGCAGCTTGCGGGTGTAGACCCGCATGTCCTCTCCGCGGTCGTTCTCCGTCGTGTGCAGGGCGTCGGCCTTCCGCCCCGCCGCCACCGCGATGTCGCTGGGCTGGGCGGGGACGGGCGTCGTGTTCGGGGCCGTGCAGTAGTCGCCGTTCGCCGCGACGATCTGCACCGTGTACTGGCCGGGGAACTCCTGGGCGGGCAGCTGCCCGCCGCTCAGGCACGAGGACAGCAGGTCGCGCATCGGCGCGTTGTCCATCTTCGCGTTGCGCAGCGAGTCGTCGAGCTGGTCCTCCAGCTGCTCCCGGGTCACGAACCAGCACGCCACCGCGACCGCCGCGACCGCCACCGCGACCGCCGTGGCCACCAGCAGGGCCAGCCGGGAGCGCAGCGGCAGCGCCCGGAACCGGCGCAGCGGACCCCCGCCCCGCCGACCCCGCCCGTCCGCGATGGGCGTCGATCCGCCGACGCCGCCCTGCTCCCGCCCGTCCGTGACGGGCGTACCCCCGCTCACGCCTCCCCGCTCCCGCCCGTACGCAGGGCGTAGCCCACCCCGCGCACCGTGTGGACGAGGCGCGGCTCACCGCCCGCCTCCGTCTTGCGGCGCAGGTACATCACGTACACGTCCAGGGAGTTGGAGCTCGGTTCGAAGTCGAAGCCCCAGACGGCCTTGAGGATCTGTTCCCGGGTCAGCACCTGGCGGGGGTGGGAGAGGAACATCTCCAGCAGGGTGAACTCGGTGCGGGTCAGCTCGACCCGGCGCTCGCCCCTCGTGACCTCGCGGGTCGCCAGGTCCATCCGCAGGTCCCCGAAAGACAGCACGTCGTCGTCGGGGACCTCCGCGCCCGCCGCCGC
Source organism: Streptomyces rubiginosohelvolus (assembly GCF_014649875.1). Classification (GTDB taxonomy): domain Bacteria; phylum Actinomycetota; class Actinomycetes; order Streptomycetales; family Streptomycetaceae; genus Streptomyces; species Streptomyces rubiginosohelvolus. The sequence continues at coordinate 66,373 of NZ_BMTW01000022.1, read as the reverse complement.
TGCCGACGCGTACGAGCTGCGGCGCAGCAGGGCGCGGATCCGGGCGAACAGCTCGTCCAGCTCGAACGGCTTGACCAGGTAGTCGTCCGCCCCGGCGTCGAGTCCGGTGACCCGGTCCCCGACGGTGTCGCGGGCGGTGAGCATCAGGATGGGGGTGGTGGAGCCGGTGGCCCGGATGCGGCGGGCGGCGGTGAGCCCGTCCATCCGGGGCATCTGGATGTCCAGGACGATGAGGTCGGGGGCGTACGCCTCGGTCATCGCCAGGGCGTCGTACCCGTCGACCGCGACCTGCGTCCCGTACCCCTCGAAGGCGAGGCTGCGCCGCAGCGCCTCGCGCACGGCCGGCTCGTCGTCGACGATCAGGATGCGCTGGGGATCGTCTTCGGCGGGGCTCATCGCTGTCTCGTCCTCTTCTCGTGTCGACCTGGGTCCGTCCGCCCTGCGGGGGCGCTCTCAGCCTTGCACGGTCAGGAGCCGTTCCCCGCGCGCAGGGTGTCCAGGTCGGCCTTGAGCGTGTTCACCGGGATCGCGAAGCCGAGGCCCACGCTGCCCGCCGAGGAACCGCTGCCCGCGGCCGAGGAACTCGGCGCGTACATCGCGGAGTTGATGCCGATGATCTCGCCGTCCATGTTGATCAGCGCACCGCCGGAGTTGCCGGGGTTGAGCGACGCGTCGGTCTGGAGCGCCTTGTACGTGGTGGTCTCCTCGCCCGTGTCGCCGTTGAACTGCTGACCGCCGAACTCGAACGGCCACTCCTGGCCGCCGCCCTGCCGGCCTTGGCCCTGGTCCTGCCCCTGCCCGGAGCTGCCGGAGTCGTCCTTGGCGACGGTCACGTCCCGGTCGAGCGCGGAGACGATGCCGCTGGTGACGGTGCCGGTGAGGCCCTCGGGCGAGCCGATCGCCACGACCTCCTCGCCGACCTTGACCTTGGAGGAGTCGCCCAGCGTCGCCGTCTTCAGGCCGCTCGCGTCCCGGAGCTTGATGAGCGCCAGGTCCTTGTCGGGGTCGGTGCCCACGACGTCGGCGGTGTAGGTCTTGCCGGTGGAAAGGGTGACCTGGATCTGCTGCGCGCCCGAGATGACGTGGTTGTTGGTGACGATCTCGCCGTCCTCGGTGATCACCACACCCGATCCGGTGGACTTGCCCGCCGACGAGGCCGCGCCGATCTCCACGATCGCGGGCGAGACGGCCTCCGCGACGCCCGCCACGGTGCCCTTGCTGCTCTGCGAGACGGTGGTGCCGTTGACCGCGCCGCCCGAACCGGTGGCGGCGGAGTCCCGGCCGTTGAACTGGCCGACGAGGGTGGCGGTGCCGCCCCCGATCACGCCCGCCGCGATCGCCACCGCCGCCAGCAGCGCCACCGGCCGCTTCGCCTTGCGCCGGCCGGTGGCCGGGGCGTACGGGGGCGGCGGCGGGTAACCGCCCGTAGCGCTGCTGTACGCCGTGCCGTCATACGCGGACGGGGAGGCGTACGGGTACGAGGTCGGGTCCTGGTCCGTCGAGTGCGCGCCGCTCGGGCGAAGGTTCTCCGTCATGTCCATCAGGCTGGGCCGCGAAGATGAGAACGGCCTGAGTACGTCCTGAGAAGCCCGGAAGAACCGCGTATGCCCGCTGTAAAGGCCGCAGCGGGCAAGGGGGCAAGCGGGCAAGCGGCAAGCGGGTCAGGCGGACGCGGAGGGCTCCCCGCAGCCGCAGGAGCGCCGGACCACCAGCGCGGACGGGAACTGCTTCAGCCGCTCCCGCCGCGATCCGGAGACCCGCAGCGCGTCGTCCAGCACCAGGTCCACGGCCGCCCGGGCCATCGCCGGACGGTCGGAGTAGACCGTGGTCAGCGGCGGATCGGTGAGACCCGCCTCCTTCACGTCGTCGAAGCCCGCCACCGCCAGCTCGCCCGGCACGTCGATGCGCAGCTCACGCGCGGCCCGCAGCACACCGAAGGCCTGGTCGTCCGTGGCGCAGAAGATCGCCGGCGGCCGGTCCGGTCCGGACAGCAGCCCGAGGGCCACCTGGTAGGCGTCGTAACGGTTGTACGGGGCCTGGAACAGCCGGCCCTCCGTGGAGCGGCCCGACTCGTGCATCGCCCGCCGCCAGCCCTCGACGTGGTCGGCGACCGGGTCGCCGACCGACGGGGTCTCCTCCGTACCGCCGAGGCAGGCCACGTACGGGTGGCCGTGCTCCAGCAGATGCCGGGTGGCGAGCTGGGCGCCGCCCACGTCGTCGGTGACGACGGCGACGTCGTCGATCGCCTCGGGCCGCTCGTGCAGCAGGACGACCCGGGCGTCCCAGGCCTCGATCTCGGCGGCGGCGCGCTCGCTGGGGCCCTGGCTGACCAGGATGAGACCGGAGACCCGCATGCCGAGGAAGGCCCGCAGATAGTGGACCTCGCGCTCGTCGCGGTAGTCGGAATTGCCGACGAGCACCATCTTCCCGCGCTCGGCGGCGGCCTGTTCGACCGCGTGCGCCATCTCCGCGAAGAACGGCTGCCGGGCGTCCGGCACGATCATGCCTATGAGGTCCGTGCGGCGCGAGGCCATGGCCTGGGCGACCCGGTCGGGCCGGTAGCCCAACTGCTTGATCGCGGCGAGCACCCGCTCGCGCGTGGCCGGGGCGACCGGCCGGGGTCCGTTGTTGATGACGTAGCTGACGACCGCGGTCGACGTCCCCGCCAGTCTCGCCACATCGTCCCGCGTCACCTTGGCCACGCGCGGCAGTCTACGCGGATGGACCTACCTCTTGGCAGCCTCCACCGGGGCTTCTTCCTCCGCCGTGGCCGAAGAGGACTGCTCCGATCGGGCGACGGGCCGGGCGCCGGGGCCGTCCGCCTTCTGCCGTCCACCCGCGCGCTCCTTCGCCTCCTCGGCCGCGCGCTCGACCTTCTCCGGCACGACGAAGCGGTAGCCGACGTTACGGACGGTCCCGATCAGCGACTCGTGCTCGGGGCCGAGCTTGGCGCGCAGCCGCCGTACGTGGACGTCGACCGTCCGCGTACCGCCGAAGTAGTCGTACCCCCAGACCTCCTGCAGGAGCTGGGCGCGGGTGAACACCCGGCCCGGGTGCTGGGCGAGGTACTTCAGCAGTTCGAACTCCTTGAAGGTCAGGTCCAGGACCCGGCCCTTGAGTTTCGCGCTGTACGTCGCCTCGTCGACGGAGAGGTCACCGTTGCGGATCTCCATCGGGGAGTCGTCGGAGGTGATCTGCTGGCGGCCCATGGCGAGGCGCAGCCGCGCCTCGACCTCCGCCGGTCCCGCCGTGTCCAGCAGGACGTCGTCCACGCCCCAGTCGGCGGTGACGGCCGCGAGACCGCCCTCGGTGACGACGAGGATCAGCGGACAGCCGGGGCCCGTGGAGCGCAGGAGCTGACAGAGCGAGCGGACCTGCGGAAGGTCGCGCCGCCCGTCGACGAGGATCACGTCGGCGCCCGGGGTGTCCACGAGGGCCGGGCCCTCGGCGGGGGCCACCCGCACGCTGTGGAGCAGAAGACCGAGTGCGGGGAGCACCTCCGTCGACGGCTGGAGTGCGTTCGTCAGAAGCAGCAGTGAACTCATCGCCGCCCACCTGCCTGGTTCGGTCGATCGTGTTGCACGGTTCGCTCGCCCATTACGTCGGTCCTCCTCGTTCCCTGCGAGAGGGGCACTCCCGGGTCGGACCCGGGGGAGTATGCGGCACTGCTTCGTACGTCAAGCGGGTATTGCGTGCGGTCCCGCGCCCCGGGGACCGCTGAGCTTGTGGAAACGTCGTCGTAACAACGCCCGTAAAGCACAAAAGGACCCGGGGGCTGCATTGCCCGGATCCTCTTCGCAGCAGAATAGCCCACATGAGTTCCGTGTCCGAGGGTCGATTCCGGGGTTCCTCTGTTCCCTTGCTCACGCCACCCCCACGATTCGCCACATTGCTGACGGATGACGGCGTGCCGGTCGAAGCGGTGTACGAGCCGTGTACGGCGGGCTTCGGAGCACCCGGCGACCGGGCGGCCAAGGCCCTCGCCGCGACCCCGGCGGCGACCCCCGCGATCGTCGTCGCGCACGGGTTCACCGGGTCGGCCGACCGTCCCGCCGTACGCCGTGCCGCGCGGGTGTTCGCCCAGCGTGCGGCCGTGATCACGTTCTCGTTCCGGGGCCACGGACGGTCCGGCGGGCGCTCCACGGTGGGCGACCGCGAGGTGCTGGACCTGGCGGCGGCGGTGGCCTGGGCGCGACAGCTCGGGCACACCCGGGTGGTGACGGTCGGGTTCTCGATGGGCGGCTCGGTGGTGCTCCGGCACGGGGCTCTGTATACGGCGGAGCCCGTCGACAGGGGCGCGGAATCCGCGGCCGGGGTTACACCCGTTCGCGTGCCGGAGCGCGAGGGGCGCATACGGCGCACGGGGGCGCACTCGGACGCGGTGGTCTCCGTCAGTGCGCCCGCCCGTTGGTACTACCGGGGGACGGCCCCGATGCGCCGGCTGCACTGGGTGGTCACCCGCCCCTCGGGCCGCCTCGTCGGCCGCTACGGATTCCGTACCCGTATCGCCACCGAGGACTGGGACCCCGTCCCGCTCTCCCCGGTCGCCTCGGTCCCGCTCATCGCCCCGGCCCCGCTGCTGCTCGTGCACGGCGACCGCGACCCGTACTTCCCGCTCGACCACCCGAGGATGCTGGCCGAGGCGGCCGGTCCCGGCGGCGCGGAGCTGTGGGTGGAGCGGGGGATGGGCCACGCGGAGAACGCGGCGGACGACGCCCTCCTGGCCCGTATCGCCGACTGGGCGACGGGCACACCGCCCGCGTGACCCATCATGGAGAGCTGACGCACGAGGCGTCCGACGAACCGACCGACCGAAGGAGTGGCGCCATGGCAGCGGGGACGATCCGCTACTGGGCCGCGGCGAAGGCCGCCGCGGGCACCGCGGAGGAGCCGTACGCGGCGGCGACCCTCGCCGAGGCGCTCGACGCGGTGCGCGCGAGGCACCCCGGCGAGCTGAGCCAGGTGCTCCGGCGGTGCTCGTTCCTCATCGACGGGGACCCCGTGGGGACCCGCGAGCATGAGACCGTACGCCTTGCCGAGGGCGGCACGGTCGAGGTGCTCCCGCCGTTCGCAGGAGGGTGAACCGCAGGCCATGAGCAGCAGCGATCAGCAGTACCCGTATCCGTACGACCCCGAGCACCCGCAGCGGCCCGCGCCGCAGCAGTGGCCCGACGGCACGGCCGGGCAGCACGCCGGGCCCCAGGAGCCGGCCGCCTTCGACCAGGGCGGCACGCAGACGTGGCAGGCGCCGACCTGGGACACGCAGTACCAGCCGACGATCCGCCCGGAGGGGGACCCGGGGCAGGCGCGGGGCCAGGGGTACGGACAGGGGCAGGGCGACGGCTACGGGCACGCTCACGACTACGGCCAGGGCGACGGCTACGGGCAGGGCCAGGGATACGCGCAGGGCCACGGCCATGGGCAGCCGCAGCAGCCGGAGCCGTACGGGCAGCCGCAGCAGCCGGAGCCGTACGCGCAACAGCAGCCTCAGCCGTACGGTCAGCCCCAGCCGTACAGTCAGCCGCAGCCCGGGCCGTACGGGCAGCAGCACCAGCACCAGCAGCCGCAGCCCCCGCACCACCAGGCACAGCAGCCGCAGCAGGCGTACCCCTCCTCGGCCGCCGACACCGCCTACCTGCCGCCCCAGGGCGCCTCGGGCTCCTACCCGCTGCCGCCCGAGGTCCCGGCCACGCCCGCCGCACCGGCCGCCCCCGCACCCGAGCCGGTGACCGCCCCCGCGCCCGCCACCACCGCGCAGCCGGGGCCCGGCGACACCGGCTACAGCGCGCCCACGACGCTGGGCAACGCCCGGATCACCGACGCCCAGCGGGCCCGCGCCGAAGGGCGCTCGCCGATCATCCCGCCGGGGATCCAGCCCGCGGCGCTCACCGCCGCGCTCGGCCTGCTGCTCGCGGGCGGCGCGGCGATCGGGACGTACGCCCTGCTCGTCCCGGTGGTGCTCCTCCAGGCGGTGACGGCCGCCGGCTGGTTCCGGCTCAACGGCATGTGGCCCGCCCGCCAGGGCATCGCGCTCGCCTTCGCCGGGGGTCTTGTCGCCGATGTCGCCCTGCTCGTGGCGGGCCGGGAGCACGGCCCCGCCGCGCTGCTGGGCACCCTCGGCGTCTGGGTGCTGCTCACCGTGGTCCTCCAGCTCCGTAGCCACGCGGGGGCGGACGAGCGGATGTACGGACTGATGGCCACCGTCGTCTCCGCGTCCCTGGCGGTGCTCGCGGGCGGATTCCTCGCGGCGGCTCCGGACGCGGTGGTCGTCGGCGGGGCGGCCGTCGCGGCGGCCGCGCTCGTCCGCGCCCTTCCGCTGCCCGGCGCGGCCTCCCTCGTGATGGCGCTGGTCACGGGGCTGGGCACGGGGCTCGTCCTCGGCAACTCGACCGACTTCGGGCAGCAGGGCACGCTGCTCGGTCTCGCGGCGGCCGGCTGCGCGCTCATCGGGCTGCGCGTGGCGAGCTACGACTACCCGTCCCGGTTCGTGCACATGACCGCCGGGGTGGCGCTGCCGCTGACCCTGGCGGCCCCGGCCGTCTACCTGGTCGGCCGCGCCCTCCTCTGACCGCCGCCCCCTGCCGCGTACGGCTGCTGACGGCCCCTCGGGAACCACCGGGGGGCCGTCGGTCGTCGATCATCCAGGGCGTCCACTCCTGCCGCAGTAGGCTCACGGGCGCCAGGGGGACCGTCGGCTCAGGGTGGGGAATCGAGACATGCGCGCACTGCGAATACTGCTGGTCCTGGTGGTGGTGCTCGGCGGCCTCTTCCTCGCCGTCGACCGCGCGGCCCTCTGGTACGCCGAGTCCGAGGCCGAGGACCGGGTCACGATCAGCGGGGACGGGCCCGCCACGACGGAGATCTCGATCAAGGGCTTCCCCTTCCTCACCCAGCTCGCCGGATCGCGGCTGGACCGGGTCGACGTCAGCCTCACCGGCATGGAGACCAGCGCCGCGGGCCGCACGATCCGGGTCAGCGAGGTCCGGGCCCGGCTGCACGACGTGAAGCTCGGCTCCGGCTACCGCAGCGCCACCGCCACCCGCGCCACCGGCACCGCGCTCGTCACGTACAAGGACCTGACGGCGGCGGCCAGCGACGGCGTCGTCGTGGAGTACGGCGGCAAGGGCAAGGCGAAGGTCACCGGCACGGTCGAGATCCTCGGCCGGCCGATCTCGCGCAGCGTCCTGTCCACCGTGACCCGCGTCGACGGCCACACGATCAAGGTGCGCGCGGACGAGGTGCCGGGCTCGGGGATCCCCGGTGTCGAGGACCTGGTCCGCAGCAGGACCGACTTCGAGGGCGACATAGACGGACTGCCCGAGGGGCTGGAGCTCCAGGAGGTCAAGGTGACCGAGAAGGGCCTGGAGATCTCGGTGACCGGCTCGGACGTCGCCCTGACGGGCTGACGGGCTGACGGGCTGACGGGCTGACGGGGCCGACCGGTCGGCCGGGGCCAGGACGCTTCCCCGCCCGACCGGCCCGGACGCCGCACCGACCGGCTGATCCGCCCCTCCGATCCGGATGGTGAGACACCCGCGTCCGTTCCGCAGATGCGGGCAAGGCTCGGAGCGACCCGGCGGCGGATCCCGGGCCGGATCACCCCTCTCCCGTCTCGCATCACGGATGATCGTGTCTCACCATGCGACACGACGGTGACATCTCCGTCCGTACCTCCCTACGATCGGACGCATGAAGCGACAGGCGGATCTCACGAAGCGGCGGGCAGTAGACCTGTGCCGCGTCGCCGCCATGCTCTGTCGCACCTTCTGAGCGGGACGCTCGCACCGCCGCAGCCGCCCCGCTTCCCCGGCCCTCCGACCGTCGTCCCCCGACCGTCCGCCAGGGCCGACCCCGTGCCCCGTACGCGCCGCGTTCCGTGCCTCCGCGCGTACACCCGCACCGAGCAACTCCGCATCTCGCACCACCCCGCCGCAGACTGCCCCGGAGGAGAACAACATGAGCCGCAGCGACGTCCTGGTAGACGCCGACTGGGTCGAGGCCCACATCGACGACCCGCAGGTCGCGATCGTCGAGGTGGACGAGGACACCTCGGCGTACGAGAAGAACCACATCAAGAACGCGATCCGGATCGACTGGACCAAGGACCTCCAGGACCCGGTCCGCCGTGACTTCGTCGACCAGGCCGGCTTCGAGAAGCTGCTCAGCGAGAAGGGCATCGGCAACGACACGCTGGTCGTCCTCTACGGCGGCAACAACAACTGGTTCGCGTCGTACGCCTACTGGTACTTCAAGCTGTACGGCCACGAGAACGTCAAGCTCCTCGACGGCGGCCGCAAGAAGTGGGAGCTCGACTCCCGCGACCTGACCGACGTCGTCCCCACCCGCCCGGCCACCCAGTACACGGCCAAGCCGCAGGACGAGTCGATCCGCGCCTACCGCGACGACGTCGTCAAGGCCATCGGCAGCCAGAACCTGGTCGACGTGCGCTCGCCCGACGAGTTCAGCGGCAAGCTGCTCGCCCCGGCCCACCTCCCGCAGGAGCAGTCGCAGCGCCCCGGCCACGTGCCGAGCGCCCGCAACATCCCGTGGTCGAAGAACGCCAACGACGACGGCACCTTCAAGTCGGACGACGAGCTGAAGGCCCTCTACGAGGACGAGCAGGTCGACCTGGCGAAGGACACCATCGCCTACTGCCGCATCGGTGAGCGCTCCGCGCTCACCTGGTTCGTGCTCCACGAGCTGCTCGGCCAGGAGAACGTCAAGAACTACGACGGTTCCTGGACCGAGTACGGCTCCCTCGTCGGCGTGCCGATCGAGCTCGGCGCCAACAAGTAACCCACCGACCAGCACCACGACGACCCGAAGGACAGAACCATGTGTGGAGCACAGGCCGGTGGCCCCGACGCTTCGACGATCAAGCCCGGTGAGACCACCATCCAGGGCAGCGTGACCCGCGACGGCGAGCCCGTCACCGGCTACGTGCGCCTCCTGGACTCGACCGGTGAGTTCACCGCCGAGGTCCCGACCTCGGCGACCGGACAGTTCCGGTTCTACGCCGCCGAGGGCACCTGGACGCTCCGCGCCCTGGTTCCGGGCGGCAGCGCCGACCGCACGGTCGTCGCGCAGACCGGCGGACTCTCCGAGGTCGCCATCGCCGTCTGATCCCGCACGGGATCCGCGGCACGCCGTCTTCCACGGCACACCGAACGGCCGGAGGGCCGCACCCCAGGGGGTTGGACGCCACCTGACGCGGGGTGCGGCCCTTCGTGCCGTCCGGCGGCGGGAGTCCTACGCTGGAAGCATGTACGCCCGACGCAGGAGGAACTACTTCCTGATGATGGGCGGGTGCATCGTGCTCTTCGTGTCCGCCTGGGCCGTGGTGCGCCTGTGGTCCATGCCCGTCGCCATCGCCATGTGCGTCGTCGCCATGGTGATCCCGCCGATCGCCGCGATGGTCGCCAACCGGCGGGGCCCGGAGGACCGTTGGTGGGACGACCCCTCCGGCGACCCCGAGTCCGACGAGTGGTGGGACGAGCTGGACGGCAGGAAGCGCCACTGAGACCGCCCAGGGGCGCGGATCAGTAGACGAGCGCCTGCGTGTCGTCCGCCATGGCCTCCTGCACGAACACCTGCGCACCCGCGATGCGTACGCCCTCCAGCACGTCCTTCTCCGTGATGTCGCGCCGCGCCGCGCACTGGGTGCACAGGGTGATCCGGCCGCCCGCCAGGACCGAGTCCAGCAGGTCGGGCAGCGGGGCGGCGTGCGGCAGTTCGAACTCGGCGGCCCGGCCCGGCAGCGCGAACCACGAGGACTCCCCGGTCAGCCAGAGCGAGACCTCCACCCCGCTGGCGACGCCCACGGCCGCCACGGTGAAGGCCTGCGAACAGCGCTCGGCGGCCTCGGGCCCGGCGGTCACCTTGATCACAAGCTTCTTCGGCATATGCCGAACTGTAATCCTCCGGGAGGCAACCTCCCTGCCCCCCTGAGGGTCACTTGTGCGCGCAGGTAAGGGAACCCGCGCTTCAGGTCTCTTGGGGGGACCCTTTTGGAACCGAACGACACCATTCCTGCCGCACCGGAGGCTTCCGCCGCCGTGCCCGCGCATCGGCCCCGGCCTCGTGGCCGTACGACGCTGATCATCGCGGCGGCGGCCCTGCTCGGGATCGTGGGCGGGGTCGCCGTGGGCTACGGCGTCCAGGCGGAGCGGGAGCCGACGCCGCTGGCCGCCCTGTCGCAGCCCGGCCTCGGCTACCCGGCGAAGCCGCTCTCCGCCGACCGGGCCCCGGCCCCGCTGCCGGCCGCTCAGGACCGGCGGGTCAGGACGGACGGAGACCTGCGCAAGCTGCTCGTCGACCGGCCCAAGGGAGCGAAGAAGACGCTCATCGACGAACTGGGCCTCGGCGACGGCTGGGAGCCGATCGACCAGTACGCCGAGATGAAGTTCGAGAACCCGCATCACATGTTCGAGGCGATGGCCGAGCGAGGCTTGCGCAGGGTCGCCTCGACCTCGTGGGACCAGGGGAAGTACCGGAACACCGAAGTCCACCTGCTCCAGTTCCGGCCCGGCGACATACTCGGCGCGGCGGAGCACATCGACGGCCAGTTGATGTACATGCCGAGGGACGAGAGCGGCGCGGGCAACGTGGGCGACGCGATCAAGGGCAGCCGCGAGGGGCGCTACTTCCTCTACCCGGTCGACCGGAAGCCCGGATACCTTCCGTTCTACCGGGCCAGGGCGCTGGCCGTACGCGGCGACATCGCGCTCGACATCAGCATTTCCGACAGCTCCCCGATCAGCAAGAAGGACATCCGGACGCTGGCCGAGCGACAGTTGGAGCGGCTGTGACCGACGACGACACGAACCCCAGGACCGAGCCCGTGGCCGATGCCGTGACCGAGCACGCCCCCGGCGGGGAGCACCGGGGACGCCGGGTCCGCCGGGTGCTGCTGACCGCGCTGCCCGTCGTCCTGGTGCTCGGGGCGATCGGCGGCGTGGCCGGTTACACGAAGAACACCGTGGACGCCGCCGACCGGACGGTCACGACGACGATCTGGGACGAGGACCACGTACCGAAGGGCAAGGACCCGGCCGGTGATCCGTCCCGGGGCCGCCACGACACCGAGCTGACCAAGCTGCTGCTCCCGGTGCCGAAGGGCTACCGGCTCGGCCCGGACATCGGCGATCTCGGCAACGACAGCGAGACGAGCGGCGCCAAGGCCTCGGCGGCGATGAAGGAGATGGGGCGCGGTCTGGCGGGGAAGGAGCGCCGGGAGCTGAACAAGTTCGTCGAGAAGCTGCGCATCCGGGGCATCGCGAAGCGCTCGTACCTCGCGGACTCCAACGACCTCCTCGTGAACGTGGAGGTCGTGAAGATGCGGGACAAGCGGGCGGTTCACCGGAACTACGCGGACCGCAAGAAGCTGCTGGACGGCATCGACGAGCTCCGCAAGGGGCCGTCGGTCGAGGGCCACAAGAAGGCCGCCTGCTACCAACTGCCCAAGGGCGACAAGGACACCCTCGACGGTGTCCTCTGCATCGCGTACGAGGGTGAGGTCTCGGTCTCCGTCGAGGCGAACGGCAGCAAGCCGTTCAGCCCGTCCGAGGTCGGGGACCTGGTGAAGGACCAGCTCGACCACATCGCGTCCCCGGGGGAGTACATATGAGCGAGCAGACGGTGACCCCGGGGGAGGCCGAGGCGACCGTCGCGCCCGAGGCGCCTCCCGCACCCGCCCCGCACGCACTGCCCGAGGGCGCGCCCCCGCTGCCCGATGCCCCGCCCGTGGTGCCCGCCGCCGACGCGGCGGCCAGGCCGCCCCGGCGGGTCCTGCGGGCCGTGGCGCGGTGGACGGCCGCCGCGCTCGCCTTCGGGGTGCTCGGCACCGGTACGGCCTTCGGGATCGCCTCGATGGAGCGCACCGACGTCCCCGGGCTCGCCACCGAGGGCGACGGCCGCTGGGACTATCCGGAACTGACCCTGCCCGCGCTCCCGGCCGGCTCGCCCCGGCCGTTCTCGCCCGGCAACCCGGCCGAGATCCACCACGCCGACCTGCGCGAACTGCTCCTTCCGGCCCCCGCGGGAGCGAAGCCCGACAAGAAGCTGACCGGCGGCTGGATCTCCACGGAAACCTTCCTCGACGCCTACCGGGAGCAGGACCGGCGGTCGGTGGCCCAGCTCCTGAAGGACGCCGCTCCGCGCCACATAGCGGCGCGCGGCTGGACCATGCCGGACGGGACGACGTCCCGGACCTACCTGGTGCGGTTCAACTCGACGGCGTTCGCGAGCCGCATGATCGACGACCTGAACGTGGGGTCGTCGGCCGGCAAGCCGCTGGCCCGTACGGACACCACCGACCTCGACCCCGCCTGGGGCTCGGCCAACGACATCGAGAACCTGTCCTCGTTCGTCTTCACCGAGCAGGCGCCCTTCGGGGCCGAGCACGTCCGGCAGGCGTACACCCTGGCGGGGGACACGATGGCCCTCGTCGTGCACGAGCGTCCCGGAAAGCGGGAGACGGCCCGCATCCCCTTCCACCAGACGCTGATCCTGCAGAACCAGCTGCTCGCCTGAGGCGCGCGCGGGCGCGGCCCGCGACCGGCACCTGAACGAGAGGACCGGGCCCCCACCCATTAGGCTGGGGGCCCGGCCATGCCGCCGCCGCCAACCGCTCGTCACGAGGAGCCCCCTGTGCTTGAGGCATTCTTCACCGCCCTGCTGGTCCTGGTCTGCGTGGGCGTCACCGCCTTCGCCGCGATCACCGTGAAGAAGCTGTACCAGGGCCAGCGCTGACCCTCGTCGCGCAACGGTTCCCCGCCCACCCCGCACCCTCACAGATCGTCTGAGCCGCTCATGATCGAGATTCCGTCCGACCTCCACCCGGACCTCGTCCCGCTGGCCTTCCTCCTCGGCAACTGGGCGGGCGCGGGCGTGTCCGACTTCCCCGGCGCCGAGAAGTGCAACTTCGGCCAGGAAGTCACCTTCAGCCACGACGGCCGGGACTTCCTGGAGTACGTCTCCCACACCTGGGTCCTGGACGGAGAGGGCAAGCAGGTCCGGCCGCTGGAGACCGAGAGCGGCTACTGGCGCATCGACAAGGACCGCAAGGTCGAGGTCGTCATGTCCCGCGACCAGGGCGTCATCGAGATCTGGTACGGCGAGCTGGCCGACCAGAAGCCGCAGATCGACCTGGTCACCGACGCGGTCGCCCGCACGGCGGCCTCCGGCCCGTACAGCGGTGGCAAGCGGCTCTACGGTTACGTCAACAGCGACCTGATGTGGGTCGGCGAGAAGGCCACCCCCGAGGTCGAGCTGCGCCCGTACATGTCGGCGCACCTGAAGAAGGTCGTCACCCCCGAGGAGGTCGCCGAGATGGCGCGGAACCTCGAGGACATGCCCGACGACGGCATCGCCTTCTTCAAGTAGAGCCCAGGGAGTGCAGGACCCGGCCGGGGTTTGACCACACGCCCTAGACTGGGCGTGTGGTGACCACCGACTGGAAGACCGACCTCCGGCAGCGCGGCTACCGGCTGACGCCCCAGAGGCAGCTCGTCCTGGAGGCGGTCGACGCCCTGGAGCACGGCACTCCGGACGACATCCTGTGCGAGGTGCGCAGGACGGCGTCCGGCGTGAACATCTCCACCGTGTACCGGACCCTGGAGCTCCTGGAGGAGCTCGGGCTCGTCAGCCACACCCATCTCGGCCACGGCGCCCCGTCGTACCACCTGGCCGACCGGCACCACCACATCCACCTGGTCTGCCGGGACTGCAAGGACGTCATCGAGGCGGACCTCTCCGTCGTCGCCGAGTTCACGCGGAAGCTGCGCGCCGACTTCGGCTTCGACACCGACATGAAGCACTTCGCGATCTTCGGCCGCTGCGCGGACTGCACGGCGGCGAAGGCGGCGGGCAGGGCGACGGGCAAGGCGCAGGACGCCGCGAAGGACTCCGTCGCCAAGTCGTAGGCTGGGCGCATGAAGAGCCCCCTGCTGTCCCTGCCCGGCGCCGTCCCCGCCGAAGGCCGCGACGAAGGTGTCGCCGCGCACTACGGCGACCTGTTCCGCGAGCAACGCGCCCTCGCCGACGGCAACGGCCTCGTCGACCTCTCCCACCGGGGCGTCGTCACCGTCACCGGCGACGACCGGCTGAGCTGGCTGCACCTGCTGCTCACCCAGCACGTCAGCGATCTCGCCCCTCACCAGGCCACCGAGGCCCTCATCCTCTCCGCCAACGGGCACATCGAGCACGCGATGTACCTGGTGGACGACGGCACGACGGTGTGGATGCACGTCGAACCCGACACCCAGGCCGAGCTGATCGCCTACCTGGAGTCGATGAAGTTCTTCTACCGGGTCGAGGTCGCCGACCGCACCGCGGACATCGCCGTCGTCCACCTCCCGGCCGGTTCCATCGCCCAGGCCCCGGACGGGGTGACCGTACGGGAGACCCCGCAGGGCCGGGACCTGTTCCTGCCGCGCGGGGACCTGGAGGCGTTCGCCGCCGCCCACGGGCCCGCCGCCGGGATCCTGGCGTACGAGGCGCTGCGCGTCGAGGGGCACCGGCCGCGCGTCGGCTTCGAGACCGACCACCGCACCATCCCGCACGAGCTGGGCTGGATCGGCACCGCCGTCCACCTCCAGAAGGGCTGCTACCGGGGCCAGGAGACCGTGGCCCGCGTCCACAACCTGGGGAAGCCGCCGCGCCGGCTCGTCTTCCTGCACCTGGACGGCAGCGAGGTGCACCTGCCCGGCCACGGCACGCCGGTACGGCTGGCCGCCGACGGCCAGGAGGGCCGCCAGCTCGGCTTCATCACCACCTCGGCCCGCCACCACGAACTGGGCCCGATCGCCCTCGCCCTGGTCAAGCGGAACGTGGCCGTCGACGCGGAGCTGATCGCCGGGGACACGGCGGCCGCCCAGGAGACGGTCGTCGAGCCGTAGGGGCCTCGTGCCGACGCCGTACGCCAGGACCCCTGTCCCGACGGCGTACGGCTACACCTCGACGATCACCGTGAACGGGCCGTGGTTCGTGAGCGAGACGCGCATGTCCGCTCCGAACCGGCCCGTCTCCACGTGCGCTCCCAGCGCCCGCAGCTGTGCCACCACCTCGTCCACCAGCGGCTCGGCGACCTCGCCCGGCGCTGCGGCGTTCCAGGTGGGGCGGCGACCCTTGCGGGCGTCCCCGTAGAGAGTGAACTGAGAAATCACCAGGAGGGGCGCATGCACATCGGAACAGGACTTCTCGCCCTCCAGGATGCGCACCGACCAGAGCTTGCGGGCCAGCTGCGCCGCCTTCTCGGGGGTGTCGTCATGGGTGACCCCGACCAGCACACACAGGCCCTCGCCGACGATCTCCCCGACGACTCCGGGGGCCGAGGGGTCGTCCGTCGCCCCGGCGACGGAGACGCTCGCGCCATCCACTCTCTGTACCACTGCACGCATACAGACCAACCTATCTTGGGCTGAACGGGTACAGAGCACCTGCGTCGGCCCCTCGCGGGGTGGCACGATGCACGATGTCGGTGTGCCGACGCACCGGTCGAGGGGACGGAACAGCATGAGTACATATGGAGCCGGACAATCTCCCGGTGCCGTACCGGGCGCACGTCACCGCGCCGGAACCCTGCGGTCACCCGTACAGCGCAGTCTGCCGGGACAGGGTCCCGTACTGCCACCCGCCACGCCCGCCACCGCCACCGTGCCGGAGCAGGCCGGCGGCGACGCGGGGTTCGTCGGGCTGCGGCTGCCGGAGCTGCGGACGCTGCGCCGGGACGCCCAGCGCGACGAGGCCGATCTCAGTTACGTACGCCGGCTCGTGCAGGGCCGGATCGACATCCTCCGGGCCGAACTGGCCCGCCGCCGGGACCCGGAGGCGCCGGTGGAGGACGCCGCCGTGGTCGACCGGCTCTCGGAGATCCTGGCCGACACCCCGTCCCGGCACCGCACCTCGGCCCGGCACGTCACGCTGACGACGCCGCGCGGCGACGAGTTCCGGCAGCTCGCCGCGGAGAACCTCGCCGAGGTCGAGCTGTCCGACCTGGACGCCCGGACGGACGAGGAGCTGCACACGGCGATGGGCCGGCTCGTCCGCTTCGAACAGCAGGTCTCCCGGCGCCGTCACGAGCTCCAGCGCACGGCCGACGATTGCGGCGCGGAGATCGCCCGCAGGTACCGTGACGGGGAAGCACAAGTGGACGACCTGCTCGCCTGAAGCGACCCTTCCGGGCGCGGGTCCCGCACCCCCGTCCCCGGAAGGCCACCCATGACGTCGAGCGACGCCCCGTCCGCCATATCCTCCGCCCCGGCAGCCGCCCCGCCCGTCCTGGCCGAGGTCGTGCGCTCCGGGTTCACCGAGGGCCACCACCGGGGGTCGCTGGTCCTGCTGGCCGCCGACGGCAGCGTGGAGCGGGCGATCGGCGATCCGGCGGCACCGGTCTTCCCCCGGTCCTCCAACAAGCCGATGCAGGCCGCCGCGATCCTGCGGGCCGGCCTCGACCTGGCGGGCGAACGGCTGGCGCTGGCCGCCGCGAGCCACTCCGGGGAGCCCTTTCACCTCGACCTCGCGCGGAAGATGCTCGCCGAGCACGGGCTGAGCCCCGCCGACCTGCAGACCCCGCCCGACCTGCCGCTGGACCCGGTGGAGGCGGAGACGTACCTCGCGGCCGGGAACGTACGCGAGCGGATCACGATGAACTGCTCCGGCAAGCACGCGGCGATGCTCGCCGTCTGCGTCCGCAACGGCTGGGACACGGCCACCTACCTCGATCCCGCGCACCCGCTCCAGCAGCTCGTCGGCCAGGTCGTCGCCGAGGCCGCGGGCGAGCCCGTCGCCTCGGTCGGCACGGACGGCTGCGGGGCCCCGCTGATGGCGATCGGGCTGACCGGCCTGGCCCGCGCCTTCCGCTCCTTCGTGCTCGCGGAGCCCGGGAGCGCCGAGCGCCGGGTCGCCGACGCGATGCGCACCCACCCGGAGTACGTCGCGGGCACCCGGCGCCCCGACACCTGGCTGATGCGCGAGGTGCCCGGGACGCTCTCCAAGATGGGCGCCGAGGCGGTCCAGGCGGTCGCCCTGGCCGACGGACGGGCCCTCGCCTTCAAGATCGACGACGGGTCGGCCCGGGCGCTCGGCCCGGTGCTCGCCCGCGCCCTGGAGCTGCTGGGCGTCGACGCCCCGGTGGTCGCGAGGATCGGACGGTCGCCGCTGCTCGGCGGGGCGGCCGAGGTCGGGGAAATTCGCGCGACATTCTGAACCGTGCCTGCTTAGCGTGGAGGAATGAGCCTCGATGTCCGCCCCGTCGCCCCCTCCGAGATCGCCGACTGGATGAAGGCGGTGGGCACCGGCTTCCTGACCCCCACCGCCGAGAAGCCGGGCGAGGAGCTGGTCGCCGACCGGTTCGGGGACGCCGACCTCTCCCGTATGCAGGGCGTCTTCGACGACGGGCGGTGCGTGGCGACGTTCCGCTCGTTCGCCCAGCAGCTGACCGTGGTCGGCGGGGCCACCGTGACGGCCGACGCGGTCACCGGGGTCACGGTGTCGCCCACGCACCGCCGCCGCGGACTGCTCAGCCGGATGATGGCGACGGACCTGGCGGCGGCCAAGGAGCGCGGCGAGGTGGTCGCCTCGCTGATCGCCGCCGAGTACCCGATCTACGGGCGGTACGGCTTCGGCCCCGCCTCCTGGACCGCCGAGTGGGAGATCGCGGTGCCCCGCACCGGGCTCGACCCGCGCCGCTCCGGGCAGCCGGCGGACGGCGGCCGGATCGAGCTGGTGGACGGCGCTGACGTCCGCAAGACCGGCCCCGAGGTGCACGCCGCGCTGGCGGCCCGGCAGCCCGGCATCGTCGGCCGCGGCGAGCGCTGGTGGCGGATGCGCACGGGCGTCGCACCCCGCGCGGAGCACGAGACCTGGACCGAGCCGTTCTACGTCGTGCACCGCGCCGCGAACGGGGAGGCAGACGGCCTGCTGGTGTACAGCGTGGACGACAAGTGGGGCGACTCCAAGCAGCCGCTGAACACCGCTTCCGTACGGGACATGATCGCGCTGAACCCGGCGGCGGAGCGGGCCCTGTGGCACTACCTCTGCTCGGTCGACTGGATCACCACGGTCCGCTCGGGCTACCGCGCCCCCGACGACCTGCTCCCGCTGCTGCTCCCCGACCCGCGCGCGGCCCGGATGATCACGAACGCGGACTGGCTGTGGCTGCGCATGCTGGACGTGCCGCGTGCCCTGGAGGCCCGGACGTACGCCGTCGAGGCGTCGCTCGTCCTGGACGTCCGGGACCCGGCGGGCCTGGCCGGGGGCCGTTTCCTGCTGGACGTCTCGGACTCCGGCGCCCGCTGCGTCCCCACCACCCGGAGCGCCGATCTCACCCTGGACGTGGCGGAGCTGTCCACGCTGTACCTGGGCGACGAGTCCGTGCGGCGGCTGGTGGACCTGGGCCGGGTGGAGGAGCTGCGGCCGGGTGCGGCGACGACGGCGGACGCGGTGTTCCGCACGGGCCGCCGGCCGTGGTGCCCGGACGTGTTCTGAGGCCCGGCGCCGGGGGTCAGCGCGTCCGGATCCGGAACAGCGTCCCCGAGGCGCCGACCGCCACGGCGAGCAGCCCCGCCGCCCACGCGAGCGCGACCCAGGGGGTGTTGCCCACGTCCTGGCCGAGCAGCAGCCCGCGCAGCGACTCGATGGCCGGGGTGATCGGCTGGTGGTCGGCGAAGCCGTGCAGCCAGTCCGGCATGTTCTCGGTCGGGACGAACGCGCTGCTCGGGTAGGGCAGGAACGACATGAAGAACGTGAAGCCGCTCGCCGCCTCGGGAGTCCGGGCCAGCAGGCCGATCGCCGCCGAGATCCAGGACAGGGCCGCGATGTAGGCGACCAGCACGGCGCCGACCACGAGCCAGCCGCTCCAGGAGGCGGCGGGCCGGAAGCCGATCAGGAGCGCGACGCCGAAGACCAGGGCGGTGGAGCACAGGTTGCGGACGGTGCTGGCCGCCACGTGCCCGGCCAGCACCGGCGTACCGCCCACGTCCAGGGAGCGGAACCGGTCGATGATGCCGCCCTTCATGTCCTCGCTGACGGCGGTGGCGGTGGTCGCGGCGCCGAACCCGGCGGACAGGAGCAGGACGCCCGGGACGACGTACATGACGTACGAGTCGTAGTCCGTCCCGGTGTCGATCGCGCCGCCGAAGAAGTAGACGAAGATCAGCATCAGCATGATCGGCAGGGCCAGGGACGTGATCAGCGCGTCGATGTTGCGGCTGCTGATGCGCAGGGCGCGGGCGGCCATGACGGCGGTGTGGGTGAAGGGGCCGGGCCCGCGTCCGGGGGCAGGGGCCCGCTCGGAGAGCCGGTCCGGGATGCTGTGCTGAACGGCGGTGTCAGACATGGGCGGATGCCTCCGGGGTCGTGGGCGCGTCCGGCGAGATCGCGTCCGGCGTGGACGCGCTCGTCGAGGTCGCGTCCGTCGTGGGCCCGTTCGGCGTCGGAGTGCTCGATGTCAGGGCCAGGAAGACGTCGTCGAGGGTCACGCTGTGCAGGCTGAAGCGTTCGATCTCCCGGCCGACCGGGTCGATCTCGTCGAGCAGGGCGCGCACCTGGGCCGCCGAGCCGTCGGTGGGGATGCCGAGCGTCAGGGTCTCGGGGGAGTGGTGGACGGCCCGGCCTGCGAGCCTCAGATAGGCCTCCTGGCTGGTGAGGACCAGGTCGAGGCGGTGACCGCCGACGCGGGACTTGAGGTCGGCCGCGGTGCCCTCGGCGGCGATCCGGCCCCGGTCGAGGAGGGCGATCCGGCCGGCGAGGCGGTCGGCCTCCTCCAGATACTGGGTGGTGAGCAGGACGGTCGCCCCGCGTGCGGCCAGCTCGCGGACGGCCTCCCAGAGCTCCTGGCGGCTGCGCGGGTCGAGGCCGGTGGTCGGCTCGTCGAGGAAGAACACCCCGGGCTCCGGTGATCCGACGAGCCCGGCGGCGAGGTCGAGCCGGCGGCGCATCCCCCCGGAGTACGTCCGGACCGGGCGACGGGCGGCCGCGGTGAGGCCGAAGCGCTCCAGGAGTTCGGCCGCCCGGCGTCGTGCGGCGGCCCGGGACTGTCCGGTGAGCCGGGCCATCATCCGCAGGTTCTCCTCGCCGGTCTGGGTCTCGTCGACGGCGGCGAACTGGCCGGTGAGGCTGATGGAGCGGCGTACCGCGCTCCGGTCGGCGACGACGTCGTACCCCGCGACCCGGGCGGTGCCGGAGTCGGCCTCGGTCAGCGTCGCGAGGATCCGCACGGTGGTGGTCTTGCCCGCGCCGTTCGGCCCGAGCAGGGCGAAGACGGTGCCGCGTCCGACCCGGAGGTCGATGCCGTCGAGAACCCGGACGGCGGGCTTTCCGTAGGACTTGGTGAGGCCGTGCGCCTCGATGGTGGCGGCGGAGTCTCCACCCGGCCGGATCGGGTCGGTCATGTCCGGACCCCCTTCTGCGTATGACATACGCGTTACGGCGTAAGCCTTACGCATCTCTAGGATGGGGTCAAGGCGTACGCGGGCACGGGCGGGGCGCCGGGCAGGGCCGGAAGCCGGGCGAAGGGGATGCGGTGGCGGAGAAGAGCAGCTCGGGCGGCGGTGACCTGCCGGCCAGCCTGGAGGCGGCCTGGGGGCTGCGGGCCCGCCCGGCGAAGGGCCCGAAGCCCGGCCTGAGCCTGGAGCGGATCGTGGCCGCGGCGGTGGACGTCGCGTCGGCCGACGGGCTCGCGGCCGTGTCGATGGGCCGGGTCGCCCAGGAGGTCGGCGCCTCCACGATGTCGCTGTACCGGTACGTCTCCGCCAAGGACGAGCTGTACGTCTTGATGCAGGAGGCCGCCTTCGGCCCCCCGGAACCGCTGTCCGCCCTGGAGTCCGGCGCGGGCTGGCGGGAGGCGCTCGCCGAGTGGGCGTCCGCGCAGCGGGACCGGCTCCACGCCCACCTCTGGCTGCTCCGGATCCCCGTCGGGGGCCCGCCCGCGACCCCGAACTCGCTGGCCTGGTGGGAGCAGGGGATCCAGGCGCTGGAGGGCAGCGGGCTCGCCGAGGGCGACAAGACCTCGGTGGTCCTCCTGGTCTCCAACTTCGTCCGCAGCGAGGCGGTCCTGATGGCCGACCTGGCCGCCGCCGTGGTCGCGCGCGGGGTGTCGCCCGACGAGGTGACGGCGTCCTACGAGCGCACCCTCAAACGCCTCGTCGACCCCGCCCGGCACCCCGGGATCTCCCGGCTGCTGGAGTCCGGGGCGATGAGCGAGCCGGACGACCCGGACTACGAGTTCACCTTCGGGCTGGAGCGTCTGCTGGACGGGGTGGAGGCGCTGATCCGTAAGACGGACGGAGGCGTCAAGTCCGCTTGAGCCGAGGCGCGTACGCTTCATGGTCATGAACGGAGAGAACCCCGCGAACGGCGACCGTTCCGGCCCCGCTTCCGCTTCCCCTTCCGGTTCCGGTTCCGGTTCCGCTTCCGGCGACGGGCCGGCGCCGGTCGGTCTGCGGGAGCGCAAGAAGCGGCTGACCTACCAGGCGGTCTCCGACGCGGCGATCACGATGTTCCTGGAGCGGGGCTTCGACAAGGTGTCGGTGGCGGAGGTGGCGGCCGCGGCGGACATCTCCAAGCCGACGCTGTTCCGGTACTTCCCCGCCAAGGAGGACCTGGTCCTGCACCGGTTCGCCGACCACGAGGACGAGGCGGCCCGGGTGGTCACGGGCCGCGCCCCGGACGAGACCCCGCTGGACGCCCTGCGCCGCCACTTCCTCGACGGCCTCGACCGCCGCGACCCGGTGACCGGCCTCTGCGACGCACCGCAGGTGCTGGCGTTCCTGCGCCTGCTGTACGGGACACCGTCCCTGGTCGCCCGCCTGCACGCCTACCAGGGCCGCTCCGAGGCGGCCCTCGCCCGCGCGCTCGGCGGCGGGTTGTCCGACCGCCTCGCGGCCGGGCAGATCATCGCGGTCCTGCGCATCCTGGCCCTGGAGAACTGGCGGCGGATCGACGCGGGGGAGAGCGCGGACCGGATCTACGCGGGGGCGGTCCAGGCGGCCGAGGAGGCGTTCGTCCAGCTGCGGACGGGCTTGGAACCTCTGCCGCACCCCCGCGGCTGAGGGGCGCGGCCGACGGTGAGCGGGGCGCCGGTGCGTGCGCGAGGCCGTGATCAGTCGGCGAGCAGGGCGGCGGTGAGCGCGGGGCGGTGGTCCGCCAGCCAGTCCTGGTGCCGGTCCCACACGGCACGCCCGCTCTGCTGGTACGCCGCCGTGTACGCCGCGTCCCCCCGCTCCACCCGCCGCTCGACGAACGCCCGGCACACCGAGGTTGCCTGCTCGATCACCCGGGGCAGGGCGGCCCGGTCCGCGCGCCCCAGCCCGTAGCCGTCGGCCAGGACGCGCAGGCGGTGCGCCGGGTCGAGACCGGGCCGGCCCCGCATCGGCGCCCAGTAACGCGCCGCCATCGCCACGTCCCACACCGGGCGGCCGGGCGCGGCCAGGTCGAAGTCGATGAGGGCGGCGGCGCGCCCTTCCCGGAACACCACGTTCTCCAGGCACGCGTCGTTGTGGCAGACCAACGCGCCGGAAGCCGCCCCCTCCGGATCGGCCAGGTCGGAGGGCCAGCCGGCGGCGCGGTCGAACGGTACGCCCGCCGCCGCGTCGTGCATGCGCCGCAGCAGCGCACCCACGGAGCGCAGGGCGTCGTCCGTCCAGGCCCATTCCGGATACGGCGGGACGGCGACCTCGCCGGGAACGTACGAGAGCCGCTCACGATGCCCGGAGGCTCCCAGGGGCACGGGCACGCCGTCGAACCCCCGCTCCCGGAGGGCCCGGAGGTGGGGGTGCAGGAGGGCGACGTGCGGCGGGGCGGGACGTTCGACGGTGTCGCCGTGGCGCAGGACGGCGCCGGCGTTGGCCAGTCCGCCGGACAGCACTTCCGGCTCACGGGTCATGGGGCCACGACTGCCTCCTCGGCGCAGGCCCCCAACGCCCGCCGCAGATCGTCCGGTTCGCGGTAGAGAGCGGTGGTCATGCCGAGGGCGGCGGCCGCGTCGGTGTTCTCCTGGCGGTCGTCCACGAACAGACACCGCTCCACCGGTACGCCGGCCCGCGCGGCCGCGATGCGGTAAATGGCCGGGTCCGGCTTGGCCACCTGCTCCACCGCGCTGCTCACGACCGCGTCGGCGAGATCGGTCAGGCCCAACAGTGCCAGGTCCGCCTCCAGTTGGAGGGTCGCATTGGTGACGAGGACCAGCGGGACGTGGGTCCTGGCCCGGCGCAGCAGCGACACCACCTCCTCGTCGGCCCGGAACGGCGCGTCCGCGAGCGCCCGCCCCAGCTCATGGGCCCGCTCCGCGCCCACCCGCTCCGTGAGCCCGGCCGCGATGGACTCCACCCAGGCGTCCGGGGTGATCCGGCCGAGGAGCAGCGGGAGGTCGGTCTCGGGCGCGTAGCCGAGGTCCGTCGTGGTGCCTTCCGGCAGTCCGGCGGCCCGCTCCAGGGCGGCGAGCGGGGCGGTGTCGTAGAAGCGGATGACGTTGTCGAGGTCGCAGAGCACGGCGTCGAAGGCGCGGTCGGCGGGGGCGGGTGTCACAGTCCGGCGAGTCCGGCGAGCAGCTCGGCGGCCGGCTTCGGGCGGACGAGCCAGCGCAGATGGCCGCCTTCGAGGGTCCGGACATCGAAGGGGTTGTCGGGCGTGAGCGCGTCGGCCTCGCGGATCATGCGGTCCTGGAGGGCGGGCGTAAGGCTGGTGTCGGCGGACAGCCGCACATAGGTCCGGGGGACCCGGCCCCAGGTCGCGGCCTGCGCCCGGTCGGCCGACGTACCGACGTCGAGGTTCTCGTCGGGCTGGAAGGTGTTGAGGAAGGTCCGGAACTCGTCGTCGGTGAGGTCGGCCGCGAACGCGTGCTTGAAGGCGGCGAGCGCAGCCGCGTCGGCCGTACGGAAGTTGACCCGCAGCAGCCCGAGTTCGGCAGGGTTCCCGACGAGCGCGAGGGCCAGGGCTCCCGCGTCGACATCGGCCATCTCCGGCTCGGCGTAGTAGTCGTTCACGTCCAGATCGACGGGGCACCAGGCGGAGACGTAGACGATCCGGTCGATCAGGTCCGGCCGGGCGTTGGCGACGGCGGTGACCGTGATGCCGCCCCGGCTGTGGGCGACGAGGATCGTGGGCCCGTTCCGTTTGGCCCGTTCCAGGACCTCGATCACGTGGGCCACGTTGTCCGCGAGGGTGACGCCCTTGATCGCCCCCGGCTCGGCGGCCAGCGCACCGAGATCCTGGGGTGTCTGGTAGGCGGCGGGGTACGTGGCCCCGAAGCCGTGCCCCGGAAGGTCGACCGCGGCCGATCGGTGCCCGAGCAGGGCGAGTTCGGCCTGGAGCGGCGCGAAGGAGAACGAGGTGGCGAAGGCGCCGTGGACGAGGACGAAAGTCGGTGGATTCTGCATGCTTCAGCCTCCAACAGAACGATCTTCGGGACAAGGGCCAGGAACGGGACGGGGACGCGGGCTTCCGTCCCGCTTGACCTGGACCGAGGTCCAGGGGCGAGGCTTGCGGCATGAGTGAGGCAGATGAGCTGTTCGGTATCGCGGAGGTCTCGGCCGCGATCGGTCTGGAACCCGACACGTTGCGGTACTTCGAACGTCAGGGGGTCGTACCGTCTCCACGGCGCGACGGTGCGGGACGCCGTCAGTACACGACGGCCGATGTCGAGCTGATCCGCATGCTGGTCCATCTCCGCGAGACGGGGATGCCCCTGGCCGATATCGCGCAGTTCACCGGCGCCGACGGCAAGGCGGCTGATCCGGCCGGGCTCCGGTTGGACCTGCTGACGGCTCATCGCCGTCGCATCCACGACCGGCGCGAGGAGCTGGACCGTGCGCTCGACGTCATCACCCGGAAGATCGCGGACTTCAGCGACCGGATCACGAGCCCGGTGGACCTCCTCGAACGACCCGACTGCACGATCGCCTTCGGCGTTCAGGGTGACGGGCCGCTGCTGTTCCTCGTCGGCGCGCCCGTCGGGCGGGCCGGTTTCGCGGCGCTGGCGCACGAACTGGCGGGCAGGTTCACCGTCGTCACCCACGACCCGCGCGGTATCGGTGACAGCCGCGCCGTCCCGGGGATGGCCGCACCCACGCCCGAGGTCCTGGCCGAGGATCTCGCCGCACTGGTCGACAGGTTCACCGGCGGACCCGCCCTGTTCGCCGGTACCAGCGGTGGCGCCGTGACGCTGCTGGAGCTGGGCAGACGGCATCCCGGCATGGTCGGCCGGGCCGTCCTGCACGAACCGCCCCTGGTGTCGCTCCTCGATGACCCTGACCTGGCCGCCCGGGCCGCGGCGGCGTTCGGCGTGGCGGAGGCCGACCCTCAGCGGGCCGTGCAGGAGTTCTTCGACCTCAGCGGCGCTGCTCACCGCACCGGACCGGATGAGAAGCCTCCGGCGCCTATGGCGCTCCCCGCGCTGCCGGCCGAGGAACTCGACAAGAACCGCTACTTCCTGGGGCGGATGGCCGGCCCCACGGTCTTCTACGCCCCCGACGTCGAGGCCGTCCGCCGCGTGCCGCTGACGCTGTGCGCCGGCTCGCTGAGCCACCACCAGATGGCGCGCCGGGCGACCAGGGCGCTCGCCGGCCTTCTGGAGCTGCCTCTGATCGACATGCCCGGCAACCACCTCGGCGCGAGCGCCGAGCCGGCGGAGTTCGCGCGGGCACTCGGGCTCCTGCTCGAACCCTGAGCGCGCCCGTGTGGGGCTTCTTGGTCTTTTCGAGCCGCCGGGTGGGTAGGGAATTCGCACGCCGCGACACACGACACTTTTGCAAGCGCCTGCTTGCAAAAGTTAGCAGAGGTGTTGCACTATCGAGTCATGGCATCACTCAACGTCGGCAATCTCGGTGAGTACCTGCGGGAGCAGCGCCGTGCAGCGCAGCTCTCGCTGCGGCAGCTCGCCGATGCCACCGGGGTGTCGAACCCGTATCTCAGCCAGATCGAGCGCGGTCTGCGGAAGCCCAGCGCGGACGTGCTCCAGCAGGTCGCCAAGGCGCTGCGGATCTCGGCCGAGACCCTGTACGTCCGTGCGGGGATCCTCGACGAGCGGGAGCGGGAGGAGCTGGAGACGCGGGCGGTCATTCTGGCCGATCCGTCGATCAACGAGCGGCAGAAGAACGTTCTGCTGCAGATCTACGACTCCTTCCGCCGCGAGAACGGATTCGCGCCCGGGCCCGACGCGGACGCCGGCTCCGCCGATGGCGTGACAGCGGACACCGACACCGGTGCGGACGGCGATGCCGGGACCCGTAACGGCGACGACGCCGGTACGGGCACCACCAAAGACCACGACCCTCACAGCTAGCAGCTGGTTCCGAGTGATCCGGGAGGACCACAGTCATGGCCATCACCGATGACCTGCGCAAGACCCTCACCGACCCCACCCCCCTCTACTTCGCCGCCGGTACGGCCGACCTGGCCGTCCAGCAGGCGCGCAAGGTGCCGGCGCTGATCGAGCAGCTGCGGGCCGAGGCGCCCGAGCGGATCGACGCCGTGCGCAACACCGACCCCAAGGCCGTGCAGGAGAAGGTGACCACGCAGGCCAAGGAGGCCCAGGCCACCGTGCAGGCGAAGGTCACCGAGGTCTTCGGCTCGTTCGACGCCGCCGATCTGAAGAAGCTCGGCGAGAACGCTCAGGACCTGGCGCTCCGCAGTGTGGGCGTGGCCGCCGAGTACGCGATCAAGGCCCGTGAGGCGTACGAGAAGGTCGCCGAGCACGGCGAGCAGACCGTACGGACCTGGCGCGGGGAGACGGCCGACGAGATCGTCGAGATCGCCGCCGTCGTCGAGGCCGAGCCGAAGGCCGCTCCCAAGCCCGCCCCCTCCAAGGCCGCCGCGGCCAAGCCCGCCCCGAAGAGCGCGGCCAAGAGCACGCCGGCCGCCGGGGGCTCCGTGAAGGCCGCCCCGGCCAAGCCCGCCGCGACGAAGGCCGCGCCCGCCGCTTCGGTGAAGTCCGCCGAGGCCAAGGCCGCGCCCGCCAAGAAGACGCCCGCGCCCCGCAAGCCCGCGGCCAGGAAGACCCCGCCGGCCGACGGCAAGTGACCCGCACGGGTCCTTGCCCGACGCGGTACGCGTGACCGGGACGCGGGGCGGGCACCTTTAGGGGTGGCCGGTTCGTTGTCCCGGTACCTTGGCCCTCCCGGCCGCAGGGCGCTCATCCACTCACTAGGCGGTACACAGCATGTTGCTCTCAGCATTCGGCTCACTCCTCCAGCTGCTCTATCTGGCGATGCTGGTGCTGGCCGTGGTCGCGTTCGTCTTCGCGGCGACCGCCCGTGAGGACGCCTACCGTGCCGCCGACAAGAAGAAGAAGTCGTTCTGGCTGATCATTCTCGGCATCGCCGTCGCCGTGAACCTGCTCATCCCGATGCTGTTCCTGCAGCTCGCGGGCGTCGTCGCGTCGATCGTGTTCATGGTCGACGTGCGCCCCGCGCTCAAGGCGGTCTCGGGCGGCGGCGGTCGCCGCGGCGGCTCCAGCAGCGACGGCCCGTACGGTCCCTACAACGGCGGTCGCTGAACGCCCAGGGGGCGTGCGACGACGGGTGAAGCGGGGCGGGAGCGCGGTGCGCTGCCGCCCCCTCGTCGTATCCGCTCCGGATCGCGGCCCAGCAGCAGGACCGCCACGTCGTCGGTCAGCTCACCGCCGTTCAGCTCCCGCACCTCGGCGACCGCCGCCTCCAGCAGCTCCTCGCCCGCCAGGCCCTCGTCCAGCCGGCCGTTGACCATCGCGACCATGCCGTCCTGGCCGAGCCGCTCGCTGCCGCCGGTCCCCACCCGTCCCTCGATGAGCCCGTCGGTGTACATCATCAGGCTCCAGGCGGCGCCCAGCTCGACCTGGCGGCGCGGCCAGCGGGCGCGCGGCAGCAGCCCCAGGGCCGGGCCGCCGTCCTCGTACGGGAGCAGCCGGGCCGGCCGGCCGTGGCGGGCGAGCAGCGGCGCGGGGTGTCCGGCCAGGCAGAGCCCGGCCCGCCGCCCGTCGGGCGCGATGTCGACGGTGCACAGCGTCGCGAAGATCTCCTCGCTCTGCCGCTCGTGCTCCAGCACCTGCTGGAGCGTGGAGAGCAGCTCGTCCCCGCACAGCCCGGCCAGGGTCAGCGCCCGCCAGGCGATCCGCAGCTCGACGCCGAGCGCCGCCTCGTCCGGGCCGTGGCCGCAGACGTCGCCGATCATCGCGTGCACCGTGCCGTCCGGGGTGCGGACGACGTCGTAGAAGTCGCCGCCGAGGAGCGCGCGGCTGCGCCCGGGGCGGTAGCGGGCGGCGAAGCTCAGGCCGGAGCCGTCCAGCAGCGGGGTGGGGAGCAGGCCGCGTTCCAGGCGGGCGTTCTCCTGGGCGCGCAGCCGGGACTCGGTCAGCTGGTACTGGGCCAGGTCGGCGCGCTTGCGCTCCACGGCGTACCGGATGGCGCGGCTCAGGACGCGCGCGTCCAGCTCGCCCCGGAAGAGGTAGTCCTGCGCCCCGACGCGTACCGCCTCGGCCGCCAGCTCCGTGTCGTCCTCGGCGGTCAGCGCCAGGACCGCGTGCAGCGGGGCGATGCGGAGGATGTGGGTGAGGGCCGCCAGCTCGTCGGCCCGGCCGGGGGCGGGGCCGTCGCCGGAGCCGCTGTCGGAGCCCGCCACCGGCAGGGCCAGGTCCAGCAGGATGCAGTCGACGTCGTCGGTGAGCAGCCGCGCCGCCTCGGTGAGGTTGCGGGCGGTACGGATACGGACCCGGGTCCCGGCCGCTGCCGAGAGCTCGGGGACGGTGATGGTGGTGCCCGCCGGGTCGTCCTCGATCACCAGCAGGGTGAGGTCGCCGTGGGAGGTCTCCGCAGCGGGCACGGAGCGCTGCTGCGGTACGGGTACGGGCATCGGTTCTGGTTTCCTTCCCTCCCCCCGAGGGCGCGGCGGGTCGACGATCGACGATCCGCCAGTCGGGGACGATAGCGGTCCGCGGTGGGGGAACGGAATGGCGCGCGGGGATCGGCCCCTGTCATATGCGCCGTCATAAGCCGCGTCCCGACACGGATCCGGCGCGATGGGCGGCTGTACGGGGCGGAAGCGCCCATGACAAACATCACGCGTCCACGGACGGCGGCGTGGCCCCGCTCACGTGGCCCCGATCACCCCGGTCACCCCGGGGGGCCCCGGTGGGCCCCGGTCACCCCGGTGGGCCCCTGCCGGTCCGGTGGGTCCCCTACTTGTCCGGGCGGACCACGCCGAGGATCTTCATCGAGCCCGCGCCCGCCAGCGTGACGTTGCGGCCGGGGCGCGGGGAGTGGACGATCGCGCCGTCGCCGACGTACATCCCGACGTGGCTGGCGTCGGCGTGGTAGATGATCAGGTCGCCGGGGCGCATGTCCTGGACGTCGATGCGCGGCAGCAGCCGCCACTGCTCCTGCGAGGTGCGCGGGATCGGCCGCTTCGCCGCCAGCCAGGCCTGGGAGGTCAGGCCGGAGCAGTCGAACGAACCGGGGCCCTCGGCCCCCCAGACGTACGGCTTGCCGATCTGCGCCGTCGCGAAGGCCACCGCCGCCGCTCCGGCCTCGCTCGCCTCGCCGCTGACGTCCTTGATCGCGCCGGAGGAGAGCCAGGCGGTCTGCGCCTCGTTCGCCGCGTCCTGCTCCAGCTGGCGCAGCCGGTCGCGCTCCTTCTTCTCCAGCCGCGATTCGAGCTTCTCCGCCGCCTTGATCTGCGCGTTGATCTTCTTCTTGGCCTTGGCCTGCTTGACCCGGTTCGCTTCCAGCTTCGCCCAGTTGGCGCTGGCGTCCTGGGTGTACGTCTCCAGGTCCTGCTGCGTCTGGTTCAGCTCGGCCAGCAGCGACTTGGAGGCCTGCTGGCCCTGGCGGACCTTGTTGATCCCGTCCAGGAAGAGCTTCGGGTCGTTGCTCAGGGCGAGCTGCGCACCGGGCGGCAGGCCGCCGTTGCGGTACTGCTCGCGGGCCTGGGCGCCGGCCCGGTCCTTCAACGCGGCGATACGCGCCTGGCCGTCGACGATCGCCTTGGCCAGCTTCACGATCTCGCCGGACTGCTTCTTCGTCTGCTCCTCGGCGAGGTTGTACGCGTCGGTCGCCGCGCCCGCCTTCCGGTACAGCGTCTCGATCTGCTCGCGGACCTTCTCCAGGTCCGCGTTGGAGTAGCGCTGCGGCGCGCCGGCCGGGGCGGAGGACGAGGAGGGCGAGGGCTCCGGAACCGGGGCGGCCGAGGCCTGGCCCGTGGACGTCAGCAGGGCCAGCGCACAGACCAGCGTGATGGCGGCCGTGGCGCAGTGGCGTCGGTTCACGAGCTCCCCCTCCGGGCGCATATCTGACTTACCGTCAGTAACTTTTCGGCAACGTCGCGATCGTGCCATGTCGTCCTCCAAAGCAACAGAGGCCGACGGCACCCGGCACGTCACATAGCGCCCGCACAGGGCCACTTCGTCATCCCCACCCACAGGGACGAACGATGCCCCCGCGGCGTTCCCGGAGCGGGCGATCTCTGCCCGATCGGGGAAGAGTTCAGTGCCCGGCGGGCCGCAACGCGTCCCACTCCACGGTGATCTCGCCCTGCCGCCACCGCCGCACGCCGTCCGTCACCGGCCAGTCGGCCGCCACCGCCCGCACCGCGGCGATCCAGCGCTGCCGCGCACCCAGCGAGGCGTACGGGGAGGCCGCCGCCCACGCCCGGTCGAAGTCCCGCAGGAACGCGTGGACCGGCTCGCCCGGCACATTGCGGTGGATCAGCGCCTTCGGCAGCCGTTCCGCGAGGTCCGAGGGGCGCTCCAGCGAGCCGAGCCGGGTCGCGAAGGTGACCGTGCGCGGCCCCTCGGGCCCCAGCGCCACCCAGACGTGCCGGCGGCCGATCTCGTCGCAGGTCCCCTCCACCAGGAGCCCGTCCGCGTCGAGGCGGGAACACAGCCGCGCCCAGACCTCGGCGACCTGGTCCTCGTCGTACTGGCGCAGCACGTTCGCCGCCCGGATGAGCAGGGGCCGCACCGCCAGGGGCACCTCGAAGCCCCCGTGCACGAAGGTCAGCCCCTCCCGCTCGTACGGCTTCGCCGCCGCGACCCGGTCCGGGTCGATCTCGATCCCCGCCACGGCGGTGCGCGGCTCGGCGGTACGGAGTCGGGCCAGCAGCTCGACCGCGGTCCAGGGGGCCGCCCCGTACCCGAGATCGACGGCCACCGGCGTCCCGGCGCGGCGCAGGGCGGGGCCGTGTACGTCGGCGATCCAGCGGTCCATGCGCCGCAGCCGGTTCGGGTTGGTGGTCCCGCGGGTGGCGGTGCCGATGGGGCGCTGGCGCATGGGTCGAGCGTATGCGACGCGGTGCGGGGTACCCGGTTCCGTCCGGCCCCGCCCGGCCGGACGGGCGCGCGGTGCGACGCGCCGAGCGCCGCGTAATGATTTGGCAAAGCGGAAATGAAAGGCGGCATTCCACTGTTGCGACCTTCGGAGGGACCCCACGCCCTTCCCCGCAGCATGCCCCTATCGAGGAGGACCGACGAGGTGAGCCAGTACGTCTCCCGGCTCGGCTCCACCCGGACGGCCGCGCGGCTCAGGTTCCCCGGAGGATTCTCCGGGGCCTCCCGCAAGCCGCGCCGCATCGCGATGCTCTCCGTGCACACCTCCCCCCTCCACCAGCCCGGTACCGGCGACGCGGGCGGGATGAACGTCTACATCGTCGAGCTGGCCAAGCGCCTCGCCGCGATCGACATCGAGGTCGAGATCTTCACCCGGGCGACCACCGGCTCCCTGGCCCCCGCGGTCGAGCTGGCCCCCGGCGTCCTGGTCCGGCACGTCGACGCCGGACCGTACGAAGGTCTCGCCAAGGAGGACCTGCCCGCCCAGCTCTGCGCCTTCACCCACGGCGTGATGCAGGCCTGGGCCGGTCAGCGCCCCGGCTACTACGACCTCGTGCACTCCCACTACTGGCTCTCCGGCCAGGTCGGCTGGCTCGCCGCCCAGCGCTGGGGCGTCCCGCTCGTGCACGCCATGCACACCATGGCCAAGGTCAAGAACGCCGCGCTCGCCGAGGGTGACACCCCCGAGCCGCCCGCCCGGGTCATCGGCGAGACCCAGATCGTGAACGCCTCCGACCGGCTGATCGCCAACACCGCCGAGGAGGCGGACGAACTCGTCCGCTTCTACGGCGCCGATCCGGCCGCCGTCGCCGTCGTCCACCCCGGCGTCAACCTCGACCGCTTCCGCCGGGCCGACGGCCGCGCCGCCGCGCGCGCCCGGCTCGGCCTGCCGCAGGACGCGCTGATCCCGCTCTTCGCGGGCCGCATCCAGCCGCTGAAGGCCCCGGACGTGCTGCTGCGCGCGGTGGCCGTGCTGCTGGAGAGGGACCCGTCGCTGCGCTCGCGCATCGTGGTGCCGGTGGTCGGCGGGCCGAGCGGCAGCGGGCTCGCCAAGCCCGAGGGGCTCCAGAAGCTGGCCGCGCGGCTCGGTATCGCCGACGTCGTACGGTTCTGTCCGCCGGTGGGCCAGGACCTGCTGGCGGACTGGTTCCGGGCCGCGTCGGTGCTGGTCATGCCGTCGTACAGCGAGTCCTTCGGCCTGGTCGCCATCGAGGCCCAGGCGACCGGTACGCCGGTCGTCGCGGCGGCCGTGGGCGGACTGCCGGTGGCGGTGCGCGACGAGGTCAGCGGCTTCCTGATACCCGGACACGAGCCGGAGGCGTACGCCCGCGCGCTCGGGCGGTTCGCGGACGCGCCGGAGCTGGTCGACCGGATGGGGGCGGCCGCCGCGGCGCACGCCCAGTCCTTCGGCTGGGACACGGCCGCGTCGGCGACCGCCGACGTGTACACGGCCGCGCTCTGCGACCACCGCCGCCGGGCCCGGGCGCACCACGGCTGAGGCTGCCGGGCGCGTGCGGCGTACGGCCCTGTCGTAGGCTCGCAGCATGGCTGACGTACCGGACGAAACCGCAGCGGCCCAGGTCATCGAGGCGACGCTGAACGATGCCGGGCTCGCATGGGAGAGCCCGGAGCGCGGCAACTACGTCGTGACCCTGCCGGGCACCCGCAAGCTGTCGACGACCTGTTCCCTGATCATCGGCAAGCACTCCCTCTCCCTCAACGCGTTCGTCGTCCGGCACCCGGACGAGAACGACGCAGCGGTGCACCGCTGGCTGCTGGAGCGCAACCTCCGCCTGTTCGGGGTGAGTTACGCGATCGACTCGCTCGGCGACGTCTACCTGGTCGGCAAGCTCCCCCTCGCGGTGGTCACCGCCGAGGAGCTGGACCGGCTGTTCGGCGTGATCCTCGAAGCGGCCGACGGGGCGTTCAACACCCTGCTGGAGCTGGGCTTCGCGAGCTCGATCCGCAAGGAGTACGCGTGGCGGGTGGCGCGCGGCGAGTCCACCCGGAACCTGGACGCGTTCAGTCATCTGACCCGAGGTGTGTCCGACAGTTGATGTCCGCCCCGAGGCGTACGGCATCCAGGGCGTCGACGAGATGAGGAGCGACCAACTCCCAGGTCTCGTCGGCGGCTTCGGGCCCGACGCCACGGGGAACGGTCTCGACGAGCATGATGAGGTAGAGGTAACTCCGGTACAGCGCATAGCGGGTCCGGAGCGCATCCGTGAACTCCAGTTCACTGCAACGGACTTCGGCGTACCCGGCGAGGAAATCCCGGTCCCGCTCGATGTCCCCGAAGAGCGCGAGCGAGACGAAGTCGGCCACCGGGTCGCCCCAGAACATCCGCTCACCGTCGATGACCCCGCCGATCGTGCGTGCGCCCGGCTCGCCCGTGACCAGCAGGTTTCCCGGCCACAGGTCGAAGTGCACGAGAGCGGGCCGGGTCACCTCGTCCAGGACGGGGGCGGCGCCCGCCAGCAGCGTACGGATGTCGCCGACGGGGTACGGCAGGCGGGCCCGGTAGGTCTCGGCGTCGGCGAGCACGGCCTCGGTCATCGCCGTGAACGCGCTACGCCAGGTGGGGGCGAGCGGCCCGAACGGCTCGGCGGGATAGCCGAACCCGGACGGGGCGGCCCCGGTCGTGGCGTGCAACTGCCAGACAATCCGGCCGAGTTCGGCGCGCAGCCGGGGCTCGTCCCCGTCGTCCGCCGTGGGGGACACCTCGTGCCAGGGCCGGCCGGGGCGGGCGGTCATGACCAGGTACGCGCCGGTCGGCGCGGCGGGATCCGCTTCGCTGCGGACGACCCGGGGGATCGCGGGTCCGCCGGCCCGCGCGGCGGCGGTGTAGAACGCGACCTCGTTGACCAGGAGGTCGCGTTCGTAGCGCAGGGCGGCGGTGTGCGGCGGGGGTGTCTTGACCACCCAGTCGCGGCCGTCGGCGAGCGTGACGCGGGTGACGGTGTTGTACGTGCCGCCGGTGAGCGGGGCGATCGACGCGATGTCGCGCTCGCCGACCCCGAGGGCGTCGAGGACGCGAGGCAGAGGGGAGGCGGCGAGGGCCTGGTCGGACACGCGGATGACGTCCTTTCGGGAGGGTTGTACAGCCCTTCCGCACAGTGCATTCACAGGATGATCACAACGGAATCACGATCACGGAAGGGTGTTGCCGGACCGGTCTTCGCTCACGGGTTCGATCGTAAGGTGTGCATCACTGCGACGGCCCGTCCCAGACGGCGTCGAAGTGCCGTACGGAAGAGGGGCGGTTGCTCACCGAACCGGAGAGAAGAACCATGCGCGCCACTGCCGTACGACGTACCGCCCTCGCCGCCTCCGCGGCCGCCCTCGCCCTGCTGGCCACCGCCTGCAGCGGCTCGTCGGACGCCGACGGCAAGGACGAGAAGGGCGCCGCGAACGGCAGCAGCTCGGCCCCGAAGACCCCGGCCAAGGCCCTCACCGCCGCCGAGCTGGAGAAGGCCACCCTCGCCCAGGGCGACGTGAAGGGCACCAAGATCACCAAGGCCGGACCGGCCGACGAGGTCCCGGCGGACGGCATCAAGGTCGACAAGGAGGCCTGCCTGCCGATCGCCCACGCCATGTCCGGCGTGCCGCAGGAGGGGGCGGTGGCCACCACGAAGCGCAAGGTGATCGACGAGCCGAAGAAGACCGACGAGAAGTCGCTGGAGGACTTGGGCGAGGGCGAGGCCGAGGACCTGTTCAAGAACGCGTTCGACCTGACGTCCACGGCGGTCGTGCTGAGCTCGTACGAGGGGGCGGCGGGTCCGGACGCGTTCGCCACGCTGAAGAAGGCCGCGGCGGACTGCGCGGGCGGCTTCACCGCCACGGTCGGCAAGACGCCGACGAAGATCGCCTCGATCGCCGAGGAGAAGGTCACCGGCGGCGACGAGGCCGCAGCCTGGACGGTCACCAGCGAGGACGACGGCGACACCGTCCCGCTCAAGCTGGCGGTGCTCCGCAAGGAAGGCACCGTGGCGACGTTCTTCGCCTTCAACCTGGCGGCGGCGGGCGGCGAAGGCGTGAAGTTCGAGCTGCCGACCGCGGTCGTGGCGGCGCAGGACAGGAAGCTCGCCTGACGTACGCCCGCGGCGCCTCTGTCCTGATCCACCACGGGGCAGGGGCGCCGCGGCCGTGGGGGATCAGGGCAGAGGCACGAGCCGGACGACGGTCACGGTCAGGACGGACCGGGAGACGTAGTAGAGGACGATGGCCCCGGCGACGGTCGCCTCACGCCGGTCCCGTTCGCGCTTGACGGCGGAGGAGGCGTGCCCGTACGGCTCCATGCCGAGGGTGCGGACCATCTCGTCCCGGAAGGCCTCGCCGCCGCGCATCTTGGCCAGGGTGTCGTCGGCGGGCGGTGCGTAGGAGATGCGGAAGCTCAAGCGACGCTCCGCCTCTCGGCCTCGTCCCGCGCCAGCCGGTCCAGGATCTTCTCGGCCTCGGGATCGGGGACGGCCTCCAGCATCCAGTGCCGCATGACGGCCTGGATCTCGTGCACCCCCGCCTCGTTGATCGCGAGGTCGAACTCCTCGCGTCTCTCCTCGGGGAGCGTCGCCCGGATGTCCGGGATGCTGTTGGGCACCTCGACCTCGGTACCGCCGACGAAGGTCTTCAGAGACTCACCCATGATCGCTCTCCTCGATCTCCTTGCCCTGGAAGCAGACGGACGGCATGGGCCCACCGTAGTTCGTACGAGGCGCATTTCGGCCTGGGCGACCGGGTCACGGATCGGGTACGGAAGGGCCGGCCGGCGGTACACGAAGACCCGCCCGGACTCACCCACCCCCGCCCGAGCCGCTCCGCGACCCGGCCGGGACTCACCCCCGCCCGAGCCGCTCCGCGACCCGGTCGCGCAGGATCGCGTACTCCTCCTGAAGCCGCCGCCACTCGCCGACAGGCGGCCGGACGATGACGTCACCGCCCACGACGACCTCCTCGGGCCCGAACTGCTCCCGGGTCAGGTCGATGTCGAGACCCGCGCCCAGGCGGTTCCACCAGTGGAAGTCGGTGCGCACCCCGTCGACATGCACCTCGCCCCGGATCAGCTCCCCGCCGAGCAGATCGTTGACCACCATGGCGGTCACCCCGCACTGATCCCGCGCCGGATTGTCCGGAGTCCAGCGGTCCCGGTACTCCGGGGTACAGGTCTCGGCGCTCCAACTGCTGCGGAGGGCCTGTTCGATGTCGGTGAGAAGGTAGGTCGTCGCCATGGGGATCATCGTGGCAGGGGGCACTGACAACGCCGGGCCGCTTCCGGGGCAAATTCCGTCGACAGGCTCCCCGGGCGCCCGGCAGAGTGGTCGCCCGTGACGAGCAGCGAACTGTGGACTCGAGCGACCGCCGACCGCTACGACGCCGAGGAGGCAGAGAACTCCTCGCACGCCGCCCTCGAACCGGCACTCACCTTCCTCGCCGAACTCGCCGGAGACGGACGGGCCCTGGAGTTCGCCATCGGGACCGGGCGCGTGGGCGTGCCGCTCCGGGAACGGGGCGTGCCGGTGGCGGGCATCGAACTGTCCGAGCCCATGGCGGCGGTGCTCCGCGGCAAGGCCGACGAGGACGCCCTCCCGGTGACCATCGGGGACATGGCCACCACCGTCGTCCCCGGCGAATTCACCCTGGTCTACCTCGTCTACAACACCATCTCGAACCTGCTCACCCAGGACGAGCAGGTCGAGTGCTTCCGCAACGCGGCCCGCCATCTGGCCCCCGGCGGCCGGTTCGTCATCGAACTGGGCGTACCGCCACTACGCTTCCTGCCGCCCGGTCAGGCCGCGGTGCCGTTCGACGTCTCCGACCGGCATCTCGGCTTCGACACCTTCGACCTGGTCGAACAGCTGCTGGTCTCCCACCACTTCACCCGCGAAGGCGAGGACGGCCACTACCGCAGGGGCGCCTCCCGCCACCGGTACGCCTGGCCGGCGGAGCTCGACCTGATGGCCCGCATCGCAGGCCTTGAGCTGGAACAGCGCGTGGCGGACTGGGACGGTTCACCCTTCACCGACGACTCCGCCAAGCACATCTCAGTCTGGCGCAAGCCGGCTTGAGACAGATGGCCCTCATCGGCGGAAATTTCTCTGAATCGACCCTATGTCCCGATTCGATAATGCGATCCACAGCCTTCGGGTCGCTCCGTGGCGGCTCCTTCCGGTCGCGCCCGAGCCTGGGACGTTCGCTGTCCGCGCTGTTGATGTCACCGGGGGATGTCAGCCGGAGCTAGTGATTCCTGAGCTCAACTTGTGGTCACCAGCTTCAGGCGGAAGAGCCCCCTCCCTTCGTCGGGTTGCCTCGCTTCGCACCGTCCTGATCTGCCGGGGCACGTAACGCTATCCGTCGTTGCCAAAACTCAGACGCGGGCGGCACGTGCGTGCCGAGCTGTGATGCCAGCATTACCCACCTGAGGGAGCGGATCTTGTCGTCTGAAGTCCACGTTTCCATCACCCCCCGAGGCATGAGCGTTACGGAGGCGTATCGACTCTTTAGAGAGGATTCACTCCTCGTAAATCGACGGTATCAACGAAAGCTGGTTTGGTCGGTCGCCGAGAAGCAACTCCTGATCGATAGCATTCTGGACGGCTATCCTATCCCGCTGATTCTCCTAGCCGAAAGGCCTGAGATTCACGGGAGTGGCAAGTATGAGATTATCGATGGAATGCAGCGTCTTGATGCCATTTTTGCCTTCATTGAGCAAAAGTTTGAATACAATGGTATGCATTTCGATCTAGGTCAAAGCGCTAGGGCGCGCCAAGCAGCTGCTGCCGGCGCATTTAAGCCTGTCGATGCCGGGAGCCTACTTCCTGCTGATAAATGTGCGAACCTGGTCGATTACCAGTTGGCTGTCACGATTTTCCCAACCCAAACCGAGGGGCAAATCACCGACGTATTTAGTCGAATCAACTCGAACGGGCGCCAATTGAGCGCTCAGGAGAAGCGGCAAGCGGGAATGCTCAACCAATTCTCAGAGCTTGTGCGAACGGTGGCAAGCTCTCTGAGGGGTGACGTCTCGGATGACGTGGTACTGCTGCATGACATGCCGAGTATCTCTATCGAATCCTCTCGGGAGAACCAGCAGTATGGGGTGCGGGCGGAGGATACTGTGTGGATCAGGCATGGAATTCTTAATGTGAAGCAGTTGCGGGAGGGCGATGATGAGCAAATGGTGGCAGACATTTCTGCCTCCATCTTGTCCGGGATCCCTTTTCCTGCAAGTAAAGAGGAGTTCGATGAGATTTATGACTCACAAAGCGAAAAGCATAAGCGGCTGGAAAGAACTCTAGCCGCCTATGGTGGTAGGCGACTTCAGTCGGAAATCCAGTCAACTTTCTCTGTTCTTACAGAGGTAATTGACTCTCAGCTCGCCGGCCCTAACGGTCTACGGAACCTGGTTCGTCCTGGTGGCGGAAATCCAATCCGTACACCCTTCTATGCAATTTTCATGTCATTTTTCGAGCTCATTGTTCGCCAGCAGAAGTCACCCGACGATAATGCGGCCATCGTGAAAGCCATCAGGAATGTGGGGCCCCGTCTCAAGAGTGCGCGGCATTACACTTCTGCCGAAGATCGAACTTCGAATATCGACATGATCACAGGGCTAATTCAGAAGCATTTCGTAGCGAAGGTGCCGCCGGTGTTCGGGCATGGCCCCGGCTTGGCGCTAGATTTTGAGAACTCTCTGCGTAGGTCCAAAATCGAAACTAGTCGGTATGAGTTCAAGCAGGGGGTTCTCAGGCTAGATGATCGTAGGGTGAGAGACGACGGCCTCTTCGTGCGGCTAGCAGAAACCATTTGTGGAATCGCTAATGTGCAACGAGGGCATGAGGGATATCTTTTCATCGGTGTGGCAGACAAGGAATCCGATGTAAAGCGAGTCGAAAATCTCGACTCTGTGACTGCCGTACCGGTCGGTCGACATCATCACGTCGTCGGAGTGGATAGAGAGGCGAAAATTCTGAAGATGTCGTTGGATGCTTACGTGCAGCGCTTCGTGACAAAACTATCCCAACAGCCGATCAGCGAGCCTCTAGCAACTCAGATTCTGAGCGGTGTAGATACGATCGAATACAAAGGTCTCTCGGTCATTAGGGTCCTGATTCCCGGTCAGAGTGATCTCTCCTACTGCGGAGATCGCGTCTTCATTAGGCGAGGCTCTTCCACGGAATCAGTCACCGAGGTCAGGAAGATCGCAGCGCTAGCAAAAGGTTTCAGTTGACGGTACACGCTCTGCAAGTAGAGCGGTGGGAACTGCTTCGGAAATGACGCTGCCTTGGCGTATGTGATCATGGCTCGTATAGCTTCCGGCGCGTCGGGCGGCCTTCGGTCTTGCTCGGTAAACAGGAGGTCAGGGCCATGGTATTTGAGGCTAGCGCCGAGGCGGCTTCGCTGAGCCGTAGAACTGTGCTCACGCGGGTCGCTCTGGTTTGCAGGTTAGTCATGGCGCCCTGGGCTGCCGTCTATGAGGAAACCAAAGAATCGGCCATCAGTCCACATTGGCGTCCGTCTCGCTGAGGGCTAGCTCCTCTGGCCGTGCGGTGTTCACCTCGGCTCTGGTAAATTCTTCCTCGATCGTTCTACAGACTGTCCCCTACGCCCTACGGGCCGACTTGAATAACTGTCATGGGATTATCGGTGACGTGAGTCTTGCTATCCGCAGTGAAGTCATACTGTGCCAGAGACTCCGCGAGATAGCCGCGCAACATCGGGGCAAGGCTGCTGGCGAAAACTACGCCCCCGTTCTGCTGGACGCGGGGGAGAGCATCAAGGCCGTCAGCGAGTACCTCGGGCACTCCGACCCCGGGCTGACGCTGAAGGTGTACGCGCACCTCATGCCGAGCAGCCGGGACCGGGCCCGAAAAGCACTCGGGCAGGCACTCCGGCCGCCGGAGGATTCGCCCCGCTGAGGTCCCACAGTGGGCCCAGGCCGTGAAAATGCCCCCGATCCGCGCCGTATGCGCAGGTCGGGGGCATGATCAGCGAACCTACTTCTTCTTGCCCTGGTTCTTCACAGCCTCGATCGCAGCCTTCGCCGCATCCGGGTCCAGGTACGTGCCGCCCGGCTTCAGCGGCTTGAAGTCGGCGTCGAGCTCGTAGGAGAGCGGGATGCCCGTCGGGATGTTGAGGCCCGCGATGTCCTCGTCCGAGATGCCGTCCAGGTGCTTCACCAGGGCGCGGAGGCTGTTGCCGTGCGCGGCGACCAGGACCGTGCGGCCCGTGAGGAGGTCCGGGACGATGCTGTCGAACCAGTACG
Source organism: Streptomyces rubiginosohelvolus (assembly GCF_014649875.1). GTDB lineage: Bacteria > Actinomycetota > Actinomycetes > Streptomycetales > Streptomycetaceae > Streptomyces > Streptomyces rubiginosohelvolus. The sequence goes on along the minus strand of NZ_BMTW01000022.1, from coordinate 25,823 downwards.
GGAGCATGCGGACGACGACGTCCTTCAGGCACTCCGTGTCCGGGCGCAGCTCCGGGGGGAGCGTCCCGTAGCGCGGGTCGTCGAACTGGCTGTACTCGGCGTCGCGGGCCAGCGGCGGCGGCGGGGTGTCGTACGAGCGGCGCCACAGCATGAACTGCTCCTCGCCGAACTCGGCGAGCGTCTGCGCCTTGTCCTTGCCCTGGAGCGCACCGTAGTGGCGCTCGTTCAGGCGCCAGGAGCGGCGGACCGGGATCCACAGGCGGTCGGCGGACTCCAGGGCCAGCTGCGCGGTGCGGATCGCGCGGCGCTGGAGGGAGGTGTGCAGGACGTCGGGGAGCAGACCGGCGTCCTTGAGCAGCTCACCGCCGCGGACTGCTTCCTTCTCGCCCTTTTCGGTGAGGTTGACGTCCACCCAACCGGTGAACAGGTTCTTCGCGTTCCATTCGCTCTCGCCGTGGCGGAGGAGGATCAGCTTGTACGGTGCGTCGGCCATGAGCCCGAGCGTAATCGAACCCGTGCGACCCCCGCGCGCCCGCCCGTAACGCGGACAGCGCCGGGGCCCGGGCGCCCGGCGCGCGGACGATTGACGGGGGGCGTCAATCCAGTGGCGGGCGGGGAGCCGGGCTTCGTAATGTCTCGGACGGGGCCGGGGGTGTTACCCGGGAACCCTGCCGCATCCGTCCGTCTGTACGTCCCGTGGGGGGAATCCTTATGTCCGTCGCCGGTCTGCGCACAGCCGCCCGCGAGACCGTCTCCGGGATGCCCCGCGAGTTCTGGTGGCTGTGGACCAGCACCCTCGTCAACCGCCTCGGCGCGTTCGTCGCGACCTTCATGGCCCTCTACCTGACCCTGGACCGCGGCTACTCCGCCTCGTACGCGGGGCTCGTCGCCGCCCTCCACGGGCTCGGCGGGGTCATCTCCTCGCTCGGCGCGGGCGTGATGACCGACCGGCTCGGGCGGCGGCCCACCATGCTGATCGCCCAGACGTCCACCGCCGTGTCCGTGGCGGTGCTCGGGTTCATGCAGCACCCCTTCGCCATCGCCGCCGTGGCGTTCTTCGTCGGCATGGCGAGCAACGCCTCCCGCCCCGCCGTCCAGGCGATGATGGCCGACATCGTGCCCCCGAAGGACCGCGTCCGGGCCTTCTCGCTCAACTACTGGGCCATCAACCTCGGCTTCGCGATCTCCTCCGCCGGGGCCGGTTTCATCGCCGAGTACAGCTACCTCGCCGGCTTCCTCGGCGAAGCCCTGATGACCCTCGTCTGCGCCGTCCTCGTCTTCCTGAAGGTGCCGGAGTCACGGCCCGAGGAAGCCGTGGTCAAGAGCGTCGGCGGCAAGCGGCCCCGGGACGAGGTGCGGCTGACCACCGTCCTGCGCGACGGGCGCTTCATGGGCGTCGTGGGGCTGTCGTTCCTGGTGTCGCTGATCTTCCAGCAGGGGTACGTCGGGCTGCCGGTGGCGATGGGCACGGACGGGCTGTCCAGCTCCGACTTCGGCACCGCCATCGCCGTCAACGGCGTGCTGATCGTGGTCCTCCAGATCCCCGTCACCCGCTTCATCCAGGACCGCGACCCACGCCGGCTGCTGATCATCTCCTCGCTGCTCGCCGGGTACGGCTTCGGACTCACCGCCTTCGCCGGGTCGGTCGCGGCGTACGCCCTCACCGTCTGCGTCTGGACGCTGGCCGAGATCGTGAACGCGCCCACCCAGACCGGGATCGTCGTCCAGTTGTCGCCCGCGCAGGGCCGGGGCCGCTACCAGGGCATGTACACGATGTCCTGGTCGGTGGCCGCGCTCGTCGCGCCGCTGATGTCCGGCTTCGTGATCGACCACTACGGCGCCGCCTGGCTGTGGGCCGCCTGCGCCGTCATCGGCACCGTCGCCGGGTTCGGCTACTGGCTGCTGATGCGGAACCTGCCGCGCGGGGAGCAGACCGGAGCGGATGTGCTCCCCGAGCCCGCGCCCGTACCGGCCGAGGCCCGCCCGGACCAGGCCGAACCGGAGGCCGCACCCGCGGCGGCGGTCGAGCGGGCCCGCTGAATCGTCGGCGCGCGGCGCCCAGCCGGGCCTTGCACCGGGTGGGCGCCGCGCGTTCGCATCCGTACGTGTACCTGTACGGGTACGGGTCAGCCGCAGCAGCCGCCGCACTGGCACGGGGCACCGGACTGGCAGCCGCACCCGCAGCCCGACCCGCATCCGCAGGCGCCGAGCACGGTCAGGCGCACCACTTCGGTCGGGGTCTCCTGCTGGGGTTCGGTCGTGGGGGAATCGGCCATGGTCCCTCCTCAGGGCATACGGCTGGGCGGCGGACGCCGGTGCGCCGCCGCCGGGGACGTGCGGCATGACCCACCGCTCACGGCCATGGCGCCGCCCCCGCCCCATTGCATGCCCATCCCGGCGGGCGCATCAACGGCGCACACGCGCAGGAACGGATGTGCGACTCGCGTACGCCGGTGAAGCGCCGGTGGTACGCCGGAGGCGCCCCGGCCCGTCCCCCCGTGAGCGCTCGACCGTGCCCCACCGACAACGCGCCCTCGACCGCGCCCGGGTGCCCCACCGGCAGCGCGCCCTCGGCTACGCGCCCTCGACCGGGGCCGCCGCCTGGATCTCGTCCGCGTGCTCGCCCGTCACCAGGTAGACGACGCGCTTGGCCACCGACACCGCGTGGTCGGCGAAGCGCTCGTAGTAGCGGCCCAGCAGCGTCACGTCGACGGCCGTCTCGATGCCGTGCTTCCAGCGGTCGTCCATCAGGTGCTGGAACAGCGTGCGGTGCAGCAGGTCCATCTCGTCGTCGTCCTGCTCCAGCTGGAGCGCCAGGTCGACGTCCTTGGTGATGATGACCTCGGCCGCCTTGGCCATCAGGCGCTGGGCGAGCTGGCCCATCTCCAGAATGGTGGCGTGCAGGTCGTGCGGGACCGCCGACTGCGGGAAGCGCAGCCGGGCCAGCTTCGCCACGTGCTGGGCGAGGTCGCCCGAGCGCTCCAGGTCGGCGCTCATCCGCAGCGAGGTCACCACGATGCGCAGGTCGGTGGCCACCGGCTGCTGGCGGGCCAGGAGCGCGATGGCGCGGGCCTCCAGGTCGTGCTGGAGGTCGTCGACCTTCTGGTCGCCGGCGATCACGTTCTCCGCCAGCGTCAGGTCGGCGTCGAGCATGGACGTGGTCGCCCGCCCGATCGCCGAGCCGACCAGCCGGGCCATCTCGACCAGGCCCTCTCCGATCGAATCGAGTTCCTCGTGGTAAGCGTCGCGCATGGAAGTCCCTCTCCAGTTCCAAACTGAGGCCGGGGTCTCGGACCGACCCCCACGGTTACACGGTGGGGCCGTAACGCGTCCGGATCCGGCCCCCTAAGTGAACCGGCTCCTACCCCTCGGTGAACTCTGGGCGACGAGTGTTCGAGATGGCACTCGGACGGCTGGGAGGGACTCGTCGCACCCGCATAACCTTGAAGCATGGACGTGAACGCGGCGGTCGCCGCAGCTGCGGCGATCGCCGGTCTCCTGACCGGTGTGATCGCCATGCTGGCGTTCCGCTGGAGCGAGCGCGACCTGAAACGGCCCACGCGCACCTCGCTGCGGCCCGACAGCAACGCCGCTCTGCCCCCCGGAGTGGACACCGTCCTCTCCGTCCTCAGCTCCTCCGCCGTCGTCCTCGACGAGAGCGACAGCGTGGTCAAGGCCAGCTCGGCGGCGTACGCCCTGGGCCTGGTGCGAGGCGGCCGGCTGTCCGTCGAGCCGATGCTCAACATGGCCCGGGACACCCGGCGGGACGGCGAGATACGACAGGTCGAGCTGGACCTGCCCCGGCGCGGCACGGGCCGGGGGGACACCCTCGCCGTCTCCGCCCGGGTCGCCCCGCTGGGTTCGCGGCTGGTGCTGCTGCTCGTCGAGGACCTCACCGAGGCCCGCCGGATAGAAGCGGTACGGCGCGACTTCGTCGCCAACGTCAGCCACGAGCTCAAGACCCCGACCGGGGCGCTCTCCCTGCTCTCCGAGGCGGTCATGGACGCCTCGGACGACCCGGAGGCCGTGGAGCGGTTCGCCGGGCGGATGCAGATCGAGGCGACCCGGCTCACCAACCTCGTACAGGAACTCATCGACCTCTCCCGGGTGCAGAACGACGACCCGCTGGAGGACGCCGAGCCGGTCAAGGTGGAGACGCTGGTCGCCGAGGCGATCGACCGCTGCCGCCAGCAGGCCGGCTCCAAGCAGATCACCATGGCCTCCGCGGGCGCCGAGGGCCTCACGGTCTGGGGCAACCGCGGCCAGCTCGTCGGCGCGCTCGGCAACCTCGTCGAGAACGCCGTCAACTACAGCCCCGCCCACACCCGCGTCGGCATCGCCGCACGCCGCCTCGCATCGCCCGGCGGGGACCTCATCGAGATAGCCGTCACCGACCAGGGCATCGGCATCTCCGAGAAGGACCGCGAACGGGTCTTCGAGCGCTTCTACCGCGTCGACCCGGCCCGCTCACGGGCCACCGGTGGCACCGGTCTCGGCCTCGCCATCGTCAAACACGTGGCCGCCTCGCACGGCGGGGAGGTCACCGTCTGGAGCTCCGAGGGACAGGGCTCCACCTTCACCCTCCGGCTGCCCGAAACGGGCGCCACGAGGGAGCGAACCACCGGCGGACCGCTTATCGTCAACGGCGACGACGAGGGGCCGTACGAGACCGACACCTTTGACCCCTTCCCTGCCCCGGAGGCTCTTCCGTGACCCGAGTGCTTGTCGTCGAGGATGAGGAATCCTTCAGCGACGCCCTGTCCTACATGCTGCGCAAGGAAGGTTTCGAGGTCGCCATCGCGGCGACCGGCCCCGACGGTCTGGACGAGTTCGAGCGCAACGGCGCCGACCTGGTCCTCCTCGACCTGATGCTGCCCGGCCTGCCCGGCACCGAGGTGTGCCGCCAGCTCCGCAGCCGCTCCAACGTCCCGGTGATCATGGTCACCGCCAAGGACAGCGAGATCGACAAGGTCGTCGGGCTGGAGATAGGAGCCGACGACTACGTCACCAAGCCCTTCTCCTCCCGCGAGCTCGTCGCCCGCATCCGCGCGGTCCTGCGCCGCCGCGGGGAGCCGGAGGAGGTCACCCCGGCCGCCCTGGAGGCGGGCCCGGTCCGGATGGACGTCGACCGGCACGTCGTCACCGTCTCCGGCGGCAAGGTCGACCTCCCGCTCAAGGAGTTCGACCTCCTGGAGATGCTCCTGCGCAACGCGGGCCGCGTGCTGACCCGGATGCAGCTCATCGACCGGGTCTGGGGCGCGGACTACGTCGGCGACACCAAGACCCTCGACGTCCACGTCAAGCGCCTGCGCGCCAAGATCGAGCCCGACCCGGGCGCGCCGCGCTACCTCGTCACCGTGCGGGGCCTGGGGTACAAGTTCGAGCCGTAAACCGCGAGACCGCGCGGTCCGCACGGTCCCGTGTACGCCGAAGGGGCGCTTCCCGGACGGGAAGCGCCCCTTCGGCGTGCTGCGTGCGTGTGCCGCCTGGCTTACGGGGTTCGGCGGCGGCGGTCAGTTGGCCGCGGGCACCGAGGCGCCGTCGCCCGCGCCCTGCGTGGCCGCGTCGCCCTGGGCGCCCGTCTGGCCCTGCGTGCCCGTCTCGCCCTGGCCCGTGGCGCCCTCGGCGGCCGCGCCGTCCGCCGGCGTACCGCCGGTCGCGCCCTCGGCCGTGCCGGGGGTCTCGGCGTCGCCGGTCGCGCTGCCGGACGGCGTCGGGCTCGGCTTCGGGGCGGGCGCCTCGGCCTTCGGGCTGGGACCGAAGTCCTTGAAGAAGCCCTCGGCCGGGAAGACACTCGCGCCGAGGCCGACATCGCCGGTCCGGCTGAGCTTGAAGACGACCTGCTGCACGTCGCCGTTGCGGGCGGCCTCGCCGCTGTTCTCGATCACGGCGGCGGCGTTGCCCTTGCCGCCGATGATGACCTGACCCCCGGCCGGGACCACGATGGGGCCCTTGCCGCCGGCCGCCTGGAGCTTCACTTCGACGTCGCTGCCGGGCAGCGTGATCGCCTCCAGCACCTCGCGCTCGGTGCCGCCGTTGAACAGCGTCGCGGCCACGACGGCGGGACCGTCCGGGGCGGCGCCGGGCTGCGTGATCACGTTGACGTTCTGGACCTTGATGTCGCCCACCGTCGTGGCCGGGTTGTCCGGCCGGATCTTGAGCGTCTCGGCGTTGTTGCCCGCCGCACAGGCGGACAGGGAGAAGATCGAGAGCGCGGTGGCGGTGGCGGCGAGGGCGCCGTGTCGAAGGCTGCGGCTCACGGCGGCGGCAACTCCTTGAACGTTCGGACTGCGGACTTCGGACGTCGGGCGTCGGGCGGTGGTGTAAAGCCGCCCTAAGGGTGTGTCAGCGGCCTTAGGCTACCGAGCCGCCGCGCCCGCCCTGCACCCGACCCGCCTCTAGGAGGTGTCTCGTCGGCCGGGGGTGGGTCCGATCGACGATCAGGCGGGGGCCCGGGCCACCGCAGGGGTGTTCTACCGGCCGGTAGGTCATGTGCTGTTCACATAATCCGCGTGATCAATTCTTCCGGGCGCCCCGCCGCTTCTTCGGCCTTTTTCGCCGGGCGGCTTCTTCGCCTTCGCGTTCGCCTTCGCGTTCCGGGCGGAAAGTGCCGTGTGGGGCTTGGCTTGATCAAATTCATTGCGGCCGGGCAGTTGCACCCGTACGGGTGAGCGATCACCGAACGGAGTAGGGAATGATCGCCATCTCAAAACCGACAAAACGGTACTTTCGTCCTCTTCTGTAGGGCTTCCGGGCCGTGTGACGTGGATGTTTCACTCCGGGCGCACAGCGGCTCCGACCTGCGAATACCGTCCTCCGGATGCCTTCCGCAGCACGTTCGTGTCGCTGTTGTCAAGCCCCGAGATATGCCCTGACCTGCGAAAACGCCATTCAGGAGAGTCGATTCTCGTGTTACTCTGGATAGCCACGGAAGGGGTACCTGTCACATGACGTTCAAGGTTGGCGACACCGTGGTCTATCCCCATCACGGGGCCGCGCTGATCGAGGCTATCGAAACTCGCCAGATCAAAGGCGTGGACAAGACCTACTTGGTGCTCAAGGTCGCCCAGGGCGACCTGACGGTCCGTGTGCCGGCGGACAATGCGGAGTTCGTAGGCGTGCGCGACGTGGTCGGGCAGGACGGGCTGGACCGGGTCTTCGAGGTGCTGCGTGCGCCGTACGCCGAAGAGCCGACGAACTGGTCCCGGCGTTACAAGGCAAATCTCGAGAAGCTCGCCTCCGGCGATGTCATCAAGGTCGCGGAAGTCGTCCGTGACCTGTGGCGTCGGGAGCGCGAGCGCGGTCTCTCCGCCGGAGAGAAGCGCATGCTCGCCAAGGCCCGCCAGATCCTGGTGAGCGAGCTCGCCCTCGCGGAGAACACGAACGAGGACAAGGCCGAGGCTCTGCTCGACGAGGTCCTCGCGTCCTGAAACCGGATCGCACCGGTCGTATGAATGTGCCGCGGTGCCCGCTGACCAGCCGTTTTCACGCTGCGTCGTCGGGCGCTGCGGCATGTTCGGACCCGCATGCGCGTATCCCGAATCCGTGAACTACCCGAATCCGTGTTGACGGGGCCGTCGAGCAGAGGCGGCCCCGGTGCTGTGTGAGCCCGGCGAGACCTGCGCTCGACCGGGCGGGTGATCACGGAAGGGGCCCGGTGCGAGTCAGGGTGTCACGCCCGGCTCGCTGGGCCCCTACCCATGTCGGTCGTGGAAACAAACCTGCCGAACCTTCGGACCTTTCTCCCGGGCCCCCGAATCCTCGGCCCCCTCGGACCCCTCGGACCTTCGGAGTGCAACCGATGTCATCGACGCCACCCCCGACCGCCCGTCCGCGCCCTCCCCGTACCGCCGCGGTGATTCCCGCGGCCGGGCGGGGCGTGCGGCTCGGTCCGGGCGCGCCCAAGGCCCTCCGGGGGCTCGGCGGGACGCCCATGCTGATCCACGCCATTCGCGCCATGGCCGCCTCCCGCGCCGTCTCCCTCGTCGTGGTCGTCGCCCCGCCGGACGGCGCGCCCGAGGTGAAGCACCTCCTCGACGAGCACGCGCTGCCCGAGCGCACCGACTACCTGGTGGTGCCGGGCGGGGAGACGCGCCAGGAGTCCGTCCGCCTCGGCATCGAAGCGCTGCCCGAGGACGTCGCCGTCGTCCTGGTCCACGACGCCGCCCGCCCGCTGGTGCCGGTCGACACGGTCGACGCGGTCGCCGCCGCCGTACGGGACGGGGCGCCCGCCGTCGTCCCCGCGCTGCCGCTCGCGGACACCGTCAAGGAGGTCGAGCCGGCCGCGACGCCCGGGGAGCCGGAGCCCGTACTCGCCACCCCCGTACGGGCCAGGCTCCGCGCGGTGCAGACGCCGCAGGGTTTCGACCGGGAGACGCTGGAGCGGGCGCACGCCGAGGTCGCGGTCGACGGCGAGGGCGCCACGGACGACGCGGGCATGGTGGAACGCCTCGGCCGGCCCGTGGTCGTCGTCCCCGGCCACGAAGAGGCGTTCAAGGTGACCCGGCCGCTCGATCTGGTGCTGGCCGAAGCGGTACTCGCCCGCAGGAGGGCCAACGATGGTTTCTGACACGTCCGCGGTGGGCCCCGCCCCCGTCATCCCGCTCGTCGGCATCGGCACCGACATCCACGCCTTCGAGGAGGGCCGCGAGCTGTGGTGCGCGGGCCTGAAGTGGGAGGGCGAGGGCCCGGGCCTCGCCGGCCACTCGGACGCCGACGTCGTCGCGCACGCCGCCTGCAACGCGCTCTTCTCCGCCGCGGGCCTCGGCGACCTCGGGCAGCACTTCGGCACGGGCCGCCCCGAGTGGTCCGGAGCCGCGGGCATCACCCTGCTCACCGAGGCCGCCCGGATCGTCCGCGCCGAGGGCTTCGAGATCGGGAACGTCGCCGTCCAGGTCGTCGGCCTCCGCCCGAAGATCGGCAAACGGCGCGAGGAGGCGCAGAAGGTGCTGTCCGCCGCCGTGGGCGCCCCGGTCTCGCTCTCCGCCGCCACGTCCGACGGGCTCGGCTTCACCGGTCGCGGCGAGGGCATCGCCGGCATCGCCACCGCCCTGGTCTACCGGACCCGCTAGGTCCTGGGGCCCGCCGGCCGGGGGGTGTTCACCCTTCCGGCCGGACACGGCGGGAAGGAAGCGGGAGCGCGCGCGGTTGCCGGGTAGGAGCAGCATCGGAACACCGGTCAGCTCCGACCGAACCGCAGCGCACAGGAGGACGTACGCATGACCGCCGCACTCTCCACCGAGCTCAAGAACCTGCTGGACACCCCCGTGTTCGTCAACATCGCCACCATCCAGCCCGACGGCAGCCCCCAGGTCTCCCCGGTCTGGGTCAAGCGAGACGGCGACGACGTCCTCATCTCCACCACCGTCGGCCGCCGCAAGGAGAAGAACCTCCGCCGCGACCCGCGCGTCACCGTGGTCGTCCAGCCCTTCGACGCCCCGTACAGCTACGCCGAGATCCGCGGCGAGGCGACCCTGACGACGGACGGCGGGCAGGAGCTGATCGACGAGCTCTCGGTGAAGTACACCGGCAAGCCGTACGCGGAGTTCAACCCGAACTCCGGCGCCGACGACCCCCGCGTGGTCGTCCGGATCTCGCCGCGCAAGGTGGTCGGCAGCATCTGAGACCCGGGGCGCTACCCGGTACCCGTACGGCTGGAAAACGCTCTCCGGGGTGTCCGGAACCATCCCGGTACCAGAAAGTTGTCCCCGCGATCCCCAAGGGTCGCGGGGCACTGGTGTCGGCCTACTACCCTTGAGGCGTGACTATTCGCCTGCACGACACCAGCGCCCGGCAGATCCGTGACTTCGTCCCGCTCACCGCGGGCTGTGTCTCGATCTACCTCTGTGGCGCCACCGTCCAGGCAGCACCGCACATCGGCCACATCCGCTCGGGTCTGAACTTCGACATCATGCGCCGCTGGTTCACCTACCGCGGCTACGACGTCACGTTCATCCGGAACGTCACCGACATCGACGACAAGATCATCGCGAAGTCCGCCGACCAGGGCCGCCCCTGGTGGTCGATCGGCTACGAGAACGAGCGCGCGTTCAACGACGGCTACGACGTGCTCGGCTGCCTGCCGCCCACCTACGAGCCCCGCGCCACCGGCCACATCCCCGAGATGATCGAGATGATGCGCGGCCTGATCGAGCGCGGCCACGCCTACGAGGCCGACGGCAACGTCTACTTCGACGTCCGCTCGCTCCCCGGCTACCTGGAGCTCTCCAACCAGGAGCTGGACGATCTGCGCCAGCCCTCCGGCGACGGCGAGACCGGCAAGCGCGACCCGCGCGACTTCGCCATGTGGAAGGCCGTCAAGCCGGGCGAGCCAAGCTGGGAGACCCCGTGGGGCCGCGGCCGGCCCGGCTGGCACCTGGAGTGCTCGGCCATGGCCCACAAGTACCTGGGCTCCGCCTTCGACATCCACGGCGGCGGCATCGACCTGATCTTCCCGCACCACGAGAACGAGATCGCCCAGGCCAAGGCCTACGGCGACACGTTCGCCAACTACTGGGTGCACAACGGCTGGGTCACCCTGGCCGGCGAGAAGATGTCGAAGTCGCTGGGCAACTCCGTCCTCGTCAGCGAGATGGTCAAGCACTGGCGCCCCATCGTCCTGCGCTACTACCTCGGCACCCCGCACTACCGGTCGATGATCGAGTACAGCGAGGAGGCCCTGCGCGAGGCCGAGTCCGCGTTCGCCCGGATCGAGGGCTTCGTCCAGCGCGTCACCGAGAAGGTCGGGGAGACCGTCGCCCCCGCCGCCGAGGTGCCGCCCGCCTTCGCCGAGGCGATGGACGAGGACCTGGGCGTCCCGCAGGCGCTGGCGATCATCCACACCACCGTCCGCCAGGGCAACAGCGCGCTGGCCGCCGACGACAAGGAAGCCGCCGCGGCCCGCCTCGCCGAGGTCCGGGCCATGCTCGGTGTCCTGGGCCTGGACCCCCTCGACCCGCAGTGGGCGGGCGAGGGCGACCGCGGCGAGGACCTGCACGGCGTCGTCGACACCCTCGTGCGCCTCGTCCTCGACCAGCGGCAGTCGGCCCGCGCCCGCAAGGACTGGGCCGCCGCCGACGCCATCCGCGACCAGCTCAACCAGTCCGGCCTCGTCATCGAGGACAGCCCCACCGGCCCCCGGTGGACGCTGGGACCGCGCTGAGCGAACCTCTGAGCAGGGCAATGGTGCCGCCCGGCGATCCGGGCGGCACACTGATGAGACGTACACGATCCACACCCGCGTGTGGATCGAGGATTTACAGGAACAGGTAGGTCATGGCCGGGAACAGCCAGCGCAGGAACCGCCGCACGTCCAACAAGAAGGGCGCGCAGGTCGGCAGCGGTGGCAAGCGACGCCGTGGCCTGGAGGGCAAGGGCCCGACCCCGCCCGCGTCCGCCCGCAAGGGACACAAGAAGAACCGGGTCGCCAACGCCCAGGCCAAGCAGGCCGCGGCACGCCGCCCCGCGCCCCGGCGCGGCGGCGTCAAGGGCACATCGGAGATGGTCGTCGGCCGCAACCCGGTCTACGAGGCCCTGCGCGACGGCGTCCCCGCCGTGACGCTGTACGTCCAGCAGTACATCGACAACGACGAGCGCGTCCGCGACGTCCTCAAGCTCGCCGGCGACCGCGGCACCATCAACCTGATGGAGGCCCCGCGCCCCGAGCTGGACCGGATGACGAACGGCCTGAACCACCAGGGCCTCGTCCTCCAGGTCCCGCCGTACGAGTACGCGCACCCGGACGACCTGCTCGCCGCCGCCGACGAGAACCACGAGGACCCGCTGATCGTCGCGCTGGACGGCGTGACCGACCCGCGCAACCTCGGCGCCATCGTCCGCTCGGTCTCCGCGTTCGGCGGCCACGGCGTCGTCGTCCCCGAGCGCCGCGCGGCCGGCATGACCGCCGGAGCCTGGAAGTCCTCCGCCGGCACGGCGGCCCGCACCCCCGTCTCCCGGGTCACCAACCTCACCCGCGCCCTGGAGGGCTACCAGAAGGCGGGCCTCACGGTCGTCGGCCTGGCCGCCGACGGCGAGCACACGGTGGAGGACCTGGAAGAGCTGGACGGCCCGGTCGTCATCGTCATCGGCAGCGAGGGCAAGGGCCTCGGCCGCCTCGTCGGCGAGACCTGCGACTACCGGGTGCGGATCTCGATGCCGGGCGGCGCCGAGTCGCTCAACGCCGGTGTCGCCGCGGGCATCGTGCTGTACGAGGTGGCGCGCCGCCGCGCCTAGAACGCCGGGCGCTCGCCCGTCGACAGGCCCGCCCGCCGGGCGAGTCGACGGGCGAACGCCGAACATCCATCCAGGATGCCCGAGTTTGGCCTGATCTTGACGGGTCTCGGACACATCCGGTGCGGTCAAGGCAGTGTCCTAAACACACATCACTCGGTTAGATGAGTGTGGACACCAGAACGCCTCGGTTCGACGAGCAACCCGCCCTGAGCATGACCAAGGTGGACAGCGACCCCGCGCAGGTCATCGTCAACCACGCCAGCTTCCGGGTGCAGCTCGCCCCGGGCCAGCGCGCACGGCTGCGCGGTGCCCCCGCGGATACGGCCCGCATCCCCGCCATGAGCGGCGCCGGCGGAGGCCGCAGGCGGGCACCCGTCGTCTGGAGCGGCAAGTCCGCTCCCGGCGACCCCGGTGCGACGGGACTCCTCCAGGCTGTGCGCAACTCCACCGCCGGACACCTCGACGCCGGACTCGGCGCGGCCCCCGGCGGGCACGGCCACGAAGCGGGCGCGACCCAGGTCATCCCGCTCCTGGAGGAGACGCAGCCCAACCCCGTACTGACCGCCCCCCACCAACCGGCCCGCACCGGCCCCCTGCTGCCGCCCATGCGGCAGGCCGTCGGCGCGTACGACGACCCGCTCGACGGACCCGGAGGACCCGGCGACGACTACAACGACGCCGACTCCCCGGACTCCGACGAAGCCGACTCCCGCGCCCGGCGCGGCACGGGCGACCCCGTCCGGCACGCCTACTACCCCGGCCACCGGATGAACCTGGGCGTGGTCCTGCTCCCCATGCGGGTCCTCCTCGGCTTCATCTCCATCTACGCCGGCATGGGCAAGCTGTCCGACCCCGTCTACTTCGACGGCGGCGAGCGCGGCTCGATGGTCAAGTGGCTGACCTCCCTGCACCCGTGGGCGGTGGCCGAACCCCTGCGCGACTTCGCGCTCTCCCACCCGGTCGGCGCCGGACTGACCGTCGCCTTCCTCCAGGTCGTCGTCGGCGTCCTCACCGTCCTCGGCCTCTGGCAGCGGGTCGCCGCCGCGTTCGGCGCCCTGCTCTCCGCCGCGCTGCTGGTGACGGTCAGCTGGCGCACGGTCCCCGTGTACGACGCCCCCGACATCATCCTGCTGGCCGCCTGGAGCCCGCTGATCATCGCCGGCGCCCCCGTCTACTCCGTCGACGGCCGGCTCGCCGGGGAAGCCTGGCGCAAGCTCGGCCCCCGCTCGGAGATCTGGGACCTGCGCCGCCGGGTGCTGCGCCGGGGCACCGTCGTCGCGACCGTCGTCGTCGGCCTCACCCTCCTCGTCGGCTCCATCCTCGGCGGCGCGGTCCGCTCCACCGAGGTCGTCACCGTCCCCGGCCGCAACGACAACCCCACCAACCGCCTCCCCGGCATGCCGCTGCCCCAGGAGTCCACCGGCGAACGCCAGGCCTCCCGTACCCCGGAGCAGCAGCGCGGGCCGGACCCCACCCCCTCCGGAGCGGCGAGCACCCCCGCCACCGGCCAGGCCAGCCCCGGCGCGACCCGCGACTCCGGCGGCGGCCAGAGCACCGGCCAGGGCACCCAGCCCAGCCAGACCCAGGGCACCGGCCAGGCACCCCCGCAGCAGACCACCCCGCAGCAGCCCCCGGCCGCCACCAGCGCCGGACCCACCTCGTCCGGCTCCACCAGTGGCGACGGCTCCACGGGCGGAGGCGGCGAACCGGCCCCCACCGGCGGCTCGACCTCCTCCGGCGGCGAAGGATCCACCTCGGGCGGCGGCGGCGGCCGGAACCCGATCGGCGGCCTCCTCGGCTGACCCGCACGGCCACGCGACAAGGGCGGCGCCCACCCGGTTCTCCTGCCGGGTGGGCGCCGCCCTTTCGCGCGTGGGTACGGGCGGACCGTCAGACGCCGTGGGACCCCAGCTCGCGGGCCGCCTCGGTCAGATCCTTCGCGGTGTCGATGGCCCGCCAGTACGCCCCGTTCGGCAGCGGATACCCGGCCAGCCGGCGCTCGCGGGCGAGCCGGGGGAACGTGGTCCGCTCATGGTCACCGCGGTCCGGCAGCAGCTTCGTGAACGCGGGCGAGAACACGTACACCCCGGCGTTGATCAGATACGGGGACGGCGGCGACTCGATGAAGTCGGTGATGTGCCCGAACGCGTCCGTCTCCACCGCACCCCACGGGATGCGCGGCCGGGCGAGGGCCAGGGTGGCGGTGGCGTCGCGCTCCGCGTGGAAGGCCGCCATCTCGCGCAGCGAGAAACGGGTCCAGATGTCACCGTTCGTGGCGTACCACGGCTGATCCGCGTCGGGCAGCCGCTCGGCCGCGTACCGCAGCCCGCCGCCGCGCCCCAGCGGCTCGGTCTCCACGACGGTGGTGACCCGGAGCGGCAGGACGGCCTCCTCCAGCCACTCCTGGAGCACCTCGGCCAGGTGCCCGCAGGAGACCACGGCGTCGGTGACTCCTTCGGCGGCCAGCCAGGACAGCTGATGGCCGATGATCGGAGTCCCGGTCCCGGGGATCTCGACCATCGGCTTGGGGCGGTCGTCGGTGTACGGCCGCAGCCGCGACCCCTGGCCACCGGCAAGGATCACGGCCTGCGTCGGATACGTATGCATGGCAGGCACGATATGCGGTGCCCGCCGACGGAAGGCGGCGCTCGACCAGAACGCCCACCGGACTCAGCTTCCGGGGCTCAGCCTCCGGGGGAATCAGCTGAACGACTCAGCTGAACTGGGCGACGCCGGAGGCGAACGAGGTGTCGCAGACCGGCCGGGAGAAGCGGTGCGCCCGGGTCGGGCCGTACTGCTCGACGGCCGCCTTGCCGAGCGCCCTGGCGATCGACATGCAGTGGCGGGCGAGCGACGGACGCTGCTCGACGGCCCGCTGGAGGCCCGTGAGCGCGGCGCCCGGGTCCTTCTCCTGGAGCTCCACGAGCAGCTTCTCGCGCAGGACGTCCTGCGGGGCGTGCGGCTTCGCGGGCTTGGACACGGTCTCCGAGGAGGCGGCCAGCAGCTGGGAGTTGTTGTCCGACTCCGCCCACTGGACGCTGGTGACCGCGAGGGTCCCGGACAGAACCATGACGACGGGCAGGACGAGAGCGAGGGATCGGCCGATGCGGCGCGCGGTGTGGGTCACGCAGCGAGCGTAGCGGCCGGTGATGACTTGGCGACAATTCGTCACCCTCGCGGGGGATGGTTCGACGCGTCCTTTCGAATACGAGGTTGACGACCCGGGGTGAAATGCCCAGTGTGCCGGGGTATTTGACGCGACCCCGCGCCGAAACCCAAACCCGCCGGGACCACGCAAACGGCCCCGCGCCGCCGGGCGTTGCCGGGGGACGCGGGGCCGTGCGTACGGCAGGAGGCGGGTCAGTTGGTGAGCCGCTCGCCGGTGGAGGTCGCGAAGACGTGCAGCTCGTCCGGGCGCGGGACGACGTGCAGCTCGGTGCCCTTCTCCGGGACGGCACGGCCGCCGACGCGGACGACCAGGTCCTTGTGCTCGCCGCCGACCTGCGTGGAGCCGTAGACGAACCCGTCGGCGCCGAGCTCCTCGACGACGTTGACGGAGACGGCGAGGCCGGCCGGCTCGTCCGAGGCGTCCTTGGTCAGCGACTTCGCGGCGGCGCCACCGTGCTCGACGATGTCGAAGTGCTCGGGCCGGATGCCGACCGTGACGGTGGTGTCACCGCGGTCCGCGGCGGCCGAGAGCGCCTCACGCGACACCGGCACCACGCTGTTGCCGAACTTCACGCCACCGTCGGTGATCGGGACCTCGACGAGGTTCATCGCGGGCGAGCCGATGAAGCCGGCGACGAAGAGGTTGGCCGGGCGGTCGTACATGTTGCGCGGCGAGTCGACCTGCTGGAGCAGCCCGTCCTTCAGCACCGCGACCCGGTCGCCCATGGTGAGGGCCTCGACCTGGTCGTGGGTGACGTACACGGTGGTGATGCCGAGACGGCGCTGCAGCGAGGCGATCTGCGTACGGGTGGAGACACGGAGCTTGGCGTCGAGGTTCGACAGCGGCTCGTCCATGAGGAAGACCTGCGGCTCCCGCACGATGGCCCGGCCCATCGCCACACGCTGACGCTGACCACCGGAGAGCGCCTTCGGCTTGCGGTCCAGGTACTCGGTGAGGTCCAGCATCTTGGCGGCCTCTTCGACCTTCGCCCGGATCTCGGTCTTGTTCACACCGGCGATCTTGAGCGCGAAGCCCATGTTGTCCGCGACGGACATGTGCGGGTAGAGCGCGTAGTTCTGGAACACCATGGCGATGTCCCGGTCCTTCGGCGGCAGGTGCGTGACGTCGCGGTCACCGATGCGGATCGCGCCGCCGTTGACGTCCTCGAGACCCGCGAGCATGCGCAGGGAGGTCGACTTGCCACAACCGGAGGGACCGACGAGGACGAGGAACTCACCGTCCGCGATGTCGATCTCGAGCTGGTCCACAGCCGGCTTCGTGGAGCCGGGGTAGACGCGGGACGCCTTGTCGAACGTGACACTGGCCATGATGGATCTTCTCCTCAACCGGCAGGAACGTGCCGGACGATCCGAGTAGGGAGTGGTCTGGTCCACTGAGTGAACCTGCGGTGACGCTACCTGGCCTTTCCCGATCTGTCAGTAGTCCGGAGCACACGGAAATCGCGGACGCCGGAGGTCCGGCGTTGGTTAGACTGCTCCGGCACGCCTCCTTAGCTCAGCTGGCCAGAGCAACGCACTTGTAATGCGTAGGTCGTCGGTTCGAATCCGACAGGGGGCTCACCGTGAAGCCCAGGCCGGATCTCCTCCGGCCTGGGCTTCTGTCGTTGGTCTGCCGTGGGCGGGCCTATGTTTCCCAGGGCCGCGGGGGCGGGGTCGGCGTGGCGGTTGTTCAGGCGCGGTTCGGGGTGCCGATGGTCAGTTCCACCTCGTCCTGCTTCCGCGCGATCCCCTTGACGGTCCAGGCGCTGTCGTCGATGGGAGTGCCGGCCGCGGTGGTGTAGGCGGCGACCGTGAGGGTCGGGCCGGTCGGGGAGCCGGGGTGGAGTTCTGCCGCGGTGGCCGTTCCGTCGGAGAAGCGGAGGTGTACCTCGATCGGCTCCGGGGCCGCCGCGAAGGCCGCCGGGTGGGGCAGGCCCTGGAGGCGGCAGCGCGCGCCCGGGAACAGGTGGGTGTGCGTGCAGAGGGCGAGGTAGGCGTCCGGTTCGGTCATTCCGGGCTCCCGGGGCGGGCGTGAACGGGCCTTCAGTATGGGCGGAGCGGCGGCTTCGGAGGGGGCGGCTCTCCGGTGCGTCCGCCGGGTGGGGGCGGGCGGCGTCCTTTCGGGGGGCTGACAGAATGCGGGCATGGTTCCGTCGTTGCAGCTCGACACCCAGGTCGCCCCCGGGTGTACCACGCTGGTCATCTCTGGTGAGTGCGACCAGGACGATGTGCAGGTCCTGGAGCAGGCGCTCACGGTGGTGGTGGAGGACTCGCCCCCGGTCCTGATCGTCGATGTGTCGCGCCTTCTCTTCGGCGACTCGGTGCTGCTGCACTTCCTGCTGTCCGCGCAGCGGGCGCAGACGGCTGCCGGGGGGCGGCTGGAGGTCCGGGGGCCGCTCGCTCCCGCGGTGGAGCGCCTGCTGCGGGAGACGGGCACCTATGCGGCCTTCACCGTCACGGGTGCCGGGGACGCGGCGTGAGGCGGTGACTCGGTGCGGCGTCCGGCCGGGATCGTGTGTCGGTCTTCGCCGCGGGAGCGGGGTCCTGCCGGTCCGGTAGGTATTTTGAGACGCGGAGCGGGTAGCGGGGAGGGTCAGACCCTGTTGACCGGGCGAGCACGATTCTGTACGGAGAGGACGAGGTGGGCCGATGTCCGAGCTGACGGACGGGGGCTCCCGCCTTCCGGAGTTCTCACCAGCGGACGGGGGCTCCCGCCTTCCTGAGGTGTTCCCGGTGGATGAGGGCTCCCGCCTTCCGGAGTTCGATCCTGAGGCCGTCGGCGTACGGAGTCCGGGGCCGGAGAAGCGTTCCGTACGGATCGCCGCTCCCCTGAAGGCCCGGGACGCGCGGGCGGAGGTGAGCCGGCTGCTGGCCGGTGTGGCCGGTGAGAGGTGCGTCAACGACGCGTTGTTGGTCGTCTCCGAGCTGATCTCCAACGCGGACCGTCACGGCGGCGGGCTGCGTGAGTTCGCCGCGGGTGTCGAGGACGGGCACCTGTGGCTGGAGGTGGCCGATCACAGTGAGGTGCTGCCGGAGAGTGCCGCCCATGATCCGCTGGTCCCGGGTGGCTTCGGCTGGTCGCTGGTGCGGCGGTTGTCCGCCGACGCGCGGATCAGGCCGTGGCCGGCCGGTGACGGACCGGGCAAGACGATCGTGGTGTCCCTGCGGCTGGAGTGAGGCGCGGGCGGCCGGTGGTGTCGAAGCGCGTGCTTGATCGTTCAGCCGGGGGGTACACGCCCGTCACCCGGACACCGAGGAAAGATCGATGAGCAGCAGTGCGACGGCCGACGAGCAGGGCGGCTCGGGGACCGTGTGGTACCGGCGGGCCGCGTCTTCGGACGGTGGTGAGCTGGCGGTTTCGCTGGCGCTGTCCGACGGCAGGGCGTTGGTCACGGCGGTGGGCGGCATGGAGTGGCGGTGCACCTGGCCGCTGGAACAGGCCCTGGACCACGAGTGTCTGGCGGCCACGTCGGAGACCTGGCTCGACCTTTCCGGTCTGGAGTTCGCCGACTCCTCGTTGCTCCATCTGCTGCTGGATTCACAGCGTGTCCACCGGGCCAGGGACGCCCGTCTCGTTCTGGCGGGGGCTCTTCAGCCGGTGGTGGAGCGGCTGTTCACGGTGACCGGCACGGACGCGTTCTTCGTACGTACGCCGCTGTAGCGGTACGGACGCGTTTCTTCTTGCGTACGCCGCTGTAGCGGTACGGGTGTGGGTCAGGCGTCGCCGTCGAGTCCGGGTGAAGGTCTTCCGTGGTCTCCGGGGCGGGTGGTCGCTCCGCTCGTCGTGCTGCCGGGGACGAGATGTTCCAGGGTGCCGGTGAGGCGCAGGATCCGGTCGACCGTGGGGTGGAGGCGTTCCAGGTTCAGGGTCACGCGGGCGGCCGTGCAGCGGCGGTGGAGCATCAGGAGGGCGGCCAGGCCCATGGAGTCGAGGCCGTCGATTCCGGAGCAGTCCAGGTGCAGTACGTCCGGGGCGGGGATCTGGTCGAGGTACCGGGTGGCGGTGACCAGGAAGTCGTCGCAGGTGTCGTAGTCCAGGTAGCCCTCCGCCCGTACCCGGACGCTCCTGGTGCTCGGGGTGGGGGCGGGCGTGAGGGTGAAGGGGGACGGGGCGGACCTGTAGGGCGGCATCATGCGGGGTTCCTGGTGTCGGTGCGGTGGACGGGGCCTGCACCGGTCAGGTGGTCCGTCGCCTGGTCGATCATGCGGGTGGTGCGGGGGAAGTCCTTGAGCTCGGCGCGCAGGAGGTCCAGCGCCGGGACGAGTGAGTGGGCGGGCACGCCGCGCGCGTCGAGGATGCGTGCCGTCCAGGCCAGGAACCCGGTGAACAGGTCGGCCCGGTCGAGGTAGAGGGCTGTGGCCAGGAAGTGGACGATGTGGGCGATGTCCTCGGCGGTGCGGTCGTGCTGGGCGCGGCTGTAGTCCCGCATCGGGGGAAACCGTTCCGCCAGGCCTGCCATGACCGTGCGCACGAGTGCCGGGCGGGTGCGGGTGACCAGGGTGTACTCCTGGTCGGACAGGTGGGGGAGGTCGTCGACGGGCTGGTGCGGCGACGCGGGCCGGGGGAGGGGGCCTTCGTGGAGGCGGGCGGCCGCGGTCCGGGCGTCGGGGGCCCACAGGTCCGCGCCGAGCAGGGCCGCGTACTGTCCCCGGTCGCCGAAGGCGGCTCCGCCGACCATGACGGGGGTTCCGGTGGCCTGTACCGCGGTGATGGCCGCGTGCGCGGTCGGCAGGTGGGTCGCGATGGAGCTGGAGAGGGCCACGGCCTCCGGGCCGGTGCGGTGGATGTGGGAGATCAGGTGGTGGGTGGGGACTTGGGCGCCGAGGTAGTCCACGTGCCAGCCGCGCAGTCGGAACACCTCCGCCACCAGGCGGGCGGGCAGGGCGTGCCACTCGCCGTCCACGCAGGCCACGGCGAGCCGTCTGGGCTGCCCCGCGGGCCGGGTGCGGGTGCGGTGGGACAGGGCGGCGATGGCGCGGTCGTTGATCGCGGTGGCCGCGTGTTCCTGGGCCACGGTGAAGCGGTTGGCGGCCCATTCCTCGCCGACTCTGCCCTGGACCGGGGCGATCAGGTCGAGCAGGATGCTCTCCGGCTCCCAGCCCTCGTCGAGCGCGCGCAGGACGAGCCCGGTGGCGGCGTACTCGTCGCCGTCCGTCACGGACTGCCACAGCTGTTCGATCCAGGGTGCGGGGGCGAGCGGGGGAGCGAGCGTCATGCGGTGAACCTGCCCCGGGTGTGGCCGTCCACCGCGCTGAGGTGGTGCGAGCGGGGTGCCGCGATGGCCATGACGGCCATGTCGTCGTGGGCCCGGTCGCCGGTCCACTGGGAGGCGAGCATCTGCACGTGTTCCACGACGGCCTCCGCCGGCATGCCCGCGCAGTGGGAGAGCGCCTCGGTCAGCCGGGCCTCGCCGAACATCTCGTCGCCGAGCGGGCCGCCTCTGGCCTCGGTGATGCCGTCCGTGTAGAGGAGGCAGAACTCGCCGGGCGCCAGGGCCGTACGGCTCGTGGTCGCGGCGGCGTTCGGGAGGACGCCGACGACCGTGCCCCGGGAGGGGACCGGTTCCACCGTGCCGTCGTTGCGTACGACGAGGGGTGCGGGGTGGCCGGCGCTGGTCACCGCGAGGTGTACGGATCCGGCCTTGCGCAGGGTGGAGACCAGGACGAGGGAGGCGAAGCGGGTGTGGTGCGAGCTGAGCAGCGCCCCGTTCAGCAGGTTGATCATCCGCTGGTGGTCGTCGGCCAGGGGCAGCAGGGCGTGCAGCGTGTTGCGGATCTTCCCGGTCAGCACGGCGGCTTCCAGACCCTTGCCGCATACGTCGCCCAGCACGGCGAGGGAGGCTTCCGCCTCGTCGGCGGCCGGGTGCACGTCGTAGAAGTCCCCGCCGACGCGCTCGTTGTTCTTCGACGGCCGGTAGCCGCCTGCGAACTCCACCCCGGCCAACCGGCGCAGGACCGGCGGCATCAGGTCCTGCATCAGGGTGTGGGCCAGGGAGGACTGTTCCGCGTAGAGGCGGGCGGCCGACATGGCGGCACCGGCCCGGGCGGCGAAGATCCGGGCGAAGACCTCCTCCTCGCTGCTGAAGGCGGCCGACGCGTCCCGGCGCAGCAGGACGAGGGCCCCGGCGGGGACGCCGTGGCCGGGCAGCGGCGTCACGACGATCGAGCCGATCGGGCCGAATCCCTCCGGCTCCAGCCAGGCGGGGGCGGAGGCGGGGTCGATCCAGCGGGACGGGACCGGGGGGAAGCCCTGGAGCGCCTCGGCGAGCCCGGGCACCTCCTCCGGGTCCTCCAGCCGTATGGCGGAGTGGGGCTGCCCGTCGCGCAGACAGGTCACCACCGGGTACCTCTTGCCCGTGCGCGGTGTGATGACGAGGGCCGCGTCGGCGAGGTGCTGGGCCGCCAGTTCCGCGGTGACGTCCATGCACCGTTCGAGGTTCAGCGACGACAGCAGTGCGTTGGACGCCTCGCCGAGGAACGCGCTGCGCTGCCGCTCCGTCCGCAGCGCCTGGCGGGCGAGGCGGTGGTCGGTGTCGTCGACCAGCCACCAGACGGCTGTGCCGTCGGTGTGGTCGCTCGGGTGTGCTTCGAAGTCGCGGTCGCCGATGGTGCCGCTCAGAGGTGCGTCGTCCACCGGTCCGGCGGCGCGTCGACGGTGCCCCTGGTCCAGCCAGTCGATCCCGGCTTCGGACAGGGGGCGGCCCCGGCGCAGCCGAGGTATCAGGGCCTTTGCGGCGTCGTTGTAGAGGCGGACCGTGCCCAGGTCGTCCACCATCAGCGCGGGATACGGAGCCGTGTTCCACGCCGAGGCTTCGAGGGGCTCGGCCGTGCGGGCCGTGGGGACCTGCGGAATTGACGTCACATCGGGGAGAGCCCGCTGGGCGAACTCCTCACCTCATCCGGTCGGGAATGTTGTCGTTCGGCAACCATCCACCCTCGTGGTCCCCGCTGGCAAACCTTCCCGGTGGCCGGGTCGGGTTGTGCCGAGGTGGCGCGCCGGGGGTGTCATCTGGCATCGGAGTGGTGCCATCTCTGGCCCTTGTGAGGGTTCCGATGGCGCCGCCGCCTATCTGTTCGTTGCGTTCTTGCAGGTAGGAGGGGTTTTGCGAAGCGCGGTGCCAGGTTGGCTCGACGTGGTGCCATTCATGTGCCATGATGGCGTCATGGACCTCACCCCCTACGTCGACCATCTCCGGCGGGAACTCGCCGTCGCCGCGGATGCCAGCGGTGACGAAGCCCGTGCCCTCGCCGAGCGGCTCAGTGCTCCCCTGGAGTCCGCCGCCCGGCTGACCCTGCTCAACGTGCTCTCCGCGGCGATGAGCGATGTCACCCGGGAGCTGGCTCCCGGCTCGGTCGACGTGCGGCTGCGCGGGCTCGATCCCGAGTTCGTGGTGACACCGCCGCCGGCCCCCGAGCCGGTGCGGGAGGAGCGGGAACCGGTCGCGGCGCCCGTCGTGGCCGCGCCGCCCGCGGCGGAGGCCGACGACGGCACCATGGTGCGGATCAACCTCCGCCTCCCCGCCCACCTCAAGGGCCGCGCCGAGGGTGCGGCGGCGGCGGAGGGCCTGTCGGTCAACGCCTGGCTCGTACGGGCCGTGTCCGTCGCCCTCGACGGCGGGGGGCGCGCGAGCGCACCGGGCCGGGGCAAGGACTCGGGCGGTCGCGGCTTCACCGGCTGGGTCCGCTAGCGACCGGGAGCGCCGGCTCCCTCTCACCCTTTCACCGGCGGATCGCCGATCCGGCCGACGTAACCGATCGCTCATCAACTCACCGAGCCAAGAGGACGGGACAGCCATGCCTTCTTTCGACACCCCTGAGCCGATCTCCGCCGTCGTCGAGCTGGACGCCGGCACCGCCCGTATCACCGCCGGCAAGCGCACCGACACGGTCGTCGAGGTGCTGCCGGGCAACGGAGCCGACCAGGACGACGTACGCGCCGTGCAGCAGACCCAGGTCTCGTTCTCGGGCGGTCGCCTCACCGTCAAGACCCCGAAGAAGCGGTCCCTGTTCGGCAAGCCGGGCTCCGTCGTGGTGAGCATCGAACTGCCCGCCGGGTCCGACGTGCGGGGCACCTCCGCCCTGGGCGGCTTCTTCTGCGAGGGCTCCCTCGGCGAGGTACGGCTGAAGACCTCGCTCGGCGATCTCCACGTGGACGAGGTGGCCCGCGCCGAACTCACCACCGACCACGGCGACATCCGGCTGGCGCGCTCCACCGGGAACGCCGAGGCCGTCGGCTCGGGCCGGGTCGAGATCGGCTCGGTCGCCGGGGCGGCGGTCGTCAAGAACGGCAACGGTACGACCGAGATCGACGAGGTCGGCGGGGAGCTGAAGGTCAACGCGGCCAACGGCGACGTCTCCGTGGGCGTCGCGCACGGCGATGTCGTCGCCAAGTCCGCCAACGGCCGGATCGAGATCGGCGTCGCCCACGCCGGGGTGGAGGCGACCTCCTCCAACGGCCGCATCCGGGTCGGCGACGTGATCCGTGGGCGGATCGCCCTGCGGACGTCGGTCGGCGACCTCGAAGTGGGCATCCACGAGGGCACCGCCGCCTGGCTCGACCTGAACCCCAAGTTCGGCACCGTACGCAACGCGCTCGGCGCCGCCGCCGGTCCCGAGGACTCCGACGAGACCGTCGAGGTGCACGCCCGGAGCGGGGCCGGCGACATCATCGTCCGCCGCGCCTGACCCCGCGCGGGGCGTCCGGGGGGCCCGGGGGCCTCGGGGTCCGGGCCGAGGTGGCCCGGCCAGGCCGGAGGGGGCCCGGCCAGGCCCGACGCGGACCGGCCAGCCCCGCACCGCCCGGCCCCGCCTGGCCCCGTACTGCCCGGCAGCCCAACCCCGCCTTGCCCCGCCTGGCTCGGCCCCGCACCATCCTGCAGCTCAACACCGCCAGGCCCGCCTGGCTCGGCCCGCACCTGCCAGCAGCTCCACACCGACTGGCACCGCCCGGCTCGGCCCCGCACCAGCCGACAGCTCCACACCGCCCGGCACCGGCCGGCGGCTCAGCGCCGCACTGCACCGGTCAGCCCAGCCCCGCACGCCCGCCCGGGCGTGTGCCACCCGGCAGTCCAACTCCGCCCCGGCACAGCAGGCTCGGCCCCCTGGCGCCCGGCAGCCCGACTCCGTCCCGCACAGGCCAGTAGCCCGACCCCGCCCAGGGGCCTCCGGGCCCAGCCCGACGCGCCCCGGCCCGGCCAGCACCGCCCGGTCCGGCCCCGTACCACCCGGCAGCCCACCCCGGCCTGCACCGGCCGGCTCGCCCCCGCACCACCCCGGCAGCCCAACTCGGGCCGGCCCGGCATCTCGACACCGCCCGGCAAGCGCCCGTCCCGCCCCACCCCGCTCGACCCACCACTCGCGAAAGGGAACCAGCATGACTGTCACCCGGGCCTCCGCGCCGCGTGCCGCTCAGGCCGCGACGCAGGCGATCACCGCCACCGGACTGCGCAAGTCCTACGGCGACAAGGCCGTCCTGGACGGTATCGACCTGACCGTCCCGGCAGGCACGGTCTTCGCTCTGCTCGGCCCGAACGGCGCGGGCAAGACCACCGCCGTCAAGATCCTCTCCACCCTCATCACCGCCGATGCCGGTGACCTGAGCGTCGGCGGACACGATCTGGCCACCGATCCGCAGTCCGTGCGGGCCGCGATCGGTGTCACGGGGCAGTTCTCCGCCGTCGACGGGCTGATCACCGGCGAGGAGAACATGCTCCTCATGGCCGACCTCCACCACCTGCCCAAGGCCGAAGGACGACGCGTCACCGCCGAACTCCTGGATCGTTTCGACCTGGTGGAGGCGGCGAAGAAGCCCGCCGCGGGCTACTCCGGCGGTATGAAGCGTCGCCTCGACATCGCCATGACCCTGGTCGGCGGGCCCCGCATCATCTTCCTCGACGAGCCGACCACCGGGCTCGACCCCCGCTCCCGCCACACCATGTGGGGCATCATCCGCGGCCTGGTCGCCGACGGCGTCACCGTCTTCCTCACCACCCAGTACCTCGAAGAAGCCGACGAACTCGCCGACCGCATCGCCGTCCTCAACAACGGAAAGATCGCCGCCGAGGGCACCGCCGAAGAACTCAAGCGGATCGTCCCCGGCGGACACGTCAAGCTCCGCTTCACCGACCCGGGCGCCTACCGCTCCGCCGCCTCCGCCCTGGGCGAGGCCGTCCGCGACGACGACGCGCTGGCGCTGCAGATCCCCAGCGACGGCAGCCAACGCGAACTGCGCTCCATCCTCGACTGGCTGGACTCGGCCGGTGTCGAAGCCGACGAACTCACCGTCCACACACCCGACCTCGACGACGTGTTCTTCGCACTCACCGCCTCCACCGTCCCGGCCCAGAACAACCAGCCCAAGGAGAACGCCCGATGAGCTCCCTCACCCTCGCCGCCCGCGACACCACCACCATGCTGCGCCGCAA
>NZ_BMTW01000021.1 GCF_014649875.1 Streptomyces rubiginosohelvolus | reverse complement strand
TTCGGCGACGTCATGAGCGCCGGCATCGGCGGCGCGGGGGCCGACCGCTCCGCTTACATCGCCTACATCGTCCCGGGGCTGCTCCTGCTGACCATCGGCTCCACCGTGGTCGGGACCGCGGTGTCCGTCTCCAACGACATGACCGAGGGCATCATCGCCCGCTTCCGCACCATGGCGATCCACCGCAGTTCGGTGCTCGTCGGGCACGTCGTCGGCAGTGTGCTCCAGAGCGTGCTGAGCGTGGTCGTGGTCGGCGCGGTCGGGGTGGCCATCGGTTTCCGGTCCACGGACGCCACGGTCGTGGAGTGGCTGGCCGCGTTCGGGCTGCTCGTGCTCTTCTCCGCCGCCCTCACCTGGGTCGCCGTCGGTATGGGCCTGATCAGCCCGAACGCCGAGGCGGCCAGCAACAACGCCCTGCCGATGGTCCTGCTCCCGATGCTGTCCAGCGCCTTCATCCCGGTGGAGACGATGCCGGGCTGGTTCCGGCCGATCGCCGAGTACCAGCCCTTCACCCCGGCGATCGAGACCCTGCGCGGCCTGCTGCTGGGCACCGAGATCGGCCACAACGGCTGGCTGGCCGTCGGCTGGAGCCTCGGACTCGTGGTCCTCGGCTACTTCTGGGCGACGGCGAAGTTCGCCCAGGATCCCCGGTAGTTGGCGCGAAGGAGCCTTGCGGGGTGAGGAGATGTGGTGAGGTCCCGGGCCGATTTCTACCGAGGGGTAGGCGGCCCGGGCTCCTTGTTATACCTTGCGTCTAACAAGCGGGTGGGCGCCCGGCCGGTATCAGGTCCGGCGCGGCCGCCCCGTACGGCAGGGACGTCGTCGTCCGCAGCTCACCACGATCAAGGATCACCGCACTCGACCCAAGGAGCCGCAGCATGGCCGGCAGCACCGTTTCGTCGAAGGTCCAGGAAAGTCCCGAGGGCGACGACGTCGCGCGGCGGCTGCTCGACTCGGCCGCGCAGCTGGCGTACGACCCGGCCACCGAGGTGGACTGGGAGACGCCGCTGGACAAGGAGTTCCACGGCGCGAGCCCGGAGTGGAGCAGTCTCTACGGGACCGCCTACTGGTACGAGTTGACCGAGGCGCAGCGCAAGGAGCTGACCCGGCAGGAGGCGGCTTCGGTCGCCAGCACCGGGATCTGGTTCGAGATGATCCTCCAGCAGATGGTGCTGCGGGACATCTACATGAAGAACCCGGCGGGCGCGGAGTTCCAGTGGGCGCTCACCGAGATAGCCGAGGAGTGCCGCCACTCGATCATGTTCGCGCGCGGCGCGCAGAAGCTGGGCGCGCCCCACTACCGCCCGCGCCGGGCGGTGATGGAGCTGGGCCGGGCGTTCAAGACGCTGGCGTTCGGCGAGGCGGCGTACGCGGCGATCCTGGTCGCCGAGGAGGTCCTCGACGTGATGCAGCGGGACTGGATGCGCGACGAGCGGGTCGTGCCGTTCGTCCGCACCATCAACAACATCCACGTCGTGGAGGAGTCCCGGCACATGAAGTTCGCCCGGGACGAGACCCTCAAGCGGCTGGAGGGCGCGGGGTGGGCGCGGCGGCAGATCAACGCGTTCGTCGTCGCCGTCGCCTCGTACTTCATCGTGACCAGCATGGTGAACCCGGAGGTCTACCGGAAGGCCGGCCTCGACAAGCGGCGGGCGCTGGCCGCCGCGAAGAGCAACGCGCACCACAAGTCGATGATGCGGTCGAGCTGTTCGGGGCTGATGGACTTCCTGGCCTCCGCCCGTCTGCTCACCAAGCCCGCCCTCGCGTTCTACAAGCGCGCGAACCTGATCTGAGCCGGGGCCATGACCTACGCCATCACCCAGACCTGCTGCAACGACGCCACCTGTGTGGCCGTGTGCCCGGTCAACTGCATCCACCCGACGCCGGAGGAACGCGCCTTCGGCTCCACGGAGATGCTGCACATCGACCCGCGGGCGTGCATCGACTGCGGGGCCTGCGCGGACGCCTGCCCGGTGGACGCGATCTTCCCGGTGGACTCGCTGTCCGCCGGGCAGCGGGAGTACGCGGACATCAACGCCGCCTACTACGAAGGTGCCGAACCGCTCGCGGCGGAGGTCGGCGGGCCCAACTTCCACGCCTGGGGCGAGCCGGTCTTCGAGCGCAGCCTGCCGTCCGACTTCGGGCCGCTGCGGGTGGCGGTGGTCGGTACCGGTCCCGCCGGGATGTACGCGGCGCAGGACCTGCTGCTGCACACCGCGGCCGAGGTGACCCTGATCGACCGGCTGCCGGTGGCGGGCGGGCTCGTCCGGTACGGGGTGGCCCCCGACCACCCCGCGACGAAGAAGGTCGGCGACACCTTCTCGCGCTTCCACTCCCATCCCCGGGTCCGGATGCACCTGGGGATCGAGGTGGGCCGGGACGTCACAGCCGAGGAGCTGTCGGCCCACCACGACGCGGTGATCTACGCGGTCGGCGCCTCCACGGACCGGCGGCTCGGGGTGCCGGGGGAGGAGACGCCCGGCTGCCTGTCGGCCACGGCGTTCGTCGCCTGGTACAACGCCCATCCGGAGGCCGTCGCGCAGGGCGTCGACCTCTGCGCCGAGCGGGTCGTCGTGGTCGGCAACGGCAATGTCGCCCTCGACGTCGCCCGGATCCTGGTCGCCGACCCGGAGGCCCTCGCGGCCACCGACATCGCCGCCCACGCCCTGGACGCGCTGCGGGCGAGCCGGGTCCGGGAGGTGGTGGTGCTGGGGCGGCGGGGTCCCGGGGACGCCGCGTACACCCGCTCCGAACTCCTCGCGCTGAAGCACGTACCGGGCGTGGAGCTGGTGGTGGACGACCACGACCCGCGGACGGCGGCCGCGATCGACGCGGCCGGGGCGGGTGACCGGGCCGGGGTGCTCAAGGGGCTCGCCCGGGTCCGGACGGACGCCGCGTCCCCCACGGGCGGTGAGCGCCGCATCGTGCTCCGCTTCCACTCCGAGGTCCGGGAGATCCGGGGCGAGGGCGACGGCGTGAACTCCGTACGCGTCACGGACGGCGGCGGCACGGCCGACCTGGGTGCCGGGCTGTTGCTGCGGGCCATCGGATACCGAGGAATCCCGGTCCCCGGGCTGCCGTTCGACGAGGCATCGGGCACCGTCCCGCACGAGGGCGGCCGGGTGGCCGGGGTGCCCGGCAGCTATGTGGTCGGCTGGATCAAGCGGGGGCCGTCCGGCGGGATCGGCGCCAACCGGACCTGCGCCGCCGAGACGGTCGGCACGCTCCTGGCCGACGCGGTCGCCGGGGAGCTGCCCGCGCCGACGGGCGACGCCAAGGCGTTCCGGCGCCTGGCCCGGCAGCGCAACCGCCGGGTCGTGGACGCCCGGGGCCTGGCCGCGATCGACCGCGCCGAACGGGACCGGGGGCGGCGCGACGGCCGGCCCCGGGTGAAGCTCGCCACCGTCGAGGAGCTGGTGGCCACGGCACGGTCGGGGCGGTTGCTGAGACTGACCCGGTGACGCGCCGTTCGTACAAGTGACTTACGAAGTCCGGCCCGGGGCCCGGCGGTTGAAGCGCCGGGCCCCGGGCCGTGGGCCGTTCGGGCGTCGCTCAGGCCTTGGCCTCCGACGCCTCCGGTACCTCCGCCGGTCCGGTCGCGGCGGGCCGGAGCGGTGTGGTCGCCGGGCGTACGGGGATGAGCGCGGCGACGACCGCGGCGGCGAGGCCGACCCCGCAGCCGATCAGCATCGCGGCCCGGAAGCCGTTTTCCGAGGGCAGCGGGAAGCCGCCGAAGTCCGTGGTCATCCGGGCCAGGACCACGCCGATGACCGCAGCCGCGAACGACGTGCCGATCGAGCGCATCAGGGCGTTGAAGCTGTTCGCCGACGCGGTCTCGGACTGCGGCACCGCGCCCATGATGAGCGCGGGCATCGCCCCGTACGCGAAGCCGACGCCCGAGTTGCAGACGAGGGTGACGATCAGCAGGCTCCACGGGGAGTCAGAACCGATCAGCGGTACGGACAGGCCGTAGCCGGCGGCGATGAGCAGACTGCCCACGGCCAGGGTGACCTTCGGGCCCTTGGCCGCGGACAGCTTCGCGCCGACCGGGGACATCGCCATCATCATCAGCCCCGCCGGGGCCATCCACAGGCCCATCGCGAGCATCGACTGCCCCAGGCCGTACCCGGTGGCCTCGGGCAGCTGGAGCAGCTGGGGCACGACGAGGGACTGGGCGTACATCGCGAACCCGACCAGGACCGAGGCGGTGTTCGTCATGAGGACCTGGGGGCGGGCCGTGACGCGCAGGTCGACCAGCGGGTCGGTCAGCCGCAGCTCCCACCAGCCCCAGGCGGGCAGCAGCACCAGGACGGCGGCGAACAGGGAGAGCGTGGTGGCGCTGCCCCAGCCCCAGTCGGCGCCCTTGGACACGGCGAGCAGCAGGCAGATCAGGGCGGTGCCGAGGCCGACGGCCCCGGGCAGATCGAACCGTCCGGACCGGGCGGCCGGGCGGTCCCCGGGGACCAGGGCGAGGACCAGCGCGCCGACCGCGAGAGCCAGCACGGCGACCACCCAGAACAGCACCCGCCAGCTGGTGTTCTCCGCGATGGCGGCGGCGAACGGCAGGCCCAGCGCACCGCCCACGCCCATCGAGGCGCTCATGATCGCGATCGACGGGCCGAGCTTCTCGGCCGGGACCACGTCGCGCAGCAGGCTGATGCCGAGCGGGACCACCCCCATGCCGAGGCCCTGGAGGCCGCGTCCGGCGATCATCGGGACCACGGCGGAGGACAGGGCGCAGACCACCGAGCCGAGCACCAGCGGGACGAGCGAGAGCAGCAGCATGCGCCGCTTGCCGTACATGTCGCCGAGCCGGCCGGCGACGGGAGTGGCCACCGCGGCGGCGAGCAGGGTGGCGGTGATGACCCAGGAGGCGTTGGACGCGGAGGTGTCGAACAGTCTCGGCAGCTCCGCGATCAGCGGCACCACCAGGGTCTGCGTGAGCGCCGCGACGATCCCGGCGAAGGCGAGGATGCCGACCACGCCTCCCGGGCGGGGTGCGGGGGGTGAACTCTCCACGGGTACTGCTCCCTCTTGCCCTTCCGGGCGGATCGACGCGCATCGGGTGTTCGACCATGCAAGATACATGGAATATGCATCATGCATAGCATGTGCATTATGCACATCTATCGTGAGACCTGGTCAACGGAGGAAGAGCACGTGGACAAGCCCATCGGCCGGATCGAACGCGAGACGATGCTGCTCGGCCGGTACATGCACATGGTCACCCCGCGCGTGGACTGGCAGCTCGACCGCTCCGCCTACATCCTGCTCAGCCGGATCCAGGCCGAGGGGCCCATGTCCATCGGCCAGCTCGGCGACGCCTTCCGGCTGGACGCCTCCACGCTCAACCGGCAGACCGCCGCGATGCTGCGGGCCGGGGTCGTCGAGCGCATCCCGGACCCCGACGGCGGGATCGCCCGCAAGTTCGCCATCACCGAGGAGGGCGAACGCCGCCTCGACAGCGACCGGAGCAGGAACGTGGCCGGCCTCGCCAAGGTCCTCGCCGACTGGACCCCGGAGGAGGCGGAACAGCTCGCCGCCTCGCTCAGCCGGCTGAACCTCTCGATCGAACGGCTCGACGGACGGCCCTGGCCCCGCGACTGATCCCCGGGCCCCCGGGCGCTCCCGGCGGTGTCCTGGTGTACTGGAGGTACAGGGACCGGGGCTACTGATCCGGTCCTGGATGGGGAAGCTCATGCGCCGCCGCCACCGCCTTCGTACCCGTACGTTCCTCAGGGCCTCTGCCTGTGCCGGTGCCGCCGTGCTGCTGACCGTCGGCGCGGGCACCGCCGCCGCGGCCCCCGCCGACCGCACGGCCCCGCGTACCGAGGTCGCCGTCATCGCCGTCCCCGCCATCGGCGTCGAGGACCTGGACGTCGTGCCGTACGAGGGGACGACCGACGACCGTCCCGGCAGCCGGATCCAGGACCGGGGCGTCGCGGCCAGCCCGTACGGGGAGAAGGGCGGGGTCGGGCCGGGCGAGGTCGGCAACTACCTCGTCACCGCGCACCGGTTGAGCGCCGGAGGGGTGCTGCGCGACCTGCCGGAGGTGGAGAAGGGCGATTCCGTGTACGTGACGGAGGACGGCACCCGCTACACCTACGAGATCACCGCCACCCGGCAGACCTCCTTCCGCAGCGAGCGCTCGCTCGCCGAGCAGCGGGCCGAGGTGCCGGGGAAGCCGGGGGAGGAACCGACCCGGGCGATGATCACGCTCTCCACCTGCGCGACCCCCGAGGACGACGCGGCCGGGAACTTCTGGCGCGATGAGTTCGGCAACCCCGAGCACCGCATCGACAAGGTGGGGGTGCTGGTCGCGGAGCGCCCCGCGTCGTAGCCCGGGTCTCAGTGGCGGCCCGCGTCGTAGCCCGGCCTCAGTGGCGGCCCGCGATCCGGTCCGCCGCCTTCGCGATGGGGTCCGTGCCGGGGCGCGGCGAGGTGGTCTCGCGGCGGTCGGCGGCGCGGTAGGCCGCGTACATGCCGTGGACGCCGAGCCAGCGGAAGGGTTCGGGCTCCCAGCGGCGGACCTTGTGGTTCACCCACGGCAGGGCGGTGAGCTCGGTGGGGCCCGCCTGGCCGGAGTCCTGCTGGATCAGGTCGCGCAGGGTGCGGGCGGCGAGGTTGGCGGTGGCGACGCCCGAGCCGACGTAACCGCCCGCATAGCCCAGGCCCGTGGAGCGGTCGAGCGTGACGGTGGCGCACCAGTCGCGCGGGACGCCGAGGACGCCCGACCAGGCGTGGTCGACGTGGACGCCCGCCGTGACGGGGAAGAGACGGACCATCAGGTCGCGCAGGGCGGTGACGGTGGCGGGCTGCGTGCGGCCGTCGTTGTCGGTGGCCGAGCCGAAGCGGTACGGGTAGCCGCGGCCGCCGAGCGCGATGCGGTCGTCGGCGGTGCGCTGGGCGTAGAAGTAGGCGTGGGCCATGTCGCCGAGGGTCTCGCGGCCCTCCCAGCCGATCGCGTCCCAGATCCGGTCGGGCAGCGGCTCGGTGACGATCATGGAGGAGTTCATCGGGAGCCAGGTGCGCTTCTGGCCCTTGAGGCTCGCGGTGAAGCCCTCGGTGCAGCGCAGGACGTACGGGGCGCGGACCGTGCCGTACGGGGTGACGGCGTGCTTGGGCTTGATCTCGGTGACCGGGGTCGACTCGTGGATGGTGACGCCGAGCGCCTCCACCGCGTCCGCGAGGCCCTTGACCAGCTTGGCCGGGTGCAGCCGGGCGCCGTGCGGGGTCCAGGTGGAGCCGACGGCCCCGGTCACATGGACGCGCTCGGCGGTCTCGCGCGCTCCGCGCAGGATCCGGTCGGTCTCCCCGAAGGCGATCTCGACGCTGTGGAAGTCCTTGAGGCGGGCGAGCTGGGCCGGGGTGTGGGCCACCTCCAGGACACCGCCCCGGTGGATGTCGGCGTCGATCTTCTCCTCGGCGGCGGTCCTGACGACCTCGCCGACGGTCTCGTTCATCGCCTTCTGGAGCCGTACGGCGGCCTCGTGGCCGTGCAGCTTGGCGTACCGGTCGCGGCCCGCGATGCCGTTGTACAGCCAGCCGCCGTTACGGCCGGAGGCCCCGTAACCGCAGAACTTGGCCTCCAGGACGGTGATGTTGAGGAAGGGGACGGCCTTCTTCAGGTAGTACGCCGTCCAGAGGCCGGTGTAGCCGCCGCCGACGATGCAGACGTCGACGCTCGTGTCGCCGGGGAGCGGTTCGCGCGGGGCGGGGGTGCCCTCCTGCGCGTACCAGAACGATATGCCGCCGACGACGGTACTGACGGTGCTCATGATGCCCCTGGTGTCCCTGTCCGGTGAGATGCCGAGCGTACGTGTGGCGGGACGTTACTGCGCGCGGGGCCGTTTCGTCTCCTGTGCCCGTTCCGGTCCCCTTCCGGTCCCGTTCCGGTCCCCTTCCGGTCCCGTTCCGGTCCCCTTCCGGTCCCCGAAAATCGCTCCTCCCTGAGACCCGCACCTCCCTAGGATCGGTCGCGTGATCGAGATCCCGCCCGAGTTGGCCGCCACCCAGTCCGCCTTCAACGGAGCCGCCGGGCGGGCCTTCGTCGCCGCCCTGCCGGACCTCGCCGCGCGGCTGCTGGAGCGGTGGGGGCTGCGGTCGGACGGCCCGTCGATGTACGGGATGTGCGCGCTGGTCCTGCCCGTGGTGCGGGAGGCGGACGGGCGGCCCGCCGCGTTGAAGCTCCAGGCGGTGGACGAGGAGACGGCGGGCGAACCGGTCGCCCTGCGGGCCTGGTCGGCGGCGGGCGCGGGGGCGGTGGAGCTGCTCGACCACGACCCGGAGAGCGGTGCGCTGCTGCTGGAACGGCTCGACGAGCGGCGGCCGTTGTCCGGCGAGGCCGACGTACGGGAGGCGGTGAAGGTCCTCGGCTCGGTGCTGGCCCGGCTGGTGGCGGTGCCCGCGCCCGAGGGGCTGCGCACGCTGGGCGGGGTGGCGGAGCGGATGCTCGCGGAGGTGCCGGAGCGGGTGGGCCTGCTGGCCGACGCGGCGGACCGGCGGCTGCTCGCCGACTGCGCGGCGGCGGTGCGGGAGGTCGCGGGCGAGCCGGGGGACCGGCTGCTGCACTGGGACCTGCACTACGACAACATCCTGGCCGGGCGCGCGGACGCCGGGCGGGCGGGGGAGTGGATCGCGCTCGACCCGAAGCCGCTGGCGGGGGACCCGGGCTTCGAGCTGTTCCCGGCGCTGGACAACCTCTTCGACGCGGACGAGGTGGTGTGGCGGTTCGACGCGCTGACCGAGGCCCTGGGTCTGGAGCGCGACCGGGAGCGGGCGCGGGCCTGGACGCTGGGCCGGGTGCTCCAGAACGGGCTGTGGGGAGCCGAGGAGGGGGAGGTCCGGCTCGCCCCCGACCACGCGGAGATCGCGCGGCGGCTGCTGGGGCGGTGAAGGGGGGAACCGACTGGCCGAGATGCGCGAACTCCTCCTGGTCACGGCTCCAGGACCACCTTGCCCATCGTGCCCCGGGTCTCCAGCGCGCGGTGTGCGGCGGCGGCCTCGGCGAGCGGGAAGCGCTGGACGGCGGGGCGCAGGCGGCCGGCCGCCGCCTCGGCGAGGGCGCGGGTCTCCAGGGCGCGCAGCCCGCCTCCCCGCTCGATCATCTTCGGTCCGAGGACGGACGTCGACGTGATGGAGCGTTCGGTCAGTTCGGCGGGGGTGAAGGTGAGGGGTTCCCCGTCGCGGAGCCCCTCGCCGGACCAGCCGTAGACGACGTGCTGCCCGCCGGGGCCGAGGAGACCGACGGCGGCGCGGGCGGTGGTCCCGCCGACGGAGTCGTACACGACGGTGGCCCGCAGACCGGCCGTGTCGAGGTACTCCCGGGCCCGGAGCGGCCAGTCGGGGCGGGTGTAGTCGAGGGCGAGGTCGGCCCCGTTCTCCGTCGCCCGTGCCACCTTCGCCGGGCCCCCGGCCAGGGCGATCACGGTGGCGCCCGCGTTCTTGGCGTACTGGACGATCAGTGTGCCGATGCCGCCCGCCGCGGCGGTGACGACGACCACGGAGTCCGGGCCGAGCGGGGTGAACCCGAGGATGCCGAGGGCGGTGCGGCCGGTGCCGATCATGGCGACGGCCGCGGCGGCGTCGAGCTCCTCGGGGATCTCGTGGAGCCGGTCGGCCTCGGTGACGGCGAGTTCGGCGTACCCGCCGGGCGCCATGCCGAGGTGGGCGACGACGTGCTTGCCGAGCAAGCCGGGATCCGTGCCCTCGCCCACCGACTCGACGGTCCCGGCGACCTCGCGGCCGGGGACGGTGGGCAGGTCGGCGGGGGCCGGGAAGGGGCCCGCCTCCCCTTCCCGCAGAACCGTGTCCAGCAGGTGCACGCCGGCCGCGGCCACGGCGATACGGACCTGGCCGGGGCCGGGAACCGGGTCCTCGGTCCTCTCGTACACGAGGTTCTCGGCGGGGCCGAAGGTGTGAAGGCGTACGGCGTGCACGAAGGGCTCCCCGGGGTCGTGGTCCTGGCGGTCCGGCCCACCGCCGGGGCGGGCCGTGCCCCCACCCTCGTACCTCAGGTTTGGTTGAGGTCAACCCCGGATCCGGAGCGCTGTCCGGCGGCCTTCACGGCGAGCATCGCGGCTTCGAGGCCGCTGGTGAAGGAGACCTCGCTGAGGAGTCCGGGGGCGGCGACCTGGTCGCCCGCCAGGAAGACGCCGTCGCCCCGGACCACGGAGGGCCGGTCCCGCCAGGTGGTGCCGGGGCGGTCGACGGCTCCGGTGCGGCCGTCGGCGAGGGCCTCCGCGCGCCAGGTGGTGCGCTCCCGCCAGCCGGGGAAGCCGAGGTCGAGGAGGGCCTCGGCGCGGGCGACGCCCTCCGCCCGCCGGGTGTCGGGGCCGATCGCGAACTGGCCCTGGAGCAGCTGTTCGCCGGCCGGGGCGAGCGAGGGGTCCTGGGCGGTGAACCGCTCCAGCCAGCCGGGCGCGTCCAGGTCCGACATGATGAACGCGTCGCCGCGCCGGGTGCGTACCGCCAGGTCCACCAGGACGGTGCGGCCGCTCTCCCAGGTGAGGGAGGCGTCGTCGAGCAGGGCGCGGGCGGAGTCGAGGGAGGTGGCGACGACCACCGGTCCGGTACGGGCCAGCTCGCCGAGCGTCCGGGTGTCGACGCGGGCGCTCGTCTCGACCACGACCCCGAGCCCCCGGGCGTGGGCGGCCATCCGCTCGACGAGCCGGGCCCAGCCGCCGACCGGGTAGCGGGCCTCGGGCGGGAGCGAGGTCAGCCGTTGGAAGCGCTCCTGGACGAAGCGGGCGGAGAGCGCGCCGGGGTCGTGGTGGAAGAGCCCGGCGGCAGCGAAGTTCGCGGCGGCCCGGGCCCCCTCCTCGCCGACCTGACCGGTGGCCCACTCCAGGAAGGTGCCGTCCACCGGGGCGGTGCGGGGGTCCCGGCGGGAGAGCCGCAGCAGGGCGGCGGGCGGCAGCGCGCGGAGGGCCCCCGCCCGCCGGAAGCGGAAGCGGAGCCCTTCGAGGAGCGGTACGGAGACGACGGGGCCGAGCAGATCGCGCCGCGCCAGCCAGGTGCCGAGCGGCCCGCGGTGGTAGACGGCGTGCGGCCCCTCGTTGGTGCGGTACGGGCCCTCGGCCGTCCTGGCCCGGCCGCCGAGGCTGCGGTGGCCTTCGTGCACAGTGACGCGCGCACCGGATTCGGCGGCGGTGATCGCGGCGGTGAGTCCGGCGAGGCCGCCGCCGACGACGTGGATGTGTCCCGGGTTTCCCATGAGTCCCATGGCTGGATCTCCTTCGCTTCTTTGATGATGCGACGGATCGGGGCCGGCAGCCCGTGACATCGGCGGCGGGGCGT
This sequence comes from Streptomyces rubiginosohelvolus, assembly GCF_014649875.1. Taxonomy (GTDB): domain Bacteria; phylum Actinomycetota; class Actinomycetes; order Streptomycetales; family Streptomycetaceae; genus Streptomyces; species Streptomyces rubiginosohelvolus. The sequence goes on along the minus strand of NZ_BMTW01000021.1, from coordinate 114,220 downwards.
TGTCAGTGGTGTGCGTCACGATGGAGGGCATGGCAACGAGCGGCAGGAAGAAGAGCACCACGGGCGTGACGGCGGCGCGGCGGCCGGAGGTGCGGCTGCCCCCGCTCGTTCCGTGGGACGGGGACGGCTTGGAGCCCGACGGGGACTACGACGGGGTGCGGTTCGACGGAACGGACCTGACGGACGCCTCGGGCCGGGGGGCCCGGTTCATGGACTGCGCCCTGGACGGCTGTGCCCTGGACCGGGCCGAGCTGGCGCGGGCCCGCTTCATCGACGCGGTGCTGACGGGCGTACGGGGCGTGGGCACGGACCTCGCGGAGGCGTCGCTGCGGGACGTGGAGGTGGTGGACGCCCGCCTGGGCGGGGTGCAGCTGCACGGTGCGGTGCTGGAGCGGGTGGTGGTGCGGGGCGGCAAGATCGACTACCTGAATCTGCGCAAGGCCCGGCTGAAGGACGTCGTCTTCGAGGGCTGCGTGCTGTCCGAGCCGGACTTCGGGGACGCGCACCTGGTCCGGGTCGAGTTCCGGGACTGCGTGCTGAAGCGGGCGGACTTCAGCAGCGCCCGCATGGAGTCGGTGGACCTGCGAGCGGTGGCCGAGCTGGACATCGCCCGGGGCGTGGACCGGCTGGCGGGCGCGGTGATCAGCCCGGTGCAGCTGATGGAGCTGGCTCCGGCGTTCGCGGCGCAGATCGGGGTGCGGGTGGAGGCGTGAGGGCGGCCGTCCTCCGAGGCCTCACATACGGGGGAAGCGGGCCTGGAGGTCCCAGATCACGGGGTTGTCGGCGAGGCCGTCGTGCAGATCGGCCAGGTCGGCGATCAGGTCGTGCAGGAAGTCGCGGGCCTCGCGGCGCAGGAGCGAGTGGCTGAAGGTGAGCGGCGGCTCGTCGCCGGGCATCCAGTCCGCCTCGACGTCGACCCAGCCGAAGCGCCGCTCGAAGATCATGACGTCCGAGGACTCGGTGAAGTCCAACTCCGCGTACTGCCGCCGGTGCGAGCGGTTGCCGCGCGGGTCCTGGTCGATCTGCTCGACGATGTCGCACAGCGCCCACGCGAAGTCGAGCACCGGCACCCATCCCCAGGCTGTGGACAGCTCGCGGTCCGCCTTCGTGTCCGCGAGGTAGACGTCGCCGGAGAACAGATCGTGCCGCAGAGCCCGGACGTCCGCGCGGCGGTAGTCGGTCTGCGGGGGATCGGGGAAGCGACGGGAGAGGGAGTAACCGATGTCGAGCACGGATCGATGGTGTCATGCCGGGGGGCGGCGCTGACACGATCGGGTGAGCGGGGTCGGCCCGCCTCCGGTCAGGCGGCCACGGCCTCCGGGCGCGGAGACCCGCACCCGGCCCCGCCGGGCCACGATGGTGTCCCAGGCGGCGGCGACCTCGGGCACGCACTCGACGCCTTCGCCCCGGATGCGGGTGGGGCCGGGCGACAGCGAGGCGATGAAGCTCCTCATGGCCCGGGCACCGTCGGCGCCCACCACCGTCATCGGGGCCGCGCCGAGGGAGATGACGACGACCGCGGCGGGCTGGGGGAGCATCTGCATGTCCAGGCCGGGGCCCGCGCCCGGGGTCAGGGCAGCAGCCGCTGCTCCTTCGCCACCGACACCGCTCCCGCGCGGGTGTCGACGCCGAGCTTGTCGTAGATGCGGCCCAGGTGGGTCTTGACCGTGGCCTCGCTGATGAACAGGGCGCGCGCGATGTCCCGGTTGCCGAGGCCCTGGGAGAGCTGGGCCAGGATGTCGCGTTCGCGGTCGGTGAGGCTGGGGCGGGGGCTGCGCATCCGGGCCATCACGCGGCTGGCGACGGGGGCGGAGAGCGTGGTGCGGCCCTGGGCGGCGGACCGGATCGCGGCGAACAGTTCCTCCGGGCGCTCCGCCTTCAGCAGATAGCCGGTCGCCCCCGCCTCGATGGCGCGGGTGATGTCGGCGTCGGTGTCGTACGTGGTCAGCACCAGGACGTGGACCGTGCCGTCGGCCGCGATGCGGCGGGTCGCCTCGACGCCGTCGATGCCCTCGCCGAGCTGGAGGTCCATGAGGACGACGTCCGGGCTGAGGCGGGCGGCGAGCACCACGGCCTCCTCGCCGCTGCCCGCCTCGCCGACGACCTCGATGTCCGGTTCGCTGCCGAGGAGCGCGAGCAGCCCGGCGCGGACGACCACGTGGTCGTCGCAGAGCAGGATGCGTACGGGGGCGGCGGGGCCGGGGGCCTGGCTTGCCCCGCCGGTCGTGCCGCCGGTCGTCTCGCCGGTCATGTGGGGTCCTCCGTGGTGGTGAGCGGAACCTCTGCGGAGAGCACGGTGCCCTCGCCCGGCGCCGACTCGATGGTGAGCGTTCCGCCGAGCTGCCGCACCCGGGCCCGCATCGCCGGAAGCCCGTGGCCGCGTACGGTGCCGGCGCCGCGTACGCCCTCGGGCTCAGCGGTGAAGCCCCGGCCGTTGTCGCCGATGTCCAGGACCACCCGGTCGTCGAGGTGGGTCAGGGTCAGCCCGGCCGCGGTCGCCCCGGAGTGCTCCCGCACATTGGCCAGGGCCCCTTGGGCGATGCGCAGCAGGGCCGACTGCACCCGGTCCGGCAGTGGGGCGTGCGGGGTGCCCTCCACATGGCAGTGGACGGTGAGCGCGCCCTCCGCCTGGGCGCTCTCGCGGGCCGCCAGCGCGTGCAGGGCCGCCTCCAGGCCGCCGCCCTCCGCGAGGTCGGCGGGGGCCAGGTCGTGGACGAAGCGGCGGGCCTCGGCGAGATTGCGTTCGGCGATGCCCGTGGCCGTACGGACATGGCGGCGGGCGGCGTCCGGGTCGGCGCTCCAGGTGCGGTCGGCGGCCTGGAGCAGCATCTGCTGGCTGGACAGGCCCTGCGCCAGGGTGTCGTGGATCTCCATGGAGAGCCGCTGGCGCTCGGCGAGGGTCCCCTCGCGCCGTTCGGTGGCGGCCAGTTCGCGCCGGGTCCGCAGCAGGTCGTCGATCAGCTCGCGCTGGCGTGCGGCCAGTTCCCGCTGGCGTACCGCCTGCCGCTGCATATGGACGAAGACCGCGGTCGCCACGGCGGCGACCGCGGGCGGGGCGAGGACCAGGTTCGGGTCGAACCCGTCGGCCAGGCGCAGTTGCGCGGCCACGACGAACACGGTGAGCAGGGCGACCAGCGCGAGGGCCGCGCGCGGCGGCAGGATCCGCAGCCCGGTGTAGAACAGCGGCACCGCGCACCACGCGAAGCTCGGCGCCAGGACGACCAGCACCATCCAGACGACGACGAGCACCGCGAGCCAGGTGAGCCGGCGCGGGGTGGGGCGCGAGCCGAGGACGGGGCCGAGGAGATACAGCACCGCCAGGGTGATCGACAGGGCGATGATCCACGGGGTGCGGTCCTCGCCGGGGTGCCGCATCAGGAACCGGGTCAGCGAGGCGCCGAGCAGCAGGAAGAACGCGGCGTGCATGAGGAGCGCGAGCCAGCGGGCGTCGGGGTCGGACCCGGCGGTTCCGGGGGCTTCGGCCGTGGATCCGGCGGTCCCGAGGGCTTCGGCCGTGGATCCGGCGGTCCCGGAGCCCTCGGCCGCGGACCCGGGGATCCCGGAGCCCTCGGCCGCGGGCCCGGAGCCCTCGGCCGCCTCCGCCCCCGCGTCCGGCGAACCGCTGCGGTGCTCCACCACGTACCTCACGTTCCGTCGCTGACCTGCGTAAACCCCTCCATGGTGACCCGATCCGGCCACCCCCGCATCAACCGATCGGCTGACGGGGGCGTCGACCGTCCCGCCCGCCGCTTCCAGCCGGTACGTCGACCGTACGGGGCGGGTTCCGCCGGGAGGATCGATACCAGAGCGAAACGCCCGGACCACTCCGGACCGCCTCGCACCCCACGCCACCGGGCCGACCCGGATCACCAAGGAGCCACCATGAAGAAGCTGTCGCTGCGCACCCGTGTCGTCACCGGCGCCGTCGTCGTCGCCGCCCTCGGGGCCGGCACGTTCGGCGCGATGTCCGCGAGCGCCTCCTCCCCGGCGGCCGCTCCCGCCGCCGCGGTCAAGGCCGACACGAACAACCGCAACCTCCAGCAGACGACGCACCTGACCGTCGCCGCCGCCACCAAGGCCGCGCAGGCCACGCTGGACGCGGCGAAGAAGGAGAACCAGCGGATCTCCGTCGCGGTCGTCGACCGCAACGGCAACACCATCGTCTCCCTGCGCGGCGACGGCGCGGGCCCGCAGTCCCCCGAGTCCGCGGTGAAGAAGGCGTTCACCGCCGTCTCCTGGAACGCCCCCACCTCCGAGCTGGTCAAGCGCCTGGAGCAGACCCCGAACCTGAAGGACATCCCCGGCACCCTGTTCCTCGGCGGCGGCGCCCCGGTCCAGGTCAAGGGCGCCCCGGTGGCGGGCATCGGCGTGGCCGGCGCACCCAGCGGCGACCTCGACGAGAAGTTCGCCCAGGCGGGCGTCGCCTCGCTCGCCCGGTAGTCACCTCCGCACGACCGACGGGAACGGAGTACCCATGAACGCCCTCGATCACGACCTGCTCACCGCCGCACGCACCGGCGACACCGACCGCGTGCGCACCGCGATCGAGGGCGGCGCACGGGTCGACGTCCGCGACGAGGAGTTGCGTACGCCGCTGCTCCTCGCGGTCCTCGGCGACCATGTCGAGGCAGCCCGGCTGCTGGTGGCCGCCGGGGCCGACCCGAACGCCCAGGACCGGCGCGAGGACTCCCCGTGGCTGGCCACCGGGGTCACCGGCAGCGTCGCGATGCTGCACGTGCTGCTGCCGGCCGGCCCGGACCTGATCCTGTGCAACCGGTTCGGCGGTGTCTCCCTCATCCCGGCGAGCGAACGCGGCCATGTCGCGTACGTACGGGAGGTGCTGCGGGTCACCGACATCGACGTCGACCACGTCAACCGGCTCGGCTGGACCGCCCTGCTGGAGGCGGTGATCCTCGGCGAGGGCGGGCTCGCGCACCGGCAGGTCGTGGAGCTGCTGCTCGCGGCCGGGGCGAGCCCGGACCTGCCCGACGGCGACGGGGTGACCCCGCTCGCCCACGCCGAACGACGCGGCTTCGCCGAGCTGGCCGCCCAGCTGCGGGCCGCCGCATGACCGGCACGGGCGGCCCGCGCGCCGCTTTCCGTGAGGCGTCCGGTCCGCGCGCCGCTTTCCGTAAGGCGTCCGGCCCGCGCGCCGCCTCCAGCGCTGAAGGCCCCCGCACGGCCTTCCGCGAGGCGTCCAGCCCCCGCATCCGCCGCCTCGGCCTCGCCCTCATCGCCGCCGGTCTCCTCGCCGGCTGCGCCACCGGCACCACGGAAGCGGACCCGGGCACCCCGGAGGCGTCGTCCGCCGCGTCCGGCACCGTGGCGGCCCCCGACCCCTCCCGTGCCCCCGAGGGCCGCACCCCCGACGGCACCCTCCTCGTCGCCGACTTCGGCAGCGACACCGTGACCTTCGTCGACCCCGGCCGGGACGGTTCCGGGAAGGGCGGGGCGCCCATCGCCTCGGTGAAGGTCGGCACCGCGCCCTACGGACTCGTCGTCGGCGAGGACGGGCGGGCCTGGGTCGCCACCGCCGAGGGCGTCGCGGTCGTCGACACCCAGCAGCGGACCCGGATCGCGCTCATCCCGTACGGGACGGAGTCCGGCCCCGTCACCACCGGCGAGTACCGGGGCGGCGGCATGGGCATCGCCCTGGCCCCGGACGGCAGCCGCGTCTACGTCGGGGTCAACGTGCCCGGCGAGGACGGCGCGGTCGAGGTCATCGACACCGCGACCCGCGAGGTCACCGGCACCGCGCCGGTCGGCATGCGCCCCTTCGACGTGGACGTCTCACCGGACGGCCGCGAGGTGTACGCCACCGACCACGACTCCTTCGACGTGACGGCGGTCGACGCGGACACGCTGAAGACCCGGCGCATGGAGGTCGCCCCGTACGGCACCGAGGGCGGGCTCGGCTCCTGGCTGAAGCCGCACTACGCCGTCGTACGCCCCGCCGACGGCAAGCTGCTGCTGCCCTTCGAGGGGGAGCGGCTCGCCGTGCTCGACCCGCGCACCGGGAAGGTGACGATCGAGCGGATGACCGCGAACACCCACCAGCACGGCGCGACGCTCGCCCCCGACGGCACCCTCCTCGTGGTCGGCACCGGCCCGATCGGCTCGGACGACGAGGACCCCTCGCTCACCGTCCGCGCCCCCGACGGCTCGGAGCGGGTCGTTCCGCTGGAGGGTCCGCACGAGGACGTGGCGGTGTCGGCGGACGGCGGCTCGGCGTACGTGACCGGCGGGTTCACCCGTGACGGCTACTGGAACGGGATCACGGTCGTCGACCTGGACGACGAGAAGAGCGAGCCCGTCCGTCTGACGGCAGGCAACCGGCCCCTCGGTATCGCCGTCCTCTGAGCCAGGAGCCGCCCGCTCCTCCCCCGAGGCGGGCGGCTCCTTGCTGCGGCGGAAACCGCCTAAAATCGACCGGTGAACCCCCGCACCCCGGCCGCCGCCCCCCTCCTGCTCGCCCTGGCCCTCGCCCTCCTCGGCTCGGGCTGCACCGGCGGTGTCGAGGGGACCCCGGGCGCGGTCGGCGTGCGCGACCCGTACTTCCCCGGGCTCGGCAACGGCGGCTACGACGTCACCCACTACGGCCTGAAGCTCGACGTCGACCCCGCAGCGGGCCGGCTGCGCGGCACGGCCACCATCACCGCCCGCGCCACCCAGCACCTGAGCGCCTTCCACCTCGACCTCGCCGGGCTCGACGTGGAGAGCGCCACCGTCGAGGGGGAGCCCGCCGCCGTGAACCGGGCGGGCAAGGAGCTGACGATCCGCCCCGACGCCTCCGTCGACGACCGGATGCGTAAGGGGCGCACGTTCACCACCGTCGTGCGCTACTCCGGCTCCCCGCAGACCGTCACCGACGCCGACGGCGAGGAGGAGGGCTGGCTGCGGACGGCGGACGGCTCGGTCGCCCTCGGCGAGCCGACCGGCTCCATGGCCTGGTTCCCCGGCAACCACCACCCGAGCGACAAGGCCGCCTACGACATCGAGGTCACCGTCCCCGATCCGCTCAAGGCCGTCTCCAACGGGCAGCTGGTCGCCCGGCGTACGGAGGACGGCCGCACCGCCTACCACTGGCGGACCACCGAGCCGATGGCGAGCTATCTGGCGACCGTGGCCGTCGGCCGGTTCACCACCGAGCAGGCGCGCACCCCCGACGGCATCCGGCTGTTCACCGCCGTGGACCCCGAGTCGGCGGCGGCGAGCGAGGACGTTCTGGCACAGATCCCCGAGGTGCTGGCGTGGTCGCGGGCCAGGTTCGGGCCGTACCCCTTCACCTCCGCCGGGGCGATCGTGGAGCGCACGGGCGACTCGACGTACGCCCTGGAGACCCAGAACCGGCCCGTCTTCCCCGGCCCGCCCGACACCGGCCTCCTCGTCCACGAGCTGGCCCACCAGTGGTTCGGGAACTCCGTCACCCCGAAGACCTGGCGGGACATGTGGCTCAACGAGGGCTTCGCCACGTACGCGGAGTGGCTCTGGGCCGCCGACCACGACGGCGTACCGGTCGGGGAGAGCTTCGACGAGGCGTACGAGGACGACGCCAACTGGGCGTTCCGGCCCGCCCATCCGCCCGCCGCCCTCGACCTCTCCGACCCGCCGGTCTACGGGCGCGGGGCGATGGTCGTGCACCAAATCCGGCTCGCGATCGACGACGACCGGGCGTTCTTCGCGCTGGTGCGCGGCTGGACGGAGAAGTACCGGCACGCCAACGCCTCCACCGACGACTTCACCACGTACGTGGAGGAGGAGACCGGCCAGGACCTCACCGGGCTCTGGGACGCCTGGCTGTACGGCGGAAGCCGGCCCGCCCGCGAGGGCTGACCGGCTTCCGTGGTTCCTACGGCCGGGGTTACTTGACGTTGACCCCGGTCCAGGTGGCCGAGACCGCCTTCAGCTCCTCGCTGTCCGCGCCGAACAGGTCGGTCGCCGCCTTCTCGGTCGCGACGCGCGCGCCCGCGTAGTCGGTGGTGGAGGTCATGTAGACCGAGAGCGCCTTGTACCAGATCTGGTACGCCTTCTCCCGCCCGATGCCCGTCAGCGTCGAGCCGTCGGAGGTCGCGGAGTCGTACTCGACGCCGTTGATCGTCTTCTTTCCGCTGCCCTCGGCGAGCAGGTAGAAGAAGTGGTTGGCGACGCCGGAGGAGTAGTGGACGTCCAGGTTGCCGAGGTTCTCGTCCCAGAAGTCGGCGGAGTTGCCGTCCTTGGAGGGCTTGTCCATGTAGCGCAGCGGGGTGCCGTCGCCGTTGATGTCGATCTTCTCGCCGATGAGGTAGTCCCCGGCGTCCGAGGCGTTGTCGGCGAAGAACTCCACCGAGGCGCCGAGGATGTCGCTGGTCGCCTCGTTGAGGCCGCCGGACTCGCCCGCGTAGTCCAGGTTGGCGGTGGCGGAGGTGAGGCCGTGGGTCATCTCGTGGGCCGCGACGTCGATCGAGGTGAGGGCGGCCTTGTTGCCCTCGCCGTCGCCGTACGTCATGCAGAAGCAGCTGTCGTCCCAGAAGGCGTTGACGTAGTTCTCGCCGTAGTGGACCCGGGAGTAGGCGGCCTTGCCGTCGCCCGCGATGCCGTCCCGCCCGAGGGCCGTCTTGTAGAAGTCCCAGGTCTTCGCCGCGCCGTAGTGGGCGTCGACGGCGGCGGTCTGCCGGTCCCCGCCGGTGCCGTCGCCCCAGGTGTCGTCGTCGTCCGTGACGAGGTCGCCGGTGCCGGACGAGCCCTGGTTCAGGTCGTACGTCTTGTGGCCTCCGCGCTCGCCGTCGGTCAGCTCGAAGCCCGCGTCGGACTTCGTGGTGGTGAGCTCGACCTCGCCGCTGTACTGGCTGTTGCCGGTGCCGGTCTCGATGGCCTCGTAACTGTGCAGCTTCTTGCCGGTGGTGGCGTCGGTGATGGTGTGGACGCGGCTGGGCGTGCCGTCCTTCTGGACGCCCTTCTTGACGGTCTCCCAGGCGAGGACCGGGCTTTCGCCGCCCGCGTAGATCACCTTGCGGGCGCTCGCCGCGGCCTTCAGCTTCGGCGTCGTCGACGCCACGGCTATCTTCGCGTCGGTCGCCTTGTCGACGCTCTTCAGCTTGCCCGAGGCGGTGGTGTGGGTGACGAGGTCGCCGCCGAGGACGGGCAGGCCGTCGTAGGTGCGCTCGTAACGGGTGTGGACGGTGCCCCGGGCGTCCTTGATGACGTCGCGGGCGATCAGCTTCTCCTGGCCGCCGAGCTTCAGGGCCTTCGCTGCCGAGGAGGCGTCCGCCTGCGCCGACTTGATGGCCGTGGCGCGCTGCGCGGAGGGGTTCACGCCTAGGGCGGCGGCCGTGGCGGGCTTCGCAGCGGTGCTGCGGGCGTCGTCGTCGGGTGTGGCGACGGCGGATCCGGCCTGGACACCGGCGACGACCATCGCGGCCACGGCCGCGAGTGCTGCGAGTCGCCGCGTAGTGCGCGGGGCGCGGGAGTTGTGGGGGGTGGTGTGGAGGTTCATGTGTGTTCTCCGTCGGTCGTCCTGTGGGGGGACTACGAGCGGAGAGCGTGCCATCGAATGAGCGAAATTGACGGTGTGCCGACAATTGCCTCACAAGTTTTTGACCAGTTCTTGTACGAATGGGGTGCCGAGCTGTCCGGTATTCGGCGAAGTGGCGGGTTTCAGCGGTGCGGGGCAGCCGGTTTGACGGTGGCTCACCCACGCCGGAGCCCCCGACCGCGATCGCGGCCGGGGGCTCCGGTGAAACTGTTGTGCGCCCGAGGCGTCAGAGGTTGACGCCGAAGTCCTGGGCGATGCCGCGCAGACCGGAGGCGTACCCCTGGCCGACCGCGCGGAACTTCCACTCGGCGCCGTTGCGGTAGAGCTCGCCGAAGACCATGGCGGTCTCGGTGGCGGCGTCCTCGCTCAGGTCGTAGCGGGCGATCTCGGCGCCGCCGGCCTGGTTGAGGATGCGGATGAACGCGTTGCGGACCTGGCCGAAGTTCTGGCTGCGGGTCTCGGCGTCGTAGATGGAGACCGGGAAGACGATCTTGTCGACGTCGGCCGGCAGACCTGCCAGGTTGACGTTGATCTGCTCGTCGTCGCCCTCGCCCTCACCCGTGACGTTGTCACCGGTGTGCACGATGGTCTGGTCCGGCGTCGACTTGTTGTTGAAGAAGACGAAGTGGCCGTCCGAGACGACCTTCCCCGTCGGGTTGACCGCGATCGCCGAGGCGTCGAGGTCGAAGTCGGTGCCGGTGGTGGTACGGACGTCCCAGCCGAGGCCGACCGTGACGGCGGTAAGGCCCGGTGCCTCCTTGGTGAGCGAGACGTTGCCGCCCTTGGACAGGCTTACTGCCATGGGAAGTCCCTTTCCTCGTCGTGTGCGGGCTTCGTGCCATCACGAAAGCTACCGTCACCCGTCATAACGCAAGCAGGAGACCACGAGGTTCCTGCTCGCTTTACTTTCTTTACGAAGTTCCTCCGGACGCGGGGGGCCGGGGCAGGGCAAAAGAAGGTGACGGGCGGGGTGCGGGGGAGAGACCATGGGTGTCATGTCCGGGCCCTATGTCATCCGCGGCTCGGTCTCCCTCCCGGAGGCCGAGCTCATGTGGCGTTTCTCGCGGTCCTCCGGGCCCGGCGGTCAGCACGTCAACACCAGCGACTCCCAGGTGGAGCTGCGCTTCGACCTGGCGGCGACCGACGCGCTCCCGGAGGTGTGGAAGGCGCGGGCGCTGGAGCGGCTCGCGGGCCGGCTGGTGGGCGGGGTGGTCTCCGTACGGGCCTCCGAGCACCGCTCCCAGTGGCGCAACCGCGAGACGGCCGCCGTGCGGCTCGCCGCCCTCCTCGCCGAGGCCACGGCGCCACCGCCCAAGCCCCGGATCAAGCGGAAGATCCCGCGCGGGATCAACGAGCGCAGGCTCCGCGAGAAGAAGCAGCGCGGCGACACCAAGCGCGGGCGCTCCGGCCGCGACTGGTAGCAGGAGGCCACGGGCGCGCCTCCCGGCCGGGCGGTAAACGGGCGTCCCGGGCGGTGGCGGGCCGACCGGGAACAAGGCGTCAGCCCAGCTGGCGGTAGCGGCCCTTGAAGTACGTCAGCGGGTCGCCCTCCGGGCTCGGCAGCTCCGCCGTGAGCACCCGCCCGATCACCAGGGTGTGGTCCCCGGCCACCACGCGCTGCTCGGTCCGGCACTCCAGCGTCGCCAGCGCCCCGCCGATCAGCGGCGCGTGCGTCACCTCGCCCCGTACGTACGCGACGTCCTCGAACAGCAGCCGGTCGCTGATCCGGCCCTTCATGGCGAACCGGCCCGCGATGTGCCGCTGGCTCGCGGCCAGGACGGAGACCGCCCACAGCGGCTGCTCGTCCAGCAGGTCGTCCATCCGGGAGCCGTTGCGCAGGCTCACCATCACCAGGGGCGGTTCCAGGGACACGGACATGAAGGCGGTCGCCGTCATGCCCACGTCCTCGCCCCGGCCGTCCTCGTCGAGAGGCGGCTCCTGGGCGGTGACTAGCACCACCCCGGCGGCCAGCCGCGCGAGGGCGGCACGGAACTCGTCGTTACTCACTCCCTCAGCATGAGGGACGGTCTCGGGGCGCGGGGTGGGGGGCTTCGTCTGGAGCACACCCCGACGCTAACCGCAGGGGCCGGACGGCCGCATCGGGCCAGGGGACCAGGCAGGTCCTAGGACCCCGGAAGGGGAACGGGCGAGAGGGGGCGTGCGCGGGCGCACACAACGGGAATCCGTTCCTCCCGGTGACGGCGGAACGATCGTCGTCGCCGTGAGTCACCGGCACCGCCCGGTCATCTGTTGTGACTTGAGTCACAGAGTCCATTTTCTGCTGACCCTGTGTACCGGGTGCACAGCTCACTGTGATTCAGTGGCGGTGACACTGCAACAAGTACGTCAATAGGAAACCTGGAGTTGCTGTCGAGGTCCCGGGGGTGCGAGCGATGGAGGCCGAGTCGGAGCCGTACGTCCGCCTGGCGACCATGCGGCAGCTGCACCAGGCCGTGGCCGATCTCAACACGGCGCGGAGTCTCGCGGACACGCTCCAGAGCGTGGTCGACGGAATCGTCGAGGGCCTCGGATACGAGCTGGCCTGCGTCAACCTGGTCCGGCCCGAGGGCGACCTCGTCATCGCCGCCTTCGCGGGCAACGCCGCCGCCGAGGCCCTGATCACCGGCCGCGTCGGCTCCCGCGACTCCTGGAACCGCCGGCTCTCCATGGGTGAGGCGTGGGGCAGTCTCCGCTTCATCCCGCACACCGAGGGCTGGGTCCTCCTCGACGACGACGTACCGCAGTGGCACACCGAGGGGCCCGAACCCCGGTTCGAGGACGAGTGGCATCCGCTCGACCGGCTCTACGCCCCGATGTACGCCTCGGCGGGCGGGGGCGACCTCCTCGGGGTCATATCCGTCGACCGGCCGCGCAACGGACGCCGCCCCGGCGCATGGGGGCGCGAAGCGCTCCAGATGTACGCCTCCCAGGCCGCCATCGCCATCAGCAACGCCCGCCTGCGGTCCAACATGCAGCGCGCCCTGGTCCGCCTGGAGCGGGAGCAGCAGGCACTGCGGGCCAGCGAGGAGTCCTTCCGGCAGGCCTTCGAGTACGCGCCCAGCGGTATGGCCATCGCCGAGATGGGCGGCGACCAGCAGGGCAGGCTGCTGCGGACGAACGACGCCCTGTGCCGGCTGCTCGGCCGCCCGGCCTCCGTGATGCGCCGCTACTCCTTCGCCGACCTGGTCCACCCCGAGGACATCGGCACCCTGCTGCGCACCTCCGCCGAGGGCGGCCGGGCCGAGCTGCGGCTCAGCCGCCGGGACGGCACCTACCTCTGGGTCTCGCTGCGCAACTCGGTCGTCGCGGACACCGCCGACGGGCCGCGCTTCCTGCTCACCCATGTCGAGGACATAGAGGAGCGCAAGCGCCACGAGCTGAACCTCGCCCACCGCGCCTCGCACGACGCGCTGACCGGGCTGCCCAACAGTGCCGAGCTGAAGTCGCGGCTCAGCGCCCGGATCTGCGAGCGGCCGCACTCCTCCCCGGCCGCGACCGCGATCGAGGCACTGGACGCGGCGTACGGGGACGTCGAGTCGTCCCTCACCCACGGCTACCGGGCCGACGGCTACGAGGGCGAGGCGATCCCCGGCGGCGGGCCCTTCGACCACCATGTGCACACGGTGGCCCCGGATCCGGAACACGACGACGGGACGAAGGGGCTCGCGGTCCTCTTCTGCGACCTCGACGGTTTCAAGTCCATCAACGACCGCTTCGGGCACCACACCGGCGACGCCGTGCTCATCGAGGTCGCCCGGCGGCTGAGCACCTGTGTGCGGGACGGTGACACGGTCGCCCGGCTCGGAGGTGACGAATTCGTCGTTCTCGCCGACGGCCTCGGGGCGGCGGACGCCGCTGACCTGGCCGTTCGCCTGAGAAATGCCATCATTCCGCCCATAAGGGTCGACGGCCGGGCGGTCCGGGTCGGGGCGAGTTTCGGCATCGGCTGGGCCGAGTGCGGCATGACCGTCGAAGAGGTCCTGCGCTCCGCCGACCAGCGGATGTACGTGGAAAAACGGTCCCGGTCGAAGGTTCACCGCAGGGCCGGATGACGTTCACGGCGGGTTCCTCCCCCTACCCCGTACCCGTTCCCCCGGGGCCGTCCCGGTGGGTGAGCGCAATTCGGGGGCTGCTCCGTTCGAGGTAGGCTCGGCCGGTCGGCGACGGCTGGCGAGATGGTGAGGAGTGACCCAGGGATGACGGCCGGAAACAACGGCGCGAGCAAGCCCGAGGACGACGATCCGTTCGGCTATCTGTACGCGGACGGACAGGCGGCAGGTGCCCAGGCGCCCGGCCAGGGCGGCTACGGCTACCCGGGTCCGGCCGCGCAGCCGGGCGTGCCCAGAACGTCCTACAACCAGGTGCGTGCCGTCGGTGAGCGCCAGTACGGCCAGCAGCAGGTGCCGCAGCAGCAGGGCGGGTACGGCTACCCGCCCCAGCAGGCGTACGGCCAGCCCGCGCAGCAGTACAACCGGCCGAACCCGCAGTACGCGGCCCCCGAGACCTACCCCGGCGGCGCGTCCCACGGGCAGCCCCCCGCCCAGGGCGGCCACGGCGGCGGAACGGGCCGCGGCGGCCCGAACACGAAGGCGCTCCTGATCGCGGCGGTCGCCGTGGTCGCGGTCGTCCTCATCGGCATCGGCGCCGCCCTGCTCACGGGCGACGACGGCGACAAGGACGACAAGAAGAACGAGGCGTCGTCCTCGGAGGGCCCCGCCGGCGAGGTCGAGGAGTCGAAGAAGCCGGAGAAGAAGCCGCAGGAGACCCCGAAGCCGGTCGAGCTGCCGAAGCAGGACGCGGCGACGCTGACGCTGGGCGGCACGGCGGCCCTGGACTCCACGGTCGAGGGCGCCAAGGGCGCGAACGGCAACTACATCAACCTCAACGAGATCGGCCGGTCGGCCACCTGGTCGGTGGAGGTGCCCGAGGCCGGCGCGTACACCCTGTACGTGACCTACGGCGTTCCCGGCAAGGACGCGAAGACGACCCTGACGGTCAACGACCAGGAGCCCCGCTCCATCAACATGAAGAACTTCGCGCAGGCCGAAGAGGGCGACCTGGAGAAGGGCTGGACGAACACCTACGCGTACGTCCAGCTCGACAAGGGCGCCAACACCCTCAAGCTGTCCTGCGAGGAAGGCGACCAGTGCGACGCCAACCTCGACCAGCTGGAGCTGAAGTCCGGTCACATCAAGAAGAACGGCTGACCGCAGGTCCCCTCGCTCACGCCCTGATCACCGGCCCGGTGGTCAGGGCGTCGGTGTGTGCGGCTCCACCGTGACGCGCGGCAGCAGCTCCGCGTAGGCCGCCGCGTCGAACTCGCCGGCCGTCGGGGCCAGCACCGTCGCCGTCGACAGGGCCACCGCCCGGGCGAGGCGCTCCGGCCAGGACAGGCCCTCGGCCAGGGCGGACAGCAGCCCGGCGACCGCGGAGTCGCCCGCGCCGGTCGGGTTGCCGCGCACGGGTGCGGGCGGGGCCGCCCGCCAGACGCCGTCCGGGGTGAGCGCGAGCACCCCCTCCGGACCGAGCGAGGCGACCACGGCGTGGGCCCCGCGGCGGCGGGCGTCCCCCGCGGCGCGCAGCGGGTCGCGGGAGCCGGTCAGCCGGGCCAGCTCTTCGGCGTTCGGCTTGACCAGGTCGGGGCGGGCGGCGATGCCCCGGCGCAGCGGTTCGCCGCTGGTGTCCAGCAGCACGGGTACGGCGGCGGCGCGGGCGATCCGGACCAGTTCGGCGTACGCCCCGACGTGGATGCCGGGCGGCAGGGAGCCGCAGAGCGCGACCGCGTCGGCCCCGGCGACCAGCTCCTCGTACGTCCCCAGGAAGGCGGCCCATTCGGCGGGGCTCACCTGTGGTCCGGGTTCGTTGAGCTGGGTGGTGTCGCCGGTCGAGCGGTCGGTGATCGCGAGGGTGCGGCGGGTGTTCCCGGCGACCCGGACGAGGGCGTCGCGCGGCGGGAGCGGGGCGAGGAGGCCGCGCAGGACGTCTCCGGTCGCGCCGCCGACGAAGCCGGTGACCACGGCGTCGTGGCCGAGGGCGCCCAGCACCCGGGCGACGTTGAGGCCCTTGCCGCCGGGGCGTTCGGTGACCTCGCCGACCCGGTGGCTGCCGTGCGGGACGAGCGCGTCGACGGTGTACGTCACGTCGAGCGCGGTGTTCAGGGTGACGGTCAGGATCACCTGGTCCGGTCCCTCCCTCGGTGCGTGGCCCCAGCGGTGCACGCCTGCCGCTCGTGGCACGCGATGCCGATGATCATGTCAAAGCGATGACGGTCGGCCCAGTCCCGGGGCCGACCGCCATCGCTTCGTTACGTGTTCAACGGCCCGGAGGCCTCGGGTCCAACGGCCCGGGGGCCTCAGGCCGTCTTCGGCTCGATGATCCACTCGCCCCGGCGCATGACGCCCTTGAGGACGAAGTCCTCGTCGAGCACCACCAGGTCGGCGTCCTTGCCCGCATCGAGCGAGCCGACCCGGTCGTAGACGCCGAGCAGCCGGGCCGGGTTGGCGGAGATGGACCGGACGACGTCCTCGACGGGGATCTCGTCGAGGGTGACCGCCCGGCGGAACGCGGTGTCCAGGGTGAGTGTGGAGCCGGCGATCGAGCCGCCCTCCACCAGCCGGGCGACGCCGTCCTTGACCTCGACCGCGAGCGGCCCGAGGTCGTAGGAGCCGTCGCCGAAACCGGCCGCGTCCATCGCGTCGGTGATCAGCGCGACCCGTCCTGCGCCCTTGTGCCGGTAGGCCAGCTCCAGGACCGCCGGGTGCAGATGCGTGCCGTCGTTGATCAGCTCGACGGTGATCCGGTCGTCCTCCAGGAGGGCGGCGATCGGACCGGGCTCGCGGTGGGCGAGCGGCGGCATCGCGTTGAACAGATGCGTGGCGACACTCGCGCCCGCGTCGATGGCCTCGACGGTCTGCTCGTACGTCGCGTCCGTGTGGCCGATGGCGGCGATGACCCCCAGCTCGGCGAGGAGCCGCACGGAGTCGAGGCCGCCGGGCAGTTCGGTGGCGAGGGTGACCATGCGGGCGGTGCCGCGCGCGGCGTCGACCAGCTTGCGGACCTCGGCCGGGTCCGGGTAGCGCAGCAGTTGCTCGCTGTGGGCGCCCTTGCGGCACGGCGAGATGAAGGGCCCCTCGAAGTGGATCCCGGCCAGATCGCCCTGCTCGACCAGTTCGGACAGCTCGCCCGCGCGCCGGGCGAGGAAGTCCATCTCGCCGGTGACGGTGGAGGCGACCATCGTGGTGGTGCCGTGCTCGCGGTGCGTACGGATGCCGGTGAGGACCTCGTCCACGGTGCCGGAGGTGAAGGAGGCCCCGCCGCCGCCGTGGTTGTGCATGTCCACGAAGCCGGGGACCACCCAGTGGCCGGAGAGGTCGACGGTCCGGGCGCCCTCCGGTGCGGAGGCGGCGATACGGGTGCCTTCGACGGTCACCCGGCCGTCCTCGACCGTGCCGGTGGGAAGCACCACCCGGGCGCCGGCGAGAACGGTGCTGTCTGCTGCGCGTGGGGCCATCAGGCGGAAACCTCCGTGGCGAGTAGATCCCAGGCGAGCAGCCCCGCGCCCAGGCATCCGGCGGTGTCCCCGAGGGCCGCCGGGACGATGTGGGGCAGCTTCTGGAACGTGATGCGTTCCTCGACGGCCGCACGCAGTGGTGTGAACAAGGTTTCCCCGGCTTCGGCGAGACCGCCACCGATGATGAGCGTGCCCGGGTCGAGCAGGGTGAGCGCGGTGACGAGGCCGGCGGCGAGCGCGTCGACCGCGTTCCGCCAGACCTCGACCGCCGCCGGGTCGCCCGACTCGACGGCCTTCGCACAGTCCGCGGCGTCCGCCGAGGGGTCCCCGGAGGCGGCGGCCCAGGCCCGGGTCACCGCGGCGGCCGAGGCCAGCGTCTCCAGGCAGCCGCGCTGGCCGCAGCTGCAGTCGGGTCCGTCCGGGCGGACGACGATGTGGCCGATCTCGCCCGCGTCCCCGTGGGCGCCCGCCTCGATGGCGCCCGCGATGCCGATGGCCCCGGCGATCCCGGTGCCGAGCGGGACGAAGAGGAAACGGTCCGTGCCGCGCCCGGCCCCGATGCGCCCCTCGGCCAGCCCGCCGGTGCGGACGTCGTGGCCGAGGGCCACCGGGATGGCGCCCAGCCGCTCGGAGAGCAGGGCGCGCAGCGGTACGTCGCGCCAGCCCAGGTTCGCGGCGTACACCGCGATGCCCTGGGCGGAGTCGACGATGCCGGGCACGGCGACCCCGGCGGCGACGGCGCTCTCGCCGAGGTGCTCCTCGCCGTGGGCCCGCAGATCCGCCGCGAACGCGAGGATCGACTCGATGACCGCTTCGGCGCCGCGCTCCCGGTCGGTGGCCCGCCGCGCCTCGTGAAGGAGGGTGCCGTCGGTCCCGACCAGTGCGGCCTTCATTCCGGTGCCGCCCACATCGAGGGCGATGACATGTCTCACGGGAGACAGTTTCGCCCGCCGACCCCCAAAAGGTCTAGTCCACTAGCGCGGTTTGTTGCGCACCCATACAAAATGATGAACGGGTGAAGAACGGACCTTTTTATTCCGGAAGGTCACGTATGGGAACGCCGGATCGGCGGGAATCCGGGTCAAAGGTCTGGACCAAGATACGGGCCGGGGCCTCCGACTTCCAGTACCCGCAAGCCAGTTGTGGCCCTCAGGGCCCGTATACGTTGCCGAAGCGATACGCCGGTGGTGTAGACCTTCGCGTCGGCAATGGGGGAAAATCGCAGTTCATCCGGACGGTGCCCAGGACAGGGCGGCACTGCCGCGGCCGAACGAGGCCTGCGGCCTGCGCCATGCGCACCGCCCGTGGGCAAGGGCGATCGACGAGGATGGGCGAGGCTGTGCAGCGGCGCTTTTTGGGTCTGACCGCGGCGGTGGCCGCGCTGGGAATGACGGCAACGTTGTCGGCCTGCGGAGGTGATGCCGCTTCGGGCGACGTCACGCTGAAGCTGGTCGCCGCGGACTACGGCACCGGTCCGGAGAACAGCTCCGAGAAGTACTGGAGCGGGGTCGCCTCGGGCTTCGAGAAGGAGCACCCCGGCATCAAGGTCGAGGTCACCGTCCTCTCCTGGAAGGACGTCGACCGCGAGGTCGCCGCGATGGTCAAGGCCGGCAACGCGCCGGACATCGCCCAGATCGGCGCCTACGCGGACTACGCCAAGGCGGAGAAGCTCTACAGCGCCGACGAGATGCTCGCCATCCGCACCGCGGCCAACTTCCTGCCCTCGCTCACCGACGCGGGCAAGGTCGACGGCACGCTGTACGGCCTGCCCTTCGTCGCCAGCACCCGGCTGCTCTTCTACAACCAGAAGCTCTTCCAGCAGGCGGGCCTGGACGCCCCCGAGACCTGGGACGACATCAGCAGCGACGCCGCGGCCCTCAAGGCGAAGGGCGTCGACTACCCCTTCGCCCTGCCGCTCGGCCAGGAGGAGGCCCAGGCCGAGACCCTGATGTGGCTGCTCAGCGGCAACGGCGGCTACACGGACGACGTCGGCTCGTACGACATCGACTCGGCCGAGAACGTCGCCACGTTCCGCTGGCTGCGCGACAACCTCGTCGGCAAGGGCCTCACCGGCCCGGTCGCGCCGGGCAAGCTGGACCGGGCGAAGGCCTTCGAGGCGTTCACCGCCGGCAAGGTCGGCATGCTCAACGGCCACCCCACCCTGATGGACGAGGCCGAGGCCAAGGGCGTCAAGGTCGGCATGGTGCCGCTGCCCGGCGCCGACGGCCCGACCAAGGGCTCCATGGGCGTCGCCGACTGGATGATGGGCTTCAAGGAGAACGGTCACCGCAAGGAGATCGGCAAGTTCCTCGACTACGCCTACTCCGACGAGAACGTGCTGGAGTTCGCCGAGCAGTACGACCTCCTCCCGGTGACCGGCAGCGCCTCCGCCGCGATGGAGACCGACAAGAAGCACGGCAAGCTGCACGAGTTCCTGGCAGCGCTGCCCAACTCGACCCTGCCCCCGTTCGGCAAGACGTCCTGGGCCACGGTCAGCGACACGATCAAGAAGAAGATCGGCAGCGCTGTCGCGCCGGGCAGCAACCCCGAGAGCATCCTCGGCGAGATATCCGCCGAGGCGGCGCAGGCGGAAGCCGCCGAGTAGCCGCCGCGGGCCGCGCGGGCGGTGCCGGGCCGCGCGTGGGTGTCGGGGGCGGGTATTAGGTTGGTTGATATGACCGCCCCCGACCACGAGCCCCACGACGCACCCGCCGCGCCCGCGCCCGGTGCGGACGAGCTGTCCGTACGGGACCGGGCCCTGCTCGCCCTGGAGCGGCGGCCCTGGCCGGGGCCCGGGGCGAAGGAGCGGGCGATCCGCGAGGAGCTCGGGATCTCGCCGGTCCGCTACTACCAGCTGCTGAACGCGCTGATCGAGGACGAGCGGGCGCTGCGGGAGGATCCGGTCACGGTGAACCGGCTGCGGCGGGTGCGGGACGCGCGGCGCGGTCGCCGCTGAGGTTTCGTGCCGGGGGCTCCGCCCCCGCGCCCCCGCACCTCAAGCGCCGGAAGGGCTGGATTTCCCGCGGGCGCCCGGTGCGCCTCAGGTGCTGGATTGGTCCAGCACCAGGTCCACCGCCTCGTCCAGGCGGCCCCGTTCGGCCTCCGTCAGATACGGGTTCTGCCGCTGGCGGGTCCGGGCCAGTGCCAGATCGGCGGCCGACGCGCCCCCGTCGTCGGCGAGTTCGGCGAGGAGCGCCGCCAGCAGCGGCCGTACGTCGGCCCCCGCCGGGAGCGCGGGGTCGAGCGCGATCCGGGCCAGGGTCAGCGCCGACATCGCCCGGTCGAGGCCGGGCGGGCCCTCCGCCGCGCTGGACCAGTCGATCACCACCGCGCCCCCGGCCGTCAGCATCACGTTCTCCGGATGCAGGTCCAGATGGAGCACGCAGTCCTCCGGGTTCGTCGAGACCCGGGGCGGTATCGCGTGCAACTCCCGCAGCAGCCGGGCGAGCAGGGCCCCCGCCTCGGCCGCCCCCAGCCGCCCCGCCAGCAGCGCCTCGGCCAGGGTCGGGCCGGTCAGCCGCTGGAGCACCAGGTCCGTGGGGCGGGCCCCCTCGGTGGGCGGACCGATGCGCGGCACCGGGAAGCCGAAAGCGCCGACGTAACTCATCACGGCCAGCTCCTCCGTGGTGTCGGAGCGGTCCCGGTAGCGGCGAAGGACCCAGGAGCCGTCGAGTGCGTACACGTCGGCGGTGCGTCCCGAGCCCAGAAGTTGCCCTGTGTGCATGAGGGCGAACCTACCCGGGCGCCCCGCCGAAAGGGAGACGGCTTCCGGTCCCCGGAGGGCGTCCGGCCCCCATAACGCGGAGGGAGGGGGGTGAACGGGATCTCCTGTGCCGGGTGTCACCGCCGCTACGGTTTCGGCAATTCCCTGGTCCGGACCAACCCCCGCCGGATCCGGACACCCCTGAACCAAGGAGATACACGTGGAGAGAACCACGCTCCGCAGACGCGCCCTCGCCGCCGGCACCGCCACGGTGGCCGTGGGCGCGCTCGCCCTCGCCGGGCTGACCGGCGTGGCGTCCGCCGACCCCGCGGACAGCACCGCCCCGCCGGTCTCCGCCGACAGCCTGTCGCCCGGACTGCTGGCCGCCATGGAACGCGACCTCGGCCTGGACGCGGACGACGCCCGGAGCCGGATAGCGAACGAGTACCGTGCCGCGGCCGTCGCGGCGGGTCTGGAGAAGTCCCTCGGCGCCGACTTCGCCGGAGCCCGGGTCAGCGGCGCGAAGGCGGCCCTGACCGTCTCCACCACCGACGCCTCCCAGGCCGCCCGGATCACCGGGGCCGGGGCGAGGGCCGAGGTCGTCGCCCACAGCCTGGACCGGCTCGAAGGAGTCAAGGAGGCCCTCGACCGGGCAGCCCAGCGCAAGGCCCCGAAGGACGTGCCCGTCTGGTACGTCGACGTCGAGGCCAACCGGGTCGTCGTGAACGCCGCGAGCACCGCCGCCGGAACGGCGTTCCTCAAGGCGGCCGGGGCCGACAGCTCCCTCGTCACCGTCGCCCGCTCCGCCGAGAAGCCCCGCACCTTCGCCGACCTCCGGGGCGGCGACGCGTACTACATGAACGGCTCCGGCCGCTGTTCCATCGGCTTCTCCGTCAAGCGCGGCACCCAGAACGGCTTCGCCACCGCCGGCCACTGCGGCCGGGTCGGCACGACCACCAACGGCTTCAACCAGCAGGCCCAGGGCACCTTCCAGGGCTCCACCTTCCCCGGCCGCGACTACGCCTGGGTCGCCACCAACGCCAACTGGACCCCGCGCCCGACGGTCAACGGCTACGGGCGGGGCGACGTCACCGTCGCCGGATCCACCGCCTCCGTCGTCGGCGCCTCGGTCTGCCGTTCCGGCTCCACCACCGGCTGGCACTGCGGCACCATCCAGCAGCTCAACTCCAGCGTCACCTACCCGGAGGGCACCATCTCCGGCGTGACCCGCACCAGCGTCTGCGCGGAGCCCGGTGACTCCGGCGGCTCGTACATCTCCGGCAACCAGGCGCAGGGCGTCACCTCCGGCGGCTCGGGCAACTGCTCGTCGGGCGGTACGACGTACTTCCAGCCGCTCAACCCGCTGCTCCAGGCGTACGGGCTGACCCTGGTCACCAGCGGTACGCCCACCGACCCGCCGACCACGCCGCCGACCGACCCGCCCACCGACCCGCCGGGCGGCACCTGGGCGGCCGGCACCGCGTACGCCGCCGGAGCCACGGTGACGTACGGCGGAGCGACCTACCGCTGCCTCCAGGCGCACACGGCGCAGCCCGGCTGGACCCCCGCGGCCGTCCCCGCGCTCTGGCAGCGGATCTGAGGGCCCCGGACCCGGCCGGGCACCCCCGTACCAGCACCTCCTGAACCTCCCCGCCTCCCGCCTCCCCGCGTCGAGGCTCCCCGAGGACTCCGAGGAAACCGTCATGACCCCACAAATGGACAACGCGAACCCCCACGACCCGGACGCGTCCGACGAGGCGTCGGGCGACCGGCGGCGGATCAGCCGCAAAGGTCTCCTGAAGGCCGCGCTCGTCGCGAGCGCCGCGCCCCTGCTCGCCGGCGGAGGCGTCGCGCTCGCCCGCGACGCCGCCGCCACCGGGAACGGGCCTCTGGCCCCCACCCCGGAGTGCGACGACGGCGACGACACGACGCCGCCGCAGATGGAGGGGCCGTACTTCAAGCCCAACTCCCCGCGCCGCACCAGCCTGGTGACCCCGAGCACCCCCGGCGTACCGCTCACCGTGAGCGGCTACGTCTTCGGCCGGGCCTGCCGGCCCATCTCCGGGGCCCTGCTCGACTTCTGGCAGGCGGACACGAACGGGGCCTACGACATGGCTCAGTTCGCCTTCCGGGGTCATCAATTCACCGGTGCGGACGGGTCGTTCAGACTCACCACGATCGTGCCCGGCCTCTACCCGGGCCGTACGCGCCACATCCACGTGAAGGCGCAGGCGCCCGGCGGCCGCATCCTCACCACCCAGCTGTACTTCCCGAACGAGCCGCGCAACAACACCGACGCCCTGTTCGACCCCGAGCTGCTGATGAACGTCCGCAACGTCGGGAACGGGCGCCAGGGTTCCTTCGACTTCGTCCTGGACGTCGCCCAGACGCCGGGCCCGACCGATCCGCCCACCGACCCACCCACCGAGCCGGGGACCAGCTGGGCCGCCGGCACCTCCTACCGCGCGGGCGACCGCGTGACCTACGGCGGGGTCGCCTACCGCTGTCTGCAGGCGCACCAGGCCGTCTCCGGCTGGGAGCCGCCGAACGTCCCCGCGTTGTGGGAACGCGGGTAGACGACAGGAACAGCGAGCGCACCACCGCCCGCGCCCCGTTCACGCCGTCCGGCGCGTGAACGGGGCGCTTCCGCGTGCGGGGCCGGAAGAAGTTCTCGCGGACCGCCTGAAACATTCACCCGGCCCCGTCGCGTCGTAGAGGGGGAAGGGCGGAACGGGTGGGCTGACGGGGGAGAACATGAAAGCTGCGCGTACCGACGAGTTCAGAGTGTTCGCGGCCGGGCGGGCCGGTCATCTGTTCCGCTCTGCCTGCCTGCTGACCAGTGGTGATGTGCATCTTGCCGAGGACCTGGTGCAGGAGACGCTGAGCCGGATGTATGTGACGTGGGGCCGCGCCCGCCGGATCGACAACCCGGCGGCGTACGCGCAGACCGTTCTGGTGAGGACTTTCCTGACCCATCGGCGGCGCCGCTCCGCGAGCGAACGCCCGCTGGCCGAACTGCCCGAGGGCGCCTCGGCCGCCCCCGACGACCCCGCGCTGCGGATGACGCTGCTGCGCGCCCTGTCCCACCTGGCGCCCAAGGACCGCGCGGTCGTCGTCCTGCGGTACTGGGAGGACCGCAGCATCGAGGAGACCGCCGCCGCCCTCCAGGTCAGCCCGGCCGCCGTGCGGACCCGCTGTGTGCGGGCGCTCGGACGGCTGCGGGAACAGCTGGGCGGCAGCATCGCGGAGTTCGCCGCGCCCTGACGCAAGGCACCCCCTCGGTCCCTGCGGCCGGAGAACTGTCGAGCAATCCGATACGAGTACGAGAAGTGGTGGTTCCCCATGCCCAGCGAAGACGAGCCCCCGTTCGAGGACAGCCTCGGTACGGAACTGCGCCGCACCGGAGAGACCTTCGAACTGTCCGGCCGCACCGCCTTGGTGGACGGCGCGCTGGAACAGGGGCGGCGCACCGTGCGCCGCCGCCGGGTCTCCGCCGTGGCCGGAAGCGTGCTGACCCTGGCCCTCGTCGGCGGCGGAATCACGTTCGCCACCGGCCAGTCGGGTACGTCCGGCGACGGGGTGAACGTCGCGAGCAGCGGACCGGTCGGGCAGACGGCGACGCCCACGGCGGAGACCGCCACGGACGCTGCCACGCCCACGCCGTCCGCCACACCCGAGGAGGCCGCGACGGTCGCACCCTCGCCCTCGGAGCCTTCAGGTGCGCCGACGGCCGAAGCCACCGCCACCCCCACGGCGGGTGCGGGCACCGGTGAGCCCTCGCCGGACCCGGACCCCGACTCGCGCGGAACGCACGACGCCGGGGAGCCGGCCCCGCCGCTCGACTACGCAGCTCTGATGCCCACCTTCCGCGCGCTGCTGCCCGAGGGGCTGACCGTGACGGACGTGACGGACAGCGGGGGCGAGTTCGCCTCGGTCGTCGTGAACGACGGCAAGGGCCGTTCCCTCGTGCAGATCAATGTGCAGCAGGACATGCGGGACGTCGCCCACCAGCTGTACCGCGACGCGACCACCCTGCCCGACGGCACCCTGCTCGCCACCTCGAAGAAGCCCGGCGAGAAGGGCGGCGCGGGGGTCGTCATGTGGACGGCCGACAGCATGCGCCCGGACGGCATGCGGGTCGTCGTCTCGGCCTTCAACTCCGGCGAGCAGTCGAGCGCCGCCACCCGAAAGGCGCCCGCGCTCACCATGGACCAGCTCACCGCCCTGGTCATCAGCCCGGAGTGGTCGAAGCTCCAGCAGCGGTAGACCGCGGGGCCGGGGCGCTTCCCGCTGCCCTGTCCGGACGGTCACTTCGCGTCCGCGTACCGCTCCACCACCGCCACCGTGAAGGGGAACCGCACCGGCGTCTCTCCGAAGGCGGTCCGCCCGGCCAGCTCGCCCGCCGCGCGGATCGCCTCGGCGACGGCGGCGCTCTCCTCGGCCGGGCAGTGCACGATCACCTCGTCGTGCTGGAAGAACACCAGGTGCGCCCGCAGCCCCTGTTCGAAGAGGGACCGGCGCAGCCCGGCCAGGAGCAGCAGCGCCCAGTCGGCCGCGCTGCCCTGCACCACGAAGTTCCGCGTGAAGCGCCCCCGGGCCCGGGCCGTGCCGCCGCCCGACGCGGCCCCGGTCCCCTCGGTGTCACCGGAGCCCTCCGGGTCCTCCTGGGGGATGCCCGCCTCCTCGTCCTGGCCCGCCGAGACGACCGGCGGGCTGGTGCGGCCCAGCCAGGTCCGCACGACGCGCCCCTCCTCGCCCGCCCGTGCCGCGTCGTCGACGTAGGCGACGGCCAGCGGGAAGCGGCGGCGCAGCGCGGCCAGGTTCTTCAGCCCGTCCCCGGAGGTCTGGCCGTAGACCGCGCCGAGCAGCGCCAGCTTGGCGTGCTCGCGGTCGCCGGAGAACGCCCGGTCGGACAGGGCCTTGTAGAGGTCGCCGTCCTGCCCGGCCACCTCCATCAGCCCCCGGTCGCGGGAGATCGCCGCCAGCACCCGGGGCTCCATCTGGTCGGCGTCCGCGACGACGAGCCGCCACCCCGGATCGGCGACGACGGCCTGCCGGATCACCTTGGGGATCTGGAGCGCCCCGCCGCCGTTGGTCGTCCAGCGGCCGCTGACCGTGCCGCCCGGCTGGTACTCCGGGCGGAAGCGGCCCTCGCGTACCCAGTCCTGAAGCCAGGACCAGCCGTGCGCGGTCCAGATCCGGTACAGCTTCTTGTACGCGATCAGCGGCTCGACCGCCGGATGGTCCACCTCCTCCAGCTCCCACCGCCGGGTCGACTTCACCCGGATCCCGGCCTGCGCGAACGCCTTCACCACATCGGCGGGCAGATCCGGGCGGACCCTCCTGCCGAATGCCGCCGAGACCTCGTCCGCCAGCTCGGCGAGTCTGCGGGGCTCGCCGCCGCCCGCGTACCGCTCGCCCAGCAGGCCGTTCAGCAGCTCCCGGTGGACGTCGGCGCGCCAGGGCAGCCCGGCCCGGTGCATCTCGGCGGCCACGAGCATCCCGGCCGACTCCGACGCGGTCAGCAGCCGCATCCGGTCCGGGTGCTCCGCCGCGTCATGGCGGCGCAGCTGGTCCGCGTAGACCCGCAGGAGGCCCTCGAACGGCACGCCGGTCCCCGACGACGGCTCGAAGAGGGAGGACTGCGCGCCCGGCTCGGCGGACCGGGCGGGCGGATCGGGCGGCACCGGCCCGTTGTCGAGGCGGGCGAGCGCGGCGGCGGCCGACCGGGGCTCGCCGAGCCGTCCGGCGTGCCCGAGGAGCAGCAGCTCGGCGCACTCGATGTCGTAGCACCGCTCGACCCGGACCCCGGCGGCGAGCAGCCGGGGGTAGACCGCGGCGGTCGACCGCCACACCCAGCGCACCACGTCGGGGCGGGAGCGGACCGCCTCGACGAGGTCGGGCTCGGCGACGACCGGCCCGGCGGGCGTGCCGTCGCGGGCGAGCGGCGCGAGCAGCGCCCCGCCCCCGTCCGCGGCCGCCACCGCCCACCGTTCGGTCATGGGTGCGAGTCTGGCACCCGCCACTGACAACGCCCGGGAGCCGCGCGCCTACCCTTGGCCGGATGGAATCCGTGATCGACCGGGCGTGCGCGGCGGCCCTCTACGCGGAGGGCGACGCCGCCCTGGACACCGGTGCTTCCCTGCTCGCCGCCGCCCCGGACGCCGACGACGAGGCGCACCGGCGTGGCGAGGAGTTCGTGGGCCGGGCCTGGGAGCGCGGCTGGCACCCCGCCGACCTGGTCCGGTTCGTCCGCCGCGAGCTGGACGAGCGGCGGGCGGCGCTGGCCGGGACCCTGATCGCCGCAGAGACGGCCCGGTACGCGGAGCTGCCGCCCCGGTGGCGGCAGCAGCTCGCCGAGCTTCCGCCGCCCGTGGAGCGCAACCGGCCCGACCGGTTCAGTTACGCCGCCGATCTGCTGGAGCTCTACCGGGTGCTGCTGCGGCTGCCCGCCATCGAGCCCGTGGGACCGCCGCCCGGCGCCGCCGCCGACCACCTGCACCGCCCGCCCGCCGCCGACGAGCCCCGCATGCTCACCCGTATCCGGGCGCTGCTGGCGAAGGCCGAGGCGACCGGCTTCCCGGAGGAGGCCGAGGCGCTGACCACCAAGGCGCAGGAGCTGATGGCCCGGCACACCATCGACGAGGCCCTCCTCGCCGCCCGGACGCAGAGCCGCGAGACCCCGGGAGCCTGCCGGATCGGGGTGGAGCCCCCGTACGAGAGCGCCAAGGCGGTCCTGCTGGACGCCGTCGCCTCCGCGAACCGCTGCCGGGCCGTGTGGAACGAGGACCTGGCCTTCTCCACCGTCGTCGGCTTCGAACCGGACCTGGAGGCGGTGGAGCTGCTGTTCACCTCGCTGCTCGTCCAGGGGACGACGGCGATGACCCGGGCGGAGGCCGGACAGCGCGCCGGAGGCCGTAAGCGGACCAAGACCTTCCGGCAGGCGTTCTGGATGGGGTACGCCCAGCGCCTCGGCCGGCGGCTGACCGCCGACGCCGAGCGGATCACGGCGGAGGCGGACACCGGTGCCGGCGCGACAGGAGCAGGCGGCGGACTGCTCCCCGTCCTCGCCGCCCGGGACGTCGCGGTCACCGACACCGCCGAGCGGATGTTCCCGAGGACCACGACCACCCGGCTCCGCGGGGTCTCCGATCTGGCGGGCTGGACGCACGGCACCGAGGCCGCCGACCGGGCCCGCACGGGCGGCGGATCCCACCGACCCGACGGAGAAATCACGGCGTAAGTCGGGCTTGTCCAGGATTGCACCGTTAGGCTCGGCCCATGAGCTGGCTCCGGGCGCTGAAGGAGACCGCCCGCTCGGGGCTGGAGATCGAGCGGCAGAAACTGGAACCCCTCATCGCGCTGCGCGGTGCGGCCGGCCTCGCCCTCGTCGTCGGCGTCAGCCTCGTGCTGTTCGGTCCGGAGATCGCGGCGAGCTCCGCGTTCGGCGCGTTCCAGGCGGCCATCGCCACCTTCCAGCGCAGCTGGCGCCCGCGACCCGTCCTCGCCCTGGTCTCCGGGGCGAGCCTCGCCGTCTCGACGTTCGTCGGGTACGTCAGCGGCGCGCACGTCGTGCTCTTCCTCTGCCTGCTCGGCCTCTGGACCTTCCTCGCCGGGCTCGCCTGGGCGGCGGGTCCCACGGCGGGCATCATCGCCGCGTCCAACGTCGCGATCATGCTGGTGACCATCACCCTGCCCACCTCGGTCGTGGACGCCGCCGCCCACGCGGGGATGATCGCCGTCGGCGGCCTCGTGCAGGCCGCGCTCATCGTGCTCTTCCCGGTCCGCAGATGGGGCGCCCAGCGCGACGCGCTCGCCGACGCCCTGGCCGCCGAGGCCGACTACGCCCGCCGGCTGCGCCACGACCCGGTCGTCCCCTTCGACCCGCTGCCCCTGATGACCGCCCGCAGCGCCGCCGCCGTCACCCCGCGCGAGGCCCGCCGCCGCCCCGCCGAGCTGCGCGGGGCCCGGGGGGTGGCCGAGCGGCTGCGCCCGGTGCTGGCCTCGCTGGCGGACCCGGCGATGGGGGTGCCCGGCGACGGCCTGGAGCGGCTCTGGGTGAACGAGCTGCTGGGCGCGGCCGGATCGGTCCTGGACGCCGCCGCGCGGGCCGTCCGGTACGGCGAACCCGTCCACCTCTCCGCCACCGACCTGGGCGTCCTGAAGACCCCCGACAACGACGTGATCCTCGTCGGTCCCGCCCGCCGCGCCGCCGACCGGCTCTCGGCCCTGCTCGACGACGTCCTGGAGATCGCGGAGGGCACCGGGACCGACAGCGGGATCCCCACGGACCTCGCCCCGGACACCCGGCACCGGCCCTCGCTGCTGAAGCTGGTCCCGGTGGTGCTGGCCGCGATGCGCCGCGAGATGCACCACGGCTCACCGATCCTGCGCCACGCGATCCGGGTCGCGGTGGTCGCCGTCTCCGGCTACTTCGTGGGCGAGGCGGTGCCGCTCGGCCACGGCTACTGGGCGCCGATGACCGCCGTCATGGTGATGCGGCCCGACTTCTCGCAGACGTACGCCCGCTCCGCCGGACGCTTCGGCGGCACCCTGGTCGGGGTCGGGCTCGCCACCGCGATCGTGCAGACCGCCCACCCCGACGCCCGGCTCTCCGCGCTCCTCGCGGTGATCTGCGCCGGGCTGATGTACCTGCTGATGGGCACCGGCTACGCCGTCGGCCAGGTCTGCGTCGCCGCGTACGTGGTCTTCCTGCTCGGCATGGCCGGCGACGACTGGTCCCAGACCGTCACCGAACGCATCGTGCTGACCCTCGTCGGCGGACTCCTCGCGATGGCCGCGTACGCCCTCTACCCGGCCTGGGAGACCCCGCGGCTGCGCAACCGGCTGGCCGAGTGGCTGGTGGCGGACGGCCGGTACGCGGCCACGGTCGTCGACCGGTACGCCGACCCCGCGTCCCGGGACGACGAGGACGTCCGGGACGCGCTGATCGCCACCCGGGAGGCCCGTGTCGCGTGGCAGGAGGCGCTGGCGACCGCCCAGCACGAACCCGTACGCCACCGGGGCATCTCCCGGGCCGCCGCCACCGACGCCCAGCACGCGCTGGCCCAGCTGGGCCGGTCCGCGATGGTCCTGGAGGCCCATCTGCCGGCCCGGTCGGCCGACCCGGTGCCCGGCGCGGCCCAGTTGGCCGAGGCGCTGCGCCGGGCCACCGAGAAGGGCGCCAAGGCCGTACGGGAGCGGCGGCTGCCCGACTGGCAGCCGGTGGTGGACGCGGTGGCCCACTGGGACATGCCCACCCCGACGGACGACGGCACGACACCGGTCGGCGACCCGGTGGTGCGCCGGGGCGCGGCGCTGTTGCTGGACGCGCTGGAGGAGTTCACCCGCGCCCTGGACGAGCGCGGCGGCTCCACCCGCGTCAGCAGCGTCCTCGCCGACAGCTGAGCGCCCGCGGCGGCGGCCTCACGGCGCGTGGCTTTACGGCGCGGGCCGCGGTGGCCTTACGGCGCGGGGATCTCGGGCAGGTCCGGCAGGTCGGGGAGCGAGGGCATGCTGCTCGGCAGCTTGCCCGGGTCCGCCTTGGCGAGGGTGTCCTTGGCGCCGCCGTCCCACGAGACGACCAGCTTCGAGCCGTCGACGGAGTCGATCGCGCCCATCGTGCGGTCGGTGCCGCCGTCGGTGCACTTCAGCGCGAGCATCGGCTCGCCGCCCATGTCCTTCACATCGCCCTGGCACACGGACTGGTCGGCGACGAGGGCGACCTTGCGGGAGGCGATCGACACGCTGACGTTCTTGCCGTCCGTCAGCCCCGCCCAGGTGCCCTCCAGTGCGGCGGCGTCGACGGCGCTCCCGCCGGACTCCCCGGAGTCCTCGCCGCCACCGGCGCCGGGCGTCGCGCTCGCCGGCGTGTCCGCGCCGGAATCCTTCTTCGGGTCGTCGCTGCCACAGGCGGTCAGCGCGAACGATGCGGCCAGAGCGGCCACCGCGACGGCGCCGGTGCGTAGAGACCTGGTCACGTGGAGTTCCCCCTTGCTGTTTTCCGGTCGAAAGACCGCGCCACGTTACCAAGGTCCACACGGATCAACTCCGGTAAGCGGGAGCGAAATAGGCGCGCCGTTCGTCTTGTAATCAAAGGAACACCCCGCGTGCACGTGCATCTGCTCATGCATTGGCATATGAACAGAGCTATGATCCGAGCTAGTTGACACTTGCACCTTGCAACTCGGGGAGCGTCCTGTGCACCACGTGTACAACGGCATGGCGGCCACAGAGCTTCGCGGAGTCGTCTGGCAGAAGAGCAGGCACAGCAACTCCCAGGGATCCTGCGTGGAGTTCGCGCGGCTGCCCGGAGGGAATGTGGCGA
The DNA here is from genome assembly GCF_014649875.1 of Streptomyces rubiginosohelvolus. GTDB lineage: Bacteria > Actinomycetota > Actinomycetes > Streptomycetales > Streptomycetaceae > Streptomyces > Streptomyces rubiginosohelvolus. The sequence continues at coordinate 83,169 of NZ_BMTW01000021.1, read as the reverse complement.
TGCGGAACTCCCGTCACCCCGACGGGCCCGCCCTCGTCTATACGCCCGCGGAGATCGAGGCGTTGCTGCTGGGCGTCAAGGACGGCGAGTTCGACCATCTCGCGGCAGGCGCCTGACGCCGGGTCCGGCCCCCGAGGGACCGGACCGGGGCTTCCGTGAGCCCTACTTCGTCTTTTCCGGCAGCCGGAAAAGGGCCCAGACGACCTTGCCGTACAGCGGTCCGGAAGGCAGTTCTCCGAGCGGTACGGGAGAGGGGTGCCAGCCCCAGCTGTCGCTGACGCATTCCACCAGGAACAGTCCACGGCCCGATTCGGCGGAATCCGCCGCCTCGCCCGCCACCGGGCTCTCCCGGCTGGGATCGCGCACCGCGCACACCAGCCGCGAGGTCCACCGCATCAGATGGAGCCGCACCGGCGGGTCCTGGAACTCCCGGGGCGGATCGGCCGGCAGCGCGTGGCGCAGGGCGTTGGTGACGAGTTCGGACACCACCAGGGCGACATCGTCGAACCGTTCGTCCAGCTCCCACCGCTCCAGCGTGGTCCGGGTGAACTTCCGCGCCCCGCCGACCGCTTCGTAACGCGCGGGCAGAGCGCACGAGGCCGATCCGGCAACCCCTGAGGGGTCGGTGGGGGGAAGCCCCTGCCGTAACGGCTCGAGCATCGTCGATCCATTCGTCCCCATACGAGGCACTCCCGGGATTCGCGGCTGTAGCGGCACTGCCTGTAGCGGTACTGCGGGGGGTACAGCGGCACAACACGAGCACGCAGGTGCGCGGGGACCATGGTTCCGAATGCGCACAGCAGATGCAAGGGCAGATGCACGTGCACGCGCCGGACCTGCCCGATACCGTGGTGGTTACGGGGCATTTCTTCCCGGGGTCAGTTTCGGAGCTTTCCGGACGTCTTCCCATTTCCGTAATCGAATGAGTACGGGCTGAAGCGTTTTGGTGGCAGAATCCGGCAGTCGGGGTTCCGGGGGGCTCCGGTGCCAGGGTGAGCGATGGGGAGGGTCGGACCAGTGTCGGCAGGCGAGTCGAGTGGATCGGTGGTGCGGCGCATCCTCCTGGGCTCTCAGCTCAGGAGACTGCGGGAGTCGCGCGGTATCACCCGTGAGGCGGCCGGCTACTCGATCCGGGCCTCCGAATCGAAGATCAGCCGCATGGAGTTGGGACGGGTGAGCTTCAAGGCCAGGGACGTCGAGGACCTGCTCACGCTCTACGGGGTGGCCGACGAGGCGGAGCGCGACTCCCTGCTCGGTCTCGCCCGCGAGGCCAACGTGGCGGGCTGGTGGCACAGTTACGGTGATGTCCTGCCCGGCTGGTTCCAGACGTACATCGGTCTGGAGGGCGCCGCCTCCCTCATCCGTATCTATGAAGTCCAGTTCGTGCACGGGCTGTTGCAGACCGAGGCGTACGCCCACGCCGTCGTCTCGCGCGGGATGCGCGGAGCCTCGCCCGCCGAGATCGACCGCCGCGTCGCCCTGCGCCTGGAGCGTCAGAAGGCCCTCGTCTCGGAGCGCGCCCCGACGTTCCACGCCGTGCTCGACGAGGCGGCGCTCCGCCGCCCGTACGGCGAACGCGAGGTCATGCGCGCCCAATTGCGGCATCTGATCGATATGTCGGAGCAGCCGAACATCACGCTTCAGGTCATGCCCTTCAGTCACGGCGGTCATGCGGGCGAGAGCGGCTCATTCACGATGCTGCGTTTTCCGGAATCCGATCTGTCGGACATTGTCTATTTGGAGCAGCTGACGAGCGCGCTCTATCTGGACAAGCCCGAGGAAGTCGCGCAGTACGAAAAGGCGATGGCGGGCCTCGCCCAGGAGAGTCCGGCTCCGGAAGAGAGCCGGGATCTTCTGCGCGGACTACTCCAACTGACGTAAATTCTCGTTACGATGACGTCGCATCAGGAGTCTGCGAACGCCTGCAGTAAGGGATTGCATGTCCTTCTTCCATGAACTGGCCCACCAGTACATCGACGGCGAGTGGCTGATCGGCAGCGGCTCGTGGGACATCATCGATTTCAATCCCTACAACGGTGAGAAACTCGCCGCCGTCACCGTGGCCACCGCGCTGGAGGTCGACCGGGCCTACCGGGCCGCCGAGCGGGCGCAGCAGGAATGGGCCGGGGTCAACCCGTACGAGCGGCGCGCCGTCCTCGAACGCGCGCTCCGCATCACCGGCGAGCGCGCCGAGGAGATCGCCGAGGCGATCACCGACGAACTGGGCGGCACCCGGCCGCGCGCACGGTACGAGGTCGACAGTGCCACCGAGTTCCTGCGCGAGGCGATCCGCCAGGCGCTGCGGCCCACCGGGCGGCTGCTGCCCGCCGTGGGGGACGGCCGGGAGAACCGGCTCTACCGGCTGCCCGTCGGCGTCGTCGGGGTCATCAGCGCCTTCAACTTCCCTTTCCTGGTGACGATGAAGTCCGTCGCACCCGCCCTGGCACTCGGCAACGCGGTCGTCGTGAAACCCCACCAGAACGCGCCCGTGGTCGGCGGCGGTCTGATAGCGAAGATATTCGAGGACGCCGGACTTCCGGCGGGGCTGCTCAACGTGGTGATCACCGACAGCGCCGAGATCGGCGACGCGTTCATCGAGCACCCCGTGCCCAAGGTGATCTCGTTCACCGGCTCCGACCGGGTCGGCCGGCACATCGCCGCCACGGCGGCCGGCGCCTTCAAGCGGACCATCCTCGAACTGAGCGGGAACAGCGCCCTGGTGGTGCTGGAGGACGCCGACATCGACTACGCGGTCCGGTCCGCCGTCTTCAGCCGCTTCCTGCACCAGGGGCAGGTCAGCATGGCGGCCAACCGGATCCTGGTGGACCGGTCGGTGGCGGAGGAGTTCACGGCGAAGTTCACCGCCGAGGTGGCCGCGCTCAAGGCCGGCGATCCGAGGGACCCGGAGACCCGGATCGGGCCGGTCATCAACGCCTTCCAGGCCGACGCGCTGGACGACCTGGTGGACCGGGCGGTCGCGGACGGCGCGACGGCCCTCGTCCGGGGCCGGACCGTCGGCAACGTCGTCGCGCCGACCGTCCTCACCGGCCTCGCGGAGGACTCCCCGCTGCTGACGCAGGAGATCCTCGGCCCGGTGGCCCTGCTGATGACGTTCGACGGCGAGGAGGAAGCCGTACGGATCGTCAACGAGGGCCCGTACGGTCTCAGCGGCGCGGTCCACACCCGGGACGCGGAGCGCGGTGTGCAGTTCGCCCAGCGCATCGTCAGCGGCATGTTCCACGTCAACGACTCCACCGTGCAGGACGATCCGCTGGTCGCGTTCGGCGGTGAGAAGACGTCCGGGGTGGGGCGGCTGAACGGCGAGGCGGTGGTGGAGGCGTTCACCACGCAGCGGTGGATGTCGATCCAGCACGGCCGGTCGGTCTTTCCCTACTGACGGGCCGTCATGCCCCGGGCCCCGGCCCCCGGAACGTGGTGCGGTAGGCGCTCGGCGAGACGCCCAGCGCCGCATGGAAGTGCTGACGCAGGTTGGCCGCCGTGCCGAGCCCGGTGCGGGCGGCCACCTGCTCCACGGGCGTGTCCGACTCCTCCAGCAACTCCCGTGCCAGCTCGATACGTTGCCGGGTCAGCCAGGCCATGGGCGTCAGGCCGACCTCCTCCCGGAACCGCCGGGTGAAGTGCCGTACGCTCATCGACTCCCGAGCCGCCAACTGCCCCAATGTGATCGGGTCCTGGAGTCTCCGCAGCGCCCAGTCGCGGGCGGCCGAGGTCCCCGGGGCCGACCGCGCGGGCACCGGCCGCCGGATGTACTGCACCTGGCCGCCCTCCCGGTGGGGCGGGACGACCGTGCGCCGGGCCACGTCGTTGGCGACGGCCGTCCCGTGGTCGCGCCGGATCATGTGCAGGCACAGGTCGATCCCGGCCGCACAGCCCGCCGAGGTCAGGACGGACCCCCCGTCGGTGTAGAGCACGTCCGGGTCCAGCCCGACGCGGGGGAAGAGCCGGGCGAACAGCTCCGTGTACCGCCAGTGCGTTGTGGCCGTGTGCCCGTCGAGGAGCCCGGCCGATGCCAGCACGAACGCGCCGGTGCAGATCGACGCCACCCGCGCCCCGGGCCGGATCAGCGCGAGCGCCTCCGCCAGCGGGGCCGGGAGCGCGGGCGTCTCCTGGACGTAGTCCTCGTACGACGACAGGACGATCACCGTGTCGGCCTCGGCCAGCGCCTCGGGCCCGTGCGCGACGGCCACGGTGAAATCGCCGTCCGTACGCACGTCGCCGGGCGCGGGGGAACAGGTGGCGACCTCGTACAGCGGCTCGCCGTCCGCCGACGCCCCCTGCCGGGCCTGGCCGAAGAGCTGGTGGACGATGCCCAGCTCGATGGGGAGCAGGACCGCGCGGGCGAGCACGGCGACCCGGTGCCGCCCGGGGTGGGTGAAGACCGTCATGGCCATATCCTTGCGCACCTGGTCCATCGGGACACTCGTGAGGGCGGGACTCGCTCGCGACGCTGATTCCATGGCCTCATCGACCTCGACTTCGACCACGACCCCGTCCGCCCGTATCCACCGCGCGTGGCTGATGGCCGCCGTCGCGGGCGCCGCCATCGTCACGGCGGGCGCGTTCACCACCGTGCCCGGTCTGCTGGTGACGCCGCTGCACCAGGAGTACGGCTGGGAGCGCGGGCAGATCGCGCTCGCCGCCTCGGTGAACATGGTGCTCTTCGGCCTCACCGCCCCGTTCGCGGCGGCGCTGATGGACCGGATCGGGGCCCGCCGGGTGGTCATGGGCGCGTTGCTGATGGTCGCGGCGGGGGCGCTGCTGACCGGGGTGATGACGCGGCCCTGGCAGCTCGTCGCCTACTGGGGTGTGCTCATCGGCCTCGGCAGCGGCTGCCTGACCATGACGTTCGCCGCCGGGGTCACCGCTCGCTGGTTCGACCGGCGGCGCTCGCTGGTGACGGGCGCGCTCAGCTCCGCGAGCCACCTGGGCCAGCTGCTGTTCCTCCCTCTCCTCGCCTGGTCCGTCGGCCACCACGGCTGGCGTCCGCCGGTGGTGACGCTGGCGCTCGTAGCCCTGGCGGTGGCCGCCCTGGTGTTCCTGCTGCTGCGCGACCATCCGGCCGAGGCGGGCGTGAAGCCGTACGGGGCAGCGGAGTTCGTGGAGAAGCCGACCCCGGCCGCCGGCGCGGCGGTACGCACGCTGAAGGTGCTCCTGCGGGCGGCGCGCACCGGCCCGTTCTGGCTGCTGGCCGGGGCGTTCGCGCTCTGCGGGGCGTCCACCAACGGCATCATGTGGTCCAACTGGGCTCCCGCCGCGCACGATCACGGTATGCGGGCCACGGCGGCGGCCTCGCTGCTGTCCCTGATCGGGATCTTCTCCGCCCTCGGCGCGCTGTTGGCCGGCTGGCTGACCGACCGGTTCGACCCGCGCCGCGTGCTGACCGTCTGCTTCGCCGTCCGCGCGCTCACCCTCCTCGCTCTGCCCCTGGTGTTCGCCTCGACGGTCACGGCCCCCATGCTGCTGTTCACGGCGGTCTACGGGCTCGTCGACGTCGCGACCGTGCCGCCCGTCATCGAGCTGGCCCGCCGGGTGTACGGGGAGACCGGGCCCATCGTCTTCGGCTGGACGAACGCCGCCCACCAGCTGGGCGCGGGCGCCTCGGCGTTCCTCGGGGCCACCGCCCGGGACGCGTTCGGCAGCTACGACGTGGTGTGGGCGGCGCTGGCGGCAGGATGTCTGGTCGCGGCCCTGCTGGCCCCCGCCGTCCGGATGCGAGGGCACACCTGCCGCCCGGACGCAAGCGGACGGGGCTACCCTAGTCAAAGTTGAATACGAAGGAGTGTCATGTCCGCGATCCGGCTGCTGGTCCTCGGCGCGGTGCGCATGCACGGCCGCGCGCACGGCTATCAGGTCCGCAACGACCTGGAGTACTGGGGTGCGCACGAGTGGTCCAACGCCAAGCCCGGGTCGATCTACCACGCCCTGAAGCAGATGGCGAAGCAGGGACTGCTCCTCGCGCACGAGACGGCCCCCTCCACGGCCGGGGGTCCACCGCGCACCGAGTACGAGGTCACGGACGAGGGCCTCGATGAGTACCGCGCCCTGCTCCGGGACGCCATCCGCTCCTACGACCGGAACATGGACGTCCTGTCGGCGGCGGTCGGCTTCATCGTCGACCTGCCCCGCGAGGAGGCGGTCGCGCTGCTCAAGGAGCGGATCGAGGGCATCCGCGAGTGGCGCGAGGCGGTGACCGAGTACTACACCCCCGAGGAAGGGCCCGAATCCCTCGGCCACATCGGCGAGATCATGAACCTGTGGGTGCACTCGGCGGACAGTGGCGCGGAGTGGACCCGGGGCCTGATCGCCCGCATCGAGGGCGGCGCGTACACCTTCGCGGGCGAGGGCGACCCGTTCGTCGGCGTGCTCGCCGAGGGCGAGGAGAACCCCTACGCCACCGGGGTGCCCGACCCCGGGGACAACGAGTAATCAAGTTTGACGAATGCCGGACCGGGGTTTACCTTCGACCTACTAGTCAAGTTTGACTACGAGGGTTGTGAAGGCGTGGAAGGGCGGCGGGGAACGTGACGGAAGCGATCGTCATGGACGGAGTGCACAAGCGGTACGGGGAGAAGCGCGCCCTGGACGGACTGGACCTGGTCGTCGGCAGCGGCACCGTGCACGGGGTGCTCGGCCCCAACGGGGCGGGCAAGACCACCGCCGTACGGATCGTGTCGACGCTGCTGCGCCACGACGCGGGCCGGGTCACCGTGGCCGGCCTCGACGTCCGTGAGCGGGCGGGCGAGGTGCGGCGCAGGATCGGGCTGCTCGGGCAGCACGCGGCGGTGGACGAACAGCTCGGCGGACGGCAGAACCTGGAGATGTTCGGGCGGCTGTACCACCTGGGCGCACGCCGGGCGGGCAGCCGGGCGGACGAGCTGCTTGAGCGGTTCGGCCTCGCGGACACCGGCCGCAAGGCGGTCAAGCAGTACAGCGGCGGCATGCGCAGGCGGCTCGACCTGGCCGCGTCGCTGATCACCGATCCGGACGTGCTGTTCCTGGACGAGCCGACGACCGGCCTCGACCCGCGCGGCCGGACCGAGGTGTGGGACGCGGTGCGGTCCCTGGTCGGCGGCGGCACCACGGTGCTGCTGACCACGCAGTATCTGGACGAGGCGGACCAGCTGGCCGACCGGATCGCCCTCATCGACCACGGCCGGGCGGTCGCCGAGGGCACCCCCGACGAGCTGAAGGCCCGCGTCGGCGGCGACCGGATCGACGTCGTCCTGCGCGACGCGTCCCGGCTGGCGGAGGCGGCCGCGCTGCTCGGCGGCGAGGACCTGACGCTCGACCCCGACCGGCGGCGGATCGGCGCGCCCGCCCCGGACCGGATGGCGGCCCTGACCCGGACGGTGCGGGTGCTGGACGAGGCGGGCATCGAGGCGGAGGACATCGCGGTGCGCCGCCCGACCCTGGACGAGGTGTTCCTGTCCCTGACCGGACAACCGGCCGCGGAGCAGGCGGCGGAGAAGACGGAGGTGGCGGCATGAGTGCGGCGACGACGACGGCGGTCCCCGGACCGGGTGGGGCGGCCTCCCGGCTGGGCTGGGCACTGGCCGACTCCTGGACGATGACCCGCCGCGAACTGGCGCACTGGGCCCGCCAGCCCGTGGCGGTCCTCGTCAACCTGGTGTTCCCGGTGATGCTGCTCCTGATGTTCACCTATCTGGTGGGCGGCGGCCGGGGCGTGCCGGGCGACCCCACCGAGTACCTGGTCCCCGGCATGCTCGCGCTGACCATGGCCTTCGGCCTGGAAGCGACGATGCTGGCGGTCACCCAGGACCTCGGCAAGGGCGTCATCGACCGGTTCCGCTCGATGCCGATGGTCCCCGGCGCGGTGCTGGTGGGCCGCAGCGCCGCGGACATGCTGCAGTCGGTGGTCTCGCTCGCCGTGATGACCGGGGTCGGTTACGCGGTCGGCTGGCGCTGGCACAACGGGGCGGCGGCCGCGCTGGGGGCGGTGGGGCTGCTGCTCCTGCTGCGGTTCGCGATGCTGTGGGTCGGCATCCAGCTCGCCATGGTGGCGGGCAGGCCGGAGATGGTCACGGCGGTCCAGATCCTGGTCTGGCCGGTCGGCTTCCTCTCCAACGTCTTCGCGACCCCCGCGTCGATGCCGGGCTGGCTGGGCGCGGTGGTCGAGTGGAACCCGATGTCCGCGACCGCCACCGCCGTACGGGACCTGTTCGGCAACCCCGGCGGCGCGACCGGCTCCTGGGCCGCCGAACACGCCGGGCTCCTCGCGGTGCTCTGGCCGGTGGCCATCATCGCGGTGTTCTTCCCGCTGGCCGTACGGAAGTTCGCGCGGCTCAGCCGGTAGCGGCGGGGCCGCCGCCTCAGTGGTGAAAGGCCGTAGCGGCCTTCCGGTCGTGGCTCACCGGGTGCTTCTGCGCCCGGAGTTCGGGCAGGAGCTGCTTCAGGTCCTCGACCAGCAGCTCGGCCAGGTCGGAGGAGAAGCCGTTGCGGCACACCACCCGCAGCACTGACAGATCCTGCCGGTTGGCGGGGAAGGTGTACGCGGGCACCAGCCAGCCCCGCTCCCGCAGCCGGCGCGACACGTCGAAGACGTCGTACGCGTGGACCTCGGCGGTCGTCGTGAAGGCGAACACCGGCAACTCGTCTCCCCGGGTGAGGAGGTGGAAGTCGCCGAGGTCCTCCACCGCGCGGGCCAGAGAGCAGGCCACGTCCCGGGAGGCCTGCTGGACCGCGCGGTAGCCGTCCCGCCCGAGCCGCAGGAACGTGTAGTACTGCGCGACCACCTGCGCCCCGGGCCGGGAGAAGTTCAGGGCGAACGTCGGCATGTCGCCGCCCAGGTAGTTGACCCGGAAGACCAGCTCCTCCGGCAGTTCGTCCGCCGTACGCCACAGCGCCCAGCCGACCCCCGGATAGACCAGGCCGTACTTGTGGCCCGAGGTGTTGACCGACGCCACCCTCGGCAGGCGGAAGTCCCACACCAGGTCCGGGTCGAGGAAGGGTGCCACCATCGCGCCGGACGCCCCGTCCACGTGGACCGGGATGTCGAGGCCGGTGCGTTCCTGGAGGGCGTCCAGGGCCGCGCAGAGGTCGGCGATCGGCTCGTAGGACCCGTCGAAGGTGGAGCCGAGGATGCCGACGACCCCGATGGTGTTCTCGTCACAGAGTTCGGCGGCGGCCTGCGGGTCGATGTGGAAGCGCCCGCCCTCCATCGGGACCTGCCGGGCCTCCACCTCCCAGAAGTTGCAGAACTTCTCCCAGCAGACCTGCACGTTCACGCCCATCACCAGATTGGGCCGTGCCGTCGCCGGATAGCGGTCCGCGTTCCGCTTGGCCCAGCGCCGCTTCAGGGCGAGCCCCGCGAGCATGCACGCCTCGCTCGACCCGGTGGTCGAACACCCCACGGCCGCGGACGGATCGGGTGCGTTCCACAGGTCGGCGAGCATCGCCACACAGCGCTTCTCCAGCTCGGCGGTGCGCGGGTACTCGTCCTTGTCGATCATGTTCTTGTCCCGGCACTCGCCCATCAGGACGCCGGCCTGCGGCTCCATCCAGGTGGTGACGAACGTGGCCAGGTTGAGCCGGGAGTTGCCGTCGAGCATCAGCTCGTCGTGGACCAGCCGGTACGCCGTCAGCGGCGGCAGCGGCCCGTCGGGCAGCCGGTGCCGTGGCGGCGCGGTGTTCATCGCGGCCGTCGGGTCCGCCTCGCCGAAGAACGGGTTCAGAGCGAGCCTGCGCCGCTCGTCGGAGGGCTTGTCCTGATCCGGGTGGGCACCACGGTGGAGCGGCATGGTGGGGAAACCCTTCTCTCGGCCTACGGGGGTCGGTGCGCGTCCGTGGGCGTCTGCGGGGACGGGGTCAGTTCTCGGCGGCCAGGCCCGCCTTGACGGCCCGGGTCAGCTTCACGACCCGCTCGGCCTGCACCCGGGTGGCGGTGAGCGTCTGCTCGCCGACCGGGAGGTCGCCCTGCCCGGCGATGTGCGAGGTGCCGTACGGGTTGCCGTCGACGAACTTCGTGGGGTCGGTGTAGCCGGGGGTGACGAGGATGCCGCCGAAGTGGTGGATCGTGTTGTACAGCGCGAGCAGCGTGGACTCCTGGCCGCCGTGGGCGGTGGCCGTGGAGGTGAAGCCGCTGTAGACCTTGTCGGCGAGCTGCCCGGACTGCCACAGCCCGCCGAGCGTGTCGAGGAACTGCTTCAGCTGGGCGGTGACGTTCCCGAACCGGGTCGGCGTACCGAAGATCACCGCGTCCGCCCAGACCATGTCGTCCGGCGAGACCTCGGGGATGTCCGCGGTCGCCCTGGCGTTCTCCGCCCACGCCGGGTTGGAGTCGATGGCCGCCTGCGGCGCGAGCTCCGCCGCCCGGCGCAGCCGCACCTGGGCCCCGGCCCGCTCGGCGTCCTCGGCCATCGCCTTCGCGATCGTGGCGACGGTGCCGGTGGAGGAGTAGTAGACGACGGCGACGTTGACGGGCGTGGGCATGCGGGGAACCTCCGTGGAACCGTAATCGGTACAGGGTTGCGCAAAAGCGCACGAACCAGACGATACGGAGGTTCAGTGCTTCCGGCGCGCCGGGCGGGGCCTTCCCCGTGACCGCGCACGCCTCCCGCTCATCGCAGCGACTTCCCGTCCGCGTCCAGCTGCATCTGGGCCCGCCCCGTGACCAGCAGCCACGCGGGCAGGGTCGCCGCGCACAGCAGCGGCAGCACGGACGCGTCGCCGACCATCACCGCCGCGGTGAACAGGCTCACCCAGCCCTGCCGGGTGACGGCGAGCAGCACCCCCAGCACCGCGCACGACACCGCGAGCGACGGCGGGACCGCGTCGACCAGTGCATGGGCGCACAGCCCGAGCGACACCCCCGCGAAGACCGACGGGAAGATCCGGCCGCCCCGGAAGCCGCAGGTGGCCGCGATCACGAGGGCGGCCATCTTCACGATCGCCATCCCCGCGAACTCCCCGGCCGACCACCCGTCCGGGTCCCCGGCCAGCGTCTTCACCTCGTCGAGCCCCTTGAACAGGGTGAGATGGCCGCCCAGCGCACCCAGCAGCCCCAGCACGAGACCGCCCGCCGTCAGGGCGAGCACCGGATGCCGCAGCGCCGCGAAGACCCGGTGCGCCACCGGGAACGCGTACACCGCGAGCAGCCCGAGGAGCGCGCCCGCCGAGGCGATCAGCAGGGCGGAGAGCAGATCGCCCCAGTGCGGTCCGGTGTACGCCGGGAGGGACAAGTCGAAGCTGGGCTCCGCGATCAGCGACATGGTCAGCGCGCCCGCCGTACCGGCCGCGAGCGGGGCGAACAGCCGGTCCCAGAACGCCCCGGGGCCCGGCTGCGAGGCCATCACCTCGGAGAGGATCAGCGCGGCGGCGACCGGGGTACCGAAGAGCGCCCCGATCGTCCCGGCCGCCGCGAGCGCCACCCACAACTCGCCCGGAGCGCCGGGCGCGAACCGCCGGCCGAGCCAGAAGGCCAGGGCGATGTTGGCGGCGGTGATCGGGTTCTCCGGCCCGAGACTCACCCCGCCCGCCAGTGCCAGGGTCGTCACCAGGAGCAGCCCGGGCACGATGCCGGGCCGCATCGGGGCGTCGACCAGCCCGGTGCTGGCCGGATCGGGCCCGCCGTGACCGGGTACGGCCCGCAGGACGAGCCCCACCGCGAGGCCGGTCGCGGTGAGCATCACGACCATCCACACCGAGGAGAACCCGCCCACCCCGAGCGCGTCGGGCAGGGACTCCCAGAGCACGTCCTGGAGCTGCTCCGCCAGCAGGCTCACCCCGAGCAGGATCAGCGCGCAGACGACGCCGACCACGATCGCGGGCAGCACGAGCGGCAGCAGCCGCCGGGCCGGGGTGCCCGGAGGGTGTGGGGGGTGCGGGGGAGTGGGCGAGGGTGCGGGGGATTCGGGGGCCACCGGCCCACCCTAGGGCGACAAAACACACATAACACCCAAGGCTGGCCCGGCTGGCACGCGCGTCACACCGCGCGCCCCGGCCGGCACCGCGTCACACCGCGCGGCCCGGGGGCGCCGGGTCACGCCGGGCGGTCGGGCCGGTGCCGCGCCACACCGTGCGCACCGACCAGCTCCGCGTCACACCTTGCTGATCACCGCCGCCGTCCCGTACGCGCAGACCTCCGTACCGACGTCCGCCGCCTCGGTCACGTCGAAGCGCATCATCAGGACCGCGTTGGCGCCCCGGGCCCGCGCCTGCTCCACGAGCCGCTCCATCGCCTGGTTCCGGGTCTCGACCAGCGTCTTGGTCAGCCCCCTCAGCTCGCCGCCGATCATCGACTTCAGCCCGGCCCCGATCTGGCTGCCGAGGTGACGCGACCGTACGGTCAGCCCGAAGACCTCGCCGATGACCTGGGTCACCTGATAGCCGGGTACGTCGTTCGTGGTGACGACCAGCACGTCCGCCTGTGCCGTCTGACCGCCGCCGAATTCCTCAATGCCCATGTTGGTGGCACCTCCTGTGATCAGCTTCGGGCCGCTTCGTAGGATGCGCATTCCCGCTGTACGCCACTGGAACCACGGGCACGCATCGGGCGTTGATAGCTTGGGGCGGCCACAGAGCCGCCATCGCACCCCTCATCCTGGAGCCCGGACCCTTGAATACGCTTGCGCTCGGACCGAGCTGGCTGGACCCGGACTATCTGCTCAACACGTTCGGGCTCCCCGGCCTGCTCCTCATCGTCTTCGCCGAGTCCGGCCTCCTGATCGGGTTCTTCCTGCCCGGCGACTCGCTGCTGTTCACCACGGGTCTGCTGGTGACCACGGGACAGCTGAAGTACCCGCTCTGGCTGGTCTGCACGCTGATCGCGGTGGCCGCGATCGTCGGCGACCAGGTGGGCTATCTCTTCGGCCGCAAGGTCGGCCCGGCCCTCTTCAAGCGCCCCGACTCCCGCCTCTTCAAGCAGGAGAACGTGGAGAAGGCGCACGAGTTCTTCGAGAAGCACGGCCCGAAGTCCCTGGTCCTGGCGCGCTTCGTGCCCATCGTGCGCACGTTCACGCCGATCATCGCGGGCGTCAGCCGGATGAACTACCGCTCCTTCATCACGTACAACGTCGTCGGCGCGATCCTCTGGGGCGTCGGCGTCACCGTGCTCGGAGCCCTCCTCGGCAAGATCGACTTCGTGCACGAGCACATCGAGATGATCCTCATCCTGATCGTGCTCATCTCCGTCGTGCCGATCGTGATCGAGGTGCTGCGGGCCCGCAGCCAGGGCAAGAAGGCCGCCGTGGCCGAGGCGGGCGACGGCTCCGGCCGCCCCCCGGGCGGCAACGGCCCCTCCTCCGGCCAGCGCGGCCGGCACGCCAAGCGCTGACCCCGCGCACGTACACGACGAAGCGCCCCTCCCCGCAGCTCCGGGGGAGGGGCGCTTCCGCGCGTACGGCGTTCGTACGGCCACGAAGCCCGCGGGCTCAGAACCCCCTGGTCCGCTTCGCCGCCCGGCGGCTCGCCCCACCGATCGCCCCCGGCAGCCCCATGAACAGCCGCGAGATCTCGCTCCCCAGGTTCACCCCGATCGCGATGGCCAGCGCCGTCGCGACCGCCGTCGACAGCGAGGCGAGCCCGGTGTCCAGCTCGTTCTGCGCCACGCCCAGCAGACCGAAGTACGTCGCCGAACCGGGCAGCAGCGGCCCGATCGCCGCCGTGATGTACGGCAGCGAGGAGTGGAACCGGTAGCGCGAGAACAGCTGGCCGAACAGGCCGACCAGACCCGCCGCCACCGCCGTCGCCGCGACCGGCGAGATGTCCCCGGTCCGGGCCATCGCCCCGAAGATGATCCAGGCGACGCCGCCGTTCAGGGTGACCGCCAGCACGGTCGACCGCTCCTGCTGGAGCAGTACGGCGAAGGCCAGACTCAGCGCCATCGACGCCAGGATCTGCACCACCGGCTCGTTGTACGGCGTGAACCGGGCCTCGGGGTTGAGCTCCGCCCCCAGCTGCAGCCCCAGGTACAGGACGATCAGGACGCCCGCGACGATCCCGATGAAGAAGTACATGACTTCGAGCAGCCGGGCCGAGGCGGTGATGTAGTAACCGGTCAGCCCGTCCTGCACGCCCGCCACCAGCGCCCGCCCCGGCAGCAGCGCGAACAGCCCACCGGTGATCACCGCGGAGGGGCGGATGTCCGTCGAATGGGTCAGGGTCAGTGCGACGCCCAGCGCGGCGGGCGGCATCGCGGCCACCGTGAACTGGTAGAACTCCGGCAGCCCGCGCCCGGCGCACAGCCATGCCAGCCGGTCGCCGAGCATCGCGCCCGCCGCCGCCACGACGAACACCAGGAACCCACCGCCGACCAGCACGGAAGCCGAACCGGCCAGCAGCCCGGCGGCCGCCGTCAGCACCCAGCCCGGGTACGGGTGACGGTTACGGCGGATCTCCGCGAGCCGCCGGTAGGCCTCCTCCAGCGACACCTCGGCGTCTTCGCTCGTGATGTCGTCGACCAGCCGGAACACCGCCGCCAGACGGGTGTAGTCGGTGCCCCGGCGGCGTACGGTACGGCTCGCCGTCACCGGGTCGTCGACCAGCGACGGCTGGTGCGAGATGGACAGCAGCGTGAACGTGACCGTCGGCTCGCTGCGGTCCAGGCCGTAGGACCGGGTCACCGCGAACATCGCCGCCTCGACGTCCTCGGCGCCCTCACCGCCCGCCAGCAGCAGCTCCCCGATACGCAGCGTCAGGTCGAGCACGCGCGGCACGGCCGGACCCGTCTCGTCGTCGGTGCGCTGGATCGACTCGGCCGCCGGACGCTCGGTCACCGGCATCCGCAGCATCGTGCGCATCCGGTCCTGCCAGGGCGCTTCCTTGGTCAGCTTGACCATCGGAATGCCCTGCGCCGGGGTGAAGGCGGGCGGCGACTGCTGGGCCTTGTACGTGCTCGGCGGAGTGAAAGCGGAACTCAGCGTGTCCGAGTTCGAACCGCCCGCCGATCCGCTTCCCGCAGACGCCGCGCCGCTCGCGTCGGACACCACCCCGTCCGGGATCGCGAACTCCGACGTCGGATGGTCCTCCTCGGGCGGCGACACCGGATGCATCGTCCCGGCGGGCGGAGCGAAAGCGCTCCGCGCCTCATCGGACTGGGGCTTCTGGTCCTCAGGACCGCCCGATTCCGCCACCACTCGACCTCGTTCCTGCTCGGCTGATCTTCCGGGCGCACGTGTGCCCAGTATGGCCACCGACATGACCCCCGCATGGCGAGGCGGTGCGCACAGCGAAACGGGCGGCACACCCGTGAAGGTGCACCGCCCGTCGAAGACGGCCGTCCGGCTCACAAACGGAACCGGAAGAGGGACGTCAGTGCGCGCCGCCCTGCGCCTCAAGACGCTTGTAGGAGGCCTCGATCTCGGCCTCCGCCTCGGCGCGGCCGACCCAGTCGGCGCCCTCGACGGACTTGCCCGGCTCCAGGTCCTTGTAGACCTCGAAGAAGTGCTGGATCTCCAGGCGGTCGAACTCCGACACGTGGTGGATGTCGCGCAGGTGCTCCACGCGCGGGTCGGACGCCGGGACGCAGAGCAGCTTGTCGTCGCCGCCCGCCTCGTCGGTCATCCGGAACATGCCGATGGCGCGGCACTTGATGAGGCAACCGGGGAAGGTCGGCTCGTCCAGGATGACCAGCGCGTCCAGCGGGTCGCCGTCCTCGCCGAGGGTGTTCTCGACGAAGCCGTAGTCGGCCGGGTAGCTGGTCGAGGTGAAGAGTCGACGGTCCAGGCGGATCCGACCGGTCTCGTGGTCCACCTCGTACTTGTTCCGCGAACCCTTCGGGATCTCGATGGTGACGTCGAACTCCACGGGTGGCTCCTCCATGATCAACACATACGACTGGTGATTAAGTGTCCCCCACGCAGAAGTGTGCTCGCGAAAGGGGCTGGTCAGCGGTGGCCGAGCAGGTGGAAGAACCGTCGATGCGCCCCTCGGACCCGTGGGGCGGGCCGAAGATCCTGACGAGGAAGCGCAACGGGGCGTACACCTGGCAGGTGATCGCAGGCTCCGCAACGCTCGGCCTGGTCGTCGCAACCGGCGCCGTCCTCGCCGCCGGCCCCTGGGACAACGGTCAGCGTAAGGCCGAGCGGGCACTGGCAGCCGCCGGTGACCGCACAGGTGGCGCACATCACGGACGCCGGACGCCCGACGGCCCCAGCCCGGCCCCCAGCGCCCCTGCCGTCCTGCCCGCCCTAGGCACCACCACCCACGACGCCCCCCAGGACCCCGCCGCACTCCGCGACACCCTCGCCCCGCTCATCGGCGATCCCGGCCTCGGGGACAAGGTCGCCGCGTCCGTCGTCGACACCGCCACCGGCGAGCAGCTGTACGGGCAGGGCGCCACCACCCCGATGACCCCGGCCTCCACCATCAAGATCGCCACCGCCACCGCGGCCCTCTCGGTCCTCGGCCCCGACCACCGCATCGCGACCACCGCCGCGCTGTCCCCCGACTCCCGCACCGTCACCCTCGTCGGCGGCGGCGACCCCACGCTCAGCGAGGCGGCCCTGCGCGAGATGGCCGCCGACACCGCCGACGCCGTGCGCGAGGACGACCGGGACTCCGTACGGCTCACGTACGACATCTCCCGCTACACCGGCCCCGTCCTCCACCCGATCAGCCCCAACGAGAACATCGCGCCCGTCACCGCCCTGATGGTCAACGAGGGCCGCGTCAACGACACGGACCGCGGCCCCGCCAAGCGCACCGACGACCCCGCGGGCGAGGCCGCCCGCACCTTCGCCGCCGCCCTGAAGGAGGCGGGCGTCAAGGTCACCGGCGCCCCCCGCGAGGCCCGCGCCGCCGACGAGGCCCGCACCGTCGCCACCCACCGCTCCGCCCCGCTCGACGCCCTCGTCGAGCGCACCCTCACCAACAGCGACAACGACATCGCCGAGGCCCTCGCCCGGCAGACCGCCATCGCCAAGGGCGAGAGCGCCTCGTTCGCCGGGGCCCGCCGCGCCGTCACCAACGAGCTGAAGAAGCTCAAGATCCCGGTGGGCGGGGCCCACTTCGCCGACGGCAGCGGCCTGGACCGCAAGGACCGGGTCACCCCCGCCCTCCTCACCGCGCTCCTCGCCCGTGCCGCCGACCCCGACCGCCCCGGCCTCCGCCCGGTCCTCACGGGCCTCCCGATCGCGGGCTTCAGCGGCACCCTCGGCGGCCGGTACGCGCCCGACGCCGAGGGCACCGGCCTGATCCGCGCCAAGACCGGCACCCTCTTCGGCGTCAACTCCCTCGCGGGCACCGTCGTCGACCGCCAGGGCCGCCTGCTCGCCTTCGCCTTCCTCGCCTCCGGCAGCATCGACGCGGGCCAGGCCGAACCCGCCCTCGACGCCCTGGCCACCGCACTCGCCGGAACAGGCGGCTGAGCACGGGGCCGCACCCGAAGAGCCCTGCAAGACCCCACCAAGGGACGACAGGCTCACGTACGGTTGACGCATGACGAGCATCGGTGGTGCCCAGATGGTCGACTGGAATCTCGCGGTGGCGACCGCGACCCGACTCGTGCGGCCCGGACCCGACATCAGCCGCGAGGAGGCCCGCGCCGTCGTCGCGGAGCTCCGGCGGCACGCCAAGGCCTCCGAGGAGCACGTCCGGCTCTTCACCCGGATGATCCCCGAAGGCACCGAACCCGAGGACACCCCCGTCCTCGTCGTCGACCGCCCCGGCTGGATCAGGGCCAACGTCGCCGGCTTCCGCGAACTCCTCCAGCCCCTGCTCGCCAAGATGGAGAGCCGCCGCTCCGGCGGACCCGGCGGCGCCGTCCTCGGCGCGGTCGGCGGCAAGGTCACCGGCGTCGAGCTGGGCATGCTGCTCTCGTTCCTCGCCTCCCGGGTGCTCGGCCAGTACGAGACGTTCGCCCCCGCCACCCGAGAGCTGCCCGCCTCCGCGAACGGCGGCGGCCGGCTCCTCCTCGTCGCCCCCAACATCGTCCACGTCGAACGCGAGCTGGACGTCGACCCGCACGACTTCCGGCTCTGGGTCGCCCTCCACGAGGAGACCCACCGCACCCAGTTCACCGGCGTGCCCTGGCTCCGCGACCATCTCCAGGGCGAGATCCAGACGTTCCTCGACGAGACCGACGTCGACCCGACGACCTTCCTGGAACGGCTCCGCGAGGCCGCCCAGTCCCTCTCCGGCGGCCGCCCCGAGGGCGAACAGGGCGAGAGCGACACCCGCAGCCTCGTCGACATCGTCCAGACCCCCGCCCAGCGCGAGGTCCTCGGCCGCCTCACCGCCGTCATGTCCCTCCTCGAAGGACACGCGGACTACGTCATGGACGGCGTCGGCCCCGATGTCGTCGGCTCCGTCTCCGAGATCCGCGAGAAGTTCCAGCAGCGCCGCGCCCAGGGCGCCGGCCGCCTCGACCAGGCCCTGCGCAAGCTCCTCGGCCTCGACGCCAAGCTCCGCCAGTACAAGGACGGCGAGAAGTTCGTACGGTCGGTCGTCGACGAGGTCGGCATGGACGGCTTCAACCGCGTCTGGACCTCGCCCAACACCCTCCCGACCAAGGCCGAGATCGCCAAGCCCGCCGACTGGGTCGCGCGCGTGCACCGCAAGGCCGAATCCTGACGGTCCGGTGCCCCCGGACCGCCCCGAGGTACCGATATTCGCCCCCCAATCACCCATCCGAGGGACCATGGAGGCCCGGGAAGGCGTGCAATGCTCGATGAACAGCTTGCCTCTGTCACCATCGACGCACTCTGAGTGACGGGACTCACGCGTTCCGGCGCTCGACGCACCTCCCGAACTCCACGAAGGGCACCGGACATGGGTCCCCATCCTGCGGTCGCGGCGATACGCCTGGCGGTCCGCCGCGTACTCCACGACGTCATCACCGAATTCCAGCGGAACGCCGGCCACGACCGGCCCGCCGAAGCGGCCAGGCGCCCCGCGCACGCCGCCGGCTCCCCCTACGCCGAGGCCGGCGCCGCGGGCGGCTCCCTGACCGCCCTCCCCGAACGGCCCGACACCCCGCTCGTCCTCGTCGCCTGCTCCGGCGGCGCCGACTCCATGGCGCTCGCCTCCGCGCTCGCCTTCGAGGCCCGCAAGCTCGATGTCCGGGCCGGCGGCATCACCGTCGACCACAACCTCCAGCCGGGCTCCGGCCTCCGCGCTGCCGAGGTCGTCACCCGGCTCACCGCCATGGACCTCGACCCCGTCGAGGCCGTCGCCGTGCACGTCGGACGCGAGGGCGGCCCCGAGGCCGCCGCCCGCGACGCCCGCTACGCCGCGCTGGACGCCGCCGCCGAGCGCCACGGCGCCGCCGCCGTCCTCCTCGGCCACACCCGCGACGACCAGGCCGAGACCGTCCTCCTCGGCCTCGCCCGCGGCTCCGGCATCCGCTCGCTCTCCGGCATGGCCGCCGCCTCCGGACCGGCCGGCCGCTACCGCCGCCCCTTCCTCCAGCTCGACCGGCAGACCGCCCGCAAGGCCTGCCTGGTCCAGTCGATCCCCGTCTGGGACGACCCGCACAACATCGACCCCGCCTACACCCGCTCCCGGCTCCGCCACGAAGGCCTGCCCGCCCTGGAGAAGGCGCTCGGCAAAGGCGTCGTCGAAGCCCTCGCCCGTACCGCCCAGCTCTCCCGCGACGACGCCGACGCCCTGGACACCTGGGCTGCCGAGGCCGAGCTGTCCGTACGCGACGAGACCGGCCGCCTGGAGTGCGCGGGGCTCTACGCCCTGCCCCCCGCGGTACGCCGCCGGGTGCTGCGCCGCGCCCTCATCGAGGCCGGGGCGCCCGCCGGCTCCCTCTTCGCCCGGCACCTCGAAGAAGTCGACCGCCTGATCACCGGCTGGCGCGGCCAGCGGGCCATCAACCTGCCCGGCCGCGTCGAGGCGCTGCGGCAGGGTGGCAGACTGGTCATTCGGCAGAGCTGACGCGCGAGCGGCTGAAGTGCAGACGAACCGCCGCCGGCCCGGGGAGACCCTGACCGGCGGGCCAGGGCGTCGGCAGCACAGAAAGAGACGTGGGTGAACGAGAAGGACATGGGTACCGACCTTCAGTCGGTGCTCCTCACCAAGGAAGAGATCGACGCGAAGCTCGTCGAGCTGGCCGCGAAGATCGACGCGGAGTACGCGGGCAAGGACCTGCTGATCGTCGGCGTCCTCAAGGGCGCGGTGATGGTCATGGCGGACCTGGCGCGCGCGCTGTCCACCCCCGTCACGATGGACTGGATGGCCGTCTCCTCGTACGGGGCGGGCACCCAGTCCTCCGGCGTCGTGCGGATCCTCAAGGACCTCGACACCGACATCAAGGGCAAGCACGTCCTGATCGTCGAGGACATCATCGACTCCGGACTGACGCTGTCCTGGCTGCTGTCCAACCTGGGCTCGCGGGAGCCGGCCTCGCTGGAGGTCTGCACCCTGCTGCGCAAGCCGGATGCCGCAAAGGTCGCGATCGATGTGAAGTGGATCGGTTTCGACATCCCCAACGAGTTCGTCGTCGGCTACGGGCTGGACTACGCGGAGAAGTACCGCAACCTGCCCTTCGTCGGCACGCTGGCCCCGCACGTCTACGGCGGCTGACCCCCGGGCGGACCGCCGGGGAACCCTCACCGCCTCCGGGCCGTTGGAGCTTCGAAAGCAGGTTTCTCCGCTGCACCCAGCGGTCGCGGGTGCCCATGCTGAGGTACCGTCCGAAGAACACTCTTTTCAAACAGCAGCATTTACCTACGGGCAGGAGGGACGGGGCGTCTTCGCTCCGTATGGATGGACGTGAAGCGATACTTCCGTGGGCCGGTCATGTGGATCGTGCTGGCCGTCCTCGCCGTGGTCGTGTTGATGCAGGTCGTCGGCTCGTCGGGCGGCTACAAGACGGTGGACACCGGCAAGGTGATCCAGGCGATCAGCAAGGACCAGGTGGAGCAGGCCAAGCTGACCACCGGTGACGAACAAATCCTCAAGATCGAACTGAAGGACGGCCAGAAGCTCGAAGGCGAGTCCGGCAGCAAGTTCCAGGCGAGCTACATCGGCAACCAGGGCGTCGAGCTCGCCGACACGCTGCAGACGAAGTTCGAGGCGGGTGACATCGAGAAGGGTTACACCGTCTCGCCGTCGAAGCAGTCCCCGTTCGTCTCGATCCTCCTCTCGCTGCTGCCCTTCGTCCTCATCGTGGTCGTCTTCCTGTTTCTGATGAATCAGATGCAGGGCGGCGGTTCCAAGGTCATGCAGTTCGGCAAGTCCAAGGCCAAGCTGATCACCAAGGACACCCCCAAGACGACCTTCGCCGACGTGGCGGGGTCCGACGAGGCCGTCGAGGAGCTCCACGAGATCAAGGAGTTCCTCCAGGAGCCGGCGAAGTTCCAGGCCGTCGGCGCCAAGATCCCCAAGGGCGTCCTGCTCTACGGCCCGCCCGGTACGGGCAAGACGCTGCTCGCCCGCGCCGTCGCCGGCGAGGCGGGCGTCCCGTTCTACTCGATCTCCGGTTCCGACTTCGTCGAGATGTTCGTCGGTGTCGGTGCCTCCCGGGTGCGTGACCTCTTCGAGCAGGCCAAGGCGAACGCCCCGGCGATCGTCTTCGTCGACGAGATCGACGCCGTCGGCCGCCACCGCGGCGCCGGCATGGGCGGCGGTCACGACGAGCGCGAGCAGACGCTCAACCAGCTGCTCGTCGAGATGGACGGGTTCGACGTGAAGGGCGGCGTCATCCTGATCGCCGCCACGAACCGCCCGGACATCCTCGACCCGGCGCTCCTGCGCCCGGGCCGCTTCGACCGGCAGATCGCGGTCGACCGTCCCGACATGCAGGGCCGCCTGGAGATCCTCAAGGTGCACCAGAAGGGCAAGCCCGTCGCGGAGGGCGTCGACCTCGGCGCCGTCGCCCGGCGCACGCCCGGCTTCACCGGTGCCGACCTGTCGAACGTGCTCAACGAAGCGGCGCTCCTGACGGCGCGCAGCGACAAGAAGCTCATCGACAACGAGAGCCTCGACGAGGCGATCGACCGTGTCGTGGCGGGCCCGCAGAAGCGGACCCGGATCATGTCCGAGAAGGAGAAGAAGATCACCGCGTACCACGAGGGCGGACACGCCCTGGTCGCGGCGGCTTCTCCCCAGTCGGACCCGGTCCACAAGATCACGATCCTCTCCCGCGGCCGCGCCCTCGGTTACACGATGGTGCTCCCGGAGGAGGACAAGTACTCCACGACCCGCAACGAGATGCTCGACCAGCTGGCGTACATGCTGGGCGGGCGCGCGGCCGAGGAGCTGGTCTTCCACGACCCGACGACCGGTGCGGCGAACGACATCGAGAAGGCCACGGCGACGGCCCGCGCGATGGTCACGCAGTACGGCATGACGGAGCGCCTCGGCGCGATCAAGTTCGGCGGCGACAACTCGGAGCCCTTCCTGGGCCGCGAGATGGGCCACCAGCGCGACTACTCGGAAGAGGTCGCGGCCCTGGTCGACGAGGAGGTCAAGAAGCTCATCGAGACCGCCCACAACGACGCGTGGGAGATCCTCGTCGAGAACCGCGACATCCTCGACGCCCTGGTGCTCGAACTGCTGGAGAAGGAGACGCTCGGCAAGGACGAGATCGCCGAGATCTTCGCCCCGCTCGTCCGGCGCCCCGCCCGCCCGGCCTGGACCGGATCCGCCCGGCGCACCCCGTCGACGCGGCCCCCGGTCCTCTCGCCCAAGGAGCTGGCCCTCACCAACGGCAGCGCCAACGGCTCGGCCACCCCGCCGGAGATCGCCCCGGCGGACCTGACCAAGGACATCACCCCGTCCACCGAGACGATCCCCGAGGACCGTCCGGACAACAACAGCTAGTCCGCGCTCCACGCCAGGTGAGACGCCCGTCACGGGCCGCCGCACCTGTTCCGGAATGCACGCCGCGCCCCCCAGGTTCTAGCCTGTGGGGGCGCGGCTTTTCCGTATGCCCGCGATGTCCGATCGCGAACCCGCGCACGGAACGGCACAAGGAACGAGGCACAGATGACCGACCCGGTGACGCTGGACGGCCAGGGTTCGATCGGCGAGTTCGACGAGAAGCGGGCAGAGGCAGCCGTACGCGAACTGCTGCTCGCCGTCGGAGAGGACCCGGACCGCGAGGGCCTGCGGGAGACGCCGGGGCGGGTGGCGCGGGCGTACAAGGAGATTCTGGCCGGTCTCCGGCAGGAACCCGAGGACGTGCTCACCACGACGTTCGACCTCGGGCACGACGAGATGGTCCTGGTGAAGGACATCGAGATCATGTCGCTCTGCGAACACCACCTCCTGCCCTTCCACGGTGTCGCGCACGTCGGCTACATACCGGCCGACTCAGGCAAGATCACCGGCCTGTCCAAGCTGGCCCGTCTGGTGGACGTCTTCGCCCGCAGGCCCCAGGTGCAGGAACGCCTCACCACGCAGGTGGCGGACTCGCTCATGCGGATCCTGGAGGCACGGGGTGCGATCGTGGTGATCGAGGCCGAGCACATGTGCATGTCGGTGCGGGGCATCCGCAAGCCCGGGGCGAAGACCACGACGTCGGCCGTACGCGGCCAGCTCCGCGATGCCTCGACCCGCTCCGAGGCGATGAGCCTCATACTGGCGCGCTAGCCCGCTTTGTCAGTGGTGCCCGATACGCTCCTCGGCCTGTGATGGTGAACAGGCCGAGGAGCGCCGCATGAGCGACGGGTTACCGAGCAAGCAGACCGTGAACGCGGTGGGAGGGCGTCTCCAGGCCCGGGAGGTCGCCGTCGGCACCAGGCTGTGGACGCTGGACGGGTCCCGCACGGCACAGACGACGGTGACGGACGTGACGGCCGTCAAGGCGAGAGGGGCCGTGGAGGTCGTCACGAGCCATGCTGCTTTCACGGTCGCCGGGGACGTTCTGCTGGCCACACGGGGTGGCTGGATCCGTGCCGAGGACGCGACGGGCCGAACCATCGCGTGGACCCACGCGCGCAAGCTCTGCCGCGAACGGCTCACGTTCCGCATGGGATACGCGTTCGGCTACTTCGTGGGAGCCACCTGTGCGGACGGCACGGTGGGCAAGAACTACGTCTCGCTCGTCGTGAACGACGAGGCGTTCGCCACGCGCTACGCGAGGTGCCTCACAGAGGCGACGGGCCTGGAAGCCCGGCTTCAGCCCGTCGTGCGGCCCTCCGGGTACCTGGGGCGGGACGTCCCGGGCTTCCGGGTCCGGGTGGTTTCCTCCTACCTCACCGACGCCCTGCGCCAGTACGCCGGTGGCGACGCGCACCACATGAGGCAGGCGTTCCCCCGGGTCGTGCTGCGGGACCGCGAGGTCTTCGACGGTTTCCTCGACGGATACGCGGACGGTGACGGATGCCGTGCCAAAGCCTGGGCCGGCCGGACCCTCGTCAGCGCCAACGTGCCGTTCCTCGTCGACCTTGCCGCGATCATCGGCGCACGGTTCACCCCCGCGAGGAAGGGCCTCGCGTCCCACCTGATCCTGGTGGACCGCTGGGCGGCCCGCGGCACGTTCCGGCCGGAGCATCACGACGCCGATCTCGTGGAAGCCGGCTGGGTGACCGTCGAGTCCGTGCGGCCCCGCCCCGCGCCCGGCAAGCCGTTCACCGTCTACGGATACCGGCTTCGGCCGCATCCCGCCTTCCTGGTCAACGGGCATCTGGTCCGCGCGGCGGCGTGACCGGTGCGGCGAACTCGTGGGCCTGGCAACCGGGCCCTTGTCGCGTCGTTACGCCGCCGCCGTGCCCGTGCCGTCGTGGTCGTTGCCGTCCTCCGGGAGGCGGCAGACGCGTTCCAGGAAGAGGGCGGCCGCGATGACGCCGATGCCGGCGATCACCGCCGCGCCCGCGTAGATCGCCTGGTCGCGGCGGGGCGGGATGTCGAGGTAGCTCAGGAGGAAGACGCCGGTGCCGCCGTACATGCCGGCGACCAGGGCGGCGACCAGGGCGCTCGCCTGGCCGAAGACGACCGCGCGGGCCGCGAAGAGGGGCTCGACGCCCTTGGCGCCGGGGCGGCGTTCGCGCTGGGCGCGGAGGCGGGTGCGGGTGGAGAGGGCGGTCGCGAGGAGGATCACCGCGATCACGGCGAGCACGATCGACGCGGCCAGCGGGACGCTCGGCAGGGTGCCGAAGGAGTCCCAGAGGCGGGCCCCGCCCCAGGAGAGGACACCGGCGGCGGCGAAGAGGCCCGCCAGTACCCCGAGCCGTAGTTGCTTCACCGAGTGAGCCGCCCTTCGCGCCGCCTGTGCCCGGTCCGGCCGTGCGCCGGACCACCCTCCGTCGAGCCTAACGATTACTCCGGCAGGCGCAGTTCCAGGTCGGCGCGGGGCAGCACGCTGTCGCGGCCGACCTGCGCGAGGAGCTGGGCCACCGGGCCGGCGCCGGGCAGCTGGGCCTCGGGGTCCACGTCGTGCCAGGGAGCGAGGACGAAGGCCCGCTCGTGGGCGCGCGGGTGGGGGAGCGTGAGCACCGGGTCGCCGGAGACGATGTCGGCGTACGCCACGATGTCGACGTCGATGGTGCGCGGGCCCCAGCGCTCCTCGCGGACCCGGTCGAAGGCCTCCTCGACGGCCTGGCCGCGCTCCAGCAGGGAGGCGGGGGGCAGCGTCGTCTTCACGAGGATGACCGCGTTGAAGTACGACGGCTGGGTGTCCGCCTCGACGCCCCAGGGCTCCGTCTCGTACACCGGGGAGACGGCCTTGACCCGCAGGCCCGGGGTGTCCTCCAGGGCGTCGACGGCCCCCTGGAGGGTCTCCAGGCGGTTGCCCAGGTTGGAGCCGAGGGAGATCACGGCCATCTTCGGGTTGGAGAGGGTGATGTCGGCGGCGTCCACCTGCTTGACGACGGCGGTGGGCACCGGCTGTACGGTCGGGTCGCTCTGCCCCTCGGTGGAAAACGCAGTCATGCTCGGCTCCGGGTGATGGTGATGGTCACGTCGTCGAAGGGGACGGTGATCGGCGCGTCCGGCTTGTGCACCACGACCTCGACCTCCTGCACGCCTTCGTGCTTCAGGCACTGCTGGGCGATGCGCTCGGCGAGCGTCTCGATCAGATCGACCGGTTCGCCCGTCACCACGTCGACGACTTCTTCGGCCACCACGCCGTAGTGCACGGTGCGGGCCAGGTCGTCGGCGGCTGCCGCGGGGCGGGTGTCGAGGCCGAGCACCAGGTCGACGATGAAGGTCTGGCCCTCTTCCCGCTCCCGGGGGAAGACGCCGTGGTGCCCACGGGCCTTGAGGCCGCGCAGCGCGACACGATCCACGCGAATCACTCCTGCTGTCGTTGGTCGAGAGGCACCCGGCCGCGTGCGGGCGGCGAGGTGCCTTCTTTCGAATCTACCTGCGAGCACCGACAGTGCTCGTCCGTGGGTGCCATGGACTGCGCCTCGCCGGGCTGGAAGCCGCCCCTACCCCTGGGTGATCGGTTCGAATCCCTATCGGTCCCGTACCCACTCGGGAGGGTGTTTCCTCCTCAGGGAGGGGTTTCCTCGGGAGGGGTTTCGTCAGGAGGGGGTTTCCTCGTCGTCGTCCTCGTCGGACTCGGTGAGGACGGGCGACCCGTGGTGGGACCAGAGCTTCCAGCCGTCGGGGGTGCGCCGGAACACGTTCGTCGCGACGACCAGCTGGCCCACCAGCGGGCCCAGCGCGTTGCCCTCCTCGGCCGGGCCGCCGCTGAGGATGTTCTCGGTGCAGGTGACCAGCGCGGTGTCACCGGTCATCGCGATGTTGACGTCGGTCAGGAAGAACTGGATGTACTCGGTGTTCGCCATGATCAGGGCGTAGCTGCGCAGCACCTCGCCCCGGCCCGTGAGCACCGGCCAGCCGGGGTGGACGCAGGAGACGGTGAGGTCCTCGCCGGGCAGCCAGCGGCCGGACAGCTCCTCGTAGTCGCCGCGTTCCATCGCCTCGTAGAAGGCGGTGTTCGCCGCCTCGACCTCCGCGATGTCGGCGGCGGCCTGTGCGTGCTCCTCGTTCACGCGGCTCCCTCGACCGCGCGGGCGACGCGCACCGCGTCGGCGGTGGCCCGCACCTCGTGGACCCGGACCGCCCAGGCGCCGGCCTGCGCGGAGAGCGCGGAGACGGCTGCGGTGGCCGCGTCCCGTTCGCGGGCGGGCGGCGGGGGGCTGCCCGGACCGGCCAGGACATGGCCGAGGAAACGTTTGCGGGAGGCGGCCACCAGCAGCGGGCGGCCCAGGGCGTGCAGCTCGGCCAGGTGCGCCACGAGCGTCAGGTCGTGGGCGGCGTCCTTCGCGAAGCCGAGGCCGGGGTCGATCACGACGCGTTCCGGGGCGACCCCGCCCGCGATCACCGCGTCCATCCGCTGCCGCAGCTCGTCGAGGACCTCGGCGACGACGTCCCCGTACACCGCGCGGCTGTTCATCGACTCGCTGAAGCCGCGCCAGTGCATCACGACGAACGGGACCTCGGCGGCGGCGACGGCCGGGATCATGTCCGGGTCGGCGAGGCCGCCGCTGACGTCGTTGACCAGGAGGGCACCGGCGGCGACGGCCTGCTCGGCGACACGGGCGCGCATGGTGTCCACGGAGACGGTGACGCCCTCGGAGGCCAGGCCCCGCACGACCGGGATCACCCGGCGCAGCTCCTCGGCCTCGTCCACCCGGCTGGCGCCGGGGCGGGTCGACTCGCCGCCCACGTCGACCAGGTCCGCGCCCTCGGACACCAGGTGCAGGCCGTGCTTGACCGCGGCCGTCGTGTCGAACCAGCGGCCGCCGTCGGAGAAGGAGTCGGGCGTCACGTTGACGACCCCCATGACCGCGCAGCGGTCCCACTCCGGCAGCCCTCGGACCGTGCCCCGCGTGCGTGACGTACTCATACGACCAGACTAGGACCTGCCGTGGCCGCCGTACGACGTCTCACGCCGCGCTCACCTCGTGCTCCGGGCGCGTACGTGCGGTGTGACCGCACGGGCGGGGCGTGCGGGGCCGGAACGGGCGGGGCGGCGAGAAGTTCACGAAGCCCTCCGCCCGCATCGCCGCGATCCCGATGCGGGGCAGGTCCCGGCTGGTGCGGAAGACCACGAAGCGGGGCTCCCAGCGGGGCTTGAACTTGGCGTTGAACTTGTACAGCGACTCGATCTGGAACCAGCGCGAGAGGAAGATCAGCAGCCCCCGCCAGCAGCGCAGCACCGGTCCCGCGCCGAGCCGCTCACCGCGGGCCAGCGCCGAGCGGAACATCGCGAAGTTGAGCGAGACCCGCTCGACGCCGAGCTTCCCGGCGGCCTGGAGGGAGGCGACGATCAGGAGCTCGTTCATGCCGGGGTCGGCCGAGCGGTCGCGGCGCATCAGCTCCAGGGACATCCCGTCGCGCCCCCACGGTACGAAGTGGAGGACGGCCTTCAGGTCGCCGTGCGGGGAGTCCTCCGTACCGGAGCCGGGCAGGTGGGCGGTGGCGATCACGCAGTCGCCGTCGGCCGGGTCACCGATGCGGCCCAGCGCCATGGAGAAGCCGCGTTCGGTGTCGGTGCCGCGCCAGTCGGCGGCGGCGCGGCGGATCCGGTCCAGTTCGGCGTCGCCGATGTCACGGGCCCGCCGGACCCGGGTCTCGTAACCGCCCCGCTCGATGCGCTTGACCATCTGCCGCACGTTCCGCATGGCCCGTCCGGCGAGGGAGAAATCCGCCACGTCCACCACCGCCTCGTCGCCCAGCTCCAGGGCGGTGAGCCCGGTCTCACGGGTCCAGACCTGGCCGCCGGTCTCGCTGCAGCCCATCACGGCGGGGGTCCAGGAGTGGGCCCTCGCCTCGTCCATGAAGCGCTCGATCGCGCCCGGCCAGGCCTCCACGTCGCCGATGGGGTCGCCGCCGGCCAGCATCACCCCGGAGACGACCCGGTAGCAGACGGCCGCCTTGCCGCTGGGGGAGAAGACGACGCCCTTGTCGCGGCGGAGCGCGAAGTGGCCGAGCGAGTCCCGGCCGCCGTGCCGCTGCAGCAGTTCCCGCAGCCGGCTCTCGTCGTCCTCGGTGAGGCGGGCGGCCGGGTGTTCGGGGCGGAAGGCGAGGTAGATGGTGGTGACGGCGGTCAGCAGGCCGAGCGCGCCCAGCGAGTAGGCCACGGTCCAGTCGGTGCGCCCGGCGTAGTCGACGGGGCCCTCGACGCCGAACAGGCCGTACAGCACGTGCTGGAGGCGGTCGGCGATGGACGGGTCGCCGACGACCCGGCCGGGGTGGACGCTGACGATGACCAGCCCGAGCCCGAGCGAACCGGCCCCGAGCAGGACGAAGTTGGCGAGCGCGCGCCAGCGGCTGCGCGGGTCGGGCAGCGCCCGGAACTGGTCGCGGTGACGCACCAGCAGCCAGCAGAGCGTCAGCGAGACGAGCACCCCGACGATCGAGTGGCGGTACGCGAACTGGGCCACGGCCCCCACGGGGAGCAGGACCACCGCCGCCCGCCAGGCCCGCCGCTTGTGCCGCTTCAGCCCGTGGGCGAGCAGGAGGAGCAGCATGCCCGCGCTGAGCGAGAGCGCGGCGGCGAACGGGCCGAGCGCTCCGGGGAGCACCTCGGCGAGGGTGTGCATCCGGCTGTGCCGGAAGCGGGGGAAGACCCCGGCGGCGACGTCGATCAGCCCGACGACGGTGCAGGCGGTACCGACGAGGGCCGGTACGGATTCCGGGCGCGGCCCGCGCAGCAGCCGGCGTACGCCGCGCAGCGCGTGCGTACGGCGCGTCCGGTCCGGAACCGATACTGACTTATCCCCATCTAGCGTGACAGACATCCATCGTTTCCCGTGGCTCGCGAGAGGTTCTCTTGGGTCCGTCCGCGGGCCGGGGCCTGCGGACGATGGGCGCCCTCTAGGACGTGGGCCGGGGAGCGCGGGTTCACCCATATTCCGGAAATTTCCCGCATCCCGCCGCCCGGCCTCCCCCGACAAGGAATCACGGAGAAAGCACGCTCATGGGTCTCACCAGCACCGCAGTTCTGGCGGTCGTGGCCGCGCTGGCCGTCGCGCTGTTCGCCGCCACGGTCCGGCTCTGGCCGCGGCTGGCCCGGCCCGGCGCGGCCGCGGTGTCGGGCCGGATCGGGCTGCTGCTGGCGACCCAGCTGACGCTGTTCGCCGCGGTGGGTCTGGCGGCCAACAACGCCTTCCTCTTCTACGGTTCCTGGGCCGACCTCTTCGGGCGGCAGCAGGAGCTGGGCGTCGTCACCGACCACGCGGACGGGGAGGCGGGCGCGGCCGGCTCACGGCACATGACGCGCGTCGGCACCCAGCACCCGGACGTACCGGGCGGGCGGGTGCCCTCCGTCGGCGGGCGGATCGACAAGGTGGTGATCTCGGGGCGCACGTCGGGCATCGAGTCACCGGCGTACGTCTATCTGCCGCCGGAGTACTTCCAAACCGCGTACGCCGGGCGGACGTTCCCGGCGGCCGTGGTCCTCACCGGCTACCCGGGCACGGCCGAGAACCTGCTGAAGGGGCTGCGCTACCCGCAGACCGCGCATGACCTGGTGAAGGCGGGGAAGGCCCGGCCGATGATCCTGGTGATGCTGCGGCCGACGGTCGCCCCGCCCCGGGACACCGAGTGCGTGGACATCCCCGGGGGCCCGCAGACCGAGACGTTCTTCGCGAAGGACCTCCCGGAGGCGGTCACGGGGTCCTACCGGGCCGGGAAGGAGGCCCGTGACTGGGGCATCATCGGCAACTCCACCGGCGGCTACTGCGCGTTGAAGATCGGGCTGCACCACCCGGACCGGTACGCGGCGAGCGCCGGGCTCTCCGCGTACTACAAGGCCGCCGAGGACCCGACGACGGGCGACCTCTTCCACGGGAAGCAGGAGCTGCGCGACCGCGCCGACCTGCTGTGGACCCTGGAGAACCGGCCGCCGTCCGGCGGTTCGTTCCTGGTGACGACGTCCCGGCAGGGCGAGGGCAACCTCGGGAGCACGATGACGTTCATCGAGAAGGTGAAGGCGCCCGCGAAGGTGTCCTCCATCGTGCTCGACAGCGGCGGGCACAACTTCACGACCTGGCGGCGGGAGATCCCGCCGGCCCTTCAGTGGCTGAGCGCCCGGCTCGGCGAGAACTGAGCCGGGCGGTGCCGGGCCGGACCCCGCGAGCCGGCCCGGGCCGGCCGCCCCGTACTACGCGGTCGCGACCGTCTCCACCGCGACCTCCGCGCGCGGTACGTCCTGGGCGTCGGCGTCGATCGAGCGGCGCAGGGCCTCGTGCAGCCGGGCGGGCGTCAGCACGCCGAGGAAGCGGCCCTCGCTCTCCTTGTCGATGACCGCGATCCAGCCCGCGTCGTGCTGGAGCATGGTGGCGAACGCCTGCTTGAGGGGCGCGCCGAGCGGAAGCCAGGCCTCCATCCGGCGGGCGTGCTCGCGGACGGTGCCCTTCGCGGTGGCGGTGGTGGTCGCGTCGGCGGGGATCCAGCCGTGGAGGTTGTCCCGGCCGTCCAGGACGACCGCCCAGCGCGCGCCCTCGGCCCGGAGCCGTTCGGTGGCGGTGGCCAGCGGGTCGTCGAGGTGGACGACCGGCGGCTGGTCGAGGTCGCTCTCCTCGATGGGCGTCACCGAGAGCCGCTTCAGCCCGCGGTCCGCGCCGACGAAGTCGGCCACGTACGGGGTCGCGGGGGCGCCGAGCACGGTGGCCGGGGAGTCGAACTGCTCGATGCGGCCCTGTCCGTAGACGGCGATGCGGTCGCCGAGGCGGACGGCCTCCTCGATGTCGTGCGTGACGAACAACACGGTCTTACGGACCTGGGCCTGAAGTTTCAGGAATTCGTTCTGGAGGCGTTCGCGGACGACCGGGTCGACCGCCCCGAAAGGCTCGTCCATCAGGAGGACGGGCGGATCGGCGGCCAATGCGCGGGCCACACCGACGCGTTGGCGCTGACCGCCGGAAAGCTGTTCCGGATAGCGGTCACCATAAACGGACGGATCGAGTCCGACGAGGTCGAGGAGTTCGGCGGCGCGTTCGCGTCCCTTTCCGCGCTTCCAGCCCAGCAGATGGGGAACGGTCGCGGTGTTCTCCAGCACCGTCTTGTGCGGGAAGAGGCCCACCTGCTGGATCACATAGCCGATGCGACGGCGCAGCTGGACGGGATCGATGGTCGATATGTCGTCCCCGTCGAGGAATATCCCGCCCTCGGTCGGTTCGATCAGCCGGTTCACCATCTTCATGGTGGTCGTCTTGCCGCATCCGGAAGGTCCGACGAGCGTGACCAGTTCACCCTCGGCGACCTCGAAGGAAAGGTCGTCGACGGCGGTGGTGCCATCGGCGTACCGCTTGGTGACGTGCTCGAAACGGATCATGGTTCCCCATTGTGGAGGGTGAATCGTGAAGGCCATGTTGCCGGAATGCGACAGCCCTCCGCGATTGTCAGTGGTCGAGGATAGGCTCGCCAGTCATCAGTTCGATCCCGGGTGATCCGGGCAGACGAGGGAAAGCAGGAGGTGGGGGCGGATGGCCGAGCAGAGCTGCCTGGTGACGAACGACTGGATCTGCGGGGAGTATCTGCGCTCCCGCAGCCAGGAGCTGGCCGACGCGACCGTGCAGCACATCGGGATCACGGCGGTCTCGGTGCTGATCGGGCTGGCGGTGGCCTTTCCGCTGGCGTTGCTCGCCCGCCGGGGCCCGCGCTTCGCCGGACCGGTGCTCGGGCTGACGACCGTGCTCTACACCGTGCCCTCGCTCGCGATGTTCTCGCTGCTGCTGCCCGTGTTCGGGCTGTCGGCCGCGCTCGTGGTGACGGGGCTCGTGCTCTATTCGCTGACCATCCTCGTGCGCAACATCCTGGCCGGGCTCGCAGCGGTCCCGCAGGAGGCCAAGGACGCGGCCCGCGGCATGGGGTACGGGCCGGGGCGGCTGCTGTGGGAGGTGGAGCTCCCGCTGGCGCTGCCCGCGGTGATGGCGGGGCTGCGGATAGCCACCGTGTCCACGGTCGCGCTGACCACGGTCGGCTCGCTCGTCGGCAAGGGGGGCCTCGGCAATCTCATCGAGGACGCGCTGCCCAGCTTCTTCAAGGCCCAGGTGCTCGCCGCCTCGGTCCTGTGCGTGGTGCTCGCGGTGGTGGCTGACCTGCTGCTGCTCGGCCTCCAGCGGCTGCTGACGCCCTGGACCCGGATATCCGGGGCGGCCAAGGCCGCCTCGGCGAAGACGGACGCGGGACCGCCCGCCCCGGCGAAGACGGACGCGGGACCGCCCGCCCCGGCGACAGTGAAGGCGGGCTGACCCGTGGGAGTCATCGGCGACGCCTGGACCTGGCTCACCACCGGGGCCAACTGGTCGGGCGACGGCGGGGCCGCGCACCGGCTCGGCGAGCATCTGTACGTGAGCGGGGTCGCCCTCGCCGTGGCCTGCGCCATAGCCCTGCCGATCGCCCTCTACCTGGGGCACAAGGGCAAGGGCGGCGCGCTCGCGGTGAACCTCTCCAACGTGGGGCGGGCCGTCCCGGTCTTCGCGGTGCTGGCCCTCTTCATGGTCACGTCCCTGCGCAACTCGGGGTACTGGCCCACGATCATCGCGCTGGTCCTGTTCGCGGTGCCGCCGCTGCTGACCAATGCCTATGTCGGTATGCGGGAGGTGGACCGGGCCGTGGTGGAGGCCGCGCGCGGCATGGGGATGTCGGGCGGGCAGCTCTTCGTCCGGGTCGAGCTGCCGCTCGCCTACCCGATGATCATGACCGGGCTGCGGTCCGCCGCCGTCCAGGTCGTGGCCACCGCGTCGATCGCCGCGATGGTCGGCCTCGGCGGTCTCGGCCGGATCATCACCGCCGGGTTCAACACCTACGACACCGCCCAGGTCTTCGCGGGCGCTGTCCTGGTCGCCGGTCTCGCATTGGTGGTGGAGGGCGTGCTGGTGGGCCTCCACCGGCTGCTGTCCCCGCTGCGCCGCCGCAGGCCCGCGTGAACGCGCAGCACCTCGTTTCTGATCACCTCGTTTCTGATCACCTTTCTTCTGGTCACTTTTCTTCTGTTCGGACGGAGAACAACACATGAGCAGGACCTCGCGGATAGCCGGAGCGGTCATCGGCATGGTGGCGCTGGCCGGGTCGCTCGCGGCCTGCGGTGGCGACAGCCTGGAGCAGGAGAAGGGCGGCTCCGGCTCCTCGGCCGGCGGCGACGGCAAGAAGGGGACCCTGGTCGTCGGGTCGGCCTCCTTCACCGAGTCGAAGGTGCTCGCCGAGCTGTACGCCCAGATCCTCGGCGACGCCGGATACAGCACCTCGGTCACCACGGTGAAGAACCGTGAGCTGTACGAGCCCTCGGTGGAGAAGGGCGAGATCGACGTCATACCGGAGTACGCCGCCACGATCGCCGAGTTCCTCAACGCCAAGGTCAACGGGGCCGACCAGGCCCAGGAGAAGCCGGTGGCCTCCGGAGACGTGGACGCCACGGTCGCCGCGCTGAAGAAGCTCGCCACCCCGCTGGGTCTCACGGTCCTCCCGCCCGGAAAGGCCGTGGACCAGAACGCCTTCGCGGTGTCGGAGGAATTCGCCGAGAAGAACAGCCTCAAGACCCTCTCCGACCTCGGGGAGTCGAAGCTGAAGGTGAAGATCGCGGCGGGCGACGAGTGCGAGGTGCGGCCGTTCTGCGCACCCGGTCTGAAGAAGACGTACGGCATCGACGTCACCGGGATCGACCCCAAGGGCGTCGGCACCCCGCAGTCCAAGCAGGCCGTCCGGGACGGCAAGGTCCAGCTGGTCCTGACGACCACCACGGACGCGGTGCTGGACGGGCTGGTGTTCCTGGAGGACGACAAGAAGCTCCAGAACGCGGACAACGTGCTGCCCGTTCTGAATACCAAGGACGCGGGAGACCCTGAGATCGCCGAAGCCCTCGGCAAGCTCACCGACACCCTCACCACGGAAGAGCTCGCCGAGCTGAACCGCAAGGTCGACGCCGAGCGCGCCAAGCCGGCCGATGTCGCCAAGGAGTATCTGGAGTCGAAGAATCTGATCAAGAAGTAGCGCTCGATCCCGGAGATCCTGGAGATCCCGGAGATCCCGGAGATCCCGGAGAAAAGGTTCGGGCGGAGGGCCTTTGGGGGGCCGCGAGGTAACCGGCGGGGAACAGATTCCCGGGCGGCTCCCCAAGTGGCCCGCACACACGGTAAATTTCAGGCCATGCCACGTGGACGCCACCGCCATTCGCCGCCTCTCCACAGAATCCTGCCTCCCTCCGTGGTGGCGGGCGTGTCGGTCGTCGGCGCCGCGGGCGCCTGGCTGCTGGCCGAACCCCTGGTCCTGCGCGGCCTGGTGGCCGCCGTGGCGGCCGCCGCCGTCACCGGTGCGTATCTGATGCGCAGCTGGGACCGGGCCGCCGGGCTGCGGGTCGCCGAGCTGACCCGGGCCCGCGCCAGTGACGAATGGCGGGCCGAGGAGCGGATAGCCGAGCTGGAGCAGGATCTGGAGGAGTCGCGAGAGCTGCGCACCCGTCTGGAGACCAAGCTCCGGCGCAAGCGTGTGGAGCTCGCGGGGCTGCGCGGGGAGCACGCCGGACTGCTCCGCCGCTACGCCAACGCCGAGACCGAGCGGGCCAGCGCGCTGGAGGGCCGCAGGCAGCTCGCCATCGAGGCCGCGGCCCCCAAGGAACTGCTGCCCGCGCGATCGACGCCGACCCCCGAGTCGTACCGGCGCGCGGACGAGGCCCTGATGAACCTCACGCGGAACGCGGCGCTCCAGGAGACCCGCCGCACGGTGGAGGCGGTCCGGCAGCGCCAGCTCGCCGTCACCGAGCGGCACCGGGATGCGGAGGCGGAGAGCCCGAAGGGGAAGCACGCGGCGGCCACCGGGGCGGGCGAGCACCGGGACCACCAGGACGGCCGCCCCTCGACCACCCCGCCCGCCCCGGCCACGAACACGCAGAACACCGCGAACACGCAGAACACCGCCCCGGCCTCCATCGCGCCGGTGCGGGCGCCGCGCGCGATCCCGGCTGCCTCGGCCGTCGTCCCGTACGCCGCCCGCCGCCAGCTGGCCCCCCAGGGGAACTTCGACTTCTTCGGCAGCCAGAACGCCCGGAAGGCGAACGCCGCGATCGAGTCCGTGCAGAACGAGGACCTCGCGGACGTCGTCGGCGAGGAGGCGCTCGCCGCCCACCGCACCGGGGCCGTGGACAACCGGGCCGTCGGCAAGGTCATCGACCTCACCGCGCACGACGAGACCGAGCAGATCGACGTGGCGCAACTGCGCGGCGCGGTCTCCTGAAACAGGGCTGAGGGCGGGGCCGGAGCAGGCCCCGCCCGCTACTTGTCGATGTCGCCGACGACGAAGAACAGCGAGCCCAGGATCGCCACCATGTCGGCGACCAGGGTTCCCGGCAGCAGCTCGGTGAGCGCCTGGATGTTGTTGAACGAGGCGGAGCGCAGCTTCAGCCGGTAGGGCGTCTTCTCGCCCTTGGACACCAGGTAGTAGCCGTTGACGCCGAGCGGGTTCTCCGTCCAGGCGTAGGTGTGGCCCTCGGGCGCCTTGAGCACCTTCGGCAGCCGCTGGTTGATCGGCCCCGGCTCCAGGTGGGCCATCCGGTCCAGGCAGGCGTCCGCCAGGTCCAGGGAGTTGAGGGTCTGCTCCAGCAGGCACTCGAAGCGGGCCAGACAGTCGCCCTCGGGCCGGGTGACCACCTTCAGGGTGTCCTGGAGCTCCCCGTACGCGAGATACGGCTCGTCGCGCCGCAGATCGAAGTCGACGCCCGAGGCGCGGGCGATCGGCCCCGACACCCCGTACGCGTGCACCGCTTCGGCGGACAGCACGCCCACGTCGCGCGTACGGCCCCGGAAGATCTCGTTGCCGAGGACGAGGTTCTCGTACACGTCCATGCGGGAGCGGACGGAGGCGACGGCGTCCCGGACCCGGCCGGTCCAGCCCGCCGGGATGTCCTCCTTGAGCCCCCCGACCCGGTTGAACATGTAGTGCATCCGCCCGCCGGAGACCTCCTCCATCACCGCCTGGAGCTCCTCGCGCTCCCGGAAGGCGTGGAAGACCGGGGTGATGCCGCCGAGTTCGAGGGGGTAGGAGCCGAGGAACATCAGGTGGTTGAGGACCCGGTTCAGCTCGGCGAGGAGCGTCCGCGTCCACACCGCGCGCTCGGGGACCTCCATCCCGAGCATCCGCTCGACGGCCATCACGACGCCCAGCTCGTTCGAGAACGCGGACAGCCAGTCGTGACGGTTGGCCAGCATGACGATCTGCCGGTAGTCGCGGGCCTCGAAGAGCTTCTCCGCGCCCCGGTGCATATAGCCGATGACCGGCTCCGCGTGCTGGACGCGTTCGCCGTCCAGCACGATCCGCAGCCGGAGGACCCCGTGCGTCGAGGGGTGCTGGGGACCGATGTTGAGCACCATGTCGGTGCTCTCCGCCGCTCCGCCGATGCCGATCGTCGTCTCCGTCATGCGGGACAGTATTCCCTGCGGCCGCCGTACGGGGGCGGTCACCCGGGCTCCGGCAGCCCCACCCGGTGCAGCAGCCAGCCGAAGTCGCCGAGGCCGCCGCGTGCGGTCAGCTCCGCCGCCTCGCCCGCCGCCGCCAGCGCGCGTACGTATCCCGCCGGATCGGTGGTGGCCAGGCTCAGCGGCGGCCGGTCGCCGCCGACGCCGAGGCGGCGCAGCACCGCCCGCTGGTCGGTCAGCTCGGTGCTCGCGTCCGATCTCGCCTCCGCGACCGCCGCCGCGCAGGCGTCCAGCGCCACATGCGCGGTCAGATCGCAGGAGCCGTCCGGCACCGGGCGCACCTCGCGCCCGCCCCGGAAGCCGGTCAGCGTCCCGAAGGGCGGGCGGCCGCCCCGTACATGCGTGTAGTCCACCGCCACCGCGAGACCGGCGGTCAGAGAGCCCACCGCCCCGGCCCAGGCAGTGTCCCGGGGGCGGCCGATCTCCGCCCGCTCGCCCGGCGCGGACAGCGGCCACCAGCGCTCCAGCCACGCGGCGTCCGCCCCGGTCACCGTGGAGCCGAGCTCCTCCGCACCGTCCGATGTCCGCACCCGGACGTACCGGGGAACGCCCTCCGCGTCCGCCTCCGCCACCTCCACCGGAACGTTGTCCAGCCACTCGTTGGCGAACAGCAGCCCGGTGACCACGGCCGGCGGTTCGGCGCACCACTCGATCCGGGGATCCAGGCCCGGCGGCCGGGCGGCGACCTCGACGGCGTACGGGGTCACTTCCGGTCCTTCCGGCTGTGCGGCCAGCGCGTCCAGCACTCCGGTCAACAGCTCGCCGCGCCCCGCCCCCATGTCGACCAGAGCGACCGTGCCCGTGTCCAGCTCCCGGGCGATTCCGGTCAACAGCCGGGCCACCGCCTTCGCGAAGAGAGGGGAGGCGTGCACCGACGTACGGAAATGGCCCGCGGGTCCCTCCGGGCTCGGCACCGGGCTGCGATAAAAGCCATCATCCCCGTACAGAGCGGCCTGAGCCGCCTCCCGCCAACCGCGCCACTCGTCCGTCACGTAGGCAAGTCTCCACCTTGGGGAGTACGGTCCCAGGACCCGGATCGACCCTCCGGTTGACCCGGGCACCGATCACCTGTCCCTACGCTTAGTCACGTGCAGCGCCTTTACGACTTCATCCGCAGACACCCGACGGGCGTCGACGTCTTCTGGGCCGTCTTCCTCCTCGGGCTCTCCGGCATGTCGATGGTCTCGGGCATGTACGACGCCGGGCGCGAGGAGATCGTCGCGGTCCCGGTCGCGCTGGGGTTCTCCACCGTCGTGGCGCTGCGCCGCAAGGCCCCCGAGAAGATGCTGCTGCTCGCCATCCTGGTGGGCGTCGTCCAGCTGGTGTTCAACGTCCGGCCGGGCGTCGGGAACTTCGCGATGCTGGTGATCACCTACACGGTGGCCACGGTCGGGGAGCGCTGGGCGTCCCGGCTCGCCCTGATCGGCAGTCTGAGCGCGGCGGCCCTGTCCCAGCTGCGGTGGGAGGCCGAGCCCGGCGGCTCCTGGGTCCAGGTGATCTTCGTGACGGTCATCATGACCGTGCCGTTCGTGCTGGCCTGGGTGCTCGGGGACTCGCTGCGGACCCGGCGCGCCTATTTCGACCAGCTGGAGGAGCGTGCGGCCCGCCTGGAGCGGGAACGCGAGGCGCAGTCCAAGGTCGCGGTCGCCGCCGAGCGGGCCCGGATCGCCCGGGAGCTGCACGACGTCGTCGCGCACAACGTGTCCGTGATGGTCGTCCAGGCCGACGGTGCCGCCTATGTCATGGACGCGGCCCCCGACCAGGCCAAGCAGGCTCTGGAGACCATCTCCGGCACCGGCCGCCAGGCGCTCGCGGAGATGCGGCGGCTGCTGGGGGTGCTGCGGACCGGTGACGCCCCGGAGGGCGGGGAGTACGTCCCCCAGCCCGACGTCGAACAGATCGAGGACCTGGTCGCGCAGGTGCGGCAGACCGGCCTGGAGGTCGACTTCAAGGTCGAGGGCACCCCGCGCCCGCTGCCCAGCGGCGTGGAGCTGACCGCCTACCGGGTGGTGCAGGAAGCCCTGACGAACACCCGCAAGCACGGCGGTCCCGACGCCGGGGCCAGCGTGCGGCTGGTCTACTTCGACGACGGCCTCGGGCTGCTGATCGAGGACGACGGCCGGGGCGCGGCGCACGAGCTGTACGAGGACGGCGGCGCGGACGGCGCGGGGCACGGGATGATCGGGATGCGGGAGCGGGTCGGCATGGTCGGCGGCACCCTGGACGCGGGGCCCCGGCCCGGCGGCGGATTCCGGATCAGCGCCCTGCTGCCGCTGAAACCCCCGGGCTGACCGGGCCACGACCTCCTCGGCCACTCCGACCACGACCGTTCCCCAGGAACCGACCCCCAGGACAGGACGCGATCCTCATGACCATGGCCATCCGCGTGATGCTCGTCGACGACCAGGTGCTGCTGCGGACCGGTTTCCGGATGGTGCTCGCCGCCCAGCCCGACATGGAGGTCGTCGCCGAGGCCGGGGACGGGGCGGAGGCGATCGAGATGCTGCGGTCCACCGCCGTCGACGTGGTCCTGATGGACGTCCGCATGCCCCGGCTGGACGGCGTCGAGGCGACCCGCCGGATCTGCGCGCAGCAGGACCCGCCGAAGGTGCTCATCCTGACCACCTTCGACCTCGACGAGTACGCC
Organism: Streptomyces rubiginosohelvolus; assembly: GCF_014649875.1. Lineage (GTDB taxonomy): Bacteria > Actinomycetota > Actinomycetes > Streptomycetales > Streptomycetaceae > Streptomyces > Streptomyces rubiginosohelvolus. The sequence continues at coordinate 43,227 of NZ_BMTW01000021.1, read as the reverse complement.
TTCTCCGGGCTGAAGGCGGGGGCCAGCGGCTTCATGCTCAAGGACGTGCCGCCCGCCGAGCTGCTCGCCGCGATCCGTTCGGTGCACAGCGGCGACGCGGTGGTCGCCCCGTCCACCACCCGCCGGCTGCTCGACCGCTTCTCGCCGATGCTGCCCAGCGGCGAGAAGGAGCCGAAGAACAAGCACGTCGGCAAGCTCACCGAACGCGAACGGGAAGTCATGCTCCTGGTCGCCCAGGGCCTCTCCAACGGGGAGATCGCGGCCCGGCTCGTGCTCTCCGAGGCGACGGTCAAGACGCACGTCGGCCGCATCCTCACCAAGCTGAACCTCCGCGACCGGGTCCAGGTCGTCGTCCTCGCCTACGAGACCGGCCTGGTCCGGGCCGGCGGCGGCGCGGGCTGAGGAACCGGCGGCGGCGCCGGCCGAGGCTCAGCGCAGGACGCCCTCCAGGAAGTCGCTGCCGAGCCGGGCGACGACCGTCAGGTCCAGCTGGTGCAGGACATAGCGGCCCCGGCGGCGCGTGGTGACCAGGCCCGCCTTCTTGAGCACGGAGAGATGGCGGGAGACCTCGGGGGAGGTGATGCCGTTGGAGTCGGCCAGTTCGCCGGTGGTGTACGGGGAGCGGGCCAGGTTCCGGCAGAGCCGCATCCGCATCGGGTGGGCCAGCGCCTCCAGCCGCAGTTGCAACAGTTCCACGGAGGCGGGCGCCGGCAGGTCGGGCAGATGGACCGGGTAGTGGATCACCGGCCGCCAGCCCGGCGCGTGCAGCACCATCAGGTGCGGCCAGCCGAAGCTGGTCGGGATGAGGGTCAGGCCCTCGCCGACCTCGGGGTCGGTGGCGGTGGTCCGGGCTTCGGAGAGCTTGTCCACGCTGATCCGGGTGCCGGTCCGGTCGAGCGTCACGGCGGGGGACACGGCCCCCACCGCGTCGGCGAGCCCCTTGCGGCGCAGCAGCTCCGTCTTGTGCCGTGCGTCGGCGGCCATCTGGACGGAGACCCGGCGCCAGGTGTCGGCGAAGAAGGCCTGGTCGCAGTCCTCGAAGAGGCGCCGGATCCAACCGCGTACGGAGGCGGGGTCGGCCAGCAGCCGCCGGGTGAAGTCCATCTGCTGCGGGCCGCGCGCGGCGGCCAGGTCCAGGGCGCGTTCCCGCATCGCCGGGTCGTCGAGCGGTGACGGCGACCCGGCCCCGTAGTGGCTGGCGCAGGTGAACTCCAGCGCGGCGCCGACGAAGCGTTCGTCGTCCAGCTTGTCCAGCAGGTCCAGGTCCTCGGCGAGGGTCGCCCCGGTCTGCCCGTCGCCGCCCCGGACGCCGGCGAACGGCATGAACACATCGGAGAAGGTGTTCCGCCAGAGGAACTCCGCCTCCAGCATCCGGTCCGCGAGGTCGGGCTCCAGCGCCGCGGCGGTGGCCGTGGCCCATCCGTGCAGCCCGGGATGGTGCCCGGGCTCGGAGAGCGCATGCAGGGCGAGACCCAGCTCGGCCAGGGGCGAGGTCGCGAAAACGACGCTGTCGGCGGGGAGCCCCGCGATGTCTATGTGCACGCTCACCCCTCCATAGTGGGGGTACGCGCCCGGGCCGACGTTTCGATTGACGGGGCCCGTCAATCAACGCGCGGGTCCGCCGCGAGCTGCGCAGGCTGAAGGCATGGACGCCATCCAGCAGCACATGCTCGACACCTACCGCGCGGCCCAGCTCGCGGAGCCCGCCCCGCCGCCCCCGGGCCGCCACGACCGCGCGGTCCTGCGCGACCTGTACCACCACTGGCTGACGCACCCGCCCCACCCAGCCCGTCCGGCGTTTGAGGACGGAACCCCGAGTCCGGGAACCCGGCACTGAACAGGCCCCCGCCCCAGGGCAGCCCCGGCTCTACGCGAGCCCCCGGCTCTAGGAGAGCCCCCGCACACCCCCCACGAACCCCGCCACCGCATCCCGCACATCCCCCGCCGACCACTCCAGCCCCGCACCCCCCACCGTCACCTCGGTGAACGACACACCCGGCGGCAGCCCCGCCCCGCCCGTCCCCGCGAACCAGCGCCGGAAGAGGGCCACGCCCGTCTCCTCCGCCTGCCGCACCGACGCCTCGTCCAGCACCTCCGTCCCGTACGGCAGCCAGACCTGGAACTGATGCGTGTGCGGCGGTTCCGGATGCACCCGGAACCACGGCACCCCCGCCGCCGCGAACCCCTCCGCCAGCGCCCCGGCCACCACCTTCGCGTGGGCCACGTACGACGGCAGGCGCGGCAGCTCCCGCTCCAGACCGATCAGCGCGGACAGCGCCGCCGGGAACTGCTGGAAGAGCTGACCCCCGTACCGGTGACGCCACACCCGCGCCTCCTCCACCAGCGTCGAGGGCCCCGCCAGCACCGCCCCCGACAGCCCGTCCAGCGACTTGTAGAAGGACACGTACACGCTGTCCGCGAGGCCCGCGATCTCCGACAGCTCCCGCCCGAAGTGCGGACCGCACTCCCACAGCCGCGCCCCGTCGAAGTGGACGACCGCGTCCCGCTCCCGGGCCGCGTCCACCACCGCCGTCAGCTCCTCCCAGGACGGCAGGACGAACCCGGCGTCCCGCAACGGCAGCTCCAGCATCAGCGTGCCGAACGGCTCGGGGAACTCCCGGATCTCCTCGGCGTCCGGGAGCCTCGGCTCCGCCGTCGGATGCACGGTGCGCAGCCCGCTCACCACTCCCAGCGCCCCGCCCTCGTGCACCTCCGGGTGGGACAGCGGATGCAGCGCCACCGTCGCGTTGCCCGTACGCCCCGCCCAGCACCGCAGCGCGACCTGCTGGGCCATCGTCCCGGTCGGGAAGAACGCCGCCGCCTCCATCCCCAGCAGATGGGCCGTCCGCCGCTCCAGATCGGCGACGACCCCGCCCCCGTACACATCGGTCCAGTCGTCCGGATCGTGTACGGACGGGGCGTCGGCGGCCAGCGCCGCCAGCCGTTCGCCCAGCGTGGCGTCCGCGCCCACCCGGGCCAGCACCCGTCGCGCACCCCGCCACGCGGTCAGCCTGCGCCGCCGCTGCTCCCGCTCATCCATGGTCGCCATGGGACGATCATCACCCGGACCCCCGGCGGCGCGCCCGCGGTATTCCGTCCCGCCTTCCCTCCCGCATTCCGTCCGCCCGCAAAGTTATCCACAGGCTGTGGGCAGGGGCGGGGCTTCCCCGAAACGCTGGCGTAGCATGCAGAGAAGTCGTCCGGTACCCCCCGCGGACTGGAACGGAAGGCCATCGCCGCGTGAACGCATCAGTTTCGAAGGAACCCCTCGACGCGAGGGACCGCCCCGCCCGTCTCACGGTCGGCGTCGTCGGCGCGGGCCGGGTCGGACCCGCCCTAGCCGCGTCGCTCCAGCTCGCCGGGCACCGCCCGGTCGCCGTGTCCGGCGTCTCCGACGCCTCCCGCCGCCGCGCCGCGGCGCTGCTCCCCGATGTGCCCCTGGTGGAGCCCGCCGAGGTGCTGGCCCGCGCCGAGCTGGTGCTCCTGACCGTCCCCGACGACGTGCTGCCCACGCTGGTCGAGGGCCTCGTCGAGACCGGCGCCGTACGGCCGGGCCAGCTCCTCGTCCACACCTCCGGGCGGTACGGGACCCGGGTGCTGGACCCCGCGCTGCGGGCCGGGGCGCTGCCGCTCGCGCTGCACCCCGCGATGACGTTCACCGGCACCGCCGTCGACGTCCAGCGGCTCGCGGGCTGCTCCTTCGGCGTCACCGCCCCCGATGAGCTGCGGCTCGCGGCGGAGGCGCTGGTCATCGAGATGGGCGGCGAGCCCGAGTGGATCGCCGAGGAGGCGCGGCCGCTCTACCACGCGGCCCTCGCCCTGGGCGCGAACCACCTGGTCACCCTGGTCGCCCAGTCGATGGAGCTGCTGACCAAGGCCGGGGTCGCCGCCCCCGACCGGATGCTCGGCCCGCTGCTCGGCGCCGCCCTGGACAACGCCCTGCGCTCCGGCGACGCCGCGCTGACCGGCCCGGTCGCCCGCGGGGACGCGGGCACGGTCGCCGCCCACATCGGCGAGCTGCGCACCCACGCCCCGCAGGCGGTGGCCGGATATGTCGCGATGGCCCGCACCACGGCCGACCGGGCGCTCGCCCACGGCCTGCTCAAGGCCGAGCTGGCCGAGGACCTCCTCGTCGTCCTGGCCGACCAAGAACGCCGTCCCGGCGGCCCCGGACCGGGGGAGACCCGATGACGCGCACGCTGCGCACCACCCTCCTGCGCACCGCCGCCGAGCTGGACGCGCTGCCCCGCCCCGCCGGGGCCGAGCGGGCCGTCGTCATGACGATGGGCGCGCTGCACGACGGCCACGCCACCCTGATCCGCGCGGCCCGCGAAGCGGCAGGCCCCGGCGGGCAGGTCGTGGTCACGGTCTTCGTGAACCCGCTCCAGTTCGGCGAGGCCGCCGACCTGGACCGCTATCCGCGCACCCTGGACGCCGACCTGGAGACCGCCGCCGCCGCGGGCGCCGATGCGGTCTTCGCCCCCGGCGTCGACGAGGTCTACCCGGGCGGCGAGCCCCAGGTCCGGATCACCGCGGGCCCCATGGGCGAGCGCCTCGAAGGAGCGTCCCGCCCCGGTCACTTCGACGGGATGCTCACCGTCGTCGCCAAGCTCCTCCACCTCACCCGCCCCGACGAGGCGTTCTACGGGCAGAAGGACGCCCAGCAGCTCGCCCTGATCCGCCGTATGGTCCGGGACCTGAATTTCGGCGTCCGGATCACCGGTGTCCCCACCGTCCGGGACGAGGACGGCCTCGCGCTCTCCAGCCGTAACCGTTTCCTCTCCCCGCCCGAGCGGCACACCGCCCTCGCCCTGCCCCGCGCCCTGTTCGCGGCCCAGGACCGGCTCGCCGCCCAGCAGGCCCTGCACGAGCGGGCCAAGGCCACCGCGCCCGGCGGCGACCGGGCCGCCGGGCTCAACAGGCTCGGCGAGGCCCGGGCCGCCGCCGACGCCCAGGCCGTGGCGCTGGCCCGGCCCAACGGGGCGCCCGCCGCCGTCCGCGCCGCCGCCCGGACGATCCTGGACGAGGCCGCCGCCCGGAACCGGGTTCCGCTCGTCCTGGACTACCTGGCCCTGGTGGACCCGGCGGACTTCACCGAGATCCCGGACGACCGCGAGAGCGGGGAGGCGATCCTCGCCGTCGCGGCCCGGGTCGGGAACACCCGCCTCATCGACAACATCCCCCTCACCTTCGGAGCCCTGACGTGACCGGAATACGGCTGACCGCCCCCGCCCCCGGCTGGGCCATCGACGCGGACGTCGTGGTGGTCGGCTCCGGCGTCGCCGGGCTCACCGCCGCCCTGCGCTGCGCCGCCGCCGGCCTGGACACCGTCGTCGTCACCAAGGCCCGCCTCGACGACGGCTCGACCCGCTGGGCCCAGGGCGGCATCGCCGCGGCCCTCGGCGAGGGCGACACCCCCGAGCAGCACCTCGACGACACCCTCGTCGCGGGAGCGGGCCTCTGCGACGAGGAGGCCGTGCGCACCCTGGTCACCGAGGGCCCCGACGCCGTACGCCGGCTGATCACCACCGGCGCCCACTTCGACACCACCGACAGCGGCGACATCGCGCTCACCCGCGAGGGCGGCCACCACCGCCGCCGCATCGCCCACGCCGGCGGCGACGCGACGGGCGCGGAGATCTCCCGCGCCCTGGTCGAGGCGGTCCGCGAGGCCGCCCTCCACACCATCGAGAACGCGCTCGTCCTGGACCTGCTCACGGACGCCGAAGGCCGTACGGCGGGCGTCTCGCTGCACGTCATGGGCGAGGGGCAGCACGACGGCGTCGGTGCGGTCCGGGCCCCCTCGGTGGTCCTCGCCACCGGCGGCATGGGCCAGGTCTTCTCCGCCACCACCAACCCCTCCGTCTCCACCGGCGACGGGGTCGCGCTCGCGCTGCGGGCCGGGGCGGAGGTCTCCGACCTGGAGTTCGTCCAGTTCCACCCCACGGTCCTCTTCCTCGGCGCGGACTCCGAGGGCCAGCAGCCGCTGGTCTCCGAAGCCGTACGGGGCGAGGGCGCGCATCTCGTCGACGCCGACGGCGTCCGCTTCATGCTCGGACAGCACGAGCTGGCGGAGCTCGCCCCGCGCGACATCGTCGCCAAGGGCATCACGCGCCGGATGCACGAAAAGGGCACCGAGCACATGTATCTGGACGCCCGGCACTTCGGGGCGGCCATGTGGGAGCAGCGCTTCCCCACCATCCTGGCCGCCTGCCGGTCCCACGGGATCGACCCGGTGACCGAGCCGATCCCGGTCTCCCCGGCCGCGCACTACGCCTCCGGCGGCGTCCGCACCGACCTGCGGGGCCGCACCACCGTCCCCGGCCTGTACGCCTGCGGCGAGGTCGCCTGCACCGGAGTGCACGGCGCCAACCGGCTCGCGTCGAACTCCCTGCTGGAGGGCCTGGTCTTCGCCGAGCGCATCGCCGCCGACATCGCCGAGGTCCGCCCGCCCCGCACGGAGCCGGCGGACGCCCCCGGTGACGCCGACGCCCCCGTCCCGCTGCTGGCCCCCGAGGCCCGTACGGCGATCCAGCGCACGACGACCCGGGGTGCCGGGGTCCTGCGCTCCGCCGACTCCCTGGCCACCGCGGCCGAGGAGCTGGAGGCCCTGCACCGCGAGGCCGCCGCCGACGCGGAGGCGGACGGGGCCAAGGCGGTCGTGCCCGGGGTCGACGCCTGGGAGGTCACCAACCTGCTCCTGGTCTCCCGGGTCCTGGTCGCCGCCGCCCGGGAACGCGAGGAGACCCGCGGCTGCCACTGGCGCGAGGACCGGCCCGACCGCGACGACGCCCACGGCCGCCGCCACCTGGTCGTCCGCATCGGACCGGACCGCACCCCGGTCGTCCACCGCACGGAGACCGCCGCATTCCCGCCCGTACGCCCGTCGGATTGAGCAGACTGCTGGAAGCAGCCGCTCCGCCGCACACAACGCGGAGCAGCACCCGCAGCACCACACACCACCGGCACCACCCGAAGCACCCGCACCACCCGCCACGCCCCGAGGAGCCGACACCGTGAGCACGCCCGAAGAGAATCCGCGCCCCACTCCCGTGGACGTACCGCTGATCAGCGTCGGCGCGCCGGCATCGTCCGCACCGGCGGGAGGCGGCTGCGGCGACGGCTGCGGCTGTGGCGGTGACGACGGATTCGACCCCGAAGCCCTGGAGTGCGGCCTCGACCCCGCGCTCGCCCTGCTGCTGGCCGAGGCGGGGCTCGACCCCGTCCAGGTCGAGGACGTCGCGCACGTGGCGATCGAGGAGGACCTCGACGGCGGAGTGGACGTCACGACCGTGGCGACCGTCCCCGAGGACGCCGTGATCACCGGCGACTTCACGGCCCGCGAGGCGGGCGTGGTCGCCGGGCTCCGGGTCGCCGAGGCGGTCCTGTCGATCGTCTGCACCGAGGAGTTCGAGGTCGAGCGGCACGTCGAGGACGGCGACCGGATCGTCCCCGGCCAGAAGCTGCTGACCGTCACCACCCGCACCCGCGATCTGCTGACCGGCGAGCGCAGCGCGCTGAACCTGCTCTGCCGCCTCTCCGGCATCGCGACCGCCACCCGCGCCTGGGCGGACGTGCTGGAGGGCTCCAGGGCCAAGGTCCGCGACACCCGCAAGACGACGGCGGGCCTGCGCGCGCTGGAGAAGTACGCGGTGCGCTGCGGCGGCGGCGTCAACCACCGGATGTCGCTCTCCGACGCGGCCCTGGTCAAGGACAACCACGTGATCGCCGCGGGCGGCGTCGCGGAGGCCTTCAAGCGCGTGCGCGCCGAGTTCCCCGAGCTGCCCATCGAGGTCGAGGTCGACACGATGGACCAGGTCCGCGAGGTGCTGGACGCGGGCGTCGACCTGATCCTGCTGGACAACTTCACCCCGGCCGAGACCGCCGAGGCGGTGGCCCTGGTCGACGGCCGGGCGATCCTGGAGTCCTCGGGCCGCCTCACCCTCGACTCGGCCCGCGCCTACGCCGACGCGGGCGTGGACTACCTCGCGGTCGGGGCGCTCACCCACTCCTCGCCGATCCTCGACATCGGCCTGGACTTCCGCGACGCGGACGCGTCCCCCTCCGCCGGGGACGACGCCTGATGCTGCTCACCATCGACGTCGGCAACACGCACACGGTCCTCGGCCTCTTCGACGGCGAGGAGATCGTCGAGCACTGGCGGATCTCCACCGACGCCCGCCGCACCGCGGACGAGCTGGCCGTCCTGCTCCAGGGCCTGATGGGCATGCACCCGCTGCTCGGCATGGAGCTGGGCGACGGCATCGAGGGCATCGCGATCTGCGCCACCGTCCCCTCGGTCCTGCACGAGCTGCGCGAGGTCACCCGCCGCTACTACGGCGACGTCCCCGCCGTGCTGGTCGAGCCCGGCGTCAAGACGGGCGTGCCGATCCTGATGGACAACCCCAAGGAGGTCGGCGCGGACCGCATCATCAACGCGGTCGCCGCCGTCGAGCTGTACGGGGGCCCGGCGATCGTCGTCGACTTCGGCACCGCCACCACCTTCGACGCGGTCTCCCCGCGCGGCGAGTACGCGGGCGGGGTGATCGCCCCCGGCATCGAGATCTCCGTCGAGGCGCTCGGCGTCCGGGGCGCCCAGCTCCGCAAGATCGAGCTGGCCAGGCCGCGCAGCGTGATCGGCAAGAACACCGTCGAGGCCATGCAGTCCGGCATCATCTACGGCTTCGCGGGCCAGGTCGACGGGGTGGTGGCCCGGATGAAGAAGGAGCTGGCCGCCGACCCGGACGACGTCACCGTCATCGCGACGGGCGGCCTTGCTCCGATGGTGTTGGGGGAGTCCTCGGTCATCGACGAGCACGAGCCGTGGCTGACGCTCATCGGGCTGCGCCTGGTCTACGAGCGGAACGTGTCCCGTTCGTAGGGGCGGCCGCACAGGACCCCGGCGTACCTGCGGGAACGGCCGGGGCCGCGGTCGTCGGCCCGTTCTGCCACGCCGCGCCACCGACGACCAGTTAAACGGATTTTGTCCATTTAGCACGTATTGTCGCGTCATGCCCACGCCCTACGGTTCACGAGGCGGCATGGCGTTCAGCGCGGACGAGCTGCGGGTGCTCCGACGTGCCCTCGCCATCGCCCTCCACCCCATGCCCCTGTCCGACGAGGACGTCCAGGACTGCCTGCGGCTCGCGGGCTCCGTGGACGAGGCGGTCGGCGAGGCGGGTCGTCTGCGAGCGTTCCTCCTCGCCGACCTCGCCCGCTACCGCAACGCCCTCCCCGGCTCCGCCACCGGCTATCTGGAGCTGCTCCAGGACGCCTTGGCGGCCGGCTACGACCCCCGCCCGGACGATCTGGCCGCCCTGCGGGCCCTGCGCGGCGGACCGCTCGCGGCCGCGCTCCTGGAGCGCTGCCAGGTGCTCGCCGAGCGCTCCGTACGGGCCCGGCTCGCCGGCCGCTCCGCCGGCGCCGCGGCCCCCGGCCCCCGCAGCCGGCTGCTCGCCCTGCCCGGCGGCCGCGCCGCCACCCGGGAACCGGAACGGCCCGGGACCCCGGCCACGCCGGGCAAACCGCAGAAGCCCGGCGACCGCCCCATGCCCAAGCCCTCCGAGGTCTTCCCGCCGCGCCGACGGCCCGCACCGCCCCCGTCCGAGGAGCGGGCGGCCGGCTGACCCTCCGGCGGTCCCCGACGCGGCGGCCTCCACCGGGAGGTCGCCGCGTCGGGCCGTTCCGGGCTCGCTACTCTGGACGGCATGGACTACGTATCCGCGCTCGTGCCCCCCGTGGTGATGGCCGTCTTCTTCGTCTCCCTGATCGTGATCATCGTCAAGAGCCAGGGTGGTCCGAACAAGACCAAGGAGGACGACGCCGTGGACGCGGCGATCGCCCGCGCGGAATCCGCAAAGCAGACCGCTCGTCCGGAGAATGTCTGACCGCAGGAGCGGCCCCGCCCGCCCCACGTCCTCCTTACGCGCGACCCCGAGCGCACGACTCGTCGAGAGCCGTGCGCTTTTTGCTGTGCAAGAGCAGACTATTATGGACATCTAGCACTAAAGTGATCGCGTGCCCCGTCAATTGGGAGACCTCGAAGACGCCGTGATGACGCGCGTCTGGCAATGGAACCGGCCGGTCACGGTGCGGGAAGTCCTTGAGGACCTTCAGCAGGAACGGTCCATCGCCTACACGACCGTGATGACGGTAATGGACAATCTCCATCAGAAGGGCTGGGTCCGGAGGGAAGTGGACGGCCGCGCCTATCGATATACGGCCGTCTCCACCAGGGCCGCCTACTCGGCCGCACTGATGAACGAAGCCTGGTCACAGAGCGACAACCCCGCCGCAGCGCTTGTCGCGTTCTTCGGGATGATGTCCGCCGAGCAGCGGGAAGCACTGCAGGACGCCGTTCGTATGGTTTCCCCCAATCTCACGGAAACCACCCCCGGCCCGAACGTCGAAACCACCACCGGCAACCCCGCGGAACCGACCGCAGGCGCCGCGGGAGATGACGCCCCGACCGATGACGCGACGCCGGAGAGCGGGCGATAGCGTCGGGGCATGTCCTCAGAGCAGCCGCAAAGCGATCCCGATACCGAACTCCATACCGACCCGTCGGTAAATAAGCCCGCCATCACCGTCCGACGGGCCAGGACGAGTGATGTCGGGGCGGTTCGACGACTCCTCGACGGGTACGTGTCCGGGGGCATCCTGCTCGACAAAGCGACCGTCACCCTTTACGAGGACATCCAGGAGTTCTGGGTAGCGGAACGCGACGAGGACGCGACCGTCATCGGCTGCGGCGCACTTCATGTCATGTGGGAAGACCTGGCGGAAGTGCGGACCCTTGCGGTCGACCCCCGCATGAAGGGCGCTGGAGTCGGGCATCACGTGCTGGAGAAGCTCTTGCAGACCGCGCGATGGCTCGGTGTCCGCAGGGTTTTCTGTCTCACCTTCGAAGTGGACTTCTTCGCCAAGCACGGCTTCGTCGAGATCGGAGAGACGCCCGTCGACACCGATGTCTACAGTGAGCTGCTGCGTTCCTACGACGAGGGTGTCGCGGAGTTCCTCGGTCTCGAACGAGTGAAGCCGAACACCTTGGGCAACAGCCGGATGCTTCTGCACCTGTGATCTGCAGAAGGGCCTGCCTCCCTATGTCCGAATCGCGCATGTTTCCCGTCTTCCCGGGCTGCTGAACCTCTCCCGAGGGTTTGTGTTTTCCCGGGAAAAGCGGTTTCCTTTCCGCGTACTCCATTTTCGATGAAAGGAAATCCCGTGGCACAGAAGGTTCAGGTCCTTCTTGTCGATGACCTCGACGGTGTCGAGGCTGACGAGACCGTCACGTTCGCCCTCGACGGCAAGACGTACGAGATCGACCTCACCACGGCCAACGCGGACAAGCTTCGCGGCCTTCTCGAGCCCTACACCAAGGGTGGACGTCGCACCGGTGGCCGTGCCGCCACGGGCCGTGGCAAGGGCCGCGCCGCCGCCGGCGGTAACAAGGACACCGCGGAAATCCGCCGGTGGGCCCGGGAGAACGGCCACAATGTGAATGACCGCGGCCGCGTTCCCGCCGAGATCCGCGAGGCTTACGAGAAGGCCAACGGCTGATCTGCCGAACCCCTTGTCAGCACCCCTGTCGGCGCGCCGGAACGGGCGTGTGACAACCGGACCCGATGGCATTCCGTGGCCGCCGCGTCCACCAGGCGTACGAGATCGGGGGCACCCCCACCGCTGCTCCCGAAGCCTGCGAGGGTCGGCAGCGCAGGCCCGGGCGCACGCCCCGGCTCTGGGGGCCGCAGCCAGACAGCGGCCCCCGTCGAGCCCCCCGCGGTGCCCGGGAGAGGCGGGGCCGTGACCCGGCCCCCCGCACCCACGGCGGTCAGGTCCGGCGCGAGAGGACTCCACTCCAGCCAGTCGAGCAGCCCCGGCAGCTCATCGGCGCCGCCCGCGGCGACCAGCAGTCCCATGCGCGTACCGGACAGCAGCACCGGGCCCGTGCGCACACCGCGCCGCAGCACGGCGTGACCGGCCTCGGCGGGCAGCTCCAGCACATCGAAGGACTCCCCGGTGAGCAGGCGCAGCGGATCGCGCCCCGCGGTGGCCCAGCCCAGCTCTCGCGCGTACCGCCGGGCGAGAGCGGCGTCGGCGGAACCCGGAGCGGCATCGGGCGACGATCGGGGCTGCGGGACGGTGCGGGTCATGTCCGATGAACCGCCGAACCGCCTCCGGAGTTACGCACCGTCCGCGCGCCATCACCTGGTGTTCCCGTCGAGGGGGCGCTCAGGAGCATTCAGCAGCGCAAGGATGTTCGCCCGTAGCGGAGGGAACCGGGGCGCGCCGCATGGACTGTCAGTGATTGCGGGTAAGACTTTCCTAGTGGGAAGGGGCGACACGCTGGCCGAGGCGTCTCACGTTCGCCATCGGCGTACTGGCGAAAGGGGTATCTGCCTGGCCTGCGGGAACATCGTCTCGCACCATCGGGTTGGAGCAGTTGTCAGCTGTTCGGCAGTAAGAATCCCCGCCCGGCGCGGGGTGATCCGGACGGATGTCGGCAGTTGGAATGAGCTGTCCCGTCCTGCGGGACTAGCATGCGGAAGGACTGGGAGGGGACCGACCCCTCACTGACCGACCGCTCTGAGGAGCGATTAACGATGTTCGAGAGGTTCACCGACCGCGCGCGGCGGGTTGTCGTCCTGGCTCAGGAAGAAGCCCGGATGCTCAACCACAACTACATCGGCACCGAGCACATCCTCCTGGGCCTGATCCACGAGGGTGAGGGTGTCGCCGCTAAGGCCCTGGAGAGCCTCGGGATTTCGCTCGAGGCGGTCCGCCAGCAGGTGGAGGAGATCATCGGGCAGGGGCAGCAGGCTCCTTCCGGGCACATCCCCTTCACCCCGCGAGCCAAGAAGGTCCTGGAGCTGTCGCTCCGCGAGGCTCTTCAGCTGGGCCACAACTACATCGGCACCGAGCACATCCTGCTCGGCCTGATCCGCGAGGGCGAGGGCGTCGCCGCCCAGGTCCTCGTGAAGCTGGGCGCCGACCTGAACCGGGTCCGGCAGCAGGTCATCCAGCTGCTTTCCGGATACTCGGGCGGCAAGGAGACGGCGGCCGCCGGCGGCCCCGCCGAGGGCACGCCCTCCACATCCCTGGTGCTCGACCAGTTCGGCCGGAATCTCACCCAGGCCGCTCGTGAGTCCAAGCTCGACCCGGTCATCGGGCGCGAGAAGGAGATCGAGCGGGTCATGCAGGTGCTGTCCCGCCGGACGAAGAACAACCCCGTCCTCATCGGCGAGCCCGGTGTCGGCAAGACGGCGGTCGTCGAGGGCCTGGCCCAGGCGATCGTCAAGGGCGAGGTGCCCGAGACCCTCAAGGACAAGCACCTCTACACCCTGGACCTCGGCGCCCTGGTCGCCGGTTCGCGGTACCGGGGTGACTTCGAGGAGCGCCTGAAGAAGGTCCTCAAGGAGATCCGCACCCGCGGCGACATCATCCTGTTCATCGACGAGCTTCACACGCTGGTCGGTGCGGGTGCCGCGGAGGGCGCCATCGACGCGGCTTCGATCCTGAAGCCCATGCTGGCGCGCGGTGAGCTCCAGACCATCGGTGCCACCACGCTCGACGAGTACCGCAAGCACTTGGAGAAGGACGCCGCTCTCGAGCGCCGCTTCCAGCCCATCCAGGTCGCGGAGCCGTCGCTGCCGCACACCATCGAGATCCTCAAGGGTCTGCGCGACCGTTACGAGGCCCACCACCGGGTCTCCATCACGGACGAGGCCCTCGTCCAGGCCGCGACCCTGGCCGACCGGTACATCTCGGACCGCTTCCTGCCGGACAAGGCGATCGACCTGATCGACGAGGCCGGTTCCCGGATGCGCATCCGCCGGATGACCGCGCCGCCGGACCTCCGCGAGTTCGACGAGAAGATCGCGGGTGTCCGCCGCGACAAGGAGTCGGCCATCGACTCCCAGGACTTCGAGAAGGCGGCTTCCCTCCGCGACAAGGAGAAGCAGCTGCTGGCGGCGAAGGCCAAGCGGGAGAAGGAGTGGAAGGCCGGCGACATGGACGTCGTCGCCGAGGTCGACGGCGAGCTGATCGCCGAAGTCCTGGCCACCGCCACCGGTATCCCGGTCTTCAAGCTGACGGAGGAGGAGTCCTCCCGTCTGCTGCGCATGGAGGACGAGCTCCACAAGCGCGTCATCGGCCAGAAGGACGCCATCAAGGCCCTCTCGCAGGCGATCCGCCGTACGCGAGCCGGCCTGAAGGACCCGAAGCGCCCCGGTGGCTCGTTCATCTTCGCCGGCCCGTCCGGTGTCGGTAAGACGGAGCTGTCCAAGACGCTCGCCGAATTCCTCTTCGGCGACGAGGACGCGCTGATCTCCCTCGACATGTCGGAGTTCAGCGAGAAGCACACGGTTTCCCGCCTCTTCGGTTCGCCCCCCGGTTACGTGGGCTACGAGGAGGGCGGCCAGCTCACCGAGAAGGTGCGCCGCAAGCCGTTCTCCGTCGTCCTCTTCGACGAGGTCGAGAAGGCCCACCCCGATATCTTCAATTCCCTGCTCCAGATTCTGGAGGACGGTCGCTTGACCGACTCCCAGGGTCGGGTCGTGGACTTCAAGAACACGGTCATCATCATGACGACCAACCTCGGGACCCGGGACATCTCCAAGGGCTTCAACCTGGGCTTCGCCGCCCAGGGCGACGTCAAGACCAACTACGAGCGCATGAAGGTCAAGGTCAACGAAGAGCTCAAGCAGCACTTCCGGCCGGAATTCCTCAACCGTGTCGACGACACGGTGGTCTTCCACCAGCTGACCGAGGAAGACATCATCCAGATCGTCGACCTCATGCTCGCCAAGGTCGACGAGCGTCTCAAGGACCGCGACATGGGCATCGAGCTCAGTGGCGAGGCCAAGACGCTGCTCGCGAAGAAGGGCTACGACCCCGTGATGGGCGCCCGGCCGCTGCGCCGGACGATCCAGCGGCAGATCGAGGACGTCCTCTCCGAGAAGATCCTCTTCGGTGAGCTGCGTCCCGGTCACATCGTGGTCGTGGGCACCGAGGGCGAGGGTGACGACAAGACGTTCACCTTCCGCGGCGAGGAGAAGTCGGCTCTGCCCGACGTCCCCCCGATCGAGCAGGCGGCAGGCGGCGCCGGCCCGAACCTGACGAAGGACGCGTGACGCGCACGTAGGGCCTGAGCCCGAGCGCGTGTGAGGGGCTGCCCCGGAATCGGCTTCACGGCCGGTCCGGGGCAGCCCCTTGTCCGTCGGCGGTCACCGTGACCTCCAGCTCCGGCCAGCTGCGGCGCAGCGCGTCGAGGCTGCCCGCCGGGCACCCGCCTTCGGAACTCAGCTCCAGTGTCCGGAGCGAAGGGAAAAGCCCCCGCAGGAGCGGCAGATCCTCGCTGTCCGCATGGGTGTCGAGCATGAGGCGCTGGACGGAGGGGAGCGGGGCCAGGGTCGCGCAGTCGGCCGCCGACGGGGGCTCGGCGAGCCGGAGTGCCAGGACGCCCCCGTGCTCCCGCAGCTCCGCGGCGGCATCGGCGAACGAGGCGAGCCGGGAGACGGCGAGCGAGGTGAGCTGTTCCCAGGACGCGAGCCCGCGCAGAGTCACGGGACGGTTCTCTTCCAGACCCAGGAACAGAACGCGCGGCAGGGGCGGCAGTGCGTCGAGCCGGGAGATCCCGCACTGGCGGAGACTGAAGCTCTCCAGCTTGGAGTAGTCCGCGAGAGGCCCGAAGTCCTCGATGGCGGAGCACCGCGTGAAATGGAGGAACTCCAGGTCCGGCACGACGGAAGCCAGCATCCCGAGGTCGGTGATCAGCCGGTTGTCGCCGAATCCGAGCCCGGTGAGCCGGTGCGCCGCCACGGCCGTCACGAACTCCGCCTCCGACAGGTCACCTCTCACCAGGAGCTGGCCGATGTCCGTCAGGCGGGGCAGATACCGCATGTGGCGGGGGGCGACCGTCACGAAGTCCCCGGTGAGCCGGCAGGACTCCAGGACCTCGGACGCGTACGCGTCCAGCGGGAAGTTGTCCCAGGCGGCAATAAAGTCCAGGCCCAGTTCCGGATGCTCCCGGGCCCACGCGCGGGCGTGCGGGACGGCCGAGCGGCCCCCGATCAGCCCCACCAGCTTGACCGTGCAGCGCACGGACGGCGCGTCGGCCGGCAGGCTTCCGGCCTTCGGCAGGAACGTCAGCGCCGCTTCCCCCAGCCAGGCCAGGAGGGTGGCCTGCGCCTCGTCCACCGGTGGGAACAGCGCGGCCACGCTCTGCCGGACCCGTTCCTGTACGGTCCGCTCCAGCCACGCCGCGTGCTGCGCGCACAGGGCGGCCAGCACGTGGACGCCCACGCGGTTGAGCGTGCCCTCCTCATGCCTCAGCCCCGCGTCCAGCAACCCGTCCACCAGAACGGCCAGCTCGCGCCGGCCGCAGTGACCGGCCGCCAGCAGGATCACGTCCTCCCAGGCCTCCTCGTCCACATGCCGCAGCAGTTCGCCCAGGTGGTCGTCCTCGACGAGCTCCTTCGCGGCCAGGTAGTCCTGGAAGGTCCGGTGGATGAACTGGTAGGTGTCGTCCCCGTGCTCCTGGAGCAGGCCGCTGCGGTTGAGCAGATGCGTGAGGATCTTCTCCGGCGGGCCCTGGGCGCCGACCCGCTCCATCCCGGCCAAGGCCCGCCGGAGCTGGCGCAGTGCCTGGTCCCGGGTGAACTCCGACTGGCCCTCGCGGACCAGCCAGACGGCGATCCGCTGGAGGAGCTGGGTGGATTCCTCGACGTCCAGGTCGATGCCCTCGGGGTGCCCGATCCGGCGGCGGTGGTCGCGGTGGCCCAGCAGCATCTCCAGGGCCGAGCGGTACAGCTTCCAGCGGGTCTCCGGGAGGAAGCCGTCGCGGCGGCGGTGCAGGGCGCAGATCACCGCGCAGAGCAGGGGCGTACGCGCCAGGTCGCGGAGCGTGGGGTTCTGGTCGAACTGGTGGGAGAGGTCGCGTTCCAGCTCGTCCAGCCGTTCGGCCTCGTCCTGATCGGACAGCCGGGCCGCCCGGTGCCAGGAGCTCACGAACGCCTGGATGTCCTCGTTCCGCATCGGCAGCAGGCGTAACTCCGCGAAGCCTTCCGACCGCAGCCAGTCCGGTTCGACGGCGAGCGGCCGTACGGTCACGACGCACCGGGTGTCCGGGTAGCGGGCCAGGAGCTGCGAGAGCCAGAAATGGGCCTGTTCGCGCTCCTCCGGCGGCACCTCGTCCAGCCCGTCCACCAGCAACAACGCCCGCCCGGCCGCCAGGACCCGGCCCGCCCAGCCCTCCGGGGCCGTGTCCACCACCAGCCCCGCCGCACCCGACAGCTCGGCCGGGCCCGGGAACGTCATCCCCCGGGCGCGCAGGGTGCGCAGGGGCACCACGAACGGGACCAGTCCGTTCAGTGGGGCCAGGTCGTCGTCCAGGGTGCGGGCCGAGGCGTGCGCGGCCAGCCACCACAGCAGCGTCGTCTTGCCCGCGCCCGCGTCGCCGCGGAGCAGGACCCGGGGGCGGTCGGCGAGAAGGTCGTCGATGCGCCGGGGGAGCGGCGGGCCCGGGGCGGCCCGGTCCTGGGCCTGGGCCTCCAGGCTCAGGTAGGCCGTGTCCAGGTCCCATTCCCGGTCATGGCGGCTCAGCTCGTCCAGGCCGAAGATCCTCGTGCGGCGATAGGCGACGCCGAGCGCCTGCGCGTACTCCGTCTCGTACCGCAGGTCGCGCGGGAAGCTGCCGTGGACGCGTTCCTGGCGCAGGTCGACCCCGGTCCGCCGGTAGACGAGGCGGAACGGGTTCGCCGCCAGGACCGGGGCGAGCGGGACGCACTCGACCCGGCGGCCGTCGCGCTGCTGCGGGACCTGGCGGGCCACGCCCAGCAGCACGTCCCCCATGAAGACCGGGCCGCCGGAGAGCCCGGCGAGCGCGGCCGGCTCGTCGTCCGGGCGGGCGGCGGGCGGGCCGTCCAGATCACAGACCAGCAGGTCGCGGACCTGGCCCGCCACGGGCAGGACCGTCGCCGTGTACTGGTCCGCCTCCAGCCGCCGGTCGGGGCCGTAGCGCTGGACGCGGGGGAAGCCGGTGATCTCGCAGTCCGGTATCGCCTGGCGGGTGTCGACCACGCCGAGCCGTACGGGCGGGACCGGCCGTACCGGTTCGACGGCCTCCAGCAGGGCCACGTCCAGCCGGTAGTCGATCCAGGCGACCGTGGCCCGTATCCGGTCGGAGACGGCCGGGTGGGCGATCAGGACGGACCCGGACTTGACCACGTGGGCGCAGGTGAGGACCAGCCGGTCGGTGAGCAGGACGCCGCTGCCCTGCTGGATCGCGGTGACGACCACCGTACGGTCGGCGGGGTGGACGACGGTCGGGCTCATGTACGGGAGGCCCCGTCACCGAACCCCGCCGTCGACCCGTCGTCCTCGGTCCCGATCTCCCACGCCTCGCCCGTCGCGGCGTTGCGCGGCGTCAGGGTGAAGGCGACCTTGTGCGTGCGGCCTGTGGTGCGGGCGGCGTCCGCACCCGCCTCGACCACCCAGGCCTTCACCTTGCCGCCCGCCTTCGCCTCCCGGCGCAGTTCGAGGGTGAACTCCATCTGGATGTCGCCGACCGCGAAGGAGACGGGGTGGTCCGTGCCCCGGGTCGCCGCGTCGATCAGCTGGTTGCGGATGGACGCAACGGCGTCCGCGAGCTCGATGCCGTCCAGCGCATGGGTGTTCTCGGCCGTCATTGGGGTCCCCCGGGGTGCGGTGCCGCTTTCCCGTCAGCGTAGTGAAGTAGCGGGCCGAAGGTCCCGAATCGGAAGGACTTAGGTCCCACCGGCGGTGACAAGGCGCACAGCCCGAAACAGGCCTACTACCCGGACCCGTAGAAGGGGCCGTGATCGGCCGCGGGACCTTCGGCCCGGCGTCGCCGGGCCCTTCCGAGGTTCTGGGCGATACGGCCGTCTCGCGGTGCCATGTCCGGAAAGAGCCCCATGGAACAGGGGTTAAACGTCTTTCGCGCGAAGGATTTCGTCGCCCGCGCCAACCCCTCACCGAGGGACAACCTCGGTCAATTCCCCCCACCCTCTCTACGGCTTTTCTTCGTAGATGGGGTGTTTGAGCATCGGCCGGGGTGCGGGTTACCAAGGTTGAGCAAGCCCGGACAGCACGCCGGGTCCACTCACCTTCGGAGGACTTCCTCGTATGAAGCGCGCAACGAACCAGCACACCATCCGCCCGTCCGCCTTCCGCGTCCGTGGCGCCGTCCTGGCCGCCGGCCTGGGAGCGTCCGTGGTGCTGGGTGCCGGAACGGCGTTCGCCTCCAGCGGCACCGCCGCCGCTGCCCCCCTTGCCGCGAGCACGACCGCCGACTCGGTCGCCCAGCAGGCGGCCGCGCAGGCCAAGGCCGCGGACGCGGCGAAGAAGACGGCCGCGAAGAAGGCCTCCGACGCCAAGAAGAAGGCCGAGGACAAGAAGAAGGCCGCGAAGAAGAACGCCGCCTCCTGGAAGGCCCCGGTCAAGAAGTACAAGCTGACCGCCAGCTACGGCACCGGTGGCGCCCGCTGGGCCGCCAAGCACTCCGGCCAGGACTTCGCGGTGCCGATCGGCACCACCGTCACGGCCGCCCACACCGGCACCGTCGTGAAGGCCGGCCCGAACGGTGCCGGTGACGGCCCCGCGTACGGCAACGCCGTCGTGATCAAGCACTCCAACGGCAAGTACTCGCAGTACGCGCACCTGTCGAAGGTCAACGTGAAGATCGGCGAGAAGGTCAAGACGGGCGAGAAGATCGCGCTGTCCGGCAACACCGGAAACTCCAGCGGCCCGCACCTGCACTTCGAGATCCGCACCACCCCGAACTACGGCTCGGCTCTGAACCCGGCCGCGTTCCTCCGCTCGGTGCACGTCTCCATCTGATCCGGCCGGCGTAACCGCGCGGCCCACCGGCCGGAGACCAGGCGCCCAGCGCCGCACGGCCCCCGGCGGCCGCGCAGCACAACCGAAGAGCGTTCAGTGGACCCGTTACACCCCGGTACCCGGGGCGTGCGCCCGGGTCACCCGACCGACGGCGACGTCGAGGACAGCCTCACGGCTCACTCCTCGGGGTCGCCGTCGGCGTTCCGCCGTCGAACCACGCGCCGCCGCTCAGTCCGACGGCTGCCGCTGGTCCGCCATCCGCAGCACCGGGAAGCTCCCCGTCACCGTCGGCGCGTGCTCCGGCAGCCACAGCACCGCGATCGCCCCGCCCGTGCCCTCCGCCGCACCCGAGGGCGCCGCGTTCCGGAAGGTCAGCCGGGCCCCGAGCACCCGCGCCTGGCCCGCCGCGATCGTCAGCCCGAGCCCGTGCCCGTGCCCGGCCCGGTCCACGCTTCCGGTACGGAACCGGCTCGGCCCGTCCCGCAGCAGCTCCTCCGGGAACCCCGGACCGTGGTCGCGGACCCGGACCACCCGGCCCTCGACCGAGACCTCCACCGGGGTGGAGCCGTGCTTGGCGGCGTTCCCGAGCAGATTGCCGAGGATGCGCTCCAGCCGGCGCGGATCGGTGGAGACCCACGACTCATGGATCACCCGCACGGTCACATCGGGGTCCAGCAGAGCGATCCGGCGGCTGACGAACTCCCCGAGCGGCAGCTCCTGCAGCTCCGCCCGCTCCGAGGCACTGTCCAGGCGGGCCACCTCCAGCACGTCCTCGACGAGCGTCCGCATCGCCTGGGCCCGGTCCCGTACCAGCTCGGTGGGGCGGCCCGGCGGCAGCAGCTCGGCCGCCGTGAGCAGCCCGGTCACCGGGGTACGCAGCTCATGGGCGATGTCCGCGGTGACCCGGCGCTCCGCCTCGATCCGCTCGTTCAGCGCGTCGGTCAGCGCGTCGACCGCCCGCGCCAGCTCGTCCGTCTCGTCGCGGACGACCCCGCCGACCGCCTCCCTGACCCGTACGTCCGTCTGCCCCTGGGCGACCCGGCCCGCCGCGGCCGCCGCCTTGCGCAGCCGGCGCGAGAGCTGGCCGCCGATGAGCACCCCGAGCGCGCAGCCGCCGAAGACCACCGAGACCGAGCCGATGATCAGGGCCCGGTCCAGATCGTCCATGATCGTGGCCGAGCGGTCCGCGAACCGGGTGTGCAGCGACAGCACGTCCCCGCCCGCCAGCGGTACCGCCGCCCAGACCTCGGGGACCCCGTCGGCCCCCTGCTCGACATGGGTGGCCCGGCGGTTCTTGCGGACCTCGTCGCGCAGGCTCTGCGGGATCGTCGGGTCGTTAAGCTTCGCCCCGAACTTCGGGCCGCCCTTCTGCATGCTCGTCGCCTCGTAGAAGCGCTGGGCGCCCAGAAGCCGCTCCAGCTGCACCTCGCGGGCGTTCTCGATCATCGAGACGCGGGCCGCGTTGTGCACCACCAGGCTCAGCGCCACCGCGATGAGCGCGCCCACCGCCGCGATGGCGATGCTGATCTTCCAGCGGACACCGGTCCGCAGGGCCAGCCGCTTCATGGGCCCACCACCGGCCGCTCCCTCTGTGCCTGCCTCGGCCGCTCCACCCGTGTCCGTCCCGGCCGCTCCATCCGTGGCCGCCTCAGCCGCCCCTGTGGCCCGCTCATCCGCGCAGCTTGTAGCCGAAGCCGCGGACCGTGTCGATCCGGTCCTGGCCGATCTTGGTGCGCAGCCGCTGCACATGGACGTCCACGACCCGGGTGTCCCCGCCCCAGCCGTAGTCCCAGACCCGCTCCAGGAGCCGGTCCCGGGACAGGACCGTGCCCGGCGCGGACGAGAACTCCAGCAGCAGCCGCATCTCGGTGGGCGTCAGCGCCACCTGCTCCCCGGCGCGCCGCACCTCCATACCGTCCGTGTCGACCTCCAGATCGCCGAAGACCAGCACTCCGCGGAGCGCCTCGTCCGCCGCATCCGTACCGCCCGGCCCCGCGCCGTCCGGTCCGGCCGCGTGGCCGAAGCGGCGCAGCACCGCCCGGATGCGGGCGACCAGGACCGCCCCGTCGAAGGGCTTGGTCACGTAGTCGTCGGCGCCGGCCTCCAGGCCGAGCACCACGTCGATCGAGTCGGCCCGCGCGGAGAGCATGATCACCGGTACGGTCGACTCGTCCCGGATACGGCGGCACAGGCTGACCCCGTCCAGACCCGGCACCATCACGTCGAGCAGGGCGATGTCCGGCCGGTCGGCGCGGAACGCCTCCAGACCGGAGAGCCCGTCGGGCATCGCGGTGACCGTGAAACCGACCCGCTCCAGGGCGAGCTGGGTCGCCTCGCGGATCACGTCGTCGTCCTCGACGAAGAGGACGTGGGTCTCGGCCATGGGACTGCTTCTCGCTTTCCGTTCCTGCCCGGTTTCAGTCTCTGCCCGGCTGCGCCGGTTCGTCCGCCGGATCCGGTGCCACCGGTTCCGACTGCACGGGCAGATCGCCGTCCGTGCCCTCGACGGCCCGGCTGAAGTCGTTGTGCACCCGGTCGTGCTCGGTGAAGCGGTCGCCGGCCCAACGGTAGGTGACCACTTCCGAGCCGGACGGGGACGCCAGCGGATCCTTCGAACCGTAGACCTGGGTCGTCACCACCAGATCGCCCCGGTCGATCGTCCCGTAGACGGCGGGGACCTCGGCCGCGAAGACGTTCTTGTACGAGCCGTCGTCGTCCGCCCGGTACACATACGTCCCGACGCTCACCGAGTCGGCGCAGCTCATCACGTTGACCACCACGTCGGCGGTCCGGCCGCCGGTCACCGACCCGTAGGAGGTGTCGACCGGGTAGGCCTTGCCCGCGCACGGCTTGAGCCCCTCCCGGACCCGCTCGCCCACCTTGGGGTCGCCCTTGAGGAGCCGTACGGCGTCGACCCGCCGCACGGGCGGGGTCGTGCCGGACGGGCTGGGCTGCTGGGTGATCTGGGCGACCGGCTGACTGCCGGCGGGACCCTCGTCCCGGGTGCCGGTGCCGCCCGTCGAGCAGCCGACGCTGAACAGCCCGAAGGCGACGAGTCCGGCCAAGGCCGTGCCACCCGCCGCCATGCCGCCCCGGAAGCGCGGCCTCGGGACCGGTCTCCCCGGCCCGTCGCCGTCCCCGAGGCCGCCGCCCCCACCGCTGCTGCTGCCGTTCAGGCCGCGCACCGCTCCATCCCCCGCTCGTCGTGACGCCCGTTCCGCTGCGCCCGTGTGTGTGCCTTCGCCCCCGGCACCGACGTCAGCGGCGACCGCTGGGCGGGGACACGGACGGATGCGGCCGGCGCCGCGCCCCGGTGGCCCCGGTGCTCCCGGGCGACCGCCTCGCGGCTGTCCAGCTCGCGGCTCTCCAGCTCCTGACGCAGCCGCGCCAGGGCCCGGTGCAGCGTGCTCTTGACCGTACCGGCCGACATGCCGAGCGCCGCGGCCGTCTCCTCCGTGCTCATCTGCTCCCAGTGTCGCAGCACGACGACGCTGCGCTGCTTCGGAGCCAGAATCCCCAGGATGTCCATCAGCAGGGCGCGGTCGGCGCGCTGCTCGCTGCCGTCGTCGATGCTCGCGTCGGGCAGCTGCTCGGTCGGGACCTCTTCGAGCTTGCGCGCCCGCCACCACTCCGTACGGGTGTTGATCATGACGCGGCGCAGATAGGCGTCGGCCAGGGACTTGTCGGCGATGCCGTCCCAGCGGCCGTACGTGCGCACCAGGGCGGTCTGCAGGAGGTCCTGGGCATCGACGGGGTCGGGGACCAGACGACGCGCGCTGCGCAGCAGCGCGTCCTGCCGTGTGCGTACGTAGTCCTCGAACGCGAGCACCTCGCCCTGCGCCATGACAACCGCCTCCGTCCCCGATGAATCCCCGTGTTCACTGCTGTCGGAGACGCTACGGAGGCGTTGTCACGGCGATGTGCGGAGCAGCCGTAGGCCGGTGCACGGCTGCCCATCGGTTGTGTAACAGCGGGGCCGGGGCCCCGGAACGACGGCGGGATCAGGTCATCGGCAGCCGGTACCGGCCGTCGGCCAGCGGCTCGACGAGACCGTCCGCCACCAGCCCGTCCAGCGCCCGGGCCCGCTGCACCGGCTCCTCCCACACCGCGTCCAGCGCGGCCTGCGGTACGGGGTTCACCGCGTCCCGCAACACCGCCAGCAGCCGGCCGCGCACCTGGCGGTCGGTACCGGCGTACGTCTGGCCCTTGCGCGGCGGACCCTCGTGCGCGGGCTTCCCGGCCAGCCGCCAGGCACACCGCGAGGCGATCGGGCACCGGTCGCAGTCCTCGTTGCGCGCGGTGCACACGAGGGCGCCCAGCTCCATCGTGGCCGCCGCCCACTTCGCCGCCCGCTCGTCCTCGTCCGGCAGCAGCGCCCGGGCGAGCTTGCGCTCGGCGGCCGTCGTCGCGTTCGGCGGGTACTGGACCCCGGTCGCGGCGCGGGCGAACACCCGGCGGACGTTCGTGTCGAGCACCGCGTGCCGCTGTCCGTACGCGAACGAGGCCACGGCCGCCGCCGTGTACTCGCCGATCCCGGGCAGCGCCAGCAGCTGGGCGTGCTCGCTCGGCACATCGCCGCCGTGCCGTTCCGTTATCGCCTGCGCGGCCCCGTGCAGCCGCAGCGCGCGGCGCGGGTAGCCGAGCCGGCCCCAGGCGCGGACCGCCTCACCGGGCGCCTCGGCGGCCAGGTCGGCGGGGCGGGGCCAGCGGGCGAGCCACTGCTCGTACACCGGGAGGACCCGGCTCACCGGGGTCTGCTGCAGCATGAACTCGCTGACCATCACGCCCCAGGCGCCCGCTTCGGGGCGGCGCCAGGGCAGATCGCGGGCGTGCTGCTCGAACCACCCGATGACGGGGGTGTGGAGGGAGGCGGCGGCGGGGGGCGTCTGGGGTGAAGTGGAAGTCATGGCAGTCATGGCACTGACGATCCTGGCACGGAAGGCGGGGCGGGCGTCACGGACGCGGGGGGTGTCGGCCCGCGCGGCGGGCCCAGGGGGTGACAACGCCACCCGTTCTGTCCCCTGTGACCGGCTCGCGGCCTGCTTCCCGTGATGATGATCGGCAAAACTTGTGAGCGGAGCGGCGGGTGGGGCCGGACTCGGTCCGGATCTCTCGTAGAGTTCGGCCCGTGGGATCTATGCGCAATCCGGTCGGTCCGCTTCCCTCCAGCATCTACTGGCGCCGAAGGGCGGTAGCGGGACTTCTGGTTGCGCTGCTCGCCGTGCTGGTCGCCTGGGCGGTGACGTCCGGCGGCGGCGGTGGTGGCGGCCGGGACGACGCCAAGCCCGGCGGCTCCGACCCGGTCGAGTCGATCACTCCCGGCCCGGGCAGCTCCGGTCCCGCGATCAGCCAACAGCCGGGCGGGCGCGACGAGTCGGACGACGAGGGCGGCACCGGCGGTTCGGGCGGCTCGGGTGAGTCCTCGGGCGGTTCGGGCGACGGAGCGTCAACAGGCGGTACGGATACGGGCACTGGCGACTCGTCAGGTGCGGCGGGCGGTTCGGGCGGCGGCGGCAGTGCGGGCCAGCAGGTTCCGGCCGGGTCCCCGCTCCCCGAGTGCAAGCCCGCGGCGGTGCAGTTGAGCCTGCGGACGAAGGTCAGTTACGGCCCCGACGACAAGCCGAAGTTCGAGCTGATCGCGAAGAACACGTCGTCGAGCACGTGCAAGGCGGACTTCGGCCCGAAGAGCGCGGTGCTCACGGTGACGGAGGCGGGGGGCGAGGACGACGACCCGATCTGGTCCTCGAAGGACTGCCCCGCGGCGGCGGGCCCGCTGTTCCTGAAGGTGCCGGCGGGGGCGACGGTGGTCCACACGGTGGACTGGAACCGCACCCTGTCCGCGCCGGGCTGCGCGACGCCGCCGGCGGGGAAGGCGGGCCCGGGAACGTACCTCCTGGAGGCGAAGGCCCCGGGCGAGCCGGTCCAGCGAGCGTCGTTCGTCCTGGCGAAGGACTGACCCTTTCGCGGGTCGGCGGCGACCCAGGCTCGTCCGGCGCTGCCCCACGGGGTCGGGCGACGATTCCAGCCCGTCCGGCGTTTGAGGACGGAACCGTCCACGTGGACGAGCGATGCACTCACAGGCCTGGGCGAGCCCAAAACCAGCCTGTCCGGCGTTTGAGGACGGAACCGCTCACGCGGACGAGCGAGGCACTCATGGGTCCCGGCCGACCCGTATAGGCAACGCCCGCCGGGCCGCAGGGTTCCGTCCTCAAACGCCGGACGGGCTGGGAGAGTCGCCGGACGGGCTCAGACAGCTCGGCCCGACCTCAGACGTAGCGTTCCAGGATCGACGACTCCGCCAGCCGCGACAGCCCTTCGCGGACGCTCCGCGCCCGCGCCTCGCCCACCCCGTCCACCGTCTGGAGATCGTCCACACTCGCGGCAAGAAGCTTCTGCAGCCCCCCGAAGTGCTCCACCAGCCGCTCGATGATCGCCCCCGGCAGCCGCGGCACCTTCGCCAGCAGCCGGAAGCCCCGCGGGGACACCGCCGAGTCCAGCGTCTCCGGCGAGCCGCTGTAGCCCAGCGCCCGCGCCACTACCGGCAGCTCCAGCAGCTCCGTGTGGCTCAGGGAGTCCAGTTCGGTCAGCGCCTCCGCCACCGTGCGCGACCGTTTCGCCGTCGGCTCGGGGACGTAGTCCCGGACGACCAGCTCCCGCTCCGGCTCCACCCCGGCGATCAGCTCGTCCAGCTGGAGGGAGAGCAGCCGTCCGTCGGTGCCGAGCTCGACCACGTACTCCGCGATCTCCGTCGCGATCCGCCGCACCATCTCCAGGCGCTGCGCGACCGCCGTCACGTCCCGGACGGTGACCAGGTCCTCGATCTCCAGCGCGGACAGCGTGCCGGCGACCTCGTCGAGGCGGAGCTTGTACCGCTCCAGCGTGGCGAGCGCCTGATTGGCCCGGGACAGGATCGCGGAGGACTCCTCCAGGACCCGCCGCTCCCCGTCCACGTACACCGCGATCAGCCGCATCGACTGGGAGACCGAGACGACGGGGAAGCCGCACGCCTTGGAGACCCGGTCCGCCGTACGGTGCCGGGTGCCCGTCTCCTCCGTGGGGATCGAGGCGTCCGGGACCAGTTGCACCCCGGCCCGCAGGATCTTGGTCATGTCCTTGTCGAGGATCAGCGCCCCGTCGAGCTTGCACAGCTCGCGCAGGCGCGTCGCCGTGAACTCCACGTCCAGCACGAATCCGCCGGTGCACATCGACTCGACGGTCCGGTCCATGCCCAGCACGATCAGGCCACCGGTATTGCCGCGGAGAATGCGCTCCAGGCCGTCCCGCAGGGCCATACCGGGCGCGACCGCGCTCAGCGAGGCGCGCATCAGCGCCTCGTTACCGGTGCCTTGGCCGGACTTTCCGGGCGTCGTCGCCCGGTCGTTGGCTGCCACTGCACTCCTCCGGTCACAGGTTTGCGGTGCCCTTGCGTCCCCCATGCCGTGTCCACGGGCGGGCGAGACCAGGGCAAAGTCTACCGGCGCGCGTTGTCCTCCTGTGGTGCCTCCTGGCGAGAGCGGCGCGGGAGGACCCGCAGAGCGTCGCCCATGTCGGCGACTTCCGTGACCTTCATACCGGCCGGAACCCGTCCCGGGTCGGTCGGCACGAGGGCGTGGGTGAAGCCCAGACGGTGCGCCTCGGCCAGCCTCCGCTGCACTCCGGTGACCCTTCTGACCTCGCCCGCGAGCCCCACCTCGCCGATCGCGACCAGGTTCTTCGGGAGCGGGGTGTCACTGGCCGCGCTGGCCAGCGCGAGCGCGACCGCCAGGTCGGCGGCGGGCTCGGTGAGCTTCACGCCGCCCACCGTCGCGCTGTAGATGTCCCGCTTGCCGAGCGCGCTGATCCGGCCCCGCTGCTCCAGCACGGCGAGCATCATCGAGACCCGGGAGGTCTCCAGACCGGAGGTCGTGCGCCGGGGCGAGGGGATCTGCGAGTCGACCGTGAGCGCCTGCACCTCGGCGACCAGGGGCCGCTTGCCCTCCAGCGTCACGGTGAGGCAGGTGCCCGGCACGGCGACGTCACGGCGGGTCAGGAAGAGGCCCGAGGGGTCGGCGAGACCCGTGATGCCCTCGTCGTGCAGCTCGAAGCAGCCGACCTCGTCGGTCGCCCCGTAACGGTTCTTGACGCCGCGCACCAGCCGCAGCCGGGCGTGCCGGTCGCCCTCGAAGGAGAGCACCACGTCCACCAGGTGCTCCAGCAGCCGGGGCCCGGCGATCGCGCCGTCCTTCGTCACATGGCCGACCAGCAGCGTGGCCATCCCGCGCTCCTTGGACGCGCGGATCAGCGCCCCGGCGACCTCCCGGACCTGGGCCATCCCGCCGGGCGCGCCGTCGATCTCGGGCGAGGCGACCGTCTGCACCGAGTCCAGGATCAGCAGCGACGGCTTCACCGCGTCCAGATGCCCGAGCACCGCCGACAGGTCCGTCTCCGCCGCGAGGTAGAGGTGGTCGTTGATCGCCTTGATCCGGTCGGCCCGCAGCCGGACCTGGCTCGCGGACTCCTCGGCGGTCACATAGAGCGTGCGGTGGTCGTCGCTCGCCGCCTTGGCCGCCACGTCCAGCAGCAGCGTCGACTTGCCGACGCCTGGCTCACCCGCCAGCAGCACGACCGCACCCGGCACGAGCCCGCCGCCCAGCACCCGGTCCAGCTCGCCGACGCCGGTGGAGCGGGCCGTGGCCGTACGGCTGTCGACCTGGCCGATGGGCAGCGCGGCGGTGGAGACCCGGCCCGCCGCGGTGGTGCGCACGGCGGGGGCGCCGCCGAACTCCTCGACCGTCCCCCACGCCTGGCACTCGGGGCAACGGCCGAGCCATTTGGCGGTGGTCCAGCCGCATTCGGTGCAGCGGTAGGACGGCCGGTCCTTCGCGGATTTCGTACGGGCAGCCATGGCGTCACCGTATAGGTGGGGTACGACAACGCCGCCCGGGCGGTCGGCGCGCATCGTCCCACCGCGCGCAGGGCGCACGGAAGCACTCCGGAGCACTACGGGCGGAATCCGGGATCTCTGTCCGCTTTCACAACTCTTTCGAGGGATACATTCACCCGTAAGGATTAAATGTACTCAGGGGGCACTTGTGGCATGCGCTCCGTTGCCTACGGTCGCCGGGTGACGAGCAGCAGGCTGGAGACCCCGACGCACACCACCGGCGCACACCGGGCGCACCGCCGAGGAACCGACGCCCCGGCACAGCGACCGCCCGCACGTTACGAGCCGTATCTCGACGGCCTCTTCACGTACTGCCTCTCCGTGCTCTGCGACCACGACGCGGCCACCGAAGCGCTCGGCGCCGTCCTGGCGATCGCGGACCGGCAGGACGCCCGGGGTCCCGCGTCCGAGGAGGAACGTAAATCCTGGCTGTACGCCCTGGCCCGGTGGACCTGCCTGCGGGCGCTCACCGAGCGCAGACGCGGCCGCCAGGCCCACCGCCGCCCCCCGGGGCCGGTCAAGCCACCCCGTACGGCCAAGGCATCCGAGACCCGCGACGGGACCGGAACCACAGGGACCGGCAAAGGGACCGCGACCGATACCGGCAAAGGGACCGCGACCGACACCGGCAAAGGGGCGCGCACCGACCGGCGCACGCCGGAGCACACCGCGCCCGCCACTTCCACGCGTACCGCGCCCACCGCCCCCGCCACCCCCGAGGACGCCACCACCCCCGCCCCCGCCGAGTCACCGGCCGCCGAGGCCCGCCGCCGGGAGCTCGCCACGCTCGCCTGGCCCGAGGCCGCGGGCACCACCCCGGAGCAGCGCGAAGCCCTCGAACTGGCCGTACGCCACCGCCTCCCCCCGCGCGCCGTAGCCGCCGTGCTCGGCCTGGAGGCGGCCACCGCCCGCGAGCTGCTGGCCGCCGCGGCCTGCGAGGTGGAGCGCACCCGCGCCGCTCTCGCCGTCGTCGAGGGCGGCGACTGCCCCACCGTCGCCCGGCTCACCGGCGACCACCAGGTGCTGCTCTCCGCCGCCCTGCGCCGCGAGCTCGTCCGGCACGTCGACGACTGCCCCCGCTGCCGCCGCGCCGCCGAACGCGCCGACGCCGTGGGCCCCTGGCCCGGAGCGGCCCTGGCCCCGGTCGCCGCCCTGCCCCTCGTGGAGGCCCCGCGCCCCTCCGTGTACGTCGCCATGGCCCAGGCCCACCGCTCCCGCGCCGCGGGCCCGCGCTTCGACCGGAGCGGCTATCCGCTCGACCCCAAGGACCAGGCCGCCCGCCGGGACCGGCTGCGCGCCCGGGTCGTGACGACGACGGTCGTCGCGACGGTGGTCGCCGCCCCGGTGATCGCCCTCTGGGCCGCGTACCGGGGAGCGCCGCAGACCGGCGAGGGCCACGACGGCACCTCGGTCACCGCCACGGAGGTGGACGGCGCCGGCGGGATGAGCGGCGACCCGTACGACCCCGAGAACACCGGCCACGGCCGCCCCGGCAACCGCTTCGGCGCCCGCGTCCCGGACGTCACCGCCGAGGTGGTCAGCACCGGCGGCACGCAGCACGGCGACGCCCGGCTGACCGTGACGGCCCGGACCTCCGGGGCCGTCACGACGATCACGCTGACCAACCCCGGCCGGGAACCGGTCGGCTGGTCGGCGGCCACCGACGCCCCGTGGTTGCGCCTCAGCCGTACGTCGGGCACGCTCGCTGCCGGGCAGTCCACCACGATCGCGGTCTCGGTGATCCGGGACGCGCAGCCGGCCGGGCCGTGGCGGGCCCGGATCTCGCTGACCCCCTCGGGCTCCGCCGTACTCATCGACGGCCACGGGGTCACCGCCCCGACCACGGGCGGCCCGCGCCCCACCCGCCCCGGCACGGGATCGCCCCGCCCCACGGACCCGGGCCCCACCGACCCCGGGCCGACAGATCCCGGCCCCACCGACCCCGGCCCCACCGACCCCGGCCCCACGGACCCGGGCCCGACCGACCCCGGTCCCACCGACCCCGGGCCGGGCCCGACCGACCCCACGGACCCGCCGGACCCGACCGATCCGCCCGACCCCACGGACCCGCCCGAGCCGACACCGGACCCGACCGACCCGAGCCCCACGGACCCGCCCACGACCGACCCGGCCCCGACAGGCTGAGGACGGAGGACGGGCTGAGGGCAGACGACGGGGTCCGGGGGCGTCAGCCCTCGGACCCCGGACGGTCAGCGCTTCTTCTTCGCGGCGGGCAGCGGCGGATCCGCCGGGTGCGGAGCCATCGGCAGCAGCGACGACAGCCGCTCCTCGCAGAGCTCGACCAGCCGGTCGTAGCCCTCCTTGCCCATCAGCTCGATCAGCTCCGGGCGGTAGGACACGTACACCGGGTCACCGGCCCCGTGCGCCGAGGTGGCCGAGGTGCACCACCAGTGCAGGTCGTGGCCGCCCGGGCCCCAGCCCCGGCGGTCGTACTCCCCGATCGTCACCTGGAGCACCCGGGTGTCGTCGGGCCGGTCGATCCAGTCGTACGTCCGCCGCACCGGCAGCTGCCAGCACACGTCCGGCTTGGTCTCCAAGGGCTCCTTGCCCTCCCGCAGCGCCAGGATGTGCAGCGAGCAGCCCGCCCCGGCGGGGAACCCCGGCCGGTTCTGGAAGATGCAGGAGCCCTCCCAGCGGCGCGTCTGGCGCTCGCCGTCCTCATCGACGCCGACCCAGCCTGTCTCCGTACCGACGTCGTGGAACTGCCACAGCTCGGGGGTGAGCCGTGCCACGTTCTCGGCGACCCGCTTCTCGTCGTCCTCGTCGGAGAAGTGCGCGCCCAGCGTGCAGCAGCCGTCGTCGGCGCGGCCCGCCTGGATGCCCTGGCAGCCGCTGCCGAAGATGCAGGTCCAACGTGACGTCAGCCAGGTCAGATCGCAGCGGAAGACCTGTTCGTCGTCGGCCGGGTCGGGGAACTCCACCCAGGCACGGGCGAAGTCGATGCCCTTCTCGTCGGACGGTTCCGGTCCGTTCGCCTCCGGCTGTGACGCCTGCTTGTTCGACTTCGGCTTCTTCGTGGCTTTGTCCTGCTTAGCCTTTTTCGTCTTTGGCACGCGGACAGCGTAAGTCCCATGGCGCAGTAGCGTTCCCCTATGAGACTCGGAGTCCTCGACGTGGGATCGAACACGGTTCACCTGCTGGTGGTAGACGCCCACCCCGGTGCCCGCCCGCTGCCCGCGCACTCGCACAAGGCCGAGCTCCGGCTCGCCGAACTGCTCGACGAGACCGGCGCGATCGGCCCCCTCGGCATCGACCGGCTCGTCGCGACGATCGCCGGCGCCGTCCAGGCGGCCGAGGACAAGGGGTGCGAGGACGTGCTGCCGTTCGCCACCTCCGCGGTGCGCGAGGCCACCAACGCGGACCAGGTGCTGGAACGGGTCCGGATCGAGACCGGCGTCGACCTGGCCGTCCTCAGCGGCGAGGAGGAGGCCCGGCTCACCTTCCTGGCCGCCCGCCGCTGGTTCGGCTGGTCCGCGGGGAAGCTGCTGGTCCTGGACATCGGCGGCGGCTCCCTGGAGATCGCCTTCGGCATCGACGAGGAGCCCGACACCGCCGTCTCCCTGCCGCTCGGCGCGGGCCGCCTCACCGGCGCCTGGCTGCCGGACGACCCGGCCGACCCCGAGCAGGTCAGGGCGCTGCGCCGGCACGTCCGGGCCAGCATCGCGCGGACGGTCGGCGAGTTCGCCCGGGCCGGCCGCCCGGACCACGTCGTCGCCACCTCCAAGACCTTCAAGCAGCTCGCCCGGATCGCCGGAGCCGCCCGCTCCACCGAGGGCCTGTACGTCCAGCGCTCGCTGAGCCGCAAG
The DNA here is from genome assembly GCF_014649875.1 of Streptomyces rubiginosohelvolus. Lineage (GTDB taxonomy): Bacteria > Actinomycetota > Actinomycetes > Streptomycetales > Streptomycetaceae > Streptomyces > Streptomyces rubiginosohelvolus. The sequence goes on along the minus strand of NZ_BMTW01000021.1, from coordinate 10,620 downwards.
GCGCTGGAGGACTGGGTGCCCAAGCTGGCGGCGATGACCGTCGAGGAGCGCGGCCGGCTCCCCGGGGTCTCCGAGGGCCGGGCCGCCCAGCTGCTCGCCGGGGCGCTGGTGGCCGAGGGGGCGATGGACCTGTTCGGCGTCGAGGAGCTGGAGATCTGTCCCTGGGCCCTGCGCGAGGGCGTCATCCTGCGCCGCCTCGACCACCTCCCGACGGAACGGGCCGCCCTGCCCGGGTGAGGCGCGGGACCGTACGGGAAGCGCCGCTTCGGTGACGTACGGTCACGGGCCCATGGCCCTGATCACTTTCGGCCAGGACCACTCGGAGTGGCGCATCACTGCCCGTACGCTGTCCAGGTGGCAGAACCAGTGGTGCGCATCCCCGATGCGAAGGTCGCCCTGTCAACGGCCTCGGTCTACCCCGAGTCCACCGCGACGGCCTTCGAGATCGCCGCGCGCCTGGGGTACGACGGCGTCGAGGTCATGGTCTGGACCGACCCCGTCAGCCAGGACATCGATGCCCTGCGCCGGCTCTCCGACTACCACCGGGTGCCGATCCTCGCGGTCCACGCCCCCTGCCTCCTGATCACCCAGCGCGTCTGGTCCACCGACCCCTGGGTCAAGCTCCAGCGGGCGAAGGCCGCCGCCGAGAAGCTCGGCGCCTCCACCGTCGTGGTGCACCCGCCGTTCCGGTGGCAGCGCAACTACGCCCGCGACTTCGTGACCGGGATCTGGCGGATGGCCGGCGAGACGGACGTCCGGTTCGCCGTCGAGAACATGTACCCCTGGCGCTACCGGGACCGCGAGATGCTCGCGTACGCCCCCGACTGGGACGTCACCAACGACGACTACCGGCACTTCACGGTCGACCTCTCGCACACCGCGACCGCCCGCACCGAGGCCCTCGCCATGGTGAACCGGATGGGCGACCGGCTCGCGCACGTCCACCTCGCCGACGGCAAGGGCTCGGCCAAGGACGAGCACCTGGTGCCCGGCCGGGGCGACCAGCCGTGCGCGGAGCTGCTGGAGCGCCTGGCCCGGACGGGCTTCGAGGGCCATGTCGTCATCGAGGTCAATACCCGGCGCGCGATGTCCTCCGCCGAACGCGAGGCCGATCTCGCGGAGGCGCTGGCCTTCACCCGCCTCCACCTGGCCACCTCCGCCGCCGCCCACGACCCGTCGCCGAAGATCCACCGCCCGTGACCGAGGAGCCGGACCTCCGCCTGTGACCGAGCACCCCGAACCGACCCCCGCGACCGACGGCGCTCCCGCCCCGCGCCGCCGGGGCCGCCCCTCCCGCAAGGCCGCGTCCGAGGGCCCCGACGCCCGTACGCGCATCCTGGAGGCAGCGCGTACGGAGTTCGCCGAGCGCGGCTACGACAAGACGTCGATCCGGGGCATCGCCAAGGCCGCCGGGGTCGACGCGGCCCTCGTCCACCACTACTTCGGTACGAAGGACGAGGTCTTCGCGGCGGCCGTCGAGGTCACCTTCGAACCCGCCCTGGTCCTCCCGGCCGTGCTCGGCGGCGATCCGGACGGCCTGGGGGAGCGGCTGGCGCGCTTCTTCCTCTCCGTGTGGGAGGACCCCGGCACCCGTACGCCCCTGCTGGCGATCCTGCGCTCGGCGGTCACCCACGAGGCGGCCGCGAACGTCCTGCGCGACTTCGTGCTGCGCCGGCTGCTGGAGCGGATCGCGGCCGAGCTGGACGTACCGGACCCGACCCTCCGCGCCGAGCTGGCCGCCTCGCACATGCTCGGCATCGCGATGCTGCGCTACGTGGTCCGCGCCGAGCCGCTCGCCTCCGCGGACCCGGAGGACATCGTCGCGATGGTGGCGCCCACGCTCCAGAGATACTTGGGCGAGGGCTGAAGCGGCGGAGCGGGGTGACCACCCAGCGACCACCGCGTCCCGCAATCCGGACAGGCTGTCCAGATCTTGGATCCGGGGCGTACGCTCGAAGACAGCCTTTTCTTCAACTGTCGGAGGCAGGTCCCCTGCCGAAGGAGCGAGCGACGATGCCCCAGCTGAGGTCCCGCACGGTCACCCACGGACGCAACATGGCGGGCGCGCGCGCCCTTATGCGCGCGTCGGGCGTAGCGAGCGCGGACATCGGCAAGCCGATCATCGCCGTCGCCAACTCGTTCACCGAGTTCGTCCCCGGCCACACCCACCTCGCCCCGGTCGGCCGGATCGTCTCCGAGGCGATCCAGGCGGCGGGCGCGGTCCCGCGCGAGTTCAACACCATCGCCGTGGACGACGGCATCGCGATGGGCCACGGCGGCATGCTCTACAGCCTGCCCTCCCGCGACCTGATCGCCGACTCCGTGGAGTACATGGTCGAGGCGCACTGCGCGGACGCCCTGATCTGCATCTCCAACTGCGACAAGATCACCCCGGGCATGCTGAACGCCGCGATGCGCCTCAACATCCCGACCGTCTTCGTCTCCGGCGGCCCGATGGAGGCCGGCAAAGCCACCCTCGTCGACGGGACCGTGCGAAAACTCGACCTCGTCAACGCGATCAGCGACGCGGTCGACGAGTCCATCTCCGACGAGGACATCCTCCGCATCGAGGAGAACGCCTGCCCCACCTGCGGCAGCTGTTCCGGGATGTTCACCGCCAACTCGATGAACTGCCTGACCGAGGCCCTCGGCCTCTCCCTCCCCGGCAACGGCTCCGTCCTCGCCACCCACACCGCCCGCAAGGCGCTGTACGAGGAGGCCGGCCGCACGGTCGTCGAGATCACCAAGCGCTACTACGAGCAGGACGACGCCACGGTCCTGCCGCGCTCCATCGGCACCCGCGCCGCGTTCGACAACGCGATGGCGCTGGACATCGCCATGGGCGGCTCGACCAACACGATCCTGCACCTGCTGGCCGCCGCCCAGGAGGCCGAGCTGGCCTACGACCTCGAAGACATCAACGAGGTCTCGCGCCGCGTCCCGTGCCTCGCCAAGGTCGCCCCCAACGTCGCCCCCGGCGGCACGTACTACATGGAGGACGTCCACCGCGCCGGCGGCATCCCCGCCCTCCTCGGCGAACTCCACCGCGGCGGCCTCCTCAACGAGGACGTCCATTCGGTGCACTCCGACACCCTCGCCGAGTGGCTGAAGGACTGGGACGTCCGCGGCGGCTCCCCGTCCCCCGAGGCCGTCGAGCTGTGGCACGCCGCCCCCGGCTGCGTCCGTTCCGCGACCGCGTTCTCCCAGTCCGAGCGGTGGGACACCCTCGACCTGGACGCGGCGGGCGGCTGCATCCGCGACGTCGAGCACGCCTACTCCGAGGACGGCGGCCTCGCCGTCCTCAAGGGCAACCTCGCCGAGGACGGCTGCGTCGTGAAGACGGCCGGAGTCGACGAGTCGATCTGGACCTTCGAGGGCCCCGCCGTCGTCTGCGAATCGCAGGACGAGGCCGTCGACAAGATCCTCCGCAAGGAGATCCAGCCGGGCGACGTCGTCGTCATCCGTTACGAGGGCCCGCGCGGCGGCCCCGGGATGCAGGAGATGCTCTACCCCACCTCCTTCCTCAAGGGCCGGGGCCTGGGCAAGGTCTGCGCCCTGGTCACCGACGGCCGCTTCTCCGGCGGTACGTCGGGCCTCTCCATCGGCCACGCCTCGCCCGAGGCGGCCTCCGGCGGCACGATCGCGCTCGTCGAGGACGGCGACCGGATCCGCATCGACATCCCGAACCGCTCGATCGAGCTGCTCGTCGACGACGCCGAACTGGCCACCCGCCGTGAGGCGCTGAACGGCGTGTACGCCCCGAAGAACCGCGACCGCAAGGTCTCGGCGGCGCTGCGCGCCTACGCGGCGATGGCGACGAGCGCGGACCGGGGCGCGGTCCGCGACATCTCGAAGCTCGGCTGACGCCCTTGCCGCCCGGGCACATTCAAGCCCCTCCGGCGATTGAGGAGCGGGGTCCGGGGCAGAGCCCCGGGGACCCGACGGCGGACCGGCTTCACCAGCCGCTCCGGTGAACATTCCGGCCCCTCCGCTGGTGCTGTCAGCGGAGGGGCCGCCCCATGCCGCGGCTCCGGGCAACCCATTCAAGCCCCCCGGCGATTGAGGAGCGGGGCCCGGGGCAGAGCCCCGGGAACACCCGCGCGGCCTCACCAGCCCCCCGGCTCCGCCCCGTCCACCGCGAACACCGACCCGTCCGGCGCCGCCCCCACTACCATCCGCCCCGCCACCACCGGCGCGGGCAGATCCGACGCATACGTCAGCTTCCCCCCGCTCAGCCGGGCCCGGGTCTGCCCCACCAGCGCCCCCCGCCCCGTGTCGACCGCCAGCAACCGCCCGTCCGCCGCGGAGAAGTACAGGTGCCCGCCCTCCCCGAGCACCGGAGCGGACGCCCGGCCGACCCCCGTTTCCAGCCGCCACAGCTCCGCCCCCGCACCGCCGTCCGCCCCCGTGTCGACGGCCAGCAGCGAACCGCCCCGCCCCAGCAGGTACGCGACATCCCCGGCCATGACCACCTGCGGCCCGTCCAGGGTGAAGGGCAGCGCGATCCGGGCGGCTACCCCGGACGCGGGGGCGTACCGGACCAGCGCGGCGGTGTCCGAGTTCTCGTCCATCGCCGTCAGCACCAGCTCCCCGGCCCCGGCCGTGGAGACCGGCGTCAGCACCCCGTCCAGCCGCCGCTGCCAGGACGCCCGCCCGCTCCCCGCGTCCACCGCCGTGACGAGGGTCGACGCACCCGAGGGCGCGTGCTCGAAGGCGTAGGCGAGCCCGGACCCACCGTCGTACAGCGCGAAGTCCGGCCGCACATGCCCCGCCAGCGGCTTCTTCCAGCGGGACGCCCCGCTCGCCCCGTCCAGCGCCGTCACCGTCCCGTCGTCCGCGACGGCCAGCAGGGTGTCGCCCGCCGGGAACGCCGCCCCGGGGCCCGCGGACAGCGAGGTGTCCCGGACGGCGGTCCCCTTCACCGGGTCGAGCGCGCGCAGCTTCCCGTCCGGGCCGCCGGCCAGCACGACCGCCCCCGAGACGATCGGAGCATGGGCGCTCCCGTCCGAGGAGGACCGGGCCGTCCACACCACGCGCCCGTCCGCCGGGTCGATCCTCACCGTGCCGGTCCCGGCCACCGAGCAGTACAACGCGCCCCCGCCCCCGGCTCCGGCACAGACGGGCGTGCCGCTCCCGGAGGTCCGCAGCTCGGTACGCCAAGGAGCGACGGCACCCCCGGCCTTCGGCTTGCCCGCTTCCGCTTCCGCTTCCGGTCCGGGAGGGCTCGTCCCCGTACGGCCTCCGCCGCCGCCCCACACCGCATACGCCCCCGCGCCCGCCACCAGCAGAAGCACCGCCGCCGCCACGACCAGCCGGGCGCGCGGCAGCCACCGGCGGCGGACCGGCGGCGCGGCCCGCACATGCGTGTCCTCCTCCGAACCGTCCCGCTCCCCGTCCGGCACGGCCGGCACCGCCGCCGCGACCACCGCCCGCCGCCGCTGCGCCGGTACGAACGCCTCGGCCTCGTACGACGGAGGCCCCAGCGCCGCCATCACCTCGTCCGGCGTCGGCCGCTCGGCCGGGTCCTTCGCCAGGCACCGGGCGACCAGCGGGGCCAGCTCCTCGGGCACCCCGCCCAGATCCGGCTGATCGTGCACCACCTGGTACGCCACGATGTACGGGCTGTCCGAGTCGAACGGTCCCCGGCCCGTCGCCGCGTGGACGATCACGGCCCCCAGCGCGAACACGTCGACCGGCGGCCCCACCTCGCGCGGCCGCTGGAACTGCTCGGGAGCCATATAGGGCGGCGACCCGATCAGCTTGCCGGTCTCGGTGCGCAGATCACTGTCGTACGGCCGCGAGATCCCGAAGTCGATGACCTTGGGGCCCCCGTCGGTCAGCAGCACGTTGCTCGGCTTGAGGTCGCGGTGGATCACGCCCGCCCGGTGGATGTCCCGCAACGCCTCGGCCAGCCCCGCGGTCAGCCTGCGCAGCGCGGCGGGGGCCATCGGGCCGTTCCGCTTCACCTGCTCGGCGAGCGTGGGCCCGGGCACGTAGAGGGTCGCCATCCAGGGCCGGTCGGCCGCCGGATCGGCGTCGACGACGGGCGCGGTGAACGCCCCGCTCACCCGCCGAGCGGCCGCCACCTCCTGCCGGAAGCGCGCCCTGAACTCGGGGTCCGCCGCATACGGCGCGTGCACGACCTTCACCGCGAGCTGCATCCCCGAGGCCGAGCGCGCCAGATGCACGACCCCCATGCCGCCCGAGCCGAGACAGGCTTCGAGACGGTAGGCGCCGGCGTACTGCGGAAACTCCGCTTCCGGATGCGCTCCGGGCTCTCGCAGCGGCGGCATCGCCCACCCCCGTGTGTTCGTGCGCATGCGACGCACGGAGCCTAGTCGATGGTGCGTGCGAGAGGCACGGCGCTTGCTAGCCTGCGCGTCGTACGCACCGGCGCGTACGGGACATCTCAACGGGGGAGGCCCACATGGGCGTTGAAGAGCACACGCAGGAACCGGCGGCGGCCGAGGAACTCACGGTGGAGACCACCGCGTCCGGCACCCGCTACCCGATCGCCCCGGGCTACCGGGTCAACGTCCGCACCGGACCGGGCACCAGCTATCGCATCGTCCGGACCCTGCCGTACGGGCAGAAGATCCCGATCTACTGCCAGAAGCCGGGGGAGCGGGTCACCGGCCCGTACGGCACGTCGAACCTCTGGGACAACATCGCCAACGGCCAGTTCGTCGCGGACGTGTACGTCTACACGGGGCGTGACGGCTACATCGCACCGCGCTGCGACTGACGGCACCACCCGGGGTGCCGGGGGCGGCGGGGGATAATCGACCCCGTGAGCGAGAACAGCGCAGCCCCCGGCACCCCGCCCCCCACGGCCACGGCCCCGGGGCCGCAGCCCGAGCCGATCCGCTTCTTCGGCACGACGTGGGTCGACCACGACGGCGGTTACGGGCTCCGCCGCGCCGGCGTCGCCGTCGGCTCCCTGGCCGCCGCGGTCGCCGCCTGCTTCGTCCTGCGCTTCGCCTACGAGGGACTGGAGATCGCGGAGGTCGGAGGGTTCGTCGGGGTGCTGGTCATCGCGATGTTCTCGATCTGCAGCGCCATCGCGTTCCGCAAGACCTGGGAGGGCTTCGGCGCCCGCCCCGGGGACCCGTCCCGCGAGGACGCCCTGCGCGGCCTCAAGTCCATCGGCTTCATCGGCTCGCTCCTCGCCTACTTCGTCCGCTCGCTCACCGAGGCCCCGGGCGAGAAGCTGCGCCGCACCGAGTACGAGAAGGCCCGCGCCCAGTTCGAGAAGCGCCGCTCGACCCGTACCGGCAACCCGGCGGCCCGCAAGGCCGCCGGCCGCAAGCGCCCGAAGCGCGGCTGAGGCGCCCGAAGCCCCGCGCACCGCGCACACGACCCGGCCTGCCGACACACGTCGGCGGGCCGGGCCGCTTCCGTCCCCCTCCTTCTTGACGGGCAGCCCTGTCGCGCGAATAATTCATCACATGATGAATTACGAACCCGGGGCGGCACCGACCGCCCCCACGGCACACCCGTCCCCGGACGCACCCCCACCACCGACCTCGGCGATCGCGGCCCGCGACCTCACCGTCGTCCGAGGCACCCGCACCGTCCTGCGCGCCCTCGACTTCACCGTCCCCTCCGGCTCCATCACCGGCCTCCTCGGCCCCTCGGGCTGCGGCAAAACCACCCTCATGCGGGCGGTGGTCGGTACCCAGGCCAAGGTCACCGGCGTCCTCGACGTCCTCGGCCACCCCGCCGGAGACCCGGCCCTGCGTCCCCGCATCGGCTACGTCACCCAGGCGCCCTCCGTCTACACCGACCTCACCGTCCGGCAGAACCTCGACTACTTCGCCGCCGTCCTGCACCCCGGCCGCGCCCACCGGGACGCCCGCCGCGAGGCCGTCACCCGCGCCATCGACGACGTCGACCTGACCACCCGCGCCGACGCCCTCGCCGGCGCGCTCTCCGGTGGCCAGCGCAGCCGCGTCTCGCTGGCCGTCGCCCTGCTCGGCACCCCGGACCTGCTGGTCCTGGACGAACCGACCGTCGGGCTCGACCCCGTACTCCGCCGGGACCTCTGGAACCTCTTCCACCGCCTGGCCGGCCGCGGCACCACGATCCTCATCTCGTCCCACGTCATGGACGAGGCCGAACGCTGCCACCGCCTGCTCCTGATGCGCGACGGCCGGATCCTCGCCGAGGACACCCCCGACGCGCTGCGCCACCGCACCGGCACGGCCACGGTCGAGGAGGCGTTCCTCCACCTCGTGGACACGGACCGGGCCGACACGGACCGACCCGGAGATCGCGCGACCGACGAAGACCCGACCGAAGAGCATCCGACCGGCAAGACCGCCGCACCCCTCACCACCGAGGAGGCCCCCCGATGACCGCCACCGCGGGCCGCGTCCTGCGCCAGCTGACCCACGACCCCCGCACGATCGCGCTCCTGGTGATCGTCCCGGTCCTGCTGATCACCCTGCTCCGTTACGTCTTCGACGGCGCACCCGGCACCTTCGACGCGACCGGAGCCTCGCTCCTCGGGATCTTCCCGCTGATCACGATGTTCCTGGTGACCTCGATCGCCACCCTGCGCGAACGCACCACGGGCACCCTGGAACGCCTCCTCGCCCTCCCGCTCGGCAAAGGCGGCCTGATCGCCGGGTACGCCCTCGCGTTCGGCGCGGTCGCGGTCGTCCAGTCGGCCCTCGCCACGGCCGTCTCCGTCTGGCTGCTGGGCCTGGACGTCGTCGGGTCCCCCTGGCTGCTGCTCCTGGTGGCCCTGCTCGACGCCCTGCTCGGAACCGCGCTCGGCCTGTTCGTCTCCGCGTTCGCCGCCTCCGAGTTCCAGGCGGTCCAGTTCATGCCGGCGGTGATCTTCCCCCAGCTCCTGCTGTGCGGCCTGTTCACCCCGCGCGAGGCGATGCACCCGGTCCTGGAGGCGATCTCGAACGTCCTGCCCATGTCGTACGCCGTCGACGGCATGAACCAGGTCCTCCAGCACCCCGACATCACCGGCGACTTCGTCCGCGACATCTCCGTGGTCGCGGGCAGTGCCCTGCTGGTCCTCTGCGTCGGCGCGATCACCCTCCGCCGCCGTACGCCGTGAGAGCCCCGATGCGAGGATGACGGGCAGCAGCAACAGACCGGCCCACAGCACCGCACGGCCCAGCACCGCCCGGAAGGTGAACACATGACCCAGACAGTCGCAGTCCTCGGCACCGGCAAGATCGGCGAGGCTCTGCTCAGCGGCATGATCCGGGCGGGCTGGCGACCGGCCGACATCCTGGTGACCACCCGCCGCAGCGACCGGGCCCAGGAACTGCACACGCGGTACGGGGTCGAGTCCGTCACCAACGCGGAGGCGGCCAAGAACGCCGACATCCTCATCCTCGCGGTCAAGCCGCAGGACATGGGCAAGCTCCTCGACGAACTCGCCCCGCACGTCACCGCCGACCGTCTGGTCATCAGCGCGGCCGCGGGCATCACCACCACGTTCATCGAGGAGCGGCTCACCCCGGACACCCCGGTCGTCCGGGTCATGCCCAACACCCCGGTCCTCGTCGACGAGGGGATGTCCGTCATCTCGGCGGGCAGTCACGCCACCGGCGCGCACCTCGCCACCGCCGAGGAGATCTTCGGCGGCGTCGGCAAGACCCTGCGCGTCCCGGAGTCCCAGCAGGACGCGGCCACCGCCCTCTCCGGCTCCGGCCCCGCCTACTTCTACTTCCTGGTCGAGGCCATGACCGACGCGGGCATCCTGCTCGGCCTGCCCCGCGCCCAGGCCCACGACCTCATCGTCCAGGCCGCCATCGGCGCCGCCGTCATGCTCCGGGACAGCGGCGAACACCCGGTCAAGCTCCGCGAGGCCGTCACCAGTCCGGCCGGCACCACGATCAGCGCGATCCGCGAGCTGGAGAACCACGGGGTGCGGGCGGCCCTCATCGCCGCGCTGGAGGCAGCCCGCGACCGCAGCCGCGAACTGGCCTCCGGCAACGGCTGACCCACGGCTCCGGCCGGGGGTTGACACGCCCCCGGCAGGTCCGTAGTGTGCTCCGAGTTGTCCGACGTGAGCGCCGACCCCGGTCGGTCCCCGGACAGCCTTTCCGCAGTAACCACGAGAAGACACGCGACTTCACGTCGCATGCCTTTTCGTGTGCCTGCGCGAAATGAGGAATCCGCGTTCGAAGGGACGCCCCCGATTAGCGTCGGGGCCCAGGACTCCGCTAAAGTCTCACTCGTCGGAACGGCCCAACAGCCGGGAAGACAAGCCCCGCTGACTGGGAATCAGGCCCGAAAGGATCTGATAGAGTCGGACTCGCCGGAAAGGGAAAACGCGAAAGCGAAGAACCTGGAAAGCGAAACTGTACGGCCCGCTTCGACCGGGAATCGGACACGAAAGAGTCTGATAGAGTCGGAAACGCAGGACAGCAAGACAAAGAAGTAAAGACGAAGGGAAGCGCCCGGAGGGCCCCGGTGATACGGGACCGAAGGAAGCGTCCGTTCCTTGAGAACTCAACAGCGTGCCAAAAGTCAACGCCAGATATGTTGATACCCCGTCTCCGGCCGTTCGGTCGGGACGCGGTTCCTTTTGAAATACACAGCGAGGACGCTGTGAACAACGGGTCTTATTCCGACCGGTTGTTCCGCTCT
>NZ_BMTW01000020.1:123248-126330 GCF_014649875.1 Streptomyces rubiginosohelvolus | reverse complement strand
GTCGGGCACGTTGTTGGGTATCTGAGGGTACGGCCGATTATGGTTGTTCCTTCTGATCCGGCCCCAGTGAACTCGTCTGTAAGGACGGGGTGGTGGGTGGCTGGTCGTTGTTTGAGAACTGCACAGTGGACGCGAGCATCTGTGGCCAAGTTTTTAAGGGCGCACGGTGGATGCCTTGGCACCAGGAACCGATGAAGGACGTGGGAGGCCACGATAGTCCCCGGGGAGCTGTCAACCAAGCTTTGATCCGGGGGTTTCCGAATGGGGAAACCCGGCAGTCGTCATGGGCTGTCACCCGCTGCTGAACACATAGGCAGTGTGGAGGGAACGAGGGGAAGTGAAACATCTCAGTACCCTCAGGAAGAGAAAACAACCGTGATTCCGGGAGTAGTGGCGAGCGAAACTGGATGAGGCCAAACCGTATGCGTGTGATACCCGGCAGGGGTTGCGCATGCGGGGTTGTGGGATCTCTCTTTCATAGTCTGCCGGCTGTGAGACGAGTCAGAAACCGTTGATGTAGGCGAAGGACATGCGAAAGGTCCGGCGTAGAGGGTAAGACCCCCGTAGCTGAAACATTAACGGCTCGTTTGAGAGACACCCAAGTAGCACGGGGCCCGAGAAATCCCGTGTGAATCTGGCGGGACCACCCGCTAAGCCTAAATATTCCCTGGTGACCGATAGCGGATAGTACCGTGAGGGAATGGTGAAAAGTACCGCGGGAGCGGAGTGAAATAGTACCTGAAACCGTGTGCCTACAAGCCGTGGGAGCGTCGCTGTCAGCACTTGTGCTGTCAGTCGTGACTGCGTGCCTTTTGAAGAATGAGCCTGCGAGTTAGCGGTGTGTAGCGAGGTTAACCCGTGTGGGGAAGCCGTAGCGAAAGCGAGTCCGAACAGGGCGTTTGAGTTGCACGCTCTAGACCCGAAGCGGAGTGATCTAGCCATGGGCAGGTTGAAGCGGAGGTAAGACTTCGTGGAGGACCGAACCCACCAGGGTTGAAAACCTGGGGGATGACCTGTGGTTAGGGGTGAAAGGCCAATCAAACTCCGTGATAGCTGGTTCTCCCCGAAATGCATTTAGGTGCAGCGTCGTGTGTTTCTTGCCGGAGGTAGAGCACTGGATAGGCGATGGGCCCTACCGGGTTACTGACCTTAGCCAAACTCCGAATGCCGGTAAGTGAGAGCGCGGCAGTGAGACTGTGGGGGATAAGCTCCATGGTCGAGAGGGAAACAGCCCAGAGCATCGACTAAGGCCCCTAAGCGTACGCTAAGTGGGAAAGGATGTGGAGTCGCAGAGACAACCAGGAGGTTGGCTTAGAAGCAGCCACCCTTGAAAGAGTGCGTAATAGCTCACTGGTCAAGTGATTCCGCGCCGACAATGTAGCGGGGCTCAAGCGTACCGCCGAAGTCGTGTCATTCCAGCATGTACCCCCAACGGGGGCTGGGATGGGTAGGGGAGCGTCGTGTGCCGGGTGAAGCAGCCGCGGAAGCGAGTTGTGGACGGTTCACGAGTGAGAATGCAGGCATGAGTAGCGATACACACGTGAGAAACGTGTGCGCCGATTGACTAAGGGTTCCTGGGTCAAGCTGATCTGCCCAGGGTAAGTCGGGACCTAAGGCGAGGCCGACAGGCGTAGTCGATGGACAACCGGTTGATATTCCGGTACCCGCTTTGAAACGCCCAGTACTGAATCAGGCGATGCTAAGTCCGTGAAGCCGGCCCGATCTCTTCGGAGTTGAGGGTAGTGGTGGAGCCGATGAACCAGACTTGTAGTAGGTAAGCGATGGGGTGACGCAGGAAGGTAGTCCAGCCCGGGCGGTGGTTGTCCCGGGGTAAGGGTGTAGGACGTTGTGTAGGCAAATCCGCACAACATGAGTCTGAGACCTGATGCCGAGCCGATTGTGGTGAAGTGGATGATCCTATGCTGTCGAGAAAAGCCTCTAGCGAGTTTCATGGCGGCCCGTACCCTAAACCGACTCAGGTGGTCAGGTAGAGAATACCGAGGCGTTCGGGTGAACTATGGTTAAGGAACTCGGCAAAATGCCCCCGTAACTTCGGGAGAAGGGGGGCCATCACCGGTGATAGCACTTGCTGCTTGAGCTGGGGGTGGCCGCAGAGACCAGCGAGAAGCGACTGTTTACTAAAAACACAGGTCCGTGCGAAGCCGTAAGGCGATGTATACGGACTGACGCCTGCCCGGTGCTGGAACGTTAAGGGGACCGGTTAGCTGCCTTTCGGGGTGGCGAAGCTGAGAACTTAAGCGCCAGTAAACGGCGGTGGTAACTATAACCATCCTAAGGTAGCGAAATTCCTTGTCGGGTAAGTTCCGACCTGCACGAATGGCGTAACGACTTCTCGACTGTCTCAACCATAGGCCCGGTGAAATTGCACTACGAGTAAAGATGCTCGTTTCGCGCAGCAGGACGGAAAGACCCCGGGACCTTTACTATAGTTTGATATTGGTGTTCGGTTCGGCTTGTGTAGGATAGGTGGGAGACTTTGAAGCGGCCACGCCAGTGGTTGTGGAGTCGTCGTTGAAATACCACTCTGGTCGTGCTGGATGTCTAACCTGGGTCCGTGATCCGGATCAGGGACAGTGTCTGATGGGTAGTTTAACTGGGGCGGTTGCCTCCTAAAGAGTAACGGAGGCGCCCAAAGGTTCCCTCAGCCTGGTTGGTAATCAGGTGTTGAGTGTAAGTGCACAAGGGAGCTTGACTGTGAGACCGACGGGTCGAGCAGGGACGAAAGTCGGGACTAGTGATCCGGCAGTGGCTTGTGGAAGCGCTGTCGCTCAACGGATAAAAGGTACCCCGGGGATAACAGGCTGATCTTCCCCAAGAGTCCATATCGACGGGATGGTTTGGCACCTCGATGTCGGCTCGTCGCATCCTGGGGCTGGAGTCGGTCCCAAGGGTTGGGCTGTTCGCCCATTAAAGCGGTACGCGAGCTGGGTTTAGAACGTCGTGAGACAGTTCGGTCCCTATCCGCTGTGCGCGTAGGAATATTGAGAAGGGCTGTCCCTAGTACGAGAGGACCGGGACGGACGAACCTCTGGTGTGCCAGTTGTCCTGCCAAGGGCATGGC
>NZ_BMTW01000020.1:0-123076 GCF_014649875.1 Streptomyces rubiginosohelvolus | reverse complement strand
GAAGCCCGGTAACGGGTGGAGCTGACTGGTACTAATAGGCCGAGGGCTTGTCCTCAGTTGCTCGCGTCCACTGTGTTGTTCCCGGGTTGCGAACAGTTATCGCACCGGTTGAACAGTTTCACTACTTAATTGAAGAGTGTGCTTGTTCGCTAGAACCCGATAGGGTTTCGGTGGTCATTGCGTTAGGGAAACGCCCGGTTACATTCCGAACCCGGAAGCTAAGCCTTTCAGCGCCGATGGTACTGCAGGGGGGACCCTGTGGGAGAGTAGGACGCCGCCGAACAATCTTTCAAGGACCCCTGGTCCCAGCGTTCACGCTGGGACCAGGGGTCCTTTTGTTTTTCCGAAGCGCGTCGGCCGGTCGGCTGCGCGAGAATGTCTGTGGTACCCGAAGACAGGAGTCACACCCATGTCCACCAACTCTCCCGACGACCGTCCGGAGCGCGAGCCGCGTCGCCGGGACGGCGGTGACAGGGGCGGTTACCGCGGTGGTCGTGACGACCGGTCCGGTTCCGGCGCACCTCGACGCGACAACGACCGTGGCGGCTTCCGCCGCGACGACCGGGACCGCGACCGCGGCCCGCGCCGTGACGACAGCCGGCCGAGCGGTGGCGGCTTCCGCCGTGACGACAACCGCGGTGGTGGCTCAGGCGGTGGGTTCCGTCGCGATGACAACCGGGGTGGCGGTTCCGGCGGTGGGTTCCGTCGGGACGACAACCGGCCTTCCGGTGGCGGCTTCCGTCGTGACGACCGGGATCGGGACCGGGATCGTGGGCCCCGTCGTGATGACGACCGTGGTGGGTACCGGGGTAGCCGCCCCAGCGGTGGCTTCGACCGGCGCGATGACCGCCCGCGCGGCCCTCGTCGTGACGACGACCGGCCTTCTGGTGGTGGCTTCCGCCGTGATGACAGCCGTGGTGGTGGCTCCGGCGGCGGGTTCCGTCGCGATGACAACCGTGGTGGTGGCTTCGACCGGCGTGACGACCGCCCGCGCGGCCCCCGTCGTGACGACGACCGGCCTTCTGGTGGTGGCTTCCGCCGTGATGACAGCCGTGGTGGTGGCTCCGGCGGCGGGTTCCGTCGCGATGACAACCGTGGTGGTGGCTTCGACCGGCGTGACGACCGCCCGCGCGGTCCCCGTCGTGACGACGACCGGCCCTCTGGCGGCGGCTTCCGTCGTGACGACCGGGACCGTGACCGTGGGCCCCGTCGTGATGACGACCGTGGTGGGTACCGGGGTAGCCGCCCCAGCGGTGGCTTCGATCGGCGTGACGACCGGCGTGATGACCGGGGTGGCCGTCCCAGCGGTGGCTTCGACCGGCGTGATTACCGGGGTGGCCGTCCCAGCGGTGGCTTCGACCGGCGTGACGACCGGGGTGGCTCTCGTCGCGACGACGACCGGCCTTCCGGCGGCGGCTTCCGTCGCGACGACCGTGACCGTGACCGGGACCGGGGCGGTTCCGGTGGTGGCTTCCGACGTGACGACAGCCGCGGTGGCGGGTTCCGTCGGGACGACAACCGGGGCGGTGGGTTCCGCCGCGACGACCGGGGCGGGTACCGCGGTGGCCAGCGTGACGACCGGGACCGTGGCGGATTCCGGGGGCGCGATGACCGGGACCGTGACCGCGACCGCGAGCCGATCAAGCGGCTGCCGATTCCGGACGACGTCACGGGCGACGAGATCGACAAGGACGTACGCCAGGAGCTCATGAGCCTGCCGAAGACCCTGGCCGAGGATGTCGCGCGCAACCTCGTCATGGTGGCCCGGCTGATCGACGAGGACCCCGAGGAGGCGTACGCGTACTCCCGGATCGCGCTCCGGCTCGCGTCCCGCGTCGCCGCCGTCCGTGAGGCGGCCGGGTTCGCGGCGTACGCGACGCAGAAGTACGCCGAGGCGCTCGCCGAGTTCCGGGCGGCCCGGCGGATGACCGGGTCCGTGGAGCTGTGGCCCGTCATGGCGGACTGCGAGCGCGGGCTCGGGCGGCCCGAGCGGGCGATGGCCATGGCCGGCGAGCCCGAGGTGCAGAAGCTGGACAAGGCCGGGCAGGTCGAGATGCGGCTCGTGGCCGCCGGGGCCCGACGCGACATGGGCCAGATCGACGCCGCCATCGTGACGCTCCAGAGCCCCGAGCTGGCGTCCAGCTCCGTACAGCCGTGGACCCCGCGTCTGCGGTACGCGTACGCGGACGCCCTGCTGGAGGCCGGGCGCGAGGACGAGGCCCGGGAGTGGTTCGGGAAGGCGCTGGAGGCCGACAAGGACGGTGCCACGGACGCGTCGGACCGGCTCGCCGAGCTGGACGGCGTGGAGTTCGTCGACGTCCTCGGTGACGACGAGACGGACACGGCCGGCGAGGCCGCGCCTCGTGACGAGGACGGCCCCGAGGACGGTTCCGCCAAGGCCTGATCGCTGACATGAGAAGACTGACATGAGAAGAAGGGGCGGCACTCCGACCGGAGTGCCGCCCCTTCTTCGTGAGCTCGTCGGCTTCGTCAGCGGGTGGTCAGTCGAGGGTGAGGCTCCGCATGACCAGGCCCGTGGCCGGCTTCGGGCCGAACGATGTCGACTTGCGGGGCATCGTCACGCCCTGCCGGGCCAGGTCCCGGACGACCTCTTCGCGTACGGGATGCATCAGGACCGCCGTGGCGTCGAGGCGTTCCGCCTGTTCGACGGCTGCCGCCGTGTCGTGGATGTAGCCGATGTGCTCGGGCGCGTCGGGGATCCGCCACACCTCGTCGAGCAGCGCGGAGTGCAGGACCGTCGCGTCCAGGGTGCGCCAGGCGTCGGGCCGGTCCGCCCGGACGGTGCGGGCCAGCAGGGCCGGGTCGGGGCGGTCCACCAGGTGGAAGCCTCCGTCGCCGGCGAGGAGGAACGCGTTGCCGGCGGCCGCAGCCTCGGCCAGGGCGTCGAGGGCCCGGGGGAGCGGCCCTTCGACCCGCTGGACGCGGAAATGGCCGGTGAGCGCCTTCAGGGCCCGGGAGACCGGCAGGCCGCGCAGGAGGCGGTGGATGGCGCGGACCTGGAGCGGGTGGCGGGCCGTGTCGACGAGGAGGACCAGGCCGTAGTCCCAGGGGCCCGGGGCACTCTGCTCCCGCTGGAGCCGGAGGTAGGTGGCCCAGCGGTGGTGGCCGTCCGCGATGAGCGCCTGGCGCCGGGCCAGGTCTGTCTCGATCTCGCGCCGGTCCGACGGGTCCGTCACCGCCCACAGCCGGTGCCGGAAGCCGTCCTCCGTGGTCGTGGCGAGCAGCGGTTCCCGCAGAACCGTGCGGTCGATCACGGCGCCCGCGCCCGTCGGCGTACTCCCGTCGCCGCGGTACGTCAGCAGCAGCGGTTCCAGATGGGCCCCCGTCGTACGCATCAGCTCCGCGCGGTCCGCGACGACGTCGTCCATGACGTCCTCATGGGGCAGCACGATCCCCTCGGCGGCGGGGGAGAGGGCCAGCGCGCCGATCAGGCCCCGCTGGAGGATCTCGTCGTTGCGCTGCTCGTAGACGTACAGCACCGGGTCCGGGTCCGGGGCGATGACCCCCTCGGCCAGCCAGCGGTCCAGCGTGTCGGCCGCCTGCCGGTGCCGGTCCCGGGCCGTGTCGGCCTGGGGGAGGATGAGGCGCACGATGTTGTGCGGATCCGCGGACTCCAGGTGGTGCAGCCCGTCCGGCCGGACGACCACGTCGTACGGGGGCGAGGTCACGGCGGCAAGGCTGCCGACCCGCTCGGGGACGTAACGCAGTCCGCGGAACGGGATCAGCCGCAGCCCCTGGTCGACGGGACCTGAAGTGTTCATCAGGGCATCGTATGTGTGCTTGGGGCATACGCGATGATCGGGGCAGAAGCAGAGCGAAGAGGAGCGAACCATATGAGCCACCAGCAGGACGGCGTTCGGCCGTCGGGGAGTGCCACGGCGCTGAGCGAGGCGTACGACACCGCTCTCCTCGACCTCGACGGGGTGGTGTACGCGGGCGGCGAGGCCATCGTCCACGCCGTGGAATCGCTGGCCACCGCGCGGGCCGGGGGCATGCACCTCGCGTACGTCACCAACAACGCCCTGCGGACGCCGGACGCGGTGGCGGAGCACCTGACGGAGCTGGGCGTGCCCGCCGAACCCTCCGACGTGATCACCTCCGCCCAGGCCGTCGCCCGGCTGGTGGCCGACCAACTGCCGCCCGGGGCACGGGTGCTGGCGATCGGCGGCGAAGGGCTGCGGGTCGCGCTGCGGGAGCGGGGTCTTGAGCCGGTGGAGTCGGCGGACGACGACCCGGCCGCCGTGGTCCAGGGGTACGGCGGGCCGGACATGCCGTGGGGACGGTTCGCCGAGGCGAGTTTCGCCATTCGGCGCGGGCTGCCGTGGTTCGCGTCCAACACCGACCTGACCATCCCGAGCGCCCGGGGCATCGCCCCCGGCAACGGGGCCGCGGTCGAGGTCGTCCGGATCGCCACCGGGGCCGAGCCGCAGGTGGCCGGGAAGCCGCTGCCGCCGATGCACCGCGAGACCGTGCTGCGGACCGGGGCGAAGCGGCCGATCGTCGTCGGGGACCGGCTGGACACGGACATCGAGGGGGCGTTCAACGGGGGCGTGGACTCGCTGCTCGTGCTGACCGGGGTGACCGACGCGGCCCAGCTCCTCGCCGCCCCGCCGGAGCACCGGCCGACCTATGTGGACCGGGACCTGCGGGGGCTGCTGACCGGGCAGCCCGAGGTGATCCCGGACGGGGACGCGTACCGCTGCGGGGGCTGGACGGCCGCCGTGCGCGGGGACGCGTTGGCCCTGGACGGGGAAGGCGACGCGCTCGACGGGCTGCGGGCGCTCTGTGCGGCGGCCTGGGCCTTCGCCGGTGCGGGTGTGTGCGGGCTGGAGACGGGGAAGGCCATCGCCGGCCTCCAGCTCTGAACCGGCCTCCAGTTCTGAACCGGACGCCCCTTCTTCGTCAGGGCGTTGAGCGTGTGGGGCGGTCGCCGGGACCCGTGGCACAAAGAGGAAGATAGGTTAACCTAACCTGGTGCTGCTCGGTGGTCCGCCCGTGCCCCGCGCCGTACCGCTTCACCTCACCAACTCCGGGAGTACGACCATGCAGCGCCTCACCGCAGAATCGGTGACCCTCGGCTACGACCAGCGGGTCATCACCGAGAACCTCTCGGTCGAGATTCCCGACAACTCCTTCACCGTGATCGTCGGCCCCAACGCCTGCGGCAAGTCGACCCTGCTGCGGGCCCTCGCCCGGATGCTGAAGCCGAGCCAGGGGCAGGTGCTGCTCGACGGGCAGACCATCCACCAGCTGCCCGCGAAGAAGGTCGCCCGGACGCTGGGGCTGCTGCCGCAGTCCTCCATAGCCCCCGACGGGATCACCGTCGCCGACCTCGTCGCCCGCGGCCGCTACCCCCACCAGGGGCTGCTGCGGCAGTGGTCGCCGGAGGACGAGCGGGTGGTGAACGAGTCCATGGAGTCCACCGGGGTGGCCGAGCTGGCCGAGCGCTACGTCGACGAGCTGTCCGGCGGTCAGCGCCAGCGGGTGTGGATCGCCATGGCGCTGGCCCAGCAGACGCCGCTGCTGCTGCTCGACGAGCCGACGACGTACCTCGACATCCAGCACCAGATCGATGTCCTCGACCTGTGCGCCGAACTGCACGAGACGCAGGGGCGCACGCTGGTCGCCGTGCTCCACGATCTGAACCACGCCGCGCGGTACGCCACGCATCTCATCGCGATGCGGGACGGGGCGATCGTCGCCGAGGGGGCGCCCTCGGGCATCGTCGACGCGGAGCTGGTGGAGCGGGTGTTCGGGATGCGGTGCCAGGTGATCGACGATCCGGAGACGGGGACGCCGCTGGTCGTGCCTGCGGCACGCAAGGCGCGGAAGGTTGCCGCCTGAAAGGCTTGTCCTCAATCGCCGGACGGGCTTGATTTCCTGCAGCTTCCTACAGCAGCGATCTCAGTTTCAGCAGGTCCCTGAAGCCCGCCTCCAGGCGTACGCGGCCCGATGCCCACGCCTTCGCGAAGTTCAGGTCGCCGTCCACCAGGGCCACCAGATCGTCGCCCGTCATCGCGAGCCTGATCTCGGCCTTCTCCCTGGGCGGTCCCTCGACCGTGTCCGCCACCCGGATCCGGCCATCGGCCAGCCGGCCGGTGAACGTGATGTCGAGATCCTTGATGTGGCAGCTCAGCGAGCGGTCGAGGGCAGCCGCGCTGCGCACGTCGCCCTCGGCGGCTGCGAGGTTGTCGGAAAGTCTGTCGAGTGCGCTGCGGCACTCCGCCATGGTCGCCATCGTGCTCGACGGTACACCGGCCGGTCGCGGTAGCGTTTCGGCATGAGCGACTGGACGCCGGAGGCGGGGACACCGCCCGTGAGCACGCCCGCTGAGCCGGTGGGCGGGGAGCCGGCCGCCGCGGCGCCCTCCTTCGAGCCCGCCGGGCCCGCGCCCCTCGGGGTCGTGCGCACCCCCACCGGCCATGCCGCGGTGGACGCCCGGCTGGAGCGGCTCGCCGACGCCGACCACCTCCCGGCGGACGGGCACATCGAGGTGTACGAGGATGTACACCGTGGGCTGCGGGCCGAGCTGACCTCGCTGGACGCCCGTCCGGCCGCCGTACCCGGGCCGCCCGGGACCGCGGCCGCACCCGGAGCCCGATCCGCGTACGACAACACGCACGACCACAGGAGCTGAACCGAACGTGGCAGGAGTGGCACGTCGCCGCCTCGACGCCGAGCTGGTACGCCGCAAGCTCGCCCGCTCGCGCGAGCACGCGAGCCAGCTGATCGCCGCGGGGCGCGTCACCGTCGGCCGGACCACCGCGACCAAATCCGCCACCCAGGTCGAGACGGCCGCCGCGATCGTCGTCACCCAGGACGACGACGACCCGGACTACGTCTCGCGCGGCGGGCACAAGCTGGCCGGGGCGCTCGCCGCCTTCGTCCCGCTCGGGCTGACCGTGGAGGGGCGACGGGCGCTGGACGCCGGGGCGTCGACCGGTGGGTTCACCGATGTGCTGCTGCGGGCCGGGGCCCGGCAGGTCGTCGCCGTGGACGTCGGCTACGGGCAGCTCGCCTGGTCGCTGCAGTCCGATGAACGGGTCGTCGTCAAGGACCGTACCAACGTGCGGGAGTTGACCTTGGAGGGCATCGACGGGGAGGCGGTCGACCTGGTGGTGGGGGATCTGTCCTTCATTCCGCTGGGCCTCGTGCTGCCCGCCCTCGCCCGCTGTGCCGCGCCCGACGCGGACCTGGTCCTCATGGTCAAGCCGCAGTTCGAGGTGGGCAAGGAGCGGCTCGGCAGCGGCGGAGTGGTGCGGAGCCCGGAGCTGCGCGCCGAAGCCGTACGCGAAGTGGCCCGGCGGGCCTGGGAGCTCGGGCTCGGCGTCCGCGCGGTGACGGCCAGTCCGCTGCCCGGGCCTTCGGGCAACGTCGAGTACTTTCTGTGGCTGCGGGCCGGCGCACCTGAGCTGGATCCCGCGGATGTCGACCGTGCAGTGGCGGAGGGGCCCCGTTGACGACGAATGTGACGACCGAGACGGCACGAACTGTCTTTCTCCTGGCGCACACCGGCCGCCCGGCCGCGATCCGCAGCGCTGAGCTCGTCGTGCAGGGCCTGCTGCGCAACGGGCTCGGCGTACGGGTCTCGGCGGCCGAGGCGGCCGATCTGCCGCTGCCGGACGCCGTGGAGACGGTCACCGACACCAGCCCCTCCGCCGTGGACGGCTGCGAGCTGCTGATCGTCCTCGGCGGTGACGGCACCCTGCTGCGCGGCGCGGAGTTCTCCCGCGCCTCCGGGGTGCCGATGCTCGGCGTCAACCTCGGGCGCGTCGGCTTCCTCGCCGAGGCCGAGCGCGACGACCTCGACAAGGTGGTCTCCCGGGTCGTCACCCGCGACTACGAGGTCGAGGAGCGCATGACGATCGACGTCCTCGTGCACAGCAACGGCGATGTCGTGCACAGCGACTGGGCGCTCAACGAGGCGGCCGTGCAGAAGGTGTCGCCCGAGCGGATGCTCGAAGTCGTCCTGGAGATCGACGGGCGTCCCGTCACCGGGTTCGGCTGCGACGGGATCGTCTGCGCGACCCCGACCGGTTCGACGGCGTACGCCTTCTCGGCGGGCGGGCCCGTCGTCTGGCCCGAGGTCGAGGCGCTGCTGATGGTCCCGATCAGCGCCCACGCGCTGTTCGCCAAGCCGCTGGTGACCTCGCCCACGTCCGTGCTCGCGGTCGAGGTCCAGCCGCACACCCCGCACGGGGTCCTGTGGTGCGACGGCCGGCGGACCGTGGAGCTGCCCGCCGGCGCCCGGGTCGAGGTGCGGCGCGGCGCGGTGCCCGTACGGCTGGCACGGCTGCACCAGGCCTCGTTCACCGACCGTCTGGTGGCGAAGTTCGCGCTGCCCGTCTCGGGGTGGCGGGGGCTGCCGCACTGACGGTCACCGGGAGCGTCCGTGGCCCCCGTCCTACCCGGGAGAGTGAATCCGGGAGCGGGGGCCGTCGCGCGTCCGGCCCGGGACCTCGTAAGGTCATGTCCGTGTTGGAGGAGATGCGGATACGGTCGCTCGGAGTCATCGACGACGCGGTGGTGGAGCTGTCACCCGGTTTCACCGCGGTCACGGGTGAGACGGGCGCGGGCAAGACCATGGTCGTCACGAGCCTCGGGCTGCTGCTCGGCGGGCGCGCGGACCCCGCTCTCGTACGGGTCGGGGCCAAGGCCGCGGTCGTCGAGGGCCGGATCACCGTGTCCGAGGGCGACGCGGCGGCGCTGCGGGCCGAGGAGGCCGGGGCGGAACTCGACGACGGTGCGCTGCTCATCAGCCGTACCGTTTCGGCCGAAGGGCGCTCACGGGCCCATCTCGGCGGCAGATCCGTGCCGGTGGGGGTCCTGACCGAGCTGGCGGACGAACTCGTCGCCGTGCATGGCCAGACCGACCAGCAGGGCCTGCTCAAGCCGGCCCGGCAGCGGGGCGCCCTGGACCGGTACGCCGGGGACGGCGTGGAGGTCCCGCACGCCAAGTACGCGGCGGCCTACCGGCGGCTGCGCGCCGTCGCCACGGAGGTCGAAGAGCTGACCACCCGGGCCCGGGAGCGGGCCCAGGAGGCGGATCTGCTGCGCTTCGGGCTGAACGAGGTCGCCGCCGTCGAGCCGTTGCCGGGGGAGGACGTCGAGCTGGCCGCCGAGGCGGAACGGCTCGGGCACGCCGAGGCCCTCGCCTCCGCCGCCTCCCTCGCGCACACCGCGCTGGCGGGGAACCCGGAGGACCCGGAGAGCGTCGACGCCACCACCGTGGTCGCCGCCGCCGGGCAGGCCCTGGACGGGGTCCGGGCCCACGACCCGGCACTGGCCGCGCTGGCGGACCGGGTCGGGGAGATCTCGATCCTGCTCGCCGATGTCTCCGGCGAGCTGGCCGGGTACGCCGACCAGCTCGACGCCGACCCGGTGCGGCTGGCCGTCGTGGAGGAGCGCCGGGCCGCGCTGACCGCCCTGACCCGTAAGTACGGCGAGGACATCGCGGCCGTGCTGGCCTGGGCCCAGGAGGGCGCCGGCCGGCTCACCGAGCTGGAGGGCGACGACGAGCGGATCGGCGAGCTGACCGCCGAGCGCGATGCGCTACGGGCCGAACTCTCCGTGCTCGGGCAGGCTTTGACCGACGCGCGTACGGAGGCCGCCGCCCGGTTCGCCGATGCGGTGACCGAGGAACTGGCCTCGCTCGCCATGCCGCACGCCCGGGTCTCCTTCGCCGTCCGGCAGACCGAGGCGGCGGACGAGGCGTCCGGCATCGACATCGGCGGGCGGAGCGTCCTCTACGGCCCTTCGGGCGCCGACGAGGTGGAACTGCTCCTCGCCCCGCACCCGGGCGCCCAGCCCCGGCCGATCGCCAAGGGCGCGTCGGGCGGTGAGCTGTCCCGGGTGATGCTCGCGGTCGAGGTCGTCTTCGCGGGCTCCGACCCCGTACCGACGTATCTCTTCGACGAGGTCGACGCGGGCGTCGGTGGCAAGGCGGCGGTCGAGGTCGGCCGCCGGCTCGCCAAGCTCGCCAAGTCCGCGCAGGTGGTCGTCGTGACCCACCTGCCGCAGGTCGCGGCCTTCGCCGACCGGCAGTTGCTGGTCGAGAAGACCGTGGACGGCTCGGTGACCCGCAGCGGCGTCACCGTCCTGGAGGGCGAGGACCGGGTCCGGGAGCTGTCCCGGATGCTGGCGGGCCAGGAGGACTCCGAGACGGCCCGCGCCCACGCCGAGGAGCTGCTGGCCACGGCGCGCGCCGACGGGTGAGGTCCGGGGGCGCGGTGCCGTCCGGCGCGGTGCGCTCGGGTTCGGTCCGGTGCGATGGTGCGGGTGCGGGCGGGGTTCCTTCGCCCGTGCCCGCCCCCTCCCAGGATGACGGCAACCCCGCGTCCCCTCATTCACCCGTGATTCACCCGTGAGGGTGATGCGGTGTGGTCGGTTGTCGCCGTGGAAGCGGCAGCAACGTTCCGCCAGTGCCGGAACGTGCGTACGGGCTGGCATCCTTGGCGCTGTCCTTGTTCCGCCGACTCCGGAGCCCCGGGGAGCCAATCAACGTGTCACAGCTGCGTACGGTCCAAGTCCTGGGCGGCGGCAGTGCGGGCAGCAGCGCGCACGTCGGTTCGCTGGCCGCCGGGCTGGTGGCGCGCGGGGTGCAGGTGACCGTCTGCGCGCCGGCCGCCGTGGACCGCGCCTACGACTTCACGGCGACCGGAGCCCGCTTCCTGCCGGTGCCCCGCCGTAGCGACCCGGCCGCCGTCGCCGCGTTGCGCGCCGCCTGCACGGGGGCGGACGTCGTCCACGCCCACGGACTCCACGCGGCCGCCCGCACCGCCCTCGCGCTGAGCGGACGCACCGTGCCCCTCGTGACGACCTGGCACACCCGCCGGTACGCGGAAGGCGCCCGCCGCCAGATCCTGCACCTGCTGGAACGGCGTGCCGCACGGGCGGCGGCCGTGGTCCTCGCCCCCTCCTCCGACCTGGTGGACCTGGCCCGGGAGCGGGGCGCCCGCGATGCCCGGCTCGCCCCCGCCGCCGTCCCGCCCGCGCACCCGGACGGGGCCGTCGACGCGGGCAAGGTGCGGGCCGAACTGGGAGCGGTGGACCGGCCGTTGCTGATGGCCGTCGGCAGTCTCGTACCGCATCACGGGTTCGACGCCCTGCTGGACGCGGCCCGTGCCTGGCGGCGGCTGGACCCCGTGCCGCTGCTCGTCATCGCGGGGGAGGGGCGTGATCGGGAGGCCCTGCAACGACGGATCAGGGAAGAGGAGTTGCCCGTCTCCCTCATCGGGTCGCGGGAGGGGGTGGGGGAGTTGGTCGCCGCCGCCGATCTGGCCCTGCTGCCGAGCCGGTGGGAGGGCCGCTCCCTGCTGGCGCAGGAGGCGCTGCGGTCCGGGGTGCCGCTGGTGGCCACCGCGGTCGGTGGTGTGCCGGAACTGGTCGGTGAGGCAGCTGAGTTGGTGCCGTACGGCAACGCCGAGGCCCTCGCCCGTACGGTCGTGCGGCTGCTCGGGGACCCGGCGGCCCGGACCCGGCTCGCCGAGGCCGGGCGGGTGCAGGCGGCGGGCTGGCCCACCGAGGACGACACGATCGCCCATGTGCTCAGCGTCTACGACGAGTTGGCGCAGCCGCTGGCGACGGGGCGGGGCCGCTGAGCCTGTGCGTACCCCGGCCCTTTCAGGTCGTGTGGCGGCGGGCCCGTAGCGCCAGGCTCAGCGCCAGCACCGTCTGCGGGTCGTCCAGGTCCGTGCCCAGCAGCTCGCCGATCCGGGCCAGCCGGTTGTAGAGGGTCTGGCGGTTGAGGTGCAGCTCGCGGGCGGTCTCCGCCTTGCGGCCCGCGTGCGCCAGATACGCCTGGAGCGTCGGCAGCAGCGGCGGGCGCGAGGTGCGGTCGTGCTCGCGCAGCGGGCCGATCGCCCGGTTCACGAACGCCGCCAGGTCCGGATGGTCCCGCAGCCGCCACAGCAGCAGATCGATGTCGAGCCGCCGGGCGTCGTACCAGGGCCGGTCGTCCAGGCCCTGCGCGGCCGTCGCCGTCTCCGACGCGTGCCGCAGCCCGGCGCCCGCCGCCGCCCAGCCGCCCGCGACGCCGACCACGACCACCGGGTGCTGGGCTCCGGCCCGGTCGAGACCGGCCCGCTCCACGCCCGCCCGCAGCGCCGCCGCCACCCGGTCCGCGACCGCCGTGCGCTCGCCCTCCGACCGCAGCCCCAGCAGCAGCGGAACCCGCCCCTCCACGGGCCGTACGCCGAGCAGCACCGGCACCCCGACCGAGGCCAGCTCCTCCAGCACCGCACGGGCCAGCAGCGCCCAGTTGCCCGACGGGGACAGCTCGGGCGCCAGCCGCATCACGACCGGGAGCAGCGGTGTCCCGCCGGGGCGGAAGCCGAGCACCCGGGCCTGGGCGGGGGCGTCCTCCGGGGCGATCCGGCCCTCCGCCAGGTCGGTCAGGAAGTCGCCCCGGCCCCGGGCGGCCAGCTCCTCCTCCTGCCGGGCCTGCATCAGCACGACCGCCAGGAGGCCCGCCGCACGCTCCGCCGCCATCCGGTGCACGGTCGCCAGCGGCCCGGCCACCGCGAGCAGCACCAGCCGCGCCCGCACCGAACCGGTCTCCGGCCCGCCGCCGGGCACGTCCACGAGCAGCGCACCGGTCGGCGGGGACTCCCGGGCCGCCCGGTCGCCGCGCATGCCCTCCCAGACCTGGAGCGGGTCCGCGCCGACCGGCCCTGTCCCGGTGGACGCCGCGTACAGGAGCTGGCCGTCGGGCGTCTCCAGGAAGACCGGGTTGGCGGTGAAGTCGGCGAGGATCCCGAGGACCTGCGGCACCCCGCCGCCGTCCAGGAGCGCCCGGGTGGCGCGCCGGTGCACCTCCTCCGCCTGCTGGAGCAGCGCGTAGTGCCCGTTGACGATCTCGGTGTGCACCTCCTCCGTCACCGCGACGAACGGCACCTCGCGGTGCAGCTGGACCAGCGGAAGACCGGCCGCGCGGGCGGCGTCCACGATGGAGGCGGGCAGTCGGCCGAAGCGCGGGCCCAGCTCCACCACCAGGGCCGCGATGCCCCGGTCGGCGAGACGGCGGACGAAGGCGCGCTGTTCGGCGGGGCGGGCACCCAGGCCGAGACCGGTCGTCAGGAGCAGCTCGCCGCCCTTGAGGAGCGAGGCGATGTTCGGGACCTCGCCCGCGTGCACCCAGCGCACCGTACGGTTCAGCCGGTCGGCGCCGGCCACCACCTCCGGGAGCCCGGCGCGCAGCCCCGGCAGCTCCAGCGCCCGCTGCACGGTGATTCCGCTGTGGCTTTCCACGTACCCGGCCCGCTTTCCCCTGGTGCCCTGCCCGCTTCCCGGGCGGTCGTCCTGATCCGGACTGTCCTGTTCAGGACGCTACCGCCCGGGAGGCCGGGTGCGCATGGCAGGGGAGGCGTGGATGCCGTGGTCGGGCCGTCACCGCTCGGCCAGCAACCCCACCAACGCCCCCCGGCTCCGCCGCAACGCCTCGATCTGCTCGTCCAGGTCCGCCAGCTCCCCGTCCAGGATCGCCCGCAGCTCCGCACACCAGTCGAAGTCCGCCTGCTCGCCCCTGGCACACGGCAGCACCTGACGGATCACCTCGGTGGAGAGCCCGGCCCGCAGCAGCGCCCGGATCTTCCGTACGGAGGCGACCGCGTCCTCGTCGTAGGCGCGATAGCCGTTCGTCCCGCGCCGCGCCTCCAGCAGCTCCTGCGCCTCGTAATACCGCAACGACCGTGCGCTGACGCCCGTCCGCCGCGACAACTCCCCGATCAGCATGCCTGCCCCGCCCTCGACGCTTGACCTTGACACCGGTGTCAAGCCCTAACGTCCGTGCCATGAACGAAGATTCCCCGCACATCGCGCACCTCGACGGCCGTCCGGCGACCACCGACGACCTGGGACCGCTCGCCTTCTCGGGCCATGCCCACTTCACCGCCGCACAGATCCGCGACGGGCGGATCCGGGGCCTGGACCTCCATCTGGAGCGGCTGCGGTCCGCGTCGGTGGAGCTGTTCGGCCGGGCCCTGCCCGAGGACGTGGTCCGCGCCCGTCTGCGTACGGCGCTTGACGAAGGACCGGCCGACATGTCGCTGACGGCCACGGTCTCCTCCACGGCCGGCGAGTTCTCCGCGGCCGAGGGGGAACCGACGCTGCTGGTGCGGACCGGCCCGCCGTCCTCCGGCCCCGACGGCCCGCTCGCCCTGGCAGCGATGGAACACGAACGGTTCCTGCCGCACATCAAGCACGTCGGCGAGGTGGCCAAGACGCACCTGCTCCGGCAGGCCGTCGCCGACGGCTTCGACGACGCCGCCTTCCTGGACCGGGAGGGCCGGTTCAGCGAGGCGACCATCTGGAACCTGGTGTTCTGGGACGGCGAGTCGGTGGTGTGGCCCGAGGCCCGGATCCTGACCGGTACGACCCTGGGCATCGTCCGCAGACAACTGGACGCACTCGGCATCGGCCAGCGGGTCGCCCCGGTCACCCCCGACGACCTGCCCGCCCTCGCCGGTGCGGCCGTCATGAACTCCTGGACCCCGGGGATCCCCGTCCACCGCATCGGCTCCACCGACCTGCCCGCGGCGCCCCGGTTCCTTCAGACGCTGCACCGGGCGTACACAGCCGAACCGCCCACCGCGCCCTGAGGAGCGCGATGGGCGGTTCGGTCACGCCTCAGCCTCAGCCTCAGCCCACGTACGCGCCGCTGGCCGTCAGCCGCAGGGCCGTGTCGATCAGCGGGACGTGGCTGAACGCCTGCGGGAAGTTCCCCACCTGGCGCTGGAGGTTCGAGTCCCACTCCTCGGCCAGCAGGCCCAGGTCGTTGCGGAGCGACAGCAGCTTCTCGAACAGCTGGCGCGCCTCGTCGACCCGGCCGATCATCGCGAGGTCGTCGGCCATCCAGAACGAGCAGGCCAGGAACGCGCCCTCGTCGCCCTCCAGACCGTCGACGCCCGCGTCCTCGCCCTCGGTCGGGTAGCGCAGGATGAAGCCGTCCTCCGTGGACAGCTCCCGCTGGATCGCCTCGATCGTGCCGATGACGCGCTTGTCGTCCGGCGGCAGGAAGCCCATCTGCGGGATGAGCAGCAGGGAGGCGTCCAGCTCCTTCGACCCGTAGGACTGGGTGAAGGTGTTGCGCTCCTTGTCGTAGCCGCGCTCGCAGACGTCCCGGTGGATGTCGTCGCGGAGCTCGTACCACCGCTCCAGCGGGCCCTCGACGTCACCGGACTCGACCAGCTTGATCGTCCGGTCGACCGCGACCCACGCCATCACCTTCGAGTGCACGAAGTGGCGGCGCGGGCCGCGCACCTCCCAGATGCCCTCGTCGGGCTCCTCCCAGTGCTTCTCCAGATACTCGATCAGCTTCAGCTGGAGGCCCATGGCGTAGTCGTTGCGGGTGAGACCCGTCATGTGCGCCAGGTGCAGTGCCTCGGTCACCTCGCCGTACACGTCCAGCTGGAGCTGGTTGGCGGCGCCGTTGCCGACGCGGACCGGGGTGGAGTTCTCGTAACCGGGCAGCCAGTCCAGCTCCGCCTCGCCGAGCTCACGCTCGCCGGCGATGCCGTACATGATCTGGAGGTTCTCCGGGTCGCCCGCCACCGCCCGCAGCAACCACTCACGCCACGCGCGGGCCTCTTCCCGGTAGCCGGTGCGCAGCAGCGAGGAGAGGGTGATCGCGGCGTCCCGCAGCCAGGTGTAGCGGTAGTCCCAGTTCCGTACGCCCCCGATCTCCTCGGGCAGCGACGTCGTCGGCGCTGCGACGATGCCGCCGGTCGGCGCGTACGTGAGGGCCTTGAGCGTGATCAGGGAGCGGACGACCGCCTCCCGGTAGGGCCCGTGGTACGTACACTGCTCGACCCATTCGCGCCAGAAGTTCTCCGTCGCCTCCAGCGAGTTCTCCGGCTCGGGGAGGGCGGGCGGCTCGTGGTGCGAGGGCTGCCAGCTGATCGTGAACGCCACCCGGTCGCCGGGGCCCACCGTGAAGTCGGAGTACGTGGTCAGATTCTGGCCATACGTTTCCGCTTCGGTGTCCAGCCAGACCGAGTCGGGCCCGGCGACCGCGACCGTACGGTTGTCGACCTTGTGCACCCACGGCGTCACCCGGCCGTAGCTGAACCGCATCCGCAGCTCCGAGCGCATCGGCACCCGGCCGCTGACACCCTCCACGATCCGGATGAGCTGGGGCGCGCCGTCACGCGGGGGCATGAAATCGGTCACCCGTACGGTGCCGCGCGGTGTGTCCCACTCCGATTCCAGGATGAGGGAGTCACCGCGGTAGCGCCGCCGGTCGGCGGAGGCTGGTTCCGTTCCCTCCGCTCTCGCGGGGCTCAGGCGCCAGAAGCCGTGCTCCTCGGTGCCCAGCAGCCCCGCGAAGACGGCGTGCGAGTCGAAGCGGGGGAGGCACAGCCAGTCCGCTGTGCCGTCCCGGCAGACCAGGGCTGCGGTCTGCATGTCTCCGATGAGTGCGTAATCCTCGATGCGCCCGGCCACGTGCGTCTCCAGTCGAACGGCCATGTCGCCCCGTCAAAGGGCGCTTACTGCGGGTCAAGGGGGTCGTAGGGTCTTTCACCCGGGAAGATCCGACGAGTTCCTGTACCGGTGGGCGGCCTGGGTGGTGCCGCCGCCCGGCCGTCTCGGCAGCGAGTGTTTGAGCAGGATACGACGCACCACGAAGATCCGCGCGACGGTGCCCGCAAGATCTCTGAGCTGATCGGGTGGGACGTGAAATGACTGGGGTGATGGTGTGACGCCTCTGTGCAGGGTGTGGCCGGAAGCAGCCTCCCGCCGTCGCTGTTACCCTGGTAGCCCGTGGACGGTGGTCGTCTCTGACAGCGGACGAGGCCCCCGAACCGCAGCGACGGCACCCCCCGGAATCCCCGGTTCGGCTGCCGTTCGCACCTCAGAATCGCGACCACGGGAGCCCCCTTTGGCTATGCAGCCCACATCCACGACGACCAAGCACATCTTCGTCACCGGGGGTGTCGCCTCCTCCCTCGGCAAGGGTCTGACTGCCTCCAGCCTGGGTGCCCTGCTCAAGGCACGGGGCCTGCGGGTCACCATGCAGAAGCTCGACCCCTACCTCAACGTCGACCCCGGCACGATGAACCCGTTCCAGCACGGTGAGGTGTTCGTCACCAACGACGGCGCCGAGACCGACCTGGACATCGGCCACTACGAGCGCTTCCTCGACGTCGACCTCGACGGCTCCGCCAACGTGACGACCGGCCAGGTCTACTCCCAGGTCATCGCCAAGGAGCGGCGCGGCGAGTACCTGGGCGACACCGTCCAGGTCATCCCGCACATCACCAACGAGATCAAGCACCGCATCCGCCGCATGGCCACCGACGACGTGGACGTCGTCATCACCGAGGTCGGCGGCACGGTCGGCGACATCGAGTCGCTGCCGTTCCTGGAGACCGTCCGCCAGGTCCGCCACGAGGTCGGCCGGGACAACGTCTTCGTCGTGCACATCTCGCTGCTGCCCTACATCGGCCCCTCCGGCGAGCTGAAGACCAAGCCCACCCAGCACTCGGTCGCCGCCCTGCGCAACATCGGTATCCAGCCGGACGCCATCGTGCTGCGCGCCGACCGCGAGGTCCCCACCGCCATCAAGCGCAAGATCTCGCTGATGTGCGACGTCGACGAGGCCGCCGTGGTCGCCGCCATCGACGCCAAGTCGATCTACGACATCCCCAAGGTGCTGCACACCGAGGGCCTGGACGCCTACGTCGTGCGCAAGCTCGACCTGCCCTTCCGCGACGTCGACTGGACCACCTGGGACGACCTGCTGGACCGGGTCCACAACCCCGACCACGAGGTCACCGTCGCCCTGGTCGGCAAGTACATCGACCTGCCCGACGCCTACCTCTCCGTCACCGAGGCGATCCGCGCCGGCGGCTTCGCCAACAAGGCCCGGGTCAAGGTCAAGTGGGTCACCTCCGACGACTGCCGCACCGCCGCCGGAGCGGCCGAGCACCTCGGTGACGTGGACGCGATCTGCATCCCGGGCGGCTTCGGCGAGCGCGGCGTCGACGGCAAGGTCGGCGCCATCCGCTACGCCCGTGAGAACAAGGTCCCGCTGCTCGGCCTCTGCCTCGGCCTCCAGTGCATCGTGATCGAGGCGGCGCGCAACCTCGCCGAGATCCCCGACGCCAACTCCACCGAGTTCGACGCCGCCACCTCCCACCCCGTCATCTCGACGATGGAGGAGCAGCTCGCCTACGTCGAGGGCGCGGGCGACCTCGGCGGCACCATGCGGCTCGGCCTCTACCCGGCCAAGCTCGCCGAGGGCTCCGTCGTGCGGGAGGCCTACGCGGGCGAGCCGTACGTCGAGGAGCGGCACCGCCACCGCTACGAGGTCAACAACGGCTACCGCGCCGAGCTGGAGAAGAAGGCCGGACTGGTCTTCTCCGGCACCTCCCCGGACAACAAGCTCGTCGAGTACGTCGAGTACCCGCGCGAGGTCCACCCCTACCTGGTCGCCACCCAGGCGCACCCGGAGCTGCGCTCGCGCCCGACCCGCCCGCACCCGCTCTTCGCGGGTCTGGTGAAGGCCGCCGTCGCGCGCCAGGTCGCCGCCGCGAAGGGCGCGGACGCGTAACACCGAGGCATTACGGTTGACCGGGGTACGGATCCGCTACGGATCGGTGCCCCGGTTTCCTTTTGGTTCGTGGGAGGACGTAGGCACATGGGTATCCAGGACACGCCCGAGGAGTGGCAGGTCACCGCGACGGTGACCCCCTTCACCGGCAACAAGACCAGCGTCCGCACCGACCAGGTGGTGATGCCCGACGGCTCCGTCCACGGCCGTGACTACCAGGTCCACCCGGGCTCCGTCGCCGTCCTCGCGATCGACGACGAGGACCGGGTCCTCGTACTGCGCCAGTACCGCCACCCGGTACGCCACCGGCTCTGGGAGATCCCGGCCGGACTGCTCGACATCCCCGGCGAGAACCCCCTGCACGCCGCCCAGCGCGAGCTGTACGAGGAGGCGCACGTCAAGGCCGAGAACTGGCGGGTGCTGACCGACGTCTACACCACGCCCGGCGGCTGCGACGAGGCCGTGCGGATCTTCCTGGCCCGCGATCTCTCCGAGGCGGAGGGCGAGCGGTACGCGGTCGCCGAGGAGGAGGCCGACATGGAGCAGGCCCGGGTGCCGCTGGACGAGCTGGTCCGCTCGGTCGTCGCGGGGGACCTGCACAACAACTGCCTGGTCGTCGGGGTGCTCGCGCTCACCGCCGTCCGCGCGGGCGACGGCGTCGACTCGCTGCGCCCGGCCGAAGCGCCGTGGCCGGCCCGGCCCTTCGAGGCCTGACAGTCCGTCCGGCCGCGCTCCGCCCCTGATCGGTCATACGAGATGCTGATCCGATCGGGGGATATCGGGGGCGGTCCCGCCTCGCTCCGCAGTGATCGTCCCCGCCGCTGAACTACGCTCGAACCGCGCCCGACCGGAGTTCCGGCGGGCATCGCGTGCAGCGAAGTGGAGCGTGGCTCGTGACCGATCAGGCGGTGGACACCAGCGGTCCGGCGAAGGCCCCGGGGGCCGAGGAGCAGTCCGGCGCCGCCCCACCCCGATTCTTCGGCCGCGAACGGGAGTTGAAGGATCTGCGCGCGGACATCGAGCGCGCGGGACTGGACACCCTGGCCGGCCGCAAGGCCCCCCGCGCCCGGGTCCTGCTCATCGCGGGCCGCCCCGGCTCCGGCCGCAGCGCGCTCGCCGAGGAGCTGGCCGGGGCGCTCACCGGAACCGACGCCGCCGGGGCCGCCCGGGCCGCCACGGGCGCCCTGCCCTGGGCCGTCGCGGGCACGGGCTCCGGCGACTATCCCGACGGGGTGCTCCGGGTCGGCCTCACCGACCCCGACGGCGAGCGGGTCCCCACCGAACGCACCGCAGGCGAGATCCTCGGCCTCCTCGGGATCGCGGTCCCGCCCGGCGCCGACGAGGACGAACTGTCCGAGCTGGTCCGCGAGGCCCTGGCCGGGCGCCGCCCGGTCCTGGTCCTCGACGACGCGGCCGACGCCGAACAGGTCGACCCGCTGCTCCCGGAGAACCCCGACTGTCTGGTCCTCGCCACCGCGACCGGGCCGCTGACCGGTATCCCCGACGTACGGCCCTGCACCCTCGGCGGACTGGAGAAGGGGGCGGCGGTGCGGCTGCTGGCCCGCGCCATCGGGCAGGTCCGCATCACCGTCGACCCCCGCACCGCGGAGCGGCTGGCCGAGGAGTGCGGGGGGCAGCCCGCGGCGCTCGCCCTGGTGGGCGGCCTGCTCGCCGCGAACCCCATGGCCTCGGTCGCCGATGTCGCGGGGCAGTTGCACGAGCTGCCCGACCCCGATGAGCAGCAGCCCGTCGGCGCCCGTCCGCTGGCCCGCGCCTTCCGGCTCGTCCACGACTCGCTGCCGCAGACCGCCGCCCGGATACTGCGTCTGCTGGCCCTCGCCCCCGCCGGACTCGCCGACGCCCACACCGCCTCCGCGCTGGCCGGCTGCTCGGTCTCCGCCGCCCGCGCCACCCTCGACGACTTCGTGAAGCTCGGGCTGCTGCGGACGGACGGCGCGGCCCACCCCCAGTACGCGGTGCCCGGCTGCCTCGCCCCGATGCTGCGGGCGCTGTTGGAGGACCGGGACCGCCCGGCCGAGATCCAGCTCGCCCGCGCCCGGATGCTGGAGCGGACCGTGCGCCGGCTCCAGGCCTGCCGTGCGATCGCCGAGCCCGAGGGGTCCGCCGCCCGCGGCAAGGTCGCCGGACTGCCCCGCTCGCTGCGCTTCCCGAACGCCGAGGAGGCGGGCGCCTGGCTGCGGGTCCGCCAGCCCGCCCTGCTCGCATCGGCCCGGCTCGCCGTGGCCGACGGCGAGCTGGACACCCTGGCGCGACGCCTGGTGGCGGCCCTGGTGCGGGCGCTGGCCGCGCACCGGGGGACGGAGGAGGCCGCCCCCGAGCTGTACGGGCTGCACGGTCTCGTCCTGGACGTGGCGCTCCGCCGCGAGCTGCCCCGCGAACAGGCGGCCGCCCTGCTCAACCTCGCCGACCTGGACGCCCGCACCGGCCGCACCCGGGAGGCGCTGACCCGCTACCGGGCCGCGCTGGACGCCGGAAAGGCCGCGAAGGACCTGTACGCCACCGGCCGCGCCATGGAATCCGTGGGCGGCGCGTACGAGGAGCTGGGGGACTACCACCGGGCCGCCGACTGGTACGGCCGGGCGCTCTCCCAGCGGCTCACCCAGGGGGAGCGGGCCGACGAGGCCCGGCTCTACGGACGGCTCGGAGCGGTCCACACGTACGCCGGGAGGTACGGCGAAGCCCTGCGGAACTGGCGCGCCGCCGCCTCCGGCCACCGCAGGCTCGGCGATCCGGCGGCCCAGGCGCGCTCGCTCAGTGAGGCCGCTCGGGTCCAGGAGTACGCGGGCCGGCCGCACGACTCGCTCCAGACCTGCCGGGAGGCCGTCGAGCTGGCCCGGAGCGCCGGTGACGTGCGGCTTCAGGCCGCGCTCCAGCTGCGGCTGGCGGACACGCTGGACCGGCTCGGGGATCCCGCGGCGGCCCGGTTGCACCGGGGCGCTGCCGACAGATTGCTGGGCGAGGAGGCCTCAGCCTACGAAATCCGTAGTGCTTCGACAGAAAATTAAGGCTTTGTAAGGCTAGACAGCGCGAAGTCCTTCATTAGACTGGCTCTGCCGCGTTCCTTCGTGGCGTCTCCATTTATGCTGTATATGTCCGGGTGTGCACCGCTGTGCCCGGATAACCCTCCGAGCCAAGCCAAGGACCGTGATCGACGTGAAGGTCGGCATCCCCCGCGAAGTCAAGAACAACGAGTTCCGGGTGGCGATCACCCCCGCCGGAGTGCATGAGCTCGTCCGCCACGGCCACCAGGTCGTCATCGAGCACGACGCCGGCGTCGGCTCGTCCATCCCCGACGCGGAGTACGTCGCCGCCGGTGCGCAGATCCTGGCCACCGCCGACGAGGTCTGGGCCGCCGCCGACCTGCTGCTCAAGGTCAAGGAGCCGGTCGCCGAGGAGTACCACCGCCTCCGCAAGGACCAGACGCTCTTCACCTACCTGCACCTCGCCGCCTCCCGCGAGTGCACCGACGCGCTGCTGGCCTCCGGCACCACCGCCATCGCCTACGAGACGGTCGAGACCGCCAACCGCGCGCTCCCGCTGCTCGCCCCGATGTCCGAGGTCGCGGGCCGCCTCGCCCCGCAGGTCGGCGCGTACCACCTGATGCGCTCGGTCGGCGGCCGCGGCGTGCTCCCCGGCGGTGTCCCCGGCACCCACGCCGGCGAGGCCGTCGTCATCGGCGGCGGCGTCTCCGGCTGGAACGCCACCCAGATCGCCGTGGGCCTCGGCTTCCACGTCACGTTGCTCGACCGCGACATCAACAAGCTCCGCGAGGCCGACAAGATCTTCGGCACCAAGGTGAAGACCGTCGTCTCCAACGCCTTCGAACTGGAGAAGGCCGTCGTCGAGGCCGACCTCGTCATCGGCGCCGTGCTGATCCCCGGAGCCAAGGCCCCGAAGCTGGTCACCAACGAGCTCGTCGCCAAGATGAAGCCCGGAAGTGTACTTGTCGACATTGCAATCGATCAGGGCGGCTGCTTCGAGGACTCGCGTCCGACGACCCACGCGGAGCCGACCTTCCTGGTCCACGACTCGGTCTTCTACTGCGTCGCCAACATGCCCGGCGCGGTCCCGAACACCTCCACCTACGCGCTCACCAACGCGACGCTTCCCTACATCGTGGAGCTCGCCAACCGTGGCTGGGCCGACGCCCTGCGCCGCGACGCCGCGCTGGCCAAGGGCCTCAACACCCATGAGGGACAGGTGGTTTACCGCGAGGTGGCCGAGGCGCACGGTCTCCCGCACGTCGAGCTGAGCACGCTCCTCGGCTGACGGGTCAACCGACTTCGTCAACATCGGGACTCCGGCCGGACCTTGCCGCGCAAGGTCCGGCCGGACGTGTATCGGGACTTGTGAGGCCCTTGCGCAACTCGCGCCGAACGTAACCCTTTACCCGTTTCGTGCAGCGGTGAAATGTGCGGCTTGGTCGCTGTGCACCCTTGACAGCGAGGCGTTCGATTGCCGACACATCGGGCCGGGTCCGGCGGATTGTGTTGCTGCGGACCGGTGACACGCCATAGAGTCGCCAATCGTCGGCATGGTGCCACGCTGACCTATCGATAAGTTTCCTGGTCACGTCCAAGGAGGTAAGACGACTTGTGAATGAGTCGACAATTACTCCTGGGGGTGGTCAACCAGGGATGCCTGTACGGGGTCTGAGCCCGATCGGGCTCGAAGCTGTCGGCTCCGTCGCGGTCCGCACCTTCGCCACCCAACAGCACATGACGACAGCCCCCCAGATGATGGACGGCCCACACGTGAACGCCACGGCCGGCAACGAGAGCAGCCGGGACACCGACCGCTTCGCCGACTTCGCCGAGGTGCCCGAGGGGCACTTCTACGACCCCGACGCCGAGTACGAGCCCGATCCGGAGTACGCGGCCACCCTCGCGCCCGACGCCGCGCGTCAGCGCCGCGAGCGCATCGGCCCGACCGGACGGCCCCTGCCGTACTTCCCGATCCCGGGTCCCCTGACCGACCACGGCCCCGCGAAGATCATCGCGATGTGCAACCAGAAGGGCGGCGTCGGCAAGACCACGTCGACCATCAATCTGGGTGCCGCCCTCGCGGAGTACGGACGCCGGGTCCTGCTCGTCGACTTCGACCCGCAGGGCGCGCTCTCCGTCGGCCTCGGGGTCAACCCGATGGAGCTGGACCTCACCGTCTACAACCTGCTCATGGAGCGGGGCATGGCGGCCGACGACGTCCTGCTCAAGACCGCGGTCCCCAACATGGACCTGCTGCCCAGCAACATCGACCTCTCCGCGGCCGAGGTGCAGCTCGTCAGCGAGGTGGCCCGCGAGTCCACGCTCCAGCGCGCCCTGAAGCCGCTGATGGCCGACTACGACTACATCGTGATCGACTGTCAGCCCTCGCTCGGTCTGCTCACCGTGAACGCCCTGACGGCCGCTCACAAGGTCATAGTGCCGCTGGAGTGCGAGTTCTTCGCGCTGCGCGGGGTGGCGCTGCTCACCGAGACCATCGAGAAGGTCCAGGAGCGGCTCAACCCGGAGCTGGAGCTCGACGGCATCCTCGCCACCATGTACGACTCCCGTACGGTGCACAGCCGCGAGGTCCTGGCGCGCGTCGTCGAGGCCTTCGACGAGCACGTCTACCACACGGTCATCGGGCGCACGGTCCGCTTCCCGGAGACCACGGTCGCCGGTGAGCCCATCACCACCTACGCCTCCAACTCGGTCGGCGCCGCCGCCTATCGCCAGCTCGCCAGGGAGGTGCTCGCCCGGTGTCACGCCGAGTGAGTCTGCCGGGGGCCGACGAACTGTTCCGTACCACCGGAGGCGGGATGGGCCTCCAGCCGTCCTCCCCCGCGGAGCGGCGGCGCAAGGCGAACGGCGAACCGCGGGTGCCCGCGCCCGCCGGGGAGAGCGATCCCTCCGGCCAGGTACCGTCGTCCGCCGACCGTGAGGAGCACACCGCGGCCGACGCCGACGGCGGCGACTCGCGCGGCCGCGGCGGCGAGGGCGAGCGAGCCCCCTCAGCCAAGGCCACCGGTGAGCGTCCCTCCGCCCCGGCCGAGCAGCAGCCGGCGGTCCAGCCCCAGCGCCGGCGCGGCGGCGCACGCGGCGCGAACCGCCGCCCCAGCGGCCGGGAACGCCACGACGAGAAGATCACGGTCTACGTCTCCGCCGAGGAGCTGATGGACCTCGAACACGCCCGGCTCGTCCTGCGCGGCGAACACGGCCTCGCCGTCGACCGGGGCCGTATCGTCCGCGAGGCGGTGGCGGTGGTCCTCGCCGACCTGGAGTCCCGGGGCGACGCGAGCATCCTCGTACGGCGGCTGCGCGGCCGCTGAACGGCACGGCGCGGGTAGCCTGCCCTAGGGCCTGTCGCCCTGGACCCCGACCGCCGCCGCCCCACCCCTGGACCCCCATGCCCACGCCCGACGACCCCGCCGCCCCGCGCCGCCGCGCCCTGGGCCGGGGACCGGGCGTGGCGGCGTTCCCGGAGCCGGAGGCCGTACGGGAACCCGTACCCGAGCCGGAGCCCGTACCGGACGCTGAGCCCGAGCCCGAGCCCGAGCCGGAGCCCGTACCGGAGGCCGAGCCGGAGCCCGTACCCGAGCCGGAGGCCGCGGCCGAGCCGGAGCCCACGGAAACGGCCGCGCCGGAGCGCGCGCCCGAGCCCGACGACAAGCGGTTCACCGTCCGCCTCGTGAACTTCGAGGGCCCCTTCGACCTCCTCCTCCAGCTCATCTCCAAGCACAAGCTGGACGTGACCGAGGTCGCCCTCTCCAAGGTCACCGACGAGTTCATGGCGTACATCCGCGCCATGGGCCCCGACTGGGACCTCGACCAGACCACCGAGTTCCTCGTCGTCGCCGCCACCCTCCTCGACCTGAAGGCCGCCCGGCTGCTGCCCGCCGCTGAGGTCGAGGACGAGGCGGACCTCGCGCTCCTGGAGGCGCGGGACCTGCTCTTCGCGCGGCTGCTCCAGTACCGCGCGTACAAGCAGATCGCCGAGATCTTCCAGGGCCGCCTGGAGTCGGAGGCCCGCCGCCACCCGCGTACGGTCGGCCTGGAGGACCAGCACGCCGAGCTGCTGCCCGAGGTGGTCATCAGCATCGGGCCCGAGGGCTTCGCGAAGCTCGCGGTGAAGGCGATGCAGCCGAAGCCGAAGCCCCAGGTGTACGTGGACCACATCCACGCCCCCCTGGTCAGCGTCCGGGAGCAGGCGGGCCTGGTGGTGGAGCGGCTGCGCGCGGCCGGGGCGGCGGTCAGCTTCAGGACGCTGACCGAGGACGCCCCGGACACCCTGACGGTGGTGGCCCGGTTCCTGGCCCTGCTGGAGCTGTACCGCGAGAAGGCCGTCACCCTGGACCAGGACGAGGCGCTGGGCGACCTGCTGGTGGCCTGGTGCGGCGGGGAGGGCGCGGAGCCGGTGGTGACGGACGAGTTCGACCAGGAGCTGAACGGCGGCACGGACGAGGAGGGCGTACGGGAATGAGCGAGCAGCCGGATCAGGAGCGGGACGAGGGCGCGGTCGCCTCGCTCGACCTCAAGCCCGCCCTGGAGGCGGTCCTCATGGTCGTCGACGAGCCCGCGACCGTCGACCACCTCGCCAAGGTGCTCCAGCGCCCCCGCAGGGCCGTGGCGGACGCGCTGCGGGAGCTGGCCGACGAGTACACCGTGCAGCGCCGGGGCTTCGACCTGCGGCTCGTCGCGGGCGGCTGGCGGTTCTACACCCGGCCCGAGTACGCGGCGGCCGTGGAGGGCTTCGTCCTGGACGGCCAGCACGCCCGGCTCACCCAGGCCGCGCTGGAGACCCTGGCGGTCGTCGCGTACCGGCAGCCGGTGAGCCGCTCGCGGGTCTCGGCGGTGCGCGGAGTGAACTGCGACGGGGTCATGCGGACCCTCCTCCAGAGGGGCCTGGTGGCCGAGGCGGGCGCGGAACCCGAAACAGGTGCGATCCTGTACAGGACGACGAACTACTTTCTGGAGCGAATGGGCCTGCGCGGCCTGGACGAGCTCCCGGAGCTCGCGCCCTTCCTCCCGGAGGCGGACGCGATCGAGGCTGAGACGCTAGAGGGTGTGCCGTCGTTCGATCCGGACGCACCGGACACCCCGGATACTCACGCAGACGACAAGACGGAATTTTGATGCGAAGCAGTGGCAGGAACAGCGGAAGCGGCAGTGGCGGTCAGGGCGGCCGGAGCGGCGGCCAGGGCGGTCGCCCCGGCGGTCAGGGCGGCGGCGGTCGCGGCCAGGGCGGCCGCAGCGGCGGCGGATCCTTCCGCCAGGGCCAGGGCCAGGGCGGCGGCCAGGGCGGACGCTCCGGCGGTCAGGGTGGCGGCGGTCGCGGCGGCAGCGGCCAGGGCGGGCGTTCCGGCGGCCAGGGCGGCCGTCAGGGCTTCCAGGGCGGGCGTGACGAGCAGCAGGACCAGCGCCCCCGCCGTCCCCGCCCGGAGGAGCGCCGCTACGACGTCGGCAACGACGCCCCCGGCGCCCGGGGCGGCCAGGACGGCCCCCGCAAGGGGCGTGGCACGGCGGCCCGCGGCGGCGCCAAGGGCGGCCCGAAGCCCGCGCAGGGCGGCAGCGGCGGCGGCTTCCGGCGCGGCGGCTCCCCCTCGCGCCCCCGTGAGCTGGACGCCAAGATCGAGCAGCGCAACCGCGACCGGTACGCGAACAAGCCCGACATCAAGCTGCCCAAGACCCACCCGGGCGCCGAGCAGGAGGGTGAGCGGCTGCAGAAGGTCCTCGCCCGGGCCGGCATGGGCTCGCGCCGCGCGTGCGAGGAGCTGATCGAGCAGTCCCGCGTCGAGGTCAACGGCGAGATCGTCGTCGAGCAGGGCATGCGCGTCGACGTGCACAAGGACGAGATCAAGGTCGACGGCCTCACCGTCGCCGCCCAGTCGTATCTCTTCTTCGCGCTGAACAAGCCCGCCGGGGTCGTCTCCTCGATGGAGGACCCGGACGGCCGCCAGTGCCTCGGCGACTACGTGACCAACCGCGAGACGCGGCTGTTCCACGTCGGCCGGCTCGACACCGAGACGGAGGGCATCATCATGCTCACCAACCACGGTGAGCTGGCCCACCGCCTCACGCACCCGAA
Source organism: Streptomyces rubiginosohelvolus (assembly GCF_014649875.1). Lineage (GTDB taxonomy): Bacteria > Actinomycetota > Actinomycetes > Streptomycetales > Streptomycetaceae > Streptomyces > Streptomyces rubiginosohelvolus. Next base: position 95,418 of record NZ_BMTW01000020.1, on the reverse strand, counting down.
GTACGGCGTGAAGAAGACCTACCTGGCCGCGATCCAGGGCCCGCTGCCGCGCGACCTCGGCAAGCGGCTGAAGGACGGCATTCAGCTGGAGGACGGCTACGCCCGCGCCGACCACTTCCGCGTCGTCGAGAACACCGGCAAGAACTACCTCGTCGAGGTGACCCTCCACGAGGGCCGCAAGCACATCGTGCGCCGGATGCTGGCCGAGGCCGGCTTCCCGGTCGAGCGGCTCGTGCGGACGTCCTTCGGGCCGATCCCGCTGGGCGACCAGAAGTCCGGCTGGCTGCGCCGCCTCACCAACACCGAGGTCGGCATGCTGATGCGCGAGGTCGGTCTCTAGAGCTCCCCGTCAAGGCCCGCGGCCGGTAGCTGTTCGGAAAGTTCGAACAGAACCGGCCGCGGGCCTTTTGCTGCCCCCGCCCAGCCTTTATAGTCAGAGTGACCATAAAGAAGGAGGCGGGCCCGTGAGCCTCGCGGAGATACTCGATCCCCTGCAGCAGCCCCTGGTGACGGTCCTGGACACCCCGGTCAGCTGGACCGAGGTGCTGGGCTTCGGCAGCGGGGCGCTCTGCGTCTGGCTCGTGGCCCGCCAGCACCTCGCCAACTGGCCGATCGGCATCGCCAACAACCTCTTCTTCATCCTGCTGTTCACCCAGGCCGGCCTGTACGCCGACGCCGGCCTCCAGATCGTCTTCATCACCCTCGCCGCGTACGGCTGGTGGACCTGGACCCACGGGGGTGGACCAGGGACCTCGGTCCTGCCGGTGCGCAGGACGACCCGCACCGAATGGGCCTGGCTGCTCGCGGCGGGGGTGGTGGGGACCGCAGCGATCACGCTGCTGCTGTCCCGGGCCACCGACTCCACCGTCCCGTTCTGGGACGCCCTGACAACCTCGCTCTCGCTGATGGCGACGTACGGGCAGTGCCGGAAGCGGCTGGAGTCCTGGTGGCTGTGGATCGCCGCCGACGTGGTCTACATCCCGCTCTACGCCCACAAGGGGCTGTATCTGACCTCGCTGCTGTACGCCGGGTTCCTCGCGCTCTGCATCCTCGGCCTGCGCAACTGGCACCGCGACCTGACCGCACGCACCGCACGGACCCCGGAGGCGGCCGTCGTATGAAGCGCTACGAACACGGCCTGGTCCTCGGCAAGTTCTACCCGCCGCACGCCGGCCACCACCACCTCGTCCGGACCGCCCAGGACCGCTGCGAGCGGCTGACCGTGCTCGTCTGCGCCGCCTCCGTCGAGTCCGTCCCCCTCGCCGACCGGGTCGCCTGGATGCGCGAGATCCACCCGGACGTCACGGTGGTCGGCGCGGTCGACGACACGCACATGGACGTGCACGATCCGGCGGTCTGGGACGCGCACATGGCCGTCTTCAGGGCGGCCGTGCCCGAGCGCGTGGACGCGGTCTTCACCTCGGAGGCGTACGGGGAGGAGCTGGGCCGCCGCTTCGGTGCGGACTCCGTGCTCGTCGACCCCGACCGCACCCTCTTCCCGGTCTCCGGCACCGCCGTGCGCAAGGACCCCGTCGGCTGCTGGGACTTCCTCCGGCCGCCCGTACGGGCTGCCCTCGCCCGCCGCGTCGTCGTCCTCGGCGCGGAGTCCACCGGTACCACCACCCTCGCCCGGGCGCTCGCCGCCCACTACCGGGCGCGCGGCGGGGTGTGGGCGCGTACGGGGTACGTCGCCGAGTACGGGCGCGAGTACAGCGAGGACAAGCTCGCCGACCTGCGCGGACGGTGGCCCGGGGCCGCCTGGGAGGACGTCACCTTCACCACCGACGACTTCCCGCTCATCGCGAAGACCCAGAACAACCGCGAGGAGGCCGCCGCCCGCGCCGGGTCCCCGGTGCTCTTCTGCGACACCGACTCCTTCGCCACCACCGTCTGGCACGAGCGGTACGTCGGCGGCCGCAACCCCCTCGTCGAGGAGATCGCCGACCGGGCCGGCCACCACCTGTGGCTGCTCACCGACCACGAGGGCGTCGCCTTCGAGGACGACGGACTGCGCGACGGCGAGGAGCTGCGCCCCTGGATGACCGACCGCTTCCGCGCCGAACTCACCCGTACCGGAAGGCGGTTCATCGAGATGACCGGACCGCCCGAGACGCGGCTCGCCGCAGCCGTCGCCGCCGTCGACGAACTCCTCGCCACCGGCTGGGACTTCGCCGCACCCCTCCCGGAGAAACGATGACCACCCCCGCCCCCGAGGGCTACGACCCGCACGCCTACGCCCCGTTCGCGGTCACCGTCGACCTCGCCGTCTTCACCGTCCGCGAGGCCCGGCTGCACGTCCTGCTCGTCGAACGCGGCCAGGAGCCCTTCCGGGGCCGATGGGCGCTGCCCGGCGGCTTCCTGCTGCCCCGCGAGTCCGCGGGCGACGCCGCCCGCCGCGAACTGGCCGAGGAGACCGGCCTCGGTCCGGACACGGTCGGCGCCCTCCACCTCGAACAGCTGCGCACCTACACCGACCCGGACCGCGACCCGAGGATGCGGGTCGTCTCCGTCGCCTACGCCGCCCTCCTGCCGGACCTCCCCGAACCGCGCGGCGGCGGCGACGCGGCGAGCGCCCGGTGGTGGGACGCGGATGCGGCCGGGCCCCTCGCCTTCGACCACGACACAATCCTTACCGACGCCCGCGACCGGATCGGCGCCAAGCTCGAATACAGCTGCCTGGCCACCGCGTTCTGCCCCGCCGAGTTCACCCTCGGCGAGCTCCAGCAGGTCTACGAGACCGTCTGGGGCGTCGAGCTGGACCGCCCCAACTTCCGGCGCAAGGTGCTGAGCGCGCCGGGCTTCGTCCAGCCGGTCGACGGCCCGCCGCGCCGCACCGGCGGCCGGGGCAAACCCGCCGCCCTCTACCGGGCGGGCGACGCCACCGCCCTGCACCCGCCGCTCCTGCGCCCGCCGCGCACCGACGCCTCCCCCTCCGCCACGGAAGGACACGACCGATGACTCTCGCCATCCCGCCCCTCACCAAGCAGGCCGCGACCGGCGTCCTGACCGGGCTCGCCCTCGGCGACGCGCTCGGCTTCCCCACCGAGTTCAACGACGTGCCCTCCATCCTCGCCAAATTCGGCCCCTGGCGGCAGATGCCCCTCCTGGATCCCGCCGTCGTCTCCGACGACACCCAGATGACGATCGCGCTGGGCCGGGGCATCCGTACCGCCATGGACAGCGGACTGCTCACCCCCGAACGGATGGTGGGCCCGGTCAGCGCCGAGTTCATCGCCTGGTACCACGCGCCGGACAACAACCGCGCCCCCGGCAACACCTGCCTCACCGCCTGCCGCCTGCTCGAACACACCCGGATCTGGCAGGAGGCCAGCCAGACGCACTCCAAGGGCTGCGGCGCCAACATGCGGGTCGCCCCCGTCGGCCTGGTCCCCGGCCTCAGCGAGGAGCAGCGGGCCGGCGCCGCCCAGCTCCAGGCCGCCCTCACCCACGGCCACCCCACCGCCCTGGCCGCCTCCGACCTGCTGGCCCGCGCGGTGTTCCTGCTCGCCCAGGGCGCCGAACCCCTCGGGCTGATCGGCCAGTTGCGCAGCTACGCCCTGGAGAACCGGGGCCGCTACCACACCCGCTGGCTCGGCAACCTCTGGCACCACGCGGGCGACGCCACCCCGCAGGCGTACATCCAGCGCGGCTGGGACGAGTGCCTGGCGGCCCTGGAGACCGTCCGGGACGCGCTGCGCGACCCGTCGCCGGAGACCGACCCGTGCGAGCGGACCGGCGACGGCTGGATCGCCGAGGAGGCCCTCGCCACCGCCCTGCACTGCTTCCTGCTCTTCCCCGAGGAGCCCGTCACCGCCCTGCGCCGGGCCGCCTGCACCCGGGGCGACTCCGACTCCATCGCCTGCCTGACCGGCGCGCTGGCCGGGGCCCGCCTGGGCGCGGCGGCCTGGCCCAAGGAGTGGTCCGAGCGCATCGAGTACCGCAGCGACCTGCTGTCCCTGGCGGCACTCTGGGACGCCTGACCGGCGGGGGAGGGGGTACGAGAGGGCGGAACCCGTTCCCGTACGAAGGCCTGGTGGTATCCGTGTCCTCCTCACTCGTCGAGACCGTCGACATCAAGGCTCCGGTGGCCGTCACCTGGTCCCTGTGGAGCGACGTCACCCAGTGGCCGCGGTTCCTCAGCCACGTCCAGCGCGTCGATCCGATCGACGAGCGGCGTTTCGCCTGGCAGCTCTCGCTGCCCGGCGCGGACAAGAACTTCGTCGCCGAACTCACCGAAGTGGTCCGCGAGGACCGCATCGCCTGGAAGACGGTCGAAGGCGTCCACCACGCGGGGGTGGTCACCTTCCACCGGCTCGACGACACGTCGAGCCGCGTCGCCCTGCAGATCGAGTACGACCCCCAGGGCTTCATCGAGCGCCTCGGGGCGCTGACCAACCTCGACTCCACGCTGGCCAACTACGACCTGGGCGAGTTCCAGAAGCTGGCCGAGCTCACGGCCGGGGCGGGCGGTCCCCGGACGCTCTGAGCCCATCGGGGGCCTCGGCGCGCGCCGAGGCCCGCCGGGTCCGGACGAGGAAGTCCTCCACGGCCGCCCGGTCCGGCTCCGCCGGCAGCGGGGACCGGGCCGCCGCCTCGTCGTTCTCCTCGCCGAGCCGGTCCATCCGGCGCTCCACCTCCGCCCAGGACACCTCGCCCCGCTTCACCGCCAGCAGCTCCTCCCGGGCATCGCCGACGTCGATGCGCAGCTCGCCCGTACGCAGCAGGTTCCGGCTGCTCGCCAGCAGCCGCAGCAGATGCATCGCGTGCTTCCAGCGCGGCGCGCCGTGCACCCGTACGTCGGCCTCCAGCTTTCGCCGCTGGCCCAGCGCGTACCGGACGAACGTGCCGTGCGCGAGCCGCGACAGGAACGCCCCGCGCAGCGCCAGCAGCTCCCGCCCGGTGCCGTCCACGGACTCCACCAGCGGGGAGTGCAGGCACTCCAGCACGTTCGGGTTGGCCCGGAGCGCCAGCTCGCAGAAGCGCTCCAGCTCCCAGGAGAACTGCTCCGGCGCGGGCCCGTCGACATGCGTCGGTGGCTTCTCGAACCGCCAGAACAGCTCCGTGGGCGCGAGGAACACGCCGCGCCGGTCCGTGTCGCTGTCCTCCGTGGCCAGTCCGAACGCGCGCGAACCCATCACGCAGGCGTAGACCGTGTGGTCGCGTACGAGTGCCTCGCCGGTGGCGGTGATCATGGCCGCGAGCGTACGGGGGAGCGGGCCGCGGCGCCCCGGGATTTCGGGTCCGCCCTCAGCCCAGGCGGATCGCCCCGCCCGAGACACTGATCTGCTCGGCGGGCAGCGGCCGGGTCGCCGGGCCTGCCTCGACCGCCGCGTCCGTGATGCTGAACTTGCTTCCGTGGCATGGGCAGTTGATGGTGCCGTCGCTCACCGTCGAGACGAGACAGCTCGCATGGGTGCAGACGGCGGAGAACGCCTTGAAGTCGCCCTCCGTCGGCTGCGTCACCACGATCTTCTGCTCCTTGAAGATCGTGCCGCCGCCGACCGGGATGTCCCCGGTCCGGGCCAGCTCCGCCCCGCCCGTGGCGTCCCCCGGCGCGCTCGGCGTCGGGCTCGTGTCGTCGCCGCCGTCCCCGTCCGAGGATCCGCAGCCGGTGGCCAGGGCGGCGGCGCCCGCCGCACCCGCGGCCAGCACCGTCCTTCGCCGTGCGTTCATCGGGGCTCTCCTTCGGTGACGGTGGGTGGGGGCCATCGTGGCGGCGGCGGGCCCCCGGGCGAAGCAACCGGGCGGGCCGTGCCCCCGACCGGGTGGCGGACGGTGCTCCGACGGCTGCGGTCCGCCCGTCTCACGGACGGAACACCGTGATCACGTCCGGCGCGGCCGATCTAGGCTGAGGGGAGCAGCGGGCCGCGCCGGAAGGCGCCGGGCCCGGGCACCGAAGAGCAGCGAAGAACGAGGAGTGCGACGTGGCGGTACGAGCGGTCCGGGGCGCCGTCCAGCTGGAGCGGGACGAGGCCGGGCACATGGACGAGCGGGTCGGCGAGCTGCTGACGGCCGTCCTGGAACGCAACGAGCTCGTCGCCGACGACCTGATCAGCATCTGGTTCACCGCCACCCCGGACCTGCACAGCGACTTCCCGGCCGCCGCCGCGCGCGGCCTCGGGATCGTCGACGTACCCCTGATCTGCGCCCAGGAGCTGGACATCGACGGGGCGATGCCCCGCGTCGTCCGTATCCTCGTGCATGTCGAGACCTACCTCTCGCGCGCCGAGATCAGCCACGTCTACCTCGGCGCCACCGCCGCCCTGCGCAAGGACATCGCCCAGTGAGAACCGCCCTCGTCATCGGAACCGGGCTCGTCGGCACCTCCGCCGCCCTCGCACTGGCCGGCCGCGGCATCCAGGTGCACCTCGTCGACCACGACCCCGAGTCGGCCCGCACCGCCGCGGCGCTCGGCGCCGGGACCGTGGAGTCACCCGACGGCCCGGTCGACCTCGCCGTCGTCGCCGTGCCGCCCGCGCACACCGCCGCCGTCCTCGCCACCGCCATGCGCGACGGGGTGGCCCGCGGCTACCTGGACGTCGCCAGCGTCAAGGGCGGCCCGCGCCGCGAGCTGGAGGCGCTCGGCCTCGACCTCACCCCGTACATCGGTACGCATCCGATGGCGGGCAAGGAGCGGTCCGGTCCGCTGGCCGCCACCGCCGACCTCTTCGAGGGGCGCCCCTGGGTCCTCACCCCGACCCGGGAGACCGACACCGAGGTGCTCAACCTCGCGCTGGAGCTGGTCGCCCTATGCCGGGCCGTCCCCGTCGTCATGGACGCCGACGCCCACGACCGGGCCGTCGCCCTGGTCTCGCACACCCCGCAGCTGATCTCCTCGATGGTCGCCGCCCGGCTGGAGGAGGCCGACGAGACCGCCGTACGCCTGTGCGGCCAGGGCATCCGCGACGTCACCCGGATCGCCGCCTCCGACCCCCGGATGTGGGTGGAGATCCTCTCCGCCAACCCCGGCCCGGTCGCCGACGTGCTCGCCGGGGTCGCCGCCGACCTGGAGGAGACCGTGACCGCGCTGCGCGGGCTCGGCTCCGCCGACGCGGACCGGCGGAGCGCGGGCACCCACGCCATCGAGGACGTCCTGCGGCGCGGCAACGCCGGCCGCGTCCGGGTCCCCGGCAAGCACGGCGCCGCCCCCACCGCGTACGAGACCGTCGCCGTCCTCATCGGCGACAAGCCGGGCGAGCTGGCCGCGATCTTCGCCGACGCCGGGCGGGCCGGGGTCAACATCGAGGACGTCCGCATCGAGCACGCCACCGGCCAGCAGGCGGGCCTCGTCCAGATCATGGTCGAACCCAGCGCCGCCCCGGTCCTCGGCGCGGCCCTCCAGGAACGGGGCTGGTCGATCCGCGGCTGAGCCCGGCGCCCGCGGCCCGTGCGAGGGTGGCGGGCGCCTCCCCCGTACGGGGTACAAGGGCACGCCCCGCACTCGGTAACCTGGTACGAGGCCGTTCCCTGGCCCGTCCGTCCCCACCCCGTGTACCAGGAAGGTGTCCACCACCGTGGAAACCGCACGCTCCTCCGTGATCGTCGCCATCGACGGGCCCTCGGGCACCGGCAAGTCGAGCACCTCCAAGGCCGTCGCCGCCGCGCTCGGCCTGAGCTACCTGGACACGGGCGCGCAGTACCGGGCCATCACCTGGTGGATGCTGACCAACGGCATCGACGTGAGCAACCCGGAGGAGATCGCCACCGCCGCCGCCAAGCCCGTGATCGTCTCCGGCACCGACCCCGCCGCCCCGACGATCACCGTCGACGGCGAGGACGCCTCCGGGCCGATCCGCACCCAGGAGGTCACCTCCAAGGTCAGTGCCGTCAGCGCGGTCCCCGAGGTGCGCACGCTCATCACCGCGCTCCAGCGCTCCATCGCCGCGGCCGCCACCGGCGGCATCGTCGTCGAGGGCCGGGACATCGGCACCACCGTGCTGCCCGACGCCGACCTCAAGATCTTCCTCACCGCCTCCCCGGAGGCCCGTGCCGCCCGCCGCAGCGGTGAGGTCAAGGGCTCCGACCTGACCGCCACGCGTGAGGCCCTGATCAAGCGGGACGCGGCCGACTCCGGCCGTAAGACCTCCCCGCTCGCCAAGGCGGACGACGCCGTCGAGGTGGACACCACCGAGCTGACCCTCCAGCAGGTCATCGAGTGCGTCGTCACCCTCGTCGAGGGGAAGCGGGTCGCCGCGTGAGCGATGCCACCGGCGCGCCCACGCTGCGCGGAGCGGCCGTCGGGCGCACCATCGGCATCGGCCTGATGTACGGGCTGTGGAAGCCCCGGGTCCTCGGCGCCTGGCGCGTGCCCGCCGCCGGACCCGTCATCCTGGCGGTGAACCACTCCCACAACATCGACGGGCCGATGCTGATGGGTACCGCACCCCGGCCGGTGCACTTCCTGATCAAGAAGGAGGCGTTCGTCGGCCCCCTCGACCCGTTCCTGCACGGAATCGGGCAGATCGAGGTGGACCGTACGACCGTCGACCGCACCGCGATCGGCCACGCCCTCGGCGTACTGGCGGACGGCGGCGCCCTCGGGATCTTCCCGGAGGGCACCCGGGGCGAAGGAGACTTCGCCTCGCTCCGCGCCGGGCTCGCCTATTTCGCGGTACGGGGCGGGGCCCCGATCGTCCCCGTGGCGGTCCTGGGAAGCACGGAGCGCCGCGGACGGTTGATACGGGGGCTGCCCCCGCTGCGCAGCCGGGTCGACGTCGTCTTCGGCGACGCGTTCGACGCGAGCGCTGGCGACGGGCGGCGTACGCGCAAGGCGCTGGACGAGGCGACCCTGCGGATCCAGGCGAAGCTGACCGCCCACCTGGAAAGCGCCAAGCGCCTCACGGGGCGATAGGCGAGACTTGACCTGACTTGAGTAGTGGACCGCGCTGATCGTGGTCCATCGATGATGATGCAAAGAGGAACGGACTTCATGAACGACCAGATTCACTCCGAGGGCTCGGGCCACGAGCACGGAGAACTTGGCGATGCCGAGTACGCGGAGTTCATGGAGCTCGCCGCGCAGGAGGGCTTCGACCCCGAGGAGGTCGAGGGCGCCCTCGGCGAGGCCGGTCACGGCCCGCTCCCCGTGCTCGCCGTCGTCGGCCGCCCCAATGTCGGCAAGTCGACCCTGGTGAACCGGATCATCGGCCGCCGCGAGGCCGTCGTGCAGGACAAGCCCGGCGTCACCCGCGACCGCGTCAGCTACGAGGCCGAATGGGCCGGCCGCCGCTTCAAGGTCGTCGACACCGGCGGCTGGGAGCAGGACGTGCTGGGCCTCGACGCCTCCGTCGCCGCCCAGGCCGAGTACGCCATCGAGACGGCCGACGCGGTCGTCTTCGTCGTCGACTCCACCGTCGGCGCCACCGACACCGACGAGGCCGTCGTCAAGCTGCTGCGCCGGGCCGGCAAGCCCGTCGTCCTCTGCGCCAACAAGGTCGACGGCCAGAGCGGCGAGGCCGACGCCACCGCCCTGTGGTCCCTCGGTCTCGGTGAGCCCTACCCGGTCTCCTCGCTGCACGGCCGCGGCACCGGCGACATGCTCGACGCGGTCCTGGAGGCCCTGCCGGACGCCCCGGCCCAGAAGTTCGGCACCGCGCTCGGCGGGCCCCGCCGGATCGCCCTGATCGGCCGCCCGAACGTCGGCAAGTCCTCCCTGCTGAACAAGGTCGCGGGCGAGGACCGGGTCGTCGTCAACGAGCTGGCGGGCACCACCCGCGACCCGGTCGACGAGCTGATCAACCTCGGCGGCATCACCTGGAAGTTCATCGACACGGCCGGTATCCGCCGCCGCGTCCACCTCCAGGAAGGCGCGGACTACTACGCCTCGCTGCGGACGGCCGCCGCCGTCGAGAAGGCCGAGGTCGCCGTCGTCCTGATCGACTCCAGCGAGTCCATCAGCGTCCAGGACCAGCGCATCATCACCATGGCCGTGGAGGCCGGACGCGCCATCGTCATCGCCTTCAACAAGTGGGACACCCTCGACGAGGAGCGCCGCTACTACCTGGAGCGCGAGATCGAGACGGAGCTCGCGCAGATCGCCTGGGCCCCGCGCGTCAACGTCTCCGCCGTCACCGGCCGCCACATGGAGAAGCTGGTCCCGGCCATCGAGACCGCGCTGGAGGGCTGGGAGACCCGCGTCCCCACCGGCCGGCTCAACGCCTTCCTCGGTGAGATCGTCGCCTCCAACCCGCACCCGATCCGCGGCGGCAAGCAGCCGCGCATCCTCTTCGGCACCCAGGCTGGCACCAAGCCCCCGCGCTTCGTGCTCTTCGCCTCCGGCTTCCTGGAGCACGGCTACCGCCGCTTCGTCGAGCGCCGGCTGCGTGAGGAGTTCGGATTCGAGGGCACCCCGATCCACATCTCCGTCCGGGTCCGCGAGAAGCGCGGCCGCAACAAGTAACACCTGGTGTACGACGAAGCCCTGGGCCGCACTCGCGAGTGCGGCCCAGGGCTTCGTCGTACACCAGATTTCAGGAGTCCCGTGACCCCGGCGGCAGCGCCGCGGGACGGGGGCGTCCCGCATGCCGCCCGACCCGCTGCCAGGAGCCGAGACCGCCGGTCGTGTGCTGGCTCTGCCCGCCGCTCCCGCCGTGGCCGTGGTGTCCGCCGTGCGAGCCGGGGGCGGAGTGACCGCTCAGCGGGGCCCTGGAGGCGAAGAGGCCGGCGCCGAAGGCCGAGAAGGAGAGATTCTCCTCGCCGCTCCGGTCGCCCGGCAACGCCCGGAACGAGCGCCGGTACTCGGAGTACAGCGCGTCGTAGATCGGGGTGGGGGACAGGCCCCCCGACGGATCCTGCGAAGGACGCATGGCAGGGATCTGACTCTGATGCTGGCGGGGGGAGTCGTATGAGTGCACGTAGGTGCCAACGACCTCACGGCCCGTCGGATGCGGCCCCGCCGGAGAAATCGCTGTTCGGCGGGGGTGGCCGGGCCGGCCGGACATGATCAGGTCCCGGCCAGCGGCATCGAGGCGGCGACCAGCAGCCCGTTGACCGCGGCCTTCTCCAGGGCGTCCCGCAGCAGGTCCTCGCGCGGCTGCTGGCCGATGGTGCCGGCCGGGGCGGCGAAGACGAGGACCGTCTGCGACTTGTTGACCGCCGCCCGCCAGCCCTCGGTCACCTGGAGCGGCTGGTGGGCCTGCCACCAGGCGACCGGGTTTCCGCCGCCGGCGCTCGGCTGCAGCACGGCGTGCAGCTGACCCACCGCCAGCAGCACGGACCAGCCCGCGAGGACCTCCGGCAGCCGGTTCATGTCGGGGGCCGGGCGGAAACCCTGCTCCAGCAGCAGCTGGAGGAACTCGTCGCCCCCGCTGCCGTCGGTGCCGGGCCGGGCGACCGGGCCGGTCGGTTCGACGACCAGGGCCGGGCGCAGATCGTCCTCGATGAGGACGAGTCCGCTGGTGATGCCGAGGACGGCCTGTTCGGGCATGAGCCCCTCCGTGTCCTTCTGCTCGCTTCCGGTGATACTGCGCACCGCGCCCTGGAGCTGGTCCTCCGCGACCCTGACGACCTGCGAGGGGATGCACGTCGCGTGGGCGAACGCGAGGACGGCGGTCTCGTCGCCGATGAACAGCACCGTGCTGGTGCGTTCCTGGTCGGAGTCGCCGGGGGTCCGGCAGGAGGTGCAGTCGTAACTGCCCGGGGCGTTGTCGCCGACGAGCAGCCGGTCGGCTTCGTCGTCGCCGATCTCGGCGCGTACGTCCTGGCTGACGTCGAGCATGCGCGGCACGGGGGCTCCTCGAACTCGGTGCGTGGGCCGGGTGGTTCCCGGCTCATGAAGAGACAACGCGGGATCCGTGGCCGGGGTCACGCACCTGGGCGGACGGAAGTGCGGCCAGGTCGACACATCGGTACATCGACTGTTCGGCGTACGGCCCCCGCGTGTCCGGTGAACGGCTCCCATGCGATCGGCGAACGACTTCCGCGCCCCGCCCGGAATGTTTTGCCGGGACACGGGCAACCTCCCGGCATTTTCCTTCGTCAGGCTGGGAGGAAAGCATCGGCGAACGGGTGGCGGGTAGGCGCCGGTTTACCGCACCGGTGGGCCCGCGGTCATGGTCCCGTCACTTCCGGGCCCGCAGGAAAACGGATGGACAGCTTCCGGAAGCAGCAGGTCAGCGGGGGTCCGGTGGCGGAACCGGGGACCCCGTGCGCCATGTCGCGGATGCTCCGGGATTTCCCGGCGTATTTCGGGCAGAAATCCGCCGGGAAGTTACAGTCTTGACAAGGTCGGGTCGACAGGGGAAACAGCGACACCATGCATATTTCTTTTCTTCTGCACAATGCCTACGGAATCGGAGGAACGATCCGGACGACGTTCACGCTCGCCCGTACGCTCGCCGAGCAGCACGACGTCGAGATCGTGTCCGTCTTCCGGCACCGTGACGCCCCCGTCCTCGGCGCACCCGAGGGCGTGACGCTGCGCCACCTCGTCGACCTGCGGAAGAAGAGCGCGACCTACGACGGCGAGAGCGCCGAACACGCCCGGCCCGCCACCGTGTTCCCGCGCGGCGACAGCCGGCACAAGCAGTACAGCCGCCTCACCGACGCCCGGATCGCCGCCCACCTCCAGGGCATCGAGGCGGACGTCGTCGTCGGCACCCGACCCGGACTCAACGTGCACCTCAGCCGGCAGGCCCGCCGAGGACCGGTGCGCGTCGGGCAGGAGCACCTGACGCTCGACAGCCACGGCTACCGGCTGCGCCGCGAGATCGCCCACCGCTACACGCTGCTCGACGCGCTCACCACCGTCACCCGCGCCGACGCGGACGACTACCGCAGCCGGCTGAAGCTCCCGGGCGTACGGATCGAGGCCATCCCCAACGCCGTCCCCGAGCCCTCCTGCCCGCCCGCGGACGGCGACCTGAAGTGGGTCGTCGCGGCGGGCCGGCTGCACCGGGTCAAGCGCTACGACCACCTGGTGCGGGCCTTCGCCCAGGTGTCCGAGGCCCGCCCCGACTGGCGGCTGCGCATCTACGGCGGCGGCGACGCTACCGGGAACGAGGAGGCGGCGCTGCGCGCCCTCGTCGACGAACTCGGCCTGCACAACCATGTGTTCCTGATGGGCTCGGCCAACCCGATGGAGGCCGAGTGGCCCAAGGGGTCGATCGCCGCCGTCACATCGGAGCGCGAGTCCTTCGGCATGACGATCGTCGAGGCGATGCGCGGCGGACTGCCGGTCGTCGCCACCGACTGCCCGCACGGACCGGCCGAGATCATCGAGGACGGCGTCGACGGCCGCCTGGTGCCGGTCGGCGACCCGGACGCGATCGCCGCGGCGCTGCTCCAGCTGATCGAGGACGACGGACTGCGCCACCGGATGGGCGGGGCCGCGCTGAAGGCATCGGCCCGCTTCGACCCCGCCCGGATCGCCGAACAGCACGAGAGCCTGTTCACCGAACTCGTCGCGCGCGGCTCCCAGGGGCACGGGCACGGCGCCCTGCGCACCGCGCTGCACCGCACCCGGGGCAGCGTTCTCGACGGGGCCTACGCCCTGCGCTACAAGGCCGCCGACGTGCTCCGCAAGGGGAGGACCTCATGAACTCCACCGCCGTACGGGCCGACTGCGCCGCCGATCGCGCCGGAACGCTCACCTTCGACCTGACCGCCCCGGCCCCCGCCCCCGACTCCGTGCTGCTCCTGCGACGCCGGGGCGCGGCGGGCGGAAAGCCCGGCGGCACGGTGCGCATACCGCTCAGCAGGCCGGGGCCCGGGCGGCTGCGCGCGGTCCTCCCGGCCGCCGCCGAACTGGCCGAGGGACGGTGGGACGCGTATGTCGAGGAGCCCGGGGACGAGCCCGCCGAGGCGGTCGTCGAACCGGGGCTGCGCGATCTGCGGGCCCTCCTCGACCGCTGCCCGGACACCGGAGCCGCGAGCGTCAGCGCCCGGGTCCCGTACCCCACCCTCGACGGCCGGCTCGCCGTGCGCTCCTGGGTCCGCGCCCCGCACGCCGAGGCGGGCCACGTCCTCGCGGGCCCGGCCGGCATGACCGTCCGGGGCGTGCTGTACGGCGTCGAGGCGGGGGAGGGGGCCGCGGTGGAGGCCCGGCTGCCGGGGGAGCCGGACCGGACGCACAGCGTCCCGCTCACCGCCCCGGACCCGGACGGACCTGCCGGATCCTTCGCCTTCACCCTGCCCTACGCCCCGCCGGCCGCAGGACCGGTGCCCGAGGCGCAGCTCTGGCAGCTGTGGCTGGTCCCGGCGGCGGGCGCGGACGGGGTCAGGATCTCCCGGATCCTCGACGACGTCTGGTCCCGGAACAAGTCCTTCGTCTACCCGGGCCACCCGGCGGCCCCCGGGGTGCTCGCCACCCCCTGCTACACCGCCGACAACGACCTCTGCCTGCGCCTGGAGCCGGCACCGGCCGACCGCTGAGGCAGGGGGAGATTGCGGACGGGGGCTGTCCGCAAGCCCTGGCAGACTCGCCCCATGTTGGAGACCTCGGCACGACTGCTGCGCCTGCTCTCACTGCTCCAGACCCACCGCGACTGGTCCGGCGCCGATCTGGCCGACCGGCTCGGCGTCACCCCGCGCACCGTCCGCCGGGACGTCGACAAGCTGCGCGAACTGGGCTACCCGGTGAACGCCGCCCGGGGCACCGGCGGCGGCTACCAGCTCGGGGCGGGCGCCGAGCTGCCGCCGCTGCTGCTGGACGACGAGGAGGCCGTCGCGGTCGCCGTCGGCCTGCGCACGGCCGCCGGAAACGGCGTCGAGGGCATCGGCGAGTCCTCCGTACGCGCGCTGGCCAAGCTGGAACAGGTGCTGCCGAACCGGCTGCGCCGCAGGGTGGGCGCGCTCGGCGCGTTCACGGTGCCGATGCTGCGCGGCCAGGACGCCTCCGCGGTCGACCCCGCTCTGCTCACCGAGCTGGCCGGGGCCTGCCGGGACGCCGAACGGCTCCGGTTCGCCTACCGGACCCACGGCGGGGAGGTCTCGCGCCGTACGGTCGAGCCGCACCGGCTGGTCTGCGCCGAGCGCCGCTGGTATCTGGTGGCCTGGGACCTGGAGCGGGAGGACTGGCGCACTTTCCGGGCGGACCGGATCACCCCCACCCCGCCCCACGGCCCCCGCTTCGTCCCGCGCCCCCCGCCCGCCGGGGATCTGGCGGCGTACGTCTCACGGGGCGTCGCGGTCTCCGTCTACGCGCGACGCGCCGTGGTCCGGCTGAAGGCGCCCCTGGCGGAGGCGGCGCGGCTGGTCCCGCCCTCGGCCGGGGTCCTGGAGGCCGAGAGCGCGGAATCCTGCCGGCTCACCGCGGGGGCGTCGAGCCTCGACGAGTTGTCGGTGCACGTCCTGATGATGGGGATCGATTTCGAGGTGATCGAACCGCCCGGGCTGACCGAGGTCCTGAGGGAAGCGAGGGACCGGCTCACACGGGCGCTCGACGGACCGTGAGTCCGCGGGGTGATAAGGAAATGAAGGTTTACGGGGGAGGGAAATTCCGGTGCCCCGGACATTCTGAAGATCTGCCGCTCCGATCGTAAAAGAAGCAGGTCACCCCATGATTTCGCGATGCTTCCCACCGGTCCGTTCGGGTGAATGGAAGCGTGTATAAGCGTGTGGGGATCTTGTGACACAAGCGTGACCGCCCCGGCATGTGGAGATGCGACGGAACGCCCTGGCGGCCCCGCCTTCCGTCACGGTCCGGGGCCGCCTACGGTGAGGGCATGGCATCTCTACCGACCCCTCCAGCACAGCCGGACGACGACGCCGACGCGTATGTCGGCCTCGACTCCGACGCGGCCGATCGGCAGGCCAGAAGCCGTGGCTGGGACACCGTCCGGGCCGTTCCCCCGGGCACGTTCCTGACCATGGAGTTCCGCCACGGCCGCATCAACTTCCAGGTCGAGGACGGCACCGTGACGCGCTGCTGGGTGGGCTGACCCGCTCGCCCCGCCCGACACTCCGCAACGTCGAAGGCCCCGACCGTGGTCGGGGCCTTCGACATCTCCACGGGCTTGTGTCAGCCGCCGGTCATCGGGCGGGCCGGGCTGCCCGCGCGCGGGCCCCGCTCCGTGTGCGGCGGCGGGCGGCGGACGCCCGCCGGGGCCACCGGCATGCCGCCCGGGCGCGCGGGGTGCCCGCCGTGGGCCCGCGCCCTGGCGGCCGCCGCCGGATGCCCGGCGGGAAGCACCGGTTCGGCCGGGGCCGTCACGGCCTCGGCGGTGAGGCCGTCGGTGGCCATCGACTGCGGCAGCAGCACCGGCTGCGGCCCGGCATCGGCCACGGGCGCCGGACGGGCCCCGCCGCGACGCTCCCGCCACCGCTCGCGCATCGCGAAGATCCACTCCTCGGTCCGGGCGATCAGCGGCTCGAACCACGGCAGCGCCAGCAGGATGAGCAGCCCGGCCGCCCACCCCAGCAGGACATCGCTGAGCCAGTGCGTACCGATGTAGACGGTGGTGAGGCCGACCCCCAGCGAGACCGTCGCGGAGACCGCCGACAGATAGCGCCTGGCCCGTGGCGTGGTGGCCAGATAGGCGAGGATTCCCCAGGTCACGACGGCGTTCGCGGTGTGCCCGGAAGGAAATATATCGCCGCCGGCGAACATCTCGGCCGAGCCGATCTGCGTCGCGTAGTGCGGGCCCAGCCGCCCGAGCCCCAGCTTGACCGCGCCCACCGTCACATTGAGCAGCAGCAGGGACGTGCCGAGGACCAGCAGTGGCCGGAGCGTGTGCTGACGCCAGGAGCGCCAGCCCAGCCAGCAGGCGACCATCACCGCCGTGGGGCCGCGCTGGCCGAGCACGACGTAGTAGTCCAGGAAGGGGTGCAGCTCGGGCCACTGCTGGTAGGGCCGGAACAGCATGACCTTCCAGTCCAGGGCCACGAGCCAGGACGTGATCAGCACCGCCCAGACGATGGCGAGATAGAACGCCAACGTCCCGCCGAAGAGGGCGATGCGGTGACGACTCATCCGCGGTGCCTCTATCTTCGGCGGTTCCGGCTCCCGGTCCAGCCGGGCAAAGATGTCGGTACGCACCCAATCGACGTTACAGCGAGTGAGTGTGTGAGCAGGCCAATCCGGCCGCTTTGTGATGACGATGTGATGTGGACTTTGTCTCGGAGCGGCGTCTTTTCCGGACGTCGGGAAGAATCCTCGTGATCTTGGCCCCAAAAGCGCGCGCGTTCCGTTCGTAAACGTGTTTGATCTCTCGCAAAATGCTGCCCACCGGAATCAGCGGTATTCGATCCCGCCATTCGGGGGAGCCGCGCGCCGCCCCGCCGCCTCCGCGCCGGCCGCCCGCGGCCCCGCCGCGACGGCCCTGCCGGGCCCTCCGGCGGGAGCCCTCCGACCGGGCCCGGAATGGCGTACGCCACACTGTGCGACGGACCGGGGTATGACCTGGACCACGTGTGACCACCCCGAACTCGCGTACGCTGGCGAATCACTCGCCCGTCGATGCCGGGCCCGAGGGACGCGCACCCCACACGTCACCGTCGGTCCGCCGAGCGCGAGGGACTCATCGGGAGGTACGTAGATGTCCGGGACGACCACGGCCGGGGTCCGGCTGCGCAAAGCCGCCGACGACGCCAACCGCTGGGTCGTCCTCGTCGTCCTCTGTCTCAGTCTTCTGGTCGTCGCCCTCGACGCGACCGTGCTCCATGTCGCGGTTCCGTCCCTCACCGAGGACCTGCGCCCGAGCGGTACGGCTCTCCTGTGGATCGTCGACGCCTACCCCCTCGTCTGCGCCTCGCTGCTCATCCTCTTCGGCACGCTGGGTGACCGGATCGGCAGACGGCGTGTGCTCCTGATCGGTTACGCGCTGTTCGGCGTGGCCTCCGTGCTCGCCGCGACGGCCGACTCCTCCGGCGTCCTGATAGCCGCCCGGGCCCTCCTCGGCGTCGGCGGCGCGATGATCATGCCCGCCACGCTGTCGATCCTGCGCCAGGTCTTCCCCGACCGCCGGGAGCGGGCGCTCGCCATCGGCGTGTGGACCGCGGTCGCCGCGGTCGGCGCCGCCACCGGGCCGGTCGTCGGCGGCTTCCTGGTCGAGCACTTCTGGTGGGGCTCGGTCTTCCTGATCAACATCCCGCTGATGGCCGTGATCCTGCCGCTCGGCCGCTGGCTGCTGCCCGAGTCGCGCGGCGGCGACGACGGCCCGTGGGACGTGCTGGGCGCGCTCATGGCCGCGGCCGGAGTGCTCGGCGTCGTCCTGGGTGTCAAGCGACTGGGCGGCGGCGCGGGGCTCCTGGATCCGGTGGCACTCGGCCCGCTGGCTCTGGGTCTCGCTCTTCTGATCCTCTTCGTCCGCCGGCAGAAGCGCCGCAGGCATCCGCTGATCGACGTCGCGATGTTCGCCCGCCCGGCCTTCTCCACCGCCGTCGGCTGCATCGTGCTCGCCATGCTGGCGCTGGTCGGCCTCCAGCTGATCGCCGTCCAGTACCTCCAGCTGGTGCTGGGGCTCACCCCGCTGGAGACCGGGCTGCGCCTGCTGCCGCTGACCTTCGCGGCGATGGCCGCGGGCGCCACCGGCTCGTACACCCTGCGCCGCTTCGGCCCCCGGCGCATGGTCGGCTGGGGCTTCGTCCTCACCGCGTCCTCCGTCCTGGTGCTGACCGCGATGGGCCAGCACGACCGGCCCGCCCTGCTGACCACCGCGTTCGTCCTGCTCGGCTTCGGACTGCAGACCACGCTCTTCGGGGCGTACGAGTCGATGCTCAGCGACGCCCCGCCGGAGCGGGCGGGCGGCGCGGCGGCGATCGGCGAGACCTCCTACCAACTGGGCGCGGGCCTCGGCATCGCCCTGCTCGGCAGTGTCATGAACGCCGCCTACGCCCCCGGCCTCGCCTCCCTCGGCGACAAGGGCGTCCCGGCCCGCGCCGGGGCCGAAGCCTCGCACTCGCTGGGCGAGGCCTACCAGGTGGCCGCGCAGCTCGGCGGCCCGATGGGTGACCTGCTGCGCTCCACGGCCCGGCACGCCTTCATCGACGGACTCCACATCACGCTCTTCGTCAGCGCCGGGCTCCTGCTGCTCGGGGCGCTGGCCGCCCTGCGGCTGCCGAAGGTCATGGACTGCCCGCCGAAGGAGCCCTGCCGCCGGAACGAGGCCGAAGCCGCGGAAGCCGCCGACACCGTCCGGCCGGCCGCGCGGAACCGCCCGGTCCCGCGCCCGATGGTGCCCGCGCGGCGCGAACCGGCCGAGGCGGCCGGCTCTGGACGAGCGGCACACTGACCCGTAACGTCAGCACGACGCCCTGACTACCACTGCTAGTTTTCGGAGGGCGGGCGTCTCCCGGTCCCTCCGAGCACCGTGCGAGCCGCCGGAGGCACCCTCATGTCCAGCACCGAGTCCGCGAAGCCGTCGAAGCTCCCGCCGTTCGACGCCGCCGATCCCCTCGGCATCGACGACCTGCTCGGCCCGGACGACCTCGCGATCCGTGACACCGTCCGCACCTGGGCCGCCGACCGCGTCCTGCCGCACATCGCCGAGTGGTACGAGAAGGGCGAGCTGCCCGGCATCCGGGAGCTGGCCCGAGAGCTCGGCGCCCTGGGTGCGCTCGGCATGTCGCTGGACGGCTACGGCTGCGCCGGGGCGAGTGCCGTCCAGTACGGGCTGGCCTGCCTGGAGCTGGAGGCCGCCGACTCCGGGATCCGCTCGCTCGTCTCCGTACAGGGGTCGCTCGCCATGTACGCGATCCACCGCTTCGGCTCCGAGGAGCAGAAGCAGCGGTGGCTGCCCGGCATGGCGGCCGGCGAGATCATCGGCTGCTTCGGCCTGACCGAGCCCGACCACGGCTCGGACCCGGCCGGGATGCGGACGTACGCCAAGCGCGACGGCGAGGACTGGATCCTCACCGGCCGCAAGATGTGGATCACCAACGGCTCGGTCGCCGGGGTCGCCGTCGTCTGGGCGCAGACCGACGAGGGCGATGACGGCCGGGGCATCCGCGGGTTCGTCGTGCCGACCGGCGCCCCCGGCTTCTCCGCGCCGGAGATCCACCACAAGTGGTCGCTGCGCGCCTCCGTCACCAGCGAGCTGGTCATGGACGAGGTGCGGCTGCCGGCCGACGCGGTGCTGCCGGACGCGAAGGGGCTGCGCGGCCCGCTCAGCTGTCTGAGCCACGCGCGCTACGGCATCGTCTGGGGGTCCATGGGCGCGGCGCGGGCCAGCTTCGAGTCGGCCCTCGACTACGCGAGGAGCCGGGAGCAGTTCGGCCGCCCGATCGGCGGTTTCCAGCTCACCCAGGCCAAGCTGGCGGACATGGCGCTGGAGCTGCACAAGGGCATCCTGCTCGCCCACCACCTGGGCCGCCGGATGGACGCGGGCGGGCTCCGGCCGGAGCAGGTCAGTTTCGGCAAGCTCAACAACGTGCGGGAGGCGATCGAGATCTGCCGGACCTCGCGCACGATCCTCGGGGCCAACGGAATCTCGCTGGAGTACCCGGTGATGCGGCACGCGACGAACCTGGAGTCGGTGCTCACCTACGAGGGAACCGTGGAGATGCACCAGCTGGTACTGGGCAAGGCGCTCACCGGTCTCGACGCCTTCCGGTGACGGAGGTGCGCCGTGACGCACACGCCGACCGGATGCGTTGACCGGAACTTTCCGGCGAGCGCCCTGCTCAGCTCTGGTTGAAGAAGCCGTCGGTCTTCCGGCCGGCGGCTTCGCCCGCCACCACCTGGGTGTCGGCGGGGGAGAGCAGGAAGACCCGGGTGGCCACCCGGTCGATCGAGCCGCGCAGACCGAAGATCAGCCCGGCGGCGAAGTCCACCACGCGCTTGGCGTCGGCGGGGTCCATGGCCGTGAGGTTGACGATCACCGGGACACCGTCCCGGAAGAGCTCGCCGATGGCCCGGGCGTCCCGGAAGCTGTCCGGGGTCACCGTCGCGATCCGGCGGTCCCGCTCCTCGGCGGCCTCGGCGGCCACCTGCACCCGCGGGTCGGTGACCCAGGCCGCCTGGTGGCCCGTACCGGTCTCCGTGCCCTCGTTGTACTCGTCGTCGTAGTACCGCTCGTTGTCCTCCACGAGGCCCAGCCAGGCACTCGCCTTGCGCACCGATCCCATGGACGCCTCCTCTCACCGCGGTTCTGTGGCGTTCCGCATCTCTTTCGTATCCCTATGGTCGTCCATGATGCGGATAGCGCGCCAAGTAGATAGTCGGCTCGCAGGCGATTCGTGACGCTACTGGTGCAGAGGATGTGGCGATTCGTCAGGGTTCGTCCCGCATAAGGGGGGTTGCGAAAAGAAAATATGATGCGTCGAGCCGTACGGGTGATGCTGCCGACGGACGGGTGAACGGATGGCTGGATACGATGCACGACGCCCCGGTGCGCGAGCGTCGCGCGCCGGCTGAACGGCTCCCGGGGGATCGTCGTGTTCGGAATCGTCAGGCCCTGCACCCACCGCCTCTCCGAAGGTCTCAGAGTCGAGTGGATGGCCCATCTCTGCGGTCTCTGCCTGGCCCTGAGGGCGGATCACGGACAGTTCGCCCGTATCGTCACGAACTATGACGGCCTCATCGTCTCCGTCCTGACGGAGGCTCAGACGGGCCTCGCCCCCGGCGGACGGCGCACCGCGGGCCCCTGCCCGCTGCGCGCCATGCGCACCGCGCCCGTCGCCCAGGGCGAGGGGGCCCGGCTCGCCGCGGCCGTCTCGCTCGTCCTCGCCTCGGCCAAGGTCCGCGACCACGTCGCCGACCGCGACGGGCTGTTGGCCCGCCGCCCGGTCGCCGCCGCCGCGCGCCGCGTGGCCGCCGGATGGGACCGGGCGGGCGCCCGGACAGGGGCGGCCCTCGGCTTCGACACCGCCCTCCTGGTCGACGCGGTCGACCGGCAGACCGGGATCGAGACGCTCGCCGGGATCGGCACCCCGCTGCTGACGGTCACCGAACCCACCGAGACCGCCACCGCCGCCGCCTTCGCCCACACCGCCCACCTCGCCGGGAAGCCCCAGAACGCCGCGCCCCTCGCGGAGGCCGGCCGGCTCTTCGGGCGGCTCGCCCATCTGCTCGACGCGGTCGAGGACCGGGAGGCGGACGCCGCGTCGGGCGCCTGGAACCCGCTGACGGCCACCGGCACCCCGCTCGCCGAGGCGCGCCGGCTCTGCGACGACGCGCTGCACGGCGTACGGCTCGCCCTGCGCGAGGTGGAGTTCACCGACGGCAAGCTCGTCCACGTCCTGCTCGCCCACGAGCTGCGGCGCTCGGTCGACCGGGCGTTCGGCACCTCCTCCTGCTCGCACCAGGAGGGTCAGGGGCTGCTGACCCCGGACGGCTCCTTCGGGCCCCCGCCCGGCAATCCGTACGGTGCGCCGCCCGGCGGACCGTACGCCCCCGGCGGTCCCGGCTCCCCGCCCCCTCCGCCGCAGCCGCCCCGCGACCGGCGCGGGCTGATCGCCGGCTGCCTGGTCTGGGCCGGGCTCGCCTGCACCTGCCAGATGTGCTGCGGGAGCTTCGAGGACCCCTGGAGCAGGGAGCAGCGGCAGTCGCCGTGCCAGAGCTGCGGCGACTGCTGCGAAGCGTGCAACTGCTGCGGTCAGTGCGGCGAGGGCTGCTGCTGTTGCGGCGATTCCTGCGGCTGCGACTGCTGAGGCCCGCCTGCCTCCCCGCCTCGCTGACGCCGGGTCACTTCAGCTCGGGCGGGGAGATCTCGGAGGTCTCGATCGCGGACTCTGTTGTGCCCCACTTCTCCAGGATGCGGTCGTAGGTCCCGTCCGCCTTGAGCCGGTTGACGGCGGCCTGGAAGGCGGGGGTCAGCGGGCTGCCCTTCTTGAAGGCGAAGCCGACGTCGAGCCGCTTGAACTCGTTGAGGAAGCGCAGCCCCTCCTGCTGGCTCACCGCGTAGCGCAGCCCGTTGATGGTCGACATGACGACATCGGAGCGGTTCTGCTGGAGCGAGATCCAGACCGCCGCCTGGTCGGCGTAGGTCTTGACCTTGTACGGCTTCTTGCCCGCCTCCGCGCACCGGGGCAGATTCTCCTGGAGCGTCACCTCGAAGGTGGTGCCCGCCCCGGTCGCCACGTCCAGGCCGCACAGCTGGATGAGGTCGTCGACCTTCTTCAGCTCGCTGTCCTCGCGGACCGCGAAGCCCTGGCCGTCGTTGATGTAGGTCACGAAGTCGATGGTCCTGCGGCGTTCGTCGGTGACGCCGAAGTTCCCCGTGCCCAGGTCGTACTTGCCGCTGCCGAGCGCCGGCAGGATCGCCTCGAAGGACGCCACCTCGCGCGTCAGCTTCAGCCCCAGCACCCGGGCCACCGCGTCCGCGAAGTCGATGTCGGCGCCGGCCGCCGTGGAGCCGTCCTCCTCGTAGAAGGCGCCGGGCGGCGCGCCGACGGACGAGGCGATCCGCAGTGTGCCCGCCTCCCGCACCCCGGCGGGCAGCAGCTTCGCGGCGGTCTCGTCCTTGCGGACCTTCGACACGACATCGGTCGTCGGGGTCTTCCCCTGGGCGGCGGCCCGGTCGGATCCGCCGCCCGCCGCGTCCGTGGGCTCCGCGCAGCCGGCGAGCGTCAGGGCGGCCACGGTGAGCAGGGCGAACAGGCCGGTATGCCGGGATCGGGACATGGGGGTGCTTCTCCGGGTTCGTCGGGGTATGCCGACCGCCCGGGCCGCGGCGGCACGGAGCCAGGGCGGCGCGGGGGACGGCCAAAGTCTTCAGCGGTGCGGAAGAGCGTTCAGCAAGGCGAGGGGAGGGTGGAGCGGTGTGGCGAAGGTGAGGGTGAAGTCACGCGGGGAACGGGGCTCGAACGCCGGAAAAGCGGCGTGAGCAGGGAAAACCGGACAGCAGAGGGTCAGCTCAACAGGAAGAGGACCACACACGACCGAAGTCGATGTGGGAGCGGGTGACCAGCCACTGCTGCGGATGCATGGGCCAAGTGGAACAGGCATCCGAGTGCGCGTCAACCGAGGTGAGATCTACAGCTCACAGTGTGGACAGGCTTGACAACTCCCCGCGCACGCCGTTTATCTCGGAGCAGGACCGGCGCTGAGGGGCCCGGTCCACGTGTGGTTTTCCGGTGTGAAGGCACGCCCCGTGTTCGATCTGAGCATCCACGGAGCTCCCGCATGCCCCCGCAGACCGTCTCGCTGCCCTCGTCCTCGCCTCCCCCCGCCTCGCCGTCGCTCGCCAAGGACGCTGCCGATGCGGTGCCGCGCATCGTCCCCGTCCGCCGAACGGGCCGCTGGGCAGCGGCTGTCGCCGTGCTCGTGCTGCTCGCGCTCGCGCTGAACTCCGTCATCCGCAACGACGCCTTCCAGTGGGACGTCGTGCTCGCCTACTTCGCCACCGTGCCCGTCCTGCGCGGGCTCTGGCTCACCCTCTGGCTCACCGCGGTGGTCATGGTGCTCGGATTCGCGCTGGGCGCGCTGCTCGCCGTCCTGCGGCTCTCCGGCAACCCGGTTCTCCAGGCGGTCAGTTGGGGATACGTCTGGCTCTTCCGGTCCACCCCGATCCTGGTCCAGCTGCTGTTCTGGTTCAACATCGGCGCCCTGTACCCGCAGATCCTCGGCGTCTCCACGGTCAGCCTCCTGGGCCCCGTCACCATCGCCGTCATCGGGCTCACCCTGCACGAGGCCGCGTACGCCGCCGAGGTGGTGCGCGGCGGCATCCTCTCCGTCGAACGCGGACAGATCGAGGCCGCCCAGTCCCTCGGCCTCGGCCCCTGGCGGCGGTTCCGGCGCATCGTGCTGCCGCAGGCCATGCGCTCCATCGTGCCGCCCGCCGGGAACATGCTGATCGGCACCCTCAAGGGCACCTCCATCGTCAGCATCATCGCCGTGCAGGACCTGCTGTACTCCGTCCAGCTCGTCTACCACCGCACCTACCAGGTCATCCCGCTGCTCCTCGTCGCCACCATCTGGTACGCGGCCGTCACCACGCTGCTGAGCATCGGCCAGCGTTACGTCGAGCGGTACTACGCCCGTGGCACGGCGGGTGCGCGATGACCGCCGCACCCAGCATCGTGGTGATCGGCGGCGGCCCCCGCGGCACCGGCGTGGTCGAGCGCATCGCCGCCAACGCCGTCGAGCTGTACGGGGACCGGCCCCTGGACCTCCACGTCGTCGACCCCCACCCGGCGGGCGGCGGCCGGATCTGGCGGCCCGACCAGTCGCCGCTGCTGTGGATGAACTCCATGGCCGAGGACGTCACCATGTTCACCGACGAGACGGTGGAGCTGGCCGGCCCCGTCGTGGCGGGACCGGCCCTGGACGCCTGGGCCGAGGACGTCCGCGCGGGGCGCATCACCCCGGACGCGGACCCCGCCGTGCTGGCCGAGATCCACGGCCTCGCCGGAGCGGACTTCCCCACCCGGCGCCTCCAGAGCGCCTATCTGCGCTGGACCTACGAGCGCGCCCTCGCGGCCCTGCCGCCCGGCATCACCGTGCACGAGCACCGCACCACCGCCCTCGCGGTCACCGGACCGCGCGGCGGCCGCCAGCGCGTCCGGCTCCAGGACCGCCCCGAACCCCTGCTCGCCGACCTCGTCGTCCTCACCGTGGGCCACCTCGACGCCGAACAGGACCCCGAGCAGAAGGGACTGGCCGACTTCGCCCGACGGCACGCCCTGGTCCACCTGCCGCCCGACTTCACCGCCGACAGCGACCTCGACGCCCTCCGCCCCGGGGAACCGGTCATCGTCCGGGGCTTCGGCCTCGCCTTCGTCGACCTGATGGTCCTGCTCACCGAAGGACGCGGCGGACGGCACGAGAACGGGGAGTACCTGCCGTCCGGCCGCGAGCCCGTGCTGTACGTCGGATCGCGGCGCGGCGTCCCGTACCACGCGAAGATCGGCTACCCCTGGACCGGTGAACGCCCGCCCCTGCCGCAGCACTTGGGGCCCGCGTGGACCGAGGAGCTGGTCGGCAGGACCGGGCCGCTCGACTTCCGGCGCGACATCTGGCCGGCGGTCGCGAAGGAGCTGGGCCACGCCCACTACCACCGGCTGTTCACCGCCCACCCCGAACGCACCGCCCTGGCCCACGATGTCTTCGCCGAGAAGTACGCCGCCTCCGACCCGGGCAGCCCCGAGCTGGCCGGGCTGATCGCCGAGGCCGTGCCCGACCCCGCCGACCGGCTCGACCTCGACGCACTGGACCGCCCTCTGGACGGCGTCCGCCACGACTCGCCCGAAGCCCTCCAGGAAGCCCTGCGCGCCTACATCAGCGCCGACCTGACCCGCCGTCACGACCCGGAACACAGCGAGGACCTCGCGGTCTTCCTCGGGCTGCTCTCCGCCTACGCGCAGATCGTCCGGCTCGGCGACATCGGCTCCTGGTGGCACGGCTTCTTCAGCTATCTGGCCTCCGGCCCGCCGGGCCCCCGACTCCAGCAGCTCCTCGCCCTCTCCCGGGCCGGCGTGGTCCGCTTCCTCGGCGCCGACCTCACCGTGGAGAGTGACGAGGAGAAGGGCCTCTTCCGGGCCCGCAGCGCCACCGTCCCCGGTGCCCGCACCGAGGCCCGCGCGCTGGTCGAGGCCCGGCTCCCCGCCCCCTCGCTCCGGCACACCGCGAGCCCCCTGCTCCGCGCCCTGCGCGACGGCGGTGCCGCCATCACCGACGACGGGCTGCTCGCCGTGGACCCGGGCGACAGCCGGGTCCTGGACGACGAGGGCCGCCCGCACCCGCGCCGCCTCGCGCTGGGCCCGTTCACCACCGCCCGCTCCAGCGGGGCCTTCACCCGGCCCCGTACCGGCGGACCCGCGTTCCGGCAGAACGACGCCGCCGCCCGCGCCGCGCTCACCTTCCTGCGCGACCTCTCCTGTCGCGGCCGCCTCGCCTCCTGAGCCGGCCCGGCCCGCTTCCGTACCGCCGGACCCCCGAACCCCCCTTCCGTACCACCGCTTCAGCGCCCAAGGACCTCTCTCATGTCACTGACCAGCGACCCACCCATCGATCCGCCCGTCGAGCCGCCCGCGGACCCGCCCGCCGCGAAGGAGGCCGGAAGCGGGGCGGGCCCCGACGAGCTGACCGTCGTGCCCGTACGCCACCCCTGGCGGTGGGTCGCCATCGCCGCGACGGCCGTCCTGCTCGCCCAGTTCCTCAACGGGCTGATCACCAACCCCGGCTGGGAATGGGACGTCTTCGCGCAGTTCTTCACCGCGCCGACCATCCTCAAGGCCGTCTGGATCACCCTCCAACTGACCTTCTACGGAACGGCGATCGGCTTCGCCCTCGGGATCGTCCTGGCCTTCATGCGGCTGTCGGCGAGCGGGTTCCTGAGGACCGTCGCGTACGGCTACATCTGGGCGTTCCGCTCGATCCCGCTCATCGTGCAGCTGCTGTTCTGGTTCAACCTCGCCTACCTCTACAAGGAGTTGACCTTCGGCATCCCGTTCGGTCCGGGGTTCTTCGCCTTCGAGACGATGAACCTGGTCGGGGCGATGAGCGCCGCCGTCCTCGGTCTCGCGCTGCACCAGGCGGCCTACGCGGCGGAGATCGTACGAGGCGGCGTCCTGGCCGTCGGAAGCGGCCAGTTGGAGGCGGCGGCCGCGCTCGGCATCCCCAAGTTCCGGCAGCTGCGGCGGATCGTCCTCCCGCAGGCCATGCGCTCGATCCTGCCCAACGCCGCCAACGAGATCATCTCGCTGTTCAAGGGCACCTCGATCGTCTCCGTCATGGCGATCGGCGAACTCTTCTACCAGGTGCAGGTGGTCTACGGCCGCAACGGCCGGGTGGTGCCGCTGCTGATGGTCGCCACCGTCTGGTACATCCTCCTCACCACCGCGCTCTCCGTCCTCCAGCACTACGTCGAACGCCACTACGCCAAGGGGGCCGTGCGATGAGCGCACCCAGCGATGCCATGGTCGAAATCCGCTCCGTGCACAAGAAGTTCGGCTCCCTGGAGGTGCTGAGAGGGATCGACCTGTCGGTCCGCCCCGGCGAGGTCACCGTCGTCCTCGGCCCCTCCGGCTCCGGCAAGTCCACGCTCCTGCGCACCATCAACCACCTGGAGAAGGTCGACCAGGGCTGGATCAGCGTGGACGGCACCCTGGTCGGCTACCGCAGGGACGGCAACAAGCTCTACGAGCTGCGCGAACGCGAGGTGCTGCGCCAGCGCACCAAGATCGGCTTCGTCTTCCAGAACTTCAATCTCTTCCCGCACCTCACCGTCCTGGAGAACATCACCGAGGCCCCGGTCTCGGCGCTGGGCCGCCCCCGCAAGGCGGCCGTGGCGGCGGCGGAGAAGCTGCTCGAACGGGTCGGCCTCTCCGACAAGGCGACGGCCTACCCCGCCCAGCTCTCCGGCGGCCAGCAGCAGCGCGTCGCCATCGCCCGCGCCCTGGCCCTGGAACCCCGGCTCCTGCTCTTCGACGAGCCGACCTCCGCGCTCGACCCCGAACTCGTCGGCGAGGTCCTCGACGTCATGAAGGACCTGGCCCACGGCGGCACCACGATGATCGTCGTCACCCACGAGATCGGCTTCGCCCGCGAGGTCGCCGACACCGTCGTGTTCATGGACGAGGGCCGCATCGTCGAACAGGGCCCACCCGCCGACGTACTCGACCACCCCACCCAGGAGCGCACCCGCGCGTTCCTCTCCAAGGTCCTCTGAAAACCCCGCCTCTCTTCCACGCAAGGAGCACGTACGTGTCCGTCCGCCGCAGCATCACCCTCGCTCTCGCCACCCTCACCGCCACCGGTCTGCTCGCCGCCTGCGGCACCTCCGACCCCGCGGCCGACCTGGCGGCCCCGAAGGGCCACAAGGACGGCGGGGTCAACATCGGGCCCGACCAGGACCGGATCAGAGGCAAGAAGGTGGCGGCCGCCGCCGATCTCGTCCCCGAGGCGATCCGCAAGCGCGGCACGCTCCGGATCGGGGCCAGCGCCGACGCCTCGCCGCCGCTCGGCTTCTACGCCACCGACGACAAGACCCGGATCGGCTCCGAGATCGACATCGCCACCCTCGTCGCCGACACCCTCGGCCTGAAGCCCCAGTTCGAGGAGGTCTCCTGGGAGAACCTCTTCGTCGGCCTGGACAGCTCCAAGTTCGACGCCGTCCTCTCCAACGTCACCGTGACCGAGGAGCGCAAGGAGAAGTACGACTTCGCCACCTACCGGCTCGACAACATCGCCTTCGAGGCCAAGAAGGGCTCCGGTTGGACGGTGAAGGAGCCCGCCGACGTCGCCGGGAAGACGATCTCGGTCTCCTCCGGCACCAACCAGGAGAAGATCCTCGTCGAGTGGAGCGAGGAGAACGTCAAGGCCGGGCGCAAGCCGGTGGACATCAAGTACTTCCAGAAGGACACCGACTACTACCTGGCCCTCCAGTCCGGCCGTATCGACGCCCACCTCGGCCCGAGCCCCACCGCCGCCTACCACGTCGCCACGGCCGGCCAGTCCGAGATCATCGGCCAGCTCTCCGGCGCGGGGGGCGACCTCCAGGGCAAGATCGCCGCCACCACCAAGAAGGACAGCGGTCTGGTGAAGGCGTACGCCGCCGCGATCGACCACATCGTGCAGGACGGCTCCTACGGCAAGGTCCTCAAGCGCTGGGGACTCAGCGGCGAGGCCGTCGAGAAGTCGGAGATCAACCCGCCCGGCCTCCCCAAGACCAAGAGCTGACTCCCGGGCCGTGCAGGGCTCGTCGTGGCCGGGCTCCGTCCGGCCCGGCCACGACGGCCCCCGCGAGGCCCCCGACCGACCGCAGACCCGAGAGGTCCCCGA
Source organism: Streptomyces rubiginosohelvolus (assembly GCF_014649875.1). Lineage (GTDB taxonomy): Bacteria > Actinomycetota > Actinomycetes > Streptomycetales > Streptomycetaceae > Streptomyces > Streptomyces rubiginosohelvolus. The sequence goes on along the minus strand of NZ_BMTW01000020.1, from coordinate 65,819 downwards.
TATGTCCGCCCGTACATCCCTCCATCTGGCCGCCGAGATCGGCGGCCCGCCGCACTACGACGCCGGGCACTACCTCCGCCTTGCGCGGCTCGCCGAGGACGGCGCGCTCGACTACGTCACCCTCGGCGACTCCTTCGCCCGCCCCGGGCTCGACGCGCTCGCCGTCCTCGCCCGCGTCGCGCCCGCCACCGACCGCATCGGCCTCGTCCCGACCGTCACCACCACCCACACCGAGCCCTTCCACGTCTCCTCGGCCGTCGCCACCCTGGACTGGGTGAGCCGGGGCCGCGCGGGCTGGCAGGCCGACGTCTCCACCACCGAGGCGGAGGCCCGGCTCTTCGGCCGCCGCCCGGCCGCGCCGCCCGCCGCGCTGTGGCGGGAGGCCGGGGAGGTCGCCGACGTCTCCGGGCGGCTCTGGGACAGCTGGGAGGACGACGCAGAGATCCGGGACGCCGCCACCGGCCGCTTCATCGACCGGGACAAGCTGCACTACGTCGACTTCGAAGGCTCCACCTTCACGGTGAAGGGCCCGGCGATCGTCCCGCGTCCGCCGCAGGGCCGCCCGGTCACCGTCATCGACGCCACCACCGCCCCGGCCCGCGAGGCGGCCGCCCGGCACGCCGATGTCGTCCACATCCGGGCCACCACCCCCGAACAGGCCGCCGCCGTCCGCGACGAGGTGCTCCGCAAGGCCGCCGCCCACGGACGCGACCCCGGGTCCCTGCGCGTCCTGGTCGCGCTCACCGTCGACCTCGGGGACGTGGAGACCGCGCCGGAACCCGGTCTGGAGAGCGGACCGCAGCTCGCCGGGCGCGGCACCTACTTCCGGGGCGGCCCGGTCGACCTCGCCGACCTCATCGCCCAGTGGCACCGGGCGGGCGCGGCCGACGGCTTCCACCTCACGCCCATCACCCCCGAACGCGACCTCGAAAGGATCGTCAACGGCACCGTGGCCCTCCTCCAGCACCGCAGCCTCTTCCGTACCTTCCACCCCGGCGGCACCCTGCGCGAACACCTGGGGCTCGTGCGCCCCGCGAGCCGCCACGCCGCCGCCAGGACCGCCGCGAAGGAGGCCTGACCGTGCCCCGTCCGATGCATCTCGCCGCCCACTTCCCGGGCGTCAACAACACCACGGTGTGGGCCGATCCACGCTCCCGCAGCCAGATCGACTTCTCCTCCTTCGAGCAGCTGGCGAGGACGGCGGAGCGGGGGAAGTTCGACTTCTTCTTCCTCGCCGAGGGGCTGCGGCTGCGCGAGCACAACGGCCGCATCCACGACCTCGACGTGGTCGGCCGGCCCGAGTCGCTGACCGTGCTGAACGCGCTGGCCGCCGTCACCGAACGGCTCGGCCTCGCCGCCACCGTGAACGCCACCTTCAACGAGCCCTACGAGCTGGCCCGCCGGATCGCCACCCTCGACCACCTCAGCGGGGGCCGCGCCGCCTGGAACGTGGTGACCTCCTCCGACGCCTTCACCGGGGAGAACTTCCGCCGGGGCGGCTATCTGGACCGGGCCGACCGGTACACCCGGGCGGCCGAGTTCGTCGCCACCACCCGGGAACTGTGGGACTCCTGGACGCCCGACGGCGTCTCGCGGCCGTTCGCCCACGAGGGGCCGCAGTTCACGGTCTCCGGGGAGTTCACCGTCCCGCGTTCGCCGCAGGGCCACCCCGTCGTCATACAGGCCGGGGACTCCTCCGAGGGCCGGGAGTTCGCCGCCTCGGCCGCCGACATCATCTTCACCCGGCACGGCACCCTGGAGGCGGGCCGCGACTTCTACGCCGACGTCAAGGGCCGGCTCGCGGCGTACGGCAGGGAGGCCGACAGCCTCAAGATCATGCCCGGGGTCACCGTGGTCGTCGGCGACAACGATGCCGAGGCCCAGGAGAAGGCCGCCGAGATCCGCCGTCAGCAGGTCTCGCCGCAGAACGCGATCCTCGCCGCCGAGCAGATCTGGGGCACCGACCTCTCCGCGTACGACCCCGACGGGCCGCTCCCCGACATCGACCCGGTCCCCGACTCCGAGATCACCCAGGGCCGGGTCCGGCACGGCGATCCCTTCGCGGTCGTCGCCCGCTGGCGCGCGCTCGCCGAGGCCAAGGGGCTCTCCCTGCGCGGGACCGTCATCGAGACGACCACCCGGCAGTCGTTCATCGGCTCGCCCGGCACCGTCGCGGCGGAGCTGACGGCCTTCGTCGACCAGCGGGCCGCCGACGGCTTCATCCTCGTCCCCCATCTCACCCCCGGCGGCCTGGACGACGTCGTCGACCGGGTCGTCCCGCTCCTCCAGGAGAGCGGGGCGTTCCGCTCCGAGTACACCGGCTCCACGCTGCGGTCGCACCTCGGCCTCCCGGAGCCGGTGTGGAAAGGTTGACCGCATGAGCACGGACGCACAGCAGCAGGAACAGGGCGGCGGCGGGCCGGACGCCGCGCGGGACTGGCAGCGGTGGCACGAGGGGCGCGTCGTCGCCGTCGCCGCCCCGTGCGGCCCGCTGTCCCTGACCGGAACCCACTGGCTCTCCGACTACCCGGAAGGGCGAATTCCGGCCGTCCCCGGTCATTGGCGCGAGGACGGCGACGAGGTGGTCCTCACGGCAGCCCCCGAGGACGGCATCGTCGTCGACGGCAAGCCCCTGACCGGCGAGGTCCGGCTCGGCGCGGACCGCGGACCCATCGACGACTCCCGGGTCGCGCAGGGGGAGCGGCGACTGGTGCTCCTCCGTCGTGAAGGGCTGTGGGCGGTACGGGACTTCGACCCGGGATCACCGGCCCGGCACGCCTTCTCGACCATCGAGGCCACCCCGTACGACCCCCGCTGGACGCTGTCCGGGACCTTCCGCCCGTACACCGACCGGACCGTACGGGTGGCCAACGCGGACGGGGTCGAGCGCGGCCTCGGGCTCGGCGGGGAGATCGCCTTCACGGTGGAAGGACAGGAGCACACGCTCCAGGTCGCGGTCGAGCCCGACGGCTCGCTGTGGGCCGTCTTCGCCGACGGGACCAGCGGGAACAGCAGCTACCGCTTCCGTTTCCTGCGGCCCGGCCCGCCCGCCGCCGACGGCAGGGTGAGCGTCGACTTCAACCGCGCGCTGCTGCCGCCGTGCGCGTTCGCCGATCACTTCATCTGCCCCTTCCCGCCCCCGGGCAACACGCTCACCGTGGCGGTCGCGGCGGGGGAGCGGAACCGCATCGACGCCTGACCCGCGAGCGGTCACTCCGGCCCCGGCAGCCCCACGGCTCCCGGGGCCGGAGACATGTGGGACCCGCGTGGCCGAAAGGCATTCTTGCGCCTCCCGTCCGGACCCCTCGATACTCCGGTCAGCGATTGTCAGGGGCACGGCAACTCCGGAATCCGGACAGGCCCCCGACTGCGCCTCACGGGCCCGCCACCCCACAGGAGGGCCCCCGATTCCCCTCGGAGGAACCCGACGTGAGGATCAAGCGCACCAACAACCGCTCCAACGCGGCGAGACGCGTCCGTACCACGGCCGTCCTCGCGGGGCTCGCCGCCGTCGCGGCGATGGCCATCCCCACCGCGAACGCCGAAACCCCCCGGACGTTCAGCGCCAACCAGCTGACCGCGGCGAGCGACGCCGTGCTCGGCGCCGACATCGCGGGCACCGCCTGGAACATCGACCCGCAGACCAAACGCCTCGTCGTCACCGTGGACAGCACGGTCACACAGGCGGAGATCAACACCATCAAGAAGTCGGCGGGCGCCCACGCCGACGCGCTGCGCATCGAACGCACCCCCGGCAAGTTCACCAAGCTGATCTCCGGCGGCGACGCGATCTACTCCAGCACCGGCCGCTGCTCGCTGGGCTTCAACGTCCGCAGCGGCAGCACCTATTACTTCCTCACCGCCGGTCACTGCACCGACGGTGCGACCACCTGGTACGCCAACTCCGCCCGCACCACCGTGCTCGGGACGACCTCCGGGTCCAGCTTCCCGAACAACGACTACGGCATCGTGCGCTACACCAACACCACGATCCCGAAGGACGGCACGGTCGGCGGCCAGGACATCACCAGCGCCGCCAACGCCACCGTCGGCATGGCCGTCACCCGCCGCGGCTCCACCACCGGCACCCGCAGCGGTTCGGTCACCGGACTCAACGCCACCGTCAACTACGGGGGCGGCGACGTCGTCTACGGCATGATCCGCACCAACGTGTGCGCCGAGCCCGGCGACTCCGGCGGCCCGCTCTACTCCGGCACCCGGGCGATCGGTCTCACCTCCGGCGGCAGCGGCAACTGCTCCTCCGGCGGCACGACCTTCTTCCAGCCGGTCGTGGAAGCCCTGAACGCGTACGGCGTCAGCGTGTACTGACCGGCCCCGCCGATCAGGTACGGAGCTGTCCGTACATACGTGCCCCCGTCCGGAATTCCGGACGGGGGCTCCCGCTCGCCGGGGGCTCTTGAGAGGATGTCGCCACGACGGATCGTCGTGACGGGGCGGCAGGGGGCGGGGGCGCTCCCGGGGTGCGCTCCGCTGGCATCAGGGGGTAGCAGGTCCGTGTATCGCATCGGAGTGACCGGTCACCGCTCCATCCCCGCCGAGGCGGAGGCCCACGTGCTCGCCGGAATGCGGGCCGCCCTCTGCGGACTCGACCGCCCCAGCCAGGCCCTCTCCAGTCTCGCGGTCGGCGCCGACCAGCTCTTCGCCGACCTCGCCCTCACCTGCGGCGCCGAACTGACCGCCGTGATCCCCAGCGGCGACTACGAGGCCTGCTTCGACAACGCCGCCGACCTCGCCCGCTACCGGACGCTCAAGGCGCGCGCGGCACGGGAGGTCCGGCTCGACTTCCCGCACTCCACCGACGAGGCGTACTACGCGGCGGGCGCCTACATCGCCGACCACTGCGACCGGTTGCTCGCGGTCTGGGACGGCCTACCCGCCCGGGGCCTCGGCGGTACGGGCGACATCGTCACGTACGCCCGCACGCTCGGCCGCCCGGTCACCGTGATCTGGCGCGACGGGGTGCTGCGCGGCTGACCCGATCCGGGGCGGGGGAGCGGGTCACACGCGGTGTCTGACCAGCCAGTCGGTGTGCTCGGGCGACACGATCCGCTCGGTCTCGAACACCGCCGCCGGCCAGTGCCGTTCGGTGAGGGTGGTCTCCATGGCGGCCTGCATCGACTCCAGGTCCTGCTCCACCAGTGAGTGCGCCGAGATCAGCGGATGGTGCCGGCGCATCTCGTTCCAGGCGAGACAGGCCGCCGCCGCCGCGGACAGCGCCCCCGTCAGCCCGAACGACCGGCCCACCCCGAAGGTCTGCAGCACGCTCAGTGCCAGCGCCGGGAGCGTCAGCGCGACAATGGCGCCCGACCACATGAGCGCCCCGCGCCGGGAGGCCTGCTGACGCCGGCGGTACCAACGGCGCTGTTCGATGAGCCGATCCCGTACGTACGTCTCCTTGCGGACCGTGTACGCCTTGTTCCGCAACGCGCGCATGGACTCCGTGATGAGCCCGCCGGAATCCGGCAGCTCCTCGCGCGGGTCGGCCCAGCCCACCTTCCTCAGCTCCTGGAGACCGTCCTCCAGACGATTCGCGAACAGCGCCTCCGGATGCTCGGACGCACTGTCGAACGGGGCGCCGTGCACCGCGTAGCGCCAGCAGTTCGATTTGATGAACTCCGCTGCGGAGCGGTTGAGTTGCCAATGCGACTTTGCTTTGCGCTGGGAGGCGAGGAAGGTCGTGAAGAGCACGCCCAGATAGGCCAGCACCGCCGCGCCGTACAGCGCCCGGGCCGCGGGCCCGTCGTCGGCGTGCCAGGGCAGCGCCGCGGGCACCGTGCCGGCCACGAGCAGCGCCAGCTGCACCCGGGTGGTGTTCACGGCCTCGCGCTGGCGGGCCACGGCGACCCTGTCCGTGTGATGGAACAGCTCAGGCAGGTCATCGTTCCTGAAGACCATGGATCTCAGCGGCTCGGGCAGCGCCGTCACGGTCGCCTCCGTCTGCAGTTGTCGTATGACCCGGCCGGCCGTCACGCCTGACCCGCCCGGGGCCACGAGAGTAGGTGGGAGGCCGGGGCCGGGCAAGAGCGTCCCGGCTGCCCGGAGGGCCCGTACGGCTGGGTTCGGCCACTGTGTCCAGGTGTTCTTCCGCGCGCGGTGGCACTATGGCAAGGTTGCCCAACTGAGGTGAACCACAGGCGAGTTGTCGCCGTCTTTGACGGCCGCGTTCGCTTCCGGGCGGGGGAGGGGTCATCGAGCGGGATCCGGACGGAGGGGTGGCTGACGGCACGCCGCTCCCGGACAGCCAGCGCAGGGTGCGCCGCAGCCCGTTGCTCTTCACCGCTCCCCTGGTTCTGCTCGCGATCCTGACGCTGGTCCTGCTGTGGGAGGCCGTCCGGGCCAATGTCTCGCCCGGTGTCCGGGGCGACTGGCCCTGGCGGCTGCAACTGCTGGACATGGAGGCGCTCGGAAGTCTGCTGGCCGTGGCGACCGGTGCCGTACTGGCCAGGGCGCAGTACGCCCGCACGGTCCGGCCCTACCTCGGATGGAGTGGCTCCTGGCGCACAGGACTGCTCGTCGAGGGGGAACCCGCCTGGCGTGTCGGGATACTGAACGGCGGTCAGCACATCGCCGTGATCGAGAGCTGGGAGTGCCGCGTGGTGCCGAGCGGTGGGTCCGGAACGGGGACCGCGGTCTGGGTCGCCGTCCCGGACGTCGTGGCCACCCTGACGGCGGACGGACTCTCGGCCGGGCGGGACTACCTGCTCACCGCCTTCGGAACCGGCTTTCCGCTGGTCGGCACCGGGGCCTACGACACGGTGCCGGTGGGGGTGTTCTTGCGGCGGTTCGTCGAACGGATCGACGTGCTCCAGGTCCGGGTGCGGGTCACGGACGTCGTGGGGGACAGCCACGAACGGGTCCTGGACTGCATGCGTGGCTCCCGGGAGGAGTACAACGTGCCCGGCGCGGAACCGGTGAACGAGTGAACTGCTGTCCCCGTCGGGAAGCCCCGGCGTGTACGGACCGGGCCGGGCCTGCCGCGCCGGGATGCGTCCGGCCGCCATCTGTGCCTCCCGCTCTCACAGTGGCGGAAAGCCTCTCACCTGCAGGGGCCGGCAGAGGCGCGGCGGGCGCCCCGGACCGCCGCATCGGCAGAGCGTCCTCCGCTCACCTGAGCGGTCGCACGGCAGGCATGTCGCGACGCGAGAAAACCGATGTGAAGGCTGGTCCGCCGGCATGTGCGGGGGCCTCGGCGGTAGTAAAGTGCGCGTGCCGGGCCGTGTGGTGACACGGAATCCCTGCTGCCTTTCATTGTCCGGAAACAGACCCCTTCAGGATCCCCCTAGGACGGCCGTGAAGACCTACGGAACCACCCCCGACTTCGCCTCTGCGAAGACCCGCGCGACCCTTGCCGCGACCGATGTCCGCAGCGCCGAGGCCGCCAGGAAGCTCGACCGCGCAATCGGTGCGACAACGGCCCGGTCCACCCGGATCTCCACTTTCAGTTCAGCTCTCTGAGCAGACGTCAGAAGTGGATAGAATGGCGGAATGACAGGACCCCTGGTCCCCTTCCGTGAATTCGTGCTCAAAGTGCACAGCAGGTGTGATCTTGCTTGTGATCACTGCTATGTCTACGAACATGCGGATCAGAGCTGGCTCACCCGCCCCAGGACCATCTCTGACGAGGCGATTTCCTGGACTGCCCGGCGCCTTGCCGAGCACGCGGCGACTCATGCGCTTTTCTCCGTCACAGTGATCCTGCACGGCGGGGAACCGCTCCTGGCAGGACCCGCGCGACTGCGACGGGTCTGCGAGGAGCTCGGCTCGGCCCTGAACGGCATCGCTGAGCTGGACCTCAGGATCCACACCAACGGAGTCCAGCTCAGCCCCCGTTACCTCGACCTCTTCGACGAGTTCCACGTCCGCGTCGGGATCTCGCTCGACGGCGACCGCGCGGCCAACGACCGCCACCGCCGGTTCGCCAACGGGCGCAGCAGCCACCCGATGGTGCTGCGAGCGGTCGAGCTGCTCCGCGAGGAGCGCTACCGCCACCTGGACCTCGGCCTGCTCTGCACGGTCGACATCCACAACGACCCGGTGGCCGTGCACGACGCCCTCGCCGAGCTGGAACCCCCGCTCGTCGACTTCCTGCTGCCGCACGCCACCTGGGACGACCCGCCGCCACGGCCGGACGGCTCGCCCACCGCGTACGCCGCATGGCTCCTGTCGGTCTTCGACCGCTGGACGGAACAGGGCCGCCCCATGCCCGTCCGGATGTTCGCCTCGGTGCTCTCCAGCCTGAGCGGCGGCCCCAGCCTCACCGAGTCACTCGGTCTCGCCCCCACCGACCTCGTCGTCATCGAGACCGACGGGACCCTGGAACAGGTCGATTCGCTCAAGAGCGCCTACGAGGGCGCCGCCGCCACCGGGTTCGACGTCTTCCGCAACACCTTCGACGAGGTCGCCGCCCACCCCGGGGTCCGGGCGCGCCAGCTCGGCCTGGCCGGAGTCAGCGAGACCTGCCGTCGCTGCCCGGTCGTGCGCTCGTGCGGCGGCGGGCTCTACACCCACCGGTACCGCTCCGGGCACGGCGCCGGGGGCGGCTTCGACAACCCCTCGGTCTACTGCGCCGACCTGGCCGCCTTGATCCGCGGAATCGAGGACCGGACCGCCGCCGCGACCGAGTCACCCGCCGTCCGGGCGCCGGGCGCCCTGCTCGCCGCCCAGCTGGACCTGACCCGCACTCTGCTCGCGGTGCTCCACGACACCCTGGACGGACGGGGCGGAGAGCTCTGGGACGAGGCCTGGCGGCTCGCGGCGAGAGTGGAGGCCGACACTCCGGGCGCGGATGCGCTCGACACGGTGCTCGCCCACCCCTCCACCCGCACCTGGCTGATCGGTGCCCTGGAGGACGTCCACGCCGGCCGGCCTCTGACGGAACCCGCCGCCGAACGGCTCGGCGCCTGCGTGGCCGCGGCCGCCGTCCGGGCCGGACTCGACCTGCCGGTGCCGGTGGCGTACCGCGACGGCAGCCTGCATCTGCCCACCCTCGGCACCGCGGTCGTCGGCGGGCCAGGGGCGCGGGGCGTGTGCCTCGTGCTCGCCACCGACGACGGATTCCTCGTCCGCCGGCCGGACGCGGGGCTCGCCGCCGAGCCCGGCGCTCCCGTCTTGCCCGGCCCGGAGCTGCGTATCGCGCGCGAGGAACCGGAAGGCCCGCACTGGCTCCCCGTTCGCACCCTGCGACAAGCTCCCGCTCCGGTCCTCCTGCTGGACGACCTCGACCCCTTCCGCGACGCCTTCGGGACCCCTCCGGCCGACCGGCTCACCGCGGAGCGGGCCGAGACCTGGGCGCACCGGATCGCCGGTGCCTGGGCGCTGCTGGCCGACGCCGTTCCCGAGCAGGCGGCCGAGGCGGCCCGTACGCTCACCACGGTGACCCCGCTGACCACCGGTACGGCCGAGCCGGGGCGCCACGGCCACGGTGCGCTCGGCGTCGGGGAAGCGGCCGACGGCGACGAACTGGCGCTCGCGATGCTGAGCGCATTCCGGCGGGCGAAACTGCGGGCACTCGGTGAAGTGACGGATCTTTACGCCCTGGACGGTACCTGGGACCATCGAACGCCTTGGGGGAGCGAACACGTGACGTTCTCCCGACTGCTGGCCGAGACATTCGAACGGGCGGGCCTCGGACTCTACGATCCGCACTTCCTCACGGGCGTTCCGGAAGCTCTCGACATGATCGAGAACGCGGCGGAGACGACAGTCGACGGAAAACAGCTGATCGCGGCTGTCCGTAAGGAGATCAGCGGAACACGGAGCGCCACCGGGAGGAATCGCGGTAGAACGGTCCCGCCGTCCGGTCACCCATCGAACGTCCTGTCGCCTGACCGGAAAGTGACGTTCGAATGACCGAACGGCAGGGGGGTGGAAAGCGGTCCGCTCCGGAATGATGAGTTCGCTTGCACTCCCTTCCTCCTACCGGGATGCGAGTGCTCATACAGGACGGGGGTCGTGTGCACGCATCGACGCAACAGCGAGCGGTGGGCCATCGGCCGTATTTCTTTCTGAGTTACGCCCACACGCCGGGATACGGCGGCGGCACGGACCCCGATATGTGGGTCGAGCGGCTGTTCCAGGATCTCTGCGGCCATGTGATGGCCATGACCGACTTACCCGCCGGCGCGCCCGCAGGCTTCATGGACCGGGAGATACGCTCCGGCGAGGGCTGGTCGGAACGGCTCGGTGACGTCCTCGCCACCTGCCGGGTCTTCGTGCCGCTGTTCTCGCCGCGCTACTTCGCCAGCGAGATGTGCGGCAAGGAGTGGTACGCCTTCGAACAGCGGGCCATCCACCACCGGGCCCGCTCCAACCAGCCCGCCGAGGCCATCGTCCCCGCGCTCTGGGTGCCCGTGCCCCCAAGCCAACTGCCGGGCTCAGCGGAGCGGTTGCAGTTCAACCACCGCGACTTCGGTGAACGGTACGTCAGCGACGGCCTCTACGGCCTGATCAAGCTCAGACTCTTCGCCGAGGAGTACGAACGGGCCGTCTACGAACTGGCCAAACGCATCGTCAGCGTCGCCGACTCGGTCCGTATCGACACCGGCCGGCCCGTCGACTACCGCCTCGCCCCCAGCGCCTTCGGCTCCCCCAGCAGCGGAGTCGGCGCACCCCGGCCGATGCAGATCACCATCGCCGCGCCCACCCGCCACGATCTGCCCGACGGACGCAACAGCGACCACTACGGCGACCACCCCCAGGACTGGAACCCCTACTACCCGGCCTCGGCCCGGCCCCTGGCCTACGTGGCCGAGGAGCTGGTCCGCTCGCTCAACTACCAGGCGGTCATCACCTCGTTCGACGAGGACCGGCAGGACGGCAAGGCCCCGCCCAGCACCCCCGAGATCCTGCTCGTCGACCGCTGGGCCCTCCGGGACGAGGACCATCGCCGCAGGCTCGCCGCCTTCGACGCGGAGAACCGGCCCTGGGTGACCCTGGTCGTCCCCTGGAGCCGCGACGACCACCAGAGCAGGGCGGCGGAGACCGAGCTCATCGAGAAGCTCGAGGAAACCATGCCGGTCAAGATGGGCCAGGGCCGGGCCCTGTGCCGCGCGGCGGCGAAAGGAGTGCCCTCCATGGAGGCGTTCGGCCAACTGCTGCCTCAGATCGTCGAGGTGGCCGCCCAGCAGTATCTGAAGCACGCCAAGGCCTATCCGCCCGGACCCGGTGGCGGATCCGGCGAGCGCACCCGGCTCACCGGCCCCATGGGCAACACGAGCTTCATACCCGACCCGCACGACCCTGCGACGGAAGCGGAGGACCTATGAGTGCCGGTCGTGACGGGCGCATCGTCACCTTCTACTCGTACAAGGGCGGTACGGGGCGCACCATGGCGCTTGCCAACACCGCCTGGATCCTCGCGGCCAACGGCAAGCGGGTGCTGGCCGTCGACTGGGACCTGGAGGCCCCCGGACTCCACCGGTTCTTCCACCCCTTCCTCGACCCGGCCACCCTCGGCGCCACCACCGGTGTGATCGACCTGATCACCGAGTACGCCTGGGCCGCGACCAGCCCCGCCCAGCGCGCCGAGGACTGGCACCGCGACTACGCCCGTATCCAGCCGCACGCCGTGTCGCTGACCCCGGAGTCGCTCGGCTGGGAGTTCCCGCAGGGCGGCACGCTCGACTTCGTCTCCGCCGGACGGCAGAACCGCGAGTACAGCGCCACCGTCTCCACCTTCGACTGGGACAACTTCTACGACCGGTTCGGCGGCGGCCACTTCTTCGACGCCCTGCGCGACGACATGAAGGCCAACTACGACTACGTCCTCATCGACAGCCGGACCGGCCTCAGCGACATCGCCGACATCTGCACCGTCCACCTCCCGGACGTGCTCGTCGACTGCTTCACCCTCAGCGACCAGTCCATCGACGGAGCGGCCTCCGTCGCCCGCCAGATCGCCGAGCGCAACACCGGCCGCCCGATCGCCCTCTACCCCGTACCGATGCGGATCGACGAGGGCGAGAAGGAGAAGGCGGACGCCGGACGGGCGCTGGCCCGGCTCAAGTTCGACCGGCTGCCGCGCGATCTGTCCGGTGACGAACTCACCGCCTACTGGGGGGCGGTGGAGATCCCGTACCGGCCCTACTACGCCTACGAGGAGACGCTGGCCACCTTCGGCGACGAGGCCGGGCTCACCAACTCGCTGCTCTCCGCCTTCGAACGGCTCACCGCGGTCATCACCGACCGGGAGATCACCTCGATGCCCCCGGTCGGCGAAGAGGTCCGGCTGCGGATCCGCGACGCCTTCACCCGGCGCAGGCCCGCCCTGCCCGCCGATCTCCACCTCAGCTATGTGGCGGAGAACCGGATGTGGGCCGACTGGCTCGAATCGATCCTCACCCGGGCCGGTTTCCGCGTCGTTCCGCGCGACGTCTCCGCCGAACGCCCGCCCGAGGAGCCCGCCGACACCACCGCCGAGAACGCCGCCCGCACCGTGGTCCTGCTCTCCAGCGCCTACCTCAAGTCCCAGCGCGCGGTCGAGCTGTGGGAGCGGACCGCTTCCGAGGCCATCGGCAGCGGCCGCCGCCGGCTGATCCCGCTGCGGGTCGGGGACGTACGCCTGACCACCCCGTACATCGACCGGAACCCGGTCGACCTCTACCGGCTGGACGAGGTGCACGCCACCACCGCCGTGATGCGGGCCCTGGACCGCCCGGTGCAGGTGACCGACGGGGTGTCGCCCGGGCCCCGCTTCCCCGGCACCGTCCCGAGGATCTGGAACGCGCCGCCCCGCAACCCCGGCTTCACCGGCCGCTCGCTCGTCCTGGAGCGGATGCGCGACCAGCTCGGCGGCGGCCTGGCCGTCGTCCTGCCGCAGCCGCAGACCCTGTACGGACTCGGCGGCGTCGGCAAGACCCAGGTGGCCCTGGAGTACGTGCACCGCTTCATGGCCGACTACGACCTGGTGTGGTGGATATCGTCCGAGCAGCCCGACGACGTCGTCGCCTCGCTCGCCGAACTCGCCGGCCGGCTCGGCGCCCAGGGCGGCGACGACATGGCGGCCGCCTCCCAGGAGGCCGTCGACCTGCTGCGGCGCGGCGTGCCCTCCGACCGCTGGCTGCTGATCTTCGACAACGCGGACGACCCGGAGCAACTGCGCCGCTACTTCCCGCAGGGCGGGTCCGGCCACATCCTGGTGACCTCCCGCAATCAGAGCTGGTCCCAGCACGGCGACGCGCTGCCCGTGGACGTCTTCCTCCGCGAGGAGTCCATCGAACACCTCAAGCGCCGGGCCCCGGGACTCAGTGACGAGGACGCCGACCAAGTGGCGACCGCGGTGGGCGACCTGCCGCTGGCCGTGGAGCAGGCGGCCGCGTGGATCGCGGAGACCGCCACCCCCATCGGCACCTATCTCGAACAGCTCGCCCAGCAGGCGCCCCAGGTCCTCGCGCTCAACCAGCCCGTCGGCTACCCGGAACCGGTCGCAGCGACCTGGAACATCTCCATCTCCCGGCTCCAGGAGCGCTCACCCGCCGCCGTGCGGCTGCTCCAGCTCTGCGCCTTCTTCGCACCCGAGCCGATCTCCGCGAACCTCCTCTACAGCAAGGAGATGATCGACGCGCTGAAGCCGTACGACTCCTCGCTCCAGGAGAAGCTCGTGCTCGGCCGGGTCATCCGGGAGATCGGCCGCTTCGCCCTCGCCAAGGTCGACCAGGTCTCCAACTCCATCCAGGTGCACCGTCTCGTCCAGGCCGTGATCAAGGCGCAGCTCACCGAGGAGGAGCAGCGCGAGGCCCGGCACGTGGTCCACCGCATTCTCGCCGGGGCCCGGCCCGACGACGACGAGCCGATAGACAACCCGGCCACCTGGCCCGTCTTCGCCACGATCTGGCCGCACCTCGGCCCCTCCGACGCCCGCAACTGCACGGAGCCGGAGACCCGTAGGCTCCTGATCGACCGGGTCCGCTACCTCTGGAAGCGCGGTGACGTCAGGACCGCTGGTGCGCTGGGCGACGAACTGCGCGACATCTGGCGGGAGAAGCTGGGCACCAGTGATCTGCAGTACCTCTACCTCTGCTTCCACCTCTCCAACATCCTGCGCACCCGCGGTCGTTACGTCGAGGCGAAGGAACTGGACGAGATCACGCTGGAACGCCAGCGGGCGGTGCTGGGTCCCGAGCACCCGCACACGTACATGACCACCAGCAGTCTGGCCATCGACCTCGGGCTGCTGGGGGACTACGCGCGGGCGATCGAGATGGCGACCGAGGCCCACGAGGGGTTCGGGCAGATCTTCCACGACTCCCACCCCCGGACCCTGGCCGCGGCCAACAACCTGGCGCTGAACCTGCGCAGCGTCGGCCAGTACGCCCGCGCCCGGGAGATCGACCAGGACGTCTACGACCTGCGCTCCCAGGTGCTCGGAGCGGAACACCCCTACAGCCTCTCCTCCGCCATGAACCTCGCCCGTGACCTGCGGGAGGTCGGGCGGTACGAGGACTCGGCGGCGCTGCTCAGCACGACGTACAACAGCTTCAAGGAGACGATGGGCCGCAGCTTCCCCGCCACTCTGAGCGCCGCGAAGAGCCTCGCGGTGTCGTTGCGCAGGGCGGGCCGGCTGGAGGACGCGCGCCGTCTCACGGTGGCGACCCGTGCCCGGTACCGGGCGAAGTACACCACCGCCAACCCCGATTCACTGGCCTGCGACCTCAACCTCGCCGCCGACCTGTTCGCAGCCGGCGAGAGTGCCGAGGCGAGGGACACGGCGCAGGAAGTCGTCGACCAGTACATGAAGGTGCCGGGGGAGAAGCACCCGTACACCCTGGCCGCGCAGAACAACCTCGGCGTCTATCTGACCGGGGCCGGTGAGCCGGAAGCGGCGGAGCGGGTGCTGAAGCTGGTCGTCGCGGGCATGCGCGAGGCCTTCGGCCGCGAGCACCCCAGCACCCTGTTCTGTGTGATGAACCTGGCCAGCGCGACGGCGGACCGGGGTGAGCTGGACATCGTGCTGGAGACCGAGCAGCGGCTGTTCGGCCAGTTGCGCGAGGCGCTCGGAGCGCACCATCCGGAGACCCTGGCCATGACCTCGAACATGGCGGTCACGCTCGACGCCATGGGGCGGGAGGACGAGGCGGCGCAGTTGCGGGCGGACGTGGTCCCCGAGCTGTCGCGGCAGCTCGGCGACGACCACCCGCTGGTCCGCGTCGCCCGGACCGATGAGCGGTTCCGGCGGGAACTGGAACCCATGTCCGTGTGACCGGCCGTGCCGGGAGGGTTCATCCTCCCGGCACGGCCGTCGGCAGCGTCCGGCACGGGTGCTCCCGCGCGTCCAGCAGCCAGTCCAGGATGCGGGGGAGCCTGGGGAACGCGTCGAAGTGGGCCGCCGACGGTTCGAGTACGGCGGTGGCCCCCGGGATCTGCCCGGCCAGCCAGCGGGAGTGGCCGACCGGGGCGAAGACGTCCTGCACCCCGTGCCAGAGGAGCACCTCGCCGGTGATCCGGGAGGGATCGAACCCCCAGGGGCTGGAGAACGCGAGGGCGTCATCGATCCAGCCGTACGCCGAGTGGCGCAGCCCCTCGCTGTAGTTGCGCAGCAGCATGGACCGGATGCCCACGTCGTTGACCACCATGCGGTCGGAGTCGGTCAGCTCCCGGCGCAGGTCGTCCAGGAGCCGGACCGGGTTCCGCCGGATCTGGGCCGAGCGGACGATGAAGTCCTCCGCCAGGCTGTCCGGGTCGTGCGCCGCCGTGGAATACGCGAGGACGTTGGACGCGGTCATCCCGTCGTACCAGTCGAGACCGGCCGCGTCCGGGGGCGCGAGACTGACGAGCGCCGCGGTCCGGGTGATGCGTTCCGGCATCAGCGCCGCGCAGGCCAGGGCGTGCGGGGCGCCTCCGGAGCGGCCCACCACGGCGAACTGCTCCAGGCCCAACGAGTCGGCGATGGCCCGGACGTCCTCGACGACGTCCTTGATCCGGCGGCCCTCGTGCCGGTCGCTGTCCCCGTATCCGGGGCGGTCGTAGGCGATCAGCTGGGTATGGCGCTGGTACAGCACCATGCCCCGGGGAGCGGGCCCGAGCCTGCTGCCCGGGGTGCCGTGCAGGAGGAAGACCGGTCTTCCCCTCGGGTCCCCCATCCGCTCCACCATCAGATGCCGGCCGTCCGCCGCGAGCACCCGACTGCGCACCCGTGCCTCCTCCGCTCAGCGATCCGGCGGGCGCCTGCCGCCTTTTCGATGATGACCCATCAGAGGCGTTACGGGGACTGTTCGACGAAAGGAACTGTGAACGTGGGAGCAGGCCCCGGGCGGACGGTGTTCGTCGCCATCCGGACGGGTGGGCACGGCATCCGGACCGGCAGGGGCGAAATTCGGACAGGCCTAGTCCTCACCCAGGGGCGACCGACGGTTGCACCGGGTGTTTGCGAAGGGAACCGACATGGCATGACCGTGGGTAAGTGAACGACCCGAGGGCGAAGCGTCGGTGTCGTGTGCACGTCCGGAAGTCGGCCTTGTGTGCGTTTCCCGGCCTCGGAATAGTGGGCGCCCCATCCTCCGTGTACGGGCACCCCACATGCTCCGTGCACGGCCCCACAGGAGGTCGAAGTTGAAGCATCGACGCATATCCAGGAAGCGCGCGACGCTGGCCGGCTCGGCGGTCGTCGCCCTGGTCGCAGCCGGATTCACGTTCCAGTCTGCGAACGCCAGTGACGATGTGCCGCAGTTCGCGGCCAAGACCCTCAGCGCGGGCGCGGCCGGAAAGCTCGCCGACACCCTGGACCGTGATCTGGGTGCGGACGCGGCCGGCTCGTACTACGACACCACGGCGAAGGCCCTTGTCGTGAACGTCGTCGACGAGGCCGGCGCCGAGCAGGTCCGCCAGGCGGGCGCCAAGGCCAGAATCGTGCAGAACTCCCTCACCGAGCTGAAGTCGGCCCGGCAGACCCTCACCGACAAGGCGACGATCCCGGGCACCTCCTGGGCGGTCGACCCGGTGACCAACAAGGTGAAGGTCACCGCCGACAGCACGGTCGACGGCGCGGCCTGGAAGAAGCTCTCGGCCGTGGTCGAAGGCCTGGGCGGCAAGGCCGAACTCGCGAAGACCAAGGGTGAGTTCAAGCCGCTGATCGCGGGCGGTGACGCGATCTTCGGCTCCGGCTCCCGCTGCTCGCTCGGCTTCAACGTGGTCAAGGACGGCGAACCGTACTTCCTGACCGCCGGCCACTGCACCGAGTCGGTCACCAGCTGGTCCGACTCCCAGGGCGGCGCGGAGATCGGGGCGAACGAGGGCTCCAGCTTCCCGGAGAACGACTACGGCCTGGTCAAGTACACCTCGGACACCGAGCACCCGAGCGAGGTGAACCTCTACGACGGCTCCACCCAGGCGATCACCCAGGCCGGTGACGCGACGGTCGGCCAGGCGGTCACCCGCAGCGGTTCCACCACCCAGGTGCACGACGGCGAGGTCACCGGGCTGGACGCCACGGTCAACTACGGCAACGGCGACATCGTCAACGGCCTCATCGAGACGACGGTCTGCGCCGAGCCCGGCGACAGCGGCGGCGCCCTCTTCGCGGGCGACACCGCGCTCGGTCTGACCTCGGGCGGCAGCGGCGACTGCTCGGCGGGCGGTACGACCTTCTTCCAGCCGGTACCGGAGGCGCTGGCCGCCTACGGCGCCGAGATCGGCTGACACGCACCACCGCTCCACCGTACGACGGCAGCGAGGAAGGGCCCCCGGCTTCGGCCGGGGGCCCTTCCCGCATGTCCTGACTGACGCGGCCGGGCTCAGGCGGCCCGGGGCAGATTGCGGGCGCCCACGTCCGCCGGGGAGACGCCGAAGACCTTCACGGCCTGGTAGTAGGTCCAGGCCGTGCTGTTGCACGAGGTCTTCGTCGCGCCCGAGTAGCCGGCGCACACGCGCTTGAGGTCCTCGTAGAAGGCGGAGTCGATCCGCGCCTTGCTGGCGGAGAACGTGCCCGCGGCCTTGTGGTTCCGGTACCCGAAGTCGTGGCGGGCGCAGGAGTTCTGGAACGGGAAGCCGAAGGGGTTGTCGGGGGAGCTGCTGCAGTAGTCCGTCGACCAGTCGAAGCCGTACGCGGCCCAGGCGCCCTGGTTGTTGCGGGCCGCGTTCCAGGCGTTGTAGCTGGAGGCGCTCGTCTGGGTCCAGGAGCTGAGCACCTGGGGCTTGTCGGCGGGGGCGGCCGATGCGGAGACGGCGGAGCCCAGGGTGAGGGGGAGCGACAGGGCGACGGCGGCGAGCGGAACCGTGAAGCGACGACGCATGAACGACCTCCGTGGGGGTGAAGGGAGTTGCTCCTGAGGTGCTCCTCGCCGGGTGGTGCGAGGGAGCAGGAGCAGCATGCCGTCATGAACGCGTCATGCCTAGATGTCGCACCGAGCGGACATCGGGAATTGTTCGTCCGGCACCGGGAGTTGGGGCGTGCGTCAGTTGAGGCAGCCCTCGGGTCCCTGGCGGCGGCCGACCGCGTTACGTGATCCCGCCCGGGGCCGCACCAGTTTTTACCGACGCGTAACTTCCCTGGCCCGCTTACTCGTGCGTAGCTTGGCATGAGCACATAAAGCTTGTGGTCCGGGCCACAGGGCGCACCGCCATCGCACCTCCCTTGAGCCGCAAGGAGACCCCACGATGCTGCCCTGGTTCCGTGCTGCGCGCGTTCCCCGCGCGCGCAGTCTGCTCGCCGCCCTGCTTCTCGCCCTCACCGTTCTCGTCGCCCCCACGGCGACCGCGAGCGCGGCCCCCGCCGCCGAAGCGGCCACGTCGCGAGGCTGGAACGACTACTCCTGCAAGCCGTCCGCCGCTCATCCCCGCCCGGTCGTCCTGGTCCACGGAACCTTCGGGAACTCGATCGACAACTGGCTGGTCCTTGCCCCCTACTTGGTCAACCGGGGTTACTGCGTCTTCTCCCTCGACTACGGCCAGCTCCCCGGCGTGCCGTTCTTCCACGGCCTCGGGCCCATCGACAAGTCCGCCGAACAACTCGACGTGTTCGTCGACAAGGTGCTCGACGCCACCGGAGCCCCGAAGGCCGACATCGTCGGCCACTCCCAGGGCGGCATGATGCCGAACTACTACCTGAAGTTCCTCGGCGGCGCCGACAAGGTCAACGCCCTCGTCGGCATCGCCCCGGACAACCACGGCACCACGCTGCTCGGCCTCACCAAACTGCTGCCGTACTTCCCCGGCGTGGAGAAGTTCATCAGCGACAAGACCCCCGGACTCGCCGACCAGGTCGCGGGATCGCCCTTCATCACCAAGCTCACGGCGGGCGGCGACACCGTTCCCGGTGTCCGCTACACCGTCATCGCGACCAAGTACGACCAGGTCGTGACCCCGTACCGCACGCAGTACCTGGACGGGCCGAACGTACGCAACGTGCTGCTCCAGGACCTGTGCCCGGTTGACCTCTCCGAGCACGTCGCGATCGGGACCATCGACCGCATCGCCTTCCACGAGGTGGCCAACGCCCTCGACCCGGCCCGCGCCACCCCGACCACCTGCGCCTCGGTCATCGGCTGACCCACCGCACGACAACGGGCCGGGGCCCACCGTCCGACCGTACGGACGGCGGGCCCCGGCCCGTCTCATGTCCTGCCACGCCCGACGTCCCGGAGGGACGCGGCAGGGGTACCGGGAGGGGCGCCGCGGTCAGCGGCTGTGGCGCCCCGACGCGGCGGCGGCCCGCCGGCGCTGCGAGGCGAACAGCACGGCCGCACCGGCGGCGAGCACTCCGGCGCCCCCGATCGCCAGGTAGGTGCTGCTGCTGGAACCACCGGTCTCGGCCAGCACCTCGTCCTTGCTCGCGGTGTTGACCTCGGGGGCGTTGCCCTCGGCCTTGGTCTCCGGGGCGGCGGCGGTGACCTTCGCCCCGGTGCCGGCGTCGTCGTCACCGTGGCCGTTGTGCTCGACGGAGGACTTCTCGGCGCCCTCGGTGATCGCCTCCTCGGACGGCGCGGAGGGAGCCGCCGCCGGAGCCTCGGCACCGGCGTCACCGCCGGACCCCTGCTCACCCTCTTCCTTCTCCACCGCGCCGCCGCCCGCAGAACCGCCGCCGAACGTCACGTCGGAGCAGGCGTAGAACGCCTCGGGGGAGTCGGAGCGCTGCCAGATCGTGTAGACCAGCTGGCGCCCGGAGCGCTCGGGAATCGTCCCGTCGAAGACGTACGAACCGTTCTCCAGCACCGGGTCGGTGACCTCGGCGAAGGGCTTCGCCTCCAGGTCCGACCAGGCCAGCGGCTTCGTGGCGTCATAGCCGGGCTTGGTCATGTACAGCTCGAACGAGCCCTTGTGCGGGGCCGTCGCCCGGAACCGGAAGGTGTGCTTGCCCGCCGACAGAGCGGTGGCCGGCCAGTCGGCGCGCGGAAGGTCGAGGCCCTTGAACTTGTCGTTGGCCGCGCTGCAGAGCTTGCCGTCCGGGATCAGATCACGGTGCTTGCCCGCGGCGTTGGCGATGTTGACCCCGTTCCAGTCGTACAGCGCCTGCGTACCTCCCGCCGCGACCGCCGCCTGGCACGCCGCCGACTTCGGACTCTCCGGGCCCTCCGCGAAGCACGCCGACACCCGGCTCACCGGATCGGTCAGCGAACCGTGCGCGACGGCCGGCGTGGCGGTCAGCCCGGCCAGCGCGAGCGGTGCGAGTCCGAGGGCGAGAACTCCGGCGGCCTTGCGACGAGCGGTCATGGGTGGATCTCCTTCGATACGGCACTGCTGTCGGGGGTGGCGATCAGCAAGCTAGCCGCTCGGAAGGGCGAAAACCCCTGTTCGGAGGGGGTGAGGGAGATCCTTATGGTCCCTTTAAGGAGCGGTTAGGCGTGGGCTCAGGAACCGGGCCGGGCCTCGCCCCGAGACGCCTCGGGCGGGTGCGCCGTCAGCGACGCTCGGTCACCCTTCAGCCCTTCCACCGGTACCGCCGCTCCGGCCGCCCCGTCCCCCCGTAGCGCAGCGTCACCTCCGCGCGGCCCGTTCCGGCGAACCACTCCAGGTAGCGGCGCGCGCTCACCCGGGACAAGGCCCCCGCCTCGGCGCACTCCGATGCCGACAGGCCCCCGGGGTGGTCGCGCAGGGTGCGTTCCACCAGGTCGGCCGTGGGGGCGGCCAGGCCCTTCGGCAGCTCGCGGGAGCCGGGCGGGCGGGTGCCGAAGATCTGGTCCACGTCCTCCTGGCGGGCCTCTCCCAGCTCGTCCAGGCGGGTCCGCAGCGAGGCGACATGGCGCAACTGCTCCTGGAGAGCCGAGCGGTTGAACGGCTTGATCAGGTAGTGGAGGGCGCCCGCCCGCAGCGCCGCCCGGATCACCCCCGCGTCCCGGGCCGCCGTGATGAACAGGGCGTCCGTGCTGGGGCGGGAGGCGTCCCGCTCCTCCGCCGTGCGCAGGGCGCGCAGGACGTCGATCCCGTCCATGTCCGGCAGGTAGATGTCCAGCAGCACCAGATCGGGGTGCAGCCGCTCGGCGGCCCGCAGGGCGTCGGCGCCGTTGTGCGCCACCCCTACCACCGTAAAACCGTCCATCGCGGACACATAGCGGCCGTGCAGCTTCGCGACCATGAAGTCGTCGTCCACCACCAGCACCGTCGTCACGCCGCCACGGTAGGCCGCGACCTCAATGACCACAACGTCCGTTGATACCGGAAGAGAGACAGCTTCTTAACGCGCAGGCAACATGTGGGCCACTTCACAGCGAAAGGCGGAACCTGTGCGACTGCGCACTCTCCTCGCCCTGTTCGGGGCCGCATTGCTCGTGGTGGTGGGGCCACCCCTGCTCTCCACGGGCGACGGCTCCGACACCGGCACTCAGATTCCCGGGCTCCGCTTCATGGTCCCCAACACCCCCGGCGGCGGTTACGACATCACCGCCCGCACCATGGCCAAGAACGCCGAGGACGCCGGACTCACCCACAACATCGAGGTCTTCAACCTGCCGGGCGCCGGCGGAACGGTCGGCCTGACCCGCCTCGTCGGCGAACACGGCAACGGCAAGCTCGCCCTCTCCATGGGCCTCGGCGTCGTCGGCGCCGTCCACACCAACAAGTCCCCGAGCACCCTCGCCGACACCACCCCGATCGCCCGGCTCACCGAGGAGCCCGACATCGTGGTGGTGGCCAAGAACTCGCCCTACCGCACCATCGCCGACCTCCTCGCCGCCTGGAAGAAGGACCCGGCCCGCGTCCCGGTCGGCGGAGGCTCCTCGCCCGGCGGTCCGGACCACCTCGCCCCGATGCTCATGGCACAGGCCGCCGGAATCGCGCCGAAGACGGTCAACTACGTGCCGTTCGACGGCGGCGGCGAACTCCTCGCCTCCATCCTGGGCAACAAGGTCGGCTTCGGGGTCTCCGGCCTCGGCGAGTACCGCGACCAGATCGAGGCGGGCGAGCTGCGGCTGCTCGCCGTGACCGGCCCCAAGCGGGTGCCGGGCCTCGACGCCCCCACCCTGCGCGAAGCCGGACTCGACACCGAGTTCACCAACTGGCGCGGCATCGTCGCACCGCCCGGCCTCTCGGACGCCGAACGCGACAAGCTCACCGGTCTCATCCGCAAGCTCCACGCCTCGAAGGAGTGGAAGGAGTCGATGAAGACGAACGGCTGGGACGACGCCTTCCTCGCCGGTGAACCCTTCGGCGACTTCCTCGACGAGCAGGACCGGCGCGTCGCCACCGTCCTCAAGGAGCTGGGACTGTGACCACCGAATCGACTGAACCCGCCGGGCCCGCCGGACCGGCCGAGCCCACAGCAGCGAGCGGCGGCGGTGCCCGAGCCTGGCTCCGCGAACGCTCCGAACTCGGCGTCTGCCTCCTGCTGTTCGCGCTCGGCGTGCTCGTCCTCACCGACGCCCTCACCATGGACGTCGACATCGCCCAGCGCGGTCCCATCGGCCCCCGCACCGTCCCCTTCGTCGTCGGCGCCGGGCTTCTCCTGGTCGGGGCCCTGCTCGCCGTCGACGTCCTGCGCGGCGGACGCGGTGAGGCCGAAGGAGGCGAGGACGTCGACCTCGACGAACCCGCCGACTGGCGCACCGTCCTGCTGCTCACCGGGGTCTTCCTCGGCGCCGCCGTCCTGATCGGCCCGCTCGGCTTCCCGATCGCCGGTGCGCTCCTCTTCTGGGGGGCCGCCTACGCGCTGGGCAGCCGCCACCACGGCCGGGATCCCCTCATCGCGGCCGGGCTCTCCCTCTTCACCTACTTCGTCTTCGACAACCTGCTCGGTGTCCCCCTTCCCGGCGGCCCGCTGATGGGGGTGCTCTGACCGATGGATTCCCTCAACTCCCTCATCGACGGCTTCGGTACCGCGCTCACTCCGATGAACCTGCTGTGGGCCGCGATAGGCGTCCTGCTCGGCACGGCGATCGGCGTGCTCCCCGGCATCGGCCCGGCGATGGCCGTGGCGCTGCTGCTCCCGGTGACGTACGGACTCGACCCGACCGGCGCGTTCATCATGTTCGCGGGCATCTACTACGGGGCGATGTTCGGCGGCTCCACCACCTCGATCCTCCTCAACACCCCCGGGGAGAGCGCCGCCGTGGTCGCCGCCATCGAGGGCAACCCGATGGCGAAGGCCGGACGGGGCGCCCAGGCGCTCGCCGCCGCCGCGATCGGTCACTTCGCGGGCGGCATGATCGGCACGATCCTGCTGGTCGTCCTCGCCCCGACCGTCGCCTCGCTCGCCATCGGCATCGGCGCACCCGACTACTTCGCCATCATGGTGCTGGCCTTCATCGCCGTCACCTCCGTCCTCGGCGCCTCTCGCATCCGCGGGATCGCCTCCCTCCTCATCGGCCTCACCATCGGCCTGGTCGGCCTCGACCAGATGACCGGCCAGCAGCGCCTGACCTTCGGCTCGCTGCACCTGGCCGACGGCGTCGACGTGGTGATCGTCGCGGTCGGGCTCTTCGCCATCGGCGAGGCCCTGTGGGTCGCCGCCCACCTGCGCCGCTCCACCGGAAAGCCGATCCCCGTCGGCCGGCCCTGGCTCGGCCGGGCCGATCTGAAGCGCACCTGGAAACCCTGGCTGCGCGGCCCGGTCATCGGCTTCCCGTTCGGGGCGATCCCGGCGGGCGGCGCGGAGATCCCCACCTTCCTCAGTTACGTCACCGAGAAGCGGCTCTCCAAGCACCGCGACCAGTTCGGCAAGGGCGCCATCGAAGGCGTCGCCGGACCCGAGGCCGCCGCCTCCGCCTCCGCCGCCGGAACCCTCGTCTCGATGCTCACCCTCGGACTGCCCACCACCGCCGTCGCCGCCGTGATGCTGGCCGCCTTCCAGCAGTACGGGATCCAGCCCGGGCCGCTGCTGTTCGAGCGTGAACCGGAGCTGGTCTGGGGCCTCATCGCCTCGCTGTTCGTCGGCATGGTGCTGCTGCTCGCCCTCAACCTGCCGCTCGCGCCCGTCTGGGCGAAGCTCCTGCGGATCCCGCGCCCCTATCTGTACGCGGGCATCCTCTTCTTCGCCGCCGTCGGCGCGTACGCGGTCGGCGGGGAGTCCCTCGACCTGGTGATCCTCCTGGTCATCGGACTGATCGGGTTCGGGATGCGGCGGTACGGGCTGCCGGTGCTGCCCGCCGTCATCGGGGTGATCCTCGGCCCGGCCGCCGAACAGCAGCTGCGCCGCGCCCTCCAGATCAGCGACGGCAGTGTGACCGGCCTGGTCAACACCCCGTTCTCCGTCACCGTCTACGCGGTCGTGGTGCTGATCGTGGCCTGGCCGCTGATCGGCCGGCTGATCGCACGGCTACGCGGTGGCCGGAAAACGGCAGAGGAGTCCCGCACTGTCAGTGGCGGCTGAGAGCATCGGAGCCATGACCACGATCGACTGGGACGCGGCGGCCGGATCCTTCGACGAGGAGCCCGACCACGGGCTCCTCGACCCCGCGGTGCGCGACGCCTGGGCCGGGCGGCTGGAGAGCTGGCTGCCCGCCACCCGCGGCGACGTGCTGGACCTGGGGTGCGGCACCGGCAGCCTCTCGCTGCTCGCCGCGGGCCAGGGCCACCGCGTCACCGCCGTCGACCGCTCGCCCCGCATGGCCGAGAAGGCCCGGGCCAAGCTCGCCGGGACCGGCGCGGAGGTCCTCGTCGGGGACGCCGCCCGGCCCCCGGTCGGGGAGCGGGCGTTCGACGTGGTCGTGGCCCGGCATGTCGTCTGGCTGCTGCCCGACCCGGCGGCAGCCCTGGAGCACTGGTTCGGCCTGCTGAAGCCGGGCGGGCGGCTCGTCCTGGTCGAAGGCGTGTGGAACGGCACCGGCTTGTCCGCCACCACGCTCACCGCCCTGCTCTCCGCCCACACGGAGCGCATCCACCACGAGGACCTGGCCCCCGACAGCCGGCTCTGGGGCAAGAAGGTCGACGACGAGCGCTATGCGCTCATCGCCCGCGCGATGCCGGCGCACCGGCACACCGAAGTGGTCGACGTCCATCTGATCCTGCGGCGCGGTCCGGACGTCCTGCTGGCCCGCCGCTCCAACACCGGCTACGCGGACGGACTGCTCCACATGCCCTCCGGCCACGCGGAGGACGGCGAGGACGTCCGCGAGGCGATGGTCCGGGAGGCCGCCGAGGAGATCGGCCTCCATCTCGACCCCGACGAGCTGCGGGTGGCCCTCGTGATGCAGCACCGAGGCCCCGGCGGCGGGGCGCGCATGGGCTGGTTCTTCGTCGCGGAGTACGACCCGGAGCGCCCGCCGCGCAACGCGGAGCCGGAGAAGTGCTCGGAGCTGGACTGGTTCCCGCTGGCCGCGCTGCCGGACGACATGGTGGCGTACTGCCGTGCGGGCCTGGACGGCTATCGGGCGGGCGAGCACTTCATGATCCACTGGCATCGGGACGGGGAACCGATCGCGTACGTCCCGGGCGGTGCCGGGCGGGCCGTCCCGCTGCCGGCTGCCGGGGAGACCACCGGCCGGGTGCACCACATCGAGCTGTGGGTGGCGGACCTGGCGGCGGCGGAGCGCAGTTGGGACTGGCTGCTGGGCCGCCTCGGCCATGTCCCGTACCAGCACTGGGCCCATGGCCGCAGCTGGCGGCGCGGCGACGCGTATGTCGTGCTGGAGCAGTCCCCGGACCTGGTCGCGGGCAGCCACGACCGCCGCCGCCCCGGGCTCAACCACCTGGCGTTCCACATCGCCGACCGGGCCGCCCTGGACGCCCTGACGGCCGAGGCCCCGGCGCACGGCTGGCGCCTGCTGTTCCCCGACCGCCATCCGTACGCGGGCGGCGACGGGCACCACGCCGCCTATCTGGAGGACCCGGCGGGATACGAGGTGGAGCTGGTCGCCGCCTCCCGGCCGCGCCCCTGAGCCGGGTGCCGTACGGGGAGCCACCGCGCCGCCCCTGAGCCGGAGAGCCGTACATGGGGCCCGGGGAAGGGCCGGTCGAATCAGGCCAGCAGAGGAGTCAGGCCCTCGGACCTCGCCAGGCGTTCCAGCTCGTCCAACGCCGAGGCCGCGGCACCGGCCGCCGCAGGGTCACGCTCCGCCAGGCCGCTCGCCTCGAATTCGTCCTCGTCCAGCCGAAGTACGCACGAGGCGTCGGCCGAGACCCACAGATCCAGGTCCAGGTCCTCGACCGCCAGCACCCCGTCCGCGAGCACGGCGGGCCGGGTGATGTCGCAGTACCAGCCCTTGAGCCCGCCGTCGCCGGTGCGGACCTCCTTCACCGCGAACCACCGGTCCCGCCAGTAGTGCTCGGTGAACACGTCGCCCGGCTCGAACCGGACGAAGCCGAAGTCCCGTACCCCGGGCGCGGCCCACGGCGCCCGGACGGTGACGCGGACACCGTCGTCCCGGACCAGCTCCGCCGGGTAGCGGATCTTGGTGCGGCCCGCCTTGGTCAGGGTGACGACCAGCTCCTCCGGGCGGTCCGCGCGGAGGTCAGAGGGTGCGGACATGGCGGACCTCCGTCGCGCAGACCTGGTAACCGAACCACTGGTTGACGGCCAGCATCGGGCCGTTGCCGGTGTCGTTGGAGGTGTAGGCGTCCGTGTAGCCGGCCGCCCGCGCCCGGTGCAGCGAGTCGTTCTTCGCCAGCTTCGCCAGGCCCCGCCCCCGGAACTCCCGCAGGGTGCCGGTCATGGCGCTCAGATACGTCCGTTCGCCGTCGGTGGTCGCCGCGCTGAACGCCGCCACCTTCCCGTCCACCAGCGCCACCGACGTGAGCCCCTGGTCGAAGGCCGGGTGCCGCCAGACGTTCGTCAGCCAGTCCTCGTAGTCGTCCAGCTCGGACGTGATGTCGCCCGGTTCGTCCGCCGTCACCTCGGAATCCGCCTCGAACAGCGCCCGGGGATCGTCGGCGAACTCCGCCCCGGTCCGCAGCTCGACCCCCTGCGGGAGTTCCTGACGCGGCGGCAGGGTGCCGCCCGCCAGGTCCAGCCGCTGGAAGTGGGCCGAGCGCTTGGGTTCGTAGCCCCGCTTGCGGGCGAACTCCAGGCTCTCGGGGTTGTCCAGCACCCACGCGTACAGCACCGTGGCCCCGACCCCGGCCAGGTGTTCCTCCGCCGTGCGCAGCAGCAGCGAGCCCGCGCCGCGGTTGGTGCGGCCGGGGAGCGTCTGCGGGGTGAAGTAGCCCTGCCCCGGCTCGGGGCTCTCGTGGGCGATGCCCGCCTGGGCCGTGGCGATGATCTCGCCGTCCTCCTCGGCGACCAGCAGCCGGTAGTGCTTGTCCGGATGGGCGTGCGTCAGGTCGTGGACGATCTGTTCGGGGGTGGCCACCATCCACGGGACCGAGGCCCGGCGGGCCCGGGTCCAGGCCTCCGCGTCGGACGGGCGGAAATCACGCACGATCACAGTCATGCGGTGGACCGTATGCGCAGCCGCGTCCCGAACGCCTCCCCTTTTTCCGCCGGTGGGGGACAATCGGCCCGTGACTGAGAAGATCGTCCTCGACCCGGACTCCGGCATCGCCCCGTACGAGCAACTGCGCACCCAGCTCTCCGAACTGGCCCGTTCCGGCGCGCTGCCCGTCGGCCACCGGCTCCCGACCGTACGCGGCTTCGCCGAGGAGCTGGGCCTCGCCGCCAACACCGTCGCCAAGGCCTACCGGGCCCTGGAGGCGGATGGCGTGATCGAGACCCGGGGGCGCAACGGAACGTTCGTCGCGGCCGCCGGGGGAGCGGCCGAACAGCGGGCCGCGACCGCCGCACAGCAGTACGCCGAGACCGCCGAGCGACTCGGCCTCACCCGGCAGCAGGCGCTGTCGCTGGCCAAGGACGCGGTGCGGGCCGCGTACGGGGACTGACCCCGCAGCCGCGATCGCGTACGGAGATCAGAGGTACAGCCCCGCGTCCGCCCCCGTGTCCTGCTTCGGCACCGACGCGGGGCCGATGCCCCGGCGCAGCGCGTACAGCTCGGCCAGGGAGTTGCCCTCCCGGCCCACCCCCTCGTCCGTGCCCAGCCAGGCCACCGACTCCTGGCGGGTCAGCGGGCCGACCTCGATCCTGGCCAGGCAGCGGCCGGGCCGGACGACGGCCGGGTGCAGCCGCTCCAGGTCCTCGTTGGTGGTGACCCCCACCAGCACGTTGCGGCCCTGGCCCAGCAGACCGTCCGTCAGGTTCAGCAGCCGGGACAGGGCCTGGCCCGCCGTGTGCTTGGCCTCGCCGCGGATCAGCTCGTCGCAGTCCTCCAGGAGCAGCAGCCGCCACCGGCCCTTCGCCGTGCCGTCGTCCTCGCCGATCGCGATGTCCATCAGATAGCCGACGTCGCTGAAGAGGCGCTCGGGGTCCAGCACGCAGTCGACCTGGCACCACTCGCGCCAGGAACGGGCCAGGGTGCGCAGCGCGGACGTCTTGCCGGTGCCGGGCGGGCCGTGCAGCAGAAGCAGCCGGCCCGCGATGTCCTCGGGCGTGACCTTCATCAGCCGGCCCATGGCGTCGGCCACCGGCGCGGTGTAGTTGGGGCGGACCTCGTCCCAGCTCCCGGCGGCGATCCGGCGGGTGGTGCGGTGCGGGCCGCGGGTCGGCGAGACGTACCAGAAGCCCATGGTCACGTTGTCGGGCTGGGGTTCCGGCTCGTCCCGCGCCCCGTCCGTGGCCTGGCCGAGGACTTTCTCCGCCAGCTCCGCGCTGGTCGCGGTCACGGTGACGTCCGCGCCCCGGTTCCACCGGGAGACCAGCAGGGTCCAGCCCTCGCCCTCCGCCAGCGTCGAGCTGCGGTTGTCGTCGCGGGTGGTCCGCAACACCCGGGCGTCCGGCGGCAGCAGCGTCGCCCCGGCCTTGATCCGGTCGAGGGAGGAGTTGTGTGCGTAAGGCTGCTCGCCCGTCGCGAAGCGGCCGAGGAAGAGCGCGTCGACGACATCGGACGGTGAGTCGCTGTCGTCGAGGAAGAGCCGGATCGGCAGAGCGGATGCGGGGGAGTCGGGCATGGCGCTCATGATCCGGCACAGGGGCACCCCGCGCACCCGGTTTCCCGGCGCGTGCCGGGGCGCGCGGGCTGCGGTGACCGGGGAAGCGAGCCCCGGCAGCCGACGGGGCGACAAGGGGCTTTCGGTGAGCGCCCGTTGAACCGCCGGGGGCGGACGGAAGCACTCCCCTCTATTTTTGGCATGGACACTTCCGGTCGGGCGGGGGCGCTGCTACTACGGAGTAGGCAGATACCCCCTGCTCAAGGAGGTTCCATGAAAATGTCCAGACTCGTGGCGTTCTCGTCCTCTCTACTGCTCGGCGCCGCCCTCGCCCTGACCGGTGCGGGGGTCGCGAACGCCGACTCGTCCGCCGCCGCCGTCGACTACGTCGCCCTCGGCGACTCGTACTCCTCCGGTGTCGGAGCCGGCAGCTACGACGGCTCCAGCTGCAAGCGCAGCACCCGCGCCTACCCCGCCCTCTGGGCGGCCGCCAACTCCCCCTCGTCCTTCGACTTCGCCGCCTGCTCCGGCGCCAGGACCAATGACGTGACGGGCGGTCAGCTCGGCAGGCTGAACGCCTCGACCGACCTCGTCTCGATCTCCATCGGCGGCAACGACGCCGGGTTCGCCGACGTCATGACGACCTGTGTCCTCCAGTCCGAGGCCACCTGTCTCAACCGGATCGCGACCGCCCGTGCCTACGTCGACTCCACCCTCCCGGGCCGGCTCGACTCCGTGTACTCGGCCATCCGCTCCAAGGCCCCCTCCGCCCAGGTCGTCGTCCTCGGCTACCCCCGCTTCTACCAGCTCGGCGGCAGCTGCATCGCCGGTCTGAGCGAGAAGGAGCGCTCCGCCATCAACGGGGCGTCCGACCACCTCAACACGGCCACCGCCAAGCGGGCGGCGGACCACGGCTTCACCTTCGGCGACGTCAGGACGACCTTCACCGGGCACGAGATCTGCTCCGGCAACTCCTGGCTGCACAGCGTGAACTGGCTCAACATCGGTGAGTCCTACCACCCGACCGCCGCCGGACAGTCGGGAGGCTATCTCCCGGTCTTCAAGTCCGCTCTCTGACAGGCGCGTTCCCCGGGCGGGCGTGCTCCTGCGTCGGCCGCCTCGTGCGGGAGTCCTCGCCGGCCGAGGCCTCCCGCTTCGGGGCTGAACGACGGGCGACCTAAGGGGCAAACCTTCCGAACTGTCCCAAGTCGCCCTGGAATCGCGCGGATTCGGTAACGGGCCGTCAACCTCCGTATATGTGTGCGCAATCGTGTGGCCGGGATACACGGGTGTCACCGCGGGACGATAGGGTTAACCTGCCCGGACCGGGTGCCCTCGTACGGGTGGGGAGTGACATGGAACAGATAACGGTGCGAAGCAGGGCGCGTGTGCCTGCCATCACATGCGGGAGCGGTGCGACCAGTACGCGCCTCGACCGCCATCTCGCGGTGCTCGGCGGCCCTGTCGTCCCGCAGCGCGAAGCGGCGGAAGCGACGCTGCTCATGCGTGAGCTGACCTCGCGTGATGCCGCGCACACCCGCCGGAGCAGGAGCGCCCGTGTGTCGCTCTTCGCGCCGCTGCGGCGACTGCGGCGCTCGCTCTTCGGCAGCCGCCGCTGACCCACGGCCCGCCCCGGACCGGCCCACCGCTCGGGACGGACCAGGTCAGGCGATCACCCCGTCCCGGCGCAGCACCGATGTCTGCTCGTCCGTCATCCCCAGGGCTCGCAGCAGCGCATCGGTGTGCTCGCCCAGCGCCGGTACGGCACCCATCCGCGGATCCTCGCCGCCCGGCAGCGTGATCGGCGGCAGCAGCGCCCGCAACGGCCCCACCGGTGAACCCACTTCCCGCCACCGGTCCCGGGTCGCGAGCTGCGGATGCGCCGCCACATCGGCCACCGTGTTCAGCCGGGCACAGGCGATACCCGCCGCCTCCAGACCGGCCAGCGCCTCCTCGCCCGTCAGGCCCGCCAGTGCCCGCCCCACCGCATCGTCGGTCCGCTCCCGGTTCGCCGTCCGCGCCGCGTTCGTCGCGAAGTCCGGGTCCTCGGCCAGTTCGGGTCGCCCCAGCACCTGCTCCGCCAGCCGCCGCCACTCCCGGTCGTTCTGCACGGAGAGCAGCACCTGCTCGCCGTCGGCCGTGGCGAAGGCGTCGTACGGGGCGATCACCGAGTGCGCGAGACCGGTACGCGGCGGGGGCGTGGCCCCGTGCATCCCCTGGTGCAGCGGGTGGCCCATCCACTCGGCCAGCGCGTCCAGCATGGAGACCTCCACCGGGCCGCCCCGCCCGGTGGCCGCCCGCCGCAGCAGCGCCGCGAGCACCCCGGAGAACGCGTACATGGCCGCCGCGATGTCCGCCGCCGGAATGCCCGCCTTCACCGGCTGCTCCGCCGTCCCCGTCACCGAGACGAGCCCGGCCTCGCACTGCACGAGCATGTCGTAGGCCCGCTTGTGCGCGTACGGCCCGCCGGCCCCGTACCCGGAGATGTCGACGGCCACGAGCCGCGGGTGCGCGGCGCAGAGCGAGGCGGCGTCGAGGCCGAGCCGGGCCGCCGCCCCCTGCGCCAGATTCTGGACGAACACATCGGCTCCGGCGACGAGTTCACGGACCACCGCGAGGCCGCGCGGGTCCTTCAGATCGACGGCGAGGGACTCCTTGCCGCGGTTGCACCAGACGAAGTGCGAGGCGAGACCGCGCGCCGCCGTGTCGTAGCCGCGAGCGAAGTCACCGCCGTCCGGGCGCTCCACCTTGATGACCCGGGCTCCGAGGTCCGCGAGCTGCCGGGTGGCGAAGGGGGCGGCGACCGCCTGCTCAACGGCCACCACCGTGATGCCGTCGAGGGGGAGGGGCAATGTGTTCATGACCCCGTGCATACCCGCTGACCGGCGCTTTCGCCACCCTCCGCCGCCCGGGCCGCCGCTCATAGCAGTCCGAACCGCCTCTCTCCGGCCGCCGCTCACAGCAACGCGAACCGCTCTCCGGCCGCCGCTCACAGCAACGCGAACCGCTCTCCGGCCGCCGCTACAGCAGCGCGAACTGCCCCTCCGGGCCCTCCTCCTGGTGGCCGAGGACGGATGCCGGTCGCCGTGCCCAGGGCGGGACGGGCAGCACCCCGCCCGCCCGCAGCTCCGCCGGACCGATCAGCGGACCCGCCTCCAGCGCGGCCCGCAACTCCTTCCGGGGTCCCGCCGTGCCGTCCAGCAGAGCCAGTACGGTGATGAGTTCGAGCAGCTCCGAGGTCCACTCCCGGGGCCAGCCGCGCGCCCCGACCGCGTCGAGGCCGTCCGCGGCAGCTCCCTCCGGCCCCCGGCCCGCCGCCGCTGCCGCCCGGCGGCCGAACCAGAGCTCCAGCACCCGCACCCCGCCCACCGTGAACTCCCAGGCCTCCGCTGGCACCGGCGAGATCCGGCCGTCGCCGACGATCAGCGTCTCCTCCCCGGCGTCGTAGGACAGCTCCGTGGGGCGCACGGGGATCGCCGCCCGCACATAGGGCCTGCGCCCGCCCGGCAGCCGGGGCCGCTCCCCGCCCCGGGCCCCGCGCGACTGGAGCCGCAGCAGCTCCCGGCCGAGCGCCCGCCCCTGTGACCACACCGCCCCGTCGGCCGGCAGCGGGACCAGAACACCTGAGGCGGAGGGCCGGGCGGCGGCCAGGATCCAGGCCAGTACTGCTTCCGGGGTGAACGCGTCCGGCTCGGCGCCCCCGCTGCCGCCGAGGTGCCCGCGCAGCAGGTCCAGAAGCCCCGGCGCGAGGTTGGGCTCCGTGCCCCCGGGCCTGCGGTGGAGCGGCCTGATCCGGCCGGGCCGCCCGGCGGGGGAGTGCCCGTCGGGCAGCAGCGCGGTCACGGACAGGGCGGGCCCGGCATCCTCCGGGGCGGAGCTGTGTTCGACCGCGAAGAGCTGCTGCCGGTCGGCGACCCGCCACAGCTCCGGACGGGCCGCGTCGATCAGGCGGTGGTCGGGCAGCAGCCACTGTTCGTCGTAGGGGCCGTGCAGGATCCGTACGGGGTCGGGGCAGGGTCCCGGGTCCCGGGCGAAGCGGGCCGTGCCGGTGGACTGGCCGGGCAGGGAGGCGACCGAGGTGTGCGGCGTACGGGAACGGGTGGGCGCGAACAGCCGCTCCTGCTCGGCGGCGTCGGCACCGGCCAGCCGCTCCCAGCGGGCCCGGAGCGCCACGGGGTCGGGGCCGCTCACCCAGGCACGGCCGGTTCTCAGCGGCCGCACCGACCACGGCATCAGCTCGTCCAGGGGGACGAACGCGTCGAGCGGCGAGGACTCCGTGTCCCCGCCGGATCCGGCCGCCGCCGTCCTGCGCGCTGCCACCGAGTCGTCCCTCCCCTGTCCGCCGTGACCCTTCGCATCGTAACGGCGGGCGGAGTCCGCGTGGGGCGGGGTCAGTGGGCCTCCACCGTCACGGAGAAGGAGAACCGGTCGCCCCGGTAGCGGATCCGGGCCACGTCCACCACACGTCCCTCCTCGTCGTACGTCACGCCCGTGTAGTGCAGGATCGGGCTGAGCAGCGGGACCTGGAGCAGCTCGGCGGTGACGGGGTCGGCGAGCCGGGCCTCCACCGTGTCGGTGATCCGGGAGATCCGCACCCCGACGACATCGCGCAGGACCTTCGTCATCGGCCAGCGTTCGAGGTCGGCCACGTCGATCCGGGCGGCGATGTCCGGGCGCACCGCGTTCTCCGCCCAGTTGGTGGGCTCGTCGCTCTCGCCGTCGCGGCGCAGCCGCCGGTAACAGGTCACCTCGTCGCAGTCCGGGAAGTACTCCGCGAGATCACCGGGGAGCGGGACCGGGCCGTGGCCGAGCACGGTCGTCGCCTCGCCGGACTGCTGGGCCACGATCGCGTCGACCGAACCCAGCAGCCGGACCGGGGAGACCCGCCGGGCGCGCGGCTCGATGAACGTGCCGCGCCGCCGGTGCCGGCTGATCAGCCCCTCCGTCTCCAGCTCCTTGAGCGCCTGGCGCATCGTGAGCACGCTGACCCCGTAGTGCGCGGCGAGCTGTTCCTCGGTGGGCAGCCGGGCGGAGGCGTCCTGCGGGCGGCCCAGTATGGAGGCCCGCAGGGACTGGGAGACCTGGTACCAGAGCGGCAGCTTCCGGTTCAGCACGAGGGAGTCGGGGGCGAAGGCGGGCGGATGGCGCGGCTGTTCCGCCGTACCGCCGTCCGCCCCGGCCCGCTCATGGCTCTCGGTCATGTCGTCCCCGTCCCGTCCCATTTCCGCTCCTGCGGGCCTCCCGCGCCCGTCGGCTACGGACGGAAGTTGCGGCTCAGACCCTGCCACACGTCGTCGTAACCGCGCTGCAGATGACCGGCGGACGCCGCCTGCTCCGTCGCCGTGACCGGCCACCGGGTCTCGAACATGAAGGCCAGACCGTCGTCGATCTTCTGCGGCTTCAGCTCCGCCGCGCTCGCCCGGTCGAAGGTCTCCCGGTCCGGGCCGTGCGCCGACATCATGTTGTGCAGGGAGCCGCCGCCGGGGACGAAGCCGTCGGCCTTCGCGTCGTACGCCCCGTCGATGAGGCCCATGTACTCGCTCATCACATTGCGGTGGAAGTACGGCGGGCGGAAGGTGTCCTCGCCGACCAGCCAGCGCGGGGCGAAGACGACGAAGTCCACCCCGGCCAGCCCCGGGGTGTCGGACGGCGAGGTCAGCACCGTGAAGATCGACGGGTCGGGGTGGTCGTAGCTGATCGTGCCGATCACGTTGAACCGGCGCAGGTCGTAGACGTACGGGGTGTGGTTGCCGTGCCAGGCGACCACGTCGAGC
This sequence comes from Streptomyces rubiginosohelvolus, assembly GCF_014649875.1. Classification (GTDB taxonomy): domain Bacteria; phylum Actinomycetota; class Actinomycetes; order Streptomycetales; family Streptomycetaceae; genus Streptomyces; species Streptomyces rubiginosohelvolus. The sequence continues at coordinate 30,750 of NZ_BMTW01000020.1, read as the reverse complement.
GGCGAGTGGCCGTACGTCGCCGACCAGAGGTTCCCGCAGAACTTGTTGACCACCTCCACCGGGCCCTCGTGGTCCTCGTACGCGGCGACGGGGGCGAGGAAGTCCCGGGCGTTCGCCAGGCCGTTGGCGCCGATCGGGCCGAGGTCGGGCAGCGCGAACGGGCGGCCGTAGTTCTCGCAGACGTACCCGCGCGCGGTCTCCTCCAGCAGCTCCACCCGGAAGCGGACCCCGCGCGGGATCAGCGCGATGTGACCCGGCTCGACGCGCAGCAGGCCCAGTTCGGTGCGCAGCAGCAGCCCGCCGCGCTCCGGGACGATCAGCAGCTCGCCGTCGGAGTCGCTGAACACCCGGTCCGTCATCGAGGAGTTGGCGTGGTAGAGGTGGATCGCCATCCCGGCGCGCTGCGCGGCGTCGCCGTTGCCGCCGAGCGTCCACAGCCCGCTCAGGAAGTCCGTGCCGGGCGCGGGGTCGGGCAGCGGGTTCCAGCGGAGCCGGTTCGGGTCCGGCACGGTCTCGGTGAACGGGGCCGAGCGCAGGGCGCCGTTGTCGACGCGGGTGAACGCCGGGTGGGCGGCCGAGGGGCGGATCCGGTAGAGCCAGGAACGGCGGTTGTCCGCGCGCGGCTCGGTGAACGCGGAGCCGCTCAGCTGCTCCGCGTACAGCCCGAGGGGGGCGCGCTGGGGGGAGTTGCGGCCGTGCGGGAGCGCACCCGGCACCGCCTCCGAGCTGTGCTCGTTGCCGAAGCCGGAGGAATAGGTCAGCCCCTCGGCCGTCTTCCTCGCCTGGTCGATCGCGCTCATCCCGCACTCCTGGTGCCCAAGAAAGCCCTCGGATCCGCCGGACGACGAATCCTATGCGCCACCGTAGGAATAGGAGCGGGGTGCGTCAACGGCATACATCGCGCCATTCGGTGCGTGTGCCGGTGGAGTCGGGCCCTTGCCCGTCTCTGGTACCCGCCCTGTCGCCTCCGGTGTCCGTCCCGCTGCCTCTGGTGTCCGGCCCGTGCGCGGGGCACGGCATCATGGGCCCGTGCCTCCTCAGCCCCATGTCAACCCGAACCTCCGCCGCGCCCCCGTGCAGCAGCGCAGCGCCGACCGGCTGGCCCGGATACTCGACTCCTGCGCCGGGCTCCTCGACGAGACCGGTTACGAGCAGCTCACCACCCGGGCCGTCGCCGAGCGCGCCGAGGTGCCGATCGGCTCCGTCTACCGGTTCTTCTCCAACAAGCGCGCGCTCGTCGACGCCCTCGCGCTGCGCAACCTGGACACCTACGCGGACCGCATCGCCGCCCGGCTCGCGGACCTCCCCGCCACCGACTGGCGCGCGGCCATCGACGCGGTGCTCGACGAGTACCTGGCGATGAAGCGGAGCGTCCCCGGCTTCGCGCTCGTCGACTTCGGGCCGCCGTTCCCCGCCGACGGGGCGGCGGACGACGCCAACCGGCGGCTGGCGGACCGGCTCGCCGTCCTGCTCGCCGGGCACCTCGGCCGGCGGGCCGACGAGGGGCTGTCCCGGGCGATCCTGGTGAGCGTCGAGGCGGCCGACGCGCTGCTGCAACTCGCCTTCCGTATGGACCCCTCGGGAGATGCGGCCATCGTCGCCGAGACCCGGACGCTGGTCAGGTCCTATCTCGCGCAGACGCTGGACTGAGCGACGGCCCCTGGCCCGAGGGGGTGTCTCGGGGGTGTCCTCCGGCGCCGGGTCCGCCCGTCCCCCCTCGCGAGGCCCGTCCGTCGTCTTCTCCGTGCGACACCTCCCCACCGTGCGTACCGGTCGGTATGCTCGCCCGTGCCGGGCTTCCGGGGCTCCCACGTCCCCGCCCGGCCCATGTCCGCGTGCCGTCGCCGCAGCCGCCCCGGGGAGGGCCCATGTCCCACGACTCCCGCACCGCACCGCGTATCTGCCCCCTCTGCGAGGCCACCTGCGGCCTCACCCTCACCATCGAGGGGACGACCGTCACCGGTGCGCGCGGCGACCGCGACGACATCTTCAGCCGGGGCTTCATCTGCCCCAAGGGCGCGTCCTTCGGAGGGCTCGACGCCGACCCCGACCGGCTGCGCGTCCCCCTCGTGCGCGGCGACGACGGGGAGCTGCGCGAGGCGGCCTGGGGCGAGGCGTTCGACCTGATCGCCGCGCGGATGCCGGACCTGGTGAAAGCCCACGGCCCGCAGGCCGTCGGCGTGGTCCTCGGCAACCCCAACGTGCACACGATGGCGGGCTTCCTCTATCCGCCCCTGCTGCTCGGGGCCCTGCGCACCCGCAACGTGTTCACCGCGAGCACGCTGGACCAGATGCCCAAGCACGTCTCCAGCGGCCTGCTCTTCGGTGACGCGCACGCCATCCCCGTACCGGATCTCGACCGCACCGACCATCTCCTCCTGATCGGCGCGAACCCGCTGGAGTCCAACGGCAGCCTCTGCACCGCCCCCGACTTCCCCGGCCGGCTCAAGGCCCTGCGCCGGCGCGGCGGCACCCTCACCGTCATCGACCCGCGCCGCACCCGCACCGCCCGCCTCGCCGACCGGCACGTCGCGATCCGGCCCGGCGCGGACGCCCTGCTGCTGGCCGCCCTCGCGCACACCCTCATCGACGAGCAGCTCGCCGACCCCGGGCCGCTCGCCGAGCACCTGGAAGGCCTCGACGAACTCGCCGCCGCCCTGGCGGACTTCACCCCGGACGCGGTCGCCGCCGCCTGCGACGTGGACGCGGCCACCATCACCGCCATCGCCCGCGAACTCGCCGCCGCCCCCACCGCCGCCGTCTACGGGCGCATCGGCAGCTGCACCGTCGAGCACGGCACCCTGGCCAGCTGGCTGGTGGACGTCCTCAACATCCTCACCGGCAACCTCGACCGGCCCGGCGGCGCGCTCTTCCCGCTCTCCGCCACCGCTCGCGCACCGCGCGCCGCCGAACCCGGGACCCGTAACCCCGCCCCCGGCAAGGGCTTCGCGCTGGGCCGCTGGTCGAGCCGGGTCTCCGGGCACCCCGAGGCCAAGGGTGAACTGCCCATCGCCGCCCTCGCCGAGGAGATCGACACCCCGGGCGAGGACCGCATCCGCGCCCTGGTGGTCATCGCGGCCAACCCCGTACTCTCCGCCCCCGACGGCGACCGGCTCGACGCGGCCCTCGCCGACGGGCTCGACTTCATGGTCAGCGTCGACCCGTACCTCAACGAGACCTCCCGCCGCGCCGACGTCGTCCTGCCCCCGCCGCCACCCTCGCAGAGCGCCCACTTCGACTTCGCGTTCAACAACTTCGCCGTCCACAACCAGGTCCGCTACACCCGCGCCGCCGTCCCCCTGGAGGACGGGCGGATGGACGAGAGCGAGATCCACGCCCGGCTGATCCTCGCGGTGAGCGGCCTGCACGGCGCACCGCCCTCCGCCGTCGACGACCTGGCCGTCGACACCGCCCTCACCCGGGCCGGGGCCCCGAAGGAGCTGGCCGCCGGGCTCACCGGCGAGAGCGGCCCCGAGCGGCGACTGGACCTGCTGCTGCGCCTCGGCCCATACGGGCTGACGCTTCAGCGCCTCCTCGCCCACCCGCACGGCATCGACCTCGGCCCGCTGCAACCCCGCCTCCCGGAGGTCCTGCGCACCCGCTCCGGCCGGATCGAACTGCTCCCGGAGCCGATCGCCGCCGATCTGCCGCGCCTGCGCCGGGCGCTGGGCGACCGGCCGGCCCCGCTCGTCCTCGTCGGCCGCCGCCATCTGCGCTCCAACAACAGCTGGATGCACAACGTCGGCTCGCTCACCGGCGGGTCCAACGTCTGCACCCTCCAGATCCACCCCGACGACGCGGCCCGCCTCGGTCTTGCCGACGGGGACACCGCCCGCATCGAGTCGTCGGGCGGCGGCATCGAGGCGCCCGCCGAGATCACCGACACCGTGCGCAGCGGGGTGGTGAGCCTCCCGCACGGCTGGGGCCACAGCCGCCCCGGCACCCGGATGTCGGTCGCCGCAGCCCACCCCGGAGCGAACGTCAACCAGCTCCTCGACGGCACGCTCCTGGACCCGCTGTCCGGCACGGCGGTCCTGAACGCCATCCCGGTGTCCGTCACCCCAGCTCACTAGCACCACGGCGTTGACCTGGGGTTTTGCTCGTATTGCTCACGCGTCAACGTCTTGTTAACTCTTCGAGGAGGCCCCTAACGTCATCCGGACCGACCGCCGAGACCGGTGGGAGTTCAAGGATGAACGTTAGGTATCCCCCATGCTGACAATCCTCGGCTTCGCCATGATCGCGACCTTCCTGGTCCTGATCATGACGAAGAAGATGTCGCCGATCGCGGCGCTGGTACTGATCCCCGCACTGTTCTGTGTCGCCGTCGGGCAGGGCGCCCAACTCGGCGACTACGTGATCGAAGGCGTCGGCAACCTCGCCCCCACCGCCGCCATGCTGATGTTCGCCATCGTCTACTTCGGCGTGATGATCGACGTCGGCCTGTTCGACCCGATCGTCCGGGGCATCCTGAAGTTCTGCCAGGCCGACCCGATGCGCATCGTGGTCGGTACGGCGGTGCTCGCCGCGATCGTCTCGCTGGACGGCGACGGGTCCACCACCTTCATGATCACCGTCTCGGCGATGTATCCCCTCTACAAACGCCTGAAAATGAGCCTGGTCGTGATGACCGGCGTCGCGGCCACCGCCAACGGCGTCATGAACACCCTGCCCTGGGGCGGCCCCACCGCCCGCGCCGCCACCGCCCTCAAACTGGACGCCTCCGAGATCTTCGTCCCCATGATCCCGGCGCTCGCCATGGGCCTGCTCGCCGTGTTCGTGCTGGCGTACGTGCTCGGCATCCGGGAGCGCAAGCGCCTGGGCATGCTCACCCTCGACGAGGCGCTCGCCCGGGAGCCCCGGCCGGAGGCCGAGACCGTGTCGGCCGGCACCGGCGGCAAGGACCGCCTCCGCAAGGGCGCCGCAGCCTCCGTCTCCGCGAGCGGTACGGGAACCGGGTCCGGGACCTCGGCCGCCGCCGGTGGTACGGAGAACGCGGACGAGGACGACGACGCGTTCCAGGGCCTCGACCCGAACCGGCCCACGCTCCGCCCCAAGCTCTACTGGTTCAACGCCGGACTCACCGCCGCCCTGCTGACGGCGATGATCATGGAGCTGCTCCCCATCCCGGTGCTCTTCCTCCTCGGCGCGGCCCTCGCGCTCACCGTCAACTTCCCCCACATGCCCGACCAGCGGGCCCGGATCGCCGCGCACGCCGACAACGTGCTCAACGTCTCCGGCATGGTCTTCGCCGCCGCCGTCTTCACCGGGGTCCTCACCGGGACCGGCATGGTCGAGCACATGGCCGACTGGGTCGTCGGCACGGTCCCCGACGCGATGGGCCCGCACATGGCCATCGTCACCGGCCTGCTCAGCCTGCCACTCACCTACTTCATGTCCAACGACGGCTTCTACTTCGGTGTCCTGCCCGTCCTCGCCGAGGCGGGCGCGGCCCACGGGGTCTCGCCGGTGGAGATCGCCCGCGCCTCCCTGGCCGGTCAGGCCCTGCACATGTCCTCGCCGCTGGTGCCCGCCGTGTACGTCCTCGTCGGCATGGCGAAGGTCGAGTTCGGCGACCACACCCGCTTCACCGTCAAGTGGGCCGTGCTCACCTCGCTGGTGGTGCTCGCGGCGGGCATCCTCTTCGGCATCATGTGATGACCGGACGACCGCGATCCGGGCCCGGCAGGGGCTGGCTGCTGCGCCTCGTCATCGCCTTCGCCTTCGCGCAGGGGGCGGTGTCGATGGCGCGGCCCGCCGTCTCCTACCGGGCCCTCGCGCTGGGCGCGGACGAGACGGCCGTCGGTGTCATCGCCGGGGTGTACGCCCTGCTCCCGCTGTTCGTCGCCGTGCCGCTCGGCCGCCGCACCGACCACGGCCGCTGCGCGCCCCTGCTGCCGCTCGGCGTCCTCCTGATCTCCGGCGGCTGCGCGCTCAGCGGCCTCGTCTCCTCGCTGCCCGCGATGGCCGCCTGGAGCGGGGTGATGGGCCTCGGCCATCTGTGCTTCGTCATCGGCGCGCAGTCGATCGTGGCCCGGCAGTCGGCACCCCACGAACAGGACCGCAACTTCGGGCACTTCACCATCGGGGCCTCGCTCGGCCAGCTCATCGGCCCGATCGCGGCGGGCGCGCTCATCTCCGGACAGGGCGGAGCCCTCGGCCGTACGAGCGCGCTCGCGCTCCTCGTCTCGGCCGGGGTCTGCGCGGTCGCCCTCACCTCGCTCTGGCGGATCGAGCACCGCCGGACGGCCGACGCCCGGCCGCGGACCGACGGCAAGGTCCCCGTCCGGACGATCCTCGGCACGCGCGGCGTCCCCGCGGGCATCCTCATCAGCATGGCGGTGCTGTCCGCCACCGACATCCTCACCGCCTACCTGCCGGTCGTCGGCGAGCACCGCTCCATCGCCCCGGCCACCGTCGGCCTGCTGCTGAGCCTGCGGGCCGCGGCCACGATCGCCTGCCGGCTGGTGATGACGCCGCTGCTGCGGCTGCTGGGCCGCCGGGCCCTGCTGACCACCAGCTGCCTGCTCGCCGGACTCCTCTGCGCGGGCGTCGCGCTGCCGGTCTCCGTCCCCGTCCTCGCCGTGATGCTGGCCGTGCTCGGCTTCTGCCTCGGCGTCGGCCAGCCGCTGTCCATGACCACGGTCGTCCGCGCCGCCCCCGACGGGGCCCGCTCGACCGCACTCGCCCTCCGCCTCACCGGCAACCGGCTCGGCCAGGCCGCCGCCCCCGCCGCGGCGGGTCTGATCGCGGGCGCGGTGGGGGTGGCGGCCCCGTTCGTGCTGCTCGGCGTGGGGCTGGTGGGCGCTGCGGGCCTCGGCCTGCGCGGCGAGGGCCGTACGGGGTCGGCGCCTACAGGGTCGGAACCCGCCGACGAGGGCCGTACGGAACAGGCGCCCGTCGGCGAGGCGGTCAGCGACCGGTCGAGCCGTCGATCAGCTCCCGGAGGATGTCCGCGTGACCGGCATGCCGACCGGTCTCCTCGATCAGGTGGGTGAGGGCCCACCGCACACTGGGGGAGGGCTTGCCCGGCTGCGCTCGGGGCAGCGGTGCGCCGAGGTCGGCGCACCCGTCGAGGACGGCGTTCGCCTCCGCGACCGCCTCCCGGTAGCGGGCCACGACATCCGCCACCCCGTCCTCGGGGGCGGCGTGGAACGTCGACGGCCAGTCGGTGACGCGGTCCCCGAGGAAGGTGGCCCGCTCGACGAAGGTCAGATGGTGGAGCAGCCCCAGCAGGTTCGTGCCCGAAGGCACCCCGGCGGCCCGGGCCGCCGGACCGGGTGCGCCCTCGACCTTCGCCGCGATCGACGCGCGCAGGTAGTCGAGGAAGCCGCGCAGCACCTCCGCCTCGCTGTCGCCGGTCCGGGGCGGCGGGGTGTCCCGGCGCCGGGTGCGGGAGCGGGGGGTGGGGGTCATGGTGCCTCCTCGGTCGGGGCGGCGCGGGTGCGGGCTCGCCGGTCTCGTCCCAGTCTTGTCCGGTCGGCCGCCGCCGGGGCAAGGGATCATGCCGTTCCGGCAAGTCGCCCCCGGTGGCGATTCGGTGCGACGGCGTGACCGGTGTCTCGGAAGGCTCTCTGGCGTCGGAAAACTAACGGCGCTAGTTTGGGCGGGTGCGACGGGTGCCCCGCGTCCGCCGCACGGCTTCGGCGCTCCGCACAGCCCGTCCGGGAGGAAACAGCCATGCAGGCCCATGACCAGATGTACATCGACGGCGCGTGGCGGCCCGCCGTCGGCAGGGACACGATCGCGGTCGTGAACCCGGCGGACGAGCAGGTCATCGCGCACGTACCGGCGGGAACGGCGGAGGACGTCGACGCGGCGGTGCGGGCCGCGCGCGCCGCCTTCCCCGCCTGGGCCGCGACGCCGCCCGCCGAGCGCGCCGCCCGGCTCACCGCGCTGGCCGACGCGCTGGCCGCCCGCAAGGACGTGCTGGCGGAGACGATCACGGCGGAGCTGGGCTCCCCGCTGCCGCTGTCGCAGATGGTCCACGCGGGCGTGCCCGTGCTGGTGGCCGCCTCGTACGCCGAACTGGCCGCCCGCCACGCCTTCGAGGAGCGGATCGGCAACTCCACCGTGCTGCTGGAGCCGGTCGGCGTGGTCGGTGCGATCACGCCCTGGAACTACCCGCTCCACCAGATCGTCGCCAAGGTCGCCCCCGCCCTCGCCGCGGGCTGCACCGTCGTCCTCAAGCCCGCCGAGGACACCCCGCTCACCGCCCAGCTCTTCGCCGAGGCCACGGAGGCCGCCGGTCTGCCGCCGGGCGTCTTCAACCTCGTCACCGGCCTCGGACCGGTCGCGGGCCAGGCACTCGCCGCCCACGAGGACGTCGACCTGGTCTCGTTCACCGGCTCCACCGCCGTCGGCAAGCAGATCGGCGCGACCGCCGGGGCCGCGGTCAAGCGCGTCGCCCTGGAGCTGGGCGGCAAGTCCGCCAATGTGATCCTCCCCGGCGCGGACCTCGCCAAGGCGGTCAACGTCGGCATCGCCAACGTGATGACCAACTCCGGCCAGACGTGCAGCGCCTGGACCCGGATTCTCGTCGACGCCGACCGGTACGACGAGGCCGTCGAGCTGGCGGCGAACGCCGTCACCAAGTACGTGCCCGGGGAGCGGGTCGGCCCGCTCGTCAACGCCAAGCAGCAGGCCCGGGTACGCGGTTACATCACCAAGGGCGTCGAGGAAGGCGCCCGGCTGATCGCGGGCGGCCCGGACGCACCCCTGGACACCGGCTTCTACGTCAGCCCGACCGTCTTCGCCGACGTCACCCCGGACATGACGATCGCCCAGGAGGAGATCTTCGGCCCGGTGGTCTCGATCCTGCGGTACGAGGACGTGGACGACGCGCTCCGGATCGCCAACGACACCGTGTACGGGCTCGCCGGGGCGGTATGGGCCGCCGACGACGAGGAGGCGGTGGCCTTCGCCCGCCGGATGGACACCGGGCAGGTCGACATCAACGGCGGACGGTTCAACCCGCTGGCCCCGTTCGGCGGTTACAAGCAGTCGGGGGTCGGCCGCGAGCTGGGCCCGCACGGTCTGGCGGAGTACCTCCAGACGAAGTCGCTCCAGTTCTGACCCCCGTAACCCTTTCCTCGTAACTCATCACCCGTAAGGAGCCTGTTCGTGGTCCGCGCCGCCGTACTGCCCGCCGTCGGAGCTCCGCTGGAGATCGCCGACATCGTCCTGCCGGAGCCCGGCCCCGGCCAGGTGCGTATCGCGCTCGCCGCCGCCGGGGTCTGCCACTCCGACCTGTCGCTGTCCAACGGCACCATGCGCGTCCCCGTGCCGGCCGTCCTCGGCCACGAGGGAGCGGGCACGGTCCTGGCCGTCGGCGAGGGCGTCACGCACGTCGCGCCCGGTGACGGCGTCGTCCTCAACTGGGCCCCCTCCTGCGGGGTCTGCTTCCACTGCGGGATCGGCGAGGTGTGGCTCTGCGCCGACGCCCTCAAGGGAGTCTCCCGTCTCCACGCCCGTACGGCGGACGGCACCGACCTCCACCCCGGCCTCAACGTCGCGGCCTTCGCCCAGGAGACCGTCGTCGCCGCCAACTGCGTCCTCCCCGCCCCCGACGGCATCCCGCTCACCGACGCCGCCCTCCTCGGCTGCGCGGTCCTGACCGGCTACGGGGCGGTCCACCACAGCGCCCGGGTCCGCGAGGGCGAGAGCGTCGTCGTCTTCGGGATCGGCGGCGTCGGCCTCGCCGTGCTCCAGGCCGCCCGGATCGCGGGCGCCTCCAGGATCATCGCGGTCGACGTCTCCCCGGCCAAGGAGGAACTGGCCCGGCAGGCGGGCGCCACCGACTACGTCATCGCCTCCGACACCACCCCGCGCGAGATCCGCAAGCTGACCGGCGGCCAGGGCGCGGACGCCGCGGTGGAGTGCGTCGGCCGGCCCGCCACCATCCGGGCCGCCTGGGAGTCCACCCGGCGCGGCGGCCGCACCACGGTCGTCGGGATCGGCGGCAAGGACCAGGAAGTCACCTTCAACGCCCTGGAGATCTTCCACTGGGGCCGGTCCCTGACGGGCTGCGTCTACGGCAACAGCGACCCGGCCCGCGATCTGCCCGTCCTCGCCGACCACATCCGCGCGGGCCGCTTCGACCTGTCGATGATGGTCACCGAGCACATCGGCCTGGACGGCATCCCCGCCGCCTTCGACAACATGATCGCGGGCAAGGGCGGCCGGGCGCTGGTGGTGTTCTAGAACGCCGCTAGTAGTCCGTGGTCCGGGACGTCGAGGCGACCGGCCCCAGCAGCCGGGCGTCCATCTCGCCCTCCTCGAACAGCCGGGAGGCCGGGCCCACGATCAGCGGGTCCGGCTTCCCCACCACCTCCGGGTCCTTGCCCGGGTAGTCGAAGCGGTCCAGCACATGCCGCATCGCCTCCAGCCGGGCCCGCTTCTTGTCGTTGCTCTTCACCACCGTCCAGGGCGCGTCGGCCGTGTCGGTGTGGAAGAGCATCAGCTCCTTCGCCTCCGTGTACTCGTCCCACTTGTCGAGCGAGGCCAGGTCGACGGGGCTCAGCTTCCACCGCCGTACGGGGTCGATCTGCCGGATCATGAACCGGTTGCGCTGCTCGTTGCGGGAGACGGAGAACCAGAACTTCACCAGGTGGATGCCGTCCCGGGCGAGCATCCGCTCGAACCCCGGCGCCTGGTGCATGAACTCCAGGTACTCGCGGGTCGTGCAGAACCCCATCACCCGTTCCACGCCCGCCCGGTTGTACCAGGAGCGGTCGAACAGGACGATCTCCCCGGCGCTCGGCAGGTGCGCCGCGTACCGCTGGAAGTACCACTGCGTGCGCTCGCGCTCGGTCGGCTTCTCCAGCGCCACCACCCGCGCGCCACGCGGGTTGAGGTGCTCGGTGAACCGCTTGATCGTGCCGCCCTTGCCCGCCGCGTCCCGGCCCTCGAAGAGGATCACCAGCCGCTCGTCGCGCTCCTTCACCCAGTGCTGGAGCTTGAGCAGCTCGATCTGGAGGTCTCGCTTGGCCTTGTCGTAGTCGCGGCGGCGCAGCTTGCGGTCGTACGGGTAGTCCTCGCGCCAGGCGTCCCGGGCGTGGCCCTCCGGCGTCACGAGGACCGGATCGTCGTCCCCGCTGTCGACCACTCCGAACCCGTCCAGATACGCCCCACCGTGCCGCGCCGCCCGCGCGCTCGCCCCCTGGCCCCCGGGGCTGTCGGGCACGCCGGCCCCGGGGGTGCCACGTTCCTCGGGGGCGGGCTTGTCCCGGCCCGCCCTGGCCTTCGCCCCGTTACGTCCGTTCCGCTTGGCGCTCCTCGTCATGACGGGATCCCTCCACCGGCCGGGCCGGATTTCCGCGTGTGGGCCCAGTCTGCTGACGGCTCCGGGAGACCGCCACCCCGGCCAGGCACAGCACCCCGCCGACGATGCCGAGCGGGGTCGGCACCTCGTCCAGGAGCACCCACGCCATCCCCACGACCAGCGCCGGGACCGCGTACGTGGTCGCGCCCATCTTCCCCGCGGTGGTCCGGGCCAGCGCGTAGCCCCAGGTGGTGAAGGCCAGCGCGGTCGGGAAGACGCCCAGGTAGACCATGTTCAGGGTGGCGGACAGCGGGGCGTCGGCGGCCTCGGAGACCAGCACCCCGGTGAACGGCAGGCAGGCGACGGCCCCGATCAGGCAGCCGAAGGTGTTGATCTGGAGCGAGGAACCGTGCGCGAGGGCCGGCTTCTGGCTCACCACGCCCGCCGCGTACGCCACGGCGGCCAGCAGGCACAGGGCCACGCCCAGTACGGAGGAGCCGCCGTGCCCGGACATCGCGAGCCCCACCACGACCGCGCCCGCGAACGAGACGCCCATCCCCAGCAGCAGCCGGCGCGGCAGCCCCTCGCCGAGCATGCGGGCGCCGAGCAGGGCGATCAGGATGGGCCCGATGTTCACGAGCATCGCGGCCGTTCCGGCGTCGACCTCCTGCTCGCCCCAGTTCAGGGCGACCATGTACAGCCCGAACCACAGCACTCCCGAGGTGATGATCCCGGGCCAGGCGCCGCGCCTCGGGAGCCCCTCCCGGCGGACGATCAGGATCGCCCCGAGCACGAGGGTGCCCGCCAGCAGCCGGCCCAGGGCGAGTGCGCCGGGGGAGTAGGCCTCGCCCGCACTGCGGATGGAGACGAAGGCGGAGGCCCACAGCACGACGGTGGTGCCGGCGGCGGCGGGGGCCCGCCAGCGGTGGGCGGGTGGGGAGACGGGGAGGGGGGACGGGGTCGTCGTCATGGCCACGACCGTAAAGCCGAAACGCTTCGCTCCCCACCGAATTGTCATTCCCCGTCAATCGACGCCCTGGCGAGCCCGTCGGGGCGTCTGAGGACGGCGCCCACATCCAGCCCGTCCGGCGTTTGAGGACGGAACCGGCGCTCGGGGCGGGCGACCCCTTGACTTCCCGGACACGGAGGAGTCGCCCCGTACCACCGCCACGGTTCCGTCCTCAAACGCCGGACGGGCTGTAGGGCGCTGGCCCGTCCTCAATCGCCGGACGGGCTGGAAAGGCAGGCGGGCGTCAGGCGGCCGGGCCGTCGGCGGTGAGGGACGCGGGGTCGACGCCCAGCGTCTCCGACAGCGCCACCACCCCCGCCGAAGTCACCCGCACCGCCCGCCCCGACCCCACCCGCTCGCACCACCCCACCCCCAGTACATGCGCGCACAGCGCCGCCCCCGCCGCCCCCGCCAGATGCGGACGCCGCTCCGTCCAGTCCAGGCAGCCCCGCACCAGGGGGCGCCGCCCCGACCGGTCCAGGGGGATGCCGAGCGCCCCGAACCACTCCAGGCCCGCCTCGGTCAGCGCGAACCCGGTGTCCTGCCGCAGCAGCCCCCGTACCGTCATCGCCTCGGTGATCCGGATGCCGAGCCGCCCGGCGAGATGGTCGTAACAGGTACGCCCCCGCGCCAGCGCACTGCCCACGCTCGCCGCCCGCAGGGACCGCGGCGGCTCCGGCTCGCCGGACATCGTGCGGGAGGCCAGCTCCTCCACCAGGTGCGCCGCCCGCTCGCCGGCCAGCCGGACATAGCGGTGACGGCCCTGCCGTTCCTCGGCGAGCAGCCCGCCCGCGACCAGCCGCCCCAGGTGCTCGCTGGCGGTGGACGGGGCGACACCGGCGTACCGGGCCAGCTCACCGGCGGTCCAGGCCCGCCCGTCCAGCAGCGCCAGGCAGAAGGACGCGCGGGTCTCGTCCGCGAGGAGGGCGGCCAGCGCGGCGAGGCGTCCGGCGGTGGAGTCGTGCGGCCGTGGCCGGGGGGAACGGTCCATACGTCCAGCGTGCGTCACGGACGGTTCGGCACCGGCCGAACCGTCACCGCGTCGTCGCCCACCGCCCGCGCGTACTGCTCGTACTGGAGCGCCAGCCCGTCGAGCAGCGCCCGCAGCCCCGTCTCGAAGGCCCCTTCGTCGACCTGACGGCGGTGGTCGGCGAGCAGGTGGGCCTGGCCGAGGTGCGGATAGTCGGCCGGGTCGTAGGCGGTCTCGTCGTCGACGAAGCCCCCGGCGAAGGAGCCCAGCGCCGAGCCGGTGATGAAGTACCGCATCAGCGCCCCGATCCGGGTCGCCTGCGCGGGCGGCCACCCCGCCCCCACCATCGCCCCGAACACCGCGTCGGCCACCCGCAGCCCCGCCGGGCGGCGGCCGGGGCCCCGGGCGAGGACCGGGACGATGTGCGGGTGCGCGGCGAGCGCGGCCCGGTAGGACAGCGCCCAGTCGTGCAGGGCCTCACGCCAGTCGCGCCGGTCCGACTCCTCGAACATCGACAGGTCGACCTGTGCGGAGACCGCGTCGGCGACGGCGTCGAGGATCTCCTCCTTGTTGCGGAAGTGGTTGTAGAGCGAGGGCCCGCTCACCCCGAGCACGGCCGCCAGTCGACGGGTGGAGACGGCGTCGAGCCCCTCGGCGTCCACGAGAGCGCTCGCCGCCCCGACGATGCGGTCTCTGCTGAGGAGGGGCTTGCGCGGTCGGGCCATGCGGCTCATAGTAGGCCCTGCGAACCAGAAACTAGCAGTGCTAATTAAGCGATCGTCGGAAGCGGGGTGGCGCACGATGGACCTGGCGCTCAGCGTGGAGCAGGAAGCCGTCCGGAAACTGGCCGAGGACTTCGTCGCCCGCGAGGTCACCCCGCATGTCGTCGCCTGGGACCGGGCCGAGAATGTCGACAGGTCGATCGTCAAGAAGCTCGGCGGTCTCGGCTTCCTCGGGCTGACCGTCCCCGAGGAGTACGGCGGCTCCGGCGGCGACCACCTGTCCTACTGTCTGGTCACCGAGGAGCTGGGGCGCGGCGACTCCTCGGTGCGCGGCATCGTCTCCGTATCGCTCGGCCTCGTCGCCAAGACGATCGCGTCCTGGGGGAGCGAGGAGCAGAAACGGCAGTGGCTGCCCCTGCTCACCTCCGGCGAGGCGATCGGCTGCTTCGGCCTCACCGAGCCCGGCACCGGCTCGGACGCCGGGAACCTTGCCACCAGGGCCGTCCGCGACGGCGGTGGCTACGTGATCAGCGGCACCAAGACGTTCATCACCAACGGCACCTGGGCCGACGTCGTCCTGCTCTTCGCACGGACGAACGACAGTCCCGGCCACCGCGGCGTCTCCGCCTTCCTCGTCCCCGCCGACACCCCCGGCCTCTCCCGCCGCACCATCCACGGCAAGCTGGGCCTGCGCGGCCAGGCCACCGCCGAACTGGTCCTGGAGGACGTCCGGATACCGGCGTCCTGCCTCCTCGGCCCCGAGGGCAAGGGCTTCTCCATCGCCATGTCCGCCCTCGCCAAGGGGCGCATGTCGGTCGCGGCGGGCTGTGTCGGCATCGCCCAGGCCGCCCTGGACGCGGCCGTGCGCTACGCCGGTGAGCGCGAGCAGTTCGGCAAGGTCATCGCCCGCCACCAGCTCGTCCAGGAGCTGCTGAGCGACATCGCCGTGGACGTGGACGCCGCCCGGCTGCTGACCTGGCGGGTCGCCGACCTGATCGACCGGGGCCAGGATTTCGCCACCGCCGCCTCGAAGGCCAAGCTGTACGCCTCCGAGGCCGCCGTCCGCTGCGCCAACAACGCCCTCCAGGTCTTCGGCGGCTACGGCTACATCGACGAGTACCCGGTCGGCAAGCTGTTGCGGGACGCCCGGGTGATGACGCTCTACGAAGGCACCAGCCAGATCCAGAAGCTGATCATCGGCCGGGCGCTCACCGGCGTCTCCGCCTTCTGACCGGTGTCCGTGCCTCCTGGCCGGCGCCCGGGCTCGTACGGGTGTCTGAGTACCGGCCTGAGTACGGGCACGGATGTGGCGTGCGCCACGTCGGCGGATGCTGGGCTCATGAGTGACACGACATCGGTCAAGCAGCAGAGCACCGCAGCCTTCTACGTCCAGGCCGTGGCCTCCTTCATGGTGGCCATCGGCGCGGTCGCCTTCGGTATCTTCTTCCTCGACGCCGACGCCTGGGTGCGCGGATTCCTCGCCATCGGCGTGCTCTACCTGGTCACGTCCTGCTTCACGCTCGCCAAGGTGATCAGGGACCGCCAGGAGGCCGGGCAGATCCACAGCCGGGTCGACCAGGCCCGGCTGGAGAAGATCCTCGCCGAGCACGACCCGTTCCAGAAGCTCTGACCCCGTACCGCAGGCCGGACCACCCCTAAGCGCTTGCTCAGGTTCGGGGTATGGTGTTCGTCCTGTTGACGGAGAGGGGCCCTGGGCGATGAGTGCGGCGGAGGAGACGACCGGCGAGGACACGCCGTGGGGCGAGGTCACTCCCGAGGCGGCCAGGCGGCTCCTCGTCGCCGCCGTGGACGCCTTCGCCGAGCGCGGGTACCACGCGACCACCACCCGTGACATCGCCGGCCGGGCCGGCATGAGCCCGGCCGCGCTCTACATCCACTTCAAGACCAAGGAAGAGCTGCTCCACCGGATCAGCAAGATCGGTCACGAGCGGGCGCTGTACGTGCTCGACACCGAGGCGGACCGGGACGGCACGGCCGCCGAACGGCTCGCCGGAGCCGTCCGCTCCTTCGTCCGCTGGCACGCGGAGCGCCACACCACCGCCCGGGTCGTGCAGTACGAGCTCGACGCGCTGGGCGAGGAGCACCGCACCGAGATCGTCGCGCTGCGGCGCAGGAGCGACGCGGTGGTGCGCCGGATCATCGGCGAAGGGGTGCGCGACGGCGAGTTCGACGTCCCCGACGTCCCCGGCACCACGCTCGCGGTGCTCTCCCTCTGCATCGACGTGGCCCGCTGGTTCAACGCCCAGGGCAGCCGTACGCCCGACGAGGTCGGCGAGTTGTACGCCGACCTCGTCCTGCGGATGGTCGGGGCCCGTACGCCTTCGGGTCAGAAGTAGTAGCGGGACACCGACTCCGCGACACAGGCCGGCTTCTCGCTGTCCTCGCGCTCGACGGTGACGACCGCCGTGACCTGCACGCCGCCGCCCACCTCCGTGACCTCCCGGAGCACCGCCGTGGCCCGCAGCCGCGAGCCGACGGGGACGGTCGAGGGGAAACGGACCTTGTTGGTCCCGTAGTTGATGCCCATCTTCATGCCCTCGACCCGCATCACCTGCGGTACCAGCGCGGGCAGCAGCGAGAGCGTCAGATAGCCGTGCGCGATGGTCGTGCCGAACGGCCCGTCCTTCGCCCGCTCCGGGTCCACGTGGATCCACTGGTGGTCGCCGGTCGCCTCGGCGAACCGGTCGATCCTCTGCTGCTCGATCTCCAGCCAGTCGCTGTGTCCCAGCTGCTCGCCCACACCGTCCCGCAGCTCCTGCGCGGACGTGAAGATCCTCGGCTCTGCCATGTTCCCGGTCCCTGCCTTCCGGCTCGACGCACCATCCGGCGCGATGTCTAAGCGCTTGCTCAGCATCGTTGGGCGGCCCGTTCCTGTCAACGACATGGCAGTAGGTTTGAGGGGTGCCCCAGATCCCACAGACACTCCACGAACTCTCGGTCGGCCAGCTCTCGGCGCGCAGCGGCGCCGCCGTCTCGGCCCTGCACTTCTACGAGTCCAAGGGCCTGATCACCAGCAGCCGCACCAGCGGCAACCAGCGCCGGTACTCCCGTGACGCACTGCGCCGGGTCGCGTTCGTCCGGGCGGCCCAGCGCGTCGGCATTCCGCTGGCCACGATCCGGGACGCGCTCGCCGAACTGCCCGAGGAGCGCACGCCGAACCGCGAGGACTGGGCCCGTCTCTCCGAGGCATGGCGCAAGGAACTGGACGAGCGCATCACGCAGTTGCACCGGTTGCGCGACCATCTGACCGACTGCATCGGCTGCGGCTGTCTGTCGCTGGAGACCTGCGTCCTCTCCAACCCCGACGACATCAACGGCGAGAAGATCACCGGTTCCCGTCTGATGCCCGAACGCAAGCAGCCGACCGAAGACCGTCCTTAGCACCGAAGTACCGAAGTACCGAAGTACCGAACGTCGTTCTTGGTTACGTCACCTCACGCGGCCGCCGCCGCGGCCGGCCTCCGGTGCCGTGGCAGCCGGGCCCTGGCCAGTGTGCGGTCGGTCAGGGCGGGCTGCGGCACCGCGATCCCGCAGCCCGTGCACACCGGGCCCGCCCACGGCTCCTCGCCCCGCTCCTGCCGCCACTCGATGCCGGTGCCCGCACAGACCGGACAGGCCGAGCCGGGACCGGAGCCGAGAGCCGCGATCAGTCGGCGCAGGACCTCTGCGAGCGGCTCCGTGGGATGGACGCCCGGGTCGGTGCAGCGAGCCACCCCGTGACCGCCCCAGGTGCGCCGGTGCCAGTCGTCGAACGCGCCGGGCCGCCGCAGCCCCGCGTGCTTCTCGCGCCGCCGCCGCTCCGCGAACCCCGCTTCGTACGCGAGCCAGACCGCCCGCGCCTCCTCCAGTTCGTCCAGCGCGCGCAGCAGGCGCACCGGATCGGGCTCCCGGTCCTCGGGGTCGAGCCCGTGCCGGGCGCACAGATGGTCCCAGGTCGCCCGGTGCCCGTACGGGGCGAACCTCTCCAAACACTTCCGCAGCGAATACCGCCGCAGGGCCAGATCACCCCGCGGATCTCGGACCTGTCTCGCAAGACTCCGGAAACCGGCCATGACACCGCCACCTCCGTTGCTCGTCCTTGGACGTCATGGAATGGACGTACGCCTGCCCGTTTCGGCTCCATCGAAAGATGAAATCCGTCCATTGGCCGAGAATCCCCATGTGGGGTGGGGTGCCATGGGCGGAAGCGGAGCGGCGCTCGGGCGGGTGGTGCGCGGGCGTGCGCTCCTTGCGCGAGTGGCGAAATCCCCTGGCGCCGGCACGGGCCCGTGAGGTTGGGTTCGCCCATGACAACAGCTCGACCGCGCCTGGAAATGATCACCGCCGACAATGTGCTCGACGCCTGTCGGCTGGAAGTCGCACCCGAGCAGCGCAGGTTCGTCTCCCCGGTCGCGCAGTCCCTGGCCGAGGCCTATGTGCATCCGGACCTCGCCTGGCCCCGGCTGATCTGCGACGGTGAGCGCGCCGTCGGCTTCGTCATGGCGTACTTCGACCTGGCGTTCGACTTCGACGCCGGGGTGCCGGACGCCCCGAAGCGCTCCGGGCTCTGGCGACTCGCCGTCGCCGCGGGGGAGCAGGGCCGGGGCTACGGGCGGTTCGCCGTCGGGGCGGTGAACGAGGAGATCCGCCGGCGCGGCGGGACGGTCTCGACCGTGACCTGGAAACCCGGCGAGGGCGGGCCCGAGGAGTTCTACCTCCGGCTCGGCTACCGCAAGCGGGGCCTCACGGACGACGGCGAGTACCTCGGCGACATGGATCTCACGGCAGCCTGAGCCGAGAGGCTAGCCCTCGTACCTCAGATACCTCCGCCGCTTCGCCCGGAACGCCGACAGGTCCCGCTGCCACGCCCGTACCACCGCGTCCGTGTCGGCGCCCGCGTCGATCATCGTGCGGACCCGGGTGTTCCCGGTGAGCTTGTCGATCCAGTTGTCCGGCCGCCAGGCGAAGCCGCTCCACGTCCGCTTCGCGGTGACCAGCAGGGCGATCCCGGTGCGGACCGGGTCGAAGACCTCCCGGTCGAGGACGTGGAGCTGGACCCCGCCCACCGTCTTGCCCTGGAACTTGGAGAACGTCGGCGCGAAGTACGCCTCCCTGAAGGCGACCCCCGGCAGGTCCAGCGCGTTCGCCGCGGCCGCCCAGCGGTGGTCGATGCCCTCCGCGCCGAGGAGTTCGAAGGGGCGCGTGGTGCCCCGGCCCTCGGAGAGGTTCGTCCCCTCGAAGAGGCAGGTCCCGGAGTAGACCAGGGCCGTCTCGGGCGTCGGCATGTTCGGGCTCGGCGGCACCCACGGCAGCCCGGTGTCGTCGAAGAAGTCCGAGCGCCGCCACCCCGACATCGTCACCACCTCAAGCTGTACCGGTTTCTCGTGCAGGAACTCCGTGTTGAAGAACAGCGCCAGCTCCGCCACCGTCATCCCGTGCGCCTGGGCGATCTCCCGGCGGCCGACGAACGTGGCGAACGCCGGGTCCAGCACCGGGCCCAGCGCCGCCCGCCCGGTCACCGGGTTCGGCCGGTCCAGCACGACGAGCCGCTTGCCCGCGAGCGCAGCCGCCTCCATGCAGTCGTACAGCGTCCAGATGTACGTGTAGAAGCGCGCACCCGCGTCCTGGATGTCGAAGACGACGGTGTCCACGCCCGACGCGGTGAAGATGTCCGCGAGGTCCTGCCCGCTCTTGAGGTACGTGTCGTAGACCGGCAGCCCGGTCGCCGGGTCGTCGTACCGGCCCTCGGAGCCGCCCGCCTGCGCGGTGCCCCGGAACCCGTGCTCGGGGCCGAACACGGAGGTCAGGTTCACCCGCTCGTCCGGGTGCATCACATCGACGATGTGCCGGACGTCGGCGGTGATGCCGGTCGGGTTGGTGACGACCCCCACCTTCTGGCCCCGCAGCAGCCGGTAGCCGTCGGCCGCCAGCCGGTCGAAGCCGGTACGCACCCCGCCGCGCCCGTGCCTCGGGCCGCGTCCGGGGGCGGCGGAGGCACCACCGGTGCCGGCCGCCGTCGCCGCGAGCGCTCCCATCGCGCCTCCCGCGGCCAGCACACCACGTCGGGACAGGCTCATTCCGCTACCTCCATGATCGCGCCGACTGTCATGGCCACGCACGCTAGCGCGGGCCGGGGCCGCGCGGAACGACCTGGGCCGCGCCGATTCCCCGAGCCGCCCCCCGTACTCCGCCCCGGTCCTTCCGCGGCTCTTCCCCGGCCGCTCCCGCCCCTTTCCCGATCACATACCGACCGGTTAGTCTGCCGGTGCAGCCGGATCGGAGAGGCGGGATGACGATGGGTACGGTGCAGGGCGCCGGCGTGGTGGTCACAGGGGCCGGAGGCGGCATCGGAGCCGCTCTGGCCCGCAGGTTCGCCGCCGGAGGGGCGCGGGTCGTCGTCAACGACCTCGACCTCGCGCGGATCGAACCGCTCGCGAAGGAGATCGGCGGCATCGCCGTCGCCGGGGACGCCTCGGGGATCGTGGACGCGGCCCGGGAGGCGCTGGACGGCACGGTCGACGTCTACTGCGCCAACGCCGGTCTGGCCTCGCCCGGTGACGCGTTCGCCGACGAGGACGTCTGGGCCGCCGCCTGGGACGTCAACGTGATGGCCCACGTCCGCGCGGCCAAGGCCCTCCTGCCGGACTGGCTGGAGCGCGGCAGCGGGCGGTTCGTCACCACCGCGTCCGCCGCCGGGCTGCTGACGATGATCGGCGCCGCCCCGTACAGCGTCACCAAGCACGGGGCGGTGGCCTTCGCCGAGTGGCTCTCGCTCACCTACCGCCACCGCGGGATCAAGGTCCACGCGATCTGTCCCCAGGGCGTGCGCACCGACATGCTCACCGCCGCAGGTTCGGCCGGCGAGCTGGTCCTCGCCCCCGGCGCCATCGAGCCGGACGCCGTCGCCGACGCCCTGTTCGAGGCGATGGACGCCGACCGCTTCCTGGTCCTGCCGCACCCCGAGGTGGCCGGGTACTACCAGGCCCGCGCCGCCGATCCCGACCGGTGGATGGGCAACATGAACAAGCTCCAGCAGAAGTGGGAGGCGAGCGAGGCATGAGCGACGTTCCCTCCGCCGGACCCGGCACGCGGCCCCCCGGCACACCCGCCACCTCGATCTACGCCGCCCAGCCCTGGCTCGCCCTGCTCAGCGAGGCCCAGCGCGCCCCCGTCACCCCGCCCCCGACCGTGCTCCACGCCTGGCGGGCGGCCGTGGACCGGGCCCCGGACCACCCGGCCCTGGCCTACTTCGACGGCCGGCTCAGTTACCGCGAGACCGACGAGCTGTCCGACTCGGTGGCCGGCCACCTCGCCGCCCGGGGGCTGCAGCGCGGCGACCGGGTCGCGATCATGCTCCAGAACAGCCCGCACTTCGTCCTCGCGCTGCTCGGCGCGTGGAAGGCGGGGGCCACCGTCGTACCGCTCAACCCGATGTACAAGGCGGGCGAGGTCGGCCATGTCCTCGCCGATGCCGGGGTCACCGCGCTGATCTGCTCGGACCGGGCGTGGGAGACGTATCTCCGGGACACCGCTGCGGCCGCCCCGGACCTCCGTATCGCGCTGACCGCCTGCGAGCTGGACCTCCAGAGCGTGAACGACCCGCGTGTCCTCGGCTTCGAGCGGCTCCCTGCCCCCGGCCCCGACGACCTCGCGGACGATCTGCTGACCGCCGCCCGCGCCGGGAACCCGGCCCCGGCCGACCGCGGTCTCACCGCCGAGGACGTGGCGCTGATCAGCTACACCTCCGGCACCAGCGGCACCCCCAAGGGCGCGATGAACGCCCACGGCAACATCATGGTCAACGCCGAACGCCAGCGCACCGGCCATCCGATCGCCGAGGGCTCCGCCTACTTCGCACTCGCCCCGCTCTTCCACATCACCGGCATGGTCTGCGAGCTCTCCGCCTGCATCGCCAACGCGGGCACCCTCGTCCTTGCCTACCGCTTCGAGGCGGGCGTCGTCCTGGAGGCCTTCGCCGCCCACCGCCCCGCCTACACCGTCGGGCCCTCCACCGCCTTCATGGCGCTGGCCGCGCACCCGGACGTCACCCCGGACCACTTCGCCTCGTTCCGGGTGATCTCCTCCGGCGGTGCGCCCCTGCCGCCCGCGCTCGTGGAGAAGTTCCGCGCGGGCTTCGGCCCGTACATCCGCAACGGCTACGGGCTCACCGAGTGCACCGCCCCCTGCGCCTCGGTCCCGCCCGAGCGGGAGGCACCCGTCGACCCGGTCTCCGGCACGCTCTCCGTCGGCGTCCCCGGGCCCGACACCGTCGTCCGGATCCTCGACGAGGAGGGGCGGGAGGTGCCCTTCGGGGAGCAGGGTGAGATCGCGGTGCGCGGCCCCCAGGTCGTCTCCGGCTACTGGAACCTCCCCGAGGCCACCGCCGCCGCCTTCCCGGACGGCGAGCTGCGCACCGGTGACATCGGGTTCATGGACGCGGCGGGCTGGCTCTATGTCGTGGACCGCAAGAAGGACATGATCAACGCCTCCGGGTTCAAGGTGTGGCCGCGCGAGGTGGAGGATGTCCTCTACACCCACCCGGCGGTGCGGGAGGCGGCCGTGGTCGGCGTGCCCGATGCCTACCGCGGGGAGACGGTCCGGGCGTACGTGAGTCTGCGCCCGGGGGCCTCGGTGGAACCCGGCGAGCTGGGCGCGTACTGCAAGGAACGGCTCGCCGCGTACAAGTATCCGCGCGAGGTGGAGATCCTGACCGAGCTGCCGAAGACGGCGAGTGGGAAGATCCTCAGGCGGGAACTGCGTTCCCCCCGTTAGAACAGCGTCCGGACAGCACACGCACAGTACGAAAGGAAGGTGGCGGCTCATGGCCAAGGCGACGGACCAGAACGGCACTCCCGTCCCCCAGAGGCTGCTGGCCGCCGCCACCCGGCTCTTCGCCGAGCGCGGGTACGACCGCACCTCGGTCCAGGAGATCGTCGAGGCGGCGGGCGTCACCAAGGGGGCGCTCTACCACTACTTCGGCTCCAAGGAGGACCTGCTCCAGGAGGTGTACGCCCGGGTGCTGCGGCTCCAGCAGGAGCGCCTGGACGCCTTCGCGGACGCCGAGGCCCCCGTCGAGCAGCGGCTGCGCGACGCGGCGGCCGACGTGGTGGTCACGACCATCGACAACCTGGACGACGCCGCGATCTTCTTCCGCTCCATGCACCACCTGAGCCCCGAGAAGAACAAGCAGGTACGTGTCGAGCGCCGCCGCTACCACGAGCGGTTCCGGGCCCTGATCGAGGAGGGGCAGAACAGCGGCGTGTTCTCCTCCGCCACCCCCGCCGACCTCGTCGTCGACTACCACTTCGGTTCGGTCCACCACCTCTCCACCTGGTACCGCCCGGACGGCCCGCTCAGCCGCCAGGAGGTCGCCGACCACCTCGCGGACCTGCTGCTGCGGGCCCTGCGCCCGTAGGGGCTCCCGTCCCGGGGTGATCCAGTGGCCCGCCCGGCCGGGCGGGGCGAATCTGGATGTATGAGGTATGTCCGGCCTCCTGTGGAGGCGCCAGCGTTCACGGGCCGAGGTCCGTTCGTTAATAGAACGGACCTGTCCGGTTTCCGCTCTTGACGGAGCACTGTCATTTCCTTGAGCATCGGTCACGCATTGCGCACCCCTGGGCCGCTTGTCCAGCCCACGCTCCAGGACCCGGCCGGATCACCGCGCGGCCGGGGACCCCCCGCACGTTCCGTCAGTCCCCAACGGAATCCGGAGCCCGTGAATGAGACCGAACCGTTCCACCCTGCGCAGATCCCCGGCGGCCGTGGCCGCCATCACCCTCGCGGCCCTTCTCGCGACCGCCGCGCCCGGCGCGCAGGCCGCCGGAGCGCCGACGCCGGAGGCAGCCGCCGCGGCCGCCCCCGACATCCCCGTGGCCAACGTCAAGGCCCACCTCTCGCAGTTCTCGACGATCGCCGCGAACAACGGCGGCAACCGCGCCCACGGCCGCCCCGGCTACAAGGCGTCCGTCGACTATGTGAAGGCCAAGCTGGACGCGGCCGGATACACCACCACGCTCCAGCAGTTCACCTCCAACGGCGCCACCGGCTACAACCTGATAGCCGACTGGCCCGGCGGCGACCCGAACAAGGTCCTGATGGCCGGGGCCCACCTCGACTCGGTCTCCTCCGGCGCCGGCATCAACGACAACGGCTCCGGCTCGGCCGCCGTGCTGGAGACCGCGCTCGCCGTCTCCCGCGCCGGGTACCAGCCCGACAAGCATCTGCGGTTCGCCTGGTGGGGCGCGGAGGAGCTGGGCCTGATCGGCTCGAAGTACTACGTCAACAACCTGCCGTCCGCCGAGCGTTCCAAGCTCTCCGGCTACCTCAACTTCGACATGATCGGCTCGCCCAACGCCGGCTACTTCGTCTACGACGACGACCCGGTCATCGAGAAGACCTTCAAGGACTACTTCGCGGGCCTGAACGTCCCCACCGAGATCGAGACCGAGGGCGACGGCCGCTCCGACCACGCCCCGTTCAAGAACGTCGGCGTCCCCGTCGGCGGCCTCTTCACCGGCGCGGGCTACACCAAGTCCGCGGCCCAGGCGCAGAAGTGGGGCGGTACGGCGGGCCAGGCCTTCGACCGCTGCTACCACTCGTCGTGCGACAACCTGAGCAACATCAACGACACGGCCCTGGACCGCAACAGCGACGCCGCCGCCCACGCGATCTGGACCCTGTCCTCCGGCACCGGCGAACCGCCCACGGGCGAAGGCGTGTTCAGCAACACCACCGACGTCGCCATCCCGGACGCCGGAGCGGCGGTCACCTCGTCGGTCGCGGTCACCGGGCGAACGGGCAACGCCCCGGCCGCACTTCAGGTCGGCGTCGACATCAAGCACACCTACCGCGGCGACCTCGTGGTGGACCTGCTCGCCCCGGACGGCAGCGCGTACCGGCTGAAGAACTCCAGCAGCGGCGACTCGGCCGACAACGTCATCACGACGTACACGGTCAACGCCTCCAGCGAGGTGGCCAACGGCTCCTGGAAGCTGCGCGTCCAGGACGTCGCCCGCCAGGACACCGGCTACATCGACAGCTGGAAGCTCACCTTCTGAGCCCTGTCGTACGAGCACGTGTACGTGTACGGCTGCGGCCCCCTCCCGAAGAGCACCTCGGGAGGGGGCCGCACCGCGTCCGTCACACGTACCGCTTGATCTCCCGCCGGGCCAGCGACCGCTGGTGCACCTCGTCCGGCCCGTCCGCCAGCCGCAGCGTCCGAGCCGAGGCCCACAGCTCCGCCAGCGGGAAGTCCTGGCTCACCCCGCCCGCGCCGTACAGCTGCACCGCGGAGTCCAGGATGTCCACCACCGCGCGCGGGGTGGCGATCTTGATGGCCTGGATCTCGGTGTGCGCGCCCTTGTTGCCCACGGTGTCCATCAGCCAGGCCGTCTTCAGCACCAGCAGCCGCAGCTGCTCCACCGTGACCCGGGCGTCCGCGATCCAGTTCTGCACGACACCCTGCGCGGCCAGCGGCTTGCCGAACGCCGTACGCGCCACCGCCCGCCGGCACATCAGCTCGATGGCCCGCTCCGCCATCCCGATCAGCCGCATGCAGTGGTGGATCCGGCCCGGACCCAGCCGCGCCTGGGCGATGGCGAAGCCGCCGCCCTCCTCGCCGATCAGGTTCGACGCGGGCACCCGTACGTCGTGGAAGACCACCTCGGCGTGGCCGCCGTGCGAGTGGTCCTCGTACCCGTACACCTGCATCGCGCGCCGCACCTCGACGCCCGGGGTGTCGCGGGGGACCAGGATCATCGACTGCTGGCGGCGGATGTCCTCGCCGTCCGGGTCGGTCTTGCCCATCACGATGAAGACCGCGCAGTCCGGGTTCATCGCCCCGGAGATGTACCACTTCCGCCCGTTGATGACGTAGTCTCCCCCACTCTCGGCTCCGCTCGAGCGGGAGGTGCCCCCTCCGTCCCGCGCGATCCGCGTCTCGATGTTCGTCGCGTCCGACGACGCCACGTCCGGCTCCGTCATCGCGAACGCCGAGCGGATCTCCCCGGCGAGCAGCGGCTCCAGCCACTGCTTCTTCTGCGCCTCGGTGGCGAACTGGAACAGCACCTCCATGTTCCCGGTGTCCGGGGCGGCGCAGTTCGTCGCGGTCGGCGCGAGGTGCGGGGAGCGTCCGGTGATCTCCGCGAGCGGGGCGTACTGGAGGTTCGTCAGCCCGGCCCCGTACTCCGCGTCGGGCAGGAAGAGGTTCCACAGCCCCTGCCGCCTGGCCTCGGCCTTCAGCTCGCCGACGACCGCCGGGGTGTCCCACGGCGAGGCGAGCCGCGCCCGCTGCTCCTCGGCGACCTGCTCGGCCGGATACACATGCTCGTCCATGAACGCGAGCAGGCGGGAACGCAGCTCCTCGGTACGGGCGTCGAATGCGAAGTCCATGGGGGTTCAGCCTTCCTGGAGGGTGGTGAGGCCGTGCGCGATGAAGACGGGGACCAGCTCGCCGATCCGGTCGAAGCCCGCGCCGACGGTCTGGCCGAGCGTGTAGCGGTAGTGGATGCCCTCCAGGATCACGGCGAGCTTGAACCAGGCGAACGCGGTGTACCAGGAGATGGCGGAGGTGTCCCGGCCCGAGCGGGCCGCGTAGCGCTCGATCAGCTCGGCGGGGGCGGGGTGTCCGGCGGCCCCGCTGGTGGTGGAGACGGGCGACTTCGGCAGACCGAGGTCGGAGCTGTACATCACGAGCAGCCCGAGGTCGGTCAGCGGGTCGCCGAGGGTGGACATCTCCCAGTCGAGGACGGCCTTGATCCGGTCGTCGGAGCCGATCAGGACGTTGTCCAGGCGATAGTCGCCGTGGACGACCGTGGGCGCGGGGGAGGAGGGCAGCGCACGGCCGAGCGCGGCGTGCAGCTCGTCGATGCCCGCCAGGTCACGGTTGCGGGAGGCGTCCAACTGCTTGCCCCAGCGCCGCAACTGCCGGTCCAGGAAGCCCTCGGGCCGCCCGAAGTCCCCGAGCCCGACGGCCTCCGGGTCCACGGCGTGCAGATCGACCAGGGTGTCGACGAGCCCGAGGACCGCCGCCCGGGTGCGCTCGGGGCCCAGCGGGGCGAGCTGCTCGGCGGTGCGGTACGGGGTGCCCTCGACGTACTCCATCACGTAGAACGGCGCGCCGATCACCGAGTCGTCCTCGCAGAGCAGCAGCGGCTCCGGAACGGGGACGGCGGTCGGGTGCAGACCGCTGATCACGCGGTGCTCGCGCGCCATGTCGTGCGCGGTGGCCAGCACATGGCCGAGCGGCGGTCTGCGCACCACCCACTGTCCGGTCCCGTCGCCGACGACGTACGTCAGGTTCGAGCGGCCGCCCTCGATGAGCCGCGCTTCGAGGGGTCCGCTCACCAGCCCCGGTCGCTCGCGGTCGAGATGGCCGCGCAGCAGCTCCGGGTCGAGACCTGGTGGGGGGACTGGGCTCATGGTGCGTACCTCCGGGCGACTGCGGACGGGTCGGGACCATGATGCCGACCAGTCGGTATGTCGTCCAGTGCCCTTCGGGATCTGCCGCCCCGGAAGTCGTCCGGGCCCTGGTGGTGAAACGCATCTCTGAATACAGTTCACGTATGAATACAGCTCTGGTGATCGAAGACGTCCGGCTCACCCCGATCCTCGTGTCCGATCCACCCCTGCTGAACACGCAGGGCGTCCACCAGCCGTACACCCCGCGCCTGATCGTGGAGGTCGTCACTCGGGGCGGAACCACCGGCGTGGGGGAGACGTACGGCGACGGCGCCTACCTGGAGCCCGCGCGTTCCCTCGCCGAGGCGCTCCCGGGCCGGGCGGTCACCGATCTGAACGGGCTGTTCTCCCTGGCCGACGAGGTGTGCGACGGATCGCACGCCGCCGCCGACGACCGGGTGGACGCCGGAGGGCTGCGCGGGGTCAGGAACGCCGAAAAGATCCGGCTCTCGGTCGTCTCCGCCTTCGAGGTCGCCTGCCTGGACGCCCTCGGCAAGGCGCAGGGCCTGCCGGTGCACGCGCTGCTGGGCGGCAAGGTCCGCGACAGCGTCGAGTACAGCGCGTACCTCTTCTACCGCTGGGCCGCCCACCCGGTCTCCGGTGAGCGGGACGACTGGGGCGCGGCGCTCGACCCGGCCGGCGTGGTCGCCCAGGCCCGGCGCTTCGCCGGCACCTACGGCTTCGGCTCCTTCAAACTCAAGGGCGGCGTCTTCGAGCCCGACCGGGAGATCGCCGCGATCCGCGCCCTGGCCGAGGCGTTCCCCGGCCGCCCGCTGCGCCTGGACCCGAACGGCGCCTGGTCCGTCCCCACCTCGCTGTACGTCGCCGAGCAGCTGAAGGACGTCCTCGAATACCTGGAGGACCCCACCAGCGGCACGGACGGCATGGCCGCCGTCGCCGCCGCCACCGACGTCCCGCTCGCCACCAACATGTGCGTCACCACCCTGGCCGAGGTCCCCGAGGCGTTCGCCCGCGACGCCGTCCGGATCGTCCTGAGCGACCACCACTACTGGGGCGGACTGCACCGCACCCGGGAACTGGCGGGCATCTGCCGCACGTTCGGCGTCGGACTCTCCATGCACTCCAACACGCACCTCGGCATCAGCCTCGCCGCGATGACCCACGTCGCGGCCACCGTGCCGGACCTCGCATACGCCTGCGACAGCCACTACCCCTGGCAGACCGAGGACGTCATCACCGAGCGCCACACCTTCACCGGCGGCCGGCTCACGGTCTCCGACGCCCCCGGACTCGGCGTCGAACCGGACCGCGACCGCCTCGCCGCCCTGCACCGGCGCTGGCTGGAGGACGACGGCACCCACCGCGAGCGCGACGACGCGGCGGCGATGCGCGTCGCCGACCCGGACTGGACGACGCCGGCGGTCCCGCGCTGGTGAGGGCGGGGCCCACGGCCGTACCGCCTGAGTTGCGGCGACCCTGACCTGCGCGGAAGGTCGAGGGATGAAGGCGATCAGCTACAGCGCGTACGGCTCCGCCGACGTCATGGAGTACGGCGAGCGGCCCGACCCCAAGGTCGGCCCCGACAGCGTCCTGGTGAAGGTGCGGGCCGCCGCAGTGAATCCGGTCGACTGGAAGGCCCGCGAGGGCTACCTCCAAGGCGCCCTCGACGCCGTGTTCCCGGTGATCCCCGGCTGGGACGTCTCCGGGGTCGTCGTGCAACCGGGCGTCGCCGTCGACGAGTTCGCCGTGGGCGACGAGGTCATCGGCTACGTACGCGAGGACTTCCTCTCGCGCGGTACGTTCGCCGAGTACGTCGCCGCCCCCGTACGCACCCTCGCCCGCAAGCCCCTCAGCCTGAGCTTCGAGGAGTCGGCGGGCCTGCCGCTGGCCGGGCTGACCGCGTACCAGGTACTGCACCGCACCCTGAAGATCCGCGAGGGCGACACCGTCCTGGTCCACGCGGCGGCCGGGGGCGTCGGATCGCTCGCCGTCCAGATCGCCCGGCACACCGGCTGCCGGGTCGTCGGCACCGCGAGCCCCCGCAACCACGAGCACCTGCGGAGCCTGGGCGCGGAGCCCGTGGAGTACGGCGAGGGCCTCGTCGAACGGCTGCGGGACCTGGTCCCCGAGGGCTTCGACGCCTCCTTCGACACGGTGGGCGGCGACGCCCTGAGAGCCTCCGCCGAAACCCTCGCCCCGGGCGGCCGGCTCGCCTCCATCGCGGACGACGAGGTCTTCTCCTACGGCGGCCGCTACGCCTTCGTGCGCCCCGACGCGGCGGACCTGGCCCAGGTCGCGGAGCTGGCCGAGCGGGGCATCGTCACCGTCCACGTGGACCGGGTGTTCCCGCTGGAGGAGGCCGCCGAGGCGTACCGGCTGAACCAGGAGGGGCGGACGCGCGGCAAGATCGTGGTCACGGTGGACTGGGAAGCGTAGGCGCTGTCGGGCCGGTCAGACCTGCATCGCCGCCGCAGCCCGGCCGTCAGGCGTCGGGCGCCCGGCCTCAGAACAGCATCGCCGCCGCGAACACCGCCAGCGCCACCGTGCACAGCGCCGCCGTCAGCGCCCCGCGCGGTGCGAACTGCTCGGGCCGCGCCACCCCCAGCACACTCACCCGGCGGTGAGCGACCAGCAGGAACCCCAGCCAGGCCAGCGCGCTCAGCGCCACCGCGACCAGCGCCGCCGGGTTCGCCCCGCTGTGCAGCGCCTGCCGCCCCGCGAGGAGCGCGACGACCGTGGCGGTCAGCGTCGTACGCCGCCAGGCCAGCCGCGTCCGCTCCGGCTGCAGCCCCGGATCCCGGTCCGCCGCCGCCGTCACACGCCCTCCCAGCCGAAGAGGACCACCACCACCATCGCCACGGCGACGACGGCGACCACCAGACTCAGCAGGGTCGGGAACCGGGACACCGGCAGGTCCTCGCCCCGCCGCATCGCCCGCTCGCACCGCACCCAGTGGTTGACCGCCCGCAGCGCGCAGAGCACCCCGGCGGCCAGCAGCCCGAGCGCGAGCCCGGCCCGGACGCCCCACACCAGCTCCGGCAGGAACTGATCGACGGCGAAACCCCCGCCGATCAGGGCCAGAGCCGTCCGGATCCAGGCGAGGAACGTCCGCTCGTTGGCCAGCGAGAACCGGTAGTCGGGGGTGTCCCCCTCCTCCCGGATCCGCTGCGGCGCGAACCACAGCCGTACACTCTGCGCGATCTTGTTCACACGGGAAACCCTAGTGGGATGCGCGGGGCCCGCCGAATGGCTGTCCGGCGGGCCCCGCGCGCTCACTGCTTTCCGTCTGTTGCTTGCTATCGCACGCTGGTGAAGTCTTTCCAGCCGGTGCCGATCTTGGTGCCGCTCCCGATGCCGCCGGTGCCGT
>NZ_BMTW01000019.1 GCF_014649875.1 Streptomyces rubiginosohelvolus | reverse complement strand
GCCGACGGCGCAGCAGGCGGCGCAGCAGGCGCTCGGGAGGCCACCGTGTCCTGCGTCGGCTCGACTGCCGACGGCCCCTCGCTGGCCGCCCCCGTCCCGTCTACCCCAGCACCCGCCCGAGGAAGCCGCGGAGATAGCCGGCGACCACGTCCCGGTGGCTCTCCAGCAGGAAGTGACCGCCGTTGATCAGGTGCACTTCCGCGTTCTTGGCGTCGCGGGCGAAGGCGCGTGCGCCCGCCGGGCCGAAGATTTCGTCGTTGCGGCCCCAGACGGCGAGCACTGGGACCTCGCTGGTGCGGAGGTATTCGTGCAGCAGCGGGTAGAGCGGGCGGTTGTTCTGGTAGTCCCGGAACAGCGCCAGCTGGATCTCGTCGTTGCCCTCGCGGGAGACGAGCGCGACGTCGTGCTCCCAGGTGTCCGGACTGACCACGCTCGGATCGGGTACGCCGTGCACGTACTGCCAGCGGATGGCCTCGAGACTCATCGCGGCGCGGACGGCGGGTTCGGTGTCGGGGCCGGGGTTCGCCCCGTAGGCCCACAGGCCGGCCCAGAAGGAGTCGACGAAACCGTCCTCGTAGCCGTTGCCGTTCTGGGTGACGATGGCGGAGATCCGCTCGGGGTTCTTCAGCGCGAGGCGCCATCCGATGGGGGCGCCGTAGTCCTGGACGTAAAGGGCGTAGCGGTCCAGGCCCAGCTGGTCGAGCAGCCCGGAGGTGAGTTCGGCGAGGCCGTCGAAGGTGTAGTCGAACTCCGTTGCGGGCGGGGCGTCGGAGTGGCCGAAGCCGAGGTGGTCCGGGGCGATGACGTGGGAGTCGTCGGCCAGCAGCGGGATGAGTTCCCGGAACATGAACGAACTGGTCGGGTAGCCGTGCAGCAGCACAATCACGGGGGCGTCGGCGGGGCCGGCCTCGCGGTAGTAGATCTCGTGACCGTCGACGGTGGCGGTCCGGTGGCGCACCGAGCTCATGCCTAACCCCTTTGCGTATTTGATGTGGTTAGCTGTTCGCTACGGAAGCACGAGGTGGGCTAACCTGTCAAACAGCTCCATTCGGTTAGAAGGGCGGTGAACCCACGATGGGCGTGCTACTGGATCTGCTCAACAGCAGGCCGCTGATCAACGGCGAGGAGCAGGACGCGCTCGGCGACCAGGCCGCAGGCAGGCACTGGGCGCGGGAACACGGCGGCGACGGCAGCCTCGCGGAACTAACGCTGCTGCGCGAGGCGCGGGACGTCCTGCAGGATGTGGTGCGCGGAAGCTGTTCGCCCGCCGCGCTGGGCCCGCTACTGGAAGGGGTCCACCAGATCCCTGAGGTCACTTCGGACGGCCTCCGGTGGGCGGTCAGGTTCCCCCCGCACGCCCGGCTGGCCGTCGAGACGGTCCTCGCCTGGGCCGGCACCGAGGAACGGATGCCCGGCCGGCTGCGCCCCTGTGCCAATACCGAGTGCCGGTTGTTCCTGCTCGACCGCAGCCGCGCCAACCGTGCCCGCTGGTGTTCGATGGCCGTCTGCGGCAACCGCGAGAAAGTGCGCCGCCACTACGAGCGCACCCGCTGAATCCGCACCCAAGGGCCCGGCGGGAGCCGAACGGGAACCCGCCAAGCAGCAGGGCGGGTGACGAGGGGCGATGCCCTTCTCGGCGGGCGGCCCCGGTAGCAGCCGGAGCCCGGCAGCTGAAGGCTGCATCAGGTCAGCACGCTGTGGCACGTCAGAGATCAACGGTCACGCGGCTGCCCGCCTGACTTTCGGCGTCGAGGCCGGAAGGAAAAGAACAAGCTCAGTCTCAGCAGCAGATGCGTTCAGCGGCGGCGCGGGAGGGTCAGGGTGTGGCGTCGGCCGTACGCGACCGCACCGAGGAGGGCGGCGGCGATCAGCGGGGTGGCCCAGTTGACGCCGTCCAGGAAAACCCAGGTGAAGACCTCGGCACCGAGCATCACGCCGACCAGGCCGAGCGCGGCGAGCGCCACCATGCGCGGGACCAACAGGCCGACCGCACCAGCCAGTTCCAGCACCCCGGTGAGATACATGAGCCAGTCGCCCCAGCCGATCGCATCGAAGGTGACAGTGGCCGAGGAATGCGCCACGACCTTCGGGGCGGCGCTGGCGACGCCGTAGAACAGGGCCAGCAGGATCTGCAGACCCCACAGTGCGCGGTCGGCGCGGCGGGAAACGGCGGGGGCGGTGGCGGCGGAAAGCGCGGTTGAGGTCATGACCGGTCCTTTGGAGTGGCGTCGGGCCGCAGTGCGCGGTCACAGATACAGACCACCGCCATCCCCCGAACTCATCGGTCTCCGGGAAGCGTTCATGAACCCACCGCCCCGCGGCGGCTCCCGACGCCCAGCGAGAAAGCCGCCGTCCGCGGGGCGGGTCAGGCGTTCCGCGCCAGCCAGTCGGTATAGCGGGTGGGTGCGATTCGGGCGTCGCCTTTCGGCCCTCGGATGCGCACTCATCTGCTGGCGGCGACTTGTCGCCCTACCCTGACAGCGCCGGAACCCAGTGATCCATCACCTGGCGCAGACGCCGGCGATGGTCAGCAACCCGGTCGTCCGGCGGGACGAGCGGGACCCGCACGGTGACCATGGACCCGGACTCGTCCTCCACGATGACCTCCGGGCAGTCACGCTCGCCCGTGAGCTGAATGAAGATGGACGGCCCGCTGCTCATCGCCATCCAGGCCACGTCGTCGCCGGCGTCAAGACGGTCCAGCGCGTCCGCCCAGCTCTCCAGCCTCGCAACGTACAACGCCAGGTCAATACGACCGGACACGAAAGGAGTCTTGACGACAATCTCCGCGTCGATCCCGGCGGTCCACCCGGGACTACGCCCCAGAACGTTGACCGAGACACCGTTGCCCTCGTCATCAGCGAGTGAGATGAGCTCCCTCGGGGGCCTGTCGCCCATAGCTGCCCTTTCGTCGGCGAGTACCGAGCGATCCTCGCCCGACCCGAGGACATCCCTCATCTCATTTTGCTAGGAGTTCTTACAGACCAAGGGAGATGACGCCCAGAGCGGCGAGCGGCCCCGCCAGACCGATGGCGACCAGGGCCGCGGCCACGACGAGGGACAGCAGGCAGACACAGCCGGCGAAGACCAGAGTCCCCGTCGTGCGGCGGCCGATCTGGGCCGTGTCCCGACCTGGTGCGGGATCGTGGAGGATCTCCACTCGCTCGCCGGACGCGTAGTCGTCCGTGAGGCGGCGGGTGCGCCCCTCGACGTCGGTGAACTCATAGGTTCGGGCGTACACCCGGCGCCCCTCGACAAGGACGCCGCGGGTGCGCAGCCGCCACGCCTCCAAGCCCATCTCCCCTCCCGCGCGCACCCCGTGGCCGACCGGCACCGCGATGGAGCCGGCCAGCCAGCATCCCAGCGCGACATACCACTCGCGCGCGCCGAGCAGACCGGTCGTCAGCATCAGCGCGGCCGCCAGCAGGTAGAGCCCCGCGGACAGCCGAAGCACCATACGACTCCAGCCCCGTGACGGCTTTTCCGGCGGGGCCGGTGCGGCTGCGGCCGCCACGCCGGCCTCGGCAGCATCGGCCGGTGTCGCGTCCGATCTCGTGAGACGGCACAAGCCAGACTCGAAGTTTGCTATCCAGCCCTGGTCCTGTGGCTCCTCCACCATTCCCCCGCCCGGTTGTGGCAAGACCGAACACTGCGACTGGTTCGTGGGTGACTCTGCCAGGTGACCGAGAATAGGTCAACGGAGAACGTGGTGTGCACACTTTTAGTGCGGATAAGGTTCGGGGTTAGAGTTCCACCAGCCTCGCTGTAACTAAAAGTGAGGGCCCCTGGTCGGATGCGGCTCGGAGGGGTTCGGGACGCAGACCGCTGCCGCAGCGCAGCCGAATCAGGAGACGACAGTGCGGCAACCGGTTCAGCGACGGTCCATAGACAAGCGGCGCGATCTGCTGGCCGCAGCCGCCGTGGTTTTCGCCGAGAAGGGCTTCTACCGGACCACGGTCGAGGACATCACGACGCTCGCCGGCGTCGGGCGCGGGGCGTTCTACCACTACTTCAACAACGGCAAGAGTGACGCTGCCACGGCCGTGGTGACGGAGGGTTTCACGATGGACGCGGCGGTGCCGATGCTGCCGCGCATCCAGAGTGTGGTGGACGCCTCGATCGCCCTGGCCACGCTCACCCCCGTGGTTCCGGTCGTCAAAGCGGCTGCACGGCTCGCCACCGAGCAGGACCACCCGGCCGTCTACGGGCACCTGATCCGGCTGTACATCCCTCAGGTCACCGAACTGATTCAGCAGGCCAAGGACCTTGGCGAGCTTCAGCCGGGCGTGGACCCGGCAGTGACGGCGGAGGCCTGGGTCATGCTCTACTCGGGCACCGATCAGCACGCCCGTCTGGATTACCACAGGCTGCCGGAGAAGATCGCGGCGGCGAACGCGGTGGTCGTGCGGGGCATCGTCACCCCGGAAACGGCCCTCCAGCTCGACATGTCGGTCGCGCGCGGTGACTGGTTGGTGCGGCAGTCCCGATGGGCCGAGGAGTATGTGCAGGGACTCGAAGCCGCAGCGGCGGCCACCGGCAGCCCTGGGTCTGAACTGGGCTGACCTCGAACAGCGACGGGGCCGCGGGAGGAGTTTCCTCCCGCGGCCCCGTCGCATGTGGCCGCGCTCAGCTCAGTTCGACGGCGATGGACGTGTAGCCATTGCTGATGAACGACGCGGTTTGCTCCAGCAGTTCCGGGGCCAGCGCGAGCCGGGCGTGGGGGTAGCGCTCCAGAAAGCGGGTTACCGCGATCACGATCTCCCTGGTGGCCAGGGCCGCGCCGGGGCACACGTGCGGGCCGTACCCGAACGCCAGGCTGCGAGAACCGCCCTCCCGCCGCACGTCGAACCGCTCGGGATCCTCGTACCGCTCGGGATCGAGGTTGGCCCCGGCGATGTGGATGAGGATGGGCTCCCCCTCGCCGAACTGCTCCCCGCTGCGGGCGTCCTCGAACTGCCAGGCGGCGAAGCGCAGCGGCACGGAGGCGATCGGCGGCCGCAGGCGCAGGCTCTCCGTCAGGGCGTCCTCCATGGAGACCTGTCCGCTGGTGACCAGGGCGAGCTGGTCGGGGTGGGACAGGAGGTGGACCAGCAGGGTGCCGATGGCGTGGACGGTCGTCTCAGTGCCCGCGACGATGATGAGCATCAGCTGGTCGCGCAGCGCCGCGTCGCTCAGCGGGTTCCCGGACGCGTCCGCAGCGCGGACCAGGTCCCCGACGAGGTTGTCCCCGGGATGTTCCCGGGCGCCGCCAACCAGCTGGTCCAGGAGCGCGAGCACGGCCCCTATCGAGCGGGCCATCTCCTCCGCGCCGGCGGAGGCGTCGAAGAGCCCTGCGGCGGCCGCGCTGAATGCGGTCAAGTGCTCGGCGGGCACGCCCAGCAGGCGCGTGATCACCTCGTGCGGGACGGGCAGGGCGTAGGACTGCACCAGGTCGACGTTCCGCTCGGCGCCGACGCCGTCGAGCCCGTCCAGGACGTCCTGGACGATCGACTCGATCACCGGGGTCATCGCCTCGACCCGTCGGCGGGTGAGCGCGGCCGCGATGGGCGCCCGCAGTTCCCGGTGGTCGTCGCCGTAGCTGTTCAACGCGTTGTGGCTGCCGGTCCACCGGGCGATGACTCCGTCCACGCTCCGGGCGCCCTCGCGGTCGCCCGGCCAGTGCCGTGCGGCGTCGCGGCTCACCTGGGGTCCGGCGGACAGCCGCTCGGCCAACGCGAAGTCGACCACGGCCCGGGCCTGCACTGCTCCCGGCAGCTCCACGACCGGGGCGGGCCCCAGCGCCCGTAGACGCTGCCCCTCCTGGCCGTTGGTCTGGGCGGCCGTGGCGCCGCGCAGGAACGGGCACCCGCCGCCCGGCGGTGCCGACGGCGGCCTGGCCGAGAGAACAGCGGCACTACCGTCGGCCGATTCATGTCCGGGGGCCAGGGTCACAGCAGCACTCCTCATTTTGTCACGCAAAGTAGTCGCGAAAGGGTGATCGCGGCCAAGCACGGCATCGCCTCGTCGGGTGAGGCCTTCGCGGGGAAATGGGAGTCGCCCGGCGTGCGACACAGGCCACTGCCCGGGTTCCGAAACAAACCATGCGCATGGTTTGATCTCTATCGTTCAGGCTAACTGCCGTGATGGCAACCGCCCATTGCTGTGCGCACATTTCGTGCGTACGGCAGAGGGGCCGCGCACGGAGGGGGAGAGCGGTGCCGAGAGCGGATCGTGAGTACCAGGGGCTGTTCGAGCGCTACCGCCGACGGCGGACCCGGAAGGATCTCGGACTCGAACCGTGGTCCCTTCCACTGGGCCGGGGCAGTCGCGGGTCCGAGCGGATCCGGCAGGTCGACGTCGACACCGCCCTCCAGGGCGGCGCGGGCACTTACCAGAAGGTCCGGGCCGGGCGGCTGCGCCCCTCGCCGGACCTCTACTTGCGGTTGGCGCAGCTTCTCGGCCTCA
Organism: Streptomyces rubiginosohelvolus; assembly: GCF_014649875.1. Classification (GTDB taxonomy): domain Bacteria; phylum Actinomycetota; class Actinomycetes; order Streptomycetales; family Streptomycetaceae; genus Streptomyces; species Streptomyces rubiginosohelvolus. The sequence goes on along the minus strand of NZ_BMTW01000019.1, from coordinate 128,976 downwards.
GCCCCGAGGACACCGCCATCGGCCACCTGGAGCTGTTCCGGGCCGAGCCCGTACAGCCTCCCGCCCCGCCGTCGCCGTACCTGGGCCGGCTGGTGACCGGGCAGCGCGAGATCGCGTGCGCGATCACGCCCGACGGCCGCCGCATCGCCTGCAACGCCGCCTTCGCGGGCCTGTTCCCCGGGGGACAGCCTCCGGTCAATCTGTGGCGCTGGGCGCTGTTCAGCCCTGAGGCGAGGGGGCTATTGCTGGACTGGGAGCGGGCCTGGGCGCCGCGGCTGCTGACCGAGGTCAAGCAGGCGTGCTACCGGGCGCAGTTGGACGGCGCAGCGGCCCAGCTGCTGTCGGAGGTGGCCGACGACGCCCGGCTGCGGGCGATCGAGGAGAACGGCAGCGGGCTCGGCGGCGCATCCCTGCCGCTGCACCACCCGGCACTCGGCGACGGGACCGCGCACCTGGTCCCCGTACGGGCCACCGGCGCGACCGTCATGACCTTCATCTTCGAGCCTGGCGACTAGGAGCCGTTGTGTACATATTGGTGCCGGACGACCCGATGTTCATGACGCGGTTCCTGGAGATGGAAGAGCCTCTGTTCCACTCCCTGTACTACCTCCACCTCGCCAAACTGCCCGAGGCTCAGGCCGAGAAGATCCGCCGGGCCTACGACTCCTGGGGCGACATCCAGCGGGCGATACCAGGCCATCTGACCTGGCACACGCACAAGTCGTTCGAGATCGCCGAGTACAGCCGCCGGAACTCGAAGGGCTACAGCCTCTACGGACCCGAGGGTGAGCAGCTGATCAGCATGTACGCGGTCGAGGTGAGCGTCGAGAGCCTGAGCAGCCTGACCGAGTGCCTCCGGCTGCTGGAACTGGCGGAGCTGGAGACGCACAGTCCGCTGGCCGAGGCGCTCGCCGAGATCAGGGAAGCCGATCTGGACCGGGAGCTGGTCGACAACTACCGCCGGGTCCTGAAGGCGTTGCAGCTGTCAGCGCCTCGCGCTCTGGTGGCGGAACTGATGGGTGCGGCGCCGGAGGTCTCCCTCAACGCCGCTCTGTATGCCGAGTACGCGGACTACCGCGACCAGTTCTGCCTCGCCTTGAGCACGGGCGACTGGTGGATGTACACGATGCACCGGTCCTTGTACCTGTGACCCGTCACGGCGGCCGCCGCCCCGCTCGGCGGCCGGGGCCCGTTTCCCCCTTCACGGCGCTGGTCAGGCGCTGAGCATCGGGTGCGTCTCCAGGATCTCCTCGGATATGCCGAACGCCCCGGTCAGGGTGAGCGCGTGCGGCTCCAGGAAGCCCAGGACTTCCTCAACGGCGTCGGGCAGGCTCTCGACCTGAATAGCCGTCACCCTCCCGCGTGCCAGCAGGTCCCCGCTGTTCGCGGCGATCCTGCGCAGTGAGAACAGGGCGTGCAGGGCGCGCAGCAGGTCCGCCGGGAGCCCGGAAGGTGCCTGGGCGGCAGCGGTCAGCAGGGCCTCGGCGGCGAGCCGGTGCACGTGGGCGTCGGCCAGGGCCACGGCGGGCGTCACCGTGGAGTTCCAGCGGGCCAGCGGTGAGGCGGCACGCTTACGGAGCCGGGCCTTCGCGCGGGTGTGGGAGATGCGCTCGATGTCGGCCAGGAGGTCCTGGAGGAACTGGGGGTCGGTCAGCTCCCGGCTCTCGGCCGCGATCTCGCTTTCGGGCTTGAGGTCGACGCCGCCGAGCAGCATCTCGCCCCCGGCCTTCTGCATGATCACCGTGTTGTCGCCCTCGGCCGTGATCGTGCCCTCGATGGAGGCGAGCTGGAGCGCGATCCCGTTCGCCTGGATCAGGCCCTGTGCCCCGCACCGCTCGCGGCACTCGGACATGACCGCCCGCGACTGCCACGTGATCCACGCCTTGGTGATCGCCGTCAGCCGCTCGTACGCCTCGCGCTCCTCTCCGCCGGCCCGGTCCCACTGCCGTACCACCGAGCGCTGGAGCAGCGTGGCGGCGTAGGTCGTCGCCACGGCGTCGAGCAGGGGCGTGTGGTGCCCGCGGTGGGCGATCAGGGGCACCCGCTGGCCCTTCGTCATGCCGGAGGTGTGACGGGTGTGGGCGTAGCGCATGGCGACGTCGAGCGCGTGCCGCATGACGCCGAGCCCGTGGGCGGTCATGCAGAGTTTGCCCATGGTGACCCGGCCGATGGACTCCAGGAACCGGCGGCGCGAGCTGCCGAGCGCGCTGGTGAATTTCCCGGCCGGGGTGAGGCGTCCGTGGTCGCCCTGGAGGAGAGCGTCGTACGGCAGGCGAACGTTGTCGAAGGTGGTGGCGCAGTGGTCGACGGGGCTGCTGGTCGTCTGGGGCAGCGGCCGCACCCCGATGCCCGGCAGCGGGCTGCCGTCGCCGTCGCTGAGCGGCACCAGGAACAGGAAGACGCCCTGGTCGGTGCCCTCGACGATCAGGCGGGCCGCGACGACGGCCCCCTTCGCCCCGCCGGCCGGGCCGGTGTTGGGCATGAACTTCGCCGCGCCGGGATGCGGGGTCTGCAGCACGAACTCCCGCGCCGCCGGTTCGTACGTCGCGGTGGTCTCCATCTGCGCGGCGTCGTTGCCGTGGGCCACCTCGGTGCACAGGAACGTCCCGATGCGATCCCCACGGACGTACTCGCCCAGGTCCCGCCCGGCCGCATCATGGTCGGCCAGGCTCCCGTGAAACAGGTTGTAGTGGATCGAGATGATCGTGGCCATGCCCGGGTCGACCGCACCGGCCCACTCATGGATCGCGGTCAGCTCGACCGGATCGACCGCGAGCGCCTGCGGAGCCTCGACGGCCTCATTGACGATCCGGAGCCGGTCGTAGCTCAGGCGTATTCGCTCCCAGTGGGTGAGCCCTTCCTGGAAACGGAACGGGGCGGAGCTGAACAAGCTCCTCCACCGGTCGTGCGTGGTTCGCAGCTGACCGGCGAACAGGACGCCGGCGAGAGCGGCGGAAACGGGGACAGAGGAGACGGAACCGGAAACCGGAATCTGAGAGTTAGTCACACCGGAGAAAACTAGCCTGATCGATCACGTCTGACGGCGTGAGGATCACCACGATTGAGCAGGGCAAAAACACGGTAGGTACCCGCCCCGTCACTCACTTCCACCTGCTCAGCGGCCTGTTGAACCACTGGACCGGAACACGAAAGGGCCGTTCCGTACCCCGGAAACGGGTACGGAACGGCCCTTCGTCGTGACGGGATGCGGTGTCGCCGGGGGAAGCACCACACCCCGGGCAACAGCGTATCCGGATCACCGCCGGTCGGACGGCCCTTCGCGCTGCCGCGATCAGATTTGAGCGTCCCGCATTCCGGCGTCTCGCAGCTGCTCGAACGTTCCGACCCGCGCCGACCACCCCCGCCCATCCGGCACAGGCTGCCACCCCAGGAGCGAGTCCGGCGTGATGCTGTCGGGCCAGATCATGTAGCCGAGCATCACGAGTTCACTCCCCGCCGCGTGGGCGGCATCGACCGGGAAGGCGGGCCAGTCGGGCCAGTGCGTGAGGTCCTTCTCCGCGAGGAGTTCACTGCTGCCCTCACGCACCACGCGCAGGATGTAGCAGCTGTCCGCAGCCGTGCATGTGGCCGTCAGATCCCGGCGGGCGCTCTCAGTCGTCATGCGAAGACGCTGGCGAAGCCTCGCCATCACTCACGGGTCACCCCCCTAGCTTGATCTTTAACCTGTGCGGCGTGGGCGTGGGGTCGTTGACTTCTTCGTTCGTCGCTTTGCGGGGCCGGGTTTGCCGACGGTGTGCACGTCGTAGCGTGCGGTGGGCTGGCTGTTCTTGCGGCCGGGTGGCCGTGGACCGGGCTGCGTCGATTTCGGTGCTCCGGCTGGGCAGGCGGCCTTCGGGCAGAGGTGCCGAAAGTCGCGGCGGACTCGTGCGGGGGTGAGCCTGTCGGGCGAGGTCGGCTCTTCCCACGGCCGTCGGAGGTCTGCCGCAAGCGGACGGGCGAGACGTAGCTGGGTGAAGACGGTGAGGATCAGCCAGGTCCAACGGTCGGCGGCTTCGGGGGTGCGGATCTTCGGGCAAGTCCAGCCCAGGGTCTGCTTGAACAGTCGGAAGGTGTGCTCGATATCGAAGCGCCGCAGGAATGCCTGCCAGAGCATGTCGACCTCGGGCCCGGAGGCGTCGGTACCTGACCACCACAGCCAGACCGGCTTCGGTGTCGCGCCGCTGGGCAGGTGCTCGACCTGCAGACGGATCACCGTGCCCTCGATCAACGGCAGGGCACCCAGCTGGGAAGTCCAGGCCGAACGGTGGGTCAGTCGCGGATGGAGTCCCCATGCCCGTGCGGTGGCGGTGCCGTAGAGGCGGGTTGCGGTAACCGTCTGGGCGTCGGGGGTGTCCCAGGTGGCCGGGTCGCTGAACACGAACTCGCCGCCATGACGGGGCGGCCGGCCCCGGACACCGGGCTCACGCGTCGGGACCGCACGCCGTAGGACGCGGTCCGAGCGCATCCGGCCTAGCACCTGCACTGGGAGATCTTTCAGAAGGAAGGCCAGGCGGGGAACGTCGTAGCCGGCATCCACCACGACCAGGATCTCCGGATCGCCGTCTGTCCACTGCCCGGCATCGATCAGCCACTCGACGAGCTCGCGCATCTGCCGAGCCGTGACAGTGGCGGCGTCATCGCCAGGTGCCAGACGCAGCGCGTCCAGCGGTGCGGTCCAGGAACTGCGACCCGTCTCAAGTGCGCAGATCACCGAGTACGGCCAGCCGGGAACGGGAATGTGCTGGTCGTTGCCTCGCCCATAGGTGTGGCACAGGATCCGCTGCGGTGAGGTGTGGGCGCTGGGCCGCAGCCAGCAGGTGAGATCGGCGGCCAGGACCAGCCGGCCGTCCGCCGCCCGCGGCAGCTGCACTGTCGCTAAGGCCCGTCGCAGCCGGGCAAACGTCCACCCGGCCCGCGGACAGGGCGTCGTAGAGCCCGCCGTGCCCGCGTCGGTGTTCACCCACCAGCGACAGCTCCACCAAAGAGCGGACCGGACCGTCCGCGCACAACACCGCGTCCGCGAGCTCGAACAGCGCGTCCGCACGCCTGGTCAGACAGGAGTAGAACTCACCCCGGAGGCGTGACAGTTCCGCAAACGGATCCTGCCGGACAGTGTGATGCGACAGACTCATCCCCACGGCCTTCGTGCTGAGCGTTGTGTGTTCCTTGGTCGGATCACATGCTCAGCCGAAGGCCGCCCGTAAGTAGTCCAGTTATCAGTCCGAGTGATCAAAGGCGACGAACCGTCCGACTTATGAGGGTCGCGATTGAGATGCTGAGGTTACTCGGAGCGCCACCACCCCTGCCCGAGGTGCCAGTCCCTCACCCAGTCCAGGAAGTCGACTCCAAGTTCTCCGGACGAAGAATAGGGTGTGGCGCATCCGTCTCTGAGCCACCACACCTGGCCGCGCTGCGGGCCAGTCACCACCAACGTCCAGTAGTCGCCGGGTTGGTCACTGCCCAGAAGCACCGAGCCGTGCTGGTAGGTCTCATGCAGTGGCGACGAGTGGAGAGCGTTGTCGTAGTACTCGTACTCCCACTGCCATTCCTCTACAAGCGGGAAGGGCCGGTCGGGCTTGCGTACGGCGGTGCCGTCGAACGGCTCAGGACTCATCCAACAGTCAGCTTTCCAACTGACCCAGCTGTCGGGTTTTGCTCCCAGAGGCAAAAGGCCACCCTCGTCCATCGGGCCCTCGTTCGTTCCGTTCGCAATCTCGGCCACGAAGGTGCGATACGGCTCGGGCAACACAACACCCTGCTGGTCCTCCCACGACCGAAGCCCCTGCCAACCCAGCGGTCGACGACGGGTCTCTGCCGCGAAGGCTTCACCTAGCAGGGCTATCGCACTCAAGGTCGCATCTTCCACGCCCTACAGATATCACCAGCGACCGACATACAGTCCTGGCGCACAGCACAGTAGGTTAAAGATCAAGCTAGAGCCTGTCTGACAATCCCCGTCCAATCAGCGAGGTTCGGCCGAGTTGGCCATCGGGAGGTGCGCCGACCGTCCGGCGGGGATTACCGGGCAGGGCCTACGAACGGCGGGCCAGCAGATGGGCGTCGAGGAAGCCCCTTTCGGAGGCTGGATCGTGGAGCAACCGGGCGAAGGGAACGAGCCCGGCGTCGGCCAGGAGTTCGGCGAGGCGATCCGCCGGCCAGCTGTAGGCGGGCGCCACCTTATGGTCGAAGCGGACCGGTTCTTGTTCGTCGGTCCCGAAGAAGGAGACCAGGAGCAGGCCATCCGGCGCCAGGACGCGTGCCTGTTCGGCGAGCAGCTCCGGTAGTTCTCCCGGAGGCGTGTGGATCATTGAGTAGTGGGCCAGTACGCCGCCGAGCGCGGCGTCCTCGATCGGCAGGGATTCCATCCGCGCCTCCTGGAAGCGCAGCGCCGGATGGGCCTGCCGGGCGTGGTCGATCATGCCGGGGGCGAGGTCTAGTCCGAAGGCGTCCAGGCCGAGTTCGTGCAGCATGGCTGTCAGATGTCCGGGCCCGCACCCGACGTCCGCTGCCCGCGGGTTGCCTGTCGCGCGCACCAGTTCGGCGAAGGTGCCGATCATGGCCCGGGAGAAGGGCTGTGTTTCCAGCCGGTTTGCGAACAGCGATGCGTACAGCTCGACAACACCGTTGTAGGCCGTCCTGGTCTCGTCCTGGTGATTCACCACGGGCAGGACTCTATAGCCGGTCTGATAATTGATCTTGTGGCAGGTCGAGGTGAGTTGACGGATGCGGCATGGGGCGGATAGAGCCCCTTTTGCCCCAGGTGGACGGACGGGGCCGTCCGTGGCGCGATCACCGGCAGGTGGTCAACGTGTGCTGTGGCGGCTACGGACCGGGGCTCCTTGGCGCGACCTGCCCGAGCGGTATGGGCCGTGGCAGACCGTCTACGAGCGGTTCGCCCGCCGAGAGGCCGATGGCACGTGGGCGAAGCTGCTGGGGCATGTCCAGGTCCATGATGACGCGGGGGGCCGGGTGGAGTGGATCGTCGCCGTTGACTCCACGATCAACCGGGCCCACCAGCACGCCGCGGGCGCCCGTAAAAGGGGGACGCAGACAGGGACGAACCGGAAGATCCGGGCCGCTCGCAGGCGCATCAGGCACTCGGTCGATCCCGGGGCGGGCGCGTCACCGACTACTGCGAGGGCGACCTTCACGGCCACATCCAGCGCACCCTGCCGCCCGGCTTGAGCCCGGCCTCCGTGCGCGAGGCGCTCGAAGCGTGCCTGCCCCGCATCGTCCGGGACTCCTCCGGGTCCCACACCCGCCGAGCGATCCAGGAACTCTTACCCGCTCCGCTGCCGCACCCCGCACCCCGGTACGCCGACCTGACAGCGGCGCAGGAGCAGTTACTCGGCGATCTCTCCGGCCACCTGCACGCCTGGCTCAGCCGCTCGTCCGCCGACCGGCTGCGGTGCGGTCCGGGCTGCTGCGGTGTGTCGCCGCGATCAGCGCGGCGCCACCCGTCTGGGGAGACCTCCATGCCGTACCTGATCCCACCACGGCCGTGGACGGGGCAGATCTGTCCACGGGCTCCTTCGCGCTGGACGAGGTCGGGTGCGCGCTGCTGTCCGCGCTGCAGGACTGGGCGCGGGACTCCTCCGTCACAGCGGCGCCGGGCATCGCCCGCAGCATCATCCGGGTTCACGGTGAACGTGATCCCGGACCCCGAGCACCCGGACACCGCCGACACCCTGGAGGCGATGTGCGATGAGCACTTGATGCTCGCGCACGCGGTGCACTCCGCACCCGGTGCACGCCACCGTCGACTCGGTGGGCGTGCTGCGCAGGGCATGACGGCTGACGACAGGTGGCCGAGTGGTTGGCTCAGGTGGTGAGCAGTTCGGCGATCTCATGGGCGAGCTCCGGGCCGAGCGAGCCCCAGCCGTCCTTGTAGCCGTACACGCTTCCCAGGCTGCGGGCGTCGTAGTCGCCGTTCAGGATGTCTATGTCGGTGGGGGTGATGAGTGACGGGTGGGGGACGCCGACGGCGCCCGAGACTTTCAGCAACTCCCTGCGCAGGGTGCGCAGGTACATCGCGGCCCGGATGCCCTTCGAGGGCGCGTCGATGCCGCGTGCCAGCCACGGGTTCTGGGTGGCGATGCCGGTGGGGCACTTGTCGGTGTGGCACTTCTGGGCCTGGATGCAGCCGATGGACAGCATCGCCTCACGGCCCACGTTGATCATGTCGACACCGAGGGCGAACGCGACGACGGCGTTCTCGGGCAGGCCGAGCTTGCCGGAGCCGATGAAGGTGATGTCGTCGGTCAGGCCCCGCTCGGCGAACACGCCGTAGACGCGGGAGAAGCCCATGCGGAACGGCAGGGACACCGAGTCGGCGAAGATCAGGGGAGCCGCCCCGGTGCCGCCTTCGCCACCGTCGACGGTCACGAAGTCGACCCCTCGCTCGCCCCGCTCCATCAGGGTGGCGAGTTCCTCCCAGAAGTCCATCTCCCCGATGGCGCTCTTGATCCCGACCGGCAGTCCGGTCTCCGTGGCCAGCAGTTCCACGAAGTCGAGCATCGAGTCCACGTCGTGGAACGCGGTGTGCCGCGACGGCGAAGCGCAGTCCTGGCCCGCGGGAATGTCGCGGATCCGGGCGATCTCGTCGGTCACCTTGGCGCCCGGCAGCATGCCGCCGAGCCCCGGTTTCGCGCCCTGCGAGAGCTTGATCTCGATCGCCTTGACGGGCGCGTCCGCGAGCATGGACTTGAGCTTGTCGAGGTTGAACGTCCCGTCCTCGTTGCGGCAGCCGAAGTACGACGTACCGATCTGGAGGACGAGGTCCCCGCCGTTGAGGTGGTAGGGCGACAGGCCGCCCTCGCCGGTGTTCTGCATCGTCCCGGCCAGCGCCGCGCCCTTGTTGAGCGCCGTGACGGCCGCGCCGGACAGCGAGCCGAAGCTCATCGCCGAGATGTTGATGACGCTCGCCGGGCGGAACGCCTTCGCGCGGCCGCGCGGTCCGCCGAGCACCTTGGCCGAGGGCAAAGCCGCCTGTGGGTCGCTCAGATCGGGCAGCTCACCGGCGAACGTACGCTGCTTCACGTATGCATGACCCTGCACGTGCTCGACGTCGTTGTCGGTGCCGAACCCGAAGTAGTTGTTCTCCCCCTTCGCCGACGCGTAGATCCAGCTGCGCTGGTCACGGCTGAAGGGACGCTCCTCGTCGTTGGACGTCACGATGTACTGCCGTAGCTCGGGGCCGATCGTCTCCAGCACATACCTGGCGTGTCCCACCAGGGGAAAGTTCCTCAGCAGCGCGTGCTTCTTCTGCACGAGGTCGCGGGCGGCCACCAGCGCCAACCCCGTGGCGGCTGCCGCACCTATGCTCCGAGCACGCATCAGAAAAGTTCCTCTCCTCGACCGGCTGAACCTCACGGTGGCCATCTACCCCGCGCCGCGGAAATGCCACGCGATGCCGCAGACCCGAGGGAACCGCCCCTGTGGGAGAGCCGCCGCGCGGCCCGTACCGGGGAGGTCGGGCCGCGCGGCGGGCGGGTCAGAGCGCCGAGTCGAGGTGCCCGAGGTGCTCGATGAGGTTCATGTTCTCGGCGTAGTCCACCGGGCAGTTGATGATCGACACGCCCGGGTCGGCCAGTGCCTCACGGAGCGTCGGCAGCAGGTCCCCGGCGGACTCGATGTGGTAGCCCTTCGCGCCGAAGCTGCGGGCGTACTGGACGATGTCCGGATTGCCGAAGTCGGTGTTGGAGTGTTCCCCGACCTCCAGGTCCATCTTCCACTTGATGAGCCCGTAGCCGTTGTCCTCCCAGATCAGCACGGTCAGCGGGATGTTCTCGCGAACCGCCGTCTCGATCTCCTGGGAGTGCATGAGGAACGAGCCGTCGCCGACCGCCGCCAGCACCTTCGTCTGCGGCCTGGCGAGCTGAACCGCGAGCGCACCGGGCAGCGAGAAGCCCATGGTGGACAAGCCGTTGGAGATGAGGCAGGTGTTCGGCGCGTACGTCGGGTAGAGCCGGGCCATCCACATCTTCAGCGCGCCGGTGTCGACCAGCACGATGTCGTCGCGACCGAGCGCGGCGCGGGTGTCGGCGATGACGCGCTGCGGGGCGAGCGGGTAGCGCTCGTCCGCGGCGCCCTGCTCGAGTTCCCTGGCCAGCAGCGTGCGGGTGGCCGTGGTGTCCTCGTCGTCGATGGTCCAGCGCAGGCCGTCGAGTTCGGTGGCGAGGGCGTTGAGGGAGGCGGAGATGTCGCCGATGATGCCGACGTCGACCGAGTAGCTGTCGTCCACCTCCGCCGGGACGCGGTGGATGTGGATGATCTTCTTGTCACCGTCCGGGTTGATCCGGGACGGGTCGAACTCCTGCAGTTCGTAGCCGACGGCGATGACGACGTCGGCCTCCTCGAACCCGAAGTTGGTGTAGTCGCGCCGCATGAAGCCGAACGTGCCGGTCGCGCACGGGTGGTCGTCGGGCAGGACGCCCTTGCCGTGGAAGGTGGTCGCCGTCGACACGTCGAGTGCGGTGGCGAACGCAGCCAGCGCCTCCTCGGCGCCGCCGCGCGCCGCGCCGTGTCCTGCGAGGATCACCGGCCGGCGGGCCTCCCGCAGCAGCTCCCCCGCCCGCTTGATCTGCTTCGGGGACGGCGCCTCGGGCTGCACGACGTTCCTGCGCAGCGGGCGCAGGTCCGAGCCGTCCGTCGCCTCGTCTACGTCCTCGGGCACGGCGAGGTAGACGGCGCCGGGCCGCTCGGACTCCGCGGTCTTGAACGCGCGCCGCACCATCTCGGGGATGGCCCGGGTAGCAGGGACCTCCGCCGACCACTTCGTGACCGGGGCGAACATGCTCACCAGGTCCACGAACTGGTGGGACTCCTTGTAGTTGCGCTCCTTGCCGACCTGCGCGGTGATCGCGACGACGGGCGTGCTGTTCGTCATGGCGTCGGCGACGCCCAGCATCAGGTTGATCGCACCGGGCCCCAGCGTCGCGGACATCACACCCGCCGAGCCGGTGAGCCGGCCGTGCATCTCCGCCATGAAAGACGCGGCCTGCTCGTGCCGGGTGAGGACGTAGCGGATCTTCTCCGAGCGGGCTAGGGCGTTGGTGAAACGGATGTTCTCCTCGCCGGGTACGCCGAACACCACCTCGACGCCCTCGTTCTCCAGGCAGCGAACCAGGAGTTCGGCCGCTCCGTCGGGGGTCTGCTTTCGGTGCTCGGCGTCGCTCACGCTGATGGTGTCCTCTCCTGATTCTTGGCCGCGCCGATGGGCGGGCCGGTCAGCCGTCTACCCCGGTCGGCCGCCCGGACGCCTGCGGACCGGGGCTACGAGAAGCTGGGTTGGCGCCGGGGGCGCTCCGTCCGGGCCTTCGACGCCGCCCGACGGGGCTGGTACGGGCGGCGCCGCGCGCCCTCGGAAGGGGGCAGGGCGGCGCGCAGCGGCGTGCGCGCTGGGCGTCGCCGACGACGGTCTCGCGCAGGTGGCAGCGGTACATCCGACCAGCCCGGATCACCCTGATATCCACTGTCATGCGGGCCACTCCACACGCCTCTGACCTGCAAGGAAAGGCCGATCAGCAGCACGGCCCGCCAGGCGGGAGCAGCGGCCGGACTTTCTTCACCGGCGCCCCCGGGCGGGAAGCGGCCCCCATCCGGACGCGCATGTCATCGCCCTCCGGCAGCACACGCAGATCGACCCGTTCGACACCGATAAGCACCGCTGAGCATCACCACGCGCCAAGGAACGAGCACCGCCTCACCAGCCCCAGGCAACCGCCGGGGGCTTCGTCGTGCTGCCCGAAGGAGACCACCATGCCCACCTTCGAGACGCTTCCCCGCTTCACCGCCGGGCCGGCTTCATCTGCGGCTGGCGGAAGCGTCCTCCAGTTCGAGCCGTGCCGGGCGGTCGCGCCGGTGAGGCCGGGCCAGGGGCGCGGGAGTGGGTGCGCGGTCCCGCTCGTCAAGCGGTCCCTGGCCCGATTTCCCTCCCGGAGATCCGGCGCTCAGTCGTCGATGTGCCTGGATGACGCGCTTGCGAGCTGTGTCACGACGTGGTCCGGGAGCGGCTTGTTCGGCGGGAAGGTGACGCCGGTCTTGCTCGCTGAGAGGCCCGCGTCGGCGATTGCCCCGGCGTGTTCCGAGATCGCGGGAGCGAGGAAGTACACCCCGATCTTCTTGCTGAACGCCGCGTAGCTCGCGACGACCTTGCCCCGAATCCTGAACCCCGGCATGTTGTAGGCCACCATCTCCTCCGCGTCCGGGAGAGCCTCGCGCAAGAGGTCCCGAAGGTGTTCGAGAACCGGGCGGAACGCCTCCGGCGCAGCGGCGATGTAGGAGTCGTGATCAGGAACAGTTGCCATGCCTGGGCCTTCCTCGCAGGGAGAAGAACTCTGAGCCCCACTACTTCAGCACGAGCAGGGCGAGATGCTCGCTGCGCTCGGAGTCGACCGGGCCACCGCCACCTGTCACCACGGCCCTCGCCACCTTACTCTCGACTGTCTGCGCGAGCCTCGTCATGATCGCCGCCGCGCCCGGCCATGCCGCCACCCGGGCTGATCGTTATCCCCGCAGTTCCAGCGCCCGTCCGAGCACCTCCCAGCGGACCAGTGGTCAGGCGGCGGCTTCGTGCTTGAGGGCCGGGCCGAGCAGGAGGCCGCCGTCGATGACGAACTCCGAGCCGGTGGCGAAGGAAGCCTCGTCGGAGGTGAGGAACAGCAGGGCCCGGGTGATGTCCGCGGGCTCTCCCAGGCGAGGGATGGCGAACGGCTCGGCCGAGTAGAAGGCGGAGATCGGAGTGTCGCTGCCTGCGGCGGGTTCGGTGATGAACGGGGTGGCGATGACGCCGGGGTGGATGGCGTTGACGCGGATGTGGTCGCGGCCCAGTTCCAGGGCGGCCGTCTTGGTGAGGCCCCGGACGGCCCACTTGCTGGCCACATAGGGGGCGTACATCGCGGTGCCGCCCACACCCGAGGTGGAGGCGATGTTGACGATGACGCCTCCGCCGTTCCGGCGCAGCGAGGGGGCCGCCGCCTTGATGCCGAGGAAGGCTCCGGTGAGGTTGATGGCGAGGATGCGGTCCCAGGTCCGGCGGTCGGTGGTCTCGATCGGGGCCGCGGGGTTCTGCACTCCGGCATTGTTCACGAGGACGGACAGCGGGCCGAAGCGCTCTTCAGCAGCCTGGACGGCGGCGCTCCAGGAGTTCTCGTCGGTGACGTCGAGGCGGACGAAGAGTGCGCGGGCGCCGAGTTCGTCGGCGAGCGCGCGGCCCCGGTCTGCGTCGATGCCGGCGATCACGACGTCGGCGCCTTCGGCGTGGAAGGCGCGGATGTGACTGGCTCCCTGGCCTCCGGCGCCGCCGGTGACGAGTACGGAGCGGTGGTCGAAACGTCCCATGAGGTGGTTCCTTTCAAAGTGGCGAGTCGAGTGACTCGCCTCGCTTTCGACGATACGAGAACGACGAGAGGTGAGTCAAGTGGCTCACCTCGTCTAGGGTGGTGCTCATGAACACCGAGCCGTCGGCCTACCACCAGCGCGTCGCCGAGGAGAAGCGGGGCGCGATCCTGCGCGCAGCCACCCGTCTCTTCCTGGATTCCGGGTACGACCGGACGTCGCTGGCGAAGATCGCTGAAGCGGCGGGAGTGTCGAAGGCGACGCTGTTCAAGCAGTTCCCGACCAAGGCAGCACTGTTCGACGCGATCGTCACCGCGTCCTGGCAGGCGGGAGACGGGGATGAGGACGCCCCGCCCCCGGGCGACCTACGGGCCGGGCTCGCCCTGATCGGCCGGCGCTACGCCGCCCTGCTCACGCGTCCGGACATGGCCGATCTCTTCCGGATCGTCATCGCCGAGCTGCCGCGCTTCCCGGAACTGGCCGAGTCGCAGTTCCGCCGCGGCAAGATGCCCTACTTCGATTCGGTGCGCCGCTACCTGGAGACGGAGCGGGAAGCGGGCACGATCCGGCTGGAGGATCCGGAGCTGGCCGCGACCCAGTTCCTCGGCATGATCTCCAACTACGTCTTCTGGCCCCGCCTGCTCCTGGCCCACTGGGCTCCGGACGGCGCGGCCGTCGAGTCGGTCGTCGACGAGGCCGTCCTGATGATGGCGGCCAGGTACGCCGTCACCTGAACCGCGCGCCTCGCGCCCTGTCGCCCCTCCCCAGCCCTGCCCTGCCCCGGGAACGGCGAGGCGGGAGAGGGGCTCCGTCCGGGACCACTCAGCGGGCGGCGAGGGCGCGGATCTCGGAGGCGATCAGCCGGGGGTCCTCCTCGGCCATGAAGTGACCGCAGGAGACGGTCCGGTGGCGGAGGTCCCGCGTCCAGGCGCTCCAGAGGCCCTGGGCGTGGTAGCCGAGAGCGGCGCCCCAGTCCTGCTGAAGGACGGTCACCGGCATGGCCAGCTTGCTGCCCGCGTCCTTGTCGGTGGCGTCGTGGTCGACGTCCACACCGGCCGAGGCGCGGTAGTCGGCGACGATGGAGGGTACGGCCGCGGCGGAGGCGGCGAGGTAGTGGGCGCGGACCTCGGCGGGGAGGGCGTCGGGATCCTTGGTCCAGGCGTCGAGGAAGTAGCTGAAGAAGGTGTCCGCGGCACCCTGGATCATCTCCTCGGGCAGGCCGGGGGCCTGGGCCATCAGGTAGAGGTGGAAACCGACCGCGCCGTTCACGCCGCGCAACGCGTCCCACATGTCGAGGGTGGGCAGGACGTCCAGGAAGAGAGCGCGCGAGACGGCGTCCGGGTGGTCCATCGCGGCGCGGAAGGCGACCAGGGCGCCGCGGTCGTGCCCGGCCAGGGTGAAGCGGTCGTGGCCGAGTGCGGCGGCGAGGCGTACGACGTCACGGGCCATGGTCCGCTTGGAGTAGACGTCGGGTCCGGATTCCACGGGCTTGTCGCTGGCGCCGTATCCGCGCAGGTCGGGACAGATCACGGTGTGGTCGGCGGCGAGGTCGGCGGCGACGTGCCGCCACATCAGGTGGGTCTGCGGGAAGCCGTGCAGCAGCACCACCGGGGTGCCGCTGCCGCCGACAGCGGCCTTCAGGGTGACGCCGTTGTCGACGCTCACGCGGTGCCCGGTGAATCCGGGGATGCTCGGGGTTGTCACAGTGGCTCCTGGGGTTCGTGGGAGAGTGGACGGCCTGGACCTCTGACTTCGTCGGTCCGGGCTGTTCGGGGACGTCACCCAGGTTGTGGTCCGCAGATCAGCGATCGATGAGTGCGAACACCGCGCTCTCCGGCGGCGGCGCCTGGTCCGCGAAAGGACTCTGCCGTGAGTGTGCACTTCGGACTGCTGGGACCGGTCACGGCCTGGGACACCGGCGGGGCACTGCTGCTGGGCGCGCCCAGGCACCGGGAAGTCCTCGGGCGGCTGCTGATCGCCCGCGGCCGGGTGGTCCCGGTCGGCCGACTGGTGGCCGACCTGTGGGAGGACGAGGCCCCCGCGGGCGCTGTCGGCGCCGTCCGCACCTTCGTCGCCGCCCTCCGGCGCGCTCTGGAACCCGGCCGCCCGCCCCGGGAGCCGTCCCGTCTGCTGGTCACCGACGGTCCCGGGTACGCGCTGCGGGCGGGCCGCGAGGCCGTGGACGCCTGGCGGTTCGAGGACGCCGTCGCCCGGGCCGGCCAGGCCCCGCCCCGGTCCGCGGTCGAACTCTGGGACACGGCGCTCGCCTGCTGGCGGGGGCCGGTGCTCGCGGATTTCCCCGCTGCCGCCTGGGCTGCCGCCGAGCGGGCGCGCCTGGACGCGCTGCGCCTGGACGCGGTGGAGCGGCGCGCCGACGCCCTGCTGGCGACGGGCGCCGCCCGGGACGCCGTGGCGGACCTGCACGCCCATGTCGCCGAGCACCCCGGCCGGGAGGACGGCTGGGTGCTGCTGGCCACCGCACTGGACCGCGCCGGGCGGCGCGGGGAGGCTCTGCGCGCACTCGCGCAGGCCCGTGACGCCCTGAGCGGGGGCGGGGGCGCGCTGGCGCGGACCGAGGCACGCATCCTCAGCGCGGCAGGGGATTCTGCGGCCGAACCGGCCGGGACGGCCGACAGCATCTGGGACCGGGCGGCGGCCTCCTGGGACCGATCGGTACCCGCCCGGTCCCGGGCACGGCTGCACGCCACCGCCGGTCTTCTGCGCGACCTCGCGGTGTCCGGCCCCGACGGGCTGGAGGAGGCGCACCGGCACCGCCGCGATCTGGTCGCGGCGGCGGAGAGGACCGGCGATCCGGAACTGGCCGCCCGGATCATGGGTTCCTACGACGTCCCGGCGGCCTGGACCCGCGCCGACGACCCCGAAGGCGCCGGCGAACTGTCCCGGGTCGCCGCCCGGGCCGCCGCCCTGCTCGGCCCCGAAGGCGCGCCCGCCCTGCGCGCCCGGCTGCTGTCGGTCGTGGCGGTCGAGTCCCGGGGCGACGCCGCCGCCGACGCCCCGCTCCCCCGGGCCTCCGGCGCCCCCGCCACCGAACCCTGGCGGCTGCGCGCCGAACGCGCCGCGGGCGAGGCGGTCCGCCTCGCCCGGCGCCTCGGCGACCCCGCACTCCTGGCGTTCGCCCTCAACGGCGCCTTCATGCAGGCGTTCGCCGCCTGCGGTTCCGCCGCCCGCAGGGACACCCTCGGCACCGAACTGACCCGGCTGGCCGTCGACCACCAACTCCCCGGGCACGAAGTGCTCGGCCGCATCATCCGCCTCCAAGCGCTCGCCGGACTCGGCGACTTCACGAACGCGGACACCGAGGCCGAGGAGATCGACCGGCTCGCGGACCGCAACGAACGGCCGCTGGCCGCCGTCTTCACCGCCTGGTACCGGGCATTGCGCCTCAGCGAGACGGACGGATGGCCGGCCGCCCGCCACCGCTACGCACGGGTCCTGACGGAGACCGCCGGCTGCGGCATGCCCGGCCTCACCCAGGGAGCCGCCGCCCTTGTCGCACTGGTCCCCGTCATGCGAGGCGGCGCCCTGCCCCGCCCCGGCGACTTCGACGGCCTGGATGCGGGGCCGTACCAGCCCTGGCTCGACCCGCTGCTGCTGGTCGCCGCCGGCGACTCCGAGCAGGCCCGGCAGGCCCTCGACCGGGTCCCCCGGCCACCCCACGATCTGCTCCAGGAAGCCCTGTGGTGCGTACTGGCCCGAGCCGCGGCGGCCGTGGGACACCTGCCGGTACTGCGCCGCGCCCGGAAGGAACTCGCCGCCGCCGAGACCGAGTTCGCCGGCGCGAGCAGCGGCCTGGTCTCCTTCGGCCCGGTCCGACAACACCTCACCGCCGCCGACACGGCCATCGCGGTTCTCGTCGGACCCAGGGATGCGCGCGGCTGATGCACACGAGCCGACCCGCGGGTTCCCGGTGAATGGGCTTCGCTCTTCCTCATCCCACGGGCCTCTCCGGCCTCGGCGCCGGCGTGGCCGCGTATGCGGCTACCGTTCGTCGTTCTTGCGAACCTGGCGGTGACGGCAGGTGGTCTCCGGAGGGGTCCCGCCTCCGGAGCCTCCAGCCTGGGCGGACACGGGTGCTGTGCCTGCCTCGCCTGACGGGGTGGGTTACCCCTCGTGGTTTCGGCGCCCGGATCTCAGCGTGGCCGTCGAGAGTCTGTCCGTCGTGAACACCCTCCTAGTCCCCGCCCCCTCCCGATCCACTGCCCCCTCCGAAGCCTCCTGACGATCCACCGTCCCCGCTATCGCCCGCAGACGCGTCGTGGCGGTCATCGAGGGCTCGTCCCATCGACCGGAGAGCGCGGCCCAGACCGTCGGGAATCGGATGAGCGGCGAGCAGCCCGCGCTGGACGGGGCCGGCGGGCAGCGTGGCCGGACCTTCACGTACGTACGCGGGAATGCCGGCCTCCGCGGCGGCGGCGAGCAGTCGTCGGCCCCGGCGGGTGATCCGCTGCCGTCTGCGGCTCAGCAGGCCGAGACCGGCCAGCCGCCGGGCGATGTCGTCGACCGGCTGCGAACGGCCGACGCGGTCGATCACTTCCTGAACGCGTCTGCTGCGCGGGCAGGCAGCCATGACCGCTTCCTCGACGGGATGCCCCGACCGGAGGTCACCGGTGGCGCGGAGCCGAGCGGCGCTCAGGCTCAGCACCCCCTGCTCGGTCAGCGCGACGACGGCGCTCTCGACCACACGCTGCCGACCGCCCGCGAGGAACGCGTAGCCGTACAGGTCCAACGCCGCACCGCCCTGCGCTGCCGTGCGTCTCCTCCATGACCGCGCCATAGCCTCCCCCTCGGGCGGACCCCATGGCCCCAGTCCCATGGTCACCGATGCCGCCTGACGATGTAACAGATTTTGTGTGCCACAAGGGGTTTGGCGACTTTCCATCAGCTCCTGCGAACTTTGAACACTGTGGTGACGAAGTATGGACGCCACCGGTAGAAGCCTCCTACTGTTCTCGGCGCAGCCACCGGAGCCCCCTTGTCCGGACGCAGCGCTGCCCCACCGCACGAGCCGCACGTTCACCCCCGGGCGCCGGGTGGCCCCACCCACCGCCGCGACGCGCCCCTCGCCGCGAGGGGCCAGGAGGAAGAATGCATCCACGGCCGCTCCACCGTTGCCGCAGACACCTCACCGGTCTGCTGGTCTCCGCGTTTCTCGTCGGCGCCTTCGCCGCCTCGCCGGCCACCGCCGCGCCGGCGCCGAGGCCGCAGGACGAACTCCCGCCCCAGGAACCGGGCGTCACCCTGCGCGTCTTCGATGTGCAGGTCCCCCTCGACGAGCTGTGCGACATCAAGGCCGGACAGACGCCGAACGTCGACAAGCTGATGCCCGGCATCGACTGGAGTTCGCCGGACGACTTCGGCTTCAGCGACCACTTCGTCTCCCAGGTCACCGCCAACCTGACCGTCCCCCAGGACGGCTCCTACGCCTTCCGGCTGATCAGCGACGACGGCTCGCGGCTGCGGATCAACGACTCCACCGTTATCGATCACGACGGGCTGCACGGGGCGGATCCCAAGGACGGATCGGTTGAGCTGACTACAGGTCACCATGCTCTGCGTATCGACCACTTCGACCGCACCGGCGGTCAGCAGGTCACACTCCAGTGGAAGCCGCCCGGCGCCTCGGACTTCGCCGTCGTGCCGAACTCCGTTCTCAGCACCGACGCCGACGTCGTACGGGTGACGGCACCGGGTCGCAAGGAGTGCGAAGGCGCCCTCGACTCCCCCGGCGACGGGTTGCCCCTGACCGGGACGCACCCGGACTACGCGCTCACCGATCTGCGCCCGGCGGGCTTCGAGCCGCAGGTCACCGCGATGGACTGGCTGCCCGACGGCCGGCTCGCCGTGACCACCTGGGGCGGCACCGACAACACCACCGGCGAGGTCTACCTCCTCGACAACGTCCAGGGCGAGACCGACGCGGGGAAGGTGACCGCCAAGAAGGTCGCCGACGGGCTGAAGGAGCCCATGGGCATCAAGGCCGTCGACGGCAAGCTGTACGTCTCCCAGAAGCACGAACTCACCGAGCTCACCGACGCCGACGGCGACGATGTGACCGATGAGCGGCGGACGGTGGCGACGTGGCCGTACGGCGGGAACTTCCACGAGTTCGCCTTCGGACTGCTGTACCGGGACGGGTACTTCTACCTGAACCTGTCCGTGGCGATCGACCTGGGCGGGGCCACCACCGATCCGCAGCCGGCGCCGAACCGGGGTTCGACCATCAAGGTGAACAAGGAGACCGGCAAGGTCGACTACATCGCCGGTGGTCTGCGTACGCCCAACGGCATCGGCTGGGGCCCCGAGGGCGACATGTTCGTCCTCGACAACCAGGGCGGCTGGCTGCCCTCCTCGAAGCTGCTCCACATCAAGCAGGACCGCTTCTTCAACCACTACACCAACCCCTCGGGCCCCTTCGACGACAAGCCGGTCACCAAGCCGGTGCTGTGGCTGCCGCAGAACGAGATAGCCAACTCGCCCAGCACTCCTCTGCAGTTGACCGAGGGGCGGTTCGCGGGGCAGATGCTGTTCGGGGACGTCACGTACGGGGGCATCCAGCGCGCGTACCTGGAGAAGGTCGACGGCGAGTACCAGGGGGCTGTGTTCCGCTTCACCCAGGGTCTCGAAGCCGGTGTCAACCGGATCAGCATGGGGCCGGACGGCGCGATCTACGCCGGTGGCCTCGGTGCGGGCGGCAACTGGGGTCAGGAGGGCAAGCTGACCTACGGGCTCCAGAAGCTCTCCCCCAGCGGTGACAAGGCGTTCGACATCCTGGCCATGCGGGCGAAGCCGGGCGGCTTTGAACTGGAGTACACCGAGCCGCTCTCCGAGGAGACCGCGGCGAAGCTCGCCGAGAGCTACCGGGTCGAGCAGTGGACGTACGCCCCGACGCCCGCGTACGGCGGTCCGAAGATCGATGAGGAGGCCCTCGGGGTCAGTGAGGCCACCCTGTCCGAGGACGGCAAGAAGGTCACGCTGACCATTCCCGGGCTCAAGGCGAACCGGGTCGTGCACATCCGCTCGCCGCGGCCCTTCAGTTCTGCCGACGGCGCCGAGCTGTGGAGCACGGAGGCCTGGTACACCCTCAACTCGCTGCCCGGCGACCAGCCCCCCGCCACCCAGTACGAGGCGGAGGAAGCCACCCTCAGCGGAGGCGCGGGCTTCGAAACGGAGCACGCGGGCTACTCCGGCGGCGGCTTCGTCGACAACTTCGGCCAGGAGGGCGCGGCGGTCACCTTCGACGTGGAGGCGGGCAAGGCGGGAACGTACGACGTGGGTCTGCGCTACTCCAACGGGCCGAACCCGGCGCCCGGCACGAAAACGGTGAGCGTCCACGTCAACGGGGAGAAGGTGCGCCAGACCAAGCTGCTCTCCACCACCGACTGGAAGACCTGGTCGACGGGGACCGAACAGCTGGAGCTGCGCGAGGGCCGCAACACGGTCACCTACTCCTACGACAGCGGTGACACGGGCCATGTCAACCTGGACATGATCACCGTCCACCCGAAGGGCGCCCGCGTCCAGCTCTTCGGCGGCACCGACCAGGCGGCCTGGCAGCACCCCGACGGGCGTAAGCCCGAGTGGCCGGTGAGCGGCGGGGCGATGGAGGTGGCGGGCGGTGACCTGCGCACCAAGCAGGGCTTCCAGGACTTCCGTGCGCATGTGGAGTTCTGGCTGCCGAACCTTCCGCCGGACGTGACCGGTCAGGATCGCGCCAACAGCGGGGTCTACCTGCAGGATCGCTACGAGGTGCAGATCCTGGACTCGTACGGTGACACCACGCTCGCGGACAACGAGGCCGGGGCGATCTACACCAAGAAGGCCCCCGATGTGAACGCGGCCACGGCACCGGAGACCTGGCAGACGTACGACATCACCTTCCGCGCCGCCCGTTACGACGCCTCGGGGGCGAAGACGGAGGACGCCCGGGTCACGGTCGTGTGGAACGGCGTCACCGTCCACGACGACGTCGCCGTCGACGGGCCCACCGGCGGCGGTGCGGCCGAGGGACCGACAGCCGGGGCGATCAAGCTCCAGGACCACGGCAGCAAGATCCGCTACCGGAACGTGTGGGTCGAGCCCCTCACCTGATCCCGCCCCGCGCTCCATCGGCCCCCACCGGGCTCCGACCTGAGGTAGAGGTCCGGTGGGGGCCGTCGCTATCGTGCCCGCGTGACCTCCACAGCTCAGCGTCCGCTGCTGTTCCTCGACGTCGACGGACCGCTCATCCCCTTCGGCGCCTCAGGGCCGTACCCGACCTACGAGACCGGCCCCGAGGGCCCGGGCGCCCGTGAGAATCCGCTCCTGGCCAGGATCAATCCCCAGCACGGGCCCCGGCTCACGGCTCTGCCCTGCGAACTCGTCTGGGCGACCACATGGATGGAGGACGCGAACACCTGGGTCGCTCCTCGTATCGGCCTGCCGTCGTTGCCGGTCGTCGGTCTGCCGGGGGCCTCCGAGGCCGATGGCGTTCTCGGCTACGAGGAGGAGGAAGAGGACGTGCGGATCGGGATGCACTGGAAGACCCGCACCCTCGTCGCCCGGGCCGCCGGCCGGCCCTTCGTCTGGGTCGACGACGAGATCACCGGCACCGACCGGTCCTGGGTCGCCGTCCACCACCCGGGTCCCGCTCTGCTCCACCGGGTGGAGCCGCGGCAGGGGCTCAGGGACGGCGACTACGCGGTCCTCGACGCCTGGCTGCGGCGTTGGGCGAGCGCGTAGCACCTCCGGCCGCCTGATCGGCCTTCAGCCGGCAGTCTGTCGGGCGACGTTCCTCCGGCAGGAGAGGACCACGAGGAACGGCCACAATGCCTGAAGGAACGTCACGACGCGCTCGGCGACTCCCGGGGCGCGCGCGGTCTGCAGTTCTGCCACGAACCACAGGGCACTCGCGAACATCAGCGCGCTCGCGGCGAGCGACACGTCCAGGCGCAGCCCCCACGGCACCGGGCTCCCGCCCCGGACGGCGGCCAAGGGCGGCCACACCGCCAGCAGCACCACGCCCATCGTGGCCACCGCCCCGTGCTCCAGCGCCCCGCCGCTGCTCGGGGCGGGGACCAGGGTCAGGGCCAGTGCGGACAGTCCGCCGCCGGCCAGGGCCACCCGGCCGGGGAGCGCCGCCTGCCGGAGCGCGTGCGCCGTCGCCACGTAACACGTCCCCAGCACCAGCAGCATCCCCGTCATCAGCCAGTAACTGGTGGCGCCGTAGGAGGCGAGCACGCTCAGGGTGTCCGCCGCGGGATCGTACGGGGGTCCCTGGCGCACCTGCGCAATCATCCAGGAGCAGACCAGCAGGACGGGGGCGCACCCGGAGGAGACCAAGGCCCACAGAGGAGCAGATCGCATTCGGTCAGCATAAATCGGGGCATCCTGCCCGGCGCTGCTCTCCGTCTTGTTCAGACTTCCGTGCCTCCCTGTCGGCGGCCTGGCGAGTGCCGCCGGGCGGTCGGCGGCGGTAGCGTACGGAGGCCTGTGGTGAGGAGGCATCAGGTGAACGGCACCGCCCGGATCGATGTGAGCCGCGAGCAGGTCCTGCGGTACCGCGTGGCGGCCCATGGGTTCGACCGCGCCTCGCCCACGCCCGGTGTCCTGGTCCTCGGCGTCCAGGACACCCCGCACGGCTCGGCCCCGGTGGCGCTCGCCGCGCGAGGTGCTTCCTCCGGTGCGCTGGAACGCGTCTGGTCCTTCCGCGGCGCGCCGCATCTGCACCGGCGTACGGAGCTGGCGACACTGGCCGGTGCCCTGTGGCCGCTCGACGACGCCGACGCCACCGCCCGGATCAGCACCTCGGTGATCAAGGAGGGGGCGAAGCTGGGGCTGGCGGCCTTCCGTGTCACGGCGGAGGCCTTCCGCCGGACCGTGGTCGAACCGCTGGGGAAGGGCGAGGTCAGTACGGCGGTGAGCGCGGCCGTACTGGAATCGCTGACGTACTGGTGCGCCCCGTGCGGGGCGCGGCACATCTCGGGTCTGCTTTTCCAGCAGGCCGGACTCTTCGGCTCGGTGGGGGTCGGCACCGAGCGGGGGAAAACGGTGCTTTCGCCGCTCGCGTCGCCGTTCCCGGTGCCGGAGACGGCGTCGGGGACGCAGGACCTGATCCGTGCCTACCTGCGTTTCCTCGGTCCGGCCACCCGGGCGGAGGTGGCCGCGTTCCTCGGGACACGGCCGACCGCGATCCGGCCGGTGTGGCCGGAGGGGCTCGTCGAGGTCTCGGTGGACGGTGCGTCGGCCTGGCTTCCGGAGTCCGAGGTGGAGGCGTTGCGCGGAGCGCCTCGCGCCGACGGCGGCACCGTACGGCTGCTGCCGCCGGGCGACCCGTTTCTCCAGGCCCGAGACCGGTCGCTGCTCCTGCCCGAGAAGGACCGGCAGAAGGAACTGTGGCGGGCCATCGGCGGGCCGGGGGCCGTGCTCGCCGGGTCGGAGATCGTCGGCACCTGGCGTGCCCGGTCCGCGGGGCGGCGCGTGGAGGTGACGGTGACGGGGTTCGACGCGCTGTCCGCCTCGGTGCGGCGGGCCCTGGAGACGGAGGCGCAGACCGTCGCCGAGGTCCGCGGGGCGAAGGAAGCCCTCCTGCGAGTCGAGTGAACCGCAGGTCCGTGGGCGGCGATCGCCTTCAGGGTGCGGTGGACTCGGGCTTCGCGCGGCGGATGGGCATCATCGTCTCCGTCGCCTCCTGCGCCAGGTGGCCGAGGATCAACCGGTTGACGAGAGCCGGTTTCTCCAGCGGGACCAGGTGGGACGCCCCGGGCACGACGGCCAGTTCGGCGTCCGGGATCGCGCGGTACAGGGCCGTGGTGTGCTCCAGCGTCATCAGGTCGTCGTCCCCGGACATCACCAGGGTGCGCGCCTCGATGCGGGCCAGGTCCTCGGGCGTCAGCGTCGGCTGGGTGCGCCACATGGCGAGCACTTTCGCGGCCACCACCGGCCAGTGGTCCGGGCCGTCCGGTGCGACGGGCTCGTACAGCTCCCGGAAGAACGCCAGGTCGGGCCCGGACGGCGTCATCTCGTCCAGCATCGACGGCTCGGCGAAACATTCGGGGCCCGGGCGGAAGTTGGCCCCGATCGCGACGACCTTGCGGACGAGGTCGGGGCGGTCCCGGGCGACGAGCAGCGCGACGACTCCCCCGTCGCTCCAGCCCACCAGGTGTGCCGGTCCTTCGACGACCGTCTCCAGGAAGGCCACGGTGTCGTCGGCCATGTCCTGGTACGTCAGGGGGCCCGCGACATCGGCCGTGTGCCCGTGGGCGCGCCGTTCCGGCAGGAAGACGCGGTAGGCGGCGGCGAGGTCGGCGCGCTGGGCGCCCCACGTGTCGTTGGTGCAGAAGCCGCCGTGCAGGAGGACGAGCGGATCGCCGGCGCCCTCGGTCTCGTACCAGGTCCTGACACCGGGCAGGTCCGCGTACTCACCCATCGTCCAGGCCTTTCCGGAGCTGTCGTCGTTCCGCCTTCTGCGGTCAGTCTGCGCGGTGGCATCCGGGGCCGCCACACGAGTCGCCATGGTGCGGATCTCAGGCGTCGGCCGGGTCGCTGTCGCGCCGCGCGCGCCGGATGCTCGCCTCCGCGCTGTCGAGCAGCATCTCCAGGGCCGTGGGGTACGCGCTCTCGTTCATCCTCGCGACCAGCAGCGGTGCGAGGGCGGCGATGTTCGGGTGGGTTTCCGCCGGCAGCTCGGCGTAGGTGGCGTGCCAGACCTGTTCGTCGGCGGAGCGGGCCGCTTCGGGCAGGGCGAGGCTCGCGGCGTCCAGTGCGGCGAAGGCGAGTGCCTGGTCGACGAACGCCTGGTAGATCCGTACGACGTCCGGGCCGGGCAGCCCGGTCGATCGCAGGATGCCGAGGAGCGTCTCGTCGCCGGCGATCTCGTTGGCCCGGCCGCTGACCCGGCTGGCGGTCAGCACGGCGGCCTCCGGGTGGGCCAGGTAGGCGGTGTGGATGCGCAGGCCGATCTCGCGCAGCTCGGTGCGCCACTGTCCGGTGGCCCGCCAGCCGCGCATCGCGCGTCCGATCAGTTCGTCGGCGATGGCCAGGGTCAGGTCGTCGATGCCGCGGAAGTAGCGGTAGAGCGTGCTCGGGTCTGCTCCGAGGGCGAGGCCCAGGCGGCGCACGGTCAGTCCGTCCCTGCCGTGTTCGTGGAGCATGCGCAGGGCGGTCTCGACGATCAGCTGCTGGGTGACGACCACGCCCTGCCGTGTCGGCCGCCTGCGCCGCCGCTCCTCCTTCGGGACCACCTTCTTCGCCATCCGCGCCTCTCCCCCGTGTCGATGCCGGGACCTGCTCACCTTATGCCAACAGCGTTGACGTTACTCAAGTGCGCCTCTTTCATGGACGAATCCAAGGGCACCGGCCCGTACGGCCCGGCCCCTCGACGAAAGGCACATCCGCCATGCGTGTACTCCTCGTCGGCGCAGGTGGCGTGGGCACGGCGATCACCAGGATCGCCGCCCGCCGCTCCTTCTTCGACCACATGGTCGTCACCGACTACGACCTCTCCCGGGCCGAGGCGGCGGTGGCCGCGCTCGGCGAGGACGGGGCACGGTTCTCCGCGCTGCGCGTCGACGCCTCGGACCGGGCGGCGGTCACCGCCCTGATCGCCGAGCAGCGGTGCGACATCCTCGTGAACGCCACCGACCCCCGGTTCGTGATGCCGTTGTTCGACGCGGCGCTGGCCGCCGGGGTCGACTATCTGGACATGGCCATGTCCCTGTCCTCCCCGCATCCGGAGCGTCCGTACGAGGAGTGCGGGGTCAAGCTCGGCGACGGGCAGTTCGAGCGTGCCGAGGCGTGGGAGGAGGCGGGGCGGCTGGCGCTCGTCGGGGTGGGTGTCGAACCGGGGCTCTCCGATGTCTTCGCCCGGTACGCGGCGGAGGAACTGTTCGACGAGATCGAGGAGATCGGTGTCCGGGACGGTGCGAATCTGACCGTCGAGGGCTATGACTTCGCCCCGTCGTTCTCGATCTGGACCACCATCGAGGAGTGCCTCAACCCGCCGGTGATCTGGGAGGAGGACCGCGGCTGGTTCACCACGGCGCCGTTCAGCGAGCCGGAGGTGTTCGACTTCCCCGAGGGCATCGGTCCGGTGGAGTGCGTCAACGTCGAGCACGAGGAGGTCCTGCTGATCCCGCGCTGGGTGAAGTCGCGGCGCGTCACGTTCAAGTACGGGCTGGGTGAGGAGTTCATCGAGACCCTCAAGACGCTTCACCGGCTGGGCCTCGACCGCACGGACAAGGTGACCGTGCCCGGCGGCGCCGTGTCGCCCCGTGACGTGGTCGCGGCCTGTCTGCCCGACCCGGCCTCCCTGGGCGAGCTGATGCGGGGCAAGACCTGTGCCGGTACCTGGGTGAAGGGTACGAAGGACGGCGCGCCCCGCGAGGTGTACCTCTACCACGTGGTCGACAATCAGTGGTCGATGCGCGAGTACGGCTCCCAGGCCGTGGTCTGGCAGACGGCGATCAACCCGGTGATCGCCCTGGAGCTGTTGGCGGGCGGTGTCTGGAGCGGCACGGGGGTGCTCGGCGCCGAGGCTCTGGACCCGCGTCCGTTCCTCGATCTGCTGGTCGAGTACGGGTCGCCGTGGGGTCTGCGCGAGCAGTGAACGCGGTCCCGTCCGCGGTCTCCTCCACGGACCGTCCTCGAGCCGTCCTCGGGCCGTCGGAAAAAGTCGAAAAGTTTTCGGGCGGCGGTGTCGAGAACCCGGATCCGGCTCCGTCCCCGTAGTGAGAGCGGCCAGAATGGGCCGCCCGGCACCGAGGAGAGACGTCATGGCCAAGTACCTGCTGCTCAAGCACTACCGCGGCGCCCCGGCGGCGGTCAACGACGTACCGATGGACCGGTGGACGCCCGAGGAGATCTCGGCGCACATGCAGTACATGCAGGACTTCGCGGACCGGCTGGAGAAGTCCGGGGAGTTCGTCGACGGTCAGGCACTCGCCCCCGAGGGGTCCTGGGTCCGGTACGACGGTGAGGGCCGGCCGCCGGTCACCGACGGGCCGTTCGCCGAGACCAAGGATCTGATCGCCGGGTGGATGATCATCGACGTGGACGGTCACGACCGGGCCGTCGAGCTGGCCGGGGAGCTGTCCGCCGCTCCCGGGGCCGGTGGGAAGCCGATCCACGAGTGGCTGGAGGTGCGGCCCTTCCTGACCGCGCCGCCCACCGTCACGGAGTGAGTGACGTCCCGATGGACGAAGTCCTTCTGCGGAGTCTCACCCCGGGCGTGCTCGCCGTCCTCGTCCGCCGCGGAGCAGACTTCGCGGCGGCCGAGGACGCCGTGCAGGACGCCCTGGTCGAGGCGGTCCGCGTATGGCCGAGTGAGGCGCCGCGGGATCCGAAGGGCTGGCTGGTCACCGTGGCCTGGCGGCGGTTCCTCGACGCGACCCGGGCGGATGCCTCCCGGCGGCGGCGCGAGGACCGTCTCGACGAGGAGCCCGCGCCGGGCCCCGCGCCGACGGTGGACGACACGCTCCAGCTCTACTTCCTGTGCGCCCACCCGTCGCTGACGCCTTCGTCGGCGGTCGCGCTCACGCTGCGCGCCGTCGGCGGGCTCACGACCCGGCAGATCGCCCGGGCCTATCTGGTGCCCGAGGCGACCATGGCGCAGCGGATCAGCCGGGCGAAGCGCACCGTCTCCGGGGTGAGGTTCGACCGGCCCGGCGATGTCTCCACCGTGCTGCGCGTGCTGTATCTGGTCTTCAACGAGGGCTATTCCGGGGATGTGGACCTCGCCGCGGAGGCGATCCGGCTCACCCGGCAGCTCGCGGCCGCGATCGACCACCCGGAGGTGGCGGGGCTGCTCGCCCTCATGCTGCTCCACCACGCCCGGCGCGCCTCCCGGACCGCGCCCGACGGGAGCCTGGTGCCGCTCGCCGAGCAGGACCGGGGGCGGTGGGACACCGGGATGATCGCCGAGGGCGTGGGAATCCTGCAGGCGGCTCTCGCCCGGGACCGGCTGGGCGAGTTCCAGGCCCAGGCCGCCGTCGCGGCGCTCCACGCGGACGCCCCGACCGCCGAGGAGACCGACTGGGTGCAGATCGTCGAGTGGTACGACGAGCTGGCGGGCCTCACCGACAGCCCGGTCGTCCGGCTCAACCGGGCGGTAGCCGTCGGCGAGGCCGACGGTCCGCGCGCCGGGCTGGCCGAACTCGCCGCGCTGAGCGACGCGTTGCCCCGCCACACGGCGGTCGCGGCGTACCTGCACGAGCGTGACGGCGACCTGCCGACGGCAGCGCGGCTGTACGCGGAGGCCGCCCACAAGGCCCCCACACTCGCGGAGCGCGACCATCTGACGCGCCAGGCCGCGCGGCTCAACGCCGACCTCCGGTGAGCGAACGTCAGGCGGTGCCGCCGGGACCGTGATCCGGGTCAGGGTGCCCAGGGGGTACGAAACAGGCGGTCACGGTCTTGCCGTCCCGCTGGGGGTGCTGTTCCCAGCTGTCGGACAGCGCCTCGACGATGGCGAGGCCCCGGCCGCCGGTCGCGTCGAGGCCCCGGTCGACCGCGGCGGGGAGCACCGGGCTGGAGTCGTGAACGCTGACATGCAGGCAGGTGCTGTCCCAGGTCAGGACGAGCTGGGCATCGCTGTGCGCGTGTTTGTGTGCGTTGGTGATGAGCTCGGACACGGCCAGGAGCACCGAGTCCACCAGATCGGGAGCGCTCCGCGTCCACGCCAGTGAGTCGAGATGTCCCCGCGCCCAGTGACGTCCCGCCCGTACCCCCTGGGACATGGGGAAGGACTGCGCCCAGCCCACCGCCCTCATCTCGGAATCGGCCATGACCTTGCCTCTCCTTCGTCGGTCAGGGAAGTGAGGTCGTCATTCGCCGCCCTCCGTCCGGTCTCCTACCCGCCCACGCGGATATGACGTCTGCCCGGCCGGTACTGGGGGGCAGTCACCCTCGTGGTGACATTTAGGTAAGCCTCACCTAATATTCGACTGTCGTCTTCGGGTCCCCACACGCCAAGAAGCCGGTATCCCCCCTTCTTTCGTTCGCCCCCGGGCACGGCTCCGTTCCGACGCGCCGTACCCCTCCCCCGAAGGAGACATGCAGCGCATGTCCATGCCTCGCCGCGGCCGCCTGGCCGCTCTCGCCGCCCTGACCGTCATCTCCGTGGGTGCCGGCGCCCTCGCCGTTCCCGCCTCCGCCGCCCCGGGCGTCCACGCCGCCGCGCGGGCCGAGGCCCCCGGTACGACGTCGGCGGCCGCCCCGATCCTGGTGAGCGGGCGGTCCTCCTGGGGCTTCAAGGAGTCCTGGGTCCGTTACGTCGCGATGTTCAGCGGCTCGGTGACCGCGGGCGGCGGCGCGACCGCGGACGCCGCCGGGAAGGTCGACTACCCCGTCAAGCACGGCTCGGTCGACCCGGCGAAGAGCTCGGCCGACGTGCGCTTCGGCGGCTCGGTGACGTACGCGATACCCAGCCACGGGATCACCGCGATCACCCTCGCCAACCCGCGTGTCGTCCTCAAGAACGGTCAGGGCACGCTCCACATGGACGTGACGACCGATCTCGTCGCCGGTGAGGACCCGGTCACCACAGCCGGCGTGCCGTTCGCCACGCTCACGGCGGCCGCCGGCGCCCTCGACGGCGGCACCCTCGACTGGTCGGGCATCACGGCCTCGCTCACGGGCGAGGGCGCGGCGATCTTCTCCTTCCAGGGCCGTCCCATGTATCCGGCCGGCACGGCGCTGGACCCGCTCGCGATCAGCGGCGGCGTCAGCGTCCCCACGCTGACGGTCAGCCAGGTCACCGGACTGGGCGCGGAGACCCAGGTCACCGTCAGCGGCAAGGGCTACCAGCCCGGGCGCGGGGTGTACCTGGCGCAGTCCATCGCCATGCCCGACACCACGTACCCCAGCGTCTTCGGCAACGCGGTGTACGTCCGTCAGGTCGGCGCGGACGGCACTTTCAGCGTCACGGCGAAGCTCACCGAGACGTTCACCCCCTCCGGAGCCCCCGCCGTCGACTGCCGGACCACCGCCTGCTTCGTCACGAGCTTCAACTCGCACGACAGCGCCGACCCCACCTGGATGCCGTCCCGCGCCCAGGACGTGGCCCAGCCGCTGACGTTCGGCGTCGAGGTCCCGGCCGCCACCGTCACCCAGCAGCCCGTCTCCCGTAAGGTGCGCTCGGGCGCCACCGCCGGCTTCACCGCCGCCGCGGACGGATGGGACTCGGTCCGCTGGGAGCGCAGCTCCGACAAGGGCGCGACCTGGAACACCGTGCCCGGGGCCACCGCCACCACCCTGTCGGTGAAGGCGAGCGCCGCGCTCAACGCCCACCGCTACCGCGCCGTCTTCGTCAACGCGTCCGGTGAGACCGCCACGTCGGCCGCGATGCTCACGGTGTCCGCCGTGCCCGCCCGGATCGTCTCCTTCAACGCCTCCCCCGAGCCGGTCGGCAAGGGCAGCAAGCTGAAGGTCGTCGGTACGCTCCAGACCGTCGGCGCCACGGACGACGTCTGGCGTCCGCTGGCCAAGACGTCCGTGGTCGTCGAGTTCCGGGCGAAGGGCGCCAAGACCTGGAGCCGGGCCACGTCGGTCACCACGGACAAGAACGGTGTGGCCACGGCGTCGGTCACCGCCGTCAAGGACGGCACCTGGCGGGCCCGTTACGCGGGAACCGCCGACCGGGCCGCGGCCGTGAGCTCCTCGGACAACGTGGACGTCAAGCTGCGCACGGCGGTGTCCGGCTTCAACGCCTCGCCGGAGCCGGTCCGCAAGGGCCGCACCATCACGGTCAAGGGCACCCTCCGCAGCCTGGACGGCGCCTGGAAGAACACCTCCGGCCAGTCGGTCAGCATCCTGTTCAAGGCCGACGGTTCCAGCAAGTGGAGCAAGCTGGCGACCGTGAAGACCAACAGCAAGGGCGTCTTCTCGAAGGGGTTCACCGCGAAGAAGGACGGCACGTGGAAGGCGCAGTTCACGGCCACCTCGTCCCGTCTGGGCACGACCAGTTCCGGTGACCGCGTCGACGTGCGCTGAACCGCGCGCGGGCCGTGGCCGGCGGGAACGCTTCCCGTCGGCCACGGCCCGCGTCTGTCACCCGGCGGTGCCGCTGCCTCAGTCGAGCGGCGGGTGGGCGTTGCGGAGCAGTTCCTGGAACTGTCCGGAGAACCAGTGCCCGGCGACCGGGGAGTCGGGCAGGGCGCCGGTCAGGTTGTACCCGTTGCGACCGTTGCCGGTGTACGTCGGGTCGCACATCCGGTCGAAGCCCTTGCCCTCGTCGTTGTCGATGGGTTCGCTGCTGCCGTCGGACTCACCCGGGGGCTTGGCCCAGACGTACGCGTCGATCCCCGGCTCGGGTGCGGCCGTGGGTCGCTCGCCGATGCCCGCGCCGCTCTGGTTGCACCAGTTGCCTGCGTGGATGCGGCGGTCGGCCCGGCCGCCGTCGACGTAGGCGTCGGCGCTGGTCCGCGGCCCGGGGCCGGTGGGCCGGGCGGAGCCGCCCCAACCGTTGCGGGCGGTGTCGATGAGCATGCCGAGGTCGGAGGCGAAGCCCTGGCGGACCAGTTCGGTGCGCAGGGCCTGGGCGAACGAGAGCTCGTCGACGTAGTAGTTCCAGTCGATCCAGCGCGACTGGCGCACCGTGGTGCCGTTCACGGAGTCGGTCACCGCGAAGTGCGGTTCTTCGAGCGCCGAGTAGTTGGCGGTGTTCACGATGAAGCCGTGCACATCGGCCGCGGTGGCGCCCTCCATCGTCGCGGCCTTCTTGAACTGCTGGGCGGCGGGGACGAAGTTGGAGTCCCAGCCGAGCCAGCCGTGGTGGGCCGCGTCGACGTAGTTGTAGACGTTGGGGATGGCTCCGAGCGTGTGCAGGGCGTACCCGACGCCCTTCTCGTAGTTGCCGTTGGCCTTCATCGTGGCGCACTCGGGCGTCGAACCGGCCGTGCCGCCGGCGTTGGTGACGAGGTTGGGCAGCGAGTCCGGTTCGATGAGCGTGACGACGCGCAGGGAGGCGTAGGCGGGGTCGTCGAGGATGTCGGCGATGGGGTCGATGTAGTCGCTCTTGTAGCGGTCGAGTTCGGTGGGGCCGAGTTCGCCGTTGGAGGCGAGCGCGGCGCAGTCCCGGCCGGGCAGGTTGTAGATGACGACCTGGAAGAGGTCGGCTCCCTGGCTCACGGCCGTGTCGAGGTGCGCTCGTAAGCCTCGTGCGCCGGGTGTGCCGTCGATCGCGGCGATGCGGTCCATCCAGACGAACGACGGCTCGTCGGCGATGGCGGACCCGCCGGGTTCCGCGGCGGCCTTGGCGGACCAGTCGGGGTTCACGTACGCGGTGGCGCCGGCATAGGGGTTGTCGACGCGGGCCGCGGCCGACGCCTGTCCGGGGACGGCGACGGCGAGCGATGCGCCCATGATCAGGGCGGACAGCGCTGCGGCGGTCCTTCGGCGGGAGGCCTGCGGGATGGTGGTGTGACGGGGTGCGTGCGGGGTGGTGGTGCCTTTGCTTCTCATTGCGGCTCCGTGCTCCTCTCGTACGTCCGTCGCGGGTGCCGACGGACGGTTCGGGGGTCCGTGACGCTCAGGAGGTGAGGGGTTCGGGTGGGGGAAACGCTGCGTGGGAGCGCTCCCAAAGTGGCGTGGCATCCACTGACTGTCAAGCCGTGCGGCTCGATTACCTTGTGCAGTACGACAGTTGGCGTGATTGGAGCGCTCCCATCGGTAGGAGAGCCGGCAGTTCACGGCCGAAGATGCCGTGACGATGGTCTAGTCCAAGCCGCGCTGGTCCCTCTATCCTCGCCCGTAGCCGGTGACACACCATCCCCCCACCCAGGTTGCCTGCCGGCGCGTGCCCCCACTCAACTCCGTACGAGCAGCCGGGTGACTCCCCCCATTCGCCGCCTCCAGGAGGCCACGGTGAAATTTCGCACCAGAAGCTCGGCGATCATCGGAACGCTCTTCCTCGTCACGTCCCTGGCGTTGGCCACGGCGTCGGCGGACGAGCCCGCCGACGCCCCCGTTCAGCAGGTGAGCGCCTCCCTGACCGAAGTGGCCAGGGCCCAGGGCCCGTCGGCCGGGGCGGCCGGACCCGGTGACACACTGTGGATCGCCGAACGAGCGGGCACCGTGAGGGTTTTGGACGATTCAGGGCTCGGCGAGCCCGTCCTCGACATCTCCGACGAGACCACCACCGACGGCGAACGGGGCCTGCTGGGCGTCGCGTTCGACAAGACGTTCGCGCACTTCTACATCTCGTACACCGATCTCGAAGGTACGAGCACGATCGACGAGTTCGCGGTGGAGGGCGGCCAACTCCAGCCGGAGACACGGCGCACGGTCCTCACCCAGACGCAGCCGTACGCGAACCACAACGGCGGGGACATCAAGTTCGGCCCCGACGGCTATCTGTACATCGCCTTCGGTGACGGCGGTTCGGGCGGCGACCCGCACGGCAACGGGCAGAAGCTCGACACCCTGCTCGGCAAGCTGCTGCGGATCGACCCGAGCGGCGGCGAGCCGTACGCGATCCCGGCGGACAACCCGTTCGTGGGCGACGCGAACGCGAAGGACGAGATCTGGGCGTACGGGCTGCGCAATCCCTGGCGGTTCTCCTTCGACGCGGGCACCGGCGACCTGCTGATCGGCGATGTCGGCCAGAGCGACTGGGAGGAGATCGACTGGGCCCCGGCGGACAGCGAGGGCGGCGAGAACTACGGCTGGGCCTCCATGGAGGGTACGCATCCCTTCCGGGGCGGCACGGAGCCCGCGAACCATGTCCCGCCGGTGTACGAGTACGACCGTACGGGCCTCGGCTGCTCGGTGACCGGCGGATTCGTCTACCGCGGCGACGCGCTCCCGGACCTCGAAGGGAGCTATGTGTTCAGCGACTACTGCGACGGCACGCTGCGCACGCTCCAGATCGAGAACGGCGAGGTGACCGGTGTGAGCGACCTCGGCGTCAGCGGCGGCGAGGTCATCTCGTTCGTGGAGGGCGGTGACGGCGAGCTGTACGTGCTCGGCAGCAACGGCGTCGTCTCCCGCGTCGATCCCGCGTGAACGGCTGACCCGCGCGGGACAGTGACCGCGTGGGCCGGGGCCCCGCCGATCATGGTGATCGGCGGGGCCCCTTCTCGTCCGAGCCTTCTCCGCGCCTCTCCGTGGCTTCTCCGCGCTGGTGGCCGCGGCGGGCGTCCCGGTCGAAGATGCCCAGCAGCTCGCACGGACCGCCCTCGGCGCCGATCGCATGCGGGAGCATCGTGGGGAACTCCGCCGCCTGGTTCGTCTCGATCCGCAGGCGCCGGTTGCCCAGGAGCAGGATCGCGGTGCCGGACAGGACGACGAGCCATTCCCGGCCCGGATGCGCGCGCAGACGCGAGGGGTTGTCGGGCGGCGGCTCGGTCATGCGCTGGCGGATGACCGTCATGCCGGGCTCCGCCTTGATGGGCCACCGCATCTGACCGTGGGCTCCGTCGATCATCGGGTTGGAGACGATGTCGTCGGACGCGGTCTCGACCAGCTGGTCGAGCGAGGTGTCCAGAGCGCGGGCGAGCGTGACGAGCTGGTCCAGAGCCAGTCGGCGCCGGCCGTTCTCGATGCGGCTGAGCGTGGACTGGCTGACCTTCGCCCGAGCGGCCAGTTCCTCCAGGGACCAGCCCTGGGCCACGCGCAGGGCACGGATCCGTTTGCGTACCAGGCTGTCCAGCTCACCATCTTCTTGCGTCATAGGCATGAGCGTATGCCATTCATGCAAGCTGTGCTTAGCGTCGTCCGTGGTCGGCCCCGGCAGATGTGGGCTCGCGCGGAAGAGGAATCCATGAGTACGAACCAGCCCGGTCCGGTGGGCGTCGATCCGGACGACGTCCCGGGCGAGCCCGGCGAGGGCGTGCCCGGCAAGGGCGTGCCCGACGCGCGTCAGCGGCGGACGATCCTGATCACCGTGTGCATCGCGCTGATGGCCGTGATCGCCTCGGTCTCGGGGCTCAATGTCGCCCAGCCCGACCTCGCCGTCGCCTTCGGCGCCTCGCAGAGCACGATCCTGTGGATCATCAACATCTACACCCTCGGCCTGGCCGCCCTGCTGTTGCCGCTCGGTGCGGTCGGCGACCGGCTGGGCCGCAAGCCCGTGCTGGTGGCCGGTCTCGTCGTCTTCGGCCTGGCCGGTGCGGTGGCGGGTCTCGCACCGTCGGCCGAGGTCATGCTCGTCGCCCGGCTGTTCAGCGGGGTGGGCGCGGCCATGATCATGCCGATCACCCTCGCCGTGATCACCTCGACGTTCCCCGAGGAGGAGCGGGGCCGGGCGATCGGGGTGTGGACCGGGGTCGCGGGAGGCGGCGGGGTTCTGGGCATGTTCCTCTCCGCGGCGCTGGTCGACGTGGCGAGCTGGCGGTGGCTGTTCGTGTTGCCGCTGGTCCTGGGCGCCGTCGCTCTGGTGATGACGCTGCGGTCCGTTCCCGATTCCCGCGAGAGGTCCGGGCACGGGTTCGACGTCGGTGGCGCGCTGACCTCCGTCGTGGCGGTGGTCGGGCTCATCTTCGTGCTGCAGGAAGGGCCGGAGCGCGGCTGGACCGCTCCGGTGACGCTGCTCTCCCTTGTCGTCGGGGTGGTCGCCGCCGTCGGTTTCGTGGCCTGGGAGCTGCGCCGCGGGGAGGGAGCGCTCCTGGACGTCCGGCTGTTCGGTGAGCGCGCACTGGCCGGGGGTTCGGTCACCCTGCTGGTGGTCTTCGGGGTGCAGGCGGGCATCTTCGTGGTGCTCTTCCCGTTCCTCCAGGCAGTGCTCGGCTGGTCGGGGCTGCTGTCCACGCTGGCTCTCATGCCCATGGCCGTTCTGATGATGCTGGCCTCGGGTCTCGCGCCGCAGCTCGCCGGGCGCATCGGCGCCCGCGCGACCATGGCCACGGGGATCCTGCTGGCGGGCGCGGGGCTCGCGCTGATGGCCGGGATCGTCTCGGTCGACGGCGGCTATCTGTCCGTCCTTCCCGGCATGCTGGCGATGGGGCTCGGTATGGGCCTGGCGATGACGCCCTCCACCGAAGCCATCACCGCTGCGCTGCCGCGTGAGCGGCAGGGGGTCGCGTCCGCGCTGAACGACGTGACCCGGGAGTTCGGCACCGCGCTCGGTGTCGCCCTCCTCGGCGCGCTGCTGTCCGCCGGCTATCGCGGCGCCATCGACGACCGGCTCGCCGGGGTCCCCGACGGCCCGGCGGAGATGGCGCGCGGAGGGGTCGCCAACGCCGTCGAGGCGGCGAACGGCGCGGGCCCCTACGCCCAGGAGCTGATCCGCGCCGGACGGGAGTCGTTCGTCGACGGCTGGCAGAACGCCATGTGGGCGGGGGTCGCCGTGATGGCCGCTCTGTTCCTCTACGTCCTGGTCCGGGGGCCGCGGCCTTCCGCGCGGCCTACGGAGAGCGGTGACCGGTCCGCCGGACCTTCACCCGCGCCGGCACGGTCACGGGCGGACGCCTGAATTTCGTACGGCAGGGGCTCCGGGCCTGGGCTTCCAGCGGACCGATGCGCCGAGGTGGTCCAAGAACCGGATGCACTTCGATGTCTCGGCCCCCGACCCGGCCGCCGAACAGCGGCGGGTCGAGGCGCTCGGCGGGCGCAGCCTGGAGGGGTACGACGACGGGCTCCGGCGCGCACGGCACGCGCCGGAGCCCGTCGTGGGCCCCGCGTCGCGGTGGGAAGGTGGCCGGCACGTACGGTACGGCAGGTGAACGAACCGCTCGAAGCCGTGACCGGACACCCTGCGGGCGAACCCGTCCCGGTCCTGACGACCCGCGTGTTCCTGGCGCTCGCCCCGCCCGACGACGCGAAGGAAGAGCTGGAGCAGGTGTTGCGTCCGGCCTATGCGGCCTACCCGCGCATGCGGTGGAACCGCATCGAGGACTGGCACATCACCCTGGCGTTCCTCGGGGAGCTTCCCGTCACCGCCGTTCCGCCCCTGATGCCTCCGCTGGCCGGGCTCGCGGCCCGGCAACGGCCCTTGCGGCTGGCGCTGTACGGCGGCGGACACTTCGACGAGCGGGTGTTGTGGACCGGGGTCACGGGGGACCTCGACGAGCTGCACCGCCTCGCCGTCGACGTACGCACCCTCGTCAGGGAGTGCGGCGTCTCCTTCCCCGAGCGGCCGCTCCGGCCGCATCTGACGCTGGCCCGGTCCCGCCGGGGCGATCAGGCGGACACGGTGGAGGCCGCGGCCTCACTCGCCGCGTTCGCCGGACGGGGCTGGGAGGCCGGGCGCCTGCATCTGGTCGGCAGCAACATCGGCCGCGGCCCCGGGCCGATCCACTACCGCGACATCGAGGCCTGGGACTTCCCCCACGGGGCCGCCGGTGCTCCCGAGGTCTCCGGCGGCTGAGCCCGGCCCCTCCCCCTGCGACGCGGTCACATGGTGTCGTGCCGCATGGGCCGGGCGTGCGTCAGCAGAAACTCGGTCGCCCGCGCGATGGCCTCGGCGGACGTGCCGTGGACGGCCTCCGACTCGTCCTCCTGCAAATCGGCGCCCGTGGCGGTGTACCACCAGGCGTCGGCGCCCGGATCGTGGTGAATCACGGCGTCGCCACCCGCGTAGTGGAGCGGAATGGACTCGCTGGCGGACTTCTTCGGCACCGCGTGGGGCCACTTGAGGCGGGCCGACTGGCGCTTGATGCCGCCCCAGGCCGCGCCGAGCTGCGCGTAACTGGATCCACCACGTCCGGCG
The DNA here is from genome assembly GCF_014649875.1 of Streptomyces rubiginosohelvolus. Taxonomy (GTDB): domain Bacteria; phylum Actinomycetota; class Actinomycetes; order Streptomycetales; family Streptomycetaceae; genus Streptomyces; species Streptomyces rubiginosohelvolus. The sequence continues at coordinate 90,998 of NZ_BMTW01000019.1, read as the reverse complement.
ACGGTGGCCGCGCTCTCGGCCAGCCGGTCGACGGAGCGCTTGGCTTCGTAGAGCGACCGCAGCATTGCCAGCTGCACGTCGGGCGCGGCCATGAGTGCTGCGTCGAAGGGCTTTCCGGCGGTGCGGTAGGCGAGCGAGCGCGTCGAGATCCGTTCGGCCAGTGACCGTACGGCTGCGAGCAGTTGCTCGTCCATGGCGAACGTGTCGTCGTCACCGGGCTCGTTCCAGGCGGGGTCCACGGGGGTCAGGACCGTGGCCCAGAAGTTCTCGTCGCTCTGATCAGGGGTCGGGATCGCCTTCACATCATCCATGCGACAACCATAACTGCCACATGCCGCATCGACAGCTTTATTTGTCATTACTTCATTGAGACAGCACCCTGTGTCACCCTGAGTCGTAACTGTACCTTTCGAAAGGTACAGTTACGAAGCACGGGGCGGCTCTCACAGTGAGGTTCAGGGAAATGATCATCAGCAAGAGGCGGCGCTGGCTGCTCCTGGCAGTCGTGAGCGCAGGGCTCCTGCTGATCACGCTGGACAACTCCATCCTGTACGCGGCCCTGCCGACACTGGTGGAGGATCTCGGCGCGAGCAGTTCCGAGGGCCTCTGGATCATCAACGCCTATCCGGTCGTGATGGCCGGTCTGCTGCTGGGCAGCGGCACGCTCGGTGACCGCGTGGGGCACCGACGGATGTTCGTGATCGGCCTGGCGGTCTTCGGTGCGGCGTCGCTCGTCGCGGCGTTCTCCACCACTCCGGAGGCTCTGATCGCCGCTCGCGCCTTCCTCGCCGTCGGGGCGGCCGCGATGATGCCTGCCACGCTCGCGCTGATCCGGGTCACGTTCGACGACGAACGCGAACGCAACATGGCCATCGCGGTCTGGGGGACCATGGCGGTCGTGGGCAGCGCCCTCGGCCCGATCATCAGCGGGATCCTGTTGCAGCACTTCTGGTGGGGCTCGGTCTTCATCATCAACGTCCCCGTGGTCGTCGCCGCGACCGTCGCCACCCTGGTCCTCGCCCCGCCGAACGACCCGGACCCCTCCAAGCAGTGGGATCTCCCCTCTTCGCTGCTGGCGCTCGTCGCCCTGGTCGGCCTCGTCCTGGCGATCAAGGAGACCGCGAAGGCCGATCCCGCTCCCGTGGTCATCGCGGCTGCCGTCCTCGCGACGACGGCCGGCGGATGGGCCTTCGCCCGTCGTCAGCGGCGGCTGACCTACCCTCTGCTGGACTTCGCGATCTTCCGCAACCGCGCCTTCCTGGCGGGGGTACTGGCCGCCGGGTTCGCCCTGTTCGCCATCTCCGGCATTCAGCTCGTCACCACCCAGCGCTTCCAGCTCGTGGAGGGCTTCACTCCGCTGCGGGCCGGGTTCCTCGTCGCGGCAGTCGCCCTCGGCGCCTTCCCCACCGCGATGCTCGGGGGTGCGGTCCTCCACAAGGTCGGCCTGCTGCCCCTCATCACCGGAGGTCTGGCCCTGGGGGCCGTCGGTACCGTGCTGGTCCTGATGAACTTCTCCACCAGCATGGGGCTGCTCGTCACCGGGCTGATCATCACCGGCAGCGGCCTCGGCGCGGCCATGTCCGTCGCCTCCAGCGCGATCATGGGCAGTGTCCCGGCCCGGAGGGCGGGCATGGCATCGTCCGTCGAGGAGGTCTCGTACGAATTCGGCGGCCTGATCGCGGTCGCCCTCCTCGGCAGCCTGCTGACCGCTGTGTACTCCGCGACGATCGACCTCCCGGCCGGGGTGTCCGACCAGGCGCGCGACAGCCTCGACAGCGCGCTCGCACTGGCGGGAGAAGGAGTGGGAGCCCATACGGCTCTCATCAGGGCGGCGTCCGAGGCGTTCGACGGCGCCTACCTCGCCGTGATGGCCGTGGTGGCCGCCGCCCTCACGGTCGGCGCCCTCGTGACCGGCGTCCTTCTGCGTCGGCACGGCCCCGGCTCGGCGCTTTCCGGCCCCGCACACCACTGACCCACCCCCATCGGAGCGAACCATGCGAACCAGCAAGCGAAGCCAGATCCTCGAAGCCGCCACCCGGGTCGTACAGCGGGAGGGCGTCAAGAGCGTCACCTTCGACTCCGTCGCCGCGGAGGCCGGGCTGACGAAGGGCGGGCTCCTCTACCACTTCGCCTCGCGCGACGATCTCGTCCTCGCGATCCACCAGCACCTGGCCGACCGATGGGAAGCCGATCTGGTCGCGGCCGCGGGGAAGCCCGCGACCGAGGCGAGCAGGGACGAACGGCTGGCCGCCTACACCCAGGTCGCCATCCAGAGCGCCACCCGCGCGGAACTCCTGCTCATGCTCGAAGGCTCGACGGACGCGGCGCACTCGGCCGTCTGGGAGGCCGTGACCGAGCGGTGGGCGCCGCCCCCGGCGTCGGCAGGCGACGACCCGGCCGCGCTCGACCGGTTCATCGTCCGTCTCGCCGCCGACGGCCTGTGGCTGTACGACTCCCTGACCTCGCAGCAGCTCACCTCCGAGATGCGGCGGGCCGTCGCCGAACGGATCGCCGACGCACTGACCCAGGACGGCGGCACCGAGGACAAGGGCTGAGAAACGGCGGGCCCGGCTCAGTCGGCGTCGACCGCTTCCCCCAGCGCACCCGTGAGCCGACCCAGGATCTCCTGCAGCCCGAGGACTTCCTCCAGCGACAGTCCGGTGGCGGCGAGCACACCACGTGGGACGGACAGGGCGCGCTCGCGCAGCTCCGCACCCTCGTCGGTCAGGTCTATCACGACGGAGCGCTCGTCCTCGCGGCTTCGTTCACGCCGGACAAGACCGGCGCTCTCCAGTCGCTTCAGCAGCGGCGACAGGGTCCCCGAGTCCAGGTGGAGGCGCTCCCCGATGGCCTTGACCGACTGCGGGCCCTGTTCCCAGAGGACCAGCATGACCAGGTACTGCGAGTAGGTGAGGCCGAGATCCTTCAGCGCCCGCCGATAGTAGCCGCCGAACGCCCGCGAGGCGGCGTGCAGGGAGAAGCACACCTGGTGGTCGAGTCGCAGCAGCTCCGCGTCGGGGACGGCGGAGAGGTCGGGCGAGGCGCTCGGAGCAGTGGTCATGGGACCAGCGTACCGCCGCGCACGCCATTGAGTTGTGCACAACTTAGTTGTGTGCAATCTTTATACCCGTAGCCGCGACCAGCCGGGTCGGGGCTCCAGAGGAGGGTCATCCCATGGACGCGTTGTACACCGCCGCCGCCACCGCCAACGGCCGTGAGGGCCGTGCCGTCAGCTCGGACGGCCAGCTCGACCTGCCGCTGGCCATGCCCCCGGCCCTCGGTGGCAACGGCAAGGGCACCAACCCCGAGCAGCTCTTCGCCGCCGGCTATGCGGCCTGTTTCGCCAGTGCCATGGCCGCGGTCGGCCGCGAGATGAAGCTCGACACCCAGGACGCCTCCGTGACAGCCGAGGTCTCCATCGGCAAGGACGGCGACGGCTTCGGGCTCGCGGTCGTCATGCGCGTGGAGCTCCCGGACTCGCTCGCGGGCGAGACGGGCCAGAAGCTGGTCGAGGCCACCCACGCCTACTGCCCGTACTCGAAGGCCACCCGGGGCAACATCGACGTCGAGCTGGTCATCGAGTAGCCGACCGCGCGGACGCCCTGACCTGGGCCAAACGAAAGGCCCCAGGGGTGGCAGGCCGGGCCACGGCCCCGAGCGAGCCGTGGCCCGGCCTCTCACCCCTTCAAGCGGGCCAGCACCGCACCCACCGCGCGGTGCACGGCCTCGCGCGCCCCGTCGGCCGGGTCGAGCGTCTCGAAGCCGTGCCGCCCCTCCGGTACGTCGATGATCTCCAGGTCCGTCCCGCAGCGGGCGGCCTCGGCCACGAACTCCTCGACGGCCGCGGCGATCTCGGCGCTCTCCCGGCCCGCCCGGACCAGGACGACGGGAAGATCACCGGCGCGGGAGAGCGCCCGGACGGGGTGGAAGCGGGAGCCGGTCAGCCCCCAGCCCGGCAGCGGCGCGAGGATCGGGTAGTTCGCGGCCACACAGCGCAGCCACCCCGGCGGGTCCGCCAGCCACTCCGCCGTGATCGGGCCCCCGCCCGAGAAGAACCACAGGGCGACCCGGTCCGCGTCCACCCGCGGATCGGCGCGCACCCGCTCCACCGCTTCGGCCACATCCGCGGCGGCCTGCTCGTAGTCGGTCACGGCGCGCAGACGGTGGTCGAGCGTCACGCCCACGACCCCCTGTCCGGCGACATGGCGTGCGTATCCCGTCAGGGTCGGCCAGTCCCGGGGCGTGGGCCTCGCCTCGGCGGGCACCGGGCCGCCGTGCACGAACACCACGGCCGGGTGCGGCCCCGGACCGTCCGGCAGATACAGGTCGGTGTTCCCGGTCCGCTCGCGTGGCCGTTCGGGTACGTCGAGGAGGAACGGCCGCAGATGGGCGGGGGTACGGTCGGCGTCGGCCGGAGTCAGCAGATGTCCCCCGCCTGACGCGGCCTCGGTCAGGGTCCCGGCCAGCGCGTCGGGACACGAGAGCATCGGCCAGTGACCCGTGGGCAGTTCGAAGAAGGTCACCCGGGCTTCGGCGAGCGCCCGGAGGGCGGGGGTGCCGACGTCCACCATCATCTGGAGCATCTCGACGCCCGGACCGTTTCTGGTGCACAGCACGCCCGTCGCGGGCACCTCGGCCACGGCGCCGGACAGCCGCAGCGGTTGGAGCAGTGTGCCCAGCGGCTGCGGCGCCGCGAGGGCGGTGAGGCCGTCGAGCGCCGCCTCGGAGAGGCCCTCGGTGCTTCCCCAGCGGGACCACGCGTCCCTGGCCGGCGGCGGGAGTTCACCTCCCGCCGCCTCGTCCCCGCTGCCTGCGGCGCGTTCCGCCACCTCCTCGCGCAGGAGCTGGTCGGGCACGGCCGCCAGCGCCGGGACGCCGTCCTGCGGCATCCCCGAGTCCAGGTACACGATCCGGGCGATCGACCGGGCCCGGCGGTCGGCCGCGCCGAGCACCGGGTGGATGCCGTAGTCGTGGCCGACGAGCACGATCTCCCCACCGGGCTCCGCCACCGCGTCGGTCACCGAGTCGATCACCGCGAGCACGTCCGCGATGTGGGTCTCCAGGTCGACGGCCCCGCCCCCGTGGGCGGGGAGCCTGCCGAGTCCGGTGAGCGCCACGGTGTGGACCTCGGCGCCTTCCGCCGTCAGTCGCGCGGCGGTGTCCCGCCACACGTGCGGTCCGGTGAACGCCCCGGCCACCAGGATGAATACGGTCATGGTCCCTCCTCGTCACACTGACTCCCGCACACCGGCCCCGAAGCTCCCGGCCGCGCTCGCCGGTACCGTAGGAACTCCCCCTGGTGGAGGTTCAAGTGTTCTCGTCGCACGACGGTCTGTGCACCATCGGTGAACTGGCCGAGCACCTGGGCGTCAGCGTCAAGACCGTCCGCTTCTACTCGGACCGCGGGCTGCTGCCGGAGGCGTCCCGCAGCGCCGGCGGACACCGCAGATACGGTCCGGACGCCGTGGAGCGGCTGGGCCTGATCCGCTCGCTGCGCGGCCTGGATCTGTCGGTTCCCGAAGTGCGCCGCATCCTCGACGAACAGGACGCACAGGACGGACGGGAGGGGGCCGGGGCGGGTGGCGCGCTGGAGGACGCCGTGGCCGGCCGGCTGAGGGGCCTGGGGTCCGAGCTCGCCGCACTGCGCTGGCGGGAGGCCGCACTGAGGCTCGTACAGGAGTGCCCTCCGGCCGAACGGCCCGACCGGCTACGGCTGGTCGGGGCGGTCGCCGCCCCGCCGAGCACCACCTCGCTGGCCCGGTTCTGGCGTTCGTGGCTGCCGCCCCGCATGCCCGCCCGATCCGTCACCGCGTTCCTGGAGGCCGCGGTTCCGCCCCCGCCCGACGACCCGCTGCCGGCCCAGGTCCTCGCCTTCGCCCGGCTGCACGCCTTCGTGACCCGGCCGTGCGGCGGCGGGGCGGGGGCCGGCTCCTGTCAGCCCCGGGCGCACGGCGTCACGGAAGCCCGTGCGTCGGCCGTGCTGTACGCGGGCCTGGCCGAGGCGTACGACCTGGCGGGCGCGGAACTTCGCCGTGGCGCGGAGCCCTCTCCCGGTGAGGCGCTGGACGGATTCGTGGACGCGTACGCGAGCACGTACAGCGCCCGGGACACACCCGCGTTCCGCCGCGTACTGGCCGGCCGGCTCGCGGACGATCCGCGTATCGACCGGTACTGGGAGCTGACCGCCGAGGTGATCAGCGCTCCCGGCGGTCCTCCCGAGCCGACCCCGGGGACCGCGCACGACTGGCTTCTCGCGGCCTTGGAGGCGCAGTTGGGGGTGGCGGCCGACCACGGCGGTGCGCGGCGCGGGACCGTTGGTGGGGCGCCGGTTTCCGTCGCCCCCGCGTAGCCGCCCCGCCCTCGGCGGGTGGTCCGCCCGGCCCGCCCTCAGCCTGCCGCGTGCGGGCCGAAACGTTCGGGGGCGAGGGTCGCCAGCAGTGAGGTGACCACGAGATCGGTCGAGGCGGCCATGTCCACGGATTCCGGCGCCAGAAGCCACTGGACCTGCAGTCCGTCCATGACCGCGATGATGGCGTTGGCCGCGTTGTCGGCCGACTCCGCGCGGTCGGCGGGCAGTTCGCAGGCCTCGCGCAGGGCGTCGGCGACGAAGGCGCGCAGCCCGTCGTAGCGGTCGCGGAAGTAGTCCTGGGCGGGGTGGTCGTCGGTGACGGACTCCGCCGAGAGCACCGCGTACAGCCGGACGATGCCCTCGCGCTCCGCGTTGCGCAGTGCGGTGTTCACCAGGTGGCGCAGGAAGTCCAGCCCTTGGGGGCGTTCGGGGCCGAGCTGCTCGATGTCCCGCTGGTCGCGCAGTTCGAGCACGCTCGTGAGGAGCAGGGCCTTGGAGCGGAAGTAGTGCAGCACCCCTGCCTGGGTGAGGCCGACCCGGTCCGCGATCTCGGCGAGCGAGGCGTTGTTGTAGCCACGGGCGGCGAAGGTGTCCATGGCGATGGCCAGGATGTCCTGCTGCCGCTGCCGGGCTTCCGGGCTGCGCGGCTTGCGGGGGCCCGCCGGGCTGCGTGCCGCTCTGCTCACTGACTGGTTGCTCACCGGATCAGCTTAAGCCTGCCGGAGCCCTGGTGAAGATCTTCAGGACAGCGCGAGAGAACACCGGAGCCGACTACTTACTAACCACTTAGTGGGTGTGCTTTCATGCCGTTGTCCCGCCCGCTTGTGACCGGCACGCCCGGAGCGAGGCGACCGCCGCGCCATCCGTCCGCCGGGGTGCCGCCTGTCAGCAGGTACGAACCCAAGGAGAGCCGCCACCATGCCAAGCTCCACTCCCCTGCGTTTCAGAGCGCGCGCGGCCGGCGCCGCGCTCGTCGTGACCGTCGCCGCACTCGGCGTCAACGGCGCTGTCGGAACCGCCCGGGCCGCCGACCCGGTCGCCCAGGTGTGGGTCACCACACCCGACGGGTCCAAGAAGCTCACCCCGGAGGGGAACGTCCCCTTCACCGGCTCCCCGCAGGCGATCGACATCCGGATCGACGCGAACAGCAAGGGGCAGAAGTTCACCGGCGCGGGGGCCTCGGTTACGGGGGCCTCCGCCCATCTCGTCCAAGGACTTCCCCAGGCGCAGCGCGCCTCGCTGCTGAAGTCGCTCTTCTCCGCGGAGGGCGACGGCATCGGGCTCAACTACCTGCGCCAGCCCCTCGGCAGCACCGACTTCGACGCGAACACCAACCCGTACACGTACGAGGACACCCGGGGCGCGTTCTCCATCGACCGGGACCGGAGCCAGATCATCCCGGTCCTGAAGCAGGCCACCGCCGTCAACCCGGCCATCCGCTTCATGGGATCGCCCTGGTCGCCCCCGGCCTGGATGAAGACCAACAACTCGCTCAACGGCGGGAGTCTGCGCACCGAGCACTACCAGGCCTACGCCGACTACCTGGTCAAGGCGATCAGGGCGTACGGGCAGGAGGGCATCACGCTCACCGATCTCACGGCGCAGAACGAGCCGGAGTTCGCGACCAGTTACCCGTCGATGAGCATGACCTCGGCCCAGCAGGCGGACTTCCTGCGGGTCCTGGACCGGACGCTCACCGCCGCGAACCTGCCGACCAACATCCTGGCCTACGACCACAACTGGGACCACCCGAACTACCCGCTGGACGTCTTCGCCCGGACGGGCGGCATCCAGCGGATCATCGGCGCCGCGTTCCACTGCTACGGCGGGGCGCCCGCCGCGCAGAAGCAGATCGCCGACGCCGGAAAGCGGGTCTTCTTCACGGAGTGCTCCGGCACCGACAGCGCGAACCCGGCGACGACGTTCGGCGACACGCTCAAGTGGCACACCGAGAACCTCGTCGTGCAGAACATGCGTAACGGCGGCGAGACGGTGATCAACTGGAACCTCGCCCTCGACCGGAACGGCGGCCCCCACCAGGGACACTGCACCAACCGCTGCAACGGCATCGTCGAGATCGACGGCGGCCAGGTCACCCGCAACGCCGAGTTCTATGTCCTCGGCCATGTCTCGAAGTTCATCAAGGCGGGGGCGGTGCGGATCGGCTCCACCAGCCAGGGCGCGGGCGGAGTGCAGAACGTCGCCTTCCAGAACGGCGACGGCAGCCGGGCGGCCGTGGTCGTCAACACCGCGTCCGGATCGCAGCGGTTCTCCCTGACCGACGACGGCAGGTCGCTCGCCTACACCCTGCCCGCGGGTGCCGTCGCGACCTTCACCTGGGACGGGAGCGGCGGGACGACCGAGCCGCCCGTGGGATCCATCGACCCCGCCGCCTGGTACCAGGTGCGCAACGCCAACAGCGGTGCCTGCCTCGACGCGGCCGACTGGGGTACGGCCAATGGCACCGCGCTGCAGCAGTGGGCCTGCGGGACCGGGGCCAATCAGGGCTGGCAGTTCCGGCCGACCGACTCCGGTCACTACCAGGTGGTGAACCGGCACAACGCGAAGGCCTGGGACGTCGACGGCGGTCCGGGGGCGACCGCCGACGGCACCAGGGTGCATCTGTGGTCGTACGAGGGTGGTGTCAACCAGCAGTGGCGTCCGGAGGCGCTGGCCGGCGCCGGGCAGTACCGCTTCGTCGCCCGCCACAGCGGCAAGTGCCTCGCCGTCGACAACTCCTCGACGGCCAACGGGGCCAGGCTCTCGCAGCAGCCCTGCTCCGGTTCGTCGGCCCAGGTGTTCTCCCTGACCCGCTGACGCGGGCGACCGGGATCGCGGCGGCTCTCCGGGCAGGGGGAGCCGCCGCGGCGCGCGTCCGCCGGCGCGGAGCGTGGTGACGCGCGGGCGGGCCGGGCGCGTGCGCCGGGCGGACGGATTCGGGCGCGTCGCACCCTGCCCCTGCCCGGCGCGCCCTCATATGCTTCGCCTTCCCGCCTGTTCGCCCGCTTCAGGAGGTCCCGTGCCGGCCCGCGCCATGTACTGCTACACGTGTGATTCCGATGAACAGCACCGCTCCCTCACCGCCACCGAGAAGACCTGGCTCCGCGGCCGGACGGGCCGCCGGAGCGTCGACGAGTTCTTCATGTGCGAGGCGCCGGAGTGCCGCAATGTGCGCAGCGGCTTCAACAAGCACCCGTTCGACCCGGTGATCCGCGTCCCCCTGCCGGACTGAAGCCGGATCAGGTCTCTTCGACCGCCTCCTTGATGCGCTGCCCGAACGCGGGTGCGTCCTTGCGGGCCGCGCTTCCCGCGAAACCGACCAGCAGTTTGCCGAATCCGTGGCCCTCCAGGACGTTGAAGAGCCTCACGTGTGTGCCGCCGTCCGGTGTGGCTTCGAGGTCGTAGCCGCCCTCGGCCGCCGTGATGAGGTTCTTGGACTGTTCCTGCCAGCGGATACGGGTCGGAGCGACCAGTTCACTGATCTCGAAATCACGCCGGGTGGTCATGCCCGCGTCTTTGACGGTGCTGTGGAAAACGGTGCCGACGTGGGTCGGGCCGTTCGGTGACTTCTCGATGCGCTGGACCCGTGGGCTGAACTCGGGGTCGTGCCGGCCGTCCGCGAGATAGGCGAAGACTTCCTCGATGGGGCGGTCGATGTCGACCGTCGCTTCGAACTGTGTGCTCATGGCTCTCTCCGGTCTGGGCGCCGAATCCGTTGTCCGCCATCAGTGTCGGACGGGCCTGCCGGGAGCGCACGCCGAGGAGCCCGGCATCCGGCGGCCTCCGCTTCCGCACACGCGACAATCCCCGGGCCGTCATTGCGGTCCGGGCATTATGGCGCGTATATTGGATTGTTCTGCGCACATGCAGAAAGGCCCCGCTCGGGGGCCTTATGGATACGAATATATCTGGCGGGGAGCCGTTTTGTCAAACCGGGAAAGCGACGAATTGCGGGAAGAGCAGGAATTCATCGATCGCCTCCATGCCCGGGTCGACGCACTGCGCGGGGTGGCGGCCGAGGGTGTCGAGCACGCGTTGACGCCGGTCGGCACGGGCCAGCAGGCGCGGCTGGAGCGGGACATCCTCGTCGCGGAGCGCTCGGGGCTGCTCGCGGCGCTCAACGCGGTGGACGGGTCTCTGTGTTTCGGCCGCATCGACCGCTCCGACGGGCTCGCGCACCATATCGGCCGGATCGGGATCCGTGAGGACGACGCCGACCACACGCCTGTTCTGATCGACTGGCGTGCGCCGGTGGCGCGTCCCTTCTACCTGGCCACGGGGCACACTCCGATGGGTCTGCGCCGGCGTCGCCACATCACCACCGAGGGCCGCACGGTCACCGAGCTCCATGACGAGATCCTCGATCTCGGGGACGACGACCGCACCGGTTTCGAGGACCCGAACGGCGACGCCGTGCTGCTCGCGGCGCTCAATTCCGCGCGCACCGGACGCATGGGCGACATCGTGCGGACCATCCAGGCCGAGCAGGACGGCATCATCCGGGCCCCGCACCGCGGTGTCCTCGTCGTCGAGGGCGGCCCCGGCACGGGAAAGACGGCCGTCGCGCTGCACCGGGCGGCGTTCCTGCTGTACGAGCACCGCGAACTGCTGGCCAAGCGCGCCGTGCTCATCGTGGGCCCCAACCCGGCGTTCCTGCGCTACATCGCGGAGGTGCTGCCGTCGCTCGGCGAGACCGGGGTGCTGCTCGCCACGCAGGCCGAGCTGTTCCCCGGGGTGCACGCCACCGGTACGGACACTCCGCGCGCCGCCGCCGTCAAGGGCGGGGAGGCGATGGCCGAGGTCCTCGCCCTGGCCGTACGCGACCGGCAGCGGCTGCCGGAGCCCGGGGCGGCGATGGTGATCCCGCACGAGGACGGCGGGGATCTGGTCCTGGACTGGGAGATCGCCTACGAGGCACGGCAGGCGGCCCGCGACACCCGGCTGCCGCACAATATCGCCCGTCCGCACTTCGTCTTCCGCGTCATCGACGCGCTCACCGCGCAGCTCGTCGAACGCATCGGCGCGGACCCGTATGGCGGGCCCAATTTCCTCGGTCCCGACGACGTGGCCCAGCTCGGCCGGGATGTCGCGCTGAGCAAGGAGGTGCACGCGGCCGTGGACGAGCTGTGGCCGCCGCTCACCCCCGAAGGCTTCCTCGCCGACTATCTGGCCGACCCCGTGTACGTACCGGACGAGGACGCGGAAGCGATCCGGCGCGGGCCCGCCGCCGGGGCGTGGACCCCCGCCGACGTACCGCTGCTCGACGAGGCCGCCGAGCTGCTCGGCGTCGACGACAGCGCGGAACGGGCCGCCGCGGAAGCCGCCCGGCAGGAGCGGGTCGGCTACGCGCAGGGCGTGCTGGAGCTGTCGCGCGGTTCGGAGAGTTACGAGTTCGAGGACGAGGAGTCCGAGGTGCTCGCCGCGCACGACATCATCGACGCCGAGCGGATGGCGGAGCGGCACGAGGAGGCCGACCACCGCACGGCGGCCGAGCGGGCCGCCGCCGACCGTACGTGGGCGTTCGGGCACATCATCGTCGACGAGGCGCAGGAGCTGTCGCCGATGGCGTGGCGGCTGCTGATGCGGCGGGCGCCGACCCGCTCGATGACGCTCGTCGGCGACCCGGCCCAGACCTCCGAGGAGGCGGGCGTCGGGTCCTGGGAGCGGATCCTCTCCCCGTACGTGGGCGACCGCTTCGAGCACGTGACGCTGGAGGTCAACTACCGTACGCCCGCCGAGATCATGGAGCTGGCCGCCGGGGTGCTCAGGGAGAAGGACCCTTCGTTCACCGCGCCCGTTTCGGTGCGGTCGACCGGTGAGAAGCCGTGGGCGCGCGACGCCGGGGAGGATCTGGCGGGCGCGGTCGCCGAGGCCGTCGCGGAGCTGACGCCCCAGGAGGGGCGCCTCGCGGTGATCGCGCCGCGTACGCTCCACGAGGAGATCGCCGCCCCGCTGGACGGCGTGACGGCGGGTGAGGCCCCGGACCTGACGCGGACGGTGGTGCTGCTGGATCCGCGCCAGGCCAAGGGGCTGGAGTTCGACCATGTGCTGGTCGTGGAGCCCGGCCTGTTCGGCACGAGCGATCTGTATGTGGCGCTCACCCGTGCCACCCAGCGCCTCGGCATCGTTCACCGGGAAGGGCTGCCGTCGGCGCTGCGCTGACGGGCCGGGCGGCCCGCCGGCCGGTGCCGGGCGTAGGCGGGCCGCGGGAGTGGCCGGAACAGGCTTGCCGAACCCATAGGGTGACGCCATGTCTTCGCCATTGAGTTCGAGAAAGACCGCGGCCGCTCTCCGCACGTCGGCACGGGTCTCCGCAGAGCTGCTGCTGGTCCTCGTGGCGGCGGCGGTCGCGTTGTGGGTGCTGGGCCGGATGTGGTCGGTCGTGTGGCCGCTGATAGTCGGTCTGTTCCTCACCACGCTGACCTGGCCGCTCGCCCGCTTCCTGCGCCGGCACGGCTGGTGGCCGGCGCTGGCCGCGTCGGTGGTGACGGTGTTCGCCCTGCTCGTGGGGGCGGGCATCGTGGCCCTGATCGCGGTGCCGGTCGCGGACCAGTCCGGGGAGCTGGCCGACCGGGTGGTCGCGGGCATCGACAAGCTCCGCGAGTGGGCGGCCGGTCCGCCGCTGAACATCGGCGACGACCAGATCACCGGTGCCCTCGACAGTGCGACCGACCGGCTCCAGGACAGTGTCGGCAGTGTGGTCACCACCGCCGTCACCGGGGTGAGCACCGTGGTCAACGGGGTGGTCACGGCGGTTCTGGCGCTCTTCCTGATGTTCTTCTTCCTCAAGGACGGCCCGCGCTTCCTCCCCTGGCTCACCCGTCAGCTCCCCGGCCGGTTCGCCACCGACATCCCCGAGGTGGCCTCGCGCAGTTGGGCGACCCTGGGGGCATTCGTCCGGTCCCAGGCGTTCGTCGGTCTGCTGGACGCGGTCTTCATCGGCCTCGGTCTGTGGATCCTCGGGGTGCCGTTGGTGCTGCCGCTGGCGGTGCTGACGTTCGTCTGCGCGTTCGTGCCGATCGTGGGTGCGCTGTTCGCCGGATTCGTGGCGGTGGTCATCGCCCTGGTCTCGAACGGCCTGATGGACGCCCTGCTCGTACTGGCGATCATCATCGTGGTGCAGCAGCTGGAGGGCAACGTGTTCCAGCCCATGATCCAGAGCCGGGGTCTCGGCCTGCACGCGGCGGTCGTGCTGCTCGCGGTGACGCTGGGCGGGAGCCTGGCCGGGGTGGTGGGCAGCCTGCTCGCCGTGCCGGTGGCGGCGGTGCTCGCGGTGATCTGGAACTACCTGCGCGAACAGCTCGTGGAGGATCCCCGGGAACCGGAGCCCGAGGAGATGCCCGAGGGTTCGCCCGCCCCGTCGTAGGACGCCTTCGCCGGCACCCTCAACGCCCGAGGTTGCGCAGCAGCGCCGCCAGCGCGCTGCGCAACTCGCGCTCCCAGTAGGGCGGGGAGTGGGTGCCCCGGTAGAAGTGCGTGGTGACCGGCACCCCGTGGGCGCGCAGACGGGCGGCCATCGCCCGGCGGACGGTACGGAGAGCGGCGGGACCCGGCATCCTCCGCGGGGAGTCGCCCCGTACGCCGCAGGGAGCAGGCGGGGCAGACTCAGTGCGGGGCGCGGATCGCGGCCAGCAGCCGGGCGCAGCGGGCGGTCATCTCCGCCGCGGACTGCTCCGGGTGGGAGATCCACCAGCCGACGAGCGCGCCGACCGTGCCGGTCCACAGATGCTTCAGGGCGTCGGCGTCCAACGGGTCCTCGTTGCCCTGCCCGCGCAGGACGTCCGCCGTGCCGGACGCGGCGAGGCCGTCGATGGCCGCGCGGTGGGCGTGTGCCGCGCCGTGCAGGTCGGAGCCGGGCTTCAGGGTGCGGTCGTAGAGCACGAACCAGGCCTCGCGCTGCTCCTCCAGTACGTCGAAGACGGCTGCGAGGACGCGCGGGGGAACACGTGAGGCGGCCGGTCCGGCACCGTGCGGGTCCGGCTCCATCGCGCCCTCGATCGCGGAGACGAGCCGGTGGCCGATGTGTTCCAGACAGGCGAGGTAGAGCCCGTCCTTGGAGCCGAAGTAGGTGTACAGCAGCGGCTTGGTCACTCCGACGCGCCGGGCGATGGAGGCCATCGACGCCGAGGCGTGTCCGTGCCGGCCGAACTCCTCCACGGCGGCGGCGAGGATCTGTGCCTCGCGCCGCGCCCGGGGGACCCCTTTCGTCCCGGCGCCCGGGGCCGCGCCGGATGGGGGCCGGCGCGGCCCGGACGGGGTGGGAGTGGCGGGCGACGAGCCTCTTGCCGTGTTCATGCTCGAACTATACGCTCCGGTAAATTACCCAGAGGTAAATTACCGGAAGGTCATACCCCATGGCGGACCGCACCTCCCCTTCGCGCCGAGCCGACGCCGCCCCCTCCCGGTCCTGGTGGGGCTGGGGTGACCCCGGCCGGGCGCTGCCGGACGCCGAGTGCGTCGCGCTCGCGGCGCTCGTTCCCGGGGCGGCGAGCACCGCGCTGTCCGTCCCCTCGATCGCCTCCCTGAAGCTGCCGCCCGTCCGGGTGAGCGCGCCCGGCGCGCTCGCCCACCTGGTCTCGTCCGACCCGGCCGACCGCGCGGCCCACACCTACGGGAAGGCCTTCCGCGACGTCGTCCGCGCGCTCAGCGGCGATCTGGCGGCGGCTCCGGATCTCGTCGCCTTCCCCCGGGAGGAACGGGACGTGGTCGATCTCCTCGACTGGGCGGCCGGTGCGGACGTCGCCGTGATCCCGTACGGGGCGGGCAGTTCGGTCGTCGGCGGGGTCGAGTACCGGGCCGGAGACCACAGGGGCGTCCTCTCGATGGATCTCTCGGGGTTGGACCGGGTGCTGGAGACCGACCGGGCCGGCCGGTCGGCACGCATCCAGGCGGGAGCCCTCGGACCGGCCCTCGAAGCGCAGTTGAGGCCGCACGGGCTGACGTTGCGGCACTTCCCGCAGAGCTTCGAGTTCTCGACGCTCGGCGGCTGGCTCGCCACCCGGGCGGGCGGGCACTACGCCACCCTCCACACGCACATCGACGACCTGACCGCCGCCCTGCGCGTGGTCACGCCCGCAGGGGTGAGCGAGTCCCTGCGCCTGCCGGGCTCGGGTGCCGGGCCGTCCCCCGACCGGCTCTTCCTCGGTTCGGAGGGCACCCTCGGGATCATCACGGAGGCGTGGATGCGGCTCCAGGAACGCCCGGTCCACAAGGCGTCGGCCTCGGTGGTGTTCGACCGCTTCCCGGTCGCGGTGGACGCCGTCCGGGCGATCGCGCAGTCGGGCCTCCATCCGGCCAACTGCCGGCTGCTCGATCCGGGCGAGGCGGCGCTGTCGGGGGTGGCGGGCGGCGGCAGGAGCGTTCTGGTGCTGGGGGTGGAATCGGCGCACCATCCGGTGGACGACCGGCTGGCCGAACTCGTCGCCCTGGCCCGGGACCACGGAGGCACCACCGTCGGCGGATCATCCGGATCGGACGGCTCCGCGGTGGGCGCCTGGCGCTCGGCGTTCCTCCGGATGCCGTACGTCCGGGACGGGCTGGCCCGGATGAGCGTGATCAGCGAGACGTTCGAGACGGCCTGCACCTGGGACCGCTTCCCGGAGCTGTACGAGGCGGTGCGCCGGGAGGTGGGGGCAGCCGTCCGCGCGGCGACCGGTGCGGAGGCACTGATCAACTGCCGCTTCACGCACGTCTATCCGGACGGCCCAGCGCCCTACTTCACGGTGATCGCCCCGGGCCGGCGCGGGTCGGAGGTCGCCCAGTGGGACCAGATCAAGGCGGCGGCGATGCGGACCCTGGGCGAGCACCGGGCGACCGTGACCCATCACCACGCGGTGGGGCGCGATCACCGGCCCGGGTACGACCGGCAGCGCCCGGAGCCCTTCGCGGAGGTGCTGCGTGCCGCCAAGCGGACCCTCGACCCGGCCGGGATCCTCAACCCGGGCGTGCTGTTCGACGCCGCGGGGTGACGGCCGACGCGGTCGGCGGGCGCGCCGCCGTCATCGCGGACGGGCGCCGGGCAGTTCCCTGCCGGGCGGTGGTGTGACCGAGGACTCGATACGGGCGAGCTGATGGGCGAGGCTCGTCATCCACACCGCCAGGTCCACGGACAGGGGCGAGGGCGGATCGCGGTCCGGGGGGCTCTCCGGTGGCGGTGCGGGCCCCGGACGCTCGGCGGTGAGCAGCCGGGCGATCCGGTCGGTCCGCGCCACCAGGCCGGACGCGGTTGCCCTGGCCCAGGCCGCGGACGCGTCCGTCGCGCCGGAGGCCGGGCGGAGGCCGAAGCGCGGGAGCCACTGCGCGCCGAGGAGCATGTGGTTGGCCGCGATGAGCACGGCGTGCCAGTCGGCGCGGTCGCTCTCCCCGTCGACCGGTGTCTCGGCGCGGAACTGGGCGTAGGCCGCTTCGGCGAGGCGCAGCCGGTGGACGCCCGGCAGGGTTTCCGGTGCGGTGCGGGGGCCGCCCGGGGGCGCGAGCAGTGCCTGTGCCGTCACCGGCACCAGCGGGGCGCACGTTCTCAGCAGCCCCGCCATGGCCCGGTGGACCTCCCGCCGGGCCCCGGCCGGCCAGGCCAGGAGGCCGCACAGCAGACCGACGACGCTGCCGGTGACGACGTCGATCATCCGCGCCTCCGACAGCCGCCAGGTGACCGGCGCGATCTGGGCGAACGCGGTGGCGACGACGAGCGTGAACAGGGCCTGGGCGTACGCGATGCCCAGCAGCGGGCCGAGGGCGAAGGCCACCAGCATGACGGGGGCGAGCAGGGCGGCGTACACGTCGGTGTGCCGGCCGAGCCCGATCACGAGCGCCCCCGCCACCAGCGCACCCACGGCGTTGCCCGCCACCGCCAGGCGGACCGCCCGCCAGGTCGCGCCCGCGGTCGTCCGTCCGAGGGTCAGGACGGCGAGGAGCACCCAGAAGCCGTGGGCGAGGTCGAGGGAGCCGGCCACCGCCCGGGCCGCGGCGAGGCCGAGCGCGGTCCGTACGGCGTTCTGGAACAGCACGGACCGGAAGGTGGCGTTGCCGAGGACGCGCCGGGCCCACAGCCTGGGCGTGGACAGCTCGGCGTACCAGAACAGTTCGCGCGGGGCGGCGGGTTCGGTGGGTCCCCCGTGTGTGGCGATGTCGACGGTGATCTCCACCATCCGCGCCGATTCAGCGAGCGCCAGTACCCGGGACTGCCGTCGCAGTACGTCGACGGGGAGCCGCTCACCGGGCGGCCCGGAGGCCAGGCGCACCCGGTCGGCCTGGAAGCCCCGCATCGCCTTCTCCAGTGCGCCGGCGGGCGGGGGGCGGCTGCCGGTGCGCAGGAACCGGGCGCAGGCGGTGCACAGCTCCGCGACCCGGCCGAGGAGCGCGGTGGTCTCGGGGTCGGCCGGGGCGGACGGGGCTTCGGCGAGGGTCGCCAGCTGGTCGAGGAGTCTGCGGGCGGAGCGGCCGGCCTGCTCCAGCGCGCGGTCCGCACGCCCGGCGCCGGCCGGCCGTTCCGCCGGGGGTACGTCCGCCAGGCGCAGGGTCGACCCGGCGTCCCGCAGCCGCTGCGGCGGTACGCCTCCGGGTGCGGCCCCGCGCGCCGCCTCGTCGAGGGCGGCGGCCAGCCGTTCCCGGTAGGAGGGTGCGGCCGGATCGGGCAGCAGGGTCTCGCAGGCGGCGAGAAGCAGCGCGCCCGCCGTGAGCCCCGCCAGCCGCTCCACGAGCGTGCCGGGGGCGTACGGCGGGAAGCAGGCGAGGATGTAGAAGAGCTGGAGGCCGGGGGCGATTCCGGCCGGGCGGGGTCCGGCCACGGCCACGAACGCCAGCAGGAATCCGATGACGAGCATGCCGCCGACGGCAGCCCAGGTGTCGACCGCGAGCAGGGTCCCCAGGGTCGCCAGGACCAGCGCCGGGGGCAGAGCGCGGAGCATGACGGAGGCCCGCTGGGGGCCGGAGCCGGGGACCACGGAGAGCAGGCCCATGGCGATGGGCGCGAAGAGCGCGTACAGGGCGGCGACCGGGAGCCCGGCTCCGTACAGCAGGGGGTAGAAGCCCACGCTCGCCGCGACGGTGACCCGGACGGCCCGGCGAAGGATCGTCGCGCGCTGCGGCCCGGCGATCACCTTGCCGCCCCCTGAGGGGGCGGCTGGAGGCGGAGGGCTGCGGCCGAGGAGACGCTCGGCGGGGCCTGGACTCCCGAGAACCGCCGGGCCGCGCCTGAAGCAAGCCGCTGTGCGTCCCGCGAGGCCCCGCCCGGGACAAGCACCCGTGCGTCACGCGAGGCCCCGCCCGGGACGAGCACCCGTGCGTCCCGCGAGGTCCCGCCCGAGGGAAGCCGCTGTGCGCTCATCCGGCACGCTCCTCTCCCGGGGGCGATCCCTCCGGCGTGGTCCGCCCGGCCGTCTTCCGCCATTGTCGGCCGGACCGGGCCGCCCGCGCGCGACGAGGGAGGAACCGCCGAAGGCGTCCGCCCCGAGCACCTCACGTGCTAGGGGCGGACGCCTTCGGTGCGGGGGCCGCCCGGTGGGCGGCGCGCGTCAGATGGTGGCGGTGTCGATCACGAAGCGGTAGCGGACGTCGCTCGCGAGAACCCGCTCGTACGCGTCGTTGACCTGGCTCGCCTCGATCACCTCGATCTCGGCGCCGAGCCCGTGCACGGCGCAGAAGTCCAGCATCTCCTGGGTCTCCTTGATCCCGCCGATCGCCGAACCCGCGATCGCCCTGTTGCCCAGGATCAGGGAGAAGAGGTTGAGCGAGATCGGCTCCTCGGGGGCGCCCACGTTGACCAGGGTGCCCTCGGTGCGCAGCAGGCCGAGGTAGGCGCCGAAGTCCAGCGGGGCCGAGACCGTGGAGAGGATGACGTCGAAGGTGCCGGCCAGCTCCTCGAAGGTCTTGGGGTCGCTGGTCGCGTAGTAGTGGTCGGCGCCCAGCTTGAGCCCGTCGTCCTTCTTCCGCAGCGACTGGGAGAGGACGGTGACCTCGGCGCCGAGCGCGTGCGCGATCTTGACGGCCATGTGGCCGAGGCCGCCCAGGCCGACGACGGCGACCTTCTTGCCGGGGCCCGCGCCCCAGCGCTTGAGCGGGGAGTACGTGGTGATGCCCGCGCACAGGAGCGGCGCGGCCTCGTCGAGGGCGATGCCCTCGGGGATGGACACGGCGAACTTCTCGGTGACGACGAGGTGCGTCGAGTAGCCGCCGTAGGTGGGCTCGCCGCTGCGGTCGAGCGCGTTGTACGTCTGGGTGTTCCCCTCGGCGCAGTGCTGCTCGCGGCCCATCAGGCAGGCGTCGCACCGGCCGCAGGAGTCGACCATGCAGCCGACGCCGACGCGGTCGCCGACCTTGAACCGGGTGACCCCGGAGCCGGTCTCGGCGACGATCCCGGCGATCTCGTGGCCGGGGACCATGGGGAAGATGCCCTCGCCCCAGCCGTCGCGGGCCTGGTGGATGTCGGAGTGGCAGATTCCGGCGAACTTGATGTCGATCAGGATGTCGAACTCGCCCACCGGACGACGCTCGATCGTGGTGCGCTCCAGCGGGGCCTTGGCACGGGGAGCGGCGTAGGCGGCAACGGTGGTCATGCCGGAGGTTCTCCTCTGGGTGATGCGGTAGGAACGTTTTCCAGCGTCACACCGTGTCCGACGTTTACCCAGGTCACCGTTCTGCCTACGTCCAGCGGTCCTACTACTGACGGGGACAGGCTCGGGCGCCTACGACCAGGATCGCCAGGAATAATGGAGGGCATGGACGATCAGCCGGAGGCCGCCGCTCCCGAGCCGCTGGACCGGCGGGCCGAACTCAGTGAGTTCCTGCGTACCCGGAGGGCGAAGCTCCAGCCGCAGGACGTGGGGCTGCCGGACTTCGGCAGGCACCGCCGGGTGCCCGGTCTGCGCCGGGAGGAGCTGGCGCAGCTGGCCGGGGTCTCCGTGGCGTACTACACGCGCCTGGAGCAGGGCAACGGGCGCAACGTGTCGGCCGAGGTGCTGGACGCGATCGCGCGTGCGCTGCGGCTCACCGACGCCGAGCACGCGCATCTGACCCATCTGGCGAGGCCGGCGCGGCACAAGAAGAAGCGCCGCCCGGCCCGGGTGCAACGGGTGCGGACCGGGCTGCTGTATCTCCTCGACAACATGGACGGCATCCCCGCGTACGTGACCGGGGCGCGCTCGGACATCCTGGCCTGGAATGCGATGGCGGCCGCGGTGTTCGGCGACTGGGGGGCGCTGCCGCCGGGCGAGCGGAACTGGGCGCGCCTGGTGTTCCTCTCCCCCGGCTACCGGGACCTGTTCGTCAACTGGGACTCCAAGGCCTCGGACATGGTCAGCTATCTGCGGCTGTACGCGGGCTGCCACCCCGACGATCCGGAGCTGTCGGCGCTGGTCGGTGAACTCTCGGTCAAGAGCGATGAGTTCCGGCGGCTGTGGGCCACGCACAACGTCAAGGAGAAGGGTCACGGCGTCAAGCTGGTGCGGCACCCGCTCGCCGGGGACCTGACTCTGTCGTACGAGACGCTGAACCTCCCGGACGACGAGGAACAGCATCTGGTGACCTATCACGCGGAGCCGGGTTCGGAGTCGGCCCAGGCCCTGCGCCTGCTGGCGAGCTGGGGATCCGACGCCGCCGGGGCGGACGTGATCAGTGGTGCCCGGCGGGGTCCGGCCGACGAGCGATGAACACGAACTCCCGGCCCGGCCGGTCGGGTGCGTCGCGCACCTCGCGCACGACGCATCCGGCTGCCCTCGGCTCCACCTCGGCCTCCTGACGTTCACGGAAGCGCAGGGTGGGGTCGGAGGTCAGTTGGCCTCGGCCGCCCCCGCTGTCGCCTCCGCCGGTACGTCCGCCTCGCCCACGACACGTCCCGCGAGCGCGGGTCCTCTGGCCGGTGGCACCGTGGCCGTGCCGGACGGGTCCACGCGTACGAGCGTCTCCGGGGTGGCGAGCCGGGGCAGCAGCAGCTGCCAGAAACCGGTGAGCCGGTACGGGGACAGCCACTCGGCGTCGTGGCGGCCGAGCACCTCGAATCCGGCCGTCACGGCGACGGTCGCGGCTGCCGCGTCCTCGCGGGTGATGTCGTCGGCGAGTGTTCCGGCGGCGGCCGCCTCGTCCAGCAGTTCCCGCACGCGGTGGTGCCACTCCATCCGCAGGTCGGGGGCGGCTGCCCGCTCACCGTCGCAGCTCAGCCGGAATCCGGCCCGGCTCACCGGGTCCCCGCGCAGCCGTTCCGCGAGGGCGTGCGAGGTGTCGACGAGTGCCTGCAGGGCGGTGTCCGTCCTGCGCCGGATCACGGCGGACATGTCCCGCAGCCCTCGGGACGCCTCCGCCACCACGGCTTCCGCGACCGCGGCCTTGTTCTCGAAGTGGAAGTGCAGCGCGCCCGTGCTGACGCCCGCGCCGGAGCTGATCAGCACCAGCCGTGCCTGGGCATAGCCGTGCTGTTCGAAGACGACGGCGGCGGAGCGGATGAGCGCCTGGCGGGTCCGGGTGGCGCGCTCCTGTTTGGTCATGGAGTTATCAAACCAACTTACCGGTTTCATTTCCAGGGAACGGAAGATCGCACCAGAGGATCCCGGGCCCTTTTTTCGGCCATATCCGCCCTGCGGGGCTGGGAAACAGACCGGGATGGGGGAATGTGTGCGACCGGACGTTCCCGTGGTCCGGCGGGGCGTTGACGCGCCTCAGCCGTCCCGGGCCGTGACCTCATTCGGCCGCGAACGCGTCCGCGTGGTCGGCCGCCCAGGTTCGGTAGGGCCGGGCCTGACATCCCGTCAACTCCTCGACGGTGGGCACAACGGCCGCCTTCGCGCCCGCACGCTGTCGCTCCGCGCTCTCCAGAAAGGCTTCCGCGGCGGGCCTCGGGTACTTCGCCAGCAGGGCCGCGCGTGCGGCGTCCAGGCTCAGTTCCTCGAAGCGCAGCGGCCGCCCCAGCACCCGGGAGAGCTGAGCCGTCTGCTCCCGCGCGGTGATCGCCTCCGGGCCCGAGACGGCGTACGTCCTGCCCTCGTGGCCCGCACCGGTGAGTACGGCGACGGCCACCGCGGCGACGTCACGGGGGTCGACACACGCGACCGGGGCGTCGCCGTACAGGGCGCGCACCACGCCCGCCGAGCGGATACCGGGCGCCCAGGACAGCGTGTTGGACATGAACGTCCTGGGGCGGACGAACGTCCACGGAACCCCCGACGCCCTGATCGTCTCTTCGTTCCGCCGCTGCCACCGGGTGATGAAGTCGTCGGCGCCCGGCTCCTCCACGGCCATCATGGAGAGCTTGACCAGATGGCGTACGCCCGCCGCGGCGGCTGCCCCGGCGACCCGCTCGTCGTCGGGTTCCGTGGGGCTGTTCGTCACGAGGAACACCGAACTGACGCCCTCAAGGGCCCGATCGAGGGCGGGGCGGTCCCCGTACGCCCCCTCGACGACCTCGACCCCGTCCCCTCGTACCGTCAGACGCTCCGGACGGCGCGCGAGAATCCGTACGGGGCCGGCAGCCGCCAGCAGTCCGGCGACCTCGCGGCCCACCGCTCCGGTCGCACCCGTCACGAGAATCACTGGCGTGGAACCTCTCAGCCGTCGGCCCGCGGGCCGGACAGGAGTGTGGAGAAGACCGGTTGGTCGTCCTGACGGCCTGTCACCCGGACCGTCACCGTGTCATCGGACTCCTCCGGCTGGATCACCGCGCTGATCCAGCACGGGCTGCCGAACTCGGCGTACCGGTGGAACCGGGTGCTCGCCTCCGCCGGAACGATGCCGCCGGGGCCTGCGGCGAGGCAGGCCGCCTGACGGGCCGCCTCCAGCAGCAGCATGCCCGGGACATGGTCGTTGGGGCGCTGGAACAGCGTCGGGTGCCGGGTGTCCACCCGCAGCTCCCAGACGCCTTCGCGGCCGGTGTCCGACAGGACCACGTCCTCGGTCCTGCTCCGGCCGGCGCGGGCGGCCGCGACCGGTGCCGCCTCCGGTATCGATATCCCCTCGGCGGGGGCGTCGCCGCGCATCCGCCGGTACACCTTGGGGCTGGTGAAGCGGGTCGCGCCCATCCCCGTGGCCGCCAACTCCCCGTCCCGGTGCACCGCCCAGCCCACGCGCCCCTGCGCGGGCAGTCCGCTCCGCCACTTCAGGTCGGAGCAGAACACCTCGACGTCTATCTCGGTGGGGGCTCCGCCGACGCCCAAGTGGTCCTGGTGGCATATGTAGTCGAGGTCCGCCATCAGGAAGTGGTAGCCGAGCGGAACGCCGTAGCCGGCGTGGAAGGCGAGCATGGCCGCCTGGCGCATCGCTTCGGCGACCAGCAGCGGGTCGTGCCGGTCGCCGCCGACCGGAGCGAAGAACGGGTGATCGTGCGGCAGGACGGCCGCCACCGCGAACCGATCGTGCGCCAGGCGCACCCAGTTACGCGGAAAGGCGTCCTCCGGCCTGGTCCGGTGCACCATGTCGATCCCCACGGGATGCACCATGTCGGCCTCCGAATCCATTGCCGGCACCGAGTCGATCAGGGCTGCTGCTTCGGGCATAACTCCCCCCAGGGGTCATGTGATGGCGAGCCGTTCCTGCGATGCACGTGCGCTGATAAGATACAGACTCAGCGGTTTTTTTTCTATCCCCGGCAGGGTCGCCCCTCCCCACACCGTCCCGGCCGTTTCCCGGGCCATCCGGCCCAGCAAAGGAGACAGGATGGCCAAGCAGGACCGGGCGATACGCACCCGCCAGGCAATCCTGATGGCAGCGGCGCAGGCTTTCGAGAAATACGGTTATCAAGCCGCGACGATTACCGAAATACTGAAAAGCGCCGACGTCACGAAAGGCGCTCTCTACTTTCATTTTCCGTCCAAGGAAGATCTCGCGCTCGGTGTTCTCGACGCCCAGGAGCCGCCGCAGACCGTTCCGGAGCACTCCCTCAAGCTCCAGGAACTCATCGATCTGGGGATGCTGTTCAGCCACCGCCTGCAGACCAGTCTCCTCGCCCGGGCGGGCGTGCGCCTGTCCATGGACCAGCAGGCGCAGGGCCTCGACCGCAGCGGCCCGTTCCTCCGCTGGCAGGAAGCCACCCACCACCTCCTCGCGCAGGCCAAACACAACGGTGAGCTGCTCCCCCACGTCAACCCCACCGAGACGGCGGACCTGTACGTGGCCGCCTTCACGGGCACCCAGGCCGTATCCCAGACTCTCACCAACTACCAGGATCTGCAGCGCCGCCACATCACGCTGCAGCAGCACATACTCCCCAGCATCGCCGCGCCCTCCATCCTCACCGCCCTCGATCTGACCCCCGCGCGCGCCGAACGCCTCAGCCGCCTGGACCCGCAGGACTGAACCGGCCGGGGCCCTGTGACCTCTATGACTGCCCCGCCGCGAGGACCGCGCCGCGGAACGTACGCCGGTAGGCCAGTGGAGTGACGCCGATGGCGGCGTGCAGATGCTGGCGCAGCGACGCTCCGGTGGCGAAGCCGACCCGGCCGGCGATCTCGTCCACCGCCAGGTCCGTGGACTCCAGGAGATGCCGGGCCCGGTCGACCCGCTGCTGGACGATCCAGCGGCCCGGGCTCATGCCGACCTCCTCGTTGAAGCGCCGGACGAAGGTGCGCAGACTCATCCGGGCATGGTCGGCGAGGCTTGCCAGGCTCAGCGGTTCGTCGAGGTTCCGCAGCGCCCAGTCGCGGGTCGCGGCGGTGCCGTTCGCCTCCGCAGCGGGCACGGGCTGCTCGATGTACTGGGCCTGTCCCCCGTCGCGCCACGGCGGTACGACGCAGAGCCGGGCGACCCGGTTGGCGACCTCGCTGCCGTGGTCCGCGCGGACGAGGTGCAGGCAGACGTCGACCCCGGACGCCGCGCCGGCCGACGTCAGCACGTCCCCGTCGTGGACGAAGAGGACGTCCGGATCCAGCCGCACCTGGGGGTACCAGGAGCGGAAGAGCTCGGCGAGCGCCCAGTGGGTGGTGGCCCGGCGGCCGTCCAGCAGTCCGGCGGAGGCGAGGAGGAAGGCGCCGGTGCAGATGGACACGATGCGGGTGCCGGGGCGTACGGCGGCGAGCGCCGCGACGGCGTGCGCGGGCGCCTCCCGGGTGAGGAGGGAGGTGTCGAAGGGCGGGATGACGAGGGTGTCCGCCGTCGCCAGGACCTCCGGGCCGTGATCGACGGTGACCGAGAAGTCGGCGTTGGTGCGCACGGGCCGCCCGTCCACCGTGCAGGTCATGACGGAGTAGCGGCCGTCGGCCGCGCCGAGGACACGGCTCGGGATGCCGAGCTCGAACGGATACACCCCGTCCAGGGCGAGTACGACGACGCGGTGCACGTTTCCCATGGCACGATCCTGTCGAAAGATGGCAATCATGCCATGGTACGCCCGGCGGACAGGCGTGAGGCTGGACGCATGACGAAGAACGAGAGCATGCGCGCCATCAGCCAGAGCGTCTACGGAGGTCCCGAGGTGCTGGAGGAGGTCCGGCTTCCCCGGCCGGTGGCGGGGCCGAGCCAGATCGTGGTCGCCGTCCGGGCGGCCGGAGTGAACCCCACGGACTGGAAGCACCGGGGCCAGGCGATGTTCCTGGACCGGCTGCCGCTCGTCCTGGGCTGGGACGTCTCCGGGGTCGTCGAGTCGGTGGGCTTCGGGGTGACCCTCTTCAAGCCGGGCGACGAGGTGTTCGGGATGCTGCCCTACCCGTACGGCGTCGGCTCCCACGCCGAGTTCACGGTCGGCCCGGCCCGCGCCTTCGCCCACAAGCCCGAGGGCGTCGACCACGTCCAGGCGGCCGCCCTCCCGCTCGCCGCGCTCACCGCCCGCCAGGCGCTCGTCGACACGGCGGACGTGCGCCCCGGGCAGCGGGTGCTGATCCACGCGGCCGCCGGCGGGGTCGGCCACCTCGCCGTACAGATCGCCAAGTCGCTGGGGGCGTACGTCATCGGCACCGCGAGCGCCGCCAAGCACGACTTCGTGCGCGGGCTCGGGGCGGACGAGGTCATCGACTACCGCACCGTGGACTTCGGGGACGCGGTGAGCGATGTCGACATGGTGCTCGACCCGCTCTCGGGCGAGACACGGGCGCGTTCGCTCGATGTCCTGCGCCCGGGAGGCACGCTCGTGTCACTGCTGCCGGGCGGCGACCCGGCGGAGGCGGCGAAGGCCGCCGCGCGGGAGATCCGGGTGGAGAACCTGCTGGTCGAGGCCGATCACGCGGGCATGACGGCCATCGCCGATCTGGTCCGGGCCGGAGAGCTGCGCGCCCATGTCGAGGCGGCCTTCCCGCTGGCCGAGGCGGCGAAGGCGCACGCGCTGGGCGAGACGGGCCGCACGACCGGCAAGCTCGTCCTCGTCGTGTCGTAGGACGCGGCCCGCCCGGCCGCCCGCTCCGCGTACGGAACGGGCGGCCGGGTGTTCAGGCGCCCAGCGCCAGTTTCGTGCCGAGGCCGATCATCATGACGGCGACCAGGCCGTCCAGCACCCGCCACGCGGAGGGCCGTGCGAGGACTCCGCTCAGCAGCCGGGCTCCGTAGCCGAGCGCCGCGAACCAGCACAGGCTGGCGAGGACCGCGCCGAGGCCGAAGGTCCAGCGCAGGGATCCCTGGTCGGCGGCGACGGACCCCAGCAGGAACACGGTGTCGAGGTACACGTGCGGGTTGAGCCAGGTCATCGCCAGGCAGGTCAGCACGACGCCCCGGCGCGACGCGGCCGGTGCGTCCCCCGCGTGCAGGGCGGACGGGCGCAGTACGCGGCGGGCGGCGAGCAGCCCGTAGCCGATCAGGAACAGGCCGCCGAGCAGGCCCACGACGGTCAGCGCCGAGGGCCAGGCGACGACGACCGCGCCGACCCCGGCGACCCCCAGCGTGATGAGCACCGCGTCGGACAGGGCGCAGATGCCGACCACCGCGAGCACGCCGTCCCGGCGGACCCCTTGGCGCAGCACCAGGGCGTTCTGGGCGCCGATGGCGACGATGAGGGAGAGGCCGGTGCCGAATCCGGTGGCTGCGGTGGTCAGGGCGTTCGTCATGCGGCCGACGCTACGGAGCACAGAGTTGTGGCGTCCAGCTAAAGATTCTTACGTATCATTAGCATCCATGATGTCCGAGCTTCCTCTCGATCAGGTGCGCACGCTGCTGGCCGTGGTCGACGAAGGCACCTTCGACGCGGCGGCGAACGTCCTGCGGCTGACACCGTCGGCGGTCAGCCAGCGGGTGAAGGCACTGGAGCAGCGCACGGGCCGGGTGCTGCTGATGCGCACGAAACCGGTGCGGCCCACCGAGTCCGGTGAGGTCGTGGTGCGCTTCGCCCGCCAGCTGGCCCGGCTGGAGCGCGACGCGCGGACGGCGCTCGGGATGTCCGGGCCCGGCGAGCCGACGCTCCTGTCGATCGCGGTGAACTCCGACTCCCTGGCGACCTGGTTCCTGCCCGCCCTGCGGCGCGTTCCGCAGGATCTCGACCTCGCCTACGAACTGCACCGGGAGGACCAGGACCACACGGCCGCCCTGCTGCGGGAGGGGCTGGTGATGGCCGCGGTGACCTCGTCGCCGCAGGCGGTGACGGGGTGCTCGGTGCGCAGGCTCGGCCGGATGCGGTATCTGCCGGTGGCCGAACCCGCTTTCGCCGACCGGTGGCTGGGGAGGCGGACGGGCGCCGATGTGCGCGAGCTGATCGAGGACGCCCCGGTGGTCAGCTTCGACCGGCGCGACGACCTGCAGGACTCGTTCGTACGCCGGCTCGTCCCCGGGGCCCGGGCGAGCTCCCGGCGCCATCTGGTGCCCAGCTCGGAGGGGTTCGCGAGCGCCGTGGCGGCGGGCATGGGCTGGGGCATGGTGCCCGACGTCCAGGCGGAGCCGTTGCTGCGCGACGGCCGGCTGGCGCTGCTCGTCCCGGACCGCACCGTGGACGTACCGCTGCACTGGCAGCAGTGGAAGCTGGACTCACCCGCCCTGGCGACCGTGGCCGAGGCGGTGGCTGCGGAGGCCGCCGACACGCTCGCGGGCGGACGGCCGATTGCCCCTCGATCCCTTCGAAGTTAGGTTTACCTAACCCAACAGGGAGGTGCGGAACATGACGGATGGTCAGGATCAGGCGACCCGCAACGGCCGGGAAGCGCCGGTGGATTGGCAGGCGCGCGGGGCGTTGTCCCGGCTCGTGCTCGGCCAGATGGCCACCCAGGCGCTGGGCACAGCCGTGCGGTTCGACGTCTTCGACCGGATCGGCCCCGGTGAACTGAGCGCCGACGCGCTCGCCGAATCCCTCGGCACCCATCCGCAGGCGACGCTGCGTCTGCTGCGCGCCCTGGCCGGACTCCAGCTGCTGTCCGAGACGGAACCGGGCCTCTTCCGGACCACCGCGGCGGGCGACTTCCTGCGGACCGACACGGCCGGCTCGATGGCCGCGATGGCCCGGATGTTCACCGATCCGGTCATGCTGCGGGGCTGGGACCTGCTCGACGAGAGCGTCCGCTCGGGCGGGACCACGTTCGAGACGGTGTTCGGGACCGACTTCTTCGGCCATCTGAAGGAGCACCCCGAGCTGTCCGCCGCGTTCAACGAGGCGATGAGCCAGGGCACCCGGCTGACCGCCGACACCGTGCCGCACCACTACGACTTCGGGCGCTTCAGCACCCTGGTGGACATCGGCGGCGGCGACGGCACCCTGCTGGCCTCGATCCTGCGGGAGCATCCGAAGCTCCGGGGCATTCTGTTCGACACGGCCGAGGGGCTCGCGCAGGCGCCCCGGCGGCTGGCCGACGAAGGCCTGACCGAGCGCGTCGCCCTGGAGACCGGCGACTTCTTCGCCTCGGCCCCGGCCGGCGGCGACCTCTATCTGCTGAAGAGCATCATCCACGACTGGGACGACGAGAGGTGCGCGGCCATCCTGCGGCGTATCCGGGACGTCATCCCCGCCCACGGCTCGCTCCTGATCGTCGAACCGGTACTGCCCGCCACCGTGCCGGCGGACCCGCCGGGAGGTGTCTACCTCAGCGACCTCAACATGCTGGTCAACGTCGGCGGCAGGGAACGGACCGCGGACGATTTCGCCTCTCTGTGCACGGCGGGCGGCTTCGTCCTGCGCGGCGTGACGCCGCTGCCCGCGCCCAACATCTTCCAGATCATCGAGGCATCACCGGCCTGACGGGCCGCCTCGGCACCGGTGCGCGGAACGGCCTAGGATGGCGGACCCCTCCCCTCCGCTCCCCGGGCGAGGGGCCTTCCCGGACCAGGATGCAGAGGTGTTCTCCCCGTGCGTGTGCTGCTGGTGGAGGACGACGACGATCTGCGGGAGGTGATCGCGGCCGGGCTGCGCGACGGGGGCTTCGCCGTGGACTGCGCCGCCGACTGGCCGGAGGCGGACGTCGCTCTGCACCTCACCGCGTACGACTGTGTGGTGCTGGACCGGATGGTGCCCTCCGGCGACACCCTCGCCCCGCTGGAAGGCAGACGCCGGACCGGCTGGTCGGTGCCCGTGCTCTGCCTGACCGCCCTGGATTCGCTGGACGAGCGGGTGCGGGGGCTGGAGAGCGGGGCGGACGACTATCTCGCCAAGCCGTTCGCGATGCGCGAGCTCGTCCTGCGCGTGCGCGGCCTGAGCCGGCGGGCCCCGGACCGGCTTCCCACCTTCCTGACCTGCGCGGACGTGGTCATGGACGTATCACGGCACGAGGTGCGGCGCGGCGGCGTGCTGCTGTCGCTGAGCCCGAAGGAGTACGCCGTGCTCCAGCAGCTCCTCGTGCACCGGGACACCGTCGTCACCCGCACCGGCCTGCTGGAGCACTGCTGGGACGAGATGGCCGACCCGGTCTCCAACGTGGTGGACGCCGTCGTCGCGGGCCTGCGGCGCAAGCTGGGCTCCCCGGGTCTGGTGCACACCGTGCGCGGCCGGGGGTTCCTGCTGTCGGCGGAGCCGGGGCCCTGCTGATGGCGAGATCCACGCGGCGGCGCTCCCCGGCCAGGAGAAGGCTGCGCCGGCTGCAGCTGCGGCTGACCGCGGCGTACACGCTGATCACCGTCGTCGGGCTGGCGTGCCTGTCCTGGGTGGTGATCCGTACCGACGACCGGGCGAGGGAGGACGCGGAGTACGACGAGATGCGCCGCCGGGCCTCCGTCGCCGCCTCGCTCGTCTATTACGAGGACGACCGGATCCGGCTGGACGGCCTCCAGGACGACGAGGCGACCACGGGAACCCCGCAGATCCTGGTGCTGGAAAAGCGGCCCGATGGTGGTCCGGTCACCGTGTTCCGGGGCCGCACCGCGCAGTTCGCCGTGGCGGCCGGGGCGATCGACGCGATGGCCCGTTCGGCGATGGAGGCGGAAGGGCCGGTGCGGGCCGGTGCGCGCGACCGCTCGGGAGAACCGGTGCGGCTGCTGGCCGTGCCCTTCTACCACGACGCCACCGACGAGGTGGCGGGCGCGGCCGTCGCGGTGGGCGATCCGGAGCGCGGCGCGGCCGAGCACCGCAGTCTGGTGCTCTCCCTCGTCGTCGGGGCCGGTGCGCTGACGGCCCTGGCCGCGGTGACGGGGCACGTGCTCTCGGGGCGCAGCATGCGCCCGGCCTGGCAGGCGCTGGAGCAGCAGGAACGGCTGCTGGCTGACGCCGCGCACGAGCTGCGGACCCCGGTCGCCGTGATGCGCGGGTCGGTGGAGGTGGCCGCGGGCTCCCCGGGCGGTGCTCTCGACGCCCACCTGCCCCGGATCCGGCGGGCGGCGGACCGGATGGCCGACGTCGTGGAGAACCTGCTGGCCCGGGGCCGGCTGGAGGCCGCCGTCGACACCGTACGGACGGAGCCGCTGCGGCTGGACCAGCTCGTCGAAGAGGTGTGCGCGGAGCTGCCGGAGAGCGGGCCCCGCCCTCGGTTGCGGCTGGAGGAGTCGGTGACCGAAGCCGACGCCGCTCTGGTGCGGGTCGCGGTGCGCAATCTTCTGGACAACGCGGTGCGGCACGGACGGGCCTCGGACGGGGCGGAACTGGTGGTGACCGTGCGCGGGCCGGAGGTGTGGGTCGCCGACCGGGGCCCCGGGGTGGATCCGGACCGGCTGCCGGAGCTGATGGAGCGGTTCAGCTCGCCGGGCGGGGGCACGGGGATCGGTCTCTCGCTGGTGCGGCGCATCGCGGAGGTGCACCGGGGGAAACTCACCGTCCGGGCCCGTCCCGGCGGCGGCGCGGAGTTCGTGCTGCGGCTCGCACCCGCCCGGTCGCGGCCGGGCCGTCGGCGCGGCGGGGGCCCGGCCCTCACGATTCGCTCATGATCGGCCGTCCATGATGCGGGGGAAGGTTCGAAGCCCACGCACGGGAGTCCGTATGCCCCAGCACGCCGTCCGTCCTCTGCTCCGCCGCAAGCGGACCCTCGCCGCCCTGGCCGGAGGGGCCGCGCTGGCGACGGGAGCGGGGCTGCTCCTGTCCCACGCCTCCGCCACGGGCTCCCCGGCGAAGGCCGCGCCGAAGGTCGTACCGCCCACGGCGAACGCGGCCTTCGACTACCAGATCGGCGGCGCGTACACCCCGCCCACCGGGGTCAAGGCGCTCTCCCGGGACCGCGGCGCCAAGCCCGCCAAGGGCCTCTACAACGTCTGTTACGTCAACGCCTTCCAGACGCAGCCCGACGCCCTGGACTGGTGGGAGAAGAAGAACCCCGATCTGCTGCTGCGCGACGCCGACGGCGACCTGGTGAACGACGAGGCCTGGGGCGAGGCGCTGCTCGACACCTCGACCGCGGCCAAGCGCACGCGGCTGGCGAAGATCGTCGGCGGATGGATCAGCGGCTGCGCCACGTCCGGGTTCCAGGCGGTGGAGCCCGACAACCTCGACTCCTACGAGCGGTCCGACGGTCTGCTGACCCGTGCGCACAACGCGGCGTTCGCGAAGCTCCTGGCCGACCGTGCGCACACGGCGGGTCTGGCGATCGGCCAGAAGAACACCACGGACCTGCTGGGGCAGCGGAAGAAGATCGGGTTCGACTTCGCCGTCGCCGAGGAGTGCGGCCGCTACGACGAATGCGCGGATTACGCCTCCGCGTACGGCAACAGGGTCTTCGTCGTGGAGTACACGGACCGTGACTTCACCGAGGCCTGCTCGTCCGTGGGAGCGAAGGTCTCGGTGGTGCGCCGGGATCTCGACGTCGTCCCGGCCGGGCGGCCCGGATACGCGTTCCGCACCTGCTGAGGCCTTTACGGGACGGTCACGCCGGGTGGGCGCAGACGGTGAAGACGGCGCCGTCGGGGTCCCTGACGACCGCTTCGCTTCCGTCGGCGGGCGAGTCCACCGGCGGGCCGGCCGTGCCGCCCGCCGCGCGGGCGGCATCGATGACCGCTTCCAGGTCCTCGACCTGGAAGCGGACGTGCCACCGCGGGCGCAGCAGGGGGTCGGGGGACGACGCGTCCCCGCCGCCGCGCAGGGTGGCCACGGTGCGGCCGCCCTGCCGGACGACGACCGTGTCCTGCCGGTAGGCGTAGCCGACCTCGCAGCCGCCGGGTTCCTCGGAGGCCCAGCCGAAGACCTCGGCGTAGAAGATCGCGCAGTCGAAGGCGTGGCTCGTGCGCAGTTCGAGGGAGGCAGGCGCGCTGTCGCGGCCGAACGACCAGGGTGGGGTCCGGCCCTCCCAGAAACCGAACGCGGCCCCTTCCCGGTCGGCGGCCATGGCTCCCCGTCCGGGGCCGATCCGGATCGGGCCGACGGCGATGGTGCCGCCCCGTTCCCGGACGCGGGACGCGGCGGTGTCGACGTCCGGGACGGCGAAGTACGGGGTCCAGGAGACGGCCGTGGGCAGGCCGGGGGCGATCTGCCCGATGCCGGCGACGGGCAGGGCGTCGACATGGGCGACGGAGAAGCCCTCGCCGAGGGTGCCGGAGCGGAAGGTCCACCCGAGAACGGTCCCGTAGAAGTCCTGGGCGGCCCGCAGGTCCCGGGTCATGAGGCTGACCCAGCACGGGATCCCGTGCACCGGGGTGCTCTGCTCTGCCTCGGTCATCGGGATCCGTCTCCTCGCCCCCGGTGGTGACCCGGCGGACGCCGACGGGGGTCCGGCCGGGTGGGCCTGCTGGTCACCGGCCGTTCACAGACCGGTACGCTCCATGGTGTCGTACGTCCTCGGAGCAGCACGCCTCCATACCTACGCCGCCCCGGGCGCCGCCGCCACCCGGGAGGTGCCCCGGGACGGGCGGGGTGCGCGCCGCTGCCCCGGCCAGCGCCAAGGTGGGTTGTCAGTGCCCGGTGACAGACTGCACGCATGACCCTTTCGCAGCCGAAGGCCGACCTCCAGCGCTATCTCCAGTCCGCTCGCGATGCCCTGTTGTGGAAGCTGGAAGGGCTGTCGGAGTACGACGTCCGCCGTCCTCTGACGCCGACGGGCACGAATCTCCTCGGACTGGTCAAGCATGCCGCCGGGGTGGAGCTGGGCTACTTCGGCGACAC
Organism: Streptomyces rubiginosohelvolus; assembly: GCF_014649875.1. Classification (GTDB taxonomy): domain Bacteria; phylum Actinomycetota; class Actinomycetes; order Streptomycetales; family Streptomycetaceae; genus Streptomyces; species Streptomyces rubiginosohelvolus. The sequence continues at coordinate 57,321 of NZ_BMTW01000019.1, read as the reverse complement.
GTTCGGGAGGCCGTTCGGCGAGGTGGTGCCCGCCTTCGAGGACGACGCCGAGGTGAACCAGGACATGTGGGCGACCGCCGACGAATCCCGTGAGGACATCCTCGCGCTGCACCGCCGGGTGACGGAGCACGCGGACGCGACGATCGCCGAGCTGCCGCTCGACGCGGTCGGCCGGGTGGCGTGGTGGCCCGACGAGCGGAGCCGCGTGACGCTGCACCAGATCCTGGTCCATGTGATCTCCGACCTCCAGCGGCATGCCGGGCACGCAGACGTCGTGCGGGAGCTCGTCGACGGGTCGGTCGGGCTGCGGTCCGGCAACGACAACATGCCGCCGGGCGACCGCGCGTGGTGGGAGGGCTACCGGCAGCGCCTGGAGCAGGTGGCCCGGGACGCGAAGTAGCCCGCCGCCCTGAACCCGCAGCACGTCGGGCCCTGTCGGGCGGCGCTTTCAGCGTCCGGTGAGTGCCGCGGGTTCGCCGAGGTGGTGCGCGGCGGTGCGCCAGGCGGCGGTGACGGCCGCACGGGCCGTGGCGGTCGCCGTCTCGACCTCCGGCGGGAGCTGGAGCGGGGAGCCGATGTGGACGTGGAGGCGGGGGCGGCGGGCCGGGGCGGTGAGGATCCCGGAGATCTGTTTGACGCACCGGCCCGAGGTCACCCGGCGGGCGCCCGCCTGGCCGAGCGGCACGACGGGGGCCCCGGAGGCGTGCGCGAGGCGGGCGAGGCCGCTGCGGAAGCTCTCCGGCGGAGCCTCTGCCGCGTCCAGGCGGCAGGGCAGTCGCCCTTCGCCGTAGATGAGCAGATGGCGGCCGTCCCTGAGCGCGACGGCGGCCGCGTCGAGGGCGTCCGCCGCCCGGTGGGTGTTGCGGTGCACGGGCACGTGGCCGCCCTGCTCCAGGAGATGGCCGAGGACCGGGATGCGCCACAGGCCCGCGGTGGCCATGACGACGGGTTCGACGCCGAGGCGCTGCAGTGCGGCGAGGACGATGCCCGGGTCGGCCAGGGAGGTGTGGTTGGCGACGATGATGCTGCCGGCGGCGGGGGCCGTGGCGTGGTCGGACGTGACGGTGAGGCGTCCGAGCGAGGGGACGACGGCGGCGGCGATGCGGCTGAGCACAGTTCTCCCTGGGTCCGGCGGGCGCGGCCGTCCCGGTGGACGGCGGTGCGGTGCGGGGCCCGCCCTTCCGAGCTTCGCCCGCCACGTCCTCATCGTCGTGGCGGGCGGGGCCGGGGGCCTGAGTGCGGATACTCAGGCCCCCTGGGGCGATCGCCCTCGCATCGGGCGCGCCGGGGCGCCCCGGTTCAGACGGCCAGCCACACCGCCGTGTCCCGGGGCAGCAGGCCGTCGGCGTCCAGGGGGCCGCTGCTGAGCAGGATCCCGGTGTGGGCAGGGAGCTGTGCGGGGTGCTCGGCGAGGTTGACGGCACAGATCAGGTGCTCGCCCCGCGCGAACAGGAGGAGGCCGGGCTCCTCGCTCAGCCAGCGCAGCGGTTCGGTGTGCAGGGCGGGCAGGGAGCGCCGTTGCCGCAGGGCCTCGCGGTAGAGGGCCAGCATGGAGCCGGGGTCCCGCTCCTGGAGGTCGGCCGCGCGGGACGGCCAGTCGGCGGGCAGCGGAAGCCAGGGTTCCACGGTGGAGCCGAAGCCCGCGAAGGGTTCCCCGGTCGCCCAGGGCAGCGGGGTGCGGCAGCCGTCGCGGCCGGGGGCCCGCCCCTGGGAGCGGAAGTACATGGGGTCCTGGATGCGGTCCAGCGGTACGTCGGCCTCGGGCAGGCCCAGTTCCTCGCCCTGGTAGAGGTAGACCGAGCCGGGCAGGGCGAGCGAGAGGAGGGCGGCGGCGCGGGCGCGGCGGGTGCCGAGCTCCAGGTCGCTGGGGACGCCGAACGCCTTGGCCGTGAAGGCGAATCCGGTGTCCTCGCGACCGTAGCGGGTGACGGTGCGGGTGATGTCGTGGTTGCAGAGGACCCAGGTGGCGGGGGCGCCGACCGGGGCGTGTTCGGCGAGGGTGTCGTCGATGGCGCGGCGCAGCAGCCCGCTGTCCCAGGGGCAGCTGAGGAAGGTGAAGTTGAAGGCGGTGTGCAGTTCGTCGGGGCGGAGGTAGCGGGCGAAGCGCTCCGCGTCGGGCAGCCAGACCTCGCCGACGAAGATGCCGCCGAACTCGTCGGCGATGGCCCGCCAGAGCCGGTAGATGTCGTGCAGCTCGTCGCGGTCGACGTACGGGTGGGGCCCCTGGTGTCCTTCGAGGTCGGGGAGGGCCGGGTCCTTGGCCACGAGGGCGGCGGAGTCGATGCGCACCCCCGCGACGCCTCTCTCGAACCAGAAGCGCAGGACGTCCTCGTGTTCCTGGCGTACGGCGGGGTGCGCCCAGTTGAGGTCGGGCTGCTCGGTGGCGAACAGGTGGAGGTACCACTCGCCGTCCTCGACACGGGTCCAGGGCACCCCGCCGAACTCGCTCTCCCAGTCGTTGGGGGGCAGTTCGCCGTGTGCGCCGCGGCCGGGGCGGAAGTGGAAGAGTTCACGCTCCGGGCTGCCGGGGCCCGCGGCGAGTGCCGCCTTGAACCAGACGTGCTGGTCGGAGACGTGGTTGGGGACGATGTCGATGATGGTGCGGATGCCGGCCTCGCGGGCTTCGGCGATGAGCTTCTCGGCCTCGGCGAGGTTGCCGAAGGCGGGGTCGATGGCCCGGTAGTCGGCGACGTCGTATCCGCCGTCCGCCATCGGCGACAGGTACCAGGGGGTGAACCAGAGAGCGTCGACGCCGAGTTCGGCCAGGTAGAGCAGCCGGGACCGTACGCCCGCCAGATCGCCGGTGCCGTCGCCGTCGCCGTCGGCGAAGCTGCGGACGTAGACCTGGTAAATGACGGCCGAGCGCCACCAGTCGTCGGCGGCGAGCTGGCTGCCTTCCATAAGGCGGGTTCCTTTCGGGCGGGCGCGGTCGCCGACGGGGTGGGCCGGTACGCGCGACAGGGAGGAGCGAGGGAGCTGGCGGATCTGACGCCGCCGCCCCGGAGCGGGGCGGGAAGGCCGGGGACGGCGGCGGGTCCTGGGGGGTTGCGCCACCGGGGTGGCGTGGGTCAGCCCTTGGTGCTGCCCGCGCTGATTCCGGCGATGATGTGCCGCTGGAAGACCAGGAACATCAGGACCATCGGGATGCTCGCGATGACCATGGCCCCGATCAGCACGGTCAGCGGGACGTTCTGCGAGAGCTGCACGAGGGCGACGCTGATCGGCTGCTTCTCGGTGTCGGAGAAGACCATCAGCGGCCAGAGGAAGTCCTGCCACACGGCGACCAGCGCGAAGATCGACACGACGCCGAGCACCGGCCTCGACAGGGGCAGGACGATGGACCAGAGGGTGCGCAGCTTGCCGGCCCCGTCGATCTCGGCGGCTTCCAGGACGTCGCGCGGGATCTGGTCGAAGAACCGTTTGAGCAGATAGAGGTTGAAGGCGTTCGCGACGGCCGGCAGCCAGATGGCCAGCGGGTCGTTCAGCAGGTTGACGTGGATCAGCGGCATGTCGGCGATGGTGAGGTACTTCGGTACGACGAGGGCCTGCACCGGCACCATGAGGGTGGCGAGGATGCCGCCGAGGATCACGTTGCCGAAGGCCGGCTTGAGCTTGGACAGGGCGTAGGCGGCGGCGGTGCAGAAGACGATCTGCAGCACCCAGGCGCCGGTCGCCTGGACGACCGTGTTCCACAGGTGGGTCGGCAGCCGCATCAGATCCCAGGCGTCGGTGTAGCCGCTCACCCGCCACTGCTCGGGGACGAGGGTGGGCGGGGTGCGCACGACTTCCTCGGGCGGTTTCATCGCGCCCGTGACCATCCAGTAGACGGGGAAGAGGAACGCGAACGCGAAGAGCAGGACGACGAGGGTGAACACCGACCAGTACGTGACCTTGCCGCGGCGTCCGGCGAGCGCCAGCGGGGAGATGACGGTGCGTACGGAGCGGGCGGCCGGGGTCTCGCCGGAGCGCTTGGCGCGGACGGCGGGCGGCTTGGCCACCGGGGGCGGAGCTGTCTGGGTCATGGCGGGCGACGCTCCTCTCAGTCGGTGCGGGTGAGTCGCAGATACAGGGCGGAGAACGCGCTGAGCACCAGGAGGAGCATCACGGTGAGGGCGGACGCGCCGCCGAAGTCGTTGTAGAGGAAGGCGTACTTGTAGATGAGGTAGAGCACGGTGACGGTGGAGTTCTCCGGGCCGCCGCCGGTGATGACGAAGGGTTCGGTGAACACCTGCATCGTCGCGATGACCTGAAGGAGCATCAGCATCAGGATGATGAAGCGGGTCTGCGGGATCGTGACGTGCCGGACGCGCTGCCAGACGGACGCGCCGTCGAGCTCGGCCGCCTCGTACAGCTCGCCGGGTATGCCCTGGAGGGCGGCGAGGTAGATGAGGACGGTGCCGCCCATGTTGGCCCAGGTGGCGACGATGACCAGCGAGACGAGCGCGGTGTCGGCGCCGTTGGTCCAGTTCGACGTCGGCAGGTGGAGGAAGCCGAGCACCTCGTTGGCCAGGCCGGCGCCCGGATCGTAGAACCACTTCCACAGCAGGGCGCTGACGACCGGCGGGATCATCACGGGAAGGTAGACGACGACCCGGAAGAACGCCTTGGCGTGCCGGAGTTCGTTGAGGACGAGCGCCATGACGAAGGGAATGGCGAACCCGATGACCAGGGCGAGCACGGTGAAGGTGAGCGTGTTGCGCCAGGCGGCCGTGAACTCCGGGTCCTGGAAGACCCGGGTGAAGTTCGCGGTGCCGACCCACTCGGGGTCGGAGCCGGGGGTGTACTTCTGGAACGCGATGATCACCGACCGGACCGCCGGGTACCACGAGAACAGGATGAAGCAGAGCAGCCCGCCGATCAGGAACCCGTACGCGGTGGCCTGGTCGGCGATCTTCCTGCGCAGCGGTGGCCGGGGCCCGCGGCCCGCCGGGCGCGCGTCCCCTGGGGGAGGCGTCGCACCGGCGGACCGCCCTCTCGCGGGCGCTGCGGGGAGGGAGGTGGTCTTCATGGCGTTCAGCCTCGGGCCAGGATTCCGTCGATCTTGGACTGGGCGTCCTTGAGCAGGGCGTCGATGTCCGCGTCCTTCTTCGTCAGGACGGCCGAGACGGCGCCGTCGAGGACCGCGTAGATCTGCTGGCCGTGCTTGGGCTCCAGCTTCATGTCGAGCTGCTGGCCGCCGTCGATGAAGGCCTGGTAGTTCTCGACCGGCACGTTGGCGGACGCCTTCTTCAGCTCCTGGTCCTTGGCGTCGGTGGCGCCGGTGAACAGCCGCGGCTCGGGCAGGCCGACCGGGGACTTGTCCGAGGCGGCGCGGGCGTAGTTGTTCATGTAGCCCTGGCCGGGGGTGAGGAAGGTCCACTCCAGCCACTTGAGGCCGGCCTTGATCTGCTCGGGGGTGGCCTTCTTGTTGAACATGTAGCCGTCGCCGCCCATGAGGGTGCCCTTGCCGCCGGGCATCGGGGCGAAGGCGAGGTCCTCGTACGTGCCGCCGGCCTCCTTCACGATGCGCGGGACGTTGTCGGGGGCGGCCAGGTACATGCCGAGCTTGCCGGAGCCCATCATCTGGAGGGTGTCGTTGATGATGAGGAGCTGCTTGGCGCCCATGGAGTTGTCGCGCCAGCGCATGTCCTTGAGATTCTGCAGGACGGCCTTGCCCTCGGGGGTGTCGACCGTGGCCTTCTTGCCGTCCTCGCTGACGACCGCGCCGCCCTGGGAGTAGATCGAGGCGGTGAAGTGCCAGCCGCCCTGGTTCTGCGCGCTGTACTCGGCGAAGCCCACGGTCCCGTCGCCGAGCGCGGCGATCTTCTTGGCCGCGGTCTGGACCTCTGCCCAGGTGGTGGGCGGCTTGCTGGGGTCGAGCCCGGCCTTGGTGAAGAGCGGCTTGCTGTAGAGCAGGCCCATGGAGTAGTTGGTGCGCGGGATGCCGTAGATCTTGCCGTCGACGGTGTAGGCGTCGCGCAGGGGCTGGGCTATGTCCTTGTACGCCTTGAGGTCCTTGACGTACTCGGTGATGTCGGCGGCCTGGTTGATGGAGACGACGCGCTCGGTGTCGGTGAAGTACGTGTAGAAGACGTCTTCCATCTGACCACCGGCGAGCTTCGCGTCGAAGGTCTTGGGGTCCTGGCACGGGAAGGCGTCGTGCGCGACGACGTCGATGTCGGGGTTCTGCTTCTCGAACGTCTTGACGTCCTCGTCGAACCGCTTGTGGTCGATCTTCGCACTCGGCTGGGGCCAGCAGTTGACCGTGATGCGCGTCTTGCCGTCCGCCGCGCTGTCGCCCTCGGAGTTGCAGGCGGCCAGGCCGGTGACGGCCAGTGCGGTGGCGATGGCGGCGGTGCAGGTACGACGAAGAACAGAACTTCTCATCGGTGGACCCCTTTAGGGCAGGAGTGCGGGAAGCCGACAGCCCCGAGCTGTGCGGCGACCCACACTCAACCACCGCCGACGAATGTCCGCAAGATGTCGCGCGGGTTTCGTAATTCTTTGACAGCCTCTGCCGGTAGGGTGCTGCGCCGACTGACGGAAACGGTCGGATCGACGGCGGTTCCGGGGCAAGCCGGGGGCGGGCAAGGAGTGAGTTCGCGGTGAGCGCGGAGGTGCCTCTGACGCGGTCACGGGGAGCCGCCCCGGGGGTTCACGGGGCCGGAGACATGCGGGCCCCTATCCGGCGGGCGGCGCTTCACGGTGCCCGCACCGCCCGCAGACGCGGCGCGGGCGGCATGACGAGCGGATTTCCGCCCCTCGGCGGCCGGCTGGGAGCGCTCTCCACACGGGTGCGTGGACCGCTCACCGAAGCACGGCCGCCGGGGCGATCGCAGCGGGTGGCCGGGGGGCCGCGGTGGTGTCGGGCCCGTCGTACGGGCGCCCGGGCTGCCGCGGCCTCACCCACATCCACCGGCGACGGTTCTTCAGCAAACCATCGCGTCGCGAACGCAAGAATATGGCAATAGTTGCAGGACGTTTATCGTCCCGTGATGGACATGGCCGCCCTCGGGCGGCTGCGACCGGAGGTCCGGCGGCTCGCTGCTATCGGGCTGCGGCGGCCGCTCGTACGGTGCCGAAGTCGAGGGCGCGGTCGGCCTCGCGCAGGACTTCCTCGGCCACCCGGCGCACTTCGGCGGGCACGTCGCCCTGCTCCTCGACGAGGCCGGCGTAGATCGGTGCTTCGGTGCTGTCTGCGGAACTCATACGGTGTGCTTCCCCGTCGGTCGGATGCGGAACGCCTCTGCCGGTCAGCGGAGGCGGGGGCGAGTGTACGTGGTGGGCGGCGGCGCTCGCGATTCCGTTCCGGCGCGCGGACCCCGCCGCACCTGCTGGAACACCGGTCCGTAGCGGCCCGGAGGCCGCGGGCGAGATCTCCGTCACGGCCTGCGGGAGTCCGTGCCGAGGTGGTGCACGGGAAAGCCCGCCCGGCCCGCGAGCGCGGTCAGCTCGTCGGCCCGGGCCGCCCGCAGACCGACCACCGGGTAGCAGTCGGATTCGATGTCGAGGACGGCCAGAGCCGCACCGGTCTCGCGGTAGTGGCGGCCGCAGGCTTCCAGGAACTCGTCGGTCGGCAGGGTGGTGGCCGCGTCGGCCTCGAAGAGGGCCCATGGGTCCACGGAGGGCCGCGATTCCAGCTTGCGCAGCTGAGCCCGGATCTCCTGGGGGTCCTCCTTCCAGTCGAACTCCGCGAGCAGGCCGTGTGCGGCGAGCGCGTCGACGAGCGCGATCCAGGCGAGTCCGTCGAACGGCTCGTCGATGCCCCGGTCGTCCAGCCGGTCCGCGAAGGCGCTCACGTAGTCGTGCGGGCTGTCGTGGGCGCGGAGCACCTCCTCGGCGACGCCGGGGTGCGCCGGGGCGAGCAGGGCGGCGACCCCGGCCAGGGAGGCGCGGACCGGGTCGGCGTCGTGCGGGTGGGGCATGGCAGGGGCTCCTCCGCGGCCGGGCGGCCGCCAGGTCGTCAGGTCGAGGTGTGGTCGGGTCGTCGGGTCGGGGTGGCGTCGGTCGTGATGCCGCTCGCCGGAGGGGCTCAGGTGCGGCGGCGGGCCTCGGGCAGCGGGCGGTGGCCCTCGGTCCACTCGTTGACCCAGCCGCAGCCCGAGCAGGCGTACCGCCCGTCGAGGCCCGCGATGAGGGTGCCGCACCGCGCGCAACCGATGAACGTGATCTCCGGGTGCTCCGTGGCCGGCTCTTCCGGTGAGCTCGGCATCGTCACCCCTCCGTTCCCGCCGCGTCGAGCAGGATCCGGGCCAGCTCGCGCGGCTGCGAGAACATCGGCCAGTGGCCAGTGTCCATCGTGACCAGCCGCCAGCGCTCGCTCGTCAGCAGCTCGGCCACCTCGGGGCTCGGCTCGGGCCAGTCGAGCAGGCACTTGACGTACGTCGCGGGCAGCAGCCCCAACGGGCCTGCCAGGACGGCGGCATCGGTGAGCGTGGCGCCGGGGTGGGGTGTCGCGCCGCCGATGAACCGGGCGATCTGCTCGTCCGTGAGGCCCTGGTCCGCGCAGTCGTCGGCGGCCGGCGACGGCCAGAAGCCCTCGTTGGCGGCGATGGCGGCCTCCACACCGGCCCGGCCGTCCGGCCAGCCGGAGACGAACGACTCGCCGTCGACCGGGACGTTGGAGTCGACGAAGACCACGCGGGCGAGCCGGTCACCGATCCGCTCGGCCGCCTGCCCGACCGGGATACCCGCGTAGCTGTGGCCGACGAGCACCACATCGCGCAGGCCGAGGCGCTCGACCTCGTCGACGATGTCCTGGACGTGTGTCTGCAACCCCGCCGCCGTCCCCCGCTTGTCGGCGAGCCCCGACAGCGTCAACGGGTGGACCGCGTGACCGGCCGCGCGCAGGTCGGGCTCCACGTCGCGCCACGCCCACGAACCGAGCCAAGCCCCTGCCACGAGTACGAATTGCGTCATGTCAGCAACGTAGCGCAGGGGTATGACAGCGCCTCGCCGTCGCCGTCCCCCGCCCCGCGGGCCCTCGGTGCCTCGCTGTCTGCTTGTCTGTCCTCGCAGGCCGGGGCTGCGTGGTGGACGGAGTGTTCGCCGCCGTCCGGCCGCCGACCGAAGGAGAGCACCTGTGCGTTCCCCCGCCGCCGACCGGACCGTGGGCGTCCTGCTGCCGCGCGACCTGCCCGCCGACCGCGTCCTGCCGTACGCGCGACGGGCCGAGGAGCTGGGGTTCGACGCCGTCTGGGTGGTCGAGGACCTCGGCTTCCGTGGCGGCATCGCCCAGGCGGCCGCCGTGCTGGCGTCCACCGACCGGATCCGGGTCGGCATCGGACTGCTGCCCGCCGGAGCCCGCAACGTGGCGTTCGCCGCGCTGGAGATCGCGTCGCTGGCGCAGCTCTTCCCCGGCCGGATCGACGTGACCGTGGGGCACGGTATGCCCCATTGGATGCGCAGCGTCGGCCAGTGGCCCCGCAGCCCGCTCACCTTCCTCCGCGAGTACGTCGACGCCCTGAGGGCCCTGCTCCGGGGCGAACTGCTCCAGCTTCGCGGGGAGTACGTGCACCTCGACGGCGTACAGCTCGACCGCAGCGCGCTGCCCGACGTCGTGCCCGACATCCTGGCGGGCGTACGCGGCCCCAAGTCCCTGGCGCTCGCCGGTGAGGTGGCTGACGGGACGGTCCTCGCGGAGCCGGTCGCCCCGGAGTACGCGCGGGCGGCGCTCGGACACATCGCCGCCGAGGGCCCCCACCGGCTCGTCGCGTACAACATCGCGTCCGTCGACGCCGATCCGGCCGCTGCGCTGGCCGCCGCCCGCCCGGGTCTGGAGTGGATCGGCGAGCCCGACTGGCACGCGCACATCGCGCCGCTCCCGTTCGCCGACGAACTGGTCGCGCTGCGGGCCGGGTGCGCGAGCCGCGAGGAGTTCGTGACGCGCATGCCCGACGGCTGGGTCGCCCGGCTCGCCGTGGCCGGGACGCCTGCGGAGGCCCGGGCCCGTCTCGACGGGCTACGGACGGCGGGAGTCACCGACACCGTGCTGGCTCCGGTCGGCCCCGATCCGCTGGGAGCCCTCGATTCACTGGCGGCCGTTCTCGACGTCTGAGCAGCACCACAACTACCGGGGCACCGCCACACCTTTCGATCAATGCCGCTCGCCGATCGAAAGAGATGCATTGTCGGCCGTTTCTGACTGCTTTTCGCTATGAACGGAGGCGGTGGGCCCGGGCGAGGCAGGATGTCCCCGTGATGGGCAACCTTCCCGTCGTGACGACCAGTTTCGTGGGCCGCACCAGCGAACTGGTCAGCATCGAACGGGCACTTCGAGATCATCGGCTGGTCACGCTCACCGGCAGCGGCGGGGTCGGCAAGAGCCGGCTGGCCCTGCGCACCGCCGAGCGTGCCCAGGGCCGGTACACGGACGGCGTCTGGTGGGCCGACCTCTCCCATCTCCACGACGACCAGCTGCTCGCCACGACGGTCTGCGACGGCGTCGGGCTCCTGGACCACAGTCCGCGCCGGCCGGTGGCAGCGCTCGGTGAATGGCTGTCCGGCAAAGAGCTGCTCCTCGTCCTCGACTGCTGCGAGCGGATCGTCGGCCCCTGCGGCCGGCTCGTCACCGAACTGCTCGCCGCGGCCCCGGGGCTGACGGTCCTGGCCACCAGCCGGGAGCCGTTGGGTTCGGCGGGCGAGAGGTGCGTCGAGGTGCCCCCTCTGTCCGCGGGCGACGACGGCGACGAGGCCGCCCGGCTCTTCCGCGAACGCGCGGCCGCCGTCGCTCCCGATGTCTCGCTCGACGATCCCGCGAGCACGGCCGCCGTCGCCGAGATCTGCCGCCGCCTCGACGGCATACCGCTCGCCGTCGAACTGGCCTGTGCCCAGCTCCGCGAGAGCAGCGCGCAGGAGATCACCGGGCGGCTGGCCTCCCGGGCGGAGGACCTCACCGACGACACCGTCTGGCCGCGCCGCCACCGGGCCCTGCGCACCACCATCGGCTGGAGCCACGAGCTCTGCGCCCCGCTGGAGCGGCTGCTGTGGGCACGGCTCTCCGTCTTCCGGGGCGTCATCACGGCGCCGGACGCGGAGGCGGTGTGCGCGGGCGGGCCGCTGGAGGCGGAGGCCGTCGCGCCCGCGCTGGAACGCCTGGCCGACCAGTCCGTGCTCCGGCGGACCGGGGACGGCTACCGGATGCTGGACACGCTGCGCGAGTACGGGGCGATGTGGCTGGCGGAGCTGGCGGAGGACGCGCTCCTCGCCGACCGTCACGCCCGGCACTTCGCCCATGTCGCCGTCCAGGCGTACGCGGGGTGGCTCGGGCCCTCGCAGGTCCTCTGGTACCACCGGATCGCCGACACCCACGCGGACCTGTGCGCGGCCCTGGACCATCTGCTGGCCGAGGACCCGGAGATGGCGATGGAGATGGCCGGGTGCGCCGGTCTCTTCTGGAGCTGCTGCGGCCATCTGCACCAGGCCCGTACGTACCTGGAACGGGTGCTCGCCCTGCCGCTCTCCTCCGGCCCGCACCGCACCCGGGCGCTCTGGGCCCTGGGGATCACGCTGACGCTCCAGGGCGACCACGAGGCGGCCCGCCGCACCGGCGAGGAGTGCGAGCAGGCGGCCCGCCGCGAGGAGGCCCCGGAGTCGGTGCTCCTCGCGGCCCACTCCGTGAGCTTCACGTATCTGATGATGGGCCGGCCGCTCACGGCGTACTCGGTCAGCGACCGCGCGCTGAAGGACCACCCGGGGGACCCGGCCGACACGCCCTCGCAGCTCCGCTGCCGGGTGATACGCCTGTTCGCCCTGTCGGCGCTCGGTCGGCTCGACGAGGCGTACGAGGAGGCCATGCGGCTCCAGCGGATCAGTCTGCGGTTCGGCGAGCACTGGGCACGGGCGTACGCCGATCATCAGCTCGCCCTCATACACCTTCTCCAGGGCCGTCCCCGTCATGCGGAGAGCCACGCTCGCGCGATGCTCGCGAGCAAGCACGAGCTCCACGACAGCCTCGGCATCGCGCTCGGTCTCGATCTGCTCGCAGGAGCCATCGCCGCCCAGGGGAACGGGGTGGCCGCGGCCCGGGCGTCCGGTACGGGGCACGCCTACTGGCGCATGATCGGCCACCCGCACCGGGGCACCCCGGAGCTCGGGGCGATCCGCGAGCAGTGGGAGCTGAGGGCCCGGCAGGCCGCAGGTGACTCGGCGTACGAGCGGGCCTACCGGCGCGCATCGGCCGACGACGCCGAACGCGGCCTGGCCCTCGCGCTGGAGCGCGGGAACCCCGGCTAGGTCCAGTCCGGCCCTTCCCGTCGGACAGTCCGGCAGGATGTGGCCGGTGAATCGGGGAGACACCCCGGGGGAGCGTGGGCTTAGCATCCCGGGTATGACGTCGATCAGCCGACTCCGCCCCGACCATGCCGAGGCTCTGCTCGCCTTCGAGCGGGAGAACCGGACCTACTTCGCCGCGTCCATCACCGACCGGGGCGACGCCTATTTCGCCGAGTTCGCCGAACGCCATCGCGTCCTGCTCGCCGAGCAGGACGCGGGGCTGCACCACCTCCACCTCATCGAGGACGGCGACGGCGGCGTCCTCGGCCGGATCAACCTCGTCGAGGTGCGGGACGGTTCGGCCGAGCTCGGCTACCGGATAGCGGAGAAGGCCGCGGGCCAGGGGCTGGCCACCTGGGCGGTCCAGCAGATCTGTGTGCTGGCGGTCGAGGAGTACGGGCTCACCTCGCTGCGCGCCGAGACGACGCTGGACAACACGGGCTCCCGCGCGGTGCTGGCACGTACGGGGTTCGAGCCGCTGGAGGACGTCATGTTCGGCGACCGCCCCGGGCGGCGGTACGTCCTGGATCTGAGCGGGGGCGCTCCCCCGGCCCACTGACCGCCGCGCCGGAGAGAGCGGCGGCCAGGAGCGGCGGCAGAGCGGGCAGGGCCGGGCACGCGGCCTGACGCCGGGGGTGTGGCGGTGGTCGCCCGGATGGTCCACCTCGGGGGCAAGCACGGTCCGGCCGCCCGATGCTGGGGCTCGCGGGAGCGGACCGTACCGCTCCGCCTTTCGCCCACCGCCTTCAGGAGGCCCCCGTGCCCGCACGTTCCCACTCGGACGCCCCGCTCCCCCGCCCTCGGCCCCGGCGGCGGAGGGCCGTCGTCGCCGCCCTCGCCGCCGCATCGCTCGCCGGGCTGATGAGCGGCCCGGCCCACGCGGGCGGTGACAGAGGCCCGGACGGGGGCGGCGGCCCGCACGGACCGGCCGACCCCGCGTTGCGGCGCGGGCTCCAGGCGCTCGTGGACACCCCGGGCGGGCCGCCCGGCGCCATCGCCGTCCTCACGGCCGACGGCCGGAGCGAGGTGTACCGGGCGGGTACCTCGCAGCTCGGCACCGGGCGCCCGCCCCGGACCACCGACCACATGCGGATCGCCAGCACGGCGAAGGCCTTCAGCGGCTCGGTCGCCCTGCAACTCACCCAGCGGGGCGCGCTCGGTCTCGACGACACCATCGGCCGGCGGCTGCCCAGGCTGCCCGCCGCCTGGCACCGGGTGACACTGCGCCAGCTCCTGAACCACACCAGCGGGCTCCCCGACTACACCGAGGACCCGACGTTCATCGCCGAGCTGACGGCCGATCCCCGCAGGCACTTCGACTCCCGCCGGCTGCTGGACTACGTCGCCGGGGACCCGCTGCGGTTCCGGCCCGGGTCCGCGTACCGCTACTCCAACTCCGACAACATCGCCGTGGCGCTGATGGCCGAGGCGGTGACGGGTCAGCGGTACGAGAAGCTCCTCGCCGAACTCGTCTACCGGCCGCTCGGCCTGCGCGACACCAGCCTCCCGCAGGGCTACCGGCTGCCCACGCCCTATCTGCACGGCTACGCGGTGGACGAGCCGGGCGCGCCGGAGGACGTCAGCACGGTGCTCAGCGCCTCGGGTGTGTGGGCGTCGGGCGGTATCGTCTCCACGCCCCGGGACCTGGGAACCTTCATCCGCGGTTACGCCGGCGGGCTGGGGCTCGGCCCGGCGGTCCGCAAACAGCAGTTGTCGTTCGTGGCGGGCAGCTCCGAACCCGCCGGTCCCGGGCGTAACAAGGCCGGTCTCGCCGTCTTCTCGTACGCGACGCGCTGCGGCACCGTGTACGGCCACACCGGCAACTTCCCCGGCTACACCCAGCTGGCCGCGGCGACCAAGGACGGCAAACGCTCCCTGACCGTCTCCCTCACCTCCCAGGTGAACAGTTCGACGAACCCGCGGCTGCTGGCCACCCTCCGCAAGCTCCAGGAGGACTTCGTCTGCCGGCTGCTCGACCGCCGGAAGCCGGGCGGCGCGTACTAGAACAGGTCATCGTGCCCCGACAGCCCGCCCGGTTCAGCCCTGGAGGGTGGCGAGCCAGTCGGTCATCAGCCGGTTGACGTCGTCGGGGCGCTCCTGCTGGATCCAGTGGCCGCAGCCGTCCAGGAGGTGGGAGGCCGCGAGGCCGGGCAGGGTGGTGGTGTAGGCGTCGATGGCGTCGGACATCCAGGTGGTGGAGGCGTCCAGGGCGCCGCCGATGAACAGGGACGGCTGCTCGACCGGGGCTCCGCGGTACGGGGCGAGGTCTTCCCAGTCCCGGTCCATGCTGCGGTAGCGGTTCAGCGCTCCGGTGATTCCCGTGCGCTCGAACTCCCCGGCGTAGACGTCGAGGTCGTCCTCGCTCAGCCAGGCCGGAAGCGCCCCCGTGGGGAAGCGGTCGCGCAGCCGGCCGCCGCCACGGGCGACGAAGTGCGGGTCGGGATCGTTCGGGGCGGGCATGGTGTCGGCGGACAGGGCGGCGTAGAAGCCCGCGAGCCAGCCCCGGACGTCGGGCTCGATCTCCGCCTCCGCACGGCCGGGCTCCTGGAAGTAGGAGACGTAGAACTCCTGCTCGGGGCCGCCGATCCGGCTGAAGATGTCGGTGGGGCGGGGGCCTCCGGGCGGCGCGTAGGGGACGCTCAGCAGGGCCACCGCGGTGAAGACCTCGGGGTGGAGCAGGGCGGAGGCTGAGGCGATGGTGGAGCCCCAGTCGTGGCCGACGATCACCGCGCTCTCCTCCCCGAGGGCGCGGACGACGGCGACGTTGTCCGCCACGAGGTCCAGCATCCGGTAGGCGTCGGTCTCGGCCGGCTTGGAGGAGCGGCCGTAGCCGCGCACATCGATCGCCACCGCCCGGTAGCCGGCCGCGGCGAGGGCCGGGAGCTGGTGCCGCCAGGAGTACCAGGACTCGGGAAAGCCGTGCACCAGGAGGACCAGCGGGCCGGAGCCCTGCTCGACCAGGTGCAGTCGTCCGGGCGGCGCTTCGACGGTTCGGTGGCGCGGTGCGGCGGAAGATCCGGGCTGCATGGGCGTTTCTCCTCGGCTCGGGGACGGATGCGGGTACGCGGCGATCATGCGGCGCGGTGCCCGTCCGACGCGATCAGAGTTGCCATTCCGGCAAACTCGCACAACAAGGCGGCGCGTACAGGAAGAAGGGGTACGCCGGGTGTCCGGCGTACCCCTTCGCGGGTCGGGTGGTGAGGCGGTCAGTCCTCGTCGGTCTCCTCGCGGACGATGGTGTCGTTCTTGGCGTCCACGTCGAAGGTCGTCTTCTTCCAGTCGGAACCGACCACGTCGACCTGCCAGATGACGCCCTTGCCGTCGTTGTCGTCCAGGCTGACGGAGGTGACCGTCCCCTTCTTCTTCTCGGTGGCGACCTTGGCCGCCTGCTGCGGGGTCTGGGTGGCCTGGGCCAGCCAGTCGGCCGTCTGCTTCTTGTCGTCCGCGTCCTGGTCCGCGTCGACCCGGGCCTCGATCACCTTGCCGTCGACCGCGTTGATCCGGACGGTGTGGATCGTGCCGTCCTTCTCCGCGACCTCCGCGACCCAGACCGGGCCGTCGGCGCCGGGGCTCGCGCTCGGGCTGCCGGTTCCGGTCGGGCTCGGGGAGCCGGTCGGGCTGGGCGATCCCGTGGGGCTGCCCGTCGCGGTGGGGCTGGGGCTCTGGTTGTCGTCGTCGTCCACACCCTCCAGGTCCAGTTCGACGAGCTTGCTTCCGGCTACCTCGCCGGTGGCGGTGGTGGCCGCGTCGTCGAAGGTGACCTTCGTGGCGTCGAGCACCGTCTTGCGTTCCTGCTGGTCCTCGGTGAGCTGGGCGGTGGCCGACGGCGTCGTCGTCTGCTTCTGCGGGACGACCTTGGCCGCCTCGGAGGTGGCCGCGCTGCTCGCGCCGTCCGAGCTCTGACCGCAGCCGGTCATCAGGAGGGCCGTGGCCGCGGCCAGGGAGAGGGCGCCGACCGCCTTGAGAGTGCGGGAACGGGAGGAGGCACTGTTCATTCGTCGAGGCTCAAGTCTCATGCACGCATGCCTAGCCCTCCACGCCTTCTGTCATGTTGTCCTACCGGTCGGAGTCACCCGATCGACCGGGCGGCTCCGCCCGTTGGCCGTCGCTCCCCGGGCGGTCCACGCCGGGGTGCGAAACAATGGCGGCAGGGCCGTATTCTCCGCGCACGGCCGGGAGAACGTCATGAACCAGATGGTGCACACCGAGCGTTACGAGCTGATCTTCCAGATGTCCGGCGCCGCGGACGACGTGGTCTCCGTCCGGCTGACCGACCGGCTGGGGGCCGGCGGGTTCCCGGTGTACGAGGACGAGACGGGGATCGTCCGCGCCGAGATCAGCGACCGGGGCGAGGTCCGCATGCTCGCCAGCGGCGGCCACCAGGTCCCCGGCGCTCCCCTGCTGGCCCGCCCCCTGACCGAGGACGCGCCCGGCACGCGCTGACCGGACCGTCGGGCGGGGCGCACCGGTGACCGGTGCGCCCCGCCCGCGCGTGCGCCCATCCCCCTCGTGTGCCCACGCCCGGCAGGAGCCCGCCGCGTCCGTTCATGCCCATACGTCGCCCGAATGTGTTTACATTCCCGCACCCCAGACGTAACCTGAGCGCGAAACCACAGACTCGGGCATGAAACGGAAACGAAACCACATGTACGCACCGGAGCGTCAGCAGGAGATCCTCCGCCTCGCCCAGGAGAGCGGCCGGGTCGACGTGCTGTCCCTGGCCGAGGAGTTCCAGGTGACGGCCGAGACCGTCCGGCGGGACCTCAAGGCCCTGGACCGGGCGGGGCTGCTGCGCCGGGTGCACGGTGGGGCGATCCCGGTGGGGCGGCTGGACTTCGAGCCGGACCTCGCCGAGCGCGACGCCCTCTCCGCCGACGAGAAGGACCGCATCGCGCAGGCCGCCCTCGCCGAACTGCCCGCCGACGGCAATGTGATCGTCGACGCCGGGACCACCACCGCGCGGCTCGCCGCCGCCGTACCCGTCGACGCGGCGCTGACCGTCGTGACGCACGCGCTGCCGGTGGCCGCCCGGCTCGCCGACCACCCGGGCATCGCACTGCATCTGGTGGGCGGCCGGGTCCGGCACCGTACGCGCGCGGCGGTCGACGCCTGGGCGCTGGGTTCGTACGCCGAGATCAACGCCGACGTGGTCTTCCTCGCCACCAACGGCTTCTGTCCCGACCGCGGTCTGACCACGCCCGACCTCGCCGAGGCCGCGGTGAAGCGGGCCGTGATCAAGGCGGCCCGCAGGGTCGTCCTGCTCGCCGACTCCGGCAAGTTCGGGCAGGAGCACTTCGCCCGCTTCGGCGACCTCACCGATGTGGACCTGCTCATCACCGACACGGGCCTCAGCCCCGACGACGCCCGCTCCATCGAGAGCCGGGGCACGGAAGTAGTACGCGCATGATCCTCACCGTCACCCCCAACCCCAGCCTGGACCGGACCTACGAGCTGCCCGGCCTCACGCGCGGCACCGTCCTGCGCGCCACGGCGGACCGCGTCGACCCGGGCGGCAAGGGCGTCAACGTCTCCCGCGCGGTCGCGGCGGCCGGGCACCGCACCGTCGCCGTCGCCCCGATGGGCGGTCCGGAGGGCGCCCTGCTCACCCGGCTCCTCGGCGACCTGGGCATCGAGGCGGCCGGGGTGCCGATCGGCGGGAACACCCGGATCAACGTCACCCTCGTCGAACCCGACGGCACCCTCACCAAGGTCAACGCGGCGGGCCCCGAACTGAGTCCGGCCGAGGCGGAGGACGTCCTCGAAGCGGTACGGGTCCGCTCCGCCGCCGCCGACTGGATCGCCTGCTGCGGGAGCCTGCCGCGCGGACTGCCGCCGCGGTGGTACGCGGACCTGGTCGAGCGGAGTCACCGTGCCGGTGCCCGGATCGCGCTGGACACCTCGGGTGCGGCCCTCACCGCCGCGCTCGCCGAGGAGCCCGACGTGATCAAGCCCAACGCCCAGGAGCTGGCCGAGGCCGTGGGCCGCCCGCTGGCCACGGTGGGCGACGCGCTCAAGGCCGCCGAGGAGCTGCGCGAGCGCGGCGCCCGGTCGGTGCTGGCGAGCCTGGGAGCGGACGGACAGCTGCTGGTCGAGGCGTCGGGCGCCTACTTCGCGACCGCCCCGGTGGCCGCCGTACGCAGCAATGTCGGCGCCGGGGACGCCTCGCTGGCCGGCTTCCTCGCGGCGGGCGGGCGGGGCCCGGAAGCGCTCGCCTCGGCCGTCGCCCACGGGGCCGCGGCCGTGCAGCTGGCCGGAAGCCTCATGCCCACCCCGGCCGACCTCGATCTGCCGTCGGTCGTGACGACCTCCGACGTACCGCTGCACCGCGCACTGAGCGAGCCGGCCCCATGACCCCCACACCGCCCACGCCCCCACGGCCCCCGCACCTCCCGTACGGTCCCCACCCGTACGCGAGCTCCGCCCCGTCCCCCCGAGCCGCCGCCCCGGCGGTCCCCGAGCAAGGAGCACCGCGATGAGTGAGCTGATCACCGCGGAACTGGTCGACCTCGATCTGTCCGCCACAACGAAGGACGCCGCGGCGAGGTCGCTCGCCGAGCGGATGGTGGCCGCGCACCGCGTCACCGATCTCGACGGCTTCCTGGCCGACGTCGCCGCACGTGAGGCACAGATGCCGACCGGCCTCGACGGCGGCATCGGCATCCCGCACTGCCGCAGCGAGCATGTGAACGCCCCGACGCTGGCCTTCGGGCGCAGCGCGGCGGGCATCGATTTCGGAGCGGCCGACGGTCCCGCCGACCTGATCTTCCTCATCGCCGCCCCGGCCGGGGCCGACGACGATCACCTCACCATCCTGTCGGGGCTGGCCCGCCGGCTGATGGATCCGGAGTTCACCGCAGCGCTGCGCGCCGGAACGGACCCGGCGGCGGTGGCCGCGCTGATCCGGGGCGAGGAGCCGGCGGAGGAGCACGCCCCCGAGGAGGAGCGGGCAGAGGACACGGAGTCCGAGACCGCCGAAGCGACCGGGAGCGCACCGTTCCGGATCGTCGCCGTCACCTCCTGCCCCACCGGCATCGCCCACACCTACATGGCCGCCGAGTCCCTGGCCGCGGCGGGCCGCGCCGAGGGCGTCGAGGTGACGGTGGAGACCCAGGGCTCGGCCGGCTTCAAGAAGCTGGACGCCGGCGTCATCGCGGCGGCGGACGCCGTGATCTGGGCGCATGACGTGGAGGTCCGGGAGAAGGCCCGCTTCCGGGGCAAGCCCCTGGTCGACGTCGGGGTGAAGGCGGGCATCAACCGGCCCGCCGAACTGATCGCCGAGGCCCGCCGCAAGGCGGAACGCGGAGAGGTCGCCGCCGTGTCCGAGGCCGACGACGACAGGGGCTCCGGCGACGGTGACGGATCCGGCGCGGATCACGCGCACTTCGGCGTCCGGCTCCGTACGTATCTGATGTCCGGCGTGAGCTACATGGTTCCGTTCGTCGCGGCGGGCGGTCTGCTGATCGCCCTGTCGTTCGCCATCGGCGGCTACGAGATAGCGAGCGCCAAGTCGGTGGCCGACCACTTCGTGTGGGGCGAGGCGGACAGCTGGGCGGCGCTGCTCAACCAGATCGGTTCGGCGGCCTTCGCGTTCCTGGTGCCGGTGCTGGCCGGGTACATCGCGTACGGGATGGCGGACCGGCCCGCGCTGGTGCCGGGCTTCGTCGGCGGGTCCATCGCGCTGACGGTGAACGCCGGGTTCCTCGGCGGTCTGGTCGCCGGTCTGCTGGCCGGTGCGGTGGTGATGGCGATCCAGCGGGTGCCGGTCCATGCGACCTTGCGCGGCATCATGCCGGTGCTGGTGATCCCGTTGATCGCGTCGGCGGTCGTGGGCTTCCTGATGTTCATCGTGGTCGGCAAGCCGATCGCCTCGCTGCAGAACGCGCTGACGGACTGGCTGAACGGCCTGTCGGGCTCCAACGCGGTGATTCTCGGCGTCGTCCTCGGCCTGATGATGTGCTTCGACATGGGCGGCCCGCTGAACAAGGTGGCGTACGCCTTCGCGGTCGGCGGTCTCGCCGATCCGACCGACGGCAGCCTGAAGGTGATGGCCGCCGTCATGGCGGCCGGGATGGTCCCGCCGCTGGCGATGGCGCTCGCCACCACCGTACGCAAGAAGCTGTTCACGAAGACCGAGCGGGAGAACGGCCGGGCGGCCTGGGTGCTGGGGGCCTCGTTCATCACCGAGGGCGCGATCCCGTTCGCCGCCGCCGATCCGCTGCGGGTCATCCCGTCCGTGATGGCGGGCGGCGCGGTCACCGGCGCGCTGTCGATGGCCTTCGGCGCGACGCTGCGCGCTCCGCACGGCGGCGTCTTCGTCGTCCCGCTGATCGGCGAGCCGTTCCTCTACCTGCTCGCCATCGCCGCCGGAACGCTGGTGGCGACCGCGCTCGTCGTCCTGCTCAAGGGCGCACGCCGGGCGGCACCGGACGCGGCCGGGGAGGCAGGGGCCACGGGCTCCGACGACTCCCGGGTCACGGTCGCCGCCTGAGCACCTCACCACCCCCGCACGACACCACCATCCCTCTCACCCAGGAGTGATCCATGCACCAGCAGACCGTCGTCATAGGCTCCCGCAGCGGGCTGCACGCCCGTCCGGCATCGCTGTTCGTCAAGGCCGCCGCCCGTCAGCCGGTCAAGGTGACCATCGCCCGTGAGGGCCGCGACCCGGTCGACGCCCGCAGCATGCTCGCGGTCCTGGCCCTGGCGGCGCCGTACGGGGAGGCCGTGGTCCTCAGCGCCGAGGGCGACGGCGGGCAGGCGGCGGTCGAGGAGCTCGCGGAGCTGCTGGCGCGGGATCTCGATACCGCCGCCTGACCGGCAGAAGGCCCTCTAGGTTGGGGGACGTGACCGAACACTGGAACGCCGCCGACCCCGCCGTCCTCGCCCTGCCGTCGGGGCGGCTGGTCCGGGGGCGGGGTCTGCGCAAGCCGCTCCCTCCGGGCCCCGAACCGGACTTCGCCGTATACCTGCTGGGCCGCACCCCGCCCCCGGTCCGCTGGGAGTCCCGCTGGCTGCGGTGGCCGGACTTCCGGCTCCCGGCGGACCGGGAGGAGGCGCGGGTCCTGCTCCGGGAGGTGTGGGAGCGGGCGGCCGACGAGCGGGTCGAGGTGGCCTGCGGCGGCGGGATGGGCCGGACCGGGACGGCGCTGGCCGCCCTGGCCGTCCTGGACGGGGTGCCCCCCGAGGAAGCGGTGGCGTTCGTCCGCGCCGGCTACCACCCGCGGGCGGTGGAGACGCCCTGGCAGCGCCGGTACGTACGGAACTTCGCGCCGCGCTGAGTATCAGGGCTTGTCGGGCACGTTCTTGAAGGTCTCGGGCACCGGCAGGGTGGCCCAGCGGCCGATCGGCCAGGCGACGACGACGGCCCGGCCGACGACCTCGTCGACCGGGACCATCCCCTCGTTGGGATCGTCCTGGTGGTAGCGGGAGTCGGCGGATTCCTGGCGGTGGTCCCCCATGACCCAGACCTTGCCGTCGGGCACGGTGACCTTGAACTGGCCACCTTCCTCGTCGTTGCTGCAGGGCGTGTTGCCGGGGAAGACATACGGCTCGTCCAGGGCGGTGCCGTTGACCTTCACCGGCCCGTCGCCCGCGCACTCCACGGTGTCGCCGCCGACGCCGATGACCCGCTTGATGAGGTCCTTCTCCTCGGCGGAGGGCATCACACCGATGAAGCTCAGCACCTTCTGCACGGTGTTGGGCTCGTCCACGGGCATGCCCGCGAGCCAGTCGGCCGGGTCGTGGAAGACGATCACCTCGCCGCGTTCCGGCTCCGAGCCGAACCAGGGGGTCAGCTTGTCGACCAGGACCCGGTCGCCCCGCTGGAGGGTGTTCTGCATCGAGTCCGAGGGGATGGAGAAGGCCTGCACCAGGAACGTCTTGATGAGCAGGGCCAGCACCAGGGCCATCACGATCAGGAGCGGCAGCTCCACCCAGAACGGCCGCTTCTTCCGTGTCCTCGAACGCCGCGCTCCCGCACGCCCCATGCCACCGCTCCTCGCCCCGTGAGCCGCCTGCGCCCGTCCCTCGGGGGACGGGTCCGGTGATCCACTCTATGGGGCGTGGAGCGCGACGACGGTCGCTATGCGGGTTCCGCGCCGACCGGCGGGACTCTCGCGCCCTCTCCGGCGCGCACGGCTTCGACGACGCTCTGGTGGAAGGTGCGGCTCTCCTCCTCGGAGGGGCAGGGCACGGGGCTGCCCACGAGGGTGAACCAGTCGGAGGAACCGCTGTACTGCACGGCCACCGACGCCTGTCCGTCGAACCATGTCGTATGCACGGTGAGGTCGCCGCTGAGGATGCCCGCTTCTTCGGTGCGCACTCCGCCGGTGCCCGTGTAGACCCCGCTGGTCGTCCAGGATGCCCAGCTCATGATGGTCACCTTTCGGACGATGACACTGCTTGTCCGGCCGATTTCCTTCGAGTATGGCACCGCCGGTGGAACAGTGCACGGGTCCGTGCGCGCCGGCCCACGGGCCCCGGTCTCAGGCCCTCCGAAGCACTCCGCGGACGAACGCGGCCTGGCCCGCGTGCTGGAGATCCTCGGCGACGACGCTGATCAGCCGGACACCCAGAGTCACCGGGGGCGACCAGCCCTCGTCGACGATCCGGTCGAGGGCATGGCCCTCCAGTCCCGCGACGAAGTCGAGCGTCCGCTCCTGTACGGCGTCGAAATAGCCGAGGAGGGGTTCGGCGGAGTCCACGCGGGCGGCGGCGACCTCGTCACTGCTGTGCCCGTACCCGGTGTCCGTCGCGTCGAAAGGGAGCGCGAAACGGTCGGCCCAGCCTTCGGTGAGCCAGATCTGTGCCGTGCCGGAGGCGTCGGCGATGTGGTCGTCCTGGATGCGGGTGAGATGCCAGACGAGCCAGGTGATGGAATTGGCCCCCTCGTCGAGCCGGGCGTTGAGGTCGTCGGGCGGCAGCCCCTCAACCGCCGCGTGGACGGCCTCCCCGACCCGGTCGAACGCTTCGGCCAGCATGCCTGCGGTGTTCATCCGCCCACTGTCGCTCACCGGGCGTCGGGGGCCCGGGGTGCGACACACCGCCGTACGATCGGCTCATGGTGCAGAGCAGCGCGCAGGATGTCGATCAGTATCTCGCCGAGGCCCCGGAGGCCCGCCGGGAGGCCCTCACGAGGCTGCGCGCTTTGTGCCGCCAGGAGCTGACGGGGTTCCGCGAGGTCATGGCGTACGGCATGCCCGCCTACGAGCGGGAGGGGAAGGGCGAGATCGCCTTCGCCGACCAGAAGCAGTACATCTCGTTCTATCTGCTCCGCACGGATGTCCGCGACGCGTTCGCGGACCGGCTGGCCTCGCACGACATGGGCAAGGGCTGTCTGCGGTTCCGTCAGCCGCAGAAGATCGACTTCGGGCTTGTCCGTGACCTTCTGCGGGCGACGGCGGCGACCCCCGGCACGCCCTGCTGACGGGCGCGGGGAGGGTTCAGACGAGCAGGCTCAGCAGGTGGGAGCAGGCGGTGGCCTCGTCCGGGTGGCGGGCGATGACCTCGTACGTTCCGCGCTCGTACGCCCCGGTCTCCCAGCCGCCGTCCCCGCTCCGCCGGACGAAGAGGAAGTCGGGTGGGGTGGGGACGGGCTCGTGGACGTCCTCGATGCGGTAGTAGCCGCCGGGGATCCGTGCTTCGACGAGTGCGGCGTGCAGGGCCCGGCGGTCCATACCGGGTTACGCGCCCGCGGGCGTCAGGTAGGCGTTGTCCAGCAGCCACTTCACATTGAGCCGCTGTCCCTGGCCCGGGTCGAGGAACACGGCGTCGAGCTTGATCTGCTGCCCGCCGCCGGGCTGCTCGAACCAGGGGGCGATGGAGCCCTGCCAGACCCAGAAGGGCTTGGCGACCTTGTACACGCGGTAGTCGCACGGGGTGTCCGCGTCACGGGTGTTGAGGTTCTGCGGGGGCAGGGCGCGCTCGGCGTAGGCGTCTCCGGCGGGGGCCAGGTAGCCGCCGTACTCCGAGCCGAAGCGGTCCAGGCGCTGGCCGGTGCGCAGCTTGACGGGCTCCTTGTCGATCTCGCCGTTCACCTCGGCGAAGCCGTCGTTGGGCGGGTACTTCCAGCTGCCGGTGTCCGCGGGCCCTTCCCAGTACTTCTTCAGGAAGTCCTTCGGGGTGAGGTCTCCGGTGCGCTGGTAGCCGTTCAGGAGCGGGCCGACCGGGGCGAGCCGCTTGTTCGGCAGCCACTTGGGTCCGAGGCGGGCGTCGCCGCGGAACTCTCCGGTGCACGGTTCGTGGCGTTCTGCGGCGGGAGCGGGCTTCTCGGGCCCCGGTGCGGCGCTCGCCGCCGGGGCGGTGATCAGTCCGGCGGTGATGCCGAGCGCGGCGAGTGCGGTACGCATACGGTTCATTCAGGAGTCCCCTTGAGCACTGATGATCCATCAGGACAGCTGACGTAGGGTAACCGCTCGGCTACTCCCGTGTTTCGCGCCATGCCGCTTTCCGGCCGCCGGAACAGCACCGCGCCCCGGTCGCGACGGTGCGCGTCCGGGGCGTGGCGGCCCGGCCGGGTGTGCACCCCCGGCCGGTACGGCTGCTAGCTGACGTTGACGTCGATGCAGGCGTAGAAGGCGTTGGAGGTGTCCGCGATGTTCCAGACGGCCAGGACCTTCTGCTGACCGGTCTTGTTGCCGAAGTCGACCTGGTGGGTCACGGTCGCGCCGGGCTGCGCGCCGCCGTCGTCGAATTCGGCGATCTTCTCGCCGCCCACGAAGTACTGCCAGGTGCTGGTCGAGTGGCGTGCGGTGATCTTCCACTCGAACTGCTGGGAGCGGTTCACCGGAGTGACGGCCCAGCCCTTGGAGTCGTCGTCCAGCTCGGCGAAGCCGCTGTTGCCGCCGCTGCAGCTGGTCAGCCCCTTGGGGCCTTCGACGCTCTGCGGTTCGTACTTGATCGCGCCGCAGCTGACGGTTCCGGCGGCGCACTGGGCTTGACGGCTCGGCGGGTTGGAGATGTAGCCGTGGGCACTGGCGGAGCTCGCCGGGAGGCTCAGGGCGAGGATCGGGGCGATCATGGCGCCGACGGCGAGTGCGGTCTTCCTTTTCGCGTGCATGCTTCTCCTTCACATGAGACCGCACCGCGCAGTGGCGGACCGTGGGGGGTCCGGCTTCGACGGCGAGGCCTCGCGAGTGTGGGGCCAAGAGGCGCGAAGGGCTGCAAGCCCCTTGCCGGACAAGCCTGATGACAGGTGTCCGGAAAGGCCTTGCACTTGGACTAGACCATACCTACCGACGCGTGCACGTCAAGGGTGAGGACCGACGGGCGCCCCGCCCCCGGAGCCGCGCGGGCGGCCGCACGCACCGCGTGCGGCCGCCCGGTTGACGCGATCACTCCTGGTCGTCGCCGAAGCGGACCGTGACCCGCTCGAAGCCGAGAGAGCCGAGCAGACCCTTCAGCATGTCGGCGGTGTTCTTCTCCGCCCGGGCGGTCAGTTCGCTCTCCTTCGCCGCCTCCGAGATGTGCTGGGCGGCGAGCTTGTTGACCGCTTGCTCGCTGCCGGGGTTGTCGGAGAAGAGGTCGCCGAGACGGTCGAGGAGACCGCGCTGCTTGGACACCGCGTAGGAGCGGTCCGGGTCGAGGGCCGGTTCACCCAACACAGCGCGAGGCAGCCGCAGTTCGGCCGTGGTGCGGTCCTCGTTGACCACGACGCCGCCCTCGGTGACCTTGCCCAGGTCGACGGAGGCGTCGACCGTGCCGGCCCCGACGAACAGGGTGCGGGTACCGCGCAGGGCGTCGGGGACGTACTTCGTGTCCTTCTCCAGGTCGACGACGACCTGGAAGTTGCCCGAGGCGGCCTCGTACGAGCTCATGTCCTGGATGGACTTGAGCACCGCGGGCCCCGACCGGTCGTGGGTCTCCTCGCCGAAGAAGTCGTCGAGCCCCGGCAGCAGGCTGAGCCGGCTGCCGGCGAACAGCAGGGCCAGCACGGCCGCGCCTGCGACGAGGACTTTCAGCCATCCCCGCGAGGGGCGGGCGGTGCGCTTTCGGTCGCCGTACGGCGCGGGCTCTGTGGTTACGTCGCTGGACGTCATGTTCTCCGTGTGACCCGCATCCGGTGTTTTCAGTCCGCCTTGCGTCGCCTCTCGTTCAAACTCCTCCACAAAATAGGCCTGTTCCGGTACGGACGGGCAGACACCCGGACACCACCGACGTCCTGGAGCCCGGAGCCGCTCAGCGCGGTGAGGCCGCCACTCGCACGCGGTCGCTGTCACCGTCGGAGAGGAAGGTGGCGACTTCTCTCCCCTGGTCGGCGACGGCGGCCCGATCGGCCCGGGAAAGGGCACGCAGGGGTTCCACCGTGACGACGTCCTCGGTGACGGTCCAGGTGGCGGCGACGCGGCCGTCGACCAGGACGACGCGCTCACCGGCCACCGAGAGGCCGCGGTGGGCGTCGTCGATGATCCGGCCGCGGTCCTGGTAGCCGAGGATGGCGTTGTCGAAGGCGGGCAGGAACCGTACCGGCGCGGGAGTGTCCGGGTCCGGGCGCGGCGCGTCGGGCAGGTCGAGCAGTTCCCGTCCCCGCTCGTCGCGGAAGCGGACCAGTCGGTCGCGTACGGCGGCCACCGCGCCGGGCAGTCCGGCCAGGCCGGACCAGGCGCGCAGGTCGGCCGTGGCGGCCGGCCCGTACGCGGCCAGGTAGCGCCTGACCAGCGCCTGTCCGACCGGGTCGGCGCCGTCGGAGGCGGGCGGATCGACCGGGCGGCCCAGCCAGGAGGACAGCGCGACATTGCGCACCCCGCCCTTGGTGCGCCACAGCCCCCGGGGCGGCGCCTGCGCCATCGGGACGAGGCCGGCGACCACCATCTCGCCCAAGGGGCGCGGCCCCGGCCCGGGCCAGCGCTCGGCGAGCGCCCGCACGATCTCGGCTGCGGTACGGGGCTCGCCGTCGGACATCAAGTTCCGGGCGTCCGCAGCGAGTTCTTCGAGGTCGACCCCTTTGAGCTCCTCGCGGTACACCCCGAGGACCCGCTGGCGCAGCATCGCGTCGTGGCGGGCCCGCCAGGCGAGGACGTCGTCGGCGGTGACGAGGTGGACCGTGCGGCGCATCAGGTGGGTCCGCACCACGCTCCGCCGGGTCAGCAGGTCCGAGAGAACGGCCGGATCGAAGGCCGTCAGCCGGGACCAGAGCCCGATGAAGGGCTCCTGCGGTTCCTGCGCCTGGAGACCGCAGAGGTGGGCCACCGCGTCCACGACCGGAAGGTCGGCCCGCTCCAGCAGCAACTGGCGTGCGAGGGTGGCACGGTTCAGGGCCCGGTTGTCCAGGACGGTCACGGTGTCGTCTCTCCCTGTCGGCTGCTCGCCCTCGTCGGCCGGCCGTCGGCGCCTCGCGCGCCCCCGCCCCCCCCGGTGGTCACGTCGCCGTCCGCCCGTCGAGCGTCTCACGCAGGATGTCCGCGTGCCCGGCGTGCTGAGAAGTCTCGGCGATGACGTGGGTCAGCACCCGCCGGACACTCCACTCGCCGCCGGGTTCGTTCCAGGGCGCCTCGGGGAGCGGGTGCGAGGCCGAGAGGTCGGGGACCGTGAGGACGATCTTCTCGCTGCGGGCGGCGACCTGTTCGTACGCCTGGAGGATCCCCGCCACCGTCTCCCCGGGCAGCATCCGGAACTCCTTCTCCCGGTCGGCCATCCACTTCGGGAACTCGCGTGCGGTACCGGCCATGAGGTCGTCCCAGGTGACGCCGTCGGGCAGGGCGAAGGACATCGCCGAGGGGCCCTCGGTCGCGAAGTTCAGCCAGCCCTCCTCCATGGCCGTGACGTGCTTGACGAGGCCGCCGAGACACAGGGCGCTGACCGTCGGGGTCTGGCCGGCCTGCTCGTCGGTGAGGCCGCTCACCGAGGCGGTCAGGGCGGCTCGTGCCTCGGCGAGGGCGGCGAGCAGGTCGGTGCGCTCGGCGTCGGGCGATACGGAGGGGGTGGTCATGACGATCGGGTCCTTCCGGAGTTCCTGTCGTGCGGTACGGATCGACCATCTCAGGAGAAGCGGCCAGGGTGTGGCCTCTTCTCCCCTCATACTCGTGTCATGCCGAAGACTTCAGCACGACTGCTGGCGCTGCTCTCCCTGCTCCAGGCGCGCCGCGACTGGCCGGGTCAGCTGCTGGCCGAGCGGCTGGAGGTCAGCCCGCGCACGGTGCGGCGTGACGTCGACCGGCTGCGGGAGCTGGGCTACCCCATCGCGGCGTTCAAGGGGCCCGACGGCGGATACCGGCTGGACGCGGGCGCCCGGTTGCCGCCGCTGCTGTTCGACGACGATCAGGCCGTCGCACTGGCCGTCGCCCTGCGGACCGCCACCGCGACCGGCGCCGGGATCGGGGAGGCCGCGGCCCGCGCGCTCACCACCGTCCGGCAGGTCATGCCCGCCCGGCTGCGCCATCGCGTCGACGCCCTGGACGTCACCGCCGTCGAACGGACGGGAGGCCCGCCCCGGCCCCAGGCCGATCCGCGCGTTCTTCTCGCGCTGAGCGACGCGGTGCGCGCCCAGGAGGTGCTGCGCTTCGCCTACTCCCCCGGGCACACCCCGGCGGCCGACGACGTACCGCCCGTGGTGCGGCGGGTGGAGCCGCACCGGCTGGTCACCTGGGGCGGGCGCTGGTATCTCGTCGCCTGGGACCTGGACCGCGAGGACTGGCGGACCTTCCGCGCGGACCGGATCACCCCGCGCACCCCCACGGGCCCCCGGTTCACGGCCCGCGAGGTGCCCGGGGGCGATGTGGCCGCGTTCGTCGCCGCCCGGTTCCAGGGCTCCGGCGGCCCCGGCGCGTGGCCCTGCCGCGGCGAGGTGATCCTCGACGCGCCGGCCTCCGCGGTGGCGGGCCACATCCGCGACGGCATCGTCGAGGAGCACGGCCCCGACCGCTGCCGGGTGGTCCTGGGCGCCTGGTCGTGGCCCGGCCTGGCCGCCGTACTCGGCAGGTTCGACGTGGACATCGAGGTCGTGGGGCCCGACGAGCTCAGGAACGCCTTCGCCGGTCTGGCACGCCGCTTCGCCGTCGCGGCGGGCCGGGGGCACCGTGGCGCCGCGGGGTCCGATGCCCCTTAGCGGCCGACGAGCCGGGTGTCGGTCGTGTCGTCGGTCGTCGAGGCGGTCACGGACGAGGTGATGTGTCCGGCGAGGCCGAGCACCAGGAAGAGCACGACGAGCCACTTGCCGGCGCTGCTCAGGACCAGGGGGCGGGTGGCCGAGCGTGAGTGCTCCGGGGCCACGGCGAGAGCGTCGTCGCCGAACAGGCCCTTGGGGTAGGCGGGGGTGAGCATCATGACGTACGCGGAGAAACGCATCCGGTAGCGCAGGGTGGCCGCCGTCGCCTCGAACAGCGGCCGGGGCATCCGGCCGAGACAGAGCGTGATCAGCCACCAGACGAAGGCCAGCGCCCACCACCCGTACACGGCGAGGCTCTGGACGATCGCCGCCGGGATCATCAGGAAGATGCGGAACAGCACCGCGAGCCGGTTGAGCGGGGTGGGCCGCACCTCGATCTGCACCGGGTAGTCGGCCGGCGGGGTGAGGGCGAACGGCGGGTAGCGGTCGATGAGCAGCATGTCGCTCGCCGAGACGCGCATGTCGTAGCCGAGGACACCGGTCAGGAAGCGGAAGACGGGGTCGGGCAGCCGCCCCAGCAACAGTGCCGCGAACCACCCCACGATGACGGTGAAGAACGCCGCGATGTGCAGGAAGAACAGCACGATGAAGTGCGGGATCAGCAGCAGGAGTCGCAGGAGTACGGTCAGCCGCCGCTGGCGTGCCGGTTCGACGATGTCCAGGACCGGCCTGAACTCGTCGGCGTCCGTCTCCTTGCGGCCCGGGCTCCACTGGCCTTCGGCCATGTCGCTCCTCCTCGGCAGGGGATCCGTACGGCATCCGCACGCAGGACGTGTCCCCACCGTGCGTCCGGTCCGGGCCGCTCGCAAACGGCCCGGCCCGAACGGGTGCCCGGGCTCAGCGCCTGCGGAGGCGGTCGAGCAGGGGGCGAGGGGCCTTGGCGCTGGTGGCCCTGGCGCTAGTGGCCTTGGCGCCGTTGCCCTTCGTGCCGGTGGCCTTCTTGGCGGCGGCCTTGGCACCGGCAGCCTTCGTGCCCGCGGTCTTCGTACCCCTGGCCTTCGTATCAGCGGTCTTCGTACCGCCGGCCTTCATGTCGGAGGCCTTCCTCCAGGCGAGCTTCGTACGGGCGGCCTTCCCGGGCGTGCGCTTCGGCTCGGGCGTGGGCTCGGGCTCATCGCGCTGCTCGGGGGCCCGGGGAACCTCGGCGTATGTGTAGTAGCGGTGGCTGATGCGGCGGCCCAGCACGAAGTACCCGAGCAGTGCGCCCGTCGTGTTGAGGATGACGTCGTCGATGTCGAAGGCGCGTCCCTGGACCAGGGCCCCCTGGATCAGCTCGACGACGGCCATGGCGACGGCCGCCAGCAGTGTCGTCCGGATCATCCGCAGACGGCGCGGCACGAAGAACGGCAGCAGGAGTCCGAACGGCACGCCGAGCAGCACGTTTCCGCCCGCCTGCTTGCACGCGGCGAGGAAGGTGTAGTCCTCGGCGTACTGGCGCAGCGACCGCCCCGGCTGGAGGTTCGACGTGACGATGTCCTCGGAGGCGGGTGAGGGGGTGAGCGTCACCTTGGCCAGCAGGACGGAGAACGCCACCAGTCCCACCAGCGCCGCCGCCAGCACCAGCCCGCGTACCAGCACTCGTACCCATGTCCCCTGGCGTACAGGGGGATTCGCCTCTGCTGTCATGGGCGACAGATGCCCCCGCCCGGCCGGAACACACACCCGGTCGGGCCTTGGAGCGAAATCTCGTACGACCGTCCGACTCCACCTGCGACGATGTGCGCATGAGCGCAGACAAGAAGAAGGACCTGCTGGACGAGGCCGACCGGTTGCGCGAGGAGGGCAAGCCCGAGGAGGCGCGCAAGCGGCTGCTCGCCCTGACCGCCGCGTACCCGGGCGACGCCGAGGTGGCCTGCCGGACGGCGTGGATCCACGATGCGCTGGGCCTGGAGTCGGAGGCGGTGCCGTACTACGAGCGGGCACTGGCCCATCCGGAGCTCGCCACGGAGGACCGGCGCGGGTCGCTGCTGGGTCTGGGCAGTACCTACCGGGTCCTCGGGCGGTACGGGCAGGCGGTGGAGACGCTGCGCCGGGGCGTCGAGGAGTTCCCGGACGACGGGGCGCTGCGGACGTTCCTGGCGATGGCGCTGTTCAACACCGGCGAGCACGACGAGGCGATGCGGCTGTTGCTGGAGCTGACGGCCTCGACCAGCCAGGACCCGTACGTCCAGCAGTACCGGCGGGCGATCGAGCACTATGCGAAGGATCTCCACGAGATCGTGTGACCCGCGCGGAACCGGGAGCGGTGCTGCGCGGCACGCCGCGCAGCCGGCGACGCGCCGGTCGGGGGGCGACGCGTGCCGAGAATGCTCGGGTGCCCTCCGCTCCCCCGGCGTTCCCGCCGTCCCCGCCTTCCGCCTCCGCTTCCGGTGCCTCCCGGGACGGTGACGCACCGTCGCGCGGCGAGGCGGCGCTGCTTCTGCTGTCCGCGGCGTCCGGGGCGGCGGACGCCTTCGTCTTCCTGTGCGTGGGGCAGGTCTTCGCCGGGGTGATGACCGGAAACCTTGTGCTGCTGGGGGCTTCGGCCGCCGGTGCGGGCGAGGACGGCGTGGCGCTGAAGGTCGTCGTCGCTCTGGCGGCGTACTTCTGCGGGGTGGCGGCCGGTGCGCTGATGGCCGGGCGGGGTTTCCGGGTTCCGATGCTGCTGGGGGTGGAGGTGGTCCTGCTGGGGGCGGCCGCCGCGCTGTGGGGTCTTGAGCTGGTCACGTCGTACGGGGACCGGATCGGGCTGCTGGCGCTGGTGGCGGTGGCGATGGGCATCCAGGGGCGGGTACGGGTGACGCCGACGAACTACTTCACCGGGACGCTGACCTCGCTCGCCGGTCGCGTGGCGTTGCGTCAGCTGCGGGGCGGGGACGGCTGGGTGCTGGGGCGGCTTGCCGCGGTGGTGGCGGGGGCGGCGGTCGCGGCGCTGGCCGAGCGGTGGTGGAGCCCCGGGGCAGCGCTGGGGGCGGTGGTGATGGCCGCCGGTGCGCTGGTCCTGGAGACGGTCCCGGGACGGGGCGGCCGGTTCCGGGACCGTGGCAAGGAGAAGCCCCGGCCGGATCGGGGGAATCCAGCCGGGGCGGCTTGAGTGCGGGCGTGAAGGGCGGTCGCCTCTCGGCGGAGGGCTCCAAGGGGCTTCGGCGGTGCCGATCGTCCCCATGGGCTACCGGTGAGGCCCGGGGACACTGTCCCCCTCACACCCACGTATAGATGAACGATAAACCATCCCGGGGCGTTCCCGGGAATCCGCCCCCGCGGATGTGATCCACGGCACGGTATTCCCGGATCTCCCCCAGGTCAGGCCACGTTCGGTCAGCTTCCGGACAGCTCGCCGGTGCCGTAGCGGCGGCGGAACTGCTCGACGCGGCCCGCCGTGTCGAGCACCTGGGTGCCGCCGGTGTAGAACGGGTGGCTGGCCGACGAGGTCTCCACGTCGATGACGGGGTAGGTGTTGCCGTCCTGCCACTCCACGCGCTCGGCGGAGTCGGCGGTCGAGCGGATCAGGAAGGCGACGTCGGCCGCGCGGTCGCGGAAGACCACGGGACGGGACGCGGGGTGGATACGGGGCTTCATCGATGCGTTCCTTCCTCACCGCGCACTGCGGTGGCGTACAGAGTGACGTGCCTTTTCCGGATGGTCAGCGGACCTCGCGGAACAGGACGTGGCGGCCGACGGCGGAGTCGAACTTGCGGAGCTCCAGCCGGTCCGGGTCGTTGCGGCGGCTCTTGCGGGTCACATAGCTGCGGCCCGTTCCGGCGGTGGACCGGAGAGTGACGACGGGCCTGGTCTCGCTGCGTGCCATGGGCGCCTCCCGTATCGGTAATGGGATTCGTTTTCGTTCTGGTCGGGTAACGCGGGCCGCCCGCTCGGCATTCCCGCACCTCCGCACCCCGAGATGCCGCAGCCAACTCGCCCTGCACGCAAGCCTGTTCGGATAGTCGCCGTACTGGACAGCCGCTGGCATATGCCAGAAGCAACTACGCATCGAGTGTTGCCGAATCCCTTACGGCCCGCCGCGGCCTGTGCGACAGTCGGTAGCGGTCCACCCTTCAGAACCGGCTAGGCCGCGCCTGTAACGGAGTACGAGATGCCGTCCCCCCTCTTCGCGGACCGCCCCGCACCACAACTTCCCCCGCACGACGCCGTCGACGACCTGATCGACCGGACGCGCCGGCTGCGCGGGGACGTGGATGCCGTGCGGCGGGACGCCGCCATGTTCGACGAGGACGACCCGCAGCTGCGCTGGCAGCGCGCCCTGTGCGAACTGGCCGTGCACCACCTGGACACTCTCGGCGAGCACCTGGGCCAGCTCAGGGCGGGTCTGCCGGGCCCGCCTTCCGGCGCCTCCGCCCCCGAGGGCGAGGAGGCGCCGGAGGACCCGCGGGCCGGTTCCCTGCTGAGCCGGGTGGGCAGCGCCGAGTGGAACCTCCTCACCGACGAGTCCAGCTGGTCCGAGGAGCTGTACGAGATCTTCGGCCGGCCGCTCGACTCCACCCCCCTCTCCCTGGACGACCTGCCGTCCGTGCTGCTGCCCGAGGACCAGCCGGTGCTCACCGCGATGGTGACGGGCTGCCTGGTCGACGGCCGGCCGATGGACGGCGAGTTCCGCATCGTGCGTCCCGACGGCGGCACGCGCACTCTGCACATGACGGGCGAGCCGGTCCTCGACGCCGAGGGCTGCACCGCCTCCATGTGGGCGGTCCTGCGGGACGTCAGCGAGCTGCGCCGCAGCGAGCAGGCCGTGACCAGGAGCCGCGCGTCGGTACAGCGCGAGGAGCACATCGAGCGCACCGAGCACCGCATGGCCGTGGAGCTCCAGGAGACCGTCCTGCCGCCGTGGCGCGGATCGCTGCGCCTCCCGCCGCAGGGCCCCGGCGCCCTGGACATCGCCGCGCACTACCTCCCCTCCGCGTCGAGCGGGCTCATCGGCGGCGACTGGTACGACGCGATGGAGCTGCCGGACGGACGCACCCTCCTCACCGTCGGCGACCTCACCGGGCACGGCATCCCCGCCACCTCGGCGATGGCGATGCTGCTGGGCGCGCTGCGTGGCATGGCCGTCGCCGGCATCGAGCCGGGCGCGCTGATGGGGCACCTCAACCAGGTGCTGGAGACGTCGATACAGCCGGCGCTGGGCAGTGCCCTGTGCTGCCGCTTCGACCCCGAAACCTCCGTTCTCTCCTGGGCGCAGGCAGGTCACCCCCCGCCGGTCCTCTTCCGCGGCGGTACGGGACGGCTGCTGCCTCCGCCGGACGGGATACTGCTCGGCGCCGCGCCCCAGGCCGTGTTCGAGCAGGACGAGGTACGGCTGTTCCCCGGCGACGTACTCGTCCTGCACACCGACGGGCTGACCCGACGCGGCGACCGGGGTGCGGGCCCGGAGGCACTGCTCGCCCTCGCCCCCCGGTTCGCAGAGGCCCGTACGGCACAGGAGTGCGTCCGGTGCGTCGTCGAGGAGTTCGGCGGGACCGAGCGCCTGGACGACGCGTGCGTGCTGGTCGCCCGCATCGGGGCGTGAGGGAACGCGGACTGCGCGTCAGCGCGTGCAGGCGTGCGCCCTGTGTCAGTGCCTCAAGGAGCACACGCTGTGTGCGGGGGCACGGACGTATCAGGGTGTGAAGGAGCGACGAGCGGCGCGGCGGGGCCGGTTCAGATCTGCGTGCCCCTGGCCTTCTTCTGGCTCGGCAGCGACAGTTCGATCTCCTCGCGCAGATCCTGGATGCCCGCGTATCCGGCGAACTGACCGGTGAGCCGGTACATCTCGCGGAGCCGGTCCCAGGTGCGGTGCGAGGAGGTCTCCCCCATCGACACCAGCGCGAGCCGGGCGTAACGGTCGGCCTGTTCCGGGTCGTTGGCGATGAAGCAGGCGGAGGCCAGCGAGATGTAGTCGAAGATCTTGGACCGCTGGCGACCGTTTATGCGCAGCTCCAGCGCCTGCTTGGCGTGGCGTTGGGCGATGATCGCCGCTCCCGGGTCGTGCTCGGCCAGCGTACGGAAGGCGAGCGCCTGCATGCCGTGCATATCGGCCTCGTCGAACATCTGCATCCAACTGGGCGGCGGCACATCGCTCTTGTCCGAGACGAACAGCTCCTCGGCCTCGCCGAGGGTGCGCCGCATGGCCTGGCCGCGCCCCATCGACGCCTGTGCCCAGGCCTCGATGGTGCGGAGCATCGCCTGCGTACGGGGCAGGGTCTCGTCGCCGGAGCCGGATTTGGCGAGCTTCATCAGGTCGAGCGCGTCGTCGGGGCGGCCCAGGTGCACCATCTGGCGTGCCGCCCGGGAGAGCGCCTCTCCGGCGCGCGGCCGGTCGCCGCCCTCGCGGGCCGCGTGGGCGGCGATGACGAAGTACTTCTGGGCGGTGGGTTCGAGGCCGACGTCGTGGGACATCCAGCCCGCCAGGACGGCGAGGTTGGCGGCGACGCCCCACAGGCGGCGCTGGAGATGGTCGGGGTGGCGGTAGGCGAGCATGCCGCCCACCTCGTTGAGCTGGCCCACGACCGCCTTGCGCTGGAGTCCGCCGCCCCGGGACGCGTCCCAGGCGCGGAAGACCTCGACCGAGTGCTCCAGCGCCTCGATCTCCTCGGAGCCGACCGGCGCGGCTTCGTACCGGTCGAAACCGGCGGGATCGGCGTGCAGGGGATCGTTGGTCCGTGGCGCGTCGGCCGCCAGAGCGGGGTCGCTGTGCAGCCAGTCGTACATGGGGCCGGCGATGGTTGAGCCGGCGGCGAGCGCGGCGCCCGCACCCACCAAGCCGCGTCGGTTGAGCATGAGGTCCATTCCCGTGAATTCGGTGAGGACCGCTGCCGTCCGCTCGGGCGCCCACGGCAGTTGATCGGGATTGTGTTCCGTCCCGGAGTCACGCCGTTTCCCCACACGCCCGCGTCGGCCGAACCCGAGGTCCTCGATGGTCACGACACGGCCGAGCCGCTCGGTGAACAGAGCTGCCAGCACTTCGGGCACGGGATCACGGGGGGACTCCCCCATGTCGATCCAGCGCCTGACGCGCGAGGTGTCGGTGGCCAGCTGCGGGTGGCCCATGGCCGCCGCCTGCCGGTTCACCATTCTCGCGAGTTCGCCCTTGGACCAGCCGGCCAGGCCGAACAGGTCGCTGAGACGGGTGTTGGGTTCTCCGGTCACTTCAAGCCCCCAGGTTCTCGGCTGACTTGACACTAACCCCCTGTCAGATGCGCTGTGACTATTCGCCAGGGTTCGCCAGGGTCCGCCAGATGGTCTGCCACCCGTGACCCGTTGTCAGGTAGGAGTGCGCCACCCCGCCCGGCAGCCCTAGGTACTCCCCAGGGTGCCGAACGGCCGTCGGCCGGGTTGGCGCACGTACCTTGTCGGCGCACGAAGGGATCTGTCTCGCCCATGTACACAGCATCGTCCTCCGTGTCCGCCCCGCCCCGTCCGCTCCGCCCGATGGGCGCGGGCGGCGGGCCCTATCTCGCTCCTCACGCCGGCGCACCGGTGCAGGGTCCGGGCCGGGCCCGACGGGCCCAGGGGCCGGGCGCCGGACCGCTCAGCGGAAGGATCGACCTGTCCGGGCCGCAGGGCGCGCAGGTGCGGATGGCCATCGCCTCCGTGCAGCGTATCTGCCCCGAGTTCAACCCGGTCCAGGTGCTCCGCCGCAGCGGCCGTTCGGTCCTGATCGTCGGAACGACCGGGCGGGCGACCGCCGTGGCGAAGTGTTTACTGGACCACTCGCCGGCGTGGACCGAGCGGTTCCGGCACGAAATAGCGGCGTACCGCGCGTTCGTCCGGCACCGGCCCCCGGTTCGGGTGCCCCGGCTGATCGCGGCGGATCCGGAGAACTGCACGCTGGTGATCGAGCGGATGCCCGGCCGGGTCGCCGCCCTCACCCGGCACCCGGCGGAGGCGCCGCCGCGGGCCGACATCCGCGCCGCCCTGGGCGCGATCGCCCGGGTGAACGCCTGGCGCCCGCCGCCCGGACTGTTCGAGGCGCCCCTCGACTACGCCTCGCGGATCGCCCGCTACCACGAGCTCGGTCTCTTCACCGACCGTGACCTCGGCGACCTGCAGAAGCTGCTGCACGGTCTGGCCCACGCGGGCGGCCGGCAGGGCATGGGGCAGTTCTGTCACGGGGACGCCCTGCTCTCCAACATCCTGCTGTCGCCGACCGGACCGGTGCTCGTCGACTGGGAGCACGCCGGCTGGTATCTCCCGGGGTACGACCTGGCGACGCTGTGGGCGGTGCTCGGTGACGCCCCGGTGGCGCGCCGCCAGATCAGTCAGCTGGCCCAGGCCAGGGGCCCGGCCGCGCGGGACGCGTTCCTGGTGAACCTGATGCTGGTGCTGACCCGCGAGATCCGGAACTACGAGACGGCGGTGCAGCGCACCATGCGGGAGGCGCCCGCGGTGGGTGCGGGAGCGGACCGCCCAGGCGCGCTCTCCTCGGGTGAGGAGCAGCGGCTGCTGCTGCGGAGGCTGCACGACGACTGCGCGATGGCGCGGAGGGCGGTGCGGGCGGCGGTCGGTACCCGCTGAGGCGGGACGACGCCGAGCCGGACAAGAGGGCGGGGCAGGGCCCGCCGATCGAAAACCACAGTGACCAGACCACTGTGAAGAAGAAGCGCGTTGCGGGACCGGTGCCGACACACCGGTCCCGCAGCGCGCTGTTCTGCGTTCGGTGACCGAGCGCTGACCCTGTGCCGTTCCGGGGTCCCTCACGGGTGAGGCCCGCCACGAGACCCACGTCACCTACGACGTGCGGTAGTAGGCGTGAGCCCTCCCGTCCGGCGTAACGAACCGCCCATATGGCTCATAAATTGGCATCTCACGATGAAGCGTAGTAAAGGCGGTCATTGCTTCCTATGTCGGTGCCCGCTAACCATGGATCCCGGCAGGCACCGAGTTCGAGTCCGCGTCGATCGCCCACCGGCGACCGCGGCCCGGACGGTCCGGTACCCGCCGACGCGGCGCGAAGGCCGCGAAGCCCGTCCCCCATAGGAAGAGCTCACGCATGCCCCGCATCTCCACCCTGCGCATCACCCGCTCGCACAAGATCGCCACCGCCGTGCTCGTCGCGGCCGGTTCCGTCACCGCCATAACCGCCACCGGCGGCCCGAGCGAAGCGCAGACCACCTCGACCCGGTCCTCCGTCTCCGTGGAGCCGGTCGCCGCCGCGGGCGTCCCCACGGCGAAGGACGCGGCCGAGAAGGCCGCGAAGGAGAACGCCGCCAAGGAGGCCGCGGCGAAGAAGGCCGCCGCCAAGGCGCTGGCCGAGAAGGCGACCGCGAAGAAGGCGGCCGAGAAGGAGCGCTCCGAGAAGCAGGCGGCCAACCGCTCCACCGAGCGCAAGGCCGTCACGCCGAAGAAGTACGCGAACAACCTCGACGGCTGGATCCGCGAGTCGCTCGACATCATGGACAAGAAGAACATCCCCGGCTCCTACGAGGGGCTGCACCGCAACATCATGCGCGAGTCCAGCGGCAACCCGAACGCCGTCAACGACTGGGACATCAACGCGCAGAACGGCATTCCCTCCAAGGGTCTCCTCCAGGTGATCCAGCCCACCTTCGACGCGTACCACGTCAAGGGCACCCCGAAGAAGCTCACCGACCCGGTCGCCAACATCACCGCCGCCGCCAACTACGCCGCGGACCGGTACGGCTCGATCGACAACGTCGACTCCGCCTACTGAGCCGACACCCCCGACGTGCCGATGATGTGACTAATTGTCATCGTGCGTGCCCCGGATGGCCGAAGGGTAGTGCTGCGCGGACACCACCGGTCCGCGCGAGTCCCCGCGCGGAGGCTTCTGGAAAGGCC
The DNA here is from genome assembly GCF_014649875.1 of Streptomyces rubiginosohelvolus. GTDB lineage: Bacteria > Actinomycetota > Actinomycetes > Streptomycetales > Streptomycetaceae > Streptomyces > Streptomyces rubiginosohelvolus. The sequence continues at coordinate 18,194 of NZ_BMTW01000019.1, read as the reverse complement.
TGACGCACATGGCACAGCCCTTCTCACTGCCGGATTTCTATGTTCCGTATCCGGCCCGGCTCAACCCTCATGTGGAAGCGGCACGCACCCACACCCGGGAGTGGGCCCGTTCCATGGGGATGCTGGAGGGATCCGGCATCTGGGAGGAGAAGGACCTCGAGGCGCACGACTACGCCCTCCTGTGCGCCTACACCCATCCCGACTGCTCGGCGGAAGCACTCAGCCTCGTCACCGACTGGTACGTGTGGGTCTTCTTCTTCGACGACCACTTCCTGGAACTGTTCAAGCGCACGCCCGACCGGGAGGGCGGCAAGCGGTATCTGGACCGGCTGCCCGCCTTCATGCCGATGGAGCGCGGAGCCGCGACACCCGAACCGGAGAATCCCGTCGAGGCGGGACTCGCCGATCTGTGGGCCCGTACCGTGCCCGCGATGACGGACGACTGGCGGGCCCGGTTCGCGGAGTCGACGGAGAACCTCCTCAACGAGTCCCTGTGGGAGCTCGCCAACATCCACGAGGGCCGCATCGCGAACCCGGTCGAGTACATCGAGATGCGCCGCAAGGTGGGCGGCGCGCCCTGGTCCGCGGGCCTGGTCGAGTACGCGGCGAACGCGGAGGTACCGGCCTCGGTCGCCGCATCCCGGCCGCTGCGGGTCCTGCGGGACGCCTTCTCCGACGCCGTACACCTGCGCAACGACCTCTTCTCCTACCAGCGTGAGGTGGAGGACGAGGGGGAGAACAGCAACGGTGTGCTGGTGCTGGAGAAGTTCCTCGACTGCTCCACCCAGGAAGCCGCCGAAGCCGTCAACGACCTGCTGACCTCACGGCTCCAGCAGTTCGAGAACACCGCCCTGACCGAACTCGGCCCGCTCTGCGCCGAGAAGGCCCTGGACCCGGCGCAGACCGCCGCAGTGCTGGCGTACGCCAAGGGGCTCCAGGACTGGCAGTCCGGCGGCCACGAATGGCACATGCGCTCCAGCCGCTACATGAACGGCGGCGGCGCGGGCGAGGCCGTGCCGGGCTTCGGCATGTCGGCCGCCTCCATCAAACTCACGCTCCGCTCGGAGACCGCGCGGGCCCGCAGCCACAGCCATGTGCCGTACCAGCACGTGGGCCCCTCGCTGCTCCCCGACTTCGATCTGCCCTTCACCACCACGCTGAGCCCCCACCTGGAGGGGGCGCGCGTCCGGCTGGTCGACTGGGCACGGCGGATGGGCATCCTGGAGGCCCAGCCGGGTGTGCCGGGTTCGCACATCTGGGACGAGGAGCGGATCCGCGCGATCGACCTGCCGCTCTGCGCCGCGGGCATCCACCCGGACGCGACCCCGGACGAGCTGGACCTGTCGTCGGGCTGGCTGGCCTGGGGGACGTACGGGGACGACTGGTTCCCGGTCGTGCACGGGCGGACCCGGGACCTGGCGGGGGCGCGGCTGGCGAACGACCGGCTGTCGCTGTTCATGCCGCTGGACGACGAGGGAACGCCGGAGCCGGTGAACGCGCTGGAGCGGAGCCTGGGCGACCTGTGGCGCAGGACGGCCGGCCCGATGGATGCGGACGCGCGGCGCACCTTCCGTACCGCGATCGAGACGATGACCGAGAGCTGGCTGTGGGAGCTGGCGAACCAGGCGCAGAACCGCATCCCCGATCCGGTGGACTACGTGGAGATGCGGCGGGCGACGTTCGGTTCGGACCTGACGATGAGCCTGTGCCGGCTCGGCCACGGCCGGAAGGTTCCGGAGGAGGTCTACCGCAGCGGTCCGATGCGTTCCCTGGAGAACGCCGCGGCGGACTACGCGTGTCTGCTCAACGACCTGTTCTCGTACCAGAAGGAGATCGAGTACGAGGGTGAGGTGCACAACGGCGCCCTGGTCGTGCAGAACTTCTTCGGCGTCGACTATCCGACGGGCGTGGCGATCGTGCACGACCTGATGAACTCGCGGCTGCGACAGTTCCGGCATGTCGCCGAGGTGGAACTCCCGGTGCTGTACGACGACTTCGGCCTGGACGCCGAGGCGCGGGAGGTCCTGGCGGGCTATGTGCGGGAGCTGGAGCACTGGCTGGCGGGCATCCTGATCTGGCACCGGGGCTGCCGCCGCTACCGCGAAGAGGATCTGCGGGGCGGCCACGCCGCGCCCTGGCATCTCGGCGGGCCCACGGGCCTGGGGACGTCGGCGGCGCAGGTGACCCGGATGATGGCCCAGCTGACGGGCAGCCGGGGCTGACGCCTCGGGCCGTACGGCTCCCGGGAACAGGGTCCGCCGTGGGATTCCCACGGCGGACCCTGGCCGTTTCCGGGCGCGGGTCTCGAAGCGGCCCGGTCAGAGCAGGACGTGCCGCAGCACGGCCTCGAACTCCGCCGCCGTCGGCGGGGTGTCGGTCAGCAGTCCCTGGAGGAGCAGTCCGTCGACGACGCTCGTGAAGGTCTGCACCCGGACCGGGTCGTCGGTGTAGCGCAGGGCGTATCCGGCCAGGGCCTCCAGCCAGCGCCCGGTGGAGGTGCGCAGCTCCGGCCGGCGGGCGGCGAGCAGGTAGAGCTCGTACTCGGCGAGGAGCCGGCCGGGGCCGCCCATCACGTTCGCCAGCAGCTCGGCGAGGGCGGTGAGGCTCTTGGGGCTGCCGTCGGCGCTCTCGGCCAGGCGTCGCATCCGTTCGGCGTCCTGGTCCATACAGACGGTGAGGGCGGCGGTGAGCAGGTCGTCGATGCTCTTGAAGTAATAGGCGGCAGCGGTGGCGGGCTGGTTCGCCTCGCGCGCCACCGCCCGGTGGCTGACACCCGCGACGCCCTCGCGGGCGACCAGCTGGAGGGTGGCCTCGATGAGTTCCTGCCGTCGGAGCTCGCCCTTGAGCAGGCGGCCGTCGGTCGGTGATGCGGTCATCGTGCCCTCCGGGCGTCGTGGTCGAGCGGGACAGGAGCGGCGTGCCGTTGCTTACGGCCGGGGGCTAGAGGACCGACTTCGCGCGCCCCTCGTCGGCGGGCCTCTCGACGGCGCTCGCCCGCAGACTCCGGTTGAGCGGGCCCTGGGCGGTCAGCGCCAGCAGCACCGTCGCGCCGCCCGCGGCGATGGCCAAGGCGAAGCCGCCGGACGGGCCGAAGCGGTCGACCATACCGCCCGACACCGAGGCGCCGAGTGCGACACCCACGCTGAGGCCGGTGATCGCCCAGGTCATCCCCTCGGTGAGGGCGGCCGGCGGCACCGTCCTCTCCACCAGCCCCATCACCACGATCATGGTAGGCGCGAAGAACAGGCCGGAGAAGAAGACGGCCGCGGAGAGCGTGGCGATGCCCCCGACGAGCAGCAGGGGAAGCGTGGTCAGGGCGGTGCCGGCCGTGCTGAGGAGGAGCAGCCGGGGCAGCGGGACGGTGAGCCGGAGGGCGCCGAAGACCAGCCCGGCGCCGGCCGAACCGATCGCGTAGACGGACAGGACGATGCCCGCGGCGGCCGGTGATCCCTGCTCCTCGGCGAAGGCGACGCTCACCACGTCGACGGTGCCGACGATCGTGCCGCCCGCGACGAGGGTGAGGGCCAGCACGACGAGCGGTCCGCCGCGCAGCGCGGAGACGTTCGGGGCGCCGTCGTCGGTGGGCTGGAGCACCGGCGGTTCGGTGCGCTTCTGCGGGACCAACATGAGGACACCGAGGGCGAGCAGCACCACCGCGACCAGGGGCCCGGCCTCCGGGAAGAGCGCGGTGCTCAGCGCGACCGCGAGCGCGGGGCCCACCACGAAGGTGAGTTCGTCGACGACCGATTCCAGCGAGTACGCGGTGTGCAGGCGGTCCGAGCCCCGGTGGACGTGGGTCCACCGGGCGCGGACCATCGCAGCCATGTTGGGCATCGTCCCGGCCAGTACCGCGCTGACGAAGAGCGTCCAGACGGGAGCGTCGTAGCGGGCGCAGAGGAGCAGCACGCCCATGGCGATGACGCTGAGGCCGGCGGCGGGCAGCAGCACCTTGCTCTGCCCGCGCCGGTCGACGACACGGGAGATCTGGGGGCCGCAGAGGGCCATGGACAGCGTGAAGGTGGCGGAGACGGCTCCTGCCAGGCCGTACTGCCCGCGCATCTGGGACAGCATCGTGATGATCCCGATGCCGGTCATCGACAGCGGCATACGGGCGACGAAGCCCGCGGCGGAGAAGGCTGCGGAGCCCGGCGCCTTGAAGAGAGCGCCGTAGGGGTTGGCCATGGGGACGGACCTCCGGACGGGGGAGCAGCAAGGAACCTGAACGACTGTTACACATTGAACACTCGTTACATTTTCTCACCGGAGCCGCTCCCCCGCCATCGGTGTCGACGCGTATTTCCGGACGTCATGGGCGGCGAGAATCGACCCGCCGGGGCGTCCGGGCATGAAAAAGGCCGCCCGGCATATGCGGGCGGCCTAGGGAGATACGTTTCAGCCTTGCTGGAACAGCTCCGCGGGCAGGGGCTTCAGCAGGGTGTAGAGGTCGTCGGTGATCGGCCGGTCCCAGCTGGCGATGGTCACGAGGACGCCGTCGCTGCGGTCGAACTGGACGCAGGCGATGCGGCTCTCGGAGAGCTTGACGCGGCGGACGATCAGCAGATTGTCACCCTGCATGACGGGGACGTCCTCGGAGCTGACGACCTCGATCGGCTCGTCGTTCTCCAGGGCGAGGAGCAGTTGGGCCACCTCGAAGGGGACCTGGCCCTCCTCGGTCTCGCGGGCGGGCGAGCCTTCCGGCAGGTTGCCGATGATCATCGCCGGGCCCCGGCCGCCGTACAGGTCGTAACGGAGGAAGACGCCCTGGCAGCTGCCGTCGGGGGCGGGGAGCAGACCGGCGCCGAGGTTGCCGGGCCAGTCCCCGGGGTCCATGGCCAGGACGTCGAAGTCCGGGCCCGCGGGTGTTGCGGCGCTACGGCGGCGGAGGAAGGACATGGAGCCCATGGTACGTGTCCCGGCTCACGTTGCGGAGCCGGGCCCGGGCCGCGCGGGACCGGGCCCGTCGCGTTTTCTCAGCCGGGCGGAGGCTGTGTTCCCACGAGCCACATGGCGAAGAACTGGGACCCGCCGCCATAGGCGTGGCCGAGCGCCCGGGCGGCCCCGTCGACCTGGTGCTCCCCGGCTCTCCCCCGGACCTGGAGGGCCGCCTCGGCGAAGCGGATCATGCCGGAGGCGCCGATGGGGTTGGTGGACAGCACGCCGCCCGAGGGGTTGACCGGGAGGTCGCCGTCGAGTTCCGTGACGCCCGCCTCGGTGAGTTTCCAGCCCTCGCCCTCGTCGGCGAATCCGAGGTTCTCCAGCCACATAGGTTCGTACCAGGAGAACGGTACGTACATCTCGACGGCGTCGATCTCGCGGCGCGGGTCAGTGATGCGGGCCTGCCGATAGACGTCGGCGGCGCAGTCCTTGCCGGCCTGCGGGGAGACGAAGTCCTTGCCCGCGAACAGGGTCGGTTCACTGCGCATCGCCCCGCCGTGGACCCAGGCGGGCGGGTGCGGGGAGCGGGCCGCGCCGGCCCGGTCGGTGAGGATCATGGCGCAGGCCCCGTCGGAGGAGGGGCAGGTCTCGGAGTAGCGGACCGGGTCCCAGAGCATGGGCGAGGACTGGACCTTCTCCAGGGTGAGGTCGTGGTCGTGGATGTGCGCGTAGGGGTTCTTCAGCGCGTTGCGGCGGTCCTTGTACGCGACGAGCGAGCCGACCGTGTCGGGCGCTCCGGTGCGCCGCATGTACGCGCGCACGTGCGGGGCGAAGAAGCCGCCCGCGCCGGCCAGCAGCGGCTGCTGGAAGGGGACGGGCAGGGAGAGCCCCCACATGGCGTTGGACTCGGACTGCTTCTCGAAGGCGAGGGTGAGGACGGTGCGGTGGACGCGGGCGGCGACGAGGTTCGCGGCGACCAGGGCCGTCGATCCGCCGACGGAGCCCGCCGTGTGGACGCGGAGCATGGGTTTGCCGACGGCGCCGAGCGCGTCGGCGAGGTAGAGCTCCGGCATCATGACGCCCTCGAAGAAGTCGGGCGCCTTGCCGATCACGACGGCGTCGATGTCGGCCCAGCTCAGCCCGGCGTCCTCCAGGGCGCGGACCGCCGCTTCGCGGACGAGTCCGGCGATGGAGACGTCGTGCCGGGCGGCGACGTGTTTGGTCTGGCCGATGCCGACGACGGCGACGGGCTCCTTACTCATGAGCGCTCTCCCCTTCCAGGACGGCGACCAGGTTCTGTTGCAGGCAGGGCCCGGAGGTGGCGTGGGCGAGTGCCCGGTCGGACTCGCCCCGGTGGATGCGGGCGGCGGCCTCGCCGAGCCGGATCAGTCCGGCGGCCATGATCGGGTTGGCGGCGAGCGCGCCGCCGGAGGGGTTGACGCGGACCTCGTCGCCGAGCCCGAGCGCCTTGCGCAGGACGACTTCCTGCGAGGTGAACGGGGCGTGCAGCTCGGCGGTGTCGACGGGCCGCTCGAAGGCTCCGGCGTGTTCGGCGGCGAGCCGCGCGGAGGGGCTGTCGGTCAGGTCGCGGACGCCGAGGCTGTGGGCCTCGATGCGGTGGTCGATGCCCCGGATCCAGGCGGGCCGTTCGCACAGGGCGCGGGCGGTGTCCCCGGCGGCGAGGACCACGGCGGCGGCCCCGTCGCCGATGGGCGGGCAGTCGCCGGTGCGCAGCGGGTGCACGAGGTGGTCGCCCGCCGGGACGTCGCCGGTGAGCTGGGCGTACGGGTTGTCGACGGCGGCGGTGCGGTTGCGGGCGCCGATCTCGGCGAGGGCTCCTTCGTCGGTGTCGCCCGCGTCGATGAGGGCCTGGGCCTGAAGAGCCGCGAGGGCCACGGAGTCGGGCCAGAGCGGGGCGAGGTAGTAGGGGTCGAGCTGGCGGGTGAGGACGTCGCGGACCCGGCCGGGCGACGACTTGCCGTAGGAGTAGACGAGCGCGGTGTCCGCCTCGCCGGTCTGGATCTTGACCCAGGCCTCGTACAGCGCCCAGGCCCCGTCCATCTCGACGTGGGACTCGGAGATGGGCGGGTGGGCTCCGACGCCGTCGAGCGCCATGGTGAAGGAGAAGGCCCGCCCGGCGAGGTAGTCGGCGGAGCCGGAGCAGGTGAACCCGATCTCGTTGGCCTTGAGCCCGGTCGCGCCCAGGACCTCGTGGAGGACGGGCATCAGCAGGTCGACCTCGGAGAGTTCGTCGGTGCGCCGGCGGTGCGCGCTCTGGCCGAAGGCGACGATGGCCACGTCCCGCATCTACACCAGCTCCTTGTACGTGTCGTAGTCGGCGTCGGGCTCGCCGGTGGGCCGGTAGTGGTCCACATGGCGGGCGCCCTCGCTCCAGACTGGCTCGACGCGCAGCCCCATGCGCACCTGGTCGTACGGGATTCCGGCGATGCGGCCGTGCAGGGCGAGGTCCGCGCCGTCGAGGGCGATGTGGGCGTAGACGTACGGGACTTCGATGTCGAGGTTTTTCGCCTTGATGTTGACGATGCAGAAGGTGGTGACCGTGCCGCGCGGGCCGACCTCGACCTGTTCGGCGGTGGCGACCCCGCAGGTGGGGCAGGCGCCGCGCGGCGGTACGTAGACCTTGCGGCAGGACGGGCAGCGTTCGCCGACGGTGCGGCGTTCCTCCAGGGCCTTGATGTAGGCGCTCTGGGCGCGGCCCGGGGTGTGGACGTAGTCGAGGCGGGCCGGGGCGACGATGCCGGTGACGGGGTCGGTGAACTCGCCGGTGTGCGGGGCGGGTTCGGACGGGCCGGGCTCGCCCTCGTACGGTTCGAAGCAGGCGATGTCGGTGATGGCGCCGGTGCGGGTCGCGGCCCAGCGGATGCGGACGCGCATACCGGTGCGTACGGCGTCGGGTCCGGGTGCGTCGAGTGCGTGCAGGAGTGCGGTGCCGGCCCCGTCGAGGCGAACGAGGACCCAGGCGAAGGGGGTGTCGAGCGGCTGGTCGCGGCGTGGGGACGGGTTCCAGGCCCAGGTGGTGACGGTGCCGGTGGGGGCGACCTCGACGAGGTCGCCCAGTTCGTTCGCGGTGACCGGGTCGTATTCGACGGGGGGCACGAGGACCGTGCCGTCGTCCGCCCGGACGCCGAGTACGGTGCGTTCGCGCAGTCCGGTGAGGAAGGCGCTCTGGACGGGGCCGAGCGAGCGGGTGAAGGGGAATTCGACCACCAGCGGGGCGCTGAGGACGTCGGGCATGGCTCTCTCCTGGGGTCAGGCGCGCCGGTAGACGGGCGGGCGCTTCTCGGCGAAGGCGCGGGCGCCCTCCTTGGCGTCCTCGGTGGCGAACACGGGCCAGCCGCGCTTGAGTTCGGCGGCCAAGGCCTCGCTCTCGGTCAGCTCGGCGCCCTCGTAGACGGAGGCCTTGACGGCCTCGACGGCGAGCGGTCCGCAGGCGTTGACCTGTTCGGCGACGGCGAGGGCCTCCTCCAGGGCGGTGCCGTCGGGCACGACCCTGCCGATGAGCCCGACGGCGGCGGCCTCTTCGGCGGTGTACGGGCGGCCGGTGAGGAGCATTTCGAGGGCGTGGGTGCGGGGTATCTGGCGGGGCAGCCGGACGGTGGAGCCGCCGATCGGGAAGAGGCCCCGGCGGACTTCGAAGAGCCCGAAGGTGGCTCCGGCCCCGGCGATGCGGATGTCGGTGCCCTGGAGGATCTCGGTGCCGCCCGCGACGCATGGGCCCTCCACGGCGGCGATGACGGGCTTGCGGGGGCGGTGGTGGCGCAGCATCGCCTTCCAGTGCAGGTCGGGGTCGGCCGTCATCCGCTCGCGGTACTCCTCCCCCGCCATTCCGTCGCCCGCGAGCGCCTTGAGGTCCATGCCGGAGCAGAACGCGCCGCCCGCGCCGGTGAGGACGACGGAGCGGACCGTGTCGTCCGCGTCGGCCGCGAGCCAGCCGTCGTACAGGCCGACGAGCATCGGCAACGAGAGCGCGTTCCTGGCCTGTGGTCTGTTCAGGGTGAGCACCAGCGTGGCGCCTTCGCGCCGCACGGTGAGGTGTTCCGTACCGCCCATGACCGACTCCTGTTCTCCGGATCTGGAACAGGTTGCAGGAGGAGGGGGCGCAGTTCAATAGTTTTCTGACAGCTCGTCAGATTGTTGCGACGCCACCCCTTCCCACTTGTGCCGACCGGCGCTCTAATGACGGCCGAGTCGCCAGTCACCCGGGGTCAGGAGGAACGGTGGAGTACAACCTTGCCGACCTGTTCGAGTCGGTCGTCGACGCGGTGCCCGACCGTGAGGCGCTCCTGTACGTCGACCATCCCGGTACGGGCGCGGAGCGTCGGCTCACCTACGCGGAGCTGGACGCAGCCGCCAACCGCATAGCCCACCACCTCATCGACGCCGGGATCGGACCGGGCGAGCATCTGGGGCTGCACCTCTACAACGGGGTGGAGTACCTCCAGACGGTGCTGGGCGCGCTCAAGGCGCGGATCGTGCCGGTGAACGTCAATTACCGTTACGTCGAGGAGGAGTTGGTCTACCTCTACCGGGACGCGGACCTGGCGGCGCTGGTCTTCGACGGCGAGTTCGACGAGCGGGTGGCGGCGGCCGCCCCGCAGGCTCCCGGACTGCGCCATCTGGTCCGGGTGGGGGCGGCTGCCCCGACGGCGGGTCCCGGGCCCGCGGCCGTGTCCTTCGCCGAGGCGGAGGCGTCCGGCTCCCCGGACCGCGGGTTCGCACAGCGCTCCGCCGACGACCAGTTCATCATCTACACGGGCGGCACGACCGGCATGCCCAAGGGGGTGATGTGGCGTCAGGAGGACCTGTTCTTCTCGGGGCTGGGCGGCGGAGCACCGACCGGCGAGCCGGTGAAGACCCCGCAGGAGCTGGCGGAGCGGGTCGCGGCGGGCGGCGACGGCATCACCTTCTTCCCCACCCCGCCCCTGATGCACGGGACCTCCACCCTGACCGCGTTCATCGGCTTCAACTTCGGCCAACGTGTCGTCGTGCACCGCAAGTTCGTGCCGGAGGAGGTGCTGCGGACGATCGAGAAGGAGAAGGTCACCAGCGTGTCGCTGGTCGGGGATGCGATGCTGCGCCCGCTGATCGACTGCCTGAAGGGGTCGCTGCGCGGCACGGACTGCTCGTCGCTGTTCTCCGTCTCCAGCTCCGGGGCGATCATGTCGGACTCGGTGCGGGCGGAGTTCCAGGCGCTCGTGCCGACGGTGCTGCTGCTGAACAACTTCGGATCGTCCGAGTCCGGCTTCAACGGCACGGCCACCGCCGACTCGGGCCCCGAGAAGGGATTCCGGGTCCAGGTCAACGCCCGTACGGCGGTGGTGGATCCGGTGACGTACGAGCCGGTGGCCCCCGGCGAGCCGGGCCGCATCGCCCAGCGCGGCCACGTCCCGCTCGGCTACTACAACGACCCGGCCAAGACCGCCGACACCTTCTTCCGCCGGGGCGATGAGCGCTGGGTGCTGCTGGGCGACATGGCGACCGTGGACGCGGACGGCATCGTCACCGTGCTCGGCCGGGGATCGCAGTGCATCAACACCGGTGGGGAGAAGGTGTATCCGGAAGAGGTCGAGCAGGCACTCAAGTCCCATGCGGATGTGTATGACGCGCTCGTCGCGGGCGTCCCCGACGAACGCTGGGGCAACCGGGTCGCCGCAGTGGTCCAACTGCGCGAGGGAGCAGATGCGTTGACCCTGGACGCGGTGCAGGCCCACTGCCGGACCCGGCTGGCCGGCTACAAGATCCCGCGCGCGCTGGTGCTCACCGACCGGATCCAGCGCTCGCCCAGCGGCAAGGCGGACTACCGGTGGGCGAAGGCGGTGGCGGCGGGGGCCGGCCGGGACTGAGCGGGGGGCGCCCCGTCCGGGCCGCCGGTCGGCGGCCAAACCGTTCCGGGCAGGCGACCATCGGCGCCCCTCAGAAGCCTCCGAGCCCGAACGCCCGGATCGCCGCGAGGAATTCCTCCGGCCGGTCCGTGTGGATCAGGTGTCCCGCGTCGACGGTGACCAGCTCGGCGTCCGGTATCGCGCGGACCATCTGCGCGAGCTGTTCCTGGTCGATGTGGCTGTCGGGCCCGCCGCCGATGACGAGGGTGGGCACGGTGATCTCCGGGAAGCGCTCACGGACGGCCGGGTCGGGGTCGTTGATCTGCGCGTCGATGTCGGGGACGACGGGCCAGTCGAAGTCGAGGTCGCCCTCGGGGCGGACGGAGGGCGGGCGGGGCGGGTCGAGCGGCAGGAGGGGCGGGGCGTCCTCGATGACGAGCCGCCCGATCAGGCCCGGCTCCCGCTGGGCCAGGAGGTAGGCGGCGACCCCGCCCATGGAGTGTCCGACGACGGTCGCTCCGGCGAGGTTGCGGGCCTCCAGGAAGGCGTGCAGGTCGTCGCGGAACATCTCGAAGGAGTAGCGGCCGGGCCAGTCGCTCAGCCCGTGGCCGCGGAAGTCGGGGGCGTACACACGGTGTTCGGCGGCCAGGTCCTGCGCGATCCGGGTCCAGGTCTCGCCGGAGCCCGCCCGGCCGTGCAGCAGGACGACGGGCGGGGCATCGGGGGCGCCCCACACCCGGTAGGCGAGCCGGACCCCGCCCGCCTGGACGCTGGAGACCTCCGGGTCGAGGAAGGCCGCAACCGTACGGGCGAAGGCTCCCGGGTCGTCCAGCCACGGGAAGTGCCCGGCCCCGCGCTGGACGACGAACTCGGCGCCCGGGAAGAGCGCGGCGAGCTCCGTGGCCCGGTCCGGGCTGGGGTGGCCGTCGTACTCCCCGGCGAGGACGAGGACCGGCACGGTGAGTCCGCGCAGGGCCGCGGCGGTGGCGGCGGGGTCGAAGGCGCCTTCCCCGGCGTAGCGTTCGCGGGCCTGTACGTTGGTCTGACCGGCGGAGGCCTCGGCGTGGGCGCGGGCCGTCTCGTCCCAGCGGCCGTAGGTGAGGGGCCGGACGGCGGGCCACAGCTCGGCGAACGGCCCCCCGGCGAGCAGCGCCTCCTGGGCGGCCCGCGCCTCTTCGTACCAGGGCTCGTCGCGCCGCAGCTCGGCGGCCTCGCGCAGGTCGTCATCGGTCACTTCGATGCCCACGGCCCGGGTGCTGGGCGTGACCAGGGTCAGGGTGCGCAGCCGCTCCGGGTGGCGGGCGGCGTACAGCAGGGCCAGATCGGCTCCGGCGGAGTGCGCCAGTACGTCGATCCGCTCCAGGCCCAGGTGTTCGCGCAGGGCCTCCACATCGTCGACGAGGCGGTCGCAGCGGTACGTCGAGGGGTCCTCGGGCACACCGGACGCGCCGGTGCCGCGCAGGTCCGGCAGGACGAGCCGGCACCGGGCGGCGAGCCCTCCGAGGTCGCCGAGATACGCGCTCGCCCGCATCGGCCCGCCGGGCAGGCAGATCAGCGGTTCCCCCTCGCCCACCAGGTGATAGGCGAGCGGGGTCTTGTCGTACGCGGAGAAGGTCGGCATACGCCCCATCCAAACAGGAAGCCGTGAGCGGGCACAGCGGACTTCGCCGCGGGCTGATCGACTCCGGACGCCGCGCGCCTCTTGCCAGCACCCCCGGCCGCCTGAATTACTGCTCCCAGGAAGATCGACCGAATGATCGGTCGCCCGGTCCGGGAGAGGAAGGGTCCTGATGACGGCCATGCTGGACGCGGCGGAACGGCTCGGCCGGGGCGAGCTGGAGGCCCTGCAACGGGAACGGCTGCGGTCCACACTGCGGCACGCGTACGACAACGTTCCCTTCTACCGCGACGCTTTCGACCGCGCGGGGCTGAAGCCCGAGGACTGCCGCACGCTCGCGGATCTGGCCCGTTTCCCGTTCACCGCGAAGACGGATCTGCGGGACAACTACCCCTTCGGGATGTTCGCCGTGCCGGAGCACGAGGTGCGCAGGATCCACGCCTCCAGCGGTACGACGGGGCGGCCGACCGTCGTCGGGTACACCGAACGGGACCTGGACACCTGGGCGGACGTCGTGGCCCGGTCGATCCGGGCGGCGGGCGGCCGGCCCGGTCACAAGGTCCATGTGGCGTACGGATACGGGCTGTTCACCGGCGGGCTCGGGGCGCACTACGGGGCGGAGCGGCTCGGCTGCACGGTGATCCCGGCCTCCGGAGGCATGACCGCGCGGCAGGTCCAGCTGATCCAGGACTTCCGGCCCGAGATCATCATGATCACGCCGTCGTACATGCTGACGCTGCTGGACGAGTTCGAGCGGCAGGGTGTCGATCCGCGTTCGACGTCCCTGAAGGTGGGGATCTTCGGTGCGGAGCCGTGGACCGAGGGGATGCGCCGGGAGATCGAGGACCGGTTCGCGATCGACGCGGTGGACATATACGGGCTCTCGGAGGTGATGGGCCCGGGGGTGGCGCAGGAGTGCGTGGAGACGAAGGACGGGCTGCACATCTGGGAGGACCACTTCTATCCGGAGGTCGTGGACCCGTTCACCGGTGAGGCGCTTCCCGACGGCGAGGAGGGGGAGCTGGTCTTCACCTCGCTGACCAAGGAGGCGATGCCGGTGATCCGCTACCGGACCCGGGACCTGACGCGGCTGCTGCCGGGGACGGCGCGGACGTTCCGGCGGATGGAGAAGGTCACCGGCCGCAGCGACGACATGGTGATCCTGCGCGGGGTGAACCTCTTCCCCACCCAGATCGAGGAGATCGTGCTTCGTACGCCCGGCGTCGCTCCGCACTTCCAGCTGCGGCTCACCCGGGACGGGCGGCTGGACGCGCTGACGGTCCTCGCGGAGGCGCGGGCGGACGCGACGACCGGCGAACGGGAGAAGGCGGCGCGGGCCATCGCGGCGGCGGTGAAGGACGGCGTCGGGGTGTCGGTGAGCGTCGAGGTCGTGGATCCGGAGACGTTGGAGCGTTCGGTGGGCAAGATCCGCCGGATCGTCGACCTGCGGGAGAAGGAGTCCGGCACGGGGTGAACAGCTGCGCTGACCGGCGCTGTTCACACCGTCGCAACACCCGTTCCCACTATGCGGACAGGTGCCGAAACACCTCGACAGAGGGGGCCGCGCCCTGCGAGTCTCCCGCTATGCATCTCGCCCACCGGCCCCTGGTCATCACCGCTCTGAGCTCCGCCGTCGTCCTCTGCGCCGCCCTCGTGGGCTGTGCCCCGCAAGCGGAGGAGAAGGGGGCGTCGGACGGACCCGGTGCGACGGCGTCGTGCGCCCCCGGCAAGCTCGCCACCCAGGTGCCCGGAAAGCTCACCGTCGGCACCGACAAGCCCGCGTACGCCCCCTGGTTCGCCGACGACGAGCCGTCCAACGGGAAGGGCTTCGAGTCGGCGGTGGCGTACGCCGTGGCGAAGGAGCTGGGGTACGGCCGCGATGCGGTGGTCTGGCAGCACGTACCGTTCAACAGCGCGTTCGCGCCCGGTGCGAAGAAGTTCGACTTCGACATCAACCAGGTCTCCATCAGCGAGGAACGGAAGAAGGCCGTCGCCTTCTCCTCCGGCTACTACGACGTGCGCCAGGCCGTCGTCGCACTGAAGTCGTCGAAGGCCGCGAAGGCGAAGGGCGTCGCCGATCTCAAGGACGTGAAGCTCGGTGCGCAGGTGGGCACCACCAGCCTCGACTTCATCACCGATCTGGTGAAGCCGAAGGAGAAGCCCGCCGTCTACCAGCGCAACGACTTCGCCAAGTCGGCGCTGAAGACCGGTCAGGTGGAGGCCATCGTGGTGGACCTGCCGACGGCCTTCTACATCACCGGAGCCGAGGTGCCGGAGGCGGAGGTCGTGGGGCAGTTCGCCGAATCCCCCGGTGAACCCGAGCAGTTCGGTCTCGTCCTGGACCGGGAGAGCGTGCTGACCTCCTGCGTGAGCGGGGCGGTGGACGCGCTGCGGAAGGACGGCACGCTGGCCGGCCTGGAGAAGGAGTGGCTCTCCGACGCCGTCGACGCGCCGGTGCTCAAGTGACCCTGCACAAGACTCCGGCCGCGGAGGACGCCTACGTCCCCTCCGAGCGCCGGATCGCCCGCGAGCGCTACCGGCGGGGGCGCACCCGGCGGGCCACCGCGATCGCCGCGACCAGCACGCTGGTGGTGGGTGCGGCGCTGTTCGTACTGATCACGAACTCGCCGGGCTGGACCCGTACGAAGGAGACGTTCTTCAGCGCCCATTACGCGCGCGTCGCCTTCCCGCAGGTCCTGGAGGGGCTCTGGCTGAACCTGCGGCTGCTGGCTGTCTGCGGGGCGGCCGTGCTGGCGCTCGGTCTGCTGCTGGCGGTGGCACGGACCCTGCGCGGTCCGGTGTTCTTCCCTCTTCGCGCGCTGGCCACCGCGTACACGGACTTCTTCCGGGGGCTGCCGCTCATCATCTGTCTGCTGATGGTGGTGTTCGGGGTGCCCGCCCTGCGGCTGGAGGGGGTGACCACGGATCCGGTGCTGCTGGGCGGCAGCGCGCTGGTGCTGACGTATTCGGCGTACGTCGCGGAGGTCTTCCGGGCGGGCATCGAGTCCGTGCACCCCTCGCAGCGGGCGGCGGCCCGTTCGCTGGGGCTGAGCAGCGGGCAGGCGCTGCGTTTCGTCGTACTCCCCCAGGCGGTGCGGCGGGTGGTGCCGCCGTTGCTGAACGACCTGGTGTCGCTCCAGAAGGACACCGGGCTCGTCTCGATCGCCGGGGCGGTGGACGCCGTGTACGCGGCGCAGATCATCGCGAGCAAGGACTTCAACTACACGCCGTACGTGGTCGCGGGTCTGGTCTTCGTGGCGCTGACCATCCCGATGACCCGGCTCACCGACTGGGTGACGGCCCGGATGGACCGGCGGCGGGCGCAGGGAGGGCTGGCATGAGCACGGATGCGGGAACGGCTCCGGTACTGCGCATGGAGGCGGTCCGCAAATCGTTCGGTACGTCGTTGGTGCTGCGGGACGTGGACCTGGAGGTGGCCCCGCACACGGTGACCGCCCTGATCGGCGCTTCCGGGTCGGGGAAGTCGACGCTGCTGCGCTGCGCCAACCTCCTGGAGGAGGTCGACGACGGGGCGATCTTCCTGGACGGTGAGGAGATCACCGACCCCCGGGCCGACGCGGACGCGGTGCGCCGCCGGATCGGCGTGGTGTTCCAGGCCTACAACCTCTTCCCGCATCTGACCGTGCTGCAGAACATCACCCTGGCCCCGCGCCGTGTCCACGGGCTCTCCCGGCCCCGGGCCGAGGCGGATGCCCGGGAGCTGCTGGAGCGGCTGGGGCTCGGGGCGAAGGCGGACGAGTACCCGGACCGGCTCAGCGGTGGGCAGCAGCAGCGGGCGGCGATCGTGCGGGCGCTGGCCGTCCGCCCCCGGCTGCTGCTCCTGGACGAGATCACGGCGGCCCTGGACCCGGAGCTGGTGGGCGAAGTGCTGGGTCTCGTCCGGGAGGTGAAGGAGGACGGCATGACGATGGTGATCGCCACGCACGAGATGGCGTTCGCGCGTGAGGTCGCCGACCAGGTGTGTTTCCTGGACGCCGGGGTGGTGCTGGAGCACGGCACGCCCGAGGAGGTGTTCGGCGCACCGCGCGAGGAGCGTACGCAGCGGTTCCTGCGGCGGATCGTGGCGGCGGGGCGGCTGTAGGAGCCGGCTGTCAGCTGAGTTCGTCCCGCAGTTGCCGCTTGAGGATCTTTCCGCTGGCGTTGCGCGGCAGTTCGTCGACGAACACCACACGCTTGGGCGCTTTGAAGGCGGTGAGCTTCTCCCGGGCGTGGGCGATGAGTTCGCCCTCGTCCACGCTCGCTTCGGCGCGCCGGACGACGACGGCGGTGACGGCCTCGATCCAGCGGTCGTCGGGGAGGCCGATGACGGCGGTCTCGGCGACGGCGGGGTGGGTGTAGAGGGCGTCCTCGACCTGGCGGGAGGCGACGAGGACGCCACCGGAGTTGATGACGTCCTTGACCCGGTCGACGACGGTGAGGAAACCCTCGGCGTCGCGGACGGCGAGGTCGCCGGAGCGGAACCAGCCGTCACGGAACGCCTCGGCGGTCTCCTCGGGCTTCTCCCAGTAGCCGGAGCACAGTTGGGGCGATCGGTAGACGACCTCGCCGGGGGTTCCGTCGGGGACGTCCTCGCCCTTCTCGTCGACGACGCGGGCCTCCACGAAGAGGACCGGCCGACCGCAGGACTCCATGCGGCCCTCGTGCTCGTCGGGGCCCAGCACGGTGGCCAGCGGGCCGATCTCGCTCTGGCCGAAACAGTTGAAGAAGGCCAGGTGCGGCAGGCGTTCACGCAGCCGCTCCAGGACGGGCACGGGCATGATCGAGGCCCCGTAGAACGCCTTCCGCAGTCCGCCGAGGTCACGGGTGGCGAAGTCCGGGTGGTTGGCGAGGGCGATCCAGACGGTGGGCGGGGCGAACAGGCTGTCGCCCAGGCCCGTTTCGACGAGGTCGAAGATACGAACGGCGTCCGGCGCGTCCAGGATGGTGTTCTCCGCGCCCACGGCCAGATAGGGCAGCAGGAACACATGCATCTGCGCCGAGTGGTAGAGCGGCAGGGAGTGCACGGGCCGGTCGTTCGCGGCGAGGCCGAGCGCGGTGATCGCGCTGACGTACTCGTGGACCAGGGCGCCGTGCGTCATCATCGCACCCTTGGGCAGGGCGGTGGTGCCGGAGGTGTACAGCAGCTGCACCAGGTCGTCGGAGGCGTGCGGGCGCTCCGGGGCGAAGGGCCGTTCCGTCTTCAGGGCGTCGAGCAGCGAACCGGGAGCGTCCCGCAGGGCGCGCACGGAGCGGCCGGCGGGGAGCCGTCCGGCGAGGTCCGGGTCGGTCAGCACGAGCGAGGAGCCGGACTGGTCGAGGAGGTAGACCAGGTCGTCACCGGTGAGGTTCTGGTTGACCGGTACGTGGACTAGGCCGGCCCGGGCACAGGCGAGGAAGCCGATCAGATAGGCGTCGGAATTGTGCGCGTATGCGGCCACCCGGTCGCCGGGGGCGAGAGCGTGCTCCTCGGTGAGGACGGCGGCGGCCGTGGAGACGGCGGCGTCCAGCGAGCGGTAGGTCCAGGCCCGGTCGGCGTACCGTACGGCGGTCCGGTCGGGGGTGCGCCGGGCGCTGCGGGTGAGGACGCCGTCGACTGTGCTGCTGCGTACACCTGTCATGGCGTGATCCTGTGCGGGCCGGGCCCCGGGGTCAAGAGGCCGGATGCCGAAGCGGGTACAGCACGGGGATCGAGCGGAGGAAGCCCGGTCGGGCTTCCTCCGCGTCTCGAAAACCTTCTGCCCCCACCCCGTGGGCGAGGTGACCGGGCGAGTTCAGAGAACCCGGAAGCGGTTGATGGCGTCGATGTGCTGCTCGCGCATTTCCTGGTCGCGGACGCCCAGGCCCTCGCGGGGGGCCAG
>NZ_BMTW01000018.1 GCF_014649875.1 Streptomyces rubiginosohelvolus | reverse complement strand
GGTCCGAGCCGATCACGTGATACGGCAGATCATGACGCTTGGTGAGCTCGCTCAACTTCCCGTAACGCTCCAGGAAGGCGAACGTCGGGAGCGGCTCGAAGATCGCGCTCCAGACGGTGTTGTAGTTCACCGAACTCGCCATCACGGCCACCAGGGCCTCGCCGGGGCCGAGTTCGGGCACCGGCACCTGCTCCAGGTGGAGCGACTTGCGGGGGTCCTTGTCGCGGCTGGCAAGCCCGGAGAACATCTCCGTGTCCTCACGCCGCAGGACGACGGCCCGGCAGGATTCGGGGAGCGGCAGAGCGGCGAAGTCGGCGGACACCGAGTCCGGCGACTGGATCGCGTTCAGGATGTCCTTCATGGTCACGGGGGTTACCTCCGGTGGGCAGTGATGGGGTAGCCGCGGCTACCGGAAGAGGTGGGGCGGGCGGTCCAGTCGTCCCGGCCGCCCACGCGACGGCCGGGACGTCCCCAGGACGAGAAGCGACACCTTGATGATCTGCGAGCCCTAACGGGATCCGGCCGCGCTCCAGTCGTTCTCGACGACCGGGCTACGGCCGATCAGCGGAAGCCACCAGGAACGGTGGTCGGCGTACCAGCGGACGGTCTCCCGGATTCCGGCCGCGAAGGGGATCCGCGGCTCCCAGCCGAGTTCGCGCCGGATACGGCTGGAGTCGAGGAGGTAGCGGCGATCATGGCCGGGGCGGTCGGGCACGGTCTCCTTCAGAGACCGCGGCAGGCCGAGTTCGTCGAGCACGAGGTCGGCGAGTTCGTCGACGCTGGCCTCCACTCCCGTGCCGACGTGGTAGATCTCGCCGGGCGTTCCCTTCAGGAGAACGGTCTCCACGGCCGCGCAGTGGTCCAGGACGTGGATCCACTCCCTGCGGTTGCCACTGGAGGCGTACACGGGCAGACGCCGGCCGTCGAGCGCCCGGGTCGTGAACAGGGGGATGACTTTCTCGGGGAACTGGTGACTGCCGTAGTTGTTGGCGCAGTTGGTGATCGTCACCGGCAGGCCGTACGTCTCGTGGTAGGCCCGGACCACATGGTCGGCCCCGGCCTTGCTGGCGTTGTAGGGGGTGCGGGGGCGGTAGGGGCTCGTCTCGGTGAACATCTCGTCGGAGTCGAGGGCGAGGTCTCCGTACACCTCGCAGGTGGATATGTGGTGGAAGCGTTCGACGCCCACCGCTCGGCACGCCTCCAACAGCCCTTGCGTGCCGAGGACGTTGGCGCGGAAGAAGCGCCCGGGGTCCAGTACGGCGAGGCTGTTGTGCGACTCCGCAGCGAAGTTGACGACCTTCTCGGTCCGGTGTTCGGCGAGGAGTTTGCGTACGAGCGCTTCGTCCCCGATGTCCCCCTGGACGAAGATCACACGGTCGCCGAGGTCCTCCAGGTTGGAGAGCGAGCCGGCGTAGGTGAGCGCATCGAGGGCAACCACGGTGTCATCGGGGTACCGGCGCAACCAGTGCCGGACGAAGTGCGATCCGATGAAACCTGCCGCGCCCGTGACAAGTATCGAGGTCATGGCCGCAGGCTAGTGTCCCGGGGCGGGATCCTGGCCCGAGGTCGAGCGGGATTCGACCGCACCCCCAGACGCGCTCGTCCGCCACGACAGGGCGCACGCAGGAGGGGCGGGCCCACCCGTCGGTGGACCCGCCCCTCCTGCGTCGAGTGACCGGCTCAGGCGGTCCGGTAGCGGCGGAGGTACTCCCCCGTGGCGGTGCCGTCCGCTTCCAGCAGTTCCTTCGGTGTGCCGCTGAAGACGACCTGGCCACCGTGCTTGCCACCGCCGGGGCCGAGATCGATCACCCAGTCGGCCTGCCGGACGACGTCCAGGTTGTGCTCGATGACGATGACCGTGTTGCCCCGGTCCACCAGGCTGTTCATCAGCCCGACGATGGTGTCGACGTCGGACATGTGCAGGCCCGTCGTCGGCTCGTCGAGGATGTACACGGACTTGGAGCCGTGCAGCCGGCCCGCGAGCTTCAGGCGCTGGCGCTCGCCGCCCGAGAGCGTGCTCAGCGGCTGGCCGAGGGTGAGATAGCCGAGGCCGACATCGGTCAGGCCGGTCAGCTTGTCCAGGACCTCGCGCTCGGTGAAGAACTCGACGGCGCTCTCGGCGGACAGGTCCAGCACATCGGCGACGGACTTCCCGCGCAGCTCGTAGGCCAGGACCTCCTCCTTGAACCGTCGGCCCTCACAGACTTCGCACCGGGTTCGGACGGGGTCCATGTAGGCGAGTTCCACGACGAGTTCACCGCGCCCGTTGCACTCGTCGCAGGCGCCCGCCGAGTTGAAGCTGAACAGGCTCACCGGCACGCCGTTGGCCTTGGCGAAGAGCTTGCGGATCGTGTCCATCATGTCGAGGTGGCTGGCGGGCGTGGACCGCGAGGAAGCCCTGATGGCGGTCTGGTCGACCAGGATCGTGTCCGGGTACGCGTCCAGGAACGCTCCGGTGATCAGCGAACTCTTTCCGGATCCGGCGACCCCGGTGACGGCCGTGAGGACTCCGGTCGGGATGCTGACCGAGACGTTGCGGAGGTTGTGGAGGTCGGCGTTCTCCACGGCGAGCTTCCCCGTCGGGGGGCGGACGTCCTCCTTCACGTCCGCGGTGCGGCGCAGACAGACGGCGGTGAGCGTGTCGGCCCGCTTCAGCTCCGGGAAACTGCCCTCGAAGACGATCTCCCCGCCGTGGACGCCCGCTCGGGGGCCCACGTCGACCACATGGTCGGCGATCTCGATGACGTCCGGGTCGTGCTCGACGACGATCACCGTGTTGCCCATGTCCCGCAGCTCCCGCAGCAGGCCGTTGAGCCGGCCCACGTCGCGCGGGTGGAGACCCGTGCTGGGCTCGTCGAAGATGAACGTCATGCCGACCAGGCTGCTGCTGAGGTGGCGCACCGTCTTCAGCCGCTGGGCCTCGCCGCCGGAGAGCGACAGGGTCTCCCGGTCCAGCGAGAGATAGCCGAGACCGATGCCCTCGATGCGCTCGAAGGCGGTGCGGATCCCCGCGGCGATCGGGGTGGCGACCGGGTCGTCGATCCCGTCGAGGAGCTTGATCAGGTCACTGATCTCCATCCGCGTCCAGTCGGCGATGGTGCGGCCGGCGATGGTCGTGGCGAGCGCGGTGGGGTTCAGCCGGGTGCCGCCGCAGCCCGTGCACTCCCCCAGCGTGATGAACCGCTCGATGTTGGCCCGGCCGCGCTCGCTGAGCGAGCTGAGGTCGCGCTTGAGGTTGGTCCGGGCGAAACGGGCCACGACGCCCTCGTACTTGAGGGTCGCCGTGGTGTTGGCCGTGGACACCTTCACGGTGCCTCCGCTGCCGTGCAGGAGCATCTCCCACTCGGCGTCGGTGTAGTCGCTCAGCACCTTGGTGGTGTCGAAGTGCCCGGACTTCGCGTACATCTGCCAGTCCATCGCACCTGGCTTGTGCGTGCTGAGCTGGATCGCTCCCCCGTCGAGCGACTTCGTCCGGTCGAGCAGCCGGTCGACGTCCACCCGGCGCATCCGGCCGAGGCCGTCGCACTCCGGGCACATGCCCTGCGGGTTGTTGAAGGAGTACGCCGAGGGCGGGTTGTACGGCGTGCCCAGGCGTGAGAACAGCACACGCAGCGACGAGTAGAGGTCCGTCATCGTGCCGACCGTCGACCGCGCGTTGCCGCCGACCGGCTTCTGGTCGACGACCACCGGGGCGGTCAGGTTCTCGATGACGTCCGCGTGGGGGCGCTGGTACTTCGGCAGCTGGTTGCGGATGAACCAGTCGTAGGTGCTGTTGAGCTGCCGCTGCGCCTCCACGGCCAGGGTGTCGAACACGATCGACGACTTCCCCGACCCGGAGACGCCGGTGAATACCGTGATCCTGTTCTTCGGGATCCGCAGCGACACGTCCTTGAGGTTGTGCTCGCGCGCACCCTCAAGGCGGATGTACTGCGCGTCGTTGTTGTCGTTGCGCTCGACTTCAGTCATTTCAGGGCCTGTTCACGTTCTTCTTCGGGAGGGTGATACCGAACCGGATGTGGTTCACACGGTGCGGTCGAGATAGCGGTGCCGTTCCGCGTACAGCTCGGACTCGCTCTCTGCGAGCTGCCGCAGCTCCTTGACGTGGGTCTGGAAGTCCGGGTGGCCGACGGCCGCGCGAAGCGCCCCCGCGTGCTCCCAGCGGGCGATGTTCACGTACCGCTGGGGGTCCTTCACGTCCTGGGACAGGGTGTAGCCGATGATGCCCGGCTGCTCCTTCATGAAGGCCGCGATACGGGCGAAGGCGTCCTCGAACTCCTGCGGGTTCCCGGAGACCGTGAACCTGTTCACGAAGGTGACCTGGGGCTGCGGAGTGTCCTGCTGGGCCATGGTGCTCTCCTTTACGACAGGGCGACGGAAGGCTGTGCGGGGCCGGACCGGGCGGTCAGGCTGTGGAGACAGGCGAGCAGGCAGCGCGCCTGGACGTTCACGTAGTGGCTGTGTCGCATCAGGGCCACCAATTGGGCCACCGTGAGCCAGCGGTGATCCGGGGCTCCGGCCCCGAGATCCTCCTCCGTCTCCACGATCAGGTAGCGGTTGCGTGCGTGGTAGAAGCGGCCGCCCTCCTCCGAGTGCACCGCGTCGAAGCGGATCCGCTCGGGGGCGGCGTTCAGCACCGCGTCCAGGTGGGGCGGGCGCGCCCCGGCGGGCAGTGCGTCGAGGGCGGCCGGGGTGCACTGGACCGTCGGGGCCAGTTCGACGACGTCCGCGTACCCCGGTTCCGTGGCGGCGTGGACGAGCAGGTGCAGGACGCCGTCGATCCTGCGGGCCAGAAAGGCGATCACGCCCTCGCCGCAGGGCTCGATCATGGGCTGGGCCCAGGCACGGACCTCGCGACCGGTGGCCGCGACATCGACCCCGGTCACCCGGAAGAACCGGCCGCTCTCGTGCGCGATCCGGCCGTCGTCCCGACGCCAGCCCGCCAGCGCCCGCAGCGGGACCCGCTCGGCGACGACGTCCCGGCGGGTGCGGACGTCGGTGATCCAGTGCAGCACGCCGGCCAGGTTCTCCGGTACGTCGGCACGCTCGTCGCAGGAGCGGACGAGCGCGGCCGTGAAGTCGTCCGCCGGCGTGCCGAGGACCTGCGGCAGGCCCGGCCCGGTGAAGGGCAGGCAGGCCAGGACCGATCGGGCGTCCATGTTCACCAGGTCGTCCAGCATGAGCAGCTCATGCAACTGATGCAACGTCAACCACGTGAATCCTTCGCGCACTTCGACGTCCTCGGTCACCTGGACCACGATATTACGGTTGCGTTTCCGGAAGAACCAGGCGCCCTGTTCGGACTGGCGTACGTCGGCGAGCACCTGGTGACGCGAGGTGTCGCGGAAGTAGTGCAGATAGGGGACCTCGGCCCCCTTGTGCACCCGGGTGTAGTTGCTGCGGGTGGCCTGGACGGTCGGCGACAGCTGGAGTCCGTTGTGGTTGCCCGGTTCGATCTTCGCCTGCATCAGGCAGTGGAGGACACCGTCGAACTCCTTGACCAGGATGCCCAGGATGCCCACCTCCGGCTGGTTGATGATCGGCTGCTGCCAACGCTCGACAGGAGCGCCGGGCAGATGGACGTCCAGGCCCTCGACGGAGTAGAAACGGCCCGTCTCATGGACGAGGTTCCCGGTGCCGGGCTCCGCGTGCCAGCCGGCGAGGTCCTCCAGCGCGACCTGCCGGACCAGCATGTCGGTGTGCTGCTTCTGTGCGGCGAGCCACCGGTGGAACCGGTCCGCGGCACCGGCCCCGGTGTCCGCCGCCACGGATCTCGCGATCCGCAGGTGAGCGGGGTCGTGGGGTGCCGTCGTCCCTGCCCGGGGCGTCCGCGGATGAGTGGTCAAGGCAGCCCCCGGGGAGTTGAGGTCGACGACCCGCCCACGATCGATTCCCGGGCTCGATACCGCCTGCAATCGCGCTCGAACGGTCACGGGCGAGGGTGCGGGCGGTGCCGGGTCGCGCACCCCCGGGGCCCGGTCGGGGATGCGCGCCGGCCGGGAGGGCCGTTGGTCGGGCCGCTCCGGGAGGGAAGGAGCCGAGCGAGTCGGGGGTGGCCCGCTCGGCTCCCGTCGTGGGGTGTCAGGCCGTGAAGGCCGCGGCGTTCTCCTTGACCCACTGGACGAAGGTCCGCGGGGGCTTGCCGGTGACCCGCTCCACCGTGTCCTGCACGGTGTAGCCGGCCTCCGGCGGGTTGGTGCGCATCGTGAGGAAGAACTCGACGTCCTCGTCGGAGTAGCCGGTCTGACGCCACTCGGCGACGATCTCGTCCTGGCTCAGCTCGACGTACTTCACCTCGCGGCCCAGCGCCTCGCTGATCGCGCGTACCTTCTCCGGCGGGGTCAGCGCCTGCGGGCCGGTGATCCAGTACTCCTGGCCCGCGTGCCCGTCGGAGGTGAGGGCGACGGCGGCGACGGCGGCGATGTCCGCGTCGTGCACCATCGCGCTCTTCGCCTGGGCGAACGCCTCGCGGACGACGCCCTCGTTCTTGATCGACTCGGTCCACTCCAGGGCGTTGGACATGAACTCCACCGGCGAGAGGAAGGTCCACTCCAGGCCGCCGGCTTCCACCGCCTCCTCGAGGGGGCTCTTGGTGACGTCGCCCTTGAGCACGGTCACCTTGCGGACGCCGGACTCCTTGGCGAGCTTGACGATCTCCGGGCCGTTCTCCAGCGGGGAGAAGTCCTCACCGTTGAAGCTGATCAGATGGGCGGCCGTGACCCCCTTGAAGGCCTCGACCAGGGAGCTCGTGTCGGAGAGGTTCCCCGCGATCACTTCGGCGCCCTCGGGCAGGTTCGCCTTGGCGGGGTTACGGGTGAGCGCGCGCACCGGGTGTCCGGCGGCGAGCAGCTGCTCCACCAGGGGGCGTCCGACGTTTCCGGTGGCACCGGCAATGAGAATGGTCATGAGATCTCCTTCGGTCTGATGGCCACGCTAAAAGCATTCGCGGTCACCTCCTGTCCTCGGTTGATGAGAAGGTCGGTCCATGTTGGAAACCTCGGCTCGACTGCTGCGTCTCCTTGCGTTGCTCCAGGCCCATCGGGAATGGTCGGGGCCCGATCTGGCCGACCGCCTGAAGGTGAGCCCTCGAACCGTCCGGCGTGATGTCGACAAGCTGCGGGCCCTCGGATACCCGATCAACGCGATGGGCGGAGTGGGCGGCGGCTACCAGCTGGCCGCCGGAGCGTCGTTGCCGCCGCTGCTGCTGGACGACGAGGAAGCGGTCGCGGTGGCGGTCGGGCTGCGCACCGCGGCCGGCGGCGCGATCACCGGGATCGCCGAGATCTCGGTGCGGGCCCTGGCCAAGCTGGACCAGGTGCTGCCCTCCCGGCTGCGCTACCAGGTCAACGCGCTCAGCGCGGCGCTGGTGACCATGCCGACGCTCGCGCCCACGGTCGATCCGGCGATGCTGACCGCCATCTCGTCGGCGGTGCGGGACCATGAGCGGCTGCGGTTCGACTACACCGCGCGCGACAGGTCGGCTACCGTGCGTGATGTGGAGCCGTACCGGCTGGTCCACGACGGGCAGCGGTGGTACCTGGTGGCCTGGGACACCGGCAAGGAGGACTGGCGCAGCTTCCGGGTGGACCGGATGGCGCTGCGGATCCCCAACGGGCCGCGGTTCACTCCGAAGCCCCTGCCCTCGGAGGACATGGCCTCCTATGTGGCGTCGGCGGTCACCAGCGGCCAGTACCGCTACCGCGCGGTGATCAAAATGCACGGCTCGGCCGGCGAGGTGGCCCTGGAAGTGCCTCCGTCACTGGGCGTGGTGGAACCGCTCGACGACCGCACCTGCGTGCTCCGCATCGGCTCCACCAGCCTGGACCACCTCGCGGTGTGGGTGGCCGCGTTCGGCTTCGACTTCGAGGTGCAGGAGCCGCCCGAGCTGGTGGAGCACCTGCGGACTCTCAGCTGCCGGCTGCACCGTGCGGCCTGGGCCCGGGACGGTGCGCGGGGCTGAGCCGCGCGGACGACGGACGGCGGCGGCCGGAGCGGGCACCTCGGGTGCCCGCTCCGGCCGCCGCCGTCCGCGGTTGTGCCGTGGTCAGGACCGCACCAGCTTGTTGGCCACCGTCCGCGCCCGCTCCACGGTCGCGGCCTCGGCGGCCCGGAGCGAGGCGGCCGCCTTCTCCAGCTCCACCGGGTCCTCGGAGGTGAACGGGGTGACCGTGTGCGAAGCGGTGATCAACTCCAGCTGGTAGCCGAGGACCTGCTCCACCACGGTGCGCAGATACGGGCCGCAGTGGTCCATGGCCGCGTCCTCGGAGCCGGGGGTGTAGTCGCCGCCGTGGGCGAGCACGATGGTCGCCGGACGCCCGGCGAGCGGGTTGGCGCGCGGGTCGTAGGGCAGCGTGCGGCCCAGGATGAGGGACTGGTCCAGCCATGCCTTGAGGTTGGAGGGGATCGTCCAGTTGTGCATCGGCACGCTGATGAGCAGGGCGTCGGCGGCGAGGATCTCCTCGACGAGCTCGTTGTGCAGTGCCGCCGCCGTGCGCTGCCCATCGGTCTGCGGCTCCGCCATCAGGGTCGCCGCCCCGTCGCCTCCCAGGTGCGGAACGGGCTCGGCGACGAGATCGCGGTAGGTCACCGTGCTCTGGGGCTGTGCTTCGTTCCACACCTCGCGGAAGGAGGCAGCCAGCCTGCGGGACACGGAGTACGGCGAGGGCGAGGTGTCGATGTGCAGCAGGTGGACCATGGGGTGTGCCTCTCGTGTGCGACGGCGAACGCCGGTGATGAACGCCCGTGACCGCATGCTGGCGGGCGTCACTCGAACTTGGTCGGAGCAGCGCTTGCGCGCCCGCACGAGGTGCGGCGGCCCGGTGGATCAGCGGCGGGTGCCGATGAACAGGCCACGCCTCGACTGCACTTCGGGGACGTACTCCGCCCGCAGCCCGGCCTCCTCGAAGGCCTCCACGTACTCCTCCCGGCTGAAGAGCATGGCGCGGTGCACCTCGGTGAAGTAGCGGACGCCGCCGGCCGGTGACGCTTGGAGGTAGTGGACCTCCATGCGGGACGTGTTCCCCTCGCGGACGGTGTGGGTGGCGCGGGCGACAGTGGTGTCCTCCCACTCGATGACGTCGCTGGAGACCCAGCGGTCGATGAAGGTCTCGGGGAACCACCAGGGCTCGACGACGACCACCCCGGACGGGTTGGTGTGCAGCGCCAAGCGTCGGACCGTCTCGTGCAGCTCCGCACGGGAGGACACGTAGCCGATCGAGGCGAACAGGCAGGTGACGGCGTCGAAGGTGCGGCCCAGGTCGAAGGAGCGCATGTCGCCGACGTGCAGCGGCACATGCGGCAGGTCGGTGCGGGCGATGTCGAGCATCGGTTCGGAGAGGTCGATGCCCTCCGTGTGCCCGATCAGTTCGGCGAAGGCGGGGAGGTGCCCGCCGGTGCCACAGGCGACGTCCAGCACCGAGGCCGCCCCGGGCAGGCGTGCTTGGATCTGCTCGACGACCGTCTCCGCCTCCGCCCGGTAGTCCTTGCCCCGTGCGGTGTGCTGTGCGTGGTAGAACTTCGCTGACTCGGCGCCGTACATGGGACTCCTCCGTTGGCCGGACAGGTGGGGTGCGGCGCCCACAGGGTCGCCCCCGCCCGTCGAGCGCCGCTGGAACCCGGCCGGGGCTTGAGTGAATCCCGATCGCCCCGTACCAGTCTTCGCTGTGCAGGGCCTGTTCTCAGCGAAGGAAGGGACAGCATGTCCGCGAATGGCAGGGTCGTCGTCCTGGGCGGCACGGGGTTCGTCGGACGGCATGTGTGCGCGGCGTTGGAGAGCCGCGGCACGGAGGTGGCCGTCGTGGCCCGCAGGCCGCCCGATCACGAGGTCGTGGGCCCGTTCCTCGCCCTCGACCTCGCGCGGCGGCCGGCACGTGAGTCCGCCGAGCGGCTGGACGCGCTGGCGCCGTTCGCCGTCGTCAACTCCACCGGCAGCATCTGGGGCAACACCGACGCGCAGATGTGGGAGGCCGCGGCCGCGCCGACGCTGCGGCTGCTGGACATCCTCGCGCTGATGGAGACCCGGCCACGGCTGGTGCACCTGGGTTCGGTGCTGGAGTACGGCCGGATGCGGGTCGGGACGGCGTCGGACGTCGCCGTGCCCGCCCATCCGACCAGCGCGTACGGCCGGGCGAAGCTCGCGGCGACGCGGGCCGTGCTGGAGCGGATCGGGGCGGGCGAGCTGGAGGGCATGGTGCTGCGCATCGCCAATCTGGCGGGCCCCCGCAGCCCCGACGTCAGCCTGCTGGGCCGGGTGGCCGGCCAGTTGTGGGCGGCGGCCGGCCGGCCGGCGGCGGTGGAACTGGATCCGCTGCTGGCCCACCGGGACTACGTGGACGTACGCGATGTCGCCGACGCGGTCGTGGCGGCCGTGGACTCGAAGGTCTCCGGCGAGATCGTCGACATCGGCAGCGGCCACAGCACCTCCGTCCGCACGCTGGTCGACATGCTCATCGAGCGCAGCGGGCTGCCCGCGTCGGTACGGGAGCGTTCGGACGTGGGGGTCCAGCACTCCACCGAGGAATGGTCGCTCGTGAACACCGCGCCGGCCGAGCACCTGCTCGGCTGGCGCTCCCGTCGTTCCCTCGCCGAGGCGGTGGACGGATTCTGGCTCGAGTTCGTCGAGCGCCAGGGCCCGCGGGACGAACACCACCCCCTAAACGAAACGGAGAACCATCCGCGATGACTGCGTACGTCTGGGACTACCTGCCGGAGTACGAGCAGGAGAGGGAGGAGTTGCTGGAGGCCGTCGACACGGTGTTCAGCTCAGGTCAACTGGTGCTCGGGCCGAGTGTCGACGGCTTCGAGCGCGAGTTCGCGGACTACCACGGGCTGGCCCACTGCACGGGCGTGGACAACGGGACCAACGCGGTGCGGCTCGGGCTCCACGCGGTGGGGGTCGGTCCCGGCGACGAGGTGATCACGGTGTCGAACACCGCCGCGCCCACGGTGGTGGCGATCGACGGCGTCGGCGCCACCCCGGTGTTCGTGGACATCCGCGAGGAGGACTACCTGATAGACATCGACCAGGTGGCCGCCGCGATCACTCCCCGTACCAAGGCCCTGCTGCCGGTGCATCTGTACGGGCAGTGCGTGGACATGGGCGCGATCAACGACCTGGCGGAGCGGCACGGCCTGGCCGTGCTGGAGGACTGCGCGCAGGCGCACGGTGCCCGGCACCACGGGAAGCTGGCCGGGACCATGGGGAGGGCCGCGGCGTTCTCCTTCTACCCGACGAAGGTGCTGGGCGCGTACGGGGACGGCGGCGCGGTCGTCACGGACGACGAGGCGGTGGACGCCTCGCTGCGGCGACTGCGCTACTACGGGATGGAGAAGACCTACTACGTGGTGGAGACTCCGGGCTACAACAGCCGGCTGGACGCCGTTCAGGCGGAGATCCTGCGCCGGAAGCTGACGCGGCTGGACACCTATGTGGAGGGCCGCCGGGCGGTGGCGAGGCGGTACGAGGAGGGACTCGGCGATCTCGCCGAGAAGGGCTTGCTCCTGCCGTCGGTGAACGAGGGCAACGAGCACGTCTATTACGTCTACGTGGCCCGCCACCCGCGCCGGGACGAGATCATCGAGGCGCTCAAGGGCTACGGGATCACCCTCAACATCAGCTATCCGTGGCCGGTGCACACCATGTCGGGCTTCGCGAAACTCGGCTACGGGGAGGGCTCGTTGCCGGTGACGGAACGTCTGGCGAAGGAGATCTTCTCGCTGCCGATGTATCCGTCGCTGCCGGTCGAGCTCCAGGAGAAGGTGATCTCCGCGGTGCGCGAGGTGGTCCTCTCCTTCTGAGCCGTACGCGAGAGGAGGGCCACCCCGCGCCGGCGGGGTGGCCCTCCTCCTCGTGTGGGCCCCGGGGTCAGACGAGTCCCTCGATGACCTTCACGACCTCGGCCTGGGAGGGCATCGAGGCGATCTCCGCGGCGAGTTCGCCGGCCTTCGCGCGGTAGGAGGTGTCGCCGAGGATCTTCGACACCGCGGCCTCGGTGTCCTCCACGGGCACGGTGTGCGAGGGGAGCGTGATGGATGCCCCGAACTCGTCCACCGGGCGCATCGGGATCGCGGAGGCGAGGATCTCCGGCAGGACCAGCTGGGGGGTGCCCGCGTTGAGCAGCGTCATCACGGTGACCCCGCCCCCGTGGTGCAGCACCAGGTCCGCCGTCGGGGCGACCACGTCCAGCGGGACGAAGCCGGCCCTCACGTCCGGGAATTCGGCGCGCAGCTGGGCGGCGACCGGCTCCGGGGCGGCGACGATCACCTCGACGTCGCCGCCGCCCAGGACGGATCCGCCGAGCAGCGGGCGGAAGAAGTCGAGCCCGAGGGCCGGGATGAAGACGCTGCGCGATCCCGAGGTGATGACCACGCGGGGGCGGTCGCCCTTGGCGTACATCCACGGCTCCAGCGCGATCTGCGGGTTACCGGGAGCCCAGCGCATCGGCTGGGCGGGCTCGGCGTGCCCGGGCCGTACCGTCGGCGGCGTGATGTCGACGAACAGGGCGGGTTCCGGTATCGCGTCCAGTCCGAACGCGGCCAATTCCGGCTTGAGTTCGTCGGTCGCACCCTGCCAGTCGATGTCGGTCCGGTCGTAGATGGCCCAGGTGTGGCTCACCAGGGGGATGGAGAACTTGTGGGCGATCAGCGGGGCGGCGTGGTTGTACTCCCCGCCGATCACCACGTCGGGCCGCCAGGCCTCGGCCAGCTCCTCGGTGCCCTGGTAGCTTGCCGCCGAGAGCCGTGCGAAGCCCCGGCCCGCGAAGTCCATCTCGGTGCTCTCGCTGGTGGGCATGGGCAGCCAGTTGCCCTGCCGGTCCTTGAGCATGGCGTCGCCCATGCCCAGGTCGGTCACACCGCGGGCGGGCAGCCCGAGGCCGGTGACGAGGTCGAGGTTCTCCTCGGGTGAGGCGACCAGGACCTCGTGCCCGGCGGCACGGGCCGCCCAGGCGAGGGGCACGCTGGCGTGGACGGGAGCCGAACCGCCTCCGACGACAAACAGGAACCGCACGATGGATCTCCTTCGTTCATCTGGGACAGGGCCCCGGGCGTCCAGCGCACCCGTCGGGCCCTCGGTCAGGTTCTTCCGTCCGGGTCGAGCCCGGCCTGATCCGGGCAAGAGGGGTTAGCGACCCACGGCCTTGGCGTAGCGGCGGATGGACAGCGGTACGAAGATGACGAGGATCAGCGCCACCCACAGGAAGGCCGAGAGGACGGGGTGCTGAAGCGGCCACACCTCCGGTTCCGGCCGGCCTGCCGGGATGTTGCCGAACAGCTGCCGGCACGCCTCGACGACCGCGGACACCGGGTTCCAGTCGGCGACGACCTGGAGGACCTTGGGCAGCCCTTCACTCGGCACGAACGAGTTCGAGATGAAGGTGAGCGGCAGCAGCACCATCAGCATCACGTTGCCCAGCACCTCGGGCGACTTCGCGGTCAGACCGATCGCCGCGGTGATCCAGGAGGCCGCGTAGGCGAAGAGGAACAGCAGCAGGAAGGCGAGCGCGGCGTCCAGGAAGTTGGACCGGATGCGCCAGCCCATCAGCAGACCGGTCAGCGACATCAGAATGATCACGAGAACGTTGTTCACCGCGTCGCCGCTGGTCCGGCCGACCAGCACCGCGGACTGCGAGATGGGCAGCGACCGGAACCGGTCCACGAGGCCGAGCTTCATGTCGTGGGCGATGCCCACACCGGTGTTGGAGGCGGTCAGCAGCATCGTCTGGGTCAGGATGCCGATGATCATGAACTCGCGGTAGTTCGAGCCGTGCACGTCGATCGCGCTGCCGAACACGAACCCGAAGAGAAGCGCGAAGGCGATGGGAGCGGCGCTGGTGAACACCACGATGTCGGGGTTGCGCAGGTTCTTGAGAACGTTGCGCTTGGTGAGGACGAGGCCGTCCTCGACGGCCTGGGTGAAGGCGCTCAACGGACCTGCTCCTTGATCTTGCCGTCGGCCGCCGCCGTGTCGGAGTTCTCGGTCAGGGCGAGGAAGACCTCGTCCATGCTGGGCCGGCGCAGGGTGACTCCCGCCAGCTTGAGGTTCTGCTGATCGAGCAGCCGGATCGCGGAGACCAGCGTGGCCGGGCCGTCGCTGACGGGCACGATCACCCGCTTGTCCGCCTCCTCCACCGTGGGCTCGCCCGAGGAGAGTTCGGCGAGCAGGGTACCGGCGTGCCGGGCGTCCTCGGCGGTGCGCGTGGTCAGTTCGATGCGCTCTCCGCCGACCCGGTCCTTCAGGACGTCGGGGGTGCCTTCGGCGATCACCCGGCCCCGGTCGATCACGGTGATCCGGTCGGCCAGCTGGTCGGCCTCCTCCAGATACTGGGTCGTGAGCAGCAGGGTGCTGCCACCGCTCACCAGCTCGCCGATCACCTCCCAGACGGCCATCCGGCTACGGACGTCGAGCCCGGTCGTCGGCTCGTCGAGGAAGAGCACCTCGGGCTTGGAGACCACCGCGCAGGCCAGGTCCACGCGGCGGCGCATTCCCCCGGAGTAGCCCTTGACCTGGCGATCGGCGTTCTCGGTGAGGTCGAAGCGCTCCACCAGTTCGTCGGCACGCCTGCTGCTCTCGGTGATGCCGAGATGGTAGAGCCTGCCGATCATCCGGAGGTTCTCCCGGGCGGTGAGGTCCTCGTCGACCGCCGCGTACTGGCCGGAGAGGCCGATCTTGCGCCGGAGCGCGACGGCGTCGTTCCGCACGTCCAGGCCCGAGACGGTCGCCCGTCCCGAGTCGGCGCGCAGGAGGGTGGCGAGGACGCGCACGGTGGTGGTCTTGCCGGAGCCGTTGGGCCCGAGAAGTCCCAGTACGGATCCTTCGGGGACGGTCAGGTCCACCCCGTCCAGGGCGGTATGGGTGCCGAACTTCTTTCTGAGCCCCTCGGCGACAATCGCGTTGGTCATAGGTCCTCCATGAGCGGTACCTGCGCGGTGTGATCGCAGCGGCCGGCCGGTGGTCTCCCGGCGGGCCGGACCCACCGTAGGAAGGATCGCGGTCAGCTTCGGTCCCCGATCCCTGGGGTCGTGACGGTGGGACGGCGGCTGGCCGAATATGCCCCGCGGACACGTCGAAAGCAGCCAGGGAGCCACCTCGCTCTCTGGCTGACGGCTTGTCAAGCAGGGTAAATAGCGCAGAAGTTGCTAGATCAAGGCGGAATCCAGACGTCCCTGAGTGATGGCTCGCACCCTGGCATCGAGCCAATCGCGCGGTGACCGGAGCGCCCCCGGCGCCCCGGTCACCGGCGTCTCCACCAGTTGTCGTCGAAGCGGTCCTCAGCCGACCGAAAACGGAGCCAGCAGATGAAACGGATTCTCGGCCCTCTCGCCATCGCCGTCGCCCTCGGTGCCGCCCTGACCACCGCTCCCGCGGCGGCCGCGGCCCCGGAGGCCATGGCGGCGCATCAGATCCGGGCGAAGGCCGCCGGCGTCTGGACCGGCACCGTGGCGGTCCCGGACGGAACGGTGCAGGTCACCATGTCCTTCCACCCGAACGGGACCGTCTGCCTGGTGGAGCCGCCGCCCGGCCCCGACGGTGGGGCCGAGGGCAGCGGGACGTGGACACGGACGGGCCCGGCCACCTTCTCCTTCCGGGTCACGGAACGCTTCTTCGACGGCTCGGGAGCGACCGTCGCGTCGCTGCGTGCCACGCACCGGGCGACCCTGCAGGGAGCGAACGCCTTCACCACGGTGGGCAAGGCCTCGTACTACGACCCGGCCGGCAACGTACTGGCCACGTTCGCCACCAGCAGCTCGATGAAGCGGACCCAGCAGGCGCCGACGCCGAGTTGCCCCTGACGCCAGGGCCTGCCGGCCGGATGTACCGGCAGGCCCGCTCAGCCTTCGGCGGGCTCGTCGCGGACGAGCGACCGTGACTTGACCAGCAGTTCGCCGCCCTCCCGCACCAGGACGTCGCTGACCGCGTAGCTGGACTCGAAGCGGGTGACCCCCTCCGCCCCGGTGAGGGTGACGAGCGATCCGTAGGAGACGACGAAACTGCCGTCCTCGGCTCTCTCCATCAGGTAGTGGTCGTTCCAGTGCCGGACCACGACGGTCCGGTACCTCGGCAGCGCCTGCTCGGCGTGGGCGAGCATCGCCGCCCTGCCGTCGAGCGACTGCCCCCGGTGGACGTGGTGGGTCACCCCGTCCTCGGTGAACGTCTTCACGTAGGCCTTGACGTCCTGCGCGTCCAGCAGGCTCATCTGATGTGCGTAGAACCGGAGGATGTCGACGTACTGGTCCGTGCTTACCGCTGCCATGCGGCGCCCCCATTCGTCGTGGAGAGAAGCCTTCGGGTGTCTGTTCGGTCGGCCGGTCGGCCGATGTTCCCGGTGTCCCATGCCTCTGCGGTCAACGGCGTCGAGTCCGGCCGCAGTTGGACTTCCAGGTCGAGGGCGGAGCGGAGCACGGCCCGCTGCAGTTTCTGCAGCCGGATGGAGGGCTCCACTCCGAGTTCCCTGCTCAGGGTGTCGCGCAGGGTCCGGAACGACTGGAGCGCCTGCGACTGCCGGCCTGCCCGGTACAGGGAGACCATGTAGTGCGCACAGAGGTTCTCGTGCATCGGGTGCTGGGCGGTCAGCACGGTGAGTTCACTGAGAACCGCGTGGTGCCGGCCGAGCCGGATGTCGGCGCCGATCCTGCTCTCCAGCACGTTGAGCCGGCTCTCCTCCAGCCGGGCGACCTCTATGCTCAGCGGCATCCCGATCCGTACGTCGGCCAGCGCACGGCCCCGCCATTCGGCCAGTGCCCTGCCCAGGTACTGGGACACGGCCTCGTCGTCGGAGTGCTCCATCGCCCGGTTGCCGGCCTCGACGAAGCGCTCGTAGACGCGGACGTCCACGCTCTCCGGGTCGATGTCGAGGAGGTAGCCGTCGAAGCGGGTGACGAGGATCCCCTTGGCCCGACCGCGATTTTCGGCCGTGAGCGCTGAGTCGATCAGCTTGCGCAACTGCAGAATGTACGTCTGCAGCGTTGTACGTACGCTCATCGGTGGGTGGTCCCCCCACAGTTCTTCGATGAGCGTGGGCACCGATACGATACGGCCCGCATTCAGTGCCAGCAGTGCCAGGACTTGACGTGGTTTCGCCGCAGTCGGAGTGACCGACTGCTCGTTCAGGTTGGCGTCCAGTTCCCCTAGTAAACGTATGCTCACGAGTCCCCCTATGGAGCGCAATGACCACCAGTGCAATCCCAGGACGTGCAAAGAATCCTTAAAGCAGGAGTCTTGGTCGAGAATCTTTCCACGCCGAAGCAATAGCGCTTCCGCTAACCGGACTATCCAGCCTTCGATCTTGCCCACCGTAAGAATCCGGCAGACAGTCAGTCAAGCCCTCACCTCTGGCCGCATCGTTGTCCGGAGCACTTGAGTCTGCCTGGAACCGACGCGAAACAGAAGCCCCTCACAGCAGACGAGGCCACAGCACAAAGCTGTGACCACGCCCTTCGCCCCGAAAACGGCATCCCGCCACGTAGGTGACGGCTAGTAGTTGCCCAGGCCGCCGCAGACGTTGAGGGCCTGAGCGGTGATCGATGCCGCCGCGTCACTGGTCAGGTAACCGACAAGTCCAGCCACCTCCTCGGGCGTCGAGTAGCGGCCCAGCGGGATTTTACTGTTGAACTTCTCGAGCACCTGGCTCTCGGTAATGCCCCAATAATCTGCGTACCCCTGCCTGACACGGACGGCCATCGGCGTCTCCACATAGCCGGGGCAGACCGCATTCACGGTGATGCCGCTGGCCGCCAGCTCGAAGCCGACCGACTTGGTGAATCCGATAATTCCATGCTTGGACGCCGTGTACGGCGCGGCCAGCATGACCCCCTGTTTGCCTGCGGTCGAGGCGATGTTGATGACGCGCCCCCACCCGGCGTCGACCATACCGCCATTGGCCAGCACTTCCCTAGTGACCCGGAAAACGCTGTTGAGATTGGTGTCCATTACATCGAGCCAGAGCGACTCGTCCAGCTTCGCCGTCTCTCCACCACCCCCGCGCCCGGCGTTGTTCACCAGAATGTCAATACGGCCGAATCGGTCCACCGCCGTGCGCACGGCGGCCTGTACCTGCTCGGTGGAGGTCACGTCGCAGGAGACCCCGTCGGCGCGGTGGCCGGCGGCACGGAGTTCGTCCACGGTGGCGGTGACGTTCTTCTCGTCGCGCGCGCAGCCGAACACGGTGACGCCCTGCTGCGCGAGGGTCCGTGCGGTGGCCAGGCCGATTCCACTGCTGACACCGGTGATGAAGGCGATTTTCGGGCTCGTCATGGTAGTTCTCCCTGGGAAATACGGATGGGAAGCGGAGAGGGCCGCCCGGGGACGGCGGAGGTCAGGCCGCGCTGAAGGGCAGGCCGCCGTGGAACTCGACCATGTCCCCGAACCCGGCGGCCACATCGATCCGTTCACCCGGAGGCAGGCCCTCCAGTTCGGCGTAGGCGCGGTGCAGATTGCCCGCGAGCCGCTCGGGGTCGACGAGGGCGGCGAACGGGCCGAGGTCGGCCTTCCCGGCAGCCTGCAGCGGGGACAGGCCCGCGCGCAGTCCGTCCTCGGCGATCCCGCGGAGCCGGCGGACATAGGCCTCGGTCGCGTCCAGCGCGTCGGTGCCCGCCACCGCGCCATGGCCCGGGACCACGGTCTCCGGCCGGAGGGCGCGCAGCCGCTCGACCGCCGCGAGCGACCCTTCGACCGAACCCATCAGGAGGAACGGGGTGACGCCCGACCAGATCACGTCCCCGGTGAACAGCACCCTGCGCTCCGGCACCCAGGCGACGACGTCGCTAGCCGTGTGCGCCGGGCCGATCTCCAGCAGTTCGACGGTGAGTCCGCCCAGGCGCAGGGTCATGGCCCCGCGGAAGGTGACGTCGGGCAGGGTGAGCCGGGGCTCGCCCCAGTCGACGCCCGGCCACAGGTGGCAGAGGCCGAGGCCCGCCTCCTCGATGTCGGACCGGGTCTGCTCGTGGCTGATCACCGCAGCGCGGGGAACGAAGTGCTCGTTGCCGAAGACGTGGTCGCCGTGGAAGTGGGTGTTGACCACGAAATCGGGTCCTCCCGGCACCACCCGCCGTGTCTCCTCCCGCAGGTGCAGCGCCCGCGCCCGGGTCGCGACGGTGTCCACCAGCAGGGACCGGTCCGCCCCAGCGACGAGCCCCGCGTTGTTGAGGCACCACCCGCCGGGAAGCTGCTCGTAGACGTGCACGCCCTCGGCGATCTCCCGCAGCCGCGGGAAGGGCGCGCGCACCGGGTCGGGGGCCGGTGCGGCCAGGCCGCTCCCGGCCGGCCGGCCGGGAGCGCTCATCGCACGGCCCGCGCGAACAGCTCCAGGGTCTCCCCCGGACTCGGGCCGTCCAGCGCCTGGAAGATCCGCCGGCCGTCCGCACCGTGCTTGTCCAGGCGGACGTGCGCCAGCTCCACCCGGGTGGAACCGTCCTCCAGCGGGGTGAAGACGACCTCGATCTCGCTGGCGCGCTCGTCGTCCGGGATCGACTGCCAGCGGCCGTCGATCCGCCAGGTCAGCCGCAGCCGCCGCGGCGGGTCCCATTCCAGGACCTTGCCCCAGTCGATCTCGTTGCCCTCGGCGTCCCACTCGTAGTAGCGGCCGTCGACCTTCGGGTCCATGGCCAGACCGACGCGGGGCGTGCGCAGCAGCACGTGCGACGGCGGCCACCAGTCGGCCATCCGCTCGGTGAACGTCTCGAAGCAGCGCTCCGGGGACGCCGCGACGACCACCGACTTCCTGACATCCGGGATCTGCTGGTCTCCCATGGTTCCTCCCACATGATTGCCGGGTTTCGGCCACCCTCGTCCGGCGGGCTCGACCCCGCGCGGAGCACCGCTCGACCTCCCCGGACGGCCCCCGGGTCTCCAACGCGCCTGGATCGTGAGTCAAGGAGCGGCCCGCACTCTGCGAGCCAGGCCGGACCCCTACCCGGCCGGTCATCCGTCACGGAGGGAACACATGGCCCGCAGGGCAGTCATCACCGGCATCGGCGTCGTCGCGCCGAGCGGAATCGGGAGGGAGCCGTTCTGGCAGCTCCTGACCAGCGGCAAAACCGCGACCAGGACGATCACCCAGTTCGACGCGAGCGAGCACCGGTGCCGGGTCGCCGCCGAGTGCGACTTCGACCCGCTCGCGCTGGGACTGACCCGCCAGCAGGCCCGGCGCACCGACCGGGTGTCGCAACTGGCCATGGTGGCCGCCGGGGAGGCCCTCGCGGACAGCGGTCTGGAACTCGACGGCGAGCTCGCCGAGCGCACCGGAGTGGCCATCGGCAGCGCCGTCGGCGGCACGACGACGATGGAGCGGGAGTACGCCGTGCTGTCGAACGGCGGCAAGGACTGGGTCGTCGACCCCTCCTTCGCCCCGCCCCATCTGTACGACTATTTCCTGCCGAGCTCGATCGCCTCGGAAGTCGCCCTGACGACCGGTGCGTTGGGACCCGCGGCGGTGATCTCCACGGGCTGTACCTCGGGGATCGACTCCGTGGGGTACGCGGCCGAGCTGGTCCGGGACGGCAGCGCGGATGTCATGATCACCGGTGCCACCGACGCACCGATCTCCCCCATCACCCTGACGTGCTTCGACGTCATCAAGGCCACCTCCGCCCGCAACGACGACCCGGCGACCGCCTGCCGGCCGTTCGACCGGACCAGGACGGGGCTGATCCTCGGTGAGGGCTCGGCCGTTCTGGTGCTGGAGGAGTACGAGCACGCGCGGCGGCGCGGCGCCACGATCTACGCCGAGGTGGCCGGCTACGCGTCCCGCTGCAACGCCTTCCACATGACCGGGCTCAAGGCGGACGGCAAGGAGATGTCCGAGGCGATCGACCTGGCTCTGGGCGACGCGAGGCTCGACCCGACCGCGATCGACTACGTCAACGCCCACGGCTCGGGCACCAAGCAGAACGACCGGCACGAGACGGCAGCGGTCAAGCTCAGCCTCGGCGACCATGCCTACCGCACGCCGATGAGCGGCATCAAGGCGAGCGTCGGCCATTCCCTGGGGGCGATCGGCTCCATCGAGATCGCGGCCTGCGCGCTGTCCATGCGGCACGGCGTGGTCGTCCCCACGGCCAACCTGCACGAGGCCGATCCCGAGTGCGATCTGGACTACGTGCCGAACACCGCCCGCGAGCGCGAGCTCGGCGCGGTCCTCACCGTCGGCAGTGGTTTCGGCGGATTCCAGAGCGCGATGGTACTCAAGAACCTGGAGCGGAGCGCCTCATGAATCAGGATGTCGTCGTCACCGGCGTCGATGTGATCGCGCCCAACGGGGCCGGACTCGACGCCTATTGGGAAGCGACCCTCAAGGGCGTGTCGGCGATCCGGCCGATCGGCCGGTTCGACGCCGAGGGCTATCCCGTACGGCTGGCCGCCGAGATACCCGAGTTCGACGCGGAGTTCACCTTCCCCAAGAAGCTGACGCCGCAGACGGACCGGCTGACGCGGCTCGCCCTGATCTGTGCCGAGGGTGCCTTGTCCGACGCCGGGGTCGATCCCGCCGAGCTGCCCGAGTACGCGGTCGGCGTGGCCGTCTCCAGCTCCACGGGCGGCCTGGAGTTCGGCCAGCAGCAGCTTCAGCAACTGTGGGGAACCGGCTGGGAGTCGGTCAGCCCGTACATGTCCTTCGCCTGGTACTACGCGGTCAACACCGGCCAGATCTCCATCAGGAGCGGCATGCGGGGGCCGGGCGGGGTCGTGGTCTCGGAGCAGGCCGGCGGCCTGGACTCGATGGCCTTCGCCCGCAGGCGGGTCCGCAAGGGGACGCAGGTGATGACGACGGGCGGCTTCGACAGCCTGCTGTGCCCGTACGGGATCTCCACCGTCGCGGCGGCGCCCGGGGTCAGCGGCAGCGCCGACCCGGACCGGGCGTATCTGCCCTTCCGTGCGGACTCCACCGGCTTCGTGCCGGGCGAGGGCGGCGCGGTGCTGGTCCTGGAGCCCCGCACGGTCGCCGAGGAGCGCGGTGCGGAGACGGTGTACGGGGTGGTGGCCGGGCATGGGGCGGCGTTCGACCCGGATGTGACCGGGTCCGGGGGCGACGGTCTGCTCCGGGCGGCCCGCGCGGCGCTCTCGGACGCCGGGCTCACCCCTGACGACGTCGACGTGGTGTTCGCCGACGCGTCCGGCAGCGTTCCGCTCGACCGGGCCGAGGCGGCGGCGATCGAGCGGCTCTTCGGGGCACGGCGGGTGCCGGTCAGCGCGCCCAAGTCACTGGTGGGCCGGCTGATATCCGGCGGTTCCGCCCTGGATGTCGTCACCGCGCTGCTGAGCCTGCGTGACGGGGTCGTACCGGCGGTGCCCGGCACGGTGCGCGATCTCGTCGACCCCAGGATCGACCTGGTCGTCGGCGAGCCGCGCACCGCGAGCCTGCGTTGTGCGCTGGTGCTGGCCCGGGGGCACGGCGGTTTCGCCTCGGCGATGGTCCTCACCGCCCCGTGAGCCGGAGGCGGCGCGGCCGTCCCGGTCAGCGCCGCTTGCCCGCCGGCACCACGAAACGCGTGTACAGCAGATCGCGGACGACGTCGTCGCCGCCCTCGACCAGACCGACGTACCGCAGGTCGCGCACCAGCTTCCCGACCGGGTGGTCGTGGGTGTAGCCGAGACCGCCGAACATCTCGGACCCCGTGGTGGCCACCTGCCAGCCGGCCTGGCCGCAGTACATCTTCGCGGCCAGCGCCGAGCGCAGTGTGCCGGTCCGGTACAGGGCGGAGGCCGGTTCGGCGCCCGACAGGTACCGGTCGAACTCCGCCGCGGCCGCCCGGCACTGGTGGCGCATCACGTCGATGAGCATCTCGATCTGGCCGAGCTTCCCGGCGAACACGGCGTTGTCCGCCAGCCGGGCGCCCTTGACCTGCTTCACCGCCGCGTACTCCATACAGAGATCGCGGACCCGGCGGGACACCCCGATCGCGGTGGAGGCGATCAGGATCCTGCTGGCGTTGAGCCCCATCTCCAGGTTGCGCAGCCCATTGCCGCGCAGGGTGTGCGCGGCGGGTACCGAACAGTCCTGGAGCCGGACCCGGTAGGTGGCGGAGCCCCGCATGCCGACCATGTCCCAGCGCTTGACGATCTCCACCCCGGGTGTGTCGCGCGGGACGAGCAGCACGCGGAAGTCGGCCGCGTCCTCGGCGTCCCGGGCCACCACCAGCAGCAGTCCGGCCGCGTCCGCGTTGGTGGAGAAGTACTTGTCACCGTCGAGGACCAGTCGATCGCCGTCGCGCCGGAACGTGGTGCTGATCCGGGCGAGTTCGCTGCCGGCCTCCTCCTCGCTGGCGAGGATCGCGCAGACGCCGCCGTCGCGGGCCAGCCGCTCCAGCGGCTCGCGCACCAGCTCGTCGTCGCCGCAGAGCTGGAGCATGGTGGTACCGAGGATGGAGAGGAACGACCCGAAGGCGAACCCGGCGTCTCCGTAGGCGAGTTCGGAGACGATGTCGACGCTGTCGACCAGGGGGACCCCCTGCCCGCCGTAGGCGGCGGGGATCCACCAATTGGCGAGACCGGCCTCGTGCAGCCGGGCCGACTCCCGGGTGGGCGCCTCCGGGAGGCTGTCGAGATGGTCGGTCCGGGGCAGGACCTCCGCGTGCACGAAGGTCCGTACCCGCTCCAGCAGACCGTCCGTC
This sequence comes from Streptomyces rubiginosohelvolus, assembly GCF_014649875.1. Classification (GTDB taxonomy): domain Bacteria; phylum Actinomycetota; class Actinomycetes; order Streptomycetales; family Streptomycetaceae; genus Streptomyces; species Streptomyces rubiginosohelvolus. Next base: position 113,197 of record NZ_BMTW01000018.1, on the reverse strand, counting down.
ATCGAAGCCTCCCGGCCGTCGTCGCCGCTCACGCCGCCTGGGAGAGCTGCTGGTTGAAGACGTCGAGGAAGTCCCTGGGCGTCTCGATCTCCGATATCCCGTCCTCCGGGAGCTTGAGCTTGAAGTGCTGCTCCAGGCTGCTCGTCGTCGCGATGACGGCGAGCGAGTCGAAGCCCAGGTCGGTCAGCCGGGTGTCCAGGATGTCCCCGGAGAGGTCGATCGTCTCGTCCTCCCCCATCGCGCTCTTCAGGAACGTCCTCAGCTCGTCGATCGTCAGTTCGGCCATGGCGGATCGCCTTTCTCGTCGGGTGTGACTGCGGTCGGTGCGGACTGCGTGTGGTTCAGCGGGCCTCGACGTACTCCTGGGCCCTGGCCAGCGTCGCCCGGCTGTTCGCGCCCAGGGAGTCGCGCACGGCCTTGCGGGCCTCTTCGAGTGACGCGGGCGGGTTGGGCAGCGCCGCGATGCCCTCGGGGTCGAGGATCACCCGGTGCCGGGAGGTCACCTCGACCACACCGTCGGCGGGCGAGGTGAACAGCCACTCGCCGTTGTGCGCCTGGAGCGCGGGCGGCAGCTTCACCTGCTTGTAGGCGATGCGCTTCTGCGGCTCGCAGACCCGGCCCGAGACGGTCGTGTGGACCGAGCCGTCCGGTGAGCGGGTGTCCATCTCCATGTGCTGGAGACCCTCGACGTCCTCGCGGAGCCCGATGCGCAGCACGTGCGGGATGCGGTCCGGCCAGTGCCGCACGTCGTACAGGAAGTCGTACGTGTCCTTCAGGGAGCCGCGGATGGTCAGCGAGTCGGAGAAGTCCAGCAGGAGTTCCCGCTCGTTCTCACCCCGCTCGACCGCCCGGCGCAGGTGCTCCAGCTCTGATGTGCTGTTGTCCTCCACCGCCCGTGCGATACGGGCGAGTTGGGCCGGGTTGTCGCCGGTGGCGCGATAGAAGTGGTCGAGGACGACCGTGCTGGTCCCGTCGCCGTGCTCCGTCACCGACCACGCGCCGCCCATCTCGGCGACCGGGTCGGTGGGAGTGGCCTGCTCGAACTCGACCCGGTGCGCCTCGGGGCGCAGCCGGCGACGGGACTCCCAGGTCCGGATCTCGTCGTTGGCCATGGCCCAGATCCGGATGCGTTCCTCACGGTCGTCCCCCGACACCCGCTCGGCCCGGAGCGTGGGCGGGAAGTACAGCGGCCACAGCCCGACGTCGGACACGACGCGGTACACGGCGTCCGCCCCGGCGGGCACTGTGATCGTGTGGGTCACCTCGGTCTTGCTCATCTCGAACCCTTCCTCCCGGTCCGCGAACGCGGTACGGGGAATCTGGCAGGGCCACGTCGAGCGGCCCTACAGTGGTGATCCAGCGGCCCCTCACGCCTCGCCGAGCGCCTTGATCATGGATTCGACCAGGGCGCGCGGCGTCGGGTTCTTCAGGACCACGTCGGCCGGCAGCCGCAGTCCGGTGGCCGCGTTGAGCCGGTTGCGCAGGTCGACGCTGAGCAGCGAGTCGAAGCCGAGGTCCCGGAAACCCTCGTCCGTCCCGACCGCGGAGGCGTCCCCGTAGCCGAGCACGTCGGCGGCGTGGGAGCGCACGAGCGTCAGGAACGCCTCGTCGGAGGGCTGTTCCGCGGGAAGCGCCCCGGTCTGCCGTGCCTGCCCGGTCTCCTGAGGCCCTTCGGCGGGGAGGTCGCGGCTCCCGGTCGGGGCGGGCGCGTCGTCCGGGCCGGTCAGTTCATCGAACAGGCGGGCGGCCCTGCTGCCCGGCCGGATGCCGGTGAGCGCGGGCCGCAGCGGCACCCGGAGCGATCCCGCCGATGCGAGCGCCTCGTCCAGCAGCCGCAGCGCTCGGTCCGTGGCGAGGGGCGCGATCCCGATGCCCGCCAGGGCGCCGACGGCCCGCTCGGACAGGTGCGCGGTCATCCCGGTCTGCTCCGCCCACAGCCCCCAGGCCACCGAGGTGGCCTCCAGGCCCTGGGCCCGCCGGTGCTGGGCGAGCGCGTCGAGGAAGGTGTTGGCCGCCGTGTAGTTGGCCTGGCCCGGACTGCCGATCACTCCGGACGCCGAGGAGAACAGGACGAACGCCGACAGGTCGAGATCGCGGGTGAGGTCGTGGAGGTGCCACGCTCCGTGTGCCTTGGGGGCCGTCACCGCGCGTAGCCGGGCGGGGGTGAGCTGGGTGAGCGGCGCGTCGGCGAGCACCCCCGCGGTGTGGAAGACGCTGCCGGGCGGGTTCTCGGCGATCACCTTGGCGAGCGCGGCCCGGTCGGTGACGTCGCAGGCCACCACGGTCGCCTCCGCCCCGGACGCGGCCAGTTCGGCCCGCAGTTCCGTCGCTCCCGGGGTGTCCGGGCCGCGGCGGCTCAGCAACAGCAGCCTGCGGACCCCGTGCGCGGCGACGAGATGGCGGGCCACCTGGGCGCCCAGCCCGTCGGTACCGCCGGTGACGAGTGCGGGCCGGCCCGGGTCGACGGCGCGCGGCATGGTCAGGACGAGCTTGCCGCGCTGCTTGGCCCGGCTCAGCATCCGCAACGGCGTACGGCCCTCGTGGACGTCCCAGGTGCGCAGCGGCAGATGAGCCAGGGCGCCGCTCTCGAACAGGGCGATCAGCTCGTCCAGCACCTCGCCGATGCGGCCGGGGGAGATTCCCAGGATGTTGTAGGCCCGGTAGGTGATGCCCGGGTGGTCGGCCTCGGTCCGCCCGATGTCGCGGATGTCGGTCTTCCCCATCTCCGCGAACCGTCCGCCCGGGGCGAGCAGCCCCAGCGAGGCGTCGATCGCTTCCTTGGCGAGGGAGTTGAGGACGACGTCCACGCCGCGTCCGCCGGTGACGGCACGGAAGGCGTCGGCGAAGTCCAGGGTGCGGGAGGAGGCGATGTGGTCCTCGGGAACGCCCCAGGCGCGCAGGGTGTCCTGCTTGCCGGCGCTCGCGGTGGCGAACACCTCGCCGCCCAGGTGACGCACCAGTTGGATCGCGGCGAGTCCGACGCCACCGGTGGCGGTGTGGATGAGCACCGACTCGCCGGGGCGGACATCGGCCACCTCGACCAGGCACTGGTAGGCGGTGATGAACACGATCGGCACGCTCGCGGCCTGTGCGTGGCTCCACCCGGCCGGGAGGGGTTTGACCATGCGCTCGTCGGCGACCGCGAGCGGGCCCAGGGAGCGTTCGAAGACGCCGAACACCTGGTCCCCCGCGGCGAACCGGGTGACGTCGGCGCCGGTTTCGACGACGACGCCCGACCCTTCGCTGCCCATGGTCTTCTCACTGGCCACCAGCCCGAGGCCGACCGCGATGTCGCGGAAGTTGAGCCCGGCCGCGCGGACCTCGATGCGGACCTCCCGGGGACCGAGGGGGGCCTCCGCCTCCGGATGGGGCAGCAGGGCGAGGTGGTCGAGGGTCCCCTTGCTGGTCACGTCGAGCCGCCAGGCGCGGTGGCCGTCCGGCTCCCGGAGCGTGCCGCCGGACGGCATCCGCAGCCGGGGGCGGAGCAGTGCCCCGGCCCGGACCGCCAGCTCCGGTTCGCCGGTGGCCAGAGCGTGCGGCAGCGCCCGCAGCGACGCCGGGTCGTCGTCGATGTCGATCAGCTGGAAGGCGTCGGGGTGTTCCGCCTGGGCGGATCTGACCAGCCCGGTGATCACCGAGGAGGCCAGCCGGCGCACCGGTTCGCGGTCGACGACGGACTGCGCGCCCCGGGTGAGCACGGCCAGGCGCGCCGAGGAGAACCCGGGGTCCGCCAGCCAGCTCTGCAGCAGGTCGGTCGTCTCCCCGGCGAGCGCGTCCACATCGGCCGGCAGCGTGTCCTCGCTCCCGTCGCCGCCGAGAGCGGTGACGAGGACCGCGGGCGCGGGCCGGGCGACCCCGTCGAGCCCGGGGAAGTCGTGCGCCGCACCCAGTCCGGGGGTGGACAGCGCCGCCCACGCGTCCGGGGCGAGCGCCTCGGGAGTCTCCGGGACCGGGGCCCAGTGCAGGGCGAACCCCGCTCCCTCCTCGTCGAGGTCTCCGGGCGCCGCTTCCTGCGCGAGGGGGCGCATCGTGAGCGAGGCGACGGTGGCGACGGTCCGGCCCAGCGGGTCCGCACAGTGCACGGTGACCTCGTCGCCCTCGGTGCTGATGCGCACCCGCAGGTCACGGGTCGTGGAAGGCGCGAGGGTGACGTCCCGCCAGGCGAAGGGGACCACCAGTTCGCCGCCGCTCTGGAGGACCGCGGCGTGCAGGGCGGCGTCGAGCAGTGCCGGGTGCGCGGTAGCTCCGGAGCCTTCCGCGGTCCCGTCGGGCAGAGTCACCTCGGCGAATATGTCGGTGCCGCGCACCCACATCCCGCGCAGCCCGGCGAAAGCCGGACCGTAGCCGTAACCGCGCGCGGCCAGCCGCTGGTAGGCGTCGCTCAGGTCGATGCGGGAGGCGTCGGCGGGCGGCCAGGCGGCCGGGGCCGCCGTGTCCGCCTGCGGGCTCCCGGGGGCCAGCACGCCGGAGGCGTGGGCCGTCCAGGCTTCCGCGTCGGCGGGGCGGGCGTGGACGGTGAGTCGGCGGTGGCCCGCGGCGTCCGCCGGTTCCAGCAGCACGCGGAGATCGGCCGCGGTGTCCTCGGGGGAGGTCAGCGGAACGCCCAGGGTCAGCTCCTGGACGACGGGCAGCCCGGCCGACCGTCCCGCCTCGGCGAGCAGCGCCAGGAAGGCTGTCGCCGGGACGAGCGCGGTGCCGCGCACCCGGTGGTCGGCGAGCCAGGGGTGACGCGCCGGGTCGAGACGCGCGGCGAACACCGTCGCTCCCGTCGGCAGTTCGAGTGACCGCAACGTGAAGTCGCCCGTGTCCGGACCGGCTTCGGAGGCGGGTACGACTGCCGGGGCACTCGTCCAGTAGCGGCTGCGGTCGAAGGCGTAGGTCGGCAGCTCGACCCGTCGGCCCGGCGGCTGGAGCGGACCGAGGTCCACGGGGACGCCGACGGCCTGGGCGGCGGCGGCCGAGGTGAGGAACTGCCCGGGGCCTCCGCTGCCGCGCCGGACGGTGTCCAGGACGGAGCCGCGCACTCCCGCGGCCTCCAGGATCGCCTGCAGGCCGAAGGTGAGGACCGGGTGCGGGCTGATCTCGACGAACACCCGGTGTCTGCGGTCCACGAGCCGCTGGACGGCCGCCTGGAAGCGCACGGGGTTGCGCAGGTTCTCGAACCAGTACGAGGCGTCCATGGCCGAGGCCTCGATCGGCTCGCCGGTGAGCGTCGAATACACCGGCACGGTCCCGGGGCCCGGGGCGATGCCGGCCAGCCCCTCGGCCAGCGGTTCGCGCAGGACGTCCATGGCCTCGGTGTGCGAGGCGTAGTCGACCTCGATGCGCCGGGCGTCGATCCCGTGCGCCTCGCAGACGGCCAGCAGGTCCTCCAACGCCTGGACACCGCCCGCGACGACCGTGCTGGAAGGCCCGTTGAGCGCGGCGATCCCGGCCTTCCCGTTCGTCCCGTCCGCCGCGTCCAGCAGTCCCTGGGTCGCTTCCGCGCCCAGCGGCACGGAGACCATTCCGCCGCTGCCCGCGACCGAGTGCAGGGCCTTGCTCCGCAGGGCGACGATCCGGCACGCGTCGTCGAGGGTGAGCACCCCGGCCACGTACGCCGCGGCGATCTCACCCTGCGAGTGGCCGACGACGGCCGCGGGCCGCACCCCGGCCGCCTCCCACATCCGGGCCAGCGACACCATCACCGCGAACAGCGCGGGCTGGACGACGTCGACGCGGTCCAGGTCCTCGCCGCGCAGCACGTCGGACAGCCGCCAGTCGACGTACGGATCCAGGGCCCGCTCGCACGCCTCGACGCTGCGGCGGAACGGCTCGGAGCGGTCCATCAGCTCCCGGCCCATCCCCCGCCACTGCGACCCCTGGCCGGGGAAGACGAACACCGGTCCGGCGGAGCCCTGGCGGGCCTCGCCGCTCAGCACGGTCGGCGATCGGTAGCGGCCGGGCGAGGTGGGGGCGTGGGTCCCCGACGCCAACTGGCCGAGTCCGCGGGCGAGGTCAGCGGCGTCGTCGGCGACCACGGCGCCCCGGTGGGCGAAGCGGGTACGGGAGCGGAGCACCCGGGAGACGTCCTCGGGCGCGGTGTCCGGGGCGTCGGTGAGGAACGCGCCGAGGGCCGCAGCCTGGGTGCGCAGGGCGTCGGGGCTCGGGGCGGACAGCTGCCAGACGTGGGGGCCTCCGGCGGGTGCGTCGTCCTCCGTCGGCTCCGGGGCGGGGGCACGGACGGCCTCTTCCAGGACCACGTGGGCGTTGGTTCCGCTGATGCCGAAGGAGGAGACCCCGGCACGCCGGGGGCCGTCCTCCGCCCGGTTCCAGTCGCGGGCCTCGTGCAGCAGGGCGAGACCGCTGCTCCCCCAGTCCACGTGCCGGCTCGGGGTGCCCGTGTGCAGGGTGGCGGGCATCACGCTGGCGCGCATCGCCTGCACGACCTTGATCACGCCGCCCACGCCGGCGGCGGCCTGCGCGTGTCCCAGATTGGACTTCAGCGAGCCGAGCCACAGCGGGTGCTCCGCGGTACGGCCCGAGCCGTAGGCCGCCGCCAGCGCGCGGGCTTCGATCGGGTCGCCCAGTTCGGTGCCGGTACCGTGCCCCTCCACCAGGTCGATGGTGTGCGGGTGGAGCCCCGCCCGGTCCAGGGCGAGCGAGATGACCTTCTCCTGGGCGGACTTGCTGGGCGCGGTCAGCCCGTTGCTCGCACCGTCCTGGTTGGTGGCGCTGCCCCGGATCAGGGCGAGGATCTCGTGGCCGTGGGCGAGGGCGTCCGACTGCCGCTCCAGCAGGAGCAGGCCGGCGCCCTCCGACCAGGCGGTGCCGTTGGCGTCGTCGGAGTAGGAGCGGCAGCGTCCGTCCGGGGACAGTCCGCCCTGGCGGCTGAAGTCGATGAACATGCCGGGGGTCGGCATCACCGCGACCCCGCCGGCCAGCGCGCGGTCGCACTCGCCGCGGAGCAGCGCCTGGACAGCGAGGTGCAGGGCGACCAGCGAGGAGGAGCAGGCGGTGTCGACGGTGAGTGCGGGGCCGCGCAGGCCGAACCAGTAGGCGATGCGGCCCGACGCGACGCTGGTGGTGCTGCCGGTGATCCGGTAGCCGCCCGCGTCCTCGTTGTCCTCGTGCAGCCGGGGTCCGTACTCCTGGGCCATCGCGCCGACGAACACGCCGGTGTCGCTGCCGGCCAGCACGTCCTTGTCGAGGCCGGCCCGTTCGAAGGTCTCCCATGCCACTTCGAGGAGCAGCCGCTGCTGCGGGTCCATCCCGGCGGCTTCGCGGGGTGAGATGCCGAAGAACTTGGCGTCGAACAGGTCCGCGTCGTGGACGAACCCACCGTGCCGCGTGCTGGAGCGGCCGTCGGCATCGGCCAGGTCCCAGCCGCGGTTGCCGGGGAACGGGGAGATGGCGTCGCCGCCGGACGCGACGAGCCGCCAGAGGTCCTCCGGGGACCGTACGCCTCCCGGATACCGGCAGCCCATGGACACGATGGCGATCGGTTCCTGGCCCTCGTGGGGAGCAGGTATTTCCTGGGTCATGGTGCTCAAGGCCTTTCGTCGCGTGGAAGGTGGGGCCGGGGCGGACGGCGTTACAGCGGCGCGTCGCTCCCCAGGGCCTCGATCAGGGCGCCCGGGGTGGGGTGGTCGAACAGCAGGGTGGTGGGCATGGACCGCCCGGTGGCGCGGGTCAGCACCGTGCGCAGAGTGACGGCCATCCGGGAGTCCAGGCCGAGCGCGTTGAAGTTCTCGTGCAGGTCGAGTTCGGTGGCCGGGGACAGCCCGAGGGTGCTCAGGGTGCTGCTGACGACCAGTTCGTAGGGGTCGCCGGACCACTGCGCGGTGGGTTCGGCGGGCAGCGGCGCGGTGGACGGCACGGTGTCGAGCCAGAACGGCTCGCGCCGGAAGGGGTAGGGCGGCAGGTCGGTGCGGCGGGCGTGCGGGCCGTGGACGGCCACCGGATCGATCGGCGCGCCGAAGACGTGGGCCGCGGCGGCGGTCCCGGCGACGCCCGCCACCTCGTCCCGGGTGGCCATCGGCGCGCTGAAGAGGGATGCGCCCAGGTCCACGGTCTCCGCCGCCATGTTGACCAGGCCCCGCCCGGGACCGATCTCGACGAAGAACCGGGCGCCGAGGTCGTACGCGGTGCGCAGCGCGGGCCCGAACCGCACGGTGGCGCGCAGGTGGTGCGGCCAGTGTCCCGGGCGGTCGATCTCTCCGGGGATCACCGGCCGGCCGGTGACGGCCGAGACGATGGTCGGGCCGGTCGGCGGATGCCAGGTGAACCCCTCGGCCAGCGCGAGCAGTTCGTCCTGGATCGGTTCCATCAGCGGGGAGTGCCCGGCGACGGCGATCCGCAGTCGGCGGGTGCGGCGGCCCAGCTGCTCGAAGTGGGCCGCCGCCGCGAGGGTGGCCTTCTCCTCGCCGGAGAGCACGAGGGACTGCGGGCTGTTGACCGCGGCGACGGAGACCGGTCCGGGCTCGGGGCCGAGCAGGTCCCGCGCCTCCTTCTCCGCGGCCTGTACGGCGATCATCGCGCCGCCGGGCGGCAGGGTGCTGATGAGCCGGCTGCGGCGCGCGACGAACAGCGCCGCGTCCTCCAGGGACAGGACGCCCGCCACGTGCGCGGCGGTGATCTCGCCCTGGGAGTGGCCGAGCAGCAGGTCCGGCGCCATGCCCCAGGACTCGAACAGCCGGTAGAGGGCGGCCTCCAGGGCGAACAGCGCGGGCTGGGCGTGATAGCGCCGGTCGGGCAGGTCGTCGCTGCCCCACAGGATGTCGGCGAGGCTCCCGCCGAGGGCCGGCTCCATCGCGGCGCTCGCCGCGTCGAAGGTGCGGGCGAACACCTCGAACTCCTGGTGGAGCCGCCGGCCCATGCCGGGCTGCTGCGCCCCCTGCCCGGGGAAGAGGTAGGCGGTGAGACCTTCGCCGCGGGTTCCCTCGACGATGCCGGGGGCGTCGGGGTGCGGGCCGTCGGCGAGCACCCGGAGCCGGGCGACCAGTTCGTCGAGGTCGCTCGCGACGACCGCGCCCCGGTGGTGCAGGAGTGCGCGGGTGGTGACGGAGGAGAGGCCGATGTCGGCCGGGGACACCGGGTCCGCCGCCGGGTCCCGGCGCGCGGGGTCGAGGGCGTCGGCGAAGGCGGCCGCGTGCCGGCGCATCGCCGGGCCGCTGCGGCCGGACACCAGGACGGGCACAGGGGTGGCGGCACCCGTCGCCGGGCTCGCGGGGACGGTGCTGGCGGGGTGTTCGCCCAGGACGACATGGCAGTTGGTGCCGCCGAGGCCGAACGAGGAGACGCCGGCGATGGACGGCTCCGAACGCCGGGGCCACGTTCCACGGACCGCGCACACCTGCAGCCGGTTCGCGTCGAGGTCGATCGCCGGGTTGGGCTCCCGGTAGTTGAGGCTGGCCGGCAGCTCGCCGTGGTGCAGGCCGAGCGCGGTCTTGATGAAGCCCGCGATGCCCGCCGCGCCCTCCAGGTGGCCGATGTTCGTCTTGACCGAGCCGACCCGCAGGGGGAAGTCCGACGGCCGCCCGGAGCCGTGCACCGCGCCGAGCGCGGACGCCTCGACAGGGTCGCCCAACGCCGTTCCCGTGCCGTGCAGTTCGACGTAGGAGACGTCTTCGGGCGCGACGCCCGCACGCCGGCAGGCGGCGGTGAGCACCGACTGCTGGGCCTCGCTGCTGGGCGCGGTGAGGCCGGTCCGACCGCCGTCGCTGTTCATGGCGCTGCCGAGCACGGTGCAGTAGATCCGGTCGCCGTCGGCGAGGGCGCGCTCCAGCGGCTTGAGGAGCAGGACGCCGGCCCCCTCGCCCCGGACGATCCCGTCGGCCCGGGAGTCGAACGTGTGGCACCGCCCCCGGGGCGAGAGGGCGCCGACCGCCTGGACGGCGTCGTCGCCCTCGGCGGCGAGGTTGAGCTGCACCCCTGCGACAAGGGCTGCCGAGCACTCCCCCGCCTCCAGCGACCGCAGCGCTTGGTGGAGGGCGCTGAGCGACGAGGACTGCCCGGTGTCGACGGTCAGACTGGGGCCGGTGAATCCGAGGAAGTGGGAGAGGCGGTTGGCCAGGAACGCCCGGCCGGTCCCGGTCATCGTGTAGGCGGTGGCGATCCCGGCGGCCCGGCCCATCAGGGAGTAGTCGTCGGCGCAGTTGCCGACGAAGACGCCGACCGGCTCCCGGGAGAGGGTGTCGGGGGCGGTCCGGGCGTCCTCCAGGGCGTGCCAGGCGAGTTCGAGGAGCAGCCGCTGCTGGGGATCCGTCGCGGCGGCCTCCGGAGCGGGCATCTGGAAGAACTCGGCGTCGAAGAGCTCGACGCCGTCGAGGTAGCCGCCGTCGCGGCGCCCGCTCCGCCGGCTCCCGGCTGGGCCGATGGCCTCGCTGCCGGAGATCAACAGCTGCCAGAACGCGTCGAGGCCGTCGGCGCCGGGGAACCGGCAGGACATGCCGACCACCGCGACAGGTGCCTGCTGCCGGGACGTGGGTCGTCGGGTCGGGTTCTGGGACACGGTCTCCTCCGGTTTCGGCGGGCGGGCGGGCGGTGCCGGCGTGCGCGCGGGCGCTTCCGGCGGCGCGAACAGCCGCTCCACGGCCGCTGCGGCCTCCCGCCGGTCGGCCTCGTCGCCCCGGCACCGGTCGGGCAGCAGCGGCAGCACGGCGCTGCGGCGGGCGACCACGGACGGCTGTCTGCGGGCGAGGACGCTGAGGCTGTTGCCCGGTCCGGCCTCGACCAGCAGACAGTCGTGGTCGGCCAGCAGACCGGTGAGTGTGGGGGCGAAATGGACGGTCGCGGCGGCCTGCCCGGCCCAGAAGTACGGGTCCACCGCGTCCTGGTCGGTGAGCAGGCCCCGGGTGTAGGCGGAGTACAGGGGCAGCTGCGGGGGCCGCAGTCCGGTGGCCCGCCAGTCCGGCAGGGAGGCCGTCACCGCCTCGGCGACCAGGGGGCTGTGGAACGCCTGCCGGGCGCGCACCTTGCGGCAGATCAGCCCCCGTTCCTCCAGTGTCCGCGCCGCCTGCGCCAGCGGGGCCTCCGCGCCGGCCAGCAGCAGCTGCCGGGGGGCGTTGACCGCCGCCAGGTGCACATCGGCGTTCAGGAGGTCGGCGACGTCGGCCTCCGAGGCCGCGACGGCGAGCATTCCGCCCGGTGGGGTGTCGGCGAACTGCCGGACGCGGTCGCGCATCAGCCGGACCCCGTCGGTGAAGTCGAGGACTCCGGCCAGGGTGGCGGCCGCGAGTTCCCCGACGCTGTGCCCGATCAGGGCCACCGGGCGCACGCCGCGCTCCAGCAGCATCCGGCCGAGCGCGTGGTTCACCGCGTACAGCAGGGGCTGGGCCACCGACACGTCGTCGTACAGGGGTGAGGGGCGCTCGGCCAGCCACTCGGACCGCAGCGCGGGTCCGGAGTCCTCGTACAGCGTGAAGGCGCGGTCCATCCAGGCGGTGAACGACTCGTCGTGGCCGTAGAGGCCCGCCGCCATCCTGGGGTGCTGGGCGCCCTGTCCGGCGAACATCAGGGCGACGGGCCGGGTGGTCGGGGGCAAGAGCGACATCCACGTACCTTTCCTGGGATTCGGCCACACCGTGCGTCCCGGCGTTCGAGCCGCGCCTGAGAACGGTTCGAACCGCGGGGGCTCCATCCGGCCTTGAGCCGGTTTTGACGTCGCCGCCACAGACTCCGGGCCCGGGGGCCGCATCCGGCTTCACCCGCCGGCGACGATCCGGCCGAGTGGTGCACGAGGGAGGATCCGGTGAGCGTCACGGACGTGTTCATGTCCGGGGTCGGGCTTCATCTGCCGCCCGCCCTGCCCGTAGCCGAGGTGGCGCGGCAGGGTCTCGCGGACGAGCGGACGATCCGGCGCAGCCGGATGCGTTCGGTCTGCGTGGGCGAGGAGTCGGGGCCCGAGATGGCGGTTCGAGCGGCCCGGGAGGCGTTGGCCTCGGCGGGAGCCGACCGGGAGGACATCGGCCTGGTCCTGCATGCCAGTACCTACTACCAGGGACACGATCTCTGGGCGCCCGCCTCCTACGTCCAGCGGGAGGCGGTGGGCGGCTCCTGCCCGGCGATGGACGTCGGGCAGCTCTCCAACGGCGGTATGGCGGCCATGGAGTTGGCGGTCGCCGCGCTGCTGTCCGGCCGGGCTCCGCACAGTGTGCTGATCACCACGGGCGACCGGTTCGCCCTGCCCGGCTTCGACCGCTGGGAGACCGACCCGGGGACGGTGTGCGGGGACGGCGGAACGGCGGCCGTCCTGTCCACGGCCGGCGGCTTCGCCCGGCTGCGCAGCCTGGTGACGGTCTCCGATCCGACGCTGGAGTCGATGGGCCGGGGCGACGACCCGTTCGGTACGGCGCCGCTGGGCGTCCGCTCCCCGGTCAGTGTGGCCGGGCACCGGGCGCGGCTGGTCGAGGAACTCGGCATGGGTGAGCTCATCGACCGCCTGCAGGTCGGGCAACGTGAGGCGTTCGAGAGGGCGTTGGCGGACGCGGACGTGAAGGCCGACGGCATCGCCTGGTTCGTGCTGCCCCATCTGGGCCGCCCGAAGATGGACTTCCAGTTCTTCGGCGCACTGGACATCGACCCCGCCCGGAGCACCTGGTCGTGGGGGTCAGGGGTGGGACACCTGGGTGCGGGCGATCCCTTCGGGGGGCTGGCCCATCTGGTGCGGACCGACGCCCTGGCCCCCGGACAGTTCTGCGCCCTCGTCAGCGCCGGCGGAGGTTTCGCCTGGTCGGTGGCGGTCCTGGAGATCGTCGGCTTCCCGCCGTCCGGGACGCCTTCCCCTTCTGCCCCTGCGACAAGGAAGTCGAGCGCATCGTCATGACAACCCGTGAAACCCCGCCCGACACCGGGCCCGGCCCGAGCGCGAACGCCGCGGGCGAGAACGCGCTGTCGGCGTTCCACGAGCAACGGCCTCAGTGGGCCCCGGCGCCTCCCGGCGGCGGCGCCGCCTCGGCCTGGCTTCCGGCGGCCGCGCCGACCCACGCACCCGTCGAGCACGCGGTGGTGGAGGTGCCGATGGACTACTCGGACCCCGCGGGCCGCAGGCTCTCGATCGCGGTGAGCCGGCTCCGGGCCAAGGACCCGGCGCGGCGTCGCGGCATCCTGCTGCTGGTCAACGGAGGCCCCGGGGGCTACTTCGGGCTCGGCCGGGGCTTTCCCGCCGCGCTGGCGCACACCGGGCTCACCGAGGTCTACGACCTGATCGGCTTCGACCCGCGCGGCACCGGGGACTCCACGCCCCTGCGCGGCGAGATCACCCCGACGGCCGCGCCGTTCGACTCGCGCCCCCCGGACTCCGCCTTCGCGGTGATCTCCGAGGACTTCCGCATCCGCGAGGAAGGCAACCTGCGGGCGGGCGGCGAGCTGCGTCCGCACGTCAGTACGCCCAACACCGCCCGGGACATGGACGTGATCCGCGCGGTGCTCGGCGAGGACCGCCTCAACTACCTGGGCTACACCTACGGCACCTACCTCGGCGCGGTCTACGGAGCGCTGTTCCCCGACCGGCTGGACCGCAGCGTCCTGGACTCCTGTGTGCATCCCGACTGGTCCTGGCGCGAGCAGGCCATGGCCCAGGGGCGCGCCAACCGGGACAACGTGGAGGCCTGGGCCGCCTGGGCCGCGCGGCGCGACGGCCACTTCGGGCTCGGGTCCTCCGGCGAGCAGGTGCTCGCCGCGGTCGAGGCGGCCGCCGCCGCGATCACCGCCACCCCGGGCGCCGTCCCGCTGCGCTCGCTGTTCGACGGGGCGATGGGGAACCGCTCGGCCGACCGCTCGAAGTGGCGGGAGCTGGCGGACCTGGTGGCCGACGTCCGGACGGGCGGCGCCGAGGCGGCCGGGAAGTGGCTCGCGAACGAGAAGGTGTGGCCGCCGAGCGAGACCGAGGGCGAGACCCGGTGCGGGGTGCTCGACGCGGTGACGGTCGAGAAGGACTGGCCGGCGGACCTGGAGGTCTACTACGAGGACATGCGCCGCTTCCGGGAGCACTTCCCGTACGGCTACGGCGTGATGCGGGCCCAGACCTGGGTGGGGGCGTTCCGGACGTTCACCCCGCCGGAGCGGCCCGTGGAACTGTCCGCCCGCGGCTACCCGGCCGGTCTTGTCGTGCACGCCGAGGGCGACCCGACCGACCACTACGAGGGCGGGGCCGCGATGGCCGCCCGGCTCGGGCACCGGCTGATCACGGTCGCCGACTCGGGCCAGCACGAGATCTACGGCTTCGTCCGCAATCCGGACGTGGACAGGCTCGTCGAGGGCTACCTCGTCGACGGCGTCCTGCCCGACGACACGTCCTGCCCGAGCACCGTGAGCCGCCCGGACGTTCCGGCGGACGGCGACACCGGCTCCATCTCCCGTGAACAGAGGAAGGAATCATGACTCGCGTGCTCGTCATCGGCGGCGGGATCGCCGGGGCCGTCTGCGCCATCGCCCTCCAGAAGGCGGGCTTCGAGCCCACGCTCTACGAGGCCTTCGACCGCACCGCCGACGGCATCGGCAACTTCGTCAACATCGGCCCGAACGGCATCGACGCGCTGGACAGCATCGGCCTGGGCCACCTGGTCCGGGACAAGGGCTTCGACACGCCCGCCATCGCGTTCTACAGCGACACCGGCCGGGCGCTGACCGGTGACGTCCCCACCGACCGGCTGGCGGACCGGGGCCAGATCATCCAGACGATCCGCCGCTCCGACCTGTACGTCGGGCTGCGGGACGAGGCGGCGCGGCGCGGGATCCCGATCGAGTTCGGCAAGCGGATCGTGGACGCGAGCTTCGAGGGCGACCGGGTGCGGGCCATCTTCGAGGACGGAACGCACGCCGAGGGCGATCTGCTGGTGGGGGCGGACGGTCTGCGCTCGCAGGTCCGCCGGATCATCGACCCCACGGCTCCCTCGCCGCGCTATCTGGGGGTGCTCAACGCCTTCGGCCGCGCCGAGGGGCTCCAGCTGGAGGGCCCGCCGGGCGTCATCCGGATGTTCTTCGGCAAGCGGAGCTTCTTCAGCTACACCAAGCACCCCGACGGCAGCCTCTGGTGGTTCGCCAACCCGCCGCGCGCCGAGGAGCCGGACCCGGAGCTGTTGCGGCTCAGGACGGCGACCTGGCGCGGGGACCTGCTGCGCCTGTTCGACGGCGACCGCACTCCGGCTGCCGCCATCATCGGGGCGACCCGGGACCTCGCACCGCCGTCGCCGACGTACGACCTGCCGCCGGTGCCCCGCTGGCACCGCGACCGGATGATCGTGATCGGGGACGCGGCGCACGCGGTGTCCCCCACGGCCGGCCAGGGCTGCGCGGTCGCCATGGAGGACGCGGTGGTGCTGGCCAAGTGCCTGCGCGACGCGCCCTCGCACCAGCAGGGATTCGTCAGCTACGAGGCGGCGAGGCGCAAGCGCGTAGAGGACATCGTCGCGCAGGGGAAGTACAACAACGAGGGCAACATCCGGCGCGGCCCGGCGGGCCGTCTGCTGCGCAACTTCTTCATCTCCAGAGCCTTCCGCGGGACCGGGGGCAAGGGTGACCCCACCTGGATGATGAGCCATCACATCGACTGGGACGCCAAGGAGATCGCACGATGACGACCGAATCCCGTTGCCCCGTCGCCCACACCCCCTTCCCCTACGCGCGCCAGGGGCCGTTCACCGCGCCCGCGCAGTATCCGGAGATGGTCGAGAAGGGTGTCACGCAGGTGACACTCGCCCAGTCGGGCCTGCGGGTCTGGACGGTGACCGGCTACGCCAACATCCGCAGTCTGCTGACGGACCCCCGGGTGAGCGCCTCGCGCCGACTGCCCGGCTTCCCCTTCTACTTCATCGCCCCGCCGGAGTTCCGCACGGAGACCTCCTTCATCGGGTACGACGCGCCGGAGCACACCCGGGCGCGCGGCAAGGTCGCCGCCGCGTTCACGTACCAGCGGGTGCAGAAGATGCGCGGGCGCATCCAGGAGATCGTCGACGAGCACATCGACCGGATGCTCGAACTGGCCCCGCCGGTCGACTTCCACCGGCTGTTCTCGCTGTCGCTGCCGACGACGGTGATCTGCGAGATGCTGGGCGTCCCGCAGGACGACCACGACTTCATCATCGAGCACAGCAACAACATGTTCGGCGGCCGCAGTACGCCCGAGCAGCGGCGGGCCGCGATCACCGAGGTCAACGCGTACGTCGAGAAGCTGGTGCGGCTCAAGACGGAGACGCCCGGCGAGGACGTCATCAGCATGGCCATCGCGGCGTACGAGGAGTCGGGCGAGGAGTACACGCAACGCGATCTGGTCAACATGGTCCGGATGCTGATGAACGGCGGTCACGAGACCACCGCGAGCATGATCTCCTTCGGCACCGCCGCCCTGCTGGAGCACCCGGAGCAGCTGGCGGAACTGCTGGCCGACCCGGAGAAGATGATCGGTCCGGCCACCGAGGAACTGCTGCGCGTCGTGACGATCGGCGACGTGGGGGTGCCCCGGGTCGCGCTGGAGGACATCGAGATCGATGGCACGGTCATCCCGGCCGGCGACGGGATCCTGTGCCTGCTGCTCACCGCCAACCGGGACCCCGAGGTCTTCCCCGACCCCGACGAGCTGATCCTGAGCCGGGGCAGCCGCAAGCAGGTCGGGTTCGGGCACGGGGCGCACCTGTGCATCGGCGCGGAACTGGCCCGGCTGGAGATGCAGATCGTCTGGACGACGCTGTTCCGCCGGATCCCTTCGCTGCGGCTGGTCAAGCCGTTGGACGAGGTGCCCCGCAAGGAGGGCGCGATCGTGTACGGCGTTCATGAGCTGCCCGTCACCTGGGACGTGTGAGGACCATGGCCGAAGAGGTGTACGGCTCCGGACTCGCGGAGATCTACGAGCTCATCTACGCCGGCCGCGGCAAGGACTACCCGGCGGAGTCCGCCGAGGTGGCCGCCCATGTGCGGGCCCGGAGGCCGGACGCGGGCACCCTGCTCGACGTGGCCTGCGGGACGGGCGGTCACATGGCCTTCCTGCGGGAGACCTTCGACGTGGTGGAGGGGCTCGAACTCTCCGAGCACATGATCGTCAAGGCCGGCGAGAGCATGCCCGGCCTTCCGGTGCACGCGGGCGACATGCGGGACTTCTCGCTGGAGCGGTCCTACGACGCGGTCATCTGCATGTTCAGCTCCATCGGGTACATGGACACCCCCGAGGAGCTGGAGGCCGCCCTGAGCGGGATGGCCCGGCACCTGACGCCCGGCGGGGTCATCGTGCTCGAACCCTGGTACTTTCCGGACGCGTTCCTCCCCGGGTACATCGCGGAGGACCTCGTGCGGTCCGACGGCCGGGTCACGGTGCGGATCTCGCACTCCACCCGCGAGGGCGACCGGGTCCCGATCGTCGTCCACTACCTGGACGCGCTGAAGGACGGCGGGATCCGGCACTTCACGGACGTGCACCGGATGCGGTTGTTCACGCGTGAGGCCTACGAGCGGGCCTTCGAGGAGGCGGGCTGCTCGGTCGAGTACATCAGGACCGACCGGTTCGGCTGCGGGCTGTTCGTCGGCGTATTGAAGTGAGCGCGCCGCGCTGAAGCGGAGGAACGACGAAGGGGGTCCGGGCCAGTCGGCCCGGACCCCCTTCGTCGTTCCTCCCGCTGATCCGCCTACCGGCCGGCCACCGGCCGGTGCTCCGCCCGGTCCGTCCACCACATGTCCCGCAGGGACTCGGCGAGGGTGGTGCGGGGCCGCCAGCCGAGCAGGTGCGCGGCGCGCTGGATGTCGGCCCGGGTCCAGGCGCCGCCGAGGCTGCGGACCTCCTGGGCCCGTTCGTCGAGGATCTCGGCCGGGTAGCCGGCGGCGGTGACGAAGAGCCGCACCAGGGTGGGCATGTCCACGGCCGTCCCGCTGCCGATGTTCACGGCCTGGCCGGTCGCCGTCGACTCGACGGCCTTCAGGACCGCTTCGGCGACATCGCGTACGTCCACGAAGTCGCGCCGCGCGTCGCCCAGGGTGACCGGCATCCGGTCTCCGGTGGCCACCGCCTCACGCAACAACGCGACGAGCTTGCCGGGAAAGCTCTCGGGCGACGGGTGGGGGCCGCTGACATTGGCGACCCGCAGCACCAGCCCGTCCGCCGCACCGGTTCTGGTGGCTGCCAGCACCGCCTGCGAACCGGCCAGTTTGCTCCGGGTGTACGGGGTCACCGGACGCGGATGGAGCGCCTCGTCCATGACGGTGCCCGCGGGGACCTCGCCGTACTCGTGCATCGTGCCGATGTGGACGAGGCGGACCCGTCCCTCCACGGTGCCCAGGGCCGCGAGGAGGCGGCGGACCAGACCGAGGTTCAGGTCCGCCAGGTCCTCGTCGGTCCTGGCCCAGCCGTCGGTGGCGTTCGCGGCGTCGGTTGCGTTGACCACGACGTCCACCCGGTGCTCGCGCAGCAGCCGGCCGATGCTCTCGGGCGAGGCGCGGGCGAGGTCGAGCTCCGCGAACTGGTGGGTGGCTACGTGGGGCCGGGGCCGACGGGCCACGGCGAGGACGTGGTGGCCGCGCCGGGCGGCCAGCTCGCAGACGTGTCTGCCGAGCCAGCCGGTACCGCCGAGGACGGCCGTCCGGAGTGCGCCGGGCGCGCCCGGCCGGGGCGTGGCCACGGCCCTAGGCCGTCCTGTACCGCAGGACGAGGTCCTCGAGGACCGGCACGACCGCGCCGGGCGAGGGCTGCCGGGCGATCTCCTCGCGTACCTCCATGGCCCGCTTGGCATGGCCGGTGTCCTCCAGCAGGGTGCGGCAGGAGTCCAGCAGGCTCTGCGGGGTCAGGTCGGCGGGCGGCAGGTGGCGCACCGCACCGAGGTCGGCCAGCCGGCCGATGGCCTCCAGGGGCTTGCCGCGGCCGGGGACGACGACCTGGGGGATGCCCTGGGCGAGACAGGCCATCATGGTGCCGGGCCCGCCGTGGTGGACCGCCGCGTCGCAGCCGGGCAGCACGGAGGTCAGCGAGATCCAGCCCGCGGCGACGACCTTGTCCGGGAGCGTGCCGAGCTTGCCGACCAGGTGGTCGGCGACCGCGACGACCAGCTCCGCGTCCAGGGACGCGAGGGCCTGGATCATCTGGCCGAGCATCGGGATGCCACCGATCTGCGGCTGGACGGACCCCAGGGTCACCAGCAGCCGGGGCCGGGTACGGGGCTCGTGGACCCAGCCGGGCACGGCACCCGGCTCACCGAAGGGGACATACCGTACGGGCTGCGCCCCGGGCGCCGGATCGCCGAGCGACGGCGGGCAGTTGTCGAGGACCAGGGCGGGCGGGGGCAGCTTGTCGAGCCCCAGGCGCTCCAGTTCCGGGGCGAGTTCCCGCTCCACCGCGTCGGCGACCGGCAGATCGCCGGGGCCGACGACGTGCTTGACCCACGGCACTCCGTGAATCCCGGCGGCGATGGCCGGGGCCGCGAAGGAGTACGAGTCGGTGATCACGAGGTCGGGCCGCCAGCGCCCGACGAGCTCGACGGTGGCGTCGACGGTCCGCGCGGCCAGCCGGCCGAAGCCGGCACCGACGCCCGCGGCCATGTCGGCGTCGTTGTCGGGGACGCGGACCGGCCGGCCCTCCCGGTCCAGGGCCATGACCTCGCCCATGTCGAGGGGGCCGTGCACCGGCGTCATGGCGAGACCGGAGCCGCTCACGGTGGATTCGAAGCTTTCGGGGACTGTCACGAGCACCTCGTGACCGGCGGCGCGCAGTGCCCAGGCAAGGGGCACGACCGGGAAGTACAGCGGGTGGGCAGGCCCTGTGGCCACGAGAATCTTCATGTTCCGGAACCTAGGAGCCCGTGCCTGATTCCCGCTCGAATCCGGCTGGTCGCGGCCGGTGCCGCGGGCCGCCGGCGTACCGTCTCAGCGGGCGAGTTCGGCATCCAGCTCCAGGCACTGTTCGTAGTCGGGCAACACCCCTAATTCCAGGGCCTGTTCGAGGCTCTGGGCCACCCGGTCGCGTTCCGAGACGACCGGTTCGATGTCCTCGGGCAGGGACAGCGCCAGGTCGGGGTCGTACACCGACAACGCCAGTTCGTTCTCCGGGGCGTAGGCCAGGGACAGGGTGTACGCCATCACCGTGTCGTCCTCCAGCGCGACGAAGGCGTGGCCCAGACCGACGGGGAAGTACACCGCCCGGAAGTCCACCGGGTCGAGGACCACGGTGGCGTGGCGGCCGAAGGTCGGCGAGCCGCGCCGCAGGTCCACGATGATGTCGAGCGCCCGGCCCCGGGGGCAGTAGACGTACTTCGCCATCCCCGGCGGGGTGCGGGTGAAGTGCACCCCGCGGACGACGCCCCGGCGGGAGCGGCTGTGGCTGATCTGCTCGACCGGGAACAGCCGGTGCCCGGTCTGCCGGACGAACGCCTCCTCCTGGAAGGGCGACACGAACGCGCCGCGCGAGTCCGCGAAGACCTGCGGGGTGAAGACGTGCGCGCCGACGACACCCAGTTCCTTGGCTTCCATGAGCCGATCCTCCCCGTTCCCCGTGAGCCGGTCGGGCGACGGTCGTGCCCGCGGAGATGCTGGGTCCGCTGTCTGGAGTGCGGGTGGGGAATCGCTGGAGGCGTCCGCCGGTAGATCGCCGGGGCGATCGCGGACAGTGGATGACCGCGATCCCGGCTATCGTCCGGGACAGTTTCCAGCCTCGCGCTCCGTCGGAAGGACACCATGGCACTGCTCACCCGCCGGAGCCTGAACAGGGCCACCTCGCAACGGCAGTTGCTGCTGGAGCGGACCGGCCTCCCGGCGTTGGAGGTGACGGAACGCCTCGTCGGACTGCAGGCACAGGATCCCGATCCGCCCT
Organism: Streptomyces rubiginosohelvolus; assembly: GCF_014649875.1. GTDB lineage: Bacteria > Actinomycetota > Actinomycetes > Streptomycetales > Streptomycetaceae > Streptomyces > Streptomyces rubiginosohelvolus. Next base: position 92,436 of record NZ_BMTW01000018.1, on the reverse strand, counting down.
ACATCGGCCTGTGGAGCAGGGTCGAGGACTTCCGCCTCGACGACCTGACCCGGCTGCTGTACGAGCGCCAGGTGGTGCGCGCGACTCTGTTCCGGGGGACCCAGCACCTGCTGAGCGCCGAGGACTACCTGTGGGTCCGGCCGCTCCTGCAGCCGATGCTGGACCGGTGGCAGAAGGGGGCCTTCGGCAAGTTCACCGCCGGGCTCGACCTGACCGAGATCGCGGCGTTCTCACGGGAGTTCATCGGTGAGGGCACGGTGACCCGGGTGGAGCTGGGCCGGGCCCTGGTGGAGCGGTGGCCCGGCACCGACAAGGTCGGCATGGCCCGGTCGGTGCAGGGGCTGCTGCCGGTGGTGCATCCGCCGCCGGACGGCACCTGGGGCAAGCGGGGGGCCACGCCCATCGCGCTCGCCGACCACTGGCTCGGCCGGAGTCCGGCCGTCGAGGAGCAGGCGGCCCGCAAGCTGGTCCTGCGCTACCTGGCCGCGTTCGGCCCGGCCACGGTGAAGGACGTCCAGGCCTGGAGCGGCATGACCCGGCTGCGCGAGGTCGTCGACGGCCTGGGATCGCAACTGGTGCTCCACCGCAACGAGGCCGGCCAGGATCTGTACGACCTCCCCGACGCCCCGCTGCCCGACCCGGACACCCCGGCGCCGGTCCGGTTCCTCGCCGCGCTCGACAACGTGGTGCTCAGTCACTTCGACCGGTCCCGGATGATGGACGAGGTGGTGCGCAAACACATCGTCGTCGAGGCGGCGGTGACCGTGGACGGCTTCGTGCAGGGACTCTGGCACATCCGGCAGGAGAAGACCGGGGCGACGCTGGTCGTCAAACTCTTCCGGCCGTTGACGGGTACCGAGGAGGAGGCCGTCATGGAGGAGGGCGGCCGTCTGCTGCGCTTCGCCGCGGACAAGGCCGAGCGCCACGACATCGAATTCCGGCCGGTGGACCCGGGCGTCTGACCGGCCCCCTGCGGGCGACCGCCGGGGGGCGGCCGCGCGGATCATCCGGTGGGGGGATCTCCCCCCACCGGATGAGTATGCCGAGGGACCGTGACCGTCGTCGTAGGCCCACCGGGGATCACGAGCACTAGAGGTCGGCGAGCTCCTTGGCGATGGCCATGACGTACTGCCCGTACCGGGAGGGGGCGAGCCGCGCGCCGAGGCTGTGGCACTCGTCGCTGGTGATGTAGCCCATGCGCAGGGCGACCTCCTCGACGCAGGCGATGCGCACGCCCTGCCGCTCCTCCAGCGTCCCTACGTACTGTCCGGCCATCAACAGTGACTCAGGGGTACCCGTGTCCAGCCAGGCGAAGCCGCGGCCGAGGTCGACCAGCCTGGCGCGCCCGCGCTCCAGGTACCAGCGGTTCACATCGGTGATCTCCAGTTCGCCGCGCGCGGACGGCCGGACGTTCTTGGCGACGTCGACGACGGAGTTGTCGTAGAAGTACAGCCCGGTGATGGCCCGGTTGGACCGCGGGTGCGTGGGTTTCTCCTCGATGGACACGAGCCGGCCGTCGGCGTCGACCTCGCCCACACCGTAGCGCTCGGGATCGTTCACCGGATAGCCGAACAGGACGCATCCGGACACGTCCCGGCTGTTTTCCGTGAGTACAGAATAGAAACTGTGCCCGTGAAAGATGTTGTCGCCCAGAATCAGGGCGACCGAGCTGTCGCCGATATGGTCGGCGCCGATCACGAATGCTTCCGCGAGTCCGTTGGCCTCGGCCTGTTCGGCGTATTCGATCTGAAGCCCGAGATGTGAACCGTCGCCCAGCAGCCGCCGGAACTGCGGGAGATCGTCGGGGGTCGAGATGACCAGGATCTCCCGGATGCCGGCCAGCATCAGAATGCTCAGCGGGTAGTAGATCATCGGTTTGTCGCCGACCGGCAGCAGCTGCTTGGAAACGGCGATGGTCACGGGCCGGAGTCTGGTTCCGGATCCGCCCGCAAGAATGATCCCCTTCACCGGGTGACACCTCTCGATCTCTGGTTGAACAACACCGCAGGGCGCTCAGCGCACCATGGATCATTCGAGCAGGTCTCGATGTACGCTCGAATCCGGAGGCCTTCTCGAATGAGCGGAGACGGCACCCCGTCAAGTTCCTGTCGAGCAACTTTCGAGGACCCGCACCTACGGTCACCGACATGACTTCATGCCGTATCTGCCAAGGCGTGGTGCAGGAGTTCTTCGACTTCGGCCGACAGCCTCTCTCCGACGCCTTCCGCAGGCCCGAGGACAGTTCGGAGGAATTCTTCTACCGGCTCGCCGTGGGCGTATGCGAACAGTGCACCATGGTTCAGCTGATGGAAGAAGTTCCCCGCGAACGGATGTTCCGCGCGGACTACCCGTACCACTCCTCGATGTCCTCGGTCATGCGGGAACACTTCACCCGCACCGCCCACCAGCTGCTCGCGGCGGGCGGGCAGGGTGAGGACCCCTTCGTGGTGGAGATCGGCTGCAACGACGGGGTCATGCTCAAGACCGTCGCCGAACAGGGCGTCCGGCACCTGGGCGTGGACCCGTCCCGGGACGTGGCCGAGCTGGCCGCCGGCAAGGGCGTCCGTGTGCAGATCGACTTCTTCCAGGAGTCGACGGCCACCGCCATCCGCGCGACCGACGGACCCGCCGACGTGATCTACGCGGCGAACACCATCTGCCACATCCCCTACCTGGACTCGGTGTTCCGCGGGGTCGACGCCCTGCTGGCCCCCGACGGCATCTTCGTGTTCGAGGACCCCTACCTCGGGGACATCGTCGAGCGCACCAGCTTCGACCAGATCTACGACGAGCACTTCTACCTGTTCTCGGCCTCGTCCGTACGGGCCACCGCGCGCAGGTTCGGCTTCGAACTCGTCGACGTCGAGCGCCTCCCGGTGCACGGCGGCGAGGTGCGGTACACCATCGGCCGCGAGGGGCGTCGGGAGCCCGCGGCGGCCGTCGACGCGCTGATCGCCGAGGAGCGCAAGCGCCAGATCGTCGACATCACGATACTGGAGAACTTCGCGGTCGAGGTGAAGCGGAACTGCGAGGCGCTCACCACCCTGCTGGCCCAGTTGCACGAGCAGGGCCACACGGTCGCCGCGTACGGCGCGACGGCGAAGAGCGCCACCGTCGCCAACTACTGCGACATCGGCCCGGACCTCGTTCCGGCGGTGTTCGACTCGACGGCGGCCAAGCAGGGCCGGCTCACACCCGGGACGCACATCCCGGTCCGGCCGATGGAGGAGTTCTCCGCTCCGTACCCCGACTACGCGCTGCTCTTCGCGTGGAACCACGCGGACGAGATCATCGCCAAGGAGCAGGAGTTCCGCGCCCGGGGCGGGAAATGGATCGTGTACGTCCCCGAGGTGAAGATCATCTGACCGGACGGCCGACGGCCACCGCACGTCCGTGCGCGCCCTCCCCCACCACAGGGGGACGGCGCGCACGGACGCGCGAGCCGACCGCGCGGTGCGGCACGCGGACGGCGGTCGGTCAGGCGCGGATCACGGGTTCGGGGGCCGTTCGAGCGGTGTCCTTCCGCGGGGCGGGCCTGCTCCAGCGCCGCATCGCCGGACGCTCGACGCTCACGTACAGCAGCCAGGCGAGCAGCATGCTGACAGCGATCACGAGAGCGCTCTCATAGAGGGCACGCGAAAGCGTCGACTGGCGCATCCAGCCATCGGGTTTGGACATGCCGAGCGGCCCGTAGCCCAGGACGAACCAGTGCACCATGTAGAGGGCGAAGGAGATCTCCCCCAAGAAGACCATGGTCCGGCTCTTCAGGAGTGTGCGCCGGCCGTCCGCGTCGGCGGTGGCCGCGGCGGCGATGACCAGGGCGAGGAAGAACGCGATCCCGGACGACTGGCTGAACGTCTCCGGCAGCGTCTTGACGATGACGAGGTAGCTCGCCAGCGCCAGCACGACGGCGGGCAGCAGGCCCAGGCGGATCCACCGGCCGCTCAGGACGATCTGCGCGACCAGCATGCCGAGAACGAACTCCAGCGCACGGACGACCGGGAAGTAGTAGACGAACCACTCCTCCCACCACGGGATCGAGCTGGCCAGGGAGTCGGTCATGGTCGGGGTGTCCGGGAACAGCCAGGCCACGAACGGCATCACGCAGATCGCGACGGCGACCACACCGGTCCACAGCCAGAGCCTCTGCGCCCGGACCCGGCGCACCAGCAGGAGCAGAGCCGGGAAGCAGAGGTAGAACAGGAGCTCACAGGCCAGTGTCCAACTGGCACCGCTGGAGGCGAAGTTGAGGACGACCTCCTGGGAGGGTATCCAGCTCTGCACGAGGAACAGGGTGGGCAGGGTGTTGGCCGCCGTGACCGGGTTCCCGTAGACGAGCATGAGGACGGTGACGACGGCCAGGGTGACGAGGTGGTTGGGGTAGATCTTCACCAGCCGACGACGCCAGAACAGCCGTTTGGTGTCGGTGGGCCGGGCCACCCAGGTCAGCACGAAGCCGCTCAGGACGAAGAAGAACACCACCCCGGTCGGCCCGGCCGGGTAGATGTAGTCCCCGACGGAGGCGACCCACGGCTCCTGTACCCGGGGCACGACCACGATGGTGATGTGGCAGATCAGCACCATGAAGGCGGCGACGAACCGCATTCCGGTCAGGGAGGGGAGCCGCGCCGGGAAGGCGTCGGAGGATGGGCGGGTGGATGAGGGTGTGGCGGCGCGCCCGCGTGGTGACGGCGCTCCGGCATCGTTGTCGGGACGTTGGTTGTGTGGTTGCAAGGGGCCCTTCATGGTGACCAACATGGGCCGGTCGGCTTGAGGACTCCTCGGAAACCGCCTCACCACGTCCCGCTCGCGGGCGCGCCCGCCTCAGAGCGGTCGCTCGAAGCCCTCCCAGTACGGTTCGCGCAGTCGCCGCTTGTAGAGCTTGCCGTTGGGGTCGCGGGGCATCGCGGTGATGAAGTCGAGGGAGCGGGGCCGTTTGTACCCGGCGAGCCGGGTCTCGCAGTGGGCGAGGATCTCGGCGGCGAGTTCGTCCGACGGCGCGTGGCCCTCGGCCGGTTCGACGACCGCCTTGACCTCTTCGCCCCGGTCGGCGTGCGGGATGCCGAAGGCGGCGGCGTCCGCGACGGCGGGGTGGGTGAGCAGGGCCGACTCGATCTCGGCGGGGTAGATGTTGACGCCCCCGGCGATGATCATGTCGATCTTGCGGTCGCGGAGGAAGAGGTAGCCGTCCGCGTCCAGGACGCCGAGGTCGCCGACGGTGAAGAAGTCGCCGATGCGGTTCTTGCGGGTCTTGGTCTCGTCCTTGTGGTAGCTGAAGCCGCCGGTGCTCATCTTCATGTAGACGGTGCCCAGTTCGCCCGCCGGGAGCCGGTTGCCGTCGTCGTCGAAGACGGCCAGCTCGCTGATCGGCCAGGCCTTGCCGACGGTACCGGGCTTCTTCAGCCAGTCCTCGGCGGTGGCGAACGCCCCGCCGCCCTCGCTCGCCGCGTAGTACTCCTCGACGCAGCTCCCCCACCAGTCGATCATGGCGCGTTTGACGTGGTCGGGGCAGGGTGCGGCCCCGTGGATGGCGTGCCGCATCGAGGAGACGTCGTAGCGGGCCTTCACCTCCTCGGGCAGGGCGAGCAGCCGGTGGAACTGGGTGGGGACCATATGGGTGTGGGTGCACCGGTGGGCGTCGATGAGGCGGAGCATCTCCTCGGGCGCCCAGCCGTCCATCAGGACCAGCGGGTGCCCGATGTGCAGGGCGGCGCCCGCGAATTGGAGCACGGCGGTGTGGTAGAGCGGCGAGCAGACGAGGTGGACGTTGTCGTCGAACGGCCGGATGCCGAAGATGCCGAGGAACCCGCCGAGGTAGGTCTCCTCGGGGCGTTTGCCGGGCAGCGGCCGGCGGATGCCGCGCGGGCGGCCGGTGGTGCCCGAGGTGTAGTTCATGACCCAGCCCAGGGTGCGGCCCTCGGGCGGGCCGTCGGAGTGGCCGTCGAGGAGGTCGGCGTACGGGCGGCTGCCGGGGACCGCGCCGACGCCGTAGCGGTGGCTCGTGGGCAGTTCCGCTTGGTCGGCGGCGGCCGTCGCGGCGTCGGCGAAGCGTTCGTGGGCGATCAGGACGCGGGCGCCGGAGTCGGCGACGATCCAGGCGATCTCGGGGCCGACGAGGTGGTGGTTGACGGGCACGAGGTAGAAGCCGGCCTGCGAGGCGGCGAGGTAGGCGGTGAGGAGTTCGACGCCGTTGGGCAGCACGACGGCGAACGCGTCGCCCTCGCGCAGTCCCGCCGCGCGCAGCCCGTGGACCATGCGGTTGACGTCGGCGTGCAGTCGGCCCGCGCTCCACTCCTCGCCGTCGGGGGCGATCAGGACGGTACGGTCGGGGTCGGCTGCGGCCTGGGCCCAGAAGCCGTTGGGCGGCTGGTTCACGTGGCGCTCCTTCCGGCGATGCGGTTGAGGCGGGTGACGGCCCGTTCGAAACCGCGGGTGAGGTCGTCGACGACGGCCTGGACGCTGCGTTCGCTGGTCATCCGGCCGACGATCTGCCCCACGGGTGTGCCGAGCAGCTCGCCGACCTCGTACTTCTGGATCCGGGAGACGGCCTCGGCGACCAGCAGCCCCTGGAGCGGCATGGGCAGGGTTCCGGGCCCCGCCGGGTCGTCCCAGGCGTCCGTCCACGCGGTACGGAGCTGGCGTGCGGGCTTGCCCGTCAGGGCGCGGGAGCGGACGGTGTCCCCGGAACCCGCGGCGAGCAGTTTGGCGGTGAGGGCCTCGGAGTGCAGGTCGGCCTCCTCGGTGGTGAGCCACAGGGAGCCGAGCCAGACGCCCTGGGCGCCGAGGGCGAGTCCGGCGGCGACCTGTTCGCCGCTGCCGATGCCTCCGGCGGCGAGTACGGGCAGCGGGGCGACGGCCTCGACGACTTCGGGGACCAGCACCATGGAGCCGATCTCGCCGGTGTGGCCGCCCGCCTCGTACCCCTGGGCGACGACGACGTCGATGCCCGCCTCCGCGTGGCGCCGGGCGTGCCGGGCGCTGCCGGCCAGGGCGGCGACGAGGACGCCGTGGTCGTGGGCGCGGGCGATGACGTCGGCGGGCGGCGAGCCGAGGGCGTTGGCCAGGAGCTTGATCGGGTAGTCGAAGGCGACGTCGAGCTGGCCCCGGGCGACCTCCTCCATCCAGCCGGTGATACGCCAGCCGGACGCCTCCCCCTCGGCCAGCTCGGGCACGCCGTGACGGGCCAGGAGTTCCCGGACGAAGCCGCGGTGCTCCTCGGGGATCATCGCCTCGACGTCCGCCTCGGTGACGCCCTCGACCTTCTTGGCGGGCATGACGACGTCGAGGCCGTAGGGCTTGCCGTCGGCGTGCTCGTGCAGGCGGTCGAGGTCGCGTGCGAGGTCGTCGGGGGCGGTGTAGCGGACGGCTCCGAGCACGCCGAAGCCACCGGCTCTGGTGATGGCCGCGGCGACTTCGGGGAACGGCGTGAAGCCGAAGATGGCGTGCTCGATCCCCAGTTGGCGGCTCAGTTCCGTCTCCATGGGCGGCAGGATGCCGCAGCGGTGCGGCCGAGGGAAGAGCTTTTCTGATGCAGTGTCAGATTCTTTGCGGGCCGGGACCCGTCCGGAAACGTGGAGGTGACAGTAACCTCTGCGGCGGCAGGAACTTTCATTGCTCGGCGAGATTTCGGAAGTTACTTTCGCGCGGGCTCCGGCATACGGGTGCGGCCCGGTGACCGGACGTCAGGCGCGGGAAGGAGTCGCGGATGACCGGGGACACGCAGGGGAACGGGCGGACCTCCGAGGACACGCCACGCACCGCCGGGAGCGGCATCGCCCGGCGGCGGCTGGGCGGCGGGATACTGGCGCTGGGCGGGGCGCTCGCGCTCACGCCGATTCCCCTCGCGGGCGCGGCCGCCCGGAGCGATTCCGGCACGGACGGGCCGGGCGGTGCGGCGGACACGGGAGCGGGCATGGAGTCAGGGGCACACCGGCCCACGCTGCGGCGCGGCAGCGCGGCCCGCGCCGGGCTGCTCCAGGAGCCGCTGGACCAGCTCGTCCGAGACGCCGAGGCCTACCTCGCGGACTCCCCCGAGCACCCCTGGTACGCGGGTGCGGTGCTGCTCGCGGGGCGCGGCGGCACGGTGGCGCTGCACCGGCCGATCGGCAAGGCAGTGCGCTATTCCGCGTACGACGAGAAGACCGACACCGGAGTGGAGTTCCCGGCGGACCGGCAGATCGCGATGGCCGAGGACACCGTCTTCGACCTGGCCTCGATCTCCAAGCTGTTCACCTCGCTCCTGGCGGTCCAGCAGATCGAGCGCGGAAGGCTGGAGCTGGAGGCGACGGTCGCCTCGTACCTCCCGGACTTCGCGGGCGGCGGCAAGCAGGACATCACGGTCCGTCAACTTCTGACGCACACCTCGGGTTTCCGGTCATGGATCCCGCTGTACAAGGAGCCGACCCGGGAGGGCAAGCTCCGCATGCTGTGGGACGAGGTCCCGGCGAGCACCCCGGGCAGCGCCTACCTCTACTCCGACCTCAACCTGATCTCGCTGCAGCTGATCCTGGAGCACCTCACCGGCCGCCCGCTGGACGTCCTGCTCCGCGAGGAGATCACCGCCCCGCTCGGGATGCACCGCACCCGCTACAACCCGCCCGCCTCCTGGAAGCCGAAGATCGCGGCGACCGAGGATGCCCGGCTGCCCTGGTCCGGTCTGGAGCGCGGTCTCGTCTGGGGCGAGGTGCACGACGAGAACGCCTTCGGCTTCGGCGGGGTGGCGGGGCACGCCGGGGTGTTCTCCTGCGCCTGGGACCTCGCGGTGCTCGCCCGGACGCTCCTCAACGGCGGGGTGTACGGCCGCTCCCGCATCCTGTCCGAGGAGTCGGTGGACCTGCTGTTCACCGACTTCAACACCGCGTTCCCGGGCGACGAGCACGGCCTGGGCTTCGAGCTCTACCAGCACTGGTACATGGGCGCGATGGCGACCCCGCGCAGTGCGGGGCACACCGGATTCACCGGGACCAGCCTCGTACTCGACCCGACGACCGACACCTTCCTCATCGTGCTGGGCAACTCCGTCCACCCCGTACGGAGTTGGCGCTCGGGCAGCGCGCCCCGGGTGGCGACCGCGAATCAGCTGGCCCGGGCCGTTCCGGTCCGGCCCGAGCGGGGGCGGACGGCCTGGTTCTCCGGGATGGCGAGCGCCTCCACGGCCACCCTCACGCTGCCCGCCCTGCGCCTGGACTCCGCACGGGCCCGGCTGGAGTGCGCGCTGTGGTGGGACACCGAACCGGCCTCCGACGGGCTCTTCCTGGAAGCGTCGGCGGGCGGGGAGGAGTGGCAGCCGGTGCCGTTCACCACCGTACGCCCGGGCCCCGGCCACCGCCCGGACCCGCTGCCGCACCCGGCGGGCTCGGTGACCGGCTGGTCGGGGCGGGTGTGGCACCGGCTGGAGGCGGACCTGTCGGCCTGGCGCGGCGCGAGCCTCCGGCTGCGGTGGCGGTACACCACGGACCAGCTGTACGTGGGGCGCGGCGCGTATGTGGACGCCCTGCGGGTCCGGGACGGGGGCCGCACGGTCTTCGACTCCGAGCGGCCCCGGGACGCGGGGCGGATCGGGGCGGCGGGCTGGGTGCGGTCGGCCGACTGAGCGGCGGGGCGGGGCGCCGCGCGTGGTGTGCCGGCGCCCGCCCGACGCCCCCGCCACAATGGCGTCGCGTCCGGTGCGTACCGACGTCACCACCGGTTCATCTGGGGGCCGTTGGATGGAGCGGACCGTAGGGGAGCCGCTCGGCCCACCCGCTCCCGTGGTCGATTCCAGGAGGCACACCATGAGCAGCGTCCGGCACCCCGTCCCTTCCGCCCCGGTGCTCTCCCGGTGACCGGCCGGGTCCCCGCACCGGCCAGACGAAGCCTGCTGTACGCGGCGGCGGCCGGGATCACGGCGGCCTTCACCCCCGCCCCGCTCGCGTCGGCGGCCCCGGACCCCGCGCCCGGCCCTTCCCGCACGGGCACGCCCTGGACCACCTCCTGGGCCACCGCCCAGACCGTGCCCACGGCGGACGACCCGCTGGCGTCCGCCGGGCTCACCGACGGGCTCTGCACGACGCGGCTGCGCCTCTCGGCGGGCGGACAGGTCCGGCTGCGGTACGCGCACGCCTTCGGGACCGCGCCGGTGCTGGTGGGGCCGGTGACCGCCGACGGGCGGCCGGTCACCTTCGCCGGACGGCCGCAGGCGTGGCTGGCGGCGGGCGCTTCCCTCACCAGCGACCCGGTGGCGGGACTCCGGGTGCCGGACGGGTCCCTGCTGACCGTCGGGACGCGGCTCCCGGGCCCCACCGGCCCGCTGTCCTTCCACCGCAACACGCACGCCTGGCACACCGTCGACGGGGTCCGGACCCGGTCCGTGTTCCTCCTGACCGGGGTCGAGACGAGCGGGGCGCGCGGACCGGTCCTCGCCGTGCTGGGCGACTCCATCGCGGAGGGCACCGGCACGCCCGACGACGCGGACCTGCGCTGGCCCGACCAGCTGGCCCGCAGGCTGTCCGGCTCCGCCGTCGCCAACCTCGGCATCAGCGGGAACCGGCTGCTGCTCGACAGCGACCGCTTCGGGCCGAGCGCCCAGGCCCGCTTCGACCGGGACGTGCTGTCGCTGCCGGGGCTGCGGACGGTCCTGGTGCACCTGGGCGTCAACGACCTCCACCATCTGCCGGTCGAGCGCGACCCGGCCCGGATGGTGGCCGCCTACCACCAACTCGCCCTGCGCGCCCGGTCCGCCGGGCTGCGGGTGGTGGGCGCCACCATCACCCCGTTCGAGGGGTGGACACGCTGGACACCGGAGGCGGACGCGGTGCGCCGGGAGGTCAACGAGGCGGTGCGCACCGGCCGGCTCTTCGACGCGGTCGCCGACTTCGACGCGGCGCTGCGCGACCCGGGCCGCCCTTCCCGGCTGCTGCCCGCGTACGACAGCGGCGACGGACTGCACCCGGGCACCGAGGGTCACACGGCGATCGCCGCCGCCGTGGACCCCCGGCACCTGCGCTAGGGAATGCCCCTCACTACTCCCCGAGCGCGGCCATCGCCGCGTTGTGGCCGGGGACCCCGCTGACCCCGCCGCCGCGTACCGCGCCCGCCCCGCAGAGCAGCACATTGGCGTGCGCGGTCTCCACACCCCAGCGCCCGGTGCTCTCGTCCGCGTACGGGAAGGCGAGGTCGCGGTGGAAGATGTGGCCGCCGGGCAGCCGCAGATCGCGCTCCAGGTCGAGCGGGGTCTTGGCCTCGATGCAGGGTTCGCCGTCGGCGTCGAGGGCCAGGCAGTCGGTGATGGGCTCCTCCAGGTGCGCGTCCAGTTCGGCGAGGGTCGCCTTGAGCAGGGCGGCGCGGGCGGCGTCGTTGTCGGCGGCGAACAGGCGGGCCGGGGCGTGCAGGCCGAAGAGGGTGAGGGTCTGGTAGCCGCGCGCGACGAGTTCGGGGCCGAGGATCGTCGGGTCGGTCAGCGAGTGGCAGTAGATCTCGGACGGCGGGGCGGTGGGCAGCCGGCCGGCCGCCGCGTCCCGGTAGGCGTCGGCGAGCTGCCCGTACCCTTCGGCGATGTGGAACGTCCCGGCGAAGGCCTGCCGGGGGTCGACGGACCGGTCGCGGAGTCGCGGCAGCCGGGTGAGCAGCATGTTCACCTTGAGCTGGGCGCCCTCGGCGGGCGGGGGCGGGGTGTCGCCGAGCAGGGCGGCGAGGGCTTGCGGGGAGGCGTTGACGAGCACGCGGCCCGCGGCGACGACGTGTTCGCCGTCCGGGGTGCGGACGGTGACCTCGGCGGCGTTCCCGTCGGTCTCGATGCGGGTCGCCTCGTGCCGTACGCGGATCTCGGCGCCCGCCGCCCGGGCGGCCCCGGCCAGGGCGTCGGTGAGTGCGCCCATGCCGCCGACGGGGACGTCCCAGTCGCCGGTGGAGCCGCCGATCACGTGGTAGAGGAAGCACCGGTTCTGCAGGAGCGAGGGGTCATGGGCGTCGGCGAAGGTGCCGATCAGGGCGTCGGTGAGGACGACCCCGCGCACCAGGTCGTCGGTGAAGTTCTCCTCGACGGCCACGCCGAGCGGTTCCTCGAAGAGCATCCGCCAGGCGTCGGCGTCGTCGATCCGCTCGCGCAGCGCGTCGCGGCCGGGCAGCGGTTCGGTGAGCGTGGGGAAGACCCGCTCGGCGACCCGCTGCGTCATCCCGTAGAAGCGCTGCCAGGCCGCGTACTCGCGTTCGCCGCCGGTGAGCGCGGCGAACGACTCCCGGGTGCCCTCGCCCGCGACGAGCAGCCCGGTGGAGCGGCCGTCGCGCACGGCGGGGGTGTAGGAGGAGACGGTCCGCTTGCGCACGGCGAAGTCGAGCCCGAGGTCGCGGACGATCTTGTCGGGCAGCAGGGAGACCAGGTACGAGTAGCGCGAGAGCCGGGCGTCGACCCCGGCGAAGGGGCGGGTCGAGATCGCCGCTCCCCCGGTGGTGCCGAGCCGCTCCAGGACGAGGACGGACTGCCCGGCGCGCGCGAGGTAGGCGGCGGCGACCAGACCGTTGTGTCCGCCGCCGACGATCACGGTGTCGTAGCGGTCCCGGGCGGGTGCGCCGGGCCCGAAAGCCTCCTGGGTTCCGGGCTGACCTGCGGGTGTTCGGGGTGCGGGGCTCTGAGGTGCGGGCATGCACCTTCGTAACACGCCGACCACAGTCCCCACCAGAGGCGGCGGCTCTCCCCCGGACGCCCCCTATGCCTGCGCGAGCCGCTCCAGGCAGTGCGCCTCGTCGTCGCGGGCCGCGAGCGTCTGGGGGTGGTCGGGGCCCAGCGTCCGGGTGCGCGCCTCGGCGACTTGGCGGTACGCCACGAGGGCCTCGCTCCAGCGGCCGAGCCAGCCGAGCCCCGCGGCGACCTCCCGGCGGCTGATGACCGTGTCGGGGTGGTCGGGTCCCAGGGCGCGTTCCCGGAGGGCGCAGACCTCGCGGGCCTCCGTGAGCGCCTCCTCCCAGCGGCCGAGCCGTCCCAGGTTGACCCCGAGGCCGTGGCGGGCGCGCAGGGTTTCGGGGTCGGCCGCTCCGGCGGTCCGGGTGCGGTCGGCGACCAGGGAGCGGTACAGCTCCAGGGCCTGCGTGTCGTGGCCGAGCCGGCCGAGGCTGATGCCGGCCTCGTAGCGGGCGGCGAAGGTGTCGGGGTGGTCGGCCCCGAGGACGTCGGCGCGGGCCCGGGCGACGTCCTGGTAGGTCGCCAGGGCCTCCGTCCAGCGGCCCAGCCTGCCCAGGGTGTACGCCACTTCGTAGCGGGTGGCGAGGGTGTCGGGATGCGTGGGGCCGAGCACGCGGGCCCGGGCGTCGGCGACTTCCCCGGCGATCCGGCAGGACTCCTCGGGCCGCCCGAGACGGCAGAGGTTGAACGCCAGGTTGTGGCGGCAGCGCAGGGTGTCGGGGTGGTCGGGGCCCATGACGCGTTCGCGGACGGCGAGGACCGTCTCGTACACCTGGTGGGCCTCGGCGTGCCGGCCGAGCCGGCCCAGGGAGTGGGCGGTCGCCTGGCGGGCGGCGAGCGTGTGCGGATGGTCGGCGCCCAGGGCGCGCTCGCGGCCCTCGGCGACCCGGGTGAACGCGCTCAGCGCCTCCTCGGCCCGGCCCGTACGGCTGAGGGTGAGGCCGATCTCGTAATGGCTGGCGAGGGTGTCGGGGTGGTCCGGGCCGAGGACACGGCCGCGCTGCTCGGCGACCTGACGGTGCACCTCACCCGCCTCCTCCCAGCGGCCGAGGCGCCCGAGGTCGATGCCCGCGCTGTGGCGGCCCTCAAGACCGGCGAGGAGGTCCGGGGCCGGGGGCCCGGCCGACACGGAGACGAAGGCGTTGGTGTGCGGGGCGGTGGCGCGCGCGGTGGTCCACTGCCCCGTCAGCCCGGCGGCCGGGTCGGGGCGTTCGGCGTGCGGGCCGGTCGCTCCGGTCGCCCGGTGACCGGCGGTCATGGACCGGGTCCAGGAGGGCAGCGCCCTCTCGCGCGGAGCCGGCAGCAGACCGGGACCGGGGTGCGCGAGGGATCCCGGTCCGAGCGCGGGCTGTTCGCCGGTCCGGCCGAGGATGATGCGGCGGCGCAGGTCGCCCGCGTCCACGGGCCGCTCCTCCGGGGCCTTGGCGAGCAGGTCGAGGACGACCCGGTCGAAGAAGCCCGGCAGTTCGGCACGGTGGGTGCGCAACGGTTCCGGCGGCGTGTCCCGGTGCCCGACGAGCACGGCCCAGGCGTCCTCCTGGTCGAACGGCGGTACACCGGTGGCGATTTCGTACAGGACGCAGCCCAGGGAGTAGAGGTCGCTGCGGTGGTCGACCTCCTTGCCGCTGATCTGCTCGGGCGACATGTAGTGCGGCGTGCCCATGGCGAGGCCGGTGGTGGTGAGCCGGGAGGTCATGCCGATGTCGTGGCCGAGGCGCGCTATGCCGAAGTCGCAGATCTTCACCGTGCCGTCGGTCAGCCGCATGATGTTGGCGGGCTTGAGGTCGCGGTGGACGATGCCCTGCCGGTGGGTGTAACCGAGGGCGTCGGCGACCTGCTCCGCGATGTCGACGACATGCTCGACGGGCAGCGGGTGCTGCTGGTTCTCCTCCAGCAGCTGGCTCAGGTTCTGCCCGTCGAGCAGCTCCATGACGAGGTACAGCACGCCCTCGTACTCACCGAAGTCGTGCACGACGGTGACCCCCCGGTGCTGGAGGGACGCGGCCACCCGGGCCTCGCGCCGAAAGCGTTCACGCAGGATCCGCGTGAACGCCTGGTCGTGCTGGGGACCCATGGGTTTGAGGCATTTCACCGCGACCTGACGGCCCAGCGACTCGTCGAGGGCGCGCCACACCTCGCCCATACCGCCGCGCCCGATGATCTCGAGCAGCCGGTACCGGCTCTGGATCAGCCTGGTGTCCGCCATCTGCCGTTTCCCGCCCCCGTTGTCCCCGTGTTCCCAGCTGCTGTGCCCTCCCCGGCCCTCCAGTATGGCTGGCGGTACGCGGAGTGTGTACGCGGGCGGGGCGGTCCACCGCATGCGCGTGCCCGGACGCTCCTGGGACAATGGCCGCACGGGCGATCGGGAGACCTTCCGGACGACAGGAGACGCGAGGACCATGATCCCCACCGAACAGCGCGCCACCGCGATCGTCCCCTCGCTCGTCGAGGAGGCCGTTGCCGCGCCCTCCATGCACAACGCGCAGCCGTGGAAGTTCACCCACCGCTCCGGCAGCCGTCGTCTCTCCTTGTACGGCGATCCGGAACGTACGCTGCCGGTCGGCGACCCGGACCGGCGCGCCCTGCACATCGGATGCGGGGCGGCGCTGCTGAATCTGCGGGTGGCCGCCGCGCGCCGCGGCTGGACGGCTGTCACCGAGCTGCTGCCCGATCCCCACGATCCCTGGCATCTGGCCGACGTGCTGCTGGAGGAGAGCCCCGGGGCCACCGACCTCCGGCTGGCTGATCTGCAACCCGCGGTGCGGCGTCGGCGCACGAGTCGGCTCCCGTTCTCGGACGAGGGGATCCCGCCGGAGATCTGGGACGAGCTGAGCGCGGCGGCGCTGCTGGAAGGGGTCCGGCTGATCGTGCCGGGAACCTGGCACGCCGACGCCGTCATGGACCTCGTGCACGACGCGGAGCTCCTGGAGTCGGCCAGCGACGCCATGCGCGCCGAGATCATCACCTGGACCCGCACGGGCAGGGCCGGGGAGGGCCCGGCCACCGAGGGTGTCCCGTCGTACGCGTTCGGCCCCCGCCAGCACGGGACGACGGCCCCGGTACGGGACTTCGACGTACCGCACGGCGCTCCGGGCCGGGAGGCCGCCGTGTTCGAGGAGCGGCCGCAGACGGCCCTGCTGGGCACAGCGGAGGATCTGCCCGTGGACTGGCTGCGGGCGGGCCAGGGCATGGAGCGCGTGCTGCTGCAGGCCACGCTCGACGGGCTCGCGACCTCCTTGATCTCGCAGCCTCTCGAATGGCCCGAGCTCAGGGACCTCGCGCGTGATCCGCGGTCCCGGACCGGCTTCGTGCAGATGGTGTTCCGCTTCGGCTACGGGCCCGCGGGCCCGGCCACGCCCCGGCGGCCGGTCTCGGAGGTCCTCGAGGTCACGTGAGACGGGCGCGTCCCGTCTGCTGGAGGAACCGGATGCGCCCTGCGGTGTCAGCCGGCCTCGCCCGGGGCGTCGGGGACGACGATCTTGCGCCCGGTGATCCGCCGGGGCGCGAGGACCATGACGTGTTCGCGCTCGGCACCCGCCCACGGGGTCGAGTACGCGGCCTCCCTCAGCTGCCGCGCGGCCTCCTCGTCGGTGACGGCGTGCACGGTTCCGACGAGCAGGACGCTCCAGCCTTTACTGAAGGCGTCGTCGATGTGGTCGGCCTCGAAGGCGATCTCCGTGTCGTCGGCGGTGGCCAGCGGGGAGTCCTCCGCCGTGCTGAACACCACCTCGCCGTCGCTCACCTGGTAGTTCACCGGCAGGACGACCGGCCCGTCGCCGAGGGCCAGGGCCACCCGCCCCACCCCGTGGTCGCCCAGCAGCGTCCAGCACATCGCTTCGTCGAGTTCAGCCATCCGGGCGCGCCGGGCGCCCCGGCCCGCGCCGCGCGGCAGCTCGACCGCCCCGCCCGTCAGCTCCAGCACCGTGGTCTCCAGCGCGTCGGCCAGCCGGAGCAGGAAGCCGACGCCCGGGGTGGCGGACTGTTCCTCCACGTACTCGATGTAGCCGGGCGCGGCGCCCGCCCGCAGGGCTACGTCCTGCCGGGACAGACCGAGCTGAAGACGGCGTGCCGAGATACGCCGGCCCAGGTCGCCACCGGCCGACTGCGGTGCTGAGGGCATCGCGGGGCTCCTTCACTGTCGACGTGCGTCCCCCACGGCTCACGCTAACCAGGACCGCGAGCGGTCGCAGCGCGGAAGGTCGTCGTACTCTTCCCCGAGTTCGCCTGCCCCGGGGAGATTCGCTTGTCCGTCCGTTCTCGGCTCCGTGCCACCGTGCCCGCTCCGCTGCCCTCGTCCCAGGCCGGTCCCCCGGAGATCACGGGGCCGCCGGGGCGCAGGCTGCTCGTCCAACGGAGCGACGACGAGATCCTGGCCCGGCCCCTGGACGACGCCTTCGCCGCCCGCGCCGGGGCGACCGTACGTTTCCCCGCGCCGTGGCCGCGGCGCCGCGGTACGTGGGAGGTGGCGCCGGACGCGACTCTGGCCGTCTACGCCGGGGTGCATGCCGTGCGCGCGGTGGACCCGTCGGGCGCGGCGCTCTGGGAGGTCCGCCACGGGTGCTGGTCCGGCGGCTGCGAGGAGATCCACGAGTCGTACGAGTCGTACGCGGACCGGCGGGACCATCGGTACCCCGAGAGCGGCTCGGTCGGCTTCTCAGCGGACGGCAGGCTCGTCTGGGCGCACGTACGCGGCCCGTTGTCCGAGGGTGAGCTGAGCCCTGACACGGCGGACGAGTGGCTGGTCATCGACGCCGAGGACGGTCGCGTGCTCGCGCGGGCCGACGCCGAAGCGGTGGCGGCCGGCAGCGCTCACCTTCCCCATCCTACCGATCCGGCGCAGATGGGGCTGAGCATCGGCGAGGGCCAGGACGGTGCACCGCTGCGATGGGGCCGGTGGGACGGGAAGGAACTGACCGTGGACTGCCTGGACGACGATCTGTGCCTTCTGAGCCTGAGCCCGTCGGGCGACCGGCTCATGACGGTCTCTCACGATCAGGACGCCCTCGCCGTACGGGACTCTCGCGGCGCCGTCGTCGAGGCGCTGGACTGGGACGCCGGCGCGGCGATACCCCGGCACCCGGAAGCTCCCGCCGACGAGGACGAGTTGCCCGTCTGCTGGGACTGGGCCGGCGGCTTCCTCGACGAGACGACCCTGATCGCGTCGACCACCGAGAGCGACGAGGACTGCGGGCAGTACCGGCACTGGCTGGTCGACACCACGACAGCCCACGGCTTCGTGCCGGTCGACTACCCCTCGCCTGTCTCCTGCGAACCGACCGCGCTGGGCGGCGGTTTCTGGTCGACGCTGTCCCCGTCGCGCGACGTCGTCCACGTCTGGAGTGCCGACGGGCCGGAAGGCTGACCCCGGCCGGCCGGCCGTCCCGGCAGGGCTTTCCCGCGCCACGAGGCCGTATGACAGGGCATCACCGCCGCACGCGCGGCATTCCCAGCCCGATCCACGAGATGATCTCGCGCTGGATCTCGTTGTTGCCGCCGCCGAAGGTGAAGATCACGGCCGAGCGGTAGCCGCGTTCCAGTTCGCCGTGCAGCACCGCGCCGGCCGAGCCCTCCTTCAGCGCACCCGCGGAGCCGACGATCTCCATCAGCCAGGCGTAAGCGTCCCGGCGGGCCTCGGAGCCGTAGACCTTGACCGCCGAGGCGTCCTGCGGGGTGAGGGTGCCGTCCTGGAGGGCGGCGACCATCTGCCAGTTGAGGAGTTTCATCGCGTCGAGGCGGGTGTGGGTGCGGGCGAGCAGGGCGCGGACCCAGCCGAGGTCGATGACCCGGCGGCCGTCGGCGAGCTTGGTGTCGGCGGCCCAGCGCTGGACGTTGTGCAGGGCGCGGACCGCCATCGTGCCGTGGGCGGCGAGGGTGACGCGTTCGTGGTTGAGCTGGTTGGTGATGAGCCGCCAGCCCTTGTTCTCCTCGCCGACGCGGCGGGAGACGGGGACCCGGATGTTCTCGTAGTAGCTGGCGGTCGTGTCGTGCGAGGCGAGGGTGTTGATCAGGGTGCAGGAGTATCCCGGGTCGCTCGTGGGGACGAGGAGCATGGTGATGCCCTTGTGCGGCGGGGCGTCGGGGTCGGTGCGCACCGCGAGCCAGACCCAGTCGGCGGTGTCGCCGTTGGTGGTCCAGATCTTCTGGCCGTTGACGATGTACGTGTCGCCCTCGCGGACCGCGCGGGTCTTGAGGGCGGCGAGGTCGGTGCCCGCGTCCGGTTCGCTGTAGCCGATCGCGAAGTCGATCTCCCCGGCCAGGATTCCGGGCAGGAAGTGGGCCTTCTGCTCCTCGGTGCCGTACTGCATGATCGTGGGGCCGACGGTGTTCAGGGCCATCAGGGGCAGCGGTACGCCTGCCTGGGCGGCCTCGTCGAAGAAGATGAACTGTTCCATCGGGGTCAGCCCCCGGCCGCCGTACTCCTTCGGCCAGCCGACCCCCAGCCAGCCGTCGGCGCCGAGCCTGCGGACCGTGTCGCGGTAGAAGCGCTTCTGGGCGGCGGGTTCCGCGTAGCGCGCGTAGGCGTTGTCGGGTACCAGGGCCGCGAAGTAGGTCCGCAGTTCGGTACGCAACCGCTGCTGCTCAGGCGTGTATTCGAGGTGCACGGCCCCTCCAGAGTCTCGCGTCGGCGTCGTCCGTGTGCGGCGGCGCACACAGTAGAACCTGTTGCAAGAATCCGGAAGGGCCGGGGCGTGGGGTTGCTCGTCAGCGCTTCACGGCACGCAGGACCACGAACTTCGGATCGCCCGCGACCGTGGTGCAGTTGCCGAAGATCCGGCGCAGGTGGGTGTGGTACGAGAGGTGCCGGTTGCCCACGACCCACAGCTCGCCGCCCTGCCGCAGCGCGGTCCGCGCGCCGGCGAACATCGTGCGGGCCGTGGCGTCCGTGGTCGCCATGTGGGAGTGGAACGGCGGGTTGTTCAGCACCAGGTCGACGCTGCCCGGTTCGAGGTCGGCGAGTCCGTCGCCGACCAGGAAGTCGGCCTTCGCGCCGTCCGGCGCCCCGGCCCGGAAGGTCTCCTCGGCGGAGGCGACCGCCCCGTAGGACTCGTCGACGAAGGTGATGTGCGCATCGGGGTTGGCGACGGCGGCGGAGAGCCCGACGACACCGTTGCCGCAGCCCAGGTCGACGACCCGGACGTCCCCGCCGCGGGTGGGCAGGTGCTTCAGGAAGAAGCGGGTGCCGACGTCGAGGCGGTCGGCGCAGAAGATCCCGGCGTGGTTGACGGTGGTCAGGCCCGAGACGGGACCCACGTCGGCGGGCAGCTCGTAGCGGTACGGCCACGGGCTCGGCTTACGGGGCAGCTCGGGGTCCGGGGTGCAGAAGATCAGCCGCGCCTTGCGGACGGCGAGGGAGGTGCGGGTCGGGCCGATGATCCGCTCGAAGAGCTTCAGCGTGGAGGTGTGGATCTCCTTGACCATGCCGGTGCCGATGATCACGGTGCCGGCGTGGACGGCGGGCGCGATCCGGTGGAGCTGGTCCTCCAGGAACGCCAGCGACTTGGGCACCCGGACGATCAGGACGTCGATCCGGTCCGGCGGGGTGTCGCGCGAGGACAGCAGCCGTACCGCGTCCTGGTCGATGCCGTTGCGGGCCAGGTTGGCGAGGGTGGCGCGCCGGGCCAGGTAGGAGTCGCTGATCTGGACGGGCCGGTGCGCGGCCAGCGCGGTGGCGAGGGCTCCCCAGCGGTCCCCCACGACGGCGACCGTCCCCGAGAGGTCGACCGGGCCCGCCTCGGGGTCCGTCAGCTGCCGGAGCAGATATTCGTCGGCGGCGTCCCACGCCCGGAAGGGGTCGCGCGGGTGCTCGGGGAAGCGGGCGAGATCGAACGTGCCCTGGGGGATCGTCAAGCTGTTCATAGGTGACTCAGGCTAGCCGAGGAAGCCGGGGGCGCCCCACACGCTCCCCGGCCCCTCGGCCGCGTTCACCTCGGTGTACGGAGCGGCGTACGGCTCCGCGCGCCCGCCCGCCGGGTGCCCCTGCGGGCCCCGGAGGGGGTGTGTCATGGCAGTTGTTTGTCGATGGCCGACCGTCCCTCGGCGGCCAGCTTGCGCCGGGCCCATTCCAGGGTTTCCGGAGTCAGGTCCCGCCCGGAGGCCAGCACCAGGTCCTCCGGGCTCGGCCGGTCGCTCGCGCCCGTGTGCAGGAGCCGGTCGGGCGTGATGCCGCCCGGCCCGGCCAGGGCCTCGGATACGGATTCGGACTCTTCGCTCATGCCGCCTCCTCGTCCTTGCGGCAATTCTCACCCTCCGCGGACCCTGCCGCATCCGATGAGCGCGCGCCCCTTACCCGGGAGGGTGAATCAGCCCTTGGCGGGCCCGGGGAGTGGGCAGGAGAGGGGGATCGTTGCCCCACATTCCCGAGGCGGGTGCCCATGCTCCACGGTGTCGATGTCAGCGCCTATCAGCCCTCCTACGACACGGACGGTCTCGACTTCGTCCTCATCAAGTCCACCGAAGGCCGTACCTACGTCAATCCGCGTCTGGACGCGCAGGTGAAGCGGGCCAGGGACGCCGAGTGCGTCGTCGGCTTCTACCACTTCCTCTGGCCGGGGAACGTGGCGGACCAGGTCGACTACTTCCTGAGCAAGACCCCCGAGAAGGCGGGTGATCTGCTCGCGGTCGACTGGGAACAGACCGGCGGCGGGACGCGGGCGAGCAACGCGGACAAGGACCGGTTCATCCGCGCGGTGAAGGAGGAGCGGCCCGGCCACCGGGTCCTGCTGTACTGCAACCGTTCGTTCTGGCTCAACCACGACACCACGAGCTACGCGGGCGACGGGCTGTGGATCGCCGACTACGTCTCCGCGGGCAAGCCCCGTATCGAGGCGGACTGGCGCATCCACCAGTACACCGACGATCCCCTCGACAGGAACGTGGCCGACTTCGCCTCGGTCCGGGCCCTGCGTGACTGGGCGGCCGGATAACACCCGAATACACCCCCTCGTGGAGGGCCGTCCGCGGGGGGTGACGACAGGGCGACCCTTGACCTGCACATGATAGGTACAGCGTGTTCACACCTGGGCCACGGTGCGTGTGGAAGGCTCCCGGCTGACCACCTACCGAACGGCCGCCGCGCGAGCACCCTCACCCAGGGCCCCGCCGCGACGCCCGCGTTCCGGAGAGGACACCCCACATGTCCCGTCGTCACTCGTTCTACGCGCGTCCACTGCTGGTCGCCGTGGCCGCCGCCACCGTGCTCGCCGGCACCGCGGCCGCGGCCCCCGCGAACTCCTCGCCCGGCCGGTACACCGCCACCGCCGCCGCCCTCGACGACACCTACTACCAGGACGCCCTCGGCAAGACCGGCGCCGAGCTGAAGGCCGCCCTGCACACGATCATCAGCGAGCAGACCAAGCTCTCCTACGACCAGGTGTGGGACGCCCTCAAGGCGACCGACGAGGACCCCGCCAACTCCTCCAACGTCGTCCTGCTGTACACCGGGCGCTCCCAGTCGAAGAACGACAACGGCGGGGGCTCGGGCCAGTGGAACCGGGAGCACGTCTGGGCCAAGTCGCACGGTGACTTCGGTACGTCGACGGGTCCGGGCACCGACGTCCACCACCTGCGGCCCGAGGACGTCCAGGTCAACTCGACCCGGGGCAACAAGGACTTCGACAACGGCGGCAGCGAACTGGGCGACGCCCCGGGGAACTTCACCGACGGCGACTCCTTCGAGCCGCGCGACGAGGTCAAGGGCGACGTCGCCCGCATGATCCTCTACATGGCCGTTCGGTACGAGGGCAACGACTCCTTCGCCGACCTCGAACCCAACGACCAGGTGGACAACGGGTCCGCGCCGAAGATGGGCAGGCTGTCCGTCCTCAAGCAGTGGAGCCAGGAGGACCCGCCGGACACCTTCGAGAAGCGCCGCAACGACGTCATATTCGAGCAGTTCCAGCACAACCGGAACCCGTTCATCGACCACCCCGAGTGGGTCGGCGCCATCTGGTAGCCCCCCGGCTCGGCCCTACCCGGCCAGGGCCTGCGCGCAGCCTTCGACGGCAGCCTCGCGGGTGGCGTAGCGCGGCACGTCCTGGCCGGTCCCGTTCCGTACGACGTCGGGCGGGCCCAGCAGATTTCGCGGGTCGACGACGGCCGCGCGCCGCCCGTCGGACAGGAGCCGCGCGAGGCCGGTGTGCAGCATGGCCAGGGCCACGGGGTCGACGGCGGTGACGTCGTGCAGGTCGAGCACCACGGACCCGCCGTTCGGCCCCGACTCGTCCAGGGCGTACAGCACGCGTTCGGCGGCCGTGAAGTCGATGGACCCCTGGGCGACGACGACGCCGACCTGTTCGTGGAGGACCCGTTCGTGCTCGGCGGAGGGCGCCGACGGCAGGTCGTCCGCGGTCGTGACGAGGGTGACGGTGGACCCCGGCAGCGCGGGGTTGAGCATGAGGTGGAGCCCGTAGCGCTGCGACATCGTCTCCAGCGCGGCGTGGCCGCGCACCGAACCGCCGGTGGCGTCCAGCGGCGGGCTGTACGTCGCGACCCCGAAGCGGGCCGGGCCCACCGCGATGAGGCCGCCGGACACCCCGCTCTTGGCGGGCAGCCCGACGCGCAGGAGCCAGTCGCCGGAGCCGTCGTACATGCCGCAGGTCGCCATGACGGCGAGGGCCCGGGCGGCGACCTCGGCGGAGACGACCTCCTCGCCGGTGACCGGGTTCACCCCGCCGTAGGCGAGCGTCGCGGCCATCGTGGCGAGGTCGACAGCGGTGACGCGGATCGCGCACTGGCGGAAGTAGCGGTCGACGGCTAGGACCGGGTCGACGGGCATGGTGCCGGTGGAGCGGATCAGATAGGCCAGCGCCCGGTTGCGGTCCCCGGTCACCGATTCGGAGCTGAACACCTCTTCGTCGACGTCCAGTTCACGTCCGGCGAACCGGCCGAGGCAGCGCAGGATCCGGTCGAAGGCGGGCTCTTCGGGGGTGTCGGGGATCAGGGCGGTGGTGACGATCGCGCCGGCGTTGACCATGGCGTTGGCGGGCCGGCCTGTGTCGGGTTCGAGGCTGATGGCGTTGAACGCCTCGCCGCTCGGCTCGGCGCCCACCCAGCGGCTCACCTCGTCGAGGCCGAGCACGGAGAGCGCGAGGGCGTAGATGAACGGTTTCGAGACGGACTGGAGGGTGAAGGGGATGTCGGCCTCGCCCGCGCTGTAGCGGTGTCCGTCCATGCTGACCAGCGCGAGCCCGAAGGCGTCCGGGTCGGCCAGGGCCAGCTGGGGGATGTAGTCGGCCGGCTTCCCGTCCCGTACGCCGATGAACCGGGCGCGCAGGTTCTCCAGCGAGTCGGTCACCGCGTCGGCTGCGCTCATGACCGCGCCCTCTCAGCCGCGCTCGGCCTGGGCGACCCGGGGGAAGGTCTTCACCCCGGCGGCCTTGCGGCTGTTGGCCTGGGCGTCGACCGTGCGGTCCGGCGGCGCGTCCTCGACGCCGACGACGACGGTGTCCAGGACCTTGTCCTCGGCGTCGACGAACTCCACCTTCAC
The DNA here is from genome assembly GCF_014649875.1 of Streptomyces rubiginosohelvolus. Classification (GTDB taxonomy): domain Bacteria; phylum Actinomycetota; class Actinomycetes; order Streptomycetales; family Streptomycetaceae; genus Streptomyces; species Streptomyces rubiginosohelvolus. The sequence goes on along the minus strand of NZ_BMTW01000018.1, from coordinate 68,296 downwards.
GGCGTAGAACGCGGCCTCGTCGGTGGGGTTGGTGACCCGGACGCGCGCGCTGCGGACCTCCTCGGACCCGCTGAGCGGCAGCCCGGTGACCGAGACGTCGGCGACGGCGTTGCCCCGGCCCTCCACCTCGTCGAGGCGCTTCGCCGCCTCCTGCCGTACGCGTTCGGACTCGGCGGACACCGAGGCGGCGAAGCTCTCCTGGGTGCGCGGGCTCGGGGACTCGGACGGCGACTCCTCCGGCTCGGGCGTCAGGGTGTGGACGCCCTGGTCGGTGCCTTCACTGGTGGTGTCGGAGTCGCAGGCCGCCGTACCGACGAGCAGCAGGGCCACGACCGCGACGGGGGCCAGGGCGCGCGCGGCGCGGGCCCGGCGCGCGGGGAGGTTCGCATTCACGGACGGTCGTCCAATCCAGGAGTGGGGGTGTGTGCGGTGGTCAGGCCGTGTTGTCGCCGAAGATGTCGCGGAGTTTCGCCTCGCGCTCGGTGTCGAGATTGCTGTGGAGGAGTTCGGCGCCGTCGCCGGGCAGCTGTGCGCCGATGCGGTCGGGCACCTCGTTCATGGTCAGCAGGAAGAGCGCCGAGGTTCCGGGCGTCACCTTCTCCTTGACCTCGGCGATGAAGTCGTCGTCGATGCCGACGTCCGCGAGCTTCCCGCCGAGCGCCCCGGCGGCCGCCCCGATGGCCGCGCCCAGCAGCGGCATGAGGAAGATCAGCCCGAAGAGCATGCCCCAGAAGGTGCCGCTGAGGGCTCCGGCGCCGACGAGGTTCAGCAGCTGTCTGGTGCGCGGCTTGGCCCGGTCGGCGGGCCAGCTGACCACGGCCGCGTCGAGGATCTTGATCAGCCCTTCCTTCTGAAGGGATTTCAGGGCCTCCTCCACGTTCTCCGCGCCGTCGGCCGTCCGGAACTTCCACACCGTGAGCGTGGACATCGCGCACCCTCCTGAACTCCCGAGCAACAACTCGCCCATATTAGGATCAAAAGGTATGAATTGACTCGTCGAAGCATCCGCTTCATACGGGAGCGGGCCGAGCCCTGGGAGGGAACGATGGATACGGACGCCCTGACCGCCGACCTGTTGCGGGAGCTGCGGGCGACCCGGCCCTATCCGGCGCTGTCCCTGACCATGCCGACCCACCGCAAGGCCCCGGACAACGCCCAGGACCCGGTCCGGCTGCGGAACCTGGTGGCGGAGGCCGGGCACCGGCTGGACGCCGACCCGGAGGTCAGCCGTGAGGTCGCGGCCGCTCTGCGGGCCCAGTTGGAGCGGGCGGCGGGCGAGGTGGACCCGCGCGGGGCGCTGGACTCCCTGGTGCTCCTGGTCACCACCGACGAGTACCGGATCTGGCGGCTTCCGCGTACCGCACCCGAACGGGTGGTGCTCAGCGACACCTTCCTCACCCGCAACCTCGTCGCGGCCAAGGCGCAGACGCGGCCGTTCCGGGCGCTGACCGTCGCCGCCGACCACGCCACGCTGTGGATCGGGACCGGCGACGCCATCCGTCAGGAGAAGACCGACGGCTTCCCGCTGACCGCTCCGAAGGAGCCGCCGAACCCGCAGCGCGAAGAGCGGATCGGGGACACCCCGAGCACGTTCACCGACGAGGAGACCCGGAACTTCTTCCGCGACGTCGACGAGAAGCTGCGGGCGGTGCTCGCCGACGATCCGCGTCCGCTGTATCTGATGGGCCTGGCCCCCGCTCTCGCCCTGCTGGACGAGGTCGGCGAGAGCTCGCGGTCCGCGATCGCCCGGGTCACCAAAGGGGCGCCGGCCGACCTGCCGACCGCCGAGGTCCTCCGCGAGCTGCGGCCCGCCCTGGAGGCGGGGGCGCATCAGGCGGCGGCCGAGGTGGAGACCCGGCTGGACAACGCCCGCAGCGCCCACACCTTCGCCGGCGGGCTCGACGAGGTGTGGGCCGCCGTCCGGGAGGGTCGGGCGGGTCTGGTCGTGGTGGAGGAACACTTCCAGGCGACCGTTCGGGTGGCCGACGAGCATCTGGAGCCGGTGCCCGAGGGGACGGCGCAGAGCGCGGACGGCGCGGTCCGCGAGGACATCGTCGACGAACTGGTCGAAGCGGCGCTGGACAGCGGCGCCGACGTCGTCTTCGTGGAGGACGACTCGCTGGCGGAGCACGGCCGGATCGCGGCGGCCCTGCGCTACTGAACAGCCTTCAGGAGAGGCCGCTCCGCCGTCAGCCCAGGCGGCGGATCGGCTGCCCGTCGAGGAACGCCCTGATGTTCTCGACCGCCTGGCCGTAGTACGTCTCGTAGTTGGCGCGTGACACATAGCCCAGGTGCGGGGTGGCCAGCAGCCGCGGGGCCGTCCGCACCGGGTCGCCGGCAGGCAGCGGCTCGACGTCGAACACATCGGTCGCGGCCCCCGCGATGGCGCCCGCCTTCAGGGCCGCGAGCAGGGCGTCCGTGTCGACGATGGCCGCCCTGGAGGTGTTGATCAGGTACGCGGTCGGGCGCATCCGGGCGAGTTCGGCCGCGCCGATCAGCCCCCGGGTCCGCTCGCCGAGCGCCAGGTGGACGGAGACGAAGTCGCTGGAGTCCAGCAGGTCCTCCTTGGACGCGGCGAGACCCACCCCGACCTCGTCGGTACGTTCCTTCGTGAGGTTCCGGCTCCAGGCCACCACGTCCATGCCGAAGGCCAGGCCCACCTGCGCCACCCGGGCGCCGATCTTCCCGAGCCCCAGCAGCCCGAGCCTCCGCCCGTGCAGATCGGCCCCGAGGGTCGACTGCCAGGGCCCGCCCGTGCGCAGGGCCTCGGCCTCGGGGACGATCCCGCGCGCCAGGCCCAGCAGCAGAGCCCAGGTCAGCTCGACGGGCGGGGTGGAGGAGCTGGCGGTGCCGCAGACCTCGACACCGTGCCGCCGCGCGGCGTCGAAGTCGATGACGGAGTTGCGCATACCGGAGGCGACGAGGAGCCGCAGCCGGTGCAGCCGGTCGAACAGCTCGGCGGGGAAGGGCACCCGCTCGCGCAGGGTGACCACGATATCGAAGCCGTCGAGGGCGGATGCCGCCTCGTCCACCGTCGCGAGGTGCTCGGTGAACGTCACGATCTCCACGTCGTCGGTGACGGACGACCAGTCGACGACGGTGGTGGCCACGGACTGGAAGTCCTCGATGACGGCGCAGCGCAGCTTCATGGCAGCCTTCCTCCGGCAGGGCAGGGTCGCCGTCCATGATCGCGCATCGCCCCTGCCGGGCGTACGGGGCCCGGCTCGGCCGGTTGTCAGGAGGCCTCGGGGCCGTACCAGAGCGTGGTGGCGTTGCAGAACTCGCGGATGCCGTGTCCGGCCAGCTCACGGCCGTAACCGGAGCGCTTGATGCCGCCGAAGGGGAGGGCGGGGTGCGAGGCGGTCATCCCGTTGAAGAAGACGCCGCCGGCCTCCAGATCGCGGGCGCACCGCTCCTGTTCGCCCTGGTCGCGGGTCCAGACGTTGGAACTGAGGCCGAAGGGGGTGTCGTTGGCCAGGTGGATCGCCTCGTCGAGGTCGGCGACCCGGTAGAGGGTGGCGACCGGGCCGAAGGTCTCCTCACGGTGGATGCGCATGGCCGTGGTGATGCCGGCGAGAACGGTGGGCTCGTAGAACCAGCCGTTCTCCAGGCCGCCGCCGAGCTTGTCGGGGCGGCGTCCGCCGCACAGTGCCTCGGCCCCGCGCCCGACGGCGTCGTCGACGAGCTCCTCCAGGTCGGTGCGGCCCTGTTCGGTGGAGAGCGGCCCGATGTCGGTGGCCTCCTCCAGTGGGTCGCCGACGGTCAGGGCGCGCATGCCCGCGGTGAAGCGTTCGGCGAACGCGTCATACACGTCGGTGTGGACGATGAAGCGCTTGGCGGCGATGCAGGACTGGCCGTTGTTCTGGACGCGTGCGGTGACGGCGGTGGCGGCGGCCTTCTCCACGTCCGCCGAGGGCAGGACGAGATAGGGGTCGCTGCCGCCGAGTTCCAGCACGGTCTTCTTGACCTCGTCACCGGCGGTGGCGGCGACGGCGCGCCCGGCCGGTTCGCTGCCGGTGAGCGTGGCGGCGACGACACGCGGGTCACGCAGGACGGCCTCGACGGCACCCGAGCCGATCAGCAGCGTGCGGAAGCAGCCCGCCGGGAATCCGGCCCGGTGGAAGAGGTCCTCCAGGTAGAGGGCGGTCTGCGGGACGTTCGACGCGTGCTTGAGGAGCCCGACGTTGCCCGCCATCAGGGCGGGTGCGGCGAAGCGCACCACCTGCCAGAGCGGGAAGTTCCACGGCATCACGGCGAGGACCACGCCGAGCGGACGGTAGCGGACCAGCGCGCGGGAGGCGCCGGAGTCCGTCACGTCGGCCGGGTCCGGGTGCTCGTCGGCGAGCAGGCCCTCGGCACGGTGGGCGTACCAGCGCATCGCCTTCGCGCACTTGGCCGCCTCCGCGCGGGCCGCGGTGATGGGCTTGCCCATCTCCAGGGACATCGTGCGGGCGATGGTGTCGCGGTCCTCGTCGAGGAGGTCGGCGGCCCGGTTCAGCCAGGCCGCGCGCTGCTCGAAGGGGGTGGTGCGGTACTGGCGGAAGGTCTCCGCGGCGGCGGTGATCCGGCGTTCGGTCTCCTCCTCGCCGAGGGCGTCGAATGACCTGATCAGTTCGCCGTTCGCGGGGTTGACCGTCGCGATGGGCATGGCAGTGGCCTCCTTGCATCGGTAGTCCGACCGTGCCGCGCCGCACCGGTCCGCGCAACGCGGCTCTCCCCCTCCCCCGCACGTACCCGGCCGACGCGGATCATGCGTGCCCAGGGGACACGATCCGCGTCGGCCGGTGTGCGGGCCGCCTGCTCGGGGCGGTTACACGAGCACCGCCACCGGGACGGCGCGGGCGGTGCGGACGCCGGGCAGCGGGGCGTACGGGAGCAGTCCCGCGGCCTTCGGCGCCTCGGCGTAGCGGGTGAACCAGACCACTTTGCCGTCCGTGGTCCGGCAGGTGCCCCAGCTGTCGCTGAGGGCCATGACCCGGCTCAGCCCGCCGCCGGCCGGCAGGAGCCGGGGCATCCGGGCGCTGTTGTCGGCGACGGACACGGTCACGTGCCGTCCGGTCCAGCGGAGTTCGAGGACGCAGGTGTTGCCGTCGCCGACATGCCGGTGGACGTTCGTCAGGAGTTCGTCCAGGGCCCGGCACACCGGCCGGACGTGCAGATCGAGACTCCAGTGACGGAGGTGTGCGGCGACGATCCGCCGCAGCTGGGAAACGCGCTCTGCCGACACCTGCAGTTCGACCGAGTAGTGCCGGTCGAGTGGAACGGTCATCGTCGAGGCTCCTCACCACGAGGCCCACGTGCTTCAACCCCGTCGTACTTCACCCCGTCGTACGAACGACCCCCGAACACAAAGCGTGAGCACCTATCACTTCTGGGTCACTCCTCAGGGTGAGGCCGGTACGCCGGACGCGCAACAGCTGGGCCGTCCGTGCTGGTGGGGGCGGTGCCCGGTCACAGCAGGTAGGGCAGCAGGGTGTCCGGGGTGAGGGGCAGTTCGCGCAGCCGGGCGCCGGTGGCGTGACGGACCGCGTTGCCGATGGCGGCGGCGGTGCCGACGATGCCGATCTCGCCGATGCCCTTGCTGCCCATGGGGTTCAGGTGGCGGTCGTCCTCCTCGATCCAGTGGGCCTGGATGTCGGCGGTGTCGGCGCAGACGGGCACGTGGTAGGAGGCGAGGTCCTTGGCGGTGAAGTCGCCGAAGACCGGGTCGATGCCGCAGCCCTCGGTGAGGGCCATGCCGATGCCCATCACCATGCCGCCGGTGAACTGGGAGCGGGCGGTGCGGGCGTTCAGGATCCGCCCGGCGGCGTACACGCCGAGGAGCCGGCGGACGCGCACCTCGCCGGTGACGGCGTCGACGGCCGTCTCGGCGAAGTGGGCGCCGAAGGCGTGCCGGGCGTACGGGGACTCCTCGGCGGTCTCCTGCTCGGTGTCGGCGGTGGTGGTGACCCCCTCGGCCGGGAGCGGCCCGGTGTGCCCGGCGAGGCGGGCGGCAAGGTCGGCGGCCGCCTTGTGCACGGCCCAGCCCCAGGAGGCGGTGCCGGAGGAGCCGCCGGCCAGCGAGGCGGTGGGCAGGTCGGTGGAGCCGATGTCGACGTGGACGGCCGCGGGGTCGGCGCCGAGCGCGTCGGCGGCGATCTGGGCCAGCACGGTGCGGGCCCCGGTGCCGATGTCGGTGGCGTTGACCCGGATGGTCAGGGAGCCGTCCGGGGCGGCGTGGGCGCTCGCGGTGGACCGGGAGACGAGGACGGGGTACGTCGCGGAGGCCACGCCCGTACCGATGAGCCAGCGGCCCTCCTGGCGGGCGGCGGGGCGGGGGTCGCGGTCGTGCCAGCCGAACCGTGCGGCACCGTCGCGCAGGCAGGCGGCGAGGCCGCGGCTGCTGAAGGGGCGGCCGCTGTCCGGTTCGGTCGCGGGTTCGTTGCGCAGCCGCAGTTCCACGGGGTCGAGGCCGAGCGCGGAGGCGAGTTCGTCCATGGCGGACTCCAGGGCGTACATCCCCGAGGCCTCCCCCGGGGCGCGCATCCAGGAGGGGCTGGGCACGTCGAGGGCGACCACCCGGTGCCCGGTGCGGCTGTTCGGCGAGGCGTACATGACGCGGGCGGGCACGGCGGCCTGCTCGACGAACTCCTTCACGGTGGAGGTCTGGGTGACCACCTCGTGGCTGACGGCGGTGAGCACGCCGTCGAGGTCGGCGCCGAGCCGGACCCGCTGGATCGTGGGGGCCCGGTGACCGACGACCTCGGCAAGCTGGGCCCGGGGGAAGACGAGCTTGACGGGGTGCCCGGTGTGCTGGGCGGCCATCGCGGCCAGAACCCCCTGAGGGCGGGTGGTGCCCTTCGAGCCGAAGCCGCCGCCGACGTGCTCGGAGACCACGGTGATGTGGTCGGGGTCCATACCGAACGCCTGGGCGAGGCTGCCGCGGACCTTGTCGGAGCCCTGGCTGGAGTCGTGGACGGTGAGATGCCCGTCGGCCCATACGGCGGTGGCGGCGTGCGGCTCCATGGGGTGGTTGTGCAGCGCGTCCATCCGGTACGTCGCGTCGACCTGGACGGGCGATGCGGCCAGGGCCCTCTCCACGTCGCCGCGGTTACGGACGGCGGGGAACCCGCCGTTGGCCTCCTCGGGCGTGTACAGGCCGAGGTGGTCCTCGGTGAGGGTGACGTCGTGCGGGTCGCGTTCGTACTCGATGTGGAGCTCCCCGGCCCCGGTCCGGGCGGCTTCGAGCGAATCCGCGATCACGAGGGCGACCGGCATGCCGTGGTGCGGGACGCGGTCGTCCTGGAGCACGGCGAGGATCGGGTCGTCGGGCTCCTGCAGCCGGGGCGCGTTGTCGTGGGTGAGGACGGAGTGGACGCCCGGTACGGCGAGGGCGTCGACGGCCCGTACGGCGGTGACGCGTCCGGCCGCGATCGTGGCAGGGACGGTCCAGGCGTACAGGCAGCCGGCGGGCGTGCGGTCGGCCGCGTAGCGGGCGGTGCCGGTGACCTTGTCCCGGGCCTCTCTGCGGACGACGGGCGCACCGGGGAACTGCGGGGCTTGCGTGGTCATGGCGGGGATCCTCGGGGGTCGGTGGTGCGGGAGGGCGGCCGTTGTGGCGGGTTCAGCCGGTACGGGCCTGCTGCCGCTCGGTGAGTTCGCCGAGGACGTCCAGGGCGAGGCGGCGGGCGAGGTCCACCTTGAACGCGTTGTCACGCAGTGGCCGCGCCTCGGCCAGTTCGGCGATCAGGGCGTGCTGGAAGGCGGCGGGGGTGGCCGGGGCGTCGCGCAGTTCGGCCTCGGCCCTCCGGGCCCGCCACGGCCGGTGGGCGACGCCGCCGAACGCGAGCGTGGCGTGCTCCACGCGGCCCGCCGCCACCCGGAGCGTGGCGGCGACGGAGACCAGCGCGAAGGCGAAACTGGCCCGGTCGCGGGCCTTGCGGTAGCGGGAGGCCGCCCCGGGCACCGGCGGCGGGAGCACCACCTCGGTGATCAGCTCGCCGGGTCTGATCACGGTGTCCTGGTCGGGGTTCTCCCCGGGCAGGCGGTGGAATTCGGTGAGCGGGACGGCCCGTTCGCCCTCGGGTCCCACGAGGAGCACGGTCGCGTCCAGCGCGGCGAGGGCCACCGCCATGTCGGACGGGTTGGTGGCCACGCACTCCGGCGAGTGCCCGAGGATCGCGAGGTCGCGGTGGGTCCCTTCGAGCGCGGGGCAGCCGGAGCCGGGAAGCCGTTTGTTGCAGGGCTTGGAGACGTCCTGGAAATAGCGGCACCGGGTGCGCTGGAGCAGGTTGCCGCCGGTGGTGGCGGCGTTGCGGAGCTGGCCGGAGGCCCCGGCCAGCAGCGCCTGGGACAGGGCCGGGTAGTCCTCCGTCACGTCGGGGTGGGAGGCGAGGTCGCTGTTGCGCACGGTGGCGCCGATGCTCAGGCCGCCGTCCGCCGTCCGGGTCACCCGGTCCAGGGGCAGCCCGGAGACGTCGATGAGGATCCGGGGCGTCTCCACGCCGAGCTTCATCAGGTCCACCAGATTGGTGCCGCCGCCCAGGAAGCGGGCGCCGGGACCGGCCGCGCAGAGCCGGACGGCCTCGTCGGTGGAGGCGGGGCGCGCATAGCCGAACGGTTTCACTCGATCACGTCCTCGATGGCTTCGACGATGCGGGGGTAGGCCCCGCACCGGCACAGGTTGCCGCTCATGCGTTCACGGATCTCGTCGGCGTCGAGTGCGACCGGCCCGGTCTCGGTATCCGGCGGGGTGACGTGCGAGGGGTGCCCGTCGGCGGCCTCGCGGAGCATGCCCACGGCCGAGCAGATCTGGCCCGGGGTGCAGAAGCCGCACTGGAGGGCGTCCCGCTCGACGAACGCCTGCTGCACCGGGTGGAGGCTCTCGCCGTCGGCGAGCCCTTCCACCGTGGTGACCGTGGCGCCGTCCTGGGTGACGGCGAGCAGCAGGCAGCTGTTGATCCGCCGCCCGTCGACAAGGACCGTGCAGGCCCCGCACTGGCCGTGGTCGCAGCCCTTCTTCGCCCCGGTGAGGCCGAAGCGCTCCCGGAGCGTCTCCAGGACCGTGGCGCGGTGGTCGACGGTCAGCGTCGTCTCCTCGCCGTTGACGAACAGGGTCACGGTGGAGTGTTCGTCCACGACCGGTTCGGGTTCGAGGTCCGCTCCGAGAGCGAGGGAATCCATGCGCGCGCCTTTCACTTCGCCGCGGGGCAGGTCCCGCCCCGGTCGTGCTCGGGTGTCGTCCGGCCGGTCAGCGGCTCTGCAGCCGCAGCCGGACCTCCTGCTCCTGGTCCCCGGCGGCCGTGCCGACGACGCTCACCGCGAAGGCCCCGGTGAGATGCGTACGCAGCCGGTCGACGGCCCAGTAGCCGCCCTGGGCGTCCACCGTGACCGGCGCCGTGAGGCGGGCGGGGGTGGCGTCGGCCTTCGGTTCGGACACGTCGACGGTGGTGACCCAGACGGTCGGGCGGGGGCCGGAGGTCTGCTCGGGGGTCTCGCCCATCGGGTGGTCGGAGGCGAAGCCGGTGGCGAGCACGTCGAACACGGTCCGGGCGTCCTCGGTGTCGCAGCGGCTGAGCGAGACCACCACCTCCCGGCCCGCCGGGTGATCCTCGCCGCTCTGCTCGGGAGTGCTGTTCACCGTGGTTCCTTCCGAGATGCCTGAACTTCCGGAGTGCGGGCAGGAGGGGTGTCCTGACGCACGGTGGTGAAACCCGTTTCCCCTGAGATACCCATAAAACATGAATTGCTGTGAATAGCTGACTGATGCCCTTCTCTCGGGGTATGCCGATGACATGGATGTTCTGAAGGCAGTCAATGCGGCCGATGCGCCCGCCGAGATCCCGCTCGCGGACGGCACGGGGGCTCTGGGGATCTTCATGGGCGTCGTGGCGCTGGCCGTCGTGGCCCTGCTGATCGGTGGATTCCTCCTCAGCAAGCGCAAGCACGACGCCGAGCCGCCGCCGCCCCAGCCCCATGAGCAGCCGACGAAGCCCGAGCGGCGCACACACATCGAGCAGACCGACCCGCATTCCTCCGACCGCTTCCCCGAGGACGGCCACGCCCTGTCGCCGTACGAGCTGAAGGACCACGGCAACCACCCGATGCCGCCCGACGAGGAGCAGCCCCGCAGCTGACCGCCCGTCCCCCCGGGGGCGTCACACCTGCCCCCCATGTCCAGGAGGTCCAGGAGGTTGTGATGGCCGGCTCGGCCGCCGACCGACGTACTCGTCTGGCCTTCCGGCTCGGACGGGACGCCCGCGACCAGCTGATCGGCGAGGCCGTCGATCCGGAGTTGCGCCGCGAACTGGTGGGATCCCTGATGCGCCAGAGCGAGATCGACAACGTCGCCGAGCTGCTCACGATGCGCCTCGGCATGGACTCGGTCCTGGTGGCCGCCCGTATCGACCTCGCCCCCGGTATCGACAGCGAGCGCATCGAGGAGGTCTCGATGCGCATCCGCGAGGCGATGGCCGGCCGGTGGCCGCAGGCCGACCAGGTCTTCCTCGACGTCACGAACGCCCCGCCGCGCGCCGGGCTGTGACCCGGTCCGGCGCGCGGCCCGCGTTGCGGGACCGGGCGGGCCGGTCAAGGCTGGTTGCTGGACCGCAGCGGCCGGGCAGGACGCCGCTCCCCGACGAAGGCAGTGGACCATGACCGGAAGCGATCCCCGTACGGCCTCCTCGGCAGCGCCCCTGACGGGGCCGGCCGCACCGTGCTGGGTCACCCTCATGACGCGGCACCGGGAGACCGCCGAGCGGTTCTACTCCCAGGTGCTGGGCTGGTCGTTCCGCCCCGGGCGGCTCGGGTCCGACTTCTCGGTCGCCTACCGCGGTCAGGTCCCGGTGGCCGGCCTCTTCGTCGTCTCCTCGGCGTTCCAGGTCGCGGTGGCCTGGACGCCGTACTTCTCGGTCGAGGACGCGAACGTGGCCGCAGCCCGGATCCGCGAGCGCAGCGGGACGGTCGCGGTGGGCCCGCTGACGCTCGGCAAGGGGCGCGGGGTACTGGCCTCGGACCGGGACGGGGCGGCCTTCGGCCTGTGGGAGCGCACCGAGCCCTCCACGTCGCCGCCGGCCCCGGCCGACCACGCGCACGCCTGGCTGCGGCTGCGGACCCGGAACGCCTTCGACGCGGCGATCTTCTACGGCGAGGTGCTCGACTGGGCGAGCGGGCGGCCGGGGGGCTGCGATGTCGCGTACGAGGGCGAGGAGGTCATCGTGCGGTGCGGGGGCCATCCGCTGGCCCGGATCAGCTCAGGTGCCGTGGAGTCCGCGGTCGACCCGCTGGTGCGGCCGCACTGGCAGGTCCAGTTCCCGGTGGCGGACCTCGCGGAGACGGTCGCCGCGGCCGAGCGGCACGGCGGCACCCTCGTCGAGGACCGCACCGGTTTCGAAGGCACCGAGGTCACGCTGCGCGATCCGGACGGCGCCCTGTTCGCGGTGACCGATGTGCGCAGCCCCGCCTGACCGGCCCTCAGGCCGGGTCGCTCCCCCGGTCGGACGTGTCGCCCACGCGCGGACCGGAGCGCCCCTTGGCGACGGCCCACAGCGGAAAGCCGAACCAGCAGAGCAGGAACCACAGCGCCATCCCGCCGACCAGCCAGAGGGCCAGCTGGTTGTGCAGGGCGACGCGCATGATCAGCAGCAGCGTCGAGCACATGGTGCAGAACAGCAGGACCAGGCCGAGAACGGTCATGCGCGAGGCCCAGATCACCGTCTGGGGCTTCATCCGGCGGCCCGTGAGGAGCCGGTGGTACGAAACGGGGCCGATGAGCGTCGCCGCGGTCGCCGCGCCCAGCATCACGGTCACCACATAGATGTTCCGGTCGACGTCCGCCAGGTCCGCGAACCGCTCCTGGAAGACCACCGCGAGCATGAAGCCGAAGAGGATCTGCACCCCGGTCTGCGCGACGCGCAGTTCCTGGAGGAGTTCGGACCACTGCCGGTCCGCCCGCTCCTCCTGGGTCTCCTCCCGGCCTCTGCCATGGGTCTCCGTCATCGTTGTTCTCCTCGTCTCGACCCGACCGGGGCGCTTAGACAGACGTTCGATTCGGGACTACAGATGCCCCGGCGACGCGGGGCCATTCCCGAACGCGCTCGACCCGGCTGTGCGGCGCGTCTAAGATCGCCGCAGGGCATCGCGCGTCGGTCACCGGCCGGGTGAGGCGTGGAGGTAGCCCGTGAGATGCCCGTTGGAGGCATTCCACCGTGTCAGTCGAGTTGAACCACACCATCGTCCACTGCAAGGACAACCGCGAGTCCGCCGAATTCTTCGCGGATCTGCTGGATCTGACGGTCGGCGAGGAGTGGGGTCCGTTCATTCCGGTCGTTCTCGCGAACAGCGTCACGCTGGATTTCGCGACGATTCCCGCCGCTTCGATCACCCCGCAGCACTACGCCTTCCTCATTTCGGAGGCGGAGTTCGACTCCGCGTTCGCGAAGATCCAGGCGCTGGGAATCGAGTTCTACGCCGATCCCCATCGGAAGCACCCCGGCGAGATCAACCGCAACGACGGCGGGCGGGGTGTGTACTTCCCCGATCCCGGCGGTCATTGGCTGGAGCTGATCACCCGCCCGTACGGCGGCTGACCGGCACCAGGAGAAGTGAAGTCCCGGGCCGGGGGCCTCAGCCGGTCCGGAGCAGGAGTGCGGGGCGGTCCCACATCACCGCCGGCGGGCGAGCCCGGACCGTACCGACGGGTTCGGCGCCGATGCTCCGGTAGAAGCCCTCGGCGGGCGGGTGGGAGACGATCCGGACGCCTGTGAGCCCGGCGCTTCGGGCCTCCTCGCGCAGATGCGCGGCGAGCAGTCGGCCGATGCCGAGCCCCTGGGCGGCGTCGGCGACGAACATCAGGTCCAGTTCGGGCGGGTCGAGGAGCAGCGCGTAGAAGCCGAGGACCTGGCCCGTGGCGTCGTCCGCGGCGACGAAGACCCGGTGCACCTCGATGTAGTCCGGTCCGACCCGGTAGCCCGCGACCATCGGGGCGTACGGGCCCTCGTAGGCGCGTGATGTGCGGACCAGTCGGGTCAGTCGGGCGGCGTCGCGCGCCACGGCCCGGCGGATCATCACGTCGGCACGCCGTGGGGCGCCCCCGCGTCGTCGTCCTGCACTGCCCGGTTCCATACGTCGATTATCGGGCACCGCCCCGCGGCGGCGGGTCTCAGGCGGGGCGGTGCTCCTCGCGCCAGCGACGGACGGTCGCCTCGACGTCGAACGGCTTGAGGTGCAGCGGCGGGCCCTCGGGGGGCATCCTGACGGCCCGCTCGATCTTCTCGTTCACCTCGGTCAGGATGCGCCGCACAGCGGACTCGGTGCGGGCCGCGGCCACCGCGGCGGGGACGTCCTCCACCTCTTTGCGCAGGGCCAGCGCGGGCGGCAGCATCGACACGCCCTCCCGCTGCATCTTCTGCTTGATCCACCAGGCCTCGTCGTACGGGCGTTCCAGGCCGGCGATCGGTTTGCCGAAACCCGGGAGCCGGGAGAAGTCGCCGCGCTCCTGCGCCTCGTGGATCTGCCGGTCGACCCAGGACTCGAAACTGACCCCCGGTGGTTTGCGCTCCGTCATCGCGTGTCCCTCCGACCTGCCGTCGACCCGACGTTTTCACCCTACACAGGGCCTCGCGCGCAGCCTTCCATCGCGGACGGCTGCCTCGAACGGAAATCCGGGGGTACACGGACTCCAGCACGCCGTCCGGCGATTGCCGCCGGGCCCGGACCGAGAGGGGTTGACCACTGTGCGACAGCAGAGCTACGTACCGGGCGATGAACGGTGGGGGCGGTAGCCGTGACGACAGCGATCATCATCATCGCCGTGGTCGCCGTGGCGGCCATCGCCGCGTTCTTCCTGCTCCGTGGGCGCCTCGCCGGCGGCGGCCGGAGTCTGCGCGGCCGCTTCGGGCCGGAGTACGACCGGGTGGTCGCCCGGCACGGCGGCGACACCGAGGCGGCCGAGCGGGAGCTCGACGACCGGGTGAAGCGGCACGGGGCCATCGAGGAGCGCCCGCTGACCGAGGAGGCCCGCGCGCGCTACGCAGCCCGCTGGGCGGGCGCCCAGGAACTGTTCGTCGAGTCGCCGGAGCGCTCCCTCACCGAGGCCGACGCGCTGCTGGCCGATCTGTCGCGCGAGCGTGGTTTTCCGGACGGCGAGAACTTCGAGGACCGTACGGACGCCATCTCCGTGCACCACGCCGCCCATGTAGACGGATACCGCCGGGTGCACACCGCTCGGAACGGGGACGCGAACACCGAGGACAGGCGCGAGGCCCTCATCGAGGCCCGCAAGCTCTTCGACGCCCTGCTCGCGGGCGGCGCGTCGGGGCGTGAACACAACAACCGGAATCTGGTGAAGGGACGGAGTACGTCATGACGCGCACACCGAACGACGGGACGGACGCTGCCGCGGGCACCGGACTGCCGAAGGGCGCCGGGCCCATCGACACGGGTACGCCTGTCAGGCGACCGGGCACGCCCGACCCGGCCACGAGGACGGTCACGGGCAAGGAGACCGATCCGGTGCGGCCGCCCACGAAGGCCCCGGGCTCCGCAGGGCACGCCGAGGGGGCCCAGGAGACCTCCGTCGGCGGCACCCCGCACACCCCGGACCCCACTGCCGTCAGGCCCCCGGATCCGCGCACGGCGCCCGGCGAAACGGGCCCCGAGGCCGGTTCCGACTCCGTGGGGCGGCCCGGGGACGGCCCGGGACTGGGCAAGCCCTTGTTCGCCCCCGCCGAGCAGGAGGCCTTCGCCGCCCGGATCCAGCAGGCGGTGACCGGATTCGTGGAAGACCCGCACCGGGCGGTGCGGGACGCCGACGCCACGTTCGAGGAGGTCGTCGCGGACCTGGGAGCCGCCCTGGCGGAACGCGGGCGGCGGCTGCGGTCCGGGAAGGACGGGAGCGGCGCCGAGTCCGGGGCGGAGACCGAGGATCTGCGGATCGCCCTTCAGCACTACCGCGATCTGACGGAGCGCCTCGTACGCCTGTGACGGGGCCTCGTACGACCGTGTGAAGGGGCTGGTCCGCCGGACCAGCCCCTTCACGCGTGGCGACGCCTCGGTCGTCCGCTTCAGCCGCGGACCACCAGGCCCTCGCGCAGCCGTTCCAGTACGGCGTCGGGCACACGCAGTCCGTTGCGTACGTAGCCGTCGAGGCCGCCCCACCGCTCGTCCATCGCGTCGAGCGCCACGTCGAGGTAGCGGGGGCGGACCTCGATGATCGCGGCGGCGACGGCGGGGTCGCCGCCGCCGTCGAGGAACTTCGTGACCTGCGGGGCGAAGGCCGCCCGTACGGCGGGATTGACCGCGAGGAAATCGGAGCGCACCGTCGCACGGGGCGCTCCCAGGATCATCAGCAGGACGGCCGCCGCCCAGCCGGTACGGTCCTTGCCCGCCGTGCAGTGGAAGAGCACGGGGCGCGCGGCGGGGTCGGCCGCCGTCTCCAGGAAGGCCCGGTAGGCGGCCGCGGCGCCCGGTGAGAGGACCATCTTGCGGTAGGTCTCGGCGAAGAGTTCCTCGGCCCGGCCGCCCCCGAGGGCCCGCTCGGCCTCGGCCGGGTCGGCGAGCAGGGAGCGCAGCCGGGCGGGCGCCACGCCCGGGTGGTCGCCCAGCACGTCGGCGACGAAGAGCCGGGCCCGGTCCGGCAGCCGGTCCGGGGCCCACTGGCGCTCGTCGGCGGTGCGCAGGTCCACGACGGTGCGGATGCCGAGTGCGGCCACCGCGCGGTCGCGTGCCGGGTCGAGTTCGCTCAGCTGACCCGAGCGGAACAGGACGCCCTGCCGCACCCGGCGGTCACGCCCGAGGGCGATGCCTCCCAGGTCGCGCAGATTGACGACGGTGGCGGCCGGAACGGTCCGGGCGGTCTGCACGATGAACTGCCTCTTTCCCCGATGAATTCCAGGAATTCCCCATACCAGGATCAACGTCGTACGCGTCAGGTCCTACGCGTCAGTCCGACAGAAGCCTGGTCTTCTGCTCCACGAACTCGGCGTCGGTGAGGATCTCGCGCTTCCACAGTTCGGCGAGCCGCTCCAGCCGGTTGATGATGTCGTCGCCCGCGGCCTCGTCCGTCCCCGCCCCGTCGGCGCCGAGGCGCTCGTGCGCGACGAACGTGCCGCCCGCCTCACGGGCCGTACGGGCGAGCTCCGTGGTCCACAGGTCCTCCCGGACGACGATCGCGACGACATCGCCCGCCGGTACGCCCTGGTCGAGCCGGTCGAGGTCCTCCGCGCTCAGCACCGCCGCCGCCCCGCCCTCGGCGGTATCGGCGGGAACCACTCCCTCGGGGTCCAGCTCCCGCAGGTCCACGGGGGCCGGCGCGCCGCCTTCGGTCCGCCGGACGAAGGCCAGGTCACCGGCGCGTACGGCGCCGGACGACACGGCGTCGGCGAGGGCGGGGGCGACCGCCCCGGTGAAGCGGCCGCCGGGGAAGGCGATGACGAGGTATTCCACAGGTCCGACGGCCACGGTCGCGTCCTCTCCGTGTCCCGGCGGCCGCAGGGGCACCGGGGTGGATACGGCATTCCAGGGATGACATAAGAAATCAGGAAACTTCGCACATAATATGCATCAGTGTCCCGATTCATCCCGATGTCGAGGACCGTCGTGTTGCCCGGACGTCCGGCGGCCGAGCCGGTTACGCGACCGTATGTAATGGATCAAGTGCATACCCGAGAGGGCAAGGTCACAGCACGTGCCCCTGCTGCTCGTTCCGCGCACTGGCCTAGCATCTGAGCATGACGGTCCAGCCTGCTGACGGGCTCTCTCCGGCCGCCGCGTTCCCCGACCCTTCCCATGACCAGTGGCAGAGCCTCGTCGAAGGCGTACTGCGCAAGTCGGGCAAGGAAGTCTCGGGCTCGGCCGCCGAGGAAGCTCTGTCCACCACACTGGAGGACGGGCTCACCACCCGCCCCCTCTACACCGCGAGCGACGAGTCGCCGGACACCGGTTTCCCCGGCTTCGCCCCCTTCACCCGGGGCAGCAGGGCCGAGGGGAACGCGGCGGGCGGCTGGGACGTGCGCCAGCGCCACGCCCTGACCGATCCCGCCCGGCTCAACGAGGCGCTGCTCGGCGATCTGGAGAACGGGGTCACCTCGCTCTGGCTCACCGTGGGCGGCCCGGCGGGCGTCCCCGTCGACGGGCTCGCGCGGGCGCTGGAGGGCGTGTACCTCGATCTCGCACCCGTCGTGCTCGACGCCCCGGCCGACCTGGACGCCGCCGCGACGGAGCTGCTGCGCCTGTACGAGGAGCGCGGTGTCGCCAGGAGCGAGGCGCGGGGCACGCTGGGCGCCGATCCGCTCGGCCATGAGGCCCGGACGGGCGTCGAGGCGGATCTCGCCCCCGCCGTGCGCTGGGCCCAGCGGTGCGACGCGGAGTACCCGGGGCTGCGCGCGATCGTCGTGGACGGGTTGCCGTACCACGAGGCGGGCGGTTCGGCCGGCGAGGAGCTGGGGCTCTCCCTGGCCACCGGCGTCGCCTATCTGCGGGCCCTGACCGCTGCCGGGATGAGCGTGGAGGCGGCCTGCGGACAGCTGGAGTTCCGGTACGCGGCCACCGCCGACCAGTTCCTGACCATCGCCAAGCTGCGCGCGGCGCGCCGGCTGTGGGCGCGGGTCGCCGATGCGTCGGGCGCTCCCGCCGCCGGGGCGCAGCGGCAGCACGCCGTCACCTCGCCGGTGATGATGACGCGCCGCGACCCGTGGGTGAACATGCTGCGCACCACGCTCGCCACGCTGGGCGCTGGGGTGGGCGGGGCGGACTCCGTGACGGTGCTGCCGTTCGATCACGCGCTGGGCCTGCCCGACGCGTTCGCGCGGCGGATCGCCCGCAACACCTCGACGATCCTGATGGAGGAGTCGCATCTGGCGCGGGTCATCGACCCGGCGGGCGGCTCCTGGTACGTGGAGCGGCTGACCGACGAACTCGCCGCGGCCGCCTGGGCGTTCTTCCAGGAGACCGAGCGGGCGGGCGGTCTGCCCGCGGCCCTGCGGTCGGGGACGGTCGCGGAGCGGCTGGCCGCCACCTGGGCGGCGCGGAGCGCGAAGCTGGCGCGTCGCAAGGAGCCGATCACCGGGGTCAGCGAGTTCCCGATGCCCGGCGAGCGTCCGGTGGAGCGCGAGCCCGCACCCGACGCCTACGCCGGTGCTCCGGGCGGTCTGCCCCGGGTCCGGCGCGACGAGGCGTTCGAGGCGCTGCGCGCCCGGTCGGACGCGCACCTCGCGGCGACCGGAAGCCGTCCCAAGGTGTTCGTCGCGGCGCTCGGCCCGGCCGCCGCGCACACCGCGCGGGTCTCCTTCGCCGTCAACCTCTTCGGAGCGGGCGGGATCGAGGTGGTGCACGACCCGGTCTCCGTGGACGCGGACACCGCCGCCGGTGCGCTGACCGCCTCCGGGGCGTCGGTCGCCGTGCTGTGCTCGTCGGACGCGCTCTACGCCGAGCAGGCTGAGCAGGTGGCCGGTGCGCTGAAGTCGGCGGGTGCGGCGCAGGTGTTCCTCGCGGGGCGCCCCGGCGAGTACGCCGGTGTCGATGCCCATGTCTTCGCGGGCTGCGACGCGGTCGCCGTTCTCACCTCCGTTCTCGACCGCATGGGAGTGGCGTGATGCCGACCTCGCCGACGGACCGTAAAGCCTCCGTTCCCGACTTCTCCGACGTGCCGCTCACGCCTCCCGCGTCCGCCGGCTCCCCCGCTCCCGCCGCTTCGGCCGGGGAGTGGCAGGCGGCCGTGACCAAGGCGGCCGACGGCGCCGAGGCCCCGCTCTGGGAGACGCCCGAGGGCATCACGGTCAAGCCGCTCTACACCGGTGAGGACCTGGAGGGCCTGGACGCGCTGCACAGCTACCCGGGCATCGCCCCGTATCTGCGCGGCCCCTACCCGACGATGTACGTCAACCAGCCCTGGACGATCCGGCAGTACGCCGGGTTTTCCACGGCCGAGGAGTCCAACGCCTTCTACCGGCGCAACCTCGCGGCCGGGCAGAAGGGTCTGTCGGTCGCCTTCGACCTGCCGACTCACCGGGGTTACGACAGCGACCATCCCCGGGTCACGGGTGACGTCGGCATGGCCGGGGTGGCGATCGACTCCATCTACGACATGCGCCAGTTGTTCGACGGCATTCCGCTGGACCGGATGTCGGTGTCGATGACGATGAACGGCGCGGTGCTCCCCGTGCTGGCGCTGTACATCGTGGCCGCCGAAGAGCAGGGCGTACCGCCCGAGAAGCTGGCCGGGACCATTCAGAACGACATTCTGAAGGAGTTCATGGTCCGCAACACCTACATCTATCCGCCGTCGCCCTCGATGCGGATCATCTCCGACATCTTCGCGTTCACCTCGCAGAAGATGCCGCGCTACAACTCCATCTCGATCTCCGGCTATCACATCCAGGAGGCCGGGGCGACGGCCGATCTGGAGCTGGCGTACACGCTCGCCGACGGCGTGGAGTATCTGCGCGCCGGACAGGAAGCGGGCCTGGACGTCGACGCGTTCGCGCCGCGCCTGTCGTTCTTCTGGGCGATCGGGATGAACTTCTTCATGGAGGTCGCCAAGTTGCGGGCGGCCCGGCTCCTGTGGGCGCGTCTGGTCAAGCAGTTCGACCCGAAGAACCCCAAGTCGCTTTCGCTGCGCACCCATTCGCAGACCTCGGGGTGGTCCCTGACCGCGCAGGACGTGTTCAACAATGTGACGCGTACGTGCGTGGAGGCGATGGCCGCGACGCAGGGGCACACCCAGTCGCTGCACACCAACGCGCTCGACGAGGCACTGGCGCTGCCCACCGACTTCTCGGCGCGGATCGCCCGTAACACCCAGCTCCTGCTCCAGCAGGAGTCCGGGACCTGCCGGGTCATCGACCCGTGGGGCGGCAGCGCGTACGTGGAGAAGCTGACGCGGGACCTGGCGGAGAGGGCCTGGCAGCACATCGAGGAGGTCGAGGCGGCCGGCGGGATGGCGAAGGCCATCGACGCGGGCATCCCCAAGCTCCGGGTGGAGGAGGCGGCCGCGCGGACGCAGGCGCGGATCGACTCCGGGCGTCAGCCGGTGATCGGCGTGAACAAGTACCGGGTGGAGACCGACGAGCAGATCGACGTGCTCAAGGTCGACAACTCCTCGGTGCGCACGCGGCAGATCGAGAAGCTGCGCCGGCTGCGCGAGGAGCGCGACGAGGCGGCGTGCCAGGCGGCGTTGCGGGCCCTGACGGCCGCCGCCGAGAGCGACCCCGGTCCGGGTCTTGAGGGCAATCTGCTGGCACTGGCGGTCGACGCGGCGCGCGCGATGGCCACGGTCGGCGAGATCTCGGACGCGCTGGAGAAGGTGTACGGCAGGCACGCCGGGCAGATCCGTACGATCTCCGGTGTGTACCGCAAAGAGGCAGGAGAGTCCCCTTCCGTGGACCGGACCCGTGAGCTGGTCGACGCGTTCGAGTTGGCGGAGGGCCGTCGGCCGCGCATCCTGGTCGCCAAGATGGGCCAGGACGGCCACGACCGGGGCCAGAAGGTGATCGCCACGGCCTTCGCCGACCTGGGTTTCGACGTGGACGTCGGCCCGCTGTTCCAGACGCCGGGCGAGGTGGCGCGGCAGGCCGTCGAGGCCGACGTGCACATCGTGGGCGTCTCCTCGCTGGCGGCCGGGCACCTGACCCTGGTGCCGGCGCTGCGCGAGGAACTGGCCGCCGAGGGCCGCGAGGACATCATGATCGTGGTGGGCGGGGTCATTCCGCCACAGGACATCGAGGCCCTGCACGAGGCGGGCGCGGCCTCCGTCTTCCCGCCGGGGACGGTGATCCCGGACGCGGCCCACGACCTGGTGACGCGGCTCGGCGCCGCGCTCGGCCACGAGCTGTGAGCCGCTGACCGGATGGCTGCGAAGATCGACATCGACGGTTATGTGCAGGGAGTGCTCGACGGGAAGCGGGCGTTCGTGGCGCGCGCGATCACGCTCGTCGAGTCGACGCGGGCCGAACACCGGGTGCTGGCGCAGCAGTTGCTGAGCCGTCTGCTGCCGCACGCGGGGGCGGCCCGGCGGATCGGGATCAGCGGGGTGCCGGGCGTGGGCAAGTCCACGTTCATCGACGCGCTCGGCACGATGCTCACCGGGCTGGGCCATCGGGTGGCGGTGCTGGCGGTCGACCCGTCCTCCAGCCGTACGGGCGGTTCCATCCTGGGCGACAAGACCCGGATGGAGCGCCTGGCGGTGGACCCGGCCGCGTTCGTGCGCCCCTCCCCCACGGCGGGCACGCTGGGCGGGGTGGCCAAGGCGACCCGGGAGTCCATCGTGGTGATGGAGGCGGCGGGCTACGACGTGGTGCTGGTGGAGACGGTGGGCGTCGGGCAGTCGGAGACGGCGGTGGCCAACATGGTCGACACGTTCCTGCTGCTGACCCTGGCCCGCACCGGCGACCAGTTGCAGGGCATCAAGAAGGGCGTCCTGGAGCTGGCGGACGCCATCGCGGTGAACAAGGCCGACGGCCCGCACGAGCGTGACGCCCGCTCGGCGGCACGCGAACTGGCGGGCGCGCTCCGGCTGATGCATCCGGCGGACGCGGCCTGGACTCCCCCGGTGCTCACGTGCAGCGCCCGCGAGTCGACCGGGCTCGACACGCTCTGGGACCGGCTGGAGCAGCACCGTACGGTCCTGGAGTCCACCGGCCGGCTGGCGGCCAAGCGCCGCGACCAGCAGGTGGACTGGACCTGGGCCATGGTCCGGGACGAGCTGCTGGACAGCCTGTACAGCCATCCGTCGGTCCGGAAGCTCGCGCCGGAGCTCGAACAGCGGGTCCGGGAGGGCACGTTGACGGCGACGCTGGCGGCGGAGGAGATCCTCGGCGCGTTCCGGGGCGGCGTACGGGGCGAGCCCGGCACGGGAACGTCCGCCTGAGCGCGTCGGTGCAGGAATCGGATACAGACCGAGGGGCCCCCGGACGGAGGGGCCCCTCGGCGTTTTCGGGCGCCCGTGAGGAGCGCGGGGCCGTCGTCAGACGCCGGCCGTGGGCACGCTCACCCTCGGTACGACGACGGGGCTCCCGTCGGAGGTCGCGGTGAGGATCTCCGCCTCGATGCCGTAGAGCTCCTGGACGAGCGCGGCGTCCACGGTCTCGCGGGGCGGCCCCGAGGCGACGATCCTGCCGTCGCGCATGGCGACCAGGGTGTCGGCGTAGCGCGCGGCCGCGGCCAGGTCGTGGACGACCATGACGATGGTGCGGCCCTCGGCGGCGACTTCGCGGACCAGGTCCAGGACCTCCACGGCGTGCCCGATGTCGAGGGCGCTGGTGGGCTCGTCGAGCAGGACGACGGGGGTCTCCTGGGCGAGGGCCATGGCGAGCCAGCATCGCTGGCGCTGACCGCCGGAGAGCTGGTCGAGGCGGCGCCCGGCCAGAGCGGCGGTGCCGGTGGCCTCCAGGGCGCGGGTGACGGCCTCCTCGTCCTGTCGCGACCACTGGCGGAACAGCCCCTGGTGCGGATGGCGTCCGTACCGTACGAGTCCGGCGACGGTGACCGCTTCGGGAGCCTGCGGGGCCTGGGGCAGCAGGGCGATGCGGTGGGCGGCGTCGCGCTGGCGCAGCTTCCAGACGTCGGCGTCGCCGACGAACACCGTGCCGGTGCGGGGCTGGTGGAGGCGGGCCATGGAGCGCAGGAGGGTCGATTTGCCGCAGCCGTTGGGGCCGACGATCGCCACGACCTGACCGGAGGGAACCGTCAGGTCGACCTGATCCACGGCGGTATGACCGGCGTATCCAGCGGTGAGCTGTTCGACACGGATTTCCACGGAGACCGGCCTTTCCGAAGGACTTGGACAGCATTTTGCCCGATGGGGCTAAAGTAAGGCTAACCTTAGCTCGCTCACGAGCCGACGGCCGCACGCGCGTGACCGTACGGCCGTCGACGCTTCATGTCCCGTTGAACCCGGAGCCCTTGATGAACCTGCACAGCCGCCCCGCCCGCACCGCCGTCCGAAGAGCGGCGCAAGCCGTCGCCGCGCTCGGCGCCGCCACCCTCCTCCTGACGGCCTGCGGGACGGACTCCGACTCGGGCAAGTCCTCCGGGGACAAGGCCGGCAAGGCGGACAGCACCTCCTCCGCGACCCGTACGGTCAAGGACGCCACGGGCAAGGCCGTGGAGATACCGGCGGAGCCCCAGCGCATCGTCACGCTGACCCAGGAGGACCTGGACGCGGTGCTGGCGCTGGACATCAAGCCGGTCGGCATCACCAACGGGCAGGGCCTGGACAAGCCGCCGGCCTACCTGGCGGACAAGGTCGAGGGCATCAACGTCGTCGGCAACCTCCTCCAGCCGGTCATGGACAAGGTCGTCGCCGCGAAGCCCGACCTGATCCTCGCCGGCGACATGCAGGACGAGCAGGTGCTCAAGCAGCTCCGCGAGATCACTCCGGCCACGCTGGTGACGATGGCGCCGACCGACGACTGGAAGCTGTTCTTCCGGGGTGTCGGCAACGCCGTCAACAAGCTCGACGCGGCCAACAAGTTCATCACCGACCACGAGGCCGCCGCCAAGGCCGCCGGGGAGAAGCTCGGGAAGAACAAGGGCGCCGAGGTCTCCATCGTCCGCTGGAACCCGGACGGTCCCAGCTGGATGGAGAACAAGCAGTTCGCCAGTGGCGTCGCCCTGGAGATGGGGCTGAAGCGGCCCAAGTCCCAGGACAAGGACGGCAACGCGCACACCCCGTCGCTGAGTCTGGAGAAGATCAACGAGATCGACGGCGACTGGCTGTTCCTCTCGACGCTGACCTCGGACGGCGAGAAGGCGCTCAAGGACGTCCAGTCCAAGCCCGCCTACAAGGAGTTGGGCGCCGTCAAGAACGGCCAGGCCGTGACCGTCGACGGCTCGGTGTGGTCCACGCGCGGCGGCCCGCTCGCGGCGGACGTCGTCCTGGGTGACTACGTGAAGGCGCTCTCCGCCAAGTGACCTTCGGGTGACGGCAACGCTGTGCGGTCCGGACCGGGAGCTCCCGGTCCGGACCGCACAGCGTGGGTCCCGGGCTCAGATCCTGGCGGCGGCGAAGTCGGCGGCCGTCCACGCCATGCCCACCGCCCCGTCCAGCAGGGCCTGTTCGGCCGCCGGGGAGATCGCCGCCTCGGCGAAGGCGGCCTCGTGCGGGCCGCAGGCTCCCCCGCTGATGTCGAGCACCGGGTGGATGGACGGCACCGCGTGCGAGACGTTGCCCATGTCGGTGCAGGCGAACGGCGGGCGCTCGACCGGTTCGGCGCGGCCCAGCTCCCGGGCGTTGGCGGTCCAGAGGCGGATCAGCTCCGGGTCGCCCCGGAAGTCCAGGTAGTCGGGCTCGGGGCGCTCCAGGGTCACTTCGCAGCCGGTGGCGAGCGCCCCGGCGCGGAAGCAGTCCTCGACCCGCTGCCGCAGCTGCCGCAGGTCCTCGGCGGCCAGCGCCCGTATCTCGTAGGTGGCGGTGGCCCGGTCGGGTATCGCGTTGGGCGCGGTGCCGGCGGCGGTGGTGATGCCGTGCACCCGCCACTGCGGGGGCAGTTGCTGGCGCAGGAGGCCCAGGGCGACCTGGGCGACGGTCAGGGCGTCGGCGGCGTTGCGGCCCTCGTGCGGGTTGAGGCTGGGGTGCGCGGCGCGGCCGGTGTAGGTGACGTCGAGGGTGCCGAGCGCGAAGGAGCGGAAGTCGGCCATCTCGAAGGGGCAGGGGTGCACCATCATCGCGGCGTCGACCCCGTCGAACGCCCCGGCGTCCAGCAGCAGCGCCTTGCCGGCTCCGCGCTCCTCGGCGGGGGTGCCGATGACCCGTACGGTCAGGCCGAGTTCGTCCGCGTGGGGGGCGAGGCCGAGGGCCGCGCCGACTCCGGCGGCGGCGATCAGATTGTGCCCGCAGGCGTGGCCGAGGCCAGGCAGCGCGTCGTACTCGCAGGCGATGGCCACGGTGACGGGTCCGGAGCCGATCGTGGCGCGGAACGCCGTGTCCAGGCCGTGGGCGGGTGCGGTGACCTCGAAGCCGTGCGCGGCGAGGAGTTCGGCGCAGAGCGCGGCTGACCTGTGCTCCTCGAAGGCGGTCTCGGGCTCGGCGTGCAGGCGCCTGCTGAGGTCGATCAGGGCCGGGGCGTGCTGGCCGACCGCCTCCCGCACGGCGGCCCTGAGAGCGCGGGCCCGCTCGTCGAGCCCGTGGTCGGCCCCCTCGTCGGCCCGTGTCTCGGGGCGTGGGGCTGCGGGGACGGTCATGGGCTCTCCTGGCGTTCCGGACCGCCCCGGGGCGGTCGCCTGCACTGTCGGAAATAGGTTAACTTAGCCTTACCTAAGTGTGCGCCGTGTGCCCGTTGGCCCGGTGTCCGTTGTCTTCAGGGGAGTCGTCACCCACATGCATGAGCGTCCGAACCGCCCGACCAGCACTTCGGCAGCGCACTCCGGCGGCGCACCCTCCCCCGGACTCCCCCTTCTGACAGCCCAGTCGGGCATCTACTACGCGCACCAGCTGGCGCCCCTCGGCACCGAGTTCAACACGGCGGACTGTGTGGAGCTCGACGGGCCGCTGGACGCCGACCTGTTCGTGGCGGCGCTGAGACAGGCGGTGGGCGAGGCCGAGACGCTCGCCCTGTGTGTGACGGAGACCGACGGGCTGCCGGTGCAGCGGATCGCGCCCACCGCCGAACCCGTGGTGCACCGGCTGGAGATGACCGAGGCCGAGGCCGAGGCGTGGATGCGGGAGGACCTGAACCGGCCGGTGGACCTCGCCGCCGACGGTTCGCTGATGACGCAGGCGCTGATCCGGGTCGGCGAGGGGCGCCACCGGTGGTACCAGCGCGTGCACCACATAGCCGTCGACGCCTACGCCCTCTCCCTCATCGGGCAGCGCGTCGCCGAGCTCTACCGGGCGCTGGTGGCCGAAGAGCCGCTGCCCGAGAGCCGGTTCGCCCCGCTGAGCGAGCTGACCGAGCAGGAGGCCGCGTATCTGTCGGGTGAGGAGTACGCGGCGGACCGGGCGTTCTGGTCGGCGCGCATGGCGGGCTCCGCCGTGGCGGTGCCCCGCCGCTCCCCTGCCGCCGCACTCGCCGGGGAGGCGGCGGACGGTGGTGGCCCGCACCGGAGCACCGATCTCCCCGCCGAGACCCTGGAGCGGCTGTCCTCGGCGGCGCGTGCGGCGAAGGCGACCTGGGCGGAGCTGGTGGTGGCCGCGACCGCGGGTCATCTGCACCGGCTCACCGGCGCCGAGGACGTGGTGCTGGGCCTGCCGCTGAGCAACCGGCGGGGGCCTTCGGCCCTGCGCACCCCGGCCATGACCGTGAACGTGCTGCCGCTGCGGATCGCCGTGCGCCCGGGTGACACCGGGGCCGAGCTGCTGCGCCGGGTGGTGCTGGAGATCCGTGAGGTCCGCCGCCACCAGCGTTATCCGCAGGCGGACCTGCGCCGCGATCTCGCCCTGGAGTCGGCCGAGACCCCGCTGACCGGCCCGCTGGTCAACGTCAAGCCGTTCGACGGCGCCCTGGACTTCGCCGGGACCACCGGCACCGTACGCAATCTCGCCGCCGGCCCCGTGGAAGGGCTCGCGGTCGGCGCGGCCCCCGGCCCGGACGGAGGCCTGCGGCTCACCCTGGACGCCGACCCCGCCGCGTACGGGCCCGAGGACCTCGCCGCCCACGAGGCCACCTGGCTGCGCTATCTGGACGGGCTGGCCGAGCTGCTGCTGACTGACCCGGCACGGCCGATCGGCACCCTGGACCTGCTCACCGGCGACCATGTGCGGGAAGCCACGTCCGGCCGCTCGGAACCCGCCGCCGCGCTCCCCCTGCCGCAGTCGTTCAGCGCGCAGGCGGTCCGGACGCCCGACGCCGTGGCGGTGCGATCGACAGTGGCGGGCACGTTCCGGGGGAAGAGCGTGGAAGCCACTTCGGCGGCGGACGCCGGAGCAGACGCGCGTACGGAACCGGGAGCGGGTGCCCCCGAGGCCGCCGCCGTGCCCGGGGCCCGCCTCACCTTCGCCGAACTGGACGCCGTCTCCGACCGCCTGGCCCACCTGCTGACCGGACTCGGCACTTCCGGCTCCGACCAGCCGGGCACCGCCGGTCGCACCGAGAACGCGGTGGGCTCGGGAGGCACCGTGGCGCTGGCGCTGCCCCGGACCGCCGACGTGGTCGTCGCCCTGCTGGCCGTGCTCAAGGCGGGTCTGGTCTGCCAGCCGCTCGACCTCGGCCACCCCGCCGCCCGGACGCTGGCCGTTCTGGAGGACGCGCGCCCGCTGTGTGTGATCGGCACGGCGGAGACGCTCGCCGCGCTGCCCGGCCACGGGCTGCCGACGGTCGCGCTCGACGCACCTGCCACGGCCGACACCCTGGCTGCCTGCCCCGACGGGCCGCTGCCCGCCGGGCCCGCGCTCGGTGACCCCGCCTATCTCATCCACACCTCCGGTTCCACGGGCCGCCCCAAGGGCGTCCTCGTCAGCCACGCCTCGCTCGCCAACCTCTGCGCCGGGCACGGCACGGACCACATCGCCCCGGCCGTGGCACGGACCGGCCGGGAGCGCCTGCGGGTCGCGCACAGCGCCTCGTTCGCCTTCGACGCGTCCTGGGACCCGCTGCTGTGGATGGTCCACGGGCACGAACTGCATCTGCTGGACGACGCCGCCTACCGGGACCCGGCTGCCCTCACCGCGTATGTCGACGCGCACCTGGTCGACTATCTCGATGTCACCCCCTCCTACGCCGAAGCGCTGCTCGCCGAAGGCCTGCTGGACGAGGGCCGCCATCACCCGGCCCACATCGTGGTCGGCGGGGAGACCGTCCCCCCGGCCCTGTGGGAGCGGCTGACCGAGGCGGCGGCCGTGCACCCGGTCAACCTCTACGGGCCGACGGAGACGACGGTCGACGCCTACTACTGGGTGCCGGGAGAGACCGCCGCCCGTCCCGACGGCCGCCCCGTGCGCGGCTCACGCGTCTACGTCCTGGACTCCTCCCTCCGTCCCGTGCCCGCCGGTGTGACGGGCGAGCTGTATGTCGCGGGGGCCTGCCTGGCCCTCGGCTACCTGGGCCGCCCCGACCTGAGCGCCGAGCGGTTCGTCGCGGACCCGTTCGGCGCGCTGCACGGCGAGCCCGGGGGGCGCATGTACCGCACCGGCGACCTGGTGCGCCGCCGCGCCGACCACACGCTGGAGTTCCTGGGCCGCAGCGACGACCAGGTGAAGATCCGCGGCTTCCGCATCGAACTCGGTGAGATCCAGGCCCGGCTGGCCGTCCACCCGCAGGTCGCGGCAGCCGCCGTCATCGCCCGCGACACCGGCCACGGAAAGCGGCTGCTGGCCTACGCCGTACCGACGAAGGACGCCGCCACGCCGCCCGCACCGGGCGAGCTGCGCGACCACCTGGCCGCCGCGCTGCCCGAGCACATGCTCCCCGCGACCGTGACGCTGCTGGAGGCGCTCCCCCGTACCGCCAACGACAAGCTGGACCACCGGGCGCTGCCCGACCCCGAACCCCTCTCCCCCGCCGCCGGGGCGGAGAGCGCCGGCGAGAGCAACCCGCACACCGAGATCGTGCGAGGTCTCTACGCCGACGTGCTCGGTATCGCGGAGCCACCGGCCGCCGATGCGGGCTTCCTGGACCTCGGCGGGCACTCCCTGCTCGCCGCCCGGCTCGCCGCCCGCGTCCGCGAGCACTTCGCCGTCCCGTTCTCCATCGCCGACGTCTTCCGCCAGTCCTCCGCGGCGGCGCTCGCCGCGGAGGTCCGCGCCCGCAGCGGAGCGGCCGTCGCTTCCGTACCGCTCTCCCCCGTACCCCGCACCGGTCCCC
This sequence comes from Streptomyces rubiginosohelvolus, assembly GCF_014649875.1. Classification (GTDB taxonomy): domain Bacteria; phylum Actinomycetota; class Actinomycetes; order Streptomycetales; family Streptomycetaceae; genus Streptomyces; species Streptomyces rubiginosohelvolus. Next base: position 39,584 of record NZ_BMTW01000018.1, on the reverse strand, counting down.
TCCCTCTCTCCCCGGCCCAGCAGCGGCTGTGGTTCCTCCACCGCCTCGAAGGCCCCAGCCCGACCTACAACATCCCGCTCGTGCTCAGCGTCAACGGCCCTGTGGACCGGGACGCGCTCCAGCTCGCCCTGCGCGATCTGGTGGACCGTCACGAGACACTGAGAACGGTATATCCGCCCACTGACAACGGGTCCGGAGCCGACGGGGACGGCACCCCTCACCAGCTGATTCTCCCTCCGGGCCACGAGGCGGCCCGGCCCGTGCTGCGCCTGGCGGAGCCGGGCAGCGATCTCACCGAGGCCGTCCGCCACTGCTTCGACCTCGCCACCGAGCCGCCGCTGCGCACGGTCCTCTTCAGCGACGGACCCGACCACCACACCCTGCTCCTGCTGCTCCACCACATCGCGGGCGACGGAGCCTCCACCACTCCCCTGGCCCGCGACCTGGCCACCGCCTACACCGCGCGCCTCTCAGGCCGCGCCCCGGAGTTCGCGCCCCTGGCCGGCCAGTACGTGGACCACGCGGCCCGGCTCCAGCTGCTCCTGGGCTCCCCGGCCGAGCCGACCGCGCTCGCCGAGGCCCAGCTCGCCCACTGGCGCGAGGCGCTCGCCGGGCTGCCGGACCAGCTGGAACTGCCCACCGACCGGCCCCGGCCCCCGGTGGCCACCTCGGCGGGCGACACCGTGCCCTTCGTCCTGGACGCCACGGCGCACGAGGCGCTGCGCCGGCTCGCGCGGGCGCACGGGGCGACGGTGTTCATGACCGTGCAGGCGGGGCTCGCCGCTCTGCTGACCCGGCACGGATGCGGCAGCGACATCCCCCTCGGCACCCCCGTGGCGGGCCGCGACGACGACGCATCGGCCGGGCTCGTCGGCTTCTTCACCAACACCGTGGTCCTGCGCACCGACACCTCCGGCGACCCGGCCTTCGGTGACCTCCTGGACCGGGTGCGGGCGACCACGCTCGCCGCGTACGAGCACGACGCGCTGCCGTTCGACCACCTCGTCGAGGCGCTGAACCCGCCGCGCTCGCTGGCCCGGCACCCGCTGTTCCAGGTGATGCTGGCCTGGCAGTCGATCGCGGACGCGCCCGTCGCCCTCGGCCCGGACACCACCGCGCGGCTCACCGCCGTGCCGTCGGGGACCGCGAAGTTCGACCTGACCCTGAACGCGGGCGAGCTGCCCGGCGGCGGGATCGGCGGCTTCCTGGAGTTCCGCACCGACCTCTTCGACCGGTCGACCGCCCAGGCTCTGGCGGACCGGCTGTCCCGGCTGCTGGCGGCCGCCGCCGAGCGGCCGGAGACGCCGGTCGGTCTGCTGCCCGTGCTCGGTGAGGACGAGGTGCACCGCGCCCTGGTCGAGGCCAACGGCGTCCCGTCCGGCGACCGCCCGGTGCCGCTCACCCTCGCCGAGGTCTACGGGGCCGCCGCGCGCCGCCACCCGGAGCGGGTCGCGGTCAGCTGCGAGGGCGACTCGCTGACGTACGCCGAACTGTCCTCCCGGGCACAGTCGTTGGCCCGGCTGCTGGCGGACCGGAACATCGGCCCCGGCTCCATCGTGGCGCTCGCGCTGCCGCGCTCCCTGGACCTGGTGGCCGGGCTGCTCGCGGTGTCGCTGGCGGGGGCCGCGTATCTGCCGATGGACCCGGACTACCCGGCGGACCGGCTCGCGTACATGCTGGACGACGCCCGACCGGCGGCGCTGATCACCGACCCGGCGACGGCCGAGCGGCTGCCCGCGCACGATCTCCCGCTGATCACGGTGGACGAGGCGGCCGGGTTCCCCGACGGGCCGATCACCCAGGCGGACCGTACCCGGCCGCTGACCCCGCAGGATCCGGCGTACGTCATCTACACCTCGGGTTCCACCGGCCGCCCGAAGGGCGTCGTGGTCACCCAGCACAATGTGACGCGGCTGCTGACGGCGACCGAGCACTGGTTCTCGTTCGGGCCGGACGACGTGTGGACGCTGTTCCACTCCTACGCGTTCGACTTCTCCGTGTGGGAGCTGTGGGGCGCGCTGCTGTACGGCGGCCGGGTCGTCGTCGTGCCGCATGTGACCAGCCGTGACCCGCACGCCTTCCTCCGGCTGCTGGCCGACGAGCGGGTGACCGTCCTCAACCAGACGCCGTCCGCCTTCTACCAGCTGGCCGCCGCCGACCGGGAGGCTCCGGGCCACGAACTGGCCCTGCGCTACGTCGTGTTCGGTGGGGAGGCGCTGGAGCTGGGGCGGCTCGCCGACTGGTACACCCGCCACCGGGAGAACGCGCCGACGCTGGTCAACATGTACGGCATCACCGAGACGACCGTCCATGTCTCGTATCTGGCGCTGGACCGGGCGACCGCCGCCTCCGCGATCTCCAGCACCATCGGCGTGAACATCCCCGACCTGCGCGTCTACGTCCTGGACGACCGGCTCCAGCCGGTGCCGCCCGGAGTGACCGGCGAGATGTACGTCGCCGGTGAGGGCGTGGCCCTCGGCTATCTGGGCCGCCCGGACCTGTCGGCGGGGCGTTTCGTCGCCGACCCGTTCGCGCATCTCTTCGGGGAGAGCGGGCGCCGGATGTACCGCTCGGGCGACCTCGCCCGGCGACGCGTGGACGGCACGCTGGAGTACTTCGGCCGGGGCGACCAGCAGGTCAAGATCCGCGGTTTCCGTATCGAACTCGGCGAGATCGAAGCGGTGTTGGCCGCCCACCCGGAGGTCGCCGATGTGGCGGTCGTGGTGCGCGAGGACCAGCCCGGCGACAAGCGGCTGGTCGGCTATGTGGTCGCCGCGCCCGGTACGGACCCGGTCCCGGCGGCGCTGCGCGAGCATGGTGCCGCCACGCTGCCGGTGCACATGGTGCCCTCGGCGGTGGTGGTGCTGGACCGGCTGCCGCTGACCGGCAACGGCAAGCTGGACCGCAAGGCGCTGCCCGCGCCGGGCCTGCCGGTGAACGCCGCCGGTCGCGCGCCGCGCACGGTCCGTGAGGAGCAGCTCTGCTCGATCTTCGCGGAGGTGCTGGGGCTGCCGTCCGCCGGGGTGGAGGACAACTTCTTCGACCTGGGCGGGCATTCGCTGCTCGCGGTGCGTCTGGCCGGGCGGATCAGGTCGGCGTTCGGCATCGAGGTGTCGATCGGCACGGTGTTCCAGGCGCCGACGCCCGCCGCGCTGGACACGGCCCTGGACGTCTCGCGCGAGGAGGACCCGCTGGATGTGCTGCTGCCGCTGCGGCCGGCCCGTCCCGGCGACCGCGCCCCCGTCCACTGCGTGCATCCGGCGGGCGGTCTGAGCTGGTGCTACGCCGGCCTGATCCGCAACCTGCCCGCCGATGTGCCGATCTACGGGCTCCAGGCCCAGGGCGTCGGCGAGGTGACGGCGGACGAGCCGCTGCCGACCACGCTGGAGGAGCTCGCCGCGCATTACGCGTCCCGGATCCGGGAGGTCCAGCCCGAGGGCCCCTACCGGCTGCTCGGCTGGTCGACCGGCGGCATCATCGCGCACGCGATCGCGGCGGTGCTCCAGGAGACGGGCCAGGAGGTCGAGTTGCTGGCGATCCTGGACGCGTACCCCGCCGAGGGCTTCCGCGACCTGCCGGTGCCCGATCAGGCCGAAGCCCTCGAATCGCTGCTCACGATGGGCGGTTACGGCCCCGAGAGCCTCGGCGACAAGGAGCTGAACACCGCGAACGTGGTGGAGGTGCTGCGCCGCGAGGGCTCCCCGCTGGCCGCGCTGTCCGCCGCGAAGATCGAGGCGCTCGGCGAGGTGTACCTCAACACCAACGACCTCGTACGGGCCTACGACCACCGGGTGTTCCAGGGGGATGTGCTGTTCTTCCGGGCCACGGTGGACACCATCGACGACACCCTGACGCCCGAGACCTGGACCCCGTACGTGAGCGGGCGGATCGACAACACCAACGTCGCCTGCTCGCACAAGGACATGACCCTGCCCGAGCCGATCGCGCACATCGCGCGCGTGGTCGCCGACCGACTGACCGAGCTGGAGAAGTGACACCGATGAGCGACGCATCCGCCAACCCCTTCGACGCGGACGGGGAGTTCCTCGTGCTGACCAACGCGGAGGGTCAGCACTCGCTGTGGCCGCTGTTCGCCGCGGTGCCCGAGGGCTGGTCGACGGCTCACGGCCCGTGCGCCCGGCAGGACGCGCTGGACTGGATCACCGCGCACTGGGACGGCCCCGTCGCCGCCGCCGCGCGGTGAGCGGGTTGCTGATCCGGCCCCGGATACGACCCCGGGTCGCCGTCGTCCTCGTCTACACGGCCGCGATGTGCATGAACGGCCTGGACTCGACGATCGTGAACCCGGCGCTCTACACGATCGCGGGCGACTTCGGCCGCCCGCTGTCGGCCGCCAACACGGTGGAGACGGCCTTCCTGGTCGCGCTCGCGGTGGGGCTGCCGGTGGCGGGGTGGCTGGGCGACCGGTTCGGGACGAAGCGGGTGTTCCTCGGCGCGCTGACGGCGTTCACGGTCGCCTCGGCGGTCTGCGGTCTGGCCCCGGACCTCACGACGCTGGTGGTGGCCCGGGCCGTGCAGGGCCTGGCGGGCGGGTTGTTGACGCCGGTCGGGATGACGCTGCTGTTCCGGGCGTTCCCGCCGCACGAGCGGACGAAGCTGGCGAAGGTGCTGATCGTGCCGACGGCACTGATGCCCGCGCTCGGTCCGCCGCTGGGCGGTCTGCTCACCGAACACCTTTCCTGGCACTGGCTGTTCTTCGTGAACGTGCCGATCGGGGCGGCGGCCGTCCTGCTGGGTGTCTTCGGTCTGCGCGAGCATGTCGAGGGCCCGGAGGGGAGGTTCGACACGGTCGGCTTCTGGCTGGCGACCCCGGCGCTGGGGCTGCTGACGTACGCGCTGGGCTTCGGCCCCTCGCAGGGCTGGACGGAGCCCGCCGTCGCCGTGAGCGCGGTGCTGGGGTCCGTCCTGTTGGTGGCGGCGGTCCTGCACCAGACGCGGGCGAAGACGCCGTTGCTGAAGCTGCGGCTGCTCGCCGACCGGGTGTACGGGTCGGCCTCCGCGCTCGCCGGGGTGACCGCGGCCGGGCTGATGGGGGTCCTGTTCGTCTTCCCGCTGCTGTACCAGGCGAGCCTGGGCGCTTCGGCGCTGGACGCCGGGCTGAGCGTCTTCCCGGAGGCGGTGGGGCTGATGCTGGCCTCGCAGGTGGTGGACCGGCTGCTGCCGCGGCTCGGCCCCCGGCTGCTGACCGTGCCGGCACTGCTGGTCGCGGCGGCGGTCTTCGGTGCGCTCGCGGTGCCCGGCGTGGCGGAGAACGCGTGGAGCGTGCGCGGGCTGATGTTCCTCATCGGCCTGGTGCTGGGGACGGCGGTGCTGACCGTGCAGATCTCCGGCTTCGAGTCGATCGCGCCCCCGGACATGGGGCAGGCGATGGGCCTGTTCCAGATCGTCCGCACGCTGGGCGGCGCGTTGGGCATCGCCGCCTGTGCGGCGGTGATCGGCGGCGGCCACGTGACGGAGGCCTCCGCCGACCCGGGCCCGTACCGTACGGCGGTCTGGGTGACGGCGGGGCTCGTCGCGGTCGGCGCGCTGATCGCGCTGCGGCTGCCGCGCGAGGCCCCGCAGCCGCCGCCGTTCGACGACGAGGACGTCCCCGAGCCGCCCGGTGAGGGCCTGGCGGCTCAGGAGGCCCCGGTCGCGAAGGGCTGAGCGGGCATACGCGTGAGGGGCGGGCGGCATCCGGAGGGGGATGCCGCCCGCCCCTCACGCGTGGTCGGGATGCGGGGTCACGTCGTCGTCTCAGCCTTCGCCGAGCAGGGCGGCCAGCCCGTCCGCGAGGCCGCCGCGCCAGCAGGCGTAGTCGTGGCCGCCGTTGAACTCCCGGTAGCGGACGTCGTATCCGCGGGCGCGCAGCACATTGCGGAGCCTGCGGTTCTCCTGGAGGAGCATCCACTCCTGGAGGCCGACCTCCAGATGGAGGGTCACCGGCCTGCGCTCCGCCCACGCGTACTGGCCGGTGAGCCATTCGGTGCCGCGCTCGTCGTCGGGCCACCAGAAGGAACCCGACTGGGAGAGGGCGAGGCCGAAGCGGTCGGGGCGCTGGAAGGCGGCGAACGCCGCGGTGAGGCCGCCCGCGCTCTGTCCGGCGACGACGGTCCGCGCGGCGTCCGCCCCGGCCCCGTACTCCCGCTCGGCCCACGGCAGCAGGGTGTCGGCGAGCCAGTCGACGAACGGGGCGCTGCACGCGAGGTCGTCCATGCGCCGGCCCATGGTGTCGACCAGGATCGCAACGGTGGGCGGCAGATCCCCGTCGGCGTGCAGATTGTCGAGGATGTCGCCGACGCCGAGGACCGGCCCCCACATCTCGCCGTCGAGGAGCACGGCGAGCGCGTACGGGCCCCTGTCCGGGCGGTGGCCGGGCGGCAGGTGAACGGTGATCGGGCGGCCGTCGACCTCGGCGTCGAGCGTGCGCCCCCGGTCCACGTCGTCACGCCGCCGGATGCGTGACTGAGGCGGGGCATCGGGGAGTTCGAGGACGGAGGCGGGGTTGCGGCCGTCCCGGGAGGGCAGCGGGGCGCGGTCGTTGAGCGGGTCGGGTTCGGCGTGGTCGAGGACCCCGAGCCAGGAGGACCGGTCGGCGCGCAGGGCGTCCTCGCGCGTTCCCCCGGTGGCGTGGAACTGGTACGAGGCGCGGTGGTCGGCGCGCAGCCGGTGGCTGATCGCCCATACGCCGGTGCCGTCGACCCGTTCCATCAGGTGCGGGGCGAGGTCGCCCGCGTGCCGGTCCTTGTCGGTGACCGTGTGGACGAGGGCCAGGACATGGGTGGCGGGGCGCGCGGGGTCCTCGCGGCGGACGAAGGTGACGAGCCGGTGGTCCGGGTCGCCCTCCGGGTCGGGTTCGACGAGGGGGGTGCCGGTGGCGGCGGCGTGCCGCCAGAACGCCTCCTCGGCGTCGGGCTTTTCGGCGCGGACGTCCGCGATGAGCGTACGCAGCAGGGGGCTTCGCACGGCGGTGGCCTCGGATTCGGTCGGTCCGGGGGAAATCGGCCCCGTGGATGCCGGTCCCTCGGATACGGGCGGGGGCGGCGGGTTCCTGCGCGGCGGGTAGGTCATGGGTGTCTCGTACTTCCTGTACGTGGGCTTCTGGTACGCGGGTGGCGGTCCACTACACGCGGGTGGCGGCCGAGCGGCCGAGCAGCACCCAGAGCAGGAAGGGGCCGCCGAGGACGGTGGTGACGATGCCGACGGGGAGTTCGGCACCATCGAAAACGATGCGGCCGAGGGTGTCGGCGGCGACGACGAGGACGGCTCCGGTGAGCATCGAGCCGACGAGCGGCACGCGCAGGGGTCCGGCGAGCCGGGAGGCGATGACCGGGGAGGCGAGTGCGACGAAGCCGACGGGTCCGCAGATGCCGACCGCGAGGCCCGCGAGGGCGACGGCGAGGAGCAGGGCGAGGGCGCGGACCCGGCCGGGGGCGGAGCCGAGCGAGGAGGCGGTCGCGTCGTCGAAGCGCAGGACACCCAGGTGGCGGGCGACGGCGAGGCTGACCGGGACGAGTACCGCGAGGCCGATGAGGACGGGGACGGCGACGGAGTAGCTGCGGCCGTTGAGGCTGCCCGAGGTCCACACGTACAGCGAACTGGCGGAGGAGAGGGACCGGCGGGAGAGGACGACCTGGGTGATGGCGGAGGCCAGGGCGGACATGGCGAGGCCGACGACGAGGACGCGGTAGCCGCGCTGGCCGAGGCCGCCGGAGACGGTGGTGACGACGATGACGGCGACCAGTGCGCCGATCGGCCCGGCCCACCAGGCGCCGAAGGATCCGGTGGCGCTGAGGGTGACGGAGAGCAGGACGGCGGCGGTGGCCCCGTCGTTGACACCGAGGAGCTCGGGGGTGGCCAGGCGGTTGCGGGCCAGGGTCTGGGTGAGGCACCCGGCCAGGCCGAGCGCGGCTCCGGCGGTGAGTCCGGCGACGATGCGGCCGAGGCGGAACTTCTGGACGAGCAGCACGTCGAAGCGGTCGCCCTGGCCGAACACCGCGCGGAAGGTGCGGGCGACGCCCATGTCGCTCTGGCCCGCGTAGGCGGAGAGGACGACGGCGAGCAGGAGGACCCCTGCGAGGGCGAGGGCGGCCAGGGCGGCGCGCCGGGTGACGAGGAGGGACAGCGGGCCGCGGCGCAGCACGAGGGTGTCGGCCGGGCGGACCCGCAGGGTCTTGGCCTTCGGGGTGCGGCGGGCCGGGCGGGGCAGGGTGATCCGGAAGCGGCGGGGGCGGTCGGGGGCGCGTTCCTCGGTGGCCGGTTCCGTCATGCCCATCGAGGCCAGCTGCTTGGAGCGGACGATGGCGATGAGGACGGGGGCGCCGATGAGGGCGACGATGACGGAGACGGGTGCTTCGAAAGGCCGCGAGACCACGCGGGCGGCGATGTCGGAAACCGTCAGGACGCAGGCGCCGATGAGCCCGGCGAGCAGGATGCGGGCGGCGAGCCGGGTGCCGGCGAGGGCGCGGGCGAGGAAACCCGCGAGCAGGCCGAGGAAGGAGATCGGCCCGGCGAGCGCGACGGCGGCCGCGGTCAGCAGAGTGACGCCGATGGCGACGACCGTACGGATCACGGGAGGCCGGTGGCCGAGGCTGCGGGCCAGGTCGTCGCCGAGGGCCAGCGCGGAGAGCGGGCGGGCGACGAGGAGGGCGACGACGAAGCCGAGGGCGAGGACCGGGGCGAGGCGGCCGAGTTCGCCGAAGCCCTCGACCCCGGCGAGGGAGCCGAGGACCCAGAAGCGGAATCTGTCGTAGGTCTCCGCGGAGTTGACGACGATGACACTGGTGAGCCCGCCGAAGGTGGCGCCGAGCGCCGCGCCGGCAAGGACCAGCCGCATGGGAGAGCCGCCGCCGCGTCTTCCGGATATGAGGAGGACGAGACCGCTGGCGACCACCGCACCGACGAACGCGCAGACGAGGTAGGCGTAACCGGAATCGAAGCCGAGCAGCGCGATGCCGGCGACGACGCCGAGCGAGGCGCCCGCGTTGACGCCGAGGAGTCCGGTCTCGGCCAGCGGGTTGCGGGTGACCGCCTGGAGGAGGCACCCGGCGACGCCGAGGGCGGCCCCGACGAGCAGCGCGGTGAAGGTGCGCGGCAGGCGCAGATCGCCGACGACGAGGGAGAGACGGGCGTTGTCACGCGCGCCGTCCCGGCCGAGGAGGTAATCCAGGACGCCGCCGGGGCCGACCTCGCCCGCGCCGATCGAGAGGGAGAGGCCCGTCAACAGCAGGACGGCGAAGGCCAGTCCGGCGACGGCCACCACCACGGTGCGCCGCCGCGGGTCGGCCGTGGCGCGGGAGCCGTCAGGCGTGGCGGCGTCTTCGGGAACAGGCAGGTGCCCCGAGGGCTGTCCGGTTTCCGGCTTTGTTCCCTTTTCGGTTCCCGGAGATGCTTCCCCGTGTCCGGCGGAGGCGGCCTCCGTGGTCCGGTCGGCTTCGCCTCCGTCCAACTGAACGGTCGAGGAGTCATGTTCGGGAGCCGAGGCCGTGGTCCCCGTGCGCGGCGTTTGCATAAGGTGAGGCTAGCCTAAGTAGATATCGACGGCTCGACCCCTTCTGGGCGGTCGGTTCAATTTAGGTTACCCTTACCTAACACCTGGAGGAGGTTGCTCATGCCTGAGCACATACCGGGCAGAAGCGGCGACTTCATCGGCCGCACTGCTCTGGTCACCGGTGCCGCACAAGGCATCGGCGCGGCAGTCGCCGACCTGCTCGCCACCCTCGGCGCCCGCGTGGCCGCCACCGATCGCGCCCTGCACGGCATCGAGGCGACAGCCGCCGAGTGGACCAGGACGCAGGAGAAACTGCCCCATGGCGAGCGTTCGGCAGGCAGTCTGGACCCGTATGTGATGGACGTCACCGACCGCGGCTCGGTGGAGAGCACCGTGGCCCGCGTCGAGCGCCAACTCGGCCCGGTCGACGTCCTGGTGAACGTGGCGGGCATCCTGCGCACCGGCCCGGCCGCCGTGCTCTCCGCGCAGGACTGGGCGGACACCTTCGCGGTGAACGCCACCGGCGTCTTCCATGTCTCCCAGGCCGTCGCCCCGCTCATGGCGGCCCGCGGATCCGGCGCGGTCGTCACCGTCGGCTCCAACGCCGCCGGGATCCCGCGCACCGGCATGGCCGCCTACGCCGCCTCCAAGGCGGCCGCCGCCATGTTCACCAAGTGTCTGGGGCTCGAACTCGCCGGCAGCGGCGTCCGCTGCAACGTCGTCGCGCCCGGCTCCACCGACACACCGATGCAACGCGCGCTCTGGACCGACCCGGGCGCCGAACAGCGCGTCATCGACGGGGACCCCGCCACGTACCGCACCGGCATTCCCCTGGGCCGGATCGCCGACCCCGAGGACATCGCGGAGACGGTGGCGTTCCTCGCCTCGGACCGCGCCCGCCACATCACCATGCAGGAGCTGTACGTCGACGGCGGCGCGACCCTTCGCTGACCGCCCGACCGCCCCGCCTTCCCTTCCTTCACCTCCCATCCAGCCCCCCGCACCCGCTGACGGGACCATCGAGAATGGAGTCCCCGTGCCGACGGCATCCCAGGTCGCCACGCACACCGCCCCGGCCGATCCGGCCCACCCGGCCGTAGGAGCGGCCACCTCGCTTCTGGACGCCTACGCACCGGGCGACCACTTTCTCGCCACTCCCGGACGCACGCTGCTCGCACGGGGACCGGGACGCCATGTCCCGCACGACGAGAGACCGTTGACCGCGCGAGTGGACGCCACGCTCGCCGCGGCGGCCGCCGCCGGCCAGGAATCACCGGTGGTCATCGGCGCCATCCCCTTCGACCACACCGCCCCGGCCGCCCTGAGCGTCCCGGAGTCGGTGCGCACCGCGCCCGCGCTCGCCTCCGACCCGCTCATCGCCCTGCCGGCCACCGCGCCCACCGCCGGGACCTGGGAGATACGCCAGGTGCCCGAGCCGGAGATCTACGGCAAGGGCGTCGCCGCCGCCGTGGAACGCATGTGGCGCGGCGAGTTCAGCAAGGTCGTCCTGGCCCGCACCCTCGAACTCACCTCCGACGCCCCGGTCGACCTGCCCGCGATGCTCCAGCGCCTCGCCCGCCGCGACCCCTCCGGTTACACGTTCGCCCTGCCGACCGGCCCCGGGCGCACCCTCATCGGCGCCAGCCCCGAGCTGCTCGTCTCCCGCCATGGGAAGCAGGTCGTCGCCAACCCGCTGGCCGGCTCGACCCCGCGCAGCGCCGACCTGGCCGAGGACGTGCGCCGGGCGGCGACGCTGCTGGAGTCGGCCAAGGATCTCCACGAGCACGCCGTCGTCGTCGACGCCGTCCACCAGGCGCTCGCGGCGCACTGCACGGAACTGACCGTCCCGGCCCGGCCGACGCTCATCCGCACCGCCACCATGTGGCACCTGTCCACCACGGTCACCGGCACCCTGCGCTCCCCCGACACCTCGGCGCTGGAGCTGGCGCTCGCGCTGCACCCGACGCCCGCCGTGTGCGGCACGCCGACGCAGACGGCCCGTCAGGTCATCGCGGAGACCGAACCGTTCGACCGGGACTTCTTCACCGGCGTGATCGGCTGGGGAAACGCCGAGGGCGACGGCGACTGGGTCGTCACGATCCGCTGCGCCGAGGCCGAGGAGCGCACCCTGCGCCTGTACGCCGGAGCGGGCGTCGTCGCCGCCTCCGAGCCCGAGGCGGAGACCGCGGAGACCGCGGCCAAGTTCCGCACCTTCCTGAGCGCCGTGGGAGCCGAGCTGTGAGTACGGAAGCGGCGCCCACCTGGCCCGCCGAATTCGCCGAGCGGTACCGGGCGGCCGGCTGGTGGCGCGGGGAGACCTTCGGGGAGATGCTGCGACAGCGCGCCGAGGAGCATCCGGACCGGGTCGCGATCGTGGACCCGGTGGCGGGCAGCCGGTGGACGTACGCCGATCTCGACCGGCGCGCCGACCGGCTGGCGGCGGGCTTCCTCTCCCGGGGCATCGTCAAGGGCGACAAGGTGGTGGTGCAACTCCCCAACATCGCCGAGTTCTTCGAGGTGATCTTCGCGCTGTTCCGGATCGGCGCGCTGCCCGTCTTCGCGCTGCCCGCGCACCGCGAGAGCGAGATCACCTACTTCTGCGAGTTCACCGAGGCGGTGGCGTACGTCATCGCGGCCGAGCACGGCGGCTACGACTACCGTGAACTGGCGTCGAAGACCCACGCCAATGTGAGCACGCTGCGCCATGTGTTCGTCGCCCAGGGGGACCCGGGCGAGTTCGAGGCGCTGTCCGAGGTCGCCGAGGAGCCGGTCGGCTACGGCGGGCCCCGCCCGGACGACCTGGCCTTCCTCCAGCTCTCCGGCGGCAGCACCGGCATCCCGAAGCTGATCCCGCGCACCCACGACGACTACATCTACTCGCTGTGGGGGTCCAACGAGATCTGCGCGGTCGACGAGAACAGCGTCTACCTGTGCGTGCTGCCCGCCGCGCACAACTTCCCGCTCTCCTCCCCCGGTTCGCTCGGCACGCTGTACGCCGGGGGCCGTGTGGTGCTGTGCCCCGGGCCTTCGCCCGAGGTGGCGTTCCCCCTGATCGAGCGCGAGGGCGTCACCATCACCGGGCTCGTGCCGCCGCTGGCCCTGCTCTGGACCGAGGCCGCGCCCGGCACCGCCCACGACCTCAGCAGCCTGGACGTGCTGCTCGTGGGCGGCGCCAAGTTCAGCGAGGAGGCGGCCCGCCGGGTGCGGCCCGCGCTGGGCTGCACGCTCCAGCAGGTGTTCGGCATGGCCGAGGGGCTGGTCAACTACACCCGTCTCGACGACCCGGTCGAGACGATCGTCACCACCCAGGGCCGGCCCATCTCGCCCGACGACGAGATCCTCGTCGTCGACGACGAGGACCAGGAGGTGGCCCCGGGCGAGACGGGTCACCTGCTGACCCGGGGCCCGTACACCATCCGGGGCTACTGGAACGCCCCCGAGCACAACGCCCGTTCCTTCACCGAGGACGGCTTCTACCGCACCGGCGACATCGTGCGGGTCACCGGGAGCGGGCACATCGTCGTCGAGGGGCGCGCCAAGGACCAGATCAACCGGGGCGGCGAGAAGATCGCCGCCGAGGAGGTCGAGAACCACATCCTCGCCCACCCCGCCGTGCACGACGCCAACGTGGTGGCCGAGCCGGACCCGTATCTGGGCGAACGCACCTGCGCGTACGTGATCCTGCGCTCGGGCGCGGGCCCGCTGAAGGCGGTGGCCGTCAAGAGGTTCGTCCGCGAACGGGGCCTGGCCGCCTACAAGGTGCCGGACCGGGTCGAGTTCGTCGACGCGTTCCCGCAGACCGGCGTGGGCAAGGTCTCCAAGAAGGACCTGCGCAACGCCGCCGCCCGCACGGCCCCGTCGTCCTCGCTTTCGTAACCATCCCGTCCCCGTCCCACTGAACGACTCCCCGAACGGAACCCTCCCCACCATGGCTCTGCCCGCCATCGTCCCCTACCCCATGCCGACCGCCGACGCGTTGCCCGCCAACCGGGTCGACTGGACCGTCGACCCGGCGCGCGCGGTGCTCCTCGTCCACGATCTGCAGAACTACTTCCTGACGGCATACGACCGCGAGGCCGCACCCGTTCCCGAACTCCTGGCCCATGTGGCCGAGTTGAAGAAGGACGCGGCGCGGCTCGGGGTGCCGGTGCTCTACACCGCGCAGCCCGGCGGCCAGGGTGCGGAGGAACGCGGTCTCCAGCAGGACTTCTGGGGCCCCGGCCTGCCGGCCGACGAGCACCTGGCGGCCATCGCGGACGAGGTCGCGCCCGACGCGGACGACACGGTCCTCACCAAGTGGAAGTACAGCGGCTTCGTCCGCACGGATCTGCTGGAGCGCCTGCGCGAGCAGGGCCGCGACCAGATCGTCATCACCGGTGTCTACGCCCACATCGGTGTGCTGATGACCGCGTGCGACGCCTGGATGCAGGACATCCAGGCGTTCGTGGTGGCCGACGCGGTGGCGGACTTCTCCGCCGAGGACCATGCGATGGCGCTGCGGTGGGCCGCGGGCAAGTGTGCCGTCGTCACCACCGCCCGGACCGTCTTCGAAGGGAAGTGACCGCCGTGGCGCTCACGCTCGACCAGCTCCGTGCCGATGTCGCCGACATCCTCGGCGAGGACCCCGAGGAGATCCCCGTGGACGAGAACCTCGTCGACTACGGTCTCGACTCCGTCCGCCTGATGTCGCTGGCCGCCGCCTGGCGTCGCGACCACGGGATCGAGGTGGCCTTCGCCGACCTCGCCGAGAAGCCGGCGCTGGAGGCCTGGGCACCGCTGCTGGGTGTGACCGGCTGACCCAGGCGTACCTCTACGTCCGACGCGCGTTCTTCGGAGCCGCCGAGCACCGGATCGAACGGTGCCGGCGGCCCGGGAGCCGTTGTCGTGGGGCCCGGACCGTCGGCCTCGTCCGATGGGAAAGACTGAGGCCATGAGAGACATCGTTTTCACGCGCGCGAGCGGCTGGATCCCGAACGTGATCCGCGAGGACGGCGAGCTGAAGCTGATGCTCGGTGCCGGGGCGGACGCCAACCACTCGCCACGTGAGTTCACGTTCCCGATCCGGGAAGCCCATCTCGCGGTGATCCGGGAGGACCTGGGCAGGCACCTGCTGCTGTGGAGTGCGGTCCTGCCGCTGTGCGATGCCGCCGGAACCCGGGGCCCGCTCGACGAGGACGCCGCCGTCGCGCTCCTGGATCCGGTTCTCCTCGCCACGCCCGCCGACGTCGACGCGCTCTTCGGGCGCGTCCCGTGGGACAGGGGACGGCTCATCGCCCACGGTGCCGACATCGAACTGCTGGAGCGCGGTCAGCTCTGCGCGGCGATGCGCGCGGCGACCGAGACGTCCGACGGAAAGCGGGCTCAGGAGCATCACGCGAACCGCCGCCGCGCCGAGCGTGGCGTGGTCCTCGGACCGCTGGATACGGCACTCCTGAAGTACACGGGCCAGTACGTGCACGGCGCGACGATCCCGAAGCGGGTGCCGGACGCCGTCGACCCCGCGCTGCTGCCCGAGGTCATGCGGGTGCTCGCCACCGCCGAGCAGGCGTGCGCCGGAATGCGGATCGGCCGCGACCCACGGCGGGGCAAGCGCGCCACGGACAAGCGCGACTGGAGCCGGATGGAGACGGCGGTGGACGCCGCCGTGCGCCGGGCGCACCCGGATCTCGCCGCCGACGCCATCCGTACCGTGAGCTTCCTGATGTGCTCGGAAGCCGCCCATCGCTCCAGGAACGCACCTCTGGAGGACGACGAGGAGATCACCGGCGGCCTCGGCGAGGGAGCGGGGACGAGGAAGACCGTCCTGTCCTTCACCGACGACAAGGGCGTCGAGAAGAAGTGGCGCGCGGGCAGCGGCCGCACCGCCTCGGCGGAGTTCTGGGAGTTCGTCGGTGATCGCTCCGCCGGCGACAACGAAGTGTTCACCGTCGAGGACGAGGAGCTGGGCGAGGGGATCCAGCTGCACTTCTACGCCGACACCGCCGCCCGGGTCATGACGGTGCGCAAGGGCCGCGGCGGGTCGGATCCGGAGTACCGGGTCGAGTACACGCTCGTCGACGGGATGAGCGGGTACCGGAGCCTGGTGAGCGCCTACGTCCGCGGTGGCTGGGCCGGACTCGACCGGCACGGCTCCTGGCTGTCGGACGCCGCCGAGCTCGAACGCGCCCGGCGGCGACGCGACGGCCGACCCGACGCCTAGGCGCCGCCCAGCGCTGCGGACACCAGCGCCCGGGCCTCCTCCTGGACCTGGGCGAGGTGGCCGGGGCCCTGGAAGCTCTCCGCGTACACCTTGTAGACGTCCTCGGTGCCCGAGGGACGGGCGGCGAACCAGGCGCTGTCGGTGCAGACCTTGAGGCCGCCGATCGGGGCCCCGTTGCCGGGGGCCTCGGTGAGCACGGCGGTGACGGGTTCCCCGGCCAGGGTGTCGGCCTTGACCTGCTGCGGGGAGAGCTTCGCCAGGACGGCCTTCTCCTCGCGGGTGGCGGGCGCGTCGATGCGGGCGTACGCCGGGTCGCCGAAGCGGTCCGTGAGGCGGGCGTAGTGCTCGGAGGGGGTGGAACCGGTGACGGCGGTGATCTCGGAGGCGAGGAGGGCGAGCAGGATGCCGTCCTTGTCCGTCGTCCAGACCCGGCCGTCGCGGCGCAGGAAGGAGGCCCCGGCGGACTCCTCGCCGCCGAAGCCGAGGCTGCCGTCGTAGAGACCGTCGACGAACCACTTGAAGCCGACCGGGACCTCCACCAGGGTCCGGCCGAGGTCCTGGGCGACCCGGTCGATCATGGAGGAGGAGACCAGGGTCTTGCCGATGCCGGTCCCGGCGGCCCAGGCGTCGCGGTGGGTGTAGAGGTAGTCGATGGCGACGGCCAGGTAGTGGTTGGGGTTCATCAGCCCGCCGTCGGGCGTGACGATGCCGTGCCGGTCGGCGTCCGCGTCGTTGCCGGTGGAGATGGCGTACGCGTCGCGCTGCTCGATGAGCGAGGCCATGGCGTGCGGCGACGAGCAGTCCATGCGGATCTTGCCGTCCCAGTCCAGCGTCATGAACCGCCAGGTGGGATCGGCCAGCGGGTTCACCACCGTGAGGTCGATCCGGTGGCGCTCGGCGATCCGCCCCCAGTAGGCGACGGACGCGCCGCCGAGCGGGTCGGCGCCGATGCGGATGCCCGCGTCCCGTACGGCGTCGAGGTCGAGGACGGACGGCAGGTCGTCGACGTACGCGGTCAGGAAGTCGTGGCGGCGGGTGGTGTCGGCGGCCAGGGCGCGGGCGTACGGGATCCGGCGGACCTCCCCGAGTCCGGCCTCGATCAGGGCGTTCGCCCGGTCCTGGATCCAGGAGGTGGCGTCGGAGGCGGCCGGTCCCCCGTTCGGCGGGTTGTACTTGAAGCCGCCGTCGGCGGGCGGGTTGTGCGACGGGGTGACCACGATGCCGTCGGCCAGGTGCTCGGTGCGCCCCTGGTTGTACGTGAGGATGGCGTGCGAGACGGCCGGGGTCGGGGTGTAGCCGTCCTCGCTGTCGATGAGGACGGTGGCCCCGTTGGCGGCCAGCACCTCCAGGGCGGTGACCCGGGCGGGTTCGGAGAGCGCGTGGGTGTCCGCGCCGAGGAAGAGAGGTCCGTCGGTGCCCTGGCGGGTGCGGTAGTCGCAGATCGCCTGGGTGGTGGCGGCGATGTGGTCCTCGTTGAACGCGGCGGCGAACGCGGAGCCGCGGTGGCCGGAGGTCCCGAAAGCCACGCGCTGGGCGGGCTCGGACGGATCGGGGTGGAGGGCGTAATAGGCCGTCACCAGCCGTGCCACGTCGACCAGGTCTGCGGACTGTGCCGGGTGACCGGCCCGTTCGTGCACCATCGGGTCTCCTCGTACGTCTTCGTCTTCGGCCGGCCCGCGGGGAGACGGGCCCGTCGCACCGGGAAGCGATCACCCGGGTCCGTACCCGATTCTGCTCTCTCGACCGCCCCGGCGTGCGACCGGTTCACGCCTTCCTCGTGTCGCCTCCCGGCCGGAGCGGCGCCGCGCCCCCGGTCATCGGCGGACCGGGGGCGCGGAAACCGTACGGGCGGGGGGTCAACGGCCCTGGAGGGCCTTCACGTTGTCGCCGAAGGTCCAGCCCTTCGAGCCGTCCCAGTTCAGCGACCAGGTCATCAGCCCCTTCAGCGAACCGTTGTAGTGGTTCCAGGCCTGCGCGACGAGTCCGGTGGACAGGTGACCGCCACCGGCCCCGGGCTGCGCGGGCAGTCCCGGGACCTGCTTGTCGTAGGGCACCTTGATGGTGGTGCCCTGGATGACGAGCCCCTTGTTCAGGCAGTCGGTCTGGGCGGTGAAGCCCGCGACGGTGCCGGCGGAGTAGGAGTCGCCGGAGCAGCCGTACATGCTGCCGTTGTAGTACTGCATGTTCAGCCACCACAGGCGGCCGTTGTCGGCGTACTTCTTGATGACCGGGAGGTACGCGCCCCAGATCGAGCCGTAGACGACGCTGCCGCCGGTGACATACGCCGTCTCGGGGGCCATGGTGAGGCCGAAGTTCGACGGCATGGCGGCGAGGACGCCGTCGATGATGCGGATGAGGTTGGTCTGCGAGGGGGACAGCTGGTTGATGTTGCCGCTGCCGACGAGGCCGGTCTCGATGTCGATGTCGATGCCGTCGAAGTTGTACTTCTTCAGGATCGGGACGATCGTCTGGACGAACCGGTCGGCCACCTTGCTGGAGCTGAGGTCGATCCCGGCCGTGGCTCCGCCGATCGACATGAGGGTGGTGAGGCCGGCGGCCTTGGCCTGGCACATCTCGGCGGGGGTGGCGACCTTGACGGTGCTGTCCATGCCGTCCTCCCAGAGGACGGTGCCGTCGGAGCGGATGACGGGGAAGGCCGCGTTGACGACGTTGTAGCCGTGCTGGGTGATGCGGGAGTCGGTGATCGGGATCCAGCCGAGCGGCGGGTGCACGCCGTTGGCCGCGCCGTCCCAGTTCTCCCAGTACCCCTGGAGCACCTTGCCCGTGGGCTTCGACTTGACCGCACAGGTCTCGGCGGCCGCCCCGGTCGTCTCCGCGGGCTTCGGCGGTGCGGCTCCGACGAGCATCGGTACGACGAGCGCCGCGGCCAGGCCGAGGCCCAGCAGTCGTGATGTACGCCCCATGATCCGGATGTCCTTCCTGCCCGGGTCAGCCGCCGTCGGTGCGAAAGGTTCGCCCCGACCCGCCCTATGTCGTGACCCCGTCAAAACGTAGAATGGTCCAGACCTTCGGTCAAGAGGTCTGGACCAGGATGCCGGTCTGGAGCCGTCCGCCCGGAACCGTGCGGCGGACACCGCGGCGGGGTGGGCAGCGGCACAGTCAACCGCTTCCCACCCCGTCCGGTCAGTGGTCGCGGCCCCTCAGCCGCGACCTGGAACCCGGGCCCCTCAGCCCCGGTCGTACATGTGGAACCCGCGCCCGGTCTTCCGGCCGAGCAGCCCCGCCTCCACCATCCGCTGGAGCAGCGGCGGCGGGGCGTAGAGGGGTTCCTTGAACTCGTCGTACAGCGACGCGGCGATGGAGGCCACCGTGTCGAGGCCGATCAGGTCGGCGAGCTTGAGCGGGCCCATCGGGTGGGCGCAGCCCAGCTCCATCCCGGCGTCCACGTCGGCGGCGGTGGCGAACCCGGACTCCGCCATCCGGATCGCGGAGAGCAGATACGGGATCAGGAGCGCGTTGACGACGAAGCCGGCCCGGTCCTGGGAGCGGACCACCGTCTTGCCGAGGACGGTGGTGGCGAACTCCTCGGCGGCGGTCAGCGTCTCGGCGGAGGTGTGCAGCGAGGTCACCACCTCGACGAGCGGGAGGACCGGCACGGGGTTGAAGAAGTGCAGTCCGAGCACGCGGTCGGCGCGCTGGGTGGCCATGCCGAGGCGCATGACGGGGATGGCGGAGGTGTTGGTCGCCAGGATCGCTTCCGGGTCCTCGACGATCTTGTCGAGGGCGGTGAAGATCTCCGTCTTTGCGGCGGCGTCCTCGACGACGACCTCGATCACGAGCCGGCGGTCGGCCAGGTCGTCGAGGCTGCCGGTGAAGGTCAGCCGGCCGAGAGCGTCCTCGGCGCTCAGGCGGTCGAGCTTGCCGCGCTGGACGGCTCGCTCCAGGGAGACCGCCACCCGTTCGCGGGCCCGGTCGGCGGCGGCGCGGCCGGCCTCGCAGACGATCGTGTCCAGCCCGGCGCGGGCGCAGACCTCGGCGATGCCGGCCCCCATCTGGCCGCCGCCGACGACGCCCACCCGGGCGATGGGGGCGCTCATGCCCGCACCGCCGGACGGCCGACGAGGTGGCGGGCGTACGCCTCCGTGGTGAAGAAGGCGGGCAGCTCCTTGCCGAGCGCGGTGCGTTCGAACAGGTCGCGGACCTGGTCGAGCTGGGCCCAGGGGTACGTGGCGCCGAGCGCGGCCAGCTCCTCGTCGAGGAGCCCGAGGACCGTCTCGCGGTCGACCGCCCGGTGCTTGAGCCACTGCCAGATCTGGACCCGGGCTATCTCGGCGGTGGCCGCGTCCTCCATCAGCCCGTTGAGGGCGACGGCCCCCTGTCCGCGCAGCCAGGCGTCGTAGTAGCGCAGGGCGACGGCGATGTTGTCGCGGACGCCTTCCGGGGTCGGGCGACCTGCCGTGCGGCGGACGGCGACGAGGTGCTCGGCGGTGATGTGGACGTCGTCGCGGGTGCGCTCCAGCTGGTGCGGCCGGTCGCCGAGCACCTCGTCGAAGACGGTCCGGCAGACCGGGACGAGCCCGGGGTGGGCCACCCAGGATCCGTCGAAGCCGTCCTCCGCCTCCCGCTCCTTGTCGAGCCGGACCTTCGCCAGGGCCGCTTCCCGGGCGGCCGGTTCGCCGCCCGGGATCTGGGCGGCCATGCCGCCGATGGCGTGCGCGCCGCGCTTGTGACAGGTGCGCACCAGGAGTTCGGTGTAGGCCCGCATGAACGGGGCGGTCATGGTGACGGTCGCCCGGTCGGGGAGGACGAAGTCGGGGCGGTGCGCGAAGTTCTTGATCAGGCTGAAGAGGTAGTCCCAGCGGCCCGCGTTCAGTCCGGCGCTGTGCTCGCGCAGTTCGTAGAGGATCTCCTCCATCTCGAACGCGGCGGTGATCGTCTCGATGAGAACGGTGGCCCTGATCGTCCCCCGGGGGATGTCCAGCAGGTCCTGGGCGAGGAGGAAGACGTCGTTCCAGAGCCGGGCCTCGTACCGGTTCTCCAGCTTGGGGAGGTAGAAGTACGGTCCGCTGCCCGCGTCGATCTGGCGCCGGGCGCAGTGGAAGAAGTACAGGCCGAAGTCGACGAGTGCGGCGGGCACGGGACGGTCGTCGATGACGAGGTGCTTCTCGGTGAGGTGCCAGCCGCGCGGCCGGACCATGATGGTGGCGGGCCGGTCGGTGAGCCGGTACTCCTTGCCGCTCGTGGTGGTGAAGTCGATGCGGCGGTCGATGGCGTCGACCAGGGTCAGCTGGCCTTGGACGAGGTTCTCCCAGGTGGGCGAGGTGGCGTCCTCGAAGTCGGCCATCCACACCTGAGCCTCGGAGTTGAGCGCGTTGACGGCCATGGCGCGCTCCGGCGGGCCGGTGATCTCCACCCGGCGGTCGGTCAGGCCGGGGGCGGGCCGGGCGACGCGCCAGTCGGGGTCGTTGCGGATGGGGCCGGTGGCGCGGGAGAAGTCGAGCGGGGTGCCGCCGCGCAGGAGGGCGGAGCGCCGACGGCGCTCGGTCAGCAGGTCGAAGCGGCGGGCGGCGAAGGCCGCGTCGAGGCGGCCGATGAAGTCGAGGGCCTCGGGGGTGAGGACCTCCTCGTGCCGGTCCCCCGGTACGCCGAGGACCTGGACGCGGCCGGTCGTGGCAAGGGTGGTCATGCGGTTCTCCTCAGCGGGGTGCGAGCGGCGGCGGCGGCCCCGGTCGCGGGGGCTCGGCGCCCCCGCGACCGGACGGGACTTCTAGTGGAACTGCTCTTCCTCCGTGGAGCCGGTGAGGGCCGTGGTGGAGGAGGCGGGGTTGATGGCGGTGGAGACCTGGTCGAAGTAGCCGGTGCCGACCTCGCGCTGGTGCCTGACGGCGGTGAAGCCCTGCGCCTGGGCGGCGAACTCCCGCTCCTGGAGGTCGACATAGGCGGTCATGCCCTGCTCGGCGTAGCCGCGCGCCAGGTCGAACATGGCGTGGTTGAGGGAGTGGAAGCCGGCCAGGGTGATGAACTGGAAGCGGTAGCCCATCGCGCCCAGCTCCCGCTGGAACTTGGCGATCTGGTCGTCGTCCAGCGCGGCCCGCCAGTTGAAGGACGGCGAGCAGTTGTACGCGAGCATCTGATCCGGGTGCTCGGCGTGGATCGCCTCGGCGAACTCACGGGCCTGCGCCAGGTCCGGGGTGCCGGTCTCGACCCAGATGAGGTCGGCGTACGGGGCGTAGGCGAGGCCGCGCGAGATGACCGGGGCCATGCCGTTCTGGACGCGGTAGAAGCCTTCGGCGGTCCGGTCGCCCGTGATGAACTGCGCGTCGCGCTCGTCCACGTCGCTGGTGATGAGGTTGGCGGCGAGCGCGTCGGTGCGGGCCACGATCAGGGTCGGGACGTCAGCGATGTCGGCGGCGAGGCGGGCCGCGTTGAGGGTGCGCACGTGCTGGGCGGTGGGGACGAGGACCTTGCCGCCGAGGTGGCCGCACTTCTTCTCGGAGGCGAGCTGGTCCTCGTAGTGGATGCCGGCCGCGCCCGCCTCGATCATCGCCTTGGTGAGCTCGAAGGCGTTGAGCGGTCCGCCGAAGCCGGCCTCCGCGTCGGCGACGATCGGCGCCAGGTAGTCGGTGGTGTCGCCCGCGTCCTCGGCGGTGGCGATCTGGTCGGCGCGCAGCAGGGCGTTGTTGATCCTGCGGACCACGCTCGGGACCGAGTTGGCCGGGTAGAGGCTCTGGTCGGGGTAGGTGTGGCCGGCCAGGTTGGCGTCGGCGGCGACCTGCCAGCCGGAGAGGTAGATGGCCTGGAGGCCGGCCTTGACCTGCTGGACGGCCTGGCCGCCGGTCAGTGCGCCGAGCGCGTGGATGTAGTCCTGCTCATGCAGCTGGCGCCACAGCCGCTCGGCGCCGCGCCGGGCGAGGGTGTGCTCCTCGCGGACGCTGCCGGAGAGCCGGACCACGTCCTCGGCGCTGTAGGTGCGCTCGATGCCCTTCCAGCGGGGGTCGCTCGCCCACCGCCGCGCCAGCTCTTCCGCCGTCGTCCTTGCCTGCGCCATGGCGTGTCTCCCGAAGTCGTGTGGGTCGATCGTGTGAAGGGTGCGAAGCCTCCGTCACCGAGTGACGGGACTTGCTGGTGCGGCCCACCGGACCTCCGAGGTGGAACGGTAAGCAATGCGCCCGGCGGATCGGTCCGAGATCCCGAGGAGAACGACGTCAGGGCATGAAATCGTGCTCGGGGCCCCAGGCCGGAGCCGGTGTCCGGTGGGCCGCACTGAGAACTCTGACAGTGGCACTCAGTGCCATCAACGGGGTGCGCCTGCCAAGTTCTGCGAATCTTTCGGCGTGTTTTGCCAAGGTTGCGAAGGGTCCGGGAGGTGTCGCGGCGGCTAGGGTTGCCGATATGTCGACGACGGCGGGAAAGGCCCCGATGTGAGCAAGACCTACGCGGGAGCGCGGCTGCGCCGGCTCCGTGAGGAGCGCGCGCTGAGCCAGGCGGAGCTGGCCCGGATGCTGGCGATCTCGCCGAGCTATCTGAACCAGATGGAGCACGACTCGCGCCCGCTGACGGTGCCGGTGCTGCTCCGGCTGACCGAGACCTTCGGGGTGGATCCAGGCTTCTTCTCGGAGCGGGACACCGCCCGCGTGCTGGCGGATCTGCGGGAGGCGCTGGCGGACGAGGTCGGCGCGGCGCGGGTCTCGGCCGCCGAACTGTCCGAGCTGGCCTCCCGGCTGCCGGGGGTGGCGAACGTGCTGCTGGACCTCGGGCGGCGCAACCAGGCGCTGGCAGGGCGGCTCGCGGAGGCCGCCGAGCTGCGGGGCGGCGGCGGGCCGGAGCTGCCGCGCTCCCCGCACGAGGAGATCCGCGAGTTCTTCTACCGCCGCCAGAACTATCTGCACGAGGCGGACCTGGCGGCGGAGGAGCTGGCGGCGGAGATCGGCGTGCGGCCGGGCGAGGTCGTCCGGGCGCTCTCGGCCCGCCTCACCGAACGGCACGGCATCCGGCTGGCGACCACCTCGGAACGGCCGGGCGGGCCAGGAGCCGGCGCGCCCCGGGGGCGAGCGGAACGGCGGCAGGAGGGAGAAGGCCGTGCGGCGGACACCGGACGGCTGCACCACTACGACCGGGACGCCCGGGTGCTGTATCTGTCCGGCCGTCTCCGGCCCGGGCAGCAGGCGTTCCGGATGGCGACGCAGCTGGCCCTGCTCGAATACGGCCCGGAGATCGACCGGCTGGCGTCGGAGGACTACGACGAGGGCTCGGCGACCTGGCCGCTGGCCCGGATCGGGGTCGCGAACTACTTCGCGGGCGCGCTGATCCTCCCCTACCGGGCCTTCCATACGGCGGCCGAGGAGGTGCGGTACGACATCGAGCGCCTCACCGACCGGTTCGGGCTCGGCTACGAGACGGTCTGCCACCGGCTGTCCACGCTCCAGCGGCCCCGGTTGCGCGGGGTGCCGTTCTCCTTCGTCCGGGTCGACCGGGCCGGGAACATGTCGAAGCGGCAGTCCGCGACCGGGTTCCACTTCTCCCGCGCGGGCGGCACCTGCCCCCTGTGGAACGTGTACGAGGCGTTCGCCGCGCCCGGCAGGATCCACGTCCAGATCGCGGCCATGCCCGACGGGCAGCGCTACCTCTGGACCGCACGGGCGGTGACCCGGCACCGGGGCGGCTGGGGCGAGCCGGGCAAGACGTTCGCGATCGGTCTGGGCTGCGAGATCCGGCACGCGGGACGGCTGGTCTACTCCGACGGCCTCGACCTGGACAACGCCTCGGCCGCGACCCCGATCGGGATGGGCTGCCGGATCTGCGAACGCCTGGACTGCCCGCAGCGGGCGGTGCCGCCGTTGGGGCAGCCGCTGGCGATCGACGAGAACAGCAGCACGTTCGTGCCGTACCCGGTGAAGGGGACGCCCGTTTAGGAGTCCCCTTCACCGGTGCGGATCACGGGTCAGGAGTAGCGCAGGGCGATCGTGTCGCCGACCCCGATCACCTTGTTGCGGGCGGCCCCGGCGAACGCCGAGCCGTCGACGGACACCTTCCAGGTCGCCGACCCGGCGTTGGCCTTGCCGTTGACGGAGGTGATCGTTCCGGTGCCGGAGGCGGGGACGACCGAAGTGACGCAGCCCGCCGGGGTGGCGGCGCTCGTCGCGGCGGCCAGGACGGCGCCGAGCGTGGTGGTCGTGCCGGTAGGTGTGAAGGCGACCGAGCAGACCTTCAGGGCGCCGGTGCCGTCGTCCACGGTGAGCGCCAGCTTCGTCGCCGTACCGGCCGTGAAGCCGCCCGCCGCGACCCACTTGGGCGCGCCCGGGGTCACCGGCGTGGGCGGAGCGGCGGTAAAGCCGCCGCCCGCCACGGCGCGCAGGGCGTCGAGGGAGGAGTAGGCGGACGGGGAGGTGTCGGACGGCTGGTACTTGAAACCGCCGCCCGGGTTGTACTGCTGGGCGATCAGGAAGTCGATCGGGGTCTTGCCGGCCGGGGTGAGGAAGTCGCCGGTCTGCGGGTTGATGCCGCAGGCGTTGAGCCCGGAGACGGCCCAGCCGTTGGAGCTGGTGTTGATGCCGTACATGGCGTTGAACGCGCCGGAGGTGTTGATCAGCTTGCTCTTGAGGAACGCCTTGGCCTGGAGGATGTCGGGGTCGGTGTTGGGGACACCGGAGGCGCAGAGCGCGGCCATGGAGGCTCCGGTCATGTCGACGTCGCCCGGCTTGGCCAGCTCGGTGGCGTTGCCCTCGGCCTTGGCGTAGGTCCAGCCGCCGTCGTTGTGCTGGTTGGCCCGGAGGCGGGTGACGATCTTGTCGACGAGCGCCTGCGGAACCCGCTGGCCGCCCGCCTGGGTTCTCGCGCCGCCCAGGGCGAGGGCGGCGAAGACGGTGCCGTTGTAGTTGGCCGAGGGGCCGAAGTAGCCGGCCTCGGCGTTCTGCCAGTAGCCGTAGATGTCGGCGATCAGGTTGCGTGAGGCGGAGACCCGGGCGGGGTCGATCCCGGCGGCGTACGCGTTGAGCGTGCCGCGCTGGTAGTCGGTGACGACGGGGGTGGCGGAGGGCCAGCCGGGGGTGGCCAGGAGGTTGCGGTAGACGGTGCGGGCGTTCTTGGTGGCGTCGCCGCCCGGGGTGACGTCCACGGCGGCCGTTCCGGCGGCGGCGAACGCGCTGAACGCCCATTCGTTGGAGAGCCCGGAACCGGCGTACGAACCGTCCGCCGCCTGGAGGGACTTGACGTACGCCACACCGTTGGTCTTCGAGGTGGCGATCTGGGCGGGCGTGGACGTCGCGGCGGCGGGCAGCGCCGTGAGGGCGAACGCCCCGAGGACGGCGGGCGCCACGAGGGCGACGCGGCGCGGCGTACGGGAGGTGCGGGACGTACGGGAGGGGACAGAACGCGGCATGTGCCTGCTCCTGAGGTGAGGGGCGCACGGCACCGCGCCGCCTCCCGGGCCGCGCGCGGCGGGTCGGGGCAGGCTGGGGGTGGCCGACGCCCGGACGCGTGGGTACGGCTTCTCCTGGGACAACCGCCGTCTGGGCATTCGGGCTCGGGAACGGCCCCCTGCCGTCCCACACCGCTGCGCGTCAGCCCCGGATTCGCACCGGGTTCCCCCCTACGGCAGGCCAGGACGCTACCCGAGGCGGCACCGGCGCGCCAGGGACGGCCGGGCGTACGCCGGAGCGTCGGCGAAGGAGACACAGGCCACCTTGACGGCCTCTTCGAGAGCGTGTTCCAATCCGCCTGATACGCACTCAGCCCCAGGGGAAGCCGGTCGAAATCCGGCGCTGACCCGCAACCGTGGGCCCGCATCGCGCGGGCGAGCCGGACTGCCTGGGACCAGGAATCACAGCGAGAAGCGCCGTCGCGGACTACGGCGTGGTTCGAACAGCCCCCTGTGGGCGGCCCCTCTGCGGCCGCACCCTCGCCGGGTGCTCTCTGCCACGCACGGCCCGCCCGGACGACACGAGGGGCCGTGGTGGGGACCGCACAGCAACAGGACCGGCACGTCGGCAAGAAGAGACTTCTGTCGCTGCTCACGGCGGCCGCCGTGACGTTCGCCGCGAGCGTGGTGTTCGTCACCGGCGCGGGTCCGGCGGCCGCCGACCCGGTCGCGGAGTGCACGGCCACGAAGGGCGCGATCGTCGCCGTGGACTTCGGACCGTTCCGCGGCGGTGTGGTACGCGGCTGCGACACCACGCCGACCACCGGCTACGCACTGCTCCACGAGGGCGGGTTCACCACCGAGGGCACCCAGCACGACGGCGACGGCTTCATCTGCCGGATCGGCACGGGCTCCTTCAACTCGGGTACGCAGTACCCGACTCCGGCCACCGAGGACTGCGTGCTGACCCCCCAGGCCTCCGCCTACTGGTCGTACTGGATCGCCTCGCCCGGCCAGGACTCCTGGTCCTACAGTCCGCTCGGCGCGATGAGCCGCAAGCCGCAGGCGGGCGACGTGGACGCCTGGGTGTTCGGCGGCACCGACGTCGGGGGCTCCACCGGCCGCCCCACCTTCACCCCCGACGAGGTCCGCGCCGGCGGGGGCGCGACGCCCGGCCCCAGCGAGGACCCGACCGGCGGGCCGACCGTGCCCGCCGGGAAGATCGACGTAACGGCGGCCGGCCGGTGGGTGAGCGGCCAACTGCGCGAGGGCACCCACGTGGCGGACGAAGGGTCCGACACGCCCAACGACTTCCTGACCACGGAGGCCGCGTACGCGCTCGCGGCGGCGAACGGCAAGGGGTCGGCCCTGGACAAGGTCGTGACCCACCTGGCCGACCGCACGGACGCGTACGCCTACCCGGCCGGTGCGGAGGAGCCGCCCGCCGCCCCGGCGGCGGCCCGGCTGGCGCTGCTCGCGGAGATCACCGAGGGCGACCCGCGCGATTTCGGCGGGCACGACCTGCTCGGCGACCTCGCGGAGAACGTCTGCCCGGCAGGACCGGAGTCCGGCAGCCCCACGCCCGGCTGCACGGCCAAGGGCGACTTCCACGGCGCGACGTACGCCGACGGCCAGGCGCTGGCCGTGCTGGCGCTCCTGCGTGGCGGGGTCGAGCGGCCCGCCGGGACCGAGGAACGGCTGACCCAGCTGGTCTGCCAGGACGGATCGGTGACCGGCATCCTGCTGAGCCCCGGTGAGTACTGCGACGGTGATCCGGCGACCACCGGGCTGGTGGCGCTGGTGCTGGACGAGGCCGGCGGGCATGAGGCCGCCGTCGCCAAGATGCGTACGTATCTGAAGAAGGCCCAGCTGAAGTCGGGCGCGTTCCCCGTGGACAACATGTCGACCACCGGCTCCGTCGCGGCCACCTCCTACGCGGCGCAGGCGCTGCGCGCACTCGGTGACGGCGACGCGGCCGACGCGGCGGTCGCCTGGCTGTCGCGGGAGCAACTGGACGACGGCGGCTTCGGGTTCGACGAGGGCGCCACCGACGCCGCGCTGTACGCGACGGCCCCCGCCGTGCTGGCGGGGGCGGGCACGGACCTGGTGAGACTGGTCGCGAAGGCCCCCGAGCCGACCGACCCACCGACCACTCCCCCGGCGACCGGCGGCCCCACCACGAAGCCGACCACGCGCCCGTCGGGTGTGGGCCCGGACCTGAAGAAGGGTGTCGGGTTCCTCACGCACCCCGCCAACCTGCTGCAGGGCCGCTACTACGACGACGGGGCCGGGCAGGGGCAGGCCGAGTTCGGCATGACCATCGACGGGGCGTTCGCCCTGGCCGCGACCGGGCACGACAACAACGCGCTGCGCACGATCGTGGACTTCCTCTCCGGCGGCGGCAAGGACCGCACGGGCCGGACGCTGGTGGACTGGTCCGGGATCGGCGGCAAGTACGCGCAGGGCGGCAGGATCGGCAAGGCGGCCCTGCTCGCGCAGGCCGTCGAGCGCGACCCGCGGGACTTCGGCGGCCGGGACCTGATCGCCGCGGTGACCGACGCCGTCTGCGAGAAGCCGAGCACCGCCCCGGACCGCAGCTGCCCCGCCAAGGGCGCCTACACCCACTCCCCGTCCGTGTTCGCCCAGTCCCTCGGGATCATCGCGCAGGTGCGCGCGGGCGAGGAAAAGGCGGCCGAGGCGCCGATCGCGTATCTGGCGAGCCTTCAGCACGCCTCCTCGGGTGCCTGGCCGAGTCTGATTCCTTCCACGGGGGACTCGGACGTCGACTCGACCGCCATGGCCGCGATGACGCTGGACCTGGTCCCGGGTGACGCGCACGCGGCCGCCGTCGACAAGTCGCTGGCCTGGATCGCCGCCCGGCAGTTGCCGGACGGCGGCTTCCCCGGCGCGTCCGGCAACTCGGTCAACTCGGCGGCGCTGGCCGTGCAGGGGCTGTCCCTGGACGCGGAGAAGTACGACAAGCAGATCACGAAGGCGCTGAAGTTCCTCGCCTCGCAGCAGAACAAGGACGGCGGGTTCAACGTCGCGAAGGAAGGGCAGCGGGGCTCCGACATCCGCGCCTCGGCGCAGGCCGTCGGCGGCGCCACCGGCATCTCCTTCGGCACCCTGGCCCGCAGCCTGAAGGGCACCACGCCGAACCCGGTGCCGTCCTCCTCCACCCCGGTGATCGTCACCCCCGGGGACAGCGCGGGCGGCGGGGGCATCGTGAACGCCGACGGTCCGGGCGGCGGGGGCGGCCTCGCGTCGACCGGTGCGCAGGCGCTCGGCCTCGCGGCTGCCGCCGCGGTGCTGGTCCTGGCGGGCTGGCGTACGGTCGTGACCGCCCGCAACCGGCGTGGCGCGGCAGCGGGCGGTGAGCGGTGAACCCGCGCCTGCTCCGTACCGTCGGCCGGGCCCTGGCCGTCCTCGGCCTGATCGGCGCTGCGGTCCTCGCTCCCTCAGGTCCGGCCTCGGCGGCCCCGCAGCCGATCGGCCGGTGCACCACCTCCTCGGGCGTGGTGCTGGCGGTCGACTTCAGCCACTGGGGCGGTCCCGTCTACCGCTCCTGCGGTACGACGCCGACGACCGGCTACGAGCTGCTCAACCAGGGCGGCTGGCGGACCACCGGCACCGGGCACGACGGCCCGGCGTTCATCTGCCGGATCGGCTTCAGCGGACACCAGGGCGGCAAGCAGTACCCCACCTCCCAGCAGGAGGACTGCGTGCTCACCCCGCCCGCGTCCGCCTACTGGTCGTACTGGCACGCCGACCCCGGCGAGGACACCTGGGAGTACAGCCAGCTCGGCGCGATGAGCTACCGGCCCCGGCCGGGCAGCGTGGACCTGTGGATCTTCGGCGGGACGAACATCGAGGGCACGAAGGGCCGCCCGACCGTCACCCCCGATCAGCTGCGCGCCCACAACTCCCGTCCCACGGGCGGCGATCCGGCGCCGAAGCCCGAGCCGAAGCCCGACCCCGCACGGACCGCGCAGCGGCCGGCGGACGGCGACCAGGCTCCATCGCCGCCCTCCGAAAAGCCGTCGGAGAAGCCTTCGGAGAAGCCCTCGAAGTCGGCGTCGCCGTCCGCTTCCGCCACCGCCTCCCCCAGCCCGTCCGCTTCGGCGACGACGGGGGCGGCGGTGGCCGCGCCGAAGAAGGGGGCGAAGGTGGTGGACGCCGCCCCGGCGGCCGACGCGGAGCACGACTCCGGGTCGATCGTGCCGGTGGCGGCGACGGCCGGTCTCGTGGTGGTCATCGGCGGCGCGGCCGTGTTCGCCGCGAAGCGCCGCCGCCGTGAGCAGTAGTCCGTACGCGGCCCGTACGGCCGAGGAACGCACCGCCGCCACGCCGGACACCGGCGGGCGGCGGCTGCCGCGCACCCTGCACCCGGTCGCCTGGTGGATCTGGGCGCTCGCCCTGGCCACGGCGGTGAGCCGGACCAACAACCCGCTGCTGCTCTTCCTGGTTCTCGCGGTGCTCGGTTACGTGATCACCGTGCGGCGCACCGAGGCCCCATGGGCGCGCGGCTTCAAGTACTACCTGTATCTGGCGCTCACCGTCGTCGCGATCCGGGTGGTGTTCCGGGCCGTGTTCGCCACCGGCATGACCCCCGACGACCACTACCTCTTCTCGCTCCCGCACATCCCGACACCGGACTGGTACGCGGGCATCCAACTGGGCGGCCCGGTCTCGCTGGAGGCGCTGCTGTCGGCCGCGACGGACGGCCTGCGGCTCGCCTGCATGCTGTGCTGCATCGGTGCGGCGAACACCCTCGCCAACCCGAAGCGGGCGCTGCGGGTGCTGCCCGGCGCCCTGTACGAACTCGGCGTCGCCGTCACCGTGTCGATCAGCGTCGCCCCCCAACTGGTGCAGAGCGTGCAGCGGGTGGCCCGGGCCCGGCGGCTGCGGGCGGGGCGCACCAAGGGGCTGAAGGCGCTGCGGGGCATCGTGGTGCCCGTGCTGGAGGACGCGCTGGAGCGGTCGCTGCGGCTGGCGGCGGCGATGGACTCGCGGGGGTACGGGCGGGCCGGTTCGGCGACGCCGCGCTCGCGCCGGCTGACCGGGGCGCTGATGCTGCTGGGCATGTGCGGACTGTGCGCCGGGGCGTACGGGCTCCTCGACCCGTCGGCGCCCACGCTGCTGGGCCTGCCCGCGCTGGCGGCCGGTTCGGTGCTCTGTCTGGCCGGGCTGCGGCTCGGCGGGCGGCGGGTGACGCGGACGACGTACCGGCCGGATCCGTGGCGGTTCGCGGAGTGGGCGGTGGCGTCCTGCGGGGTGCTCTCGGCCGTGCTCCTGTTCGTCAACGCAGGTTACGACCCCGCAGAGTTGAACCCGTCCATCTATCCGCTGAGCTGGCCGACGCTGCCGCTCGTCCCGGCCGCCGCGATCCTGCTGGCGGGAGGGGCCGGATTCCTGGCGCCTCCACCGACCCCGCCTACCCCTTCCGCTCCGCCCACCCCGCACATCACCGCACCGCGCACCGAGGAAACCGCATGATCACCTTCGACCGGGTGTCCGTCGTGTACGACGGCGCCGACGAGCCGGTCCTGCGGGACGTGAACCTCTCGGTCGACGAGGGCGAACTGTGCCTCGTGGTGGGCCACACGGGGGTCGGCAAGTCGACCCTGCTGGGCGCGGTCAACGGGCTCGTCCCGCACTTCACCGGAGGCACGCTGTACGGCACGGTCACGGTCGACGGCCGCGACACCGCCGACCATCCGCCGCGTGAACTCGCCGATGTCGTGGGCGTGGTGGGCCAGGACCCGCTGGACGGCTTCGTCACGGACACGGTCGAGGAGGAACTGGCTTACGCGATGGAGCAGTTGGCGATCTCGCCGACGGTGATGCGCAAACGGGTCGAGGAGACGCTCGATCTGCTCGGACTGGCTGATCTGCGCCATCGGGCGCTGCACGAGCTGTCCGGCGGTCAGCAGCAGCGCGTCGCGATCGGTTCCGTGCTCACCGCCCACCCGCGGGTCCTGGTGCTGGACGAGCCGACGTCCGCGCTCGACCCGACGGCGGCCGAGGAGGTGCTGGCCGCGGTGACCCGGCTGGTCCACGACCTGGGGGTGACGGTGCTGCTGGCCGAGCACCGGCTGGAGCGGGTGGTGCAGTACGCCGACCGGGTCATCCATCTGCCGGGGAACGGGCGGGTGGTCGCGGGGCCGCCGTCGGAGATCTTCACGGCGTCGTCGATCGCCCCGCCCATCGTGGAGCTGGGCCGGGCTGCGGGCTGGTCGCCCCTGCCCCTGTCCGTACGCGACGCCCGCAGGGCCGCCCGGCCGCTGCGTACGGCGCTGGAGGGAGCGACTCCCCCGCCGGTGCGCGCGGTGCCGGACGCACCGGGCGCGACTCTGCTCGGTGCCCGGGGGATCACGGTCGCCTACCGGGGTGTCCCGGCGGTGCGCGAGGTCGACCTCGACCTGCGGGCCGGGGAGGTCACGGCGTTGATGGGGCGCAACGGCTCGGGCAAGTCGTCGCTGCTGTGGGCGCTTCAGGGTTCGGGGCCCCGTACGGCCGGTACGGTCCGGGTCGGCCGCGACGAGTCCGGGGCGCCGGACGCGGCGAAGGGCGGCGACCCGAAGAAGCTGTCGGCCGCCGAGGCCCGGCGGCTGGTCGGGCTGGTTCCGCAGACCCCGACCGACCTGCTCTATCTGGAGAGCGTCAAGCAGGAACTCGACCAGGCGGACACCGAGTCCGGGACCGGGGGTAAGGCCGCGACCCGGGCCACGGGGCCGTCCGCCCGGGCGATCCTGGACCGGCTGGCTCCGGGCATCGACGGGGCCACGCACCCCCGTGATCTCTCCGAGGGGCAGAAGCTGGCGCTGGTCCTCGCGATCCAGCTGTCAGCGGCCCCCCGGGTGCTGCTGCTGGACGAACCGACGCGCGGTCTCGACTACCGGGCGAAGACCATACTGATCGCGATGGTCGACGAACTGGCCGCCGAGGGGCGGTCGGTGGTGGTCTCCACCCATGACGTCGAGTTCGCCGCGCGCGCCGCGGACCGGGTCGTCGTCCTGGCCGAGGGCGACATCGTCGCGGACGGACCGACCACTGAAGTGATCGTCGCCTCGCCGGTCTTCGCCCCGCAGGTGGCCAAGATCCTCGCACCCCTGACGTACTTGACGGTCGACCAGGTGACCGCGGTGCTGCGGGACGGAGAGGCGGACGCGTGAAGAACCTCGACGGTCTCAAGGACGTCAACGTCCTCACCGAGCGCTCCGCCGGCGCCATCCGTATCGCCCCGCGCGCCGGAATCGTGATCGCCATGGCGGCCTTCCTCGGTCTGGTCGCCTTCTTCTGGCCCTTCGTCGTCGCCCCGGGCAAGCTGGGTGCGGCCTACGCGCCGCCGCTCATCTTCGGTGTGCTGCTCGTCCTCGTCCTGTGCGTCGTGATCTCCGAGATCGCCGAGGGCGGCATCAACTCCAAGGCACTGGCGATGCTCGGGGTGCTCTCCGCCGTGAACGCGGCGCTGCGCCCGCTCGGGGCGGGGACGGCGGGCATCGAGACGGTGTTCTTCGTCCTCGTCCTGGCGGGCCGGGTCTACGGTCCCGGCTTCGGCTTCACCCTGGGCTGCACATCCCTGTTCGCGTCCGCGCTGATCACCGGCGGGGTCGGCCCCTGGATGCCGTACCAGATGTTCGGCTGCGCGTTCGTCGGCATGCTCGCGGGTCTGCTGCCCCGGGCCACGGGGCGCCGCGAGGTCCTGATGCTCGCCGTCTACGGATCGCTCTCCGGCTATCTCTTCGGCTTTCTGCTGAACCTGTCGTTCTGGCCGTTCTCGGTGGACCCGAACAGCTCGATCGCCTACCTTCCGGGGCTCCCCTTCACCGAACAGTGGCAGCGCTACCTGGCGTTCGACGTGGCCACGTCGCTGGGCTGGGACACCGGACGCGCCGTCACGAACTTCGTCTGCGTGATGCTGGCGGGCCCCGCCGTCCTCACCACGTTCCGCCGGGCCGCGCGCAAGGCGCGCTTCCGGGCGCCGGTGCGCTTCGCCGCCCGAAAGCCGGATGGCGAGGGTTCGGCGGGGATAGATTCGACGACGCGTACACCGTGATCGTCTTCAGGGGGAACAGCAGTGGACTGGGGCACGCTCATCGCCACCGTGAGCGGCGGATTCATCG
The DNA here is from genome assembly GCF_014649875.1 of Streptomyces rubiginosohelvolus. Lineage (GTDB taxonomy): Bacteria > Actinomycetota > Actinomycetes > Streptomycetales > Streptomycetaceae > Streptomyces > Streptomyces rubiginosohelvolus. Next base: position 5,451 of record NZ_BMTW01000018.1, on the reverse strand, counting down.
CGATATCGGGCACGGTGCTGGCGGACCGGCTGCGCCAGCGCCATGAGAGGGACCGGGAGGCCGACGAGCGGCGGCGTTCGGTGTACATCGAGTTCATCGCCGCCGTGGGGAAGTGCCACACCCGGCTGCGTGGCATAGCCCAGGCGCAGGATCCGGGCGTCGATCCGGATCTGGCCGCCCGCGCGGCCCTCGACGAAGCAGGCGTCCACGAGGTGCGCGAGCGGTTCTTCATCGACGCCTCCGCCCAGGTGGCGGGCGCCGGGCAGGCGATGTTCCAGCAGTTGCGCGCCGTCCAGCGGGTCGTGGGCTCGGGCGCGACGCACACCTCGTCCGCGTTCCACGACGCCTACCACCCCTACCTCGACCTGGTCTGGGCCTACCGGGTGTCGGTGCGCGGGGAGCTGAAGGACCGCGCGTTCTCGCCCGAGTCCTTCGGGTGGGAGGCCTGGGACGGCAGGGAACGGTGTCCGGTGTGCCGCGACCGTCCGGCCCGGGCACGGCCTCCCGCGCGACCGGGCGCACCGGACACGTGATGGTGGATGATGGACGAGGGACCGCGACGCGACGACGTTCCGCAGATGTCGTCGGCCGGCGCCCCGGAAGGGCGGTCGTCATGTCCGCAGCCGGAGTGAAGAACCGGGCCGCAGCGCTGTTCGCCGTGCTCGTGCTGGCCGTGACCGCCGCGTGCACGGGCGGCGACGGTTCGGCGCCCTCCTCCACCAGCCCGTCCCCCCGTACGGGCGGAGCCACCGACGTACTCGCCGTGAAGATCGACAATGTGGCGCCCGCACGCCCCCACACCGGGCTGGAGCGGGCCGACATCGTCTACGTGGAGCAGGTGGAGGCGGGCCTGAGCCGCATCCTCGCCGTGTACTCCTCCGACCTGCCGCCGGTCATCGGCCCCGTGCGCAGCGCGCGGGAGACCGATCTGGAGCTGCTGCGGCAGTTCGACCGGCCGACGCTGGCCTTCTCGGGGGCCCAGAGCAGGCTGCTGCCGGTCATCGACCGCGCGCCGCTGGACCCCGTACCGCCTTCGAAGGCGCCCCAGGCGTACTTCCGGGGCCCGGACCGGCCCGCGCCGCACAACCTGTATCTGCGGCCGGAAAGGATCCCGTTCACGGCCTCCGGTGCGGATGCCGTGGCGGAGCTCGGGCTCAAGGTCGGCGCGCCGCCGCCCGGCGGGGAGCCGGAGGACAGCCGTACGGTCCGCTATCCGTCCGCGTCGGTGACGTTCACCTGGTCCGCGGAGGGCGAGCGGTGGCTCGTCTCGCTGGACGGCGCCCCCGCCCGTACGGTCGAGGGCGAGCGGATCGGGGCCGGTACGGTCGTCGTCCAGGACGTGGACGTACGGGAGTCGGACTTCCGTGACCGGTCGGGGAACAACACGCCGTTCACCGAGACCGTGGGGTCGGGGGACGCGGTCGTCCTGCGGGACGGCCGGGCGTACGACGCCCGGTGGGCCCGGAGCTCCGCCGACGCGGACACGGTGTTCAGCACCCCCGACGGACGCCGCGTCGATCTCGCCGAGGGACCGCTGTGGATCCTGTACGCGCCGCGCGGCTGAAGCGCGGAAGGGCGTCCGGGCGGTGCGGGGAACGCACCGCCCGGACGGCCGGGACCTGCGGGTTTCCTACTGCCAGACCTTGATGTAGTCGATGCTCATCTTCTGCGGGAAGCGGGTGGTGGCGTCAGGCGGACCGGGCCAGTCACCGCCGACCGCGTTGTTGAGGATGAGGAAGAAGTCGTGGTCGAACACCCAGGGTCCGCGGGTGCTCTCCAGCTCCTCCTTGTCGACCGTGTGCGTGACGTTGCCGTCGACCCGGAACGTCATGCCCTTGCTGTTCCAGTCCACGGCGAAGGTGTGGAAGGCGTCGGCGAAGTTCGCCCCGCCCGGCAGGGAGTACGGGGCTCCGTAGCCGGCCGCGCCGTTGTACGCGGGTGCGTGCAGGGTGGAGTACGTGGTGTTCGGCTCCTTGCCGACGTGCTCCATGATGTCGATCTCACCGGTGTAGGGCCACGGACGCCCCTGGTCGAAGTAGTCCGCGCCCAGCATCCAGAACGCGGGCCAGAGCCCCTGCGTACCGGAGACCTTGATGCGGGCCTCGACCCGGCCGTAGGTGAACTGGAACTTCCCGTAGGTGTTGAGCCGCGCCGAGGTGTACTGGCACGTGGTGCTGCCGCTCAGCGGGTCGGGCGGGCAGGCGGAACCGGGGGTCGCCTCGCGGCGGGCCTCCAGGACGAGGCTGCCGTTGCCGTCCTGGGCCGCGTTCTTGTTGTTGGTGTAGTACTCCAGCTCGTTGTTGGGCCCGGTGCCGGTCTCCGGGACCCACTTGGCCGGGTCGGGCGCCGCGCCGGCGGGGCCGTTGAACTCGTCGCTGAACACCAGCCGGTCGTACGTGGGGTCCGCGGGCAGCGGCGGTGCGGGGATCGGCGCTCCGCCGGTGCCCCAGACCTGGAACTCCCAGAGCGAGTAGCCGTATTCACCGCTGCGCTGCGTGGCGTACAGGCGTACGTGCCGGCCGGTGCCGCTGACGTCCAGCGTCTCCTTGAAGCCGGTGCCGGTGGTGGTGGAGTGGATCGTCGTCCAGTCGGTCCCGTTGTCGGAGACCTCGATGCGGTAGGCCCTGGCGTACGCCGGGTCCCACTGGAGGACCACCCGGCTGATCTCCGCGCGGGCGCCGAGATCGACCGCGATCCAGCCCGGGTCGGTCCAGCCGCCCTCGGGGCTGGTCGCCCAGCGGCTGGCGGGGTCGCGGTCGAAGGCCTTGTCCGGGGAGCACTCCCAGCAGGTGCCGTCATGCTGGGAGGTCGAGGCCGATCCGGTCTTTCCGTACGAGAGCAGGACGTCGTCGCCGGGGGCGGTGCCGCCGGTGGTGGAGTAGACCTGGAACTCGTGAAGGGAGTAGCCCCAGGGGGTGGCGCGCTCGGTGCCGTGCATCCGGATGTAGCGGCCGGTCCCGGAGACCGTCAGGGTCTCGACGCCTCCGGAGCCGGTGGTGGTGGAGTGGACGGTCCGCCAGTCGGCCCCGTTGTCGGAGACCTCCAGGCGGTAGCCCTTGGCGTACGCGGCCTCCCAGTTGAGGACGACCTGTCCGATCGAGGTGCTCGCGCCCAGGTCGATACGGATCCACTCGTCGTCGGTGAAGCCGCTGGACCAGCGGGTGGAGGTGTCGCCGTCGACGGCGGACGGGGCCGTGAAGGGCGCTTCGGTGCTGGAGGCGGTGGCCGGCTTTCCCTGGGAGACGAGAACGGCAGCGGCGGCGGCGCGTTCGGGGGCGACGGCCACCGAGAGGGTGAACAGGAGGGCCACGGCGGCCATGACCGCCAGGGCACCGCGCAACCGTGGTGTTCCACGGGCTTCCATGCGAACTCCTTGCTCTGTGAGGGGATGAGGCCGAGAGAGCGCTCCCCCGCAGTGGGGAGCGTGGCCGGAGCGGAGTGAACCGTCAAGGGTTACGGCCGGTTTGATTCCAGATGCCACAGCGACAGCGTCCGACTTGTCACGCTGATGCCAGGTCAACTGCCGCTGGGCTTTCAGGAGATGAAACATCGCCTCCGCCGGAAGAGCCGAGGCGCCAATCCTGTGCACAACTCTTGACGCGACGGAAACACGGGAGAATCATTCGGCTACCGAGAGAGCGCTCTCTCTGTTCTGTGGAGCGCGCCCGCAGCTGAACCACCCCCGCCCACCTGACCTTTCAGGAGATCAGACATGTCCGTTGCCCTCGTCAGACCCTCGCGGCCTCCCCTGGCCGCATCCCGTCGACGGCGCACGCTGGCCCTCGCGGTCATCACCGCCCTGGTCGCGACCCTGCTCGCGGCCGTGCAGGCGGCTCCGGCACAGGCCGCGCCCGTCCTGCTCTCCCAGGGCAGCACGGTGACCGCCTCCAGCCAGGAGAACGGCGGCACCGCGGCGGGCAACGCCGTCGACGGGGACGGCGGGACCCGCTGGTCCAGCGCGTTCGCCGACCCCCAGTGGATCCGGATCGACCTCGGCTCCCCGGCCGCTCTCAGCCGGGTCGAACTCGCCTGGGAGGCCGCGCACGCCAAGAGCTACCGCATCGAGCTCTCGACCAACGGCACCGACTGGACGACCGCCTACAGCACCACCACTTCGGCGGGCGGCAACGAGACCCTCACCGTCTCCGGCGACGCCCGGTACGTACGTCTGACCGGCACCGAGCGGGCCACCGGCTACGGCTACTCGCTCTGGGAGTTCAAGGTCTTCGGTACGCGTGACGGGGGCGGCGGACCGGAGATCCCGGGCGGCGGCGACCTCGGTCCGAACGTCCATGTCTTCGACCCGTCCACGCCGAACATCCAGGGCAAGGTCGACGAGATCTTCCAGCAGCAGGAGGAGGCCCAGTTCGGCAGCGGCCGGCACGCGCTCCTCTTCAAGCCGGGCACGTACAACAACATCAACGCGCAGATCGGCTTCTACACGCAGATCGCAGGGCTCGGCCTCAACCCGAACGCCACCACGTTCAACGGCGATGTGACCGTGGACGCGGGCTGGTTCAACGGCAACGCGACGCAGAACTTCTGGCGCTCGGCGGAGAACCTGACCCTGAACCCGGTCTCCGGGACCAACCGCTGGGCGGTCTCCCAGGCGGCCCCGTTCCGCCGGATGCACGTCAAGGGCGGGCTGAACCTCGCGCCCGACGGTTACGGCTGGGCCAGCGGCGGCTACATCGCCGACTCCAAGATCGACGGCACGGTCGGCCCCTACTCCCAGCAGCAGTGGTACACCCGCGACAGCTCCGTCGGCGGCTGGACCAACGCCGTGTGGAACATGACGTTCTCGGGCGTCCAGGGCGCCCCCGCGGCGAGCTACCCGACCCCGCCGTACACCACGCTGGACACCACCCCGATCTCCCGCGAGAAGCCGTTCCTCTACCTCGACGCCAACGAGTACAAGGTCTTCGTCCCCGCGAAGCGCGTCAACGCGCGCGGCGTCTCGTGGGACGGCGGAACCCAGCCCGGCGAGTCCATCCCGCTGAACCGCTTCTATGTCGTCAAGCAGGGCGCCACGGCCGCGACGATCAACGCCGCGCTGGCGCAGGGCCTCAACCTGCTCTTCACGCCCGGGGTTTACCACATCGACCAGACGATCAACGTGAACCGGGCGAACACCGTCGTCCTCGGCCTCGGCCTGGCCACGATCATCCCGGACAACGGGGTGACGGCGATGAAGGTCGCCGATGTGGACGGGGTGAAGCTGGCGGGCTTCCTCATCGACGCGGGCCCGGTCAACTCGCCGACGCTGCTGGAGGTCGGGCCGCAGGGCGCGTCCGCCGATCACTCGGCGAACCCGACATCGCTCCAGGATGTGTTCGTGCGGATCGGCGGGGCCGGTCCCGGCAAGGCGACCACCAGCATCGTCGTCAACAGCGACGACACGATCATCGACCACACCTGGGTGTGGCGTGCGGACCACGGCGAGGGCTGGGG
>NZ_BMTW01000017.1 GCF_014649875.1 Streptomyces rubiginosohelvolus | reverse complement strand
CGTCGGGGTGGGGTCCGTCGGGGTCGGGGTGGGGTCGGTGGGGGTCGGGGTGGGGTCCGTGGGGGTCGGCGTCGGGTCCGTGGGGGTCGGCGCGGGATCCGTCGGCGTCGGCGTCGGGTCCGTGGGGGTGGGGGTCGGGTCCGTCGGCGTGGGGGTGGGGTCCGTAGGGGTCGGCGTGGGGTCCGTGGGGGTGGGGGTCGGGTCCGTAGGCGTCGGAGTCGGGTCCGTCGGGGTCGGCGTCGGTTCCGGGGCGCACGACGGCAGGTCCCCGTCGAAGGGGTACGCGTGGATCTCCTGGCCACCCGACTGGCCCTGCGAGGTGTGGGTGAGCGAACCCGCCGTGTAGAAACGGCCGTTGGTGCCGCTCATGCTGAGCACGGTGGAGCTCGCCGGCTGGCCGACCAGGATGCTGCCCTCGAACTGGGCCGGGCCGGTCAGCGACAGAGCGGTGGCGTCCGGGAAGTTCCACAGCAGGTTCTCGCGGAGGCCCTCGTTGGGGAACGAGCCCATGAACGTGGCGACGCTGCGGGTGCTGCCGTACACGTTGACCAGGACGGTCGCGCCTTCGGGGATCCCGTTGAAGACGAACCCCGTGTTGCCGCCCGTCTCCGACTCCAGGTCCGCGTCCACGTCGAAGATCTGGATCGCGGAGGTGCCGTCGCCGGTGAACGTCATGAGGTCGCCGACCTGCTCCCAGGTGCCCGTCGCCTCCCGGTGCTCGTCGCCGTCGTAGGCGTAGCACCGGCTGGCCTCGGTGAGCTGCGGGCGCAGCTGCGTGTACGGGGCGGCCGCGTCCGCGTCGAAGCGCGGGGCGGTGGTGGGGTTCACCGTGCCCGTGAGGTCCCCCGCGTAGGCGACGCGGCCGGAGTGCTCGCCCTCCTCGGCGAGGAGGCGCTGACCGTCGGCGATGGTGACGTCCCCGCCCGTCGTCAGATAGTCGGAGCCGTCCGGCGGCGGCACCCGTGAACCGACGCCCGCGATACCGACGTTGTAGACCTGCGAGACCCCCTCCCGCTTGTTCATGTCGAACTCACCGAGGGTGACGACCTTGCCCTCCGCCTCGGCCGCCGCCTCGCGGACCAGGAAGTCCCCGCCGACGAAGACGTTGATGTTGCTGTCGAATCCGACGACCGGGCCGTTGTTGGGGTCGTTCCAGCTGGGCGGGCAGGAGCTGCCGAGGCAGGGTCCCAGTCCGCCCGGCAGCGGATCGGCACCCGCGGCCGGGGCCAGCACGCCCACCATCGCCGCGGCCGTGGCCACTGTCACTGCTGCCCGGATTGCGTTGCCGCGCCTGCGCGCCTTCTGTTCCATGCCGCGCAATATGCATGGTCATCACTTTGTCGTTTTGTATGACACGCCGCTCTTGTCCCGTTGCGTAGGCCTATGGGTGGTTTCTTCGCGCGACACGCGCACAGGAGCGGCGTGTCGGAGAGGCGGAGTGACAGAGCGTCGGCAGCCGTCAGAGCGCCAGCAGCTTCGCCTCCAGTTCCGGGTCGAGGCCGACGGCCGGGCGGTCGGGGCGCTGGGGAGCCGTGCCGCCGAGCGCGCGCAGCCAGGCCCAGGTGTCCGCGACGGTCTCCTCCACCGGGCGGCAGCGCAGCCCCGCCGCGTGTGCCTTGGTGTGGTCGCCGCGGTGCATCGTGTCGTGCAGCTCGCCCCGCGGCAGCCAGATCGGCAGGTCGCTCCAGGGCTCGGCCCCGGCGGCCTGCAGGACCTCCGGATCCGTCCAGCGGAGTTCGGCATCGGAGCCGGTGACGCGGACGCATGCCTCCAGCAGCTCGCCCATGGTCGTGTGGCCGGGGCGGCTGACGGTGTTGTACGGGCCGTGCAGCCCGTCCGCCGCGGCGTCCAGGATCCACTCGGCCAGGTCCCGGACGTCGACGTACTGGAGCTCCGTGTCGGGCCGGCCGGGGGCGATCACCGGTCCGCCGCGGGCGATCCGCGACAGCCACCAGGGAAGCCGGCCGATGTTCTCCCCGGGGCCGATGATCAGCCCGGCCCGTGCCAGCAGGGCCCGCTCCCCGAAGGCGTCCAGGGCGGCCAGCTCGCCGCCGCGCTTGGCCCGGTCGTACGGCACGTCCCCGCCGTCGTCGGGCGAGGCGCCGGTGACCAGCGGGCCGTTCTCGTCGAGCCCGGGAGCGGCCGGGTAGGCGTACACCGAGCGGCTGGAGACGTAACTGAAGTGCCCGGCCCGGGTGGACAGCAGACGGGCGGCGTCCCGGACGGCCGCCGGGGCACCGCTCCAGGTGTCGACGACCAGGTCCCAGTCCTGCCCGCTCTCCGCCAGCGCCGCGAGCCCCCGCCCACCCGCGGTCCGGTCCCCGGTCAGCGCGCTCACGCCGGGCGGGGGCGCGTGGCGGCCGCGGTGGAACACCGTGACATCCCAGCCCCGCTCCAGCGCCGCGTCGGTGACAGTCCGCCCGACGAACTCCGTACCGCCCAGCATCAGAAGCCTCATGGGACGACTCTGCCCGGCGGCAGGCGGTGCAGGAACCCGTGCACGCTGTCAGCAGAACGGGGAACTCTCCGGGGCCGACGGGCTGAGAGGCCGACCGGCGCAGCCGTACGGCGTCAGGGCGTGCGGGCCAGCGGCGAGCGGTGGCGCAGCAGCCACTCGTGGTAGCCGCTCGCCCGTCGCGCCGCGTCTCGGTAGGCGTCCTCCAACTGCGCGTACACCACCTCGATGTCGGTCCCGGGCCGGGAGACCAGGAGGAGGCGTACCGCGAGCGGGTCGCCCAGCAGGGGTCGGATCACCATGTCGTCGCGCGGTCCCGACGTCGGCTGGCAGGGGGCGACGGCCTCGCCGAGCACGACGAGGGAGGCGGCGGTGAGGTAGTCGCCGTGCAGGACCGGTGGGTTGAGTCCGGCGGCGCCGAGCACCCGGCGTACCCCGTCCCACTCGCCGTCCACCGTCGGATCGACCATCCACGGGTCGCCCGCGAGGTCCCCGAGCTCCACCACCCGGCGGCGGGCGGCCGGGTGGTCGCGGGAGAGGGAGATGAACTGCGGTTCCCGGTCCACGAGTACGCGCTGCTCCAGGCCCTCCGGCAGCGTCAGCGGGCAGCCCTCCACCTCGTGCACGAAAGCGACGTCCAGGCGGCCCGCCGCGACCGAGCGCAACAGCTCGTGGGCGGAGACGTCGACCCGCAGGGAGATGTCCGTACCGGGCAGGGCGACCCGCAGCCGGCGCAGCCAGCCGCCGATGACCCGGCTCGCGGTCGACCCGATGCGCAGCCGGGAGCCGCGGGGCCGGGCGGCCTCGGCCTCCTCCAGCGCCGCGGCCACCAGGTCGCTCATGCCGTCGACGAGGGGCCGGGCCCGGCTCAGGACGGCCCGGCCCAGGGACGTCGGGCGGCAGCCGGTCCGCTCGCGGAAGAACAGTTCGGCGCCGAGCACGTTCTCGATCCGCCGCAGCTGGGTCGTCAGGGAGGGCTGGCTCACGCCGAGGCGACGGGCCGCCTGGTGCAGACTGCCCGCGTCGGCGATGGCGCACAGCGCCTTGAGGTGTCTCACCTCCAGCTCCATGCAGCGGAGACTATGACCGCCGTCCGCCGGGCACCAGACGTCGCAACCCCACCAAACAGCATCAATTCAGGGAGTGTTGGGCTCGGAGGACTGTGGCGATGCCGTGTTGACGACGTGGGCATGGCATGACGGTGAACGTCTGACGTGCGCAAAGAAGCAGGGCCGGGTGGCGATAGGGCGGTGCTATCGCCGTTCGGCATCATCCCCGGCGACTGTGCGCTGCACCACACTCTTCCCCGTACCGCCCCACGCCTTGTCCGTTCAGCGGACACCCCCACGGCGTGGGTTCGTTCGGACAGGTAGGAGAAATCCCCCCATGAGACACCTCAAGAACGCCGTCGCCACCGCCGCCGCCGGCCTCGGTCTCGTCGCCGCGCTGGGCACCGCACCGGTCGCTGTCGCCGCTCCGGCCCCTGCCGCCCCTGCCGCCCCTTCCGCCTCCTCCACCATCGCCGCGTACAACGGCTCCGGCGAGAACGCCGCCGCCAACCGCGCCTTCCTCGACGCGGTCATGAAGTCCGTCGCCGAGAAGCGCGCGGCCAACCCGGGCATCAAGGCCGTCACGGTCACCTACGACGCCTCCGGCGCGCCGTCCTTCCGCAGCCAGATAGCCAACAGCACGCAGATCTGGAACAGCTCGGTCTCCAACGTCCAGCTCCAGGAAGGCTCCGGCGCCGACTTCACCTACCGCGAGGGCAACGACCCGCGCGGCTCCTACGCCAGCACCGACGGCCACGGCCGCGGGTACATCTTCCTGGACTACGCCCAGAACCAGCAGTACGACTCGACCCGCGTCACCACGCACGAGACCGGGCACGTGCTCGGCCTGCCGGACAACTACTCCGGCCCGTGCAGCGAGTTGATGTCCGGCGGCGGCCCCGGCCCGTCCTGCACCAACGCGCAGCCGGACGCCAACGAGCGGGCCCGGGTCAACCAGTTGTGGCAGAACGGCCTGGCCTCGCTCGCCCGTTCCGCATCCTGACGCCGTCACGTTCCGGACGCCGTCACGTTCCTGACGTCATCGCGCCCCCGGGGCGTCGATAGGTCCCCGGCGTCGCCGCGCTCGTCCGGCCGGTCCCGTGTCCCGGGACCGGCCGGCACCCCCCACACGACAGAGGACCGTTCCGCTTCCGGAACGGTCCTCTTCGCGGTCCCGACGCCTCCCCCTGTCAGGCGTCGAGTTCGTTACGGACGAGGGTCAGCAGTTCGTCCTCGGTCATGCCCAGGTCCCGGGCGTCCGCGACCGCTTCGCGCACCCTCTCCAGCAGCCGGGCGCGCTGCGGCGATGCGCCCGCGGTGATCGCCGCGCCCCGTCCGCGGCGCAGTTCGATGAGCCCTTCCTCACGGAGCCGTTGATAGCCGCGCAGGACGGTGTGGACGTTGACGCCGAGGGATTCGGCGAGCGCCCGGGCGGCGGGCAGCCGCTCGCCCGGGGCCACGGCGCCCTCGGCGACCGCACGCCGGACCGAGGCGGCGATCTGGTCCCCGAGCGGCACGGTGGAGGTGGGATCGACCCGGAAGAGCATGGTCAGCGCCCCGCCCGCTGCCGGTCGAGCAGCGTGTTGAGCAGAGCGGCGCCGGTGGCCGAGTCCGCGACGGTGACGGCGAACTCGCGGCCGCTCGTCAGGCTGACGACGATGGCCTCACCCGAGCGGGTGATGACGCCGCTGCGCTCGGGGCGGATTCGATAGCCCCAGCCGCCGTACTCCGCCAGGGCGTTGACCGGGCGGCTGTCCGCGACCTCCATCCGCTCCAGCGGCACCCGCACCCGGGGCCGGGGCAGCAGTCCGGAGACGGTGAGACCGCGCCGGTCCACGGTGACGTGGGGGCGGCAGAAGGTGCCCGCCACCAGGGCGAGCAGGATCAGCGGCACCCCGATGAACCAGCTCTGCTCCCGGCCGACGGTGACACCGGCCGACAGCAGCACCAGCACGGCGACGGGTGCCCACCAGGCGCCGATGCCGCGCCCCCAGGCGGCCACCTCGCCGTCGGCGAGCACGATCCTCTCCCGGGTCGCCGGGTCCGGGTCGCGCGGGTCGTCGGGCACGGGGACCAGCCGGGCCAGCAGCAGCCCGAGGGCTCCGGCGAGGGCGGCCGCCCCGAGGGCCACCGCGATGTGCCAGAGCGGGAACCCGTCGGCCGAACCGCCCTCGGGGACGTCCACGTTGACGAACAGGACGGCGATCTGCAGATAGCCGAGGAACGCGGCCACGGCGAAGCCCCCGCCGATGAGCCACCGGCGGGCGCGGCCGTGGAGCCTGCCCTTGGCCGCGATGAAGGCCCACAGCGCGCCGAGCACCAGCAGCGAGGGGAGCGTGTAGAGCAGATAGGCGGTGAAGCCCAGATATCCGTCGGCGGATCCGGCGGCGTCGAAGTGGACGGCCAGCCGGTCGGGCAGGCGGTCCGCGATGGCGGCGTAGAGCGTGAGGTCGATGAGGAGTGCGAGGACAAAGGGCAGGGCGGCGAGAGTGACGCGGCCAAGGTTCTTGCTTGTCATGGAAAACCTCCGTTGTTGGCATGCTAGTAGAACAATGGGATGGAGGCAACGGGAGAAGGCGACGGGGAAACGCGCGTCCGCCCCGTACCGGGATGCGGTACGGGGCGGACGCGAACGGTTCGTCGGTGACGGGAGGTTGGGGGTGGTTGCCGGTGGCGGCAGGACGGGCTTCGGGTCAGGCGGCTCCGGGCCAGGCGGCACGGGTCTGCACACGGACGTCGTCCGGAAGGGCCCGCTCCACGGCAGCCAGGGCCGCGGCGAAGTCGCGCTCGGCGCGGGCCGATTCGTACACCGCGCCGTCCAGATGGAGGGCGAGGTGGAAATCCGGGTCGGCCCGGCGCAGGGAGAGCAGGCACGTGAGGGTGGCGTGGCGGGGCGTGCCCGCGACGAGGACGGGCAGCGTCCGGTCCCACTCCAGGACGCAGTCGGTGAGCGCGCCGTCCCGGAGACCGAACAACCCGTCCTCCGGCGGGGCGCCCGCGACGGGGCTCAGGCCGTCGAAGCTCTCGCCCTCGAAGTCGGCCCCTCTGATCCGGAGCCGGATCCGCTGTCCGTCCGTGGTGAGAACGGCGGCGTCGGAACCCTTGTTGTCCCGGTACCAGCCGGCCCACGACTCATCTGTCATGAGCAGGGACTGTAGCCCCCGCCTCGGACAACTGCCGTACCACCCTCCGCAGCGAACCGACGGGGCGTCAACGCGCGTGAGGTTCCCGCCACATGGGGTACATCGGCGGACCGTCCGGCAGGTCGACCGCCCGGCTGAGGAAGCGGAAGCCGAGCCGCTCGTACAGCACCCGGCTCCGGGCGCTGCTCGCCTCCAGATAGGCCGGCAGGCCCTCCCGGTCACAGCGCTCCAGCTCCGCTCCGATCAGCTCCGCCCCGATGCCCTCCCCCTGGCGTTCGGGACGGACGCCGATCATCAGCAGATAGGCGTGCGCGCGGTCGTGCGGGTGGATCGCCCCGGTGAGCCTGCCCACCAGTTCGCAGCGCTCGTTGTCCGGGTCGGCGGTCTGCCGCATCAGCGCGGGCGTGGGGTCCTCCTCCTCGGGGGCCCCGGCGGGCACCTGCAGCCAGAGGGCGACCGCGGCCTCGTCCTCGGCGATGTCGATGCGCCCCTCGGCGAGGGCGACGTCGACGAAGACGCCGAGGAACCTGCCGTGCACCGCGCGCCGGTGCGCCTCGTCGGGGAACACCCAGCTGCTGACCGGGTCGTCATGGAAAGCCTCCTCCATGACCGAGACGACGAGCTCCCGGTCGCGCTGCTCCGCCTGCTGGATCCGTATACCCATGACGGGCTGCCGCCTCTCTGCTGCCTTCCTTCAACCAACCTCCGGAATACTAGAGTTGACAGGGTGCCGCCGGTCACCCGAGGTGGGTCAGCTGGTCCGGCGGGTGACGAATTCGGCCAGCGCGAGCAGGTCGCCCGCCGCGCTCGGGTCGGGGACCGCGCGGGAGAGGTGGTGGACCGCGCGGGCCATCCGGTCGGCCGCGCAGACCTGGGCCCAGTCCCGCCCGCCGGCCCGGTCCACCGCGTCGGCCGCCCTGCTCACCTCGGCGGCGGTGTTCATGGGCCCCCGGTAGAGCGCGGCGAGCTCGGCGGCGGCCGGGGTGCCGGAGGTGAGGGCGGCGACCACGGGCAGGGACTTCTTGTGGGCGGACAGGTCGGCCCCGACGGGCTTGCCGGTGCGGCCGGGGTCGCCCCAGATGCCGATCAGATCGTCGATGAGCTGGAACGAGAGCCCGGCCTCCCGTCCGAACCCGTCCATCGCGCGGACCGCCCGGTCCTCCGCCCCGGCGTAGAGGGCGCCGAGCGCGCAGGCGCAGCCGAGCAGGGCGCCGGTCTTGGCGGTCGCCATGGCGAGGCATTCGTCGAGCGTGACCTCGTCGGGGCCGCGCTCCTCGAAGGCGCAGTCCGCCTGCTGGCCCGCGCACAGCTCGATGACGCAGGTGGAGAGCCGGGCGGCGGCGAGCGCTGCGGCCGGATGCGCGTCCTCGGCCAGCAGCCGCTGGGCGAGGGCGAGCATGGCGTCGCCGCTGATGATGGCGTCCGGGATGCCGAAGACCGCCCATGCGGTGGGCCGGTGCCTGCGGGTGGTGTCCTCGTCGATGACGTCGTCGTGGAGCAGGGTGAAGTTGTGGGCGAGTTCGACGGCGACGGCGGCCCGGACGGCGCGTTCCGGATCGCCGCCCAGCGCGCGGGCGGCGGCCAGCACGAGGGCCGGCCTGATGGCCTTTCCGGCCTGGCCGGCGGCGGGGGTTCCGTCGGCGTTCTGCCAGCCGAAGTGGTACATCGCGATCCGGCGTATGCCGCCGGGCAACGACTCCACGGCCGATCGCAGATGCGGGTCGACGACGGCGCGGGTGCGCTCCAGGAGCGCCGCGGCCTCGTGCCCTTCCGTCGCTGCGTCCGTACTGGTCATGGTCACGGTCAACTCCCTGGGGCGAGGCGGTGGGTGCGGACCCGGGGGTCCGGGCGGCCGCTGCCGCCCGGACCCCCGGGGTGACTCGGGATCAGCGCCAGCGGCTGACCTCGACGTTCTCCAGCACTCCGAGGGCGTCCGGTACCAGAATGGCGGCGGAGTAGTACGCCGTCACGAGGTAGGAGATGATCGCCTGCTCGTCGATCCCCATGAAGCGGACCGAGAGGCTCGGTTCGATCTCGTCGGGGATGCCGGTCTGCTGGAGGCCGATGACGCCCTGCTCGGCCTCGCCGGTCCTCATGCAGATGATGGAGGTGGTGCGGGCGTCGGTGACGGGGATCTTGTTGGACGGGAAGATCGGCACCCCGCGCCAGGCGGGCACGTGGTGGCCGCCGATGTCGACGCTCTCCGGGACGAGTCCGCGCCGGTTGCACTCGCGGCCGAAGGCGGCGATGGCCTTCGGGTGGGCGAGGAAGAGCTTCGACCCGCGGCGGCGCGAGAGCAGCTCGTCCATGTCGTCCGGGCCGGGCACCCCGTCGTGGGGCTGGATCCGCTGCCCGTAGTCGCAGTTGTTGAGAAGGCCGAACTCCCTGTTGTTGATCAGCTCGTGCTCCTGGCGCTCGCGGAGCGCCTCGACCGTGAGCCGCAACTGCTGCTCGGTCTGGTTCATCGGCTGGTTGTAGAGGTCGGCGACCCGGCTGTGGACCTTCAGCACGGTCTGGGCGACGCTCAGTTCGTACTCGCGGGGTGCCGCGTCGTAGTCGACGAAGGTGTGCGGGACGACCGCCTCGCCGACATGGCCGGCGGAGAGGTCGATCGCCGCCTCGCCGTAGTGGTTGGTCCGCTGATGCGGGATGGAGAGCAGTCCGGCGAGGTGGCCGCGCAGGGATTCGGCGCGTTCCGCGAGGTTGTACACGTCGGCCCGGCTCAGGGTGAGGAGCGTGCACGGGGTGACCGCGCGGGCGGTGTACTCCCAGACGGCGGAGCCGTCGACCAGGCTCTGGTCGCCGAAGTACGCGCCGTCGGCGAGGACCCCGAGCTCCGTCTCGTCCCCGTAGAGGCCGGAGCCGATCTTCTCGACCTTGCCGTGCGCCAGCAGATAGACCCGGTCCGCCGCGTCCCCCGAGGCGGCGAGCACCTCCCCCGCGGCCACGTCCCGCTGCTCGCACCTGCGGGCGAGCTCGGCGAGGACCTCCTCGTCCCCGAAGTTCCGCAGAGCGGGCAGCTCCCCCAGCTCGGCGGGGATCACGGCCACCCGGTCCCCGGTCTGGACGAAGGTCACCCGGCCGTCGCCGACCGAATAGCTGAGCCGACGGTTCACCCGGTACGTACCGCCCTGTACCTGCACCCACGGCAGCATCTTCAGCAGCCACCGCGAGGTGATCTCCTGCATCTGCGGCGCGGATTTGGTGGTCGTCGCGAGGTTCCGCGCAGCTGCCGTCCCCAGACTCTGCTGCGGTGGCGCCTGCGTGTCGCGAACCTCTTCACCAACGGACATCTGACGTCCTCTCGATCATGGGCTGACCTGCGAGGAAAAGACTTTCAGCAGGAGGGGGAGACCCGCCATTACACAAAAGAGTGTGACTAATCCGCCTTCAGGCGGGGCACGTTGATCCCCGCCACCGGACCACCCCTTTAATTTGCATCATCTGTGCAACTTATCTACGGTGACCTCATGCGGCTGACGAGATTCACCGACGTGGCACTCCGCGTCCTCATGCGGCTCGCCGTCGCCGAGGGCACGGAAGCGCCGACCACCCGCGAGGTGGCGGCCACCATGCGGGTCCCGTACACCCACGCCGCGAAGGTCGTCGCCCGGCTCCAGCATCTCGGCCTCCTCGACGCCCGGCGCGGCCGGGGCGGCGGACTCACCCTGACCTCGGCCGGCCGATCCGCGTCGATCGGCTCGGTGGTGCGGGAGCTGGAGGGGCCGGAGGAGGTCGTCGAGTGCGAGGGCGACACCCCTTGCCCGCTCCGCTCCGCCTGCCGACTGCGCGGGGCCCTGCGCGGAGCCCAGGAGGCCTTCTACGCCGCACTGGACCCGATCACCGTCACCGACCTCGTCGCCTCCCCCACCGGCCCGCTCCTGCTGGGCATCGGCAGCGGCCCACCACCCGGCTGACCCCGTCCCGGCCCCGCACCCTCACGCACACCCGTGCGGGGCGAGTTCCCCTTGCCCTTAAATACGCATCCAGCATTCCAATAACAAGGAGCCTCATGCTCTCCGACCGGTCCACCGCCACCGTCCGCGCCACCCTTCCCGTCGTCGGCGCGGCCATCGGGGACATCGCCGACCTCTTCTACGAGAAGCTCTTCGCCGCCCACCCCGAGCTGCTGCGGGACCTGTTCAACCGGGGCAACCAGGCCCCAGGCGATCAGCGCAGGGCCCTGGCCGGTTCCATCGCCGCGTTCGCGACCGCGCTGGTCGAGCGGCCCGGCACCCGGCCCGACGTGATGCTGGACCGGATCGCCCACAAGCACGCCTCGCTCGGGGTGACCCCGGAGAGTTACGAGGTGGTGCACACCCATCTGTTCGCGGCCATCGCCGACGTCCTGGGCGACGCGGTCACCCCGGAGGTCGCCGCCGCCTGGGACGAGGTCTACTGGCTGATGGCGGGCTCCCTGATCGCCGTCGAGGAACGCCTCTACGCCCAGCAGGGCGTCCTGGCGGGCGACGTCTGGCACGCGTGGGAGGTGGCCGCCCGGGTCGAGGAGACCGAGGACGTCGCCACCTTCCTGCTGCGCCCGGCCGAGGACGGGCCCGCGCCCGCCTTCCGGCCCGGCCAGTACGTCTCCGTACAGGTCGAACTCCCGGACGGGGCGCGCCAGATACGCCAGTACAGCCTCTCCTGCGCACCCGGCTCCCGGCTCCGGTCGATCACCGTGAAGCGCGTGCGCGGCCAGGGCTCGCCCGACGGCGAGGTCTCCGGCCACCTGCACGAGCACACCCGCGCGGGTGACCTGCTGCGCCTCTCCGTCCCCTACGGGGACCTGGTGCTGGACCACCTGGACGCGCCCCTGCTGCTGGCCTCGGCGGGCATCGGCTGCACCCCCATGCTGTCGATGCTGGAGTACCTCGCCCAGGAGGGCCACCAGGGCCCGGTCACCGTCGTGCACGGCGACCGCTCACCGGCCGACCACGCCCTGCGCACCGATCACGTACGGCTGACGGAGAAGCTCCCGGACGCCGAGGCGCACTTCTGGTACGAGGCCCCGGAGGCAGGCCGGCCGGCGAACCGCACCGGCCTCGTCGACCTGGACGGCGTCACCGTACGACCCGGAACGCACGCCTATCTGTGCGGCCCGCTCCCCTTCATGCGGGCCGTCCGGGGCCGGCTGCTGGAAGCCGGAGTCCGGCCGGCCGACATCCACTACGAGGTGTTCGGCCCGGACCTCTGGCTGGCCTCTTCCTGAAACGCCGTCCCCGCAGCAGGCAGGCGACAATGAGCGGGTGACCAGCCCGCCCCCCGGCCCGCCCCGCCTCGACGCCCTCCTGCGGCCCCGCCTCCCCTCCCTCTTGCAGGAGGTCCACGACGAGAGTTTCGCCCGCCGCGGGGTGCGGCTGTTCCTCAAGCGGGACGATCTGATCCACCCCGATCTGCCGGGCAACAAGTGGCGCAAACTCGCCCTCAATCTGGAAGCCGCCGCCGGGCGCACCGTGCTCACGTTCGGGGGCGCGTACTCCAACCATCTCCGGGCCACCGCGGCGGCCGGGCGGCTGCTGGGCTTCGGGACCGTCGGCGTCGTCCGCGGCGACGAGCTGGCGCACCGGCCGCTCAACCCCTCGCTGGCCCGGTGCGCGGCCGACGGGATGCGGCTGCACTTCGTGGACCGTACGACGTACCGGGCGAAGGCGTCCCCCGAGGTCCTGGCGGGGCTGCTGAGCCGGTTCGGGGACGTGAAGGTCATCCCGGAGGGCGGCAGCAACGCCCTGGCCGCACAGGGCTGTACGGCGCTGGGGCGCGAGTTGGCCGGAGAGGCCGATGTGGCGGCCGTGGCCTGCGGGACCGGCGGCACGCTGGCCGGGCTCGCCGGCGGGCTGGATCCCGGGCAGCGGGCGCTGGGCGTGCCGGTGGTCGGCGGTGGCTTCCTGGCCGGGGAGGTGACGCGGCTCCAGCGCGAGGCGTTCGGCGGCCCGGCCGGGGACTGGGCGCTGGAGGAGCGCTTCGCCTTCGGCGGCTACGCCCGTACGACCCCGGAACTGGACGCCTTCGCCGACGGCTTCGAGGACCGGCACGGGCTGCCCGTGGAGCGCGTCTACGTCGCCAAGCTGCTGTTCGCGCTGACCGCGCTGACCGACGAGGGGGCGTTCGCGCCGGGCACCCGGGTGGCGGCCGTGATCACCGGCGCCCCGGACGCGCCGCTTCAGGAGTCGTCCGTCTCCCGGTAGGCGGCCGCCTCCTCCAGGTCCAGCCGGCGCAGCAACGTCCGCATCATCTCGTCGTCGATCCGCCGCTCGTCCCGGAGCCGGACGAAGACCTCGCGTTCGGCCTCGATCATCTCCCGCGACAGCCGCCGGTAGGTGTCGTCCGCCGATTCGCCGGTGACCGGGTCGGCGGCGCCCAGCCGCTCCCAGACGGCGTTGCGGCGGCGCTCCAGCACCGTGTGCAGCCGGTCGGCCAGCGGCGGCGGGAGGCTGTTGTGCGGGTCGTCGAGCAGTTCCCGCAGCCGGGCCTCCGCCGCCTCGGACGCCTCGCTCTGGGCCTGCGCCTCGATGAGTGTGACGGTCTGCGGGTCGGGGTGCGGCAGCTTCAGTACGCGGACGAGGACGGGCAGGGTCAGGCCCTGGATCACCAGCGTCCCGATGACGGTGGTGAAGGTCAGGAACAGCACCAGGCTGCGGGCCGGGAACGGTTCGCCGTCCTGCGTGACCAGCGGGATGGAGAACGCGACGGCGAGCGAGACGACTCCGCGCATCCCGGCCCAGCCGACGATGAGCGGCGCGGTCCAGTCGGTGCCGGGCTCCCGTTCCCTCACCCGCCGGGAGAGCCACCGGGGCAGATAGGTGGCCGGGTAGACCCAGAGGAAGC
Organism: Streptomyces rubiginosohelvolus; assembly: GCF_014649875.1. Classification (GTDB taxonomy): domain Bacteria; phylum Actinomycetota; class Actinomycetes; order Streptomycetales; family Streptomycetaceae; genus Streptomyces; species Streptomyces rubiginosohelvolus. Next base: position 153,217 of record NZ_BMTW01000017.1, on the reverse strand, counting down.
GGACCACGACGACGGCCACGAAGACCACGACCGCGTAACCGATGGCCTCCTCGACGCCGAACGGGCCGAGCTCCTTCAGGACGAACGGCAGCTGGAGGCCGATCAGCGCGAACACCGAGGACTCCAGGATGAACGCCACCATCTTCCAGACGGCCGCTTCCTGAAGACGCGTGGCGAAGTCGACCTGCCAGGAACGGTGCCCCAGATAGAGGGCGACGACGACCACGGCGAGGACACCGGAGGCGTGCACCCGTTCGGCCGCCGCGTACGCCACGAAGGGGATCAGGAGGGACAGCGTGTTCTGGAGGAGCGCTTCCTTGAGGTGGGTGCGCAGCCAGTGCAGCGGCACCATCAGCAGCAGCCCGACACCGACCCCGCCGATCGCGGCGAGCAGGAACTCGCCGATTCCGGCGCCCCAGCTCATCCCCTCCCCCACGGCCGCGGCCAGCGCCACCCTGAAGGCGGTGATCGCCGTGGCGTCGTTCACCAGGGACTCGCCCTGGAGGATCGTGGTCACCCGGGCGGGCAGCCCGACCCGGCGGGCGATCGCGGCGGCCGTCACGGCGTCCGGCGGGGCGACGACCGCCCCCAGGACCAGGGCGGCGGTCAGCGGCAGGTCCGGGATGATCCGGTACGCGAGCCAGCCCACCGCCACGGTGGCGAAGAGGGTGTAGCCCACGGAGAGCAGGGCGACCGGCCGGATGTTGGCCCGCAGATCCAGGTAGGAGCTGTCCAGGGCCGCCGTATGGAGCAACGGCGGAAGCAGCAGCGGGAGGACGACATGGGCGTCCAGGTGGTACGTCGGGACGCCCGGCAGGTAGCCGGCCACGAGGCCTACGGCGACCAGCACGAGCGGGGCGGGCACCGGAGTGCGGCGGGCCGCACCGGCCACCGCCGCACTCACGGCGACCAGGGCGATCAGCGGCAGCGCGTCCATCCCACCGTCCTCGATCCGTCGTAACCTGCCCATCATGAGCGAGTGTGCGCATGTAGCGGAACTGCCACGCCCCGAGCCCGTACCGCTCGGGAAGACGTGTCCCGAGTGCCTGGAGGCGGGCACCCACCCCGTACAGCTGCGGCTCTGTCTGACCTGCGGGCACGTCGGCTGCTGCGATTCGTCGCCGCTGCGGCACGCCACCGGACACTTCCGGGCGACCGGTCACCCCGTGATGCGGAGCTTCGAGCCGGACGAGAGCTGGCGCTGGTGCTTCGAGGACGGTTCGATCGTCTGACGCCTGGGTACGTCAATGCGGCGCCGGTTCTTCGCAATTGGACGCCGCAGACCCCTAGCCACTTTCCGTACTCATGGAGTTACCATGAGTGACGGTCGCGGTGTGGGGTCCGTACGACACGGCATCATGGATCCGATAACGTCGCCGAGCCGAAGAACCGTCGACGGACCGCATGGCTCCGGGCCACCCTTCCCGGAACCTCGAAAGAGTTTGTGCCACCTTGGAGGTGAGGGTGTCCCAGATCGCAGGCGAGCCCGGGAATCAGGACTTCGTGGAAGTCCGGCTGCCCGCTGCGGGTGCCTACCTGTCGGTGCTGCGAACGGCCACGGCCGGTCTCGCAGCGCGTTTGGACTTCACTCTCGACGAGATCGAGGATCTTCGCATCGCGGTCGACGAGGCCTGCGCGATCCTGCTCCAGCAGGCCGTGCCGGGCTCGGTCCTCAGCTGCGTCTTCCGTCTCGTCGACGACTCCCTCGAAGTGACGGTGTCGGCGCCCACCACCGACGGCCGGGCGCCCGAGCGCGACACCTTCGCCTGGACGGTGCTCTCCGCGCTGGCCGGCAAGGTCGACTCCACGGTCGCGGACGACCGTACGGTCAGCATCAGCCTCTACAAACAGCGCGGCGCGGGCCCCGGGCCGGCGTGAGCGACGGGAACGGGGACGGTCCTGTGCGGGACGAGACGATCCGATCCGGGGTGGTGCGCCCAGCAGGCATCCCGGAGCAACAGGCCCGACCGCATCCGGAGGACGGAGCGGACGGGCCCGAGGGCTTCGACGTCGCGGTGGAGCAGCAGTCGCAGGCAGAGCGGGCGGGCCAGATGAGCGAGCACGGGCACCACGATCCACACGACCGCAGCGGGGCCCGGGCCCTGTTCTTCGAGCTGCGGGAGCTGCCCGACGGTTCCGCGGAGAAGGCGGAGCTCCGCAACCGGCTGGTGCGCATGCATCTGCCGCTGGTGGAGCACCTGGCCCGCCGGTTCCGCAATCGCGGCGAGCCGCTGGACGACCTGACGCAGGTCGCCACGATCGGGCTGATCAAGTCCGTGGACCGGTTCGACCCGGACCGGGGGGTGGAGTTCTCGACGTACGCCACTCCCACGGTGGTCGGCGAGATCAAGCGCCACTTCCGGGACAAGGGCTGGGCGGTGCGGGTGCCGCGCCGCCTCCAGGAGCTGCGTCTCTCGCTGACCACGGCCACCGCGGAGCTCTCCCAGCAGCACGGCCGTTCGCCGACCGTGCACGAGCTGGCGGAGCGGCTCGGCATCTCCGAGGAGGAGGTGCTGGAGGGCCTGGAGTCGGCCAACGCGTACAGCACGCTCTCGCTGGACGTGCCGGACACGGACGACGAGTCGCCGGCCGTGGCGGACACGCTGGGCTCGGAGGACGAGGCGCTGGAGGGCGTGGAGTACCGGGAGTCGCTCAAGCCGCTCCTGGAGGACCTGCCGCCGCGCGAGAAGCGGATCCTGCTGCTGCGGTTCTTCGGGAACATGACCCAGTCGCAGATCGCCCAGGAGGTCGGCATCTCGCAGATGCACGTCTCGCGGCTGCTGGCCCGCACCCTGGCGCAGCTCCGCGAGCGGCTGCTCGTCGAGGAGTGAGCCGAGGGGCGACGAGCGGGGCCGTGAGGCTCAGGCGTCGGGGGTCGTCCTCGGCCCCCGGCGGATGCCCAGGTCCTGGGTGGTCGCCGGGTTCAGGACGAGCACGAGGCCGGTGACGGCGACCACCGCGAGAACGATCCCGGTGGGGATCAGCGCACCCTGCGAGCGCAGCAGCGTCCAGGCCACCGGCAGCGCCATGATCTGGGTGATCAGCGCGGGCCCCCGGCTCCAGCTGCGCAGCAGCAGCAGTCCGCGGGCGGCGATCAGCGGGATGGCGCCGAGCGCGACCAGGGTGATCCCGACCGTCTCCGCCTGCTGCGTGCTTTCCAGCTTTCCGAGCAGCCCCATGATCAGCAGGTAGATCCCGCCGACGGCGAGAGCCACGCCTTCGAGGGCGTTGACCCCGGCGAGGACGGTGATCCTGGTCGGGCGCTCCGCGGTGGAGGGCGACGGCGTGGACGGTGTCTGCTGAGTGCTCACGCCTTTCAGGTTGGCATCCCCGGGGCCCGGAAGTGAAGCCGGGGTGCGCGGGAGCCGCACCCGTTCGGCGGTGCACCGGGGTAGGGCGTCACGCTCCGTCACCGCCCTGGAGCGCAGCGAACCGGGGCTTCGGTCTCGAACCGCCCGGTAGGTAGGCTGGCCGTCATGCGCGCACTCCTCGTGGTCAATCCAGCTGCTACCACCACCAGTGCCCGCACCCGTGACGTGCTCATCCACGCGCTGGCCAGCGAGATGAAGCTGGAGGCGGTGACCACGGAGTACCGGGGGCACGCACGGGATCTGGGGCGGCGGGCCGCGGACAGCGACGACATCGATCTGGTGGTCGCCCTCGGCGGCGACGGCACGGTGAACGAGGTCGTGAACGGGCTGCTGCACCGGGGCCCGGACGTGGACAGCCTTCCGAAGCTCGCCGTGGTGCCCGGCGGGTCCACGAATGTCTTCGCGCGCGCCCTGGGGCTGCCGAACGACGCGGTGGAGGCGACCGGCGCGATCCTGGACGCCCTGGAGAACCGGACCGAACGCACGGTTGGTCTGGGCCTGGCCGCCGGCACCCCGGGCACGGAGGACGAGTCCGTCCCCGAACGCTGGTTCACTTTCTGTGCCGGACTCGGGTTCGACGCCGGAGTCGTCGGGCGGGTCGAACAGAAACGCGAGGGCGGCAAGCGCTCGACGCACGCCCTGTACGTACGCCAGGTGGTGCGGCAGTTCCTGAACGAGGCCCACCGCAGACACGGGACGATCACGCTCGACGTGCCCGGCCAGGACCCGGTGACCGACCTCGCGCTCTCCATAATCTGCAACACCGCACCCTGGACCTACCTGGGCAATCGTCCGGTCTACGCCTCGCCGAAGGCCTCCTTCGACACCGCGCTGGACGTCCTCGGACTGAAGCGTCTGTCCACTCCGGCGGTGGCCCTGTACGGCACCCAGCTGCTCACTTCGAGCCCCGAGAAGGGGCCGCGCGGGAAGCATGCCGTTTCACGGCATGACCTCACGGACTTCACCTTGCATTCAAAGGTTCCACTGCCCTTCCAGATGGACGGTGACCACCTGGGACTGCGTACGAGCGTGACGTTCACAGGCGTACGCCGTGCACTGCGTGTGATTGTGTGAGTGGAAGGGCCGAAAGTCCTTTAACTCGAACGTTTGGACTGGGTCCCACCCCCAAGAAGTGCGCCTGTGACCTAGTCGACACCGAGGAATCAAAAAAAACTTTCCAGAAGGGGTTGTATCCGTCGCCCAGGTTTGGGAATCTCTTCATGGCGATCGGGACGGCCCGCAACACCGGCCTCCACTGAGAGCCAGAACCCCTCCTCACCATCACAGACCACACCCAGTCCATCTGGGGGTCGGCCCGTCACCTGCGGGGGGATTCGTGAAAGCGTTCACATTCACAAGCAACAAACGTGTAATACCAAGGAGAGGTAGCAGCCATGGACTGGCGTCACAACGCCGTTTGTCGTGAGGAAGACCCCGAGCTGTTCTTCCCCATCGGCAACACCGGTCCTGCGCTGCTGCAGATCGAGGAAGCCAAGGCTGTCTGCCGCCGCTGCCCCGTCATGGAGCAGTGCCTGCAGTGGGCGCTCGAGTCCGGCCAGGACTCCGGCGTCTGGGGTGGCCTCAGCGAGGACGAGCGCCGCGCGATGAAGCGCCGCGCCGCTCGCAACCGGGCGCGTAACGCCAGCGCCTGAGCAACACCCCGCACCAAGCCTCAGCCCGGCGGCGCGTACAGAGCGTACGCACAGCCCCGCCTTCGAGTCGCAGCGCGCAGTACCCCGAAGCGCATCGCAACGTGAGCATCACGGAGCGGGCCCGGACCGTCACCACGGTCCGGGCCCGCTCTGCTGTGTGCGCCCGGTTGCCCGGGACTGCCCCGCTACTTGAGACCCTGCACCGGGAGGTCCAGCACCACCTGGGTGCCGCGCTCGGGGGCCGGGACCATGCCGAACGTCCCGCCCAACTCCCCCTCCACCAGCGTCCGTACGATCTGGAGCCCGAGGTTGCCTGCCTGCTTCGGGTCGAACCCCTCGGGCAGGCCGCGCCCGTCGTCGGTGACGGTGATCAGCAACCGCCCCTCGGTGGGCGACCCGCCGCGCACGGCGGAGACCTCGACCGTCCCGTGGTCGGCCACGGCGAAGGCGTGCTCCAGGGCGTTCTGCAGCACCTCGGTCAGCACCATGGAGAGCGGGGTGGCGACCTCGGCGTCGAGGATGCCGAAGCGTCCGGTGCGCCGGCAGGTCACCTTGCCCGGGGAGATCTCCGACACCATCGCGATGACCCGGTCGGCGATCTCGTCGAACTCGACCCGCTCGTCCAGATTCTGGGACAGCGTCTCATGGACGATGGCGATCGAACCGACGCGCCGGACCGCCTCGTTGAGGGCCTCACGGCCCTGCTCGGAGTCCATCCGGCGGGACTGGAGGCGCAAGAGGGCGGCCACCGTCTGGAGGTTGTTCTTCACCCGGTGGTGGATCTCCCGGATGGTCGCGTCCTTGGTGATCAATTCGCGCTCGCGACGCCGCAGTTCGGTGACGTCCCTCAGGAGGACCAGGGAGCCGATCCGGACGCCCTTGGGCTTGAGCGGGATGGCCCGCAGCTGGATCACCCCGCCCGCGCACTCCACCTCGAACTCGCGGGGCGCGTAACCGCTCGCCACCTTGACCAGGGCCTCGTCCACCGGCCCCCGCGACGGGGCCAGTTCGGCGGTGACGGTACCGAGGTGGTGGCCGACCAGGTCGGAGGCGAGGCCGAGACGGTGGTAGGCGGAGAGGCCGTTGGGGCTGGCGTACTGGACGATCCCGTCGGCGTCGAGCCGGATCAGCCCGTCGCCCACGCGCGGGGAGGCGTCCATGTCGACCTGCTGGCCGGGGAAGGGGAAGGACCCGGCGGCGATCATCTGGGCCAGGTCGGACGCGGACTGGAGGTAGGTGAGCTCCAGCCGGGAGGGGGTGCGCACGGTGAGCAGGTTGGTGTTGCGGGCGATGACGCCGAGCACCCGCCCGTCACGGCGTACGGGGATGGACTCGACCCGTACGGGCACCTCCTCGCGCCACTCCGGGTCGCCCTCGCGCACGATCCGGCCCTCGTCCAGGGCCGCGTCGAGCAGCGGGCGGCGGCCGCGCGGGACCAGGTGGCCGACCATGTCGTCCTGGTAGGAGGTGGGCCCGGTGTTGGGGCGCATCTGGGCGACGGAGACGTACCGCGTGCCGTCGCGGGTGGGCACCCACAGCACGAGGTCGGCGAAGGACAGGTCGGAGAGCAGCTGCCACTCCGAGACCAGCAGATGGAGCCACTCGAGGTCGGTGTCGCTCAGAGCGGTGTGCTGGCGGACGAGGTCGTTCATGGAGGGCACGTGTGGAGCGTACCTGGGGTCACCGAAGGCGTTCGAACCGCTGGGGCCGATGAGCCGTGCAGGTGTAGGAAGGTACGACGATGGACAGGGGCGGCGGTCGGCCCGAGAATGTCGTGCACACGGATGGACACGAGTATTGGTCTAGTCCACAATGTTCATCAAGACCTCCGCTCTCCCCGCACAGGAGAGTGGACCGAGGACCCGGCGCTCTCTGCCCTGACCGCGCCGGTGCCTCCAGTGGCCGGGGGCACCGCACACCGCCGGCCAGGTAGCTCCGGGCTGCGGTGCCGGTTGGGCTGAGGGTCCCATCCCGGCGCCGCGGCCCGCGGGTGTTTTCGGGGCCGTACCGCCTCAGCCCTCAGCGGGTCTCCGTGACCTTCGCCAGGGCGCGGGGCGCGTCCGGGTCCTGGCCCCGGGCGATCGTCACCTCGTACGCCAGCATCTGCAGCGGCAGGATCTCCAGGATCGGCTGCAACTCCTCCGGGACGCCCGCCGTGGGCAGCGAGAAGCCGGCCGACGCCGCCTCCACCTGAGCCTTGGGGCCGACGACGAAGAGATCCGCACCGCGGCCACGCAGCCGGTCCAGCACCGGCTGGAGGGCCTCGCCGCCCCGGCCGTCGGTGACCACGGCGATCACCGGGGAGATGTTGTCGACCATCGCCAGCGGACCGTGCAGCAGATCCGCGCCGGAGTAGGAGAGAGCGGGGATGTAGCTGGTCTCCATGAGCTTCAGGGCGGCTTCCTTGGCCGTCGGATAGCCGTAGCCGCGCGAGGTGATCACCATGCGCTCGGCGAAGCGGTAGCGGGAGGCCAGCGCCTTCACCTCGGCCCGGCGGCCCAGGATCGCGCCCGCGAGGTCGGGCAGGCCCCCGGCGGCCTCGGTGCCGTCGTGGCCGCCCAGGCCCTCCACGAAGAGGTACAGGGAGAGCAGGGAGGCGGTGTACGTCTTGGTGGCCGGGAGCGCCTTCTCCGGGCCCGCCAGGATGTCGATGTGGTACTCGGACACGGCGGCGAGCGCGGAGTCCGGGTTGTTGGTGACGGCGAGGGTGACGGCTCCGGCGTCCCGGGCCGCCTGCGTCGAGGCCACCAGGTCCGGTGAGCCGCCCGACTGGCTGACGGTGATCACGAGGACGTCCCGCAGATCCGGCTTGGCCCCGTACGCCGTCGTGGTGGACATCGAGGCGAGGCCGCAGGGCAGGCCGAGGCGGATCTCCAGCAGGTACTTGGCGTAGAGCGCCGCGTTGTCGGAAGTGCCGCGCGCGGTGAGCAGGACGAAGCGGGGCTTCCGGGCGGCGATCTCGGCGGCGACCTCGCGGATGCGGGGCGCGCCCCGGTCGAGGATGCGGCGCAGCATCGCGGGCTGCTCGGCCATCTCGCCGGACATGATGCGGCCGGGCTCCTCGCCCCGGCCGCCCGGGTCGACCGGGAAGGTGGCGGACATGTGGGGGCCTCCCTGCGCTGTCGGCTGCGGTGTCGCCGTACCGGACAAGTCGACCAGGCAATCCCGTGGGCCGCCAGCGGGCCGGGGCGGGCGGGGATGCGGGCCGCCGGTGTGTGGACTCCTCTCCGTACGGCTGCCCGATTCTGCTAAATTGGAGTTTGATTGGTCTATACCACCTCCACCTCTAGTCAGATCGGCAGGCACAGCGTGGAAGTTGTCATCGTCCCGGACGCCACGGCAGGCGGCGAACTGATCGCGGAGGCCATCGCCGCGCTGCTCCGCCGCAAGCCCGACGCCCTGCTCGGCGTTGCCACCGGCTCGACCCCGCTGCCCATCTACCGCGCGCTCGCGTCGAAGGTCGCCTCCGGCGCGGTCGACGCGTCGCGCGCCCGGATCTGCCAGCTCGACGAGTACGTCGGGCTGCCCGCGGGCCACCCGGAGTCGTACCGCTCCGTGGTGCTGCGCGAGGTCGTCGAGCCGCTCGGGCTCTCCGAGGCCTCCTTCATGGGTCCCGACGGCGCGGCCGAGGACGTCCAGGCGGCCTGCGAGGCGTACGACCGGGCGCTGGCGGAGGCGGGCGGCGTCGACCTCCAGCTGCTGGGCATCGGCACGGACGGGCACATCGGCTTCAACGAGCCGTGCTCCTCGCTCGCCTCGCGCACCCGGATCAAGACGCTGACCGAGCAGACCCGGGTGGACAACGCGCGCTTCTTCGACGACGACATCGAGCAGGTGCCGCACCACGTGATCACGCAGGGCATCGGGACGATCCTGGACGCCCGGCACCCGATCCTGCTCGCCACCGGCGAGGGCAAGGCGGAGGCCGTCGCCCAGACCGTGGAGGGGCCGGTCGCCTCGATCGTGCCCGCGTCGGCGCTCCAGCTGCACCCGCACGCGACGGTGGTGGTGGACGAGGCGGCGGCGTCGAAGCTGAAGCTGGCGGACTACTTCCGGGCCACGTATGCGGCGAAGCCGGGGTGGCAGGGGCTGTAGGGCTTCGCCCCTCGCCCCGTTACGGCGGAGGGCCGGGACGCCGTTGTGGTGTCCCGGCCCTTTGCCGTGCGGTGTTCGGTGTTCGGTGAGGAAATGGTGCAGCCCGTCCGGCGGGAGGCTTTGTCCTCAATCGCCGGACGGGCTTGATCTGGCTGGCCTGTCAGGTCTTCGTGCCGGTCAGTGCTTCCGCCGCTGCCACTCCGCAGACCCTTGCCGCGCCGTGGGTGGCTATGTACAGCGCGCCCCGGGGGTCCGACTGGGGCAGGCCCATCTCGACCACGACCGTGTCCGGGCGGGCCGCCAGCAGGGCGTCGAGCGCCGCGCCCATCCAGGCGTGCCGGTGCTCGTCGCGGACCACGGCGACGATGCGCCGCTCCCCCGCCGCCGCCAGGATCGCGTCCACCACAGCGGTGGTCCCGGCGGTGTAGGTGTCCGTGCCGGTGCCGGGCAGGATCCGCTCCAGCTCGGCGGCGATGCCCCACGGGGTCTCGTCGCCGACCGCGATGTTCGCCTCCGCGCCGAACGAGGCCACGTACGCCGCCTCGGTCAGCCGGTCGCCGGAGCCGGTCACCCGGACCGCGCGGCGGGCGGCGATCAGACCTATGTCGGAGCTGACTCCGGTGCCGGGCGCGGTCCCCTCCTGCACTGCCGCGCCCGACTCCCGGATGTCCCCCCGAACCCTCTGCGTCCAGGACGCCAGGGCTCGTACACGGGCGGCCGCGTCGGCGAGCCGCTCCTCGGTCAGTTCCCCGCTGCGCACGGCCGCGACGAGGGCGTCGCGCAGCCGCAGCACCGTCTCCTCGTCGGCCAGGCCGCCGCCCACACAGATGGCGTCGGCGCCCGCCGCGAGGGCGAGGACGGACCCGCGCTCGATGCCGTACGCACCGGCGATGGCGTCCATCTCCACGGCGTCCGTGACGATCAGGCCGTCGTAGCCCAGCTCCTGGCGCAGCAGACCGGTGAGGATCTGCGGGCTCAGGGTCGCCGGGCGGTCAGGATCGAGTGCGGGAAGCAGGATATGCGCGCTCATCACCGATTTGGAACCCGCGGCGATGGCCGCCCGGAAGGGCACCAGCTCACGGGCGTGCAAGGTGTCGAGGTCCACATCGATGCGGGGCATCGCGAGGTGCGAGTCGACCGCGGTGTCACCGTGTCCGGGGAAGTGCTTGGTGCAGGCGGCGACGCCGGCGGCCTGGAGCCCCTCGATGTACGCGGCGGTGTGCCGGGCGGCCAGCCGGGTGTCGGCGCCGAAGGAGCGTACGCCGATGACCGGGTTGCCCGGGTTGGAGTTGACGTCGGCGGACGGCGCCCAGTTGAGGTTGACGCCGCACTCGGCGAGCCGGCGGCCGAGTTCCTGGGCCACGGCCCGGGTGAGGTGGACGTCGTCCACCGAGCCGAGCGCGAAGTTGCCGGGGAACGAGGAGCCGTGCGTGACCTCCAGGCGGGTCACGTCGCCGCCCTCCTCGTCGATGGCGACGAGGACGTCGTCCCGCTCGGCGCGCAGCCGCGCGGTGAGCGCGGTGAGCTGCTCGGGCGAGGTGATGTTGCGGCCGAACAGGCCCACGGAGGCGAGGCCCTCACCGACGCGGCGCAGCAGCCAGTCCGGTGCGGTGGTTCCGGTGAATCCGGGCTGGAGCACGGCGAGCGCGTCGCGCGTCACCGTGTCCGTGGTGGAGACGAGGGTGGTCATGGGCCCGCACTATCCCTTCACGGCGCCGGAAGTGAGGCCGGTGGCCATCTTCTTCTGGATGATCATGAAGAACACGACGACGGGGATGGCGATCATGGTCGATGCGGCCATGAGGGCGCCGTAGTCCGTTCCGCGCTCGGTCGTGAACGTCATCAGCCAGACGTTCAGCGTGTACTTGGAGTTGTCGTTGATCAGGATGTACGCGAAGAGGTACTCGTTCCACGCGTTCACCAGGGCGAAGATCGACGCGGCGGCGAGCCCGGGGGCGAGCAGCGGGAAGATCACCCGGCGGAAGGCCTGGAAGCGGGTGCAGCCGTCCACCATCGCGGACTCCTCCAGCTCCACCGGGATGTTCACGACGAAGCCGCGGATCATGATGGTGGCGAAGGGCAGCGTGGAGACGAGGTAGACGACGATCAGTCCCCAGTACTCGTCGATCCCGCCCATCGCGTTGAGCTGGGCGTAGATGGGGATGAGCATCGCCGTCGGCGGCAGCATCTGGACCAGGATCATGATCAGGACCAGGGCCTTGCGGCCGAAGAACCGGAACCGGCCGATCGCCAGGGCCGCCAGCGTCGCGATGATCATGCCGCCGACCACGGCGGTGACGGCGACGATCAGGCTGGACTGGATGGCGGTGCCGAAGTTCGGCTGCTCGGTGGCCCGGACGAAGTTGTCGAAGGTGATCGACGTGGGCCAGAGCGTCTGGTCGTAGCTGCGGATCTCCCGGTTGGGCCGCAGGGCACTGATGACCAGCCAGTAGACCGGGAAGACCATGACCAGGGCGATACCGAGGCCGATGATGTCGAGGTGGAGCCGGCTCTTCTTGCGGTCGGGCCGCAGCGCCTGTGTCGTCTGGGTCGTGCTGCTCATTCGACCTCTCCCGTCTTCATGAGCTGGCGCAGGTAGTACACGGCCACGCCGGACAGCAGCAGCACCGTGATCAGGGCGATCGCGGTGCCCTGGCTGAAGGAGGTGGACTCGAACGCCTTGGAGTAGGAGTAGAGGCCGAGGGTCTCGTACTCCGGCTCGGGCTTGTTGCCGCGCAGCAGCCAGATCTGGCCGAAGACGTTGAAGTCCCAGATCACCGAGAGGGTGGCGACCATGGTGAAGACCGGCTTGATGACCGGCCAGGTGACGAACTTGTAGATGCCGTAGGCACTGGCACCGTCGAGGGCGGCGGCCTCCTCCAGTTCCTTGGGGACCTGGGTGAGGGCGGCGTACAGGGTGACGACGACGAACGGGATGGCGCCCCAGACGACCAGCAGCGTGATGATGCCGAAGCCCTGGATCGGGTTGAGGTACCAGTTGTGTCCGAGCCAGTCCTCGCCGGCGACCTTGGCGATCAGGGTGTTGATCAGGCCGTAGTCGGAGTCGGCCATGAACCGGAAGATCGAGGCGGCGACCATCAGCGGCATGGACCAGGCGGCGATGAGGCAGGCGGTGAGCACCAGCCGGACCCAGGTGGAGAGCCTGCGCATGAGCAGGGCGACCAGCAGCCCGATCCCCATGGTGAGCACCACGCAGATGGCCATGAAGACGATCGTGCGGAAGGTGACCCACCAGAACTCGGAGTCGCCGAGGATGTTCGTGAACTGCTCGAAGCCGACCCAGGGGGCCGGCTCACCGGACCACAGCTCGCGGCGGCCCATGTCCTGGAAGGACATGACTACCGTCTTGCCGAGGGGGTAGAGGTAGACGGCGGCGATCGCCACGATCGCCGGGAGGATGAGGAAGTAGGGGAGCAGTTCGCCCTTCTTCCGCTTCCTCTTCTGCACCCGGGGCGCGTCGTCGTGCGGCGACTTTCCGGTCACCTGCGGGACGGGTGGTACGGGGACCGGCGGCCCGGCGGCCTTGGTATCAGCGGCAGACACGTGGCTGACCTTCCATCGCGGGTCCGGGGCGAACCCCGGAATTCACGGCATGCACTTGCGGGAAAGGAGCGGGGGCCCGGCACAGGTGCCGGGCCCCCGCCTGGCGATCGGAAGGTCAGGATTCCTTGTTGATCAGCTCGTTGATCTTCTCGTCGGCCTTCTTGCTGGCGTCGGCGACGGAGGCACCCTTGACGATCTCCAGGAGCATGTTCTGGAGGATCTCCTCCTTCTCCACGGAGGCCCAGCCCGGCGCGATCGGCGTGAACCAGGCGTCCGGCACCGCGTTGGCGATGGCGGCGGTCTCCGGCTTCTGCTTCAGCGGCTCAAGCTGCTTCTCGTTGTTGGGGAGGATGTTCTTCGACGCGAGGACCTCCATGGACTTCGCGTTGGTGAAGAGGGAGATCCACTCCTCGCCGAGGTCCTGGACCTTGGACTTGGAGATGGTCGCGAGGTCCGAGCCGCCGATGAAGGACGGGAGGGCCTTGCCCTCGGGGCCGGGCATACCGGCCGTGGCGATCTTGCCCTCGAGCTTCGGGTTGCCGTTCTCGCCGGTGGTGACGCTGCCGGCCTCCCAGGCCTGGCCGTAGATCACGGCGGCCTTCTCGTTGGCCATGACGTTGGCGTGGTCCTGCTCGTCCTTCGTCACGTCGGCCTTGTTGTACTTCTTGACCAGGTCGACGAAGTGCTGCAGGCCCTTCTGCGCCTCGGGGGTGGAGAGCGCGGCCTTCCACTCCTTGCTGCCCTCGTCGTACGTGGCTATCTGGCCACCGAAGGCGGCGACGTAGGACATCGCGGCGTACCAGTAACGGCCCGGGAAGTAGAGGGAGGAGGCGCGCTTGTCCTTCTTGCCCAGCTCGGCGTCGACCTTGTCCATCGCGGCGAGGAACTCGTCCTCGGTCTGCGGGAGGGCGTCGCTGCCGGTGCCGGCCTTCAGCATGTCCTTGTTGTACACGGCGAGACGGGCGCTCGCGTAGTACGGAACGCAGTAGGTCTTGCCCTCGAAGGAGCACGTGTCCTTCAGACCCTTGATCCAGGTGTCCGAGTTCTCGTACTTCTTGGGGTCGATTTCTCCGAGCGCACCATTGAGGATGTACTGCATGGTCTCGGTGTTGCCGAGTTCGACGACATCCGGGAATTTGTCGCCACCGAGGGAGGTGTCCAGCTTCTTGACCTTGTCGGCCCACTGCTGGTACTGAACCTTTACGGTGACACCCGGGTACTTCTTGTTGAACTCGGCGTTGACGTCCTTGACCAGCTCCGGCCAGGTGGACTGGGCCTCGCCCATGAGCCAGACGGTCAGGGTTTCCTTGCGGTCCTTGGGGTCGGCGGACGAATTCTTGTCATCCGAACCACACGCTGCGACCGAAACCAACATGCCCGCGACACCGATCGCCGCGATGAGCTTGCGCTTCACGTCAAACCCTCCTCAGGGATGCTGCAACCCCACCCACCGCGAAGACATTCGACGAGTTCTGCTGGGGCTGGACCTGGTCTTTAATGGTTTAGACCAGTACCGGGAGCTTGGCCTAGACCTTTAGGGGTGTCAAGGGTGTATAAGAAGTGCACTCGCGTCCGTTATAGGACCGACACCTAAGGGAGGGCGACGACCCGTGACCGGACCGTGCCACCATGTGAGCCGCGACAGTCGGAGGAGCCGGTGACGGCAGTAACGCAAGCGTCGGGAAGGCGGGCCATGAGTGCCGACGGGGGCAGTACGGGGAGCGAGACCGGTACCGGTACGCGCACGGCGCGCGTGCCGAAGTACTACCGGCTCAAGCGGCATCTCCTCGATATGACGGACACCCTGCCGCCGGGCACCCCGGTGCCGCCCGAACGCACCCTGGCCGCCGAGTTCGACACCTCGCGCACCACCGTGCGCCAGGCGCTCCAGGAACTGGTCGTCGAGGGACGGCTGGAGCGCATCCAGGGCAAGGGCACCTTCGTCGCCAAGCCGAAGGTCTCCCAGGCCCTCCAGCTCACCTCGTACACCGAGGACATGCGTGCCCAGGGGCTGGAGCCGACGTCCCAACTGCTGGACATCGGCTACGTCACGGCGGACGACACGCTCGCCGGTCTGCTGGACATCTCGACGGGCGGCCGGGTGCTGCGGATCGAGCGGCTGCGGCTCGCCAGCGGCGAGCCGATGGCGATCGAGACCACGCACCTTTCGGCCAAACGCTTCCCGGCGCTGCGCCGTTCGCTGGTGAAGTACACGTCGCTCTACACCGCGCTCGCCGAGGTGTACGACGTCCGTCTCGCCGAGGCGGAGGAGACCATCGAGACCTCGCTCGCCACGCCCCGGGAAGCCGGGCTGCTGGGCACGGACGTGGGCCTGCCGATGCTGATGCTGTCCCGCCATTCGGTGGACGGCCAGGGCGAACCGGTGGAGTGGGTGCGCTCGGTGTACCGGGGCGACCGCTACAAGTTCGTGGCGCGCCTCAAGCGCCCGACGGACTGAGAGCCGCAGGCGCCGGCGCGACGGACACAGGGCGGTGGCCCGGGGATCGGCTCCCCGGGCCACCGCCCGTTTTCGGTCACGCGAGGAGCGTCAGCGCAGTTCGGGGTCCATCTCGATCACGCTGTACGGGTACGGGAGCGCCTGGTCGCTCGCCGCGGTGAGCAGGTCCGCGTCGGCCGGGTCCAGGTCCAGGTCCGCGGCGCCCAGGTTGGTCTCCAGCTGCTCCAGGGTGCGCGCGCCCACGATGGGCGCGGTGACGCCGGGCCGGCCGAGCAGCCAGGCGAGGGCCAGCACCGGCACCGCCAGGCCCGTGCGTCCCGCGACCTCGTGCACGGCGTCCAGCACCCGCCAGGTGCGCTCGTCGCCCTCGTACGCGCTCCAGGACTCGCCCCAGCCGAGCCGCTCGGCGGTCTCCACGCGGGTGCCCGTGGGCGGCCGTTGCGTGCCGCGCCGGATCGCTCCGCTCAGCCAGCCGCCGCGCAGCGGGCTCCACGGGATGACGCCTAGGCCCTCGTTGCGGCTGACCTCCAGCAGTTCCCACTCGGCGGAGCGGTCCAGCAGGTTGTAGAGCGGCTGGAGGGCGGTGAAGGGCTCCCAGCCGTTCGCACGGCTGAGGTCGACGGCCTTCTGGAGCTGCCAGCCGGAGAAGTTGCTGGCCCCGATGTAGCGAACCTTGCCGGAGGTGACCAGGGCGTCCAGCGTCGCGAGGGTCTCCTCCAGCGGGGTGCCGGGGTCCCAGGCGTGCACCTGGTAGAGGTCGATGTGGTCGGTACCCAGCCGGCGCAGGCTCGACTCGACCCCGGCCATCAGGTGGTTGCGGCCCAGGCCGCGGTCGTTCTGGCCTTCCCCGGTGCCGTACCGGACCTTGGTGGCGATCACCACGTCGTCGCGGCGCTGTCTCTTCAGCCAGCGGCCGAGGATCTCCTCGGAGGCTCCGGCGGAGTAGATGTCGGCGGTGTCCACGAAGGTGCCGCCCGCCTCGGTGAAGCGGTCCAGCAGGGCGTGGCTGGTGGTCTCGTCGGCCTCCCGGCCGAACGTCATGGCGCCCAGGCAGAGTTCACTGACCCGCAGGCCGGTCTTGCCGAGGTAGCGGTAACGCATGGTGGGTTCCTTCGTCGTGGTGGTGGACACGGAGGCCGGCCGGGGGCCGTTCGTCCGGTTCGGCGAGCGACACGGACACCTCCTGGACGCAGTGGTCGGACAGTCCGCGCGGATCGCGGAAGCGGTAGCTGTGGACGCGGGCGCCCGGTGTGCTGAGCACCCAGTCCAGCCGCCACCAGCGCAGGCCCGGGCGGGCCTGCCAGGAGACGGGGCAGACCTTCCCGGTCAGGGCGACGGCATCGGCGCCCAGGCGGGCGATGCGGCGGGCGTCCCCGATCGCGGCGGTGGTGTTGAAGTCCCCGGCGATCAGGGCCGGATGGGGGCAGTCGGCGACGTCCGCGAGGAGTCCCCGGTACTCCTGCCGCCGGTCGGCGGCCCGGGAGCGGACCGCGCGGTAGAAGTCTGCGCGCAACGGGCTGATCAGCCGCAGCTGTACCGGGATGTGGACATTGAACGTGGCGAGAATCCGACCGTCGCCGGGCATCTCCAGATCCACCCGCAGGGTCCGGCGGGCGGCCGTCTCGACGGTCGCGGCGACCGGAAGGCGGGACAGGGTGATCAGGCCGCGGGCGATGACGGCCTCGTGATCGGGGAAGGCGGCGCGCAGCCGCCGCTCGTCGTCGATCAGCCGGTAGGTGCCGTTGAACCGGTCGTGGTGGTACTCCTGGAGGAGGTAGACGTCGGCGTCGAGCTCGCGCAGGAAGGCGTAGAACGGGTCGGGGTCGGTGCTCTGGCACCAGTGCTGGGTGTTCCAGGAGACGATGCGCACGGCCCCGTCCGGCGGTGGGCGGCGCGTTCCCCGTACCAGTGCGGCGGGCACCAGACCGGACTGCCGGGCCCCCAGCAGCAGAGCCGCGGCGGCCACCGCTCCGGCCGCGAGGTCTCCCGTCACCCCGGCGAGCACCAGGAGCAGGGCGGGCACCGCGACGAAGAGGGGCGGCGGCAGCAACGAGGGCAGCAGCCAGAACCACCAGCGGCCGTTGAGGGCGAGGTGGGCGGCGAGGAACCCGGCCCAGGCCAGCGCGGCCCACAGCGGCGGGCCCGGTTCCCCCGCAGCCGCGTTCGCCAGGGACCCGCCGAGGGCGACGGCCGTCATCACGCGGGGGCTCCCCGGACGCCCCGCCGTGCCCCGGCCTCCCGGAACAGGGCGTCGTAGGCGTCCAGGCAGTGGTCCGTCCCGTACCGGGCGCGGGCGTCGCGACCGCCCGCGGCGCGGCGCTCCGGCGGGTAGGCGGCCACCTCGCGCAGGGCCGCAGCCAGGGCGTGGGCGTCGCCGGGCGGGAAGAGACGGCCGAAACCCGTCTCCGTCACCGGGACGCGCATCCCCGGGGCGTCGCTCGCGACCGAGGGGACGCCGAGCATCATCGCCTCCGCCTGCGAGATACCGAAGGACTCCTCGGCGACGGACGGGAGGGCGAAGGCGTCCAGCGAGGCGTAGAACCCCGCCACCTGGTCGTCGTGGAGGAAACCGGTGAAGCGGATGCGGGGGTCGTCCCCGGCCCGGGTGCGCAGCGCCCCGACGACACTGCCGCCGGCGACCTTGGAGTAGTCCCCCGCGATGAGCAGCCGGGCCTCGGGGTCCGGAAAGGTCCGGAAGGCGTCGACCAGGTGGTGCAGCCCCTTCTCCGGGGCGATCCGGCCGAGGAAACCGACGTGCGGGCCCGCCGTCTCGCGGAAGGCGGCGGGCGCGGGCTCGCGCTCCCGGCAGGGCGGGGCGATGGAGAGCAGACGGCGCTCCCGCATGAGGGGCCAGTGGCGTGAATGCTCCGCATGGTCCACGTTGTTGACGACGACGGCGGCCGAGCGGCGCAGCGCCCCGGCCACCGAGGCGTCGACCACCTTGACCTGGAGCGGGGCGAGCACGCCGCCGGCCAGCCAGACGTCGTCGTGGTGGGTGGCGACGACCGGGGTGTCTCCGGCGAGCCTGGCGACGATCCCGGCCTCCAGCATCGGCAGATGGAGGTTGACGACCCGGGAGGCGCGGGCGATCCGTCCGGCGAGCGGAGCGAACCCCGGGCTGACCACGCCGCGTCCGATGCGGGCGACGACCGGGGCGCGGAACACCTCCACGCCGTTCACGGTCTCCCGTGCGGGGTGCCCGGGCTCGTGGCGGCAGGCGACGACGGCGACCCGGCGGCCCCGCGCGGCCAGCCCTTCGGCGACCGTGCGCGCCACTTCGGTGAGCCCGCTGGTGTACGGGAGGTAGTAGGTGAGCACGATCGTCGCGTCGAAGCGGGGCGAGCGCGCGGAGCGCCGGGTCATGACCGGTCCTTCTCGGTGGCCGGGGCGGTGGTGGCCCCGGAGGCGGGCAGGGAGAGGTCCAGCTCGATCAGCCGGTGGGTGGAGAGCGCGGCGGGCGGGTCCTGGACGGACTGCCGGTGCAGGTCGACGCGGGGCGACACGAACGCCCAGTCGAGCCGCCAGAGGGCCGGGCCGCTCACCGGGAACGTCGCCGGGTACACCGAGTCCCCGGCGTCGGCGGCGTCCCGCAGCCCGTCGAACCAGCGCAGGTCACCGGTGCCCGGCAGCACGTTGAGGTCCCCGGCGAGGACCACCGGGTTCTCGTTGGCGTCGAGGTCGTCGCGCAGGGCCCGGAAGTGGCGGTCGCGGCGGTCGGAGAGCTGCCGTACGGAGCGGTGGTAGGCGGCGGTCAGGGGGTTGCGGTCGACGTTCAGCAGATCGGGCAGGTGCGTGTTGTAGAGGGACAGGGTCTCGCCGTCCACGTCGATGTCGGTGCGCAGGACGCGGATGTTCCAGTAGTCGGCCCAGGAGGTGTCGGGCGGGGCGAGGCCGTCGGGCCGCAGCGCCCGCACCGAGGTGATCGGGAAGCGGGACAGGGTGAGGAACTCCCCCTCGGTGGCGATGTGGAAGCCGGGGAACTCCCTGCGGATCCGGGCCAGATCATCGATCGGGGCGGGTTCGTCGCCCCGGGCGTTCTGGTACTCCTGCAGGAGGTAGACGTCGGCGGAGTGGGACTTCAGATAGGCGTAGAAGGCGTCGGTGTCACTGTCCTGGTCCCAGAAGAAGGTGTTCCAGTTGACCACCTTCAGGGCATCCGGGGGTACGGCCGGCTGTCCGCGCAGCAGCGCCCCGGGGTGCAGCCCGGTCTGCCAGGAGCCCAGCAGGAGCGAGGCCAGGACGACGCCCACGGCCGCCCGCCGCCGGTGGCGGATCAGCGCGGCCGGGATCAACAGGACGAGCGGGAGGAGGAGATGGAAGACGGGCGGGGCGAGACCGAGTCCGTTCCACGCCCACCACCGGCCGCTGAGGAGCGCGCGGGCGGCGACGAACAGGGCCCACAGCACGGCGACGGCGAGCAGCAGCCGGCCGGGCCACCGGCGGACTCGCTCCTCCCGTTCGGCCGGTGTGCCCGCGTCGGCCGCGTCCGCCTCCGTGGGGGCGGCGCTGTCCGCCGCCAGGGTCCCCGTCACGGCGTGGCCCGTACCGCGGCGAGGTGCGCGCCCGGCTCGTACAGGCGCCGGAAGCGGCGCGAGGCCAGCCACTGGAGGGCGCCGACGCCCGCGCCCGCCGCGATGACGGCGTTGACGACGGTGTGCGCGAAGGCGAAGTAGGCGGCGAACAGGGGGCCCCGGCGGCGCAGCACGAATCGGTACAGGGCGGTGTCCGCGAGCAGGGTGAGGGCGAGCAGGGCGGCCGGGACGAGCAGCCAGGGCGCGGCGATCAGGCCGAGCGGCAGGGTGATCAGGGCGAGCAGGGCCGCGATGCTGGCCCCGGCCCGGGGGCCGGTGGCGATACCGCCGGGGAGGTCGCCCCGGCGCACGTACAGCGGGATGTGCAGCCGGGTGCGGTGGAAGACCTTGCGCAGGACGACCCGCCAGGTGTCGTCGTGGTCGTGCCGGCCCCGGACGGCGGTGGAGCTGTGGACCTCGTAACTCCGGCAGATGCGGGCGGCGTAGTCGCCGTCCTCGGTGTGGCGCAGCCGGGGGTTGAAGGGGCCGATCTCGGCGAAGACCCGGGCGGGCATGGCGCAGATCGCGGTGTGCAGGGTGCCGATGCGGCCCTCGGTCTCGGCCAGCCAGTAGAACTGGTGCAGGCAGCGGTACTCCTCGATCAGGCTGTCGCGGATGAGGGGTTCGGCGTCGTAGGTGCCGCAGACCGCGCCGATGCGGGGGTCGGAGTCGAGCAGGGCGACGGCGTTGGCGATCGCGTCCGGTTCCATCGCCACGTCGGAGTCGACGAACACGACGATCTCGCCCCGGGCGTGGGCCGCCCCCGTGTTGCGGGTGGTGGCGACACCGCTGTTGACACCGGTGCTGATCACCCGGACCCCGCAGGCCTCGGCGACGGCGACGGAGTCGTCGGTGGAGCAGTCGTCGACGAGCAGCACCTCCAGGGGCTCGTAGGTCTGGGCGAGGGCGGCGCGCAGGCAGAGTTCCAGGGCGCGGCCGTAGTTGTAGTTGGGGATGACGACGGAGACGAGGGGGTGCTTCCGGTTCATGGGACGCCTTCGGGCGGTCGGAGGGGCGGACGGGCGGGCCGGACGGAGACGGTCAGCCGGAGGGATGCGTGAGGAGGGCGAGGGCGACGAGGACCGCCCACAGGCCGGCGTTGACGAGGGTCGCGCGGTCCCGGAAGAGGACGTGGACGGGGTTGCCGCCGCCCTCCTCGACCAGGAGGAGCTGGAGGTAGCGGGCGAGGCCGAAGACGGCGCAAGGGGCGGAGAGCAGGATGACGAAGGAGGCACCGGCGGCGAGGGCCGCGTCGTCGCGGAGGTAGAGGACGTAACTGACGGCGGTCAGCACGGCGACCAGGACGACCAGGTGGTCGAGGAAGGCGACCGTGTAGCCGCGCAGGGCGGGGCGGTGGGCTCGGCCGACCGCCGTCATCTCGTGCCGCCGTTTGCCGAGGGACAGCATCAGGCAGAGCGAGAAGACGCAGAGCGCCAGCCATTCGGAGAGCCGGCCTCCGATGAGCAGCGCCCCCTGGAGGAGCCGGAGGACGAAGCCGGTCGCCACGATGAACGCGTCCACCAGCGGTACGTGCTTGAGCCCCTGGGAGTACGCGAGGCTCAGCGCCAGGTAGAGGGCGGTGGGCCACCACTGCCAGGCGGGACCGGCCACCGCCCAGCCGGTCAGCGACAGGGCGAGAAGCCCGGCCAGGACGGTGGCGGCGGCCGGGGAGACGCGGCCGGAGGCGATCGGACGGTGGCGCTTGACCGGGTGCAGGCGGTCCCGCTCCCGGTCGGCGAGGTCGTTGACGACGTAGACGACGGCGGAGGCGAGGGTGAAACCGAGGATCGCCCAGCCGGTGCGCAGGAGGTCGGCGGCCCCCCAGGGATGGGTGTCGAGGAGTGCGAGCGGGACGACGGCCAGGTTCTTCACCCACTGGCCGGGGCGCACCAGCGCGAGCAGGTCACGGGGACGGCTGCGGCGGCGTTCCTCCGGTACGGCGGTGGGGGCGGCGGCCGTCGACGGCCGGTCGGGGGCGGGCTGGGGCAGCGCGGTGAGGTCGGCGGGCTCGGTCAGAGCCGTGAGGTCGGCGGGTTCGGGTTCGGGCGGGACTGCCACCACGCGCAGGGGCGCGGGGGACGACCGGGTGATGTCCACGGCAGGGCTCCAGGGGATCAGAAGAAGACCTTGGCCAGGCCGAGCGCCCCTTGGCGCCACGGGTCCCGGCTGGTCCGGCCGGCTCCGGGAGCGGGGGCGCCGCCCCGCCGCTGGGTGCGCCACCACGCGTAGGTGGAGAGGATGGCGTCCTGGTTGGAGAGCGCGGGACGGAAACCGAGCCGTTCGGTGGCCCGGGCGATGTCCACGTAGCTGTCGTCGAGGAGCTTGAACAGCAGCCGCCCGTAGACCGGGGAGAGCTTGGTGCGCTCCAGTGCGCGCAGGACCGCGAGTGCCGGTGCTGCCGGCAGCGGGACCACGCGCTTGCCGTGCCCGGCCGCGTCCAGTACGGCCTGGAAGTCCTCGCGCAGGGTGCCGAACTCGGCGGCGCCCAGGTTGTAGACGTCGTTCGCGACCTCGGGCGGGGCGTGCAGGGCGAGCACCACGGCGTCGACCAGGTCGGCCATGCCGAACATCTGGATGCGGACGTCGCCCCGGCCCAGGACGGGGAAGTTGCGCCGTTCCTCGGCCCATTCGAAGAGCATCGAGAAGAGGCCCATCCGGCCGGGTCCGAGGAAGGTCTTGGGGCGCAGGACCGGCAGGCACATCCCGCGCCCCCGGAACTCCTCGCAGACCTCCTCGGCCTCGGCCTTGGCGCTGCTGTACGGGTCGACGGGCTCGCGGGGGTGGTCCTCCGGGGTGGGGACCCGCTTCGGCAGTCCGTAGACGGCGGTGGAGGAGATGTGCACGACCCGTTCGACACGAGCCCGGTGCGCGGCGGTCAGGACGGTCCGGGTGCCGTCGACGGTGATCGAGCGGATCTGGTCGACGGGGTAGGAGGGCAGGGCGGCGGCACAGTGCACCAGCGCGTGGGCTCCGTCGAAGGCGCGGGCGAGCGCGGCCCCGTCGCGGATGTCGGCGACGACGTGCCGGGCGCCGGCGGGCGGGTGGGGGTCCTCGCGCAGGTCGATCCCGACGACGTCATGGCCGTCGGCGGCGAGCCGGGCGACGAGGTGGGAACCGAGCATGCCGGCGGCGCCGGTCACGGCGATGGTCAGGCCGCCCATCGGGACACCGCCTTGTCCTTGAAGAAGGCGGTGAGCAGCCGGTTCATGCCCTTGGCCAGGGTCCGGTCGAAGGCGTCGAGGAAGATCTCCACCTCGTCGGGGCCCGCGACCAGGCAGGGCGCGGCCACCAGGGGGCTGCGGCCGTTGAGCGTGTAGTACATGTACACGTCGTGGTCGTGGTACATCGCGTTGACGACCGCGCAGGTGATGACCTTGGTACGCAGCAGCGGGTCGCGGGCGAGGCCGCCGGGGGCGATCTTCGCGGCGAGGTCCAGGAGGCGGGGGCCGCCGTCGAGGAAGATCCCGTACAGCGCACCGGCGCCCCGGACGTCGGCGATGAGGTCGGGGTACTGCTTGCGCAGCCTCTCCAGGCCCGGCTTCAGGACGCGTTCGATGGCGCGGGCGCGGGCCGGGTAGTCGTCCTCGACCGCGATGTTGACGGCTTCCAGCGCGGTGGCGGTCTCCTCGCCGAAGCCGTAGTAGGTGGTGCTGGTGGACTGGAGCATGGCGTCGCCGAGGCTGTCGTAGGCCGTACGGAAGACGGGCTCGCGGGCGACGAAGGCGGAGACGGAGGACTTGCCGCCGCCGAAGGACTTCGAGGTGGTCACGACGTCCGGGACCAGGTCCGGGTAGCGCATGAAGTGGAAGAGGCTGCCCGTCTTGCCCCACCCGGTGTAGATCTCGTCGAAGATCAGCACGATCTTCTCGGCGGTGCACAACTCCCGCAGCCCGCGCAGGAACTCCTCGGAGCACTCGGTCATGGTGGAGGCCGAGAAGGGCTCGATGAGGATCGCGTAGACGTCGCAGCGCCCCTTGGCGTCGCGGGCCCCGGCGACCGCCTGCCGCACGGAGTCGAGGTCGCCGTACCGGAAGGCGGAGACACCGGGGATGCCGGGGAAGGCGAAGGCGTTCTGGGCGCTGCCGGTGAGACTGCCGGAGCCGAGCAGCTTGCCGTGGAAGCTGATGTCGGCGTGCAGGATCTGCTGCCGGCGGCCGCCGTGGTACTTGTACGCGAGTTTCACCGCGCCCTCGACGGCCTCGGCACCCGAGTTGGGGAAGAACGAGAGGTTCAGGTCGCCGGGGAGAAGCCGGGCGAGGTTGTGGCCGAGGGCGGCGATGTAGGGCGAGAAGTAGGTCTTGTGGACCTCCATCCGGCGCTGTTCCTGGAAGCGGCGGCGGGCGGCGAGGATCCGTGGGTGGTTGTGGCCGTGGTTGAGGACGCCGACGCCGCCGGTGAAGTCGAGGATCCGGCGGCCGTCCCGGGTGTGGATCCAGGACCCTTCGGCGTGGTCGACGAGTTCGCGGCCGAAGCCGAAGGAGGTCATCAGGGAGACCTGGCTCTTGTTGACGTGGGACCGGTACAACTCGTGCACCTGGCTCGTCGACAGTCGTTCGCAGTCGTCCACGGTGAGCAGGGGGGTTGCGTCGGAGGTCATGCGGCTCCTTCCCGGAGCGCGGGTCGGGGGGCGGGCAGGGGTCCGGCGGCGCGGGCCCAGGCGAGGGCGGCGCCGGTGGCGGCGACCTCGCTGAGCACGCAGACGAGCCGGCTGGCGATGACGGCGGCGGTGGCCGCGGAGAGCGGCATGACCGCGCCGAGGGGGGCGAGGAGGACGAGCTCGCGCGCTCCCCAGCCGTCGGGCAGGACGAAGGCGAGGCTTCCGGCGACGGTGGCCAGGGCGAAGCCGCCGACGCAGACGGGCAGGGAGAGCAGCGGCGGGGCGCCCAGCAGGACGGCGATGACCCACAGGTGGAGTCCGGAGACCGCCCAGGAGGCGCACGCCCAGCCGATGGAGAGCCGCAGGGCGCGGGGCGAGCTGTCGGCGGCCCCGGCGGGGCGGCGGGCCAGCCGCATCGTCCACGCGACGAGCCGGCCCACCCAGCCGGGCCGGGCCACGGCCGCCGCCGCGACCAGCACGAGCGGGGCGAAGACCCAGGCTCCCGTGCCGAACACGGCCGGGGCGACGAGGAGTCCGGCGGCGGCCCCGGTGGTCATCCCGATGACGAGGCCGAGTCCGAAGGCGGCGATCATCCGCTCGGGGGCGATGCCGACGGCCTTGCCGAGCTGGACGTGGGCGAGGACGCCCCAGATCCGGCCGGGGACGAACTTGCTGATGACCCCGATGAAGAAGATGCGGGCGGTGTCGCTGGTACGGGCGGGGGAACCGCCGTCCACGACGAGGACCCGCCAGGAGAGCATGGACAGGACGAGTCCGGCGGCGTTGGCGACCAGGGCCGCGCTCAGCAGAAGCACTCCCCCGGGCCGGCCGGCGGCGTCGGCCAGCTCCGTTCCGGCCGCGCGGAGCGAACCGCCGACGGCGAAGCAGGTGGCCGCGACAAGAACAAGCGCGGCGGCGGGACGCAGCACCCGGGCCCACCGGGAGGGACCAGGCGCGGCCTTCGCCGCCGCCCCGGCCGGGGGTCCGGCTTCCGGCGGCAGGCCCCCGGACCGTACGGCTTCGGCTTCGGCTTCGGCTTCGGCTTCCGGCGACGCGGCCCCGGACCGTACGGCCTTGCGCAGCGCGCCCCTCGGCCGTACGGCTTCCGGCTCCTGGTCCGGCCCGGCGCTCACGGTGCCGCCGCCGGGGCCGGATCGTCGCTGCGGGCGCGGCGGCCCCGCGCCGAGGGGCCGAAGCCCGGGTCCACCAGCCAGCGCACGCCACCGGCCACCGCGCCGAGCACGAGGGCCAGGTGCACCGCGAAGTGCAGCGCGGTGAAGCGGAGCAGGAAGAGCCACCCCTTGCGGCGGGCCACGAAGCGGGACAGGCCCACGTCCGCCAGGGCGAAGGCCGCGGCGCAGGCGAGCGGCACCGCGAGGAGCCAGGGGGTGAGCAGGGCGAGCGGGAGCGTGAGCGGGACCAGTCCGGCGGCGAGCACGCCGCCCGTACGGTTGGCCCGCAGTCCGCCGCCGCGCCGGCGTTCCACGGCGGCGACGGGGACGAGGAGCTGGGAGCGGCGGTACTGCTCGGCGAGCATCGGCAGCAGCCGGTCCACGTCGTCGTGGCGGCCGGTCACCAGTTCGCTGAGGCGGATGCGGTGGGTGGCGGCGAGGCGGTCGCTGTACTCGACGTCCTCGGAGTCGCGGAGGTTCTCGTCGAAGGGTCCGGTCGCCTCGAAGACGGAGCGCTCGATCGCGGCCAGGGCGAAGAAGGCGGTGCCGACGACTCCGGCGCTGCGGCGCCGCCAGAAGTGCGCGTGCAGGCAGTGGTAGACCTCCACCGGGCCGTCGTCGAAGAGCGGTTCGGGGTCGAGGACGCCGTGGACGCAGCCGGTCTCCGGATCGTCCATGAGCAGGTCGACGGCGTTCTCGATCGCGTCGGGGGCCAGGGCGATGTCGGAGTCGAGGAAGAACAGCACGTGCCCGGAGGAAGCGGCGACGCCCAGGTTGCGGGCGGCGGAGACCCCGCCGTTCTCCGGGCGGGCCACCAGGACGCACGGGAAGGTGCGGGCGATGTCGCGGGAGCCGTCGGTGCTGGCGTCGTCCACGACGACCACGTCCAGCGGGCGCAGGGTCTGGGCGTAGACGGACTCCAGGCAAGCCCGCAGGGTCTTCTCGTAGTTGTGGTTGGGGATGATCACTGACACGGAGGGGCGCTCCCGTGGCATGGCGGGTCCGGTCCTTTCGGTTCGGGGGATCGATGCGGGCCCGGGCGGGCGAAGACGCCGCCGAGTGCGGCGGGCCGCCAGTCGAGGGAGGAGGGCCGGGCGGCGCACAGGGCGGCCAGGAGGTGCTCCAGCGCGGCCAGTTCGGCCTGGAGGGGGTCGGGGCTCTCCATGTACAGCGCGGCGCGGACCGTGCCGTCCGGACCCTCGACGACGTACACATGGACCGGTCCGGGCGTGTGGGGCCCGGCCCGGACGTGGCGGGAGCGCAGCCAGCGGGCCAGGTCGCGGGCTGTCCACCGGTCGGTGCGCGGGGGCCCGGTGCGCACGAGGAGCGCGGTCACCAGGAACACGGAGGCGTCCCGTTCCCCCGGGTCACCCCCAGGAGAAGCCGTCCCGGGCCGAGGCGGCGCACAGGGCCGCCCCGAGGGCGGGAGAGCCGACGGCCGACGCGTGACGGAGGGCAGGGACAGGGAACGCCCGCATGGGAAGACTCCTCGGAACATAGCGGTGTGTGAATGACTTGTGACGGCCAGATCCTGTCGCCATCGCCGCGCCGGGGGCCACGGTTACCGGGTGGCCGAAAGCTGCGGGGCAGCAGGGTGCCAGCCGCGGGAACGGCCTCACGAAGCCCACTGCCTGCGACGATGCGGTGGCGGCAGCAAACTGCCAGGCACCTTGCGGCCATCCGTCGCCGCGCTCGGGGCACCGTGCGGCCACCGCCGGGACTCGGCTTTTCCGGCCATGAACGCCCCGCCGGGCCCATCCATCCCGTGGACCTGGTCTATACCTTCACAACGCACCGCCCCTACACTCGCGCCCGGTGCTGAAGGGGCGTCCCGCACCGGCGTGCGGGGACGGCGTGACATCTGCGGGGGAGCCAGGGATGTTAGAGGTACTGGGGCTGGACGCGCGGACGGAGCTGGTCTACCGGCTCGTCCTGGAGGAACCGGAGCTGCGGCTCGACGAGATCGTGGCACGGCTGGGGCGGAGCGAGGACGATGTGCGCCGGGCCCTGGACCAGTTGGCGGAGCTGTGTCTGCTGGACGACGCCCCCCACGGCACGGAGCAGGGCCAGCCGGTCTTCCGGGCCCTGGACCCGGCGGCCAGCCTGCCGTTCCTCCTGTCCCGCCGGGAGGCCGAACTGGCACGGCAGCAGCGAGGGCTCGAAGTCGCCCGGGACGCGATGTCGGTCCTCACCACGGACCGGGGACGGCGGGCCGGCGGCGGATTCGACGTCGTCAAGCGGCTGGAGGGGCTCGGCGCGGTACGCGAGCGGCTGACCGAACTGGCCGAGCTGGCCCGGGCGGAGTGCCTCTCGCTGCTGCCCGGCGGCGCGCAGTCCCCGGACACGCTGGAGGCGAGCTGGCCTCTCGACCGGCGGGCGCTGGAGCGCGGGGTGCGGCTGCGCAGCATCTACCAGGACAGCTTCCGCAACGACCCGCCGACCCTGCGCTACGTGAACCGGCTGGGGTCGCTCGGTGCGGAGAACCGGACGCTGCCGACGCTGCCGCTGGTCATGGTGGTGGTCGACGGCGAGGTCGCGCTCGTGCCGCTGGACCCCGACGACGGGCGGGCGGGCGCCCTGGAGTTGCGCAGCAAGGGGGCGGTCGCGGTGGCCCGGATGCTGTTCGAGCAGCTGTGGGTGAACGCCACCCCGCTCTGCTCCGCTCCCGCCCGGGACGGCAACGGGCTGACCCCTCAGGAGGACGAGTTGCTGTCGCTGCTGGCGAAGGGGCACACGGACGCGACCGCGGCACGCCGCCTGGGGGTGTCGCTGCGCACCGTGCGCAGGATGAACGCGGAGCTGACGGCCCGGATGCAGGTCCGCAGCAGGTTCCAGGCGGGTGCGGAGGCGGCCCGGCGGGGCTGGGTCTGAGCGTCCCTCGCCGAGTGAACCGGGCCGGCGTGCCGCCCGTGTCCTGTTGCGACACATCACCGTTGCCGGACCGCAATGCGGACAGGGGGTGACGCTGGTCGGACGCGTCCCATAGATTTCCTGCCCATCGCACCGGTGATCAGCGAGGGGACGGAGCACAACATGGCGGAATCGCCCACACCAGCACCACCTGCCCCACCAGCAGCGGGGCGGCGAGGGCCGACCCCGAAGTCCATAGCCGTCTGGAGCCTCGTGGCCCTGGCCGGCGCCATCGGCTGGGCCGCCCTCGCGCTCTCGCGGGGTGAAGAGGTCTCGGCCGCCTGGATGCTGGCGGCGGCCCTCGGTTCGTATGCGATCGCGTACCGCTTCTACTCCCGGTTCATCGCCAACCGGGTCCTGAAGGCCGACAAGAACCGTGCGACCCCGGCCGAACGGCTGGACAACGGTGTCGACTTCCATCCCACCGACCGCCGGGTGCTGTTCGGCCACCACTTCGCCGCCATCGCCGGAGCGGGGCCGCTGGTCGGACCCGTGCTCGCCGCGCAGATGGGGTATCTGCCCGGCACGATCTGGCTCGTCGTCGGCGTCATCTTCGCCGGCGCCGTGCAGGACATGGTGACGCTCTTCTTCTCGACCCGCCGCAACGGCCGTTCGCTCGGTCAGATGGCGCGCGACGAGATAGGCCCGGTCGGCGGGATCGCCGCCCTGGTCGCGGTCTTCATCATCATGATCATCCTGTTGGCGGTCCTCGCGCTGGTCATCGTGAACGCGCTCGCGCACTCGCCGTGGGGCGTCTTCTCCATCGGCATGACCATCCCGATCGCCCTCTTCATGGGCGTCTATCTGCGTGTCCTGCGGCCCGGCAAGGTCAGCGAGGTCTCCTTCATAGGCGTCGCGCTGCTGCTGCTCGCGATCGTCTCGGGCGGCTGGGTCGCCGAGTCCTCGTGGGCGGACTTCTTCACGCTGGAGCCGGGCACGCTGGTCATCTGGATGATCGCGTACGGGTTCCTCGCCTCCGTACTCCCCGTGTGGCTGCTGCTGGCCCCGCGCGACTACCTCTCCACCTTCATGAAGGTCGGCACGATCGGGCTGCTGGCCCTCGGCGTGGTCGTCGCGCTGCCGACCCTGAAGATGCCCGCGGTCACCGACTTCGCCTCCAGCGGATCGGGCCCGGTCTTCGCCGGCTCGATGTTCCCGTTCGTCTTCATCACCATCGCCTGTGGCGCCCTCTCCGGTTTCCACTCCCTGGTCTCCTCCGGCACCACGCCGAAGATGGTCCAGAAGGAGACCCAGATCCGGATGATCGGGTACGGCTCCATGCTGGTCGAGTCGTTCGTCGCGATCATGGCGATGATCGCCGCCTGCATCATCGACCCCGGCCTCTACTTCGCCATCAACGCGCCCGTCGGTGTGATCGGCGACAGCGTCCAGTCCGCCTCGCAGGCCGTCGCCAACTTCGGCTTCACCATCTCCCCGGACGCCCTGGCCCAGGCCGCCAAGGACGTCGAAGAGGCGAGCCTGCTCTCCCGGACCGGTGGCGCGCCCACGTTCGCCCTCGGCATGTCGGAGATCTTCTCCGCGGTCGTCGGCGGAACGGCGATGAAGGCGTTCTGGTACCACTTCGCCATCATGTTCGAGGCCCTCTTCATCCTCACCACGGTGGACGCCGGCACCCGGGTCGGGCGCTTCATGCTCCAGGACATGCTGGGCAACGCCTACAAGCCGTTCCGCGAGGTCAGCTGGAAGCCGGGCGTCTGGTTCGCCAGCGCCGTCGTGGTCGGCGGCTGGGGGTACTTCCTCTGGGTCGGCGTGCACGACCCGCTGGGCGGCATCAACCAGCTCTTCCCGCTCTTCGGTATCGCCAACCAGCTGCTGGCCGCCGTCGCGCTGGCCGTCTGCACCACCCTGCTCGTCAAGTCCGGCCGGCTGAAGTGGGCGTGGGTCACCGCGGTCCCGCTCGCCTGGGACGTGGCGGTCACACTCACCGCGAGCTGGCAGAAGATCTTCTCCGAGGACGTGAAGGTCGGCTTCTTCGCCCAGCGCGACAAGTACCAGGCGGGCATCGACGCGGGCGAGGTGCTGGCGCCGGCCAAGTCCATGGACGACATGCGGACCGTCGTCACCAACTCCACGGTCGACGGGGTGCTGAGCGCGCTCTTCGCGCTCCTCATCATCGTGGTGCTCGTGGACGCCGGCCGGGTCTGCTACAAGGCCATCCGCGACCCGGAGAGCGTCAAGCTCCACGAGACGCCGTACGTCGAGTCCAAGCTCGTCGCCCCGGCCTCGCTGTTCGCCACCAAGGAGGAGAAGGCCGAACTGGTCGCCGCCGGTGTCGGACCCGAGGGCGGCATCCGCAAGGAGCCGGCGGAGACGGGGAGCCGGACATGACCGTCGCGGACGTACGACGGGTGGCCGGACGGATCCGCTGGTACGTCCGTGAGCTGACCGGCGAGTCCACGTACGACCGCTATGTGGCGCACGCGAGGACACACGATCCGGACGCGCCCGTGATGACCCGCCGCGCCTTCGAACGCAGCCGCACGGACGCCCGCGAGGCGGATCCCCGCGAGGGCTTCCGCTGCTGCTGAGCACCACGGGCCGCCACCGGGGCCGCCGCATCCCGGCCAGGGGGCGCGGCGGCCCTTTCCGCGCCCCCGACCGGGTCCGGCCGTGCGGGACACCGCACCTTCACCGTACGCAAGGATGTGCCCATGACACCGCGCTCCCGGTCACCTCGGCTCCGGCCCCTCCTCCTGACCCCGACGCTGACCATGACGCTGGCACTGGCCCTGGCGGCGACGGGCTGCGGCACCGAGCCGGCGCCCGGCTCGCAGACGGCGGCCGACCGGAGTTCCTCGGCCGATCCGGCGCCCGGCCGGGCGGAGTTGGAGGCGCGGGCGAGCGCCGCCCAGCTCGTCGCGGAGCATGTATGGGTGACCGAGGCCGCGGGCTACGCCTTGGCGCGCCAGTCGGTCGGGGTGCTCGGCGACGACGGGTTCGGCAGCGTCTACACCGAGCCGGACGGCGGGCAGATACGGCTGTCGGTGGAACGCCTCCCGCACGCCGACGCCGACTGCACGGACGGCCCGGCGTCGGGCAGCGCCCAGGAGCCCCTGGTGGCCTGCGAGCGGGACGGCGAGCAGTGGTACCGGGCCACGGAGTCGGGTCATGCGTACGCCCGGGAACAGGGCGGCCTGGTGGTGACGTTGAGCGGAACACGCCAGGAGGTGGACCGGGCGACGCTGCGCGCGGCGGCCCGGGCCGCCCACCGCGCCGACGACTACGAACTGGATCAGGTGCTGCCGCCCGCCGGGGAGGGCGCCGGGCGGCAGCCGGTGGAGCGCGGCGATCTGCCGCCGGTCGGCGACGGCGCACCGAACAACGATGTGGGGACGAGTGGCTGATGGACCTGACGATCAGGGTGGCGGAGCCGGCCGAGTACGCCGTGCTCGGCGGGATCATCGCCGAGGCGTATCTCGGCGATGATCTGCTGGACGGCCCGCAGGACCCGTATCTGCTCAAACTGCGGGCGGTGGAGCAGCGGGCGGCCGAGGCGGAGACGTTGGTCGCGCTCGACGCGGACGGGGCCGTGCTCGGCGGTGTGACATATGCCGCTCCCGGCACGCCGTGGCGCGACATCGCCGGTCCGGACGAGGCCGAATTCCGGATGCTGGCCGTGGCCCGCGAGGGGCGCGGACGGGGCGTGGGAGAGGCGCTCGTACGGGCGTGCATCGAGCGGGCCCGGTCGGCGGAAGGTGTCCGGGCGCTGGTGCTGTCGACGCAGCCGGCCATGCTCTCAGCCCATAGGATCTACCGGCGGCTCGGCTTTCTGCGGACCCCCGAACGGGACTGGGAACCGGTGCCGGGCCTACGGCTCATGACCTTCCGGCTGCCGCTGGAGGCGGTGTCCTGAGGGGCACATTAAATCGACGCGACACAACATGTGGGGGCCGCAGCATCTGGCGGCCCCCACATGTATGCTCGACCTCGCTGTCGCCGCAGGGGAATCCGGTGCGAATCCGGAACTGTCCCGCAACGGTGTGATCAGTGTGCTTTTGCGCACCTGCAAGTCCGAAGACCTGTCGACAGTGCGTCCGGCTCGACCGAACCGGATGCCAGACGTCCGGGCCTCGCGGATAGGCCGGTGGACGCCGTCAGCAGTGCTGCCCCGCCCCGGGTTTCGCGCTGCCCGGCTTCCCCTCCTTCCGCCGGCCCCCTGCCGAGCGAGGGAAAGCCCAGTGACCATCGCGCCCGCCGATCCGGTTTCAGCCACCGAATCCGCCGAGTCGACCCCGGCCGGGAAAGCCCCGAACGACGGACCCGGGACCGCCTTGCTGCGGACCCTGACCGATCTCACCGTCGATCTTCCCGACACCGACCCCGGACGGGTCGCCGCCGCAGCACTGCGCGGACGCAACGCCCGCTCCGACGAGGCCGAGCTGCGCACGCTGGCCACCGAGGCCGCCGCGGGGCTGATCTCCGAGGACCCGGCGTACTCCCGGCTGGCCGCCCGGCTGCTGACCCTCTCGATCGCCGACGAGGCGGCGGGCCAGGGCGCGACGTCCTTCTCCGCCTCGGTCGCCGTGGGTCACCGCGAGGGCCTGATCGCCGACCGCACCGCCGCCTTCGTCGAGTTGCACGCGAAGGCGCTGGACGAGCTGGTCGAGCGGACGCTGGCCGACGGCGCCGACGACCGCTTCGGCTACTTCGGTCTCCGTACGCTGCACAGCCGTTACCTGCTGCGCCACCCGATCACCCGGCAGGTCATCGAGACCCCGCAGCACTTCATGCTGCGCGTGGCCGCGGGCCTCGCCGAGGACGAGTCGGCGCGGGCGCTGGACGAGGTCGCCGCGCTCTACGGGCTGATGAGCAAGCTGGACTACCTCCCCTCCTCCCCCACCCTCTTCAACTCCGGTACGCGGCACCCGCAGATGTCCTCCTGCTATCTGCTGGACTCGCCGAAGGACGAGCTGGACTCGATCTACGACCGCTACCACCAGGTGGCGCGGCTCTCGAAGCACGCGGGCGGCATCGGTCTGTCGTACTCCCGCATCCGCGCCCGGGGTTCGCTGATCCGGGGCACCAACGGGCACTCCAACGGCATCGTGCCGTTCCTCAAGACGCTGGACGCCTCGGTGGCGGCGGTGAACCAGGGCGGCCGGCGCAAGGGCGCGGCGGCGGTCTACCTGGAGACCTGGCACGCGGACATCGAGGAGTTCCTGGAGCTCCGCGACAACACCGGTGAGGACCAGCGGCGTACGCACAACCTGAACCTGGCGCACTGGATCCCGGACGAGTTCATGCGCCGGGTGGACGCGGACACCGAGTGGTCGCTGTTCTCCCCGGCGGACGTGCCCGAGCTGGTCGACCTGTGGGGCGACGAGTTCGACGCGGCCTACCGGGCGGCCGAGGCCAAGGGGCTGGCCCGCAAGACGATGCCGGCGCGTGAGCTGTACGGCCGGATGATGCGGACCCTCGCGCAGACCGGCCAGGGCTGGATGACGTTCAAGGACGCCTCCAACCGGACCGCGAACCAGACCGCCGAGCCGGGCCGGGTCGTGCACTCGTCGAACCTGTGCACGGAGATCCTGGAGGTCACCAACGACGGCGAGACGGCCGTCTGCAACCTGGGCTCGGTCAACCTGGGCGCCTTCGTGGCGAACGGCTCGATCGACTGGGAGCGCCTGGACTCCACCGTCCGTACGGCCGTGACCTTCCTGGACCGGGTCGTCGACATCAACTTCTACCCGACCGAGCAGGCCGGGAACTCCAACTCCCGCTGGCGGCCGGTCGGCCTGGGCGCCATGGGCCTCCAGGACGTCTTCTTCCAGCTGCGGCTGCCGTTCGACTCGCCCGAGGCGCGCGCGCTCTCCACGAAGATCTCCGAGCGGATCATGCTGGCCGCGTACGAGGCGTCCTGCGACCTCGCCGAGCGCTCGGGCCCGCTGCCCGCGTGGTCGGAGACGCGTGCCGCGCGCGGGGTGCTGCACCCCGACCACTACGCCACCGAGCTGAACTGGCCGGAGCGCTGGGACGCCCTGCGCGCCCGGGTCGCGAAGACCGGGATGCGCAACTCCCTGCTGCTCGCCATCGCGCCGACCGCGACGATCGCCTCGATCGCCGGTGTGTACGAGTGCATCGAGCCGCAGGTCTCCAACCTGTTCAAGCGCGAGACGCTCAGCGGTGAGTTCCTCCAGGTCAACGCCTACCTGGTGGACGAGCTGAAGAAGCTCGGCGTGTGGGACGCCCGCACCCGTGAGGCGCTGCGCGAGGCCAGCGGCTCCGTGCAGGGCTTCGCCTGGATCCCCGAGGACGTGCGGGCGCTGTACCGCACGGCGTGGGAGATCCCGCAGCGCGGTCTGATCGACATGGCGGCGGCCCGTACGCCGTTCCTCGACCAGAGCCAGTCGCTCAACCTGTTCCTGGAGACGCCGACGATCGGCAAGCTCTCCTCGATGTACGCGTACGCCTGGAAGCAGGGGCTGAAGACGACGTACTACCTGCGTTCGCGCCCGGCGACCCGGATCGCCCGTGCCGCGTCCGGCCAGGCGTCGGCCGCCGCCCCCATTCCCGTACAGCAGGCTTCGGCGCCCGACGCGGACGCCATCGCCTGCTCTCTTGAGAACCCCGAGTCCTGCGAGGCCTGCCAGTAATGAGCTCCACCGAAAACAAGAACCTGCTCGACCCGGGCTTCGAGCTGACCCTGCGTCCGATGCGCTACCCGGACTTCTACGAGCGCTACCGGGACGCGATCAAGAACACCTGGACCGTGGAGGAGGTCGACCTCCACTCGGACGTCGCCGACCTCGCGAAGCTGTCGCCGGGTGAGCAGCACATGATCGGGCGGCTGGTGGCGTTCTTCGCGACCGGTGACTCGATCGTCTCGAACAACCTCGTGCTGACGCTGTACAAGCACATCAACTCCCCCGAGGCGCGGCTGTACCTGTCGCGGCAGCTCTTCGAGGAGGCCGTGCACGTCCAGTTCTATCTGACGCTGCTGGACACCTATCTGCCCGACCCGGACGACCGGGCGGCGGCGTTCGACGCGGTCGAGGAGATCCCGTCGATCCGCGAGAAGGCGCAGTTCTGCTTCAAGTGGATGGACTCGGTCGAGAAGATCGAGCGGCTGGAGACGAAGGCGGACCGCCGTCGCTTCCTGCTGAACCTGATCTGCTTCGCGGCCTGCATCGAGGGGCTGTTCTTCTACGGCGCCTTCGCGTACGTGTACTGGTTCCGCTCGCGCGGTCTGCTGCACGGTCTCGCCACCGGCACCAACTGGGTGTTCCGTGACGAGACGATGCACATGAACTTCGCGTTCGAGGTCGTGGACACCGTCCGCAAGGAGGAGCCGGAGCTCTTCGACGACGAGCTCCAGCAGCAGGTCACCGACATGCTGAAGGAAGCGGTCGACGCGGAGCTCCAGTTCGGCCGCGACCTGTGCGGCGACGGACTGCCGGGCATGAACACCGAGTCGATGCGCGAGTACCTGCAGTGCGTCGCCGACCAGCGGCTCGCCCGCCTCGGCTTCCCGACGGTGTACGGCTCGGAGAACCCGTTCTCCTTCATGGAGCTGCAGGGCGTCCAGGAGCTGACGAACTTCTTCGAGCGCCGCCCGTCCGCCTACCAGGTGGCGGTCGAGGGCTCGGTCGGGTTCGACGACGACTTCTAGACCCGCTCCGGAACCTGAAAGGCCCCACCGTGCCGCTGAGCACGGTGGGGCCTTCCGCGTCCCTGACAGCATGACGAGAACCGGCCGAACGGAAAAACACTTGGACTAGACCAAGCCTCGGCGTGCACACTCTCAGATCGATCACGCCCGACCGGGCCCGGATCGCTCCAGAGAGGCGGACATGCCCGTCATAGAAGTGGCAGACCTCGTCAAGGAGTTCAGCCGACCCACACGGCAGGAGGGCCGCTTCGCGGGCCTCCGTACGC
Source organism: Streptomyces rubiginosohelvolus (assembly GCF_014649875.1). GTDB lineage: Bacteria > Actinomycetota > Actinomycetes > Streptomycetales > Streptomycetaceae > Streptomyces > Streptomyces rubiginosohelvolus. Next base: position 116,931 of record NZ_BMTW01000017.1, on the reverse strand, counting down.
TGCTGACGCGTGAGCAGACCGTCAAGCGTGCGGTCGACGGCGTGAACTTCACGGTCCAGCAGGGTGAGATGGTCGGCTATCTCGGCCCCAACGGTGCGGGGAAGTCCACCACCATCAAGATGCTCACCGGCATCCTCGTCCCGACCTCCGGCACGGTCACGGTCGCCGGTGCCACGCCCTGGCGGGACCGGTCCCGCAACGCGCGCCGGATAGGCGTGGTCTTCGGCCAGCGCAGCCAGCTCTGGTGGGACCTGCCGCTGCGCGACTCGCTCTGGCTGATCAGCCGCCTCTACGACGTTCCGGAGGCCCGGTTCCGCGAGAGGCAACGGCAGTTCAGTGAGGTGCTCGGCCTCGGTCCGTTCCTCGACACTCCCGTCCGCCAGCTCTCCCTGGGCCAGCGGATGCGCGGCGACCTCGCCGCCGCGATGCTCTACGACCCGGACATCCTCTATCTGGACGAGCCGACCGTCGGGCTCGACGTCATCGCCAAGGAGCGGATACGCACCTTCGTCGGGGAGCTGAACCGCGCATCGGGCACCACGGTCGTCCTCACCACCCACGACCTCGACGACGTCGAGGAACTCTGCGGCCGGATCATCCTCATCGACCACGGCAAGGTCGCCTACGACGGCGCGGTGGACGAGCTGAAGGCCCGCTACGCGCCGCACCGCGAACTCGTGGTGCAGACCGACCGGCTGGAGAGCGTCGAAGGCGCGGAGGTCGTCCGCCGCGAGGACGGCAAGGTGTGGCTGCGCTTCGACCCCGTCCGCACCCCGCCCGCCGAACTGGTGGCGGCGGTGCTGGAGCGGCACCGGGTGACCGACCTCTCGATCGTGGAACCCGAGCTGGAGAGCGTCATCCACCGGATCTACGCGGACCGCGGATGACCGCCCCGACGGCCTCCGCCACGAAGGCGGCCCCCACCTCCGCGAAGCAGCCGGCCGGGACCCTGCTGCGGTCCTATCTGGCCTGCGCCCGGATAGAGTTCCGCGCCGCCCTCACCTACCGCACGGCCTATCTGTCGTCCTTCGCCATGATGCTCCTGCAGATCTGGCTGCTGACGGTGGTCTGGAAGGCCCTCTACGACGGCCGCGCCGAGGTGGACGGGCTCAGCCTCACCACCATGACGGCGTACGCGACGCTGACGACGCTCCAGTACCAGCTCGTCAGCCCGTGGCGGTCCTCCCCCATCGACCAGCGGGTACGGGAGGGCAAGGTCGCCGTGGACCTGCTGCGGCCCGTCGGCTTTCCCGGGCAGATGCTCTCCGGCCAGCTCGGGTGGGCATCGGCCGCGGTCCCGGTCCTACTGGTGGCCCTGCCGTTCGCGCTGCTGATCGGCGCGGGCCAGGCACCGGCATCGGCGGCCGCGGGGTTCGCCTACCCGGTGGCGCTGATCGGCGCGCTGCTCGTGAACCAGCTGCTCGGGCTGCTGCTCGGCATGGTCTCGTTCTGGACCCTGGAGGTGAGCGGCGCCCTGATGGCCTACCGCTTCGTCGCACAGTTCTTCTCCGGGGCCCTGGTCCCGTTGTGGTTCATGCCGGGACCGGTGAGGGCGGCCGCGGAATGGCTGCCGTTCCAGGCCACCGCGTACACCCCCGCGGCCGTCTACCTGGGCCAGGTCGAGGGCCTGGGCATCGTGGCCGCCCTGGGGGTCCAGCTCGCCTGGATCGGCGCGCTCGGTGCGCTGGCCGCGTTCGTCTGGTCGCGCGCCCGGCGCCGCGTCATGTCGCAGGGGGGATGAGGGCGATGCGAGGTGCGCGCGTCTATCTGCTGCTGGCCGGTGCGGCGTTCCGGGCCGAGTTCCAGTACCGGGGGAACCTGTTCATCAACATCATCGGCGGCCTGTTCTACCAGGGCGTCGGGCTGGCGTTCATCTGGGCGGTGCTGGACCGCTTCGGGCAGGTCGGCGGCTGGGGACTGGCGGAGATCGCCTTCCTCTACGGAATCAGGCTCACCGCCCACGGCCTGTGGCTGCTCCCCGGTCACCAGCTGATCCACGTCGACGAGGTCGTCATCGAGGGCGACTACGACCGCTATCTCGTCCGTCCGGTGCCACCGCTGGTCCAGCTCCTCACCCGCAGGGTCCGGCTGAGCTCGCTCGGTGACCTGGCGGGCGGAGTGGTCCTCCTGTCCATCGCCTCGGCCTCCGCACCGGTCGACTGGTCACCGGGAGCCGTCTGCTTCCTCCTGCTCGCCGTGGTGGGCGGTGCGCTGGTGGAGGGTTCTCTGCAACTGGCCGCCTCCGCGCTGGTCTTCAGGATGAAGAGGGTCTCTCCCATCAAGTTCGCCATCGACATGATCTTCAGCGACTTCGGCAACTACCCGCTGAAGATCTTCGGCCCGGTGGCCGGCTTCGGGCTGACCTTCGTCTTCCCCCTGGCCTTCGTCGCCTATCTGCCGGCGACCGTGCTGATGGAACGGGGAGAGGAACTCGCCGTGCCGGAATGGCTCGCCTGGGGCGCTCCGGCCATCGGCGTCGTGCTCATGTACGCCGCATACCGCTTCTGGGAGCGGCAGTCCCGCCATTACGAGAGCAGCGGGCACTGAGCGGGACCGACCGTGCGAGGCTCTCGGGAGAACCCGCCTCGGCTTTCCGTTTCCGTGGGTCCCGCCTCCCTCCGGGCGGCGTCGCGCAGCTGGCGGTCGATGCGGCGGTCACGGGCGATGCCGAGGCCAGCGGGGAGGAGGACGAGGGCGAGGAGGGCGGTCACGACGAGGTAGTTCAGGAAGAGGTTCATGCCTCTACCTTCGCCCGCCCGGAGGACTTTGGTCAGTGGCAGCACTGCCACACAGCATCAAATTACTGCCACACTGGCTCCATGCTGAAAAATGTCGCCGTCCTGCTGCTGGACGAGGTCCACCCCTTCGAACTCGGCGTGCTGTGCGAGGTGTTCGGCCTCGACCGCAGCGAAGAGGGCCTGCCGGTGCACGATTTCGCGGTGGTCTCCGCCGAGGGACCCGAACTGCGCACCCACGCGGGCTTCACCATCAGCACGCCCCACGGCCTGGACCGGCTGGAGAAGGCCGACCTCATCGCCGTCCCCGCGAGCGGCAACGTCATGGCCAAGACGCATCCGGAGGAGGCTCTGTCCGCCCTTCGCCGGGCCGTGGAGCGCGGTGCGCGGGTGCTGAGCGTCTGTTCGGGGGCGTACGTCCTCGGCGCGGCCGGGCTGCTGGACGGCCGCCGCTGCACGACGCACTGGCGGCACGCGGCGGATCTGGCCCGCCGCTACCCGAAGGCGATCGTGGAGCCGGACGTGCTGTACGTCGACGAGGGCCCGGTGATCACCTCGGCCGGGACCGCCGCCGGGATCGACGCCTGCCTGCATCTGGTCCGCCAGGAGTACGGGCAGGACGCGGCCAACACCATCGCCCGGCGGATGGTGGTCCCGCCGCACCGGGACGGCGGCCAGGCGCAGTACATCGACCGGCCGCTGCCCAGGAACGCCTGCGACACGGTCGGCGGGACCCTGGCGTGGATGGAGCAGCACCTCGACCAGGAGATGACGGTGGAACAGCTGGCCGCGCAGGCGCACATGTCGCCGCGCACCTTCGCCCGGCGGTTCCAGCAGGAGACCGGGACCACGCCGTACCGCTGGCTGCTGCGGCAGCGGGTGCTGCTGGCCCAGCATCTGCTGGAGACCTCCGACCGGACGATCGACACGATCGCGGGGCAGACGGGCTTCGGCACGGCGGCGACGCTGCGGCACCAGTTCGTGCGCACGCTCGGTACGACGCCGAACGCCTACCGCCGGACCTTCCGGGGCCCGGCGGCCACGGCCGAAGCCGCCTGAGAGGCCTCAGTCGTTGGGGACGGTCTCGTAGCGCGGCGTGCCCTCTTCCATCTGCCGCAGCGCGTCCTTGCGTTCCCGCTTGGAGAGCCGGTCGATGTACAGGTAGCCGTACAGGTGGTCCGTCTCGTGCTGGAGGCAGCGCGCGAAGTACCCGGTGCCCTTGACGCGGATCGGGTTGCCCTGGGCGTCCTGGCCGCGCACCACCGCGTAGTCGGGGCGGGCGAGCGAGGCGTACGCGGTCGGGACCGAGAGGCAGCCCTCGTTGGAGTCGTCGAGCACCCGCATCTCGGGGGCCAGCTCCTCCAGGACCGGGTTGCAGACGACGCCGGTGTGCCGCTTGCCGTCGTCGTCCGGGCAGTCGTAGACGAAGACCTTCAGGTCCACACCGATCTGGTTGGCCGCGAGGCCGACGCCCTCGGCCGTCTTCTGGCTGGCGAACATGTCGTCGATCAGCTGGGCCAGCTCGTCGTCGAACGCGGTGACGTCCTTGCACTCCTTGTGCAGCACCGGGTTGCCCACGGTCGTGATCGGACGCGAGGTGCCGCGCGCGCGGTAGGCCGCCTCACGCTCCTCGCAGTCCTCGGTGTCGACGACGAACCCCTCGTCGTCCACGTCGATCCGCCCGTCCGTCTCCTGCTGCGACATGTCCGCCGTACGCCTTCCTGCAAAACCTGGGGGAACCGCACCGCGATCGGTGCGCCTACAGCCTACGGGCAGCGGTCAGCAGACTTCTTCGAGATCCCGCCACTCGCGGCTGTCCGGGCTGTCGGCGACCCAGCCGTCGAGCAGTCCGCGCACCAGTCCGGCGGGGGCGGCGAGACCGCATTCGCGCTCGGGCACCCAGAGGTCGCCGGCCCCGGCGGTGCGGTGGCCGAGCGGTCCCGGGTGGCCCGGCTCGCTGTGGTCGTGCGGGTCCAGGTGCTCCCCGTCGCCCTCGTCGCTCTCCATCCGGCTCTCCGAGCACGCCCGGCACAGCAGGCGCACGGACGAGGACCAGTCCTCGGCGGCGAACCCGGCGTCCGACGCCAGCTTCTCCAGGGCGTCCCGGTCCTCCTCGGTCGCCGCCTCCAGCAGCACCACCCAGGTCGGCACCGGGGACGGCGCCCACAGCTCGATCTCGTCGAACACCGGATAGGCGGGCCCGGCCGCGGTGACCCGCTCGCCGTTGGGCACCCCGTCGTGCAGGACGACCTCGCCCCAGCGCCGCCCGGAGGACGGCAGCGGGATCGAGAGCACCTCGATCCGGGCCGGGTCGAGCCGACGGCCCCAGACCACCTCGGCCTCGCCCTCCGGCGAGAGCCGCACGGCGGCGCTGCCCAGCTCCATGCCGGTCGGCTCGGTGGTGGCCGCGCTGTGCTGGCCGCCGCCGGGGACCTTCAGTCCGTACGCCTGCCAGGCCCGCCGCGCCAGCGGCCAGTCCTGCAGCGCGGTGGCCGCGATCCCCACGTTCCACCAGTCCGGGGCGCCGGACTCGCGGTCCAGCAGCGCGACCGCCCGCAGGCCCGCCGCGCGCGCCTGCTCCCAGTCGTGCCGGAACTTGTGCAGCAGCGCCAGATTGAACCAGGACTCCGAGAGCCAGGGCTCCAGATCCGCCGCACGCGTCAGCAGCGCCCCCGCGTCCTCGTACCGGCCGTCGCCGATCAGCGTGAACGCGCGGTCCGTGGCCTGCCGCCAAGAGGCGGACGGCCGATGCCGTACCTTCCCGAAGATCCTCACGATTCCCGCCTGTCCCGACTGGACACCCTCGTCATCCGCTCTGCTTTCGCATCCAACCATGCCCGGGTGGACGCCCGCTCATTACCCATGGGTTACCCAGCTCCGGCCGGGGTCAGACCGCCCCGCGCGAGGACGCGTCCCAGCGCCTCGACCACCTGTGGCTGGTGGTCGTGCCCGGTGCCGAGCCTGAGCTGCTCCAGCGCCCGGAGCGGCCCGCCGACGCTTTCCCCGCATAGGTCGTCGTATGCATTGACCGTCCTGACGATCCTGGCGGCGAGCGGCTGCTCCCGGTACGGATCGGCCTGCTGCTCCACCACCGCCGCGACCTCCGGACCGGCCCCGGTACGCCGGACCACGGCCCCGCCGAGCAGGGCGATCCGGCGCTGCTCGGCGGCGGGCAGCCGGGCGGTCGCCCCGTCGGCGACCGGGTCGAGGAGGGAGAGCTGACCGATGTCGTGCATCAGGGCGGCGTGTTCGAGGACGGTCAGCCGGGGCCCGGTCAGCCCCAGCTCCCGCCCCACGGCGGTGGCGAGCGCGGCGACCCGGCGGGCGTGGCCGGGCGGGGTGTACCCGGCGATCTCGGTGGCGCGGGCGAGCGAGGCCATCGTCTGCCCGCAGGTCGTGCGGACGGCGGTGTACCGGCGGGCGGAGACCTGGGTGAGCAGCAGCGGCCCGCACAGCACCGCCGGCGCCCACGGCCCGGCGACCGCGACGCCCAGCGCCGTCACGACCCCGGTCGCCCCGATCGCGACTCCGGTCCCGGCGAGCGCGCGCACCTCGTCGACCAGGAGCGATCCGTACGGGGGCAGAGCCCCGGGGCCCCCGGCGAGGGCCGCCGAACGCGCCAGGAGGGCGGCCGGCACGGCGTCGCACAGGGCGGTCAGCGCCAGGACCGTGAGCGGGAACAGCGGGAACCACGGCCCGTCGCCGAACCAGCGCTCGGCCTGCCCGGAGGCGTACAGCGGCTGGAAGCAGACCGCCGCGAAGCCCACGGTCAGGGTCCGGCGGGCGGCCCGGTCGGCGTCCGTGCGACGGCCGCACGCCCTGCGCGGTACGGCGGCGAGCGCCTGCGCGACGACCACCACCGCGATCACCTGGAGCGACCCGTGCGTGGTCGGCCGCCCGGCGCTGTCCCCGAGCAGGGCGTACGCGAGGGCCCCGGCCGCGGCGAGCGGCGCGGGCTCCCGCTCCCCGGCGGCGGCGCCCCGGCGGACCAGTTCCCCGGCGGCGACCAGGAGGCCGAAGACCAGGGCGAGGCCCGGCTCGGCGAGTCCCCGCACCGATGTGTGGGCGAGCGCGACGAGGGCGAGGAGCAGGGCGGCCCCGCGCACCGCGAGGACGGCCGGGGCGAGCGGGCCGCTCCCGTACGGGGCCCTCACCGGCGGCGGTCCCGGGACGGTCCGGACAGCGGAGCGGCGCTCCGGGCGCGCGGGATCAAAGGCGCGTCCTGGCGGAGCCCGGCCGCCGCACCGTACGGCTCGCGCGATACGTACGGCTCGCGCGGTTCGTCGGCCGTGACGGCGGTGTCGGCCTCGCTCCAGCCGTGCCGGCCGAGGGCGCGGTCCAGCGCCCCCACCATCCGGGGGTCGAACTGGCTGCCCGCGCACCGCTTCAGCTCCGCGAGCGCGGCGGGGACCGGGCGGGCGCGGCGGTAGGAGCGGGTGGAGGTCATCGCGTCGAAGGCGTCGGCGACGGCCACGACCCGGGCGAACTCGGGGATGCGCGAGCCGCTGAGCCCGTAGGGATAGCCGCTGCCGTCGAGCCGTTCGTGGTGGTGCAGGATCGCGTCGCGGGCCTCGTCCAGGAAGCCGATGCCCCGGACGATCTCGTGCCCGTACTCCGGGTGCAGCTCCATGATCCGCCGCTCCTCGGGAGTGAGCGGCCCGTCCTTGCGCAGCACCCGGGTCGGGACGCCGAGCTTGCCGATGTCGTGCAGGATCCCGGCGAACCGGAGCCCCTCCACCCGGCGGTCGTCCATGCCGAGTTCGCGGGCGATCAGAACGGAGGCCCGGCCGACGCGTTCGCTGTGGCCCCGGGTGTAGGTGTCCTTGATGTCGACGGCGTGCACCAGGGCGCGGATCGTGGCGCGGTGGGCGGCCTGTTCGCGGTGGTACTGCGCGAACACCCAGCGGGAGAGGTACATCGGGAGCAGCACGAGGAGCGCGGAGAGCGGGCCGTACGGGCTCCGCCACAGGACGGCCGTCATCAGCCCGGCGAGCGCGTGCACCAGATGCGGACCGAGGGCGAGCGGCAGGAGGGCGTACACGCTGCGGTGGACGGGCCTGCGTTCCGCCGCCGCGAGGACGAGGCCGTCGAGCGCGGTCAGCACCAGGCTGAAGGCGAGCGCCGCGGCACAGGCGGGCAGCAGGGCGCGGGGGAAGTCCGGGGCCGCTCCCCCGCCGCCGAGGGTCCCGGGGCCGCCGAGGGTCGCGTACGCCCAGGAGGCGGCGGCACAGGTGAGGGCGAGTTGCGCGGCCCGCCAGATCCGGCGGGCCGCGTACGGCGGCTGTTCCACCCGCCCGGCCAGGGAACCGCTCGCCGCCACCAGCGCGGCGGCCGCGGGCGGCAGCAGGAAGGCGGCGGTGAGGAGGACCGGGAGAAACGCTCCGGCGGCGACCGGTCCGGGGCCCCCGGGCGGCGAGCGGCGGCCGGCCGCCTGGCAGCCGAGCCCGAGGGCGGCCAGCAGGACAGCCGTGCCCCACGGGACCGGGGCGTCGGGGGTGTACGCGGGAAGCGTGCACCAGATCGCGCAGAGGACGGCGGCCAGGATGCAGGCACGCGCCGCCGCCGGTGTGCCGCTCACGCCCGCAGTCGCCCCCCAGCATGGTCGATGGACGCGCCACGCTAGTGAGTTGCGCGGCTCACCGAGCCGCTACGGATCCGATTAGCACATTCGGGTGACTATTCGGCGGCGGTCGCCGACCGGTCCGTGTCCTGCACGGTCACGTCCTGATCGGGCACGGCCTCGCCGGCCCGGATCAGGTCGATCCGGCCCATCACCTTGGAGCGCAGGTCGGTCGGGACGTCGTCCTGTCCGCAGCAGCGCTTCACCAGCTTCTTCACGGCCTGTTCGAGGCCGTACTTCTCCAGGCACGGGGAGCACTCCTCGAAGTGCGTCTCGAACTTGGTGCAGTCGCCCTCGGGCATCTCCCGGTCGAGAAACTCGTAGAGATGGTCGAGGACCTCCGAGCAATCCGTCTCGTGCGGCTCTCCGCAGCTCATGAGGCCGAGCCCTTCCGATCGTCCGAGTCACCGGCACCGGCCGCGACGAGCCCGCGCTCACGGGCGTAGTCCTCCAGCATGCCGCGCAGCTGGCGACGGCCGCGGTGCAGCCGGGACATCACCGTACCGATGGGAGTCCCCATGATGTCCGCGATCTCCTTGTAGGCAAAGCCCTCGACATCGGCGAGATACACGGCGATGCGGAACTCCTCGGGAATCGCCTGGAGCGCCGACTTCACGTCGGAGTCCGGGAGATGGTCGAGGGCCTGGGACTCCGCCGAGCGCAGACCGGTCGACATGTGCGACTCGGCCCGGGCCAGCTGCCAGTCCTCGATCTCCTCGGCGGCGCTGCGCTGGGGTTCCCGCTGCTTCTTGCGGTACGAGTTGATGAAGGTGTTGGTGAGGATGCGGTACATCCACGCCTTGAGGTTGGTGCCCTCACGGAACTGGTGGAAGGAGCCGTACGCCTTCGCGTAGGTCTCCTGGACCAGGTCCTCGGCATCGGCGGGGTTGCGCGTCATGCGCAGCGCGGCCGAGTACATCTGGTCGAGAAAGCCGAGCGCGTCCCGCTCGAAGCGCGCGTTGCGCTCGGCCGGCGTCTCGGGTGCGCGGCCGTCGTCGGTCCCTGTGTCGGTCCCAGTGACCGGACCCACCTCCTCCAACGATGTGGCGGAGCCGAAACCGGACCCGCTCGCCTCGGAGAATAGTCGACCTTGCTTGGTGGCGGCCTGTCGATTACCCCCGCCCAGGGGCCGCTCGGAGGTGGTCCTCGCCGCAGGCAGCACGGTCCACTCCAGGTCAGCGGCGTTCGAGCGGCTGGGGCAGATGGTCGAACCCATGCGACGGACTCCCTCTCCACGTACGACGTTGTTGTACCGACGTCCCGAACAACAGCGCCCCGGCGCGGAGCATTCCCGGGGCCGGTGGCACGCGTGCGACGGCCGTGCCGACCGGTGGCGCTGGGTCATCCGAGTGACATGAGCCACCCGGTGACGGCTTCGGTGAGGATGCCCACCGCCTGTTCCTCGGTGAGGCCGGACCGCTTCGGCACCGCGAACCCGTGGTCGCCGTGGGGCACTTCGGCCAGCGTGTACGAGCCGGGCGGGAACTCGCCGGGCTTGCCGAACGGGTCGTTGCCGCCCTGCACGACCAGGGTGGGCACTCCGGTGCCGAGCAGTTCGTCGGCGCGGGACTTCTCCGGCCTGCCCGGCGGGTGCAGCGGGAAGCTGAGCGCGAGGACGGCGGCCGCGCCCAGTTCGGTGGCGGTCCGGCAGGCGACGCGGGCCCCGGCGCTGCGGCCTCCGGCGATGACGGGGAGCCCGGGGGCGGCGAGGGCCGGCCACAGTCCGCGCCAGCCGGTGTCCAGGGTCTTCGGGGCGGGCGCCACCTTCTTGCCGGCCACCCGCCAGGGCTGCTCCACCAGGGCGACGGTGACGCCGTGTCCGGGCAGGGCGGCGGCCAGCGCCTTCAGATCACGGGCCTCGATCCCGCCGCCCGCCCCGTGGCTCACGGCGAGCACGCGGCGGGGCGCGGAGGCGGGAACCCAGGTGATCCGGGCTTCACCGGCGTCGGTGGTGACGTTCTGCGTACGTGGTTGACGGCTCACCGCGCCATCCTCCCCCGCGCGCGCCTCAGAACAGCGTGGATTCCTCCGGCGCGGCCAGCTCCTCCAGCAGTTCGGGCCCGTTGTTGCGGACGTTGCTGACGGCGGTGGCGACCGGGTAGGCGCGCATCAGCCCGCCGGGCGGCGGCTCCAGCAGGGCCCGCAGCTCGTCCTCGCCGGTGCGCGAGGGGTCCAGCCAGACGTCCCAGCGGTCCGGGGTGAGCATGAGCGGCATCCGGGGGTGGATGTCGGCGAGCGCGCCCGGCCCTTCGGCGGGGGCGACGGCCAGCGGCGTGGTCTCCGCCTCGGTGGTGATCACCGAGCACGTCACCCACCAGGCGTTCTCGTGGTCCTTGGGCAGGGTCGCATCGCGCCAGAACTCGTACAGTCCGGCCATCGCGAAGACGGATCCGTCGGCGGGGGTGACGAAGTACGGCTGTTTGCGGGGCCGCTTCTTGCCCTTCTTCTCCTCCAGCTGCCGCTCCTCGGCTCCGGTGACCCACTCGTAGTAGCCGTCGGCGGGCAGGATGCAGCGGCGCTGGGCGAAGGCGCGGCGGAAGGAGGGCTTCTCGTGCACGGTCTCCGCGCGGGCGTTGATCATCCGGGCGGCCCCCTCGGGGGTCTTGGACCAGGACGGGACGAGTCCCCATTTCAGGGCGCGCAGCTGGCGAACCGGACGCGGGTCGTCCGCGTCTTTAACAGGACGCTCCAGAACCGCGTAGACCTCTTTGGTCGGCGCCACGTTCCAGTCCGGCTCCAGGGTCTCGGTGGGCTCCCACTTCTCGACACCGAAGAGTCCGGTCAGGTCCTCGGGCTTCCGACTCGCTGCATACCGTCCGCACATAAGTGCCAGACTGCCACGACCGCCCGCCCTGACCGCAAGGAGTCGCCCGGCCGATGAACAGCACCGAATTGGGCGATCTGTGGGATCGCGTGACCGGAACCCAGTCCGCTCCCGAGCAGTGGCTGGTGGTGGTGACGGCCACGCTCGCGCTCATCGCGGTCGTACCGAACCCGATATGGCGCCTCGCCCGCAACACGATCACCATCGCGCACGAGGGCGGCCACGGCCTGGTGGCGCTGCTCACCGGGCGGCAGCTCTCCGGCATCCGGCTGCACTCGGACACCAGCGGGCTGACCGTGAGCCGCGGCAAGCCGACGGGGATCGGCATGATCCTCACCGCGGCGGCGGGCTACACGGCCCCGTCCCTGCTGGGCCTGGGCGGCGCCTGGCTGCTGACGAACGGCAGGATCACGCTCCTGCTGTGGGTGGCGACGGCCCTGCTCGCGGTGATGCTGGTGATGATCCGCAATGTGTACGGGGCGCTCACCGTCATCCTGACCGGCACCACGTTCCTCCTGGTGTCCTGGCTGGCCTCCTCCGACGTGCAGTCGGCGTTCGCGTACGTGGTGGTGTGGTTCCTGCTGCTGGGCGGGGTGCGGCCGCCGTTCGAGCTCCAGTCCAAGCGGCGGCACGGCGGCGCCCCGGACTCCGACGCGGACCAGCTGGCCCGGCTCACGCACGCCCCGGCGGTGCTGTGGCTCTTCCTCTTCCACGCGGTGTCGCTGTGCTCGCTGATCGGCGGCGGAAGGTGGCTGCTGGGCTGGTGAGGACGGGGCGGCCGTCGCGGTCCGTACCACTCTCTGGTTACGGGACGGTTTCCGCCCTTTTGGCCAGGATCCAGGTCGGCGTAAAGCCACTAAAGTGTTGGCCATGACCGAGAGTTCCGTGCAGCCCGCCCTCTGGCCCGCCCCCCATGCGAGCGGGGCCGTCGACGCCACCGTCACCGTGCCCGGATCGAAATCGGTCACCAACCGCGCGCTCGTGCTGGCATCGCTGGCCGCCGAGCCGGGCTGGCTGCGCCGCCCGCTGCGCTCCCGCGACACCCTGCTGATGGCCGACGCGCTGCGCGCCATGGGCGTCGGCATCGAGGAGACCGTCTCCTCCTCGTCCGCGAGCAGCCCGTCCGCCGCGGCCTCCCCGGACAGCTCGGGCGAGGCATGGCGGGTCATCCCGGCGGGGCTGCACGGCCCGGCCACGGTCGACGTCGGCAACGCGGGCACGGTCATGCGCTTCCTGCCGCCCGTCGCCACGCTCGCCGACGGCCCGATCCGCTTCGACGGCGACCCCCGCTCCTACGAGCGCCCGCTGACCGGGGTGATCGAGGGCCTGCGCGCTCTCGGCGCGCGGATCGACGACGACGGGCGCAGCGCGCTGCCGCTGACCGTGCACGGCGGCGGGGCGCTGGAGGGCGGCCCGGTCTCGATCGACGCGTCGTCGTCCTCGCAGTTCGTCTCGGCGCTGCTGCTGTCGGCGCCGCGGTTCAACCAGGGTGTGGAGGTCCGGCACACCGGGGCCGTGCTCCCCTCGATGCCGCACATCCGGATGACCGTCGACATGCTGCGGGCCGTCGGCGCGCAGGTGGACGAGCCGGAGACGGGCGGTGAGCCCAACGTCTGGCGGGTCTCCCCCTCCGCCCTGCTCGGCCGGGACCTGACGATCGAGCCGGACCTCTCCAACGCCCAGCCGTTCCTGGCGGCGGCCCTGGTGACCGGCGGCCGGGTCACGATCCCGGACTGGCCCGAGCGCACCACCCAGCCGGGCGACGCGCTGCGCGAGATCTTCACCGCGATGGGCGGCTCCTGCGAGCTGACCGAGCGCGGGCTGACCTTCACCGGTACGGGCCGGATCCACGGCATCGACGTGGACCTCGGCGAGGTCGGCGAGCTGACGCCGGGCATCGCGGCGGTCGCCGCCCTGGCCGACTCCCCCTCCACGCTGAGCGGGGTGGCCCACCTGCGGCTGCACGAGACGGACCGGCTGGCCGCGCTGACCAAGGAGATCAACGAGCTGGGCGGCGATGTCACCGAGACCGCCGACGGACTGCACATCCGCCCGCGCCCGCTGCACGGCGGCGTCTTCCACACGTACGACGACCACCGCATGGCCACCGCCGGGGCGATCATCGGCCTGGCGGTGAAGGGCGTGGAGATCGAGAACGTGGGCACGACCGCCAAGACCCTGCCGGACTTCCCGGACATGTGGACCGGAATGCTCGGGGCCTAGAAGTCATGCGCCGCTACGGGAAGAACCCCGACGAGGACGACATCCGCGTCCGCCCCAACCGCAAGGGCAACCGGCCGCGTACGCACATCCGGCCCAAGCACGAGGACGCCGAGGACGGCATGGTGCTCACCGTCGACCGGGGCCGGCTCACCTGCCTCGTCGAGGGCCGGACCGTGGTGGCGATGAAGGCCCGCGAGCTGGGCCGCAAGGCCGCCGTGGTGGGCGACACCGTCTCCATCGTCGGGGACCTCTCGGGCGAGAAGGACACCCTGGCCCGGATCGTGCGCATCGCCCCGCGCCGTACGGTGCTGCGCCGCACGGCCGACGACGACGACCCGTACGAGCGCGTGGTCGTCGCCAACGCCGACCAGTTGGCGATCGTCACCGCGCTGGCCGACCCGGAGCCCCGCCCGCGCATGATCGACCGCTGTCTGGTGGCGGCGTACGACGGCGGGCTCACCCCGCTCCTCGTGCTGACCAAGTCCGACCTGGCGTCGCCGGACAAGCTGCTGGAGGCGTACACCCCGCTCGGCGTCCCGTACGTCGTGACCAGCCGCGAGGAGCTGGAGAACGGCGACGCGGCGGAGCGGGTGCGCGAGCTGCTGGAGGGCAAGGTCACCGCCTTCGTCGGCCACTCCGGGGTCGGCAAGACGACGCTGGTCAACGCCCTGGTGCCGGAGGACCGGCGGCGGACCACCGGCATCGTCAACGCGGTCACCGGCCGGGGCCGGCACACCACCACCTCGGCCCTCGCGCTGCCGCTGCCCGGCGACCGGGGCTGGGTGGTCGACACCCCGGGCGTGCGCTCCTTCGGGCTGCACCACGTCGACCCGTCGCGCGTCATCCACGCCTTCCCGGACCTGGAGCCGGGCACCGAGGAGTGCCCGCGCGGCTGCACCCATGACGGGAACCAGCCCGAGTGCGCGCTGGACGCCTGGGTGGCCGAGGGGCACGCCGACCCGGCGCGCCTGGACTCCCTGCGCCGGCTGCTCGCCACCCGCGAGCGGCGCGAGGGCGACTGACGGCGCGTCCGGCCGCAATCCTTCGGGGCGGCGTGGGCATGTTTGCGAGCTTCAACGACCGGTAAAGGCATAATCGCACCGAGTGGGACGAAGCCGTCACCTATGCGGGAGGCAACTGACGATGGCGTGGCTGCTGGTCGTGGTCGCAGGACTGCTGGAGACCGGCTTCGCCGTGTGTCTGAAGCTCTCCCACGGATTCACCCGGCTCTGGCCGACGGTCGCGTTCGCCGTGTTCGCGCTCGGCAGCTTCGGGCTGCTGACCCTGGCGCTGCGGAAACTGGACGTAGGCCCGGCGTACGCGGTGTGGACCGGGATCGGGGCCGCCGGGACCGCGATCTACGGCATGATCTTCCTCGGCGACGTGGTCTCCACCCTGAAACTGGTGTCGATCTCCCTGGTGATCATCGGTGTGATCGGCCTCCAGCTGTCCGGCTCGGCCCACTGATCCCCGCCGCCCTCTCCAGGACCATCGGCCGCGTCGCCTCCCGGACGAGGCGGAGCGCGCGGCTGTCCGTGACGTCGTCGTCCGGCACCGGCACGATCACACAGGACAGTGCGAGGCGCAGGACGGTCTCGCAGCGCCCGGCGGTGACCCCGGGCGAGGCCGCCGCCATCCGGTCCCGTACCAGCGCGAGCAGTTCCCCGGGCTCCGGCGGCGGTTTCCCGCCCGTACGCCCCCGGGGGTCCGGCCGCCGGTCCGGGCGGGGCAGCCCCTCCGCCCAGTGCCCCGTGAGCAGCGCCCTGACCAGCACGTCCTGGCGGGCGGCCAGGAGGGTCCAGAGCGCGACGGCGGCCGGACGATCGGGCGCGGGGGCGGTCAGGGCGCGGTCGACCCCGGCGAGATAGCCGTCGGCGGCCCCTCGCAGAAGGGCCCCGGCCAGTCCGCCCTTGGTGCCGAACTCGTTGTAGAGGGTCTGGCGCGAGACACCGGCCAGGGTCGCGACGTCCACCATGCGCACGGCGCGCCAGGGCCGGCCGGCCAGGGCCCGGAGGGCGGCGTCCAGCAAGGCCTGCCGCGCTGTCGGCATCGTCGCCTCCCCCGCCCCGGGATCCTGCCGTTCAGAGTTGACGCGCTCCCGGGGGCTGTCAAGAGTTGCGGGCCGCAGGGGCGCTGTGGCCCGCGTCCGGCGGCGCTGGATACTGTGGCGGCATGCCCGACTACCACGATGATCTGCGCCTCGCCCACGTACTGGCGGACGCCGCCGACGCCGCGACGATGGACCGGTTCAAGGCTCTCGACCTGAAGGTGGAGACCAAGCCGGACATGACGCCGGTGAGCGAGGCCGACAAGGCCGCCGAGGAGCTGATCCGGGGCCATCTGCATCGGGCCCGCCCGAGGGACGCGATCCTGGGCGAGGAGTACGGGGTCGAGGGCACCGGTCCGCGGCGCTGGGTGATCGACCCGATCGACGGCACCAAGAACTATGTGCGCGGTGTGCCGGTGTGGGCGACGCTGATCTCGCTGATGGAGGCGGGCGACGAGGGCTTCCGCCCGGTGGTGGGCGTGGTCTCCGCGCCCGCGCTGAACCGGCGCTGGTGGGCGGCGAAGGGCGCGGGCGCGTACACCGGCCGCAGCCTCACCTCCGCGACCCGGATGCATGTGTCGAAGGTGGGGCGGATCGCGGACGCCTCGTTCGCGTTCTCCTCGCTGTCGGGCTGGGAGGAGCAGGGCCGCCTCGACGGTCTCCTGGACCTGACCCGGGCCTGCTGGCGGACGCGGGGTTACGGGGACTTCTGGCCGTACATGATGGTCGCCGAGGGTTCCGTGGACCTCTGCGCGGAGCCGGAGCTGTCGCTGTGGGACATGGCGGCGCCCGCGATCGTCGTCCAGGAGGCGGGCGGCCGGTACACCTCGCTGGACGGGGAGGACGGTCCGGGCGGCGGAAACGCGGCGGCCTCGAACGGTCTCCTCCACGACGAGCTGCTGGGGTATCTCAACCAGCGCTACTGAGCCCGCGCTCGGGCGGCACCGCTGAACCGTGCCGCCCCGGCGGCGCCGGCCGTCGCGTGCGCGCTCGCGCACTCCCCCGGCGCACGCCCACCCACCCCTTGTCGACCCGGCCCAAGGGTGCAACTCTGAGAGTCCCCCACTTGTGAACTTGTGAATCGACTCACAGAGTCGGCTCACCGAGGAGGTGGCTCGATTCATGCTCGTCCGTGACGCCATGAGCACGGTGGTCCTCACCATCGGCCCCACCCACACGCTCCGCCAGGCGGCCCGGCTGATGTCGGCCCGCCGGATCGGGGCAGCTGTCGTCCACGACCCGGACACCTGCGGGCTCGGCATCATCACCGAGCGCGACATCCTGGACGCGGTCGGATCGGGGCTGGACCCCGACCGCGAGACCACGTCCGCCCACACCACCACCGACGTGGTGTTCGCCGCCCCGGCGTGGACCCTGGAGGAGGCCGCGGAAGCCATGACGCACGGAGGGTTCCGGCACCTGATCGTGCTGGACGGCGACGGCCCGGTGGGCATCGTGTCGGTCCGCGACATCATCCGCTGCTGGGCCCCCGCCCGCCGCCGTACGCCCGCCGCGGCGGCCGGCTGACGCCCGCCGGGGGCCGGAACGACCGGTGGGCCGGACCCCCGCGAGGGGACCCGGCCCACGGTCGACGACAAGCGTCCGGTCAGCCGCGAAGGGCCTGGACCGCGGCTTCCAGCCGCTTGCCGAAGTCGGCGTCCGCCTGGCGGAAGTTGCCGATCGCACGCTCGGCGATGTCGTCGCGCGAGACCTTGGCGATGAACCCGGCGAGGTTCTCGACCAGCCGGACCTTCTCGTCCTCGGAGAAGAGCCGGTAGAGGTCGCCCGCCTGGACGAAGTCGTTGTCCTCGGCGTGGCTGGGCGCCTCGGTGTTGCCGGTGGCGCCGGTGACCGGGAGCGGCTGCCACAGCGGCCGGTCGGTCTGGGCGGGGCCGCCGAAGCTGTTGGGCTCGTAGTTCTTGGCGCCCTTGTGGCGGCCGTCGTAGAGGAAGCCGTCCCGGCTGTTGGTGCGCGCCTCGGTGGCGTGCGGGCGGTTCACGGGCAGGTGGTCGGCGTTGATGCCGACGCGGTAGCGGTGGGCGTCGCCGTACGCGAAGAGGCGGCCCTGGAGCATCTTGTCCGGGGACGGGCCGATGCCCGGCACGAAGTGCGCGGGGCTGAAGATCGACTGCTCGACCTCGGCGAAGACGTTCTCCGGGTTGCGGTTGAGCTCCAGCTTGCCGATCTCGATCGGCGGGTAGTCCGCGTGCGGCCACACCTTGGTGAGGTCGAACGGATTGAAGCGGTAGGTCGCCGCGTCCGCGGCGGGCATGATCTGGACCTGCACGGTCCAGGACGGGAAGTCGCCGCGCTCGATCGACTCGCGCAGATCGCGCTGGTGGCTGTCGGGGTCCTCGCCGGCCAGCTTGTTGGCCTCGTCCTGGGTGAGGTTCTTGATGCCCTGGTCGGTCTTGAAGTGGTACTTGACCCAGAAGACCTCGCCGGCCTCGTTGTTCCACTGGTAGGTGTGCGAGCCGTACCCGTTCATGTGGCGCAGCGTGGCCGGGATGCCCCGGTCGCCGAAGAGCCAGGTCACCTGGTGCGTCGACTCGGGCGACAGACCCCAGAAGTCCCAAACGTTGTCCGCCTCCTGCGAGCCGGTGTACGGGTCGCGCTTCTGGGTGTGGATGAAGTCGGGGAACTTGATGGCGTCCTTGATGAAGAACACCGGGGTGTTGTTGCCGACGAGGTCGTAGTTGCCCTCCTCGGTGTAGAACTTCAGCGCGAAGCCGCGGGGGTCGCGCACGGCGTCGGCGGAGCCGAGGTTGCCCGCGACGGTCGAGAAGCGCAGGAAGGTCTCGGTCCGCTTGCCGACCTCGGAGAGGAACTTCGCCCGGGTCCACTGCGAGACGTCACGGGTCAGCGTGAAGGTGCCGTACGCGCCGGCGCCGCGGGCGTGCACGACGCGCTCCGGGACGCGCTCGCGGTTGAAGTGGGCGAGCTTCTCCAGCAGCGCCTGGTCCTGCACGAGAACGGGACCGCCGGGGCCCGCTGTCTCACTGTTCTGGTTGTCGGCAACCGGCGCGCCGGCCTCCGTCGTCAGCGGTCCCTGCGTCACGTGCGCCTCCTGCGTCGTATCCCTGCACAGCGTTCCGTCCTGTACAGCCCTGCCCCTTGGCCAATGCCGTTATCGATCCTACAATGGACAATGTCTAAGTCAAGCGAGCATCCAAAGTCACACCCGATCGGGACTCGGTCCCCCCACTGTTAGGCTGGGCTGCATGAGCGACCTGCTGGAACGACTTCGTGGACGCGGCTGGCGCATGACGGCGCAGCGGCGTGTCGTGGCCGAGGTCCTCGACGGGGACCACGTGCACCTGACGGCGGACGAGGTCCACGCGAGGGCCGTTTCCCGGCTGCCCGAGATCTCGCGCGCCACCGTCTACAACACCCTCGGCGAGATGGTGTCTCTCGGTGAGGTGCTGGAGGTCTCCACCGACCGCCGGGCCAAGCGCTACGACCCGAACGCGCACCGCCCCCACCACCACCTGGTGTGCGCGCAGTGCGGCGCGATCCGGGACGTGCACCCGGCGGGCAACCCGCTGGCGGACCTGCCGACGGACGAGCGCTACGGCTTCATGGTCTCCGGCGTCGAGGTGACGTACCGCGGCATCTGCCCGAACTGCGCCGCCACCGCCTGAGCGACAACCGCAGGAGCCGGGGTCCGCCTGTCACGACAGGCGGACCCCGGCTCTTTGTGTGCCCGGATACGACGAAGGCCCGGATCTCGATGAGATCCGGGCCTTCGTCTTCAGTAGCGGGGACAGGATTTGAACCTGCGACCTCTGGGTTATGAGCCCAGCGAGCTACCGAGCTGCTCCACCCCGCGTCGGTGAATGCAACATTACGTCAGCGGGTCGGGCAGCGCAAATCCATTCACGCGGCCCGGGAAGGCCCCTGGGCACGACCCAGGAGGTCGGGGCCCCGGCGCCGGGCGCTCACCGCGTCACGCGGTGAGCTCCTGGTGCAGCGCCTCCCGCAGCCGCGCAGCCCGCTCGGCCACCTCGGCCGGGCCCAGCTCCACGGCCCGCGCGCACCAGCGCTGCCCCTCGGTGAGCTCACCCCGGCGCGCCGCGAGGAGCGCCAGGCGCAGCGCGGCCCGGCCGTGTCCGGCGCCGGCCGCGCGGGTCCACCACAGGGCGGCCTCGCGCTCGCTGCCCTCGCGGGCCAGCAGCAGCCCGAGGTTGAAGGCCCCGTTGCGGCTGCCCGCCTCGGCGGCCTCCCGGTACCAGTGGGCGGCGCTCTCCACGTCCCCGCGTGCGGCGGCGAGCATGCCGACCCGGACCTGGGCGCGGCGGTGGCCCTGCTGGGCGGCCCGCTCGTACCACTCCTCGCACTCGGTCTTCTCCGGCATCGGCTCGCCCAGCGCGGGCGGGCCCGGCGGCGGCTGGCGCGCGTCCAGCACCCCGGCCAGCCGGAACGCGGCCTCGGCGCTGCCGCCGCCCGCGGCGCAGCGCAGGTGCCGCTCGGCCCCCTGGTCGTCACCGTCGCGCAGCAGCGCCATGGCGACCTGGAGCGCGGCGTCGGTGTGCCCGGCCGCCGCGGCACGCTCGTACCAGCCCAGCGCCGTACGGTCCTCGTCGCGCCCGGCGTGCAGGATGCCGAGGTTGAATGCGGCGTCGACGCTGCCCGCCTCGGCCGCCTTGGAGAACCAGGGCTCGGCACCGGCGTGGTCGCCGGCCTGGAGGAGGAGCACGGCGAGCGCGTTGGCGGCCTCCCGGTGTCCGGCGTACGCGGCGCGGCGGTACCACTGCTCGGCCTGCGGGGTGCGGTCCTGGGCGGCGCAGAGCAGCCCGAGGTTGTACGCCCCGTTGACGTCACCGGCGTCCATGGCGGCCCGGTACCAGCGCTCGGCGGTCTGCTGCTCACCGCGTGCGGCGTGCAACGCGCCGAGTGCGTTGGCGGCGTTGCCGTCGCCGTCCTGGGCGGCGCGCAGCCACCACACGGCGGCGCTCTCCTCGTCGCCCGCGTCGCGCAGCAGGAAGCCCAGGGCGCAGGCGGCGCGGGGCTCGCCGTCCTTGGCGGAGGTGAGGTACCAGCGGCCGGCCTCCTTGAGCTCGCCGCGCTGCTCCAGGATCGCGCCGAGGTGCAGGGCGGCGCGGCGGTGGCCCCGGGCGGCGGCCTGGCGGTACCACTGCTCGGCCTCGCCGACCCGGCCGGCGGCGGGACCCGCCACGGGGCTGTCGCCTTCGGCCGCGCCCTTCGCCCCTGCGGGGGCCGCTGCCGGGGCGTTCTCCCCGGGCGCGGGCGTGGCGCCGGGGAAGCCGAGGCCCGTCGCGGTCCCCCCGGAAGCGGCGCTCCGGCCCAGGCCGAAGGCGTCGTGCGGGTCCTCGACGGCCTTCCGCTCCAGGGCCCGGGCGAGCCGGTAGGCGGCCTCGCGGTGCCCCTGTTCGGCGGCGGCACGCAGCCAGCGCTCGGCGCCGACGTCGCTGCGGTGCTCCAGGAGGTCGGCCAGCGCGTACGCGCCCAGCGCGTGGCCCTGCTCGGCGGACTGGCGCAGCCAGTACTCCGCGCCGGGCTCGTCACCGCGCTCGCGGAAGTGCCGGCCGAGCGCGTGGGCGGCGGCGGCGGAACCGGCCACGGCGGCGATGCGCCACCATCCGGCGGCCTCGTCCGGGTATCCGCGCTGGTGCAGCAGGACGCCCAGGTTGTTGGCGGCGGCCCGGTCCCCGTCGGCGGTGGCGGCGCGCAGATACCGCTCGGCGCCGTCCAGCTCCCCGCGGCGCAGCAGCAGCGCGCCCAGGACGCTCATGGACGCGGTGTCCCCCGCGTCGGCGGCACGGCGGTGGCGCGCCTCGCTCTCGGCGCTGTCCGCGGCGTCGACCGCGTCCGTGGTGTCTTCGTCGGACGGGGCGGCGGCAGCGCTCGCATCGGCGGCGCCGGTCCGCTGGACCGGTGCGCCCGCCCCGGCGATGGCAGCGGCGAAAGCCGCGTCTACCGCGCTTTCCGTATCTTGGCCGTGCTGCTGCACAAACCGCCCTGTCTCCAACAGAGTTGCCCTGTCCCCCATAAATACCATCGTCGCACCACCTGCAACCCGCGTACACCTGGTATATCGCGGCCAGTGAGGTCACTACAGCGTTTTGTCGACATGCCCACAGGGAGACAAGTCAAACACGCCTGGAGGCAACTGCTGCCCAGCGAACCGCACTTCGCGTCCCCAGCCTGGGACCGACACGGCCCGCACACACAACGGACACGACGAAGGCCCGGATCCCAAGGGAATCCGGGCCTTCGTCTTTCAGTAGCGGGGACAGGATTTGAACCTGCGACCTCTGGGTTATGAGCCCAGCGAGCTACCGAGCTGCTCCACCCCGCGTCGTTGTGTTCAAACCGTACCACGACGCGGGGTGGGCCTTGCTCAGCTGCCCTGGTCGGAGGCCTGCTCGGCCGAACTGTCCGGCTTCGCATCACCTTCCGGCTTGGCGTCGCCTTCCGGCTTGGCGTCGCCTTCCGGCTCCTCGGCGCTGTCGCCCTTGTCCCCCTCGCTGCCCGCCTTGGGCTGCGCGGCGGCGGCTCGTTCCAGGGCGTCCTGGAGAGCCTCCTGGGCCTTGCCGTACGCCGGCCAGTCCTGCTCCTGCAGCGCCTTCTCGCCGTCGGAGTACGCCTTCTGGGCGTCCGCGATGGCCTTCTTGAGGGCGGCGCTGCCGGTGGCCGGAGGATCGTCGGTCTCGCCCGGCGGGTCCTGAGTGTCCGGTGGCGTCGTGGACCCGTCGTCCTCGACCCCGAAGACGGCGTTGAGCGCCTCTGCGAGACTGTTCTCGAAGACGATCTTCGAACCGTACGAGGCGGCCACCTTGCGCAGCAGCGGGTAGTTCTGGGTGCCACCGCGCGTGTAGACGGGCTCGATGTAGAGGAAGCCGCCCTCCAACGGAACCGTCAGCAGGTTGCCGTACTCGATGTCGGAGTCCGACCCTCTGAGGTCCCTCACGAACGTGGCGACGTCCTCGTTGCCGTTCAGCTCACTCTGTACCTGGCCCGGGCCCTTCACCGTGGAGGTGACCCGCAGCAGCCGCATGGTGCCGTAGTCCTTGCTGGCCGCGTCCGCGTTCACCGCCATGAAGGCCCCCAGGTTGGGGCGCCCTCTCGGCGTGAACGTGGTGGTCAGCGAGAACTGCTGCTCGTCCTGGCCCGGCATCTTCATGCTCAGGTAGTACGGCGGGACGGAGCCCGGCTCCTTGTTGGTCGGGTCGTCCGGCACCTGCCAGGCGTCGGAACCGCTGTAGAACTGCGCGGGGTTCTCGACGTGGTAGCGGGTCAGCAGCTCGCGCTGGACCTTGAAGAGGTCCTGCGGATACCGCAGGTGGTCCACGAGCTCCTGCGGGATCTCACCACGCGGCTCGACCGTGCCCGGGAACGCCTTGCGCCAGGTCTTGAGAACCGGGTCCTCGGTGTCCCACTCGTAGAGCTTGACCTTGCCGTCGTACGCGTCGACGGTGGCCTTCACCGAGTTGCGGATGTAGTTGACCTGGTTCTGCTGGGCGACGACCGCGCGCTGGTTGGTGGTCAGCGAGTCGGCCGTGGTGTCGCCGAGCGTCGTCCGGGACGCGTACGGGTAGCCGTTGGTCGTGGTGTACGCGTCGACGATCCACTTGATCCGGCCCTCGACGACCGCCGGGTAGGCGTCGCCGTCGATGGTCAGCCACGGGGCGACCGCCTCGACACGCTCCTTGGGCGTGCGGTTGTACAGGATCCGCGAGCCGTCACCGATGGCTCCCGAATACATGATCTGCGGCTCGCTGAAGGCGACCGCGTACGCGGCACGGTTGAACGAGTTGGAGAGACTGACCCCGCTGTCGCCTTCGTAGCTGGTGGTCTTCTCGCCGTCCTCCTCGTAGTCGAGCTCCTTCTGGGGCCCGCCGACGATGGAGTACTGCTCGGTCTTCTCGCCGTAGTAGATCCGCTGCTCGTACTTCCCGAACTCACCGGTGGAGGGCAGACCCGACTCGGTGAAGTCCGGGGACCCCGTCGGGTTGGTGCCGGTGGTGGTTCCGCTGGCAGCGATGGCGCCGTAGCCGTGGGTGTACGTGAAGTGGTCGTTGATCCAGTTCCGCTTGGGCAGGCCCTGGATGTTCAGCTCACGCAGACCGATGATCGTGTCCTGCTCCTTGCCGTCCTTGTCCTTGTAACGGTCGACGTCGAGCGTCCTCGGGAACTGGTAGTAGTTCCTCCGCTGCTGGAGCTGCTGGAAGGCCGGGGAGACGACGTTGGGGTCCATGATGCGGTAGCTGGCGGCGGTGTTGGCCGCGGCCCGCAGCTTGGTGTCGTCCTCCGTGGTCGCCTGACCGTCGTAGTCGTCCACCTTGGCGTCATCGATGTCGTACGCGTCGCGTGTGGCATTGATGTTCTTCTGGATGAACGGCGCTTCCTTGGCCTGCTCGTTGGGCTGGACCTGGAACTTCTGCACGATCGCCGGGTAGAGCCCGCCGATCAGGATCGCCGAGAGCACCATCAGGCCGAAGCCGATGACCGGGAGCTGCCAGGTGCGGCGCCACAGCGTCGCGAAGAACAGCACCGCGCAGATCGCGGCGATGCAGAACAGGATGGTCTTCGCCGGGAGATAGGCGTTGGCGTCGACGTACCTCAGACCCGTCCAGTTGTCGGTGGCCTTGAAGTCACTGGACTTCACGGCCAGCCCGTACCGGTCGAGCCAGTACGCCACGGCCTTCAGGGAGACGAAGATGCCGAGCAGGACCGAGAGGTGGCCGGTGGCCGCCCCGGTGGCCCGGGCGCCGGGGCTGGTGATGCGCAGCCCGCCGTACAGATAGTGGGTCAGCGCCGCCGCGATCAGCGAGAGCACCGTCGCCGCGAAGCCGAAGCCCAGCATGAAGCGGTACCACGGCAGGTCGAAGGCGTAGAAGGAGACGTCCAGCTGGAACTGGGGGTCCTTCTGTCCGAACGACGTGCCGTTGACGTACATCAGCCACGTGCGCCACTGGCCGGAGGCGGAGGCTCCGGCGATCAGTCCGACGAGCGCCGTGACGGCGAGCAGCACCCACTTCTTGTAGGGGGCGATGCTCATGCGGTAGCGGTCCAGGCTCTGCTGCTCCAGCGACATCGCGCTCAGCGGCGGCCGGAGCCGGTGCGCGAGCCAGACGTTCACTCCGATGGCGAGCGCCATCAGCAGTCCGAAGACGAGGAACAGCCCGATCTTGGTCCACAGGGTGGTGGTGAAGACGGATGAATACGCGACCGACCTGTACCAGAGCCAGTCCGTCCAGAACCCCGCGAACATGACGAAGGCCATGGCGAGAACCGCCAGGACACCCAAAGTCATGAGCAGGGTACGGGCACGCCGGGACGGGCGGCCGACTCTGATCCGTGGCCCGGTCGGGCCTCCGCCGCGGTCCGGCATCTGGAAAGCCAACGTGCGCACCTCGAAGTTCGCGGTCGTGTGAACAGGCCCAGCGATCCTAGAGCCCACCTATGCAACTTACTGAGGCTTTACCTAGTTCCCGTTCCCGGGGCGGAAGGAGGCAGGATATTGCCCATGCCCAACGTTTCCCCCGCAGGACCCCCGATGGCCGCGAGTCCGCTGACCGTCGCCGTCCTCGAAATCGACGCCTATGCCTCCAACCTCGGCTGGGACCAGCCCGCCCGGCTGTTCGCCCTGGTCGACACCGACCGGCTGCGGACCCAGGAGCCCGGCCTCGCCGCTCAGCTGGGCCTGGAGAAGCCAGATTCCTCCGTCGCCGCGCTCACCCCGATCGAGCAGGACGAGCTGCCGCCGGGCACCGCGCTCGACGAGTTCCTCGCCACGATCGCCTGGCCCGACGCCGTGGTCGGCTGCGCCATGACGGTGGAGCGGCTGATGCTGCCGCCGTCCGCCGAGGCGTCCGTACCGGAGAAGCTCAGCGACAAGCAGCTGACCGCGTGGGTGGCCAAGCACCCCGACCGCCAGGAGGTGCGGATGACCGTGGCCGTCCTGCGGGACGGGGCGCGTGAGTCCGCCGTACGGCTGCGGGAGAAGGACTCCCCGACCGAGGTGCTGACCGGCGCCGGTCTGGTGCCCGGCCTCGCCGAGGCGCTCGCGGCGACGTTCGAGTCCTGATCCGGCCGCTGCCCGGGGCCGTCGTGCGGTCCCGGGCAGCGCGGTCGTCGGCCCGGACCCGTACGACGGCCGGGCCGCGCGGTCGTCAGCCGGCCGAGCAGCTCGGCAGGCCGGCGGTCTTCCCCGCCTTGATCTGCTCCAGCGACTTCGTGGCGTCCTCGATGGTCTTGACCCGTACGAGGGTGAGCCCGTCCGGGGTGTCGGCGGCGGCCGAGGTGCAGTTGTCGTCGGGTGTGAGGAAGTAGCGGGCCCCGGCGTCGCGGGCGCCGACCAGCTTCATGGTGATGCCGCCGATCGGTCCGACGGTCCCCGCGTCGTCGATGGTGCCGGTCCCCGCGACGAACTTGCCGCCGGTCAGATCGCCCGGGGTGAGCTTGTCGATGATGCCGAGGGAGAACATCAGCCCGGCGCTCGGCCCGCCGACGTCCGCGAGCTTGATGTCGATCTCGAACGGGAACGTGTGGTCCGTCCCGGCCCTGATCCCGACGATCGCGCGGTCCTTGCCGCCCTCCTCGCCGTCGCCCTCGGCGGGGGGAGCCTTCACGGTCTTGATCGTGATCTTCTCGCTGCCCTCGGGCTCACGGCCGGCCTTCTCGGCCGCGGCGGCGTCCGCGGCCGGGACGATGGTGAAGGTGACGTTCTCGCCGGGGCGGTGTTCGGTGACGAGCTTCGCGACGTCGTCGGGCTCCTTGACCACCGTGCCGTCGACGGCCTTGATCACGTCGCCCGCGTGCAGTTTGCCCTCGGACGGGCTGCCCTTGACCACTGTGGAGACCACGACCTGCGTGGAGACCGGGATGTCCAGCTCCTTCAGAGCGGCCACCTTGGCGCTCTCCTGGGACTGGCTGAACTCCTCGGCGTTCTCCTGGGTGGACTGCTCCTCGGTCTTGCCGTCCGGGTAGAGCGTGTCGTGCGGCACCACGACGCTGTCGTGGGCCAGCCAGCCGTAGACGGCCTCGAAGATGTTCATCCGGTAGTCCGCCCCGGTGACGCGGACGGTCGTCATGTTGAGATGGCCGGACGCCGGGTACGTCTTGCGACCGGAGATCTGCAGGACGGGCTCGCCACGCGCCTCGCCCAGCGTGTTGACCGTCGGTCCGGGAGACATCTCCGAATACGGCACTTTGATCAGCACGCCTGCGCAGAGCAGCGCGATGAGGACGAGAGTGGAGGCGAGCATCGTCGCGGTGCGGCGTGGCATGGAACGACAGTACGGGAAGGGCCTGTCAGTGCACCGCCGGGGCCGGTCCGTACGAGGCGACCGGAAACGCGGCGGAAGTGGTCACGCGGCGTGCGTCGGTCTCAGAGAGCCTCGGAACCGGAGTGCGATTTCTCCATCGCGTCACGGAACCTGGCGTAGCCGGCGAGTTCGGTGACATCGCCGGTCGTGCGATTGCGGGCTGCCCAACTCGCCCATATCGCACCACCGACAGCAGCGATAAGTGGAATCAACAGCCAAGCGAGTGCCGCCATCACGACCTCCCTACCCCATGAGCGACCGGATGCCCGATCAGCAGATTAACGATCCGGAAGACCAACGCTCGTGGCGGGGGTGCGGTTACGCAAATCGGGGCTGATGCGCCCCGGTACGGTTTGCGCTCAGCAGGCTCCGACCCACTCCTCCGTGCCGTCCGAGAAACGCTGGTGTTTCCAGATCGGAACCTCGTGCTTGAGGTCGTCGATGAGCTTGCGGCAGGCCTCGAAGGCCTCGGCGCGGTGCGGGCAGGCGACCGCGACGACGACGGCCAGGTCACCCACCTCCAGTTCACCCACTCGGTGGACGGCCGCCAGGGCACGGACCGGGAAGTCGGCGACGACCTTCTCCGCCACTCGGCGCAGTTCCTCCTCGGCCGAGGGGTGGCAGGAATAGCCGAGCGCGCCGACGTCCTGTCCCGCGTCGTGGTTGCGCACGGTGCCGACGAAGAGCGCGATGCCGCCCGCCGCGTCGTCACCGACGGCGCGGAAGACCTCGTCGACGGAGAGCGGGGTGTCCCGGATCGCCAGCAGCCGGACGGGGTCGGCCGCCGCGTACTCGCCGGGGTGGTCGTGGGTGGGTGCCATGCTCCCATCGTGCCGTACGGCTCCGACATCCCGGAATTGCCTGTTCTACCGGCGGCCGGCCGGCCGGTTTGGAGCCTCCTACAGGGTCCGCGGGCGCGGTGCGCGGTCAGATGCGGCGGCGGGCCTTGCGGGCGCGGCGGACCACGGCGGCGGCGCCGAGCAGGGCGACCGTGGCTCCGGCGGCTCCGGCGGCGGTGGCGTCCTTGCGGCCGAGACGGCGTCCGGCGAGCGTGTGGCGGCCCTCGACCTCTTCGAGGAGGGCGCCGAGCACCTCCTCGTTCGTCCACTTCGGCCGCCATCCCGCATCGTGCAGCCGGCTGACGCTGACCACCCACGGGTGCATCGTGTACGCCAGGTCGCCCGCCGGGGACGGGGTGAGGCCGATCCGGTGCAGCCGGGCGGCGGCGCCGAGCGCGACGGCGGAGGGCAGCTCCATCCGGCGTACGCCGCTGAGCTCCTCGACCTCCTCCTGCTCCAGCCAGCCGTCGCAGCCGACCGCGAACTCGCCGTCGATCTTCTCCAGGGCGGCGTACTCCAGCGCCGTCACCAGGTCCTCGACGTGGCAGAACTGCCAGGTGGGGCGTGATCCGGCGACGACCAGGAGGCGCGGGGACTCGAAGTAGCGGGTCAGGGCGGTGTCGGTGCCGCCGACCAGGACGGTGGGGCGTACGACGGTGACGTTGAGCCCGGGGTGGGCGCGCGGGGCCCGGCGGCCGAGCCGTTCGATCTCCAGGAGGTCGCCGACGCCGGTGGCCTCGGCGGTGGCGCGCAGCTCCGCGTCCTCGGAGAGCGGCACGTCGTTGTCGGCGAGTGCCCCGTAGACCATCGCCGAGGTGCACAGCACGACCCGGTGAACCCCGACGGCGGCCGCGGCGGTGAGCACGGTCTGGGTGCCGCGTACGTTGTACGCGGTGCGGGCTGCGGGGTCGGTCTCCAGGTCGAGGTCGAGGGCCAGGTGCACGACGACGTCCGCGCCGCGCAGCTTCTCGGCGATCGCCGGGTCCCGTACGTCCAGGATGTGCCAGGTCGCCTCGGAGACCTCACCGCGCCGCTCGTCGATCGCGATGACCTGCTTGATCGCGTCGGATGCGGCGAGGTGGGCGGTCAGCAGTTCGCCGATGCCGGTGGCGGCGCCGGTGACCGCGACGACGGGACCCCGGTTTCCGGGGGACCTGGGGCGTTTCTCTTCGGGCGTGCTCTCGGGCGAGGGGTCGGTCAGGTTTCGCGCTGCGCGAACCTGCGGATCTGGGGAACTCACCGGGCGTCTCCAGCGGTTGTCTTCAGTACGTACCCGAATGACGCGTACGTACCAGGTGGCGTCCATCCTGCCGCAGGCCGGGAGTCGGCGGAGCACTGAGGCCCGAAGCGGGCGTGGTGTCTACGCTGGATGGTGATGTCGGGCAGTCGCCGTCGGTTCGAGCCGGCGGCCCTACGAGCCGAGGAAACCCGTGAGTGACACCCCATTCGGATTCGGCCTTCCGCCGGAGGAGCCGGAGAACGGCGACGAGGGCAAGAAGAAGGACCCCACCGAAGGTGGGCAGAGCGCGGGCGGGATGGGAAACCCGTTCGGTTTCGGGCCGGGGGCGGGCGGGGACAACCCGTTCGCCGCAATGTTCGGCTCGATGAATCCGAACGATCTCGGCGCGGCCTTCCAGCAGCTCGGCCAGATGCTGAGCTACGAGGGCGGTCCCGTGAACTGGGACATGGCCAAGCAGATCGCCCGCCAGACGGTGTCGCAGGGCACCCCGGACGGCACGAAGGACGCCAGCGTCGGCCCGTCGGAGCGCACGTCGGTCGACGAGGCGCTGCGCCTGGCGGACCTCTGGCTGGACGGTGTGACGTCGATGCCCTCCGGTTCGGTCTCCACCGTGGCGTGGAGCCGCGCGGAGTGGGTCGAGGCGACGCTGCCGGCCTGGCAGCAGCTGGTCGACCCGGTGGCCGAGCGGGTGGGCCTGGCGATGGGCGACGTGCTGCCCGAGGAGATGCAGGCCATGGCGGGCCCGCTGATCGGCATGATGCGGTCGATGGGCGGCGCCATGTTCGGCCAGCAGATCGGGCAGGCCGTGGGCACGCTGGCCGGTGAGGTGGTCGGTTCCACCGACATCGGGCTGCCGCTCGGCCCTGCGGGCAAAGCCGCGCTCCTCCCGCTGAACGTGGAGCGGTTCGGCAAGGACCTCAGCGTCCCGCAGGAGGAGGTCCGGCTGTATCTGGCCCTGCGCGAGGCCGCTCACCAGCGGCTCTTCGCCCATGTGCCGTGGCTGCGGTCGCATCTGTTCGGTGCCGTCGAGGCGTATGCGCGCGGGATCAAGGTCGACACCAGCAAGCTGGAGGACGTCGTCGGCCAGTTCGACCCCTCGCAGCCGGAGCAGCTGCAGGACGCCCTTCAGCAGGGCATGTTCCAGCCCGAGGACACGCCCGAGCAGAAGGCGTCCCTGGCCCGTCTGGAGACGGCTCTCGCGCTGGTGGAGGGCTGGGTGGACGCGGTGGTCCACGAGGCCGCGAAGTCCCGGCTGACCTCGTCCGACGCGCTGCGCGAGACGATGCGCCGGCGTCGCGCCTCCGGTGGTCCGGCCGAGCAGACGTTCGCCACGCTCATCGGTCTCCAGCTGCGCCCGCGCCGGCTGCGGGACGCCTCGCGCCTGTGGGCCTCGCTCGCGGACGCCCGGGGTCTGGAGGGCCGGGACGCGCTCTGGGCCCACCCGGACATGCTGCCGACCGCCCACGACCTGGACGACCCGGACGGCTTCGTCCACCACGAGCAGGCCGACTTCTCCGAGCTGGACAAGATGCTCGGCGAGGCGGCGAAGGGCCCGCAGAAGCCCTCCGAGAGCAATGAGGGCGATGAGGGCAAGGAAGACGGCAAGGGCGGCCCCGAGCAGTGAGCCTGCACGATGACGCCGTTCTCGTACTGAAGGGGTACGCCCCCGAGGGCCCCGAGGACGCGCACGGTGACCAGGCTGAGCTGCGTCAGGCCTACCTGGACCACCTGGCACGCCACGACGACGGCATGTGGAAGGCGTGCGGCGCCGGGCATGTGACGGCCAGCGCCCTGGTGATCGATCCGGAGCGCGGGAAGGTGCTGCTGACCCTGCACCGGAAGCTGCGGATGTGGCTGCAGATGGGCGGCCACTGTGAGGAGCAGGACGCCACCCTGGAGGCGGCGGCGCTCCGGGAGGCGACGGAGGAGTCCGGCATCGCGGGGCTCACCCTGCTGCCCGGCGGACCGGTCCGGCTGGACCGGCACCCGATTCCGTCCCCCTGCAACTGGCACCTCGATGTGCAATACGCCGCGCTGGCCCCGGCCGGGGCGGCGGAGCGGATCAGCGAGGAGTCCCTCGAGCTGCGCTGGTTCGGCTACGAGGAGGTGCCCGACGTGGCCGACGACTCGGTCGTCCGGTTGCTGGAGGCGACGCGGGCCCGGCTGTAGCGGCGGGCGGCAGGCGATGTGCGTAAGGGGCGGCCTCCCGGAGGCCGCCCCTTACCGCTGTGGTCCGCCGGACCCGCGCGGTGCCGGTCAGTTCCAGGCGTTGTTCTGGTTCTGGCCGTGGGAGCCCTGCTGGCCCATGCCGAACTGGGCACGGGCGCCCTGGCCGATCTGGGCGTTCTGCGGAGGCATGACCTCGCTCGGCTGGACCAGGGCGAAGCCCTGGCCGAGGAAGCTCAGCTCCCAGCCCTCCCCCGTGTTGCCCCGACGCCTGAAGACGCCGGAGGAGTGCGTCTGGGCCTGCATCTGCACCCGCAGGGAGCTGGACCAGGCGACGATCGCGTCCGCGTCGACGTTGACGTACTTTTCGGGCGTGACCTGCATCATCAGCGGCTGGCCCGAGGTCATGAGGGCGACCTTGCCCGAGCCGGAGATGTTGAGCTGGTACTTGCCGCTGCCGGAGATGCCGTACTGGCTGTCGACCGCGATGACCTCGGTGTGCAGCGAGGAGTCGAGCGCGAGGACGTAGGAGCTGTCCACGGTCATCCCCTCACGGTCGACGTCCACGACGTGGATGTACTGCGCGAGGTTGGCGAGGTAGACGGTGCCCTGACCGGACACGCGCATCAGGTCGAGGCCCTCGCCGGTGCGCGCGCGGGCGTTGCGCTGGTTCCGCGACTGGTATTCCCCGTCGAAGTCCATCAGGCCCTGGTAGGCGACCATCGCGCCCTTGCGGGCGAGGATGTCGTCGTGGCCGGTCAGCGAGACCCGCAGGAGCTGCGGGTTCTGGATCGCGTACCGGTCCTGGGTCTGCTGCTCGGTGTAGCTGAAAAGCGGACTCTGCATGATGTGTTCTCCCTCCCCGTCAGTTCCGGATCCGCAGACGGTCCGTGCTGTCCTCGCTCGGCTGGACGACGACGATGCCCTGGCCGGAGAAGGCCATCTGGTACGCCTCGCCGCTGCCCCGTCCGATCAGCGAGCCCGCCTTGAAGCTGCGCTTGCCCTTCACCTTGAGGTTCGGGGACCAGGCGACGAGCGCGTCCGGGTCGACGTACGTCTCGTCCTCGCCGCGTCCGCAGTCGACGACGATCGGGGTGCCCCGGGAGGTGATGGCGACCCATCCGGTGCCCTGGACGACGACGTTCCACAGGCCCTGTCCGGCGAACTTGGCGAGCCCCTTGACCTTCTCGACGCCCCAGGTGAGGTGGGCGTCGAAGGCGAGGAGGTTGGTGCCGTTGACGGAGATGGAGTCGTTGTTGAGGTTGATGACGACCACGTCGGCGCCGTAGTCGGCGAGGTAGAGCAGCCCGTCGCCGGAGCACTTCATGACGGGTGCGCCCTCGCCGGTGATCCACTGTGAGGCGATCTGCCGGGCGGCGGGCGGGTTGGGTTCGTACTGGATGAAGCCCTCGTACGCGACCATCGAGCCGGTGCGTGCGAAGAGGTCCTGCCCGGAGGCCATGGCGACCTTGAGCATGGTCCTGCCGTGGTTCTCCATTCGGGCCGTGACGGGGGTCGGGGCGAAGCCCGCGAGTTGCTGGTTCATGACGGGCTCCCTCAGACCTCGTAGGGCTGGACGACGATGAAGTTGCCGGGGGCTCCCCGGAACTGGAGGTTCACGGTCTCGCCGCTGTGTCCGGGGTACGCGTTGCGGCGCAGCCGGACCTGGCTGGAGACGATCACCTGGGAGGCGGCCGACCAGGCGACCACCGCGTTGCAGTCGGCGAACGTGGTGGGCGTGACCGGCAGGACCACCGGGGTGCCGTGGGTCTTCACGACCACGGTGCCGGTGCCCTGGAACAGCATCGTGAACAGCGCGCCGCCGGGGATGCCGTGGCCCTCGACCCTGCGCACCTCGTACTGGAGGGACTCGTCGAAGGCGAGGACGTTCTCGGCGGAGACGCAGATGCCGTCGCCCTGCAGCTCGATCGGGTGCAGGTGCGAGCCCTCCTCGGCGAGGAAGACCTGGCCGCGGCCGGTACAGCGCATCAGCTGCATCTCCTGGCCGGTGGCGTTGCCCACGGCGCGGCCGACGAATCCGGCGCTCTTGTAGCCGAAGTCCACCTTGCCCTGATACATCACCATGCTGCCCTGGCGGGCCAGGACTCCGGCTCCGCCCATGGTCAGGTCGACCCGCATGAGCTGCTGGTTCTGCGGGGTCCAGCGCTGCCCGGTCGCAGTCTCCTTGTACGGCCGGAGGGCTGCCTCAAGACCCGCGCCCGTGGCCGGCACGCCCTGGGGCACACCCTGCGGGGCGCCCGGGGGCATGGAGCCGGGGGGCTGCTGACCGTACGGGGCCGGTGCGGGCTGACCGTAGGGAGCGGGGGCCTGCTGGCCGAAGGGAGCGGCGGGCGGGGCGGCCTGGCCCGGGACCTGGCCGAACTGCGGCTGCTGCGGCTGGCCGTACGGGGACGGGGCCTGGGGCGCCTGCGGAGGCACGGGGGCCTGCGGTGCCAGCGGGGCGGCGATGGTCGGTGCCGTGTGCACCGGCTGCTGCGGCGCGGGCGGCGGCGTGGGCGCGGACGGGGCACCGAAGGACGGGGCGGGCTGCGGGGCCTGGGGCGCGGACGGGGCGGCCGGCGCGCCGAAGGACGGGGGCGCGGTGGCCTGGGCCGGCGGGGCGAATCCCGGGGCGGCTGCCGCCGGAGCGGGCGGTGCCTCTTCCTCGGCGACCTCGCCGCCGAAGTTCTTCAGGAGCGCGTCGAGACCGCCGTCGAAGCCCTGCCCGACGGCGGCGAAACGCCAGACGTCCTTCAGATAGAAGTCGCCGAGCATCACCGCGCGCTCGGTGGTGAACTCCGATCCGGTGAAGGAGTACCGCACCACTTCCTCGCCGCCCGCGACGATCCGGATGTACCCCGGGCCGATCTGCGACATCTGCCCGGCGCCGTCGAGCGTCGCGGTGAAGGAGAGCTTCTGGATGGCTGCCGGGATGCGGTCGAGCGTGACGCGGAAGGACTCGGTGTCACCGGACTGCGCGCCCAGGAGCTGGATGGACTCCTCGGGCGATTTCGGCTGGTTGAAGAAGATGAAGTACCGGTCGTCGGAGAGCTGCTCGTTGGCGTCGAGACCGAAGCAGCTGATGTCGAAAGTCAGCCCCGGAGCGGCGATCTGCACGCCTACGTACAGATCCGTCCCTGCCGTGAGATCACTGATCTTGGCCTTGTGGCCGCGTTGGAATTCCCTGGCCATGCGTAACGACCGTCCCCCATCCCGAAGGTAAATGCGTCGCGTCAGGCTAACCGCAAACAACGAGATCGGACCAAGCCGGTACACACCCGGTACAGAATCGACGAACGCGAATGACCTCGGATCACTCGTCGCGGTCGGCGGGCAGCTGCGGCAGCCGCTCGGCCGCCACCACGCCCTCCAGGAACCCCCGGGCGCGCTCGGTGCGCGGATACGCCTCCAGCAGCCGCCAGAACTCCGGGCCGTGTCCGGGAACGAGCAGATGCGCCAGCTCGTGGAGGAGCACGTAGTCGACGACGTACTCCGGCATGCCCTGCAGCCGGTGCGAGAGTCTGATGCTGCCCTCGGCGGGGGTGCACGAGCCCCAGCGGGTGTTCTGGTTGGTCACCCAGCGCACCGACGCGGGCCTGGCACGACCGTCGAAATACTGGGCGGACAGCCGGGCGGCACGCTCCGTGAGCTCGGTGTCGCCCAGGTGGCGCTTGCTCTCCTGGGCGGCGAGCTTGTCGAGCATCACGCCCACCCAGCGCCGCTCCTCCGCCTGCGACATCCGGGCGGGGATGAGCACGATGGTGCGGTCGCCCTCGCGGTAGGCGGAGACCGACTTCCTCCGCCGGGTGCTCCGGCGGACCTCGACCGCGCTCGTCGCCGAAGCGCGGGCCGGATGGGCTGCCGCGCTGCGCTGATGGCTTCCGGCGCTGCGCGCGGGGGTCTCCCCGGCGGAGCCGTACGAGGGGTCGGCGGGCACGCCACGACGTTACCCGCTGTCCGGGAAAGAAGTCCCGCCCCGGGGAACGGTTCGACCGCAATCCCCGGATTACCCGATGAACAGCCCGCGCCTGTGGACAACTCCGCGCACGGTTCGGGGCGGGCCCGCATTCTGGCGGTGGTCCTGCGGAAAGGGCGGAAAGATCCGAAGTTCCGCGGATCAGCAGGTCCGCGGGCGCACCCGTGCCCGTGGCATTTCCCGGGGGGGAGAAGTCATGTATCCGATGCTGAAGCCCGCACTGCGTCGCGCCTGGCGCGGACGGAACACCGTGCAGTTCGGTGTGACACCCGCGCATGCCGTGACGCTCGGACCGGTGGACATCGCCACGGGGAGCTTCCTGGAACTGCTCGACGGCACGCGTGGACTGCCGCTGCTGTACGAGGAGGCGCGCGCACTGGACCTGTCGGAACGTCATATGGACGTTCTCCTCGGTCGGTTGGCGGAGGCCGGGCTCCTCGACGACCCGAGGTCGGCCGGCCCACAGGCCGATGTGCTGCGCCGCCGTGCCGAAGTGATGGACCGCCAGCGTCCCGACGTGGCTTCGCTGTCGGTCGTACGGCCCGAGCCGGGCGGCGGGCTGCGCCGGATGGAGGCCCGGCGGGCGATGCGGGTCCAGGTGCGGGGTGCGGGCCGGGTCGGGGCGTCCATCGCCTCCGTGCTCTCCGGTGCGGGGGTGGGGCATGTGGAAGTGCTCGACGGGGGCCGGGCCGAGCCCTGGGACGTGGCGCCCGGGGGCCTCCCTCCCGCGTCCGTGGGGGAACGGCGCGATGTGGCGGCCCGCCGGCTCGTCCGCCGCTCGGCGCCGGGGTCCGGCCCGGCGGAGAGCACCGGGGAGCCCGGCCTGTCCCTGATCGTCGTCGCCCCCCGGGACGGCCTCGCGGTGTACGCACCGGTCACGGACACCGCGGGTCCCTGGATCGCGTCGGGCACTCCCCATCTCTATGCGGGAGTGATCGAGGCCACCGGGGTGGTCGGGCCGCTCGTCCTGCCCGGCGGCACCGGCTGCGCGGGGTGCCTGGAGCTGCACCGTGCGGACCGGGATCCGCAGTGGCCCCGGATGCTGGCGCAGTGGCGTTCCGGGCGGCGCGGAGCGGTGCCGGCCTGCGATCTGGGGCTCGCCACAGCGGTCGCGGGTCTGGCAGCGGCGCATGCCCTGGCGTTCCTTGACGGGGATCTCCCCGCCTGTACCGGAACCCGCTGGGAGGCCGCTCTCCCCCTGCTGGACTGGCGTTCCGAGCAGATCGGCCCGCATGCGGACTGCTCCTGCGGGGCCGCCGGGGGCGGTGCGGGGACACGGGTCTTCGGTGGCGTTCCGGCGCAGGACACAATGGCGGGGTGACCGTCGGCGCCGGAGGGACACCTTCAGGCCCGAGCGGCACGGCAGTCTGGGAACTGGAGGGGCACATGTCTGATCTTCCCCGGAAGGCGGTTACGCGTACGGCCAAGCTGGCCGCGCTTCCGCTGGGCTTCGCCGGCCGTGCCACCTGGGGTCTGGGCAAGCGGATCGGCGGGAAGTCGGCCGAGCTGGTCGCCCGTGAGGTGCAGCAGCGCACGGCGGACCAGCTGTTCAAGACCCTGGGTGAGCTGAAGGGCGGGGCCATGAAGCTGGGCCAGGCCCTCTCGGTCTTCGAGTCGGCGCTCCCCGAGGAGATCGCCGGCCCCTACCGGGCCGCGCTGACCAAGCTGCAGGAGGCCGCGCCGCCGCTGCCCGCGCGCACGGTCCACGGGGTGCTCGCGGAACGGATCGGGGAGGACTGGCGGGAGTACTTCCTGGAGTTCGAGGACACGCCGGCGGCTGCCGCCTCGATCGGACAGGTGCACCGTGGGGTGTGGCACGACGGCCGCGTCGTCGCGGTGAAGGTGCAGTACCCCGGGGCGGGCGAGGCGTTGCTCTCCGACCTCGCCCAGCTCAGCCGCTTCGCCCGGCTGCTCGGTCCGCTGGTCCCGGGGGTGGACATCAAGCCGTTGATCAAGGAGCTGCGCGACCGGGTGTCGGAGGAGCTGGACTACGAGCTGGAGGCGCAGGCGCAGCGGGAGCACGCGGCGGAGTTCGCGGACGACCCGGATGTGGTGATCCCCCAGGTGGTGCACCAGGCCGATCAGGTGCTGGTGACGGAGTGGATCGACGGGATCCCGCTGTCCGAGGTGATCGTGGAGGGTACGGCGGAGCAGCGGGACCGCGCAGGGCAGCTGCTGGCCCGCTTCCTCTTCTCCGGTCCGGCACGCACCGGGCTGTTGCACGCCGACCCGCATCCGGGGAACTTCCGCCTGCTGCCCCCGGCCCGGGACGCGGAGCATCCGGAGGAGGAAGACGCCTCGGCCGGTTCGTGGCGGCTGGGGGTGCTGGACTTCGGCACGGTCGACCGGCTTCCGGGCGGGCTGCCGCAGACCATCGGCGACTCCCTGAGGATGGCGATGGAGGGCGACGCGGCCGGGGTGTACGAGCTGCTGCGCGAAGAGAACTTCGTGAAGGAGTCGATCGACCTGGACCCGGACGAGGTCCTCGACTATCTGCTTCCGATGATCGAGCCCACGCAGGCGGAGGAGTTCGCCTTCACCCGGAGCTGGATCCGTGACCAGGCGGCCCGGGTGGCGGACCCGCGCTCCCCCGCCCATCAGCTCGGCCGGCAGCTGAACCTCCCCCCGTCCTATGTCCTCATACACCGGGTGACGCTCAGCACGATCGGGGTGCTGTGCCAGCTCGGTGCGACGGTCCGGATGCGCGAAGAGCTGGAGGAGTGGCTGCCGGGGTTCCTCGCCGAGGCGACCGAGGCAGCCGAGGCACCGGAGGAGGAGGGCGAGCCGGAGGGGGAGACGGTCGAGGTGTAGGCGGGCCGGGTGTAGGCGGGCCGGGGGGCTCCGGGGTTCACCACCAGAGTGAGTCGAGGCGGCTCTCGATCGCACGGATGTGAAGGCGGGCGCAGCCCTCGCAGAAGTGGAGACGGCGTCCGTCCTCCACGGAGCTGAGCCAGGTCACGGGGACGGTGTCGCCTCCGGCGGTGGTGCCGCACCGGGCGCACACGACGCTTCCCGTGGCGGGCTGCTCGGTCTGCGCGGTCTGTTCGGGGGGCTCGGTCTCCTCGTCCACGTCCTGACGATATCCCCGTGGCCGGACGGCCGACAGCGCAAACGCCCCGGGGGGCCGTCCGTGTCCGGACGGCCCCCCGGGGCGTGATGGCTACGCAGGTCAGTGCGTGACCGCCAGTACATGGCAGATCGGTGCATGGCAGATCAGTGCATGACCGCCATGGCCAGCGCGCGGCGGGCGCGCAGCGAGGCGCGCTCCGCTCGGCGCTGCATCCGGCGGGCGGCGAGCAGGCGGGCCGACTGGCGGTCCTCCTGGGCCTCCCGCAGGCGGTCGTGCATATGCGCACGCGCCAGGGCTTCTGGGATGAGTTGCATTTCGCGGGTCCTGTTCTGACGCGAGTCGTTCGCGCCGATGATGGTGACGTCGGGGGTGGCGGAGCCGACGGGCTCCTTCGTGGGGGTGATCATCGGTGCCTGATTCCGGGGGTCATGTGTGTAGGGGCGGTCGATCGTTCCGAGGCGCAGACTGCGGGTGGGGGCGGGGACCCCACAGGTCGCGGTCACGCTGCGACCGGGTTCTTGCGCGGACGGCCACGCGGACGCTTGCGGGCCACGACGACACCCTGGACGAAGAGCTCGCCGCCCCAGACACCCCACGGCTCGCGGCGGTCCTTCGCGCCGGCGAGGCAGGCCTCGACGAGCGGGCAGGTGCGGCAGAGGGACTTGGCGTACTCGACGTCGGCGGGCGACTCGGCGAAGAAGACCTCCGGGTCGTAGGAGCGGCACGGGACGGGCACACCGAGGTTCTCGATGGCGTCGTCGAGCGCGGTGAGCGTGGTGAGCGGGGTCAAGGTGGAGTCCTCCGTGGAGCCGGGCGGCGAGATCGGGGTGGAGAGCGGTACTGACGGGGCGTGCGTTTCGATGTGCACGGTGGGTGGTGTCCTCGTCTGGTCGTGCCGGCCTGTTGGCCGGTTGGCTGCTGGTACCAGGTCCTGCTTGTCCCGAGGCTCCTTCGTTCCGTTCCGTCCGTTCGGACAAAACAAAAGGGCCGCGGATCCCGAGTGGGGTTCCGCGGCCCTGAAGGCGCCGGCCTGATGCTGGATCAGGCTGGATCACTCCAGGGTTCAGGCCCACGGAAGGCCCACATCGTGTGGTGCTTCATCTGCGTCTGCTTCTTGACTCCGGCACCGGCTGCCGCAAAGGCATAGGCCTGAGCCTGCGCTGCCTTCACTACTGCTGCCGCCGGTGCCTCGATCGGTCGCTCATTGCGCTCCCGCGTCACGGGGAGGCTCGCCGGGGACAGCGGACGGGCGGCAGAAATGCCGGACAGACCGGTGGCGTGGAGCGAGGCAGCCGCGGAGCGGGTGAGGCCGAGCGAGCAGGCGGAGACGACCGAAAGATCGGTCATTTTCTGGGTTTCGATGATGCTGATCACTTCAATCGCCTCCTCTCGGCGTCTCATGGGACCGGCCGGGGCCGGTCCTGCGTATTCGGATAAGTACAGCTAAGTACAGCACGGAGCCAGGGCTTCAGAGAAGTCGCTGTTCCCGTGGTTAAGAACCTATGGTGACGACTGGTGCGCGCGCAAACTATTTTCTGGACGAGTTTTCCTCAGGTCGTGCCGGCGCCCTCCTCGGGCCCGTCACCAACCGTCTCACCTGCGCAGATGGCCAGAACGTCGGCGCCGAAGCGGCTCAACTTCCGGTTGCCGACACCGGCGATGACGACCAGCTCGCCCTCGGTGGACGGCACGGCCTCGGCGATCGCCATGAGGGTCTTCTCGGTGAAGACGCAGTAGTCGGGCTGGCCGAGCTGGGCCGCTTGGCCGGCGCGCCAGTCGTGGAGCCGCTCGTACAGTGCCTCGTCCATGTCCGAGGGGCACTCCTCGCAGCGCATCAGCTTCATCTCGCCCGCGTCGGTGAGCGTCCGGCCGCAGACCCGGCAGCGCACCGGGCTCCTGGGCTTCCGTTCGACGGCCGGGGTCCGCCCGGCCGTCGCGGCCCGCCCGGTGCCCCGGTCGATCCCGCCGCCCCCGCCGACGCCGCCCCGCGCACCGGACCCCGTCGAGCCCGGCCGCAGCCCGTTCAGGAAGCGGGTCGGCTTGCGGCCTCCCCGGCCGCCCGGCGACCGGGTCAGCGCCCAGGAGAGCGAGAGGTGGACGCGGGCGCGGGTGATCCCGACGTACAGCAGGCGCCGCTCCTCCTCGACCTGCTCATCGGTCTTGGCGTAGGCGATCGGCATCATGCCCTCGGTCAGGCCGACCAGGAACACGGCGTCCCATTCGAGGCCCTTGGCAGCGTGCAGCGATGCCAGGGTCACCCCCTGGACCGTCGGGGCATGCTGGGCGGCCGCCCGTTCGTCGAGCTCGCGGACCAGGTCGGTCAGGGTCGCCCCGGGTTTCGCCGTCTCGAAGTCCTCGGCGAGGCGCACCAGCGCGGCCAGCGACTCCCAGCGGTCGCGCACGGAGCCCGATCCGGCGGGCGGGCGGGTGGTCCAGCCCTTGGTGGAGAGCACCGCCCGCACCTGGGAGGCCAGGTCCTCCGCCCCGTCGAGGAGGGAGTCGTTGCCCCCGGCGCGGGCCGCGCCGCGCAGGGCGACGCCCGCCTCCCGGACCTCGGCCCGCTCGAAGAACCGCTCGGCGCCGCGCAGCTGGTAGGGCACCCCGGCGTCCGCGAGGGCCTGCTCGTAGACCTCGGACTGGGAGTTGACCCGGTAGAGCACGGCGATCTCTCCGGCCGGCACGCCCGCGGCGATGAGGTCGCGGATGCGCCGGGCGGTGGACTCGGCCTCGCCGGGCTCGTCCCCGTACTCCGTGTAGACCGGCTCGGGGCCCTTGTCCCGCTGCGAGACCAGCTCCAGGCGGTGGTCGGCGGCCTTGCCGTGGGCCTGGCTCAGCAGGCCGTTGGCGAGGTGGACGACCTGCGGGGTGGAGCGGTAGTCCCGGACCAGCTTGACGACGGTCGCCCCGGGGTGGCGGGTGCGGAAGTTCAGCAGGTGGTCGGGGGTGGCCCCGGTGAAGGAGTAGATCGTCTGGCTCGCGTCGCCGACGACGCACAGATTGTCCCGGTCGCCGACCCAGAGGTCGAGCAGCCGCTGCTGGAGCGGGCTCACGTCCTGGTACTCGTCGACGACGAAGTGCTGGTACTGGCCGCGCACGTGGTCGGCGATGTCTCCCCGGTCCTGGAGGATGCCGACCATCAGCAGCAGCACGTCCTCGAAGTCGATCACCGAGCGGTCGCGCTTGAGCTGTTCGTACGCGGAGTAGATCTGGGAGAGGACCGCCGGGTCCCGGGGGGCGTCCCGCTGGGCCTTGGCGACGGCCGCCGCGTAGTCGGCGGGGACGGTCTGGGTGACCTTGGCCCACTCGATCTCGCTGGTGACGTCCCGCAGCTCGCTGCGGTCGAGCCGGAGCTCGCAGCGGGCGGCGGCCTCGGCCACGAGCTGCACCTTCCGCTCCAGCAGCCGGGGCAGCTCGCCACCGACTGCTTTCGGCCAGAAATACTGGAGCTGCCGGAGCGCGGCGGAGTGGAAGGTCCGCGCCTGGACGCCGGTCGCGCCGAGCTGGCGGAGGCGGCCGCGCATCTCTCCGGCGGCCCGGTTGGTGAAGGTGACGGCGAGGACCGTGGCGGGCTGGAGGATGCCCGCCCGCACCCCGTACGCGATGCGGTGGGTGATCGCGCGGGTCTTGCCCGTACCGGCTCCGGCCAGCACGCACACCGGTCCGTGCAGGGCGAGCGCCACCTCGCGCTGCTCGGGGTCGAGCCCGTCGAGCACGGCGTCCGGGGTCTCGGGTACCTGCGGGAAGAGGGTGGAGTGCGTTGCTGCTGTCACCCCGCCATGCTGCCAGGTCCCCGGGGGCGGATGCGGCCGTCGTCCACAGGTGTGAGCTGTTTGTCGTACCGGGGCGGGCGGTGCGGGGCCGGTCCCGGACCCGGACCCGGACGGGCGATAAGCGGCCGCTCGCGGGGCCCGTACCTGCCTCGCGGGAATGGTGGCCGCCTCCCGTGCGTTCCTTAACCTTGCGGGAGCGCTGCGGTGAGTGGCCGGTCCGCAGGTGACGCTGCCGGCCGCGCAGCGGTACGGACGAGACGAAGGAGCGCCAGCGACATGGCGGGCACTGTGACGATGTACAGCACCACCTGGTGCGGCTACTGCCGTCGGCTGAAGAGCCAGATGGACCGCGAGGGCATCGCGTACAACGAGGTCAACATCGAGCACGACCCGGAGTCGGCCGCGTTCGTCGAGAAGGCGAATGGCGGAAACCAGACGGTCCCCACCTTGCTGATCGTGGCCCCCTCGGGCACCGAGTCGGTCATGACGAACCCGTCGCTCGCCCAGGTGAAGCAGGCGCTCGCCGCCTGATCCGGCGGATAGACGACTGCCTGTCGCGCGTACCACTGCCCCCGGCACCGCCGGGGGCAGTCGTGTGTCCGAGGGCGCGGACGTCGACGGACCTCAGGCGGTCCGCTTCACCGTGCCCGGCTTCGGCAGCGGCTTGCCGTACCAGAGCTCGATCAGGCGGGACGCGATGGAGATGCCGAACGGGGGCATGATCTCGCCGGACTCGAAGGCGGCGGTGAGGTCCTCGCGGGAGA
This sequence comes from Streptomyces rubiginosohelvolus, assembly GCF_014649875.1. Lineage (GTDB taxonomy): Bacteria > Actinomycetota > Actinomycetes > Streptomycetales > Streptomycetaceae > Streptomyces > Streptomyces rubiginosohelvolus. The sequence continues at coordinate 74,366 of NZ_BMTW01000017.1, read as the reverse complement.
ACCAGCGGGCCTCCTCGATCTCCTCGCCGTCGACGTTGATGTCGAAGGAGATGGCCCGCGCCATGAAGCCGAGCATCAGGCTGGAGGGGAACGGCCAGGGCTGGCTCGCGATGTACTCGACCTCGCCGACCGTGATCCCGGCCTCCTCGTAGACCTCACGGGCCACGGACTGCTCGATCGACTCCCCCGGCTCGACGAACCCGGCGAGCGTGGAGAAGCGGCCCTCGGGCCAGTGCACCTGGCGGCCGAGCAGCGCCCGGTCCTGGTCGTCGGTGACCAGCATGATGACCGCCGGGTCGGTACGCGGGTAGTGCTCGGCCCCGCACGCCTGGCAACGGCGGATGTGTCCGGCCGCCGCGATGACGGTGCGCTCGCCGCAGCGGGAGCAGAAGCGGTGGAGCCGCTGCCAGTTCTCCAGGGCGACGGCGTGCACCATCAGCCCCGCGTCCCGGGGGCCGAGGAGGAGGCCCGCCTCGCGGAGTCCGGCCGGGCGGGCCGACTGGTCCATGCGGCCGGGCAGCGAGTCCTTCTGGAGCGCGAAGTAGCTGACGCCGTCCTCGTCGGTGCCGAGGAAGTACCGGTGGGTCTCGGTGACCGGGGCCTCGAAGGCCGGGGTCATGACGATCTCGGTGCCCCCGTCGGGGGTGTCGTCGATCAGCACCTGCCCGCCGGAGACGACGAAGACGCGGGTCGTCGGGTGGCTCCACGCCACGGCCAGCCACGCCTCGTCGAGACGGTGGTGTGCCGCGCGGTCGATGCCGCTCGGCGCGGTGAGGCCGATCGGGCGGTCTGCGGTAGCGTTGTCGAAGGTGCTCACAGGTGCTTCCTACTCCCCCTGGGTGGATCGGGTGTACGGAGGTGGGGCGGGGTTCATCGGCCGGGGTTCACCGGCCGAGCGCCGTGGCCAGTTCGCCCCACAGGTGGGCGGTCGTCTCCACGCCCTTGAGCAGCAGGTCCAGCTCGACCTTCTCGTCGGGGGCGTGCCAGCCGTCGGAGGGTACGGAGATGCCGAGGAAGAGGACGGGGGCGCCGAGCACGTCCCTGAGGTCGGCGGCCGGGCCCGAGCCTCCTTCACGGGTGAAGAGGATCTTCTTCCCGAAGGCCCGGCCCATCGCGCGGGCCACGGCCTGCAGGGCGGGGTGGTCCAGCGGGGTCAGACAGGGCCGGGTGGCGGGCTGGAAGGCGATGGTGTGCCGGACGCCTGCCGGAATGCGGGACTCCACCCAGGCGCGGACGGCCTTCTGTACGTCGTCGGGGTCCTGGCCGTCGACCAGCCGGAAGCTGATCTTCACCAGGGCGGACGAGGGGATGATCGTCTTGCTTCCGGCGCCCTGGTAGCCGCCGCCGATGCCGTTGACCTCGGCGGTGGGGCGGGCCCAGACGCGCTCCAGCGTGGAGTACCCGGCCTCGCCGGACGCGGCGCCCGACTTCGCGGTGCGCAGCCAGGTCGCCTCGTCGAAGGGCAGCTCGGCGAAGAGGGCCCGCTCGGCGTCGGTGAGGTCGGTGACCCCGTCGTAGAAGCCGGGGATCGCGACCTTGCCGTCCGCGTCGTGGAGGGCGGCGACCAGCCGGGCGATCTCGGTGGCCGGGTTGGGGACGGCTCCGCCGAACGATCCGGAGTGGATGTCCTGGGCGGGTCCGTACAGCTGGATCTCGCACTCGGCGAGGCCGCGCATGCCGGTGCAGACGGTCGGGGTGTCCTCGTCCCACATGCCGGTGTCCGAGACGATCACCGCGTCGGCGGCGAGCCGCTCCGCGTGCCGCTCGGCCAGGGCGCGGAAGTTCGGCGATCCGGACTCCTCCTCGCCCTCGATCAGCAGCTTGAGGTTGACGGCGGGGGTGGTGCGGCCGGTCGCGGCGAGGTGGGCGCGGACGCCCAGGGTGTGGAAGAAGACCTGGCCCTTGTCGTCGGCCGCGCCGCGCCCGTACATCCGGCCGTCCCGGATCACCGGCTCGAACGGGTCGGTCGCCCAGCCGTCCTCGCGGGCGGCGGGCTGGACGTCGTGGTGACCGTAGACCAGGACGGTCGGGGCGCCGGGGTCATCGCTCGGCCACTCGGCGAAGACCGCCGGGGCGCCGGGGGTCTCCCAGATCTCGGCGACCGGGAAGCCGGTCTCCTTGAGCTTGGCGCTCAGCCACGCGGCGCTGCGCCGTACGTCCCCGTCGTGCTCCGGCTGCGCGGATACGGAGGGGATGCGCAGCCACTCGGCGAGGTCGTCGAGGAAGGCGGCGCGGTGCTGCTCGGTGTACGTACGGACGACGCTGTCCGGGGTCTCGCTCATGCTCTTGAGCCTATCCGCCATCGGGGTCCGGCTCGTCCAGCAGGATCCGCTCCAGCTCCGCCCGGCCGGGCAGCCCCTGCGGATGGACGGTCTCGCCGGTGCGTACGTAGAGGAAGGTGGCGGTGACCGCGTCGAGCGGCAGATCGTGCAGCTCGGCCCAGGCCAGCCGGTAGACGGCGAGCTGAAGGGGGTCGGCGGTGCGGTGGCGGGTGGTCTTCCAGTCGACGATCTCGTAGGTGTCGCCCGTGCGGTAGACGGCGTCGATCCGGCCCCGGATCACCCGGCCCGCCAGGGTGATCTGGAAGGGGGTCTCCACCCGGTACGGGGTGCGCCGGGCGTACGCCGTGCGCTCGAACGCCTCCTTCAGCTCGGCGAGATCCCGCTCGTCGGCGATCTCGGCGTCGCTCTCGTCTCCGCCGGGCAGCTCGTCGGGGCCGAGCATGGGCAGCGGCAGCTCCTCGTACCGGGATTCGACCCAGGCGTGGAACCGGGTGCCCCGGCGGGCGGCGGGCTGCGGAGGCCGGGGCATGGGGCGGGCCAGCTCCTGGGCGAAGGCGTCGGGGTCCTCGGCCAGGCGCAGCAGCTGGGTGGCGGAGAGGGCGGCGGGGATGACCACCTCGCGCACGGTGGCGCGGGCGCGGCGCAGCTCCCCGGCGAGGGAGTCCAGGTCCCGGTCCCATGAGGCGAGGGTGCGGGCCTCCTCGGGGGTGAGCCGGTCGGCCGGGCCGGTGGTTTCCGGGGCGTGGCGGGCGGCCGGGTCCTCCCGCGGGTGGCGGGCCGCCGGAATGTGCGGGGCCGCCTGCTCGGAGGCCGTGTCCGGTGCGACCTCGGTGTGCGGGGCCGGCGCGGAGGCCGTGTCCGCCGGGTCCGGTTCGGCCTCCGGCGGGCCGGGGGGGCGTTCGGTGGGGAGCGCGTCCCAGTCCCAGTCCTCGTCGGCCGGGGGCTCGTCGAGCGGAGGCTCCTCGTCCCAGGGTTCGTGCGCCGGTACGTCGCCGGGTCCGGGGGCGTACGCCGGTGCCTGCTCGTCCCCCTGGAGGGCCATGCGCTCCAGGTGGGCCAGGACCGTGTCCCGGGCGGCGCGGCGGCGGGCCAGGGCGTCGGGGTCGAGCGGGAGCGGCCAGGCCAGGTCCGCGTCGCGCTCCGCGAGGGCCGGGTTCTCCTCGTCCTCGGCGGGCTCGTCCGCCCAGGCCTCGATCTCGCCGTGGCCCGCCGCGCAGTGCTCGTACAGCGCCTCCAGGAAGGCGGACGGACCGCGCGTCCGCTTCTGGGACGGGCCCCACCAGTGGCCGGAGCCGAGGAGCAGGGAGCGGGGGCGGGTGAAGGTGACGTAGCCGAGGCGCAGTTCCTCCGTGTGCTGGTGCTCCTTCATCTCCTCCTTGAACGCCTTGATCCCCTTGGCGTCGAAGCTGTCGAGGGCCGGGAGCGTCGCCGCGTCGCCGCGCAGGGCGTGCGGGAGCACCTTGGCCTGGGCGGTCCAGGCGTCCCGGGACTGGCCGCTGGGGAACTGGCCCGTGACCAGTCCGGGGACGGCGACCACATCCCACTCCAGGCCCTTGGACTTGTGGGCGGTGAGCACCTTGACGGTGTTCTCGCCGCCGGGCAGCGCGTTGTCGAGGCCCTTCTCGTACTGCGCGGCGGTCCGCAGGAAGCCGAGGAAGGCGAGCAGCGACGCCTCGCCGTCCAGCGAGGCGAACCGGGCCGCTGTGTCGAGGAAGTTGGCCAGCGTCTCGCGGCGGCGGGCTGCCAGCGCCTGCGGGGACGCGGACAGCTCGACCTCCAGGCCGGTGGTGGCCAGGACCCGGTGCAGCACGTCCATCAGGGGGTCCGCGAGCGAGCGGCGCAGGTCGCGCAGCTCCCGGGCGAGCCGGGCGAAGCGGACGCGGGCCTCGGCGGAGAACGGCAGCCCGTCGTCGGCCGCGTCCCCCGCCACCAGGAAGGTGTCCAGCGCGTCCGCGAGCGATATCACCTCGGCCGGGTCCGTGCCCTCAACGGCCGCCGCGAGCCGCTGGTCCGCGTCGGCGTCGTCCGCGTGGCCGGCGCGGTGCACCAGGAGGCGGGCGCGGCGGCCGAGAAGCGCGAGGTCACGGGGGCCGATGCGCCAGCGCGGTCCGGTGAGCAGGCGGACCAGCGAGGCGTTGGCCCCCGGGTCCTGGAGCACCTCGCAGACGGCCACCAGGTCCGCGACCTCGGGCAGGTGGAGCAGTCCGGCGAGGCCGACGACCTCGACCGGGATGTCCCGGGCGACCAGGGCCGCCTGGATCTCGGGGAAGTCCCCGGCGGTGCGGCACAGGACGGCGATCTCGCCGGGCGGGGTGCCGGTGCGCACGAGGTGGGCGAGGGAGTCGGCGAGCCAGTCGATCTCCTCTGTGTGCGTACGCAGCAGGGCGCAGCGGACCACGCCGTCACGTTCGGCGCCCGGCGCCGGGCGCAGCGCCTCGACGCCCTCGTGCATCGCGCGCAGCGGTTCGGCCAGGCCGTTGGCGAGCTGGAGGAGACGGCCGCCGCTGCGCCGGTTCTCGCTGAGGCTGTAGCGGGTGGCGGGGGTGCCGTCGGCGTGCGGGAAGTGCTCGGGGAAGTCGTCGAGGTTGGCGACGGACGCGCCGCGCCAGCCGTAGATCGCCTGGCAGGGGTCGCCCACGGCGGTCACCGCGTGGCCGGTGGGAGGCGCGTGGTCGGCCGCCCCCGACTGTGTACCGCTGCCGAACAGCGCCGAGAGCAGCAGCCGCTGGGCCACCGACGTGTCCTGGTACTCGTCGAGGAGGACGACCCGGAACTCCTCGCGCAGGATCCTCCCGACCTCCGGCCGGGTCAGGGCCAGCTCGGCGGAGAGCGCGATCTGGTCACCGAAGTCCAGCAGGTCCCGGCTGCGCTTGGCGGCCCGGTAGCGCTCGGTGAGGCCGAGCAGCGAGCGGCGGGCCTCGGCGGCCTCGGGGATCTTGCGCAGGTCGGCGTTGCTGAGCTTGGCGCTGGCCAGGTCCCGCAGCAGCTCGGTTTCGTACGACTCCAGCGTCCCCGGCCGTACGAGGTGTTCGGACAGCTCCCCGTCGAGCGCGAGCAGATCGCTGACCAGGGTGGAGAAGGAGCGGGTGAGCGCCGGATACGGCCCCGGGGCCTCACGCAGCACCTTGGCCGCCAGCTGGTAGCGGGTGGCGTCGGCGAGGAGGCGGGTGGAGGGCTCCAGGCCGATGCGCAGGCCGTGCTCGGTGAGGAGGCGGCCGGCGAACGCGTGGTAGGTGGAGATGGTGGGCTCGCCCGGGGGGTTGTCCGGGTCGATGACGTCGGGGTCGGTGACCCCGGCGGCGATCAGCGCCTTGCGGACGCGCTCGGCCAGCTCGCCCGCCGCCTTGTTGGTGAAGGTGAGACCGAGGACCTGCTCGGGCGCGACCTGTCCGGTGCCCACCAGCCAGACCACGCGGGCGGCCATCACCGTGGTCTTACCCGACCCGGCTCCGGCCACGATCACCTGCGGGGCTGGCGGCGCGATGATGCAGGCCGTCTGCTCCGGGGTGAACGGGATCCCGAGGAGCTCCTTGAGCTGCTCGGGATCGGTGATGCGTGGGGACACCCGGACAACGGTAACCGGGACCGCCGACAACCCGGCACGAACCGGATGCGACGGCTGCTCCACCACCTGGCATCCGGAAGCGGCGGCTACTCCACCACCTGGCGTCCCTCCGGCTGGGCGCTGCACGAGGCGCGGAAGGTGCAGTGGGAGCAGTGCGTTCCGGTGGTGGGCGTGAACCGTTCGTCCAGGACCTTTCCGGCGGCGGTGGCGAGCAGGTCGGAGACCCACTCGCCCGCCAGCGGTTCCTGGGCCTGGACCTTGGGGAATGCCTCGCCGCCCTCCTTCTTGGGGGCGGGCTGGCGGAGCTGGACCAGTTCGGCGCCGCCCGGTTCGGGCCGGTCGCCGTCGAAGACCTCGTCGACCGCGCCCTCGCGGACGGCGAGCTGGTAGACGGCGAGCTGGGGGTGGGCGGCGACCTCGTCCTTGGTGGGGGCGCCCTTGCCGGTCTTGAAGTCGACGACGTACGCCCGGCCCTCGGCGTCCTGCTCTACCCGGTCCATGGAGCCCCGGATGCGGACGGCGTACTCCCCCGCCTCCAGCGTCACGTCGAAGTCGTGCTCGCTCGCGGCGGGGGTCCGGCCGGCCCGGTCCAGGACGTGCCAGTGCAGGAAGCGTTCGAGGGCGGCGCGGGCGTGGTCCTTCTCCTGCTCGGACTTCCAGGGGGCGTCGAAGGCGAGGCCGTTCCAGACGGAGTCCAGGCGCTCCATGAGGACGTCCAGGTCGGCGGGGGTCCGGCCGGAAGCGACCTCGTCGGCGAGGACGTGGACGACGTTGCCGAACCCCTGGGCGGCGGTGGCGGGGGCGTCGGCCTTCACCTCGCGGCCCAGGAACCACTGGAGGGCGCAGGTGTTGGCGAGCTGGTCGAGGGCGGAGCCGGAGAGGGTGACGGGCTGGTCGCGGTCGCGCAGCGGGACGGCGGAGCGGGTCGGCTCCTCAAGACCCCACCAGCGGTACGGGTGGGCCGCGGGCACCAGCGGCTGCCCCTCGTCGTCGGTGAGCGCGGCGAGCCGGGCGAGCCGGTGGGCGGCGGCCTCGCGCAGCGCGTCGGTGGCCCCCGGGTCGACGGTGGTGGCGCGCAGTTCGGCGACGAGCGCGGCGACGGCGAGGGGGCGGCGCGGACGGCCGGTCACGTCGCGGGGTTCGACGCCCAGCTCGGTCAGGAAGCGGGAGGGCTGGTCGCCGTCGTCGGCGGGGGCCTTCACGGCGGTGACGATCAGGCGCTCGCGGGCGCGGGTGGCGGCGACGTAGAAGAGGCGGCGCTCCTCGGCGAGGAGGGCCCCAGGGGTGAGGGGTTCGGCGAGCCCGTCGCGGCCGATCCGGTCCGCCTCCAGCAGGGAGCCCCGGCGGCGCAGGTCGGGCCAGAGCCCCTCCTGGACCCCGGCGACGACGACGAGCCGCCACTCCAGGCCCTTGGACCGGTGGGCGGTCATCAGGCGTACGGCGTCGGGGCGGGCGGTCCGCCGGGAGAGGGTGTCGGCGGCGATGTCCTGGGCGTCGACCTCTTCCAGGAAGTTGAGGGCCCCGCGCCCGCCGGTGCGCTCCTCGGCGCGCGCGGCCGTGTCGAACAGGGCGCAGACCGCGTCGAGATCGCGGTCGGCGTTGCGGCCGCCCGCCCCGCCGCGCAGCGCGGCCCGCTCCAGCCTGCCGGGCCAGGGGGTGCCGTTCCACAGGGTCCACAGGGCCTCCTCGGCGGTGCCGCCGACTTCGAGGAGCTCGCGGGCCTTGCGCAGGAGCGCGCCGAGGCGCTGCGCGCCGTGGGCGTACGCCGGGTCGTGGGTGACGAGGCGTTCAGGCTCGGCGAGGGCGCGGGCCAGCAGCTCGTCGGAGGGGGCGGGGACCCGGATCCCGGCGGCGCGTTCCTCGTCGCGCAGGGCGCGGCCGAGGCGGCGCAGGTCGGCGGCGTCCATGGAGCCGAGGGGCGAGGTGAGGAGGGTGAGGGCGGTCTCGGTGTCGAGCCAGGAGGACGTCCGGGCCCCCGCACGGCCCACCCCGCCGGTCTCACCCGGGTCCGCTCCGTCCGCCTCGCCCTGGTCCGCCCCGCCGGTCTCGCCCTGTTCCGCCCCGTCCGCCTCGTCCTCGTCCCCCTCGGGGAGGCCTCGCAGCGCTGCCGTCGCCACCGCCCGCAGGGCCGTCAGCAGCGGGGCGACGGCTGGTTCGTGGCGCAGCGGGAGGTCGTCGCCGTCGACCTCCAGGGGGACGCCGGCGGAGGTGAGGGCGCGGCGGACGGCGGGCAGCGAGCGGCCTCCGGCCCGTACCAGCACGGCCATCTCCTGCCACGGCACCCCGTCCTCCAGATGGGCGCGGCGCAGCAGGTCCGCGATGTTCTCCAGCTCCGTGGACGCGGTCGGGTAGGTGTACGTCTCGACGCGGCCGCCGTCCCGGACGGCGTGCAGCTCGCGGTGGGCGCGGACCGTGTCGGCGGGCAGCCGGGTCAGCGGCATCCGGCGGGTGAGCAGCCGGGTCGCCGCCAGCAGTCCGGCACCGGAGCGGCGCGAGGTGGTGAGCACGCCCACGGGCGCGGGGGTCCCGTCCGCCCGGCGGAAGGTGTCCGGGAAGTCGAGGATGCCGTTCACATCGGCGCCCCGGAACGTGTAGATCGACTGGTCGGGGTCGCCGAAGGCGATCAGCGTCCGCCCGGCGCGCGCCCCCTCGCTTCGCGCATCCCCGGCGCGCGCACCCTCACCGCGCACGCTCTCTCCCTCGCCCCGGCCGCCCCCGCCGCGCGCCTCCTCGCCGTGCCCCCGGGCGTACCCCGGCGCGCGCCCCCGGTTCCCGGCCAGCGCGTGCAGCAGGCGCACCTGGGCGGGGTCGGTGTCCTGGTACTCGTCGACGTACACCGCGTCGTACCGGCCGGCCAGCTCCGCCGCCACCTCGGGACGCTCGGCGAGCAGGACCGCGCGGTGCACCAGCTCGGCGTAGTCCAGCACGCCCTGGGCGTCGAGGATGTCGAGGTACTCGGCGAGGAACTGGGCCGCCGCGCTCCAGTCCGGGCGGCCGGTGCGGCGGGCGAAGTCGGCCAGCGCGTCCGGGCCCAGGCCCAGCTCGCGGCTGCGGGCCAGCACGGCGCGCACCTCGTCGGCGAAACCGCGGGTGGTCAGGCAGGCACGCAGCTCGTCCGGCCAGCGGACCTGGGCCAGGCCCTCCTTCTCCAGGTCGAGCTGGCCCGCGAGCAGTTCGCGGACCGTGACGTCCTGCTCGGGTCCCGACAGCAGGCGCAGCGGATCGGCGAACAGGTCGGCGTCCTGATGGGCCCGGACCAGGGCGTAGCAGTAGGAGTGGAACGTGGTGGCCTGCGGGCCCCGGGCGGCCCCGAGGCGGGCCGCCATCCGGTCACGCAGTTCGACGGCGGCCTTGCGGCTGAAGGTGAGGACGAGGATGCGGGCGGGGTCGCCGCCCCGGTTCACCCGGGCGGCGACGGATTCGACGAGGGTGGTGGTCTTGCCGGTGCCCGGCCCGGCGAGGACCAGCAGCGGGCCGCCGGCGTGATCAACCACCGCGCGCTGGCCTGCGTCCAGGAGGGGGGGCTCCACGGATCCCGGCGGAGTCCGCACCAGTCGGTACGCGCCCGTGGTCCGCGGCCGTGACTCACTGCGCGGACTGTGCCGGGTGGAGGAGGAACTCACGTGGATCGCCGGTCCTGGTGGGTGTACAGGTGATGAGGAACAGGTTCGGGGCAGTCGGGACAGCCCCAGGAGAGGGGCGGAGCGTGCCGCGCGATGACGACGCTACGCCAGCGGTGGCGCGGGAGGCGGCGGCTGCGCTGCGTCCCTCGTCACGTGCGCGGCCGCGTCGGGCCGCCCGTGCCAGGGGCGCATGGCGGAAGCTGTCAGGTGTGAGCTTCCTCGCCCGGACCCCCTGGACCGCCCGGGCCGCCGCCGCCCGGACCGCCTCTGTCCTTCGCACGGCCGCCCGGCCCGCCACCGGAGCCGCTCGGACCGGCCGCGCCGCCGGAGCCTCCGGTCCCGCCGTCCCAGCGCGCCCGCCGCATGTCGATGCGCGGGATGTGCCCCTCCGCCTGGCGGGACGCCTCGCGCAGCGGGGTGGACTCCGCGCGGTAGTGGTCCAGCGCCCGCAGCTCGTGGGCGGGGAGCAGCGTCCCGTCGGCGCGGACGACGCGCCACCACGGCACGGCCGAGCCGTACAGCGCCATGACCCGGCCGACTTGGCGGGGACCGCCCTCGCCCAGCCACTCCGCGATGTCTCCGTAGGTCATCACCCGGCCGGGCGGGATCAGCTCGGCCACGTCGAGGACGCGCTCCGCGTACTCCGGCAGCTCCGGGTGATCCGGCGGTCCGGCGCCCGGCGGGGCCGTGCCGGAGCCGCCCCCGTCCCTCTGGTCCTGGCTCATCCGCCCCATCCTGCCGTACGCCACCGACAGCCCGGCCGAAACGGTGTCCGTCCGGGTACACAGCGTGCACGCGGGGGCAAAGGAGCGTATGTTGCGCTTCCCGCGCCCGTGCCATGCACCCTGATGCCCCCCTCTGTCTACGGGCCGTGCCACCATCATGCGGGCGGTGACCGGTGATACCAGAACACGAAGACGAACCAGAGGCGACGAAGGAGCAGGGCGTGCAGCCACCGAAGGCGGCGGACGCCTCCGATGCCGGGGAGCGCCCGCAGGGTGCTCCCGAGTCCTCCGCGCCGCCCGGCGCCGCCGCCGGACCGTCCCGTGCCGACGGCCCCACGGCGTCCACCACCGGGCATCTGGCCGGCTCGACGCTGGCCTCCGCCGAGGCCGCGCTGACCGACCGCGTCTCCGGCGACGAACCGCTGCTCCCCGCCCGGGTGCACCGCCCCTCCGACCTGATGCGGCTGCTCATCGGGGTGCTCGCGATCGCGGTGCTGTTCGCGATCGCCGCGTTCGCCCAGGGCACCACCACCGGTCTTGAGGACGACATCTCCAAGGGCACCGAGCAGGCGCCCGATCTGCTGATCAAGATCGCCGGTCTGGTGTCCAGCATCGCGGTGCTGCTGGTGCCGGTCGCCTTCGCCATCGAACGCCTCATCAAACGCGACGGGCTGCGCATCGCGGACGGGGTGCTCGCCGCCGTGCTCGCCCACGGGGTGACGCTCGCGACGGACCTCTGGGTCTCGCGGACCGCGCCCGGCACCATCCAGGACGCGCTGACCCAGCCGCAGACGGCGGGCGGTCTGACCGACCCCGTGCACGGCTATCTCGCGCCGGTCATCGCGTACATGACGGCGGTCGGGATGGCCCGCCGGCCGCGCTGGCGCGTGGTGCTGTGGGTGGTGCTGCTGCTCGACGCGTTCGCGATGCTGGTCGGCGGGTACACCACCCCGTTCTCGATCATCCTCACCGTGCTGATCGGCTGGACGGTGGCGTACGGGACGCTGTACGCGGTCGGCTCGCCGAACGTCCGCCCCACCGGCCAGCACCTGATGGCGGGTCTGCGGCACGTGGGCTTCCGCCCGGTCGCGGCGATGCGCACCGAGGACACCCCGGACAAGGACAGCGCCGACCAGGGCGACCGGGGGCGGCGCTATCTGGTCACGCTGGAGGACGGGCCACCGCTGGACGTCACCGTCGTCGACCGGGAACAGCAGGCCCAGGGGTTCTTCTACCGGGCCTGGCGGCGGATCACGCTGCGCACGCTCACCCAGCGGCGCTCGATCCAGTCGTTGCGCCAGGCGCTGGAGCAGGAGGCGCTGCTCGCGTACGCGGCCATCGCCGCCGGGGCGAATGCGCCCAAGCTGATCGCCACGTCGGAGCTGGGCCCCGACGCGGTGATGCTGGTCTACGAGCACATCGGCGGCCGGTCGCTGGACCAGATGGAGGACGACGAGATCACCGACGATCTGGTGCGCAGCGCCTGGCGTCAGGTGAAGGCCCTCCAGTCGCGGCGGATCGCGCACCGCAGGCTGACCGGTGACGCGCTTCTGGTGGATCGTTCCGGCAGGGCGTTCGTGACGGATCTGCGCGGCGGCGAGATCGCCGCGGGCGATCTGGTGCTGCGGATGGACGTGGCCCAGCTGCTGACCACGCTGGGGCTGCGGGTGGGGGCCGAGCGGTCGGTCGCCGGGGCGCTGGCCGTGCTCGGCCCGGACGCGGTGGCGGACTGTCTGCCGCTGCTCCAGCCGATCGCGCTGAGCCGCTCCACGCGGGCGACGCTGCGCCGGATCGCCCGCGAGCGTTCGCAGCGCGAGCGGGAGGCGGTGGTGGAGGCCTCACAGGCGGCCAAGCAGGCGCGGGCCGAGCAGGCGAAGGCCGAGCAGACGACGGACAGCCCCGCGGCCTTGTCCAAGCCGGAGACCAAGGCGGAGTCCAAGGCGGAGACGAAGGCCGAGCGGAAGTCGCTGCGCACGGAGAAGCAGGCCGAGAAGCGCGCCATCGACGATGCGCTGGAGGAGGCCCGCGAGGAGGATCTGCTCGCCCAGATCCGCCGTCAGGTGCTGCTGATCCGCCCGCAGGCCCCGGTCGAACCGGTCCGCCTGGAGCGGATCAAGCCGCGCACCCTGTTCAGCTTCATCGCCGGGGCCATCGCCGCGTACTTCCTGATCTCGCAGGTCACCCAGGCCGACTTCGGGACGGTCGTGGAGCAGGCGGAGTGGGGCTGGGTGGCGGCCGCCCTCGGCTTCTCGGCGCTGAGCTATGTGGCGGCTGCGATGAGCCTGCTGGGCTTCGTGCCCGAGCGGGTGTCGTTCCTGAAGACCGTGCAGGCGCAGGTGGCCGGCTCGTTCGTGAAGATCGTGGCGCCCGCCGCGGTCGGCGGCGTGGCGCTGAACACCCGCTTCCTCCAACGGGCCGGGGTGCGCCCCGGTCTCGCGGTGGCGAGCGTCGGAGCGTCGCAGCTCTTCGGGCTCGGCGCCCACATCACGCTGCTGGCGCTGTTCGGTTATCTCACGGGTACGGAGAAGACGCCGGACTCGCTGACCCCGTCCCGGACCGTGATCGCGGGTCTGCTGACGGTCGCGGTGCTGGTGCTGGTGGTGACGGCGGTCCCCTTCCTGCGGAAGTTCGTGGTGACCCGGGTGCGCTCGCTGTTCGCCGGGGTCGTGCCGCGCATGCTGGACGTGGTGCAGCGGCCGCAGAAGCTGCTCACCGGCATCGGCGGGATGCTGCTGCTGACCGGCCTGTTCGTGCTCTGCCTGGACGCCTCGATCCGGGCGTTCAGCGGACCGGACGTCCCCCAGCTGAGCTACGCGAGCATCGCGGTGGTCTTCCTCGCCGGGAACGCGCTCGGCTCGGCCGCCCCCACCCCGGGCGGTATGGGTGCGGTCGAGGGGGCCCTGACGCTGGGCCTGATCGCGGTCGGGCTGCCGAAGGAGGTCGCGGCGCCCGCGGTGCTGCTGTACCGCGTGATGACGCTGTGGCTGCCGGTGCTGCCGGGGTGGCTCGCCTTCAACCAGCTGACCCGCAAGGGCGAGCTGTGATCCGGCCGGGCGGGCGAGGGCGGTAGCGGCGCGGCCGGCCGTCCACCCGTGGCGGCCCGGCCGCCGTCCACCGGTCGCGGCCCCACCGCCACCCGCATGGACCGCGCCCGGCCGCGCTCCCCGGCGGCCCGCCGCACGATGGGGGCATGAGGACTTCCCCCGCTCTGCGTGCCGCCGCCCTCGCCGCCACCGCCACCGTGCTGCTGCCGCTGGCCGGCTGTTCGGACGACGGGGGCGGGGAGGGGTCCTCGACGCCCACCGGGGCCTCGACCGCCTCGCCGACCGCCACCGCCGAGGACCTGTCCTCGCAGAAGCTGGAGTGGTCCCCCTGCCCGCCCCCGAACACGGCCCAGGGCGGCGGCGAGTCGCCGTCCCCGCTGCCCGGCGGGGTGGTGTGGGAGTGCTCGTTCATGGACGTACCCCTCGACTACGCGAAGCCGGACGGCCGCACGATCGAACTGGCGCTGGTGCGGGCCAAGGCCAAGGACCAGCAGCGGCGGATCGGCTCGCTGGTGTTCAACTTCGGCGGGCCCGGCGCGTCCGGCGTCGCGACGCTGCCCGCGTTCGGCACCGAGTACGACAAGCTCCGCACCCGCTACGACCTGGTGAGCTTCGACCCGCGCGGGGTCGGACGCAGCGAGGGCGTCCAGTGCGCGGACGACGCCCAGCTCGACGCGTTCTACCAGGAGGACTCCACCCCGGACGACGCGGCCGAACAGAAGCAGTTCGTCCAGGGGCAGAAGGACTACATCGCGGACTGCGAGGAGAACTCCGGCCCCGAACTCCCCTTCGTCGGCACGACGAACGCCGCCCGCGACATGGACCTGATGCGTACGGTGCTGGGCGACGACGAGCTCCACTACTTCGGCATCTCGTACGGCACCGAACTGGGCGGCGTGTACGCCAATCTCTTCCCGGACAAGGTGGGACGGGCGGTCTTCGACGCGGTGGTCGACCCCACGAAGGACGCCGAGCAGTCCGCCCTCGGCCAGGCCGAGGGATTCCAGCTCGCCCTGGACAACTTCACGAAGGACTGTGCGGAGCGCGACGACTGCGCCCTCCCCGGGGCCACCCCGCAGGAGGTCGAGCAGGGCATCGCCGATCTGCTGGGCGAGCTGGAGGAGGAGCCCGTCGACGGGCTCGGCGACCGGACCCTGACGCAGACGCTGGCCACCACCGGTATCGCGTCCGCGCTCTACTCCCAGGAGACCTGGCCGCTGCTGGAGCAGGGCCTGGACGAGGCGGGCGGCGGGAACGGCGGGCTGCTGCTCGCCCTGGCCGACTCCCTCAACGGCCGTTCGGAGGACGGGCGGTACGACAACTCCAACGCCGCCAGCATCGCCATCAACTGCGCCGACAGCAAGCAGCGGTTCACCCTGGAGCAGACGAAGGCGGCGCTGCCCGAGTTCCGCAAGGCGTCCCCGCTGTTCGGCGAGTACCTGGGCTGGGGGCTGATGAGCTGCACCGGCTGGCCGGTGGCGGGCGCCTGGGAGACCCCGGACGTCAGCGCCTCCGGGTCCGCGCCGATCCTGGTCATCGGCAACACCGGTGACCCGGCGACCCCGTACGCGGGTGCGAAGGCGATGGTGCAGCAGCTCGGCAAGGGCGTCGGCGTGGAGCTGACGTACAAGGGCGAGGGCCACGGGGCGTACAACAGCAAGGACACGTGCGTGCAACGGGCGGTGGACGGCTACCTGTTGGACGGCCGGGTGCCGAAGTCCGGCACGGTCTGCGGCTGACCCCGGCTCTCAGCGCTGCGCGCGGCCCTCCTGCGGGGCGCGGAGCGCCTCGTCGAGCAGGCCTGCCCCCGGGCCCGCCAGCCAGCGGTCGAAGTCCAGCAGGAAGGGGAACTCGGCGCGCAAGGCGTCGAGGTCCGCGTTTCCCGCCAGCCTGCCGTCGTCGACGAGCGCCATCAGCCGATCGAGGACCTCGCCCCCTGCCGGCAGTCGGCGGTAGCCGATCGGCCGCCCGGCGGCCCGGGTCAGGTGGCCGGCCAGGGCCTCGCCGGTGAGGGAGTCACCGGCGATCTCCAGCGTCCGGCCGGCGTAGCGACCGGGTGCGCCGAAGACCGTGGCGGCGATACGCCCGATGTCGCGTACCGCGATGAACTGCATGGCCTGTTCGGGGCGCATGAGGAAGGACAGCCGCCCCTGGTCGAGGCCCGTTTCGGGGGCCACCAGCAGCTCCATGAAGGTGGCCGGCCGGAGGACGGTGACGGCGGTGTCCAGCTTCCGGACGTGGGCTTCGACACGGTTCTTGGTGTCGAGGTGGCCGACGCCCGTCGTGGCGCCCGCGGTGACCGCCGAACTCTGGACGAAATGGGCGACGCCGAGGCGCTCGGCGAGGTCCGCCACCGTCGTACCGAAACGGACCTCGTCCTCGTCGGTCACCTCCGCACCGGCCTGCCCGGAGTTCGGCTGGACGCTGAAGACGCCGTGAGCGCCCGAGAAGGCCGCGCCGAGCGACTCCGGCTCCCGGAGGTCGCCGGGGACGATGTCGACACCGCCGGCGGCGAGGGCGCGGGCCCGGCGGCCGGACGGATTCCGCACGACCGCGCGCACCGACCAGCCGTCGGCCCGCAGCGCCGCCGCGACCGCTCCGCCCTGCTGACCCGTGGCGCCCAGGACGACGACGGTCCGGCTGCCGTCCGTGCCGGTCATGCCGCGCTCCCGCCGGTCCGGGCGCGGATCACGGCGGCGGACAGGGCCGCGCCTGCCGGGCATCGCGGGAAGCAGGTCCGGGGTGTGCTGGTCACAGGGGGCTCCGAGGTTCGTGAGGGCGGTTCGCACCGGTCGCCGCTACGCTAAAACCTGACGTCGGCGTCAGGTGCAAGGGAGACGTGGAGTCGGGTCGGGAGGCCGGGATGCGGATCGGAGAGGTCGCCGCGAAAGCGGGGGTCAGCGTCAGGGCGCTGCGCTACTACGAGGAGCGGGACCTGCTGCACTGCACGCGGAACCTGGGCGGCCAGCGCCAGTACACGGCCGACGCCGTCGAGCGGGTCTGCCTGATCCGGCGTCTCTACTCCGCGGGCCTGCCGAGCAGAATCGTCCGCGAAGTGCTGTCGTTCGCGGACGCCGGCGGGGCATCACCGGAACTGGTGGGGCTGCTCACCGCCGAACGCGACCGCCTGGAACGGCAGATGACGGATCTGCGGGACGCACGCGACCGGCTGCACGCCTGCATCACCGAGGCACACCGCGATGGGGAAGCGGAACGGTCCTCCGGCGACGGCAGCCCGCGCGACGGGAGGACCTGAGGAGCCGCCTCCGGCGCGCGGCGGAGGAACACGCCCAGGGAGTACGGAAGAAGGGGCCCGGTCCGCGACGCGCGGACCAAGCCCCTTCTCACCACAGCCGTACGGGACGGGTGTTAGTACACCGGCTTCTCGGGCTCGATCTGGTTGACCCAGCCGATCACGCCGCCGCCGACGTGCACCGCGTCGGCGAAGCCCGCGGACTTGAGGACCGCGAGGACCTCGGCGCTGCGGACACCGGTCTTGCAGTGCAGGACGATGCGCTTGTCCTGCGGGAGGTCCTGGAGGGCGGTGCCCATGAGGAACTCGTTCTTCGGGATCAGCTTCGCGCCGGGGATCGAGACGATCTCGTACTCGTTCGGCTCGCGGACGTCGATGATCTCGATCGTCTCGTCGCCGTCGATCCACTCCTTGAGCTGCTTGGGAGTGATCGTCGCGCCGAGCGCCGCCTCCTGCGCCTCCTCGGACACGACGCCGCAGAAGGCCTCGTAGTCGATGAGCTCGGTGACGGTGGGGTTCTCGCCGCAGACCGCGCAGTCGGGGTCCTTGCGGACCTTGACCTGGCGGTACTGCATCTCCAGGGCGTCGTAGATCATCAGCCGGCCGACCAGCGGGTCGCCGACCCCGGCGAGCAGCTTGATGGCCTCGGTGACCTGGATGGAGCCGACGGACGCGCAGAGCACGCCCAGCACGCCGCCCTCGGCGCAGGAGGGGACCATGCCCGGCGGCGGGGGCTCCGGGTAGAGGCAGCGGTAGCAGGGGCCGTGCTCGGACCAGAACACGGAGGCCTGGCCGTCGAAGCGGTAGATCGAGCCCCACACGTACGGCTTGTTCAGCAGCACCGCGGCGTCGTTGACGAGATAGCGGGTGGCGAAGTTGTCCGTGCCGTCCACGATCAGGTCGTACTGCGCGAAGATCTCCATCACGTTCTCGGCTTCGAGCCGCTCTTCGTGAAGGACCACGTTGACGTACGGGTTGATGCCCAGCACCGAGTCCTTGGCGGACTCCGCCTTGGAGCGGCCGATGTCGGACTGGCTGTGGATGATCTGGCGCTGCAGGTTCGACTCGTCGACCTCGTCGAACTCCACGATGCCGAGCGTGCCGACACCGGCCGCCGCGAGATACATCAGGGCCGGCGAGCCGAGCCCGCCGGCGCCGACACACAGCACCTTGGCGTTCTTCAGGCGCTTCTGTCCGTCCATCCCGACATCAGGGATGATCAGGTGACGGGAGTACCTGCGGACCTCGTCGACGGTGAGCTCAGCAGCTGGCTCGACCAGGGGTGGCAGCGACACAGGAACCTCAACAATGCAGGTGGTCGGATTCTACGTAGACCGGCTTCTTACGGTCGACTACGTACGGTTGTTCTCCCCGTAACACTGCCACGCCCCTCCTCATTCCGAGATACCAGGTCCGATCCGCGAGACGATTTCGTCCCAGTAACTGGGCAGCGCCGCAAATGGATCGCTTTGTCCGCTTCGACCGTCCCGGTCGTTCCGGTCGGTGAAGAAGATCGTCCCGGCGCCCTGCCAGCGGGCGACGCGCATGGCCTCCTCAAGGTGGGTGCGCGGGACCCCGTGGACGAAGTGGGCGAACCGCTCCGGCGGGTAGTCGGCCGTCCACTCGGCCACCTGGGACCAGCGGTAGTCGGTCCACGGCCCCTGGAAGGTGACCAGTTGGTCGGCGGCCTCCGCGTACCCGGGGTACGGATGGGTGCCGTGGCCCAGCACCAGGCGGCCCCCGCCGTCGGCGCTGTCGCTCTCCGCCAGCAGGGCGTGCAGGGTGCCGGTGAGCCGCCGGACGGCGGGCAGGCGGGCGCGGTCGGCGGGGCAGCGGGCGAGGTAGAAGCCGCCGATGCGGTACCAGTCGATGAAGGACCGGGCGTCCGCGATCAGCTCGCCGAAGGGCCGCTCGCCGTGGGCCAGGTCGAGGTGGCCGAGCAGCCGGCCGCCGGAGGCCCGGACGGTGTCGTCCGGGGTCTCGCCGTGCAGGGCGCGTTCGCGGGCGTTGCGCAGCCGGCCCGCCGCCTCCAGGCAGTGCGGGTCGGGCCGGGAGCCGGGGCCGTTCGCGATGTTGAGGACGGCCCAGTGCAGCGGGGTGCCGGGGCGGGCCAGCTCGGCCCATTCGGCGGGGGCGAGCAGCGGGTGGGCGTAGCCGGGGACGCCGAAGCCGAGCTGTTCGCCGCCCGCGATCCGGCGGGCGTCGGCGGAGGCGGTCAGATGCGGCACGCCGCCTCCATCCAGATGTCCGCGAGGGACTCCTCCAGGTTGATCCGGGGGCGCCAGCCGAGCCGGTCGCGCGCGGTGCGGACGTCGGCCTGCTGCCAGGCGCCGCAGCCGTCCGGATACGGGGACGGGGTGGCGGAGAGGTGCTCCATGACGGACTCGGCGGAGGTGCGCGGGGCCCCGATGGGCAGCCGCGGCGGGGGCGAGTCCAGCTCGTGGAGCGCGCCCGCGTACCCGGCGACACGAGCGAGCACGGCGGCGGCGTCGCGGAGCCGGACCGCGCGCCCGGTGCCGATGTTGACGACGCCCTGGGCAGCGGAGAGCGAGGCGGCGTGGACGGCCCGCGCCACGTCCCGTACGTCGACGAAGTCCCGCTGCACGCCGAGCCCGCTGAGCTTGAGCTCGCCGTCGCCCGCCTGCATGGCCCGGCGCATGGCCTCGGCGAGCCGGCCGAGCGGGGAGCCGGCCGGGGTGCCGGGGCCGACCGGCGAGAAGACCCGCAGGACCACGGCGTCGAGGCCGGAGCCGAGGACCAGTTCGGTGGCGGCGAGCTTGCTGACGCCGTACGGGCCGCCGGGGCGCGGGACAGCGTCCTCGGCGGTGGAGGACCCGGGCTGCGAGGGCCCGTACTCCGAGGCGCAGCCGACCTGGACGAGCCGGGCGCCGCAACCGCTGCGGCGCAGCGCCTCGCAGACGGTGGCGACGGCGACGGTGTTGTGCCGGGTGAGGTCCCGGGCGCCGCCGCGGGTGGCGCCCGCGCAGTTGACGACGACCCCGGGGTGGACGGCGTCCAGGAAGCGGGTGAGGGCCCCGGGGCTGCCGCCCGCGAGGTCGAACCGGACGTCGGCGTCGTCACCGCGCCCGAGGGCCGTGAGGTGGACGGCGGGGTCGGCGAGGAGACGGTCGGCGACGAAGCGGCCGAGGAATCCGTTGGCTCCGAGCAGCAGCACCCTCATCGCGCACCGCCTCGGTGCCGACGGCTCACTGCCGGTGCGGGGGACTGGGGGGTCATGGCGGGTTTCTCCTAGGTCAGTCAGTCGGTCGTACGGTGCCGGGCGGGCCCGCGGCGTCGGCTCCGCGGGAGTGGTGCGGGGTGGTGCGTGGGTGGTGCGGTGGTACGTCGGTGGGGCCCTCGGGTGCTCAGGCCCGGGTGTGGGCGGAGGCCCGGGAGAGCGCGAGAGCGGCGTGCAGCAGCAGTCCGAGCGCGGCCCCGCCGCAGGCGAGGGCGGAGACAGCCCCGGTCCCGCCTGCCGAGACGAGGGCGTCCACGGGCTGGGCGAGGGGTTCGAGGCCGGGAAGCCGGGCGGCGAGGACGAGGGCCGGGGCGGCGGCCTCGACGGCACAGGCGGCGGCGAGCGCGACGGTGCCCGGCTCGGGCAGTCCGTGCACGGCGAGCAGCCGGGCCACGAAGAACAGCACCCCGAGGGCGACGGCCGCCACGGTCACTCCTCCCCCGCCGAGACCGAGGTCGGCCAGGTACAGCAGGGGCAGCAGCGCGCCGAGGAAGAGGGAGACGGCCGCCAGGAGCAGGGGGCGCACGCCCGCGCCGAACTCCTCAAGAGCACGGCTGCCGGACAGTTTGCGGTGGGCGCGGACGGTGAAGAGGTGGGCGCACCAGGCGGCCGGGGCGATCGCGGCGGCGAGGCCGAGCAGCGGGGCGGGGCTGCCGTCCCACGGGCCGTCCGGGCCGCCGGTCATGACCTGGGCGAGCAGTTCCTCGCCGTACACCGCGTAGCTGAGCAGCCAGCAGGCGTACATCCCGGCGCGGCCCGCTCCTTCGGGGGCGCGCAGGGGGCCGCGGCCGAGGCAGGCCCGGAGCGCCAGGCAGGCGAGCAGCGCCCCGACGACGGTGACGAGGGCCCGCGTCCCGTCGCCGAGGACGCCCTCGGTGACCCGGAGCACCCCGGCGGTCGCGAGGCAGGCGGCCCCGGGGAGCAGGGCGAGGAGCGTCCAGGCGGCCCGCGCCTCGGTGTCGGGACCGGGGCCGGGGGGTCCGCCGGCGGCGGGATCGTGGGCCCGGGGCGGCATGCGGGCGTACAGCTCCTCGGCGAGGGCGAAGACGTCCCGGTGGCGGTAGCGGGCGGCGGTGCGGTCGGTGAGGCCGTGGGCCTCCAGTCCTGCGGCGATCTCCAGCGGGTCCACGGCCCGTTCGCACAGGTCGCGGTGGTCGTGCAGCAGGGATTTCACCGGGTCGGCCGGGCCCCGTCGGGCGGTGGCGCCCGACGCCCGGCGGGCCGAGGCGCGGGGCGGGATCTCCGCGGGGCGTTCCGGGGCGGCAGCGGGGGTCGTCGCCGGGTCGTCCGGACGGGTCATCGGGGGGTCTCCGTGGTCGTGAAGCGTCGGGTCGTGGGGGGCCGGTCGGTGGGACGGCCGGTCGCGGAGGGCCGGGCCGTGGCGGGCCGGGCCGTCGAGGGCCGGGTGGTCACGCATCGCCGTCCCCCGCCGGTGCTGCCGCGACCGCGCAGACGCCCTCGGGCTCCGGCTCCCGCGCGTGCTCCGGCTCGGGCTCGCCGGGCCGGTCCGGCAGGCGGGCTCCGGACGGGGCGGCCCAACTGGGCACGGCGGCAGGGCCCTCCGGGTCCTCCGGTGGCCGGAGGTGTGCCCCGGGCTGGGTCCAGTGGCCGAGGAGGTGGGCCTCCGGCGGGGTGGCGAACGGCAGCGGGTCGCCGTGGGCGTCCACCGTGTCGGCGTCCCGGCGCACCGGGGTGTGCGACATCAGCTCCAGGTAAATGCCGCGAAATGCCGCGAGGTTCTGTTCGACGGTGAAGAGTTCGAGCGCGCGGGCCCGGGCGGCGGCGCCCAGCCTGGCCCGGCGCTCGGGGTCGCGCAGCAGCGCGACACAGGCGTCGCCAAGCGCCTTGGGGTTGCGCGGGGGCACCACCAGACCGGTGCCGCCGATGACCTCGACGACCGCGCCCACGTCGGTGGAGACGGTGGCCCGGCCGCAGAACATGGCTTCGACGAGGCTGACCGGGAAGCCCTCGACGGTGCTGGAGAGGACGATCACGCCCCCCGCCCCGTACGCCTCGGCGAGATCGGGGATCTCGGGGCCGCCGATCTCCTCGAAGGTGACCGGGCTGCTGCCCTCGGTGTGGGCGCCGGTGGCCTCGTCCGGGAAGAGCTGGGCGGCCAGGGCCGTGCAGTGCGCGAGGTAGGTGGTGGCCTCGTCGCCCTCCGCCGGGGCGCCGAAGATCCGCAGCCGGGCGTCGGGCCGGGCGCGGCGGACCTCGGCGAAGGCGTGGAGGAGGGCGATCAGGTCCTTGGCGGGTTCGATCCGGCCGACCCAGACCAGTGTGTCGGGGCCGTCCGCCTCGGCGCCCTCGCCTGCCGCGCCGAGCCGTTCGGCGTCCTCGCCGACCGGGCCGAAGCGCTCCGCCGCCATGCCCGGGTAGACGGTGCGCTGCCGGGCGGGGTCGGCTCCGCAGCGCTGCTGCCAGCGGCGGACGTGGGTGTTGCCGGGGGTGACGAGCGCGGCCTGCCGGTAGATCTCGGTGGCGAGGCGGCCGTGGAACGCGGCGAGGAGGGCCCGTACGGAGGCTCCGTACGGGGTGCCGGACGCGGCGGCCAGGTAGTGCGCGCGCAGCGGGACGCCGTGCTCGGTGACCAGCAGCGGCACGCCGAAGAAGCGTTTGGCCAGGAGTCCCGGGAGGGCGGCCGCCCCGCCGGAGGCCGCATGGCAGAGGTCGACCGCGCCGAGGCTCTCCTGGTCGTACCAGTCGAGCGAGAGCGGGCGCAGGGCGCGTTCCAGCTCGGCGGCGAAGGCGAGGTGGTCGGGGACGGTGGCGCTCCGCACGGTCCGGCCGGTGCCGTGGGCGCGGGTGGCCGCCTCCAGGATCCGCACGGTGGTCTCGGAGCGCAGGGCGAGATGGAGTCCGCCGCGCTCGCGGGCCAGCTCGGCCAGCCCGTAGAGCCCTGCGGTGAAGAGCTCGGCGCCGGGGCCCTCGCCCGCTTCCGTGCCGGCCCGGTCGGGGGTGCAGACGGCGGTGGCGAGGGCGGTGAGGTGTTCGGTGAAGCGCTTGCGGTCGCGCCGCCCGTAGGACTGCTCGCCGCCGGTCACCAGCCGGGCCAGCAGACCGCGTTCGCCGCTGCCGCGCAGGGTGCCGTCCTCGGGGGCCCACAGCGGCGCGGTGCGCACCCGGCTGACCTGGTAGGGCAGTTGGACCCAGCCCTGGGCCTCCTGATGGGCGGAGCGGCTCAGCGCGAACAGGTCGAACTCGTGCTGCGGCAGCCCGCGCACCAGTCGGTCGCACCAGAGTCTGGACTCACCGGTCGCATACGGATAACCACCGTCGGTGAGCAGTCCGATCCGCACGAGTGCACCCCCGATCTCCCTTGTGGGCGGCCGCCGTTGAACCGGCGACTCACAGCGGGACGACCGTAAGCGGATACGCCGGTGGCGCGACGGACGGTTGTCCGTCGCGCCACCGAAAGGGGTGAACCGTCGTAACTTTCCCGTGCCGGTCGCGTTCCGTCGCGATACGGCGGTCGGTTGTCACGGAGCGTCAGGCCCGGGCCAACTCCTGCCGGGTTGTCAGGCCTGGGGGATCAACCCTTGGGGTGCACCCAGGGGTTGGGCTTGCACTTGATGCCTTCGAGTTCGAGGGTCTTGGTCTGCTGCTGCATGACCGGGGCCAGAGCGCCGGGCGTGCGGCAGCTCACGTGGTTGTACCCGAGCCGGTGGCCGACCTCGTGGTTGATGAGCATCTGACGGTAGGGCAGCAGCTTGTCCGGGCCGAAGGTGGCGGCGCCCTGCGCCCAGCGATAGGCGTTGATCATGACGCGGTCGGTCGACGCGGAGTCGCAGGAGACGTTGTCGACCGTGGTGTCCAGGCCGGACTTGGCGCACCAGTCGCCGGTGGTCCCGGGGCTGGCGAGCGTGATCACGAAGTCCGGCTGCCCCGACGAGATGCGCTCGAAGGTCATCGCGCCGTTGTGCGCCCAGCTCCGGTCGTCGTTGAGCGTCTTCTGCACGGCTTCGGCGAACAGACCGGCGTCGAGGCCGAGTCCCTCCTCCACATCGATCCGGTAGCGGTGCTTCTGCCCCTTGCCGGGGGCCTTCGCCAGTCCGGGCACCGCCTCGAACTCGCCGGTCGCCTTCAGGTCGGCGGCGAGCGGATACGGCTGCGCCATCTTGGCCGCGTACGAGAGGGGCTTGACCTCGGGCTTCCGCGCGGGCTGCTCCGGGGTCGGGCGGGCGTCGGAGCGGGAGGCCTCGTCGCCGAGGCCCTGCCGCTCCACCTCGGCGGCGCGCGCGGCCGCGGCACGGCCGCCGGAGTCCTCGGCGACCTGTCCGGCCACCACGACCGCGAGCACGGTGGTCACCGCGGCGGCGGCGATCCCGGTGAACGTCCGCCCCTTGGAGCCACGGGGCGCGGCCTGTTCGTCGGGCTCCGCGGCCTCGGTGTCGTCCGGGCCGTCCGGGCTCCCGGCCGACGGCGCGGACGCGGCCCCGGGGGCGTCGGCGTCGAAGGCCTCCAGGAACTCCTGGCGCGGGCCCGGCACCGGCGGTCCGGCGGGCTGCTGTGCGGCCCGGCCGTCCGCGGCGCGCTGGGCCGCCCGCTGGGCGGAGACCTGGCGGGCCACGGCCTGCTGCCGGGCGGAGGTGTCCTGAGGTCCGGAGGAGCCGGCGGACCCGCCCGGCCCGCCGGGATGCGGCCGGGCGTCGCCGGGACGGCCGTCCGGGCCGGGGTACTGGTGCGGCGCCTGGGAATGGGGGGCGCCGTGTGATCCGGGTGCGCCGGGCCCCTGCCCGTAGCGGGGCTGCGGCCCGGTGCTCCAGGTGCCGCCCCAGCCGCCGCCCTTCTCATGCTGTTCGGGGTGACCGCCGCGCACCTGCGGAGCGTCGGGCGGGAACGGGCCCTGCCCGTCACCGGTCAGGGGGGAGAAGAGGTTGCGCCCGTCCGCGGCCGGTGCGGATGCGGTCCGCCTGCGGCGGCCGGTGCCGGACGCGGGGTGCGCCGCGGCGCGCTCGCCCCCCGGCTCCGCCGCTGTCGCGTCCGGGCGAGTCGCCCCGGAGCCCTTTCGACTGTGTCGTCCCACGCCCCGGATCAGCTCCCGCCGCTATCGTCCAGCAGTTCCCGGAACGCCTGGGCGACCGCCTCCGGGTACTCCATCATCGCCACGTGCCCCGCGTCGGGCAGGGTCAGCAGCCGGGCGTCGCGGAAGGCCGCGGACGCCCTGCGTGCCATCCGGTACGAGACGAGCTGGTCCCGTCCGCCGTACACGAGCTGGGTCGGTGCGAGGACCCGCTCGGCCTGGCGCCACAGTCCGTGCTGGCCGCCCAGGGTGTACGCGTCGACGATGCCCCGGGCCGAACGCGTCATCGCGTCCCAGAAGTACGGCAGCTCCAGCCGGCGCTCCATCTCGGCCACCGCATGACGGAAGGCTTCCTCGGAGACCCGTGCCGGATCGCCGTAACAGAGTGCCATGACTCCACGCGTGCGCTGCTCCGCGGTCCAGTCCTTCGTGAGCCGGGAGAACAGGGAAGCGACCCCCGGCACCGCCAGCAGACCGGTCGGGACGGCCGGCCGCTGCACCCGCCACTCCGGCAGGGCGGGCGAGATCAGGGTGAGGGTGCGCACGAGATCGGGGCGGACGGCGGCGACCCGGGTGGCGACCGCGCCGCCCAGCGAATTGCCGAACAGATGGACGGGCCCCCGCTCCTCCGCGTCCAGCAGCCGGATCACCGCACGAGCGTGTCCGGTCACCGAGTAGTTGCCGTCGTCGGGCGGCGGCGAATCCCCGAATCCGGGCAGGTCGACGGCTTCCCCGTCGACCACGTCGGACAGCAGGGGCATCAGCGCGGACCAGTTCTGCGACGAACCGCCGAGCCCGTGCACGTACAGCGCGGGGGGCAGTCCGGTCCGGTCTCCCGGCCGGCAGCGGATGTTCAGACCGACCCCCGGCAGGGACACGGAGCGCAGCCGTTCGCCGTCGGCGACGCGGACGGCACTGACCGTGGGGGCCACCGCTGCGGCGGCGGCCTGGATACCCGGCAGTTCGGTCGAAGACATGCGCCAATGTTACGAGACGATCACGCACTGATTCATGTGTTCGCCGTCACAAGGCCGCATCGCGGGGTAGACGGGTAGCTCCTAGGCTTCATGGGGAACGACAGGAAGGGAGCTGCCACATGACGGTCGACCCGAGCGACCCGGACACCTTCGAGAGCGCGGAGCCGGACGAGCCGGGGCCGGAGGCTCCGGAGGCGGATGCCGCCGAACAGCGCGCGGACGTCCGGCCGGAGCACGACGAGCGGGCGGAGAGCGTCGACCCGGCCGCCGCCAACGAGGCCGACGTCGCGGAACAGCGCAGGGTGATTCCCCTCGACGAGGACGATTACCGCTGAAACGCCCCGGTTTCACTCACGATCGCAAAGAACTGTGACTTCCACAGCCGTCCGGTCCGTGAAATTCTGCGTCCGCGCCGCGCACACCCGGGTTACCCAAAAGTACGATGGCTGTACGGCGCAGCGTGCACGGACCGGCTGTGCTGGAACACATATTTGGGAGGCGGCGTGACAGCCATCGAGCAGACAGAGGCGGCGCGCCCGCGGGGCACCCGCCTGCCCCGCCGCGCCCGACGCAACCAGCTGCTGGGCGCCGCACAGGAGGTCTTCGTCGCGCAGGGCTACCACTCCGCCGCGATGGACGACATCGCCGAGCGGGCCGGGGTCAGCAAGCCGGTGCTCTACCAGCACTTCCCCGGGAAGCTGGAGCTCTACCTGGCCCTGCTCGACCAGCACTGCGAGTCGCTGCTCCAGGCCGTCCGCACGGCGCTGGCCTCGACGACGGACAACAAGCTGCGCGTCGAGGCGACGATGGACGCCTACTTCGCGTACGTGGAGGACGAGGGCGGCGCGTTCCGCCTGGTCTTCGAGTCCGACCTGACCAACGAGCCCGCCGTGCGCGAGCGGGTCGACCGGGTGTCCCTCCAGTGCGCCGAGGCCATCTCGGACGTGATCGCCGGGGACACGGGCCTGTCCAAGGACGAGTCCATGCTGCTGGCGGTCGGGCTCGGCGGCGTCTCCCAGGTGGTGGCCCGTTACTGGCTCTCCAGCCGGTCCGCCATCCCTCGCGACACCGCCGTGCAGCTCCTCACCTCGCTGGCGTGGCGGGGCATCGCGGGCTTCCCGCTGCACGGTGTCGAGCAGCACTGACCCCTCCGCGCCGGGACCCCTGACACCGTGTTCGCTGCGGGCGTTGCCGGTCGGGCCCTGAGCGCCGCTTCCGCCGGGCTAATGTGGCTGCGTACGGCGCGGTTCGCCGCGCAGGGACTGACCGTCGGAGGGACATAGCCGTGGAGGTCAAGATCGGGGTGCAGCACACGCCCCGCGAGATCGTTCTGGAGAGCGGGCTTTCCGCCGAGGACGTCGAGAGCGCGGTCGCCGCGGCACTGGGCGGCAAGGCGGAGCTGCTCAGCCTCACGGACGACAAGGGCCGCAAGGTTCTCGTGCCGGCCGACCGGATCGCGTATGTGGAGATCGGTGAGCCGACCACCCGGCGGGTGGGGTTCGGGGCGCTGTAGTCCACGGACGCGTTGATCACAGGAGCGGCCCGGCGGGATCTTCCCGCCGGGCCGCTCCTGTGTCGCGTGCAGGGGTGCGGCTCCGACGTTCCCGTACGGGTCGGAAGGGGCGGTCGGAGGATTGCTCGCCGTGGCCGGGGGGTAGTACCGCCTACGACCGATTTGCCCGCCCCGCACACCCCCGCGAGGTGATCTTCTGTGATCTGGGAATCCTTCGGCGCCGCCGTGCTCGGACTGGCCCTGTCCTGGGTGGCGCTCCGATCACTGGCCGACCGTCTGCCGGCCGGCCGTGCGGTTTATCTCACCGGCACGCTGGGCGCCCTGTTCGGCGCGTATCTGACGCATGCCGCGCTGGGTCCCGGCCATGTCCTGGCGACGCTGATCGGAGCCGTGTCGGTCGGAGCGGTGACGCTCTCGCTCCTGATCCGACCACGCGGCCGCCGCCTCACCCGGTCGGCGGCGGCCCAGTAGCCGGCGGCCTTACGCGGCCAGGCCGAGAGCGGCCATCCGCTTGGTGTGGGCCTCCGTGATCCGGGAGAACATCCGGCCCACCTCGGCCAGGTCGAAGCCGTCCGCGACGCCGCCCACCAGCATCGTCGAGAGGGCGTCGCGGTCGGCGACCACCCGCTGGGCCTGCGAGAGCGCCTCGCCCATCAGCCGGCGGGCCCACAGCGCGAGCCGTCCGCCGACCCGGGGATCGGCCTCGATGGCGGCGCGCACCTTCTCCACCGCGAAGTTCCCGTGGCCTGTGTCGTCGAGCACGGACAGCACGAGGGACCGGGTGTCGGTGTCGAGCCGGGCCGCGACCTCGCGGTAGAAGTCGCTCGCGATCGAGTCGCCGACGTACGCCTTGACCAGGCCCTCCAGCCAGTCGGACGGGGCGGTCTGGCGGTGGAAGTCGTCGAGCGCCTTGGCGAACGGCTCCATCGCGGCGGTCGGCTCCTCGTCGACCGCGGTGAGCCGCTCGGTGAGCTGCTCGAAGTGGTGGAACTCGGCGGCGGCCATCTTCGCCAACTCCGCCTTGTCCCCGAGGGTCGGCGCGAGCTTCGCGTCCTCGGCCAGCCGCTCGAAGGCCGCCAGCTCTCCGTAGGCGAGGGCGCCGAGCAGGTCCACGACCGCGGCGCGGTACTGCGGGTCGGCGGCCGCGGTGGCCCAGTCCTGGGTGGCGATCCCGGTGGCTCCGGAAGAGTCGGCGGGGGTGTCGGTGGCGTGGTCTGGCGTCTCCATGAAACGGAACGATAGCCCTCCCGGCGCAGGGCGGAAGGGCCTGGTCAGCCGGGGGCCCCATACCGTTCCGATGAATTCGTCCAACACACATGCGAGAATCCGGGGTACAGTGGTATTGCGCTTACTGAGCACTGTGCTGTGCCAGAGGCGCGCCCTTGAATGAGGATGCCCGGTCGGAGGCCCGATCGGCTCCGACCCGACAGCCCTCCACGCGGTGCGTACGACACGTACGACTGCAGATGAGGGGCCCCCTCAGCGGCACGAGCGCTCGAGCGACGGCAGTGGTCCCGCGCCACCCGGCCCCACCACGGCCGGATGACCAACCCCGGCACGGTACGACCCCCAGCGTTCGCCTCGGACCGCGTCTCACAGAAGAGGCAGCACCCTGACTACGTTCCGCGACCTCGGCATTTTCCCCGAGACGGCCGAAGCCCTTGAGGCAGTCGGCATCATGTCCCCCTTCCCCATCCAGGAGCTGACGCTCCCCGTAGCCCTCTCCGGCTCCGACGTCATCGGCCAGGCCAAGACCGGCACCGGAAAGACGCTCGGCTTCGGTCTCCCGCTCCTGGAGCGCGTGACCGTCCCCGCCGACGTCGAGGCCGGGCGGGCCAAGCCCGAGCAGCTGACCGACGCGCCGCAGGCGCTCGTCGTCGTCCCCACCCGAGAGCTGTGCCAGCAGGTCACCAACGACCTGCTCACGGCCGGCAAGGTCCGTAACGTCCGCGTTCTCGCGATCTACGGCGGCCGGGCGTACGAGCCCCAGGTCGAGGCCCTCAAGAAGGGCGTCGACGTGATCGTCGGCACCCCGGGCCGTCTCCTGGACCTGGCGGGCCAGCGCAAGCTCGACCTCTCCCACATCCGCGGGCTCGTCCTCGACGAGGCCGACGAGATGTTGGACCTGGGCTTCCTGCCCGACGTCGAGCGCATCATCACGATGCTGCCGGCCAAGCGCCAGACGATGCTGTTCTCGGCCACCATGCCCGGTGCCGTCATCAGCCTCGCCCGCCGCTACATGTCGCAGCCGACGCACATCAACGCCACGTCGCCCGACGACGAGGGCACGACCGTGAAGAACACGGTCCAGCACGTCTACCGCGCCCACAACATGGACAAGCCGGAGATGCTCGCGCGCATCCTCCAGGCCGAGGGCCGCGGCCTGGCTATGATCTTCTGCCGGACGAAGCGCACGGCCGCCGACATCGCCGAGCAGCTGGAGAAGCGCGGCTTCGCCTCCGGCGCGGTCCACGGCGACCTCGGCCAGGGCGCCCGCGAGCAGGCGCTGCGCGCCTTCCGCAACGGCAAGGTCGACGTCCTGGTCTGCACCGACGTCGCCGCGCGTGGTATCGACGTCGAGGGTGTGACCCACGTCGTCAACTACCAGTCGCCGGAGGACGAGAAGACCTACCTCCACCGCATCGGCCGCACCGGCCGCGCGGGCGCCAAGGGCATCGCGATCACGCTGGTCGACTGGGACGACATCCCGCGCTGGCAGCTGATCAACAAGGCCCTGGACCTGAAGTTCCCGGACCCGCCGGAGACGTACTCCACCTCGCCGCACCTGTTCGAGGAGCTGGGCATCCCGGCGGGCACCAAGGGTGTTCTGCCGCGTGCCGACCGGACCCGTGCCGGTCTGCGGGCGGAGGAGGTCGAGGACCTCGGCGAGACCGGCGGCCGCGGCCGCAAGGCCGCCGCTGCGGCCCCGGCCCGTGAGGAGCGCGAGCCGCGCACCCGTACGCCGCGTCAGCGCCGCCGCACCCGTGGCGGAGCCGCTGCGGAGGCGGGCGCCGCGACGGTGCCCGCACCCGCCAAGGAGGCCGCCCCGGCCTCCCCGGCCGGTGACGAGGCCGCCGAGGCGCCGCGTACACCGCGCCGTCGCCGCCGTACGCGGGTCGGCACCCCCGAGGCCGTCGCCGAGGCGGCCGTGGCGGTCGCCGAGGCCCCGGCGGTTCCCGCCCCGGTGGCCGAGGCCGCACCCGTGGTCGAGGCCGCGCCCGTGGCCGAGCCGGTCGCGGAGCCGGTGGCGGAGACCAAGCCGCGCCGTCGTCGCAGCCGCGCCGCGGCGAAGCCGGTGGCCGAGGAGACGGCCGCACCCGTCGCAGCGGCTCCGGCCGCCCCGGCCCCGGTCGAGTTCCAGACCGTGGCCGTCGCGGCGGGTGTGATCGAGCCGGTCGCCGAGCCGAAGGCCGTCAAGCCGCGCCGTCGCACCCGGGTCGTGAAGCCGGCCGACGAGGTCGACTTCCAGATCGCCCCGGCCGCCGAGCCGGAGCCCGAGGTCAAGACGCGTCGCCGTCCGGCCCGCGCCACGAAGCCGAAGACGGAGTCGAAGGCGAAGGCCGAGCCCAAGGCGAAGGCTGAGCCCAAGGCCGAGTCCAAGGCCACCGAGTCCGCTCCGGCCGCCGAGCCGAAGGCCCGGGCGACCAGGGCGACGAAGTCCCGCGCCAAGGCGGAGACGGCGGAGCCCGCGGAGAAGAAGGCCACGGCGAAGGCGACCAAGGCCGCGTCGAAGGCCGTCGCCACCGAGCAGTCCGCCGTCGAGGCTCCGGCCGACGGGGCGGAGGCCAAGCCGCGCCGCCGCCGGGCCACCCGCAGCGTCACCTCGACCGCGACGCAGGAGGCCGCCGTGGTCTCCGCGGCCGAGGCCGTGGTGAGCGAGGCCGCCGCCGAGCCGAAGCCGCGTCGCCGCCGGGCGACCCGTCCTGCGGGCACCGCCTCGGTCACGGCGACCGAGAGCTGACGCTTCGGGCGACACCGCACGACAGGCACGACAACGGCCCCGGCCCCCGCACCGCGCGGGGGCCGGGGCCGTTCGCCGTCCCGTCGTCCGGAAGGCGGCCCGGGGGCGGCAGGCCCGGGGCGGCGGGGATAGCCTCGCCGTATGAGCCGCCCGCCCACCTTCGCCCCGCCGCCCTGCGCCCGCGCCCGTGTCCTGGCCACCGAGCGCGGCGACTTCGCCGTCCTGGATGCCGTGCCGCGTAACCCGGCCCGGGCCACCGCCCTGCTGCTGCCCGGATACACCGGCAGCAAGGAGGACTTCGTCGCCCTGCTGGAACCGCTGACCGGGGCGGGCTACCGGGTGGTCGCCGTGGACGGCCGGGGGCAGTTCGAGTCGCAGGGGACGGACCGTCAGGAGAGTTACGCCCAAGGCGAGTTGGCCCGGGACGTGCTGGCTCAGGCGGCGGCTCTGGGCGAGGGCCCCGGGGAGCTGCATCTGCTCGGGCACTCGCTCGGCGGTCAGATCGCCCGCGCCGCCGTCCTGTCGGACGCCTCCCCGTTCCGCTCGCTGACGCTGATGTCCTCGGGCCCCGCCGAGGTCGTCGCGGCCCAGCGGGACAAGGTGAAGATGCTGAGCGACGCGCTGTCCGTGCTGTCCATGGACGAGGTGTGGCAGGCGATGCAGGTGCTGGATCCCCCGCAGGACGCGGACACCGGCGACGGAGCGGACCTGCGCCGCCGCTGGCTGGCCCACAACCCGGCCCAGCTGATCGCCACCGGGGCCCAGTTGGCGGCCGAGCCGGACCGCGTGGACGAGCTGGCCGCCGTTGGACTGCCCGTCCATGTGCTGTCCGGGGAGCGCGACGACGTGTGGCCGGTGGAGCTGTTCGACGCCATGGCCCGGCGTCTCGGCGCCCGCCGCACCACGATCGCGGGCGCCGAGCACTCCCCCAACACCGCCCGCCCGCAGGAGACCGCGAAGGCGCTGGCCGCGTTCTGGGACGGCCTGCCGGCCGTCTGACGGGCTCCCCGCCGCCCGGCCCCGGGTCCGCACCCGCGAAGAAGGGCCGCCGCGTCAGTACTGCGCCTGCAGGTGCTGCCAGAAGCCGTCGCGGAGCGCCCGCCGCAGATGGGCGTGGCCGCGCAGCGAGTGCTGGAGCAGCCGCTCGGCCTCCACCAGGAGGTCCTGGTCGACGGAGCCCGGCAGGTAGGGGTGGCCCGGCAGCAGGTCGGCGAGGGATTCCCGGCCCCGGGCGGCGAGCCAGGCGGCCGCGATCTGCGCACCGACGAAGCGGACGTCCTCCCGGGAGGGGGCCGGGGTGTCGTCCTCGTACATGGTGACGGGCCGCCGGGTGACGTAGGGGCGGCAGAAGTCCAGGTCGAAGGTGCGCTGGCTGTCGACCTCCCAGAGCAGCGGCTCGGCCTGGTTGCGGCCCTCGCCGGCCTCGATGCCCCAGAGGTGGACGCGGGCCCCGTAGCCCTGGGCGGCCTCGACCGCCGAGACCAGGTCCTCGTCGCCGCCGACGAGCGCCGCGTCGCTGATGGCGCGGTGCCGGGCGAGGGATTCGAGGTCGGTGCGGATGAGGGAGTCGACGCCCTTCTGCTGGTTGTTGGCGTTGAGGTTGCCGAGCCGCACCTTGACGTCGGGGAGTTCGGCGATGGCCTGCTGCTCGGTGGTGTGGATACGGCGCCGGGCCCCGTCGTACCAGTAGACGCGCAGCAGCCTGCTGTCCGCGAAGATCGTGCGGGCCTTGTCGATGAAGGCCTCGATCAGCCCTTCGGCGTCGAGGTCGAAGGAGCGCCGGTCCTCGGTGCCGGTGACGAGCAGCCCGGCCGCGGCGTAGACATAGCCGGCGTCCACGAAGATGGCGTGCGTCGAGGGGGTCTTCGCCACCTCGACGAGCATGCGCTGGAGCAGCTCGTTGGTGCGGTCCAGGCGGGCGGCGAGGCCGGCTCCCCCGGTGCCGCCGATGAGCTGCGGGTCCGCCTCGTTCATGCGGACCTCATCGTCTGTGGTGGTGTGGCTACCGACGGGTATTTAGACATCCAAAAAATTTCCTTAGCGTAGGGAATGTTTGCCAGGGGCAACTCGTTGTCACCCTTGTGGAACGCGAGGGAAACCTCGCGTTCCTAGTCTTGCCGGTGGGACGCCCCACCGGCGCCAGTAGTTCTCCAGCAGGAGGATCAGACGAAGGGAAGCACTGTGCGCTTCGAAATCATGCGACTCGACGACGTCGACGGTACCGCCGTGGACAGCACCGTCGTGGACGCCGCCTCCGTCAACCGGATCGTGCAGCAGGCCGCGGCGACGGGCCAGCGCATCTACATCCGGCCGGCCGACAGTTCGGCCTCGTAACACCTGACGTTGTGAAGACGAGGCACCCCCGCACGGAACGTCCGTGCGGGGGTGCTGTGGCGTGCGGGGGCGCGAGCGGGGCCTCAGGAGTTCTGGATGACCTGGGTGACACCGTTGATGATCTGCTGGACGGCGATGGCGGAGAGCATCATGCCCGCGAGCCGGGTCACCAGCACCACGCCGCCGTCCTTGATCACGCGGATGATGACCAGCGAGTAGCGCATGGTCAGCCAGAGCACGACGTGCATGGCGACGATCGCGGACCACACCGAGAGCTGGCCGCCCACGCCGTCGGCGTGCTGCACCGCGAGGATGACCGAGACGATGGCTCCGGGCCCGGCCAGCAGCGGCATGCCCAGCGGTACGAGCGCCACGTTGACGTCCTTGGTCTGCGTCGGCTCGTCCGTCTTGCCGGTCAGCAGGTCGAGCGCGATGAGCAGCAGCAGGAGTCCGCCCGCGATCATCAGCGCGGGCACGGAGACATGCAGGTAGTCGAGGATCTGCTGACCGAGCAGACCGAAGACGGCGATCACGCCGAACGCGACCGTGACCGCCTGGAGCGCCATCTTGCGCTGCACCTTGGCGGGGCGGCCCGCGGTGAGGGCGAGGAAGATCGGCGTGATCCCGGGCGGGTCCATGATCACAAATAGGGTGAGAAAAAGGGATCCGAAGACAGCGACGTCGAACACAGTGAGCCTTGCGAGAGATGAGCGGGCGGTACGGAGGGGGCGCGGGTCCGGGCAGCGGGCGTCGCGGTGCGTCGGGCACGCGACGGTACGCACGGGGGCGCGGGGAGAGAAACGTGGTGCGGCGGAAGAGCTCGGGGCCTCAGCGGCGGACGGCTCCACCGGCGCCCGGCACCGGGAAGGCTCCGGTCGCGCGCCGGGTGATCTCGCCGTAGATCTCGGGATCGGTGGTGTACGCGCCGAGCTCGACGGTCTTCCGGCTGCCGTGGTAGTCGCTGGAGCCGGTCGTGAGCAGCCCCAGTTCGCGGGCGAGGCCGCGCAGCCGGGCCCGGGTGGGCTCGTCGTGGTCCATGTGGTCGACCTCGATGCCGTCGAGGCCCGCCTCCGCGAGGGCGACGATCGTGGACTCGGGGACGACCGCGCCGCGTTTCACCGCGCCCGGGTGGGCGAAGACGGCGACGCCGCCCGCCGCCTTCACCAGGCGGACGGCCTCGAAGGGGTCGAACTCGTGCTTCTCGGCGTACGCCCGGCCGCCGTTGCCCAGCCAGTCGGGCGTGAAGGCGTCGGAGACGGTGGGGACGACGCCGAGTTCGACGAGGGCGGCAGCGACGTGCGGGCGGCCGACCGAGCCGTCCCCGGCGATGCGGGCGACCTGCTCCCAGGTGATGGGGACGTCGAGGGCGCGCAGCTTGCGGACCATCTCCTGGGCGCGCGGCACCCGGTCGTCGCGGACGAGCTCCCGGGCGCGCTCCAGCTCGGCGTCGGCCGGGTCGAAGAGGTAGGCGAGCAGATGCATGCCCACGCCGTCGACGCGGCAGGAGAGTTCGGCGCCGGTGACGAGGGTGAGCCCCTCGGGCAGCGCGTCGATGGCCTGTTGGTGGCCGCCCACGGTGTCGTGGTCGGTGAGCGCGACGACGTCCAGACCCGCGGCGGCGGCGTTGGCGACCAGCTCGGCGGGGGTGTCCGTACCGTCCGACGCGGTGGAGTGGGTGTGCAGGTCGATACGCACGACGGCTGACTCCGGGGCTCGCGGGCGGACGGGGGACCGCTCAAGGATAACCGTCGCAGGCCAGGCCTCAGGCCGCGAAAGCGCCCTGCCCGACGTGATCTACCGCTCGCTCTTGCCCTGCCGGGGCGGCGCCTCCGGGGCGGTGAGCAGGCGCGGGGTGAGCGCGCCGCAGGGGACGAGGTCCACCTCTCCCCCGGCGTCCCGCAGATCGGTCAGGACGAGTTCGTCGTACATCAGGAGCCCCGACTGCTCCGGCCACAGGATCGCCCAGAGCCACAGGCCCCGCGCCTCGCCGGCGAACACGGCGCGGTCCTCCGGGGCGTTCCGGACGTGCCAGAGCGGGGTGGGGCGGCCGGCGGCATGGACCTTGGCGTCGGGGGCGGAGTCGACGTTCAGGTGGTGGCCGGGGTCGGGGCCCTCGATGCCGGCGTACCGGGCACCGAGTCCGACGCCGAGCTCCTCGGCGACGAGCAGCAGCTCGCCCATCCCGCCCAGCGGACCGGGTCCGGAGCAGGCCACGGCGCTCGCGCGTCCGCCGCTGCGGTCGTCGCCCGCACTGGCGGCCCCGGTGAACAGCCAGCCCACGGGGAGCGGCCAAGGCATCCAGACGGGGACCTGGGTGCGGTGCACCACGACGCCGAGCGCCTCGACGCTGGGCGGGACGACCGGCTGCATCGGGTGGACCTGGCCGTGCACGGAGCACTGCCAGGCGTCGGCGAAGAGACCGGGCGCCCTGACCCGGCCACCGCACTTCGGGCAACTGGGTTCGCCCCTCATAAGGACCAACCGTCCTCCCCGCCGGTCCTCCCGTCAAGGACGATCACCCGTCCGCAGCGTGGCCTTGAGCCGGGAAAGTAGATGTAGCTTGCATTTATTAGATTGTCTAACTTATTCTGTGCATAACGCATCGATCTGATGGGGCCGAGGAAGAAGGAGAGAGCCCATGCGGGAAGAGGATCCGTTCGACGAAGGAGCGACCGGAGGCGGCATCCTGCGCCAGCCGAAAGCCGTCTGGGCCACGGCGGGCGCCTCGGTCGTGGCCTTCATGGGGATCGGCCTGGTGGACCCGATCCTGCCGTCCATCGCCCAGGGGCTGAACGCCTCGGCGAGCCAGGTGTCGCTGCTGTTCACCTCGTACTTCCTGATCACCGCCTTCGCGATGCTGGTCACCGGCTTCGTCTCCAGCCGCATCGGCGGCCGCAAGACGCTGCTGGCCGGTCTCGCGCTCGTGATCGTCTTCGCCGCGCTCTCCGGCACCTCGTCCTCCGTCGCCGAACTCGTCGGCTTCCGGGCCGGCTGGGGCCTGGGCAACGCCCTCTTCGTCTCGACGGCCCTCGCGGTGATCGTCGGAGCGGCGGCGGGCGGCAGCGCGGCGGCGATCCTGCTGTACGAGTCGGCGCTCGGCCTCGGCATGGCGTGCGGGCCGCTGCTCGGCGCGCTGCTGGGGGACGCCAGCTGGCGCTACCCGTTCTTCGGTACGGCGGCGCTGATGGCGATCGGTTTCCTCTGCATCGCCGCGTTCCTCAAGGAGCAGCCGAAGCCCGCCGTCAAGACCTCACTGCTCGATCCCGTGAAGGCGCTGGGCCACGGTGGCCTGGCCTCGGTGGCTGCCTCGGCGTTCTTCTACAACTACGCCTTCTTCACGATCCTGGCCTTCACACCGTTCGTGCTGGACATGACCCCGTACAAGTCGGGCGCGGTCTTCTTCGCCTGGGGTCTGCTGCTCGCCGTCTTCTCCGTGCTGGTCGCCCCGCGCCTCCAGCGCCGCTTCGGCTCGCTCAAGGTGCTCGGGGGCTCGCTGGTGCTGCTCGCCGCCGACCTGCTGGTCCTCGGGTACGGCAGCCACACCACGGCGATCGTCGCCACGATCGTCTCCGGCGCGTTCATCGGCATGAACAACACCGTCTACACCGAACTGGCCCTCGGGGTCTCCGACGCCCCGCGCCCGGTGGCCAGCGCCGGTTACAACTTCGTCCGCTGGTTCGCCGCGGCGGCCGCCCCCTTCCTCGCCCCGAAGATCGAGGAGTGGACCGACATCCACGTCCCGTTCGTCGTCGCCGCGCTCGCCGCCCTCGCCGGAGCCGCCGTCGTGGGAGTACGGCGTACGGCCCTGACCCACGAGGCCGAGGAGCTGGAGCCGGTCCACGCGATGGAGGACAGCGTGACGGTGTTCGCCGACTGACGCCTCCTCAGGGGGACCGGTCAGTCCAGCGGTACGGACGTGCGCAGCGGGTCGCGCAGGTCCGTACCGTGCGTCAGCCACCGCTCCTGGAGCTCCTGCGCGCCGCGCACCCGCTTCCAGGCGGCCTCGTTGTGCGTCATCGGCAGCAGCGGCAGGAAGCGCACCGGCTCCATCGGCTCGTCCAGCTCCAGGTCCTCCACCAGACCGCCGGACTCCGCGACCAGCACCGAGGTGAACGGCGCCCCGGTCCACAGCGGCTCCCCCAGGTCCAGCGAGGCGCCCGGGGCCACGATCAGCCCCTCGACCTGCGGGGAGGCGGCCAGCACGGCCAGCGGGCGCAGCACCTGGTCGGTGTCGGCGAGCCCGCCCCGTACGGAGAGGACCAGCTCGGCGCGGGGGCCCTTCACCGGGTCGGCGAGCGGGGAGGTGGGATCGGCCATCGGCGCGCCCGACATGCCGAGCGTCGCGTAGCGCACGATGTCGCCGTCGAGGAAGCGCAGCACCTCGATGCGGTCCGTGCCGAGGAACGTGACATCGGCGCGGGCGTCCGGTTCCCCGAGGGCGGAACGGAGCCGGGCCTCGACCAGCGCGAGAATTTCTGCCATGCGGCGAGCATAGATCGCGTAGTGAATGGGCAAAGTACGGGATTGGGCCTTGAGCGGCTGATAGCCTGGCCGCCGGTCGGGACAGCACGCAGAAGCGTCGCTCTTCTTCGTCCCGACGACACGTCGTCCCCCACGGGGGACCGGCCGGAGGAGGTGGGGACTGCTATGGATCCAAGTCGACCGTGCAGTACCGACCGCTCTTCCGAGCCTCACCTTTCCCGCTGATCCGACACTTCTCGTCGGTCGCCCGGGCCGACATCGCCGTCGTGTCCGGACGACTCCCCGACAGCGGTTCGCGTGACGGAAGAGCCCTTCGTTCCTGCCTGCCTGTAGCGCATTTTGCCTGTCTGTAGCGAACGCCGTCATCGCGCCCGCGCGGTGGAGCCCGCTTTGCGGACGTGAGCCCACGTCCCCATTCCGGGCTGTTCCACGCCCTCGCCGACGGCCCTCCGTGAAGGAGCCAGCCATGTCGATGATCCGTGACCTGCGCGCCGCCGTGCGCCCGTCCTCCCTGCGCCCGTCCCTCCGTAAGAACAGCGCCCCTTACAGCGCGTACGACACCACCCGCGACCCGTCCGCCTCCAGCGCCGTCGTCGACTGCGCGGTC
This sequence comes from Streptomyces rubiginosohelvolus, assembly GCF_014649875.1. Taxonomy (GTDB): domain Bacteria; phylum Actinomycetota; class Actinomycetes; order Streptomycetales; family Streptomycetaceae; genus Streptomyces; species Streptomyces rubiginosohelvolus. The sequence goes on along the minus strand of NZ_BMTW01000017.1, from coordinate 35,739 downwards.
TACCGCGACGGCCGCCGGCTGGTGACGCCCGCCACCCCGACCCCGCACGAGGCGATGCTCCAGGTGCGGGAGGAGGGCGGCTTCGCCTGGATCGGTCTGCACGAGCCGACGGAGGCCGAATTCGCGGGTATCGCCCGGGAGTTCGGACTGCACCCGCTGGCGGTGGAGGACGCCGTCCACGCCCACCAGCGGCCCAAGCTGGAGCGGTACGACGACACGCTGTTCACCGTCTTCAAGACGATCCACTACGTGGAGCACGCCGAACTGACCGCGACCAGCGAGGTCGTGGAGACCGGTGAGGTGATGTGCTTCACCGGCCGGGACTTCGTCATCACCGTCCGGCACGGCGGCCAGGGCTCCCTGCGCGCCCTGCGCCACCGCCTCCAGGACGATCCGGAGCTGCTCGCCAAGGGACCGTCCGCCGTGCTGCACGCCATCGCCGACCATGTGGTGGACGGGTACATCGCGGTGGCCGAGGCCGTGCAGGACGACATCGACGAGGTCGAGATCGATGTCTTCTCCACCCCGGCGAAGGGCTCCGCACGCGGCTCCGACGCGGGCCGGATCTACCAACTCAAGCGCGAGGTGCTGGAGTTCAAGCGGGCCGTGTCCCCGCTGCTGCGGCCCATGCAGCTGCTGAGCGAGCGTCCGATGCGGCTCATCGACCCCGACATCCAGAAGTACTTCCGCGATGTCGCCGACCACCTCGCCCGGGTCCAGGAAGAGGTCCTCGGCTTCGACGAGCTGCTGAACTCGATCCTCCAGGCCAATCTGGCGCAGGCGACGGTCACGCAGAACGAGGACATGCGCAAGATCACCTCCTGGGCGGCGATCATCGCCGTGCCGACCATGATCTGCGGGGTCTACGGCATGAACTTCGACTACATGCCGGAGCTGGAGTGGAAGTTCGGCTATCCGCTGGTGCTCGGCGTCATCGGGGTGGTCTGTTTCTCGATCCACCGCATCCTCAAGCGCAACGGCTGGCTGTGAGCACGGCCCGATCTGGACGAGAAGCCTTGAGGCCCGTCTAAGCTCGCCCCCATGACTGACGCCGCCGCGACCGACGCCGCCGCCGGCCTGCTGGAGCGGGCCCTCGCCGAGGAGGCCACCAAGAAGTCGGGCCTGGTCTGGGTCCGGGGCTCCGGGCCCGCCCGTGCCGTCTGGCACGTCTGGCACGAGGGCGCGGCGCTCCTGGTCGGCGGCGGCCCCGGCGAGCAGCCGCTGCCGGAGGGCCTGGCCGACGGGGGCCGCGCCGAGGTGACCGTACGCAGCAAGGACAAGGGCGGCCGGATCGTCGCCTGGAGTGCGGCGGTACGTTTCCTGGCGCCGCGCTCCGAGGAGTGGGAGGCGGCGGTCGCCGAGCTGAAGGGCAAGCGGCTGAACGCGCCGGACGCCGAGGAGATGCCCGAGCGGTGGGCGCGCACGTGCACGGTGGTGCGGCTGACGCCCGAGGCGGTGAGCACCGCGCTGCCGGACACCTCGCTGGCGGCCGTTCCGCTGCCGACCGCGGCCGCCACCCGGGAGCCCGTCCCGGCAGCGGTCCCCCGGCTGCTGCTGAAGCGCCGCCGGAAGGGCTGAGCGGGGCCGGGCCCGGGGCTCAGCCGGAGGACTTGGGGAGCTGGCCGCCGTAGTCGACGGTGTCGTCCTTCTCGGGGGCCGCCAGCGGGAAGGCCTGACCCCAGTCGGCCAGCGAGACCGTTCCCCCGCCGCCGCCGCGGGCCACCCGTACCGGATACGGCTCCTTCTCCAGCGAGACGTCGAAGGCCCCGCCCTCCCCCTTGCCGCCGAGGATCTGGATGGTGCGCTGCCCGGCGACCGTGTCCCGGCCGCCCTTGTTGAGCGTGCCGTGGAGCGCGAGGAGCCCGTCGAGCAGGACCTTCTTGTCGGTGAAACCGCGCAGCAGGCGGTAGCTGGGGTCGCCCTCGGGGACCTTCACGTATTTGCCGCCCAGCTTGTCGGCGGCCGCCGCGTCGGCGGTCTCGCTCTCGCCCCCGCTGCCCTCATGGGTCCAGAACTCGGCGGGCGCCTTGAGGTACAGCTCGTCTTCGACCCGCAGCAGCGCGAAGCTCTGCTTCTTCGAAGTCACCGAGCCCATGCCGCCCTCGGCGTTGAGCTTCATGTCCAGCTCGTAGGTGCCGCCCTTGCTGACGAGCGTGCCCGACAGGCGTACGGCGCTGGCCGCGTCGGCCGCCGCTCTGGCCTTCTTGTCGATCTGGGCGGCGGAGAGTTTGGCGACGCCGTTGGTCCCCTTGTCCGGGTCCTCCTCCGTGCCGCAGGCGGCCAGGGCCACGGTGAGCCCTCCGCACAGCACGAGAGCGAGGGCGGTCCGGCGATGGTTCCGCACGGCCGGGGCAAAAGAGGTCACGGGCGCACTGCCTCTCCACTGCGATCGGGGGTAGCAGACGGCAGCGTACCCGGGGAGCGCGCACCGTCCGGCAGCCAGCCGTACGGACGGGTCCGCCGGGGCGCGGCACGGCGGTACGGGCTAGCCTGATCCCGGCGTACCGGCGAAATCCGCTGGTCGGCGACGGCGGACCGGGACGGTCGGGGACGCACGGCCACGGACCGGACGAAACGGTTCCGGTCGGATGACGAACCGGTTCCCGCCGGATACGGGACCACACGGACACGGACGGACGAAGGAGGCGTCGGATGGCGGCGGTCACCCCCAGGGTCTTCGTCTCGCACCTGTCCGGGGTGCCCGTCTTCGACCCCAACGGCGACCAGGTCGGCCGGGTCCGCGACCTGGTGGCGATGTTGCGGGTCGGCGGACGTCCGCCGCGCATCCTGGGCCTGGTGGTCGAGGTGATCAGCCGCCGCCGGATCTTCCTGCCGATGACCCGGGTGACGGGCGTCGAGTCCGGCCAGGTCATCACCACCGGCGTCGTCAACATGCGGCGCTTCGAACAGCGGCCCACCGAGCGGCTCGTCCTCGGCGAGTTCCTGGACCGGCGGGTCCGGCTGGTGGAAGACGACGAGGAGGTCACCGTCCTGGACGTGGCCATCCAGCAGCTGCCGGCCCGCCGCGACTGGGAGATCGACAAGTACTTCGTCCGCAAGGGGCGCGGCGGGGCGCTGCGCCGCAAGGGCGAGACGCTGACGGTGGAGTGGTCGGCGGTGAGCGGCTTCTCCCTGGAGGAGCACGGGCAGGGCGCGGAGAACCTGGTCGCCACGTTCGAGCGGCTGCGGCCCACCGACGTGGCCAACGCCCTGCACCACCTCTCGCCCAAGCGCCGGGTGGAGGTGGCCGCGGCCCTGGACGACGACCGGCTCGCCGACGTCCTGGAGGAGCTGCCCGAGGACGACCAGGTGGAGATCATCGGCAAGCTCGCCGAGGAACGGGCCGCCGACGTCCTGGAGGCGATGGACCCCGACGACGCGGCGGACCTGCTCTCGGAGCTGCCGGAGGACGACAAGGAACGGCTGCTGGCGCTGATGCGGCCGGACGACGCCGCCGACGTACGCCGCCTGATGTCGTACGAGGAGCGCACGGCGGGCGGTCTGATGACGACCGAGCCGATCGTGCTGCGCCCGGACGCCACGGTGGCGGACGCGCTGGCCCGGGTGCGGCAGGCGGACCTGTCGCCCGCGCTGGCCGCGCAGGTGTACGTGTGCCGCTCGCCCGACGAGACCCCCACGGGCAAGTACCTGGGCACGGTGCACTTCCAGCGGCTGCTGCGCGATCCGCCGTTCACCCTGGTCAGCTCGATCGTGGACAGCGATCTGGTGCCGCTGCGGCCGGACACCCCGCTGCCGCTGGTCACCAGCTATCTGGCGGCGTACAACATGGTGTCGGCCCCGGTCGTGGACGAAAGCGGTTCGCTGCTGGGCGCGGTGACCGTGGACGACGTCCTGGACCATCTGCTGCCGGACGACTGGCGCGAGACGGACCTGACGGATCTGCACGGGGAGGAGGGGGTCGATCGTGGCGGGCGATGAGCGGGCCAAGGCGTCCTCGACCGGTTCCTCCGGTCTGGTGCGGCCCCCGCGCACCCGGCTGGACCAGCCGAAGGCGCCGCGCCGGCGGCTGCTGCCGGAGTACGACCCGGAGGCGTTCGGCCGGTTCTCGGAGCGGATCGCGCGCTTCCTCGGGACCGGGCGGTTCATCGTCTGGATGACGCTGATCATCATCCTCTGGGTGCTCTGGAACATCTTCGCGCCCAAGGACCTGCGGTTCGACCAGTACCCGTTCATCTTCCTGACGCTGATGCTCTCGCTCCAGGCCTCGTACGCCGCGCCGCTGATCCTCCTCGCGCAGAACCGGCAGGACGACCGCGACCGGGTCACGCACGAGCAGGACCGCAAGCAGAACGAGCGCTCCATCGCCGACACCGAATACCTGACGCGGGAGATCGCGGCCCTGCGGATGGGCCTGGGCGAGGTCGCCACCCGGGACTGGATCCGCTCGGAGCTCCAGGACATGGTGAAGGACATGGAGGAGCGGCAGGTGCTGTTCCCGGCCGAGAGTGACGAAGGCGACCGCTGACGGGCTACCCGTCCGTAGGCCCGCGCGCCGTAACATCGTCTGTATGGCTACGGAAGACGCGGTGCTTGAGGCACTGTCGACAGTGAACGACCCGGAGATCCACCGCCCGATCACCGAGCTGGGCATGGTGAAATCGGTCGAGATCGATCCTGACGGTGTAGTCGCTGTCACGGTGTATCTCACGGTCTCCGGCTGCCCGATGCGCGACACGATCACCCGGAACGTGACCGACGCGGTCGCCCGGGTCGAGGGCGTCTCGCGGGTCGACGTGACCCTCGACGTCATGAGCGACGAACAGCGCAAGGACCTGGCGAGCTCGCTGCGCGGCGGCACCGCCGAGCGCGAGGTGCCCTTCGCCCAGCCCGGCTCGCTGACCCGGGTGTACGCGGTCGCCTCCGGCAAGGGCGGCGTCGGCAAGTCCTCGGTGACGGTGAACCTCGCCGCGGCGATGGCGGCCGACGGGCTGAAGGTGGGCGTCGTGGACGCCGACATCTACGGGCACAGCGTGCCCCGGATGCTCGGCGCGGACGGCAAGCCCACCCAGGTCGAGAACATGATCATGCCGCCGTCCTCGCACGGCGTGAAGGTCATCTCCATCGGCATGTTCACCCCGGGCAACGAGCCCGTGGTGTGGCGCGGTCCCATGCTGCACCGGGCGCTCCAGCAGTTCCTCGCCGATGTGTACTGGGGCGACCTGGACGTCCTGCTGCTCGACCTGCCGCCGGGCACCGGCGACATCGCCATCTCGGTGGCGCAGCTCGTGCCGGGCGCCGAGATCCTCGTCGTCACGACCCCGCAGCAGGCGGCGGCCGAGGTCGCCGAGCGGGCCGGCTCGATCGCCGTGCAGACCCACCAGAAGATCGTCGGCGTGGTGGAGAACATGTCGGGCATGCCGTGCCCGCACTGCGACGAGATGGTCGACGTGTTCGGCTCGGGCGGCGGCGCGCGGGTCGCGGAGGGCCTGACCCGCACGATCGGCGCCGAGGTGCCGGTGCTCGGCGCGATCCCGATCGACCTGCGGCTGCGCGAGGGCGGCGACGAGGGCAAGCCGGTCGTCCTGTCCGACCCCGACTCCCCGGCCGGCAGCGCGCTGCGCTCGATCGCGGCGAAGCTGGGCGGCCGTCAGCGCGGTCTGTCGGGCATGTCGCTGGGGATCACCCCGCGCAACAAGTTCTGACCCACCGGGTCGGTACACACGGACGACAGGGCGGGCCGGTGGTCATCCGGCCCGCCCTGTCGCGTGCTGGTCGTGCTTCCAGCTCCCGCCGTCGTTACGCGTACGTCCCGATGTCCTTGATGACTGCGAAGCCGAGGCCGTACGCGCTCATCCCCCGGCCGTACGCCCCGATGTGCACGCCCTCGTGGGCGGACCCGGCGAGGACCCAGCCGAACTCGGACTCGCGGTAGTGGAACTCCACCGGAACCCCGTCCACCGGCAGGGAGAGCGTCGTCCAGGGCGCGCTGCCGAGGTCGTCGGCGAGGGTGAACGCCGTCTCGGTCTGCTGGTCCAGCCAGTCGTCGCGCAGGGTGTGGTCCATCTGCGGCGGCCAGGTGTACGCCAGCAGGCCGGAGCCCGCGAGCCAGGCCGCCGAGGACACCGTGGTGGCGTCCAGCACGCCCGTACCGTCACCGCTGCGCCGCACGGGGCTAGCGGCCACCGTGATCACCGCGGCGAACCGCTCCTTGTCGGCGGAGCCGTCCGACTTCACCGACGGCTCGTCACCGTGCCCCGTCGCTCCGTGCTGCACGGTGCCGTCGGCCGCGGTGCCGACCTGCATCAGCCAGCGCGGGCCCGTGAAGGCTTCGTCCAGCCCGTACCAGGGGAAGGTCGCCGCCCGGTAGCCGTCGGCGGCCTTCCGGGCCGCCGGGGCCTCCTGCGGCTCCTCCGCCGTGGCCGTGCCCGGGACACCGTCCGTATCAATCCGACTCGTCGTCTCCATGTGCGCGGCCGCTCCTCGATCGGTCAGGATCCGGAGCTGCCCGCCCCCCGCGGGCTTGGGCGTCCTCGCAACCGGACAGATGGAGAATAGCGATACCGTCCGGACGAGTCGGGATTGACCGGGGCTCAGGTGGCGTCGGAGTCGAACGGCGGGCGCTCGGGCTGAGCTGGCGAAGGAGCCTTCTTCAGCAGGTCAGGAGCGGTGTCGCCGGTCTTGGTCAGGCTGGTGGAGGGGGTGCCGGACGACGCGCCCGCAGAGCCGTTCGCCGCACTGTTGGCGGTATCGGACGCGGCCGGGGTCCGGCCGTTGACCGCGTCGGTGACGTCGGCCAGATCCTTGCGCAGGTCGAAGCTCTCGCGGATCTCCTTCAGCCCCAGGTCGTCGTTGCCGTCCATCAGCTGCTTGCGGACGAACGTCTTGGGGTTGAGGTCCTCGAACTCGAAGTCCTTGAACTGCGGGCCCAGCTCGGTGCGGATGTCTTCCTTGGCGCTGTCCGAGAACTCGCGGATCTTGCGAATGGTGCGCGTGACGTCCTGGATCAGCTTGGGCAGCTTGTCGGGGCCGAAGACCAGCACGGCCAGCACCCCGAGCGTCAGCAGCTCCAGTGCGCCGATGTCATTGAACACCTTGTTGCTCCTCGTGTTCTCCGCGTGTTCTCCGTGCGATCGCGGCCCGGGTCCCCCTGCTGCCCGGACCGGTCAAAGGTACCTGTCGAAGGTGTCCGGGCGGTACCTCGCGGTGGCGCTCACATGCCGGATCACGTGCCGCTCGCCGAACCGAGCTTCAGGGTCACGGTCCGTTCCTCGCCGCCGCGGGTCAGCTTGAGGTCGAGATCGTCGCCGGGGCGGTGGGCCCGGATCTTCACGATCAGCTCCTCGCCGCTGTGCACACGCTGGCCCTCGACCTGCGTGATGACGTCGCCGGACTTGATGCCCGCCTTGTCCGCGGGGCCGTCCTTGGCGACGGCGGGCCCGCCGTCGGCGCCCTTCGTGCCGACCTTGGCCCCGTCGCCGGTGTACTTCATGTCCAGCGTGACGCCGATCACCGGGTGGGTGGCCTTGCCGGTGCTGATCAGCTCCTCGGCGACGCGCTTGCCCTGGTTGATGGGTATCGCGAAGCCGAGGCCGATGGAGCCGGACTGGCCGCCGGACTCGGGGCCTCCGCCGCTGTCGGCGGCGCGGATGGCGCTGTTGATGCCGATGACGTGGGCCTGGGAGTCGACGAGGGGGCCGCCGGAGTTGCCCGGGTTGATCGGGGCGTCGGTCTGGAGGGCGTCGACGTAGCTGATGTCGCTGCCGTCGCCCTTCTCGCCGCCCGCGGTGATCGGCCGCTGCTTGGCGCTGATGATGCCCGAGGTCACCGTGTTGGACAGGTCGAAGGGGGCGCCGATGGCCACCACGGGGTCGCCGACCCGGACGTTGTCGGAGTTGCCCAGGGGCAGGGGCTTGAGGCCGGAGACCCCGCGGACGCGGACGACCGCGAGGTCGTAGCCGCTGTCCTTGCCGACGAGCTCGGCGGAGGCCGTCTCCCCGGTGCTGAACGTGACGGTGATGTCGCCGCTGGATCCGGCCGGGGCGACGACGTGGTTGTTGGTGAGGATGTGGCCCTGGCCGTCGAGGACGAAGCCGGTGCCGGTGCCGGACTCGGCGGTGCCGCTGACATGCAGGGTGACCACGCTGGGCAGGGCGCTGGCGGCGATGCCGGCGACGCTGTCGGGGGCCCGGTCGCCGTTGTCGCGGCCCGCCTGGGGCAGTTCGACGGTGGTCAGCCCGCCGTTGCGCTCGATGTACGCGCCGACTCCGCCGCCGATGCCGCTGGCGACCAGGGCCAGCAGGAGCACCCCCACGAAGGCCCCGCCGCGCCGCTTCTTCTTCCGCCCGGGCTCGGCGCCCTCGGGGGGACCGGGCCGGGTGAACGGCTGCCCCGGAGCGCCCCAGGGGTCGTACTGGAGCCACTGCGTCTGCTGGTGCTGCTGGCCAGGGGCCTGGTGAGCGGGCTGCTGCCCGTGCGCGGCCGTGTGCTGGGCGTTCGCGTGGGGCTGGGGCGGCGGTGCGTAGGTGTCCGTGGGCGCGGGGTGCGGTGGCGTGAAGCCGTCGGCGGGCGCGGGATGCGGGGCAGCGAAGCCCCCTACGGGCTGGGGGTGCAGGGGCGTGTGGCCGTCGGCGGGCGCGGGATGCGGTGCGGGGGCCGACGGCGGGACCGTAATTCCGGCGCCGTTCGTCGCGGGGTACTGCGGGGACGGCCCTCCGGCCCCCGGCGGTACGACGGTGCCGTGGGCCGGGGTCGGCCGCTGCACCGGCGGGGCGGGCGCCCAGGGACCGGGACCGCCGTAGGGCGGGGTGCTGTACTCGTCGGGCTCGTGCAGCGGCTGCCCGGACGGCCGGGGCCGCGGAATCTCCTGCCCGCCGGGCTCGTCGGCCGGGGCGGGAGCCTGGTCCTGGACAGCCGATGCCACAGCGGAGTCAGGCGCGGGCGGCGCCTGGTCCGGGGCAGCGGGGGCCGGGGCGGCGCCCGCCGGGGCCGGGGCCGGGCCGCTCGCCGCCTCCGGGTGGGCGGCACGCCTCGCCGTGGGGCGGCTCCACCACTTCGCCTGCGGCCCGGTGGGCTTCCCGTCGTCCATGCTCTCCCCGCAACTGGCCTCTGTCGTACGCCCCCCCAGAGGCGTCCCTCACCGGAATTCAACCAGGTTTGCGAAACCCTGCGCAGGGCCCCGTCAGGGCCGGGGGGAAAGCGGGCTCGCCAGATCGTTGGCGGGCGAGCCGGAGGACGGCCCCGAGGGCAGCGAGGAGGGAACCGTCTTCGGCACCGCACCGCTGCCGAGCGCCGCCGCGAGCAGCGGGGTGCCGGAGGTCGCCGGGCGTATCAGCGGCGGCACGGACACGTTCAGCACGGGGAGCATGACCGGGTGTCCGCCCGAGGCCGCAGTGCCGAACAGCGGCGGAGCGGTCGGCGGTCCCTGCCGGTTCACCGGAGGGGTGACGGCCGGAACCACCGGGGTCGTCCCGGTGAGCGACGGGGGCACCGCGTTCGTCCCGGTCCCGGCGCTGCCGGTGCCCGGCCGCTCGGGAGCCCGGCCTTCGCCGGTCACCGCGAGGGCGCCGCCGCCCCGGCGGCTGACCGCCGTGGCGCCGTTCTCGGCGCGGGTCTCGGCGTCGAGCGGGGTGACGTTGTTCCCGGCGCCTTCGGCGCGCAGGGAGGATTCGGGGCCGGAGTCCAGCGGCAGGGTGCCGCCCAGCGCGATGGCCGCGAGGGAGACGGCGCTGGCCGCGGCGAACGCGAAGCGCCGCCCGCGCCAGGGCGAGCGGTCCGCGTCCCGGCCCACCTCGTGTATGCGGAAGGCCGAACCGGAGGCGGCCCCGCCGCGCAGCACGGCGGTGGAGCCATGGGTGGCGGGGAGGTAGCCGAAACCGTCCAGCGGGGAGGGCGCGGTGTCGGCGCGGGTGCTGCCGCCGGCGGGGCGCAGCCCGGGGAAGAACTCGTCGGCGAAGGGCCTCGGGCCGCCGAACGGTCCGCCGGAGCCGGTGTCGTCACCGCCGGGACCCCCGGGAAGGCCCTGCAGGCGGGCCAGGAACCCCTCGGAGGGCGAGGGTGAGGCGGACATGGCGAAGGCGCTCTTGAGGCGGCGCTGGGCGTCGGCCTCGGCCTTGCACTTGGCGCAGGTCGCCAGGTGGGCCAGGACCCGCTCACGGGCGTCGTGTTTCAGCTCGCCGTCGACCAGCGCGGCGAGCCGGTCCCCCAGGTGCGCTTCGGCAGGGGTGGGACCGGTCGGACCTGTGCCACTCACGCCAGTCCGCCCTCCCCCGCCAGGACCGCGTCCGCCAGGGAGCGCTGCTCGGCGCGGGCCTCGGGCGAACGGTGCTTGAGCGCCTTGCGCAGATGCGAGCGGCCGCGGTGGATCCGGCTGCGCACGGTCCCGAGCTTCACCCCGAGGGTGGCGGCGATCTCCTCGTAACTGAGGCCCTCGATGTCGCAGAGGACCACGGCCGCACGGAATTCGGGCGCGAGGGTGTCCAGCGCCTGCTGCACGTCGGCGTCGAAGTGGGTGTCGTTGAAGATCTGCTGCGGGGACGGCTCACGGCTCGGCAGCCGCTCGGCCGCGTCGTCGCCGAGCGAGTCGAAGCGGATGCGCTGCTTGCGCCGGACCATGTCCAGGAAGAGGTTGGTCGTGATGCGGTGCAGCCAGCCCTCGAAGGTGCCGGGCGTGTACGTCGACAGCGAGCGGAACACCCGGACGAAGACCTCCTGGGTCAGGTCCTCGGCGTCGTGCTGGTTTCCCGTCAGCCGGTAGGCAAGGCGGTACACGCGACCGCTGTGCGTGCTGACGATCTCTTCCCATGAGGGCGGGGTCCACGCCTGAGAGTCCGCATCAGAGGCGAAGGTCGCGGTCGGTGCGGAGTCTTCGGAAGAACGGTCAGCAATGTTGGTCACGGATTTCGGCTCACCGGCCGACCTGAGCAGGCGCCGCAGCACCCCTCCCCGGTCCACAGGCGCAGCCGCACCTCCCCTATCGGCTCTGGTGGTGTCCAGTGGAGCCCCTACCATAGCCACCTCGCCCGTTAGCTCCGGATAAGCCTTTTTCCCTGTTGGGGCCGGGCGTCGCCCGGAACTTTCACCCAGCTCACCGGTCCGGTCCGCGGACCCGGTCGCTGCGCTTTCCCCACTCCTTGCACAACGCCCGGTCCCATCTGCGGGTTCCCGGGTCCAGCGGATACAGTCACCGTTGCGCCAACTACGGGGACAGGAGAGGGTCATTACCGCCAACCGGCAGACGAGCTGGGCGTTCGCCGACGCCTTTGTCGCCGAGGACGAAGCACTGCACGTGGCCCGGGAGCGGGCTCGCGAGCTGGGGCTTCGCCCGGTGTCACCGGGCACCGGCGCCGCGCTGCGCCTGCTGGCCGCGGCCGCGGACGCCAAAGCGGTGGCGGAAATCGGCACGGGCACGGGCGTGTCCGGCATCTATCTCCTGCACGGAATGCGGCCGGACGGGGTCCTGACCACGGTGGACCCCGAGCCCGAGCGTCAGCAGTTCGCCCGGGAGGCGTTCCGCGCGGCGGGTTTCGCCACCAACCGGGCCCGGTTCATCCCCGGCCGCGCCCTGGACGTCCTGCCCCGGCTCGCGGACGGCGGTTACGACCTCGTCTTCTGCGACGGGGACCGGCTGGAGAGCCTCGATGTGCTCGCTGAATCGTTGCGCCTGCTACGTCCGGGCGGTCTGGTCTGCTTCGAGGGCGTCTTCGCGGACGGCCGTACGGTCGACTCGGCGGCCCAGCCGGCCGAGGTGCTGCGGCTGCGGGAGCTGCTGCGCGCGGTGCGCGAGAGCCAGGAGCTGATGTCGACCCTGCTGCCGGTCGGCGACGGGCTGCTCTGCGCGGTCCGGCGCGGCTGAGCGGCGCGGGACCGGGAACCGAGGACGGGCGAACGCACGACTGCCCGGCACGGAGACCGTGCCGGGCAGTCGTGAAGGTGATGGGCGTTCCGCGTCAGCCGACGACCTTCTTCAGCGCGTCGCCGAGGGCATCGGCCTCGTCCGGAGTCAGCTCGACAACAAGCCGACCGCCGCCTTCGAGCGGAACGCGCATGACGATGCCCCGCCCCTCCTTTGTCACCTCGAGCGGGCCGTCGCCCGTCCGCGGCTTCATGGCCGCCATGCTCGTTCCCCTTCCTGAAACCAGCTCATCGCAACCGGCGGCCCCATGACAGGCGCTGCCTCACCGGCATCGAACACATTGCTTCTTCGCCATTATCCCGCATCAATGACCCCGATGACCAACATCGGTCTGCATCGCTTGCGCAACGCGCTTTCCCAAAACCACCCAATTCGGCGATCCGGCTGCGATACTGCGCCGCCCCGGACCCCCAGGTGAGAGCCAATTGTTAGACGCAGGTCACATCTCTGCCCCGGTCGGCGTCGGCCATGCTTGCCTGCAAGGAGCAACGACGCCCGAGCAGCGAGGGGAAACCGGAATGGCCGACGAGCAGGCGAACACCGTTCTGTACGACGTGAGCGAGGGGCTCGCGACGATCACGCTCAACCGACCCGACGCGATGAACGCGCTGAGCACGGCGGCGAAGGTCGCGCTGCGGGACGCGCTGCTGGAGGCGTCGGCGGACCCGGCGGTCCGGGCGGTGCTGCTCACGGCCACCGGGCGCGCCTTCTGTGTCGGCCAGGACCTCAAGGAGCACATCGCCACGCTCGCGGCGACCCGCGATTCGGGCGGCGGCAACGCGCTGAGCACGGTGCGGGAGCACTACAACCCGATCGTGCGGGCGATCACGGAGATGGCGAAGCCGGTCGTGGCCGGGGTGAACGGCGTCGCGGCCGGGGCCGGGTTCGGTTTCGCGCTCGCGGCGGACTACCGGGTGGTCGCGGACACCGCCTCCTTCAACACCTCGTTCGCGGGCGTCGCACTCACCGCCGACTCGGGCGTGTCCTGGACCCTGCCCCGGCTGATCGGGCAGAGCCGCGCCGCCGATCTGCTGTTCTTCCCCCGGTCGATCTCCGCGCAGGACGCGCTGGAGCTGGGGATCGTCAACCGGGTCGTCCCGGCGGCCGAGCTGGCCGAGCAGGCGGCGGAGGTGGCCCGCACCCTGGCCGCCGGGCCCACGGTGGCGTACGCGGCACTGAAGGAGTCGATGGCGTACGGCGCCGGGCACACGCTCGCCGAGACGCTGGAGAAGGAGGACGAACTCCAGACCCGGGCGGGCGCGTCGCAGGACCACACCATCGCGGTGGAGGCGTTCCTCGCGAAGGAGAAGCCCGTCTACCTCGGGAAGTAGCCGCGCCTCAGCGGGGCACACCGCCGCCGCGCGCCACGCAGTCCGCGAGATGGTCGTCGACCAGTCCGCAGGCCTGCATCAGCGCGTAGGCGGTGGTGGGGCCGACGAAGCGGATCGAGCGCTTCTTCAGCGCCTTGGCGAGCGCGGTGGACTCCGGCGTGACGGCCGGGACGTCCGACAGCGTGCGCGGGGCGGGGCGGCCGGCCGGGTCGGGGGCGTAGGACCAGATCAGCTCGTCCAGCTCGTCGGCCGGCCAGCCGGCGAGCACCTTCGCGTTGGCGAGGGTCGCGTCGACCTTGGCCTTGTTGCGGATGATCCCCGGGTCGGCCAGGAGCCGTTCCCGGTCGGTGTCGGTGAACTTCGCGACCGCCTCGATGCGGAATCCCTCGAAGGCGGTACGGAAGGTGTCGCGGCGGCGCAGGATCGTGAGCCAGGAGAGCCCGGACTGGAAGGCCTCCAGGCAGAGCCGTTCGAACAGGGCGTCGTCCCCGTGGACCGCCCGGCCCCACTCGGTGTCGTGGTAGGCGAGGTAGTCCTCGGTGGACAGGCCCCAGGGGCAGCGCGGCCTGCCGTCGGCGGCGGCCACGGCTCCACCGCTCATCGGCCGTGCTCCTCGGTGCCGTCCGGGCCGTCCGCGCGGTCGGCCGGTTCCGCCGCGGGCCGGTCGCCGGGCTGCTTGAACAGGTCGGTGCCCGTCGTCACCGCGGCCGCCTGAGCCCCGGCCAGGGTGGATTCCAGCTCCGCGATCCGGGCGTCGCGCTCGGCCAGCTCGGCGCCGAGCCGGGACAGCGCCTCGTCGACGTCCACCATCCGGTAGCCGCGCAGGGCCATGGGCAGGCGCAGCGCCTCGATGTCCGCCCGGCCGACGGGGCGGGCGGCCGGCAGCGGGTCGGTGAACCGCTCGGGCGGTACGTCCTGGAGCACCGCGCTCCCACCGCCTCCGACCACCGCGAGGGTGACCGCGGTGACGACCACGACCATCGTGAGCAGCAAGAACCAGAACACGCGCATCTCCCCGGGGGCGGAAACCTCGTCCGGCTCCGATCGTGCCATGCGGCACCGACAGGTCGGGGCCGGGCCACGAAAGGCCGTAGGGTCGGCAGGCGGTTCGTAGGCGGCTCTATGAGGAGGAAAGACGGGATGCGCAGCGGGGCACTCAGGCTGGGGCGGCGGGAATTCGGTCCGCACGAGCCGGTGATCATGGCGATCGTGAACCGGACCCCGGACTCCTTCTACGACCAGGGCGCCACGTTCCGGGACGAGCCGGCGCTCGCCCGGGTCGAGCAGGCGGTGGCCGAGGGCGCGGCGATCATCGACATCGGCGGGGTGAAGGCGGGCCCCGGCGAGGAGGTGACCGCCGAGGAGGAGGCGCGCCGCACGGTCGGGTTCGTCGCCGAGGTCCGCCGCCGCCACCCGGACGTGGTGATCAGCGTGGACACCTGGCGGCACGACGTGGGCGAGGCGGTCTGCGAGGCCGGGGCGGATGTGCTGAACGACGCGTGGGGCGGGGTGGACCCGAAGCTGGCGGAGGTCGCCGCGCGGTACGGGGTGGGGCTCGTGTGCACGCACGCGGGCGGCGCGGAGCCGCGGACGAGGCCGCACCGGATCGCGTACGACGACGTCATGGCGGACATCCTGCGGGTGACGGTGGGGCTCGCGGAGCGGGCGGTGGAGCTCGGCGTGCGGCCGGACGGGATCATGATCGATCCGGGGCACGACTTCGGGAAGAACACGCGGCATTCGCTGGAGGCGACGCGGCGTCTGGAGGAGATGGCCGGGACCGGGTGGCCCGTGCTGGTGTCCCTGTCCAACAAGGACTTCGTGGGCGAGACGCTGGACCGGCCGGTGAAGGAGCGGGTCATCGGGACGCTGGCGACGACGGCGGTGTCGGCGTGGCTGGGGGCGCGGGTGTACCGGGTGCATGAGGTGGCGGAGACGCGGCAGGTTCTGGACATGGTGGCGTCCATTGCCGGGCATCGGCCGCCGGCCGTGGCGCGGCGGGGGCTGGCGTAGTTCCTTGCCGCCTGGCGCCTGCCCCGGCGGGCGGGACCGGGGCGCTCCCGCTCCTCAAGCGCCGGAGGGGCTGGAACCGATGCCCTCAATCGCCGGGCGGGCTTGATTTCGCGCGGCCCGGCCGGCCCGCCCGACCCGCCCGGCGCCGGGGAAAAGATGTCCTCAATCGCCGGACGGGCTTAATGGTGGCCGGGCGGGCTTGATTTCGCCGGGTGGGCAGAAACAGCTACCGCCCGACCTCCTTCGTCACCAGCATCACCGCTTCCTCCACGTCGTCCGTCACGTGAAACAGCAGCAGGTCCTTCTCCGAGGCCTTGCCCTGGGCCACCACCGTGTCGCGGAGCCAGTCGATCAGGCCGCCCCAGTACGCCGTGCCGAACAGGACGATCGGGAAGCGGGTGACCTTGCCGGTCTGGACGAGGGTCAGGGCCTCGAAGAGTTCGTCCAGGGTGCCGAGGCCGCCGGGCAGGACCACGAAGCCCTGCGCGTACTTCACGAACATCGTCTTGCGGACGAAGAAGTAGCGGAAGTTGACGCCGATGTCGACGTGCGGGTTGAGGCCCGACTCGAAGGGCAGCTCGATGCCGAGGCCGACCGAGACGCCCTTGGCCTCCCGGGCGCCCTTGTTGGCCGCCTCCATCGCGCCCGGGCCGCCGCCGGTGATCACCGCGAAGCCCGCGTCGACCAGGGCCTTGCCGATCGCCACCCCGGCCTCGTACTCCGGCGATCCGGCGGGGGTGCGGGCCGAGCCGAAGACGCTGATCGCGCTCGGCAGTTCGGCGAGCGCGCCGAAGCCCTCGACGAACTCAGACTGGATGCGCATCACCCGCCAGGGGTCGGTGTGCACCCACTCGGAGTCGCCCTCGGAGTCCAGCAGCCGCTGATCGGTCGTACCGGGCTGGACCTGCTCCCTGCGGCGCAGGACCGGGCCCAGCCACTGTTCCCCGGGGCTGACCGCGCCCTCGGGAACCTCCGCACCCTCGGGGATCCGTGCGTCTTCGGCGTTGCCCATGTTCCGCTCCCTCCACCAACCTGCTTCGTCCGGCCAGCGTAGATCGGCGGAGGTTACGGAGGGGGGAATGTCGTGCGTCGAGCGGTCAGCGGGTCAGTCGGTCAGCCAGGAGCGGAGGCGCTCCTCGCAGTGGGTGATCTTGTCGACGGCCACGTGCTCGTCGCGCTTGTGGGCGTACATCGGGTCGCCGGGTCCGTAGTTCACCGCGGGGACGCCGAGCGCGCCGAAGCGGGAGACGTCGGTCCAGCCGAACTTGGGCCGGGCCGTGCCGCCGACGGCGGTCATGAACGCCTGGGCGGCGGGGTGGGAGAGGCCGGGCATGGCGGCGCCGGAGTGGTCGTCGATGACGATCTCGGCCACGCCGCAGTCGGCGAAGACCTCGCGGACGTGGGCGACGGCCTCCTCCTCGGTGCGGTCGGGGGCGTAGCGGTAGTTGACGACGACGGTGCAGGCGTCCGGGATGACGTTGGTGGCGACGCCGCCCTCGATGCCGACCGCGTTGAGGCCCTCGTGGTATTCGAGGCCGTCGATGACGGGGCGGCGGGGCTCGTACACGGCCAGGGCGGCCAGGATCGGCGCGGCGGCGTGGATCGCGTTGGACCCCATCCAGCTGCGCGCGGAGTGGGCCCGCTCCCCCGTCGTGCGCAGGTGGACGCGCAGCGTGCCCTGGCAGCCGCCCTCGACCTCGCCGTCGGAGGGCTCCAGCAGGACGGCGAAGTCTCCGGCGAGCCAGTCGGGGTGCGCGTCGGCGATGTGGCCGAGGCCGTTGAGGTGGGCGGCGACCTCTTCGTTGTCGTAGAAGATGAAGGTCAGGTCGCGGTTGGGCGCGGGGACCGTCGCGGCGATCCGGAGCTGGACGGCGACGCCGGACTTCATGTCGGAGGTCCCGCAGCCCCAGAGGATGCCGTTCCCGTCGAGGCGGGAGGGGACGTTGTCGGCGATCGGCACGGTGTCGATGTGCCCGGCGAGGACGACGCGCTCGGCGCGGCCCAGGTTCGTGCGGGCGACGACGTTGTTGCCGTACCGGTCGACGGTGAGGTGCGGCAGCGCGCGCAGGGCCGATTCGATCGCGTCGGCGAGGGCCTTCTCCTCCCCGCTGACCGAGGGGAAGTCGACGAGCCGGGCGGTGAGCGCCGGTCCGTCCAGGGTGAGGTCAAGGGCGGGGTCAAGGGTGCTGTCGGCCATGGACCCGACCCTAAGCGACTGGGGTATCGGCCCCGCCCGGGCCCTCCAGTACGGTGGGCCCGTGTCCAGGACAGCCAGCCCTCGCCGACGACGCCTCTTCCGCTACGGGGCCGCCTTCGCCGTGCTCGCGGCCCTGGGCGGCTATCTGGCCGTGCAGTACGACTCCTCCGGTTCGAAGAACCCGCCGCGCTGTGTGGTGGAGGCGAAGGACGGGGACGAGGGCGAGACCCAGCGGTACGAGATGAGCCTCGCCCAGGCCGTCAACGCGGCGACGATCTCCGCGGTGGGCACCACCCGGGGGATGCCCGAGCGGGCGGTGACGATCGCGCTGGCGACCGCGCTCCAGGAGTCCACGCTCCGCAACATCGACTACGGGGACCGGGACTCGCTGGGGCTGTTCCAGCAGCGGCCCTCGCAGGGCTGGGGCAAGCCCGCGCAGCTCATGGACCCGGTCTACTCCGCCGGGGAGTTCTACGACCATCTCGCCGAGGTCCCGGGCTACTCGCGGCTGCCGCTGACCGTGGCCGCGCAGCGCGTGCAGCGCAGCGGGTTCCCGCAGGCGTACGCGAAGCACGAGCCGGACGCCGCGCTGCTGGCCGCCGCGCTGACCGGGCGCCGGCCGGCCTCGCTGAACTGCACCCCGTCGACCGCCACGGCCGAGGGCCCGGGGGATGCCGGTCAGGTGCGGGCCGAGCTGGTGCGGGCCTTCGGCAAGGACGTGCTGCCCGCCGCGAAGGCCGCGGGCGCGTCCGCCGCCTCGACCGTCTCGGTGCCCGTCCCGGCGACCTCGGCGCGCGCCGAGGACAAGGCGTCGCCGCGGCGCGGCTGGGAGCTGGCGCACTGGGCCGTGGCGCAGTCCGAGGCGCTGCGGATCGAGCGCGTGAGCTATGCCGACCGGGTCTGGGAAGCCGGTACGGGTTGGCGGACGGAAGACGCGAAGGGCAAGGAAACGGGCACGACCGCGGTCAGGATCCAGGTCGTTCAGTAGTACGCCCTGTCACTCGTACGGGCCATGAGGGCCGGGCTCCCGAGCTCCTTTCACGCGGCCTCTCGCGGCCTTGCACCTCTGCCCCGATTCCCTTGTACGGCAAGGGAAGTGACGGTTCATCGGGTACCGGCGGTATGGATTGTTTGCCCGGGTTCTTCCGCTGCGGATAATCGGACGCATTACTCAGTCTTTGCCTTTGCCCGCCGCAACCTTCCCCTCCCCCGCAGCGGTTGTCAGTGCGTCCGATCACCGGACAGACAGATTCGTGCACAACCCGCTGAAGGAGCATCATGTCCCTCCCCCTGACCCGTCGGATCGCTCGTGCCGCGCTGCTGATCGCCGCTGGCGCGACCCCCGTGGTCGGTGCGGCCGGTGCCGCGAGCGCCGCAGATCTCCCGGCGGCCCCGGAGCTGGGCGGCCTGACCGCACTGGACGGCGCGAACGTCGGCAACACCCTGGACAGCACCGCTCAGCAGGGCACCCAGGCCGCCGGTGAGACCGGCGGCCGGCTCGTCGGCACCGCGCTCCCGGCGGCGGGCGAGACCGTCGGCAAGTCCGCCAAGGTCGCCGTCCCGGCCGCCCAGGAGACCGCCGGCCAGGCCGCGGGCAACGCGGGCGAGGCCGTCGGCGGGGTGGCCGACGCCGCCGGTGGCGGCCTGCCGACCGACGGCCTCGGTGGCGGTCTGCCCACCGACAGCCTCGGCAAGGGCGGCCTGCCCACCGACGCCCTGCCGCTGAACGGCCTGCCGATCGGCTGATCCCCCACGCACATGCGGGAGGGCCTGAGGAGTGCGCACTCCTCAGGCCCTCCGGCATTGCCGGGCCCCGCGCATCCGGGCCCTCCCGCGTATCCGGATCAGGACAGGCGCTTGACCGCCGCCGCCACCCGCTCGTCCGTCGCGGTGAACGCCACCCGGACGAAGCTCGCGCCCGCCGGACCGTAGAAGTCGCCGGGCGCGACCAGGATGCCCCGCTCCGCGAGGTACGCCACGGTGTCCCAGCACGGCTCGTCGCGGGTCGCCCACAGGTAGAGGCTCGCCTCGCTGTGCTCGATGCGGAAGCCGTGCGCCTCCAGGGCCGCACGCAGCGCGAGGCGCCGGTCGGCGTACCGGGCGCGCTGCTCGGAGACGTGCACGTCGTCGCCGAGGGCGGCGACGGTGGCGGCCTGGACGGGGGCGGCCGTCATCATCCCGCCGTGCTTGCGGATCAGCAGCAGCTCACCGAGCACGGCCGCGTCGCCCGCGATGAACGCGGCGCGGTATCCGGCCAGATTGGAGCGCTTGGAGAGCGAGTGGACCGCCACGATGCCGTCGTAGTGGCCGCCGCAGACGTCCGGGTGGAGCACCGAGACCGGTTCGGCGTCCCAGCCCAGCTCCAGGTAGCACTCGTCGCTGAAGACGAGGACGCCGTGCTCGCGCGCCCAGGCGACGATCCGGGTCAGCTCGTCCTTGGACAGCACCTTGCCGGTCGGGTTGGACGGCGAGTTGAGCCAGAGCAGCTTCAGCCCCGCCGGGTCCAGCTCGGTCGGGTCGTCGTAGACGACGGGCTCCGCGCCGCAGAGCCGGGCGCCGACCTCGTACGTCGGGTAGGCGAGCCGGGGGTAGGCGACCTTGTCGCCCGCGCCGAGCCCGAGCTGCGTCGGCAGCCAGGCCACCAGCTCCTTGGAACCGACGACAGGCAGCACGTTGGCGTGGGTGACGCCGACCGCGCCGAGGCGGCGCTCCACCCATCCGGTGAGCGCGTCCCGCAGGGCCTCGGTGCCCCACACCGTCGGATAGCCGGGGCTGTCCGCGGCGGCGACCAGCGCCCGCTGGATCAGCTCGGGGACCGGGTCGACCGGGGTGCCGACCGACAGGTCCACGATGCCGTCCGGGTGGGCCTGGGCCGTCGACTTGTAGGGCGCGAGCTTGTCCCAGGGGAAGACGGGGAGGCGGGAGGAGACTGCGGACACGGGGCTCTGCTTTCTCGGGGTGTTCGGGTACGGCGGCGGCACGGGGAAACGGCTCGGTCCCGCACGGGGACGAGCCGTACGGGACCGAGCTGTGCGCGTGGTGCCGCCGTATTACTGGTTCTGCGGCGGCAGTCCGGCGACGAACGCGTGGTCGCGCTCGATGAGACCGAGCTTGGAAGCACCGCCCGGCGAGCCGAGGTCGTCGAAGAACTCGACGTTCGCCTTGTAGTAGTCCTTCCACTCCTCCGGGGTGTCGTCCTCGTAGAAGATGGCCTCGACCGGGCAGACCGGCTCACAGGCTCCACAGTCGACGCACTCGTCCGGGTGGATGTACAAGGACCGCTGGCCCTCGTAGATGCAGTCGACGGGGCACTCTTCGATGCAGGCCTTGTCCTTCACGTCGACACAAGGCTGCGCGATGACGTAGGTCACGCTGTCGTTCCTCCTCGGTAGGGCGTTGGCTCTCGCGCGGGAGCGCGGCGTCGTCGATGCCCGCCCCTAGTATCTCCGTTCTCGGGCACGATCCGAACAGGAGGGGCGGACAGAGCTGTGGAATTCACCATCGGCGGACGGCTGGAAGTCCGCATCACACCCGCTGACGTGGGCAAACGCGTGTCCGTGCGGCGCCGGACGGACAGCGGCGGCACGGGCGCGCAGTTCACCGACGTGGTCGGCGTGCTCACATCATGGAACGACGGTGTGGTGTCGATCACACGAAAGAGCGGGGAATCCGTCCACATCGTGGAATCTTCCCTGGTCGCGGGCAAGGTCGTGCCCGCCGCCCCGGCCCGGCGCCGGGGTCCCGCCACCTCCTTCGAGGAGCTGGCGGCCGTCACCGCGCGCGCCTGGCAGCCGGTGGAGAGCGAGGCGCTGGGCGACTGGCGGCTCCGCGCGGCCGGGGGCTTCACCCGGCGCGCCAACTCCGTCCTGCCGCTCGGCGATCCGGGTCTGCCGCTCGGCGAGGCGTTCGGGCGCGTCCGCCGCTGGTACGAGGAGCGGGGCCTGCCCGCGTACGTCCAGACGGCGACCGGGGCCGAGGGCACGCAGGAGCTCCTGTGCGCGGAGCTGGAGGAGTACGGCTGGCGGCGCGAGGTGTCGGCGGAGGTGCGGATCGCCGCGCTGGCGCCGGTCGGGGACCGGGAGGCGGAGGTGTCCGCGGTCCGGCTGACCCGGGAGCCGGACGCGGCCTGGCTCGCCCGCTACCAGCGCTTCTCCGAGCCCGGCCCGCATGTACTGCGGGTGCTGGGCAGCGGTCCTTCGGTCTGGTTCGCCACGGTGCCGGGGAGCGGCGACGCACCGGATGCGATCGGGCGGTGTGTCGTGGACGGCCGGTGGGCCGGCTTCATGGCCGTGGAGGTCGCCCCGGAGCAGCGGCGGCGCGGACTGGCCACGACGGTGATGACCGCGCTGGCCCGCCGCGCGCTGGACGAGGGCGCTTCGGCGGCCTGGCTCCAGGTCGAGGAGGACAATGAGGGGGCGCGGGCGCTGTACGACGGCATGGGGTTCGCGGGCCATCACCGGTACCACCACTACCGCTCGGCGTGAGGGGTCACGCGGCGCGCCGCACAGGCCGGGACCGGGGCGGGGACAGGACGAGCAGGGGCGTGGGTCGGACATGAGCGGGCTGGATTCCGGGGCGGCCGAGCGGCGGCGGCAGTTCGCCGAGGAGGCCCGGTCCGAGCGGCCGGACCTCGCCCTCCTGTGCCTGCTGCTGGGCGCGGAGGCCGGGCCGGTGGGGCCGGCCGAGGTCGTCCCGGTGACTCCGGGGGAGCCCGTCCCCGACCCGTACGGCATCGACGCCGCGCAGATCGAGCTGGACCGGCTGGCGGGGCTGCTGCCCTACGGCTCCCGCTCCCCCGCCGGCTGGGCCTCGGCGCTGGCCGAACTGCTGGGTGAGCGGTGCGGGTTCGGCGGCTCGTCGGCCGACTACCAGCGGCTGGACTCCTCGCTCCTCCAGCAGGTGCTGCGGCGCCGCCGGGGGCTGCCGATCCTGCTCTCGGTCGTCTGGATCGAGGTCGCGAGAAGGGCGGGCGCCCCGGTGTACGGGGTGGCGCTGCCCGGGCACTTCGTGGTCGGCTTCGGCGACCGGGAACACCCGGTGCTGGCCGATCCGTTCGCCGGGGGCGCGCCGCTGACCGGCCAGGACGCGGAGCTGCTGGTCACCGGGGCGACCGGGGCGGCGCTGGAGCCGTCGATGATGGTTCCCGCCCGCCCGCTGGAGATCGTGCTGCGGATCCTGAACAACATCCGGGCATGGGCGGCGGCCCGGCCCGAGCGCACGGACGTGGCCCTGTGGGCGGTGGAGCTGTCGCTGCTCCTGCCCTCGCATCCGGCCAGGCTCCGCTACGAGCACGCCCAGCTCCTCGTCCAGCGCGGTGAATTCCTGCGCGGGGCGGCGGAGATGGAGGAATATGCGGAGATCCTCGCCGAGATCGAGCCGACAACGGCCGAGAACATCCGGCGCAAGGCTCACGCGGCGCGCGCCCTGCTGAACTGAACCCGGTTCTCCGGTAAGCATTTCCGTGGATCGGCGGATCCACGGCTCCGCCGATCCACGGAAATCCGCCTGACCTCACTCGTGCCAGTGCCCCGGCCGTGGCGAGACGGATGGGTCCGTGAGCGATGTGCGCTCCCGGTTTACATCCGAACGCCCCCTTCCGCGCCCAACGGTGGCGTTATTCGGCCCGTTCGTCGGCGTACACGAATGCCCATGCGCTCAACTGGAAACCCGTCACGGGGCGCGTACGGTCCATCGCATTCCGCGTTGGGCGGGCGCAAGAGAAGAGCTGAGGGCAGATTGATGACAACCGTGCTGCTGGTCCACACCGTGCCGTTGTGGCGCGCATCGCTGGCATCGCTCCTCGGCACGGGGCGGGGCATAGAGGTCCGCACCGCCGAACGCGGTGCGATACGTGCGGCGTTGAGCGGCGGGTGCCCCGACGTGCTGCTCACCGACCTCGACTGTCCGGGCGCACGGGACGTACTCGACGAGGTGAAGACGGTCACCGCACCGCATGGAGGAACGTATCCCCTCGCGGTACTCACCCGCAGCGACCAGCCGCGCGGCCTGCGGCGGGCGTACGAGGCGGGAGCGCTCGGCTACATCGACAAGTACCGCCCGGTGGACGACCTGTCCGAGGTGATGCACAAACTGGCGGACGGTGGACGGCATATCGACGAATCGCTGGCCTTCAGTCTCCTGCAGGTGGCCGACATGCCGTTATCGCCGAGGGAATTGAGTGTGCTCTCGATGGCCGAGGAGGGTGACAACGTGGCCGGGATAGCCGCGCGACTGCACCTGACGCCGGGGACCGTTCGCAATTATCTGGCCGCCGCCATCCGGAAGTCCGGGGCGCGGAATCGGCTGGACGCGATCAGACGGGCGAAGGAGGCGGGGTGGATCTGATGGCGCGCTCCTCGACGAGCCGCCGCTGTTCCCGCCGCGCTTCCTCCGGCACGTCCCGCCCCGGCACCGCATCCGCTTCCTCCGGCTCCCAGAGGCCGGACAGGTCGCGGTAGAGGGCGCTGGAGCGCAGGAGTTCGCCGGGGGTGCCGCACTGGGTGTGGGGGCCGTCCATCACCAGGGTCCGGTCGGCGCGGCGGGCCGAGCTGAGCCGGTGGGCGACGACGACCAGCGCGCCCGGCAGGGTGGCGAACGCCAGCTCGGCGCGGGTCTCGGCGGCCGGGTCGAGCCGGCTGGTGGCCTCGTCGAGGATCAGCAGCGGCGGGGCGGCGAGGTAGGCCCGGCCGAGCGCGACGAGCTGCCGTTCGCCCTGGGAGAGCCGGTCCGGTTCGACGGCCGCGTCGAGGGAGCCGAGCCGGGAGAGGAGCGTGTCCAGGCCGACCGCGTCCGCCATGGCCGCGATCTCCCGGTCGTGGGCGTCGGGCCTGAGGTAGCGGAGGTTGTCCCGCAGCGAGCCGCTGAACACATAGGCGTGCTGGGGCAGCAGGACGCGTACGGAGGTGGCGTCGGCCGGCCGCGCCGGGCGCCCCCGCCACCGCACCGCTCCCCCGGTGGGCCGCTCGGTCCCGGCGAGGACGGCGGCCAGGGTCGACTTGCCGCTGCCGCTCGGGCCGACGACCGCGAGGTGCTCGCCCGCCCCGACCGTCAGGGAGAGCCGGTCCAGGACGGGGTG
This sequence comes from Streptomyces rubiginosohelvolus, assembly GCF_014649875.1. Taxonomy (GTDB): domain Bacteria; phylum Actinomycetota; class Actinomycetes; order Streptomycetales; family Streptomycetaceae; genus Streptomyces; species Streptomyces rubiginosohelvolus. The sequence goes on along the minus strand of NZ_BMTW01000017.1, from coordinate 11,251 downwards.
GGCGCGGGGCCCGTACGCGAAGGTGACCTCGTGGAGTTCGGCGACCGGGGTGGCCTCCCGGGCAGCACTCCGAGAGGCGGGCGGGGCGGCCTCACGGGCCGGTTCGTCGGCGGGCGGGGGCGGGGCGTCCGTGAAGCGGTCCAGGACCACGACGAGGCGGCCGCCCGCCGTGCCCAGCATGGTCATCAGCGCCTGGACGGCGGGGGCCAGCGCCTGGGTGAGGTAGGTCAGCGCGCCGACGAGACCGCCCGGTGTCAGCCCGTTCCGCAGCAGCCAGGGCGCCCCCAGGAGCAGCAGGAGCGGCGGGAACCGGCCACAGACCGCGAGGGCCACCACCCGGACGGCCGACCAGCGGGCCAGCGAACGGGAGGCGGCGAGCTGGGCGTCGGCGAGGGCCCGGGACTCGGCCACCGTCCGCTCGGCGGTTCCGGCGGCGGCGATGTCGCGTACGGAGGCGGCGAGTTCCCCCGCGTGCGCGGCGTACGCCTCGTCGGCGGCGAGGTAGGCGCGCTGGCGGGCGGCCATCGGCGGCAGGGTGCCGAGGAACAGCGCGGCCCCCAGGACCAGGGGCGGCAGCACGATGAGGAGGAGGGCGGGCGAGAGGGCCAGCAGGCCGGTGACGGCTCCGGCGGCCGTGAACACGAACGACCGCAGGGTCAGGACGAGTCCGGCCCAGCCGTCCCGGGCGATCTCACTCTGATGAGTGACCTGGGAGAGGGACCGGGTGCCGACATGGCCGGAACGGCCGAGCGCGCCCGACAGCGCCCGCGCCACCGCACGCCGCACCAGCCCGTCCCGCAGCGGCTCCACCAGGTCGGCGAGCCGGCCGAACACTCCACGGGCGGCGAGCACGGAGGGCAGCACGGCGACGGCGGCGACGGCCAGCCAGAGGAGGCCGGTCGCCGGACGTCCGGCGAGGAAGCCGTCGTCGAGGGCGCGGGCGACCCCGTATCCGCTGAGGAAGGTCTGCGCGAACTCCAGCAGGGACCACCCGGACAGCCGCAGGATCGCCCCGGTGCGCGCCCGCAGGAAGGGCCGGGCCTCGCGGGCGACCCGGCGCAGGGCGGTGTCGCGCGCGGGGCGTGCCGGGTCGTGGCCGGGCTTCATCGGGGCTCCGCTGCGGCGAGGGGGGAAGGCGCGCTGGTGTCCGTGCTGAAGACCGCCCGGTAGTCCGGGTCCTCCCACAGCTCGTCGTGGCGGCCCGTCGCGCGGAGCCGGCCGTCCTCCAGCCAGGCGACCCGGTCCGCCCGCGCGGCCGAGGACAGCCGGTGCGCGACGATGATCCGGGTGCAGCGCCCGGCCCGCGCGTCGAGGGCGCGGCGGACGTGGTGCTCGGTCACGGTGTCGAGGCTGGACAGCGCGTCATCGAGGATCAGCAGCCGGCCCGGGTGGGCGAACGCACGGGCCAGCCCCAGGCGTTGGCGTTCGCCGCCGGAGAGCGGGGCGTCGGCGACCGGGGTGGCGTAGCCGTACGGGAGCAGCGCGAGGAACCCGTCGGCGCGGGCCGCGCGGGCCGCTTCGCGCACGGCGTCGGGCGCGGCGGTCCAGGGGCCGTGGGCGATCGTGTCCTCGACGGTGGTGCCGAGGAGGGCGGGGCGGGCGAAGGCGTACGCCACCTCGCGGCGGAGCCGGGCCGGTTCCATGCCGTCCAGCGGGACGCCGTCGAGCAGCACGCTGCCGGTGTCCGGGTCGAGCAGCCGCCCGGCGACCGCGGCCAGCTGGGACTTGCCGGAGCCGGAGCGTCCGACGACGGCCAGGGACGTGCCGCCGGGGACGGTCAGGTGGACCCCGGTCAGCAGGGGTCGGCCGTCCTGTTCGACACCGACGTCGCGGAGTTCGAGGTGTCCGGGGGCGTCGGGGACCGGGCCCAGGCCGCGGTGGGGCAGCGGGGCGAGGGTGAGGAGCGGGTCGAGGCTCCGGGCGGCGGCGCGGCTGCGGGCCAGGGAGCCGAGCGCTCCGGTGAGGGAGCCGATGCCGACGGCGAGGCTCGCGTAGCGGGAGGCGGCGACGAGTTCGCCGACGCCGATCGCGCCCGCGCCGAGCCGGAGTCCGGCGACCGCGAGGACCAGCAGCATGAGCAGGGGCAGCAGGAGGCCGCTGCGGCCGACGGCCCGCCCGTACACGGTCCAGGTGCGGCGGCCGTGGTCGGCGAGGGCGGTCAGGGGTTCCAGGACGCGGCGGTGTTCGCGGGCGCCCGTGCGGGCGGCGCGGATGGTGTCGGCGCCGTCCAGCGCCTCGGTGAGCCGGTGGGCGATGAGCGACTGGGCCCGCTGGTAGTCGGCCCCGGCGTCGGCGGTGCCCCGGGTGAAGGTGCGGAGCAGGAGGACCAGCAGAGGGGCACCCAGGAGGAGGGCGGCGGCCGTCCAGACGTCGATGAGGAGGAGCCCGACGAGCGCGCCGAGCGGGAGCAGGACGCCCGCGACGGCTCCGGCGGCGGTGACGGGCGCGGAGGCGGCGTCGGCGGTGCGGGCGGTGAGCCGGGCGGTGAGGTCGCCGGTGGGCAGGGCGAGGGCCCGGCGGGGTTCGGCGGCCAGGATCCGGGCGGCGGTGCGGGTGCGCAGGTGTGCGGTGAGCCGGGCGCTGGTGGTCGTGCCGGTCACGGCGGCCGCCGCGTCGAACCCGGTCTCGGCGAGGGTGAGGGCGGCGCAGAGCAGCAGCCCGGACCAGGGCACGGGCCCGCCGGAGACGAGCCGGTCGACGGTGTGTCCCAGGGCGGCGGGCAGGGCGAGGGCGGCGAGCGCCCCGCTGGTGGAGCAGAGGAACAGCCAGGTGAGGGCGGCCGGGTGCTGCCGGGCGAGCCGTCGGGCGCCGGACGCCGTGCCGGGGCTCGGGTCCGGGTGCGGCAGCGGCACGGGGTCGCCTTTCGGGTCGGGGGTGCGGCCCCAGCGGGCACGTGGCCGGCCGGCCCGTCGGTGGTGCTCACCGACGGGCCGGCCGGTGCGGGTCACGGGGTGCAGAGGACCACGCTGAGGGAGCTGTACTCACAGACCAGCAGCGAGACCTGGCTGCCCGTGGCGAGCTCGCCGAAGGAGTCCTCGGCCGGGGTGTCCATCGCCTGAAGGTCGAGAAGCGCCATGATGTGTCCTTTCGGGGACGATTGGTGGTGCTCTGGGCGGTGGTGCTGGAACGACCCCGGGTGGGGCCGGTCCGACGGCCCCTAACGGGGCCGGTTCGTGGGGCCGCTCGCGCGGCCGGGGTGTGCCGCCGCCGGAGCGGCGGGCAGGAAGGGAAGTCCGGTGGGGCGGCCGGCAGCGGCGCCCAGGGCGAGGAGAGCGCCGGCGGTCCCGGTGGCCAGGTCCATCGACAGGCGCATCAACTGCTCCCCGGGGAAGGCGAGTCCGCCGCCGAACGCCAGGGCGTGACTGCCCAGCAGGTCGGTGTGGCGGTCGATCGCGCGCTGCCGGTCGGCCGGGTCGCACAGCGGGGTGGCCGCGAGGTGCAGCAGGAGTCCGGCGGAGCCCCTGAACAGTCCGGGCTGGACGTAGAAGGCGGAGAGCGCGGCCGGGAGCAGGGCCCGGCCCGCCGTCTCCAGCTCCGGGTCGGGACGCTGGGCGAGGTAGGCGTCGATGACGGCCGCGATGCCGGCGCTGCCCGAACCGACGTACGGCATCAGCCGCTTGCCCTCGACGACGAGGAGTGACCCGTCGTCCCCGGCCCGGCAGCGTTCCAGGTCGCGGCGGAGTGCGGCGGCGGCCAGGTCGAGCAGGGCGGTGTCCCCGGTGGTCGCGTACCTGCGGATCAGCAGCAGGGCGATGCCGCTCGCGCCGTGCAGCAGTCCGGTGCGGGGCGACGGCGGACCGTCGACGAGCGCGCGGACGGCGAGGGCGGTGCAGCGGTCCGCGGCGGCGGACAGGGCCGGGGCGTCGGTGGCGGATGCGGTGCGGGCCAGGTCGTCGAGGGCGAGGCCGATGCCCGCGTACCCGTTGTGCAGCCCGGGCGCGAGTCCCTCCAGGGGCTGGTCGAGGATGATCCGGAGGAGGTCGGCGGCCTCGGCGGTGCGGCCGATCCGGTGCAGGGTCCAGGCGATGCCGGTGAGCCCGTCGTAGAAGCCGAGGGGGCTGCCGGACGCCGGGTCCTTGGCGTGCCGCAGGAGCCAGTCCTCGGCCGGTGCGCACGGTGGGGCACCGGTCTCGTGGAGGGCGTAGAGCACCCCGGCCGCCCCGTACGCGAAGGACTGGCCGCCGGTGGCGGTGGCGAACTGGGCGATGTCCCCGGGGAAGCAGCGGTCGTCGCGCTCCGGTGTGCAGGAGGCGGTGACGGCCCGGGCGAGAGCGTCGCGGGCGCGCGGCCAGTCGCGGAGATCGGCGGGCGAAGCGGAAGCGAGGCCGGAGGCGGAAGCCGAGGCCGTGCCGGAGTCGCGGCCGGAGCCGGAAGCCTGGCCGGAGTCGCGGCCGGACGCGGAGGCGGGCGTCGTACCGGAAGTCGCGGCCGGAGCGGGCCGGGCGCCGGCCTCCCCCGCGTTCCGCATGTCCCGCAGGATCTCCTCGACCGCCGGTCGCAGCGCCTCCTCCGCGACCGGGAAGGCGCGGGCGATGTCGCGGGCGAGCCCGGCGGCCTTCGTGCGGTCGATGCCGAACAGGGTGGTGAGCGGCAGGTACAGGGCGAGCCGCAGACAGGCGAGTGCGTAGCGGTCGATGTCGGTGCCGCGCCGGTCGGCCGGGGCGACGAAGGCCGGGTTGGCGACGATCTGGCGGCGGCGATCGGCGGCCGGGGAGGCCGCCTCGAAGTCGAGCAGGACGATCCGTCCGGCCTCCTCGTCGACCATGACGTTGCTCATGTGCAGATCGCTGATGACGATGCCCCGCTCGTGCACCGCCTCGACGGCCCGCTCGACCTGCCCGTACAACTCCTCCGCCCACGCCGTGTGTTCGGCGAGGAGTTCGGGTGACGGGTGCTGCCGGGCGAGCGGGAAGCGGCGGGCGAACACGGTGTTGAGGGTGGTGCCGGGGATGTACTGGAGGACCAGGAAGTGGTGGTCGCCGACCTGGAACACGTCCCGGACGTCCGGGACGCAGTCCAGCCCGGCCAGGTGTTCCAGGGCGGTCCTCTCCCGTTCGAGCCGGGCCACGGCGTCCGCCCCGTCGGCGGCCAGACCGGCGTGCGGCCGGGCCTCCTTGAGGACGACCTGCTCGCCGGTGCGGGTGTCGCGGCCGAGGTAGACCCCGCCGCCGTTGGAGAAGTGCAGCGCCTTCTCGACGGCGTACGGGAGGTCGGCGAGGCCCACGGCGGCCCGGGCTTCGAGGTGCGGCATCAGAAAGCCGGGCGGGGTCACCCAGGAGGGGACGCGGAAGGCGGGGCCCCGGTCGTCCGGGACGAGCCGGCCCTGCGGGTCGGCGACGGCGGGCACGGGCCGCCCGTCCGGACCGGAGCAGAAGCGGGCGGCGAACGCACCGTACCGGGTGTGCACGGGCCCGTTCCCGCACCGCAGATCGCTCAGGATGTACGGGCCGTGCTCGCCCTCCAGGAGCTGCATCAGGGCGGTGCACACCTCGGGGAACGCTTCCTCGGACGGCGGGTAGACGGTGATGAACTTCCCGCTGCCCGCCCGGTCCGCGTACTTGGCGTTCCGCAGGGCCAACAGCCCCGCGTTCGGTATGCACTTGAAGGCGATCCGGTGCTCCAGACAGTGGGCGGTGACCCGGTCGAGCACGGAGGCCGCGTTGTCGAGGGCGGCGGATATGTGGATCTTCCAGCCCTGGGCCGGCAGCCGCAGCCCGTCGGGGCTGTAGGAGAGCCAGTCACCGCGCCGGGAGCGGGTCCACCCCTCGGGGGCGGAGCCACGGACGGCCGCGTAGAACGAGCTCTCCGCGTCGACGGCTCCGCCCGGCCCGAGGGAACGGTGAGGTGCGTCGTAGAAGCGGCGGTCCGCCTGGCAGTACGCGGCGTACTCCGGATTCACCCACGGCCCCCTCACTCGGTTCCTCCGCGTCGTTCGCGGCGAGAGAGAAGTTGTCATAACGACGAGCGGTGCCCATAGTCACCGTTGTCACGACTCGTACATGCGCGCCAACCATGCGGAGCGCACCTCGTACTGATGCGTATCCGATCCTCGCCGCGCCAGGAAAGGCCGCCGCCCGGGGGCGCGCGGGGGCGTGCACCGGGCGCTCTCGCCTCTTCTCAGCCCGCGCCGCGCGCCAGGATGTCGCCCGCCTCGGTACGGAAATAGAGCACGGAGCGGCCCGCCCGGCGGCGGCGGACCAGTCCGGCGTCCAGCAGGATCCGCAGATGGCGGCCGACGGAGCCGAGTCCCTGGCCGGTCAGCGCGACGAGCTGCGTCGTGCTGAGCGGGGAGGCCAGCAGCGACAGGACGGCCGCCCGCGCCGGGCCGATGAGCGCGCCCAGGGCGGCGGGTACGGGCATGTGCCCGGCCCCGGCGAGCGCGCCGGAGCACGGGTACACCAGCCCGTACCGGTGCGGGATGTCCCAGCAGACCCAGGACTGGTTCGGGGTGACGGGGATGAACAGCAGCTGGGCGCGGTCCAGTTCGCGGGGCGGGTTGTCGTAGGTGTTGATCTGCAGTCGGCTGCCGCCCAGCCAACGGACCCCGGGCCGCATGCCGTTCAGGGCCTCGGCCCAGCCCGCCCGGCCCAACTGGGCTGTACGGGCGACCACATCGGCCTCCAGGACCCGCTGCCGCCTCGGCCAGTCGGGCAGCACGGTGTGCGTCCAGACCCACGCGACGGCGTCGGCGGCGCGCTCGGCCAGATCGTCCCGGTCCAGCGCGGCGGGCAGCGGCCCGCCCAGCGCCACGGCCAGATCGGCGCGCGCCCGGTCGGGCGGGGTCGCCCGGACCCGTGCCAGCTCCTCGGCGAAGGAGGGCGGGGCCTGGCCCGGCGGGGCGGGGACCGGTGCGGGGGTGAGGAAGTCGGCGGTCCAGCGGGGCGCGAGGGCGGAGCGGATCACCAGCGCGGAGACCGGGTCGCCGGCCGCCCGCCGCCGGTACGCGGGCAGATGGGCCTCCAGCCAGGCACGCTCCCCCGGGTGCGCGGCGGTGGCCCGCTCCAGGAGCAGCAGGCTCGCGACGGCCTCCGCGAGCGGCGAGACGACGAACCGGCTGCTCGCGAGCGTGTCCGCACTGACCTGCCACCAGCCCACGCCCACCACCGCCCGTTCTTTCCTGTCCACCTTGTCGGCTCCGGGCCGACCCGCCCCAGGCTTTCGCGTCCGCGCGAAACAGTAACGGCCCCGGTGACGGCGTCCGGAGACTCCGTCCATGCGCACCTACCGCGAACTGTTCCGGACCCCGGAGTTCACCCCCTTCTTCGCGGCCGTCTCCGTGCAGACGGCCGCCCAGACCGCGACCGGCCTGGCGCTGGGCACCCTCGTGTACGCCCGGACCGGCTCGCCCCTGCTCTCCGCGCTGGCGATGTTCGGCCCGTCGCTGGCCCAGGTGGCCGGGGCGCTCACCCTGCTGTCGGCGGCGGACCGGCTGCCGCCGCGCTCCGCGCTGACCGCGCTCGCCCTGCTGTCGGCGGGGGCCGCCTGCGTCCAGGCCGTCCCCGGGCTGCCGTTGTGGGCCGCGTTCGCGGTTCTGCTGGTGATGGGGGTGGCGGCGTCGCCGGGCGGGGGCGTGCGGTACGGGCTGCTCAACGAGATCGTGCCGCGCGAGGGGTTCCTGCTCGGCCGCTCGGTGCTGAACATGACGGGCGGTGCGATGCAGATCTGCGGATTCGCGGTGGGCGGGGCGCTGGTGGCGGTGTTCTCGGCGCGCGGCACGCTGCTGGTCGGGGCGGCCCTGTACGTCGTCGCGGCGGCCGTGACCCGGCTCGGGCTGACCGCCCGGCCCCCGAGGGCGACCGGCCGCCCCTCGATCGGGGAGACCTGGCGGACGAACGCGCTGCTCTGGTCGGCCACGCCGCGCCGGTACGTGTTCCTGGCGCTGTGGGTGCCCAACGGGCTCGTCGTCGGCTGCGAGTCCCTGTACGTGGCGTACGCGCCCGGGCACGCCGGGCTCCTCTTCGCCTGCGGGGCCCTGGGGATGCTCGCCGGGGACACACTGGTCGGGCGGTTCGTGGCCGCCCGATGGCGGGCCCGGCTGGGGGCGCCGCTGCGGCTGCTGCTGGCCGCGCCCTACCTGCTCTTCGCGCTGCGCCCGGGGCTGCCCGTCGCCCTGGCGGTGGTCGTCGTGGCGAGCGTCGGCTTCGCCGCGAGCCTGCTGCTCCAGGAACGGCTGCTGGCCCTCACCCCGCAGGAGCTGAGCGGCCACGCGCTCGGACTCAGCTCCTCGGGGATGCTCGCGATGCAGGGGGTGGGCGCGGCCGTGGCGGGCGGCATCGCCCAGGTGACCTCCCCGGCGACGGGCATGGCGGCGGTCGCGGGCCTCTCGGTGGCGGTGACGCTGGCGCTGGCCCCGGGGCTGCGTGCGCCGGTCGACGCCGACGGGGGCAGACTGCTCGGAGCGGACGGATCACCGTCACCGCGAGCGTCCCGTACACCCCGCACCGCACATCCCGCACCGGAAGAGACGACATGAGCGACAACGCCAGGCCCAGCCAGAAGGAAGCCATGCTCTCCGGCGAGCTGTACCTCGCCGACGACCCCGAACTGGCGGCGGAGGCCCTGCACGCGGCCGTGCTGAGCGAGCGCTACAACGCCACGTCGGCCGCCGACCCCGAGGCCCGGCGCGCGGTGCTGGCCGAGCTGCTCGGCGAAGTGGGCGAGGGCGTGGAGGTACGGCCGCCGCTGCGGGTCGACTACGGCTACCAGACCACCATCGGCCCGCGGACGTTCATCAACTTCGGCGCGGTCCTCCTGGACGTCGGCCGCATCACCATCGGCGCGGACGTCCAGATGGGCCCGAACGTCCAGATCCTCACCCCGACCCACCCCGTCGACCCCGAGCAGCGCCGCGCCAAGTGGGAGGCCGCCGAGCCGATCACCATCGGCGACAACGTGTGGCTGGGCGGCGGGGTGATCGTCTGCCCCGGGGTGACCATCGGTGAGAACACGGTGGTCGGCGCCGGGGCGGTCGTCACGAAGGACCTGCCCGCGAACGTGGTGGCCGTCGGCAACCCGGCCCGGGTGATCCGGACGATCGGCGAGCCGGAGGCGTAACCCGAGAGGGGTCTCCGCACACCGGTACTCCACGCGCCCGTGGACGCTCCCGCACCCGTGTCCTACGCCGACCGCCAGGCATCCGTGTCGCACGCGACCTCGAAGTGCCACCAGCCCTCGTCCCGGCCCCGGGCGAGCAGCGCCTTCACCCCGCGCAGGTCCGCGCCGCCGGGCACGGTCAGGGCGACCAGCGGGAAATCGGCGCTGAAGACCTCGCCCGTGAGCCCGAATCCGGCGAGTCGCTCGTGCACGGCCCGAACGTCCTGCCCGAGCGGACCGTCCGGCACGGGCAGCACCCGGACCGTGCAGTTGCCGGAGTCCGTCACCCGGCCGACGGCCCAGTGCACTCCGTCGCCGTCCGTCCGGAACCGTACGGTCTCGCCCTCGGCGACCCCGTCCCGGAGGAAGGGCACGTTGTCCACCCGCGCGGTGTCCGGGCCGAGCCGTGTCGCCCACAAGCCCTCCGTCTCGTACGGCGGCGGCCCGTCCTCGCGCGGGGCCACCCGGAACCAGACCTTGATCTGATCGGCTTCGCGGGGTGGGCGTTCCGGACCGGCGGGGGAACTCATGGCCCCATGGTCCCCCGCGCGCGGCGCGTCCGCCTGTCCACCGCCTCGACCAGGCACGACGTCAGCTTCTGAAGTCAGCGACCCTCCCCCACCGCGCCGGGACCGCCAATTTCCCGACATTCAGGGTCAGTTGTTGGATTCAGCCGCATCTTCCGAGGCTCCTGACGCACACCTCTTGACGCGTACAGGCCCACAGGGGAAACATCGGCGTAACGAGAGAGCGCTCTCCCAAACCTCCCCCCAGGCTCTCTCGCCCGTTCGTCGTGCACACGTACCACGACCCAGGAGACGTACCTCATGCATGCTCCCCCCACTCCCCCCACCGCCCCATGCACCCGCCTCCGCACCCGGGCCCTCGGGTTCGCCGCGCTCGCCGTGGCGATGCTGATGTCCGTGCCCACGGCCCAGACGGCCTTCGGCGAGGAGGCCGAGGCCGTGCCGGGCGGCGGCGACCTCGGTCCGAACGTCCATGTCTTCGACCCGTCCACGCCCGACATCCAGGGCAAGGTCGACGAGATCTTCAAGAAGCAGGAGTCCGCGCAGTTCGGCCTCGACCGCCACGCGCTGATGTTCAAGCCGGGCACGTACGACAACATCAACGCGCAGATCGGCTTCTACACGCAGATCGCGGGTCTCGGCCTCAACCCGAACGACACCACGTTCAACGGTGATGTGACGGTCGACGCGGGCTGGTTCGACGGCAACGCGACGCAGAACTTCTGGCGTTCGGCGGAGAACCTGACGCTCAACCCGGTCTCCGGGACCAACCGCTGGGCGGTCTCCCAGGCGGCCCCGTTCCGCCGGATGCACGTCAAGGGCGGGCTGAACCTCGCGCCCGACGGTTACGGCTGGGCCAGCGGCGGCTACATCGCCGACTCCAAGATCGACGGCGAGGTCGGCCCGTACTCGCAGCAGCAGTGGTACACCCGCGACAGCTCCGTCGGCGGCTGGGTCAACGGCGTCTGGAACATGACGTTCTCGGGCGTCGAGGGCGCACCGGCCAACAGCTTCCCGGAGCCGCCGTACACCACGCTCGACACCACACCCATCTCACGCGAGAAGCCCTTCCTCTACCTCGACGGCGCCGACTACAAGGTCTTCGTCCCCGAGAAGCGCGAGAACGCGCGCGGTGTCTCGTGGGCCGACGGCACCCCGGCCGGCGAGTCGATCCCGCTGGACCAGTTCTACGTCGTGAAGGAGGGCGCGGACGCCGCAACGATCAACGCGGCCGTGGAGCAGGGCCTGCACCTGCTCTTCACGCCCGGCGTCTACCACATCGACGAGACGATCACCATCAACCGCGCGGACACCGTGGCCCTCGGCCTCGGCCTGGCCACGATCATCCCGGACAACGGGGTGACCGCGATCAAGGTCGGTGACGTGGACGGGGTGAAGCTCGCGGGCCTGCTGGTCGACGCGGGCCCGGTGAACTCCGAGACGCTGATCGAGGTCGGCCCCGAGAACGCCTCGGCCGACCACTCCGCCAACCCCACCTCGCTGCAGGACGTGTTCGTGCGGATCGGCGGGGCGGGTCCCGGCAAGGCGACCACGAGCATCGTCGTCAACAGCGACGACACGATCATCGACCACACCTGGGTGTGGCGTGCGGACCACGGCGAGGGCTGGGG
>NZ_BMTW01000016.1 GCF_014649875.1 Streptomyces rubiginosohelvolus | reverse complement strand
CCGATGGCGCCGCGGACCAGGTCGTCCCACATGAACCAGAAGCGGTCCTGCCCGGGCGTACCGAACAGGTACAGGATCAGGTCCTGGTCGAGCGTGATGCGGCCGAAGTCCATGGCGACGGTGGTCGTCGTCTTGTCCCCGGTGTGCGTCAGGTCGTCGATGCCCGCGGACGCGGACGTCATGACGGCCTCGGTGCGCAGCGGGTTGATCTCCGACACGGCCCCGACGAACGTGGTCTTGCCCACGCCGAAGCCGCCCGCCACCACGATCTTCGCCGAGGTGGTGGCGCGGCCCGTACCGCCGCTAGAGCTTGCGAAGTCCACTGAGCACCCTTTCGAGCAGTGTCACATCCGGCGCGCCGCCGGCCTCTCCGTTGCCCGGCTGGTGGATGGCCACCATGCCGGCTTCCGCCAGGTCCGCCACCAGGATCCGGGCGACGCCGAGCGGCATCGACAGCAGCGCCGACACCTCCGCCACCGACTTGACCTCACGGCAGAGGTGGCAGATCCGCTGGTGCTCGGGGAGCAGGGTCCCCAGATGCGCGGGGTCTGCCGTCGTGCTGACCAGCGCCTCTATCGCGAGCTGGTAGCGCGGCCGGGTCCGGCCGCCGGTCATGGCATAAGGACGAACCAGCGGCTGGTCGCCTTCCCCGTCGTACGACGCGTGGTGCAGTGCGCCGTACGGATCGGGTGAGGCGGGTGGCGGGGTCATGAATCCTCCGGGCGTGACAGCAGGTTCTCGGCTTGCCGTCTGCAAGGGGCCGGTGAGGGGACTAAAGCGGCCTGTCGGGTGAGGGTTGTGGGCATTACCTGGGGGGATCGTGTCGTGAATCCGCTGGATGGCCGTCTAGTGGAGCAGACTGCCTTGGAGCTCGGCGCGGAGATCGGGCGTGAGGACGGTGCCGGCACGGTCGACCAGGAGGGCCATCTCGTACCCGACCAGACCGATGTCGGCGTCCGGGTGGGCCAGGACGGCCAGGGACGAGCCGTCGGAGATGGACATGAGGAAGAGAAATCCCCGTTCCATCTCCACAACCGTCTGACTGACGGCGCCGCCCTCGAAGATCCGCGACGCACCCGCGGTCAGCGAGGTGAGACCCGACGCGACAGCGGCGAGCTGGTCGGCACGGTCGCGCGGAAACCCTTCGGACATCGCCAGCAGCAGGCCATCGGCGGAGACCACCACCGTGTGGGACACCCCTGGGGTGTTGTCCACGAAGTTGGTGATCAGCCAGTTCAGATTCTGCGCGGCCTGACTCATGGGGCTCAACTAACGCTCCTGCTGGTGAGTGGGGCCGAGATGGAAACTGCCGGTCTGCGAGCCGTTGTTGGCCTGCCGACCCTGCTGGATGCCCCGGCGGAGATTGGTCAGACGACCGCGCACGTCATCGGGCGCGCGCGAGACCTGAGGTCCGGACTGGTGATTCTGCTGCTGTGCGGTCCCCGGAACCAAATTGGCGCGGGGAACACGACGAGGCAGCCCGGAAGTGGTGACCCCGCCGGCGGCGGGCTTCTTGACCCGCTCGGCCTGGCGTACGAGTTCGTCGTTGGGCGAGGCCCGCCACGAGCTGGTGACCGAGGCGTCGGCGGCACCGCGCTGAGGCAGCGGCGGAACCGGCACACCGGTGGGGTCCGGAGCGGCCGGCGCCTGCGGTTCGGCGGGCGGCTGCTGGCCGCCCTGGCCCGGACCGTGGAACCAGTTCGTCTCCAGCGTGTCGTACAGCGGCGTACGCCCGTCCCCGGGACCGGCCGGCGGCAGGGCCTCCGGCTGCTGAGGCTGCTGGGGGAGCGCCGGACGGTACGGAGCCTCGCCCGCCGGGGAGGCAGACGGACGCGGCGCACCGAAGTCGTCGCCACGCGGCGCGGGCAGCTGGTGACCCTGGCCCTGCTGGGGCTGGTGCGGGACACCGAAGTCCGGCCGGGCGAACTGCGCTGTGCTCGCCGGGTCCTGGCCCTGCGGAGCCTGCTGCGGGTACGAGCGGTCCTGCGGAGCCCCCTGGCCCGAGAAGTCGGGCCGGGCGAACTCGGAGGTCGCGCCGGGACCCTGGCGGCCGTCCGCCGGCCGCTGGTTCTGCGGGCCGTTGAACGAAGGGTCCTGGCCGGGGCCCGCCGGCCGGGCGAACTGTCCGGTCGCGTCGTGCTCCTCGTGACCGCGCGGTGCGTCGGCGCCCCAGCTGGTGGTGGCGGGGCGCTGCGGCTGCGGGTTGCCCCCGGGCAGCTCGGCACGCGGCCCACCGGGCGGCGGCAGCTGACGGCCGGGGCCGCCGGGCTGCTGGAATCCGCCCTGCTCCTGGCGGCCCTGGGGCTGCTGCGCCCCGGGACCCTGCTGGTTCGCGTGGCCGGCCTGGTTCTGCTGCTCGTTCTGGCCCTGCTGGTTCTGCCAGCCGGACGGGGCCTGCTGGTTCTGCGGGGCGAACGGGCCCGGGCGGCCGTTCTGCCCGGAGGACGCCGGAGCGCCGTGCCCGAACAGGTTGGGCTGTGCGCCACCGTCGCCGCGGCCGGGCGCATCGCCCTGGGGGCCGCGGGCGCCGAGCCGGGCGCTGTTGCCGAAGGCGCCGGAGAGACCGCCGCCCTGGCGCTGCGGGGCCGGGCCCTGGCCCGGGAAGTCCTGGCCGGCGCCGCCGTTGTTCGGCTGGCCGCCGCCCTGCGGGCCCTGCGGCAGGCCTGCCGAGCCGTCCCGGGCCGGCAGCGCCGCCCGGGGACCCGCGCCCGCGCCGACCTGGCCGCGCTGGGCGCCGCCGAGGCTCTTGGCGCCCGGACCGCCCGGACCGCTGCCGAGACCGGGGCGCTGGCCGTTGCCCGCACCGTTGCCGTTGCCCGCGAGCAGACCGCCCGGGGCGCCGGACTGCTGACCGGAGCCCTGCTTGGACGGGGGCTGCTTGCCGCCGTGTGCGACGTCGACGGGCAGCATGACCAGCGCGGTCGTACCGCCGGAGTCGGAGGGGCGCAGCTGGATCCGGATGCCGTGACGCAGGGAAAGACGGCCGACCACGAACAGACCCATGCGGCGGGAGACGGAGACGTCCACCGTCGGCGGCTGCGCGAGCCGCTCGTTGATCGCGGCGAGGTCCTCGGGGGAGAGGCCGATGCCGGTGTCGTGGATCTCGACCAGGACGCGGCCGTCGGGCAGCGCGTGACCGGTGACCTTGACCTTCGTCTGCGGCGAGGAGAACGACGTGGCGTTCTCCAGCAGCTCGGCGAGCAGGTGCACGAGGTCGTTGACGACGCGTCCTGCGACCTCGGTGGCGGGCACCGCGGACAGCTCGATGCGCTCGTACTGCTCCACCTCGGACGCGGCGGCGCGGAGCACGTCGACCAGCGGGACGGGGCGGGTCCACCGGCGGCCCGGCTCCTCGCCCGCGAGGACGAGGAGGTTCTCGCCGTTCCGGCGCATACGGGTCGCGAGGTGGTCGAGCTTGAAGAGCGAGGACAGCTGGTCCGGGTCGGCCTCGCGCGACTCCAGCTCGGAGATGAGCGAGAGCTGGCGCTGGATGAGGCCCTGGGAGCGGCGCGAGAGGTTGGTGAACATCGCGTTGACGTTGCCCCGGAGGAGGGCCTGCTCGGCGGCGAGGCGGACGGCCTCGCGGTGCACGTCGTCGAAGGCCGCGGCCACCTGGCCGATCTCGTCCCGGGAGTGCACACCGACCGACTCGACGGAGGTGTCGACGTCCTGCGGGTCGGTCTCGGAGAGCTGCTTGACGAGCTCGGGCAGCCGGTCCTGGGCGACGCGGGTGGCGGTGTCCTGGAGGCGGCGCAGGGACCGGATCATGGAGCGGGCCACCACGAAGGCGCCGACGAGCGAGACGCCGAGCACGATGAGGATGACCGCACCGTTGATGATGGCGTCGCGCTGGGAGGCCTGGCGCAGCTCACGGGCCTTGGCCTCCATGTCGCTGAGGAGGGTGGCCTCGATGGTCTCCATGGCCTTGATCTTGATGGTGCTCTGGTCGTACCAGTCCAGGTACGACCGGACCTGCTTGCCCTCGATCCCGTTCGAGGTGTCCAGGATCCGCTTGGCGTACATGTTCCCGGCGTTGATCTCCGGGTTGCCGTTCTCCAGGGGCGCCATGAGCTCTTCGGTGCTCTGCCCGGTCGTGGCGTAGATCTGCTTGAACGACGTGAGGGCCCGGGACTCCTTGGCGAGCGCGTTGGAGCCGAACTGCCGGTCGTTCGGGTTGAGGTGCGGTTCCTTGACCGAACCGCCGGGCAGCGCCGCCGCGATGATCGCGCGCTGGACCGAGGCGTACTCCTTGGCGGAGGAGAACGCCGCCAGGGCCCGGGTCCGCTTGATCATGTCCGGGTTGTTGGTCGCCTGCGCCATGTCCTGCGAGAGGCTCAGCAGCGAGGTGATCAGCTGGCTGTACTGGTCGATCGTGTTGAGACTCGGCGTGCCCTCTTCGTACGCCGTCTTGCGGATCGTACGGATGGTGCCGAGCTGCGAGGCGATCGACGAGATGCTCGCGTGGATGCTCTCCAGCGACTCGTCGCCCTCGGAGTCACCGATCGAGTCGGTCTCGTCGAGGAAGGCGTTCTTGGCCCGGTCGGTCTTGTCCCGGGGCCCGGTGACCTTGTAGTCGGTGGGCTTGGACTTGTTCGACAGCGGACCGGCCGACTGGTCGCGCTCGATCTGGAGTTCCCGGGCGAGCGTGGTCGCCTGCTTGGTCATCTTCGTCAGCAGCTGCATGTGCTCCAGCTGCTGCATGTCGGTCATCGACTCCTGGATCCGCAGGCCGCCCAGGCTGGTCGCGGCGACCACGGGGAGGGCGAGGAGCGAGACCAGTCGCGTGCTGATGCGCCAGTTACGGAGCGCTATTCGCGAGCCCGTGTCGACCGGGCCGCGCGGCTGTGCGGCCGTTTCCGGCTCCGCACTGCTCGTCGTGGAGCCCGGGCGCTGCGCACGGTCGCTGTTGTCGCCGGCAGCGGCCGGCCCGGGGTTCTGGGCGTGCTGGGGCGAGGAACCGCGGTCGGTCCCGCCGCGCGGCTCCTGTTCCGCCGGAGCGCTGCCATCCCTCTTGAAACGTCCCTGCACTAGCGTCGCAACCTCTGGACCAGGCGTCCCACCCGCGCATGCGGACAGGACGGTGTCGGCGTCGTGGGGCGCTGGACGCGCCCCATGGTGGTCGTGTGAGTGACCGGCGTACTCCCCCTCCCGCCGCCACTCGGCGCTGCGTTGCGCCCCTGCGCGCCGGCCTGAAACCCGCGGCGGTGCGTGGAATTCCAGCACAGTGCAGGATCTCCAACAAGGCCCATGTACCGGGCTGTGACCTGCGTGACACGTTGTGATGAACGAGTAACAAGCAGTGGAGAGTGATCGTGGGTAAAGCGGACTTTTATGGAGGACTTACCTAGGGGTGGGGGGTGTCCCAGTCGCGATGATCAGGAGCGGAATGGTGGATTCAGTGGTGCAATGTCCGTTTTCTGGATCACGATCCGCCGCCCGAAATGGGTCAATTGTCGATTAGTTCGTGAGCAAACTCACATGATGATCGCCGCCTCATCCCGGCTCCGGCGGGGAATCGGATGTTTAGCCTGACGCTTTACAGGGATGGCGAATCCGACAAGCCGGCGCCGCGACGAGCGACGCCCTTCACCGACAGGGTCCTGACGGCAGATGAAGACGACGACGATGTTCCGCAACATTGCCAACCCCCGGCGCACCACGCTGGCGCACCTCGAGGACGCCGAAGCGCTGCAGACGCCCCTGGCGCCGGAGCACGCCGCCGACCTGCCCAACGTCACCGCCAACCCGCGCCGCACCATCCTCATGGAAGCCCCGGTCGCGGTCGTCCAGTAGGTCACCGGGCAATGCGCGAGGCTGTGCCCCCTCACGGCGTTAGCCTGGAGCGTCAGTCTTCAGCCAGCCAGCAAGTGAGGGGCGACAGCATCCCGTGCGCATCGCCAGGTTCTCCATCGACGGCAATGTCGCCTTCGGCGCCGTCGAGGGACAGGGCACCGTGGAATCCGGTGACCTCGTCCTCGACATCATCAAGGGCATTCCGTACGCCGACTTCGAGCTCTCGGGCACCAAGGTCCCGCTGAACAAGGTCCGGCTGCTGCCCCCCGTGCTCCCCAACAAGGTCGTGGCCATCGGCCGCAACTACGCGGAGCACGCGGCCGAACTCGGCCACGAGGTCCCCGAAGCGCCGATCACCTTCTTCAAGCCCACCACCTCGGTGATCGGCTCCGGCGACGCGATCGAGTACCCCTCCTTCTCCGAAGAGCTGCACCACGAGGCCGAGCTGGCCGTGGTCATCGGCCGCATGTGCCGCGAGGTCCCCCGCGAGCGCGTGCGTGACGTCATCCTCGGCTACACCTGCGCCAACGACGTCACCGCCCGCGATGTGCAGAAGCGCGAGAAGCAGTGGGCCCGCGCCAAGGGCTTCGACACCTCCTGCCCGCTGGGCCCCTGGGTGGAGACCGACGTGGACCCCCACGACCTCACCATCCAGGCGACGGTCAACGGCGAGCAGCGGCAGCTCGGCCGCACGAGCGACATGGTCCGCTCCATCGAGGACCTGATCGTCCACATCACGGAGGCCATGACCCTCCTCCCGGGCGACGTCATCCTCACGGGCACCCCCGCAGGGGTCGGACCCCTGCACGTCGGCGACGAGGTCGCCGTCACCATCGAAGGCATCGGCACTCTCACCAACAAGGTGATCAAGCGTGGTTAACGCACCCGTACGCGTCCGTTTCTGTCCCTCCCCGACCGGCAACCCCCACGTCGGCCTGGTCCGCACGGCCCTGTTCAACTGGGCCTTCGCCCGGCACCACCAGGGCGCCCTGGTCTTCCGGATCGAGGACACGGACGCCGCGCGCGACTCCGAGGAGTCCTACCAGCAGCTGCTCGACTCGATGCGCTGGCTCGGCCTGGACTGGGACGAGGGCCCCGAGATCGGCGGCCCGCACGCCCCCTACCGCCAGTCGCAGCGGATGGACCTGTACAAGGACGTCGCCGAGAAGCTCCTCGCCGCCGGGTACGCCTACCCCTGCTACTGCACCACCGAGGAACTGGACACCCGCCGCGACGCCGCCCGCGCCGCCGGGAAGCCCTCCGGCTACGACGGCCACTGCCGCGACCTCACCGCCGAGCAGAAGACGGCGTACGAGGCCGAGGGCCGCACCTCGATCGTCCGCTTCCGGATGCCCGACGAGGCCATCACCTTCACCGACCTGGTCCGCGGCGAGATCACCGTCCAGCCGGAGAACGTCCCCGACTACGGCATCGTCCGCGCCAACGGGGCCCCGCTCTACACCCTGGTCAACCCGGTCGACGACGCCCTGATGGAGATCACCCACGTCCTGCGCGGCGAGGACCTGCTCTCCTCCACCCCGCGCCAGATCGCCCTGTACCGGGCGCTCACCGAGCTGGGCATCGCCAAGGACACCCCCGCCTTCGGCCACCTGCCGTACGTCATGGGCGAGGGCAACAAGAAGCTCTCCAAGCGCGACCCGCAGGCCTCCCTCAACCTCTACCGGGAGCGCGGCTTCCTCCCCGAGGGCCTGCTGAACTACCTCTCGCTGCTCGGCTGGTCGATCGCCGAGGACCGCGACATCTTCTCGATGGACGAGTTGGTCGCCGCGTTCGACATCAAGGACGTCAACGCCAACCCGGCCCGCTTCGATCTCAAGAAGGCCGAGCACATCAACGCCGAGCACATCCGCATGCTCGACGTGAAGACCTTCACCGAGGCCTGCGGCCCCTGGCTGAAGGCCCCCTTCGCGCCCTGGGCCCCGGAGGCCTTCGACGCGGAGAAGTGGACCCGGATCGCCCCGTACGCCCAGACCCGGGTCACGGTGCTCTCCGACATCACCGACAACGTCGACTTCCTCTTCCTCGACGAGCCGGTGGAGGACGAGGCCTCCTGGACCAAGGCGATGAAGGGCGACCCGGTGGCCCTGCTCACGACCGCCCGCGCCAACCTGGAGGCGGCCGACTGGAGCGACCCGGAGTCGCTGAAGAACGCCGTCCTGACCGCCGGCGAGACCCACGGCCTCAAGCTCGGCAAGGCCCAGGCCCCGGTCCGCGTCGCCGTCACCGGCCGCACGGTGGGCCTGCCGCTCTTCGAGTCCCTGGAGATCCTGGGCCGCGAGAAGAGCCTGGCCCGCGTGGACGCCGCGCTGGCGAAGCTGGCCGGCTGAACCGGACCGGACACCTCCGGGGAGGGCCGCAGCCGACCGGCTGCGGCCCTCCCCGTTTTCCCCTCCGCGACGGCCCGCCGGCGGCTACCGTGAGATCCATGCCGATCCGCGCCGTGCTCTGGGACATCGACGACACGATCTTCGACTACGCGGGCGCCGACCGCACCGGCATGCGGCAGCATCTGGAGCTCGCGGGCCTTCCCGGGGCGTACGCATCGGTCGACGAGGCCCTCGACGCCTGGAAGGCGATCACCGTCCGGCACTGGGCACGCGTCGCCGCCGGGGAGACGGACTTCCTCGGGCAGCGCCGGGACCGGGTGCGGGAGTTCCTCTCGCGGGCCATGACGGATGCCGAGGCCGACGACTGGTTTGCCGGCCATGTGACCCACTACGAGGCCGCCTGGGCGCTCTTCCCGGACGTGCTGCCGGTCCTGGACCGCCTGGTGCCCGCCTACCGGCACGCGATCCTCTCCAACTCCAGCACCGACCACCAGCACCGCAAGCTCACCGCGCTCGGCGTCCGGGACCGCTTCGAGGCGATGGTCTGCGCCGTGGAGCTCGGCATCTCCAAGCCGGAGGCCGGCGCCTTCCACGCGGCCTGCGAGGCGCTCGCGCTGGAGCCGCACGAAGTGGCGTACGTGGGCGACGAGCCGGACATCGACGCGAGCGGAGCCGTCGCCGCCGGACTCACCGGCATCTGGCTCGACCGGCGGGGCAGGGGCGGACGCTCCGATCTCGTGCGGATCACCGGGCTCGACCAGCTGCCGGGCCTGTTGGCAGGCGATACCCGTTTTGGAGCGCCGGACACCTTCGGGTAATGTTCTTTCTGCGCCGCCCGAGCGGGCCGAAAGATCCGGCCGGGAAGCGCAGACAGAAGTGAAGCCCCCACCAGGGGTTGCATTTCAGTGGGCTATGGTGTAATTGGCAACACTACGGTTTCTGGTACCGTCATTCTAGGTTCGAGTCCTGGTAGCCCAGCGCAGTACAGCAAGACCAGCAGGACAAGCCCCCGTTGTGTAGCGGCCTAGCACGCTGCCCTCTCACGGCAGTAGCGCCGGTTCGAATCCGGTCGGGGGTACAGATCCTTCCCGCGAGAACATCATGGGTCGCACCCATCGCTCTCGATGCAGGATCGCTAGGGCCCCCGTTGTGTAGCGGCCTAGCACGCTGCCCTCTCACGGCAGTAGCGCCGGTTCGAATCCGGTCGGGGGTACTTGTCTCACCATGGGCTATGGTGTAATTGGCAACACTACGGTTTCTGGTACCGTCATTCTAGGTTCGAGTCCTGGTAGCCCAGCGCAAGTCAGCAGTAACCACGCCCCCGTTGTGTAGCGGCCTAGCACGCTGCCCTCTCACGGCAGTAGCGCCGGTTCGAATCCGGTCGGGGGTACAACAGAGCAGTACGGAAAGGCCCTTCACCTCGGTGAAGGGCCTTCTTCGTTGCCCCGGCGCAGGCAACACCCCTACGCCCCACGGCAGTTCGAGCGGGGGCGGAGAAGAAAAAGGGCCGCCACGGCGCTGGGGCGGCCTTCCGGAACAGAGGGACAAAGGGGTTGGGGCGAGCCGTCAGCCCGAGCGGCGCAGGGCCTCGCTCAGCCGTGCCGCCGAGTCGATGACCGCCTGGGCGTGCATCCGGCCCGGGTGACGGGTCAGCCGCTCGATGGGCCCGGAGATCGAGACCGCGGCGACCACTCGGTTGGACGGCCCGCGCACCGGAGCCGAGACCGAGGCGACGCCCGGCTCCCGCTCGCCGATCGACTGGGCCCAGCCCCGCCGCCGTACGCCGGAGAGCGCCGTCGCCGTGAACCGGGCGCCCTGGAGGCCCCGGTGCAGGCGCTCCGGCTCCTCCCAGGCCATCAGGATCTGGGCGGAGGAGCCCGCCTTCATGGTGAGCGTGGAGCCGACCGGCACCGTGTCCCGGAGTCCGGACAGCCGTTCCGCCGCGGCCACGCAGATCCGCATGTCGCCCTGCCGGCGGTAGAGCTGCGCGCTCTCGCCAGTGATGTCGCGCAGGTGGGTGAGCACCGGTCCGGCCGTGGCCAGCAGGCGGTCCTCGCCCGCCGCGGCTGCCAGTTCCGACAGCCGAGGGCCGAGAATGAACCGGCCCTGCATATCCCTTGCCACCATCCGGTGGTGTTCCAGTGCCACAGCCAGTCGGTGGGCCGTGGGCCGTGCGAGCCCGGTCGCCGCGACCAGCCCGGCGAGGGTGGCCGGACCGGACTCCAGGGCGCTCAATACCAGAGCTGCCTTGTCGAGAACGCCGACGCCGCTAGAGTTGTCCATACGACGATACTCCCGTCTCACTCTGTGAAACGCAAGTTCAATTTTCGGCGGAAGTTGCGAACCTGTAGAAGCGGCCGCACAACGGCTCGTAGCCACCGCCCCGCACGGGGGTCCGGACGGAGGCGCACCGATCTCTAGTTGGGCCGGCGAAGACGCCGGCCGGAGGGAAAGCGATGGGTAGGACACTCGCGGAGAAGGTCTGGGACGACCATGTCGTCCGGCGCGCGGAGGGCGAGCCCGACCTTCTCTTCATCGATCTGCACCTGCTGCACGAGGTGACCAGCCCGCAGGCCTTCGACGGACTGCGGCAGGCCGGACGCCCGGTGCGGCGCCTCGACCTCACCATCGCCACCGAGGACCACAACACCCCGACCCTCGACATCGACAAGCCGATCGCGGACCCCGTCTCGCGGGCCCAGCTGGAGACCCTGCGCAAGAACTGCGCGGACTTCGGCGTCCGGCTGCACCCGCTGGGCGACGTCGAGCAGGGCGTCGTGCACGTGGTCGGCCCGCAGCTGGGGCTGACCCAGCCCGGCACCACCGTGGTCTGCGGCGACTCCCACACCTCCACGCACGGCGCGTTCGGCGCGCTGGCGTTCGGCATCGGCACCAGCCAGGTCGAGCACGTCCTGGCCACCCAGACGCTGCCGCTGGCCCGCCCGAAGACCATGGCCATCACGGTCGAGGGCGAACTGCCCGACGAGGTCACCGCGAAGGACCTGATCCTGGCGATCATCGCCCGGATCGGCACCGGCGGCGGCCAGGGCTACATCCTCGAATACCGCGGCTCCGCCATCGAGAAGCTCTCGATGGAGGCCCGGATGACCATCTGCAACATGTCGATCGAGGCCGGCGCCCGCGCCGGCATGATCGCCCCCGACGCCACCACCTTCGACTACCTCAAGGGTCGCGACCACGCCCCTGAGGGCGAGGACTGGGACGCCGCCGTCGCGTACTGGAACACCCTGCGCTCCGACGACGACGCCGTGTTCGATGCCGAGGTCGTCATCGACGCCGCCGAACTGGCCCCGTTCGTCACCTGGGGCACCAACCCCGGCCAGGGAGCGCCGCTGTCGGCCAGCGTCCCCGACCCGGCTTCGTACGAGGACGCCTCGGAGCGATACGCCGCCGAAAAGGCCCTGGAGTACATGGGGTTGACCGCAGGACAGCCGCTGCGCGAGATCAGCGTCGACACCGTCTTCGTAGGTTCGTGCACCAACGGCCGCATCGAGGACCTGCGCAACGCGGCCTCGGTCCTGGACGGCCGCAAAGTCGCCGACGGCGTACGGATGCTGGTCGTCCCCGGCTCGGTGCGGGTCGCCCTCCAGGCCGTCTCGGAGGGCCTGGACAAGGTCTTCACCGAGGCCGGCGCCGAATGGCGGCACGCGGGTTGCTCGATGTGCCTCGGCATGAACCCCGACCAGCTGGCCCCCGGCGAGCGCTCCGCCTCCACCTCGAACCGCAACTTCGAGGGCAGGCAGGGCAAGGGCGGCCGCACCCACCTGGTCTCGCCCCAGGTCGCCGCCGCCACCGCGGTACTGGGCCATCTGGCCTCGCCCGCCGACCTGTCCGACGCCCGTACCCCCGCCGGAGTCCGATAGCCATGGAAGCCTTCACCGCACACACCGGCCGGGTCGTCCCGCTGCGCCGCAGCAACGTCGACACCGACCAGATCATCCCCGCCCACTGGCTGAAGAAGGTCACCCGCGACGGGTTCGAGGACGGCCTCTTCGAAGCCTGGCGCAAGGACGAGAACTTCGTCCTCAACCGCCCCGAACGCCAGGGCGCCTCGGTCCTGGTCGCCGGTCCCGACTTCGGTACGGGCTCCTCCCGCGAACACGCGGTCTGGGCCCTGCAGAACTACGGTTTCAAGACGGTCGTCTCCTCCCGCTTCGCCGACATCTTCCGCGGCAACTCGCTGAAGAACGGCCTGCTCACGGTGGTGCTGGAGCAGAAGGTCGTCGACGCCCTCTGGGATCTGACGGAGGCCGACCCGACCGCCGAGGTGACCGTCGATCTGGAGGCGCGACAGGTCCGCGCCGAGGGCATCACCGCCGACTTCGAGCTGGACGAGAACGCCCGCTGGCGGCTGCTGAACGGCCTCGACGACATCAGCCTCACCCTTCAGAACGAAGCGGACATCGCCGCGTACGAGGCGTCCAGGCCCGCCTTCAAGCCGCGTACCATTGCCGCCTGAGCAGCGCTTTTCCAGGACTGCGCCCCCTGCCTCCCGGCAGGGGGCGCAGTCGCTTGTTGAGACCCCGTCGGGCGACAACTCGCCCCAGATGGCACAATCGGTGCATGGAACGCGACAGCCAACTCAAGCTCTATGGCCAAGTCGCCGACCGATTGAAGGAAGCGCACGCGAAGGTGCGTGCACTGCAAGTCCCGGAGGGCGTACGGATGGCGCTGACCCGGAAGCTGCTGGTCGTCACGGCCGCGGCGAAGCACGATCTCCCG
Organism: Streptomyces rubiginosohelvolus; assembly: GCF_014649875.1. Taxonomy (GTDB): domain Bacteria; phylum Actinomycetota; class Actinomycetes; order Streptomycetales; family Streptomycetaceae; genus Streptomyces; species Streptomyces rubiginosohelvolus. The sequence goes on along the minus strand of NZ_BMTW01000016.1, from coordinate 174,279 downwards.
GACGCGGCAAGGCGTCTGGACCGGTTGATGAAGGACCTCGATGAGGGCCGATTCCCCGAAGGTGACTGACACGTGGAACTGCGCATCGGTCGACTTCGTTGCGGCACTAGGGTGATTAGCCCGTTTCGTGTTTGATTTGCGGTATATATCTGCCTAACGTGCGAAAAAGCTTGAACACTTTCGTTCTGGCAATGTCTCCGAAGGGGAAGACGTGAACAAGGCGCAGCTCGTAGAAGCGATTGCCGACAAGGTCGGCGGCCGTCAGCAGGCCGCGGACGCCGTCGACGCGGTACTCGACGCGATCGTCCGTGCCGTTGTCGCCGGGGACCGTGTCTCGGTCACCGGCTTCGGCTCGTTCGAGAAGGTCGACCGTCCCGCCCGGTACGCCCGCAACCCGCAGACGGGTGAGCGCGTCCGGGTCAAGAAGACCTCGGTGCCCCGCTTCCGCGCGGGCCAGGGCTTCAAGGACCTGGTGAGCGGCTCGAAGAAGCTCCCCAAGAACGACGTGGCCGTCAAGAAGGCCCCCAAGGGCAGCCTCTCGGGCGGATCTTCCGCCGCCCGTACGACGGTGAAGGCCGCCGCCGCCAAGAAGTCGGCCGCCAAGAAGGCCACGGCGAAGAAGGCCACCGCCAAGAAGACGACGGCGGCGAAGACCACCGCTGCCAAGAAGACCACCGCCAAGAAGACGACCGCGACGGCGAAGAAGACGTCCGCGGCCGCGAAGAAGGCGACCCCGGCCAAGAAGGCCACGGCCACCGCCAAGAAGACCGCGCCCGCCAAGAAGGCCACGGCGAAGAAGGCGCCCGCGAAGAAGACCACGGCGCGCAAGACCACGGCCAAGAAGGCCACCGCACGCAAGAAGTGAGCCCCGGGCACCCGCCCGCTCCTCACAACGCGCCGGGCCGGGCTCCCCTCCGGGGGAGCCCGGCCCGCGGGCTGTCCGGGCCCCGTTCGGCCCAAGCGCCTGTCAGAACGTCTGCAGTGTCACCAGCGTGATCCGCAGGGCCGCCCCCTCGCCCTCGCCCTCGATGCGCACCCGCTGCCCCGGGCGCAGCAGCAGCAGACCGCCCGCGTCGAAGGCCGCGGCGTCGAACTCCACCGGGGTGCCGTCGTCCAGCAGCACACTGCCGCCACGGGTCTCGGGGTCGTACGTGTACGAGGTCGCCTGCATGGGCGGCAGCCTATCGGTCACGGGCGCAGGCGGGCACGGCCGCGAGCCGCGCCGTGTGCGGCCCCACCCCCAGGGCCAGGGCGACCAGCAGGTCCTCGCCCGTATCCACGTCCCGGCGCACCGAGTCGACACCGGACAGCCCTATTTCCACCGCCCCCGACGCCAGATGCCGGGATGCGGACGGACCACCGAAAGCCGGACAGAATTCCGCACCGCTCGCAGCGGCCAGAAATGTCGTTCCGATTCCCGCCGCGTCCCGGAGAAAAGCGCTGGGAAAAGCGGAGGCAAAATCGAGCACCCGCGCCAATTCACCGGTGCGCAGTGCCGGCAGATCCGCGTTGAGCGCGGCCACCGCGGCGGCGGGCCGCAGGGCCCGCGCCGAGCGCGCGCCGTGCGCGAGCGCCGCGTTGAGTCCGGCCCCCGGAGCATCCGGCACGATCCGCGCCCCGAGCGCGGAAAGGGCCGCCGCGGCCACGGCGTCGTCCGTGACGACCACCACATCCCGCACCCGGGGACAGGCCAGCGCCGCGGCCACCGTGTCCTGGGCGAACGCCAGGGCCAGCAGGGGCCGCGCATCGTCGCCCGCCGCCCGCCCCAGGCGGCTCTTGGCCCGGGTGAGCGGCTTCAGCGGAACGACCAGGGACCAGGTCCCGGCCGGATCGGTGTTCGTGGCGATCTCCCCCTCCGTACGCGTCAGGACTTATTCTCGCCTGCCGGTACGACAACCCGGAGGCCCGCCGCCGAAGGTGAGGCGTACGGTGTTCTCGACAGAGCAGGGGTCTGGGGCGAGACTTGACCGTCAGTAGCCAGGCAGCAGGTTGAAATCCTTAAGGAAGGTATCCACGTGTCCCGCCGCAGAATCGGCTTCTGGTACCGCCTGGCGGCGGTCATCGCCAAGCCGCCACTGGTGGTTCTGTTCAAGCGCGACTGGCGGGGGATGGAACACATTCCGGCCGACGGCGGATTCATTACCGCCGTCAACCACAACTCCTATCTGGACCCGCTCTCCTACGCGCACTTCCAGTACAACACCGGACGCGTGCCCCGGCTCCTGGCGAAGGCCGGCCTCTTCCGCACCCCGTTCGTCGGGATGATGCTGCGCGGCACCGGCCAGATCCCCGTCTACCGCGAGACCACCAACGCCCTGGACGCCTTCCGGGCCGCCGTGGAGGCCATCGAGCGAGGCGAGTGCGTCGCCTTCTACCCCGAGGGCACCCTCACCCGGGACCCCGACATGTGGCCGATGGCCGGGAAGACCGGGGCCGCCCGGGTCGCCCTGATGACCAAGGCGCCCGTCATCCCCGTCGCCCAGTGGGGCGCCAACCTCGCGATGCCGCCGTACGCCAAGGAGCACAAGTTCCGGCTCTTCCCCCGCAAGACGCTCCAGGTGCAGGCCGGACCGCCCGTCGACCTCAGCCGCTTCCACGGACTGGAGCCGACGCCCGACGTGCTGCGCCAGGCGACCGAGGTCATCATGGCCGCGATCACCCGCGAGCTGGAGGACCTGCGCGGCGAGAAGGCGCCCGCCGAGCTCTACGATCACCGCAAAGCCCGTGCTGAACAACGGCGCAGGGCCCAGGGAAAGGGACCCACGTGACGCACCCCGTAAAAGCAGCCGTCTTCGGAACCGGCTCATGGGGTACGGCCTTCGCCGTGATCCTCGCCGACGCGGGCTGCGACGTCACCCTCTGGGGCCGTCGCGCCGAGGTCGCCGAGGCCATCAACACCACGCACACCAACCCGGACTACCTCCCGGGCATCGCGCTCCCCGACTCCATCCGCGCCACCACCGACGCCGCCGAGGCCCTGCGCGGCGCGGAGTTCGCCTTCCTCGTCGTGCCCTCCCAGACCCTGCGCGCCAACCTCGCCGACTGGGCCCCGCACCTGGGCCCGGACACCGTCCTGGTCTCCCTGATGAAGGGCGTCGAGCTGGGCACCGCCGAGCTGATGAGCGAGGTCATCGCGGACGTCACCAAGGTCTCCGCCGACCGCATCGCCGTCGTCTCGGGCCCCAACCTCGCCAAGGAGATCGCGGAGCGCCGCCCCGCCGCGGCCGTCGTCGCCTGCTCCGACGAGTCCGTCGCCCAGCGCCTCCAGGCCGCCTGCCACACCGCGTACTTCCGCCCGTACACCAACACCGATGTGGTGGGCTGTGAGCTCGGCGGCGCCGTGAAGAACGTCATCGGCCTCGCCGTCGGTATCGCGGACGGCATGGGCCTCGGCGACAACACCAAGGGCTCCCTCATCACCCGGGGCCTCGCCGAGACCACCCGACTGGGCCTCGCCATGGGCGCGGACCCGTTGACGTTCGCCGGCCTGGCCGGCCTCGGCGACCTGGTGGCCACCTGCTCGTCGCCGCTCTCGCGGAACCACACCTTCGGCACCAACCTCGGCCGCGGCATGACGCTCCAGGAGACGATCGCCGTCACCAAGCAGACCGCCGAGGGCGTCAAGTCCTGCGAATCGGTCCTCGACCTGGCCCGCAGGCACGGGGTCGACATGCCCATCACCGAGACCGTCGTCTCGATCGTCCACGAGGGCAAGTCCCCGGTCGTCGCGGTCAAGGAGCTGATGTCGCGCAGCGCCAAGGCCGAGCGACGCTGACGCCGCTCTTACCAGCAGGTACGCTCATCGCGATATGAGCAGCGAGAACCTCCCCCAGAGCCCTGAGCGCGCCGAGAGCCCTGAGCCGCACGGCCGTAAACCCCGTGTGGCCGTCGTGTTCGGCGGTCGCAGCTCCGAACACGGCATCTCGGTCGTCACGGCCGGCGCCGTCATGAAGGCCATCGACCGGACGAAGTACGACGTCCTGCCGATCGGCATCACGACGGACGGCCGCTGGGCGCTCACCGCCGACGAGCCCGAACGCATGGCCATCACCGACCGCAAGGTCCCCGACGTGGACCGGCTCGCCGGAGCCGCCGAGGGCAGCGTCGTGCTCTCCGTGGACCCGGGCAGCCGCGAGGTCGTCTACACCGAGCCCGGCGCGGTGCCCAAGGCGCTGGGCGAGGTCGACGTCGTCTTCCCCGTGCTGCACGGCCCGTACGGCGAGGACGGCACCCTCCAGGGCCTTCTCGAACTCTCCGGTGTGCCCTACGTCGGCGCGGGTGTCCTCGCCTCCGCGGTCGGCCAGGACAAGGAGTACATGAAGCGCGTCTTCATCTCCTTCGGGCTGCCCGTCGGACCCTACGAGGTCGTCCGGCCCCGCGAGTGGGACAACGACCCCGCCGCCGCCCGCAAGCGGATCGTGGACTTCGCCGGCGAGCACGGCTGGCCGCTGTTCATCAAGCCCGCCCGCGGCGGCTCCTCGATGGGCATCACCAAGGTCGACGGCCTCGAAGGGCTCGACGAGGCGATCGAGGAGGCCCGCCGCCACGACCCGAAGTTCCTCGTCGAGTCGCTGCTGCGCGGCCGGGAGATCGAGTGCGGGGTGCTGGAGTTCGAGGACGGCCCGCGCGCCAGCGTGCCCGCCGAGATCCCGCCGGTCACCGCGCACGACTTCTACGACTTCGAGGCCAAGTACATCGACTCGGCCACGGGTCTGGTGCCGGCGCCGCTCACCGAGGAGCAGACCGCCGAGGTGCAACGGCTCGCCGTCGCCGCCTTCGACGCGGTCTCCTGCGAGGGCCTGGTGCGCGCCGACTTCTTCCTCACCGAGGACGGCACCTTCGTCATCAACGAGATCAACACTCTGCCGGGCTTCACCCCGATCTCCATGTACCCGCGCATGTGGCAGGAGAGCGGCGTCGACTACCCGGAGCTGGTCGACCGGCTGATCCAGGCCGCGTTGACCCGCTCCACCGGACTGCGCTGACGAAGCCGCGAGCGGGACTCAGAATTTTCCGGGGACCGTCTTCGAGACGGGGCCGGCGAACGAGGCCAGCGGCGTGATGTCGTGGGCGTACGTCGAATCCAGCGTGACCTCGACGTACGCCTTGCGGTACGTGGTGGTGAACCGCGGACCGGAGCCCTCGGGCTGCTCCAGCATCCACTGCACCCCGTCCGCCTCGACGCCCTCCGACTGGGGGTCGTCCATCTTCGCGGGCCGGGGGACCCCGCAGCGCAGTACGATCGCCCCGTCCCCCCAGCCGGCGGTCAGCTCCGAATCGGGGGAGGGGTCACTGCGTTCCAGTTCGAGGACGGTCTTGGGCAGTTCCTCGTGCAGGGCCTCGCAGTACGCGGCGGCCTCCGCGGACGGTGTGGGAACCGGGACCGAGGGCTGGTCGTCGCTGAGGGAACAGCCCGCCGCGGCCAGCACGAGCACGGCAGCGGACGGACCGAGGAATATCGAGCGGGGGGAACGGCGGGCGGATGACGTCACCGGCCCAGCCTAGACGGGGGTCAGAGGTGGACGACCGGGCAGGTCAGAGTCCGTGTGATGCCGTCCACCTGCTGCACCTTGGCGACCACCATGCGGCCGAGTTCGTCGACCGTGTCTGCCTGGGCCCGCACGATCACGTCGTACGGACCGGTGACGTCCTCTGCCTGGATGACTCCCGGAATCTTGGAGATGGTCTCGGCGACGATCGACGCCTTGCCCACCTCGGTCTGGATGAGGATGTACGCCTGTACCACGGAACCTCCAGGGCGGCCACGAGGATCATGTGGGGGAAAGGGACGCCACGTTATCGCGTTGCCGCGGGCCGCGGGGAGACCTACGGGCCGGATGACGCCCACAGCGTGGCGTACAGGGCGCAGAAGTTGACGTATCTCTTGACGGTACCGACAGCACAGACGGCTCGCGACCGGGGGCCCGGACGGGTGTCCGGGGCGATAAAGGAGAGGTGAGACTCGGTGAAGGGAACCGTGGGCGAGTTGGGGGAGTTCGGGCTCATCAGAGAGCTCACGTCCCGGCTCACCACCACTCCGGCGGTACGGCTGGGGCCCGGCGACGACGCCGCGGTCGTGGCCGCCCCCGACCGCAGGGTCGTGGCCAGTACGGACATCCTGCTGGAAGGGCGGCACTTCCGCCGTGACTGGTCGACGGCGTACGACGTCGGCCGCAAGGCGGCCGCCCAGAACCTCGCCGACATCGCGGCGATGGGCGCGGTGCCCACCGCGCTGCTCCTCGGCCTGGTCGTCCCCGCCGACCTCCCCGTCACCTGGGCCGCCGAGCTGATGGACGGGCTCCGCGACGAGTGCCAGGTGGCGGGCGCGGCCGTGGTCGGCGGCGATGTGGTGGGCGGCGACACGATCACCGTCGCGATCACCGCCCTCGGCGACCTGCGCAACCACGAACCGGTCACCCGGGGCGGCGCCCGCCCCGGCGACGTCGTCGCGGTCACCGGCTGGCTCGGCTGGTCGGCGGCCGGTTACGCGGTGCTCTCCCGCGGCTTCCGCTCGCCCCGCGCCTTCGTCGAGGCCCACCGCCGCCCCGAACCGCCGTACCACGCGGGCCCCGCGGCCGCCGGACTCGGCGCCACCGCGATGACCGACGTCAGCGACGGCCTCGTCGCCGACCTCGGGCACATCGCGGAGGCCAGCAAGTGCCGGATCGACCTGCGCTCCGGGCTCATCGACATCCCCTCGCAGATGTCCGACATCGGCCAGGCCGTCGGCGTCGACCCGCTCCAGTGGGTGCTGACCGGGGGAGAGGACCACGCCATCGTGGCGACCTTCCCGGCCGACGTGAAGCTCCCCGCCCGCTGGAAGGTGATCGGCGAGGTCCTCAACCCCTCCGCCCTGCCCCAGGTCACCGTCGACGGCGCCCCCTGGACCAGCAAGGGCGGCTGGGACCACTTCGGCTCGATCGAGGACACCCAGCCGCGCGGCTGACCACTAGATTGCTGCGTATGCCCATACGTACCGCTGTACCGCCCCGTGTGCTCACCGTCGCCGGATCCGACTCCGGCGGCGGTGCGGGGATCCAGGCCGACCTGAAGACGATGCTCGCCCTCGGCGTGCACGGCATGAGCGTGCTCACCGCCGTCACCGCACAGAACTCCCTCGGTGTCCAGGGCGCGTGGGAGCTTCCGGTGGGGGCCGTACGCGCCCAGTACCGCAGCGTCGTCGACGACATCGGCGTCCAGGCCGTGAAGACCGGCATGCTCGCCTCCGGCGCCCTCGTGGAGACCGTCGCCGAACTCCTCGCCGGAACCGACGCCCCCGTCGTCGTCGACCCGGTCGGCGTCTCCAAGCACGGGGACGCGCTGCTCGCCGCCGAGGCCCTCGACTCCGTACGCACCAAGCTGCTCCCCACCGCCACCGTCGCCACCCCGAACCTCGACGAAGTGGCCCAGCTGACCGGCGTCCGGGTCACCGACGAGAGCGGGATGCGCCGGGCCGCCGAGGAGATCCTCGGCTTCGGACCGCACTGGGTCGTCATCAAGGGCGGCCATCTGCCCGGGGAGGCGGTGGACCTGCTCACCGACGGGAGCGCGGAACACTGGCTGCGCGCCCCCCGGCACGACAACCGCCACACCCACGGCACCGGCTGCACGCTGGCCTCCGCCATCGCCTCCGGGCTCGCGCTCGGGATGGACGTGCCCACGGCGGTCCAGGGTGCGAAAAGTTACGTCACCGGCGCGATCGAGGCCGGCTTCCCGCTCGGCGGCGGCATCGGGCCGGTCGACCACGGCTGGCTGACCCGGCCTTCTCCCGGGCAGACCGCCACCTGAGCACAGCAAAAAGCCGGTCCACCGAGGTGGACCGGCTTTTTGGGCAACCGGAAGGCTGCGCTACGACGGGGACGTCAGCGCGCGACCTTGCCGGCCTTGATGCACGAGGTGCAGACGTTGAGCCGCTTCGGCGTCCGACCGACCACGGCACGCACGCGCTGGATGTTGGGATTCCAGCGACGAGACGTACGGCGGTGCGAGAACGAAACGCTGTTGCCGAAGCTCGGCCCCTTGCCGCAAACGTCGCAGTTGGCAGCCACGGGTCACTCCAAAGACTTCAGATGCACGTACAGTGAATTCCGGCGCGCCGGAATCAGTTGGACTGAAGTGGCGGTACCGGGGGAATGTCCCGACTCTCATCGGGCAACCGGAGCAGCATACAACGCCTGCTTCGGAGATACGAAACTACCATGGCTCGGCCGCCCGCCCTCCCGCCCCCTGTCCCTGCCGGGACCCCGGAAGGCGGGCTAACCTGCGGTGCAGCCCGTTGCCACGGCCGCTCAAGGAGGACCATCGGTGCCGCAGCTCCCCGACGACCTGGACGCCGTCGCGGTACGCAGGTGGTGCTCACTGGCCCTGGACGCACTGGGCCGGGAGCGCGCGGAGATCGACGCGATCAACGTCTATCCCATCGCCGACGGGGACACCGGCACCAACCTCTATCTGACTCTCGAGTCCGCGGCAGCGGCCGTCGAAGCGGTATTCGCCGCCCATGAGACCGGCGCCACCGCACCCGCCACCGCCGACGCCGTACGCGCCATGGCGCACGGCGCCCTGATCGGCGCCCGCGGGAACTCCGGCACGATCCTGGCCCAGCTGCTGCGCGGCATGGCCGGGGTGCTGGCCGACGGCGGCGACGCCGCCCATCTGCGCCTCGCCCTCACGAGCGCCGCCGACGCGGCCCGGCAGGCCGTGGCCCACCCCGTCGAGGGCACCGTGCTCACCGTCGCCGCCGAGGCCGCCGAGGCCGCCCGGGGCGAGGACCCCGACCTGCGCACCGTCGTCACCGCCGCCTACGACGGGGCGCGCGCCGCCCTCGCGCGCACCCCCGAGCAGCTCGCCGTCCTCGGCCGGGCCGGCGTGGTCGACGCCGGGGGCCGGGGTCTGGTGGCGGTGCTGGGCGCGCTGGTGGAGACGGTGACCGGGCAGGCTCCCGTACGAGGACCCCGTACCGCCTCCGGGAACGCCGCGAAGGCGCCCGTGACCGTGGACGGGGGGTCCGTGGTGGGGCTGCCGGTGGGCGGCACCCCGGTGGAGGGCGTCACGGAGGGGGGCCTTCCCGCAAGCGCTCCGGTGGAGGGGCCGCTCGACTGCCCGGAGGACGGCGCCGCCGGGCCCGCGTTCGAGGTGATCTACCTCCTGGAGGCCCGCGACGAGCAGGTGGCCCGGCTGCGCACCCGGCTCGACGCGCTCGGCGACTCCCTGGTCGTGGTCGGCGGTGACGGGCTCTGGCACGTCCACGTCCATGTCGACGACGCCGGGGCGGCCGTGGAGGCGGGCGTCGAGGCCGGGCGGCCGTACCGGATCCGGATCACCCACTTCGCCACCGAGAGCGGCCACGACGTCCGCGTCCAGGCCGAACCCGCCCAGCGCGCCGTGGTGGTCGTGGTCCCCGGCGACGGCCTGGCCGGGCTGTGTACCGAGGCCGGCGCCACCACCGTGATCGCCCGCCCCGGCGAACCCCCCGCCAGCGGCGAACTGGTCGACGCCATCCGCCGCGCCCACGCCCGCGAGGTGGTCCTGCTGCCCAACGACGCGGCGCTGCGCCACACCGCGGCCGCCGCCGCCGAACAGGCCAGGACCGAGGGGGTCCGGGTCGCCCTCGTGCCGACCCGCGCCGCCGTCCAGGGCATCGCCGCGCTCGCCGTCCACGAGCCGGACCGCGGCTTCGACGAGGACGTGGTCGCCATGACCGCGGCCGCCGGAGCCACCCGCTACGCCGAACTGGCCGTCGCCGAGCGCCAGTCGTGGACCATGGCGGGCATCTGCCAGGCCGGGGACATCCTCGGCCTGATCGACGGAGACGTGGCCGTGATCGGCTCCGACGTCCCGCACACGGCCCGCACCGTGCTCGACCGGATGCTGGCGGCGGGCGGCGAACTGGTCACCCTCGTCCTCGGCGAGGACGTCCCCGACGCGCTGGCCGACGCGCTGGAGGAGCACGTACGGGAGGGCCACCTCGCCGTGGACACGGTGGTCTACCGGGGCGGCCACCAGCGCGCACCGCTGCTGATCGGCGTCGAGTAACGGCCCCGCCGCCGCGCCCGGCGGACAGCTGTCAGTGCCGTGGTGTGCAATGGATCGCGTGTCCTCGTTCGATGAACCTCTGAAGAAGCTGCTCGGCGGAGCCACCGCGAAGGTGATGGCCGAACACCTCGACCTGCACACGGTCGGTGATCTGCTGCACCACTACCCGCGGCGGTACGAGGAGCGCGGCAAGCTGACCGCGCTCGCCGACCTCCCGCTGGACGAGCACGTCACGGTCGTCGCCCAGGTCGCCGACGCCCGGATCCTGATGTTCAACAACGGCCGGGGCAAGCGCCTGGAGGTCACCCTGACCGACGGCAGCGGCCGCCTCCAGCTGGTCTTCTTCGGCCACGGCGTCCACAAGCCGCACAAGGAGCTGCTGCCGGGCCGCCAGGCGATGTTCGCGGGCAAGGTCTCCGTCTTCAACCGCAAGATGCAGCTGGCCCACCCCACGTACCAACTGCTCGACGCCTCCGACGCCGACGAGGCGACCGAGGCCGTGGACGCCTTCGCGGGGCGGCTGCTGCCGATCTACCCCGCGTGCAAGCAGCTCGACTCCTGGCGGATCGCCAAGGCCGTGGACGCCGTGCTGCCCAGCGCCCAGGACGCGGTGGACCCGCTGCCCGCCGCCCTGCGCGAGGGGCGCGGTTTCACCCCGCTGCCCGAGGCCCTGCTCAAGGTCCACCGCCCGCAGACGAAGGCGGACATCGAGGACGCCAAGGCCCGGCTCAAATGGGACGAGGCGTTCGTCCTCCAGGTCGCCCTGGCCCGCCGCCGCTACGCCGACACCCAACTGCCCGCCGCCGCCCGCCGCCCCGTCGCGGACGGACTGCTGGACGCGTTCGACGCCAAGCTGCCCTTCACCCTCACCGAGGGCCAGGAGAAGGTCAGCAAGGAGATCTTCGACGACCTGGCCACCGAGCACCCGATGCACCGCCTCCTCCAGGGCGAGGTGGGCTCGGGCAAGACCATGGTGGCCCTGCGGGCCATGCTCGCCGTGGTCGACGCGGGCGGCCAGGCCGCGATGCTCGCCCCCACCGAGGTCCTCGCCCAGCAGCACCACCGCTCGATCACCGAGATGATGGGCGAGCTGGCCGAGGGCGGCATGCTGGGCGGCTCGGACCAGGGCACCAAGGTCGTCCTCCTCACCGGCTCCATGGGCACGGCCGCCCGGCGTCAGGCCCTGCTCGACCTGGTCACCGGCGAGGCCGGGATCGTCATCGGCACCCACGCCCTCATCGAGGACAAGGTCCAGTTCCACGACCTGGGCCTGGTCGTCGTGGACGAACAGCACCGCTTCGGCGTGGAACAGCGCGACGCCCTGCGCTCCAAGGGGAAGCAGCCGCCCCACCTCCTCGTCATGACCGCCACCCCGATCCCCCGTACGGTCGCGATGACGGTCTTCGGCGACCTGGAGACCTCCGTCCTGGACCAGCTCCCGGCCGGCCGCTCCCCGATCGCCAGCCATGTCGTCCCCGCCAAGGACAAGCCCCACTTCCTCGCCCGCGCCTGGGAACGCGTCCGAGAAGAGGTGGAGAACGGCCACCAGGCGTACGTGGTCTGCCCCCGCATCGGCGACGACGCGGAGGAGGAGAAGAAGGGCAAGGCCAAGAAGAAGGCGACCGCGGAGGATGCGGACAAGCGCCCGCCGCTCGCCGTCCTGGAGATCGCCGACGAGCTGCGCAAGGGCGCGCTGGCCGGGCTGAGCGTCGAAGTGCTGCACGGCCGCATGCACCCCGACGAGAAGGACGACGTCATGCGCCGGTTCGCCGCCGGGGACGTCGACGTCCTGGTCGCCACCACCGTCATCGAGGTCGGCGTCAACGTCCCCAACGCCACCGCCATGGTGATCATGGACGCCGACCGGTTCGGTGTCTCCCAGCTCCACCAGCTGCGCGGCCGTGTCGGCCGGGGTTCCGCCCCCGGGCTCTGCCTGCTGGTCAGCGAGGCCCACGAGGCGAGCCCCGCCCGTGCCCGCCTCTCCGCCGTCGCCGCCACCCTCGACGGCTTCGAGCTCTCCCGGATCGACCTGGAGCAGCGCCGCGAGGGCGACGTGCTGGGCCAGGCCCAGTCCGGGGTGCGCTCCTCGCTGCGGATGCTCACCGTCATCGACGACGAGGAGGTCATCGCCGCCGCCCGCGAGGAGGCCGTCGCGATCGTCGCCGCCGACCCGGAGCTGGAGCACCTGCCGGAGCTGCGCACGGTGCTGGCCGCCCTCCTCGACAAGGACCGCGAGGAGTATCTCGACAAGGGGTGAGGGCGCCGGGGCGTCCTGCCGGTCGGGCCGGTGCGGGCCGTACGCCATATCGTGGACGCACGGCCCGCGCCCGTACGCGCGCCCCCGATGGACGCCCCCGACCCCGAGGACCCGACACCCATGACCCGCGTGATCGCCGGCTCGGCCGGCGGACGCCGCCTGGCCGTCCCGCCCGGCACCGGCACCCGCCCCACCTCCGACCGTGCGCGCGAGGGCCTCTTCTCCACCTGGCAGGCGCTCCTCGGCACTCTGGAGGGGACCCGGGTCGCCGACCTGTACGCCGGATCCGGCGCCGTCGGCCTCGAAGCGCTCTCCCGCGGCGCGGTCCACGCCCTGCTCGTGGAGGCCGACCCGAAGGCCGTCCGCACCGTCCGCGACAACGTCCGCACCCTCGGCCTCCCGGGCGCCGACGTCCGTACCGGCAAAGCCGAACAGATCGTGACAGGACCGGCGCCCGCCGACCCCTACGACATCGTCTTCCTCGATCCGCCGTACGCCGTCACCGACGACGATCTTCGCGAGATCCTGCTCACACTCCGTGCTCAGGGGTGGCTCGCCGACGATGCGCTCGTCACCGTGGAACGCAGCACCCGGGGCGGAGAATTCGGCTGGCCCGCCGGATTCGAGCCACTGCGGTCCCGTCGCTACGGCGAGGGAACGCTTTGGTACGGTCGCGCCGCCGCTACGTGCGAAGACGCACGATGACCGGACCGGAGAGCGAGGGAATCACAGTGCGCCGCGCCGTCTGTCCGGGGTCGTTCGACCCCATCACCAACGGACATCTCGACATCATCGGACGAGCCTCGAAGCTGTACGACGTGGTGCACGTGGCGGTGATGATCAACCAGTCCAAGAAGGGGCTGTTCACCGTCGACGAGCGGATCGAGCTGATCCGCGAGGTCACCGCCGACTTCGGCAACGTCGAGGTGGAGTCCTTCCACGGCCTGCTGGTCGACTTCTGCAAGCAGCGGGAGATCCCGGCGATCGTGAAGGGCCTGCGGGCCGTCAGCGACTTCGACTACGAGCTGCAGATGGCCCAGATGAACAACGGCCTCTCCGGCGTCGAGACGCTCTTCGTGCCGACCAACCCGACGTACAGCTTCCTGTCGTCCTCGCTGGTCAAGGAGGTGGCGACCTGGGGCGGCGACGTCTCCCACCTGCTGCCGCCGACCGTCCACGAGGCGCTCGTGAAGCGGCTCGGCGAACGCTGAGGCACTGACGGGCCGTCACCAGGTGTCGGGCGGCGGCCGACTGGCCTTACAGTCGTCCCGTCCGTCTCCAACGGAGCAGCAGCTTCAACAGAGCAGCAGAGAGTGGCGAGCACACGGTGGACGTGCAGAAGAAGCTCGACGAGATCGTCGAAGCGGTCGGGAGCGCCCGATCCATGCCCATGTCGGCCTCGTGCGTGGTCAACCGCGCCGAGCTGCTCGCCATGCTCGAAGAGGTACGCCAGGCCCTGCCCGGCTCCCTCGCCCAGGCCCAGGAGCTGCTCGGCGGCCAGGAGCAGTTCGCCGAGCAGGCCCGCCAGGAGGCCGAGCGGATCGTCGAGTCGGCCCACGCCCAGCGCGCCTCGCTGATCTCCGAGACCGAGATCGCCCGGCAGTCGCAGAGCGAGGCCGACCGGATCCTGTCCGAGGCCCGCCGCGAGGCCGAGGAGGTCCGGGCCGAGGCCGACGACTACGTCGACAGCAAGCTCGCCAACTTCGAGGTCGTCCTCACCAAGACCATCGGCTCCGTGGACCGGGGCCGCGAGAAGCTCCTCGGCCGCGGCCAGGGCCTGGACGAGCAGGGCTACGAGGACCCCGACTTCACCGAGGCCCCCGAGCGCAGCGCCGACCCGGAGACGCTGAAGCAGCGGGCCGACGCGTACGTGGACGCCAAGTTCGGCGCCTTCGAGGCCGTCCTCGCCAAGACTCTGGAGGCGGTCGGCCGCGGCCGGCAGAAACTGCACGGCCGGGTCGCCACCGACGACCTCGGCGCGCACATCGCCGCCCAGGACGCCGCGGGCGGCCAGGGCCACACCAGCGACGCCGACTATCTGGCCGGTCTCGCCGAGCTGGCCACCCCCGAACCCCAGCAGGCGCCCCAGCAGCCCGCCTACCCGGCGCAGCCGCCGGCCGAGCCGAGCTACGCGCAGGCGGCGTACGGCTACCAGGAGCAGCCGCTCCAGCAGGGCGTCCAGGACGCGTACGGCTACCAGCAGCAGCCCGACCCGTACGCGGCGTACCAGCAGCAGGTCGGCTACGACCCCAACGGCTACCCGCCCCAGCCCACCGGCCAGCCCGACTACGGCTGGCAGCAGCAGCCCCAGCAACACGGGCAGGGACAGGGCCACGCGCCCGACCAGCAGGGCGGCGGCGCGCTGGACGAGACCAGCCTCTTCGACACCAGCATGATCGACCTGGAGCAGCTGCGCCGGTACGAACAGGGCCGCTGACCCACGGCGGGGTTGCCCCGATTGGGTGCTGAGCGGTCCGTCCAGTATCCTGAATCCTCGGTCGCACATAGGTCCGCGATCACTGCTGCCCGTTTTCGTCCACGAAACCGGACGGTTCGTCCCGGACCGGAGAGACGACCCCCTCCTTCGCAGTACGACACCCATGATTCGAAAGCAGGAAAAGCCCTGAACGGCCACCTCGACCACCGCAACCCTCTCGTGTTCGATACGCACGAGCTGGGCCGGCGTCCCGGTGCCATGAAGCGGCTGTCCCGCTCGGTGGAAGCACCCGGTTCACCGGTCCTGGGCATCGACGGCGTCATCGGCGTGCCGGAAGGCGCACCCGTGGAGCTGGACCTCCGCCTCGAATCGGTCATGGAAGGGGTGCTTGTCACAGGCACCGCCCGTGCGACCGCCGAGGGGGAGTGCGTAAGGTGTCTGGAGCCGCTGACCGTAGAGGTCGACGCGGACTTCCAGGAAATGTTCTCGTACCCTGACGCCGATGACCGGGGCCGCAGCAGTGCGGCGGAACCGGCCGACGACGCCGAGGACGACGAGGACAGGTTCTTTCTCGAGGACGGCTTGTTCGACCTCGAAGCCATGCTGCGTGACGCGGTAGTGCTCGCACTGCCCATGCAGCCGGTGTGCTCGGAGGACTGCGCCGGTCTGTGTTCCGAATGCGGAATCAGGCTGGACGAGAATCCGGGCCACCACCACGACGCCGTCGACATTCGTTGGGCGGCACTGCAAGGACTCGCCGAGACCGTTCAGGACGGCGAGAAGGACAACATGGGCGGCGCCGAACCGGGCGTCGACGAGAAGCAGGAGAAGTAGCCGTGGCTGTTCCGAAGCGGAAGATGTCGCGCAGCAACACGCGCCACCGCCGGTCGCAGTGGAAGGCTGCGGTCCCCACCCTGGTTTCGTGCGAGCGTTGCCAGGAGCCCAAGCTCCAGCACATTGCGTGCCCGAGCTGCGGCACCTACAACAAGCGCCAGGTCCTCGAGGTCTGAGCGGCTGGTGAGAGGCCCGATGTCTGAGTTGTCCAGCGCCAAGAAGCAGGCAGACAACGTCAACACAGCCTCGTCCCACACGCTTCTGGAAGGGCGGCTCGGGTATCACCTCGAGTCCGCCCTTCTGGTGCGTGCGCTGACCCACCGTTCCTACGCATACGAGAACGGCGGCCTGCCCACCAACGAGCGGCTCGAATTCCTCGGGGATTCGGTGCTCGGTCTGGTGGTCACGGACACGCTGTACCGCACCCACCCCGACCTGCCCGAAGGCCAGCTGGCCAAGTTGCGGGCCGCGGTGGTCAACTCGCGTGCACTGGCGGAAGTGGGCCTCGAACTCGGCTCCTTCATCCGGCTCGGCCGCGGTGAAGAGGGCACGGGGGGCCGGGACAAGGCTTCCATCCTCGCCGACACACTGGAAGCAGTGATCGGCGCGGTCTATCTCGACCAGGGCCTCAGCGCGGCCTCGGAGCTGGTCCACCGGCTCTTCGACCCGCTGATCGACAGGTCCTCGAACCTCGGCGCCGGCCTGGACTGGAAGACCAGCCTCCAGGAACTCACCGCGAGCGAGAGCCTCGGAGTCCCCGAGTACCTCGTCACGGAGACCGGCCCGGATCACGAGAAGACCTTCACTGCTGCCGCTCGCGTCGGTGGTGTCTCGTACGGCACCGGCACCGGCCGTAGCAAGAAGGAAGCGGAGCAGCAGGCGGCCGAGTCCGCCTGGCGCGAGATCAGCGCCGCCGCAGAGGCACGGCAGGCCGCGGAGAAGTCCGCGGCCGACGGAGGGGCCGCCGACACCCCTGCCGACCCGTCGCCGAACACGGACGCCGCTCCGGCCTGAAGCTGTACGAGAACCCCTCGGTGCCCTGCGCACCGGGGGGTTTTCCCTGTCCAGGGGCGGCTCCCGGATCGCTGTGGTCACCGCGATCACCTTGGTCACCGCGTTTTCGCCCGCCCCGTACCCCGTACTACCGTCGATGTGTCTGGAGTGGTGCACCGTGCCCGAGCTGCCCGAGGTCGAAGTCGTCCGCAGGGGACTTGAGCGCTGGGTCAGCGGCCGCACCGTCACCGAGGTCGAGGTCCTGCACCCGCGCTCGGTCCGCCGGCACCTCGCGGGCGGCGTCGACTTCGCCGCCCGGCTCCGCGGGGCCCGCTTCGGTCCGGCGATGCGGCGCGGCAAGTACCTCTGGGTGCCGATCGAGGAGGCGTCCGCCTCGCTGCTGGGCCACCTCGGGATGAGCGGACAGCTGCTGGTGCAGCCCGCGGACGCGCCCGACGAGAAGCACCTGCGGATCCGGATGCGGTTCGACGACACCCTCGGCACCGAACTGCGCTTCGTCGACCAGCGCACCTTCGGCGGGCTCTCGCTGCACGGCAACACCCCCGACGGACTGCCCGACACCATCGCGCACATCGCCCGGGACCCGCTCGATCCGCTCTTCGACGACGCCGCGTTCCACACCGCGCTGCGCCTGCGCCGTACCACCGTCAAGCGCGCCCTGCTCGACCAGTCGCTGATCAGCGGCGTCGGCAACATCTACGCCGACGAGGCGCTGTGGCGGGCCAAGCTGCACTACGACCGGCCGACCGCGACCCTGCCCCGCCCCAAGTCCGCCGAACTGCTCGGCCACGCCCGCGACGTCATGAACGCGGCCCTCGCCCAGGGCGGCACCAGCTTCGACAGCCTGTACGTCAACGTGAACGGCGAGTCCGGCTACTTCGACCGGTCGCTCGACGCGTACGGCCGGGAGGGCGAGCCCTGCAACCGGTGCTCCACCCCGATGCGCCGCCGCGCCTGGATGAACCGCTCCAGCTACTACTGCCCGCGCTGTCAGCGCCCGCCGCGCGCCTCGTCGTAACGCGCCCGGGAGGCCAGGACCTCGTCCATCCGCCCCTCGACGCAGTGGATCAGCCCGAGGAGCTTCTCGGCGACCTCACGGCCGAACGGGGTGAGCTCGTAGTCCACCCGGGGCGGGTTCACCGGCTGGGCCTCCCGCAGGACGAGCCCGTCCCGCTCCAGGGCGTGCAGGGTCTGGGAGAGCATCTTCTCGCTGACCCCGTCGACCCGGCGGCGCAGCTCGTTGAACCGGAGGCTCTCCTCGTACAGCGCGCCGATCGTCAGACCGCCCCAGCGCCCGGTGACGTGCTCCAGGGTCGAGCGCGAGGGGCACGCGCGCGAGAAGACGTCGAACGCGAGGCTGTCGAAGCCGTCCGTACCCGTGCTGCCCGTATCCGTATCGCTGGCCATACCAAAAGCTTACTCCCGTACAGCGCTCACCCCGAGGGAGCGCTGTACGGGAGCAAGGAGACCGGGCTGGTCGGTCAGAAGCCGAAGTTCTGGACCCACCACGGGCCGCCGGAGCCCTCGTGGACACCGATGCCGATGGTCTTGTAGTCGCAGTTGAGAATGTTCGCCCGGTGGCCTTCGCTGTTCATCCAGCCCTCCATCACGGCCTGGGCGTCCGCCTGGCCGCGGGCGATGTTCTCCGCCGCCAGCCCCTGGACGCCCGCCTGCGCGGCGCGGTCCCAGGGGGTGTCGCCGTCCGGGTCCGTGTGGTCGAAGAATCCGCGGGCCGCCATGTCCTCGCTGAAGTTCTGGGCGAGCGAGGTCAGCGGGGCGCTGGTGGAGAGCGGGGAGCAGCCGACCTTCGCGCGCTCCTGGTTCACCAGGGCCAGCACCTCGCTGCGTGCGGAGGCGTCGGTCGGGGAAGGGCTCGGCTTCTTGCTGGGTGGCGGGGCGGCGGAGGTCTTCGTCGGTGCCGGAGCCTTGCTCGCCGGGGAGGAGCTCTTCTCCGGGGCCGTGGTGGGGGCCTTCGACTTCTTCGACGGGGTGGCGGCCGGCTTCTTCGACGTGGAGGGCGCGGCCGACTTCGACGGGGCCTTCGAGGTCTTCGAAGGCGAGGGCGTCTTGGACGGCGTCTTCGACGGCGACGTGCTCGGCGCCTCCGGACGCTCGCTGCCCCGGCTCGCGGGGGAGGAGGACCGGTCGGCCGGCGCGGTGGAGCTGCCGCCCTGCGTCAGCAGGTCCGGAGCGCCGCCGGTGCGCACCTGGTCGGAGGCGGTGGGGGAGCCGGTGGTGTACGTGTCGCTGCCGGGGATCAGACCCGAGGCGACGGCCACCGCTCCGACGGCCACAGCCGCCGAGACGCCGAGGAGCCCGGTCCGGATCGGCACGGCGGACTTCTTCCGGCGCGTGCCCCGGCGCCGGGAAGCGGCCCCGGCCGCGGGTTCTTCAGCGGCGGGGCCTGCGGCGGATCGTCGGTGGCGTCCCATGCGCTGTGCCTTCCTGATACTCCGGACGCCGCCTGCGACGTCACGCGATTGCCCCGTTTGCTGAACGGCCCTGATGATCGAATGCGATCGACGCGGAGCGAATGTCGCTTGATCGACTTTCCGTCGATACCCGTCCGATACTCACCCGATCGAGTGAGGCTGTTGCGACGGGACTGTAGCCCATGGGTGAAAGGGGGCGGCGTGCTTCTTGAGCAATTGGCCGGTTAGCGTTCGGGCATGAACGAAGAAGCACGCCTCGTCGTCTGGGTACGCGGCCGAGTACAGCAAGTAGGCTTCCGTTGGTTCACCAGGGCAAACGCTTTGGAGATCGGTGGGCTCATCGGGTTCGCCCTCAATCTCGACGACGGCAGGGTGCAGGTCGTCGCCGAAGGCCGGCGTGAGAATTGCCACCGTCTGCTGGACTGGCTGCGGTCCGGCGACACACCCGGGCGCGTGGACGGAGTCACTGAGATCTGGGACACCCCGCGCGGTGGATACGACGGATTCGCCATCCGCTGATCCCGCCCGGAGCGCGTGCTTCCGATCCGCTCCGTGAACGCCGCGCGCCGAACGGTCACCGGAACGTCCGCTCGGGCCCCCGCACCCGAAATGACCTGCGACGGGACCCGGCGGGGACCGATGGTTGCCAGAAGCGGGATGTCGTGCAAGGCTGCGGCATCGACGAAGATCCGCACACCCCTCGGGGTCCCGCAGGAGAGTCGCGCCGCATGATCGTCCGGCCGCGCGCCCCCGGGACACCCGGGTACACAGGGTGTGATCGTGTTGACCGTCAAACTTTTTGGTGAGACGCTGAAAACCCCGCGCACCTTAGCTGTTCGGTAGAGCTGATTAGCAGCAGAACCGCAGTGGTGACAGAGCCCTGCCGAGCACCGCGGGTGCGATCCCCTGACGACCCACACCGCATCGGTCGGTCACTCATTGTGGAGGACCATCCATCATGGCAAAGGCGCTTCTCGGTTACGTCGGCGGTTCCGATCCGCGACTCCTCGCCGAGATGCGACGGCTCCAGCAGCGCGTCCAGGACCTGGAATCCGAGCTCACCCGGATCCAGGACGAGAACGACGCGCTCAACGCCGCCGCCCAGCACCAGGAGTCGCTGCTCGACAGCATCGACATCGACGTACCCCAGGGCGAGCCTGCACTGACCTGACCGTGACGGCCCCTTCGGGCCGGTCGGGCCGGGCACGCTCCATAGCCTCGGAATCTCTCTGATCCGTCCTGCGTCACGGATCGCCGTCCCCGAACACCGGGGTCCCCGCACCGTCGGGGATGCCGATGTCCGGTCGTTCGACGATGCACGGCGCGGGCCACAGCTGGATGAACGGCGACGCAGGCTGCACAGCGACGTCGAACAAGATTCACAGGGACGCTTCGGCGTCCCTTTTTCTTTGCCCGACGGCCACCCCCCTGACCTGCCCCCCTTCGCTTACCGTCTGATGTGCCCTGCACCTTCATCAGCGAAACCGAGAGCGAAAGGTAGAGTCCGGCGGCGTGCACCTCAAGGCCCTGACCCTGCGTGGTTTCAAATCGTTCGCGTCCGCCACCACCCTGCGGTTCGAACCGGGGATCACCTGTGTCGTCGGACCCAATGGATCCGGCAAATCCAATGTGGTGGACGCGCTCTCCTGGGTCATGGGGGAACAAGGGGCCAAATCCCTGCGCGGCGGCAAGATGGAAGACGTGATCTTCGCCGGGACGACCGGGCGGCCGCCGCTCGGCCGCGCCGAAGTATCGCTGACCATCGACAATTCCGACGGCGCATTGCCCATCGAGTACGCCGAAGTGACGATCACTCGGATCATGTTCCGCAATGGCGGCAGCGAATACCAGATCAACGGCGACACCTGCCGGCTGCTCGACATCCAGGAACTCCTCTCCGACTCCGGTATCGGGCGCGAGATGCACGTCATCGTCGGGCAGGGCCAGTTGGACTCCGTCCTGCACGCCGACCCGATGGGCCGCCGGGCCTTCATCGAGGAGGCCGCGGGCGTGCTCAAGCACCGCAAGCGGAAAGAGAAGGCGCTCCGGAAGCTGGACGCGATGGGCGCCAACCTGGCCCGGGTCCAGGACCTCACCGACGAACTGCGCCGCCAGCTCAAGCCGCTCGGCCGGCAGGCCGCCGTCGCCCGCCGGGCCGCCGTCATCCAGGCCGACCTGCGCGACGCGCGGCTCCGGCTCCTCGCCGACGACCTGGTGACCCTGCGGGACGCGCTGCGCGACGAGATCGCCGACGAGGCGGAGCTGAAGAAGCGCAAGGACGCAGCCGAGGCCGAGCTGAAGACGGCCCTCCTCCGCGAGGCCGAGCTGGAGGGCGAGGTGCGCCGGCTCGCGCCCCGGCTCCAGCGCGCCCAGCAGACCTGGTACGAGCTCTCGCAGCTCGCCGAGCGGGTCCGCGGCACGGTCTCGCTGGCCGACGCCCGGGTCCGCAGCGCCTCCGAGGCGCCCGCCGAGGAGCGCCGCGGCCGCGACCCCGAGGACCTGGAGCGCGAGGCGGCCCGGATCCGCGAGCAGGAGGCGGAGCTGACGGCGGCCCTGGAGGCGGCCGAACACGCGCTGGAGGACACCGTTGCCCACCGCGCCGACCTGGAACGCGAGCTGGCCGCCGAGGAACGCCGGCTCAAGGACGCGGCCCGCGCCATCGCCGACCGGCGCGAAGGGCTCGCCCGGCTGAACGGCCAGGTCAACGCGGCCCGCAGCCGGGCCGGTTCGGCCCAGGCCGAGATCGACCGGCTGGCAGCCTCCCGTGACGAGGCCCAGGAGCGCGCGGTAGCCGCCCAGGAGGAGTACGAGCAGCTCAAGGCCGAGGTCGAGGGCCTGAACGCGGACGACGAGGAGCTGACCGCCCGCCACGAGGAGGCCAAGCGGGCCCTGGCCGGGGCCCAGGCCGCCCACAGCGCCGCCCGCGACGAAGCCACCGCCGCCGAGCGCAGGCGGGCGGCGGTCGCGGCCCGGCACGAGGCGCTGGCCCTGGGTCTCCGCCGCAAGGACGGCACGGGCGCGCTGCTCGGCGCCCGGGACCGGCTCGCCGGCCTCCTCGGCCCCGCCGCCGAACTGCTGACCGTCGAGCCCGGGTACGAGATCCCGGTCGCGGCCGCCCTCGGCACGGCGGCGGACGCGGTGGCCGTCACGGACCCGGCCACCGCCGCCGCCGCGATCCGGCTCCTGCGCGAACGGGACGCGGGGCGCGCGGCGATGCTGCTGGGCGGGGTGACCGGCGGCGCTCCGGAGACACGGCCCCACCACGTACCGGAGCAGTCCGGCGAGTCGGCGGCCGGTCGGGAAGAGCCGGGTGGCCAGGAGTCCGTACCGGGGGGACCCGGTGAGCAGGAGGCCGTGCCGGGGCGGCCCGGTGAGCAGGTGCCCCCGCCCGAGCGGTCCGGAGGGCAGGCCCCCGTACCCGGACAACCCGGCCAGCAGACGCCCGTACGGGACGAGGCTCCGCACTCCGGGCCCGCCGTGCTGCCCGGCCAGGGTGGCGCTCCCGGTCAGCCCGGGTCCGCGTCTTCGCCTACCGGCCCGGCTGCCGTCGTCCCTCTCCCGCACGGCCGTGCGGGAGAACAGGTCACAGCCCTCGCCCCGCCCGCCGTCGCCGATCTCGTGCGCGGGCCCGCCGCGCTCGTCGGGGCCGTCCGCCGCCTCGTCACGGGCATGGTGGTCGTCGCGACGCTGGAGGACGCCGAGGAGTTGGTCGCCGCGCAGCCCGGGCTGACCGCGGTGACCGGGGAGGGGGACGTGCTCTCCGCCCACTTCGCGCACGGCGGGTCCGCCGGGGCGCCCAGTCTGCTGGAGGTGCAGGCCTCCGTGGACGAGGCCGCCGCCGAGCTGGCCGACCTGGCCGTACGGTGCGAGGAGCTGGCCGAGGCCCAGCGCCTGGCGGGGGAGCGGCGCACCGAGCAGGCCGCGCTCGTCGAGGAGCTGGGGGAGCACCGCCGGGCGGCCGAGCGGGAGAAGTCCGGGTTCGCCCAGCAGCTCGGGCGGCTCGCCGGGACGGCCCGGAGTGCGGCGGGGGAGGCCGAGCGCATGACCGCCTCCGCCGCCCGCGCCCAGGAAGCCCTGGAACGGGCCACCGAGGAGGCCGAGGAGCTGGCCGAGCGGCTGCTGGTCGCCGAGGAGACGCCGGCCGAGGAGGAGCCCGACACCTCCGTCCGGGACCGGCTCGCCGCCGACGGGGCCAACGCCCGCCAGACCGAGATGGAGGCCCGGCTCCAGGCCCGTACGCACGAGGAGCGGGTCAAGGCGCTGGCCGGGCGCGCCGATGCGCTGGACCGGGCCGCCCGGACCGAACGGGAGGCCCGCGCCCGTGCCGAACAGCGCCGGGCCCGGCTGCGGTACGAGGCCGAGGTCGCCTCCGCCGTCGCCTCGGGCGCCCGTCAGCTGCTGGCGCACGTCGAGGTGTCCCTCGTACGGGCCGACGAGGAGCGGACGTCGGCCGAGGCGGCGAAGGGGGAGCGGGAGCGGGAGCTGGCCGTCGAGCGTGACCGGGGCCGGGAGCTGAAGGGCGAGCTGGACAAGCTCACCGACTCGGTCCACCGGGGCGAGGTGCTGGGGGCCGAGAAGCGGCTGCGGATCGAGCAGTTGGAGACGAAGGCCCTGGAGGAGCTGGGCGTGGAGCCCGCGGGGCTGGTCTCCGAGTACGGCCCCGACCAGCTCGTACCGCCGTCGCCCGCCGCCGAGGGCGAGGAGCTGCCGGAGGATCCGGAGCACCCGCGCAACCAGCCGAAGCCGTACCGGCGGCCCGAGCAGGAGAAGCGGCTGCGGTCGGCCGAACGGGCGTACCAGCAACTCGGGAAGGTGAATCCGCTCGCGCTGGAGGAGTTCTCGGCGCTGGAGGAACGGCACAAGTTCCTGTCCGAGCAGCTTGAAGACCTGAAGAAGACCCGGGCCGATCTGCTCCAGGTGATCAAGGAGGTCGACGAGCGGGTCGAGCAGGTCTTCACCGAGGCCTACCACGACACCGCCCGGCAGTTCGAGGGCGTCTTCTCGCGGCTCTTCCCCGGCGGCGAGGGCCGGCTCATCCTCACCGACCCGGACAACATGCTCACCACCGGCGTGGACGTCGAGGCCCGCCCGCCGGGCAAGAAGGTGAAGCGGCTCTCCCTGCTCTCGGGCGGCGAGCGGTCCCTGACGGCGGTGGCGTTGCTGGTCTCGATCTTCAAGGCCCGGCCCAGCCCGTTCTACGTGATGGACGAGGTCGAGGCCGCGCTCGACGACACGAACCTCCAGCGCCTGATCCGGATCATGGAGGAGCTCCAGGAGAGCTCGCAGCTGATCGTGATCACCCACCAGAAGCGGACGATGGAGGTCGCCGACGCGCTGTACGGCGTGTCCATGCAGGGCGACGGGGTCTCGAAGGTCATCAGCCAGCGGCTGCGCTGACTCTTTACCGAATCATCAGAGGTTCAACGCACCTTTTGCCCACCCCGGGGTACACGGCACCGGACCCGCTGTTTGACTTCGATTCTTGAACGCATAACCTCTGCGAAGTTGATTTGGTCTTCAAGTGGTGGCGAGCCGGATGGTGTGCGCCACTGGGAAGGCTCACACCCCACGTCTGACCCCCGGCCAGGCATCAGGAGTTCACGTGACCAGCAGCACAGCGAACGGACCCGAGTCCGGGGCGAGGGCGGCCCACCCGGACCACCTCGGCCATGTCATCTTCATCACCGCGGCCGCCGCGATGGGCGGCTTCCTCTTCGGCTACGACAGCTCCGTCATCAACGGCGCCGTCGAGGCGATCCGCGACCGGTACGACATCGGTTCCGGAACGCTCGCCCAGGTCATCGCCATCGCGCTGATCGGCTGTGCGATCGGCGCCGCCACCGCGGGCCGGATCGCGGACCGGATCGGCCGCATCCGCTGTATGCAGATCGCCTCGGTGCTCTTCACCGCCAGCGCGATCGGCTCCGCACTGCCGTTCGCTCTCTGGGACCTGGCGCTGTGGCGCATCATCGGCGGCTTCGCCATCGGCATGGCCTCCGTGATCGGCCCGGCCTACATCGCCGAGGTCTCCCCGCCCGCCTACCGCGGCCGGCTCGGCTCCTTCCAGCAGGCCGCGATCGTCATCGGCATCGCCGTCTCCCAGCTGGTCAACTACGCCGTCCTGCAGATCGCCGACGGCGACCAGCGCGGCGAGATCCTGGGCCTGGAGGCCTGGCAGTGGATGCTCGGCGTGATGGTCGTCCCGGCCATCCTGTACGGGCTCCTCTCCTTCGCCATCCCCGAGTCCCCGCGCTTCCTCATCTCGGTCGGACGGAAGGCCGAGGCCCGAAAGATCCTCGAAGAGGTCGAGGGCGACAAGATCGACCTCGACGCGCGCGTGACCGAGATCGAGACCGCCATGCACAGCGAGCACAAGTCCTCCTTCAAGGACCTGCTCGGCAACCGCTTCTTCTTCCTGCCGATCGTCTGGGTCGGCATCGGCCTCTCGATGTTCCAGCAGCTCGTCGGCATCAACGTGGCGTTCTACTACTCGGCGACGCTGTGGCAGTCCGTCGGCATCGACCCGACCGACTCGTTCTTCTACTCGTTCACCACCTCGATCATCAACATCATCGGCACGGTGATCGCGATGGTGCTGGTCGACCGGGTGGGCCGCAGGCCGCTCGCCCTCGTCGGCTCCGTCGGTATGGCGGTCGCGCTCGCCGTCGAGGCCTGGGCCTTCTCCGCCGACCTGGTCGACGGCAAGCTCCCCACCGCCCAGGGCGCCACGGCGCTGGTCGCCGCCCACGTCTTCGTGCTCTTCTTCGCCCTGTCGTGGGGTGTCGTCGTCTGGGTCTTCCTGGGCGAGATGTTCCCGAACCGCCTGCGCGCCGCCGCCCTCGGTGTCGCCGTCTTCGCGCAGTGGATCGCCAACTGGGCGATCACCGCCAGCTTCCCGAGCCTGGCCGACTGGAACCTCTCCGGGACGTACATCATCTACGCCTGCTTCGCCGTCCTCTCGATCCCCTTCGTGCTCAAGTTCGTGAAGGAGACCAAGGGCAAGACGCTGGAGGAGATGGGCTGACCCCCCGCACGGGAGGAGACGGGCCCATCCCCGCTGCCCCTCTCCTCTTCACCGACGGCCCCGGCTCACCCTTGAGCCGGGGCCGTCGGCCTCTCCCGGGCCACCGCCCCGCAGAACAGCCGCAGGCTCCGCCACCCCTCCTCCACCGGCATCCCCCCGCACAGCGGATGCAGCACCAGCGAATCCGCCTCCAGGCCCGCCAGTTCGTCCGGCGTCACGATCCGGTACACCCCCTCCTCGCGCAGCTCCGCCACCGTCGTCGCCGCCGAGCGCACCGCCGAGCGGATGTCCTTGGACTGCCACGAGGCGTACGTCCGCGCCTCGTGCAGCAGGTGCTCCCCGTACAGCGCCCACGTCCGCTCCGGGTCCTCGGAGACATGCAGCAGCGGGGTGCGCTCCGCGGGCATCATGCAGAAGCCCTCCGTCCCGTGCTCGGCACACTGCTCCCGGTAGTACGCCTCCAGCTCCGGCAGATGCGCGCTCGGGAACAGCGGGAGCCCCAGCCGGGCCGCCCGCCGCGCCGCCGCCCGCGAGCTGCCGCCGACCAGCAGCATCGGGTGCGGTCGCGTGTACGGGCGCGGGGTGACGCGTACCGTACGGCCCCGGTACGGGAACGGCTCCCCGGTCCATGCCGCCAGCAGCGTCTCCAGCAGCTCGTCCTGGAGCCTGCCGCGCCGGCCCCACTCGACCCCGGCCCGCTCGTACTCCTCCGGGCGGTAGCCGATCCCCGCCACCGTCACCAGGCGGCCCGCGCTCAGCAGGTCCAGCACCGCGATGTCCTCCGCGAGCCGCAGCGGATCGTGCAGCGGCCCGATGATCGCCGAGACGGTCACCGCGATCCGGCGGGTGGCGCCGAAGACCGCTCCGGCGAAGGTGAACGGGGAGGGCAGCCAGGAGTTCGCCACCCCGTGGTGCTCCTCGGTCTGCACGGTGTCGACGCCGTGCTCGTCCGCGTACGCCGCCATCTCCAGGGCGGCGCGGTAGCGGGCCGAGAGCGATACGGGGGTGGCGTCGGGCTCGACGAGATTGAACCGGACCACTGTGAAGGCCATCGGGGGTGTCCCTTCGCCGGGGCGGACGGATGGGCGGCTGTACGGGCGGACGGGCGGCCGCACCGTACCTGACGAGGCGTCAGAAGTGTAGGGGTGCGCGTTCGCATTGCGGCCAAAAGGTGCATAGGGGGTCCGTCGGATCGCCGAGGGGCTGCCGGGGCAGCGCCCCCGGGACGGCCGTGGCCGATACTGGACGGGTTATGGAACTCGTCGAAATCGTCATCCTCGCTGTAGTCATCGCCCTGGTCGCTGTCGGCCTGGTCGGCGGGCTCGTGGTCGGCAGCCGCAAGAAGAAGCAGCTGCCGCCCCCGCCGCCGAGCACGCCGACCATCACCCCTCCCGCCGAACCGCAGGTCGGCGAGGAGGCCGAGACGCCGCGCGACGAAGCGCGGCGCACCATCGACGAAGTCGGCCTCCCGGACGCCACCGCGCCCGTGGAGGAGGAGGCTCCGGTCGCCGAGGCCCCCGCGCTGGAGGTTCCCGAGCCCACCGCCGGCCGCCTCGTCCGCCTGCGGGCCCGGCTCGCCCGCTCGCAGAACTCGCTCGGCAAGGGGCTCCTCACCCTGCTCTCCCGGGACAACCTCGACGAGGACACCTGGGAGGAGATCGAGGACACCCTCCTCACCGCCGACGTCGGCGTCGCCCCCACCCAGGAACTGGTCGAGCGGCTCCGCGAGCGCGTCCGCGTGCTCGGCACCCGCACCCCGGAAGAGCTGCGCACCCTGCTCCGCGAGGAGCTGATCACCTTGCTCGGCCCGGACTTCGACCGCGAGGTCAAGACCGAGGGCGGCGCGGAGACCCCCGGCGTCGTCATGGTGGTCGGCGTCAACGGCACCGGCAAGACGACCACCACCGGCAAGCTGGCCCGGGTGCTCGTCGCCGACGGCCGCAGCGTGGTGCTCGGCGCGGCCGACACCTTCCGCGCCGCCGCCGCCGACCAGCTCCAGACCTGGGGCGAGCGCGTCGGGGCCCGTACGGTCCGGGGCCCCGAGGGCGGCGACCCGGCGTCGATCGCCTACGACGCGGTCAAGGAAGGCATCGCCGAGGGCGCGGACGTCGTCCTGATCGACACCGCGGGCCGGCTGCACACCAAGACCGGGCTCATGGACGAGCTGGGCAAGGTCAAGCGCGTCGTGGAGAAGCACGGCCCGCTGGACGAGATCCTCCTCGTCCTGGACGCCACCACCGGGCAGAACGGTCTCGTCCAGGCCCGGGTGTTCGCGGAGGTCGTGGACATCACCGGCATCGTCCTCACCAAGCTCGACGGCACCGCCAAGGGCGGCATCGTCATTGCGGTCCAGCGCGAGCTGGGCGTACCGGTGAAGCTGATCGGCCTCGGCGAGGGTCCGGACGACCTCGCCCCGTTCGAGCCGGGCGCCTTCGTGGACGCTCTGATCGGCGACTGACCCACCCCGCGATCCGGTACGGCGGACGGGCGGCGGCTCCTTGGAGGAGCCTGCCGCCCGTCCGCCGTTTCCCGGGCTTCTACGAGCGGTGGCAGACGTACGCCAGGGTCCCCAGCAGCAGCCGCGCCTGCGGGGGAGCGGCCGCCGTGTCCAGCACCGGGGGCCGCAGCCAGCGGACCGGGCCGAGGCCGCCGAGGTCGGACGGCGGGGCGGTGATGTGCGCCCCCGGGCCCAGGGCGCGCAGATCCAGGCCCGCGTCGTCCCAGCCCATCCGGTAGAGCAGCTCGGGCAGCTCGGCGGCGGCCCCGGGGGCGACGAAGAACTGCGCCCGCCCGGCCGGCGTCACCGTGACCGGGCCCAGCGGCAGCCCCATCCGCTCCATCCGAACCAGTGCCCGTCGGCCGGCCTGCTCCGCGACGTCCAGGACGTCGAAGGAACGGCCCACCGGCAGCAGCATCGCGGCGCCCGGTGTCTGCGCCCAGGCGTCCGCCGCGCGGTCCAGGCCGGTGCCCGCCGGGACCTCCCCGGCGAAGCCCAGCGGGTGGGCGCCGGGGGAGGGGCACACCGGGTCGCCGCACGAGCAGGCGCCGGCCTCCGCCCGTGCTCCGGGCACCACCGCCCAGCCCCACAGTCCTGTGTACTCGGCCACCGCCGTGCCCTCGGTGCCGCGGTGGCGTCGCCGCGCACCGGATCGCATCTCCCGGATGCCGCCGATCGTGAAGCCCATGCCCCCTCCAACGGGTACGGCTCGCCGGTGGTTACGACCCGCGTCGCTCGGGTAACCCTCCGTCGCTGCTACTCGATCGAGTGGCGTGCGCGGTGGTGCGAAACGGAGTGCGACACGGTGTACGCGCCCCCGAGTGCTTCCGTGC
The DNA here is from genome assembly GCF_014649875.1 of Streptomyces rubiginosohelvolus. Taxonomy (GTDB): domain Bacteria; phylum Actinomycetota; class Actinomycetes; order Streptomycetales; family Streptomycetaceae; genus Streptomyces; species Streptomyces rubiginosohelvolus. Next base: position 144,916 of record NZ_BMTW01000016.1, on the reverse strand, counting down.
GCTCGCCCTCGGTTCTGATTCCTCAAGTCAAGCGCGCGCAGCGGCAGTCGGGTTCATTCGAAGGGGTGGCGAATGGTGGCGTTTCTTCAATCCCCCTCGCGGGAGGGGTGATCGTAGGATTACCGTCGGTACACGAACTCTGGGAGTATGTGCACCCGCGGGTATGCCCCAGGCAACCCGATTTCCTGTTCGAGGGCATCCAACTCCCGTACGAACAGCACCGATGCACGGCATTCTGATAATGGTTCGCGCGATGAGGTTTCAGCGGGATGGGGGCGTTCCAGTGAGTGGCAGCGGCGCAGGCGACACGGATGCCGGCAAGCGTCCCAACGAGCAGTTGGGCTCGTGGTTCGTGCGCAGTGGCTGGTCCAAGGGCGAGCTGGCACGCCAGGTCAACCGGCGGGCCCGGCAGATGGGCGCCTCCCACATCAGCACCGACACCTCCCGGGTGCGGCGCTGGCTCGACGGCGAGCAGCCGCGGGAGCCCATCCCGCGCATCCTCTCCGAGCTGTTCTCGGAACGCTTCGGCGCCGTCGTCGCCGTCGAGCAGCTCGGGCTGCGCACCGCCCACCAGTCACCCTCGGTGGCCGGGGTCGACCTCCCCTGGGCCGGCCCGCAGACCGTCGCCCTGCTCAGTGAGTTCTCCCGCAGCGACCTGATGCTCGCCCGGCGCGGCTTCCTCGGCAGCTCGCTGGCGCTGGCCGCTGGCCCCGCGCTCATCGAGCCGATGCAGCGCTGGCTGGTCCCCGTCCCCGTCCAGGGGGCCGGCGAACCGGAGGCCCCGGCCGCCGACCACCGCCCCTCCAGACTCTCCCGGCCCGAGCTCGACCTGCTGGAGTCGACCACCGCGATGTTCCGGCAGTGGGACGCCCAGTGCGGCGGCGGACTGCGCCGCAAGGCCGTCGTCGGACAGCTGCACGAGGTCACCGACCTGCTCCAGGAGCCCCAGCCCGGCCCCACCGCCCAGCGGCTCTTCCGCTGCGCCGCCGAACTGGCCGAGCTGGCGGGCTGGATGAGCTACGACGTCGGCCTCCAGCCCACCGCCCAGAAGTACTTCGTGCTCGCCCTGCACGCCGCCAAGGAGGCCGGCGACAAACCGCTCGGCAGCTACATCCTCTCCAGCATGAGCCGCCAGATGATCCACCTGGGCCGCCCCGACGACGCCCTGGAGCTGATCCACCTCGCGCAGTACGGCAGCCGCGACTGCGCCACCTCCCGGACCCAGGCCATGCTGTATGCGATGGAGGCCCGCGCCTACGCCAACATGGGCCAGCCCAGCAAGTGCAAGCGGGCCGTCCGGATGGCCGAGGACACCTTCCTGGACGCCGGACTCGACGGCGAGCCCGAGCCCGACTGGATCCGCTTCTTCTCCGAGGCCGAGCTGAACGGCGAGAACGCCCACTCCTACCGTGACCTGGCCTATGTCGCCGGCCGCAGCCCCACCTACGCCTCGCTCTCCGAGCCCGTCATGGAGAAGGCCGTCGAACTGTTCGGCGAGGACGACGAGCACCAGCGCTCCTACGCGCTCAACCTCATCGGCATGGCCACCGTCCACCTCCTCCAGCGCGAGCCGGAGCAGTCCACCGTGCTCGCCGGGCAGGCCCTGAAGATCGCCAAGAAGGTCCGCTCCGAGCGGGTGAACACCCGTCTGCGCAAGACCGTCGACACCGCTGCCAGGGACTTCGGCGATGTCGCCGACGTCGCCCGGCTCACCGAGCTGCTCCACGAACAGCTGCCGGAGACCGCCGAAGCGGTCTGACCGGCACCCGAGGCCCCGGCCGCGGCGCCCCTTCCGTACACCCCGACTCGGCTCCCCCATCGCCTGGTCACACGGAGGGTCGCCGTGGCCGGTTTCGTGCTTTCCGGGCCGAAGGACTGCCCCGCAGGCGTTTCAACCGCACCGTATGCGGCGTGCGCTGCATGGTAGGCAGCGCACCGGACGCGCCACCCCGGATTCATTCGGCCGTAACACGCGATCCCTCTTCGTCACGCTCGCGAAACATCGTGCGGCATCCCATGAAACGGCCCTCCGTCAACCTCGTGGCTCATAACCGGCCCGCACCTGTTCCCCCAGTGGTCCCGCAGCATTCCCCCGCACGCCGCGGCCGCACCGACGACGAGGAGACGCCGATGCCCCCAGGCATCACGACGCTTGCCGCAGACGCCCCTGAGCTGTCTGCCGCCAACACCGGGTTCATGCTCATCTGCTCGGCCCTGGTGATGCTCATGACCCCCGGCCTGGCCTTCTTCTACGGAGGCATGGTCCGCGTCAAGAGCACCCTCAACATGCTGATGATGAGCTTCATCAGCCTCGGGATCGTCACGGTCCTGTGGGTGCTCTACGGATTCAGCCTGACCTTCGGCTCCGACGTCGGCTCGGTCATCGGCTGGAGCTCCGATTACGTCGGCCTCAGCGGGATCGGCGTCACCGAACTCTGGGACGGCTACACCATCCCGGTGTACGTCTTCGCCGCCTTCCAGCTGATGTTCGCCGTCCTCACCCCGGCCCTGATCAGCGGTGCGCTCGCCGACCGCGTGAAGTTCACCGCGTGGGCGCTCTTCATCGTCCTCTGGGTCACCATCGTCTACTTCCCCGTCGCCCACTGGGTCTGGGGCTCCGGCGGCTGGCTCTTCGAGATGGGCGTCATCGACTTCGCCGGTGGTACGGCCGTCCACATCAACGCCGGTGCCGCCGCCCTCGGCGTCATCCTGGTCATCGGCAAGCGCATCGGCTTCAAGAAGGACCCGATGCGGCCGCACAGCCTGCCGCTCGTCATGCTCGGCGCGGCCCTCCTGTGGTTCGGCTGGTTCGGCTTCAACGCCGGATCCTGGCTCGGCAACGACGACGGCGTCGGCGCGGTCATGTTCCTGAACACCCAGGTCGCCACGGCCGCGGCCGTCCTCGGCTGGCTCGTCTACGAGAAGCTGCGCCACGGCTCCTTCACCACCCTCGGCGCCGCCTCCGGCGCGGTCGCCGGCCTCGTCGCCATCACCCCGGCGGGCGGCTCCGTCAGCCCGCTCGGTGCCATCGCGATCGGCGCCATCGCCGGTGTCCTGTGCGCCATGGCGGTCGGCCTGAAGTACAAGTTCGGCTACGACGACTCCCTGGACGTCGTCGGCGTCCACCTCGTCGGCGGCATCATCGGCTCCATCCTGGTCGGCTTCTTCGCCACCGGAGGCGTCCAGTCCGACGCGGCCGGGCTCTTCTACGGCGGCGGTGTGGACCAGCTCGGCAAGCAGGTCGTCGGCGTCGTCGCGGTCCTCGCGTACTCTCTCGTCGTCTCCGCCGTCATCGCCCTGGCGATCCACAAGACGATCGGGATGCGGGTCTCCGAGGACGACGAGATCTCCGGCATCGACCAGGTCGAGCACGCCGAGACGGCGTACGACTTCAGCGGCACCGGCGGCGGCTCGGTCTCCCGCACCACCGCCCCCGCCCCCGACACGACGGCAGCACCGAAGGCAAAGAAGGTGGACGCATGAAGCTCATCACCGCGGTCGTGAAGCCCCACCGGCTGGACGAGATCAAGGAGGCCCTCCAGGCCTTCGGCGTCCAGGGGCTCACCGTCACCGAGGCCAGCGGTTACGGGCGGCAGCGCGGCCACACCGAGGTCTACCGGGGCGCCGAGTACACCGTCGACCTGGTCCCCAAGATCCGCATCGAGGTCCTCGTCGAGGACGAGGACGCCGAACAGCTCATCGAGGTCGTCGTCAAGGCCGCCCGGACCGGCAAGATCGGAGACGGCAAGGTCTGGAGCGTTCCGGTCGACACCGCCGTCCGGGTACGGACCGGCGAACGCGGCCCGGACGCCCTCTGACCGACGGCCCACGAACGGAAGGCAGCTGGGTGACGAGTACCGAAGTGACCACCGAAACCGAAGGCTCGGGACCCAGCGGCTACGCGGCGGCCCGGCTGCGCCTCCTCCAGCAGGAGGCGCGGTCCGGGCCGCCGCGCCGTGCGGCCCTCGCCCGCCTCACCGACGACTGGCTCACCGGCCTGTTCACCGCCGCCGCCGAACGGGCCGGGGTGCGGGGCGCCGCCCTCGTCGCCGTCGGCGGCTACGGCCGCGGCGAGCTCTCCCCGCGCAGCGACCTCGACCTGCTCCTCCTGCACGACGGCAACGCCGACCCGGCCGCCGTCGCCGCCCTCGCCGACGCCATCTGGTACCCGGTCTGGGACCTGGGCCTGGCCCTCGACCACTCCGTACGCACCCCCGGCGAAGCCCGGAAGACGGCGAGCGAGGACCTCAAGGTCCAGCTCGGCCTGCTGGACGCCCGGCCGGTCGCCGGAGACCTCGGCCTCGCCGCCGGCCTGCGCACCGCGATCCTCGCCGACTGGCGCAACCAGGCCCCCAAACGGCTCCCCGCCCTCCACGAGCTCTGCCAGGAACGCGCGGAGCGGGCCGGCGAGCTCCAGTTCCTCCTGGAACCCGACCTCAAGGAGGCCCGCGGCGGCCTCCGCGACGCCACCGCCCTGCGCGCGGTCGCCGCCTCCTGGGTCGCCGACGCACCGCGCGAAGGGCTCGACCGGGCCCGCCGCACCCTCCTCGACGCCCGCGACGCCCTCCACCTCACCACCGGGCGCGCCACCGACCGCCTCGCCCTCCAGGAACAGGACCAGGTCGCCGCCGCCCTCGGCCTCCTCGACGCCGACACCCTGCTGCGCCAGGTCTACGAGGCCGCGCGGACGGTCTCGTACGCCACCGACGTCACCTGGCGCGAGGTCAACCGGGTCCTGCGCGCCCGCTCCGCCCGCCCCAAGCTCCGCGCCCTGCTCAGCGGCGGCCTCGGCACCAAACCCACCCCCGAGCGCACCCCGCTCGCCGACGGCGTGGTGGACGCGGACGGCGAAGTGGTCCTCGCCCGCGCCGCCCGCCCCGAACGCGACCCGGTCCTCACCCTGCGCGCCGCCGCTGCCGCTGCCGAGGCCGGACTCCCGCTCTCCCGCCACCTCGTACGCCACCTGGCGGCCACCGCCCGGCCGCTGCCGGTCCCGTGGCCCCCCGAGGCCCGCGAGGAACTGGTCACCCTGCTCGGCGCCGGGGAGGCCACCGTCGGCGTCTGGGAGGCGCTCGAAGCGGAAGGGATCATCACCCGGCTGCTGCCCGACTGGGAACGCGTCCACTGCCGCCCCCAGCGCAACCCCGTCCACACCTGGACCGTCGACCGGCACCTCGTGGAGACCGCCGTCCGCGCCGCCTCCCTCACCCGCCGCGTCCACCGCCCCGACCTCCTGCTGGTCGCCGCCCTCCTGCACGACATCGGCAAGGGCTGGCCCGGCGACCACTCGGTGGCCGGTGAGGTCATCGCCCGGGACATGGCCACCCGGATCGGCTTCGACAAGCACGACGTGGGCGTCATCGCCACCCTCGTACGCCACCACCTGCTGCTCGTCGACACCGCCACCCGGCGCGACCTCGACGACCCCGCCACCGTGCAGGCCGTCGCCGGGGCCGTCTCCAGCGCCTCCACCCTGGAGCTGCTGCACGCCCTCACCGAGGCCGACGCGCTCGCCACGGGCCCCGCCGCCTGGTCCGCCTGGCGCGCCTCCCTCGTCGCCGACCTGGTCAAGCGGGTCGGAGCCGTGCTCGCCGGGGAGTTCCCCGACGATCCCGACGACGAGGCCCCCAGCGCCGAACACGAACGCCTCGCCATCGAGGCCCTGCGCACCGGCGAACCCGTCCTCGCCCTGCACACCCAGCCCGAGGAGCCCGCCGGGGACGGCGAAGTGGAACCCGTCGGCGTCGAACTCCTCATCGCCCTGCCCGACCGGCCCGGCGTCCTGCCCGCCGCAGCCGGAGTCCTCGCCCTGCACCGCCTCACCGTGCGCGCAGCCGACCTGCGCGCGGTGGAGCTGCCCAACGAGGTGGGGGAGAAGGCGGACCTGCTGCTGCTCAGCTGGCGGGTCGCCGCCGAGTACGGATCGCTCCCGCAGGCCGTCCGCCTCCGCGCCGACCTCGTACGCGCCCTGGAAGGCTCCCTGGACATCCGGGCCCGCCTCGCGGAACGGGAAGCGGCCTATCCGCGCAGGCGAGGCGTCAAGGCCCCGCCGCCCCGGGTCACCGTGGCCGCCGCGGGCTCCCGCCGCGCCACCGTCATCGAGGTCCGCTCCCAGGACGCCCCGGGCCTGCTCCACCGCATCGGAAACGCCCTGGAAGGGAGCGCCGTACGGGTGCGGAGCGCCCATGTCTCGACGCTCGGCGCCAACGCCGTGGACGCCTTCTACGTCACCGGGACCGACGGCGAACCCCTCTCCCCGGCCCGGGCCTCCGAGGTCGCCCGGGAGGTCGAGAAGGCCCTCGGCTGACACGTACGACGCATTTGTCCAGCCCTCGCCCGGCACCGGATCCGGGCGAGGGCTTGGTGTTCTCCGGGGGACGGATACCCTGGAGGGCGATTGACCTGCCCCGCCCCCGACCCTGAGGACCGACGAGCGCCGTGTTCGATACTCTCTCCGACCGCCTTAGCGCGACTTTCAAGAACCTCAGGGGCAAGGGCCGCTTGTCCGAGGCCGACATCGACGCCACGGCACGCGAGATCCGTATCGCCCTGCTGGAAGCCGACGTCGCCCTGCCCGTGGTCCGGGCCTTCATCGCCAACGTCAAGGAGCGGGCGCGCGGCGTCGAGGTCTCCCAGGCGCTGAACCCCGCCCAGCAGGTCGTCAAGATCGTCAACGAGGAGCTCGTCGCCATCCTCGGCGGCGAGACCCGGCGGCTCCGGTTCGCCAAGACCGCGCCCACCGTGATCATGCTCGCCGGTCTCCAGGGTGCCGGTAAGACGACACTGGCCGGAAAGCTCGGCCTCTGGCTCAAGGGCCAGGGCCACTCCCCGCTGCTCGTCGCCTGTGACCTCCAGCGCCCCAACGCCGTCAACCAGCTGAGCGTCGTCGCCGAGCGCGCCGGCGTCGCGGTGTACGCCCCCGAGCCGGGCAACGGCGTCGGCGACCCGGTCCAGGTCGCCAAGGACTCCATCGAGTTCGCCAAGGCCAAGGTCCACGACATCGTCATCGTCGACACCGCGGGACGCCTCGGTATCGACCAGGAGCTGATGCGGCAGGCCGCGGACATCCGCGACGCCGTCAGCCCCGACGAGATCCTCTTCGTCGTCGACGCGATGATCGGTCAGGACGCGGTCAACACCGCCGAGGCCTTTCGCGACGGCGTCGGCTTCGACGGCGTGGTCCTCTCCAAGCTCGACGGCGACGCCCGCGGTGGCGCGGCCCTGTCGATCGCCCATGTCACGGGCAAGCAGATCATGTTCGCGTCGAACGGCGAGAAGCTGGAGGACTTCGACGCGTTCCACCCGGACCGGATGGCCTCCCGCATCCTCGACATGGGTGACCTGCTCACCCTGATCGAGCAGGCGGAGAAGACGTTCAGCCAGGAAGAGGCCGCCAAAATGGCCTCGAAGCTCCAGTCGAGCAAGGGTGGGAAGGACTTCACCCTCGACGACTTCCTGGCCCAGATGGAGCAGGTCCGCAAGATGGGCTCCATCTCCAAGCTGCTCGGGATGCTGCCCGGCATGGGGCAGATCAAGGACCAGATCAACAACATCGACGAGCGCGACATCGACCGCACCGCCGCGATCATCAAGTCGATGACGCCCAAGGAGCGGTCCGAGCCGACGATCATCAACGGTTCGCGCCGGGCCCGTATCGCCAAGGGTTCGGGCGTCGAGGTCTCCGCGGTCAAGAGCCTGGTGGAGCGCTTCTTCGAGGCCCGCAAGATGATGTCGAAGATGGCCCAGGGCGGCGGCATGCCCGGGATGCCGGGGATGCCCGGCATGGGCGGCGGTCCCGGCCGCCAGAAGAAGCAGGTCAAGCAGGCCAAGGGCAAGCGCAAGAGCGGCAACCCCATGAAGCGCAAGGCCGAGGAGGCAGCCGCCGCGGAGCGCCGCGAGCAGGCCGCGGCCCAGGGCGGCGCGTTCGGTCTGCCCGCCCAGGACGACAAGAACTTCGAGCTGCCGGACGAGTTCAAGAAGTTCATGTAAGCGAGCACGACACAGGTAAGGGGCGCCCTCGAGAGAGGGCGCCCCTTACGCGTGCGGCGCTCAGGTGACGCAGACCAGATAGCGGAAGACGTTCGGCATCCACACCGTGCCGTCCTCCCGCCGGTACGGATGGAGGGCCTCCGCGACCTCCTTCTCCACCTGGGAGCGGTCCGTGGCCCGTACGGCGGCGTCGAAGAGCCCGGTGGACAGCAGCCCGCGCACCGCGCTGCCCACGTCCGCGTAACCGAACGGGCAGGACACCCGGCCCGAACCGTCCGGCTTCAGCCCGGCCCGCGCCGCCACGTCCTCCAGATCGTCCCGGAGCGTCGGCCGCCACCTGCCCGGCTCCGTACGCGGCGGACGAGCGGTGTCCGCGAGGCGGGCGGCCACCTGGAGCACCGCGGCCGTGGCGCAGCGCTCGGGCGGACCCCAGCCGGTCAGCACCACCGTCGCGCCCCGGACCGCGAGCGGCACCGCGGAGCGCAGCGCCGGCACCAGCCCCTCGGAGTCCCCGGCCGCGCAGCCGATCGGCTCGAAGACCGTGATCAGGTTGTACGGAGAGCCGTCCGCGCCGACGGGCGCGGGATCCCCGTCCTGCAGCAGCCGGGCCCGACGGCGGGCCGGGTGCGGGGAGTGCGCGGGCGCGTCGTCCCAGCCCGCGTCGGGCAGCAGCCGCGCCCGGGCCAGCGCCAGGCGCTCCCGGTCGGAGTCCACACCCGTGACGTGCGCCCCCCGGGCCGCCGCGACGAGCATCGCGAGGCCCGAACCGCAGCCGAGGGACAGCATCCGGGTGGCGGCCCCGACTTCCATCCGGTCGTACACCGCCTCGTAGAGCGGCGCGAGCATGCGTTCCTGGATCTCGGCCCAGTCGCGTGCGCGGGTACCGGCGTCCGCCGGCGCGGAGGCGTCCGCGCCCAGCTGGTTCCGGACGAGCGTTGGTGTCATGGAAAGTGCCCCAATCCGCCAAGAGGTCGGTCGTGCCCGAGTGGACGTCCCCCGCGTGCGAGTGTTCCGCACCCCCGTAGCCAGAGAACTGCGCATCCGCCGTTCCGTCCAGGGGTTGTGGAGCAGTGCTTGCGTGCCCCGGTCGTGCGCCCCGTCCCACGTCTGCTCTCCGACCAGTCTTACCCGACACCCCGCGCCGGGCACGTCGAGCGGAGGGGAGGGTAGTCTTCCCGGCGGATTCGTCAGGGCCGCGGGCCGCCCGCGGCCCTCACATCGGCGGCCGCCGGGGGTACCGCACGCTGTGCACCACCTTGGTGCGAGCTGTGCGTCTTCTCCGCAGTTCTGCGTACCCGCCCTCGTCCGGACGCATCAAGGGCAACTGACTGGTACGTGCAAATTATTTGGGATGCCCCGGAATAGGAACACCGGGGCACTCGGGCTCGTTGTCACGACGTGAGCACGACACCACCTGTACTTGCCGCAGAGCTGGCACAGGCGTGGGCCGACATTCAGCGGTACCACCCCGAGCTGCCCGATCTTGCCGCGCCCGAGTCCCTGATCGGAGAGTCCTCGTCCGCCTGTGGCGCCGAGCTCTCCTTCGAGCGACTGCTCCATGAGGCAGTCCACGGCATCGCCGCCGCGAGAGGAGTCCGAGACACCTCCCGCGCCGGCCGCTACCACAACCGACGCTTCCTCGCGATCGCCGAGGAGCTGGGCCTCGATCACGCCGAGGAACCCCACCCCAGCAGCGGATTCTCCCTGGTCACGCTGAATCCGGAAGCCAAGCGCCGGTACCGTCCGACCACCGAACGGCTGCAGCGCGCCCTCAAGGCGCACACCGTCGCCACCGCCGCCGACACCAAGCGCTCCTTCCGCGGACCTGCCGCCCGGCACGGTTCGTCCGGAGGCGGCGTGCGGGTCAAGGCCGTCTGCGACTGCGGACGCAACGTCCGCGTCGTCCCGTCGGTCCTGGCGCAGGCGCCGATCGTCTGCGGCGGCTGCGGCAAGCCGTTCCGGATCCCGGAAGCGGCGGTCGCGGTGGGGTGAGCCGATGTGGTGTGGCACAATGGCTAGCTGTACTCGACAGTCGCACAGGACCCCTCTCTCCTCCGGCTGACGCGTCCATCGGGCACTCCGAGTACCGCAACCCCACGTGGCATCTTCGTTGTGCCCAACCACGTCAGAGACCAGGAGACACCACTTCCGTGGCAGTCAAGATCAAGCTGAAGCGTCTGGGCAAGATCCGTTCGCCTCACTACCGCATCGTCGTCGCCGACTCCCGTACCCGCCGTGACGGCCGGGCCATCGAGGAGATCGGCCTGTACCACCCGGTGCAGAACCCCTCGCGCATCGAGGTCAACTCGGAGCGTGCGCAGTACTGGCTGTCCGTCGGCGCCCAGCCGACCGAGCCGGTTCTCGCGATCCTGAAGCTCACCGGTGACTGGCAGGCCCACAAGGGTCTCCCGGCCCCCGCGCCGCTGCTGCAGCCGGAGCCCAAGGCTGACAAGCGCGCGCTGTTCGAGGCGCTGTCCGCGGACGGCGACGAGGCCAAGGGTGAGGCCATCACCCCCAAGGCCAAGAAGTCCGACAAGAAGGCGGACGAGGCGGCTGACGCTGCCGAGTCCACCGAGTCGACCGAGGCCTGAGCATGCTCGAGGAGGCTCTCGAGCACCTCGTGAAGGGCATCGTCGACAACCCCGACGACGTGCAGGTTGCCGAGCGCACCCTGCGCCGCGGGCGCGTGCTGGAGGTCCGGGTCCACCCCGACGACCTCGGCAAGGTGATCGGCCGTAACGGCCGCACCGCTCGCGCCCTGCGGACGGTCGTGGGTGCCATCGGCGGCCGCGGTATCCGTGTCGACCTCGTCGATGTGGACCAGGTTCGCTGATCAGCGAGTTGAACACCGGCCAGGGCCGGGGAGGGCCTTCGGGCCGTCCCCGGCCTTTGTCGTCGGCCACCCGGACGGTTCCTCCTCCCCGTCCGCACCCCATCAATCGGAGAACAGCGTGCAGTTGGTAGTCGCGCGGATCGGCCGCGCCCACGGCATCAAGGGCGAGGTCACCGTCGAGGTACGAACGGACGAGCCGGAGCTGCGGCTCGGCCCCGGCGCCGTCCTGGCCACCGAACCGGCGGCGACGGGCCCGCTGACGATCGAGGCGGGCCGGGTCCACAGCGGCCGGCTCCTGCTGCGCTTCGAGGGCGTACGCGACCGCACCGCCGCCGAGGCCCTGCGCAACACCCTCCTGATCGCCGAGGTGGACCCGGACGAACTGCCCGAGGAGGAGGACGAGTTCTACGACCACCAGCTGATCGACCTCGACGTGGTGCTCGCCGACGGCACCGAGATCGGCCGGATCACCGAGATCTCCCACCTGCCCTCGCAGGACCTGTTCATCGTGGAGCGTCCCGACGGCAGCGAGGTGATGATCCCCTTCGTCGAGGAGATCGTCACCGAGATCGACCTGGAGGAACAGCGTGCGGTCATCACCCCGCCGCCTGGTCTGATCGACGAGAGCGAGGCCGTGATCGCCTCCTCCCGCGACGAGGAGACCGGCGATGCGGCCTCCGGCGATGCGGCCTCCGGTGACGCGGCCTCCGGTGACGCGGCCGAGGCGCCGAAGGGCGACGCCTGATGCGGCTCGACGTCGTCACGATCTTCCCCGAGTACCTGGAACCGCTGAACGTCTCCCTCGTCGGCAAGGCCCGCGCCCGCGGCGTGCTGGACGTCCACGTCCACGACCTGCGGGAGTGGACGTACGACCGGCACAACACGGTCGACGACACCCCCTACGGCGGCGGACCCGGCATGGTCATGAAGACCGAGCCCTGGGGCGACGCCCTGGACGAGTCCCTGGCCGACGGCTACGAGGCCGGGGCGCACTCCCCGGTCCTCGTCGTGCCCACGCCCAGCGGCCGGCCGTTCACCCAGGAACTGGCCGTCGAACTCTCCGCCGAGCCCTGGCTGCTCTTCACCCCGGCCCGCTACGAGGGCATCGACCGCCGCGTGATCGACGAGTACGCCACCCGGCTGCGGGTCGTCGAGGTCTCCATCGGGGATTACGTGCTGGCCGGCGGGGAAGCGGCCGTCCTGGTGATCACGGAGGCGGTGGCCCGGCTGCTGCCCGGTGTCCTCGGCAACGCCGAATCCCACCGGGACGACTCCTTCGCCCCGGGCGCGATGGCCAACCTGCTGGAGGGCCCCGTCTACACCAAGCCGCCCGAGTGGCGCGGCCGGTCGATCCCGGACGTCCTGCTCAGCGGCCACCACGGGAAGATCGCGCGCTGGCGGCGCGACCAGGCCTTCGCCCGTACCGCCCTCAACCGCCCCGATCTGATCGAGCGGTGTGAGGCGAGCGCCTTCGACAAGAAGGACCGCGAGATCCTCTCCATCCTCGGCTTCGCACCGGAGCCCGGCGGCCGATTTTGGCGCAGGCCCACCGCCGTGGAAGAATAGGCCGCTGCTGTTCGTCCGGCGTGCGCCCCTGCCACAGGGGGAAAGACGCCCGCCCGACGCGATCAGCACTCCGAACTCTTCAACAACATTCCCGTCGATGACCTGTGGCATCGGCGAAGAAAGCAGAAACCATGGCTTCCCTGCTCGATGGCGTCAATGCCGCCACCCTCCGTTCGGACGTCCCGGCGTTCCGCCCCGGTGACACCGTCAACGTCCACGTGCGCGTGATCGAGGGCAACCGCTCCCGTATCCAGCAGTTCAAGGGTGTTGTCATCCGCCGCCAGGGCGCGGGCGTCAGCGAGACCTTCACGGTCCGCAAGGTCTCGTTCTCGGTCGGCGTCGAGCGCACCTTCCCGGTGCACAGCCCGATCTTCGAGAAGATCGAGCTCGTCACCCGCGGTGACGTCCGTCGCGCCAAGCTGTACTTCCTCCGTGAGCTGCGCGGCAAGGCCGCGAAGATCAAGGAGAAGCGCGACAACTGAGCTGTCGCCCGGTCATCCCCCTGCGGGTGACCCGTCCACAGCCTGGCCGGATAAGCTTCGGCCGCGATGGACACGCAAGCACAGCACTCGGAGCGCGACCGCTCCTCGGAACCCGACGCGGGGTCCGGGGAGAGGTCGCGCTTTTCGCGTACGCGGGCCCGCCTCGCCTCCGTACTGTCCTGGCGGCGGGTGCTCGCCGGGGCGGTCCTGGCCACCGTCGCCCTGCTGCTGTTCAGCTCCTACGTGGTCCAGCCCTTCCTGATCCCCAGCCGCTCGATGGAACCCACGCTGCAGGTCGGCGACCGGGTGCTCGTGAACAAGCTGGCGTACCGTTTCGGCGCCGAGCCCGAGCGCGGCGACGTGGTGGTCTTCGACGGCACAGGATCGTTCGTACGGGAGGACCTCGACGCGAACCCCCTGGCCGGGCTGGTGCGCGGGGCGGCGGCCTCCCTGGGGCTCGCGGAGCCCGCCGACACCGACTTCGTGAAGCGGGTGGTGGGCGTGGGCGGGGACCGCGTCGTCTGCTGCGACAAGCAGGGGAGGCTCGCGGTCAACGGCACCGTGGTGGACGAGCCGTATCTGTACCCCGGTGACACCGCTTCCCGGGTGCCCTTCGACATCGTGGTGTCCGCCGGCACCCTGTGGATGATGGGCGACCACCGCAGCCGCTCCAGCGACTCCCGGGACCACCTCGGATCGCCCGGCGGCGGGATGGTCCCCGTCGAGCGGGTGACCGGCCGGGTGGACTGGCTGGGCTGGCCGCCCGCCCGGGTCGGCTCGCTGACCGGGACCGGCGCCTTCGGTGACGTACGGGCGCCTGGCGCGGCGCATGGGTAACCGCGGACGCCCGCGCGGCGCATCCGACCCCCGCGCGTCCCTGCCGACCGGGACCAGGCCGACCGCGCCCCGCTCGCTGCCCACCCGGGCGGAGCGCCGCAAGCTCGCCAAGAAGGTCCGGCGCAAGCGCCGCAGGTCCGCGGTGAAGGAGATACCCGTCCTCGTCGTCGTGGCGCTGCTGATCGCGCTCGTGCTGAAGACGTTCCTGGTCCAGGCGTTCGTCATCCCGTCCGGGTCGATGGAACAGACCATCCGGATCGGCGACCGGGTGCTCGTGGACAAGCTGACCCCGTGGTTCGGATCGAAGCCGCAGCGCGGCGACGTCGTGGTCTTCAAGGACCCCGGCGGCTGGCTCCAGCAGGAGAACCCCGGGGAGAAGAAGGACCCGCCGATCGGCGTCAAGCAGGCCACCGAGCTGCTGACCTTCATCGGGCTGCTGCCGTCCGACGACGAGCAGGACCTGATCAAGCGGGTCATCGCGGTCGGCGGCGACACCGTGAAGTGCTGCGGCGAGGACGGCCGGGTCACCGTCAACGGCGTACCGCTGGCCGAGACGTACCTGCACCCCGACGACCGGCCCTCGACCATCTCGTTCGAGGTGAAGGTCCCCGAGGGGCGGCTCTTCGTGATGGGGGACCACCGGTCCGACTCCGCCGACTCCCGCTTCCACCTCGACGAACCCGGCCGGGGCACGGTCGCCGAGGAGGAGGTCGTGGGACGGGCCGTCGTGATCGCCTGGCCGTTCGGCCACTGGAGCACCCTGGAGGAGCGCGACGCCTTCCGCGCGGTCCCGGACTCGCGAGCATCGGAGGCGGCGGTTCCGGCCCGGTCGAATAGTGTGGCACCTCCGGATCGCGATGGAATGGTCCGGCTCCCGACCCCTGCGGAACTCCCGCTCGTTATGGGAGTGGTGGGCCTGCGTCTGATGGGGCGCGGGCAGTGGCACGTATTGAGGAGTGGATGTGGGGGATTTGGCGGTCGGCGCACGATCCGGACACGACGAACCCGAGGACCGGCCGGAGCGCGACGAGTCTCCCGCGGGCGGGGCGGCGGTCCCGCCGGAGGGTGAGGGCGACGCCACGGGCGGCGGCACGCCCCCGAAGGGCAAGAAGCAGCGGTCCTTCTGGGTGGAGCTGCCGCTGCTCGTCGGTATCGCCCTGATCCTGGCGCTGCTGATCAAGACGTTCCTGGTCCAGGCGTTCTCGATCCCCTCGGACTCCATGCAGAACACCCTGCAGCGGGGCGACCGGGTGCTGGTCGACAAGCTGACCCCGTGGTTCGGCTCGGAGCCGGAGCGCGGCGAGGTCGTGGTGTTCCACGACCCGGGCGGCTGGCTCGAGGACACCGTGACCCCGGAGCCCAACGCGGTGCAGAAGTTCCTGAGCTTCATCGGCCTGATGCCGTCCTCCGAGGAGAAGGACCTGATCAAGCGGGTCATCGCGGTCGGCGGCGACACCGTGGAGTGCAAGGAGAACGGCCCGGTCACGGTCAACGGGAAGAGCCTCGACGAGAAGTCGTTCATCTTCCCGGGGAACACCCCGTGCAACGACAAGCCCTTCGGCCCGATCAAGGTGCCCGAGGGCCGGATCTTCGTCATGGGCGACCACCGGCAGAACTCCCTGGACTCGCGCTACCACCAGGAGCTCCCGGGGCAGGGCACGGTCTCCAACGAAGAGGTCGTCGGCCGCGCGATCGTCGTCGCCTGGCCGCTCAGCCGCTGGGCGACCCTTCCGGTCCCCGACACCTTCGACCAGCCCGGTCTGAACGCGGCCGCCGCGATGGCTCCGGCGGCACTGGGTGTAGCCGGAGCGGTGCCCCTCGTGTTGTGGCGCCGCCGGAGGCTGACCGCCCGGCGTACCGCCGGGTAGGGTGCCGACTCGGATCAGCGATTGTCGATCTCCGACGGGGGAGCGCTGGGATGAGCGGTACAGGAAACGCGAAAGACGGCCGCGGCCGGCTCGGCGCCATGGTGTCGGGCCTCGCCGTGGCCGTCGGCTGTGTGCTCTTCCTCGGCGGTTTCGCCTGGGCGGCGGTGGTCTACCAGCCGTACACGATCCCGACCGACTCCATGGCCCCGACGGTGAACCCCGGCGACCGGGTGCTCGCCGAGCGGATAGACGGGGCCGACGTCCGGCGCGGTGACGTGGTGGTCTTCACCGACGAGGTCTGGGCCGCCACACCGATGGTGAAGCGCGTCGTCGGGATCGGCGGCGACAAGGTGGCCTGCTGCGGCAAGGACGGCCGCCTCACCGTCAACGGGACCCCCGTCGACGAGCCGTACGTCGAGCAGGGCCCGACGGCCGCCGGCGGCAAGGGGGCCCCCGCCTCGCCCCAGGAATTCTCCGCCACCGTGCCGAAGGGCAAGATCTTCCTCCTCGGCGACGAACGGGCCACCTCCCTGGACTCCCGGGTCCACCTCCAGGACGCCGGCCAGGGCTCCGTACCGCTGAGCGCCGTCCAGGCCCGGGTGGATGCGGTGGCCTGGCCGATGGACGGCATGATCGACCGGCCCTCCTCGTTCGCCGCGCTGCCCGGCGGGGTGTCCGCCGCCGGGCCCCTGCCGCTCCAACTGGGCGCGATCCTGGTGGGGGTCGCCCTGATCCTCGGCGGGGCGGTGTACGGGCCTGTGGCGGCGCGCCTGGGCCGCCGGAGGGCGCCTGCCGGAGGGGCCCGGTGACCTCCGGAGCCCGCAAGGTCGCCCGGGTGGTCCTTCTGGACCCCGACGACCGCGTCCTGCTGCTCCACGGCCATGAACCGGATGATCCGGCCGACACCTGGTGGTTCACCCCGGGCGGCGGCCTGGAGGGCGACGAGACCCGGGAGCAGGCGGCCCGCCGGGAGCTCGCCGAGGAGACCGGGATCACGGACATCGAGCTGGGCCCGCTGCTGTGGACCCGGATCTGCTCCTTCCCGTTCGACGGGCGCCGCTGGGACCAGGACGAGTGGTACTACCTCGCCCGTACGACGCAGACCGCGACCGCCCCGCAGGGCCTCACCGACCTGGAACTGCGCAGCGTCGCCGGTCTGCGGTGGTGGACTTCCGCCGAACTTCTCGCGACGCGTGAGACGGTGTACCCGACCAGACTCGCCGAGCTGCTGCGCACGCTCCTCGACGAGGGTCCCCCGCGTGATCCGCTGGTTCTGGCCCCCGAAATCGTCTAATCGTCCAGGGGTGCCGAAGGCTGACGCACAATGGGGGCACGCACGGCTGAAGGGGAAACATGCCATGAGCGCCGAGGACCTCGAAAAGTACGAGACCGAGATGGAGCTGAAGCTCTACCGGGAGTACCGCGATGTCGTCGGTCTGTTCAAATATGTGATCGAGACCGAACGGCGCTTCTACCTCACCAACGACTACGAGATGCAGGTGCACTCCGTCCAGGGTGAGGTTTTCTTCGAGGTGTCCATGGCGGACGCCTGGGTCTGGGACATGTACCGGCCTGCCAGGTTCGTCAAGCAGGTCCGCGTGCTGACCTTCAAGGACGTCAACATCGAAGAGCTCAACAAGAGCGATCTGGAACTTCCGGGAGGCTGACCCCGCGCGGCCCCATGGAGCCGGGGCCGCCGACACGTGCGTCGCACGTCGCAAGGAGAAGCCCGGTCACCCGTGTGGGTGGCCGGGTTTTCCACATCCGCGGAGTTGTCCACCAAGATCCACATCTTTCGGCGGGCCGGGTCACAGTCGGTGCCGGAGGTGGTGCCGACATGAACGCACGGGGGGCACTCGGGCGGTACGGCGAGGATCTGGCGGCCCGGCTGCTGGCCGAAGCCGGGATGACGGTGGTCGGGCGGAACTGGCGCTGTCGCGCCGGAGAGATCGACATCGTGGCCAGGGACGGGGACGCGCTGGTCTTCTGCGAGGTGAAGACGCGCAGGTCGGACGGGTTCGAACACCCCATGGCCGCGGTCGGCCCGGTCAAGGCGGACCGGCTGAGGCGGCTCGCCGAGATCTGGCTGGAGCGGCACGGCGGGCCACCGCCCGGCGGGGTCCGCATCGATCTGGTGGGGGTGATCGTGCCCCGGCGCGGTGCCCCGGTCACGGAGCACGCCCGGGGGGTGTCCTGATGGGGTTCGCACGCGCGTGTTCCGTGGCGCTGGTCGGCGTCGAGGGGGTGGTGGTGGAGGTCCAGGCGGACCTGGAGCCGGGGGTGGCGGCCTTCACCCTGGTCGGGCTGCCGGACAAGAGCCTGGTGGAGAGCCGGGACCGGGTGCGGGCGGCCGTCGTCAATTCCGGGGCCGAGTGGCCGCAGAAGAAGCTCACGGTCGGGCTCTCCCCGGCCTCCGTCCCGAAAAGCGGTTCGGGTTTCGATCTCGCCGTGGCGTGTGCGGTGCTCGGCGCGGCGGAGCGGATCGACCCCGCGATGGTCGCCGACGTGGTGATGATCGGCGAACTGGGCCTGGACGGCCGGGTCCGTCCGGTACGGGGCGTGCTGCCCGCGGTCCTCGCGGCGGCCGAAGCGGGGTACGAGCAGGTCGTCGTCCCCGAGCAGACGGCCGGGGAGGCGGCCCTGGTGCCGGGGGTCTCGGTCCTCGGCGTCCGGAGCCTGCGCCAGCTCATCGCCGTCCTGTGCGACGAACCGGTGCCCGAGGAGCCCGCCGACGGCCAGGGTCGCCCCGACGCCATGCTGGCCGGGCTCATGATCCCCGGCACCGGCCTCGGTACGGGGCTCGCACCGGCCGCCGCGCGGGGCGACGGGCACCGGCCGGACCTGGCGGACGTCGCGGGGCAGCTGCGCCCGCGCCAGGCGCTGGAGGTGGCCGCGGCCGGCGGGCACCACTTACTCCTCTCGGGTCCGCCGGGCGCGGGCAAGACCATGCTGGCCGAGCGGCTGTCGGCGGTCCTGCCGCCGCTGACCCGGCAGGAATCCCTCGAAGTGACGGCGGTCCACTCCGTGGCGGGCATCCTCCCCCCGGGTGAACCGCTCGTCTCCCGGGCGCCCTACTGCGCTCCGCACCACTCGGCGACCATGCAGTCCCTGGTGGGCGGGGGGAACGGAATCCCGAGGCCGGGCGCGGTCTCGCTCGCCCACCGAGGCGTGCTCTTCCTCGACGAGGCCCCCGAATTCTCGGGCAAGGCCCTGGACGCGCTGCGCCAGCCGCTGGAGTCGGGCCATGTGGTCGTCGCGCGGGCGGCGGGGGTGGTGCGGCTGCCCGCCCGGTTCTTGATGGTCCTGGCGGCCAATCCGTGTCCCTGCGGGCGCCACACGCTCACGGGCGCGGGCTGCGAGTGCCCGCCCTCGGTGGTCCGCCGCTACCAGGCGAGGCTGTCCGGCCCTCTGCTCGACCGGGTGGACCTGCGGGTCGAGGTGGAGCCGGTCGACCGAGCGGACTTCCTGGGCCAGGGCGGCCGGGGCGAGTCGACTGAGGTCGTCGCCGCACGGGTACGGGACGCCAGGGCCCGGGCGGCCGAGCGGCTGGCCGGCACCCCGTGGACCATGAACAGCGAGGTCCCGGGCCACGAGCTGCGGACCCGTCTGTTGGTGGCCCCGGGGGCACTGGCGGCGGCGGAACGGGACCTGGAACGCGGAATCCTCACGGCCCGCGGCTTGGACCGGGTGCTGAGGGTGGCCTGGACGGTGGCGGACCTACGCGCCGCCGACCGTCCGGACGCCTCGGACGTGGCGGTCGCCCTGGAACTGCGGACGGGCATCCAGCGCGGGGTGCCGATGGGGGCGGGGGAGCGGTGACCGGGGTGATGGGCGAGCAGGGGCGGGGGGTGGCCGCCGGGGCAGGGCCCGGCCCGGTACCGGAGCACGGACCGGATCCCGCGCACGGACTCGGCGGGGAGCGGGAGTGGGAGTGCGGCCCGGGTCCGGAACCCGGGCATGGGCCGGGGCGGGGCGGGGAGCCCGGGCTTGACCGGGAGCGAGGCCCGGATCCCGCGCACGGGCTCGCCCCGGAGTGCGGCCCCGGGCGGGAGCACGGACTCTTCCCGGAACGCGACTCCGGCCGGGAGCGTGACGGGGGTCGGGATCTCTGTACGGAGCCGCGGGACCGGGACCGCGACGCCCAGCGGTTGGCCAGGGCTGCGTTGACGCGGGTGCTGGAGCCGGGGGACGAGCGTGCCGGGCGGTGGCTGCGGTTCATCGGTCCGGTCGAGCTGATGCGGAGGCTCACCGTCGAGGACGGCTCCGCCGAGAAGCTGCCGGGCATGACCGCCGCGCGGCTCGGCGGCTACCGGCTGCGGGCGGCCGCCACGGAGCCGAGGCGGGACCTGGCCGCGGTCGCCGCGGTGGGCGGGCGCTTCGTCTGCCCGGGCGACGGGGAGTGGCCGAGCCAGCTGGACGACCTCGGCGACGCGCGGCCCGTCGGGCTCTGGGTGCGGGGGCGGCCCGACCTGCGGCTGTGGTCCCTGCGCTCGGTCGCGGTGGTCGGGGCGAGGGCCTGCACCCCGTACGGGGCGCACATGGCGGCCACCCTCGGCTCCGGGCTCGCGGAGCGCGGCTGGGTGGTGGTGTCGGGGGCGGCGTTCGGGGTGGACGGGGCCGCCCACCGGGGCGCGCTGGCCGCGGGCGGGGCGACGACGGCGGTGCTTGCCTGCGGTGTCGATGTAACCTACCCGCGCGGGCACGCGGAGTTGCTCGGGCGCATGGCCCAACAGGGCCTGATCGTCGCCGAGTTGCCACCGTCATCCCACCCCACTCGCAGCCGGTTCATCCTGCGCAACCGCGTCATCGCCGCGCTGACCAGGGGCACGGTCGTGGTCGAGGCCGAATACCGCAGCGGCTCGCTGGTCACCGCCCGCCAGGCACAACGGCTCGGCCGCTTCTCGATGGGCGTTCCGGGGCCGGCCACCAGCGGGCTGTCGGCAGGGGTGCATGAGCTGTTGCGCGGCGAGGGCGTACTCGTCACCGACGCGGACGAAATCGTCGAGCTGGTCGGGGACATCGGCGACCTCCCGCCGGCCCGCCGCGGCCCGGTGCTGCCCAGGGACCACCTGGACGCGGTCACCGCACGGGTCCTCGACGCGCTCCCCTATCACGGGGTCACCCACCCCCGTGACCTCGCGCGCACCGCGGGGACCTCGGCCGACGAAACGCTCGGTCGACTGTACGAACTGCACTCACTGGGGTTCGTCGAACGCCAAGGCGACGCCTGGCGGTTGACGCCTCCTTCGGCACGCAACGACGACGCGCGGCGAGGCGATACTTGACCTGGAGCATTCGGGTGAAAAGGTAAGGCCGATGACCTCGCACGATCGATCGGTGACCTGTCCGGGACCCGCGCCAACGGCGACGGCCCCGGTCCCGGACGGGCGCCGACGGCGCAAGGGGCGACCGGCAATCGCGCGGCGGGGAACTCCCGTCCTGCGCGGACTGCGACGCCGCAGTCACGCTACGCTCACAAGGATTCCGCTTCAGACACAAGTCCCCCAGCACTTCACGGCAGAACGGCTCAAGGCACCACATGCCCCAGCACACCTCCGGGTCTGACCGCGCGGCGAAACCACCGGTTGCGCGTGGCACTGTGCGCCCTCCCGCTCCCTCCTCCCTCGACGAGTTGTGGCGTTCCTACAAGACCACGGGCGACGAGCGGCTGCGGGAACAGCTGATCCTGCACTACTCGCCGCTCGTGAAGTACGTCGCGGGCCGGGTGAGCGTGGGGCTGCCCTCCAACGTCGAGCAGGCCGACTTCGTCTCCTCCGGGGTCTTCGGACTGATCGACGCCATCGAGAAGTTCGACATCGAGCGGGCCATCAAGTTCGAGACGTACGCGATCACCCGGATCCGCGGCGCGATGATCGACGAACTCCGGGCCCTGGACTGGATCCCGCGGTCCGTCCGGCAGAAGGCGCGGAACGTGGAGCGCGCGTACGCCACGCTGGAGGCACAGTTCCGGCGGACGCCATCGGAGGCCGAGGTCGCCTCGGAGATGGGCATCGCGCTGGAGGAACTGCACGCCGTTTTCAGCCAGTTGTCGCTGGCGAACGTGGTCGCCCTGGAAGAGCTGCTGCACGTCGGCGGCGAGGGCGGCGACCGGCTGAGCCTGATGGACACCCTGGAGGACACCGCCGCCGACAATCCGGTGGAGGTCGCCGAGGACCGCGAGCTGCGAAGACTGCTCGCGCGGGCCATCAACACCCTCCCCGACCGCGAGAAGACCGTGGTGACCCTCTACTACTACGAGGGCCTCACCCTGGCGGAGATCGGCAACGTCCTCGGGGTGACCGAGAGCCGGGTCAGCCAGATCCACACCAAGTCCGTCCTCCAGCTCCGGGCGAAGCTGGCCGACGCGGGCCGCTGACCTCCCGCCGGTATCCCTCACCGGTATCCCCCACCGGGTCCCTCTCCGTACCCGCCGGCCGTCCGATCGGTGGCTGTGCCCTTCCTCCACGCGCCTGCCGCCGTAGAGTGGATGCGTGCCCAGGATTCGAGCGGCCTCCGTGGCCGAGCACCGGACCATGCAGCGCGGCGCCCTCCTGGACGCCGCGCGCTCCCTGCTGTCCGAGGGCGGTACGGAAGCGTTGACCTTCCCCGCACTCGCCGAGCGCACGGGCCTCGCGCGGTCCTCCGTGTACGAGTACTTCCGCTCCCGTGCCGCCGTCGTCGAGGAGCTGTGCGCCGTCGACTTCCCCGTCTGGGCGGCCGAGGTCGAGAACGCCATGCAGCGCGCCGAGACGCCCGAGGCGAAGATCGAGGCGTATGTGCGCCGCCAGCTCGACCTCGTCGGCGACCGCCGCCACCGCGCGGTCGTCGCGATCTCCGCGAGCGAGCTGGACGCCGGTGCCCGGGAGAAGATCCGGGCCGCGCACGGCGGGCTGATCGCCATGATCGTCGAAGCGCTCGGCGACCTGGGCCACACCCAGCCGAGGCTGGCCGCCATGCTCCTGCAGGGGTCGGTCGACGCCGCCGTACGCCGGATCGAACTGGGCGTCGCCGAGGAGCCGGGTGTCATCGCGGACACCGCCGTCGCGATGGTCCTGCGCGGTGTGAGCGGCTGACCCGCCCCTGCCCCCGGCGGAACGCCCCGCCGCTTCCCGAACCGGGGCTCCGCCCCGGACCTCGCTCCTCAAACGCCGGAGGGGCTGGGTGGTAAGTGCGGCCCCGCCCCGAACCCCGCTCCTCAGGCACCGGAGGAGCCGGGTGGGTGTGGCTCCGGCACCCCGAACACCGGCAGCAACCGCGAAGGCCCCCTCCGCAGCAGTCCGGGCGGCAGGAGCGAGAGCGGGTCCAGATAGGCGTCCCCGCGCCGCAACCCCCAGTGCAGGCAGTCCGCCGCACAGTGGAACGGCCCCGCCTCCAGCACCCCGACCGGCTGGCCCGCGCGTACGGTCGCGCCCTCCTCGACCAGCGACCGTACCGGCTCGTACGTGGTGCGCAGTGGCGGCGAACCGCTCCCGGCCACCTCGACGGCGAGCACCCCGCGTCCCGCCACCCGCCCCGCGAACGACACCCGGCCGTCGGCGGCCGCCAGCACCCGGGCGCCCGGCCCCGCCGCGAGATCCACACCGCGGTGGCCGGGTCCGTACGGGTCGGCGGGCGGCTCCCACCCCCGTAACAGCGCCGGTCTCCCCGCCAGCGGCCAGCTCCGGGCCCCGCTGTCCGCGTCCACGCCGGCATCCGCACCCGGGAGGGAGACCAACGCCCCGGTCGGTACGGAGGCCGGGCCGGGCGCGGACGGCCGGGACGATCCGGTCGGCCCGGACGCCCCGGTCAGCCCGCCCGGTCCGGCCGGAAGCAGCACGTACAGCAGAAGCCCCAGCAGCGGGAGCGGCAGCAGGGGACGGAGGGCGGGGGAGCGGCGTGGGCCGCGGTGGTGGCGCATGCCCGTCACCATGTCCCGGAGGCCGGGATTCCGGGGATCATGGGCCGTTCCTGTGGACTACTCACCGGTTGTGGACATCCCCGTCACCCGATGGTGGTGCCGCCGTCACCTGGCCATGGACATCGCCGTCACCCGGCACTCAGCCGGTCCCGTACACTTCTTACGGCGATCCGGGTCACCGGGTCGACTTCGCACGCCCCGCCACCTCCCTCTTCTCGGAGGTGGCCGCGCTCCTCGGTCCCTCGTGGCACGGCGCGTCGGGGCGTCAGGCGCGAACGCAAACCTGCGGTCGCGATAACCGAGTACCTCAAGGAGTACGGCCATGGCCGTCGTCACGATGCGGGAGCTGCTGGAAAGCGGCGTCCACTTCGGTCACCAGACCCGTCGCTGGAACCCGAAGATGAAGCGCTTCATCTTCACCGAGCGCAACGGCATCTACATCATCGACCTGCTCCAGTCGCTGTCGTACATCGACCGCGCCTACGAGTTCGTCAAGGAGACCGTCGCCCACGGCGGCTCCATCATGTTCGTGGGTACGAAGAAGCAGGCCCAGGAGGCCATCGCCGAGCAGGCGACGCGCGTCGGCATGCCGTACGTCAACCAGCGTTGGCTCGGTGGCATGCTCACCAACTTCTCCACCGTCTACAAGCGCCTTCAGCGTCTGAAGGAGCTCGAGCTCATCGACTTCGAGGACGTGGCCGCCTCCGGCCTCACCAAGAAGGAGCTCCTGGTCCTCTCGCGCGAGAAGGCCAAGCTGGAGAAGACCCTCGGTGGTATCCGCGAGATGCAGAAGGTGCCCAGCGCCGTCTGGATCGTCGACACCAAGAAGGAGCACATCGCCGTCGGTGAGGCGCGCAAGCTCCACATCCCGGTCGTCGCGATCCTCGACACCAACTGCGACCCCGACGAGGTCGACTACAAGATTCCGGGCAACGACGACGCGATCCGCTCCGTCACCCTGCTCACCCGCGTGATCGCCGACGCCGTCGCCGAGGGCCTCATCGCCCGCTCCGGTGCCGCCACCGGTGACTCGAAGCCGGGCGAGAAGGCCGCCGGCGAGCCCCTCGCCGAGTGGGAGCGCGACCTGCTCGAGGGCGACAAGAAGGACGAGACCGCGGCTGCCGCCGAGGTCCAGTCCTCCGCCGAGACCGAGAAGGTCGCCGACGCCGAGAAGCCGGCCGAGGCCGTCGCCGAGGCCGAGGCTCCGGCCGCGGACGCGGACGCCGAGCAGGCCTGACACCCGTCACGGCTGCTGACGGCGGGGGCCGACGCCACAAGCGTCGCCCCCGCCGTTCACCCGTAGATCTTTCAGACTTCGAGAGAGACATACAGACTCATGGCGAACTACACCGCCGCTGACGTCAAGAAGCTCCGCGAGCTCACCGGCGCCGGCATGATGGACTGCAAGAAGGCGCTCGACGAGGCCGACGGCAACGTCGACAAGGCCGTCGAGGCGCTCCGTATCAAGGGCCAGAAGGGCGTCGCCAAGCGCGAGGGCCGTTCCGCCGAGAACGGTGCCGTCGTCTCCCTCATCTCCGAGGACAAGACGTCCGGCGTTCTGCTCGAGCTGAAGTGCGAGACGGACTTCGTCGCCAAGGGTGACAAGTTCCAGACCGTCGCCAACACGCTCGCCGCGCACGTCGCCGCGACCTCCCCGGCCGACATCGCCGCGCTCCTCGCCTCCGAGATCGAGCCCGGCAAGACCGTCCAGGCGTACGTCGACGAGGCCAACGCCAACCTCGGCGAGAAGATCGTCCTGGACCGCTTCGCGCAGTTCACCGGCGAGTACGTCTCCGTGTACATGCACCGCACCATGCCCGACCTGCCCCCGCAGATCGGTGTTCTGGTCGAGCTGGACAAGGCCGACGCCGAACTGGCCAAGGGCATCGCGCAGCACATCGCCGCCTTCGCCCCGAAGTACCTGTCCCGCGAGGACGTCCCGGCCGAGGTCGTCGAGGCCGAGCGCCGCGTCGCCGAGGAGACCACCCGCGCCGAGGGCAAGCCCGAGGCCGCCCTCCCGAAGATCGTCGAGGGTCGGGTCAACGGCTTCTTCAAGGAGGCCACCCTCCTGGGCCAGCCGTACGCGCTGGACGCCAAGAAGTCCGTCCAGAAGGTCCTGGACGAGGCCGGTGTCACCCTGAAGCGCTTCTCGCGCATCAAGGTCGGCATCTGAGTCCGTCCGGGCGAACAGCGTCGGACCCGATAGGGTCTGACGCAGTCGACGGCCGCACTCACGCCGGACGACCGCAGATCTGACGAGGAGGCCATTGCCGCTGTAGGGACACCAGACCCACCGGCAATGGCCTTCTTCGTATGTGCACGAGGAGAATTTCCATGGACAAGGGCGCGGACGCCATTCAGGCCGACGACAAGCGCGACGACGACAAGGGTTCCGGGCGCTTCATGCTGAAGCTCTCCGGTGAGGCATTCGCCGGCGGCGGCGGTCTCGGCGTCGACCCCGACGTCGTGCACACCATCGCCCGCGAGATCGCCGCCGTCGTCCGCGACGGCGCCCAGATCGCGGTGGTCATCGGAGGAGGCAACTTCTTCCGTGGTGCCGAGCTCCAGCAGCGCGGCATGGACCGGGCCCGGTCCGACTACATGGGCATGCTCGGCACCGTCATGAACTGCCTGGCGCTCCAGGACTTCCTGGAGAAGGAAGGCATCGACTCGCGCGTCCAGACCGCCATCACCATGGGCCAGGTCGCCGAGCCGTACATCCCGCTCCGTGCCGTACGGCACCTGGAGAAGGGGCGCGTGGTGATCTTCGGCGCCGGTATGGGCATGCCCTACTTCTCCACCGACACCACCGCCGCGCAGCGCGCCCTGGAGATCGACGCCGAGGCGCTCCTCATGGGGAAGAACGGGGTGGACGGGGTCTACGACTCCGACCCGAAGAACAACCCCGGCGCGGTGAAGTTCGACGCACTGGAGTACGGCGAGGTGATCGCCCGCGATCTGAAGGTCGCCGACGCCACCGCCATCACGCTCTGCCGTGACAACAAGCTGCCGATCCTCGTCTTTGAGCTGACCGCCCTGGGCAATATCGCTCGCGCGGTCAAGGGTGAGAAGATCGGCACGCTCGTGAGCGACGAGAGCACCCGGGCCTGACGGCCCCCCAGGATGGACAACGGCCTGCCGGTCGGACACCGTGCAGGTGAGGACGCGACGCAGGACCCGCAGGGCGCGGCGATGACGACGCCGGGCCCACCCAAGACACGCAGGAGCACGTGGTGATCGAAGAAATCCTCCTCGAGGCCGAGGAGAAGATGGAGAAGGCCGTTGTCGTCGCGAAAGAGGACTTCGCCGCGATCCGTACCGGCCGCGCGCACCCGGCGATGTTCAACAAGATCGTCGCCGACTACTACGGCGCGCTGACCCCGATCAACCAGCTGGCCTCGTTCTCGGTTCCCGAGCCGCGGATGGCCGTCGTGACGCCGTTCGACAAGACCGCGCTGCGCAACATCGAGCAGGCGATCCGCGACTCCGACCTCGGCGTCAACCCGAGCAACGACGGCAACATCATCCGGGTGACCTTCCCCGAGCTCACCCAGGACCGCCGCAAGGAGTACATCAAGGTCGCCAAGACCAAGGCCGAGGACTCCAAGATCTCGATCCGCTCCATCCGCCGCAAGGCCAAGGAGAACCTCGACAAGCTCGTCAAGGACAAGGAGTCCGGCGAGGACGAGGTGCGCCGCGCCGAGAAGGAGCTCGACGACACCACCGCGAAGTACGTCACGCAGGTGGACGAGCTGCTCAAGCACAAGGAAGCCGAGCTGCTCGAAGTCTGATGAACGACTCTTCCTGGGGCGCCCCGCAAGGAGCCGGTTACTGGGGCACGCCCGAGATGAGGGCTGCCCCGGCGGGTCCTGCCCACGATGTGCACGGCGCCCAGCAGACTCGGCCCATGCCCATCGTGCCGGACGTTCCCGACGCAGGTAGAGACGCAGACAGCGAGCCGGAGAGCCGCGAGGACCGGGACGGGGACGCCGCACACATCAGCGGCCCCCTGTTCCGTGACGAGATGCCGCAGGAGCCCATGTCCACCCCGCTGCCGTCCCCGCCGCAGAAGAAGCGCGCGGGGCGTGATCTGCGCGCCGCCATAGGGGTCGGCGTGGGTCTCGGCGCCGTCATCGGCGTCTCGCTGTTCATCGTGAAGGCCGTCTTCATCGGCGTCATAGTGATCGCCGTCGTCGTCGGCCTGTGGGAGCTCACCTCCCGCCTCCAGGAACGCAAGGGCATCAAGGCGCCCCTGATCCCGCTGGCCGTCGGCGGAGCCGCGATGGTCGTCGCCGGTTACGCCCGGGGCCCCGAGGGCGCCTGGGTCGCCATGGCCCTGACCGCCCTCGCGGTGCTGGTCTGGCGGATGACCGAGCCACCGGAGGGGTATCTCAAGGACGTCACCGCCGGGGTCTTCGCGGCGTTCTACGTCCCCTTCCTGGCCACCTTCGTCGCCCTGCTGCTGACGGCGGACGACGGGTCGTGGCGGGTGCTGACCTTCCTCGTCCTCACGGTGGTCAGCGACACCGGGGCGTATGCGGTCGGCTGGCGCTTCGGCAAGCACAAGCTCGCCCCGCGCATCAGCCCCGGCAAGACCCGCGAGGGCCTGCTCGGCGCGGTCGCCTTCGCCATGGTCGCCGGCGCGCTCTGCATGGAGTTCCTGATCGACGACGGCGCCTGGTGGCAGGGCCTGCTGCTCGGCCTCGCGGTCGCGGCCAGCGCCACCCTGGGCGACCTGGGCGAGTCCATGATCAAGCGAGACCTCGGGATCAAGGACATGGGCACCCTGCTCCCCGGCCACGGCGGCATCATGGACCGGCTGGACTCGCTCCTGCCGACCGCCCCGGTGGTGTGGCTGCTGCTGGTGCTGTTCGTGGGCTCCGGCTGACCGCCACGGCACCCCGGGACCCCGTCCCACCTGCACGTTCCACGAGTGAGGGTCCGTCGTCCACAGGGCGTCGGGCCCTCACCCGTATGTCTGCCACACTGGATGAACCATGCCTAAGCCCGGAGAACTGATGTGCTCCGGGCACGAAGAAGCCCCCTACCAGCGGTTTTGTCGCCAGTAGGGGGCCGCCTTGTGGCCGGTGGGCCGTCGCTGGGCCGTCAGGGCTCTTGGGCCGTGCTGAAGATGCTGTCCAGGGCCCGGCGGGCACGCTCGCTGCTGCTAGGCATCAGGTGGGCGTAGACCCGCAGCGTCATCGCCGGATCGGAGTGCCCGAGGTATTCGCTCACGGCCTTGATGCTCTCGCCTGCGTCCAGGAGGACCGAGGCGTAGAAGTGGCGGAGGGCGTGCATTCCGTGCTGCCGGGCGGAGGCGTAGGGCCTGCCGGGCTCGGGCGTCGGGATGAGGCCGGCCGCGGCCAGGGCAGGCTTCCACTCCTGGATGTTGAAGTTGCTTCGCCAGACGATCCCGGCGGCCGTGTTGGTGAAGATCAGGCGCCGTTCGCTGAGCGGACCGTCCGGCCTGGCCCACGGCAGCTTGATGCTCACGGGCGCGTGACTCTTCATGTGCTGCCGCAGGGCGTAGGCGACTGAGGATGGCAGCGGTACGTCCCGCTCTTTGTTGCCCTTGGGCGGAGCGAAGACCGCGACGCCCCGGATCAGCTTCACCTGAGCGGTGACCCGAAGGGTGTCGCTGTCGAGCTGCAAAGTGTCTTCGGCCAGACCGATGATCTCGCCCTGACGGAGGCCGCAGCCGCTGCCGACGTCGACCATGGCTCGGTACCGCTCGGGCAGGCCGTCTCGGACCGCCCGCACCTGGGACGGGAGCCAGGGCACGACCCGGGAAGAGGAGACAGCGGGCGGGCGGACGGACGCAGCCGAGCACGGGTTCCGCGCGAGGTGGCCGTCATCCACGGCGGCCGACAGCACCGCACGGACGTTGGCGTAGATATTGCGGGCGTAGGTGCCGCCTATCGAGTCGTTTTCCAGGTCGCGAACGAACTCGCGGATGTGGACCGGGCGGAAAGACCCGAGCGGACGCGCCCCGATACGAGGGAAGGCGTGCAGCCGAAGGCGCGTTTCCGCTCCGATGCGGGTGTTCAGGTCGGTCGTCTGCCCGGCAATCCAGCGTTCCGCGTACTGCTGGAAGGTCGTCCGGGCAGCCTTGGGATCGACGTACTGGCCACGGGACATGTCGGCAGCGGTCTCGGCCAACCACTCTTCCGCCCGGCGCTTTTGACGGTCCGGGAAGGACTTGCTCTTCTCGGTGCCGTCAGGTCCGACGTACCGGGCCCGGTAGCGGAGCCCGTTGCCGTAGCGGTCGGTCTTGGCCTTTACCGGCTTGCCGTCCGAGCCGGGCTCGGTCCTGTACCAGCGATCTTGGATGTGGCCAGCCATCAGGCAGCCTCCCCAAGCTGTGAATCCACCCAGGCCCGTATGTCGCTCGGGTCGAAGCGAAGGTGCCGGCCGACGCGGAAGCCGCGCGGACCGGTGCGCTTGCGTCGCCACTGGTAGACCGTCTCGACGCTGGGAAGCTCGAACATCTCGACCAGGTCCTCAGGAGTTAAGAACCGGCTCGGCAGCTCTGAGGCCAAGGTCAGCACCCCCTTTCGTCGGCGAGCACTTCGAGCAGGGCCTCGCGGGCGGTTTCGCGGTTGAGCCGGAGGTCTCGCGCGATGGTGGCGGCGAGGGCAGATTCGCCGGGAGTGTGGCCGTGGCCGGCGTATTGCCAGTCGGCGAGGACGAGGACTGTGTCCGGCTCGCGCTCGTCCAGGTCGAGGTTTTGGCGTTCCTGGGCGGCGCGGTAGTCGGCGCGTGTCTGGCGGAGGGCGCCGAGGGTGGTCGAGTAGCGGCGGGACTTGGATGAGAAGTGGCCGCGGAAGCCGAGCATGTGAGCCCAGGCCCACAGGCGGCGGTCGGGATACAGCGGGTCGAGCCGCTTGCACGCTTCAATCAAGCGGCGGGTGTGCTCGGGGACCTGGTGGCGGTCGAGCTCGGAGAGTTCGCCGATGCGGCGGTCCAGGGTTCCGGTGTTCTCGGCTGCTTTGGTGGCGTACTTGGCGACGTACGAGGCAACGGCTTGTTCGGTGATGTCGGAGCCGTCGCCAAAGGCCTTGACCGGGCGTACATCGAGCTGGGTGCCCCAGCGGAAGGTACGGGCGGGCTGCTCGTCGGCGGCCGGGACGGAGACCGAGGTGTAGGAGTGTGCGGCGGTGGCGCGGATCGCGTCAGTCAGGAGGTCGACCGTGGCCCAGGACGGTGGCGGGGTGTCGGGGCCATCGGGGCCGTCGATGCGGATCACGGCGTGGAAGTGCAGAGCGCCGCGCTTCTGGAACTCGGCGACCTTTCCGTACGACAGGCGAGCCGCTTCCTTCAGCTCTCGCTGTGTCAAACCCGCGCGGGCGGCGACCTCGCGGCGGAGCCGATTGGTGAAGCGCTGCCACAGCTGGCCTGCGTGGTTGTTGAACAGGACGGCGCCAGCGTAGTCGTAGCTGGCCGGATCGAGGGCGGTGCCGAGGGCGGGATCGTCGGACAGGTGGCGGGTGCCGCAGCCGCAAGCGCCATGGTTGGGCGGTTGTGGACGCGGCCGAAGGACGGGGCGGTGAGGGTGGCGAAGACGCGGGGGTGGTCGCGGACGGTGGCAGGGATGGCGCGGCGGTCGTCTCCAGCCAGGCCCGCCCGGATGAGGTGATAGGTGTCGCCCGCGTATGTCCAGGCGCAGGAGGGACAGCGGGAGGCACGGCGGTTGCCGCAGGCGAGGCGGAGGCGTCCGCCCGGCTCGTTCTCGGTGGAGTAGTGATGCAGCGTCTCGCCGGTGACCTTGTCTTTGCCGATCGTCCAGCCGGTGAGGTGGATGGGGTCGGAGCAGCCGCCGGTGCGGCGGATCTGCTCGTGCCAGCGGTCGTAGTCGGACGCCGAAGCCACCCTCAGCAGGTCGCCGAGGGTGGTCGGGTCGAGCAGCAGGTCAGGCACGGGCGCCCTCCCGAGTGCTGCGGGTGAGGGTGGTGCCGGTGCCGTGGCAGGCCGGGCAGTGCGCGGTGATGGTGCGCAGGTGGCCGTTCTGGTCGCGGCCGCCGAGGGTGATGGCGGCGGAAGCGTATCCGTCGCAGTTGGGGCAGATGCGGTGCGTCATGCTGGGGGTTCCTTCCGGCTCTTCGGATTCGGAATGGGGCAGGGCTCCCGGGCGGCGGAGACTTGGCGGTTGAGGCCGCCCGGGGGCCGGTCAGTGGCGCTTGGCTTCGGTGCTGATGAGCGAGCGGATGACCAGGGCGCAGACTGCGACCGAGGCGCCGGTGACGGCGACCGCGAGGAGCATCGAGACCAGGACGGCGCCGACGACCAGGACCACGGCGGTGCCGCCACCGACGAGGGCAACGACGGCGCCCGGGGTGAGCTGGACGGTGGGCCGGGCAGACGCCGTAGCCGGGGCCGGCACGACCGGGGTGGTGGTCGGCTGGTGCTGGATGACTGCGGTCGGTTCGATGGCGGCGGGCGGGGTGATCAGGCCGGTCGGCTGGGGCATGGTCGGGATCTTCGGGCGGAACATCAGCGATCTCCCTTCGCGGGCGGGCTACTTGACGGCGGTGTCGATGACGGGGGCGAGGAGGCTGTCTGCGATGAGGTAGCCGCCGAGGAGGAGCACCAGGACCAGCCAGAGCGGCGGGCGGATGAGCTTGCAGCCGAGGTAGCCGATGGCGGCGAGGGCGAACCAGAGCGGGACTTCCATGGCGGTGGCCTCCTAGCGGGCGGTGCAGCGGTGGGTGCGGGCGGCGAGCTGGGCGGCGGTCTGGCTGGAGTAGTCGGCGGACCAGCCGCAGCGATCGTTGGTGCACACGGCGGCGTGCTTGGTGTGGCCGTGGCGGTCGCGGTGGGTGCCGATCTGCACGGGGCCGATCCGCATGACGGAGTGGAAGTGGTCGCGGGCAGGCATGTAGGTGGTTCTCCCTTCGGGTCAGGCGAGTTGGGCGGCGATGGCGTCGGCCAGCTGTGGCGGGACGCCGAGGCGGGCGCGCAGGGTGTCGCTGTCGATCGGCGCTCCGGTCCGGGCCTGGTGGTCGTCGGCGACCTTGCGGGCGTGGTCAACCAGCGCGGCCGGGACCGGAGGAGCGGGAACCGCGGGTGGAGCCGCGACGGGCTCAGGTGCGGGAAGGGCCGGAGCTTCCTCGACCGCAGGCACCGGGGGAGCGTCCAACTCCTCCGCTTCGGTCGCCGGTTCGGGGTCGAGGTGGAGCGCGGGTGCCGACGGATCCGGCACCTGGTCTCCGGCCGAGTGGGCGAGGAGAGTGCCGCCCATGAAGGCCAGGGCGGGCCAGGCGGCGACGAGAATGCGCAGCCAGGCGGGGACGTTGCCCAGGTCGAGGAGTCCGGCGGTGGCGACGTTAGCGCCTAGCGAAGCGATCAGGGCGATAACGAACCAGCACCAGGCCAGCCGGGACGGTCCATCAGTGCGAAGCCGTCGCCAGGCAGCGACGAGCAGCAGGTCGACCGAGACCGGGTAAGCCCAGGCCTTCCAGCCGTCCTGTCCGGCAGCGGCGGCGAGGTCATGCAGGTGGGCGAAGGACAGCGCTCCGGCGATGACGGCCTGGACCAGGACGGCGTCGATACGCAGTCGCGAGGACATCACGTCACTGGTCCTGGCCGGAGTCGGAGGCGTCTTCGGATTCCTCGTCGCGGTACTCGTCCATGACGTCCGGGGAGTTGCTCCAGGCGGACAGCAGGGCGGATTCCAGCGGATCGACCGGGCACGGGAGCGGGGAGTGCTCGGGGCACGGGTTCAGGCTCACGGGGGTCACTCCGTTTCGGGCATGGCTCGGGTATGGACCTGGCGCGAAGGCGGTCGCGCCGACCGAGGAAGCGAGGGAGGGGTCAGGCCGTAGCGGGAGCCGTCTTGGATAGCGGCACGCGGGCCGGGGGCAGCGGGGCGACGGCGGGGCGGAAGGCTGCCAGGGCGGGCAGTTCCGGGGTGCGCTCAGCGTGCTTGTTGCAGATGTTCACAGCCTCGCGCAGCGAGGTGTGCGGGGCGCGGATGCGGGACCAGCCGCCGGAGGCGTCGCCCGTAACGGCGATGCCGGGGGTGTCGGTGGGGATCTGGATGGCGGCGAGGACGGCGTCCGGGGCGATGTCGCCGAAGGCCATGTTGGCGGAGGATTCGTCGTTGACGCGGTGTGCGGTGCGGCCGGTGAGCTGGGCGCGGAGCATGGTGATGCCCTTGCCGAGTTCGGAGCCGAAGCGCTGTCCGCAGATTTCGAGGTATATGCCGGCGGCGCGGCCGAGCTGGGCGAGGCGGACCAGGGCGGTGATGATGCGGTCGCGTCGTTTCTCGTCGTCCTTCGAAGCGAAGAGGGCGAGTTCGGCGACCTCGTCGACCAGGACAACGACCGGGACCGGGCGCAGGTCGTCGGGCAGGTCCCAGATGTCGGCGGCGATCTCCGCATCCGGGACGTTCACCGTGATCCGTTGGTTGGCGCGGATCAGCTGGTAGACGTCCTCCATGTGCGTGACGAGCGCTTCGAGCAGGGCGAGGGCGGTGTCAGGGTTGTCGGCGAGCGCGGAGAACCGGCGTGCCAGCGGGAAGAGTTCCACCCCTTGCTTGCAGTCGATGCCCACCAACGCGACATCCAGCGAAGCCAGACCGGCGACCAGGTTGCGCTGGTAGACGGACTTCCCTGATTCCGTGGCGCCGAGGGTGAGGCCGTGCGGGACGGTCCGGTAGTCGCGGTAGTGCACCGATCCGTCCTCGCGCAGGGCGACCGGGACCCGCATCGGGCGGGCGTCGGTTTTGGCCGGCATCTGCACTCGCCTGAGCACGTCGTAGCCGGTCATCCGTACCTCGACCACGCCCGAGCGCAGCTCACGTGAAGTGACGCCGTACAGCGCGAAGGAGTGGCGAAGCCGGTCGGCGGACGCCGCGACGTCGAAGGCGTCCTGTCCGGGGCGCAGGCCCAGGCGGAGGACCAGGCCGGTGCGGGTGGGCCGTATCCGCAGGATCCGCGGAGGCCGGGACTGCGGGACCTCCCGGTTCGCCATCCGGGCCAGGGCCAGACGCCAGCGGGCAGGCGGGACGGTCAGCCCGCAGGCGTCCATGACCGAGGCGTAGCGGACCAGGACCCGCAGCGAGGCGAGGGTGACCCCGAAGGTCAGCCAGTACCAGGCGGGGCGCCGCCACCGCAGGAGACCCGCAGCGGCGACGACCAGCACTAGAGCGACCGTGAACCAGGTCATGATCAGGCAGCCTTCGGCTTCGAGGCAGCAGCGGCCAGCGAGGTCACGGCGACCGCGCGGAAGGCGATGCCGTGGCGCTTCTGACCGTTGAACTCGTTCTCCCACGCCGAGGCGACGAGGCCCGTCAGCGCGACCGGGGTGCCCATGGCCAGGTCCTCGGAGACGCCCGGCTGCGGAACGGTGAGCTTGAGGATCTCGACCTCGTCCGGGGTAGAGAACATGACCTCCACGGTCATGAGGGTCACGCCGTCCTTGTCGAGGGCGATCTCACCGGTACGGCGGTCCTTGATCTTCGGCTGCGGAGCCTTGGCGACCATCACGGTGGCGTTCGCGGTGTCCACGGGGATCTGACGCATCGTCTTGTCTCCTCAATCGGTGTGGTGTTGACCGACATCCCGTCGGTGAGATCAGGAGACCGCAGGAGAGGGTGGACGCATCACCGTCCGTATGGACGTTTGGGGACGTCTGAGTTATCGTCAAAACGTCCCTAGTGGTCCCGGTGGAGGGCACGTCATGGCGAATGAGCGTCTGCGCGCGGCAATTTCGGCGAAGGGCGAGACGATCCAGTCCGTTGCCGAGCACGTCGGAGTGGATCCCAAGAGCGTCGAGCGGTGGATCACCACCGGCCGCACTCCGCACCGCGGGCACCGCTGGAAGGCGGCGAGCCTCCTCGGAGCCGATGAGGTCTACATCTGGCCGTCCGTGGAGAAGCAGGCGGAGAAGGCCAGCACCTCCGAGCTGATCACGTACTACCCGCACCGTGGCGCGGTGCCCGCCCCGCTCTGGTCATCCCTGATCGAGAAGGCGACGGACCAGGTCGACATCCTCGTGTACGCCGGACTGTTCCTCTTCGACGGCAATCCGGACCTGCCCGACCAACTGGCCGAGAAGGCGAAGGCGGGAGCCCAGGTCCGTATCCTGCTCGGCGATCCCGACTCCGAAGCGGTCCGCCAGCGTGGCGAAGAGGAGGGCATCGGCGGCGATCTGGCCGCACGTGCCCGGATCACCCGCCGCTACCTAGAGCCCGCCATGTCGACGCCCGGGGTCGAAGTCCGGCTGCACGACACGATCCTCTACAACTCGATCTACCGGTTCGACGAGGACGTTCTCGTGAACCCGCACGTACTCGGAGCTCCCGCCGGCCAGAACCCGGTGATGCACTTCCGGTACCTCCCCGGAGCGCGGACCTTCCGGCACTACCTGCGGAGCTTCGACTACGCATGGGAGCGGGGCCGGGAGGCATAGCGGGCCCCGGACGTGCAACGCTGAACACATGGCCCGTGTTGACTACTTCAACGATCCCAATGCCCCGAAGGCGAACAGCCTTGTTCCCTCCGTGACCGCCGTGGCCCGCAATGAGGCCGGGGAAGTCCTGCTGATCCACAAGACCGACAACGACCTCTGGGCCCTGCCCGGAGGTGGCATCGACCTGGGCGAGTCAGCGCCCGGCGCAGCCGTACGCGAGACGAAGGAAGAAACTGGCTTCGACGTGGAGGTGACCGGCCTCGTCGGCATCTACACCAACCCCGAGCACGTCATGGCGTACGACGACGGCGAGGTCCGTCAACAGTTCTCCATCTGCTTCCACGCCCGCATCACCGGCGGCGAGCTGCGGACAAGCAGCGAGAGCAAGGAAGTGGCCTTCGTCGACCCGAGCAAGCTGGACCAGCTGAACATCCACCCATCGATGCGCATGCGGATCGAGCACGGCCTGGCCGACCGGGCGGAGCCTTACATCGGGTGATGAGCCATGCGGTCGCGGGTCCGTTCGACAGCGCCCCGAAGGTAGGGCCGCGCCTTGCTGATCGCGTTGTGCACCTCGCTGCCCGGCTCGTATCGAACAAGGATTTCGTCGATCCGGACGTCGAAGTCGAAGGACTGCCCGGCGGGGCCGGTCGTCATGTCGGCAAAGATCAGGGCGTCCAGGACCGGCGAGTCTTCCCGCTCGTAGACGGCCAGCTCTGCCGAGAGCTCGCGCTGCTCCGCCTCGTACACGGCTCCCGAGTGATGAGCGACCAGCCGCACCAGGCGCGCCGGCGCACCCAGCGATTCGAGGTGCCGAGCACCATCGAGGGGATGGAACCCGGTGTCACGCAGCTCGGGCGCGTAGCCGATGTCATGGAGCCATGCGGCTGCGACGAGGAGATCCCGGTCAGCTCCGGACACAGCCGCCGAGGCCTCGCGAGCCCGATTGGCCACGGCCTGAGTGTGCAGCCAACGGTTTCCGAGCGGAGGAAGCAGGGACTCGGCGAGTTCGGCCGCTCCCTGGGGTGTGTCCAGTGCAGAAGGCATGGATGGAACGGTAGCCGAGCCGAGCAGAGAGTCGACAGCCCACGTTCGAGCGGTTGCAGATCAGAGTGCGGTAAGACTTTCCCTACTTCATCAAGGCCCGCGCGCGGCGCGGGCGCGCGCCGCCTCTGCGGCGCGGCCTGCCTCCTGTCTCCGCCCCGGCTGGCCGCGCCCGGCGGCGCGCTCGGCGGCTGCGGGCATGAAGGGGGGGGAGACACCCTCTGTGGCTGGGGCGGTCGGCTCCACGGCTTTAGGCAGCCACTTTGGGGCGAGCCTCGAAGATCATGGCCCCAACGTCGTGCTTTAACGGGCAGGTCCACAGACTGCCCGACGCGCCGGAAGCTTACGGGGCCATGATCACTCGCCCCAAAGCAGCTCCAGCCCAAAGCCGCTCCGCCGACCTTCAGCTGGTTCCCCTCCTCGCCCAGAGGGCATTCACACGGTCCTTCTGACGCAGATAGACCCAGCTCGGAACCGGTGGTGCTCCCGAGGTGGCAATACAGTAGTCACCATAGGCTGACAAAACTGTGCCAATTTGTGACGTGGACAGTTCTTCCTCGGTGAAGGTTGCGAGCGAATCGAGACGTCGGTCAAGAATCTCGCTCTTTGATTCCGCTGATCTCCACGCCATGACTTCAGTCAGCTGCGTAAATGCTGCTCCAGATGCCAGGGCGACGACGATCAAGCGCGCCAGAATAATATCGTTCTCATCGGAGGTTATTGGGATAGCGATAAGGATAACTCCGACAGAGACAGTGGAAAATACCCACAGCATGCGTCCGTAATATTCTGCAGTCGATTTATATAGCTGCTTCCCCCAGAAGGCGTTTTCTTGGAGGTGATCACAGAGTCGCTTCATGCCGAGGGGGGCGGTGCTAGCGAAATAGTCCGACGGAACGGGGGCGGGGTGCGTTTCTCCTGCAGGTGGAGTTACGCGGCCAAACCAGTTATTGAGGTCGACCCGCTCTTCGATTGTGCCGAGAGCATCGAGCAGGAGCCCGCGGATTCGTCCCTCCTCGCCAGCCGAGTGGCATTTAGCCGCCCTGTTTCGCGTAACCCAAGATGACACCTGGACGCCCAAAGCGATGAGGGCAGGGATATAGGTTAGCGGATTCGTGATGAAGACCGATGTGACACTCAGGACAAAGGTTGCTACCTGGAGCCACCTGCTCGCCTTGTAGCCTGTCGCTGCTTTCTCAAGCTGCGCATTAGCCAGTGCGATGATTTCGTGAGACGACGCCTGCGAACTGGTCACCTAGCAAAATCCCCCAGTGATTGAGAGCCCCTCGCGTGTCTCCTTGCTGCTCGCACTGAAGGGCTCTATTGGCAATGATTCGCGCTTTCGAGATCAAGGCGGAGTGGCTGCTTTGGCGCTTCGTGGATGAAGATTCCGCATTTTCGAAGAATTCAACTATTGCGCGCGTGATAGACGGAATTTGACAAGGGAAGGTAGACGATGCAATATTTTCGATTTCGTACGATGCGATGGGCTGTCCATGTTCTTTACTCCACCACTTGACTATCTTAATAAGCTGGGTGAAGTTGTCCCCCAGTAGTTCGCCCTTTCGGTTTATCTTTTGATTGCGCTCCTCGGGGGCGTAAGTGTTCCATTCGGTTCGGTCGGCCGACGGGATCTTGTAGGTCGGCCCACCGGTAGGGTTGGTGGCATCGGGGATGGCGGGAATTACGTCTACCTCGGGACCACGGTTAAAGCTGATGCGAACCGTGTTTTCTGAGATGCCAGCTTCCTGATAGGTGGGCTTCAGGATGTTCAATAGGCTTGATGTGAGGGACTCGGGAGTGATTGTCGTAGGTGAGGGCTTGTTCAGTGTGGCGACGATGTCCACGTCGGAATATTTTTGAATCGCGGTTGAGCGAGCCATGGAGCCGGTAATTTTGCACTCTTGAACCGCAGTGTCTTGTGAAAGGAATTGGCAAATCTCTTTGGCGCGCTCTAGCGCAACATCAAGCTGATGTTGGCTCAAGCTGATGCTTCGAGCGAAGAGTTCGAAAGTTTTCTCCAGTGTGGCGTTCATGTGTTCGATGGGCTCGGATCCTCAAGTGGAGGGGACGTCAGGGCTGGTCCCAGGTCATCCTGCCCTAGGAGTCCTACAGCACGAGGACTGCTTGGAAGAACTTTCTCCGGGCCGTCCCTGGGCCGTACGAGGCTGACCAACGCCGACAGTCGGTACCCACAGGTGACCACCCCCACCCCGCTCTGGGCTGGGCCATCGGAGTTGATCTGCGACACTAGAAGGGTTATGCCTGCACCCGGAGAACTCACTTTCGTCGCGCCCCGCGGAGCCAAGAAGCCGCCGCGGCACCTCGCCGACCTCACGCCCGCCGAGCGCAAGGAAGCGGTCGCCGCGACCGGCGAGAAGCCGTTCCGCGCCCAGCAGCTCTCGCAGCACTACTTCGCGCGGTACGCGCACGACCCGGCCGAGTGGACCAACATCCCGGCCGCGTCGCGGGAGAAGCTCGCCGAGGCGCTGTTCCCCGAGCTGATGTCCGTGATCCGGCACATCAGCTGCGACGACGACACCACCCGTAAGACCCTGTGGAAGCTGCACGACGGGACGCTCGTCGAGTCCGTCCTGATGCGCTATCCGGACCGCGTCACGATGTGCATCTCCTCGCAGGCCGGCTGCGGGATGAACTGCCCCTTCTGCGCCACCGGGCAGGCCGGCCTCGACCGCAATCTGTCGACCGCCGAGATCGTGCACCAGATCGTCGACGGCATGCGCGCCCTGCGCGACGGTGAGGTGCCCGGCGGTCCCGCCCGGCTGTCCAACATCGTCTTCATGGGCATGGGCGAGCCGCTCGCCAACTACAAGCGGGTCGTCGGCGCCATCCGCCGGCTCACCGACCCCGAGCCGGACGGCCTCGGTCTCTCCCAGCGCGGGATCACCGTCTCCACCGTGGGCCTCGTCCCGGCCATGCTGCGCTTCGCCGACGAGGGCTTCAAGTGCCGCCTCGCCGTCTCGCTGCACGCCCCGGACGACGAGCTGCGCGACACCCTGGTCCCCGTCAACACCCGGTGGAAGGTCCGCGAGGTCCTGGACGCCGCCTGGGAGTACGCGGAGAAGTCCGGCCGCCGGATCTCCATCGAGTACGCCCTGATCCGCGACATCAACGACCAGGCCTGGCGCGGCGACCTGCTCGGCCGGCTTCTCAAGGGCAAGCGGGTGCACGTCAACCTGATCCCGCTGAACCCCACGCCCGGCTCCAAGTGGACCGCCTCGCGCCCCGAGGACGAGAAGGCGTTCGTCGAGGCCATCGCGGCCCACGGCGTGCCGGTCACCGTCCGGGACACCCGCGGTCAGGAGATCGACGGGGCCTGCGGTCAGCTGGCGGCCTCCGAGCGCTAGGAGGTTCCCGGGCGGGCGGTCTCCGGGCGCCCGCGACTCCCGGGCCTCTCCGGTCCGGCCGGAAACCACCGGTGTAGCCTGGGCCGAAATCAACTTCATATTCCGACAGGGGAGCGCCACAGCGCTGAGAGTGCGGCACCAAGGACAGGTTGGCCGCAGACCCTCTGAACCTCGCCCGGGTCATTCCGGGTAGGAAGTTCGGACCTTACTCAAGCTGTTGCGCCCTGCCCGCTTCCGGTTCGCCGGACAGCGGGTGGGGCCGCGTCTCTTCCTGGTCACCTCCAGGAGGAATCACATGAACACCACCACGAAGTACGCGGCGACCGCGCTCGCGGCGGCGCTCGGCGTCACCGTGCTCGCCGGCTGCGGCAGCGACGACGGCTCCGCGGGCTCCGGGGCGTCCAAGGGCAGCGGTTCCAAGACCGTGACCCTGGTCAGCCACGACTCCTTCAACGTCTCGGACGACGTGCTGAAGGCGTTCACGAAGGAGACCGGCTACACGGTCAAGACCCTCAAGAGCGGCGACGCCGGAGCCGCGCTCAACCAGGAGATCCTGACCAAGGGCTCCCCGCGCGGCGATGTCTTCTTCGGCGTCGACAACACCCTGCTCTCCCGCGCCCTCGACAACGGTCTCTTCACCGCGTACGAGGCCAAGGGCCTGGACCGCGTCGCGCCGGACACGCAGACGGACGAGAAGCACCGCGTCACGCCCGTCGACACCGGTGACATCTGCGTCAACTACGACAAGAAGTACTTCGCCGACAAGAAGCTCGCCCCGCCGAAGACCTTCGCGGACCTGCTGAAGCCCGCGTACAAGAACCTTCTCGTCACGGAGAACGCGGCCAGTTCCTCGCCCGGTCTCGGCTTCCTCCTCGGCACCATCGCCGCCGAGGGCGAGGACGGCTACGAGGCGTACTGGAAGAAGCTGAAGGCCAACGGCGTCAAGGTCGTCGACGGCTGGGAGCAGGCGTACAACGAGGAGTTCTCCGGCTCCGCCGGCGGCAAGAAGGCCAAGGCCGACCGGCCGCTCGTCGTCTCCTACGCCTCCAGCCCGCCCGTCGAGGTGCTCTACGCCGACCCCCAGCCGAAGGAGGCCCCCACCGGGGTCGCCACCGGCACCTGCTTCCGGCAGACCGAGTACGCCGGGCTGCTGACCGGGGCGAAGAACGAGGCGGGCGGCAAGGCGCTGCTGGACTTCATGATCAGCAAGACGTTCCAGGAGGACATGCCGCTGAACATGTTCGTCAACCCGGTCGTCAAGGACGCCGAGCTGCCGGAGCTGTTCACGAAGCACGGCGAGAAGGTCGACACGCCTCCCACCGTCACGCCCGAGAAGATCGCCGCCAACCGTGAGCAGTGGATCCAGTCGTGGCAGTCGCTGGTCCTGAAGTAGAGCCGAAGAAGGAAGCCGCCCGGCCCGCCGGCAGCGGGTCCGGGCGGCGGTCCGGGCGGCGCGGAGCCGCGGTGCGGCTCGGCCTGATGGCCGTGCCCGTCGCGTTCTTCGCGCTGTTCTTCGCCTATCCCGTGACCGCCATCGTCGGCCGCGGGCTCAAGGCGGAGGGCGCCTGGCAGTTCGGGCGGATCGGCGAGGTGCTGAGCCGCGCGGACATCCTCGACGTCCTCTGGTTCACCACCTGGCAGGCCCTCGCCTCGACCGCGCTCACCCTGCTGATCGCCCTGCCCGGGGCGTACGTCTTCGCCCGCTTCGACTTCCCGGGCAAACAGGTGCTGCGGGCGGTCGTCACCGTGCCGTTCGTGCTGCCCACCGTCGTCGTCGGCACCGCGTTCCTGGCGCTGCTCGGGCGCGGCGGGCTCCTCGACGAGCTGTGGGGCGTCCGGCTCGACACCACCGTGTGGGCGATCCTGCTGGCCCACGTCTTCTTCAACTACGCCGTGGTCGTCCGCACGGTGGGCGGGCTCTGGTCCCAGCTCGACCCGCGCCAGGAGGAGGCCGCCCGGGTGCTGGGGGCCGGACGGTTCGCCGCGTTCCGCCGGGTGACACTGCCCGCGCTCGCCCCGGCCGTGGCCGCCGCCGCGCTGATGGTCTTCCTCTTCACGTTCACCTCCTTCGGCGTCGTGCAGATCCTCGGCGGACCGGCGTACTCCACCCTGGAGGTGGAGATCTACCGGCAGACCGCGCAACTGCTGGACCTGCCGACCGCCGCTGTGCTGACCCTGGTGCAGTTCGCCGCGGTCGGCGGAATCCTCGCCGTGCACGCCGCGACCGTACGCCGCCGGGAACGGGCGCTGAAGCTGGTCGACCCGGCGCAGACCTCGCGGAGGCCGCGTGGCGCGGGACAGTGGGCGTTGCTCGGCGGCGTTCTGCTCACCGCGCTGCTGCTGATCCTGCTGCCGCTCGGTGTGCTGGTGGAGCGATCCCTCGACGGAGCAGACGGGCCCGGCGGTTACGGCTTCGGCTACTACGAGGCCCTCCAGTCGGTCGGGGCGGGCGGCTCCTCCACGTTCCTGGTGCCCCCGCTGGAGGCCGTCGGCAACTCCCTGCGGTACGCGCTCGTCGCGACGCTCATCGCCCTCGTCATCGGCGGGCTCGCGGCGGCGGCCCTGACCCGGCGGGCCGGGCGGCTGGTCCGCGGCTTCGACGCCCTGCTGATGCTGCCGCTCGGGGTGTCCGCCGTGACCGTCGGCTTCGGCTTCCTGATCACCCTGGACAAGCCGCCGCTCGACCTGCGGACCTCCTGGATCCTGGTCCCGCTGGCCCAGGCGCTGGTCGGCGTCCCCTTCGTCGTACGGACCATGCTGCCCGTCCTGCGGGCCGTCGACGACCGGCTGCGGGAGGCCGCCGCCGTGCTCGGGGCATCACCGCTGCGGGCCTGGCGGGAGGTCGACCTGCCGCTGGTGCGACGGGCGGTGCTGGTCGCGGCGGGCTTCGCCTTCGCCGTCTCCCTCGGGGAGTTCGGCGCGACGGTCTTCATCGCGCGGCCCGACAACCCGACCCTGCCGGTCGCCGTGGCCCGGCTGCTGGGCCGGTCGGGGGAGCTCAACTACGGGCAGGCGATGGCCCTGAGCACGATTCTGATGCTGGTGTGCGCGGTGTCGCTGCTGCTCCTGGAGCGCATCCGCACCGACCGATCCGGGGAGTTCTGAACGACATGCTGAGCTTGCGGGAAGCCACCGTACGGTTCGGGGAGCGGGCCGCGCTCGACGCCGTGGACCTGGAGGTCGCCGACCACCGGATCGTCTGTGTCCTGGGGCCCAGCGGCAGCGGCAAGTCCACCCTGCTCCGGGCCGTCGCCGGGCTCCAGCCCATGGACGGCGGCCGGGTGCTGCTGGCCGGACAGGACCAGGCGGGCGTCCCGGTGCACCGGCGCGGGCTCGGCCTGATGTTCCAGGACCACCAGCTCTTCCCGCACCGGGACGTCGGCTCCAACGTCGCCTTCGGGCTGCGCATGCACGGCGTCGGACGGGCCGGGACGAACGCCCGGGTCCGCGAACTCCTGGAGCTGGTCGGTCTGCCGGGCGCGGAACGCCGGGCCGTCGCCGCGCTCTCCGGCGGCGAACAGCAGCGCGTCGCCCTGGCCCGCGCGCTCGCCCCGCGCCCGAAGCTGCTGATGCTCGACGAGCCCCTCGGCCAGCTCGACCGGAGCCTGCGTGAACGGCTCGTCGTGGAACTCCGCACGCTCTTCCAGGAGTTGGGGACGACCGTGCTGGCCGTCACGCACGACCAGGGCGAGGCGTTCGCGCTCGCCGACCGGGTCGTCGTGATGCGGGACGGCCGGATCGCGCAGGAGGGCACTCCGCTGGACGTCTGGCAGCGCCCCGCCTCCGCGTTCGTCGCCCGGTTCCTCGGCTTCGACAACGTCACCCCCGCCACGGTCACCGGACAGGCCGCCGCCACCGCCTGGGGCAAGGTCCCGGTGCCCGAGGGCTCCCCGCAGGGCGAGGTCGATCTGCTGGTCCGGCCCGCCGGAGTCCGGATCGGCGCTCCCGAGGACGGCCTGCGATGCACGGTCGGCGTCCGCACCTTCCGGGGGAACCACGTGACCGTACGGCTGCTGCCCGAGAACGCGCCGGTGCTGGAGGCCGAATGCGCCCTGCGGGACACTCCGGACGAGGGCGCGGCCGTGGGCGTCCGCTTCGACGCGGCGGAGACGGTGGTGCTGGCAGGGGCCGGGGTGCCTTCAGGGGCCTGAGTTCCCCGCCACCACCAGACCCAGTTCGTACGCCAGGATCACCGCCTGCGCCCGGTCCCGCAGCCCCATCTTCGCGAACAGCCGGTTGATGTGGGTCTTCACC
Organism: Streptomyces rubiginosohelvolus; assembly: GCF_014649875.1. Taxonomy (GTDB): domain Bacteria; phylum Actinomycetota; class Actinomycetes; order Streptomycetales; family Streptomycetaceae; genus Streptomyces; species Streptomyces rubiginosohelvolus. The sequence continues at coordinate 100,367 of NZ_BMTW01000016.1, read as the reverse complement.
GTGTGGTCGGTGATGGTCAGCCGGTCGGCGATGTCCGCGTTGGACAGACCCCGGGCGATGAGGACGAGGACCTCGGCCTCGCGTGCGGTCAGCCCGTCGATCGAGCGCTTCGGCGGAGCGCTGACCCGCTGCCGCGCGAACTCCGCGATGAGCCGCCCGGTGATCTCGGGGGCCAGCAGGGCGTGGCCGCCCGCCACCACCCGTACCGCGTGCAGCAGTTCGGGAAAGGTCGCGTCCTTCAGGAGGAAGCCGCTGGCTCCGGCGGTGAGAGCGTCGTACACGTACTCGTCCAGGCCGAACGTCGTCAGCATCAGCGCCCTGGTCGCCCCGTGCGACGCCGCGACGATCTCGCGCGCCGCGTCGATACCGCCGAGGCGGGGCATCCGGATGTCCAACAGGGCCACATCGGGCCGCAGTTCGGCCGCGCCGAGCACGGCCTGTTCGCCGTCCTCCGCCTCCCCGACCACCTCGATGTCGTCCTGCGTGTTCAGCAGGCCGGAGAAAGCCGTCCGGACGACGGCCTGGTCGTCGGCCACCAGCACCCGGATCACCACGGCAGCTCCGCCTCCACGAGAAAGCCGCCGCCCGGACCCCGGCCGGTGGTGAGCGCCCCGCCGAGCAGGGAGGCCCGTTCGGCCATGCCCACCAGCCCGTGCCCCGCCCGCCCGGTGGAGCCGGACGGATCGGGGCCCGGCCCGTCATCGCTCACGCGGACCGACAACAGGCGCGGCCCGTAGTGCAGTTCTACGACCGAATGCGCACCCGGGGCGTGCCGTCGGGTGTTCGTCAGGGCTTCCTGGACGATGCGGTACGCCGACAGTTCCCAGGACGAGGGCAGCGGGACCTGCTCACCGCTGATCCGCAGCTCGGCAGTGCCGCCCACCGTCCGGTGCTGGCCGAGGAGTTCGTCGAGACCGGCCAGCGAGGGCTGCGGGGCGGTGAGCGGGGCCCGTGAGGTGTCGTCGCCCGTCCGCAGCACCCCGAGCAGCCGCCGCAGCTCCGCCATCGAGGAACGTGCGGTGCCCGCGATCTCCTGGAAGGCGTCCCGCGCCGGAGGCGAGAGGTCCGGAGTCGTGTACGTGGCGCTCTCGGCCCGGACCGCGATCACCGACACCGAGTGGGCGATCATGTCGTGCAACTCCCGCGCTATCGCGGCCCGTTCCGCCTCGGCCGCCTGCCGCCGCTCCATCTCCAGCAGCCGCGACTGGGCGGCCGCCCGGGTGTGCCGGGTCTCCTCGCGCGCCCGCACCGCGTCCCCCGTGCTCACCGCACCCAGGATCATCACCGTCAGCACCAGCGTCTCGGCGTACAGCCCCAGGCTGAACCGGTCGGTCCCCTGGAGCGCGGGCAGCCCGGGGGAGCCGTCCCGGGCCCACCGGTCGATGTGCACCAGGTTGACCGTCAGCGCCGCCAGCGAACCGGCCAGCACGAGGATCGCCGGGTGCTGCACCCGGTGCCGCCCCAGGGTGAAGCAGCCGATGAGGGAGCCGGCGATGGTCGCGTACGCCATGTTGCCGTCGGTCGCGAAGCTCAGCAGGGCCGCGCCCACGGTCAGGAACCCGACGGCGGGCCAGGTCGCCCGCAGCGCCAGCGAGGCCGTACAGACCACCACCCCGAACGCCGTGATCGCCGAACCCGGTACGAGGGCCAGCTCCACCACCGCGAAGAGCGTCAGCCCCGCCGCCGTCAGCCAGGCGTACGAGGGGGCCGCCGCCGCCCAGTGCCGCAGCCGTCGCCGCAGCCCACGGTCCGGCGGCGGGGCTTCGGGGGCGGCGGCCGGGCGGTCCGGCGTGATGGTGCGCGTCATACGGAGATTCTTCGTCACCGCCGGTGTCCGGCGCATCGGAGTACGGGTGGAATTCCCGGTGCCGGCTCATGCCACGGGTTGACCCCGAGGACCGGACGGTGGTGTGACGATCCGTGAACGGCCCGGTCCTAGCCTCGGATCCATGGCCACGACGACGCCCCTCCCCCCTTCCGACCAGCGCCGAAAGCCCTCGCCGCCCCCTGTCGACGCCCTCTGGTGGGCGCTGTGCGCGGCCGCCGCGCTGGTGCTCGTCGGCTGCTCCTCGCTCGGCCCGCACCGCGTCTGGGGAACGGCCGCCGGGCTCGGCTACCTGGCGGCCGCCCTGCTCGCCTCGCGCGGGCGGAGCCCCCGTACCGCAGGCGCGGTCGCCGTCACCGGGGCGGTGCTGCTGCCCCTGCTGTGGCTTCTCGCCGTGGACCGGGCGCAGTTGGAGGTGCGGGTGGTCGCACGGTCGGCCGGGCTGCTGCTCGCCGAGGGGACGCCGTACCTCCAACATCCCGTGGTGCCGGAGGACTTCAACCCGTACCTCCCGGGCATGGCCGTCTTCGGCCTGCCGGAGGCCGTGGCCGGGCCCGGTCCGCTCACCGACCCACGGCTGTGGATGGGCGCTGCGTTCCTCGGCGCGTTCGCGCTCGCCCTCCCGGCGGGGTCCCGGAGCGCACCGCTGCGGTGGATCGCCGCCTGCCCGCTGGTCGCGCTGCCGCTCGCGGTCGGGGGCGTCGATCTGCCGGTGGCCGGGCTGATGTGCCTCGGCCTCGCCCTCGCCGGGCAGGGACGAGCGGGCGCGGCCGGACTGGTGCTCGGCGCGGCTGCCGCCCTCAAGTGGACGGCCTGGCCCGCGATTCCGGTGGCCCTGGCTCTGCTGGCGGCGACCTCCCGATCGGCGGGCCGCCCGGCGGATCGCGGGGAGGGCCGCCGCCCGGCAGACCGCGCCGCCGCGCGCTGCGGGCTCGTCGCCCTGCTCACCGCCGCTGCCCTCGTCCTGCCCGCCGCGCTGCGCGACCCGGGGGCCTTCCGGGCCCATGTCGTCGACTTCCCGCTCGGGCTGACCGACGCGGTCTCGTCCGCCGCGAGCCCGCTCCCCGGCCATCTGCTGGCCACCCATGTCCCCGGCGGCCGCACGCTCGCCCTCCTGCTGCTCGGGGTGAGCGCCCTCCTCATCGCCCTCTCCCTCCTCGTCCGGCCCCCGGCGACCACGGCGAACGCGGCGGCGAGGCTCGCGCTCGGGCTGCTCCTGGCCATCGCGTTCATGCCCGCGAGCCGGTTCGGCTATCTGGTGCACCCGCTGGTCCTCGCGGTGTGGGCGGCGGTGCGGGAGACACCCGGCCACCCCTGGCTCCTCCGCGTACGGAAGCAGGTGTCCCGATGACCGGCCGCCGCACCCTCGTGGTCACCAACGACTTCCCGCCGCGCCAGGGCGGTATCGAGACTTTCGTCCGGGCGATGACCGACCGCTTCCCCGCGGACTCCGTCGTCGTCTACACCTCCGCCGAACCCGGGGCGACCGCCCACGACGCGGCCCTGCCCTACCCCGTGGTGCGCGATCCGGCCCGGATGCTGCTCCCCGTCCCCCGCGTCACCGCCCGCGCCGCCGAACTCGCCCGCCGCCACGGCTGCGGCAGCGTCTGGTTCGGGGCCGCCGCCCCGCTCGGACTGATGGCGGACCGGCTGCGCCGGGAGAGCGGGGTGAGGCGGGCCGTCGCCACGACGCACGGGCACGAGGTGTGGTGGGCCCGCACCCCGGGCGCCCGGGCCCTGCTGCGGCGGATCGGGGAGCGTACGGACGCGGTGACCTACCTCGGCGAGGCGACCCGTACGCCCATCGCCGCCGCGCTGGGTCCGGCCGCCGCCCGCCGCATGGTGCGGCTGGCACCGGGCGTGGACGCGGAGGCGTTCGCCGTACGGCCGGGAGCGCGCGACGGCGTACAGACTCCTGCCGGCGGTGTCCGCGAGCGGTACGGGCTCGGCGCGCGGCCGGTGATCCTGTGCGCGGCGCGACTCGTCCCGCGCAAGGGGCAGGACACCCTGATCCGCGCCCTTCCCACCGTCCTGCGCTCGGTGCCCGACGCCGTACTCCTGCTGACCGGCGACGGACCCTGCGCCCGGACCCTGCACCGGCTCGCCGCCGACACCGGGGTCGCGGACGCGGTGGTCCTCGCCGGCGGACGCCCGCACCCGGAGATGCCGGAGCACTACGCGGCCGCCGACGTCTTCGCCATGCCCTGCCGCACCCGCAGATGCGGCCTGGAGGTGGAAGGGCTCGGCATCGTCTTCCTGGAAGCGGCGGCCGCCGGGCTGCCGGTCCTCGTCGGCGCCTCGGGCGGTGCGCCGGGCACCGTACGGGACGGGGAGACCGGGTATCTGGTCGACGGACGGGACACGGCCGCCGTCGCGGACCGGCTCGTCACGCTGCTGCGGGACCGGGTGGCGGCCGCGGCGATGGGGGAGAAGGGGCGGGCCTGGGTCCGCGAGGAGTGGGGGTGGGAGAGCGCGTACGCGACCCTCGCCGGACTGCTGCGGCCCTGACCGTGAAGCCGGAGCGCGCGTGCCGTACGCCGCGACAGTGCGCCCCGGGCCCGGCAAGCTGGAGGTCCGGACCGCGTAGCCGTACGCCGTACGGCACCGACAGTGACAGTGACAGTGACAAGGACCGTGAACCATGACCGGTGGCACCCGCGAGGGCATCGACCTCACCCGCGTCCTCGAGGCCCCGCAGCAGCGGGTCTTCGCCGCCTGGACGTCACCGGAGGACTTCGCCGCCTGGTACGGGGGCGAGGCGGACGTCCCCCTGGACCGGGTGGCGATGGACGTACGGCCCGGGGGCTCGTGGAGTCTGGTCATCGTGATGCCGGGCGTCGAGATGCCCTTCCACGGGGTCTACCGTGAGGTCAGCGAACCCGACGGGCTGGTCTTCACGCTGAAGGACGGCTCCGCCCCCGAGGACGCCGAGGGCGAGATGGTGACCGTCACCTTCAGCGACCTCGGGGGCGGCCGGACCGAACTGGCCTTCCAGCAGCGCGGCGGGAACCTCACCCCCGAGCAGTACGCGGCGGCCGAGGACGGCTGGGAGGCTTTCTTCGACGCACTCGCGGACCGCCTCGCCACCCACCCCTGACCTACGCCAGCGGAAGCGCCGCGAGCTGCGCGATCACCCAGGTCAGCGGGGCGAACAGGGCCAGCAGCGCGCCCGCCCGCAGCAGCGTCGCCCGGCGCAGCGTGGCCGCCGGAGCGCCCATCCTGAGGAGCGCCTCGGCCGTATGGGCCCGGGCGTGCTTGGCCTCCAGCGCCGAGGTCAGCAGCGTCGCCGTCGTACAGCCGAGGACCAGCACCGCGCCGAGAGCGGTGAGCGGACCGTACGGGCGGTCGTCGCCCCCGTACAGCGCCGAAGCGGCGACCGCGGCGGACACCACCGCGCAGACGATGCCGAGCGGGCGGCCGATGCGGCGCGCCTCGTCCATCAGGACCCGGCCCGCCAGCAGCCGTACGGCCCCCGGGCGCACCGCCTGAAGCGCCCGGCCGCACAGATACGTCAGGCTCGGCCCGGCCATCGCCAGGCCGACCGCGGTCAGCGTCCACCCGACCAGCACCGCCACCGGGGTGGAGTCGTACCGTCCGGGCAGGGGGAACGCGTTCCCCGCCGCACCCCGGGAGGCGATCGCCTCGACCGCGAGTCCGGCCGCCGTCAGCGCCACGCCCCAGGGGAGACCGGCCGGGGCCGGCGCGGGCTCCGGCAGCTCCTCGGAGCCGAAGGTGTCCCGCGCCGGGTCGGGCCGCGACCGCAGGGCCAGCGCGCTCGCCGTCGACGCGGCCACCGGCACGAGCGCCAGCAGCATCAGGGCGGCGGCCAGCGGCAGCGGAGTGCCCGCGCCGAGGAACTCCGCCGCGCCCCCGTCGAACGGCATCCCGGTCAGATCGCCGCGCAGATGCAGGAAGAAGAGCAGCGCCACCATCGAGCCGAGCGTGGTCGATACGGCCGTGGAGACCGCGGCCAGCGCCGACAGCCGGACAGGGCCGAGGCCCAGCGAGGAGAGGCCGGGACGGGGCCGGGTGCTCGGGTCGGTCCGGGCCACCGCCACGGCGAACTGCACGGTGGCGGCCAGCGGGACGAAGCACCACAGCAGCCGCAGCACCGAACCGGCGGACGCGGGGTGCGCGGCGGCGTACCCGAGGGCGCAGAGGAGAAGGAATCCGACACCGGCCGACGCGGCGGCCACCAGCAGCCGCCGGACCAGGACGAGGGGATGGGAGCCGCGGGCTAGACGGAGAGCGAGCACGCCGCGCGGCCCTCCGCTTCCGGTTTCGAAGGCAGGGTGACGGTGGCGACGCAGCGGCCGTCCAGCATGGGCACGGTCCGGTCGGCGAGCGCCGCGACCTCCGCGTCATGGGTGGCCAGCACGACGGTGATGCCGTGCGAGCGGGCCGCCGTGGTGAAGGTGCGCAGCACCTGGGCGCGGTCCGCGCGGTGCAGGGTCGCGGTGGGCTCGTCCGCGAAGATCACGGTCGGTGCGCCGCACAGGGCGCGGGCCACGGAGATCCGCTGGCGCTGCGCCTGGAGCAGGGCGTGCGGCCGCTTCTTGGCGAACGCGGCGATGTCGAGGCGCTCCAGCCACTCGGTGGCGGACTTCCTGGCGGCCCGGTGCGAGACGCCGCGCAGCAGCAGGGGCAGCGCGGTGTTCTCCCAGACGGTCAGCTCCGGGACCAGCTCGGGATCGGCGGAGATCCAGCCGAAGCGCTCCCGGCGCAGCTGTTCGCGGACCCGGGGGGCCATGGTGTGGACCGGGACACTGTTGAACCAGACCTCGCCCTCCTGGGGCACGAGCCGGCCAGAGAGGCAGTGCAGCAGCGTCGTCTTCCCGCTGCCGCGCGGGCCGGTCACGGCGAGGATCTCCGCGTCCCGGACGCCGATGGAGACACCGCCGAGACCGGGCGATCCGTTGTGGGAGTGGTGCAGTGAACGCGCCCAGATCACGTCGTTGTCCGGCGGGGCCACCATGGCGTACACCTCGGTTCAGGTCGGATTTCCCGTCCCCCGTACGGGGGAACGAAGACGCGGCCGATCGGTCACTGGGCACCGTAGATAGTCGGACCGGTCCGGGAGCACGGAACGCGGCCCGGATACGCCCCTTCTCACTCGAAGGGGCGTATCCGGGCCGCGTGGACCGATGAAATGACCGCTGGGCGGCTATCGGCCGGGGGACCTGGTGGCGGTCAGAGCTTCGTCCACGCCTCCGTGAGGACGGCCCGCAGGATGCCCTCGATCTCGTCGAACGTGGACTGGTCGGAGATCAGCGGCGGGGCGAGCTGGATGACCGGGTCGCCTCGGTCGTCGGCCCGGCAGTAGAGGCCGTTCTCGAACAGCGCCTTGGAGAGGAAGCCGTACAGGACGCGCTCGGTCTCCTCGTCGGTGAACGTCTCCTTGGTCGCCTTGTCCTTCACCAGCTCGATGCCGTAGAAGTACCCGTTGCCGCGGACGTCGCCGACGATCGGCAGGTCGTGCAGCTTCTGGAGCGTGGTCAGGAAGGCGTTCTCGTTGTCGAGGACGTGCTGGTTGAGGTTCTCGCGCTCGAAGATGTCGAGGTTGGCGAGGCCCACGGCCGCGGAGACCGGGTGGCCGCCGAAGGTGTAGCCGTGCAGGAAGGTGTTGCCGCCCTGGTAGAACGGCTCCGCGATCCGGTCCGAGACGATGCAGGCGCCGATCGGGGAGTAACCCGAGGTCATGCCCTTCGCGCAGGTGATCATGTCCGGTACGTAGCCGAACTTGTCGCAGGCGAAGATCGTGCCGAGCCGGCCGAAGGCGCAGATGACCTCGTCGGAGACGAGCAGCACGTCGTACTTGTCGCAGATCTCGCGGACCCGCTGGAAATAGCCGGGCGGGGGCGGGAAGCAGCCGCCCGCGTTCTGCACGGGCTCCAGGAAGACGGCCGCGACGGTCTCGGGGCCCTCGAAGAGGATCTCCTGCTCGATCTGGTCGGCGGCCCAGCGGCCGAAGGCCTCCGGGTCGTCGCCGAAGAGCGGGGCGCGGTAGATGTTGGTGTTCGGCACCTTGTGCGCGCCGGGGACCAGCGGCTCGAAGGGGGCCTTCAGGGCCGGGAGGCCGGTGATGGACAGCGCGCCCTGCGGGGTGCCGTGGTAGGCGACGGCACGCGAGATGACCTTGTACTTGGTCGGCTGGCCCTTGAGCTTGAAGTACTGCTTGGCCAGCTTCCAGGCGGTCTCGACGGCCTCGCCGCCACCGGTGGTGAAGAAGACCTTGTTGAGGTCGCCCGGGGCGTAGTCGGCGAGCCGCTCGGCCAGCTCGACGGCCTTCGGGTGGGCGTAGGACCACACCGGGAAGAAGGCGAGCTCCTGGCCCTGCTTGTACGCCGTCTCGGCGAGCTCGTGACGACCGTGACCGGCGTTGACCACGAACAGGCCCGAGAGGCCGTCCAGGTAGCGCTTGCCCTTGTCGTCGAAGATGTACGTTCCCTCGCCACGCACGATGGTGGGAACGGGCGCGTTCTCGTAGTCCGACATGCGGGTGAAGTGCATCCACAGGTGGTCGTACGCGGTTCGGCTGAGGTCCTTGCTCACGGCTATCGGGTTCCCCACATATAGGTCTGCTTCTTGAGCTTCAGGTAGACGAAGCTCTCGGTGGAGCGCACGCCGGGAAGGGTCCGGATGCGTTTGTTGATCGTCTCCAGCAGGTGGTCGTCGTCCTCGCAGACGATCTCCACCATCAGGTCGAAGGAGCCCGCGGTCATGACCACGTACTCGCACTCGGCCATGGCCGACAGGGCTTCGGCCACCGGATCGAGGTCGCCCTCGACATTGATGCCGACCATCGCCTGGCGCCGGAATCCCACGGTGAGCGGGTCCGTGACGGCGACGATCTGCATCACGCCCTGGTCGAGCAGCTTCTGGACGCGCTGGCGCACAGCCGCTTCGGAGAGGCCCACGGCCTTGCCGATCGCGGCGTACGGACGCCGTCCGTCCTCCTGGAGCTGCTCGATGATTGCGAGGGAGACGGCATCGACCGCCGACGGTGATCCGTTCCCTGTCCTGGAGTCTGCGCTGCGACTGGCCACGCACCCACCATGCACCGCTCCTCGTCTGTCTCGCAACCCCGGAGCGATGAAATTCGTTGAGTAGGTGCTCAGAACCGACTGAATCCGAAGTTGGGGGCGGTTGGGTATGTCGAAAGCGTCGCCCAAGCGATTAGGGTGGATGTCTCACCCATCGGACAGCCGACAGGAGGGGTGGTTGTGACCACCGAGGTGCGCCGTCTGCGCAACTACATCAACGGAGAGTTCCGGGACGCCGCGGACGGGCGGACCATCGATGTGGTCAGCCCGGTGACGGAAGAGGTCTACGCAACCTCGCCGCTCTCGGGCCAGGCCGACGTCGATGCCGCCATGGAGGCCGCAGCGGCGGCCTTCCCCGCCTGGCGCGACACCACGCCCGCCGAGCGCCAGAAGGCCCTGCTCAAGATCGCGGACGCCTTCGAGGAGCGGGCCGAGGACCTGATCGCCGCCGAGTCGGAGAACACCGGCAAGCCGATCGGCCTCACCCGCAGCGAAGAGATCCCGCCCATGGTGGACCAGATCCGCTTCTTCGCGGGGGCCGCCCGGCTGCTGGAGGGCCGCTCGGCCGGCGAGTACATGGAGGGCCTGACCTCCATCATCCGCCGCGAGCCGGTCGGCGTCTGCGCCCAGGTCGCGCCGTGGAACTACCCGATGATGATGGCCGTATGGAAGTTCGCCCCGGCGCTCGCCGCGGGCAACACGGTCGTCATCAAGCCGTCCGACACCACCCCGGCGTCGACGGTCCTCATGGCCGAGATCATCGGGCAGATCCTGCCCAAGGGCGTCTTCAACGTCCTGTGCGGCGACCGGGACACCGGCCGCGCCATGGTCGAGCACCCGACCCCGGCGATGGCCTCCATCACCGGTTCGGTACGGGCCGGCATGCAGGTCGCCGAGTCCGCCGCCAAGGACGTCAAGCGCGTCCACCTGGAGCTCGGCGGCAAGGCGCCCGTCGTGGTCTTCGAGGACGCCGACATCGCCAAGACGGTCTCGGGCGTCTCCGAGGCGGGCTTCTTCAACGCGGGCCAGGACTGTACGGCCGCCACCCGCGTCCTGGTCCACGAGTCGATCCACGACGAGTTCGTCACCGCGCTCGCCAAGGCCGCCGCCGACACGAAGACCGGGCAGCCGGACGACGAGGACGTGGCGTACGGCCCGCTCAACAACGCCAACCAGCTGAAGCAGGTCAGCGGCTTCATCGAGCGGCTCCCCGCCCACGCCAAGGTCGAGGCGGGCGGCCGACGGGTCGGCGACAAGGGCTACTTCTACGCCCCGACCGTCGTCTCCGGCCTGAAGCAGGACGACGAGATCATCCAGAACGAGGTCTTCGGCCCCGTCATCACCGTCCAGTCCTTCACCGACGAGGACCAGGCCGTCACGTACGCCAACGGCGTCGAGTACGCACTCGCCTCCTCGGTCTGGACGCAGAACCACGCCCGCGCCATGCGCATGTCCAAGAACCTCGACTTCGGCTGCGTGTGGATCAACACCCACATCCCGCTGGTCGCCGAGATGCCGCACGGCGGGTTCAAGAAGTCCGGCTACGGCAAGGACCTCTCCGCGTACGGCTTCGAGGACTACACCCGCATCAAGCACGTCATGACGTCCATCGAGGACTGATCCGCGGACCGTCGTCGCGGTCGTACGGCCCCGGGCTCCGGCCCGGGGCCGTACGCATGTCTGCGTGTCTGGACAACGTGTGCGGGGCGGGCCCGCCCCGCTGGACGCTTGGTCCATTGTCCGCGCGAGCGCCGACCGGCATTCTGCGCGGGTGCGAGCGATCAGGAAGAACCCCATGTCCCGCCGGTCCCTGCTGCGCGCCCTCGGGGCGGGAGCGGCCGGCGCCACGCTGGCCGGCTGCGGGGTGCCCGCGGCCTTCGTCGAGCCGGGGGACCGTGCCGGACACGACAGTTCGGCCACCGACCACACCCTGCACTTCGCCAACTGGCCGCTCTACATCGACACCGACGACGAGGACGAGTCGAAGCGCCCCACCCTGGACGCCTTCTCGAAGCGCACCGGGATCTCCGTGACGTACACCGAGGAGATCAACGACAACGACGAGTTCTTCGGGAAGATCAGCCCCGCGCTGATGAACCACCAGCAGACCGGCCGGGACCTGATCGTCATCAGCGACTGGATGGCCGCCCGCTTCGTCCGGCTCGGCTGGGTCCAGGAGATGGACCGGGCGAAACAGCCCAACGTCGCCAAGTACCTCGACCCCCAACTGCGCACCCCCGCCTTCGACGAGGGGCGCCTCCACAGCGTCCCCTGGCAGTCCGGCATCACCGGCATCGCGTACAACCGCAAGAAGCTCGGCCGCGAGATCCGGTCCACGGGCGACCTGTGGGCCGACGACCTGCGCGGCCGGGTCACCCTGCTCTCCGGGCTCGACGAGTCGTTCGCGCTGCTGATGCAGGGCAACGGCGTCGACATCACCCGCTGGACGGCCGACGACTTCCACACGATGTGCGAACAGGTCGAGAAGCGGGTCCGCTCGAAGCACATCCGCCGCTTCACCGGCAACGACTACATCAAGGACCTCGCCACCGGCGACGTACTCGCCTGCCAGGCCTACTCCGGCGACGTCATCCAGCTCCAGGCCGACAACCCGGACATCGAGTTCGTCGTCCCCGAGGAGGGCGCCGAACTCTGGGCCGAGTCGCTGATGATCCCCAACCTCGCCCGCCACAAGCGCAACGCCGAACGCCTGGTGGACCACTACTACGAACCCGAGGTCGCCGCCGAACTCGCCGCCTGGGTCAACTACGTCTGCCCGGTCCCCGCCGCCCGTGACGTCCTCGCCTCCGCCAAGGACGAGGAGACGGCCGCACTCGCCGAGGATCCCCTCATCTTCCCCGACGACGCGATGCGCGAACGGCTCGCCATCGCCCGCGACATCACCTCCGAGGAACGGATGGACTTCGCCAAGAAGTGGAACGGCATCGTCGGCTTGTGAAGCGCTGGCAGGGGTGCCGTAAAGGGGCGGTAAACACGGGCGTACGCTGCGGATATGAGCGAAAGACAGGCCCTCACACGGGGGATACGCAGGTGGCTGGTCTTCTTCATCGTCTGTCTGGTGCTGAGCGGGCTCACGGCCTTCCCGCTCGTCACCGAACTCCGCTGGACGGAGGACCTGCTGAGCGCCTCCGCCTCCCCGGTCCCCGAGCACTTCCCCGGTCTGATGGAGTGGATCACCCGGGTCCGCGAAGGCCTCGACACCATCGACCGCGAGCAGCCCTTCATGCTGTACGGCACCGACTGGCTGGCCTTTGCCCACCTGGTCATCGCGGTCGCCTTCTACGGCCCCTACCGCGACCCGGTCCGCAACATCTGGGTCATCGAGTTCGGCATGATCGCCTGCGCCGGGATCATCCCGCTCGCCCTGATCTGCGGCCCGCTCCGCGGCATCCCGTTCTGGTGGAGCGTGATCGACATGTCCTTCGGGGTCTTCGGCGTCATCCCGCTGCTGATGGTCCGCCGCATGATCAAGCGGCTGGAGGTGCTGGAGCGGGCAGCGACCGCCGCGAACCCGGCGGCCGTTCCGGCGGGCGCCTGAGCCTCAGGGCTTCCGCGCCACCGCACCGAACTGCGCGACCTCCGGCTCCCGCGGGTTCGTCCGCCAGCGGGAGCAGGAGACGATCCCCGGCTCCAGGAGCTCCAGACCGTCCAGGAACGAGGCGAACTCCGCACGGCTGCGGGCGGTGATCGGCGGGGTGGCGTTCTCGTTCCAGAAGCGCATCGCCGCCTCGTTGCCCTCGCCGCCCAGCTCCAGCGTCGGGTGGGTCAGCACCAGGTGGCTGCCCGAGGGAACCGCCGCCATCAGCGTCCGCACGATGGAGCGGGCCTCGTCCGTGTCCAGCACGAAGTTCAGGATGCCGAGCATCATCACCGCGACCGGCCGGCCCAGGTCCAGGGTGGGCTGGGCGGCCCGCAGGATCTGCTCGGGGCGGTGCGCGTCCGCGTCGATGTACTCGGTCGCGCCCTCCAGCGAACTGGTCAGCAGGGCGCGGGCGTGGGCCAGCACGATCGGGTCGTTGTCGACATAGACGATGCGGGCGTGCGGCGCGGTGTGCTGGGCGATCTCATGGGTGTTGTTCCCGGTCGGCAGCCCGGTGCCGATGTCGAGGAACTGGTCGACGCCCGCGTCGCCCGCCAGATGCCGCACCGCCCGGCCGAGGAACGCCCGGTCCGCGCGGGCCACTTCACCGATACTCGGGTACATCCCGGTGACCCGGTCACCCACCGCCCGGTCCACCGGGTAGTTGTCCTTGCCGCCCAGCCAGTAGTTCCACACCCGCGCGTTGTGCGCGACGTCGGAACGTATCCGGGGGGTAGCTGTCTGCGGGCGGGGGTCCATGACGGTTGGCTCCTCGGTGACGGAGGGGGCCCGCGTGCCGCGTGGGGCGGTGCGGCGGCGGGCGGTGCGGGCCCTCCATCATGCCGGACCGATCAAGAGCCGCCGTGTCCGGGCGAGTTGGCCAGGAGTCGGTGGAGCGTGTCGATCCGGTTGGTGGTGATCGAATCGACGCCGCGCTCGATCAGCTTGCGCATCGTGCGCTTCGTGTCGGCCGTCCACGCGGAGACGAGCAGCCCGTCCCGGTGCGCCCGGTCCGTCAGCTCCCGGCTGATCAGGCCGAAGCGGTAGTTCAGCCAGCGCGGCTTCACCGCGGCCAGCAGCTCCGGGCGCGGCGGGGCCAGCGTGGTCCAGGTCAGGGCGATCTCGGCGGACGGGTCGGCGGCACGTACCCGCAGCATCGCTGCCGAGTTCGCGCAGTAGTACGCCCGCTCGCCGGCCCCGCACTCGCGGACCGTCCTCACGATCTTCTTCACCGAGGCGTCCGTGGAGCCGGGCAGGTCCACCATCACCCGGTGCGCCCCGGCGGCGAGCAGCGCGTCGCGGAGCGTGGGCACCCCGCCGCCGGTCAGCTCCTTCAGCTCCGCGTGGTCGATCCACTCCAGCCGCCGGTCGTGGCCCCACAGCCGCTCCAGCGTCGCGTCGTGCAGCAGGACCGGTACCCCGTCGCGGGTCACGCGTACGTCGATCTCGACCGCGTCCGCCCCCCGTTCGAGGGCGGAGCGGATCGAGGGCAGCGTGTTCTCACGGGCGAGGTACGGATCGCCGCGGTGGGCCACGGCGGTGACGCGGGAGACGGTGTTGGCCATGAGGCCATTGTGACGACCGGGGTCAGCTGCCGGGTGCCCGGAGCCAGTTCGCCGTGTACGTGTCGATCTCCTCGGCCAGCTTCCGCTTGCCCGCCGGGTCCAGGAACGAGGCCTCCACGGCGTTCTTCGCGAGGTCCGCGATACCGCGCTCGTCCAGCTCCAGCAGCCGGGCGGCCACCGCGTACTCGTTGTTGAGGTCGGTGCCGAACATCGGCGGGTCGTCGCTGTTGACCGTCACCAGCACCCCGGCCTGAACCATCTCCCGGATCGGGTGGCGCTCGATGTCGGTGACCGCCCGGGTGGCGATGTTCGACGTCGGGCAGACCTCCAGGGCGATCCGGTGCTCGGCCAGGTGCTCCAGCAGCTTCGGGTCCTGCACGGAGCTGGTGCCGTGCCCGATGCGCTCGGCGCGCAGCGCGGTCAGCGCGTCCCAGATGGTCTGCGGCCCGGTGGTCTCCCCGGCGTGCGGCACGGAGTGCAGGCCCTCGGCGATGGCCCGGTCGAAGTAGGGCTTGAACTGCGGGCGCTCCACCCCGATCTCCGGTCCGCCGAGGCCGAAGGAGACGAGCCCGTCGGGCCGCCGTTCCACCGCGAGCCGGGCGGTCTCCTCGGCCGCCTGGAGCCCGGCCTCGCCCGGGATGTCGAAGCACCAGCGCAGGACCACGCCCAGCTCGGCCTCGGCTGCCTTGCGCGCGTCCTCCAGGGCCTCCATGAACCCGACCTCGGGGATGTTCCGCTTGGTCGAGCTGTACGGGGTCACGGTCAGCTCGGCGTACCGGATGTTCTGCCGGGCCATGTCGCGGGCCACCTCGAAGGTGAGCAGCCGGACGTCCTCCGGGGTGCGGACCAGGTCCACCACCGACAGGTAGACCTCGATGAAGTGCGCGAAGTCGGTGAAGGTGAAGTAGTCGGCCAGCGCCTCCGGGTCCGTGGGGACCTTGGAGTCCGGGTGGCGGGCGGCCAGCTCGGCGACGATCCGGGGCGAGGCCGACCCGACGTGGTGGACATGGAGCTCGGCCTTGGGCAGCCCGGCGATGAAGGGGTGCGGATCGGTCATCGGAATTCTCCCGGTTCGGCGTGACATCGGCCGGGCGTACCGGCCGCACCGATCATCGCAGGCGGGGTCCGGGCCCGTCAGGCCTGGCCGTAGCATGACGGGACCACGATGGGGGAGGCCCATGTCAGACAACACAGAGCAGCCCGGGGGCGGGGCCGCGCCGCGCGATCCGTGGGCACCGCCGGACAGCACCAGGGTGGATCTGGGCAAGCAGGGCGCGCAGACGCCGCCGCCCGCCGCGCACACGCCGCCCGCGGTCCACGACCAGCCGACCGTGACGTCGATGCCGAGCGCCGGACCGGGGGACGGCACCGGACCGATACCCCAGGCCGGCGGCTTCGGGCCGGCGCCCTCGGACGTACCGCCGCCACCGATCGGCCCGAACGGCCCCGGCCACGCGGGCCCGCCGCCCGCCGCGCACTACGGCTACCCGGCTCCGCCCGCGCAGCCGTACGGCGGATACCCGGGCTACGGTGCCTACGGCGCCGGTCCGGCCGCCTGGGGCCCGGCGCCCAACAACGGTCTGGGCACGGCCGCGATGGTGATCGGCATCATCTCCGTGGTCGGCTTCTGCCTCTACGGCCTCAACATCATCCTCGGCATCCTCGCGCTGATCTTCGGCATCATCGGCCTCGGCCGTGCCAAGCGCGGCGAGGCCACCAACCGGGGCATGGCGCTCGCCGGTGTCATCCTCGGCTCCGTCGGCATCGTCGTCGGCGCCGCAATCCTCGGCCTGTTCATCTGGGCCGCCACGACGGCCGATGACCGGGACAGCGACTACAACGACCCCTACGACGACCCGTTCGCCACGTCGCTGGTCGTCGAGGACCGCCGCTAGCGGACCTCGCGCCGAACGCCACGACGACCGGCCGGGCAGGGAGCGATCCCCGCCCGGCCGGTCGTCGTACAGGTGCGACCCCGGGTCACCCCGTCGCGCCCGCCCGCAGCCTCTCCCGGGCCTCCATCAGCGCGAAGCCCAGCAGATTCAGCCCCCGCCACTCCTGCGGCCGCTCCGCCCGCTCGTCGTCCGCCGCGAGCCCGATGCCCCAGATCCGGTCCCGCGGGGACGCCTCCACCAGCACCCGGTCCCCGGTGCCCAGGAGATAGCCGCCCAGCTCCGGGTCCTGCCCGAACTTGTGCACGCTGCCCGCCACCACCAGGGCGAACCGCTCCCGTATCCACACGTCCTCGTCGAAGCCGCGCACCAGCCGCCCCGCCTTCTTCGCCGCGGCAGGGCTCTTCGCCGTGACCGCCGCCGCCTCGGCCTCCGGATCGCCGAAGAGCCGCGCCTTGCCCGCCATCATCCAGTGCTCGGCGCTCGCATACGTCACCCCGTCCACCGTGAAGGGCGAGGGCCACCACTGGCTCAGACAGCTCGCACCGATCCGCCCGTCGGGGCGCGGACGGTGCCCCCAGAACGGCAGATACTTCACCCGCTTGCCCCGCGCCACGTCCGCCAGAAGCTCATCGATCGGTCCCATGGCATGTGAGTGTGGCATCCGCCACTGACACTCCGTACGGGGATTTCCGCACCGACACGACACATGGTCGACAGATTCCGTCGCGTAACCAAAAGGCAACAACGGAATCACTTGTTGGGCTTGAACCCCTCTGTCAGGATCGGCACTCAATTCACGAAGAAGCTACGCCGACCCCGCCCAGCGGGTACAGCGGCGGAGGAGAGCGTCATGAGCAACGGCTTCCAGGTTCAGGACCGCTTCGCGGAAGGTGCGCAGTACATCGGCGGCAAGCTGCTCCCCGGCACGTCCGGCCGCCACCACGACATCGTGAACCCCGCGACCGGCGAGAGCGTGCTCCGCTACGAGCTCGCGGGCACCGACGACGTGGACGCGGCCGTCGCCGCCGCCCGCGCCGCCTTCCCCGGCTGGTCCGGCGCGACCCCCGGCGAGCGGTCCGACGCCCTGCACCGGTTCGCCGCCGTCCTCGCCGAGCAGGCCGACGACTTCGCGTACGCCGAGTCCCTCCAGTGCGGCAAGCCGGTCAAGCTCTCCACCGAGTTCGACGTCCCCGGCACCGTCGACAACGCCGCGTTCTTCGCGGGCGCGGCCCGCCACCTGGAGGGCAAGGCCGCCGCCGAGTACGACGGCGACCACACCTCCTACGTACGCCGCGAGGCGATCGGTGTCGTCGGCTCCATCGCCCCTTGGAACTACCCGCTCCAGATGGCCGCCTGGAAGATCCTCCCGGCCGTCGCCGCGGGCAACACCATCGTCCTCAAGCCCGCCGAGCTCACCCCGCTCACCTCGCTGATGTTCGCCCAGGCCGCCACCGAGGCCGGTATCCCCGACGGCGTCATCAACATCGTCACCGGCGCGGGCAAGGACGCCGGCGAGCACCTCGTCGGCCACCCGGACGTCGTGATGACCTCCTTCACCGGCTCGACCGCCGTCGGCAAGCGGGTCGCCGAGATCGCCACCGCCACCGTCAAGCGCCTCCACCTGGAGCTCGGCGGCAAGGCCCCCTTCGTGGTCTTCGACGACGCCGACCTGGAGGCCGCCGTCCACGGCGCGGTCGCCGGATCGCTCATCAACACCGGCCAGGACTGCACCGCCGCCACCCGCGCCTACGTCCAGCGCCCCCTCTACGACGCCTTCGTCCGGGACGTCGCCGCTCTCATGGAAACCGTCCGGATCGGCGACCCCTTCGACGCGTCGACCGACCTCGGCCCCCTCATCAGCCACGCCCAGCGCGACCGCGTCGCCGCCTTCGTCGAGCGGGCCCGCGGCTACGCCCAGGTCGTCACCGGCGGCGAGGCCCCGGGCGGCGACCTCGCCGACGGCGCCTACTACCGGCCGACCCTGATCGCCGGTGCCGCCCAGGACAGCGAGGTCGTCCAGTCGGAGATCTTCGGCCCCGTCCTGGTCGTCCTCCCCTTCGACACCGACGACGAGGGCATCGCGCTCGCCAACGACACCCCGTACGGACTGGCCGCCTCCGCCTGGACCCGCGACCTGTACCGCGCGAACCGCGCCACCCGCGAGATCCAGGCGGGCTGTGTGTGGGTGAACGACCACATCCCGATCCTCTCCGAGATGCCGCACGGCGGGTACAAGGCCAGCGGCTTCGGCAAGGACATGTCGGCGTACTCCTTCGAGGAGTACACGCAGGTCAAGCACGTCATGTACGACAACACCGCCGTCGCCCGCAAGGACTGGCACCGCACGATCTTCGGGGACCGATAGCAGCTGCCGCATCCCGGGGGCCCGACCACGACCGCGGGCCCCCGCGGCCTCCCACCCGAAAGGGCATACAGCGTATGGAGAGTTACGAGCCCGAGCGCCTCACGCCGGTCCAACTGGCGGCCATGAGGCGGTCCCTGACCAGCGGCAGGGGCGCCCTCACCCGCCGCTCCCTGCTGCGCGCCTCCGGCATGGGCGCGCTGGCCGTCGGCGGCATAGCCACCCTCGGCGCGTGCGGCATCCCGCCCGCCAAGCGCGCCGACGCCGGCCTGGCGTCCGACGACCACTCGGAGAAGGAGAAGGTGCTGAACTTCTCCAACTGGACCGAGTACATGGACGTCAGCGAGGACGAGAAGAGCCGCCCCACCCTGGAGGCGTTCACCGAGCGCACCGGGATCAGGGTCAAGTACACCGAGGACATCAACGACAACGTCGAGTTCTTCGGGAAGATCAAGCCGCAGCTCGCCGCCGGACAGGACACCGGGCGCGATCTCATATGCGTCACCGACTGGCTCGCCGCCCGCATCATCCGGCTCGGCTGGGCGCAGAAGCTCGACGCCTCGAACCTCCCGCACGCCTTCGCCAACGTCTCCGCCCAGTTCCGCAGCCCCGACTGGGACCCCGGCCGCGCCTACTCCTATCCGTGGACGGGCATCCCCACCGTCATCGCGTACAACAAGAAGGCGACCGGCGGCCGCAAGGTCGACTCCGTCACCCAACTGCTCGACGACCCGAAGCTCAAGGGCCGGGTCTCCTTCCTCTCCGAGATGCGCGACACCGTCGGCATGACCCTCCTCGACCAGGGCAAGGACCCGGGGAAGTTCAGCGACGCCGACTTCGACGGCGCGATCGGCCGCCTCCAGAAGGCCGTCGACAAGAAGCAGATCCGCCGCTTCACCGGCAACGACTACACCGCCGACCTCAGCAAGGGCGACATCGCCGCCTGCGTCGCCTGGGCCGGGGACGTCATCCAGCTCCAGGCCGACAACCCGGACATCGAGTACGCCATCCCGGCCGCCGGATACATCACCTCCAGCGACAGCCTCCTGGTCCCCGCGCAGGCCCGGCACAAGACCAACGCCGAGAAGCTCATCGACTACTACTACGAGCCGCCGGTCGCCGCCCAGCTCGCCGCGTACATCAACTACGTCTGCCCGGTCGACGGCGTACGCGAGGAACTCGCCAAGATCGACGAGTCGATGGCCTCCAACACGCTGATCCTCCCCGACAAGGAGATGGCGGCGAAGTCCCGCTCCTTCCGCTCCCTGAGCACGGAGGAAGAGACGGCGTACGAAGAGAAGTTCGCCAAGCTCATCGGCGCCTGACCCGGCCGCCACCGGTGCCTCACCGGCCCTGCCCTCTCCGAACTCCCCCCGAACACACTGGGACTGCGACCCATGACACAGCAGCAGCAGACCGCGGGCGGCGATGTCCGCCTCGCCGGGATCAGCAAGACCTACGGCTCCTTCACCGCCGTGCACCCGCTCGACCTGACCGTTCCCCAGGGCTCCTTCTTCGCCCTGCTCGGCGCGTCCGGCTGCGGCAAGACCACCACCCTGCGGATGATCGCGGGCCTGGAGGAGGCCACCACCGGCACGGTCTTCCTCGGTGACAAGGACATCACCGACCTGCCCCCGTACAAGCGGCCCGTCAACACCGTCTTCCAGAGCTACGCGCTGTTCCCGCACCTCGACATCACCGAGAACGTCGCCTTCGGGCTGCGGCGGCGCGGCATCAAGTCGGTGAAGAAGCAGGTCGACGCGATGCTGGAGCTGGTCCAGCTCGGTGACTTCGCCCGCCGCAAGCCGCACCAGCTCTCCGGCGGCCAGCAGCAGCGCGTCGCCGTCGCCCGCGCGCTCATCAACCACCCGCAGGTCCTGCTGCTCGACGAACCGCTCGGCGCCCTCGACCTCAAGCTCCGCCGCCAGATGCAGCTGGAGCTCAAGCGGATCCAGACCGAGGTCGGCATCACCTTCGTGCACGTCACCCACGACCAGGAGGAGGCCATGACCATGGCCGACACCGTCGCGGTGATGAACGGCGGCCGCGTCGAGCAGCTCGGCGCCCCCGCCGACCTCTACGAGAACCCGAGCACCACCTTCGTCGCCAACTTCCTCGGCACCTCCAACCTCATCGGGGGCGAGATCGTCTCCACCGGCGAGAACCTGGTGGTGGCCGCGGGCGGCGGAAAGCTCTCGCTGCCCCGCCAGCGATGTTCGGCCTCCACCGCCGCCGGCGGCCGTCTCCTCCTCGGCATCCGGCCGGAGAAGATATCCCTGGCCCACGCGGACGACGCCGGTGACATCCCCGCCGGCCGCAACCGCGCCACCGGCCGCATCACCGACTCCAGCTTCATCGGCGTCTCCACCCAGTACGTCGTCGAGAGCCCGGCCGGAACGGCCCTCCAGGTGTACGAGCAGAACATCGAGCGCGACACCCGGCTGGTCCCCGGCGCCGAGGTCGTCCTGCACTGGAACCCCGCCCACACCTTCGGACTCGACGCCGCCCAGGACATCGACGCGGGCGCGACGAGCGTGGAGGACGCGGAATGAGCGTCACCGAGGCGCCGCCCGCGCCGACCCCTGAGGAGCCCCGGGAGCTCACGCTCCGCAAGCCCTCCACCCGCAAGCGGCTCGTCCCCTACTGGCTGCTGCTCCCCGGCATCCTCTGGCTGGTCGTCTTCTTCGCCCTGCCGCTCGTCTACCAGGCCTCCACCTCCGTACAGACCGGCTCGCTGGAGCAGGGCTTCGAGGTGACCTGGCACTTCCAGACGTACGTGGACGCGCTGCGCGAGTACTACCCGCAGTTCATCCGGTCCCTGCTGTACGCGGGCACCGCCACGATCCTGTGCCTGCTGCTGGGCTACCCGCTTGCCTACCTCATCGCGTTCAAGGCGGGCCGCTGGCGCAACCTCGTCCTGGTGCTGGTCATCGCCCCGTTCTTCACCAGCTTCCTCATCCGTACGCTGGCGTGGAAGACGATCCTCGCCGACGGCGGCGCGGTCGTGGACGTGCTCAACACCCTGCACGTCCTGGACGTCACCAGCTGGCTCGGCTGGACCGAGTCCAACCGGGTCCTGGCCACCCCGATGGCCGTCGTCTGCGGCCTCACGTACAACTTCCTGCCGTTCATGATCCTGCCGCTCTACACCTCGCTGGAGCGGATCGACGGCCGGCTGCACGAGGCGGCGGGCGACCTCTACGCCACCCCCGCCACCACTTTCCGCAAGGTGACCTTCCCGCTCTCCATGCCCGGCGTGGTCTCCGGCACCCTGCTGACCTTCATCCCGGCCAGCGGCGACTACGTCAACGCCGAACTGCTCGGCTCCACCGACACCAAGATGGTCGGCAGCGTCATCCAGAGCCAGTTCCTGCGGGTCCTGGACTACCCGACGGCCGCCGCGCTCTCGTTCATCCTCATGGCGATCGTCCTGCTGATGGTCACCTTCTACATCCGCCGCTCCGGGACGGAGGACCTGGTCTGATGCCCGTACTGCGCTGGATACGCCGGAACCTGGTCGTCATCGCGGGTCTGCTGACCCTCGCGTACATGATCCTGCCGAACATCGTCGTGATGGTGTTCTCGTTCAACAAGCCCAAGGGGCGCTTCAACTACGCCTGGCAGCAGTTCTCGCTGGACGCCTGGAAGGACCCCTGCGGCGTCGCCGACCTGTGCGGCTCGCTCTCCCTCTCGCTCCAGATCGCCTTCTGGGCGACGCTCGGGGCGACCGCGCTCGGCACGATGATCGCCTTCGCCCTGGTCCGCTACCGCTTCCGGGCGCGCGGCGCGATCAACTCGCTGATCTTCCTGCCGATGGCGATGCCCGAGGTCGTCATGGCGGCCTCCCTGCTCACCCTCTTCCTGAACATGGGCGCCGAGCTCGGCTTCTGGACCGTGCTGATCGCGCACATCATGTTCTGCCTCAGCTTCGTGGTGACCGCCGTCAAGGCGCGCGTCATGTCGATGGACCCGAGACTGGAGGAAGCCGCCCGCGACCTGTACGCGGGCCCCGTGCAGACCTTCGTACGGGTGACCCTTCCCATCGCCGCCCCCGGTATCGCGGCGGGAGCGCTGCTCGCCTTCGCGCTCTCGTTCGACGATTTCATCATCACGAATTTCAACGCGGGCTCCACCGTCACGTTCCCCATGTTCGTCTGGGGATCGGCGCAGCGCGGCACGCCCGTGCAGATCAATGTCATCGGCACCGCCATGTTCGTGATTGCGGTACTGATGGTTCTTGTCGGTCAGCTCATCGCGAGCCGCCGCAAGAGCAACGCTCGAAACTGAAATTCCTGAAGGAGTTGGAAACCATGGCCCCAGCTGCCATGCGTACTGCTGCACAATCCCTTTCCGGCGCCAAGCCGGTCTCCTACTGGCTCGACGACCCGGCCAAACCCGACGCGCTCGACGCCCTCACCGGCGACGAGCACACCGACCTCCTGGTCGTCGGCGGCGGCTACAGCGGACTGTGGACCGCGCTCATCGCCAAGGAGCGCGATCCGGAGCGGGACGTCGTCCTCATCGAGGGGCACGAGGTGGGCTGGGCCGCCTCGGGCCGCAACGGCGGCTTCTGCGCCGCCTCCCTCACCCACGGGCTGGCCAACGGCGTGGAGCGCTGGCCCGACGAGATCGCGCGGCTGGAGGAACTGGGGGAGCGGAACCTCGACGCCATCGAGGCCGCCGTCGCCCGCTACGGCATCGACTGCGAGTTCGAGCGGACCGGCGAGATCGACGTCGCCACCGAGCCCCACCAGCTCGAAGAGCTGCGGGAATGGCACGAGGAGATCGTCAAGCTCGGTATCACGGGCGTCGACTTCCTGGACCGTGACGCCCTGCGCGCCGAGGTCGACTCGCCGACCTTCCTCGGCGGCCTCTGGGACCGGCGAGGCGTCGCGATGCTGCACCCGGCGAAGCTCGCCTGGGGCCTCAAGCGGGCCTGTCAGGAACTGGGCGTACGGATCTACGAGCACACGCGCGGGCTCGACCTCGTCCGCTCGGGGGAGGGGATGGCGGTCCGCACCCCGTACGGCAGGGTCTTCGCCCGCCGGGTCGCCCTCGGCACCAACATCTTCCCCTCGCTCGTCAAGCGGGTCCGGCCGTACACCGTGCCGGTCTACGATTACGCGCTGATGACCGAACCGCTCACCCCCGAGCAGCTCGAATCCATCGGCTGGAAGAGCCGCCAGGGACTCGGCGACAGCGCCAACCAATTCCACTACTTCCGGCTTTCCGCGGACAACCGGATCCTGTGGGGCGGATACGACGCGATCTATCCGTACGGGGGCCGGCTCAGCGCCGATCTCGACCAGCGGCCGGAGACGTTCCTGAAATTGGCGGAGCAGTTCTTCACCTGCTTCCCGCAGCTTTCCGGACTGAATTTCACGCATGCCTGGGGCGGTGCGATCGACACCTGTGCCCGCTTCACGGCATTCTTCGGAACGGCCCATCAGGGGCGGGTCGCCTACGCCGCCGGATTCACCGGCCTCGGCGTCGGGTCGACCCGCTTCGGGGCCGACGTGATGCTCGATCTGCTCTCCGGTGAGGAGACCGAACGGACCCGTCTGGAGATGGTCCGTTCCAAGCCGATGCCCTTCCCGCCGGAGCCCTTCGCCTGGGCCGGCATCGAGATCACCAAGCGGTCCCTGGCCCACGCCGACAGCAACGGCGGCCACCGCAACCTGTGGCTGAAGACCATGGACAAGCTGGGTCTCGGCTTCGACAGCTGACACCCTGTCGAATAATGTGACTCACGTCACGGCCATTCGTGGCCCCAACCCGCGTCATAGTCGAGGCCGAACTCTCTCTCGCACGTGTACCCACCGGTAGAACCCTGCCGGTGTCCACGTCAACGGGAGGCTGGTCATGACGGGACCGGAAACGAAAGCCGCGGTCGAGTGGCTCGCATCGGTGGCACCGGACCCCGGCGCCTGCCGGTGGGAATGGGAGCGCAGCCCGCAGGGGATCGCTCTTCTTCCCGCCGGCAGGCGCTGGGACGTGCTGATCCTCCCCGGTGAGCTGGGCTATCCGACGCTCGACGTCCTCACCCGCCTCATCGACCGGCCGGGCCCGGTCCTCGCCGACTTCGGGGAGTCCCGCATGGGCTTCTTCGTCCCGCCGGGCACCGTCTCCCGCTGGATCGGCACCGGGATCAGGGGCTGCGGCCAGGGCACCTGGATCGTCGTCCCGTATCCGGGGCGGGCCACCGGGGGAGTGCGCTGGCTCATCCCGCCGGACGGCTCGGGGACTCTCACCGACGCCGCGCTCCTCGAACTCGCGATGCACGAGGCGGCGGGCGCCGCGGCCGGCGAGGCCCGTGATGCCCGTGGCGATCGCGATGCCCGTGACGATCGCGGCCGCCCGGAGGGCTGAGAGCGACTGCCAGAGGTCTTGACAACCTGATTGGTCTGGACCATGTTGTGCGCACGTCACTCGCCGACTTCCCCCTGCGCGGAGGCTGTTGTGGAACGCACCGGACCAACCGTCAGATTCTCCGGACTTCTGGCCGCCGCCACGGCCGCCGTGCTCGCCGCCGGTGCCCTGGTCGCCACGGCGCCGGCGGCCGGCGCGGCGGACATGGACCTGGCCCGCAACGGCGGCTTCGAGTCGGGACTCGACGGCTGGAGCTGTACGGCCGCCAGCGGGGCGGTCGTCTCCACCCCGGTGCACGGCGGCACCAAGGCGCTGAAGGCCACCCCGGCCGGCAGCGACAACGCCAAGTGCTCCCAGAGCGTCACGGTCAAGCCCAACTCCTCGTACACCCTGAGCGCCTGGGTACAGGGCAGTTACGTCTACCTCGGCGCTTCCGGCACCGGCACCACCGACGTCTCCACCTGGACCCAGTCCTCCGGCGCGTGGAAGCAGCTCACCACCACCTTCAGGACCGGCCCCTCCACCACCTCGGTGAGCGTCTACACCCACGGCTGGTACGGCACCCCCGCCCACTACGTCGACGACCTCACCCTCGTCGGCCCCGGCGGCGACCCCGTGGTGATCCCGGCCGTCCCCGCGGGCCTGAAGACCACCGCGATCACCTCGTCCTCCGTCGCGCTCTCCTGGAACGCCGTGTCCGGCGCGAGCGGCTACAACGTCTACCGCGGCGGTACGAAGGTGGCCACGGCCACCGGTCCTTCCGCCACCGTGACGGGCCTGACGCCCTCGACCGCGTACAGCTTCCAGGTCAGCGCCACCAACGCGGCCGGGGAATCCGCGAAGTCGGCGGCGGTCACGGCGACCACCACGGCAGGCGGAGGCGGCGGCGACACCAAGCTCCCGGCCCGCGCGCTCGTCGGCTATCTGCACTCCAGCTTCGCTAACGGCTCCGGCTATACGCGGATGGCGGACGTGCCCGACTCCTGGGACGTCATCAACCTCGCCTTCGGCGAGCCCACCTCCGTCACCTCCGGCGACATCCGCTTCGCGCTCTGCCCGGTCGCCGAGTGCCCGAACGTCGAGTCCGAGGCGGAGTTCAAGGCCGCCATCAAGGCCAAGCAGGCCGCAGGCAAGAAGGTGCTGATCTCGATCGGCGGCCAGAACGGACAGGTGCAGCTCGCCTCCACCGCCGCCCGGGACGCCTTCGTCACCTCGGTCTCGAAGATCATCGACACCTACGGCCTCGACGGCCTCGACATCGACTTCGAAGGCCACTCGCTCTCCCTCAACACGGGAGACACCGACTTCCGCAGCCCGACCTCACCGGTGATCGTCAACCTGATCTCCGCGGTGAAGTCCCTCAAGGCGAAGTACGGCTCCGACTTCGTCCTCACGATGGCGCCGGAGACCTTCTTCGTGCAGCTCGGCTACCAGTTCTACGGCTCGGGCCCCTGGGGCGGCCAGGACCCGCGCGCCGGGGCCTACCTCCCGGTCATCCACGCGCTGCGCGACGACCTGACCCTGCTGCACGTCCAGGACTACAACTCGGGCCCGATCATGGGCCTCGACAACCAGTACCACACCATGGGCGGCGCGGACTTCCACATCGCGATGACCGACATGCTGCTCGCGGGCTTCCCGGTGGCGGGCGACACCACCAAGGTCTTCCCGGGCCTCCGCCCCGACCAGGTCGCCATCGGTCTTCCGGCCTCCACCCAGGCGGGCAACGGCCACACCACCCCGGCCGAGGTCAACAAGGCGCTCAACTGCCTGATCAAGAAGACCGACTGCGGCTCCTACCAGACCCGCGGAACCTGGTCCGACCTGCGCGGCCTGATGACCTGGTCCATCAACTGGGACCGCTTCAACAACTGGGAGTTCAGCCGGAACTTCGACGCCTACTTCGGCAACTGACCCACCACAGGGGCGCCAGCACCAACGGCCCCAGGCACCAACTGGCCAGCACGTCCAGCGGCCAGTGGTAGCCGTGCAGCACCAGACCGATGCCCGTCGCCGTGGTCAGCAGGATCGCGGCGACGGGCATCATCCACGCCCGGGGCCAGGAGGCCTCCCGCAGCCACGCCGGACGCGGCAACGCGAGCAGCACCAGGGCGGTCGCCCCGTACGCCACGGCGGCCGTCGCCGTATGGCCGGACGGGTAGTAGTTGACGGCCTCCGTCAGCGGCCCCTGCCGGGCGGTGGCCACCTTCAGCGGGATGACCAGCGCGGGCACCGCCGCCATGGTGAGGGTCGCGTACACGGCGAGCCGCAGAGCACGGCGCCACAGGGCGTACGCGATCGCGCAGGTCAGCACGGGAAGCGCCACGGGCATCCCGCCGAGGTCGGAGAAGACCTGGGTCAGTGCGCCGGGCCCCTGCCCGAAGAGCTTCGCCCCCACCCGCTCGTCCAGCCGGAAGAGCGGACCTTCGACGACGACCTGCCAGGTGATCAGCGCGAAGAGGACCGCGAGCAGACCGAGGGCGCCGGAAACGAGGGGGGCCGGCCACCCGGGAACAGGGGGGGTTGTTCCGGGATGGCCGGCGAGATCGGTTCGCCGCGCGCCCCGGGGGGTGTGGGGCGGGCGGCCGTCCGATCGGTGAGGAGTCCCGGAGCCATCGGCTCCGGCATGCGCGAACGCACGCTCCGGACGGCGCTGGGGAAGCCCCGACCCGGAGTCGGCCGCGGTTTCCCGAGGCCGAGGTGTTTCTCTCATCTGCAGAAACCGTACGGCAGGGGAGGGGCGGCCGACAGTCGCCACGGCCTCCCGCCATCGGCCCCGCACACGTTCTTCACAGGCCCTCACCCGGATGCCGTACGGCAGCGGCGCGGAGCCGCCGCCGTACGCGCCCGGGTTCGAGGAATCAGAGCGTGCCGAACGCCCGCTCGATGATGTCGAGGCCCTCGTTCAGCAGGTCCTCGCCGATCACCAGCGGCGGCAGGAAGCGCAGGACGTTGCCGTACGTGCCACAGGTCAGGACGAGCAGACCCTCGGCGTGGCAGGCCTTCGCGAGCGCGCCCGCCGCCTCCGGGTGCGGGTCCTTCGTGCCGGACTTCACCAGCTCGATCGCGATCATCGCGCCGCGGCCGCGGATGTCACCGATGATGTCGCCGTTCGGGAGCTTCGCCTGCATCTCGGCGAGGCGGCCCTTCATGACCTCCTCGATTCGCTTGGCCTTCCCGTTCAGGTCCAGCTCGCGCATCGTCTCGATCGCGCCGAGCGCACCGGCGCAGGCGACCGGGTTCCCGCCGTACGTACCGCCCAGGCCGCCCGCGTGCGCGGCGTCCATGATCTCGGCGCGGCCCGTCACGGCGGAGAGCGGCAGGCCGCCCGCGATGCCCTTGGCGGTGGTGATCAGGTCCGGGACGACACCCTCGTCCTCACAGGCGAACCACTGGCCGGTACGGCAGAAGCCGGACTGGATCTCGTCCGCGACGAACACGATGCCGTTGTCCTTGGCGAACTGCGCGATCGCCGGGAGGAAGCCCTTGGCCGGCTCGATGAAGCCGCCCTCGCCGAGCACCGGCTCGATGATGATCGCGGCGACGTTGTCGGCGCCGATCTGCTTGGTGATCGCGTCGATGGCCTGCGCGGACGCCTCGGTCCCGGCGTTCTCCGCACCGGTCGGCCAGCGGTAGCCGTAGGCGACCGGGACGCGGTAGACCTCGGGCGCGAACGGGCCGAAGCCCTGCTTGTACGGCATGTTCTTCGCCGTCATGCCCATGGTGAGGTTGGTGCGGCCGTGGTAGCCGTGGTCGAAGACGACGACGGCGGTGCGCTTGGTGTGGGCGCGGGCGATCTTCACCGCGTTCTCGACGGCCTCGGCGCCCGAGTTGAACAGCGCGGACTTCTTCGCGTGGTCGCCCGGCGTCAGCTCGGCGAGCTGCTCGCAGACCTCGACGTACCCCTCGTACGGCGTGACCATGAAACAGGTGTGGGTGAAGTCGGCGAGCTGCGCGGAGGCCCGCCGCACGACGGCCTCGGCGGACGCGCCCACGGAGGTCACGGCGATCCCGGACCCGAAGTCGATCAGCCGGTTGCCGTCCACGTCCTCGATGATCCCGCCGCCGGCCCGGGCGGTGAACACCGGCAGGGTGGAGCCCACACCTGCGGCGACGGCCGCGGTACGACGAGCCTGCAGCTCGATGGACTTCGGGCCGGGGATGGCGGTGACGACGCGGCGCTCCTGCGGGATTGCGGTCATGCGGGGCTCCTGGGGGTGTTTCGGACGCTCTTCTTTCTGCAGGCTAGGGGTGGGGGAGGGGTGCGGGCATGCTCCGATCGGGAGTGGTGGGGGGTGTGTCCTTGTCCTTGGCGGACAGGTGGGGTGGCAGGTGGGGGACCTGCTCGCCGTGCCGGCGCGGCCGGAGTCCACGGCGGGTCCGACGGTCACTATCCGGGCGCGTTGCTGAACTCACCGTGTGTGCGCACTAGATTGACCGGGGCAGCGGACGGACCGGCAGGTCAAGGGGGCAGTGGTTCATGGACGACGACGGCACGCGGGGTGGACGGGGACCGGGCGCGGACAGGGCCCCCGGACCGGCCGCTCCGCCACCGCCCGCGCATCCGCCGCGGGTACCGCACCCCGCCTCCGGCACGCATCCGGCCGACCCGCATCAGGGCGACCGTAACCAGGCCGATCCGTATCCGGCCGACCGGAAGCAGGCCGACCCCCAACCGGGCCGGCCGGCTGAGCAGTGGCGCGCCGGGTCCGCGTCCGCCCAGCCGGTGGAGCACCGGCAGGCCGGGCCCGCCCCGGCGGCCCCGCCCGTCGAGCAGCCGGCCCCCGGAGTACCGGTCGACGCCTGGCTGCGCACACCCCGCCCCCAGCAGGAACCGGGTGTCTGGCGGTACGGGTACACCCCGCCCCCGCCCGAGGAGTCCGAGCGGGTCTCCGACCGGTCGCTGCTGGTCGGCACCCTGATCGCGCTGCTCTCCGCACTGCTGCTGTGGTCGCTGTGGCGCAACGGCTACCTCCCCTACCGCCTCGTCCCGCTGAAGCTCTTCACCCCGGGTGAGTGGTGGAACCCGGGCACCTCCGGCGGCCCCCGCACCATCGAGGGCAGCGACGCCCTCACGGTGTACGAGGCGATCCTCTTCGGGCTGCTGGCCTACGGCTGCGGCCGGATCGGTAACTTCTCCGAGCTCTTCCGCCGTCATGTCGCGGAGCGCGGCCAGCCCTTCCTCGCCCTCGCGGCGGCCGTCGCGGCGGGCCTGACCCAGCTGCTCGTCTGGAAGGAGACGCTCCCGGTCGTCCGCCCGGTCCTGGTGCTCGTCGCCTCCGTCGCGGGCGGCGAGATCTACCAGAGCCAGACCGTCGTCAACGTGATCTACGGGCTGATCGCCGCCGCCGTCCTCTGGCCCTTCGCCCGGCTCGGCCGCTGGCGCGAACTGATCGCCGCCCGCCGGGGCGGCTCTGCGCCCG
This sequence comes from Streptomyces rubiginosohelvolus, assembly GCF_014649875.1. Taxonomy (GTDB): domain Bacteria; phylum Actinomycetota; class Actinomycetes; order Streptomycetales; family Streptomycetaceae; genus Streptomyces; species Streptomyces rubiginosohelvolus. The sequence goes on along the minus strand of NZ_BMTW01000016.1, from coordinate 70,284 downwards.
CGCCCGCCGATCCCTCGGCCCCCGCCACCACGACCTCCGCCGACCAGTGGCCCGAGCTGCGCGCCGCAGGCTGGACCGACGCCGCGGACACCCTCACCGCCGAGGTCCGCACCGGGCGCATGAACGACGTGGACGTGGCCCGGTTGCGCCACGCCTGGCGGCTCGCCACCCGGCGGCCCGACCGGCTCGGCCCCCTCGCGGAGTCCGTCCTGCGGACCGGCGGGGCCGCCGCCCTGCACCCCTCCGGCCACCGCGACCTCCCCCGGCGCACCGCCCGCCACGACGTGCTCACCGGCCAGGTCAGGATCGGCCGGTGCGCCGACGACCCGCACAACCCCTACGTCCGCCGGGGCACGGGCCTCGCCCTGGACCCCGCGCTGCTCGGCACGTCCCTGCTCGCCGTCGGACCGCCCGGCGCCGGGAAGTCCGCCCGGCTGGTCCGGCCGGCCGTCGAGGCGCTCGCCCTGCGCGCGCTGGCCGGACAGGCGGCGGTCCTCGCCGTCGGCGGAGCGGGTGAGCCGCTCGGCCCGGACGACGCCTTCGACGTCGTCGTCCGGGTCGGCCACCCCGGCTCCGCCCATGACATCGACCTGTACGGGGGCACCACCGACCCCGATGAGGCGGCAGCCGTCCTCGCCGAAGGGCTCGTCGGCGATGTCGGCAGCCTCGACAGCCGTCGTGCCGCCACCGTCCTCGCCCAGCTGCTCGGCCCGTACCGTGCCGCCCACGGCCACTTCCCCTCCGTGCCCGAACTGCGGGAACTCCTCGACGGCACACCGGCCGCGTTCGCCGGGCTCCGCGCCTCCCTCGAAGCCGCCGGTCACCACGCCATGCTCCGCGAGCTGGACGCGCGGTCCCGGCAGGCGGGCGGCCCCGGCGATCCGGCCCCCGCCCTCGCCGACCGGGTGGCCCTGCTCGACCGGCCCACGTTCGCCGGGTTCTTCGCCACCGGCCCGGACGCCCGCCCCTTCGAGCTGCGTGCGCTCGGCCAGTACCCGCTGCGGGTCCGCGTCGACCTGCCGGAACGCGGCCACGCGGAAGCGTCCCGGCTGCTGACCCGGCTGCTCCTCGCCCAGTTCACCGCGATCACCGCCGCCCGCACCGACACCTCGCTCTTCGTCTGCCTGGTCCTGGACGACGCCACCCACGCCGTCACCGCCGAGACCGTCCGGGGCATCCGCCGGCTCCGCTCGGTCAACGCCGGGGCGGTGCTCGCCCTGCGTACCGTCGACGACGTCCCCGAGGCTCTGCACACCCCGCTGCTCGGCGCGGTCGGCTGCACGGCGGCCTTCTCCGGCATCACCACCTGGGACGGGAAACGCTTCGCCGAGGCCTGGGGCAAGGAATGGGTGGAGACCCGCGAGGTCGCCCAGCACACCGTCTTCGCCGACCAGCCGTTCACCCGCGCCCTGCACGCCCTGCGCAAGCTCGTCACCGGCAAGGCGGTGACCACGGACGCGGTGACCGTACGGCAGGTGGAGAAGGAGCGCTGGTCGGCCTCGGAACTGGCGTACGCGGTTCCGTCGGGTCACGCAGTCATCCGATTGGCCAATGTCGAGGGCGATCACGCACCCCCCCTCCTCGTCCACTTCGACGGCTGACATGACCGGACCGGCTACCCGGAAGTAACGCGACGGTCGACGGAGAGCGGTTACCGCCACCCTGCCAGCCTGGCAGAATCGGTGGGAGCCGTTCATACGGGACGGCGAAATGCGGGGCCACCGTGACGGCCGGGGGACCGGTCGTCCGTACGGCGGCGCGCGCGACCTCATCCCCGACCCCGAGGGTTCCTGGCCCATGCCCCCCACGCTCGCCTCGCTCGTCCAGCACTCGGCGCTCAAGCTCACCGTGCGGGCGGGCGCGGACCGGCTCGGCACCCCCGTGCGCTGGGCCCACGCCAGCGAGCTCGCCGACCCCGTCCCGTACATGGACGGCGGCGAACTCCTCCTCGTCACCGCCACCAACCTCGACGCCGAGAACGCCGACTCCATGCGGCGCTACGTACGGCGGCTGGCCGGGGCGGGAGTCGCCGGGGTCGGCTTCGCGGTCGGGGTCAACTACGAGGACGTGCCGCAAGCGCTCGTCGAGGCCGCCGACGAGGCGGGCCTGCCGCTCCTCGAAGTGCCCCGCCGCACCCCGTTCCTCGCCATCAGCAAGGCCGTCTCCGCCGCCATCGCCGCCGACCAGTACCGCGCGGTCACCGCCGGCTTCGAGGCCCAGCGCGAGCTGACGAAGGCCGCGCTCGCCGGGGACGGGCCCGCCGACCTCCTCGCCCGGCTCGCCGCCCACGTCGACGGCTGGGCCGCCCTGTACGACACCTCCGGCGCGGTCCTCGCCGCCGCCCCCGACTGGGCCGCCCGCCGAGCCGCCCGCCTCACCCCCGACGTCGAACGCCTCCGGGACAGACCCGCCCCCGCCAGCGTCGTCGTCGGCGACAGCGAGGACCGGGTGGAGCTCCAGTCGCTGGGCACCGGCCGCCGGGCGCGCGGCGCCCTGGCCGTCGGTACGGGTGCGGCGCTCGGGACCGCCGAGCGGTACGCCGTGCACTCCGCCGTCGCCCTGCTCACCCTCACCACCGCCCGCTCCCGCTCCCTCCAGGGCGCCGAACAGCGCCTCGGCGCCGCCGTCCTGCGGATGCTGCTCGCCGGGCAGCCCGACCACGCGCGGGCCGTCGCCGGGGACCTCTACGGCGGGCTGCTCGACGCGCCGTTCCGGCTGCTCATCGCCGAGGCCGCCGCGCCCGCCGGGCCCGAGCTGTTCACCGAGACCATGGAGGCCGCCGCCGCCCGCAGCGGCGAGGCGCTGCTCCTGGTCCCCGAGGGCGAAGGCGAACGCGTCGTCGTGCTCGCCGCCGACGGCGGAGCCGCCGTGGCCGCCTGCGCCGCCTACGCCGAGGCCCAGGACGACCGCGCCCCGCGCGAAGGCGGCGCCGAGGACAGCGACATCGTGGTGGGGCTCTCCGCCCCCGCCGGCCCGATCGCCGTATCCGCCGCGTACAAGCAGGCCGAACAGGCCCTCTCGGTCGCCCGCCGCCGGGGCCGGGCCCTGGTCGAGCACGAGGAGCTGGCCGCCGGTTCGGTCCTCCCGCTGCTCGCCGACGACGCGGTACGGGCCTTCGCCGACGGCATGCTCCGCGCCCTGCACGAGCACGACGCCAAGGGCCGCGGCGACCTGGTGGCCTCCCTGCGCGCCTGGCTCTCCCGCCACGGCCAGTGGGACGCCGCCGCCGCCGACCTGGGCGTGCACCGGCACACCCTGCGCTACCGGATGCGCCGGGTGGAGGAGATCCTGGGCCGCTCCCTGGACGACCCGGACGTCCGCATGGAGCTGTGGCTCGCCCTCAAGGCGACGGCGGCGACCACGCCCGCCGAGGACTCCGGAAGCTGAACGCCGCCCGTCGAGCGGACGGCCCGACCGCCACGCACACCCCTTCCGCCAATTCGGCGCACCCGGCCCCCGCTCCGCTCCACACCGGACAAACGCCCTGGGCGCCTCCTCCCCTACCGTGGGACCACAGAGGGGAGCCTTCTGGGCGCCCACGACCTCCGTCACGACTTCGGTCACGACCTCCTCACGACCTCCGAAGGGCCGGAACCTCCATGACTTCGCCCCACGCCTTCTGGGTGGCCGGCCGCCAGGCCACCGGTGCCGACAGCTTCGACGTCACCAACCCGTACGACGGTCGCCTCGTCGGCACCGTCAGCGTGCCGACCGACGCCCAGGTCGAGGAGGCCGTCGCCGCCGCCCACGCCGTACGCGACGAGTTCGCCGCCACCCCGGCGCACGTCCGGGCGGCAGCCCTCGACCACGTCGTACGGCGGCTCACGGAGCGCACCGAGGAGATCGCCCAGCTGATCTCGGCGGAGAACGGCAAGCCGATCAAGTGGGCCCGCGGCGAGGTCGGCCGGGCCGTGTCCGTGTTCCGGTTCGCCGCAGAGGAGGCCCGCCGCTTCAACGGCGGAGAGGCCCAGCGGCTCGACACCGACCTCGGCGGCACCGGCCGCCTCGGGCTGACCCGGCGCTTCCCGCGCGGGGCCGTCCTCGGTATCGCGCCCTTCAACTTCCCGCTGAACCTCAGCGCCCACAAGGTCGCCCCGGCCATCGCCGTCGGCGCCCCGATCATCCTCAAGCCGGCCCCGGCGACTCCGATCTCCTCGCTCATCCTGGGCGAGCTGCTGGCCGAGACCGACCTTCCGGCCGGCTCCTGGTCCGTCCTGACGGTCCCGAACGACAAGATGCCCGCCCTGGTCCAGGACGAGCGCCTGCCGGTGATCTCCTTCACCGGCTCCGGCCCGGTCGGCTACGCGATCATGGAGTCGGTGCCCCGCAAGCACTGCACCCTGGAGCTCGGCGGCAACGGCGCCGCGGTCGTCCTCGGCGACTACGCCTCCGACGAGGACCTGGACTGGGCGGCCACCCGGATCGCCACCTTCTCCAACTACCAGGGCGGCCAGTCCTGCATCTCCGTGCAGCGCGTCATCGCCGACGCCTCGGTCTACGACCGCCTCGTCCCGAAGATCGTCGCCGCCGTCGAGGCCCTCGTCACCGGTGACCCGGCCGACGCCGCCACCGACGTCGGCCCCCTCGTCAGCGAGGACGCCGCCCAGCGCGTCGAGTCCTGGGTCGACGAGGCCGTCCAGGGCGGCGCGGAGCTGCTCACCGGCGGCAAGCGCGACGGCGCCACCTACGCCCCGACGGTCCTGGCGGGCCTCCCGGACGACGTGAAGCTCTCCTGCGAAGAGGTCTTCGGCCCGGTCATGTCCCTCCAGAAGGTGGACGGCGAGGCCGAGGCGTTCGCGGCCGTCAACTCCTCCAAGTACGGCCTCCAGGCAGGCGTCTTCACCCACGACCTCCAGACCGCCTTCCGCGCCCACCGCGCCCTGGAGGTCGGCGGCGTGATCATCGGCGACGTCCCCTCGTACCGCGCCGACCAGATGCCGTACGGCGGCGCCAAGCAGTCCGGCGTCGGCCGCGAGGGCGTCCGCTACGCCATGGACGACTACACCTACGAGCGCGTCCTGGTCCTCACGGGCCTCGCCCTGTAACACCCCGGACGACCCCCGCCCGCCTTCCGCCCGGACAGCGAGCGCGGGCGGGGGCGCGCAAGAGAACGGCCTGAGCCCACTGTGCGGGGGCTCAGGTCGTTCGCGTGTTCGTGCGCGGGGTCTGGTGCGGGTGCCGAACCACGGGTACAGGGGTTACATACGGACCAGTAAGCAGCGACTAGCAGTCCGTGCGTCCCGGGCGTCCCATCCCTCCTGGTCTCGCGCGGCGAGGTGAGGTCCCTCATGTCCGCACCACACAACATCCCCCAGGTCCCCAAGGCCCCCAAGGTCACCGAACGCGAAGCGCGACGGGTCGCCGAGGCCGCCCGTGAGCAGGACTGGCGCAAGCCCAGTTTCGCCAAGGAGCTGTTCCTGGGGCGCTTCCGGCTCGACCTGATCCATCCGCACCCCCTGCCACCGCCCGACGACATACGGCGCGGCGAGGAGTTCCTGGCGCGGCTGCGGGCGTTCTGCGAGACGCACATCGACAGCGTGCGCATCGAACGCGAGGCGAGGATCCCCGACGAGGTGATCAGCGGGCTCAAGGAGCTCGGCGCCCTCGGGATGAAGATCGAGACCAAGTACGGCGGCCTCGGACTCACCCAGGTGTACTACAACAAGGCACTCGCTCTCGTCGGCTCCGCCAGCCCCGCGATCGGCGCGCTGCTCTCCGCGCATCAGTCGATCGGCGTACCGCAGCCCCTGAAGATCTTCGGCACCCAGGAGCAGAAGGACGTCTACCTGCCCCGGCTGGCCACCACCGACATCTCCGCCTTCCTGCTCACCGAGCCGGACGTCGGCTCCGACCCCGCCCGCCTCGCCACCACCGCGGTGCCCGACGGGCCGGACTACCTCCTCGACGGCGTGAAGCTCTGGACGACCAACGGCGTCGTCGCCGACCTCCTCGTGGTCATGGCCCGGGTACCCGCCTCCGAGGGGCACCCGGGCGGCATCACCGCCTTCGTCGTCGAGGCCGACGCCCCCGGCGTGACCGTGGAGCACCGCAACGCCTTCATGGGCCTGCGCGGGATCGAGAACGGCGTCACCCGTTTCCACCAGGTGCGGGTGCCCGGAGCCTGCCGGATCGGGCCCGAGGGCGCCGGGCTGAAGATCGCCCTGACCACCCTCAACACCGGCCGCCTCTCGCTGCCCGCGATGTGCGTCGGCGTCGGCAAGTGGTCGCTGAAGATCGCCCGCGAATGGTCCGCCGTACGCGAGCAGTGGGGCCGGCCCGTCGCCCGACACGAGGCGGTCGGCTCCAAGATCTCGTTCATCGCGGCCACCACCTTCGCCCTGGAGGCCATCGTCGACCTCTCCTCGCAGATGGCCGACGAGGACCGCAACGACATCCGCATCGAGGCTGCCCTCGCCAAGCTGTACGGCTCCGAGATGGGCTGGCTGATCGCCGACGAACTGGTCCAGATCCGCGGCGGCCGCGGCTTCGAGACCGCGGAGTCGCTGGCCGCCCGCGGGGAGCGGGCCGTCCCGGCCGAGCAGATGCTCCGGGACATGCGGATCAACCGGATCTTCGAGGGCTCCACCGAGATCATGCACCTGCTGATCGCCCGCGAGGCCGTCGACGCCCACCTCAAGGTCGCGGGCGACATCATCGACCCCGACAAGCCGCTCTCCGCCAAGGCGAAGGCGGGCGCCAACGCCGCCGGGTTCTACGCCCGCTGGCTGCCCAAACTCGTCGCCGGACCGGGGCAACTGCCGCGCACGTACGCCGAGTTCCACCCGGCCGGGCACCGCGACCTCTCCGGGCACCTCCGGTACGTCGAGCGGTGCTCGCGCAAGCTCGCCCGGTCCACCTTCTACGCCATGTCCCGCTGGCAGGGCCGGATGGAGACCAAACAGGGCTTCCTCGGCCGGATCGTCGACATCGGCGCCGAGCTCTTCGCCATGAGCGCCGCCTGCGTCCGCGCCGAGCACCTGCGCGGGGCGGAGGAGCACGGCCGCGAGGCCTACCAGCTCGCGGACGCCTTCTGCGAGCAGGCCCGCATCCGGGTCGAGGAACTGTTCACCCGCCTGTGGTCCAACACCGACGACCTCGACCGGCGCGTGGTCGACGGCGTCCTGTCGGGGACGTACACCTGGCTGGAGGAGGGCGTCATCGACCCGAGCGGCGAGGGCCCCTGGATCGCCGACGCCACCCCCGGCCCCGCCGTCCAGGAGAACCAGCACCGGCCGGTGCGCTAGGGACGGTCGTACGGGGTACGTCGGGTGCGTCCACCGGGTCAGCCGCGTCCACGCACCGGACGTACCCCGCCCGGCCCGCCCGCCGCAGGGCAGGATGAGCGCCGTGACCGTCATCGACATCCCCGGCTCCAAGTCCGTCACCGCCCGCGCCCTCTTCCTGGCCGCCGCGGCCGACGGCACCACCACCCTGCTGCGGCCGCTGCGCTCGGACGACACCGAGGGCTTCGCCGAAGGGCTGAAGAGCCTCGGTTACGCCGTCGAGCAGGAGGCCGACCGCTGGCGCGTCCAGGGGCGCCCGGCCGGGCCCGCCGCCGACGACGCCGACGTCTACTGCCGCGACGGCGCGACCACCGCCCGCTTCCTGCCCACCCTCGTCGCGGCCGCCGCCTCCGGCACGTACCGCTTCGACGCCTCCGCCCAGATGCGCCGCCGCCCGCTCGCCCCGCTCACCCGGGCCCTCACCGCGCTCGGCGTCGACCTGCGCCACGGGGGAGCGGAGGGGCACCACCCGCTGACCGTGCGCGCCGCCGGGATCGAGGGCGGCGACCTCACCCTGGACGCGGGGGAGTCGTCCCAGTACCTCACCGCGCTGCTGATGCTCGGGCCGCTCACCGCGAAGGGGCTCCGCATCGAGGTCACCGAGCTGGTCTCCGCGCCGTACGTCGAGATCACCCTCGCGATGATGCGCGATTTCGGCGTGGAGGTACTGCGGGAGGGGAACACCTTCACCGTCCCTCCCGGCGGCTACCGGGCCACCGCCTACGCCGTCGAGCCCGACGCCTCCACCGCGAGCTACTTCTTCGCCGCCGCAGCCCTCACCGGCCGCGAGGTCACCGTCCCCGGCCTCGGCATCGGCGCCCTCCAGGGCGACCTGCGCTTCGTCGACGTCCTGCGGGACATGGGCGCCGAGGTGAGCGTCGGCGCCGACGCCACCACCGTCCGTTCCACCGGCCGGCTGCGCGGCATCACCGTCAACATGCGCGACATCTCCGACACCATGCCGACCCTCGCAGCGATCGCGCCGTACGCGGACGGTCCCGTACGGATCGAGGACGTCGCCAACACCCGGGTCAAGGAGTGCGACCGGCTGGAGGCGTGCGCCGAGAACCTCCGCGCCATGGGCGTCACCGTGCACACCGGCCCCGACTGGATCGAGATCCATCCCGGCACGCCGAAGCCCACCGAGATCGCCACCCACGGCGACCACCGCATCGTGATGTCCTTCGCCGTGGCCGGACTGCGCACACCCGGCCTGACGTACGACGACCCCGGCTGCGTACGCAAGACGTTCCCGCGCTACCACGAGGTGTTCGCGGACTTCGCGCACGGCCTCGAAGGGCGCTGAACGGGGTTGCGGCCCGGCTCACCCGGGACGCGCTGTCCCCGCACACAGCCGGAGCGGCAACAATGGGGGCATGAGCGACAGCCCCGCCCCCCTCGCCGATCCGCATCTCCTCTTCGACGCCGCGGACGGCCGCCGGGATCTCGTGATCCTCGGCTCCACCGGGTCCATCGGTACGCAGGCCATCGACCTGGTCCTGCGCAACCCCGACCGCTTCCGCGTCACGGCGCTCTCGGCCGCCGGCGGCCGGGTCGCCCTGCTGGCCGAGCAGGCCCGCCGGCTGCGCGTGAACACGGTCGCGGTCGCCGCGGAGGACGCGGTCCCCGCCCTGCGCGAGGCGTTGCGGGACCAGTACGGGGCCGGTGAACCGCTCCCCGAGATCCTCGCCGGACCCGACGCGGCCACCACCCTCGCCGCGAGCGCCTGCCACACCGTGCTCAACGGCATCACCGGCTCCATCGGGCTCGCCCCGACCCTCGCCGCGCTGAAGGCGGGCCGCACGCTCGCGCTCGCCAACAAGGAGTCGCTGATCGTCGGCGGCCCGCTGGTGAAGGCGCTCGCCGCCCCCGGCCAGATCATCCCGGTCGACTCCGAGCACGCCGCGCTCTTCCAGGCGCTGGCCGCGGGCACCCGCGCCGACGTCCGCAAACTCGTCGTCACCGCCTCCGGCGGACCCTTCCGGGGCCGTACGCGCGAGGAGCTGGCCGACGTCACGCGCGAGCAGGCGCTCGCCCACCCGACCTGGGCCATGGGACCGGTCATCACGATCAACTCCGCGACCCTGGTCAACAAGGGTCTTGAGGTCATCGAGGCGCACCTCCTCTACGACATCCCCTTCGACCGCATCGAGGTCGTGGTCCACCCGCAGTCCTACGTGCACTCGATGGTGGAATTCAGCGACGGCTCCACCCTCGCCCAGGCCACCCCGCCGGACATGGGCGGCCCCATCGCCATCGGTCTCGGCTGGCCCCAGCGCGTCCCGGACGCGGCCCCCGCCTTCGACTGGTCGAAGGCCTCCACCTGGGAGTTCTTCCCGCTGGACACCGAGGCCTTCCCGTCCGTCGGTCTCGCCCGGCACGTCGGCGGCCTCGGCGGCACCGCACCCGCCGTGTTCAACGCGGCCAACGAGGAATGCGTCGACGCTTTCCTCGCCGGACAGCTGCCCTTCAACGGAATCATGGATACGGTCACGGCTGTGGTGTCCGAACACGGCACCCCCGCCCCGGGAACCTCGCTCAGCGTCGCGGACGTCCTCGAAGCGGAAACGTGGGCCCGCGCACGGGCCCGGGAACTCTCGGCGAAAGCGACAGCGGAGGCGCACGCATGAGTCTGACCTCGATCCTGCTGACGGTCCTGGGGATCGCCGTCTTCGTCGTGGGCCTGCTCTTCTCCATCGCCTGGCACGAGCTGGGCCACCTCTCCACGGCCAAGATGTTCGGCATCCGGGTCCCGCAGTACATGGTCGGCTTCGGCCCGACGCTCTGGTCGAAGAAGAAGGGCGACACGGAGTACGGCATCAAGGCCATCCCGGCCGGCGGCTACATCCGCATGATCGGGATGTTCCCGCCGGGCCCCGACGGCCGCCTCGAAGCCCGCTCCACCTCCCCGTGGCGCGGCATGATCGAGGACGCCCGCTCCGCCGCCTTCGAGGAGCTCCAGCCGGGCGACGAGAAGCGGCTCTTCTACACGCGCAAGCCGTGGAAGCGCGTCATCGTGATGTTCGCCGGCCCCTTCATGAACCTGGTCCTCGCGGTCGCCATCTTCATGGGCGTCGCGATGACCTTCGGCTTCCAGACCCAGACCACCGAGGTCGGCGGCGTCCAGAAGTGCGTGATCGCGCAGAGCGAGAACCGCGAGAAGTGCAAGCCCACCGACGACGTCTCGCCGGCCAAGGCCGCCGGGCTCCGGGAGGGCGACAAGATCGTCGCCTTCGCCGGGACCAAGGTCGACGACTGGGCGACGCTCTCGGACCGCATCCGCGAGACGATCGGCCCCGCCACCATCGTCGTCGAACGCGACGGCAGGGAAGTCACGCTCAACGCCGTCCTGCGCGAGAACGACGTCGCCAAGAAGGACGGCAACGGCGAGATCATCCCGAAGGAGTTCGTCAAGGCGGGCTACCTGGGCTTCGCCGCGAAGACCGAGATCGTGCCGCTCGGCTTCGGCGACTCCGTCGTCCGCATGGGCGACATGATCGAGAACGGCGTCGACTCCATCATCGCGCTGCCCTCCAAGATCCCCGCCCTCTGGGACGCCGCCTTCAGCGACGGCGAACGGGCCGACGACTCGCCGGTCGGCGTGGTCGGCGCGGCCCGGATCGGCGGCGAGGTGATGAACCTCGATATCCCGGCGCAGAACCAGGTCGCGATGATGCTTTTCCTGCTCGCCGGCTTCAACCTCTCGCTGTTCCTGTTCAACATGCTCCCGCTGCTCCCGCTGGACGGCGGGCACATCGCGGGTGCGCTGTGGGAGTCGCTGCGGCGCAATGTGGCCAAGGTCTTCCGGCGCCCCGACCCGGGCCCGTTCGACGTGGCCCGGCTGATGCCGGTCGCCTATGTGGTCGCCGGACTCTTCATCTGCTTCACGCTGCTGGTCCTGGTGGCCGACATCGTGAACCCGGTGAAAATCAGCTGACCGCCCCACGCACCCCTTCCGTCCCTGCTGCCCCACAGGTGTCGGCCGGACACACACGTCGTGTCCGGCCGGTCACCGAGGGGTGGACATGTCGGCACGGGTGCGTCCGCCCGGGCTCCGGTGCCGTAACCTCGAAGCCTGGAGCCCGCCGATCTCGGGACCTTGATCCACACCTTGGGGATGCACAGCGCATGACTGCGATTTCTCTCGGAATGCCGGCCGTTCCGACCAAGCTCGCCGACCGAAGGGTCAGCCGACAGATCCAGGTCGGCACGGTCGCGGTCGGCGGCGACGCACCCGTTTCCGTGCAGTCGATGACGACGACCCGTACGTCGGACATCGGCGCCACGCTCCAGCAGATCGCCGAGCTGACGGCGTCCGGCTGCCAGATCGTCCGGGTCGCGTGCCCGACGCAGGACGACGCCGACGCGCTCGCCACGATCGCCCGGAAGTCGCAGATCCCGGTGATCGCCGACATCCACTTCCAGCCGAAGTACGTCTTCGCCGCGATCGATGCCGGCTGCGCGGCCGTCCGGGTCAACCCGGGCAACATCAAGCAGTTCGACGACAAGGTCAAGGAGATCGCCAAGGCGGCCTCCGAGACCCGCACCCCGATCCGGATCGGCGTCAACGCCGGCTCCCTGGACGCGCGGCTCCTGAAGAAGTACGGCAAGGCCACCCCCGAGGCCCTCGTCGAGTCCGCCCTGTGGGAGGCGTCCCTCTTCGAGGAGCACGGCTTCGGCGACATCAAGATCTCGGTCAAGCACAACGACCCGGTCGTCATGGTCAACGCCTACCGCCAGCTCGCCGCCCAGAGCGACTACCCGCTGCACCTCGGCGTCACCGAGGCCGGACCGGCGTTCCAGGGCACCATCAAGTCGGCCGTCGCGTTCGGGGCCCTGCTCTCCGAGGGCATCGGCGACACCATCCGCGTCTCCCTCTCGGCCCCGCCGGCCGAGGAGGTCAAGGTCGGCCTCCAGATCCTGGAGGCGCTGAACCTCAAGCAGCGCCGCCTGGAGATCGTCTCCTGCCCGTCCTGCGGCCGCGCCCAGGTCGACGTCTACAAGCTCGCCGACCAGGTCAGCGCCGGCCTGGAGGGCATGGAGGTCCCCCTGCGCGTCGCGGTCATGGGCTGCGTCGTCAACGGCCCGGGTGAGGCCCGCGAGGCCGACCTCGGTGTCGCCTCCGGCAACGGCAAGGGCCAGATCTTCGTGAAGGGCGAGGTCATCAAGACCGTCCCGGAGTCGAAGATCGTCGAGACCCTCATCGAAGAGGCCCTGAAGATCGCCGAGCAGATGGAGAAGGACGGCATCGCGTCCGGCGAACCCCAGGTCTCCATCGGCGCCTGACCTGCGCCTTTCCACGCCATGACCGCCCCGCCCGGCTCCGTGCCCGGCGGGGCGGCGGTGTCTCCGGAAACCGTCTCCCGGACTCCAGCGGTGTTCGAGAGGTTTGTCGGTTACAGTGCGGAAATCAGCAGACCGTATGGTGAGGCCCCCTCGTGTTGACGCAGACCACCACCCGGGTCCTCGAACCCAGCGACCTCGGCGCCGCACTCGCCATTCTCGAGAGCGAGCCCGTGGCCAACGCCTTCGTGACGTCCCGCGTGCAGGTCGCGGGGCTCGACCCCTGGCGCCTCGGCGGCGAGATGTGGGGCTGGTACGCCGACGGCAGGCTCCGCTCCCTGTGCTACTCCGGCGCCAACCTCGTCCCCATCTGCGCCGGACCCGAAGCCGTCCGCGCCTTCGCCGATCGGGCCCGCAGGGCAGGCCGCCGCTGCTCCTCCATCGTCGGCCCCGCCGAACCCACCACCCAGCTCTGGCGGCTCCTCGAACCCAGCTGGGGACCCGCCCGCGAGGTCCGCGGCAACCAGCCCCTCATGGTCACCGAGAGCCCGGCCGCCGACGTCACGCCCGACCCGCTCGTCCGCCGCATCCGCAAGGACGAGGTGGAGGTCCTGATGCCGGCCTGCGTCGCGATGTTCACCGAGGAGGTCGGCATCTCCCCGCTCGCCGGCGACGGCGGCCTCCTCTACCAGGCCCGCGTCGCCGAACTCATCAGCACCGGCCGCTCCTTCGCCCGTATCGACGACGGCAAGGTCGTCTTCAAGGCGGAGATCGGCGCGGCCACCCCCCAGGCCTGCCAGATCCAGGGCGTCTGGGTCGCCCCCGAGCACCGCGGCAAGGGCCTCTCCGAAACGGGCATGGCCGCCGTCCTGCGCTACGCCCTGGCCGACGTCGCCCCCGTCGTCAGCCTGTACGTGAACGACTACAACACCCCCGCCCGCAAGGCCTACCAGCGCGTCGGCTTCCGCGAGGTCGGGGCGTTCATGAGCGTCCTGTTCTGAACCGCCGCGCTTACCCGGGCGCCCGCCCCGGCCAGTAGGGTTCCGGCATGGCAGCCCCCGCAGAAGGCCCCCCAGCACCCGACGCCGAGATCGGCCCCGTCGACCTCGCCGCCCGCGTCGACGAAGCCCTGCACGTCCAGGCGGCCGCCTTCGGACTCAGCCAGGACGAGATCGACGTACGCCGCCACATCGTCCTCAGGCACCTGGAACACCCCCGTGCCCGGGCACTCGGCGCCACCGCCCCCGACGGCCGGCTCGTCGGCTTCGTCTACGGGCTGCCCAACGACCGCACCCAGTGGTGGTCCACCGTCGTCGAGCCCTATCTGCGGGCCACCGGGTCCGACGGCTGGCTCGACGACTCCTTCGTCATCACCGAACTCCACGTCCTCCCGGGCCACCAGCAGCGCGGCATCGGCCGCACTCTGATCACCACCATCACCGACGCCGTCGACCACCCGCGGTCGATCCTCTCGGCGATCGACAAGGACAGTCCCGCCCGCGCCCTCTACCGCTCGCTCGGCTACCGCGACCTGGCCCGCCAGGTCGTCTTCCCGAGCGCCCCGCAGCCGTACGCGGTCATGGGAGCGCCCCTGCCGCTGCTGCGGCCGAACTGAATGGATTTCCGCCCGCCCGCACCGCCCGGTTAACCTCGGGCTCACCACTTTCGCGAGCAGGAGTTCACCATGGCCCAGGTCCAGCGCATGTCCCGATTGATGATCAAGACACTGCGCGACGACCCGGCGGACGCCGAGACGCTCAGCCACAAGCTGCTGGTCCGCGCCGGATACGTACGCCGCAACGCGGCCGGCATCTGGTCCTGGCTGCCGCTCGGCAAGAAGGTCCTGGACAACATCTCCAACGTCGTCCGCGAGGAGATGGACGCCATCGGCGCCCAGGAGGTCCTGCTCCCCGCCCTGCTGCCCAAGGAGCCCTACGAGGCGTCCGGCCGCTGGGAGGAGTACGGCGACCTGCTCTTCCGCCTCAAGGACCGCAAGGGCGGCGACTACCTCCTCGGCCCCACCCACGAGGAGATCTTCACCCAGACCGTCAAGGACCAGTGCACGTCCTACAAGGACCTGCCGGTGATGCTCTACCAGATCCAGACGAAGTACCGCGACGAGGCCCGCCCCCGCTCCGGCGTGCTCCGCGGCCGCGAGTTCCAGATGAAGGACTCGTACAGCTTCGACACCACCGACGAGGGCCTCGCGCACTCCTACGCCCTGCACCGGGCCGCGTACATCAAGATCTTCGAGCGCCTGGGCCTGGACCACCGCATCGTCTCCGCCGTCTCCGGCGCGATGGGCGGCTCCGCCTCCGAGGAGTTCCTGGCCCCCGCGGCCGCCGGTGAGGACACCTTCGCCGACTGCCCGAACTGCGACTACGCCGCCAACACCGAGGCCGTGACCTTCGCGCTCGCCCCGGTCGACGGCTCGGCGCACGGCGCGGTCGAGGAGCTGGACACCCCCGACACCCCGACCATCGAGACCCTCGCCGCGCACCTCGGCGTCCCCGCCTCCGCCACCCTGAAGAACCTGCTGGTCAAGGTGGACGGCGAGATCGTCGCCGTCGGCGTCCCCGGCCACCGCGAGGTCGACCTCGGCAAGCTCGGCGAGCACCTGGCCCCCGCCGTCGTCGAGCTGGTCACCGCCGAGGACTTCGTCGGCCGTGACGACCTCGTACGCGGCTACGTCGGCCCCCAGGGCCTGGAGAAGGTCCGCTACCTCGCCGACCCCCGCGTCGCCCCCGGCACCTCCTGGATCACCGGCGCCAACAAGGAGGGCAAGCACGCGAAGAACGTGGTCGCGGGCCGCGACTTCGAGGTCGACGAGTACCTGGACGTCGTCGTCGTCGAGGAGGGCGACCCCTGCCCCAAGTGCGGCACCGGCCTGGTCCTGGACCGCGCCATCGAGATCGGCCACATCTTCCAGCTCGGCCGCAAGTACGCCGACACCTTCCAGCTCGACGTCCTCGGCCAGCAGGGCAAGCCCGTCCGCGTCACGATGGGCTCGTACGGCATCGGCGTCTCCCGCGCCGTGGCCGCCCTCACCGAGCAGACCGCCGACGACAAGGGCCTGTGCTGGCCCCGCGAGATCGCCCCGGCCGACGTCCACGTCGTCGCCGCGGGCAAGGCCCTCCAGACCGAGCTGGCCCTCGACGTCTCGGAGAAGCTCAACGCGGCGGGCCTGCGGGTCCTCGTCGACGATCGCCCCGGCGTCTCGCCCGGCGTGAAGTTCACCGACTCCGAGCTGATCGGCGTGCCCAAGATCCTGGTCGCCGGGCGCCGCTCCGCCGACGGCGTCCTGGAGCTGAAGGACCGCCGCACCGGCGAGCGCGAGGAGCTGACCGTCGACGAGGCGATCGCCCGCCTGACGGCCGACCTGGCCTGATCCCTCGGATCGCGTACGAGGAGGGCCCCCGCACACCGTGTGCGGGGGCCCTCCTCGTACGTACGGCGAACCGTTACAGCCAGCCCGCGAACTCCAGGTTCACCTCGCCCATCTGACGCCGCCCCTCGGCCAGCGCACGGGTGCCCGACTCGACCGCCCGGAACAGCGTCCAGCCGTGCAGCCGCGCCTGCTCCACCTCCAGCGACTCCGCCAGCTTCTTGACCCGCCGCCTTGCCGTCGCCGGGCCGCCGGGGGAGGCGATCAGATCCTCCGCCCGGTCCCGCACCAGCCGCGCCAGGTCATAGGCGCGCTCGCCCACCAGCGGCTCGGGGCCCACCGTCAGCCACGGCGCGCGCTCCCCGGACAGCACCTTGCTCTGCCGGAAGTTGCCGTGCAGCAAAAGGAGTTCGGGCTCCCCCTCGACCAGCTCCGCCCGGGCCGCGAGCGCCGCGTCCACCAGGGGTGCCAGCTCCGGGTCGGCCTCGGCGGCGGCCCGCATTCCGGCGCTCTGCCGTTCGGTCCGCGTGCCCACCGTCTCGAAGGCGTGCCCGGCGGGCGGCTCCACCCACAGCCGGCGCAGCGTGCCCGCCGCCTCCAGCAGGGCCTTCGCCTCCGGCAGCGAGCGCAGCGACACCTCGGGGTGCAGGCGCTCCAGCAGCAGCGCCCCGGACGCGTCGAGCTCCGTTCCGGCCGGTGCCGGGGTGTCCAGCGGCTTCACCGCACCCCAGCCGTTCCAGTGCTCCAGCGCCGCCCGCTCCAGCCCCGGCCCTGCGACCGGCGGGGCGAGCTTCAGCGCGGCCGGGGTCCCGTCGGCCCGCCGCACCAGGACCACCAGGGAACTGCGCCCGCCGGGGGCGGCCACCCGCTCCACGGTGAGGCCGTCCTCGGCGGCCAGCGCCCGCTCGGTCAGCGCGGGGAGCCCGGCCAGCCAGTCGGCCGCCGCGGCGTCCCCGTACATCTCACCGAGCGCGCGCACCAGGCGCTGCGGCGGTTCGCAACCCATACGTCGTGTGTTCCCTTTCCCGATCCTTCGGATCAGCGCGTCCCGTCCGCGCCCGCGGCCTCCACCGGGCCCGTAGCGGCCGGATCCGCACCGGCGGCCCGCTCGGCGAGCCCCGGAAAGGCTACGTTGCCGCCCCGCCAGCGGGCCGACCGCACCGCGGCCTCCCGCAGCGCGCCCGCCGCGTCCTTGCGCCGCGCGCCCTCGGTGGCCCGTACGAGATCGGCGTAGGCGCCCGCGATCCGGTCCTCCAGGACCGCGGCGAGCCGCACAGCGGCGGGGCCGTCCGGCACGGCGAACGGCAGGGCGTACGCCGCGTTCGAGGCCACCGGGCGCCCGCCCAGGTCACGCGCGGTGCGCGCCAGCGCGTCCCGACGGGCCCGGTGCGCGTCGTGCGCCGACCGGGCCTCCGCACCCTGCTTCCCGTCGAGACGGCCGCCCAGCACGCCGTACCCGTACACCGCGGCGTGCTCGGCGGCCAGGGCGGCCTGGAGGGCGGTCAGCTCGGGGGAGTCGGAGTCGTCATCGGACCGCCGGATCGAACGGGTGCTCATACGGCTGTCTCCTCGGCCAGTTCGGTCAGCAGATACGCGTGCGCCGCGGCGGCGGCCGCCACCGAGGCCAGCAGCCGGGCCAGCTCCGGCCCGGCCGTCAGCAGGGCCTCGGTGTGCGCGTCGGCCCGCCGGCGCTCGGCGGCGGCCAGCTCCCGCACCGCGGCCTTCGGATCGGCCGACACCGGACCGGCGGGCGCCGGAGGAGCCTTGTCGCCCTTCGGCTCGCCCTTCGCGCGCGGTGGCGCCAAGGCCTTCCCGTGCTCGGCCACGGCCGCCCGCAGCGGTACGAGGCCCGCCGCCGTGGCCGGATGAGCCTCGGCCACCAGGTCGTACCGGGCGAGCAGGAGGGCGCCGTCGCGCACCGCCTTCTCGCGCAGCGCCTTCTCGGCCTTCGCGGTGGTGGCCCGCGCGCCGGAGTGCGCGGGCTTCTTCCCCCCGGCGCCTTCGTCGTCGCCCCCGCAGCCGGTCAGCACCGCACCCAGGGCGAGAGCTCCCGTCGCGGTGAGCGCCCCCCTGCGCGTCGTCCCCGTGCGCCGCACGTTTCTCCTTCGGGCCTGGACCGGTCCTGACAGGATCTGTCCTGATGTGATCACCGCAGGCGAGCGTACCCGCGGCCGAGCGGCAGGCGGACGGCAACACCCCTGGCGACCGGATACCCTTTGACCTGACGCACGACGATCCCCACAACAGCACACGCGGCCGAGGAGTCACCCGGATGAGCACCACCCAGAGCGAGAGGCTGCGCGGGCTGCTGGAACCGCTCGTCAGCGCGCAGGAGCTGGACCTCGAGGAGATCGAGGTGTCCCGGGCCGGCCGACGGGGAGTGCTGCGGATCATCGTGGACTCCGACGAGGGCGTCGAGCTGGACGCCTGTGCGGAGCTGAGCCGCGCGATCTCCCAGAAGCTGGACGAGACCGACGCGATGGGCGAGGGCGAGTACGTCCTCGAAGTCAGCTCCCCCGGCGCGGACCGCCCGCTGACCGAGCACCGCCACTACGTACGCGCCACCGGCCGGCTGGCCAGATTCCATCTGACCGGCGACGGCTCCGGTGAGCTGGTCGCCCGCATCCTCGCCGTCGACGAGGACGGGCTCGACCTCGAAGTGCCCGGCGTCAAGGGCCGCAAGCCCACCGCCCGCCGCCTCGCCTTCGACGAGATCGCCAAGGCGCGCGTGGAGATCGAATTCAACCGCAAGGACAAGAAGGAAGAGGAGGCGTAGCCGTGGACATCGATGTGAAGCTTCTGAAGGGCTTGGCGCAGGACAAGGAGATCCCCTTCGACGTGCTCGTCGGGGCGATCGAGTCGGCCCTCCTCATCGCGTACCACCGCACCGACGGCAGCTACCGCCGCGCGCGCGTGAAGCTCGACGAGAACGGCCACGTCACCGTGTGGGCCAAGGAGGACCCGGCCGACCTCGAAGAGGGCCAGGAGCCCAAGGAGTTCGACGACACCCCCTCCGGATTCGGCCGTATCGCCGCGACCACCGCCAAGCAGGTCATCCTGCAGCGGCTGCGCGACGCCGAGGACGACAAGACCTTCGGCGAGTACGCCGGACACGAGGGCGATGTCGTCACCGGCGTCGTCCAGCAGGGCAAGGACCCCAAGAACGTCCTGGTCGACATCGGCAAGCTGGAAGCCATCCTGCCGGTGCAGGAGCAGGTCCCGGGCGAGGAGTACACCCACGGCCTGCGTCTGCGTACGTACGTCGTCCGGGTCGCCAAGGGCGTCCGCGGCCCGTCGGTGACGCTCTCGCGCACCCACCCCAACCTGGTGAAGAAGCTCTTCGCGCTGGAGGTCCCGGAGATCGCGGACGGCTCGGTGGTCATCGAGGCCATCGCCCGCGAGGCCGGTCACCGCACCAAGATCGCGGTTCGCTCCACCCGTGCGGGACTGAACCCCAAGGGCGCCTGCATCGGCCCGATGGGCAGCCGGGTGCGCAACGTGATGGCCGAGCTGCACGGCGAGAAGATCGACATCGTGGACTGGTCCGACGACCCGGCCGAGATGGTCGCCAACGCGCTCTCGCCCGCCCGGGTGAGCAAGGTCGAGGTCGTCGACCTCGGCGCGCGCTCCGCCCGCGTCACCGTGCCGGACTACCAGCTGTCCCTGGCGATCGGTAAGGAGGGGCAGAACGCCCGCCTCGCCGCCCGCCTCACCGGCTGGCGGATCGACATCCGGCCGGACACCGAGACGGACGAGGAGCGGGAGAACGCCGACCGCGAGCGGGCCGAGCGGGCCCGGGAGCGCTCGGAAAGGCGTTGACCCGAAGCCGCTCCAGGGAATAGATCTTGGACGCACGCCGCTGAGATCACGACAACATCCGTTCGATTTTTGCCCCAAAGGGGTGAGGTCGGTACGGGGAGGTAGACTTAACCGTGTCTGGCCGGACGCAAGCCCGCGCTTGCCCCGAGCGAACCTGTGTGGGATGCCGGGAGCGAGTGACCAAGAGCGAGCTGCTGCGCATCGTGGTGGACGAGGGCGCCTGCGCCCCTGATCCACGCGGTACGCTGCCCGGCCGGGGTGCATATGTGCACCCCACCTCTGTCTGTCTCGACCTGGCGGTTCGCCGCCGGGCGTTCCCCCGGGCCTTCAAGGCCAAGGGGCCGTTCGACACCGCGGCACTCACGCGGTTCGTCGAACGGGTGACACCGTAAGAAAGTGAACGGCACGGGACCCCGTGCGGTCAGGTACCTCGCGAGTTGGAAGTAGGTCGAGATTGCGATGAGCACTCGATGAGTACGCGATGAGTACGCCCATGAAGTAGCGACGGTCCGGCGGTAACCCGGACCTAAAAGGAGCGAAGTGGCTAAGGTCCGGGTATACGAACTCGCCAAGGAGTTCGGCGTCGAGAGCAAGGTCGTCATGGCCAAGCTCCAAGAACTCGGTGAATTCGTCCGTTCGGCGTCCTCGACGATCGAGGCGCCGGTTGTACGCAAGTTGACCGACGCACTGCAGGGGCCCGGCGGCAACGCCGGCAAGTCCGCTGCCAAGCCTGGCGCGCCCCGTAAGGCGACGCCCGCTAAGCCCGCAGCGCCCTCCCCGGCCGCTGCGGCACGTCCCGCTGCCCCGAAGCCCGGCGCCCCGGCCCCCAAGCCGGCCGCCGCCGAGGCCCCCAGCAGCACCCCGGCAGCGCCCTCCGCGCCGTCGGCGGGCCCCCGTCCGGGCCCGAAGCCCGCGCCGAAGGCGGCCCCGGTGACCCCGGTCCCGGCCGCCGAGTTCTCGGCTCCGGCGCCCGAGCGTCCGGCCGCCCCGCAGGCCCCGCGTCCCGCAGGCGCCACCCCCGGCCCCCGTCCCGCGCCCGCCCGTCCGGCTCCGGCCGGCGGTCAGCGCGACGGTGGCCAGCGTGACGGCGGCCGTGGTGGCGAGCGTGGCGGCGACCGCCCCGCGCGTCCCGCCGGCCAGGGCGCCCCGCGCCCCGGCGGCGCCCGTCCGGCCGGTCCCCGTCCGGGCAACAACCCCTTCACCTCCGGCGGCTCCACCGGCATGGCGCGCCCCTCGGCGCCCCGTCCCGGCGGTGCCCCGCGCCCCGGTGGCGGCTCGGAGCGCCCCGGCGCCCCGCGTCCGCAGGGCGGCCCCGGTGGCGCCCCGCGCCCCCAGGGCGGTCAGGGTCAGGGCGGTGCCCGTCCCACTCCGGGCGGCATGCCCCGTCCGCAGGCTCCGCGTCCCGGCGGCGGTCCCGCCGGTAACCGCCCGAACCCGGGCATGATGCCGCAGCGTCCCGCTGCCGGCCCGCGTCCCGGTCCCGGCGGCGGTGGCCGCGGTCCCGGTGGTGGCGGTCGTCCCGGCGGTGCCGGTGGCGGTCGTCCCGGCGGCGGCGGCTTCGCCGGTCGTCCCGGTGGCGGCGGTGGCGGCGGCTTCGCCGGCCGTCCGGCCGGTCCCGGTGGGGGCGGCGGCGGTGCCGGTCGTCCCGGTGGCGGCGGCGGCTTCGGCGGTCGTCCCGGCTTCGGTGGCCGTCCGGGTGGTCCCGGTGGCCGCGGTGGCACGCAGGGTGCGTTCGGCCGTCCCGGCGGTCCGGCGCGTCGTGGCCGTAAGTCGAAGCGGCAGAGGCGCCAGGAGTACGAGGCCATGCAGGCCCCGTCGGTCGGCGGCGTCATGCTGCCCCGCGGCAACGGACAGGCCGTCCGGCTGTCGCGCGGCGCCTCGCTCACCGACTTCGCGGAGAAGATCAACGCCAACCCGGCGTCGCTCGTCGCCGTGATGATGAACCTCGGCGAGATGGTCACCGCCACGCAGTCCGTTTCCGACGAGACGCTCCGGCTTCTCGCCGAGGAGATGAACTACGTCCTGGAGATCGTCAGCCCCGAGGAGGAGGACCGCGAGCTGCTCGAGTCCTTCGACATCGAGTTCGGCGAGGACGAGGGCGGCGAAGAGGCTCTGGTCTCCCGTCCGCCGGTCGTGACCGTCATGGGTCACGTCGACCACGGTAAGACCCGACTCCTCGACGCGATCCGCAAGACCAACGTGGTCGCGGGCGAGGCCGGTGGCATCACCCAGCACATCGGTGCCTACCAGGTCTCCTCCGAGGTCAACGGCGAGGACCGCAAGATCACCTTCATCGACACCCCGGGTCACGAGGCGTTCACCGCCATGCGTGCCCGTGGTGCGAAGTCGACCGACATCGCGATCCTCGTGGTGGCGGCCAACGACGGTGTGATGCCCCAGACGATCGAGGCGCTGAACCACGCCAAGGCGGCCGAGGTGCCGATCGTGGTCGCGGTCAACAAGATCGACGTCGAGGGCGCCGACCCGACCAAGGTGCGCGGTCAGCTCACCGAGTTCGGTCTGGTGGCCGAGGAGTACGGCGGCGACACCATGTTCGTCGACATCTCCGCCAAGCAGGGCCTCAACATCGAGGCGCTGCTGGAGGCCGTCGTCCTCACCGCTGACGCCTCGCTCGACCTGCGGGCCAACCCCGACCAGGACGCGCAGGGTATTGCGATCGAGTCCCACCTCGACCGCGGTCGCGGTGCCGTCTCGACCGTCCTGGTCCAGCGCGGAACGCTGCGCATCGGCGACACGGTTGTCGTCGGCGACGCGTACGGCCGCGTCCGCGCCATGCTCGACGACAACGGTCAGAACGTCCAGGAAGCGGGTCCCTCGACCCCCGTCCTGGTGCTCGGTCTCACCAACGTCCCGGGCGCCGGCGACAACCTCCTGGTGGTCGACGAGGACCGTACGGCCCGTCAGATCGCCGAGAAGCGCGCCGCTCGTGAGCGCAACGCCAACTTCGCCCGCAAGGGCGTCCGGTTCTCCCTGGAGAACCTGGACGAGGCGCTCAAGGCCGGTCTGGTCCAGGAGCTCAACCTCATCATCAAGGGCGACGCGTCCGGTTCGGTGGAGGCTCTCGAGTCCTCGCTGCTCCAGCTCGACGTCGGTGAAGAGGTCGACATCCGGATCCTGCACCGCGGTGTGGGTGCGGTCACCGAGTCGGACATCAACCTGGCGACGGGTTCCGACGCCATCGTGATCGGCTTCAACGTGCGCGCCGCAGGGCGTGCCGAGCAGATGGCCGAGCGCGAAGGCGTGGACGTCCGGTACTACTCGGTCATCTACCAGGCGATCGAAGAGATCGAAGCGGCCCTCAAGGGCCTGCTCAAGCCGGAGTACGAAGAGGTCGAGCTCGGCACGGCGGAGATCCGCGAGATCTTCCGCTCGTCCAAGCTGGGCAACATCGCCGGTGTGCTGGTCCGCTCCGGCGAGGTCAAGCGCAACACCAAGGCGCGCCTGCTGCGCGATGGCAAGGTCATCGCGGAGAACCTCAACATCTCCGGTCTGCGCCGCTTCAAGGACGACGTCACCGAGATCCGCGAAGGCTTCGAGGGCGGTATCAACCTCGGAAACTTCAACGACATCAAGATCGACGACGTCATCGCGACGTACGAGATGCGCGAGAAGCCGCGAGGCTGATCCGCGCGGATTCGGCGGGGTTCCGGGAGTCCGCTCCCGGAACCCGGCCACCACGGTCGGGGCCGGTCGACGGGTCGTATTTCCGTCGATCGGCTCCGGCCGTTCCGGTACGGTTCTGATGTCCCCGGCAAGCTCTGGCGGGGCACGAACCCGAACCGGCGGGACATCCGGACACACATGTATGTGGGGACCCTGTCCTTCGATCTGCTCCTCGGCGACGTACGGTCGTTGAAGGAGAAGCGTTCCGTCGTCCGCCCGATCGTCGCCGAACTCCAGCGCAAGTTCGCGGTGAGTGTGGCCGAGACCGGCGGGCAGAATCTCCACCGCAGGGCCGAGATCGGCCTTGCCGTGGTCTCCGGTGACACCGGACACCTCACGGACGTGCTGGACCGCTGCGAGCGGCTGGTCGCGGGACGCCCCGAGGTGGAGCTGCTGTCGGTCAGACGGCGGCTGCACACTGACGAAGACTGACAGTCGAGCGAAATCAGAAGGAAGAGTGACGGACCGGTGACCGACAACGCGCGGGCCCGCAAGCTGGCCGATCGCATCCAGGTCGTGGTCGCGGAGACCCTGGACCGGCGAATCAAGGATCCGCGGCTGGGATTCGTGACGATCACGGACGCCCGGGTCACCGGCGACCTGCGGGAGGCCACGGTCTTCTACACGGTCTACGGCGACGACGAGGAGCGCGCGGCCTCCGCGGCCGCGCTGGAGAGCGCCAAGGGCGTTCTGCGCTCCGAGGTGGGCCGGCAGACCGGGGTGCGGTTCACGCCGACCCTGGCCTTCGTGCCGGACGCCCTCCCGGACAACGCCCGCACCATCGAGGACCTCCTCGACAAGGCGCGGGCCAAGGACGCGGAGGTGCGCCAGGTCTCCACCGGAGCGACGTACGCCGGTGAGGCCGACCCGTACCGCAAGCCCGAGGACGAGGACGACGAGGCGGACACCCCCGGCTCGACCGACAAGAACGAGGGCCCCGCCTCCGCATGACCGAGCAGACCACCACGCCGGACGGCCTTGTCATCGTCGACAAGCCGTCCGGCTTCACTTCGCACGACGTCGTCGCCAAGATGCGCGGCATCGCCCGTACGCGACGCGTCGGCCACGCCGGCACGCTGGACCCGATGGCGACGGGGGTCCTGGTGCTCGGCGTCCAGCGGGCCACCAAGCTCCTGGGCCACCTCGCCCTGACCGAGAAGGAGTATCTCGGCACGATCCGGCTCGGCCAGGACACCGTCACCGACGACGCCGAGGGCGAGATCACCTCGTCCACGGACGCCTCCGAGGTGACCCGGGAGGGCATCGACGCCGGGGTGGCCGCGCTGACCGGCGCGATCATGCAGGTGCCGTCCAAGGTCAGCGCCATCAAGATCGACGGCAAGCGGTCCTACGCGCGGGTGCGCGGCGGCGAGGAGTTCGAGATCCCGGCCCGCCCGGTGACCGTCTCCTCCTTCCGCGTCTACGACGTCCGCGAGGCCGTCGCCGAGGACGGCACCCCCGTCATGGACCTCGTCGTCTCCGTCGTCTGCTCCTCGGGGACGTACATCCGGGCGCTGGCCCGCGACCTGGGCGCCGGACTCGGCGTCGGCGGCCACCTGACCGCGCTGCGCCGCACCCGGGTCGGCCCGTACGGGCTGGACGCGGCCCGCACCCTGGACCAGCACCAGGAGGAGCTGACCGTGATGCCGGTCGCCGACGCGGCGAACGCGGCCTTCCCCCGCTGGGACGTCGACGAGAAGCGCGCCAAGCTGCTCCTCAACGGCGTACGGCTGGACATGCCCGCCTACCCGCCGGGGCCGGTCGCGGTCTTCGGGCCCGACGGCACGTTCCTCGTGCTCGTCGAGGAGGAGAAGGGCAAGGCCAAGAGCCTCGCCGTCTTCGCCTGACCCGAGGCGTGTCCGGCAGACTCGCTGACTGCCTGTCGCCCACGCGCCGACCGCATGTCGTGGAGCGGGCACCACCCCCCAACCGGTGCCCGCTCCACCCCTTTCCCTCCCCGGCACCATCCCTGCTCCTCGGGGGTCACGCTTATTCACCCCATTGGACGGGCGCTCGGAGTGAACAGCGGGGGCGCGGGGGGCGCTTTCCCCGTCCGCGCGCTCCGGGCGATCACCGGCGGCCTACCGTCGGACCATGGGCAGTGGGGACCGGTCGAAGCTGGTAAAAATCTGCGATCAGGCCGGCCGGCCGCGAGGGACGGGATTCGTCGCGGACGAGCGCGGCACGGTCGTCACCGCCCATCAGGCCGTCGTCTCCCCGGGCCCGCTCCTCCTGCACGGCACGGGCGGCCGCACCTGCTCCGTCGCCCCCGACGACATCACCGCGCTCCCCGCCCTCGGCCTCGCCCTCCTGCGCACCGGCGGACCCGACGCCCTCGACGCCGAACCGCTCCCCATCGCCGGACGCGACCGCGCCGAGCCCGGGGGTTACGTCGACATCGCCGCCCACGGACGGCGCGAGGCCCGCGTGCTCGGCACCACCCCCGCCACGTACACCGCGCCGGACGGCGTCGGCCATCCGGTCCCCGCCGCCCTGGAGCTGGCCCTCGGCACCGACGGGCGCGACGCCCTGCGCTCCGGCGGCGCGGCCATCGGCGGACCGGTGACCGACCCGGCCACCGGTGCGGTCCTCGGCATCCTCACCACCACCCTCACGGCCCCGCACGAGGCGGCCGGCCTCGCCCTCCCGATCACCCGGGGCACGGACGACACCCTGGACGCCCTGCTCCGCCGCAACGCCGCCGTCGCCCCCGCCTACGGCCCCCACCTCAACCTCGCCGGGGCCCTCCAGCTCACCGCCACCTCCGTCGCCTCCGCGGACGGCCCGAAGGCCCGCACCGCGCCCGTCGAGCGCGCGGACGTCCACGCCGAGCTGGCCGCCTTCGCCGCCGGTACGGGCCTGGTCCTCGGCCTCGTCGGCGCACCCGGCACCGGCCGCACCACCGAGCTGGCCGCCCTCGCCGCCCGCCGCGCCGACGGGGCGCCCGCCCCCACGCTCTGGCTGCGCGGGGCGGACCTGCTGGCCGAGGACGTCTCGATCGCGGACGCCGCGAGCCGTACGCTCACCCGCTCCGCCCGGATCGTCACGGCTGCGGGCGCCCACGGCGACATGAGCACGGCGACCCCGGAGCGCGTCGCCAAGCTCGCCGCCGACGCGGGGCACCCGCTCCTGGTGGTCCTCGACGGCCCCGAGGAGATGCCGCCGCTGCTCGCCCACCGGCTGGCCGACTGGACGCGCGCCACCCTCGGCTGGCTCCGCGAGAACACCGTCCGGCTCGT
The DNA here is from genome assembly GCF_014649875.1 of Streptomyces rubiginosohelvolus. Classification (GTDB taxonomy): domain Bacteria; phylum Actinomycetota; class Actinomycetes; order Streptomycetales; family Streptomycetaceae; genus Streptomyces; species Streptomyces rubiginosohelvolus. The sequence continues at coordinate 43,591 of NZ_BMTW01000016.1, read as the reverse complement.
CGTCGCCTGCCGCCCCGAGCACTGGGAGACCGCGGGCGCCCTCTGGCCCCCGGACGCCCTGCACCGCCCGCACCGCCCCGCCCGTCGGCTGCCGCCCGCCCTGCGGCTGTCCGACCTCACCCCCGAGCAGGCCGAAAGTGCCAAGGAGGCGTACGGCATCCCGCCCACCGCCCTGGCCCCCGGCCACGACCGGCACCCGCTGACGCTGCGGCTCCTCGCCGACGTCCGCGCGGCTCTGCCACCGGGCGTGCCGGGCCGCCCCGACACCGAGGACGTCTTCGGCGCCCACCTCGACCTGCTGTGCGTGCGCGCCGCCGTCCGGATCGCGGCCGCCGCCGACGAACAGCCCCGCGGGGCGGCCGTGCGCCGGCTGGCCGCCCGGGTGGCGGGCCAGGTCCACGAGGCGGCCCGCCGCTGCCTGGGCCCGGGCCAGGGCGAGCTGGACCGGGCGGCGTTCGAAGAGATCTTCCCCTGGCGCACCGGCTGGGCCTCCGCCGTGCTCACCGAAGGGCTCCTCGTCCCCGCCGGGGCGGGCTACCGCTTCGCCCACGAGGAGCTCGGCGACTGGGTGCAGGGCGCCCACCTCGACCTGGACGCGGCCCTGCGCTCCCTCGTGCACCGCTGGCACCGGGGGAGCGGTGGGACGGTGCGTCCGCCGAGCGCCGAGGGCGAGCCCCGCTCCCTGCCCGTGCCCCGGCACCGCATCGGGCCGGTGATCCAGGCGATGGTGCTCCTCGGCCGCCGCCAGGGCACCGCCGCCCTCGCGCACCGGATGGCCGACCTCATCGAGGCGCTGGACCGGCTCTGGACCGACGAGGGACCGCGCGACGAGGACGCCGCCTGGTGGGCGGCCCACCTGCTGAACGGCAGCCTGCTGCGGGTGGCCGACGCCCGCCCGTATCTCGGCGTCCTGCGGGTCCTCGCCGGGCGTATCACCCGCCGCTCCGCAGCCCCCGAAGGACCCGGGGACCTCGGGGCGTACGGCGAGTTCGGGCCCTGGTTCTGGCGGCGGCTCCGGCTGCCCGAGGAGGACCGGATCGACCTGCTCCGCCGCCTGGTGCCCGCCGACGGGCTGCCCCGCACCGACGGCGACGAACGGTATCTGGACGCGGTCGCCCGCCGCCTCGCCCTCGACGCCCCGGCCGTCCAGCCGCTGCTGTGCCGCTGGTTCACCGACGAACGCCCGCTGCTCGTGGGCCCCGACGCCCCGGACGTACCCCTGCGCCCCACCGTCGCCGCCGCCGCGCAGGCCCTGCTGTACGCCCGCCGCGAGCTGGACCTCGACGGCCTCGCCGACGCGCTGATCGCCACCCCGCACACCCGGGCCGGGGAGCTGCTCGCCGCCCTTGCGGAGGACGAGCCCACCGCGCTCTGCCGGGCCGTCGAGCGCTGGGCCCGCGACGAGGACCGCCCGGCCCGCCGCTCCGCCGCCGCCCGCTACGCCGGACTCCTCCAGCAGCGGGTCACCGCCGAGGGCGACCGGGCCCTGCTGCGCTCCGCCGCCGAGATCCTGCTGGAGCGCCCCGAGGACGCCGGCCTGCACGCCGCCGCGCACACCCTCCTCGTCCGCGACCCGAAGGCCCGGGGCCGTCACCTCCCGGGCGCGCTGCGGGCGTTCGCCGCCGGGGACCCCCGGCTCCCCGTCGAGCTGCTCGCCGAGGTGTTCCCGTCCCACCAGGAGCCGGTCCTCGCCGCCCTCCGCACCCGTCTCGCCCGCCCCGGCGACGGCGGGGGAGCGGTGCTGCGGGCCCTGGCCGGCCTCGACACGCCCGCGCTCGCGCTGCACGTCGCCGGGCTCGTACGGGAGTACATCGACGCCCACCCCGACGACGGCACCCACGCCGCCGAGTACGTCGACCTCCGTCTGGAGCACGGCCCGGCCGCCCGCGCTCTCCTGCTGCCGCTGGTCACCGGGCTGCTGAGGGACCGCCCCGCACCGCCCCCGGTGCGTGCCGCGCTCGCCGCCGTCCTCGCCGGGCCCGGCAGTGCGGACTCCCGGCCGCTGCGGGCCGAGCTGCTGGAGGTGCTGCTGGAGTTCGAGCAGACCACCGGCCGGAACCCGGACGTGCTGGAAGCCCTGCTCCGGGCCGCCGCTCTGGGCTCCGAGCGGCGCCCCGAGATCCGTACCCGAGCCCTCGTCCACCGCACCGGCATGCTGCTGGTCCGCACCCCCGAAGGCGCCGCGCGCTTCGACCGGGGCCTCGTCGAGTGCGCCCGAGAGGTGCCCGGCTTCGCCGCCCTCGTCACCCGCTGGCTGGGCGACGCCCCCGAGGAGTGGGCGGCGGTCGTGGGCCCGAGCGCGCGGCGCACGGTGGAGGCGTTGGAGACATCACGTCCGTCCATGCCGATGCCGATGCAGGCGGCGGGACGTGAGCATGGCAGTCTTAGACCTGCGTAATCGACATACACACGTACACAGGTTCGGGCGAGGAGCGGTCACAGTGCAGCGCTGGCGTGGCTTGGAGGACATCCCCCAGGACTGGGGACGCAGCGTCGTCACCATCGGCTCCTACGACGGCGTGCACCGCGGCCACCAGCTGATCATCGGCCGGGCCGTCGAGCGCGCCCGTGAGCTGGGCGTCCCGTCGGTCGTCGTCACCTTCGACCCGCACCCCAGCGAGGTCGTCCGCCCCGGCAGCCACCCGCCGCTGCTCGCCCCGCACCACCGCCGCGCGGAGCTGATGGCGGAGCTGGGCGTGGACGCCCTGCTGATCCTGCCGTTCACCGCCGAATTCTCGAAGCTGTCGCCCGCCGACTTCATCGCGAAGGTCCTCGTCGACCGCCTCCACGCCAAGGCCGTCATCGAGGGCCCCAACTTCCGCTTCGGCCACAAGGCCGCGGGGAACGTCGCGCTGCTGACCGAGCTGGGCGCCACCTACGACTACACCGTCGAGGTCATCGACCTGTACGTCACCGGAGAGGCGGGCGGCGGACAGCCGTTCTCCTCCACGCTCACCCGCCGCCTGATCGCCGAGGGCGACGTCGCCGGAGCCGCCGAGATCCTCGGCCGCCCGCACCGGGTCGAGGGCATCGTCGTGCGCGGCGCGCAGCGCGGCCGCGAGCTGGGCTTCCCGACGGCCAACGTCGAGACCCTGCCGCACACCGCGATCCCCGCCGACGGCGTGTACGCCGGCTGGCTGGAGGTGGACGGCGAGTCGATGCCCGCCGCGATCTCGGTCGGCACGAACCCGCAGTTCGACGGCACCGAGCGGACGGTGGAGGCGTACGCCATCGACCGCGTCGACCTCGACCTCTACGGGCTGCACGTGGCCGTCGACTTCCTCGCGTACGTCCGCGGCATGCTGAAGTTCGACTCGATCGACGACCTCCTGGTCGCCATGGCCGCCGATGTGAAGCGCTCCAGCGAGCTGACCGCCGCGTACGACCGCACCCACTGACGTACGCCGGGGGAATGCGTCCCGCCCCCGGACGACGGATGCTGACAGGGTGCGCGACATCCTGCCCGACCTCCGCTCCCGGTGCGCCGACGGCGTCCCCCTCGCCCTGGCGACCGTCGTCGCCGTGCACGGCAGCGCGCCCCGCGACCCCGGCGCCGTCATGGCCGTCGACGCGGCGGGCACGGTGGTGGGCAGCGTCTCCGGGGGCTGCGTCGAGGGCGATCTGTACGAGGTCGCCCGCGAGGTCCTCGCCGGTGCGGGGCCGCGCGTGGTGGCGTACGGGATCAGCGACGACGAGGCGTTCGGCGTCGGGCTGACGTGCGGCGGCACCATCGAGGTGCTGGTGCGCCCCTACGTCTCCGCAGCCGAACTGGCGGATCTCGCCGCTCTCCTGGACGTGATCGCCGACGACCGTCCGGTGGCCGAGGCGACCGTCCTGTCCGGCGCGGCGGAGACCGGGGCCCGCCTGGTGGTCCGCCCCTCCGACGCCGGGCCCACCACCGGCACGCTCGGCTCCGAGGGGCTCGACGCCGCCGTCACCGACGACGCCCGCGGCCTGCTGGCCCAGGGCCACACCACGATCCAGTGGTACGGGGCGCACGGTCAGCGCCGGATGCAGGAGGTGGCCGTCTTCATCCGGACGTACGCCCCGCCGCCGCGCATGCTCGTCTTCGGCGCGATCGACCACGCGGCCGCCACCGCCCGCATCGGCTCGTTCCTCGGCTACCGGGTCACCGTCTGCGACGCCCGCCCCGCCTTCGCCACCCGGGAACGCTTCCCCACGGCCGACGAGGTGGTCCGCGCCTGGCCGCACACCTACCTGGCGTCCACCGAGGTCGACGCCCGCACGGTGATCTGCGTCCTCACCCACGACCCGAAGTTCGACGTCCCCCTGCTCCTCGCGGCCCTGCGCACGCCCGCCGCGTACATCGGAGTCATGGGCAGCCGCCGCACCCACCACGACCGGCTCGCCCGGCTGCGCGAGGCCGGGGCGGACGAGGCGGCCCTCGCCCGCCTCGCCTCACCCGTGGGCCTCGACCTCGGAGCCCGTACGCCGGAGGAGACGGCGGTCTCCATCGCCGCCGAGGTCATCCAGCACCGCTGGGGCGGGACGGGACGGCCGCTGGGGGAGCTGACGGGGGCGATCCACCACCCCGGCGGGCCCGCCGGCCCGCGGTGATCAGGGCACCGTCTGCGCACCGTCCCGAGCCGCGTTCTCCCGTTGTGCGCCGTTCTCGCGGGAGCGGTCCATGCCCCGCCACTCCGGCCGCAGCCCGGCCAGGGTGGTGGTGAGGAAATAGGCCGCCCCGCAGACGAGCAGCACCGGAGTCAGCCCGGCGGCCGTCACCGCCGCCCCGGCGAGCAGCCCGCCGAGCGGGATGCCGGACCAGGCCAGCGAGTCCCCGAGGGCGTTGACCCGGCCCAGCATCCGGCGCGGCACGCGCTCGACGAACACAGCGCCCAGGACGGGGTTGATGAACCCGGCCCCGAACCCGCTGACGGCGAAGACGGCCAGCACCACGGCCAGGGGGGCGTCCACCGCGAGGACCAGGAACCTCGGGGCCCCGGCCAGCAGGAACCCGAGGAGGAACACCGCCCTGCGGGGCAGCCGGTGGGCGGCCATCGCGGCGATGAGGCTCCCGCCGACCGCTGCGGCCCCCAAAGCCGTGCTGACCAGGCCGATCGCCGCCGGGCCGTTCCCTGACTCCTCGGCCCACACAGGGACCATGAGGGTGGTCAGCGCGGCGTCCAGCAGGTTGGTGATCCCGACCACGACGATCACGGCGAGGAGCAACGGCTCGCCCCGCAGGAAGGTGAAGCCCTCGCCGAACCGTCGCCAGTAGCCCGGTTCCTGGGCGTCGGCGGATGCTGACGGGTCCACGGCCGGACGCCCCATGCCGCGCGGCAGCGCGACCGCGACGATCACCGAACCGAGGACGAAGCAGCCCGCGTTGACGACCAGACCGGTCATGGGCCCGAGCAGCGCCACCAGAGCACCGCCCGCCGCCGGGCCGATGGTGGAGGCGAGCCGTTCGATCACTCCGGACAGGCCCATGGCCCGCTCCAGAGGTGTTCCGGCGCGCTCGGCGGCCTCCGGGACCATGACCTCTTTTGCCAGGTCGCCCGGACCGCGCGCGGCCCCGATCAGGGCGACCAGGCCCAGCAGGACGGGGAAGGAGAGCAGGTCCAGGGTGTGCAGGAGAGGGATCGACGCGGCGGCGGCCGCGCTCACCAGGTCCGTGGTCCAGGAGACGGTCCGGGGGCCCGTGCGGTCCACCAGTGGGCCGGACAACGCCTTGACCAGGACGTACGGCGCCATCTCGCAGAAGGCGACCAGCCCGGTCCGGGTGGCGCTGCCCGTGCTGACGAGGACGAACCAGGGCAGGGCGATCAGGGAGATCCGGGTGCCGGTGACGGAAGCGGCGATGGCCGCCAGTACCCCGGCCAGCGGCCGTAAGGACCGCTTGCCCGATAGGGCGGGTCCTTCGTGCGTCACGGTGTCTCCTCTTCCGGGGCGGGCGTGTTCAGCTCAGGCAGGATGTGCGTGATGAGGCCGACGCGCTCCGCACCCGCCGGGGCGGTCGCCGCGTTCTCCGGGGTGTCCCGCCGGTAGCGGCCGATCACGTCCCCCAACTCCTGGTAGAGCGCGGCGGTTTCCTCGGGAGTGAGCCGCAGCACCCAGTCGCTCAGATCGAACCGCTCCCGCCAGACGCGGGGCATCGTCTGGAGTTCGTTCAGCGTCTGCCGGGTGCGCAGGGCGTAGATGGAGGCGACGGACTGCTGGTAGGCGAGGGCGGCCTCCGGTTCCCGCTCGGCCAGCTCCGGGTCGTTGAACCAGGTCGACCGGTGCACCGAACGCCACCAGCGCTCGCGGGCGTTGCCGCGCTCCGTGTCCTCCTCGACGAAGCCCGCCGCGCCGAGTTGGCGCAGGTGGTAGCTGGCCGTTCCGGAGTTCACCCCCAGCCGCTCCGCGAGCCGGGTGGCCGTGGACGGGCCGTGCTTCCGCAGCAGCCCGACCACCTGCACACGGACCGGATGCGCCATGGCGCGCAGCCCCTTGGCGTCGAGGACGACCGATCCCTCGTCCAGTGAGGGGTCGTCGGAAGGGTGCGGTGTGTGGTCTGTCATGCGGCAGACTCTAGACCGCAAAGAGTTCTTCGCAAAGGATTCTTCGCGAAGAACTCTTTGCGGTCTGTGGTGGCGCTGGTGCCGACGCATGCCGACCGATGAATTCCGCGAGGCGCGGCGGTCATCATCTGCGGGACCGCCGGAAGGCGCGCGTCCGTACCGAAGGAGACGCCGTGGCCAAGCTCATCTACTCCATGATCACCTCGCTCGACGGCTACGCCGAGGCGGCGGAGGGCGGTCTCGGCACGGGGGCCGAGGATCCGGAGGTCCACACCTTTGTCAACGACCTCTTCCGGCCGGTCGGCACCTACCTCTACGGCCGGCGGATGTACGAGACGATGGTCTACTGGGAGACGGCGCTCGACGAGCCCGGCCAGCCGCCGCACATCGCGCAGTACGCCCGCGACTGGCAGGCCGCCGAGAAGGTCGTGTACTCCACGACGCTCGACGCGGTCTCCAGCGCGAAGACCCGCATCGAGCCGTCCTTCGACCCGGACGCGGTACGCCGCCTGAAGGCCGAGGCGGACGCCGACCTCACCGTCGACGGCCCGAACCTCGCGGCTCAGGCCATCGCGGCAGGTCTGGTGGACGAGTACCACCTGTTCATCACCACGAGCGTGGTCGGGGGCGGCAAGCGGTTCTTCCCCGACGGCGTGCGCCTCGACCTCGAACTGGTCGAGGAGCGCGCCTTCGCCGCGAGCGGGCTGATCTACGCCCGCTACCGGACCCGTTGAGCGCCCGGCCTCAGCTCGTCGCCGCCTCGACGGGCCCACCGCACGCCGCCGCCCAGTGGCACGCCACCTGGGCGTCCCCGCCCCCGTTCAGCACCGGCAGATCCACCGTGCGGCAGGCCTCCGCCACTCCCGCCCGCTCCGCCTCGCCCGAGGCCAGGACCTGGCAGCGGACGTGGAACCGGCAGCCGGAAGGCACCTTCGAGGGGTCCGGCGGCTCGCCGGCCAGCACCACGGGTTCGCCCTCGGCCTCCGGGAGGACGGACAGCAGGGCCCGGGTGTACGGGTGCTGAGGGGCCGTGAGCAGTTGTTCGACCGGGCCCGTCTCGACGATCCGGCCCAGATACATCACCGCCACCCGGTCCGCGATGTTCCAGGCGAGCCCCAGGTCGTGGGTCACCACCAGCGCCGAGAGCCCCAGCTCGTCCCGCAGGCGCAGCAGGAGCGCCAGGATCTCGCCCCGTACCGACGCGTCCAGCGAGGCCACCGGCTCGTCGGCCACGATCAGCTCCGGCTCCAGCACCAGGGCCCCGGCGATCACGACGCGCTGGCGCTGACCGCCCGACAGCTCGTGCGGGAAGCGCAGGAAGAACCGCTCCGGGGGGCGCAGACCGGCCCGGGAGAGGGCATCCGAGACGGCCGCCCGCTCGTCACCCGCGTACCCGTGGATGCGCAGGCCCTCCGCCACCGCGTCGTACACCGTGTGCCGGGGGTTGAGCGAGCCGCTCGGGTCCTGGAGGACCAGTTGTACGCGTTTGCGGTACGCCTTCAGCGCCCGGCCCGTGTAGTCGAGCGGGGCGCCCCCGAAGGTGACCCTCCCCGAGGTGGGCGGGACCAGACCGAGCAGGGAACGGGCCAGCGTCGTCTTTCCGCAGCCGGACTCGCCGACCAGCGCGACGATCTCGCCGGGCCGGATGTCCAGGTCGACGCCGTCGACGGCCCGGGCGGTGGCGGCCCCCCGCCGGCCGGGGAACGCGACCTTCAGCTCCTCGGCGCTGAGGAGGGGGGCGGTGCTGACGAGGGGCGAGGGCGTGGTGCTCAAGAGGTGCTCCTTGCTTCGTCGTCCCCGGGCTGTGCGCCGTCCGCGCGTACGCCCTTGGCATCGGGCCCTGTGCCGTGCGGGTGTGCGCCGTCCACGTCCACCAGGACGCAGGCCGCCCGGCGCTCCGCCCCGGCCTCCCGCAGCTCCTGGTCCTCGGTGTCGCAGACGTCCAGCGCCACCGGGCACCGCGGATGGAACGTGCAGCCGCCCGGCAGCGCGGCCGGGTCCGGCGGGTCGCCGGGCAGCCCGCGCGGGGCGTGCCGCGAGGACAGGTCCCCGATCCTCGGGAACGCGGCGGAGAGGGCCTTGCCGTACGGGTGACGGGCGTCCGTGTACACCTCCGCCGCCGGGCCCTCCTCCACGACCCGGCCCGCGTACATCACCGAGAGCCGGTCGCAGGTGTCGGCGAGCACCGCGAGGTCGTGGCTGATCATGATCAGGCCGACGTTCTGGTCGGACACCAGCTGCTCGATCAGGCGCAGGATCTGCGCCTGGATCATCACGTCCAGCGCGGTCGTCGGCTCGTCCGCCACGATCAGCCGCGGATCGCAGGCGAGCGCCATCGCGATCATCACGCGCTGGCGCTGCCCGCCGGACAGCTCGTGCGGATAGGCCTGCGCGCGGGCGGCGGGCAGGCCCACCTGTTCCAGCAGCTCACCGGCGCGCTTGCGGGCGGCGGCCGGGGTGGCCTTGCTGTGCAGGAGGATCGGCTCGGCGATCTGGTCGCCGATCCGGTGCACGGCGTTCAGCGAGTGCATCGCGCCCTGGAAGACGATCGACGCGCCCGCCCAGCGGACCGCCCGCAGCCGCCCCCACTTCATGGTGAGGACGTCCTCGCCGTCGAGCAGGATCTCGCCCGTCAGCTTCGCCGTCGCGGGCAGGAGGCGGAGCAGGGCCAGGGCCAGGGTGGACTTCCCACAGCCGGACTCCCCGGCGATGCCGAGCTTCTGCCCGGCCTCGACCCGCAGATCGACTCCCCGTACGGCGGGGACGGCGTCGGCCCCGCCGCCGTAGGTGACGGTCAGATTCCGCACCTCCAGGAGCGGGGGATCGCCGACCGGCTCCGACAGGCCGGGCGATCCCGACGGGTCCGGGTTCGGCGTGGTGGTCGTGGTCGTCGCGGTCAACGGGACACCCCCAGCTTGGGGTTGAGCACGGACTCGATGGTGCGGCCGCACAGCGTGAAGGCGAGGGCGACGACGGCGATGGCGAGTCCGGGCGGAGCGAGGTACCACCAGTTGCCGGAGCTGACCGCGCCGGCCTCACGGGCGTCCTGGAGCAGGCCGCCCCACGAGACGATCGTGGGATCGCTGAGCCCGAGGAAGGCGAGGGTCGCCTCGGTGAGGATGGCGGTGGAGATCACGAGCGTGGTCTGCGCCAGCACCAGCGGCATGACGTTGGGCAGGACGTGCCGCGACATGATGTGCCCGTGACCGCCGCCGAGCGCCCGCGAGCGTTCGATGTACGGGCGGGATTCGACGGACAGCGTCTGGGCGCGGACCAGCCGGGCGGTCGTCGGCCAGGTCGTCACGCCGATCGCCAGGATCGTCGTCCAGATCGACCGGGAGAGGACCGTGGCCAGGGCGATGGCCAGCACGAGGGTCGGCATCACCAGGAACCAGTCCGTCACCCGCATGATGACGGTGGCGTACCAGCCCTTGAAGTGGCCCGCGGTGATCCCGATCAGGGTGCCGATCGCCACCGACAGGAAGGCGGCGAGCAGCCCGACCGTCAGCGACACCCGCGTGCCCCACAGCATCAGGGCCAGCAGGCTGCGCCCGAACTGGTCGGTCCCGAGCGGGAATGCACCGCTCGGCTCCTCCAGCGGGCCGCCCGGGGCGTTCGTCACGCTCTGCGAGTCGGCCCCGACCAGCAGCGGGGCCGTCAGCGCCAGCAGGGCGATCACCGCGAGCACGGCGAGCCCGACGAGGCCGGCGCGGTGCGTGCGGTACTGCCGCCAGAAGCGGGCCACCGCCTGCCGCCGCCGGGCCCGGGTCAGGGCGCGGGGGCTCTGTGCCCGTACGCCCTCGGGGGGCTTGCGGGAGTCCGGCTCCTGCGGTTCGGAGGGCTTCTCCATCGACGTCGTCATCGGCCCACCCGGGGATCGAGCAGCGGATAGATCACATCGGCCAGCGTGTTCATCAGGATCACCGCGGCGGCGAACACGAAGAACAGCGCCTGCACCAATGGCAGGTCGGGCACGCTCAGCGCCTGGTAGAAGAGACCGCCGAGACCCGGCCAGGAGAACACCGTCTCCACCAGGATCGCCCCCGCCACCGTCGTACCGAGGTTCACGAAGAGCAGGGTGACGGTGGGCAGCATCGCGTTCGGCACGGCGTGCCTGCGGCGCACGAGGTCGTCGCGCAGCCCCTTGGCGCGGGCCGTCGTCAGGTAGTCGCTGCCCATCTCGTCCAGCAGCGAGGAACGCATCACCAACAGGGTGCGCGCGTACTCCACGGCGACCAGTGTGACGACGGGCAGCACCAGGTGGTGGGCGATGTCCAGCACCCGGTCGAAGCCCTCCGTGTCGCCGGACTCCATGCCTCCGGTCGGGAACATCCCGGGGATCGGGCCGATGCCCACCGACAGGGTGATGATGAGGAGCAGACCGAGCCAGAACGAGGGCACCGAGTACAGCGTCAGCGCGAGCGCCGTGTTGGCCCGGTCTCCGGCACTGCCGTTGCGCCACGCGGAGCGCGCGCCCAGCCAGATGCCGAGCAGCGTGTAGATGACGAAGGCGGTGCCGGTCAGCAGCAGGGTGGCGGGCAGCGCCTCGGTGATCTTGTCGACGACCGGGGCGCGGAACTGGTACGACGTACCGAAGTCGCCGGTCAGCGCCTTGCCGCAGTACTGCGTGAACTGCTGCCACAGAGGGAGGTCGAGCCCGAACTCACGGCGCATCGCCGCGATCTGTTCGGTCGACACCTGACGGCCGCCGGTCATCTGCTTGACCGGGTCGCCGGGGATCAGCCGGAAGAGGAAGAAGCTGGTGACGAGGACGGCGAAGAGGGAGACGGCCGCCCCGGCGAGCTTGCCCGCCACGTAGCGGGCGTAGGCGGCCGTACTGCGGGAGCGCGGGGAGCGGGCCGACGGCCCGGCCGGAGCCGGGCCGCCGGATTCGGTGCTCTCCACGCCCGCCGCGCCCTTCAGCAGGGCGGGAGTGCTTTCTGAGCTCATGGACTATTCACGGTCTTCCGCGGTGGAGCGGCGACGCATGGCGAACAGCAGTCCGCCACCGGCGAGGACGACGACGGCGATCCCGACCCCGACGAGCACCCCGGTGGAGGAGCCACCGGAGTCGGAGGAACCGGACGAGGAGGCCCCGGCGGCCGGGACCGCCGACCACCAGCTCCAGTAACCGTCCTGGCCGTAGATGTTGCCCGCGGCCGACGGCATGGTGGTGATGGACTCGATGTGGTCGGTGCGGTAGGCCTCGACGGCATTCGGGTACGCCATGACGTTCATGTACCCGGTGTCGTACAGCCGCGACTCCAGTTGCTTGACCAGATCCGCCCGCTTGGCGGGGTCGTACTCCGCCAGTTGCTTCTTGTAGAGGTCGTCGTACTGCTTGTCGCAGATGAAGTTGTCCGTCGCGGCCGACTCCTTCGCCTTGGCCGGCAGGGCGGCGCAGGTGTGGATGGAGAGGACGAAGTCGGGGTCGGGGTTGACGGACCAGCCGTCGAAGGCGAGGTCGTACTCACCGGCGTACCAGGGGTCGGAAACGTTGTCGAGGCAGTCGACCTTCAGCCCGATGCCCTGCTCGCCCCACCACTCCTGGAGGTACTTGCCGATCGCCTTGTCGTTGGGGTCGGTGGCGTGGCAGAGGATACGGAAGTCGAGCGGCTTGCCGTCCTTGCCGACGCGCTTGCCCGCGCCGTTCTTCTTGTACCCGGCCTCGTCGAGGAGGGAGGCCGCCTTCGCCGGGTCGTAGGCAAGCTTCTGGCCGTCCGCCGGCTTCCAGAAGTAGTCGCCGAAGCGCGGCGGGATGTAACCCTCGCCCTCGACGGCGTGGCCCTGGAACACCTTGTCGATGATCGTCTTGCGGTCGACCGCCATGAACAGCGCGTGCCGCACCTTCTGGTCCAGGAGCGCCGGGTGGCCGTCGCCGAACTTCTGCCCGTCCTTGGTCCGCGCCCCGGGGTTGACGGCGAGCGCGAAGAAGCGGCGGCCCGGCGCGTCGTTCACCTTGATGTCCGGGGCCTTCTCCAGCGAGGCGGACTGGGCGGGCGTCAGGCTGGGGCTGCCCGCGACGAAGGAGACCTCACCCTTGCGCAGGGCGGCCACGGCCGCGTCCTGGTCCTTGTAGTAGCGGAAGACCAGCTCGTCGAACTTGGGCGACCCGCGCCAGAAGTCCTTGTTGGCCTTCAGCTTCACATAGCTGTCGACCTTGTAGTCCGTCAGGATGAACGGACCGTTCCCCACGACGGGGAAGTCCTTGTCGTTGTTGAACTTCGAGAAGTCGCCGACCTTCTCCCAGACGTGCCGGGGCACGATCGGAACGTCGAGCGCGGCCATCGTGGCCTGCGGCTCCTTGAGCTTGATGACCAGCTTGTCCTTGCTGGGGGCGGTCACCTTCTCGAAGTTGCCGACGAAGCTGCCGTTGGAGGTGGCCGCGCCCTCGTCGGTCATCATCTTGTTGAACGTCCAGGCCGCGTCCTCGGCGGTGGCCTGCTGCCCGTCGGACCACTTCGAGTCCGAGCGGATCGTGTACGTCCAGGTCAGCTTGTCCGCGGAGGGCTCCCATGCGGTGGCGAGGCCCGGGATCGCCTTGTTGTCCTTGGCGTCGTAGTTGGTGAGGTAGTCGTACATCAGCCGGTGGATGCTCGTGCTGACGAGCCGCTGCGCCAGGAACGGGCTGAGGGAGTCGACGCTCTGCGCGACGGCGACCGTGAGCGTCGTCTTCCCGTCGTCGGCGCGGGCCTCGGAGGGCGCGGGCGCGAGCGGGTTGCCCGGGACGACGGACCCGGCGGCGAGCGCCAGGGCGGCCGCTCCGGAGGCCAGCAGGAGGCGTAGGCGTCGGCGTGGCCGGACGGAGTGGTGAGGAACTCTTGTGACCATGGACGGGGACCTCGCGTCATCACTCGCTGAAGAAGGCGGGCAGATCTCTGGTTCGCCAGTTGGTGATGCGAAGGTTTATCAGCGGTGGTCGAGCCTCGTCAACGGTGTGTCAAACCGCGTGTGGGCTGCGGGAATGCGGAAGGGCTCGCACCGCGTGAGCGATGCGAGCCCTCATTGGTCTAAACCACTTCGGCCGTTTCGGCGGCCCTTCCGCCGGCCTACTGCTGCGGTGCCGGCGGCGGCTGCGGAGGCGTCTGCTGCCAGCCGGCCGGAGGCACGGGGCCCTGCAGATCGGGCTGGCCTGCCGGGTTGGCCTGTCCGCCCTGCTGCTCCGGCTGCCCCTGCTGCGGCACGCCGGCCCCGGGCGCACCGGGCCCGCCCGGCGGGGGAGGCGACTGCTGCCACCCGTTCTGCGGTCCGCCCGGTGCCGGCTGCGGCGGGTAGGGGGCCTGGGGTGCGCCCGGCTGACCGGCCGTCTGATATCCCCCGTACGGCGGCTGCCCGCCGTAGGGCTGACCGCTGTAGGGCTGCTGGCCCTGCTGCGGCTGGCCGGGGTGCTGCGGCTGGTGGGGATGCCCGGGGTGCTGCGGCTGCGGGGCCTGCTGCGGGTAGGGCTGGCCGGGGCCGGGCTGCTGCGGCGCGTACGGCTGCTGACCGGGGATCTGCTGACCCGGGGTCTGCCGGCCGGGGAACTGGTGGCCAGGGACCGGCTGTCCTGCTGCGGGCTGTCCGGGCATCGGCTGACCGGGGGCACCCGGCTGGGCCGGGACCTGCTGGCCCGGGGCCGGGTAGCCCTGCTGGCCGGGCATCGGCGGGGCGAACTGCGGCGGTGGGTTCTGGCCGTCCGCCGTCCACAGCCCCTGCTGCTGCTGGGCCCGCGCGAAGTCCTCGGCCACCAGCGCCGAGAGGTGGAAGTACGCCTCACGGGTCTTGGGCCGCATCATGTCGAGGTCGACCTCGGCGCCCGCCGCCAGGTGCTCGTCGAACGGCACGACGACGACGCCGCGGCAGCGCGTCTCGAAGTGCTGCACGATGTCGTCCACCTTGATCATCTTGCCGGTCTCGCGGACCCCGGAGATGACGGTGAGCGAACGCTGCACCAGGTCCGCGTACCCGTGCGCCGAGAGCCAGTCCAGCGTCGTGGAGGCGCTGGAGGCGCCGTCGACCGAGGGGGTCGAGATGATGATCAGCTGGTCGGCGAGGTCGAGGACCCCGCGCATCGCGCTGTAGAGCAGCCCGGTGCCCGAGTCGGTGAGGATGATCGGGTACTGCTTGCCGAGGACCTCGATCGCGCGCCGGTAGTCCTCGTCGTTGAACGTGGTCGAGACGGCCGGGTCCACGTCGTTGGCGATGATCTCCAGACCGGAGGGCGCCTGCGAGGTGAACCGGCGGATGTCCATGTACGAGTTCAGGTACGGGATCGCCTGGACCAGGTCGCGGATGGTCGCCCCGGTCTCGCGGCGCACGCGGCGGCCCAGCGTGCCGGCGTCCGGGTTGGCGTCGATGGCGAGGATCTTGTCCTGCCGCTCGGTGGCCAGCGTCGAACCGAGGGCGGTGGTCGTGGTGGTCTTGCCCACGCCGCCCTTGAGGCTGATGACGGCGATGCGGTAGCAGGACAGCACCGGCGTACGGATCAGCTCCAGTTTGCGCAGCCGTTCGGCCTCCTCCTTCTTGCCGCCCAGCTTGAACCGGGAGGCGGCGGAGGGGTTGCGGCTGCTCTTGGCCTTCTGCTTGCCCCGCACCAGCCGGTCGGAGGAGAGCTCGACGGCCGCGGTGTACCCGAGCGGGGCGCCCGGCACGGACCGCTCGCGCTGGTCGTGCGCGACGGGGGTGGGCCAGGCGCCGCCCGCCCGCGGGTCGACGGGCTGCTGCTGATGCGGCTGGGCCTGGGCCTGGGCCGGGGGCTGACCTTGCGCCTGGGGCTGGGGCTGCGCTTGGGGCTGCTGCCGGTACGCCTCCGGCTGCTGCGGGGCGACGGGTGCGGGGAGGTTCGGGGTGCCCTGGGCGGGGAAGGGCGCGTGGGGCTGCGGCTGCTGGGGTGCGTGGGGCGGCTGGCCCTGCTGGCCCTGCTGCTGGGGCTGCTGACCCGGCTGGCCGGGCTGCGGGAAGCCGTAGCCGCCCTGTGGCGGGAAGCCGTAACCGCCCGCGTTCTGGGGGGACTGGGGGTGCGCCTGCGGCGGCAGCGGTGCGCCCGGGACCTGGCCGGGGAACGGCTGCTGCTGGTGCGCCTGCGGGGGTGCCTGGGGCGTCTGCGGCGGCTGGGCCGCCGGGCCCGTCTGGGGGAAGCCGTAGCCGCCGGGCGCCTCGTTCGCCGGGGCGGCACCCGGCCACTGCGCCGCGGGCTGCGGTGCGGAGGGCGCCGGAGCGGCCGGCTGGAAGGCGGGCGGCAGGGGCGGCAGCGCGCTGCCCTGTGCGGGCGGCGACCACGGCACCGGTGCGGCGGCGGCCTGCGGGGCGTCGGCGGCGGGCTGCGGCGCGTCCTGGGGCGCGGCGTCCTGCGCGCCCGCGTCCGTAACGGCGGTGTCGGGGGCGGCGGGTGCGTCACCGGCGTCCGGAGTCCGGTCCGTGCCGGTCCCGGCCGCGTCGCCGTCGTTGGGGTCCGAGGCGTCCGCGGAGGCGGCTTCGGTGAGGGAGGCGGGAGAGGCCGACGGCTCGGAGGGCGTATCGGAAGAGGACGTACCGGAAGAGGACGTACCGGAAAGGGAAGCGTCCTCGGAGTCCGTACCGGAGGAGGCCGAGGAGTGGTCCTTCTCGTCGCCCTTCGCATCGGCGTAGGACGCGCTGTCCGCGGCGGAGCCGGAACCGGCCCCGGCGGCGGACGCCGCCGCTTCCGCCTCGCGCTCGGCGATCTCCCGCTTGAGCGCGGCGGGCGAGAACCGCATCGTCGCGCCGCTCTCCACATCGCCACCGCCGAACGGGCCGGCATCCGCGCCCTCCGCAGCCGGAACAGCAGGAGTCGGAGCGGCAGGAGCCTGGGCCTGCGGAGTCTCCGGAGCGGCGGGGGCGGCCGGGGCCTCCTCAGCCGCAGGGGCGACCGGCTCGGCGGGCGCCGACGGAGTGGGCGCCGACGGAGTGGGCGCCGACGGAGTGGGCGCCGGCGGCGCGGGCGCCCAGTTGGGCTCGAAGCCGCCGGGCGTCGCCGACAGGTCGGGCGAGGACAGGGGCGCACCGACCGGCGGCGGAGGGGGTGCCAGATGCGAGCCCGCTCCTCCCGACGAGTCCCCCGCCGCGTTCTGCGTGTACCAGGCGGGAGGGGTGTAGTCGATGGTGAACTCACCCGTCATCTCGGCGGGATCCGCGTCGGACGACTCGTCGACGGGCAGGTCCCATCCGCCGCGGATCTCGTCCCGATCGCCGTTCACTTTGCCTCCTGGTGTGGTCGAGCACCCTTGTGCCGTGGTGGGTGGGGGCGACCGTTCCCGATGTGCCGGTCCGCCCGGCTCTCCCCCTTGCGACGCGCATCACCTGCTCGCAGGTTCTGATGGCGCGCCCCACCCACCCTAATCGCCATCCGGCGAACTCAGGCAGGGCGTAGGGCACGGCAAAAGCCGCCCCACCGGCCCTGTGTCACAGCCCGGTGAACCCCGTGTGAGGGAAGGGCGGTCGCGAGCCGGGCATTACCGGCCATACGCGCACAAGGAGAAGGGGGGAAGGTCATTCCGGCGGCCCGTCCACCACCGCGCCCGGCGTCCCTGCGGTGACGAGACCGCCCGACGCCGGACCTACGTGAGGTCGAACTCACCGTCGCGAGCGCCCAGGACGAACGCCGTCCACTCCGCCTCCGTGTACCGCAGGACGGTGTCCGGGTCCAGCGAGGAACGCATGGCGACGCCGCCGCCCGGCAGATGCGCGATCTCGACGCGCTCCTCGGCCTCCTCGGTGCCCGGGGCGCTGAGCCAGGTCACGTCCGAGATGTCGAGAGCGTAGAGCTCGTCCTTTTCCTGCTGGGTGCCCATGACGGCGTCCCTTCGATCGAACGGATTCGGTGCGTGGTCCATGTTCCCCGGCGGGAAGGGCGTTCGTGGGCCGAACGGGACAGGAATCAGTCCATCCGGCGAGCTGTGCCCAGCAGACCGGTCTCGGCGTCGGTCGGGTTCGTCATCACCCAATGGTGTTCGCGCCCCGCGACCCACAGGGTGACCCCGTCCGCCAGCGTCGGCAGCGCCTCGTACTCGGCGCGCGCGAGCCCCAGGATCCGGCCGATCTGCTCGGCCTCGCCGGGGGAGACCCGCTGGACGCCCACCAGCGCCGAGGACCGCATCAACCGCGGTGCGACGGGGCTCAGATAGGGGAGCAGTGTCAGCACGGACTGCCACGGCGAGGACACCACCCGGCCGCGCGGCGGCCGCATGCCGCAGTCCCGTACGACGACCACGGGGCTGCCCACGGTCGCACCCGTCGGCGGAACGCGGCCCACGTCGTACAGGGACACGCACTCAAGACCGGCGCCCGCCGCCTGGGCGAGCGTCGTCCAGGCTTGGACGCGACCGGTCTCGACCGCCACCCGGGCGCCGGTGCCCGCCGCCCGCAGCGCCAGGACCTGCGCCGTCCACAGCCCGCCGATCAGCGTGACGTCGTACGGCACCGGCCGATGGAACCCGATCAGCTGCGGCTTGTTGTTCGCGTCGTTGCCGATGATCACGCCGTCGTCGCCGACCGGCAGCGACAAGGCGCCCAGATGGTCCGCGGCGACGGTGTGCCCCGCGTGACGGGGGCCGCGCAGCCCGCGCCGGGGCTCGGTCCGGTTGCTCACTGTGCGCCTCCCAGCGGGAGCGTGGCCAGGACACCCGGCAACTGCTCGCGGTCCAGCCGTACCAGACCCACCTTGGCGTGGCGGGCGGCCTGCTCCAACGTCCTTCTCACGCCGATGAGTTCGGTGTCCGAACCGCCGGTGACCCGCACATGGCCGGCCACGCTCGCCGAGCCCTGGAGCGCCCCGCGGCGCACCGTCAGGCTGAACGTCGTCGCGTACGCGGGCACCGACGTCAGCAGCGCGACCAGCTGCGGCAGCGGCGTCGCGCCCCGGCCCAGCTCGGGCCAGCGGTCCACCGCGTACGTGGTGTGCCAGCGGTCGTCGCACCGCCAGACCCGCGACGTCTCCATGGTGCGCCGCTGCGGGGCGGCGTCCGGGCGGCCCGCCCGACCCGACAGGATGGGATTGGCGCACGCGGAGGTGGCCACCGCCGAGTTCAGCTCGTCCTGGTCCAGCACCGCGGCCTGGAAACCGGCGCCCGTGACCCGGCTCGCCACATGGTCGGCGACCCGCACCAGACAGCGCTGCGCCCCCTCCATGCCGCCGCCGCGCGCCTCGATGGCCTCACGGCACAGCTCCGGATCCAGCTTCACCGCCACCCACGTCATCCGCAGGGCGGGCGCACCGGTCTGGTCCTGCAGCGGCGCGTACGAGAGCCGGGCCACCGACTGCTGCGGCAGATGGGGAGCGGGTGCGCACCGCACCTGCTGCACCAACTGCGCCGACTCCGCCACGATGTCGTCCACCGTGAGGGCGTCGCCCAGCAGCGACAGCGGAAGCGACCGGGCGCCGAACGCGGGCCGCAGCGACTCGCCGCTCGCCTCCACCCGCACCACGGCGGTCAGGAACGTACCGTCGCCGAGCATCCCCACCGTCCGGTGGTTCCGGTCGACGTAGACGTGCGGGGCGAAGCCGGGAACGTTCTCGGCGACCGGGGCCAGCATCGGCTCCGCGTCCGCGGACGACGGGGCGGCGGCGGCCCGGCGCCGGGCCCGTAGCCCGAGCGCGCTCGACGCCCAGTCCTGGAGCGCGCGGCCCCGCCGGCGTACCACCGCGAGCGCGACCAGCAGACACAGCAGCACGAGCGAGGGGATCAGCCACGCGCCACCCAGCGCCGCACCCACGGCGGCGATCACGAGACCCACCTCGACGATCACCAGCTGCCGCAGCACCGGGCGCACCCGGTCGGTCCGCGAGATCGAACGCAGGGTCGCCGCGGCGGGCGCGGTCTGCCCGGGGGCGGCGGAACGTGAGGACGGATCGGCGGCCGGTGCGGGCGACTGGTTGCTGCGTTGCCTCCGGGAAGTCCCGGCGGCTCGACGGCCGGCCCGCCCGGTACGCTCGCGCGTAGCTGAACCCATCGCCGCGTTGCCCCCTCGTGTCCGTATTCACCGCTTTTTACACGGGTGTTGATCGGGTCGTCACCCTACCTGAGCACAGGCAGCGGGACCCCAGCAGGCATAGTAGGGGCGCGGTACGGCAGCGGGGGCCGACGGTGCGTGTGGGACCCTGCTCCGATCACTTTCGATCACTGGGGACGAAGGGTCAGCGGACACATGGCATCACGGCGGGACGAGCTCAACGCCTATACCTTTGCGAAGCGGAGGTTGATCGCACAGTTCCTGCAGCCCAACCCCACCGGTTCCGAGGAAGGCGCCCCCCGGCCGCTGCGCGCGGTGCTGCCCGGGGCCATCATCGCCATCGTGGTTCTCGCCGTGTTCGGGGCCTGGGGCATGTTCAAGCCGGTGGCCCCCCAGAAGTGGGACACCCCCAAGGAACACGTCATCATCGCCAGCAAGTCCACCACCCGGTACGTGGTGTTGACGACCGACGGCAAGAAGCAGCTGCACCCCGTGCTGAACATGGCCTCCGCCAAGCTCCTCCTCGCCCCGGACAAGGGCACCGTCGTCAACGTCAACGAGTCAGTCCTGGACAGCGGCAAGATCCCGCACGGCGCCACTCTCGGTATCCCGTACGCCCCCGACCGGCTGCCCGACTCCAAGGAAGCGGGCGCGGCCAAGCGCTGGGCGGTCTGCGAACGCCCCGGGGAGGGCGGCCGGGCCATCCAGAAGGCGACCTTCATCTTCGCCGAGCGGGAAGAGAAGAAGACCGAGGGGAAGAACGCCCTGCGGGGCGGCGAGCTGATGTACGTCGAGGGCCCGGACCGGACCCGCTACATCGTCGACGCCTCGGGCAAGGCCTACCCCGTCCAGAAGGACGAACTGCTCCTGCGCACGCTGGTCGACCAGAACCCCAAGCCCCAGCGGGTCTCCGCCGCCTGGCTGGCCACGCTCCACACCGGGGACCCGATCACCTTCCCGACCGTGGACGGCAACCCCGGAGACCCCGCCGGCGCCCCCGGCACCCTGGACGCGCAGACGAACCGCGTCGGCATGGTCCTGACCGCGACGGCGGGAACCAAGACCCAGAGCTACGTCGTCCTGCCGGGCAGGATCGCCCCGGTCTCCGACTTCACGGCCAAGCTGCTGCTCAGCAGCCGGCAGCTGGTCCCCCTCAAACAGGCGGGCACAGCGAAGCCGGTCAGCGCCGCCGAGCTCGAACCGGGCGCCCCCTTCGGCCAGGAAAGGGACTGGCCGGTCGACAGGCCCGAGCCCGTCAACTCCCCCGACGTCAAGAAGGGCAGCCGGAACACCGTGTGCAACGTTCTGCGAGGCGTTGACGCCGACAGCGGCGCCACCACACTGAGCACCTGGGTGGGTACGAGCTTCCCCGCGACGCTCCCCACCGGCTCCAGCAGCGCCTACGTCACCCCCGGATCGGGTGAGTTCTTCCGCCAGTTCAAGGGGTCCACCACCAGCGCGGGCCCGCTCTTCCTGGTCACCGACACCGGCCTGCGCTACGCGATGCAGTCCAACAGCGACAGCGGCCAGGACGACTCCGGCATCGGCGAATCCGGCAGCAAGAAGGACCGGGACGACCAGCAGCAGGAGGCGCAGCAGGCGCAGAACCGCCTCGGCTACAAGGACGTCGACCCCAACCCCGTACCGGCGACCTGGTCCGCGCTCCTGCCGACCGGCCCCCGGCTCTCCACCGGCGCGGCTGGCCAGCCGCAGGGCTCGTGACGATGGCAGACACCTTTACCGTCGGCCGGACGACCCGCCGCCTCCTGACGGCCACGGCGGCAACGGCTGTCCTCCTGATCACCCTGCCGGTGGCCCCCGCGGCGGCGGAGGACTCGACCCAGTGCACGTTCCCGTCCAAGAAGTACCCGGGCCGCCCCTGGGCGCTGCAGCGCGTCCTGCTGGACGAGCTGTGGAAGCAGTCCACCGGCAAGGGCGTCCGCGTCGCGGTCATCGACACCGGCGTCGACATCAAGAACGACCAGCTCACGAAGGCGGTCGACGTCAAGGCGGGCCGCAACTACCTGCCTAAGGGCCTCAAGACCGACGACAGCATGAAGATCGAGCGCGGCAAGGAGAACGGCACCACGGACACCGTGGGCCACGGCACCAAGGTCGCCGGCATCATCGCCGCCCGCGAGGCGAAGGGCACCGGCTTCAGCGGCCTCGCCCCCGACGCGACGATCATCCCGATCCAGCAGAACGACGCCGAGGGCCACGGCAACACCGATACCCTCGCCAGGGCCATCACCTACGCCGCCACCGAGGCGAACGCCGACATCATCAACATCTCCCAGGACACGGCCGAAGCCGTGAAACCGTCGGCGCCCCTGAAGCAAGCCGTCGACAGCGCCCTGGCCAGGAACATCGTGGTCGTCGCCTCGGCCGGCAACGACGGACTCGGCGGAAACGTCAAGGAGACCTACCCGGCCTCCTTCAAGGGCGTCCTGGCCGTCGCCTCCTCGGACCGCAACAACGAGCGTGCGCCCTTCTCCCAGTCCGGAGACTTCGTCGGCATCGCCGCCCCCGGCGTGGACATGATCTCCACGGTCCCCGGCGGCGGACACTGCGCCGACAACGGAACCAGCTTCTCCGCCCCATACGTCGCCGGGGTCGCCGCCCTGATCAGGGCGAAGCACCCCGACTGGACACAGGCGCAGATCGTCGCCCAGATCCAGCAGACCGCGGAACGCTCCATCGCCGGCCACGACCGCGCGGTCGGCTGGGGCGTCGTCGACCCGGTACGCGCCCTCACCGAGGACGACAAACCGATCGACCGCCCGATCGCGACCGAGGGCATGAGCAAGGGCAAAGCCCCCACCCCCGCCGAACTCCACCTGGGCGAAACGGCCGACGAGCGGAACGCCCGCCTGGCGACGTACGTCATGGTCGGCGGCGGCGTCCTGGTGGCGGCCATCGCGGGCACGGCGGTGGCGGTACGGGACAAGCGGCGGCGCGCGGGGCGGGTGGCCGGGTGAGGCGAAGCGGAGAAACGGTGAAGGTTCGTCATGAGACCGGTCATGAGACAAGTCACGTGGCCACCAAGTCGATTGGCGCTGTCGTAGGCAGTGACTAGAGTTGTCACGATGAGATCGGATCGGACCGTGTCAGTGCGAAAGCAACGCGGAACGGGCCGAGCAAACGGGGATGCAGAACGGGGAGGTCGGCGCTGTGGCCGAAGACGGTACGGGTGATCTCAAGCGCGGGGTCGGTGCGCTGGAGAAGTTCAAGAAGAGCGTCGACGCCCTGCTGGCGGACTTCGAGGGCTCGGCTGCCAGCAAGACGAAGGTCGCCGACCAGAAGATCACGCGGGCCTCACTGAGCGGCCAGAACGCCTGCTTCGCCGAGGCGGACGGCCTGTACACCCAGTACAACCGGGTCCACTCCTCCCTTGTCTCGCTCTCCAAGTCGCTGGGCGACCAGATCGAGTACCTGAGCTTGGGGGTGCATGCGGCGGCGGTCGGGCTGGACAACGTCGAGGACGACGTCAGGCGGCGCTTCTACGAGATCCAGATCCGGTTGGACAAGGAACGCGAAGAGCACGCGAAGTCTGAGAAGGCCACTGAGAAGACCAACGATGACAAGCAGGTCGACTCCGGGTGGGGAGCGGAATGAGCGACGAGAAGCCGGAGAACCTGACGCCTGCCGAGCAGCGGGTGCAGGACCAGGCGCAGGTCAAGATCCAGATGGCGCAGACGGACATCTCCGAGGCCATCGGCCGGATGCCCTTCGCCGGCGGGCCCGTCGGCCGTACCTCCTTCGAGGGATTCCAGCTCAACTCCATGATCGACCTGGTGGAGAACACCAAGCCGGAAGACCTGGAGAACGCAGGCAAGTCGCTCTGGGACGCCAGGGACGCCATCAAGAAGGCCGCGCAGGAGCTGGAAGACAACATGAAGGGGGTCGACTGGCACGGCGAGTCCGGCACGGCCTTCCGCGCCTTCGGAAAGGGCCTGGTCGCCCACGCCCGAAAGCTGGGCGACTTCGCGGACGTGGCCGGCACGCAGATCACGGTCGCGGGCACCGGCCTGGCCTCCGTCCGCAGCGCCATGCCGCCCCGCGACAGCCGCCAGGTACGCAAGAACCCGGACGACATCGAAATGCCGGGCCGGGTCGCGGACAACCCGGAGTACCAGGCGGCCTTGAAGGTGGAGAAGGACCGCCAGGAGGCCATCAACCAGATCAACCGGTTGGCTTCGTACTACTCGGTCTCGGGGGAGCGGCTGGAGGGGCAGGAGCCGCCGAGGTTCGAGAAGGACCTGAATATCCAGATGCCGTTGCCGGAAAAGGGGAGCGGGGGCGATCTTCCGCCCCGTAGTTCCACAGGGGGCTCTGAGGCTCTGGGTAGCAGTGCTGTGTCAGGACCTGCAGGACGCTCGGTCACGGATGGCTCCGCTCCAGTAGCAGCAGCCAGCCGCCCACCGGCCGAGGTTCTCGGCTCGGCACCTCTGCCGGACAGGACCGTTGGCACGGAAATCAACACCGTCGCGCCTCCGCTAGCTCCGACGCCGATCACCACCACGCCACCGCAACCGTCACCGACGCCCACGACGGGGCCGACAGGAACTCCACCGACGTTCATGCCGCCGAGTCTCACCAACCCTGTGCAGGGCGGCACAAAGCGTTCGACGGGGCCGACAGGCATGCCGCGACCGGTCAGTCAGGCTGGCCAGGGTATGGGCAAGGCTCAGCCCACCGGGAGAGGTCCCATTGCCCAGGGGCAGGGCGGTCCCCCGATCGGTCGTCCCGGCCCGATGGGGGGCGGAGGAGCGTTCAACGGTCGTCCGCCGGTCGGACCGCAGTCGCAGGTGCCGCCTGCCGGTCGATCCGGTGTGACGGGCGGTCGGCCCACTGTCGGCCCCGGTGGTACGTCCACCGGCGCCGGTCCCCGTGCCGGAGGCAGGAACGGCATCGTCGGTGGAACCCCCCAGCAGACGCCGGCTCAGGGCCGAGCCGCTGCCGGAGGTACCGGTCAGCGCGGAGTGATCGGGGGACGTGGAGCAGCTGCTGCTCCCTCTCGTCCCGGTGGGCGAGCCACTCCTGCTTCCGGCGCCAACGGAGTAGTCGGTGCACCCCGCAAGGCTGCGGGAACCGGCTCGAACGCCAAGGGCTTCACTGCCGGTGGCGCGGGCCTCGTTCGAGGCCCCGCAGGCCGCCGCGACCAGGGCCGGGAGGACGAGGCCAATGGATCGACCCGTCCCGACTACCTGACAGAAGACGAAGAGACGTGGAATGCCGGACGGCGCGGGGCCGTGCCGCCGGTGGTCGAGTAGCAGTCCCAGGGAAGGTACGGAAGTCGGGATGACAGCAGGAATGGGCCGAGCTCGGAGGCGCGTGCGTGTGCTCGGTGCGCTGGCTGTGGCCGCTTCGTGGAGTGTGGTGTTTGTCGGCGCGGCGCAGCCCGCCGCAGCCGATACACAGTCAAAACAGTGGTACCTCAGTGCAATGCAGGCTGAGGACATGTGGAAGGTCACTACCGGCGAAGGCATCAAGGTCGCTGTCGTTGACACGGGGGTGAACTCGTCCACGCCGTCGCTGCAGGGACAAATTCTCAAGGGTGTTGATGTTACTGGGGCACCGGGCGACGAGACTGACGACTACCACGGCCACGGTACGACGATGGCTGAGTTGATCGCAGGGACAGGCAAGGGAGGCGGTCTGAAGGGACTTGCCCCCGGAGCCAAGATCATCCCCGTGCGTATGAGCGACGTCCACTTTATGGCCAAGCGCAACACCGTCATCAGTGACTCTGCGGATGCCATCAGAGCTGCGGCCGATAGCGATGCACGAATCATCAGCATGTCTTTCGGTAGCGAGTCCCCCACACGCCAGGAGCGTGAAGCGGCAAAATATGCCGAATCCAGAGGAAAGCTATTCCTTGCGTCTGTCGGAAACGATGGGAACAAAGAGAACACCCGGGGGTATCCTGCCTCATACCCTGAGGTAGTGGGTATTGCCTCGGCGGACCGAGATGGGAAAGTCTCGGACTATTCGCAGCACTCGGATTCGGTAGACGTTGCGTCTCCCGGGAGTGACGTTCCCAGTTGGTGCGACAACTCCTTCAAGAGCTACTGCGACGGCGACGGCGGGACCAGCGCGGCCACAGCCATCGCCTCCGCCTCCGCAGCCCTCGTCTGGTCTCTTCACCCCGACTGGACCGCCAATCAGGTCCTGAACGTCCTCTTCGACACAGCCGGCCGTGACTGGAAAGACGGCGAGCGCAGCGAGTACCTCGGCCACGGACTCATCCGCCCCTCCATGAACGTCCTCAATGGCAAGGGGAACCCCGGCGCCCCCGACATCAGCCCGCTCACCAAGGAGAAGACGACCGACGCCGCCAAGTCGTCCGAGCCTTCCGCCTCCACCTCCGCCTCCCCGCAGCCCGCCAAGAACGGCGCGGAAGGCGAGAAGGCAGCGGCGCTGAAGGAGTCCAACTCCTCCGACGACGGAAACCAGTTGGGCCTCATTCTCGGCGTGGCCGCAGCCGTGGCCGTGCTCGGCGGGGTCGCCTACGCCGTGGTCCGCAGGCGTAAGGCCGCTTGACCACACGTTCCGCATGTACCGGTCGGCGGCCCACGCCGGCCTTGCAGAACCAACCGAAAGGGAAAGAGAACCATGGCAGACCAGAAGGTCTCAGATGCCGCCCTCCTGAAGCTGGAGGGTGACCTGACCATCAAGTTCGAAGCGGTCAAGGGGCAGGTCAAGAAGCTCCACGCGACGATCGACAACCTCGAAGGCAAGTGGCAGGGCATCGGCGCCAACCACTTCAACCTGAAGCAGACCGAGATCAACAACCGCATGGTCGAGCTGGCAAAGCAGCTCACGGTTTTCCAGGAGGCCATCAAGGCCGCCCGCACCATCTCAGGCGACAACGAGCTTCAGATCCGCGATGCACTCAAGGGCGTGGACGTTGTTCCGGGCTACACCCCCAAGAGCGGCCTGAACGACCTCTGACCCTCATCTCGTAACCAGAATTCAGCGGAGGACCCCATGGGAAAGAACGACGGCACGACAGTTGTCACTTACGCGAGCCTGGATCTCGCGGCCGGCGAGATCAAGCGGCAGGCCGGGCAACTCGCGAAGGATCTCGAGGAGATCAGGGCCATGGTCGCGAAGGTGTCGGAGATGTGGGAAGGCGAGGCGAAGGAGGCCTACCGCACGGCCCAGGACAGGTGGCGGACGGACGCCAACGCCATCCGCGCCAACCTCGACGACATCGCCAAGAAGGTCCTGGAGGCGTCGCCCACCTACCGCGCCGGTGACAAGCGCGCGGCGGCGAACTTCTGACCGAGTTCGCACAGCACAGCAGCACATCAGGGTGGACATGCGCGGGAGATGTCCACCCTGAACTGTTGCAGGGCACGACGTAAGCCGTCGCCCACGGAACAAGGAAGGTGCGGAGCCCCAGGGCCCCGCACCTTCCTCGTTTCACCCTTAGGACCGGTCCTCCTACCGCTCCCCGCCGAGCACCCCCGTCTGCACCAACGGGTTCCCCCGCCGCCGCGTCACGAAGATGCCCCGGCCCGGCGGCATCGGCCGCGGCCGCACGTTGCCCATGATGTCGCCCTCGCCCGGGTCGCCCGACAGCATCAGCCCCTGGGCACCCAGCTCGATCATGCGCTGGAGGAAGGGTTCGTACAGGGCCCGGCTGGCCCCCGCCGAGCTGCGCGCGACGATGAAGCGGACGCCCACGTCACGGGCGAACGGCAGCATCTCCGTGATCGGCGCCAGCGGGTTGCCGCTCGACGTGGCGACCAGGTCGAAGTCGTCGATGACGACGTACACCGTGGGGCCCTGCCACCAGCTCTGGTCGCGCAGTTCCTGCGCCGTGACGTCGGCCGACGGCGTACGGCGCTTCATCAGGTCGTACAGCGCCGTCATGTGATGTTCCATGTTGTTGGACATCGGGATGTACTCCGCCAGGTGCGAGCGCGGAGTCACGTCCAGCAGCGAACGCCGGTTGTCGATGACGAAGAGCTTGCAGGAATCACCGTCGTACCGCTCGGTGAGCTGCTTGATGATCAACCGCAGCAGGTTGGACTTCCCGGACTCGCTCTCGCCGAACGCCAGGAAGAACGGGTCCTGTTCGAAGTTCAGGTACACCGGCTCCAGGTTGTTCTCGTCGATGCCGAAGGCGATACCGCGCTCCGGAACCGCGTAGCCGGCCGGGAGTTCGCTCGCCGGAAGCTCGCGCGGCAGCAGACGCACCGCGGGAGCGGGCGCCGCCGTCCAGTGGCGGGTGACCTCCTGGTTCATCGCGGCGGTGGCCTCGGAGAGGTCGCTGTCGGAGTTGATGCCGTCGATCCGCGGCACCGCCGCCATGAAGTGCAGCGCCTCCGGCGTCTGGCCGCGACCCGGCACCCCGGCGGGCACGTTGGCCGACACCTTGCGGTCCAGCTCGGAGTCCATGGGATCGCCGAGGCGCAGCTCCAGGCGGTTCATGAGCTGGTCCTTCAGGCTGGCCCGCACCTCCATGGAACGCGACGCCGTGATGATCAGGTGGATGCCGTAACCCAGTCCGCGGGCGGCGATGTCCGTGACCGCGTCCTCAAGACCTTCGTAGTCCGTGCGGAAGTTGCCCCACCCGTCGATGACCAGGAAGACGTCGCCCCACGGCTGGTCCGTCACCGAGATGTCACCGCGCGCCCGCAGCCGGCGGAACGTGGCGATGGAGTCGATCCCGGCGCTGCGGAAGTACTCCTCGCGCCGCGCCATGATGCCGTACACCTCGGCGACCGTACGGCGAACCCGCTCGGGGTCGAGGCGGGAGGCCACCCCGCCGACGTGCGGCAGACCGGCGATGGAGGACATGCCGCCACCACCGAAGTCGAGTCCGTAGAACTGGACCTCCGCCGGCGTGTGCGTGAGCGCGAAACCGGCGATGATCGTCCGCAGCAGCGTCGACTTCCCCGACTGCGGGCCACCGGTGATCTGCATATGACCGGCCGCGCCGGAGAAGTCCCGGTAGAGGGTGTCGCGCCGCTGCTCGAACGGCTTGTCGATGACGCCGATCGGCGCGACCAGCCGGCCCGCCCCCTCGAAACCGGGCTGCGTCAGCCCCCGGCCCTGTACCGGCGAGAGGCCCGGCAGCAGCTCGTCCATCGACGGCGGATTGTCCAGCGGCGGCAGCCACACCTGGTGCGCGGAGGCCCCCCGGCCCTCCAGCCGGCGCACGATCACATCGAGCACCGTGTCCGCCAGCGCGTCGTCCTCCGCCGAGCGCTGCTCCGGTACGCCCCCGGCCTGCGCCGCCCGCTGGACGTACTGCACCGGAACCGGCGCTGCCGTGAACGGAACCGGCCTGCGGTCCACCGGCAGCGGAGCACCCGGCGCCGCCGCCCGGTGCGCACCCGAGCGGTACACCCCGGAGACGTACGCGGCCTTGAACCGGACCATCTCCTCCGTACCGAACTTGAGCAGCCCGGAACCGGGCACGTTCGGCAGGTGGTACGCGTCGGGCACCCCGATCGCGGCCCGCGACTCCGCCGCCGAGAACGTCCGCAGACCCACCCGGTACGACAGATACGTCTCCAGACCGCGCAGCCGCCCCTCTTCCAGCCGCTGCGAAGCCAGCAGCAGATGCACGCCCAGCGACCGGCCGATACGCCCGATCTGGACGAACATCTCGATGAAGTCGGGCTTCGCGGTGAGGAGTTCACTGAACTCGTCGATGACCAGCACGAGCGAGGGAATGGGCTGCAGCGGCGCCCCGGCCGCCCGCGCCTTCTCGTAGTCGTGGATGTTGGCGTAGTTGCCCGCGTCGCGCAGCATCTCCTGCCGGCGGTTGAGCTCACCGCGGATGGAGTCACCCATGCGGTCGACCAGCGTCAGGTCGTCCGCGAGGTTGGTGATCACGGCCGCGACATGCGGCATCTGCGCCATACCGGCGAAGGTCGCACCGCCCTTGAAGTCGGCGAGGACGAAGTTCAGTGTCTCCGAGGTGTGGGTGACGGCCAGGCCGAGCACCAGGGTGCGCAGCAGCTCGGACTTACCGGAACCGGTGGCGCCCACGCACAGGCCGTGCGGGCCCATACCCTCCTGCGCCGCCTCCTTCAGGTCCAGCATCACGGGCGAACCGTCCTCGCCCACACCGATCGGCACCCGCAGCCGCTCCGCCTGCGACCGCGGCCGCCAGGTCCGGCTGACCTCGATCGACGCGGCGTCCCCCAGGTTCAGCAGATCGGTGAACTCCAGGTTGGCCAGCAGGGGTTCGTCGTCGTCCCCGCCCGTCGCCATGTGCAGCGGGGCCAGCTGGCGGGCGAGCGCCTCGGCCGCCTCGTAACTGAGCAGGTCCGGAACCCCGTCGTAGACCAGTCCCTGGCCCGACTCCAGCTGCAACGTCTTCGGCTGCACCACGACGGAGAGGCCCCCGCGGGCCCCGGTCACCTCGCCCGGCACCACCTCGATGACCGTCACGCCCTGCAGGCCCTCCGCCGACGCCAGCACCGACATGGGCGGCACCGACTCACCGTCCAGGACCACGACGACATGGGGCTGCTCCACGAGCGGCTGCCCGCCGGGCTGGAAGCGCGGCCTGCCCTCCAGCCGGCCGGCCAGCAGATCCTCCAGGGCCGGCAGGCTGGTGGTGATCAGCCGCCGACTCCCCGCCCCGTCCGCGGGGCCCGGAGCCTGCGCGTGCGGCAGCCACTTCGCCCACTCCCACTGCGGCGCCGCCTCTCTACCCGTCGCGACCGCGATCACCAGGTCCTCGGGGGAGTGCAGGGAGGCGAGACCGCCGACCATCGCCCGTGCCGCGGAGCGCGCGGACTCCGCGTGACCGCTGATCGTCAGGTGGTAGAACGCCCGCAACGAGACGGCCATGGGCAGGCCGTCCAGCGTGGAGTGCGTCGCCAGGAACTGCTGCATCGCCCCGGCGGCCAGCGGCTCCAGTTCGTCCACGGGCGCCGTCTCGGGCGCGATGAGCGGCGTCGCCAGCTCCTGACTGCCCAGACCGATGCGCACCTGCGCGAAGTCCGCGTCACCCGCGCGCCGCTCCCACACCCGGCTGCCCTCGGCGACGAGCGCCCACAGCTGCTCGGGAGAGGGGTGGAGGTAGAACTGCGCGTCGCGCTGCTTGCGGGCCGTCTTCAGCACGGTACGCCGGGTCTGCGTCAGGTACTTCAGGTAGTCGCGGCGCAGATCCGCCAGCTCGCCCTGGGTGCCCCGTCGGTACCGTACGAGCATCGCGATGGCCATACCGACCGTCGAGGCGATCATGATCATGCCCATGATGCGCATGATCGGGTTCGGCGTCATGAAGAAGAAGACGACGGACCCACCCATGCCCAGCATCGGCAGGAGCTGCATCAGCGCCCCCTCCTGCTGGCCCCGGGGGAGTTCCGGCGGAGGTTGCAACTGCACCTGCTCGACCGGCACTTCGGTGGGCAGGGCCCGCGGTGGGCGCTTGACGACGATCTGGCTCACAGCTCACCAATTCCCTTGCCGGACGGAAGTGTTCCTATCGGCGCCCCCGTGGCGACGGGCTCCATCCGCGGGAAGGATCCTACTGGCGTGGCGCCACTCCCATGGCGGTAGGGTGTCGCGACGCGTGTACGCACCGCTAACTGTCGCGCGAAGGCGGTCATTCGGGACGAACGCGGAAGCCGAAGCGCGGAACAGAGCAGAGCGACGCAGAACGAGCGCGTCGCAAGCTCACGGAACAGGCGCGTCGCAACCTAACGGAACGAGCGCGGCACAGCCCAGAACAAGCGCAGTACAGGGCAGTGCACGTCAGCAGGCAGTACAAGTCGGTACCAGTAGGCAGTACAAGTCAGTAGTAGGGGGAGCACCAGGTGACCATGACGGCCCAAGCGGCAGCCACCGGATCCGGTCGGCAGAGTCACGGGACCCCGTCCGGCAGCAGCACCGGATTCTGCCGGGTCACGGTCGTCGCGCCCGACGGCCGGGTCGACGTGGCCCTGCCCGAGGACATCCCCGTCGCCGACCTGTATCCGGAGATCCTCCGGCTGTCCGGCCAGAGCCCCGCCCCCGGCGCCCCGGTCGGCTACCACCTGGTCCGCCGCGACGGCACCGTCCTGGACAGCGCCCGTACGCTCGCCGGCCACCGCATCCTCGACGGCGAGCTGCTGTCGATGCGGCCCTTCTCCGAATCGCTGCCCCCCGCGGTCTTCGACGACGTGTCGGACGCCGTCGCCACCGCCGTGGCCAAGGACCGCACGCTCTGGGGCGACTCGCTCATGCGCGGCGCCGGCCTCTTCGGCGGCTCCGTCCTGCTGTCCCTGCTCGGCTTCGTCCTGTGGACCGCCGACCCGCGCCACGACATGAACGGCCTGCCCGGAATCCTGGCCGCGGTCGTCGCCCTGCTCCTCCTCGCGTTCGCCTGCGTGCGTGCGCGGGTGTACGAGGACCGGGCCTCGTCGATCGCGCTCGGCATCGGCGCCCTGGTCAACGCGGCCGTCGCCGGCTCCGGCCTGCTGTCCCTGAGCGCCGGGCAGGGCATCGGACGGCTGCAGTTCCTGCTCGCCTGCGCGGCGGTCCTCGTCGTCGCGGTCATCCTGATGATCGTCGCGCCCGGCGGGGACGGCCCGTTCGTCGCGTTCGTCTTCGCGAGCGCCGTCGGCCTCCTGGTCACCTTCATCGCGATCATGACCGGCATGCGGCCGATCGAGGCCGCCGCCGTGTGCTCCCCGCTCGCCGTCGGCGCCCTCGCCTTCCTGCCGGGACTCTCCACCCGCTTCGCCCGGATCCCCATCGGATTCGAGCCGCCCCGCACCACTGTCGGCGACTACGGGACCTCCGAGCCCGCGCCCACCGGCCCGGTCGACGCCGAACGCCTCGCCGCCCAGGCGCGTCGCGGCCACGAACTGCTCCTCGGCCTGGTCGGCGGCTGCGCCCTGGTCGCCGTGGCGGCCGCCGCCGTGCTGGGCTTCTCGGACAACGTCTGGGGCCAGCTGCTGGCCCTGGCCACCGGCGTCGCCATGCTGATGCGCGCCCACCTGTTCCGCTACACCGCCCAGGTCGGCTGCGCGCTCGCCGCGGGCCTCGCCTCCCTGGTGCTCCTCGGCCTCGGGCTCTCCCTGAACCCGCCGGTCGCCATCGTGCGCGACGCACTGCGGGGCGACGGGGCCGCACTCGACATCCGTACGGTGTGGCTCGCCGCGGCCGTCGCCGGCGTCGCCGTCCTGATCACCGCCATCGGCCTGATCGTGCCGAGCAAGGGCGTCACCCCGTTCTGGGGACGCTTCCTGGAGATCGCCGAGACGGTCGTCCTGCTGACGCTGCTCCCGCTCTGCCTCGCGGTCTTCGACGTCTACCACTCGATCCGGGCCCTCACCAGCTGATCACCGGGTCACGCCCCGCCGGTCAAGCAGATGACCGGCGGGGCGTGACCCGAACGGCTGGTAGTCTGTGCGGTGGCCGTTTGTGTACGCGCCCTCGGATCATCCTGGGGGCTGCGCTCATCGGACCTTCGCCTCCGAGTCACGGAAGCTCCCCTGAGATCAAGACCAGGGGCACTCGTGGGCGCTTCGAACATCAAGAGGAGTACGCGTGCCGCTCGACGCCGCTACGAAGAAGCAGATCATGTCCGAGTTCGCCCAGAAGGAGGGTGACACCGGATC
This sequence comes from Streptomyces rubiginosohelvolus, assembly GCF_014649875.1. GTDB lineage: Bacteria > Actinomycetota > Actinomycetes > Streptomycetales > Streptomycetaceae > Streptomyces > Streptomyces rubiginosohelvolus. Next base: position 10,539 of record NZ_BMTW01000016.1, on the reverse strand, counting down.
CCCCGAGGTCCAGGTCGCCATGCTCTCCCGCCGGATCTCGGACCTGACCGAGCACCTCCGGACGCACAAGCACGACCACCACTCCCGTCGTGGTCTGCTGATCCTGGTCGGCCAGCGTCGCCGCCTCCTGCAGTACCTGGCCAAGAAGGACATCCAGCGCTTCCGTGCGCTCGTCGACCGCCTCGGCATCCGCCGTGGCGCGGCCGGCGGCGCCAAGTAAGGACGCTGTGGAGAGGGAGCGGTTCCCGCGTTTGAGGGGACCGCTCCCTTTGCCGTACGTGCAGGACCGGTGTCAAGCTCAGTAACCTGGGTGCAGCGACACCCGCACGACCCGTAGGACCCGCGCGACGAACACGCGCGAGAAGCAAGATCGAGCAAGAACGAGGGAGAGGCGCTACGACGCCGCCGCCGGTCCTCGGTAGTGGCCCCCGGGAACATGCCCGGGAGCTTCGATCGAAGACCGGCCCGCATCCACGGTGCGCCTCTCCCGCACCGTCCCGCGCCACACGGGCGCGCGGACGAAAGACGACGAGTATGGAGAAATCACTAGTGGAGAACGAGACCCACTACGCCGAGGCCGTCATCGACAACGGCACCTTCGGCACCCGCACCATCCGCTTCGAGACGGGCCGCCTGGCCAAGCAGGCCGCCGGCTCCGCCGTCGCGTACCTGGACGACGACACCATGGTGCTGTCGGCCACCACCGCTTCCAAGCGGCCCAAGGACAACCTCGACTTCTTCCCCCTCACGGTGGACGTCGAGGAGCGGCAGTACGCGGCCGGCAAGATCCCCGGCTCCTTCTTCCGCCGTGAGGGCCGCCCCTCCGAGGACGCGATCCTCACCTGCCGTCTGATCGACCGCCCGCTGCGCCCGTCCTTCAAGAAGGGCCTGCGCAACGAGATCCAGATCGTCGAGACGGTCATGGCGCTCAACCCCGACCACCTGTACGACGTGGTCGCGATCAACGCCGCCTCCTGCTCCACCCAGCTCGCGGGCCTGCCCTTCTCCGGCCCGATCGGCGCCACCCGCGTCGCCCTGATCAAGGGCCAGTGGGTCGCCTTCCCGACGCACACCGAGCTCGAGGACGCCGTCTTCGACATGGTCGTCGCCGGTCGCGTCCTGGAGGACGGCGACGTCGCGATCATGATGGTCGAGGCCGAGGCCACCGAGAAGACCATCCAGCTCGTCAAGGACGGCGCCGAGGCTCCCACCGAGGAGATCGTCGCCGCCGGTCTGGAAGCGGCGAAGCCCTTCATCAAGGCCCTCTGCAAGGCGCAGTCGGACCTGGCGTCCAAGGCCGCCAAGCCCGAGGGCGACTTCCCGGTCTTCCTGGACTACCAGGACGACGTCCTGGACGCCCTGGCCAAGGCCGTCACGCCGGAGCTGAAGCAGGCGCTCACCATCGCCGGCAAGCAGGACCGCGAGACCGAGCTGGACCGCGTCAAGGAGATCGCCGCCGAGAAGCTCCTCCCGGAGTTCGAGGGCCGCGAGAAGGAGATCTCCGCCGCGTACCGCGCGCTGACCAAGAAGCTGGTCCGCGAGCGCGTCATCAAGGACAAGGTCCGCATCGACGGCCGTGGCGTCACGGACATCCGTACGCTCGCCGCCGAGGTCGAGGCCATCCCGCGCGTGCACGGCTCGGCGCTGTTCGAGCGTGGCGAGACCCAGATCCTGGGCGTCACCACCCTCAACATGCTCCGGATGGAGCAGCAGCTGGACACCCTCTCCCCGGTGACCCGCAAGCGTTACATGCACAACTACAACTTCCCGCCGTACTCCGTCGGTGAGACCGGCCGCGTGGGCTCGCCCAAGCGCCGCGAGATCGGCCACGGTGCGCTCGCCGAGCGCGCCATCGTGCCGGTCCTCCCGACCCGCGAGGAGTTCCCCTACGCGATCCGCCAGGTCTCCGAGGCGCTGGGCTCCAACGGCTCGACGTCCATGGGCTCGGTCTGCGCCTCCACCATGTCGCTGCTGAACGCCGGTGTGCCCCTCAAGGCCGCCGTCGCCGGTATCGCCATGGGTCTGATCTCGCAGGAGATCGACGGCAAGACCCACTACGTCGCCCTCACCGACATCCTCGGTGCGGAGGACGCCTTCGGCGACATGGACTTCAAGGTCGCCGGTACGAAGCAGTTCGTGACCGCGCTCCAGCTCGACACCAAGCTCGACGGCATCCCCGCCTCGGTGCTGGCCGCCGCGCTGAAGCAGGCCCGTGACGCGCGTCTGCACATCCTGGACGTCATGAACGAGGCCATCGACGTCCCGGACGAGATGTCCCCGAACGCCCCGCGGATCATCACCGTCAAGATCCCGGTGGACAAGATCGGTGAGGTCATCGGCCCCAAGGGCAAGATGATCAACCAGATCCAGGAGGACACCGGCGCCGACATCACGATCGAGGACGACGGCACCATCTACATCGGTGCCCAGCAGGGCTCGCAGGCCGAGGCCGCCCGCGCCACGATCAACGCGATCGCCAACCCGACCATGCCGGAGGTCGGCGAGCGCTACCTGGGTACGGTCGTCAAGACCACCACCTTCGGTGCGTTCGTCTCGCTCATGCCGGGCAAGGACGGTCTGCTGCACATCTCGCAGATCCGCAAGCTCGCCGGTGGCAAGCGCGTGGAGAACGTCGAGGACGTGCTCGGCGTCGGCGCCAAGGTCCAGGTCGAGATCGCCGAGATCGACTCCCGCGGCAAGCTCTCCCTCATCCCCGTCATCGAGGGTGAAGAGGACGAGAAGAAGGACGACACCGACAAGTGACGTCCCGTAGTTCCGCGACGACGGCCCGCACCTCCTCGGAGGGGCGGGCCGTCGCCCGTACCCAAACGCTTCTCAAGGGCAGCAACGGCATCGGAACGGTCCGCCGGACCGTCCTCCCCGGCGGTCTGCGGATCGTCACCGAGACGCTGCCCTCCGTCCGGTCCGCCACCTTCGGCATCTGGGCGAACGTCGGCTCCCGCGACGAGACGCCCACCCTGAACGGCGCGACCCACTACCTCGAACACCTCCTCTTCAAGGGCACCGCCCAGCGCACGGCCCTCGACATCTCCTCCGCCATCGACGCGGTCGGCGGCGAGATGAACGCCTTCACGGCGAAGGAGTACACCTGCTACTACGCGCGGGTCCTCGACACCGACCTGCCGCTGGCCATCGACGTCGTCTGCGACATGCTGACCGGATCGCTGATCGCCCCCGAGGACGTCGACGCCGAGCGCGGCGTCATCCTCGAAGAGATCGCGATGACCGAGGACGACCCGGGCGACTGCGTGCACGACCTGTTCGCGCACACCATGCTCGGCGACACCCCCCTCGGCCGCCCCGTCCTCGGCACCGTCGACACGATCAACGCCCTGAACCGCGGCCAGATCGCCCGCTTCTACAAGAAGCACTACGACCCCACGCACCTGGTCGTCGCCGCCGCGGGCAACGTCGACCACGCCACGGTCGTACGCCAGGTCCGCCGCGCCTTCGAGAAGGCCGGCGCCCTCTCCCGTACGGACGCGGTGCCCATGGCACCCCGCGAGGGCTCCCGCACCCTGCGCGCCGCAGGCAAGGTCGAGCTGCTGAACCGCAAGACCGAACAGGCCCACGTGGTCCTCGGCATGCCCGGCCTCGCCCGCACCGACGACCGCCGCTGGGCCCTCGGGGTCCTCAACACGGCCCTCGGCGGCGGAATGAGCTCGCGCCTCTTCCAGGAGGTACGGGAGAAGCGCGGCCTGGCCTACAGCGTGTACTCGTACACCTCGGGCTTCGCCGACTGCGGCCTCTTCGGCGTCTACGCGGGCTGCCGGCCCAACCAGGTCCACGACGTCCTGAAGATCTGCCGCGACGAACTGGACCGGGTCGCTACCCACGGCCTGGACGACGACGAGATCACCCGCGCCATCGGCCAGCTCTCCGGCTCCACCGTCCTCGGCCTGGAGGACACCGGCGCGCTGATGAACCGTATCGGCAAGAGCGAGCTGTGCTGGGGCGAGCAGATGTCGGTCGACGACATGCTGGCCCGTATCGCGGAGGTCACCCCCGACGACGTACGGGACGTGGCGGGCGAACTCCTCACCCAGCGCCCCTCGCTCTCGGTCATCGGCCCGCTCAAGGACAAGCAGGCGGACCGCCTCCACGAAGCGGTCTCCTAATCCCTTAAGGAATCAAGATGAGCAAGCTGCGCGTAGCCGTTCTCGGTGCTCAGGGCCGGATCGGCTCCGAGGCCGTACGAGCCGTCGAGGCCGCCGAGGACCTGGAGCTGGTGGCGGCCCTCGGCCGGGGCGACAAGCTGGAGGCCCTCGCCGAGGCGGGCGCCCAGGTCGCCGTCGAGCTGACCACCCCCGCATCGGTGATGGGCAACCTCGACTTCTGCGTCCGGCACGGCATCCACGCCGTCGTCGGCACCACCGGCTGGACCGACGAACGGCTCGCGCAGCTGAACGGCTGGCTGGACAACTCCCCGGAGACCGGGGTCCTCATCGCCCCGAACTTCTCCATCGGAGCCGTCCTGACCATGAAGTTCGCGGAGCAGGCCGCCCGCTACTTCGAATCCGTCGAGGTCGTCGAACTCCACCACCCCAACAAGGTCGACGCCCCCTCCGGCACCGCGACCCGCACCGCCCAGCTCATCGCGGCGGCCCGCGCCAAGGCCGGCAGCGCCCCCCAGCCGGACGCCACCACCACCGCCCTGGACGGCGCCCGCGGCGCGGACGTCGACGGCGTCCCGGTCCACGCGATCCGCCTCCGCGGCCTGCTGGCCCACCAGGAAGTGCTGCTCGGCGGCGAGGGCGAGACCCTCACGATCCGGCACGACTCCCTCCACCACAGCAGCTTCATGCCGGGCATCCTGCTCGGCGTCCGCCGCGTGGTGACCACTCCCGGCCTCACGTTCGGCCTGGAACACTTCCTCGACCTGAACTGACGGGCCCCCATGCGCGCGAAGATCACCTACTTCATCACGGCCGCCGTCCTGGTCTTCTACTTCGTCCTGGTCGGCAGCCGCGGCCTGATGCTCATCCGGCACGGCACCGCGGTCACGGTCACGTTCGGCGTCGCCGTGCTGATCCTGCCGGTGATCGGCGTCTGGTTCCTGTGGAAGAACACCCAGTTCGTCCGCCGGGCCAACGCCCTGGCCGCCGAGCTGGACGCCGAGGGCGGCCTCCCGGTCGACGACCTGGCCCGCACCCCGTCCGGCCGCATCGACCGGGACGCCGCCGACGCGGTCTTCACCAAGCGCCGCGAGGAGACCGAGGACGCCCCGGACGACTGGCGCACCTGGTTCAGGCTGGCGGTCGCCTACCAGGACGCGAGGGACACCCCGAGGGCCCGCAAGGCCATGCAGAGGGCCATCGCGCTGCACAAGTCCAGGCCGAGCACCCCCTCAAGCCCGACCGTGCCCACGTCCCCGTCCGGTGAGCCGGCACCTTCGAGCCCGGCCGCACCCTCCAGCCCGTCCGGCGCTTGAGGACGAATTCAAGCCCGTCCGGCGCTTGAGGGCATCTTTCCACCCGTACGCACGTGAGCCCGGGACCCCCACAAGGGTCCCGGGCTCACTCACACACAGACGGCGACAGCCAGACGCTCACCCGAGCCGATACTCATCCGCCCAGGCCTCCACCGCATCCGTGGCCCGCTCGAACGCCTCCTCGCGCCCGAGGAAATCCGCATTGTGGTCGGTGGCCAGCGGCGGCAGCGTCTCACCGCTCCGCCGGACCACGACGAGCGCCTGGCCCTGGACCGTACGGGGAGAGCCCATCCACTTCACGGGCTGCTGGACCGTACGAACCGCCGACGTGTCGCTCCAGGCCACCGTGACGGTCCGGAAGAACCCGACGCGCCGGACACCGTGGCGGCTGACCCACGCACCGGCCCGCAGCAGCCGCAGGGCGGCGGCGATCACGGCACCGGCGAGCAGCAGACACACCGTGGCGCCCGAAGGCGCTCCGGCCACTCCGATGATCATGGCTGCGAGCAGAACGAACGAGGCCAGCAACAACAGGGTGGCCGCCGCCGCGACCCGCCACGGACCGGGGCGGTAGGGCCGCCGCCAGCTGTCGTGGTCGTCGAACGGCAGCGCGACGTCCTCCGCGCTCGCGTCGAATGCGCGGTCGGCCGTCAGAAAGGGCAGGGGCACGACTCATCCTCACTCACAAGCACGCTCGATTGCTGTGCCCGGTGAGGCTACCGAGCGGGCCCCCGGCCCGACCACCCCAGGGGGTCCGTACGAGTCAGCGGCCCACGGCTCAGCGGCCCTGAGACGCGGTGGACTGCTTGTCGTGCCCCGCGGACTGCTCGGCGTCGAGCGCCGGGAGGCCCAGGAGCAGGGAGCCCACGAGACCGGCGACCACGGTCAGCCCGACGAGGGACCGCCCCAGCAGCTCGGGAACGGTGGCGCGGGCGGTGGGAGGGGGAGTGACATTACTGCGGAACCGGTCGGACTCGGCGACGAACGAGAACGGGACGGCTTCACGCCGGCGGAACATGAGGAAACTCTCCTTGATCTGCATGACGGGTGCTGCTATTGAGTCAGACGTACGACAGCCCGAATCGGTGCCCGAATCGCCGTACTTGTTGGGGGAACTCCACGAACGGCTGCCCGAGACCGCCCCGTACATGCACGGTCCTTCGGCCCGTAAAGTGGTCGCCGCCCGAGCGATGCCCCTGGAAGGACCCCCGTCGGTGACCGACACCCCCGAACCCGCCAAGCCCCACTTCCGCAGTGACGTCACCGTCGAGCTGGTGAAGAGCGACGCGCGCGACGCGGACGTGCTGTTCGCCGCCCGGGTCTCCACCGCCGGCGAGCAGTCGCTCGAAGAGGTCACCAAGGACCCCGAGCGCTCCAAGGGACTCATCAACTACCTCATGCGGGACCGGCACGGCAGTCCGTTCGAGCACAACTCGATGACGTTCTTCATCAGCGCCCCGATCTTCGTGTTCCGCGAGTTCATGCGGCACCGCGTCGGCTGGTCGTACAACGAGGAATCGGGCCGCTACAGGGAGCTGGAGCCGGTCTTCTACGTCCCCGGAACCTCCCGAAAGCTGGTCCAGCAGGGCCGCCCCGGCAAGTACGAGTTCGTCCAGGGCACCGAGGAGCAGTACGACGTCACGACCCGCGCCATGGAGGAGTCCTACCGGGCCTCCTACGAGGCGTACCAGGAGATGCTGGCGAAGGGCGTGGCCCGTGAGGTCGCCCGCGCGGTCCTCCCCGTGGGTCTGTTCTCCTCGATGTACGCCACCTGCAACGCGCGCTCGCTGATGCACTTCCTGGGCCTGCGCACCCAGCACGAGCTGGCGAAGGTGCCGTCCTTCCCTCAGCGCGAGATCGAGATGGTCGGCGAGCAGATGGAAACCCACTGGCAGCAGCTGATGCCGCTCACTCATGCCGCCTTCAACAAAAATGGACGGGTCGCCCCATAGGCGGTGTCCGTATTGCGGCGTTTCGAGAAGTTCATCTAGGCTGATCAAACGGACCCGGCACTGCTTGAACCCCCGAGCAGGCAGTGCCGGGCTCCTCTTCCCCGTCCCCCCGAGGGCACCCCGCGCGCTGAGCAGCGAGTAGCGTGTTACCCATGGCTCCGATCTCCACTCCGCAGACCCCCTTCGGGCGGGTCCTCACCGCTATGGTCACGCCCTTCACGGCGGACGGCGCTCTCGACCTCGACGGCGCCCAGCGGCTCGCCGCCCACCTGGTGGACGCAGGCAATGACGGCCTGATCGTCAACGGCACCACCGGTGAGTCCCCGACCACCAGTGATTCGGAGAAGGACCAGCTCGTACGAGCGGTCCTCGAAGCCGTAGGAGACCGGGCCCACGTCGTCGCCGGCATCGGCACCAACGACACCCGTCACAGCGTCGAGCTCGCCCGGACGGCCGAGCGCACCGGTGCCCACGGCCTGCTCGCCGTGACGCCGTACTACAACAAGCCGCCGCAGGAGGGCCTCCTCCGCCACTTCACGGCCATCGCCGACTCCACCGGTCTTCCCGTGATGCTGTACGACATCCCCGGCCGCAGCGGGGTGCCGATCGACACGGAAACCCTCGTCCGGCTGGCCGACCACCCGCGTATCGTCGCCAACAAGGACGCCAAGGGCGACCTGGGCCGCGCCAGCTGGGCCATCGCCGAATCCGGCCTCGCCTGGTATTCCGGCGACGACATGCTCAACCTGCCGCTCCTCTCGGTCGGAGCGGTCGGCTTCGTCTCCGTCGTCGGCCACATGGTCACCCCCGACCTGCGGGCCCTGATCGAGGCACACCTGAGCGGCGACGTCCAGAAGGCCACCGAGATCCACCAGAAGCTGCTCCCGGTCTTCACCGGCATGTTCCGGACGCAGGGCGTCATCACCACGAAGGCCGCCCTGACCCTCCAGGGCCTCCCGGCCGGACCGCTGCGCCTGCCGCTCGTGGAGCTCAGCGTCCAGGAGACGGCCCAGCTCAAGATCGATCTCGCCGCCGGCGGGGTAGAGCTCTGATCACAGACTTCACAACTGAACAGCAGAACAGGCGAGGCGACTCGCCAGGGCACCACCCAAGACAACAGCAAGTGCACGAATGACATGCGCGCCACGTGCCTCAGCGGTACGTGGCGTGCGTGGTAAGGAGAGTCTTTTGAGTCATCCGCATCCTGAACTCGGTACCCCGCCGAAGCTCCCGAAGGGCGCCCTGCGGGTCACCCCGCTCGGCGGCCTGGGCGAGATCGGCCGCAACATGACGGTCTTCGAGTACGGCGGCCGCCTGCTCATCGTCGACTGCGGCGTCCTCTTCCCCGAGGAGGAGCAGCCGGGCATCGACCTGATCCTGCCGGACTTCACCACGATCCGGGACCGTCTGGACGACATCGAGGGCATCGTCCTCACGCACGGCCACGAGGACCACATCGGTGGTGTCCCGTACCTGCTGCGCCTGAAGCCGGACATCCCCCTCATCGGCTCGAAGCTGACCCTCGCGCTCATCGAGGCGAAGCTCCAGGAGCACCGCATCCGCCCCTACACCCTTGAGGTGCAGGAAGGTCAGCGCGAGCGCATCGGAGGCTTCGACTGCGAGTTCATCGCGGTCAACCACTCGATCCCGGACGCGCTGGCCGTCGCCATCCGCACCCCCGCGGGCATGGCCGTGGCCACCGGTGACTTCAAGATGGACCAGCTCCCGCTGGACGGCCGTCTCACCGACCTGCACGCGTTCGCGCGCCTCAGCGAGGAGGGCATCGACCTCCTCCTCTCCGACTCCACGAACGCCGAGGTTCCTGGCTTCGTGCCGCCGGAGCGGGACATCTCCAACGTCCTGCGCACGGTGTTCGCCAATGCCCAGAAGCGCATCATCGTGGCGAGCTTCGCCAGCCACGTGCACCGCATCCAGCAGATCCTGGACGCCGCCCACGAGTACGGCCGCCGGGTCGCCTTCGTCGGCCGCTCGATGGTCCGCAACATGGGCATCGCCCGTGACCTGGGCTATCTGAACGTTCCCGCCGGCCTGGTCGTCGACGTCAAGACCCTCGACGACCTCCCGGACGACGAGGTCGTGCTGGTCTGCACGGGTTCGCAGGGCGAGCCGATGGCGGCCCTCTCCCGGATGGCCAACCGCGACCACCAGATCCGGATCGTCCCCGGCGACACGGTGATCCTGGCGTCGTCCCTCATCCCCGGCAACGAGAACGCGGTCTACCGCGTGATCAACGGCCTGACCCGCTGGGGCGCCAACGTCGTCCACAAGGGCAACGCCAAGGTCCACGTCTCGGGCCACGCCTCGGCCGGCGAGCTGCTGTACTTCTACAACATCTGCAAGCCGAAGAACCTGATGCCGGTCCACGGCGAGTGGCGCCACCTGCGGGCCAACGCCGAACTGGGTGCCCTCACCGGCGTGCCGAAGGACCACATCGTCATCGCCGAGGACGGCGTGGTCGTCGACCTCATCGACGGCAAGGCGAAGATCGTCGGCAAGGTCCAGGCCGGATACGTCTACGTCGACGGCCTCTCCGTCGGCGACGTCACCGAGACCTCCCTCAAGGACCGCCGCATCCTCGGCGACGAGGGCATCATCTCGGTGTTCATCGTGGTCGACAGCTCCTCGGGCAAGATCGTGGGCGGCCCCCACATCCAGGCCCGCGGCTCCGGCATCGACGACAACGCGTTCGCCGGCGTCACCCCGAAGATCCAGGAAGCCCTGGACAAGTCGGCGCAGGACGGCGTGATGGAGCCTCACCAGCTCCAGCAGATGGTCCGCCGGACGGTCGGCAAGTGGGTGTCCGACACCTACCGCCGACGCCCGATGATCCTTCCGGTCGTCGTCGAGGTCTGACCCTCACGACCGCCTGACCTGGAGCGGGGCCCTCGATTTGCATCGGGGAGCCCCGCTCCAGTACGTTTACGTCTCCGCCTGAACGGGAAGCACCGCGCGCACTCGTGCGTAGGGAGCACCTTGGAGGGGGCGGGAATTCCGACTCAGAATCTCTGATAAAGTCGGGTCCGCCGAAAGGCAAGGTCACTCCACAGGCCACCGGAAATCGAATTCGGGCCGGAAACGGAACGAAAAAGAGTCTGGTAAAGTTGGAACCGCCGG
>NZ_BMTW01000015.1 GCF_014649875.1 Streptomyces rubiginosohelvolus | reverse complement strand
ACGCTCGCCCGCTACGGCATCACCTCGGTCGGCGACATCGCCGACACCCAGCTCCCCACCCTCCAGCGCATCCTCGGCACCACCGCCGCCCGCCTGGCCCACGACCGCGCCCTCGGTATCGACGAGCGCCCCGTCGTCCCCGGTGCCGCGCCCAGGACGATGAGCGCGAGCCGCCGTTTCGACCGCGACGAGCTCGACCCCGACCAGCACCACCGTGCAGTTCTCGGCCTGGTCCAGGAACTCGGCGGACGGCTGCGTACGAGCGGGGAGATCGCCCAGGCGCTCGTGCTCACCGTCACCTACGCCGACCGCTCCCAGACCACCCGCACCCGGACCCTTGCCGAACCCACCGCGCACACACCCGCGTTGGCCGAAACCGCCCGCCAACTGCTCACAGTCCTCGGCCTCCAGCGCGCCCGCGTCCGCACCCTCACCCTGCGCGCCGAGCGCCTCCGGCCCGCCGAGGACGCCGTCCACCAGCTCACCCTCGATCAGCGCGACGACAAGCTCCGCCGACTCGAAACCGCCCTCGACAAAGCCGCGACCCTCTACGGACCTCGTGTCGCCGGGGCCGCCTCGACCTTCCCCAGGGCCGGGTGGAGGCCCGCACGCCGAGCTTGAGATCCAGCCTCGCATCGCTCCCGAATGGCTTGTGGCCCGGAGCCTTGGTCCAGCCCGACGTCTGCTCGAGATCGTCAGCGAACGGTCAGCGTCGATCCGATTGAACCCTGACACACAAACTCGAACATGAGACTCGGCATACCTCAACCGTCTTCAGGTTTCCGCCGCTCAGCGCACTCGTCCACGCGGCTTCAGCGAGGTCGCGGGCAGTTCCGGGGCCGGCAACGGCGCGCCGTCGTAGCCCTTCACCTCACCGAACCGCGATCCTCTCATCCAGTCCTCGCGGGCCTGGACGATCTCCTCGTGGGAGCGGCCGATGAAGTTCCAGAACATCACGAGCTCCTCCTCGAACGGCTCGCCGCCCAGGAGCATCAGACCGGCGTCGGAGACGGCGCGCAGCGGCAGTTCGGTGCGGCCGCAGCCGAGGTAGAGCATCGAGCCGGGCAGCACGGGTACGCCGTCGACCTCGGCCTCGCCCGCCATGGACAGGACCGCGTACTCGAAGTCGGGGTCCAAGGGCAGGCGGGTTTCGGCACCTGCGGTCAGGGACAGGTCGGCGCCGACGATCGGGGTGTACGCCGTACCGGGCGAGGCCGCTCCGTCCAGTTCGCCGAGGATGACGGTGGCGCACAGGCCGGGGGCCGTGACGACGGGCAGGTCCACATGGTGCTGGAAGTGCGGCTCGACGTGGCGGTGCGCGTCCGGAAGGGCCACCCAGAGCTGCGCTCCGTGCAGAAGCCGGGCGTGTTCCTTCGGGCTCTCCTCGGAATGGCTGATGGCGCGGCCCGAGGTCATCAGGCCCAGTTCGCGGGGACGTACCGTCTGCAGACTGCCCAGGCTGTCCCGGTGGAGCACCTCCCCGTCGTGGAGCCAGCTGACGGTCTGGAGGCCCATGTGCGGATGCGGCGGGACCTGCATGCCCGGCTCGTCGGCGATGTCGTCGGGGCCGTAGTGGTCCACGAAGGCCCATGCGCCCACCATCCGCCGGCCGAGGTTGGGCAGCAGACGGCGGACCTCGGTGGACTCGCCCAGCTGGACGCGGCGGGGAGCCAGCAGTTCACGGACGGGCTCGGCGACGACGAAACCCCGCCCGCCGCAGACGGAGGGCGTGGCCTGGCGATCGAGATTGCTCATGGCGCTCAACCTATTCCCGTAGCGGCGTGGAGCACCGGGTCCCACGCCAGAATTTTAGTGGAATGTTCAACCAGTGTGGGGTGTTGTCATGGCTGAACGTACGGCGGGGCGGTCCGGAGAGGGCCGCACCACACGAAGGAGGACACGTGAGCGAGACCGAGACCTACTACGAGTTCGGCACCGCCGCCGACCGGTGGGACCGGGCGCAGATGTTCTTCGAGGCGAAGGAGTACCTGACGGCCGCGCGGATCCTGGGCGGACTCGTCGAAGAGGTGCCGGAGCAGGTCGCGCCTCGCCTGCTGCTGGCCCGCTCCTACTACCACTCCGCCCGGCTGGGAAAGGCGGAGGAGGAGCTGCGCCGGATCCTGGAACTGGACCCGGTGGAGACCTACGCGCATCTCATGATGGGCCGGACTCTGGAGCGCCAGGGGCGCAGCGCCGACGCAGCGCCGCACCTGCGGATGGCAGAGGTCCTCACTGGTGACTTCGGCCCCGGAGGCGACCGCTCCTGAGCCGCCGCACCACGCCACCTGGCGGGCCCGCACCCTTCGGTGCGGGCCCGGTCTCCTTTACCGGCCGGTACGGGCATCGGACAATGGGATCTCCAGGACGAAGGGGTGGGGGATGAAGGGATCCAGGGGCGCCGCGTTACGCCGGGCGCGGTCGGCCGCGCTCATCGGGCTGGCGGTGGTGGTCTCGGCAGGCTGCTCCGGCGGCGACGACAGCGGGACGAAGGGGGACGCGGCGGAGCTGCCCGCTCGTCCGCCGGGAGTCCACAGCTGGACCGGCAGACCGTGCGACCTCCTCACGGACGCACCGCCCGCGGCAGGCTTCAGCCTCGGCAGAACCACCGACTCCGCCTCCCCCGAAGCCCGGGAGGACATCGGCGAGAACGGCGCGCGGCCGCTCTACCGGCGGACCGGCTGCCTCGCGGATCTCAAGGGCCCGGACGGCGCGTTCTGGAAACTCAGCGCCACGGCCTCGGTGTACGAGGACCCCGAACCCGCCCGTCACGCGTACCGCGTCAAGCAGGATCTCGACCGCGCTCACGGGCGCGGGCCCGAGAAGGTGCACGACACCGCCTACGCGCTACCGGCCGACGACCGGGGCCGCCCCGGCCGCACCCTCCTCCTGTGGAACGGCGACCTGGTGCTCACGGTGTCCGCGTACGCACCGCACGGCAGCACGGAACGCGAGGCGCGGAAGGACCTCGAACAGATCCTCGGGAACACGGCCCGCCGCGTCGAGGACGGCCTACGCGACCACGACGCCCCCTCCCCCGCCCCGTGAGGCCAGGTCGCCCTGACGCAAGGGCTCCTGGACACCTGGACGAGCCCGCATCCCGGCGCTCCGGATCAGGCGTTCGCCACCCGGTCGAGCCACTCCTTCATCAGCGCCGCCTCGGCGGTGCTCAGACCCGCCCCGTGCTCCTTCCGCAGGAGGGCGCTCAACCGGGCCGCCGCCGTGGGGACTTCGGCGCCCGCCGGTACGCTCGGCGACGGCTCCCGCGGTGGTTCCGGCGTGAGCACCGTCGCGTACAGCGCCTCCCGTACCCGGTGGGACACCTCGATGTCGTCGAACGTCGCCGGGCGGGACACCAGCATCAGCGCCACGCCCACATTGGCCGACATGATCATCTGGGCGGCCAGCTCGGGCGCGACGCGTATCCGCCCCTGGACGGCGGCCCGTTCGAGGTCCCCCGTCAGGATCCGGTGGGACTCCAGCGCCGCGGCGGGCGGCGTGCGCATCGCCGGTGAGTTCATCAGCCGGTAGAGGTTGCGGTTGTCGAGGGCGAAGGCGACGTGACTGTCCCACCCTCGCCGCAGATCCTCGACGGCGTCCGTCGTCTCGCCGCGCTCCCTCTTCGTCGCCAGGTACTTCTCGAAGCCGTGGTCGACGACGGCCGTCAGCAGTCCTTCCTTGTCGCCGAAGTGGCGGTAGAGGGCCGGTGCGCCCACCTTCGCGGCCTCGCACACGGCGCGCGTGGAGATGTCGCCGTCGGGCGATTCCCTGACCAGGGTGGCGGCCACTTCCAGGATGCGTGTCCGGGTACTCGTGCTCACCGGAGGGACGCTATCAAGCGGCACGGCGGCCCTCAGACGATGCCGCCGTTGGCCCGCAGCACCTGCCCGTTGACCCAGCGGGCCGGGCCGGCCAGGAAGGAGACCACCTCGGCTATGTCCTGCGGGGTCCCCAGCCGCTCCAGCGGCGGTTGGGCGGCCATCCGTGCGACGGTCTCCTCGTCCTTGCCGTCCAGGAAGAGTGCGGTGGCGGTCGGCCCCGGAGCCACGGCGTTGACCGTGATGTCCCGACCGCGCAGCTCCCGGGCGAGGATCAGCGTCATGGCCTCGACGGCGCCCTTGGTCGCGGCGTACGCGGTGTAGCCGGGCAGGGCCAGCGACAGTACCGAACTGGAGAAGTTGATGATGGCCCCGCCCGCGCGCAGCCGCCGCGCCGCCTGCTGGTCGACGACGAACGTGCCCCGGATGTTGGTGCGGTGCATCCGGTCGAGCGTGTCGAGTTCGAGGTCGGCCAGCGGGGCGAGTGCCATGACCCCCGCCGCGTGCACCACCACGTCGATCCCGCCGAACGCTTCCTCGGCCGCATCGAAGAGAGCGGCCACCGCCACCTCGTCGGCCACGTCCGCCTGCCGGGCGATGGCCTCGCCGCCCGCGGCGGTGATCGCGGCGACGGCGGCTTCGGCTTCGGTCCGGTTGCCCGCGTAGTTCACGACGACCGCGAAGCCGTCGGCGGCGAGCCGTTCCGCGCTCTCACGGCCGATGCCCCGGGACCCTCCGGTGACCACGACCACCCGGCGAGGGACGGATGTCGATGCGGTTGCGGACTGTTCGGTCATGGCGATGCTCCTGGCGACTGGGGTCGCGGCGGTTCCGTGAAACCCGATGGGATCAACGCTAACACCAACACGTTAACGACGCTACCTCTCGATCGTAGCGATGCTAATAAACATCGCTACCGCCTCTGTAACCGCCCGTACACGACAGAACCCGCCGGATGCTCCCCGGCGGGTTCTGTCATGGACGTCAGTCACAACGTGCGCGCGTGGGCGCGCGCGGGCTCAGCCCACCGCACTCGCGGTACGCGGCGCCGCCGCACGGGCGGCGGGCGTCAGAAGCCGCTCGGTGAGATAGCCGAAGACGATGCCGAAGGTGCTCCACAGCGTCGCCTGGACCGCCAGCGTCGAGAGCCGGAACTCCCACAGCAGCGTCGCCGGGAAGTCCTTGCCCACCTCGTCGAAGGAGGGCAGGAAGGCGTAGGCGAGACCGATCAGCAGGACGAAGCCCGCGACGACCGCGATGCTCGCGTTCCAGTTGCCCAGGCGGGGTGCGAGCCGCCTGCCGATGATGACGGCGGCGACGGCCAGCAGCACACTGAGGGCGACCATCAGGAAGAACAGGGTGGTGCGCTTGCCGATGGTGTCCGGGTTGCCGACGGCGGGCGGGTTCGCCGGGTACTTGAGGAACGGGACGACGTAGACCGTGAGCAGGGCGGCGCCGGCGATCAGCGCCGCCGTGGCCCGGGGGCCGAAGTCGCCGATGCGGCCCAGGGCGTAACAGAACACGAGAGCGGCGATTCCGCCCACCGCGACGCCGAAGACCAGGACGCCGGTGGCGAGCCCGCCGGTGGCCTGCATGGTGCGGCTGACCAACTCCTCGCCGCCGCCGTGGTCATGGCTGTGGGCCTCTTCGAGGGCGATGGCCGCGTCCACCTGGGACTCGCCGAGGAAATAGGCCACGACGAGCGCGAGCGCGCCCGCGATCAGGCCCGCGAGCATGCCGCGCACGAGCAAGGCTCTGACAGATATGGGGTTCACGAGGGTTTCCTGATTTCTCTTGCTTGCCGCTGCCGGGCGCGTCCGCTGATTCCCCGGCGGATGTTCTCTCCGGCGGGGCCTGGTTCCTCAGATGTCTCAGTGGCAGGGGAAGCCGAGCAGGTGGCGGCCGTCGTGAACCCACTCGTGGACGCCTTCGCCCGAGATGAGTGCGGTGGCGCCCTGTTCGGCGCCGACGAAGTACAGCAGGACGAGCATGAGAATGCCGAAGAAGACCGCCCAGGGGGCGAGGGCCTTCGCCGAGATCGGAGTGATCTCGGATGTCCCCGTGGCGGAAACGGCGGACTGTGCCATGGCAGAACCTCCTGTGGGAACACGCGTCCCTGTTGTGGTGCCTCAGACGAAGGTGCCGGGTCTGACTTCCCGCCCGAAGGCGGGTTCACAGTGGCGCGACCGTGCCGGATTCTCACCGGACTTCCGTCCCACCCTCGTCATGGTCGACGAGACCATACCGCCTGTACGCAGGCGCCGCCATGGTCAAATGTGCAGCGTCACGGGGGCCGAATTCCTTGGGGCGACAGGGCTGTGGGGCCACTGGTGCGGGATTGAAAGCAGGGACATGACAGTACGGGTGATGTTGATCTCACCGGCGATGAACGCGGCGCTGCGGGAGGCGCGCTTCGACGGCGACTCCCCCCTGGACCGGTCCGGCCGGGAGAGTGCGCGGGCCGCCGCCGGTACGGTGCCGTCGACCGGGCTCGCTCTCAGTGGCCCTTCCGGCCGGTGCCGCGAGACCGCCGAGGCCCTCGGCCTGGCGGCCCGGACCGAACCGGCCCTGGGCGGCTGGGACCTGGCGGACTGGGCCGGCCGCCGCCTCGACGAGGTGGCCGCCGCCGAACCCGCGGGGGTGGCGGCCTGGCTGGGCGACCCGTCGGCGGCTCCGCACGGCGGCGAGTCGCTGTGCGACCTGGTGACCAGGACCGGGGCGTGGCTGGACTCCCTCGGCGGACCGGACGCACCCGGCGCGAACTTCCTGGCGGTGACCGAGGCCGCCGTAGTCCGGGCGGCGGTCGTCCACGGACTGCGCCTGCCGGCGGAGGCGTTCTGGCGGCTGGACGTCGCCCCGCTGACGCTGACCGAACTCAGCGGGCGCTCCGGCCGGTGGAACGTGGGGCTCGGACGCCCGCTCACCGCTCCCCCGGCCGGCTGACCAGCACCCCCCGGGCGCTCACCGGCGGGTCGGCCGACCCCACATCCACCGCCCCTCACGGCCGACGGGCCGTCAAGACTCGCTGCCTTCACGCCAGTCGGGCCGGACCAGCACCGCCGTGGCCACGATGTCGTCCTCGACCCGCCACCGCCCATGCAGCGTCGTCGGCAGGGCCGGATCGGTGAGCAGCAGACGGGCCGCGAAGGTACCCTCGGCCGCGGCAGGCCCCTGGGACCCGGCGCCACTCTCCGGACTGTCGGTGCGATGAAACGTCAGATCCGCCTGGACAAAGTCGAGTTCGACACCCGTGACCGGATACCAGGTCTTGAAGACGCTCTCCTTGGCACTGAACAGGATGCGGTCCCAGTGGATTCCGCCCGTGCCCACCGGCGCGGGCGGACCGATCCGCTCGCGCTCGGCGGGCAGCGTCACCAACTCCCGTACGCCGGTGGGAAGCGGGGCGTGCGGCTCGGCGTCGATGCCCAGCGACAGCACGTCCGTCGCACGGGCCAGCGCGGCCGCCCGGTATCCGGCGCAGTGGGTGAGGGTGCCGACGATTCCCTCGGGCCACAGGGGCTTCCCCCGGTGACCGTGGAGCACGGCCACGGGTGGCAGGCCGAGCCCGGCCATCGCGCGCCGGGCGCAGGCGCGGGCCGTCGCGAAATCGTTCCTGCGTTTGTCCACGCTCCTGGCGATCAGCGCCTCCTCCTCCGGGAAGAGGGTTCCGTCCGGGACGGTTTCCGCACGGGTGGCGGCCGAGGAGACGTCGGCGGGCAGCAGCAGCTCGATCACGAGGTGCCTCCGGGGGTGCGCGGCTGTGCGGACGGTCCGGCCCCGGTCCGTTCCGGTGGGGCGGGCTCACCCTCGTACGGGAGGATCTGCCGCAGCAGGCCGCGCGGGTGGCCCCGCTCGCGCCACTCCCTGGGGTAGCCGATGGAGACCTCCTCGAAGCGCACGCCGTCGTACCAGGTCGTACGGGGGATGTGGAGGTGGCCGTAGACGACGGCTGTGACGTTGAAGCGGCGGTGCCAGTCGGCGGTCAGTTCGGTGCCGCACCACTGGGCGAACTCCGGGTACCACATCACCGACGTGGGTTCGCGGACGAGCGGCCAGTGTCCGGCGAGGACGAGGGGTATCTGCGGGTCGTGCTCCGCGAGCCGGCGGTCCGTCTCGGCGACCCGGGCGCGGCACCAGTCCTCCCGGGTCGGATAGGGGTCGGGGTGCAGGAGGTACTCGTCGTTGCAGACGATTCCGCTCTTGTGCGCGACGGCGAGCGACTCCTCCTTCGTGTGCGTTCCCGGGGCGCGGAAGGTGTAGTCGTACAGGAGGAAGAGCGGCGCGATCGCCACCGGCCCGTCGGGGCCCGGCCAGAGCGGGAAGGGGTCCTCCGGAGTCGTCACTCCGAGCTCCCTGCACAGCTCGACCAGGTGGTCGTAGCGGGCCTGGCCGCGCAGTTGGACCGGGTCCTTGGGCACGGTCCACAGCTCGTGGTTGCCAGGGGTCCAGATCACGTGGGCGAAGCGTTCCGCGAGGAGCCCGAGCGCCCACCGGATGTCCTCGGGCCGCTCCGCCACATCGCCCGCGACGATCAGCCAGTCCGCGTCGGACGTCGGCTGCAGGGACTCGACGATCGGCCGGTTGTCGCTCACCGCCGCGTGCAGGTCGCTCACGGCCAGCAGACGGCCCCGGCCCGGCTGTGGGGATCCGTCGCCGGGGGCCGGTGCACCGTGCGGTGCCGGGTCGCTCGGAGGAGTCATGGGCGCTGGGTTCCTGATCTCTCGGCGGTCGTCCGGCTCCGTCCGCACGGTGGGGAGCCCCTGGGAACGTAGCCTCTCACGCTCCCCTCCCGGATCTCCCGGGGTTTCGGGCGCGGCCGCGTCGGCTGCCGGGAGTGCTGTCATACGGGCGCCGTGCCGTCAGTCGTCCTGCGTGCGGCGGGAGTTCAGTTCCTTCACCGCTCCGAGGGCGTCGCCGATCGTCGTGTAGTCGACGGCGATGAAGGTGACCGGGCTGCCGCGCTCCGCCTCACAGGCCCGGGTCCGCTCCAGGACCCAGTCGCGGGCGTTGACACGACCGGCGTCCAGGCGGCTGCCGCCGGCGTTCGTGATGAAGTGGTTGAGGAGGAACAGCTGCTTGCCCGTGCCGCCCCGGTAGGGGGCGCAGGTCATCTCGGAGGGGCTCCGGAAGGCGAACGGGGTCTCCATGCCGTACCGGTAGAAGTTGCGGTACCAGGGGGCCGGGCCGTCGGCCTTCTCGGCGAACACCACCAGCCTGCGGCCGCTGTCGATCATCTCCCCCAGAGTGGGCCACGGGGCTTCCGGGTCCGCGTCGGGGGTGTGCAGGAGGTCGTCCAGGCCGGCCGCGTGGAACGCCTTCTCCGTGTCCTCGGGGCTGATGTCGTCCTGGACGATGAGCGTCACGATCTCGGTGGGGTGGGCGCGCAGCCAGTCGCCGATGTCCTCCAGGGCCGGGACCAGTTCGATGGCCCCGGCGCGGCAGACGCCGTGGCAGAGCCACAGGCCCTCGCGCGGCGGGTTGGCCTTGTCGATGGCGCCGGTGATCAGGCGTCGCTGCTCGGGGGTGAATTCGGGGGAGTCGAGCCGGGCGGCGATGTCCTGGGGGCTCTCCCAGCGGTACGTGTCGAGCTGGAGGGCCCGGACCCCCGTGTTGAGCTGCGTGGTGATGTCGGGGTCCTGCAACGGGCCGATGAACCGGTCGGCGGTGGTGGACATGGCGTTGTGCGAGGTGAGGTAGGCGGCTTCGTCGTACCGCAGGTCGCACAGGCGGCTGCTGCCCAGGCACTGGCGAGGTGCGGACGGGCCGAACACGGGTGGCACGACCAGGACACCGGCCAGTGCGGCACAGGCCACGCCCGCCGCCGTCGTCCGCAGGGCCGTCGGGCTCGGCGTCGGCATCCGGTCGGGGCGCACCAGCAGCGCCCAGCCCGCGCCCGTGAGGAGTACGCCGCCGACGAGGGCCGCGAGCGCGGCGCCGAGACCGGTGGTCACCGCCTGGTTCACGGCGTTGCGCTGGAGGTCGTCGACGAGTGAGCTGACGCTCGGGGCCCACGAGGACGGTGTGGTGAACAGGCGCCCGCCGGTGATCAGCCGGGCGAGGAGCACGGCCGCGCCGGTCAGGACACCCGCGCAGGCGAGCGCCTGACCGAGCCGCATCAGCCTGCGGGCCGGGGTGACGGGGCCGGTGAACCAGAGGGTCACGAGGGCGGCGAGCGCGAGGGTGAGGGCGAGGACCTGGAGCAGGGTCAGGAGCCTGATGGTGTCGCGGGCCTCTTCCAGGGCGGTGAGGTCCGCCCCGGCGGCGGTGAGGGTGCCGGTGAGGTCCCACGTACCGTCCTGGAGGGTGGTACGGAGGTCCGCGGCCGCGCTGCGGGAGCCGTCGGAGAGCGCGGCGGCGGCGGTGGCGGCGAGCGCGGTCGACACGTCCCCCTCGCCCAGCGCCACCTCGATCTCGGGGCGCAGCGCCGTCCGCTGCTGCTCCGGTACGGCCGTGAGGAGGGCGTCGGCGGCGCGGTCGGCCTGGTCCTCGGTGAGCGGCAGCCTGGGCAGCTCGGGGGCCCGGCCCTCCTTGAGGTCGTCGAGCCCCGCGGCCAGGTCGGCGGTGAACCGTTCGAAGTCCGGCCGGTCCCGGCCCTGGACGTTGGCCACCAGGTCGCCGAAGTAGACGCGTGCGAGGTCGGCGAGGTTCTCCAGCACCGGGGCCAGGTCGACGGTCAGCCGGAGCTCGTCGCGGTCGCCACGCAGATAGCCGGTCACCGCCTCGATCTGCTGGTCGGTGAGGGCCCGGACGGTGGCGGGCGGCAGCACGACCTTGATGTTCGACGTCACCAGCGCCTCGGGCACGGGCAGATGGGCGAGCAGATCGCGGGTGACGGGCGAGATCTCCGGGTCGACGAGCACCTCGCCGTAGAGGCGGTCGTAGGCCGACTCCTCGTCCAGCACCGCCTGGTAGAAGCCGGGTGAGGCGACCGTGGAGCGGACGGTCGCGGTCAGCGCGACGGTGCTCACGCACAGGACGGCCAGGAGGAAGGCGAGCACCGGCACGAGGCGGCCGGACCGGCGCGGGGGCGTGGGGCCCCGCACGGGCCCGAGCGGGTTCGCGATCGGTTCGGCGCTCACCCACCCAGCCTATGCGGAATATCAGCTTTTATGCATGAATGATGAGACTCAGGAGCTGAGGAGCCCGCTGTGCACCCCGTCCACCTGGCCGTGCTGATGACAAGTCACGACCGCCGCGCGCGGACGCTGTCCGCGCTGCGCGCCCTGGAGGAGCAGCGGGGCCTCCCCGCCCGGACGACGCTGGGTGTGCATCTCGTGGACACCGGCAGCACCGACGGTACGCCGGAGGCGGTGCGGCTGCGTCATCCGGCGGTGGAGGTCATGGCGGTGGGCGCGGACGTCTCCCGCAACCAGGCGCTGCGCATCGCGA
The DNA here is from genome assembly GCF_014649875.1 of Streptomyces rubiginosohelvolus. Lineage (GTDB taxonomy): Bacteria > Actinomycetota > Actinomycetes > Streptomycetales > Streptomycetaceae > Streptomyces > Streptomyces rubiginosohelvolus. The sequence continues at coordinate 176,037 of NZ_BMTW01000015.1, read as the reverse complement.
GCCGGAACAGCCGCAGCGGCGGCGGGGGCGGCGGCCCGCTCGACGGCACCCCGGGCGGCCCGAGCCACGCGTGGACGCATCAGCTGTGGCTCGACGACGGCGTGGAGCTCTTCCGGGACGCCCTCGCGACGCTGTTGCGCACCTCGGAAGCGGCCGGGTCCGACGCGGTCGTCGTCGGCGCGGTGCGCAACGCGTACGGGGACACGGTGTACTCCGGACGGCGGGGCTGGTCCCTGACGCTCGTCGAACCCGGCGCGCACCGGCCCGAGCGCTGCGACACGTACGACGGACGGGTGGTCCTGGTGCCCCGTGCCGTGTACGACCTCGTCGGCGACCCCGACAAGGTCTTCCGCCACCGGATGGGCGACTACGACCACGGCCGGCGCGCGCGACGGGCCGGAGTGGCCGCGTTCGTCGCACCGGGCCATGCCGGCGAGTGCGTGGACGGACCGGCGGCTCCCGGGAGCCGGGAGCCGGGGATCGGCGTCCGGGAGGCGCTGCGCCGGGTGACCTCCGTGCGGGAGCTGCCGCCGCGCCAGTGGTGGGTGTACTGCCTGCGGCACACCTGGCCGTGGGCGCCGTATCTGATGGTCTCCCCGTACGCGCGCACCGCGGCCCGCGCGACGGTCGGGCGGCTGCGGGGGTGATCGGGGCCGGGCAGTGTCAGCCCCGTTCGGCCGCGGCCGTGGCGGCTTCGGCCGGGGGGCGACCGGTGGGCGGAGGCGGGACGGTGGGGTGCCCCGCGGCGGTCCTGGCGGCGGGGGCGCCCTGGCCCGGAGCCGAGGCCTTGGCGCCCGGTGCGGAGGTCGCTGCGGGGATCGCGGCGCCGCCGCCGGACGCCTGGACACGTCGGGCGGCGGCCGTACGGGACGGGGCCGCGCCGGACGAGGCCGTACGGGAGGAGCCCGTACGGGGCGGGGCCGTGCGGGGCGAGCCGTACGCCGGGATCCTGAGCAGCGCGAACACGGCGGCCGCCGTCCCCGCCAGGGGCAGGAGGAGGAACGCGGGGTGCAGCAGCTCCGCGTACACCAGGGTCCCGGTCGCCACGGGCACCGCCGCCCACAGAGCGGTCAGGACCGCGGCGCCCGGCACGGTGACACGGACCCGGCGCAGGCGGTGCGCGATGTGGTCGTCCGTGTCGCGCAGCGGGGAACGTGCCGCGCGACGGCGGGAGATCAGGACCAGGACGCTGTCGGCGAGGGCCACCGTGGCCAGGGCCGGCAGCGCGGCCCAGGCGGCGCGGCCCGACGGGGCGGCCGCCAGGATCAGCGCGCCGGAGGCGGCCAGGGCGAATCCGGTGAACTGCGCACCGGTCGCGCCGAGCCGGAGGCGTGCGGGGTGCCAGGTGTGGAGCAGGAAGCCGGCGAGGCCCGCCACCAGGGTCGTCGGCAGCAGCGCGAGAGCGGGGTCCCCGCCGACGAGGGCGCACGCGAGCAGTCCGGCGGCGGTGACCAGTCCGACGGCGGTGAGCAGTCCGTCGGCGTGGTCGAGCAGGGCGAAGGCGTTGGTGACGAGGACGATCCAGAGCGCGGCCAGGACACCCGCCGCCGGTGGGAGCCCGGCCAGGCAGACGACGAGGATCGCGGCGGCGGTCTGGGCGCCGAGGCGCAGGGCGGTCCACAGCGGCTTCAGGTCGTGGACGAGACCGAGGGCCGCCACGATCCCGGCCCCGGCGAGCAGCCCTCCGACGGAGCCCGCAGCGTCGTCCGCCGCCCCGAGCCACAGGGCCACTCCGGTCGCCGTGCCCACACCGAGCACGGCCGTCGCGCCGCCCGTCCTGCGCAGTACACCGGCCCGTGGCGCACGCCCGCCCGGTTCGTTCGGGACGTGCGGGCGGAGCGCAACGCGGCGGGCACTCTTGGCGAGTGCGACCGTGATGAACAGCGCGGCCACACCGGAGGCGATGATCCCCAGCACGTTCACCTGCCCTGCCTTTCCTCGTTCATGACCTGCCGCCCGGCCCCCTGTCGGTGGTGGGTCGGGGGGCACAGGACGCCACCCGGGTGGCGTTTCTCCCCAACCTACGGGCCAATGACCCGATTCGTCCTAAATAACACGAAAAGGGCGATGCATTGTTCTGCCGCCCCCTCGCGGGGTGACACGCGTCTACCGGCCGACGGAGCTCAACGGGCTTCGGCACGAGGGGATTTGGCGCGCACCGCGGGCGGAGTGTCCGTCAGCCCCCGGGTCGCCGTTCGGCGTTACGCTCGGCGGCGGCGTGCCACCAGCGCGGCGGGGAGGGCGCGGTGATCACCGAGGTGGACTGATCGGGGTGCAGGCCCAGGGTGCGCAGCGCGTCGGCGTCGACCCGGACGGTGTACCAGCCGCGCCAGTGCCCGTCCGCGCCGATGCCGCAGGCGAGATCGCAGTGGATCAGCTCCCCGACGAAGGGCATCCAGTCGATGCCGCGGTCACGCAGTCAAGCGCGGAGGGCCGCCGGGGGGCGCGGGCAGCCCGGCAGGTTCTCGTACGACACGACGGTCACCCACGCGGCGTCCGTCCCGCTTCCCCTCGTCCCCGTACCCATGGCGTCGAGCGTAGCGTCACGCCTCGGCGCGGGCGTCCCGGCCGTCCACGAAGGTCCGGACGATCTCGATGTCCCCGATCCGGGAGGGGTCCACGCGGTGCGGGTCGTCGCCCAGCACCACCAGGTCGGCACGCATCCCCGGCGCGAGGGCGCCCGCCGCGCCCTCCCACCGGCAGGCGTGGGCGCCGGCGACCGTGTAGGCACGCAGCGCCTCGTCGACGGTGACGGCCTCGTCCGGGCCGACGAGACGGCCCGAGGTGGAGGCGCGTTCGACCATGAACTGGATCGCGCGCAGGGGTGCGCCGTCCGTGACGGGGCGGTCCGAGCTGCCGACGAGCGCGACGCCGTGGTCCAGGAAGCCCCTCCCCCGGTACATCCAGCCCGCCCGCTCCTGGCCCATCACGGTCGCGTAGTCGTCGCCGAAGTGGCGCAGGAAGTTGGGCTGGACCACCGCGCTCACACCCAGCGCCGCGAACCGGGGCAGCTGGTCGGGGCGGATCAGCCCGGCGTGCTCGATGCGGTGGCGCGCGTCCGGGCGGGGCCGCAGCTTCTGCGCCCGCTCCAGGGCGTCCAGGGCGAGGTCGGCGGCGCGGTCGCCGATGGCGTGGACGGCGAGCTGCCAGCCGGCGAGGTGGCCGTCGACGATGAGGGCGGTGAGGCGTTCCGGGTCGTCCTGGAAGCGGCCGACGTTGTCGCTCGTCCCCTCGTACGGGGAGGTGAGCGCCGCCGTACGGGCCATCATCCCGCCGTCGGTGTAGATCTTGAGCGCGCCGAGCGACAGCCAGTCGTCGCCGAATCCGGTGCGCAGGCCGAGGTCCAGGGCCTGGGTGAACCCGTCGTCGGTGTGTGCCGCGCGGGGGCGCAGGGTGTCGCCGGAGGCCATGAGCTGGACCCGCAGGGGCAGCCGGCCGCGGTCCCGGAGCAGTTGGTAGGCGCCCAGTTCGACGGGGCTGTGGCCGAGGAGTCCGCCGCCGATGCCCGCCTCCGCGCAGCCGGTGATCCCCTCGTCCAGGCAGGCGCGGGCGGCGAGCTCGATCGCGTCGGCCAGCTCCTCCTGGGAGTACGGGAGCCGGAGCCGGCGGGCGGTGGTCATGGCGCTCTCGGCGAGGAAGCCGTCCTCGTGCGGGGTCCCGGCCGGCAGCAGGTCCAGCACCGCGGTGTTGACGACGCAGGCGTGCCCGGAGTCGTGCATCAGGAAGACCTTGCGGCCGTGGCTGACCCGGTCCAGTTCGGCGGAGGTCAGATGCCGACCCAGGGACCGCTGGTCATATCCGGCCACATCCACCCAGGCGCCGGGAGGGGCGGGCCGCCGGGCCGCCGCGTCCACCACGGCGAGGATGTCCTCGATCCGTTCGCACGGGGCGACGCTCGGCGTTCCGGCCTTCAACCCGGCCCAGGCGAGGTGGACATGGCTGTCGATGAAGCCGGGCAGCACGGTCGCCCCGCCCAGGTCGACGGTCTCGCGGGCGGGCAGGGAGGTCACGGCGTCGTCCAGGCCGACGATCCGTCCGCGCCAGATCCCCAGGTCGTGGGCGACGGGGTGGCAGGGGTCCATCGTGCGGAAGCGCGCGTTCGTCAGCCTCGTACAGAGCATGGGAGGTCCCTCCCCGTCGCGTTCGGACCCACGGCGCGCGGCCGGAGAGCGGGCCGGGTCAAGTTAACCCGCTCGCCCCTTCCTGTCGACGTGAGGGTGTGTTTCCGGCCGTCGTCGGCTGTCAACCTCCCTGTGAATCATGGGCCGTTGTGATCTTAGGTAAGCCTTGCTTTACTGAAGCGCCGGTCATCGCTTTCCAAGGAGGCACCTTCATGCGGGTCGTCATGTTCGGATACCAGACCTGGGGCCATCGCACCCTGCAAGCCCTGCTGGACTCCGAGCACGACGTGGTGACCGTCGTGACCCATCCCCGGAGCGAGCACGCCTACGAGAAGATCTGGAGCGACTCGGTCGCCGACCTCGCGGAGAAGCACGGCGTCCCCGTGATCATCCGCAACCGGCCGGACGACGAACTCGTGGACCAGCTGCGGGAAGTGGCCCCGGACATCATCGTGGCCAACAACTGGCGGACGTGGATGCCGCCGGAGATCTTCACGCTGCCGGTCCACGGCACGCTCAACATCCATGACTCGCTGCTGCCCGCCTACGCGGGCTTCTCGCCGCTGATCTGGGCGCTCGTCAACGGCGAGCCGGAGGTCGGCGTCACGGCCCACATGATGGACGAGGAGCTGGACGCCGGTGACATCGTCGTCCAGCGGGCGGTGCCCGTGGGACCGGCGGACACCGCGACCGACCTTTTCCACCGCACGGTCGATCTGATCGCGCCGGTCACCGTCGAGGCCCTCGGGCTGATCGCCTCCGGGCAGAAGGAGTTCACCCCGCAGGACCGGTCGAAGGCGAGCTTCTTCCACAAGCGCGCCGAGGAGGACATCCGCATCGACTGGAACTGGCCGGCCGAGGACCTGGAGCGCCTGGTCCGCGCCCAGTCGGCCCCGTACCCGGCCGCCTTCACGTACCACCGGGGGCGGCGGATCGAGGTCGTCTCGGCCGTCGTGTCCGAGGGCCGCTACGGCGGCACCCCGGGCCGCGTCTTCTACCGCGAGGGCGACGGTGTCGTGATCGTCGCCGGAGCCGACGCCCGCACCGGCCGCAACCACGGCCTGGCGATCACCCGCGTACGGACCGAAGACGGCCGCGAGCTGCCCGCGACCGAGTACTTCACCTCGATGGGCGGATATCTCACCGGCCGCCCCTGACGATCGGGACCCACCCCATATGCGTATCGCACGTGCCCGGCACTACCTCATGTGCCGGCCCACCTACTTCGACGTGGTCTACTGCATCAACCCGTGGATGGACCCGGCGAAGCCCGTCGACACTCCGCTGGCCATCGCCCAGTGGGAGCGGCTGCGCGAGGTCTACCTGAGCCTCGGGCACACCGTCGACACGATCGACCCCGTCCCCTCCCTCCCCGACATGGTCTTCGCGGCCAACGGCGCCACGGTCGTCGACGGACGGGCCCTCGTGGCCCGGTTCCGCGACGCCGAGCGCATCGCCGAAGGCCCCGCCTACCACAACTGGCTGCGCGACAACGGCTTTCCGGAGCTGCGTACGGCCGCCTTCGTCAACGAGGGAGAGGGCGACTATCTCCTGGCGGGCGACTGGCTGCTGGCGGGCACCGGCTTCCGCAGCGACCCCCGCTCGCACGACGAGGCACAGGAGTACTTCGGACGCCCGGTGATCGGGCTGACCCTGGTCGATCCCGACTACTACCACCTGGACACCGCCCTGACCGTGCTCGACGAGAAGACGGTCGCCTACTACCCGGCGGCCTTCTCCCCCGGCAGCCGGTCCGTACTGGAGCGGCTGTTCCCGGACGCCCTCCTCGCCACCCCCGCCGACGCCGAGGTGTTCGGGCTGAACGCGACGTCGGACGGGTACAACGTGGTCCTGCCGCAGAACGCCACGGAGCTGGCCGCGCAGTTGCGTGAGCGCGGGTTCAACCCGATCGGGGTGGACCTCTCGGAGCTGCTCAAGGCAGGCGGCAGCGTCAAGTGCTGCACGCTGGAGCTGCGCCGGGACGCCTGACGCACGAACGGACGGCCTCCCCGCGAAAACAACGGACAGCCTCCCCGCGGAACTTCCGTGGGGAGGCTGTCGGCGCGCCGTTAGCGTGGGGTGCATGACCACCGAACCGAGGACCTTCCCAGCTGGACCCCCGGAACCACCGTGGCCGTCGCGGTGGTCCTGCGGTCCATCAAGGTGCACGAGGTGGACTCCCACTCCCTGGCGTTCCGCCACGCGGGACGGCACGCCGTGCGCAACGCGCTGGTCGAGGCGTACGGTCCGCCGCCGCGTCCCCGGCGGGACCGGGCGTGACGCTCAGCGGCGGTCCGGCACCCGGCGCAGGGTGCGGATCGGGCGGGCGGCCAGCAGGGCGGTGGCGGTGAGGAAGGAGACGACAACACCGGTCAGGAGCACCCGGTCGGTGCCGAACGCTCCGACCGCGGGGCCCGCCAGCGCACTGCCGATCGGGTACATGCCGACGGAGCCCGCGACCTCGTAGGCGTGGATGCGGTTCAGCATCTCGCCCCGGACCTGGGTCTGCACACTGGTGGCCCACATGACACCCCAGACGCCGATCCCGGCCCCGACCACGACCTGGGCGGCGGCGAGCACCCAGACCGGCAGGCCGAGCACGATGCCCAGCGGATAGAGGGGGTACGCCAGCATCGCCACCGCCCCCGCCGCGAGCGGCCGTTCGGGCTTGTAGCGGATCGCCAGCAGGCCGCCGATGACGGTTCCGGCGCCCAGGGCGGCGTTGATCAGGCCGAAGGACCGCGCGCCGTGCTCGGGCACGATGACCCCGGCGGCCACCGACAGCTGCGGCCCCCAGGAGAGCACCGCGTAGAACATCCAGATCACGATGACGCCCCAGAGCCAGCCGCGCGCCCGGAACTCCCGCCAGCCGACGGCCAGATTGCGCCACAGGCTCTCGCCGGGCGGCGGGGCGGGCACCGCGCCCAGCCGGAGCACGTACAGGCAGACCGCGCTGGTCCCGTAGGCGACGGCCGAGATCACCATCACCCAGCCGGTGGAGCCGAATCCGACGAGGACGCCCGCCAGGGCGGGGCCGCCGAGACCGGTGATCGCCTCGGAGGTCCGCAGCACCCCGTTGGCGCCCTGCACGTCCCGGGACACCAGCGGAACGGTCGAGGAGGCGCCCGGCTGGAACAGGGCGTTCGCCGTCCCGGCCACCACCAGCAGGGCGTACAGCTGCCCGAGGTGACCGATGCCGTGAAGGAACAGGAGGGCGAGCAGGATGTGGGCGGTGAGATTGGCCAGATCCGCGACGATCATCATCCGGCGCGCGGTGAACCGGTCGGCGAGCACCCCGCCGAACAGCACCAGGCCCGCGAACGGGGCGACCAGGAAGGCCATCGAGTAGCCCGCGGTGTCCAGACCGTACCCGTCGATGAGCAGCCCGGCGGCGACGGCGACCGGCAGCATGGCCCAGCTGAGCAGGCCGGCGCTGCGGGCGACGAAGTAGTACCGGAAGTTGCGGGACCAGATGGCGGGCTCGCCCGGCGACGGCGGCGGCCCGCCGGAGCCGTCCCGGGCGGGCGGCGACGCGACCGCTGTGATGTGCTCTGCCGGATGTTCTTCCACCGTCGTTCCATCCTTCGCTCACTCGTGCCGGCGCATGCGCAACTCCCGTGGCTGGGCACGGGGAAGGGCTGCGGTGCGGCCAACCGTACGGCTGGGGCCTGTTCGGGCTCATGCAGCCGGACCAGAGAAGGCGGAGGCGGCCGGGAGGCCGAACCCGGCCGAGGGGAGGTGAGTTGACCTGCGGTTCTTCCGGCCCTCGCCGGACTAGGCGCGGGAACCGGCAGAACTGGCGTAACTGCCGGAGCAGTTGTCCTGGACGTTGTCGCGCCGGGCGGGACCGCGAGCCCGGGAGAGCACGAGCCGCCTTCGGGCGGTGTGCGCCTCGTCCGTGCCGATCAGCTCGCGGGCGTACGAGCGCAGCAGGACGTCCAGCCCGAAACGGCCCGCCCTCTCCCGTACCAGATGGGCGTCCGCGAGGCACGCCAGAAGTGCGGCCGACGCGGCCGGGGTTGTGCCCGCGAGCTCTGCGGCGGCGTCCACGGTGAGGTCGGGGCCGGGCAGCTGGCCGAGGAGCCGGAACATCCGCCGGGCTTCGTCGGGAAGCGTGCGGTAGGACAGCTCGAAGGCGGACCGTACGGTGGAACGCCGGTCCCCCTCGATGCGCAGCCGGCCGAGGACGCCGTCGCCCGCGCCCGCCAGCTCGGCGCTGTGGGCGGCGATGCTCGCGTTGCGGGCCACGAGATCGGCTCCGGCGATCCTGATCGCCAGCGGCAGGCCGCCGCAGAGCTCCACGATCCTGCGGGCCGCCGCCTCCTCGGCCGCGACGTTGCACGATCCGGCGATGCTGCCCAGCAGTTGGCGGCCCTCGTCCGGGTCGAGCACGTCCAGGGCGATGCGGCGCGCACCGTCGGACGAGACCAGCCCGGCGAGCCGGCTGCGGCTGGTGATGACGACCGTGCAGCCCCGGGCACCGGGGAGGAGCGGCCTGACCTGCTCGGCGTCGCGCGCGTTGTCCAGCACGATCAGCAGGCGCTTGTCGGCGAGCAGGGTGCGGTAGAGCGCGGCGGCCTCGTCCTCGTTCGCCGGGTGCTCGGGGAGTGCGTGGGGCGGGGCGCCGAGGGCCCGGAGGAACGGGGCGAGTACGTCGCCGGGACGCAGCGCCGGACGTGGGGAGTGGCCGCGCAGGTCGACGTACAGCTGCCCGTCCGGGAAGCGGTCGCGCCGGGCGTGCGCCCAGTGCGTGGCGAGGGCGGACTTGCCGACGCCGGGCGCACCGACCACCACCGCGATGTGCGGTCGCCGCGCCGGGTCGGACGCGACGAGGGTGTCGAGTACGCGCATCTGCGGTCGTCGCCCGACGAAGGTGGTTGCACCGGACGGCAGTTGGGCCGGGGGCGGCGTCGGACCGGCGGCCGCTGTGGCGTCGGCGGGTGTGCGACGGATCTCCGTGGGGTGGCTCTCCGTGCGGTAGGCCTCCGTGGAGCGAGCGGGCTCGCGGTGGGCCGGTGTGTGGTGGGCGGTGGGGTGCGGGCCGGGCGGTTGGCGGCGCAGCACCCGCAGCTGGGCCTCGCGCATCTCCGTGCCGGGCTCGATGCCCAGTTCCTCGACGAGCCGGTCGCGCAGGCGGGTGAACACCTGGAGCGCGGCGGCCTGTTCCCCGCTGTCGGCGAGGGCGAGGATCAGCCGGGCGTGCAGGCCCTCGTGGAGCGGCTCGGTGTTCACCAGGTCGGCCAGCACCGGGACGGCCTCCCCGGAGCGGCGAAGCAGTAGTGCGGTGTCGGCGTGCAGGAGCGCCGCCCGGACCCGCCGCTCGTCGGCGGCCACCGCTGCCGGATGCCGGCGCAGCACGGGGTCGGCGTCCGCCAGGACCGGCCCGCGCCAGCAGCGCAGAGCCTCCGCCAGGGCGGCGTAGAGGGCCTCCGGGTCCGGCGCGTGGCGCAGGCGCTCCGCCCGGGCCAGCAGTTCGTCGAAGCGGCCGAGGTCGGTCCGGTCCCGGGACGCCTCCAGCCGGTAACCGGTGGGCGACCGGACGACGGTCGGCAGCGGGGCGTCCTGTGGCCCGCACGGTGCCAGCAGCCGACGGGCCTGGGTGACGTACGTGTGGATCAGGCTCGGGTGGGAGCGGGGTGGCCCGGACGGCCAGAGGGTGTCCGTGATCTCCTGCTGGGTGGCGGGCTCGGGGTGCTTGAGCGCAAGAAGCCCGAGCAGACGGCGCAGCATCGGGCTGCTGACCGGGACGGGGATCCGGCCGCGCCGGAGGACGAGCGGGCCGAGGATCAGCAGGTTCGGCCGACCGGTGTCGCGCGGTGGCCCGGTGCGGGCGTCGGCCAGCAGGTCCGCCAGTTCGTCGTCGCTCAGCCCCAGCGTCGCGGCCAGGCTTCGCAGGGTGTGCACCCGGGGCCGCCGGGCGCGGCCGCGCTCGATGTCGCGCAGCGCCCTGGTGCTGATCCCGGCCCGGGACGCGGCCGCCTCCTGGCTGAGCCCGGCCCGGCGGCGGAACGACTGGATCCGTGGGCCGACCGTGCCACGTTCGTCTCCCTCGCCCGGCCCGCCCGGCTCGCCCTGCGGGTCCACCGTCGCCGACGCCGTATCCGACATGGCATCCCCCTCGCCCACTCATGCACAGTTTGGACTGGACCAATGTGCCCGATCAAGGGAACGCGGGCGTGCGCGCCTGCCGGTGTGAAGTGGCTCACGAAGTCGGGGACTTCGGGAGGGGCTTACTCGATCATGACCGGATGGACACTCGCTTCCTCGGCATCCCCGAGCTCACCGGAACGCCGTCCGTGGCGGTCGTGGTCGACGTCATGCGGGCCTACACGGTGGCCGCCTGGGCCTTCGCGCGAGGGGCGGAGAAGATCGTCCTCGCCGAGTCACTCGACGACGCCCTCGCGCTCAAGGCGAGCCATCCGGACTGGGTGGCGCTCAAGGACGGTGCGCCGGCGCGCGGCTTCGACGCCGTCAACTCACCGGGCCTGCTGCGCTCCGCCTACCTGGGCGGACGCACCGTCATACAGAAGACCACGGCGGGGACGGTGGGCGCCCTCGCGGTCAAGGAAGCGTCGCTGGTGCTGTGCGCCGGCTTCGTGGTGGCGGAGGCGACGGCGGGGCTCCTGCGCCAACGCGGTTGCGAGGACGTCACGTTCGTGGTCACCGGCGAGGACGGGCGCGCCGAGGAGGACCTGGCGTGCGCCCAGTACATCGCGGGGAGAGTCACCGGGTCGGGGGCGGACGCGACCGCGTTCGTGCGCCGCGCCGCGGAGTCGCGCGCCGCCACGGAACTGACGGACGGCATCCGCGAAGGAGCCCACCAGGACGACGTCGCCCTCTGCCTCGAAGTCGACCGCTTCCCCTTCGCCATGGTCGCGACCCTGGAGGACTCGCTGATGATCCTCCGTCCGTGCGGCGTACCGGCGTAGGCCGACGGGGGCAGGCAGCAACCCGACCCCCGGCGGGGCGGCCTTCGGCCCGATCGACGACGGCAGATGGACAAGCCGGTGGCGACTTGGTGTTGACTATCGTTTTCATATAGCGTTCTTCGAGGTCAACGACAAAGGTGGTCCCTCATGGCAGTCCCCAAGCGGAAGATGTCCCGCAGCAACACCCGTCACCGTCGCGCCCAGTGGAAGGCGACGACGCCTCAGCTCGTCCCCGTGACGATCGACGGAACCGTCCACCAGGTGCCGCAGCGGCTGGTGAAGGCCTACGAGCGCGGGATCCTGCGTCCGGAAGGCTGACCGGCCTCCCGGTACGCCGCGTTCGGAGCACGCGGGACAAAATGGGGGCGTACAGCCACCGGCACACCGCTGCCGGCCCCGCACGCCACCAGGAGTCACCGTCTTGTCCGAGCGCACCTCGTACGCCGCCCAGCCCGACCTGCAGGCCGATTGCGGGAGCTGCTTCGGGCTGTGCTGCGTGGCGCTGCCCTTCTCGCGCTCCTCGGACTTCCCGGTGGACAAGTCCGCCGGCACGCCCTGCGCAAACCTCCAGGAGGACTTCCGCTGCGGCATCCACCAGCGGCTGCGTGACCAGGGGTACAACGGCTGCACGGTGTTCGACTGCTTCGGGGCGGGCCAGAAGGTCTCCCAGGTCACCTTCAAGGGCGTCAGCTGGCGCGAGGAGCCGGATTCGGCCCGTGCGATGTACGAGGCCTTCCCCGTCGTGCGGCAGCTCCATGAGCTTCTCAAGTACATCGCGCAGGCCCTGGACCTGCCCGCGGCCGGGCCCGTGCACGGGGATCTGCGCCGGGCGTACGAGCGGCTGGACGCCCTCACCCGGGACACGGCCGAGACGCTGCTCGCCGTCGACGTGGACACGCTGCGCGGCGAGGTGAACCCGCTGCTCCTGCGGGCCAGCGAGCTGGCCCGGGCGGCGGTCCCCGGGCGCAAGAAGAACCACCGGGGCGCCCATCTCATGGGCTCCCGGCTGCGCGGTGCGAAGCTGCGCGGCGCCAGCCTGCGCGGGGCCCTCCTCATCGCGGCCGACCTGTCAGGATCCGATCTGCGCGACGCCGACCTGATCGGCGCGGACATGCGGGACACCAATCTGTGCGGGGCGGATCTGCGCGGCGCGCTGTTTCTCACCCAGCCCCAGCTGAACGCCGCGCGGGGCGACGCCCGCACGAAGGTCCCGCAGACCCTGGAGCGCCCGCCCCACTGGGCGGACTAGGGTTTCCCGGCACCGCCGTCTCAGCGCGGCGGGGACGTACCCATGGAGCGCGGCGGCCCTAGACGCAGGCGGGCGAAGACCTCCGGACGGGCGATGCCGGGCATGACCAGGGACCACATGGCGCTGACCTGCTGGTGCAGGGCGTCCCGCTCGGCCAGGGCGAGGGACAGCATCTGTACGCCGCTGTAGCAGCCGACGAGTGTCCGCGCGGTCTCCACGGGCTCGACGTGGTCCTGGATCTCCTCGGCCTCGCGCGCGGATTCGAGAGCGGCGGTGACGGCACCCAGCGAACCCGCGTAGCTCTCGGCGGTCTGGTACGGGCCCGGCTCGATCGAGAGGCGCACGGCGGCCCGCAGGACGGGGTCCTCCAGGAGGCCGGCGGTGTAGTGGTGGCTGATGTCCACCAGGGCCTGGAGCCAGAGCTCGGGGGCCGGGCCCGCCGCCATCTGCTCGGAGACCTGCTGGAAGTACGTGTGCTGGCGGGCCAGGATCTCGTCACCGAGGTCCTGCTTCGACGCGAAATGGTGGTAGAAGCCGCTGCGGGAGACGTTGGCCAGGCGGAGGATCGCCGGGGTCGAGGCACCGGCGTAGCCGTCCCGGTCGATCACGATTCCGGCGGCCTGGACGATCCGCTGAAACGTCTGCTCCCCGCGATCCTGCGTCATGGCCACACCTTCCTCAGCCGCGTCCGACGTTACCCGGGGTCCCGGCGGTGCGCTCCCGGGACGCGGCCGGATGTCTGACGTCGGCTGCTTCCGGGGGCGAGCGAGCCCGGCCCGGACGTTCCGGGGGGGGGCAGGCGGGCGCGATCCGGCTCGCCCCGGACGTCGCCGCCCAGGACTCCGACGTGACAGCCGATGCCGATGCACGCTAGACAGGCTGTCCGGGAGGGGTGAAGCGATGACCTTGCATGCCGACGTGGCCGAGTTGCTCGCGGTGGCCGGCATCCCCGGCGTGGACGTCGACGACGCGGTCGCGGACGAACACGTTCGATGGTCCGCCTACCGACGCATCGTGTCGGTGATCGCTTCCTCGCCGAGCCGGGACCGGGACCGGGCGATCGTGGCCACCATTCTTCGAGACCCCGTCGAGATGGTCGCCAAGTCGGCGGTGGTCGCCCTCGTGGACGAGATCGCGATGAGGACGGCCGGACCTGCCGAGTTCCGGGAGTGGGCATCCGGACTCCTGCCGGAGATCGACGGGCTCGAAGGGGAAGGGCACCGCGCGTTCATCCGCCGCCGTATCCGCGACTGGCTGTTCCACCTGCACGTCCAGGACGGTCACGTGCCGACGACGGCCGAGTTGGCGGAGGTCACCGACTGGATGCAGCGCACCCTCGCCGAGGGGTCGAGGTCGCCGGCTGTACTCGCCCTGCTCGCCGAGTCGGGCCGCAGGAAGAAGACGCGCAACGTCGCGGAGAACCGGGCCCGAAGTCGCGAGCTGAGACCGCGGTGAACCGGTGCACGCGTGGGGCGGGTGCGCCGCGCCGGCCGACGCCGATCGGCGGGGTGGACTGCCCGGTGTCGGGCGGTCCGCGCCTCAGCCCGCCGCGTCGTGGACCGGAACGGGCGGCACCGCGACCGGATCTCCCTCCGTCGCGTTCCAGGCTGCCGCGCACAGCGATTCGGACACGGCGGCCGTGTAGCGGGCGGCCGCCAGCCAGTACGCGGCGAAACCGTCGGTGTCGGCCGGGAGCAGACGGCCGAACAGATCGCGATCACGCTGGGCGGCCGAGGCGCACAGGGCGGTGAGCAGCGCGGCAGCCGTGGGGAGACCGCCGCGGCGGATCCGGCGGGTCTCGGCGGTGACATCGCTCAGCAGGCCCAGGGCGGCGCGGCCCGCCGGAACCGTCTGTTCGACCCGGCGCTCCAGGAGGTACAGGGGCGATGCCCCGCCGGGTCCCGCGGGCTGCGGCGGGGCGAAGTGGGCGGGGGCGGACGGGTCCGGGAGGTCGGCGCGGCGCAGCCGGTCGAGGCCGAGGTCGACCGTGCCCTCGCCGGTGGGGTGCGTGCACGCGAGGAGGGTGAGCCGGGGGTGGGTGGCGGGAATCAGGCGGCCGATGATCCTCAGCCGGGTCCCCGGCGCGGCGGCCAGCAGGGCCAGGTTGTCGCGGTGGGCCAGCGCGGGGTCGTCGTCGGCGACGGTGAGCCGGATCCGAACGCCTCCCTCGCACTGCGCGAGCAGGCAGGCGCCGCCCGGTTCCCGTACCGCGCCGAGGAGTTCGACGTCCAGGAAGAGCAGGTCGCTGCCGGTGCCGTCCGGGTCCGCGTAGCGGGAGGTGGACCGCAGGGCGCGGGCGGCCTGTTCGGCCGGTGGTGTCTCCCACAGGGCGGCGAGCGGCGGCTCCGTCCACGCCGCACCCCGGGCGGTGACGGCCTTGACGGCCTTTCCGGCGCCCAGTCTGCCGTCGGGCGAGACCGTCGCGCCCGAGACGGCGAGACCGGCGCGGCCCAGCTCCCGGTGGGTGAGGGCGCTGTCCCCCAGGCGCACGGCCCGGTCGGCCACGCCGAGGGCCCGCCCCACGCCGCCGGGCGCCACATCGCCGACGGTGAAGAGGCGGCCGTCGGCTCCGGCGACCCAGGTGCGGACGCCGCCGTGCCCCGAGTCGGTGACCACGGGTTCGGTGAACAGGCCGTACAGGCGGAGCGAGCCGTCCGGGCTGTACGGCCGACGCACCCGGCCCCGGACGGCTGCCAGCTCCGCCCCGGACGCCGTCCCCACCCGCCGGGCGGTGCCCAGGAGTTCGGCCAGGGCGGTGACGAGCTCGGCGGTCCGGTACGACGGGTTCCCGGCGCGGGCCGCGCGCAGCAGCGTGACGACGGAGAGCGCGGCGCCGGCGGCACGGGGCAGGTGTCGGAGCCGGGCGCTGTGCGCGGCGCGCAGGAGGGCCGACTGGGTGACGGCCCCGGCCCCGTCGACCCCGGCCTCCAGCACGGCGGCGCCCGCCGACCAGAGGGCGTCGGCGGCGGCACGCTGGTCCGGGCTCGCCGTCTCGTGCGGGGTGGCGGCGTCGGGGGCGGCGTTGGGGGCGCGGCCGGGGGCTGCGTTGGCGGCGACGCCGGTGGCGGCGTCGGGGCCGGAGGCGGGGGCGACGTTGAGGCCGAGGGCATGGGCGGCGTCGGGGCCGAAGGGGGTCGGGGCCGTCGCCGAGGCCGGTCCCGGCGCTTCCGGGGTGGCCTGTTCGGCGGGCTCCGGCGCCAGGTCGGTCGCGGGGGCGGCACAGGCCGCGGCCGCGCGGTGGACGCAGGCCGGGGCGAGGAGGCAGCCGCAGGTGACGTCCTCCACCTTCGCCACCACCCCGCCCGGGGCGTACAGGCGCAGCTCGGTCTCGTCGTCGACCTCGATCGTCGTGGTGTCCCCGTCGCGGTGCGTCGGGCGGGCGGCGAGCTTGGTGACCGCCGCGTCCAGCCGTTTGCGCAGCCGGGGCGAGAGGCCCTCCACGAGCGTGGCCGTGACCTCAGGTGCGACGGGCGGCAGCTGAGCGGCGTTCATGCGGTCTTCTCCCCTATCCAGCGGGCCAGTTCGAGTGGGCTGAGGGCCGCCACGGGCATCCCCGCGGCCACGAGCTGCCCGGCGACGCCCGTCGAGTAGCGGGGTCGGCCGGCGTCGTCGAGGCTCGCGCACCCGAGGACGTGGCAGCCGGTGTTCACCAGCGCCCGCACCTCGGCCAGAAGTCCGGCGAGCGGCCCGCCCTCCTCGAAGTCGCTGATGACGACGACGAGGGTGCGCGAAGGCACCTCGATCAGGCCGCGGGCGTGCCGGAGCCCGGCGGCGATGTGCGTTCCGCCGCCCACACTCACTTCCAGCAGGAGGGAGAGGGGATCGCGTACATGGCCGGTGAGGTCGACGACTTCGGTGGAGAACGCCAGGAAGTGGGTGCTCAGGGTCGGCACCCCGGCGAGCACCGAGGCGGTCAGCGCGGACCAGATCGTGGAGGCCTCCATGGACCCGGAGACGTCGGTGACCAGGATCAGCCGCCAGTCGGCCGACCGGCGGGCACGGCTGCGGAAGACGGGCTTTTCGGGAATCACCTGGATCGTGCCGTCGGCCGTCCGGCGGGCGGTGGCCAGATTGGCGTGCAGAGTACGCGGCAGGTCGAGCCGGCCGCCGGGGCGGCGGGTGGGCCGGGCCGTCATCGCGCCGGTCAGCGCTGGCCGCAGCCGGGTGGCGAGCTGCCGGGTCAGTTCCTCGACCAGGTGACGCACCAGGGGTCGGAGCGCCGCGAGGCGGGCTTCGGGAAGGCCGCCGGCGTACTGCAGGATCGTCCGGAGCAGCTCCACGGAGGGGGTGGCGGCCGCCGGGTCGAGTTCGGCCAGGACGTCCTGCCGCCCCGTCACGGCCGCGGCGGCGAGGACCTCTTCGCGGACACCGGGGCCGAACAGCGCGGCCAGCTCCTCGGACCACTCGCGGACACCGGGGAACGACGGCTCCCGCCCGCCACCGGCCCCGGACCCGTCGCGCCCGGGGAGGCCGCCGCGGGAACCCTCCCCGTGTCCCGCGCCGTAGAGCTCGTCCAGCGCGGTCGCCAGCCGGGCGGCGCCGGACGGCAACCGGTCGGAGCTCCGGCCGAGCACGAGCCGCCAACGGTCGGCGGGTGCGAGGGTACGGGCGGGAGCCTGGGCGGGTCCCGCCTCG
Organism: Streptomyces rubiginosohelvolus; assembly: GCF_014649875.1. Taxonomy (GTDB): domain Bacteria; phylum Actinomycetota; class Actinomycetes; order Streptomycetales; family Streptomycetaceae; genus Streptomyces; species Streptomyces rubiginosohelvolus. The sequence continues at coordinate 159,103 of NZ_BMTW01000015.1, read as the reverse complement.
GTGGAGGGCGCCGTGGCGCGGGGCGCCTCGGTGGGGTGTGCCGTGGCAGGGGGCACCTCTGTCGAGGGCGCCTCGGTGGTGAGTGCGGTTACGGGTGCCGTCTCGGCAGAGGTCGCCTCGGCCCGGGGCTCGTCGGCGGGGGTGACAGCCGTAAGAGGCGCCGTCGCGGGGGCTGCGGCGGAGTGGTCCGACGGCGGTGGGACCCGGCCGTCGTCCGGCGACGGCGGGACGGGCAGGCCGAGTCCCGTCAGCAGCTCCCGCGCCGCGAGGTCGGCGGCCGTACGGCGGGCCAGTTCGGCCGGATCGTCGGCGTCGAGATCGTCCACCCGTTCGCCCAGCCGCTCCTCGACGGTGCCCAGCAGACGGTCCCGGGCGGCCGGGCTCAGGGTGTCGAAGCCACCGCGCAGGGCCGGCAGGCGGGCCAGGAACGCGGAGTCGTCCAGCTCGACGACCCGGTCCAGCAACGGATCCAGGGCGCCGACGCCGACGGTCAGGAGCGGGCCCGCGACCGTCAGGACGCCGGAGAGCCGGGCGGTGAGCGTGGCCCGGGAAGTGCTGTCCACGGCACCGTCCACCCAGGAGGCGACGCGCTCCCCGAAGGCCTCGGCCTCTTCATGGCCGGTGAGCACCCTGACCGCTCCGGCCGCCGCGGCGATCAGCGGGGCGCCGTCGGCGGCCAGCCGGGCAAGGGCGTCGGTGAGCCGGATGCCGCCCAGCCGATCGGCCCGCTGGGCCAGTTCGAGCAGGGCGCGGGCGTCCTCCGGCTTCTCGGAGCCGGTCAGCCCCTCGACCTGGCGCACCGCGGCAGCGGTCAGCAGTTCCGCAGCGTGCGCGGTGCGGGCGGCCCTGGTGGTGTCGGCGGCGTCCAGGGCCGCGGCAGGGCGGTCGGACGGAATTCCGGAGCTTTCTGACGGCACTTCGGAGCTGTCGGACCGGTTGTCAGGGCCGTCGGGCTCGGTCAGGCCCGGCAGATGGCCCGCGTCGACGCGGTCCAGCAGGTCGAGCCCGGCGAGGAGTTCGGGGAGGGTGCCGCTCGCGGGGAGCACGGCCGCGAGTTCGGTCAGCCGTTCGTCGGCAGGGGCGGGCAGCCCGCACGCGGCGGCCTCCGCGAGGCCGCGGACGACCTGGGCGGCCGTCGGACCGCCCTCCGCGCGCTCGGCCGCGTGGCGCTTCCGCAGCACACCCTCGGCCGCCTGGGCCGGGGTGACGCCACGGGCCCCGGCCGCGGTGAGCATCGCGGCCGTCGCCGGGGTCCACCGCACCCGCCAGCGTGTCGTCAGTCCTTCAGCACCCGCCGCGCCCGTCACCTCCTGCTCCTGCGCGTAGGGAATGCCGCACACCGTCAGTCTGCGCAGCAGCAGTTCGCGGCGGCGGTCCAGGGCGGAGCGCGCCGGGTCGAGCCGGAGGTCGCGCGGTGCCTTCTCGTGCGCGTCCTGCGGCCCGGGGAGCGCGAGCGCCGCGGTCTCGGCCTCGACGGCGGGGCTCAGTCCGCTGCGCGGAGCGGCGGGTGCCGGCCGCCCGGTGCGGGCTCCGACGAGCACGCGCTCGAGGGCCTGGGCGACGGCGCGTCCCGTGCCGTAGGTCTCGCCGCGCCCCAGCACCGTCTGCACGGCTTCCAGCAGTTCACCGCGGCCCGGCGCGGGCAGATCGCGCAGCCGGGCCAGGTCACCGGCGACCCGGACGATCTCCCGGCCGTCCGCCGGGCCGTAGGGGTGGCCCTGTTCGCGCAGGGCGGCACAGAGACGTACGGCGGTGCGGACCAGCGCCTCGTGCACCACCGCCGGGTCCCCGGCGGCCTCCAGGACGGTGTGCTGCCACTCCGGGTCCCGGATGCCGGCCGGGTAGCCGGAGCGGGAATCGAGCAGCGGGTACGTGTACGGGATCAGGGAGACCGTGCACGCGGCCGCCCCGGCAACGCCGTCGGCGTGCCCGCCCACGCTCGGCTCCGGCACGGAGGGCGGGCCCGGCGATCCCGCCTCCTCGGCGGCGGCAACAGCAGTGCAGGCTGTCCCGTCCGCCCCCGCCCCTGACCGCAACAGCGCCGGGGTGTGGAAGGCGCCCACCACCACGGCGGGCCGCCGTCCGTTCGCCAGGGCCTCCGCGACATGGCCGCGCATGCATGCCTCGCGTACCAGGTCCGTGCCGTGCACCCCGCCCCGCGCCTCGGCCTCGTAACGCAGCGCCCAGCCGGTGAGCAGGGCGGCACGGCGGAGCGCCTCGGGTGTCGAGCCGGGCGCCTGGGCCTCCACCAGGCGGTCCCACAGGTCGTCGCCCTCCCGGCCGGTGAGCCGGGACCGGAGCGCGGCGGACAGCCCGTGCCCCTCCCCCGGCACGGGTGCGGAGGCGGCGCCGGGAACCGGGGCGGGGGCCCCGTCGCGACCCTCCGCCCAGGCCCGGTCGGCCAGGGGCAGGTCGCAGGCCACGGCCGGGACGCCGTTCCTCGCCGCCCAGCGCAGCGCGACCAGTTCGGGCGAGAAGTCCGCGAACGGGTAGAAGGCCGGGCCCCGTTCACCCGCCGGGCCGGCGGCGGGCACCGCGGCCAGCGCCACCGGGGCCTCGGTCTCCTCGTGGGCGAGCCAGCCCAGCCAGGGCTGGAACTCGGCGGGCAGTTCGACGAGGAGGACGTCGGGGTCGGCCGCGTCCAGCAGGGCGGGCAGGGCGGCCGCCAGCGAGGGCGCGTGGTGGCGTACCCCGATCAGGAACGGTGCCCCGGGACCGGCCTCCGCGAGGGCCGCCACCGCGGCTTCCGCGGTGGCCGGTCCGCCCGCCGGACCCCGCCCGGGAACCGCAGGAACCACGGGAGCCGTGGGAGCACCGGTGGGCACGCCGGCGGCGGGCGGTGCCTCGGCGGAGGCCCCGGCCATGGTCGACTCGTTCATCCGTCAGCTCTCCAGCACCGAGCGCAGGTCCCACAGCGCACGCCAGGTGGCCGAACCCTGCTCCGCGCGCCTGCGCACCGGCCCGTCCCAGTACCCCAGCAGCCGTGCCGCGTCGGCGGGGTCGTCCTTGCGGACGACGCCGAGCAGATGCCCGGGCAGCAGGGAGAGTACGTCCCGGTCGCCGGGGAAATAGGCGGCGGCCAGGCCCAGGGAGCCCGCGACGGAGACGGCCTCCGCCGTGCTCATCACCGTGGACGGGCGTTCGACCTCCCAGCCCTCCACGGAGCGGCCCTCGCGCAGGTCCCGGAAGGCGGTGACGAGGGCTTCGAGAACCGCGTCGTCCACCTGGTAGGCGGCACCCACGCGTTCGACGGCGGCCCGCGACTGGCTCCGGACGAGTGCGGTCTCGGCGTCCACGTCGCCGATGGGGCCCACGGTCTCGAAGTTGAAGCGCCGCTTCAGGGCCGCGGACATCTCCGAGACGCCCTTGTCCCGGAGGTTCGCGGTGGCGATGAGGGTGAAGCCGGGGGCCGCGTGCACCTGGGCGCCGTCGCCGCCCGCCAGTTCGGGCACCGCGATCCGCCGCTCGGAGAGCAGGGACACGAGGGCGTCCTGGACCTCGGGCAGACAGCGGGTGACCTCCTCGACGCGGGCGACGGCGCCCCGGGTCATGGCGGTGAGGACCGGGGACGGCACCAGGGCCTGCTCGGTGGGGCCCTGGGCAAGCAGCAGCGCGTAGTTCCAGCCGTACTTGAGCTGGTCCTCGGTGGTGCCCGCGGTGCCCTGCACGGTGAGCGCGCTGGTCCCGCAGACGGCCGCCGACAGCAGCTCGGAGAGCATGGACTTGGCGGTGCCCGGTTCGCCGACGAGGAGAAGCCCGCGTTCCCCGGCGAGGGTGACCACACACCGTTCGACCAAGGCGCGTTCGCCGACGAACTTCTGCTCGATCACCAGACGGCGCGGCACTCCGGCGCCGGGCCGGGCCCCCTTCGGCAGGCTCAGGGCGTCACCCGCGCTGCCCATCACGAAGGTGACGACGGCACGGGGGGTGAGCAGCCAGCCGGGCGGGCGCGGGCCGGAGTCGTGCGCGGCGAGGAAGGCCAGCTCGGTGGCGTACCGGTCCTCGGGCGGGGTGATCTGCCGCGGCCCGTGGCCGGGCGCCGTCGCCTGGCCCGGGACGCCTCCCGCGAGGGTGCCGTCCGGCGTGGTGCTGTCGGGGGTGGTCGTGGTGTCGTACGTCATCGGCGGCGGCCCTTCCGGGTGGCGCGGGTGTTCAGTTCTTCGAAGGCGGGGGCGTCGCCGCCCCGGACCCGTGCCCAGGCGGCTGCGTACAGCGCGGGGACGGGGAGGTGGGGCAGGGTCCGGGCGGACCCCGCCACGGGGTACAGGCCTTCCTTCCAGGTCTCCAGCGGCAGCCCGGGGGCGCCGCGTTCGAGCCAGCCGCAGGGAAGGAACAGGGTGCGGCCGGCCCGGGAGCGCTTCGCCTCCACGACGAGGTCGGTGGCGGCGAGTTCCGCGCGGGCCTTCTTGATCCGGGCCGGCTTCCACTCGGTCCAGCGGACGCAGTTGCGGTCCGTCGGGTCGGGCAGGGCGAGCAGCATCAGGTAGAGGGCGGCGGCGTCCTCGCTCAGGGCGAGGGCGGCGGCCGCCTCGGCCACCAGGTCCGGCACCGTACGCGTCGGGTCCTGGGCCGGGTGGTGGGCGGAGCCGTCGGGGGCACCCGCCGAGGCCAGGGCGTCGGACTCCGATCCCAGCAGGGCGCGCAGGGCGAGGAGGTCGCCGGTGCGGTGGGGGCCGACGGTGCCCTCGACCAGGCCGAACACCGGATCGTCGGAGCCCTCCAGTCCCGCCGGGCGGATCAGCAGCCTCTCGCTGTCGCCGTACCCGGGGGCGAGCAGCAGCGCCGTGCCGGCCCGGACCAGTCCGTCGGCCTCGGCACCGCCGGATTCGGGGAGTGCGTGGGCGGCGCGGATCGCGGTGCCGAGGGACGTCCCCGACTCGGTCCAGTCCAGACCGAGGTCCAGCACCAGTCCGGGGTCGGCGAGACGGCTGCGCAGCGCCGCGAGGCCGACGGGCAGGTGGGCCCGCAGGGGGTGACCGTACGGCAGCGTGTACGCGAGGGTGCGCAGGGCGGTCAGGGCGTTCGCGACCGCGCCGCGCGCGCTGACCCGGTGGAGGGCCGGGCGGGCGCTGCCGTCCGGTACGGGGGTGCCGTGGGCGAGCCAGCTGCGGGTGCCCGCGTTGAGGATCAGGTCGACGGAGGCGGCAGTGGCCCCGCTGAGGTCGAGGTCCAGTTCCTCGGGGACGCGGACGAGGGACCCCAGGAGTTCCCCCCAGGTCTCGGCGGCGGCCCGGACGTCGGGGCCCGTGGACCACAGCTCGGCCGGGTCCGCGGGCAGCAACGCCCGGAGCACGGTGTGCCGTTCGTCGCGGGGCAGGGCGTCCAGCCGGTCCTGGGCGGTCTCGAAGGCGCGGCTCTTCGTGCCGAGGAGGGCCAGCGCCTCGGCGCCGGGCTCCTCGACAGCCGCCGACAGCAGCGCGGTGGCCTGGAGGGGGCCGATTCCGGTGGCCGTGTGGAACGCCTCGGCGGCTTCCGGACGCCAGGGCGCCGGGCCCTTGTCCCGTACCAGGGCGGTGAGCCGGGTGAGCCGGTCGCGGGCGATGCCCTGCCGGTAGACGTGCTCGCGGTCGAGGGTGAAGCCGGGGACGGGTCCGAAGGCTCCGGTCGGGTCGTGGTCCAGGGCGAGCCAGCGGGCCGCGTCGTCCCGGGAGTTGCGGCCGTGGTTGGCCAGGACCACGACGGTGCGGGCGCCCTTGCGGAGCACCTGCCCGAGGCGGTGCACGGCCTCGGGGCGTCCCGTCCGGCCGGGGGTCGCCGCGTCGAGCGGTTCGACGAGCTCCACCCGCCGGACCGTGCCCGCCGGGTCGGCCAGCGGGCCCGCGGCGAGCGCTTCCAGCAGGACGATGAGCCCGGCGCGGTGCTCGGCGGAGGTGGCCTCCGAGGCGGCCCGGTAGGCCAGTTCGGGCAGCTTGTCGAGGAGAGGGGTCCAGGCGAGGGATTCGCCGGGCACCGTGTACGCGTCGCGCTGCCAGCCGTCCACGGGGGTGAAGGGGACCTTCGACGGCGTGGCCGGGCCGAACGCCGGCTCACCGCCGAGGACGTGGTTGACGGCGAGGATCTGCCGGATCGCCGTCCAGCGGCTTGCGGCTCCGTACCAGGAGCCGCGCACCTTCTCGGCGCCCCAGGCGGTGGCGGCCCGCAGCGTCGTGTCGTCGCCGTGTCCGGGCTCGTGGTCGAAGAACATGCCCTGGGTGCGTGCGGTGTTCCGGGGCGTGACCGGCTGCGCGGGTGCGGGCGGCTCCAGGTACTGGGCGACCGCGACGGCCCGGTCCACGGCGTTCCGTACGATCGCGGTGACGCCCGCGAGGAGGCGTACGTCGGACACCTCGGGCAGGATCCGGGCGACGGCCTCCTGGCTCATCTCCTGCGACGAGGGTCCGGTGTACTCCTCGACCGCCCGGAACGCGTTCAGGTGCCGGACGACCGCGGCGGCGACCTCGTCGAACAGCTCGTGGGCCCGGGCCTCTGTCAGCTTCCGCAGGGTGGCCGATCCTTGCTCGTCCCGGGGGCGCAGGGCGTGCCAGTAGACGGCGGGCGGCACGTAGGGGGTGCCCGCCGCGTCGTTCCCGCCGGAGGAGTCGGTGCCGACGGACCACAGGCCGCCGCCGGTGCCGTCGGTGTCCGCCGGGTGCGCCTCGACGGACCGGTGGCGCAGGACCACGGCGGGCCGCGACCCGCCGGGCAGGGTGAGGGCGCCGAGCGGCACGACGGTGGCGCCGTCGGGCAGCGGGTGCGGCAGGGCGACCGTGTGGCCGTCGGGGGTACCGGCGACGATCCGGCCTCCGTCGGCGGGGGCGGCCGTGCCCGGCTCGGTGGCGGTGCGGCGGACCCAGCGGCCGAGGACCGTGCCGTCCGTGCCGAACGGGGTGGTCTCCAGACCGGGCTGGAGGGGCAGCACCTGGCAGTGCTCGGCGAGCAGCCGGGTGCCGTCCTGCACCCCGGAGCGGAGGAAGGCGGGCAGGGAGGCGCGGCCGTGGGTGCCGCTGACCGGGTCGTACTCCAGCCACACCCGCTCGGTGCCCTGGTGGCCCTCCCGCCAGTGGCCGGTGCCATCGGCGAGGACGGCGCGCTGGGGCGGGAGGGTGGTGTCGCCCGCGTGCAGGGCCTTGCCTCCGGTGGCGCTGCCGCCGGAGGGCAGCGGTACGGAGACCTCGTCGGTGAGCGTGGGGCGGCCCCAGCGAGGGGTCTGCTCGCCGCCGACGGTGAAGACCTCGGCGGGGCGGTGCGACCAGTAGCCGTGCTGCTTGCCGTCCTCCCACCAGATCACCAGCAACTCGCCGTCGACGAAGCGGAAGGCGGGTGTCCGCCACTGGTCGGTGGAGGGGGGCAGTCGCAGGGTGTGCCGCAGCAGAACGCCTTCCGGGCCGACGACGACGGCCCGTTCCTGTGTGCTCAGGATCAGCGCGGGCCAGGCACCGGTGACGCCGACATTATGCGACCGGTTGTTCGTCCGCCGCGATGCGGTGGCTGCCTCGGCGGCCAGTTCGGTGTAGGTCTCGTCGAGCGCGGGCCAGCCCAGTTCGTCGAAGACGCCCGTGCGCAGGGTGGAGACGAGCAGGGGTACGACGTCGTGCTCTTCGAGCAGGCGCGCGGCCTCCGGGGCGACGTCCGCGACGACGGCGCGGAACGGCGAGAGCTTGTTGAGGGCGATGCGCAGCCCGGGCAGTCCTCGCGCGGCGGTGTACTCCTCGGCACAGCGGGTCAGCCACTCGCGCAGGAGGACGGAGAGCACCGGGTGGGCGGCCACCTTCGCCATCCCGGCGTCGCTCAGCCGCTGGCCGCGCCCGTCGCCGAGGCCGCCGACGTTCCGGCGCAGGAGGTCGCGGAAGCCCGGGTGTTCGGCGACGGCGGCGAGATCCCGCTGTCCGGGCTCGTCGTCGGCGAGCCACTGTCCCAGCGCGAAGCCGTTCGACCGCTGGTGGCCACGGCCCGAGTCCTCGCCGTCCGGCTCGGCCACGGGGACCCCGGAGGCCAGGCAGAGGTCGAGAAGGTCCAGGTCGGCGGTGGGCTGCCAGCGGCCCTGGAACAGTTCGACGGGGCGTCCGTCGGCGCGCAGCCGGTCCGCCATCCGGGCGGTGAGGTCCAGGGTGCGGGGGCTGCGGCCCGAGGTGGCCCGGTTGCGGCGTCGGTACGCCTCCCAGCGGGCGAGCCAGTCCGCCGGGGAGACGGCCGCGTCGGCGGAGTCGGAGGAGCCCGGGAGTGCGGTCAGCAGTTCCTCGGCTCCGGAGTCGGCCAGCAGGGCGAGCCAGCCGGATTCGCCGTCCGTGTCGCGGCCGTTCTCGCTGAAGGTCTCGGGGAAGAACCCGAGGAGCCGGGCCCGTACGGACGCGTCCGCCCGGGCGAGGGCGATGAGCGCGGAGCCGTAGGTCTCCCAGAAGGAGGCGGGGGCGCGGACGACTCCGGGAGAGCCGATCAGGTCGGCCACCAGCTCGCGTTCGGCGCTCTCGCGGTCCAGTCCGGCGGCCTTGACCAGCGTGCGTACGTCCTGCGGAAGTGCCGCGTACGGCGGCATACCGGCGGCGCAGCGCTCCACCAGCAGGCGGCGGAACTGCGCCCAGGCGTCGGCCGGTGCGAGCCGGGCCACCAGGTCGCGCACGTACTGGCGCAGGGCCTTGACGGTCAGTGCGCCGGCGAGGGCGAACTCCAGGAAGACGGCGCGCTGCCGATCCTCGTCCACGACCAGGCCGTGGACCCGCTCGGCCTCTCGGGCCTTGCCGAAGAAGGAGGCGGCGTAGGTGGCGTTCTCGGCCTGGAGGAAGAGGCGGGCCACCTGCTCGTAGTAGGTGGGGAGGAAGTGCGGCACGGCACGGCCGAGGCGGGTGCCGAGTTCGTCGAAGCCTTCCTTGGCCGCTCCGGCGCGGGTCTTGGCCTGCCGGCCGAGCCGCTCGATGTCCTTGACCAGGGCGAGGGCGTGGTGCCCGTTGGCCGGGTCGTTGACCAGGGCCCAGGCGGGGAAGCCCAGCGTCTCGCGGCGGATCTGCCCGACGACGGGGGCCTCGGCGGCCCGGGCCAGCCCCAGGAACTCCAGGGCCAGGTCCTCGGCCTCGGCGAGCGTGCCCGGGACGAGCCGGACCACCGGGCGGTCCCCGAGTGCGGTGTGCGTGTAGGTGCGGGCGGTCAGCGTGTCGGCGTCGTCCCGCTCGGTGGTCCCGGCCGGGAGGATCGCGCCCGCGTCCAGCAGGCTCGCCGCGCGGGCCTCGGCGGCGAGGGCGGCGGCGCTGCGGCCCCGGTTCTGGGCGGGGAGGGCCGTCGAGCCCGTCGCCGCCGTGTTCGCTTCGGTGTTCGTCATGTTGCTCATGCCGCCCGCTCCTCGTCCTCCACGTCGCGTCCGGCGTAGAGCGCCGCCGCCATGCGCATGCCCTCGGACCACGCGACGCGGCCGACCTCGGCCGCCGTCAGCGCGCGCCCCGAGGCGTCGGTCCAGCCCAGCGGGCCCGTCTCGGTGCCGTACGCGTCGTATCCGTCGTGCTCGCCGATCCAGATGCGGGCCTCGACTCCGACGCCGTCCTCGACGACCGGGCAGACCGCGTATCCGCCGCGCGACCGGTATCCGAGCTGGGTGACGCGGCCGTGCAGGAAGCGCAGTTCCTTGAACACGCCGCCGGCGTAGGTGTCCACGGAGGTGGTGTCCGGGGCGAGGCCGGCCGGGCGGTGCCACACCTCGCGGAACAGCTGCTCGACGTTCTGGCGGACTTCCAGTTCGACCGCGAACTCCCGCAGCTCGTCGAGGTCCTCCAGCAGGACGGGGTGGGGCACATGGACGATGTCGGGGGTGATGCGGACCGTGTCGCCGTCCAGGTCGACGAGGCCGAGGCCGCGCTCGGGATCGACGTCGCGCAGGAACCCGGCGACTCCGCCGTCCGCGCCGGTGACCACGACGTCCCGCAGGGCGGCCTGCCACGCCGGGTCGGGCCAGACCCGGGCGAGCACGGCGGTGGGAACGGGCAGCGAACGCACCATCCACTGCTCGACGTCGCTCAGGCATCGCTTCTCGTGCCGCTCCAGCCACTCGGTCAGCTGGCGGAGACCGACGACCGCCGGATCGTCCTTCAATTTCGCCGGAACGGACTTGAGCCGTCGGCCCTTCCCGTTGCGGCAGACCACCTTGCCCGCCTCCAGAGCGACTTCGTAGTCGCCCGCCGGAACCCACCCCATGCGCTGTTCTCCCCGTCGTGCCGGCCGGCCGCCGCCCTGGCGGCATGCTGATGAATCCCGTCGACGGCAACGCACCGTGACGATTGGGAGAGACTCTAGGCGGCCCCAGTGACAACGCGTCCGGAGCCCCGGGATCAGCGCGGCCGTCCGTGGGGACGGGCCCGGGGGGTGCCCGTCCGTACGGGCACCCCCCGGGGGTGGTTCAGCCGTGATCACCCGAGGGCGATCGAACGGTGGTGGTGCGCGGCGTCAGAGCGTGCGAGCCGCCGAGGCGATGGCGGAGGCGAAGGTCGAGACCTCGGCGTAGACGCCGGGGTAGCCGGGCCGGGCGCAGCCGTAACCCCAGCTGACGATGCCGACCTGGACCCACTCGTTGGCGTTGTCCCGGCGGAACATCGGGCCGCCGGAGTCGCCCTGGCAGGTGTCGACGCCACCGGTGTCGGGGTATCCGGCGCAGATCTCCTCGTTGGCCACGAGTTCGTTGCCGTAGGCGGAGCGGCAGGCGGCGTCGGAGACGAACGGGACGTTGGCCTTGAGCAGGTAGCGCTGCTGGCTGCCGCCCTCGCGGTTGGCGCCCCAGCCGGCGACGGTGAAGGTGCCCTGGTTGTACGCGGTGGTGGTGGCGATCTTCAGGGTGGGCTGGTTGATGGGCTGGGCGAGCTTGATGAGCGCCCAGTCCTTGCCGGTGCCGTTGTAGCCGGGGGCCTGGAGGACCTTGGTGGAGCGGACCTTGATGGCACTGGACGACTGGAGGTCGACGACACCGGCGGTGGCGGTGATCGAGGTGTTGTTGCCCGATCCGTTCACGCAGTGGGCGGCGGTGAGGACGATGTCCTTGGCGTACAGGGCGCCGCCGCAGCCCATGGAGAGCCGGACCATGAAGGGGAACTCGCCCTGGGCGGCGCGGGTTCCGCCGACGACGGGGTTGGGGGCTGCCGAGGCCGTGACGGGCTGGAGGCCGACGACGGCGATGGCGACGGTGGCGACGACGACGGAACATCTCTTGAGGGCACGCAGGAGTTGCTTCACGGACCGCCTTCTTTCGTGGGGGGCTGCTGGGGGAACCACGACACGGGCGCGATGACACTCTGGTCATGCACCCGTCAAAGCGATCCGATTGTCGGGAACCGGAAACCCTTGCCGCAAGGCACACTTTTCGGCCAAGCGGTCACCCAGGAGATTCGTTCAGGCGCCGGCCTGGAGGCTCAGCCCCGCCAGGGTCAGATCCAGCGCGGCCCGGAACTGCTCGATGTCGTCGTGCCCCTCGAACTCGTCGACGATCTCGTGCACGAAGGGGAACTCCTGGGCATCGAGCTCCCGCCAGGTCGCGGCGAAGCGGCCGAGGAACTCGTCGCGACCGAGGGCGCCGTCGAGGACCTCCTGGGGCGGCTCCTGCCCCAGGTCGACCGCGGAGCCGACGACGACCGTCGTGATCGCCGAGACGGCGTGGAACCGCTGGCGCGCGGTGAGCTTCAGCCGCAGCGTCGGCTGCCCGAGCTTCTCGTACAGGCGCAGGGCGTTGCCCTGGACGTCGGTGTTGCGCATGAAGTAGTTCCCGAGCCAGGGCCGTACCAGGATCGCGTCGAACAAGGTCAGCGACATCGCCCGCAGGTCGTCGATCGGGTCGTCACCGGGTTCCATCGCCTCGATCTCGGCGAGAACGCCGCCGATGACGTGATCGGTGGCGCGGTCGAGCAGCTCGTCCTTGCTCGCAACGTACCAGTAGATGCTGGCCACGCCACCGCCGAGGCGCTGCGCGAGCGCCCGGAACGTCAAGGCCGAGGGGCCCGCCTCGTCGAGCAGCGCCACCGCCTCGGTGAGCACGGACTCCATCGAGTGCGAAGCCCGGCGACGGCCGCCCGCGGCGGCCCGGTTCTGGTGGCGCGGCATGCCCTCTGCCCCTTCGTTTGCATCTCTACCGAACGCTGTTCTATCGTACCTCATGGAACACCGTTCGATAACCGATCGGCGTTCGATGGAAAGGAGCGCCGCCATGACGACCGCGATGCTGAAACCCCCCGTTTCCCGTACCTATCCCTCCCTGCGCGCCGCCTGGATCCCGCTGGCCGCGCTCTGTCTGGCCTTCTTCGTGGAGATGGTCGACAACACCCTGCTGTCGATCGCGCTGCCCACCATCGGGCGCGACCTCGGCGGCGGGACCACCGCACTGCAGTGGGTCACCGGCGCGTACTCACTGACCTTCGGCGGTCTGCTGCTCACCGCGGGCTCCATGGCCGACCGGCTCGGCCGCCGCCGCGTCCTGCTCGTCGGTCTCGCCGTGTTCGGCGGGCTGAGCCTGTGCGCCGTCTGGGTCACCACCGCGGGTGAGCTCATCGCCCTGCGCGCCCTGCTCGGCATCGCCGCCGCTGCGATGGCTCCGATCACCAACTCGCTGGTGTTCCGCCTCTTCGACGACAAGGCGCTGCGCATGCGCGCCATGACGGTGATGATCGTCGTCGGCATGTCCGGCTTCATCCTCGGGCCGCTGATCGGCGGCACGGCCCTGGCCCATGTGCGCTGGGAGTGGCTGCTCGTCGTCAACGCCCCGATCGCGGTGATCGCCTGGATCGGAGTCCGCCTGGGCGTCTCGGCCGACCGGCCCGAGGACCTGACCCGCGACCGGCTCGACGTGCCGGGCGCCGTGCTCAGCGTCGCCACCATCGGGCTCGCCTGCTACGCGCTGACCAGCGGCGTCGAGAACGGCTGGCTCTCGGTCCTCACCCTCGGCTCGATCGTGGGCGCGGCCGTCGCCGCGATCGCCTTCGTCCTCCACGAGCGCCGCAGCCCGGCCCCCATGCTGGACCTGCGCCTGTTCTCCAACGGGACGGTCCGGGGCGCCGCCGTCGCACAGATCGGTACGTCCATCGCGATGGCCGGCGTGATGTTCGGGCTTATCCTCCACTTCCAGTACGCGTACGGCTGGAGCCCCGTACGGGCCGGCCTCGCCAACCTGCCTCTGATCGTGACCATGCTGCTCGCGACGCCCCTCTCCGAGGGACTGGCCCGCCGCTACGGCCACCGCGTCGCCTGCCTGGTGGGCGCGGCCTGCCTGGCCGTGGCGCTGGCGGGGCTGTCCTGGGGCGTCGAGCACGGGTATCTCGTCATCGCGCTCTGCATGGTGCTCATGACGATCGGGCTGCGAACCGTCATGACGATCTGCGCGGTCGCGCTCGTCGACGCGATGCCGGCCAACCGCACCTCGATGGGCACCGCGCTCAACGACACCGCGCAGGAGGTCGGCACGAGCGTCGGCACCGCCGCGGTCGGCACGCTGATCGCCGCGCTGGTCACCACCCAGCTTCCGGCCGGCGTGTGGAGCAGCGGCCTCGTCGCCTCCTTCTTCCACGGCGAGCGGATCGCCTACGCCGTCCTCGCCGTCGCCGTCGGTGTGATCGCGACGGTCGGCGCGCTGAGCCTCACGAACTCCCGCAGCGTGGAAGAGGCAGCACCTGCCGAAGCCACCCCCTAGGACACCACCCGGCCCTTGCCGAGGGCGATCACGCCGTTGCGCGAGACGGTGTAGAGCTCGCGGTCCCGTTCGGGGTTGACGCCTATCGTCGCCCCGGGCGGGACGTCGACGTTCTTGTCGAGGATCGCGTTGCGCACCACCGCGCCCCTGCCGACGCGCACACCGTGGTGCAGCACCGAGCCCTGGACCACCGCGCCCTGCTCGACGATCACACCGGGCGAGAGCACCGACCCGGTGACCTGGCCACGGATCACACAGCCCGGGCTGACGATCGACTCGCCGGCGATGCCTCCGGAGACGAAGCGGGCCGGGGCCTGGTGGCTCGCGTGGGTGTACATGGGCCAGCGTTGGTTGTAGAGGCTGAACAGCGGCTGCTCGGAGATGAGGTCCATGTGGGCCTCGTAATAGCTGTCCAGAGAACCCACGTCCCGCCAGTACCCGCGCTCGCGCTGGGTCTCGCCCGGTACGTGGTTGTCGTCGAAGTCGTAGACGTGGGCGGCCCCGCGCTCGGTGAGCATGGGCAGGATGGAGCCGCCCATGTCGTGGACGGAGTTCTCGTCCTCGGCGTCCTGGTGGAGGGCGTCGACGAGAACCTTCGTGGAGAAGACGTAGTTGCCCATCGAGGCGAAGACCTTGGTCGGGTCGTCGGGCAGGCCGGGTGGGTCGGAGGGCTTCTCCAGGAAGCGTTTCACTCGTGAGCCGTCGGAGGCCGGGGTGATGACGCCGAAGGCGGAGGCTTCCGCACGGGGCACCTTGATACCGGCGACGGTGACGCCGGCGCCGCTCTCGATGTGCCGCTCCAGCATCTGGCGTGCGTCCATGCGGTAGACGTGGTCGGCTCCGAACACCGCTATGTAGTCCGGCTGTTCGTCGTGGACGAGGTTGAGCGACTGCAGGATGGCGTCCGCGCTGCCGAGGTACCAGCGCGGGCCGAGGCGCTGCTGGGCCGGGACCGGTGTGACGTAGTTGCCGAGCAGGCTGGACATCCGCCAGGTGGTGGTCACATGACGGTCGAGCGAGTGGGACTTGTACTGGGTGAGGACGCAGATCCTCATGATGTCGGCGTTGACGAGGTTCGACAGGACGAAGTCGACCAGCCGGTAGGTTCCGCCGAAGGTCACCGCGGGCTTGGCCCGGTCGGCCGTCAGCGGCATCAGCCGTTTCCCCTCGCCTCCCGCAAGGACGATCCCGAGCACCGAAGGTCCAGCGCGCATGGCCACTCCCCCTCCTGAAACACCGGAGCCGTTTCCGGCTACACCGTTTTGACGAGCTCCTCGTACACCTCGAGAGTCCGCCGGGCGACCCTGTCCCAGCCGAACTCGCGCACCGCACGTTCACGGCCCGCCTCACCCATCCGCCGGGCCGCCGAACGATCGGCGAGCACCTGATTGATCGCTTCGGCGAGATCCGCCTCGAACCGGCCCGGCTCGTCGGCCTCGTACGGTACGAGCAGTCCCGTGCCGCCGTCGGAGACGACCTCGGGGATGCCTCCGACCGCGGAGGCGACCACCGGGGTGCCGCAGGCCATCGCTTCGAGATTGACGATGCCCAGCGGCTCGTACACGGAAGGGCAGACGAAAACGGCTGCCCTGCTGAGGAGTTGGATGACGTCGGGCCGCGGAAGCATGTCCGGGATCCAGTGGACCCCGTCGCGCGAGCGCTCCAGTTCGCCGACGAGTTCGCGGAACTCGGCTTCGATCTCCGGAGTGTCGGGCGCGCCCGCGCAGAGCACCAACTGCGCCGCCGGGTCGAGCCGGTGGGCGGCGCGCAGCAGGTGCGGAACGCCCTTCTGGCGCGTGATGCGGCCGACGAACAGGACGAAGGGGCGGTCCGGGTCGACGCCCAGCCTGCGCAGTACATCGGCTCCGGGAACGGGCCGGTACAGGCGGGTGTCGATGCCGTTGTGGACGACCCTGACCCGGTCGGGGTCCAACTGCGGGTAGCAGCCGAGGATATCGGCACGCATGCCGTGCGAGACGGCGATCACCGCGTCGGCGGACTCCACGGCGGTGCGCTCGGCCCAGCTGGACAACGCGTAGCCGCCGCCGAGCTGTTCGGCCTTCCAGGGCCGTAGAGGCTCCAGCGAGTGGGCGGTCATCACATGCGGGATGCCGTGGAGCATTCCGGCGAGGTGGCCCGCGAGGTTGGCGTACCAGGTGTGCGAGTGCACGAGGTCGCGGCCTTCGAGCGCGGCGGCGATCGACAGGTCCACCGAGAAGGCGCGCAGCGCGTCGTTGGCACCGTCCAGCTCCCGGCCGGGCCGGTGCCTCACCACGCCGTTCGATGCCCCTTCGCCCCAGGAGTGGACCTGCAGGTCGGTGAGCGCGCGTAACTCCTGTGCCAGGAACTCGACATGGACACCGGCGCCGCCGTAGACGTCCGGCGGGTACTCCCGACTCAGCAGTCCCACCTTCACGGCTGTCCCCCTCGTGTCGACGATGAGTTCCTGCCCCTGATGGTCACTCACATGCCCCTGCGGGGGAAAGAACACGGCGGCACGCCGGGCACAGGCCGCCGCCGCCGGCGGTACGCCGACGGCGGAAGCGCTCGTGACAGCGGTCGCTACCCCCTCAACGTCTCCAGCAGCCGCAGCCACACCTCGCTGATCGTCGGGTACGCCGGAACCGCGTGCCACAGGCGGGCGACGGGGACCTCCCCCGCGACCGCGACCGTCGCCGAATGGAGGAGTTCGCCGATGCCCGGGCCGACGAAGGTGACGCCGAGCAGGATCTCGCGGTCCAGGTCCACGATCATCCTGGCGCGGCCCCGGTAGCCGCCGGCGTAGAGGCCGGAGCCGGCGACGGAGGCGAGGTCGTAGTCGACGGCGCGGACCCGGTGGCCGGCGCGTTCGGCTTCGGCGAGGGTCAGGCCGACGGAGGCGGCCTCGGGGTCGGTGAAGACGACCTGGGGAACGGCCGCGTGGTCGGCGGTGGCGGCGTGGGCGCCCCAGGGGGCGGTGTCCAGGGGGGTCTCCCCGGCGCGGGCGGCGATCGCCGCGCCCGCGATCCGGGCCTGGTACTTGCCCTGGTGGGTCAGCAGGGCACGGTGGTTGACGTCCCCGACCGCGTACAGCCAGTCCGTGCCCTCGACGAGGCAGCTGTCGTCCACGGTGAGCCAGGAGCCGGGTTCGAGGCCGACGGTCTCCAGCCCCAGGTCGTCGGTGCGCGGAGCCCTGCCGGTGGCGAAGAGGATCTCGTCGGCCTCGACGCAGCCGCCGTCGTCCAGCTCGACGGTGACCGGGCCGTCGGGTGCGGGGCGGTGCACGGCGGTGACGGAGACGCCCGTACGGATCGTGGCCCCGGCCTCCGTGAGCGCGTCGGCGACCAGCTCGCCCGCGAAGGGCTCCATCCTGGGGAGCAGGCCGCCGCCCCGGATCAGCAGGGTCACCTGGGAGCCCAGCGCCTGCCAGGCGGTGGCCATCTCCACGCCCACGACTCCCCCGCCGACGACCACGAGCCGGCCGGGAGCCTCCTTGGCGCTGGTGGCCTCGCGGCTGGTCCAGGGGCGGGCCTCCTCGATGCCGGGGAGGGCGGGGACGACGGCCCGGGTGCCGGTACAGACGGCGACGGCGTGCCGGGCGGTGAGCCGGTGCTCCGTGCCGTCGGGGGCGGTGACGGTGACCTCGCGGGGGCCGGTGAGCCGGCCCGTACCGCGGTACACGTCCGCTCCGACGCTCTCCAGCCAGGCGACCTGGCCGTCGTCCTTCCAGTGGCTCGTCTCCTCGTCCCGTTTGGCGAGGACGGCCCCCACGTCCAGGGGGCCCTGCACGGCGGCGCTCAGTCCCGGCACCCGGCGGGCGTCGGCGCGGGCGACGACGGGGCGCAGCAGCGCCTTGCTCGGCATGCAGGCCCAGTAGGAGCATTCGCCGCCGACCAGCTCGGATTCCACCACCGCCGTGGTGAGCCCGGCGGCGCGGGCCCGGTCCGCCACGTTCTCGCCCACGGGTCCGGCACCGATGACCACTACGTCGTAGGGCGAGCCTTCGGAGATCTTGCCTGCGTCAGTCATGGAAACAGTCTCCTCGTGGGTGTGCGCACCGGCCACATGGGCAGGCGGAATAGCGCAAGTGCAGTCACCGTTGTGCCGGACAGGACCCGACAGGACCCCCACGGGCACAGGAAGAGGTATCCCCAGCATGAGCACCGTCGAGCTCACCAAGGAAAACTTCGATCAGGTCGTCAGCGACAACGATTTCGTCCTGATCGACTTCTGGGCTTCCTGGTGTGGCCCCTGTCGGCAGTTCGCGCCGGTCTACGACTCGGCCTCCGAGCGCCACCCGGACCTGGTCTTCGCCAAGGTCGACACCGAGGCACAGCAGGAGCTGGCGGCTGCCTTCGATATCCGCTCCATCCCGACTCTGATGATCGTCCGGGACAACGTCGCGGTCTTCGCGCAGCCCGGCGCACTGCCCGAGGCGGCCTTGGAGGACGTCATCGGACAGGCCCGGAACCTGGACATGGACGAGGTCCGCAAGTCGGTCGAGGAGCAGCAGCGGGCGGCCGAGGCGGGGCAGGGGCAGGGGCAGCCCGAGGCTCAGTAGACCGTCCGGCCGGGCGGCTGTCTCAAGCGCCCGGCCGACGCTCGCCCTCGGACCCTGCGACGCGGACCGACATGCCGTAGTCGAGTTCCTCGCCGTCGATCAGCACGGCCTCCACCGTCCGGGTCTCCGGATCGACGTCGGCCTCCATGCCGTCACCGGCGTACCGGGGATAGCCCGAGGCCCCCGTTTCGCCGGTGGCGGCGACGACCGCGGACCGGATCGGCCGGCCGGGGGCTCCGGACCGCGTTCTGCTGTGGTCGGGGATCAGGAGCAGCTCGTAACTCTGCGGGTGGCTCATGCCTCCGACGCTAGACATGCGCGGTGCACGGCGCATATCCAGCGCCGGAGGCGGTCAGCTGGATTCCCGGTGGACGGCGCTGGTGCGGAGCAGGTCGTGGTGGACCGGTGGCCCGCCCGGGTGCTGGACCATGCGGTCGATCGTCTCCGCCAGGGGCTGCGGCATGGCCAGCTCCATCCGGACGGTGCTCAGCCGGGGGCGCAGCAGCCTGCCGATGAGGGTGTCGTCCGCCCCGATCACCGCCGTGTCGGCGGGCACGTCCACTCCGGCGTCCTGGAGGGCACGCATCATCAGCATGGCGTACTCGTCGTTGTACGCGAACACCGCGTCCAGCCCCAGTTCCGGCCAGCGGGCGGCCAACTGCTCCCCCGACTCCTCCTCGTACCGCAGCGGCAGCGGGCAGATGCGGGCCCCGGCGGCCTCTGCGGCACGCCGGGCGCCGGCGAGGCGGGTTTCGGAGAACGACGCGCGGCACGGTTCCTGGGGCATGACCACGCCGATGTGGCGGCGGCCGCGGGCCAGCAGGTGTTGCACGGCGCTTTCCCCGACCCGGCGTTGGTCCATGACCAGGCCGTGCGCACCCGGTACCGGGTCGGGCCCCAGGGTGATCACCGCTTTGGCCCCGGAGCGGGTCAGGATGCCCGTGCCGTGCGGGGTGAGGGTGATGCCCGGCGGTACGACGACGGCGACGGGCCGCAGTTCGGCCCAGGCCGTGGCCGCCTCGTCGGCGGAGAGGCCGACGCTGCCGTACTGCACGACGGTGTAGTCCAGCCGGCGCAACCCGGACTGGAGTTCTTCGAAGAAATACTGGTGCAGCGGCCCCCCGGGTATGTGGCCTGAGGGCAGCAGGACCATGCGGCTGTGTCCGGCGCGCAGACTGCGGGCGGCCGCGTGCGGCACGTAACCGAGTTGGAGGGCGGCCTCCCTGACCCGGCGTCGGGTGGGATCGCTGATCCGGACGGTGGCGTTGTTGTTCAGTACGTACGACACGGTGGCCCGGGACACTCCGGCGAGGCGGGCCACATCGGCGCTGGTCGGGACGGAGACTTCGGCGGGCTGCTTGGGTAACTGGCTCATGGCGTCGGGCAGTCTTCCAGACCCGCGGGAGCGGGTTTCGGCCCGGGGCCCGCAGGTCCGGTCACGGTGGCCGGAACACCGCCCCGCCGTTTCGGTCCGCCGCCCCCCTCCCGGGATCCGGGGCCAGGGGTTCTACGGTGTGGTGATGACGTTCCACGACAGCGCCTACCGTTCCGACAACCCCTTTGACGTGCCCGGCAGCAGCGGGCCGACCGCCACGGTGCAGGCCGATCCGGCCGAGGTGGGTTCCGTGCGCACCTCCTACGCCCCCGATCGCGACGGCGATCCCGATCCCGGCGAGATCGTCTGGACCTGGGTGCCCTTCGAGGAGAACGACGGGCGCGGGAAGGACCGGCCGGTGCTCGTCGTGGCCCGTGAGGAGGCGGGCACGCTCCTCGCCGTCCAGCTCTCCAGCAAGCAGCACGACCGGGACCACGAGTGGGTGGCGCTGGGCGCGGGCCCGTGGGACAGCTCGGGGCGGCCGTCCTGGGCGGATCTGGACCGGGTGCTGCGGGTCCACGAGGACGGGATGCGCCGGGAGGCGTGCGCGCTGGACCTGGAGCGTTTCGACCGGGTCGTCGGGCGGCTGCGCGAGCGGTACGGCTGGAGCTGAGCGGCTCCCCGGCGTGTGTCCGATGGAGCTGAGCGCCCCCGGAGCGTGTCCGGCCGGTCAGGCCCGGGGCGCGACGCCTGCGACGGGCACCCCGGAGCGCGGCCCCGGCGGGCTCCGCGTCAGGCGAAGGTCCGGGTGAAGGCGGCCCGGACGGCGGAGTCGGGGTTCCGGTCCAGGATCCCGAAGACGATCTGCTCGAAGTGGCCGCCGAACCGGCCCCCCTCGCCGATCAGCGCCCGGAACGCCTCCGCGACCGCCCCCGGGTCGTTCTGGAAGACTCCGCAGCCCCAGGCGCCCAGGACGAGCCTGCGGTACCCCCGTACGGCCGCGACCTCCAGGACCCGTTCGGCGCGGGAGGCCAGGGCGGCCGGGACGCGGTGGGCGTCCTCGGGGGTCTGCCGCCGGATCACTCCGGCGTTCGGCGCGGGCGAGGTGAGGAATCCCGCTGTGTACGGGGCGTCCAGGAAGTCGCCCCTGTCGTCGCGGAAGACCGGCACGCCGGGCGAGTGGATCACCCGGTCGGTGTAGAAGGCGCTGCGCTCCGCGCGGTGGTGCGCGTAGTACTCGGGGGCGCGCAGGAGGGTCGTGTGGAGGGCCGATCCTCGGCACAGGGCCTCCTCCTGGGCCTGGGCGCCGTTGAGATAGCCGCCGCCGGGGTTGCGGGCCGAGGCGTAGTTCAGGACAACGACCCGGCCGGGGGCCTCGCCGGTCATCCGGCGGGCCGCGGCGAGGCTGCTCTCGGCGGTGACCTCGATGTGCGGGGTGCGGTCGGTGTCCAGGGCGGCGACGGGCACCGGATCGGGGCCGTAGAGCCGGGTGCCGGAGCGTGCCGCGGCCACCGCTCGTTCGATGGACACGTCCTGACCTGCTGCGTTGCGGTATCGCCCGGCCTCGACGACCGCTTCCGTCTCGCGCGCGATCCCGCGCAGCCGCGCGCTCATCGGCGCTCCCCCGTGTGGTGCATACGGGGCATGCTGACGGGGAACCCGGCCTGGGCGCAATCGGATTTTCCTGGCTCGGGGGCACCCTTGTGCGATCTCCGGGTACGGGTTTGGCTGGTAGGCAGACAGCTGAGAAGGAGGCCCTCATGGCCTTGGACATTCCCGGCGCGACCGGCTCGCGCCCGGACGCCACCCCGCTCGACGAGAGCGGGGCAGAGGATTTACTGCGCGGTATATGTTTCAAGACGGGTCCGCCCCGAACCGTGGGCGTGGAACTCGAATGGCTCATCCATGACCGGGAACGTCCGCACGTCCCGGTCGAACAGGAGCGGCTGGACAGCGCCGTCGAGGCGGTCCGCGCGCTGCCCCTGAGCGCCGCACTGACGTTCGAGCCGGGCGGGCAGCTGGAACTCAGCTCGCAGCCGGCCGGTTCGCTGATGGAGTGCGTCGCGACGACCGCGGCCGATCTGGCGGCGGTCCGTGCCTCGCTCGGCGCGGCGGGGCTCGCGCCCGTGGGGCTCGGCGTCGACCCGTGGCAGACCCCGCACCGCAGACTGCGGGAGCCGCGTTACGAGGCGATGGAGGCCGCTCTGGACCGGTCGGGGCCGGCCGGGCGGGCCATGATGTGCACCTCCGCGTCGGTCCAGGTCTGCCTGGACGCGGGCGAGGAGGAGCCGGGACCGCTCGGATACGGGCGGCGCTGGCAGCTCGCGCATCTGCTGGGCGCGGTGCTGGTGGCGGCGTTCGCGAATTCGCCGTTCCAGCGGGGCCGCCGGACCGGCTGGGCCTCCACCCGGCAGTCGCTGTGGGCCGACCTCGACCCGGGCCGGACCCTCGCACCGGGCACCGGGCGCGCGCCCCGCGAGGCCTGGGCCGCCCATGTCCTGGACGCGACGGTGCTGTGCATCCGGTGTGAGAGCGGCCCGTGGGACGTCCCCGAGGGGCTCACCTTCCGCGAGTGGATCCGCACCGGTTCGCCCCGGCCGCCGGTGCAGGCCGATCTCGACTACCACCTCACCACGCTGTTCCCGCCTATCCGGCCGCGCGGCCATCTCGAACTGCGCATGATCGACGCGCAGAGCGGGCCCGACGGGTGGCTGGTGCCGCTCGCCGTCGCCACGGCCCTGTTCGACGACCCGGAGGCCGCCGAGACCGTGTACCGGGCCGTGAAGCCGCTGGCCGAGATCGCGGGCACTTCGGCGGCCCCGCGCAATCCGCTCTGGACGGCCGCCGCCCGCGAGGGGCTCGCCGATCCGGAGTTGCGGGCGGCGGCCGTCACCTGCTTCGGGGCGGCGCTGCCGGCGCTGGAGCGGATGGGGGCGAGCGACGCGGTACGCGACACGGTGGCCGCCTTCACCGACCGCTATGTCGCCCGGGGCCGATGTCCGGCCGACGATCTGCCCGAGCCGGGCGACCTCATCGATCTCAGCCTGCTGACCGACCGGAAGGCGGCCTCCGCATGACCGAGCACCGTGAACACGAAGAGCACCGCGAAGGCTTCGAGCCCCGTGAGCTGTCCGACGCGTTCGATCCCACCCAGGTCTCCGGTCCGGCCGCCGCCGGTTTCCCCTTCGCCTCCGGGATCGATCCGGAGACCCTGCGGCGGCGCGCCCTGGATGCGCTGCTGGCCGCGCGCGACCGCACCACGCTGCTCACCGACAGTGTGGACGACGGTGAACTGACCGCCCAGCACTCCCCGTTGATGTCGCCGCTGGTCTGGGACCTGGCGCACATCGGCAACCAGGAGGAGCAGTGGCTGCTGCGCGCCGTCGGCGGCCGGGAGGCGCTGCGCCCGGAGATCGACGGGCTGTACAACGCCTTCGAGCACGCGCGCGCCTCGCGCCCCTCGCTGCCGCTGCTGGCCCCCGCCGAGGCCCGGACGTACGCCTCCGACGTACGGGGGCGGGCGCTGGAGCTGCTGGAGGGTACGCCGCTGCACGAGGGCGGGGGGCCGTTGGAACGGGCCGGGTTCGCCTTCGGGATGATCGCCCAGCACGAACAGCAGCACGACGAGACCATGCTGATCACCCATCAGCTGCGCGCGGGACCGGCGGCGCTCACCGCGCCCGCCCCTCCTGCCCCACCCGAGCCCGTCGGCAACGAGGTCATTCCGAGCGAAGTCCTCGTTCCCGGTGGCCCTTTCACGATGGGGACCTCCGCCGAACCGTGGGCCCTGGACAACGAACGCCCCGCGCACCGGCGCGACGTGGCGGCGTTCCACCTGGACTCCTCGCCGGTCACCTGCGGCGCGTACCTCCGCTTCATCGAGGACGACGGGTACGGGGACGAGCGCTGGTGGGCGCCCGAGGGCTGGGCGATGGTCCGTGAACACGGCTTGTCCGCACCGCTGTTCTGGCGGCGGGAGGCGGGCCAGTGGCTGCGCCGCAGGTTCGGGGTGACCGAGCCGGTGCCGCACGACGAGCCGGTGCTGCACGTCAGCTGGTACGAAGCGGACGCGTACGCCCGCTGGGCGGGGCGGCGGCTTCCCACGGAGGCCGAGTGGGAGAAGGCCGCCCGGCACGACCCCGTATCCGGCCGGTCGCGGCGGTATCCGTGGGGCGACGAGGATCCGACGCCGGAGCGGGCCAATCTGGGGCAGCGCCATCTGCGTCCGGCGCGGGCCGGGGCGTATCCGCTGGGCCGGTCGCCCTCCGGGGCGGGGCAGTTGATCGGCGATGTGTGGGAGTGGACCGCCAGCGACTTCCTGCCCTATCCGGGGTTCGTGGCGTTTCCCTACCGCGAGTATTCGGAAGTGTTCTTCGGCCCGGGGCACAAGGTGCTGCGCGGCGGGTCGTTCGCCGTGGACCAGGTCGCCTGCCGGGGCACGTTCCGCAACTGGGACCTTCCGGTGCGGCGGCAGATCTTCGCCGGTTTCCGTACGGCGAGGGACGCCTGATGTGCCGTCATATCGCCTATGTGGGCGATCCGGTGACGCTGGGAGAGGTGCTCGTGCGGCCTCCGCACTCCTTGGTGCGGCAGTCCTGGGAGCCGCGCCGGCAGCGCTACGGCACGGTCAACGCGGACGGTTTCGGCGTCGGCTGGTACGCGGAGGGGGACCCGGCACCCGGACGCTACCGCCGCCAGGGCCCCATATGGGGCGACGAGACCTTCACCGATCTGGCCCGGGTGGTCCGCAGCACCGCGCTGCTCGCCGCCGTACGGGATGCCACCGAGGCGGGTGCGGACGGGGAGGCCGCAGCCGCGCCGTACGCCGCCGGGCGGCTGCTGTTCAGCCACAACGGGGCGGTGAAGGGCTGGCCCGCTTCGCTCGCCGGCGCGGCCGCCGCTCTGCCCGCCGAGAAGCTCCTGTCGCTGGCCGCCCGGAACGACTCGGCGCTGGTCTGGGCGCTGATCCGGCACCGTACCGACGCCGGGGACGATGTGCCGCGTGCCGTCGCGGAGACGGTCCGCGAGGTCGCGGCCGCCGCGCCCGGCTCCCGGCTGAATCTGCTGCTCACCGACGGCGCCACCATCACGGCGACCGCCTGGGGCGACACCCTCTGGTACCTCACGGAGCCGGGCCGCCGCACCGCGGTCGCCTCGGAGCCGTACGACGACGACCCGCTCTGGCGCGAGGTCCCCGACCGCACCCTGCTGGTCGCGACCGCCTCGGACGTCCTGCTCACCCCGCTCAAGGAGCCCCCCGCGTGAGTCCTTATTCGCTGACCCGCACCCTGCCGGTGGACGCGACGGACGCGGCGCTGCGCGCCGATGTCCTCAGCGGCCTGACCCGGCATCCCAAGACGCTGCCGCCGAAGTGGTTCTACGACGCCCGCGGCAGCGAGCTGTTCGAGGAGATCACCCGGCTGCCGGAGTACTACCCGACCCGCGCGGAGCGGGAGATCCTGCAGACCCGGGCCGAGGAGATCGCCGCCGCTTCGGGGGCCCGGACCGTGATCGAGCTGGGCTCGGGGTCGTCCGAGAAGGCCCGCCATCTCCTGGAGGTCCTCCCCGAGTTGCACGCCTACGTCCCCGTGGACGTGAGCGAGAGCGCGCTGACGGGGGCGGCCGAATCACTGCTCGCCGAGCACCCCGGTCTGTCCGTCCACGCGCTGATCGCGGACTTCACCACCGGCCTGGTCCTGCCGGGGACGCCGGGCCCCCGGCTGGTGGTGTTCCTGGGCGGCACGATCGGCAATCTGCTGCCGGAGGAGCGGGCGACGTTCCTGCGGTCGGTGCGTTCGCTCCTCTCCCCCGGTGACGCGCTGCTGCTGGGCACGGACCTGGTGAAGGAGGAGGAGACGCTGGTGGCCGCGTACGACGACGCGGCCGGGGTGACGGCGGCCTTCAACAAGAACGTCCTGAGCGTGGTCAACCGTGAACTGGGGGCAGATTTCCCGCTCGACGGCTTCGATCACCGCGCGGTGTGGAATCCGGAACAACGGTGGATCGAGATGCGGCTGCGTGCCCGGCGGGCGCTGAGCGTCAAGATCCGGGAGCTGGACCTCGTGGTGCCGTTCGAGGCCGGTGAGGAGCTGCGTACGGAGGTGTCGGCGAAGTTCCGGCAGGAGGACGTCCGCGAGGAGCTGGCCGCCGCCGGGATGCGGCTGGCTCAGTGGTGGACGGACTCGGCGGGGCGGTTCGCCCTGTCGCTGGCCACCGCGGTCTGACCGGGCCGGCCGGACAGGCCGGTTCGGCGGGGCTCTTCGGAGCCGAGGACGGCCGTTCGCGCTCTGCGGGCCAGGGCGCGGCGGCCGTCCTCGCCGTCTGCGGAGATCGGCGCGAGCAGGTCGACGTGGGCGGTGAGCCCGGCCGCCCGCACCACGCGCCACAGGGAGGCGGCGAGCGGGTCGGCCCCGACGAACGCGACGGCGCCCGCGGCGGGACCTGTGGGGTGTTCCGCGCTGCTGTGTGCCGCCGTGCGATAGGTGATGCGGACCGGCCGGACCGTCGCCCTGGCGTCGATCGCCGCCTGGAACACGGCGGGCCGGAATGCGCCGCCGCCTCCCCGTCCGCACCAGGTGCTGCCCTCGGGGAACACCACGACCCGGGAGCCGGAACGCAGGGCCGTCGCGATGGTCCGTACGGCGGCGGGCAGCGCGCGCAACCGGTCGCGGTCGATGAACAGGGTGCCGCCGAGCGCGGCGAGGGACCCCAGGAGCGGCCAGCACCGGATCTCGCGCTTGGCGACCATCCGGCCAGGCAGTACGGACGCGACCAGCGGTATGTCGAGCCAGGAGATGTGGTTGGCGACGACCAGTTCGCCGCCGCCCGGGGCCCGGTCCGGCGCGTGCAGCCGGACCCTGACACGTACGCCGAAAGCGTGCGGAACGGCGCGCGCCCAGCATCGGGTCAGCCGGCGGCGGGGGCCGGCCCCGAGCAGCCGGACCAGCGGGACGCAGGCCACCCCCAGCAGGACCAGGGCGCAGCCGGACAGCAGAAGGAGCGCGGCGGGCAGCGGAGCGCGTACGGCCCCGGTGTGCCGGGCGCAGCCGTCCGGGGTGCACGGGGCGACGGGCAGCCAGCCGGTCATCGCAGCGGGGCCAGGGAGAGGAAGTGGCGCAGGTAGCGCGGGTCGGTCCGGCGCATCGAGAGCAGGACGTACAGGTCGGCGACGTTGAAGTCGGGGTCGTACGCCGGGGCCCCGCAGACCTGGGCGCCGAGCCGGAGGTAGCCGCGCAGCAGGGGCGGCAGGTCCGCCCGGGAGCCGGCTTCCGGGCCGTGCGCGGAGGAGTCCCAGAGGCGGTGCGGGGTGACCCAGTACTCCTGGGGTGCGAGGTGCGCCGCGCGTACGGTGTTCCAGCTGCGGGCGGCCGACGTGCCGCCGTCGGCCAGCGGGAGGGAGCAGCAGCCCGCGATCCAGGTGTGACCGGTGCGCTCCATGTAGCGGGCGAGTCCGGCCCAGACGAGGGCGATGACCGCGCCGTCGCGGTGGGCTGGGTGGACGCAGGAGCGGCCGACCTCGACGAGGTCGTCGCGGATCGGGGCGAGGTTGCTGAGGTCGAACTCGCTCTCCGCGTAGAGGCGTCCGGCTATGTGGGCCCGGTCCGGCGGCAGCAGCCGGTAGGTGGCGACGACGTCCCCGGTGGCGGTCTCCCGGACCAGCAGGTGGTCGCAGTACGCGTCGAAGGCGTCGCTGTCCAGGCCGGGTTCGGGTCCCTCCAGCCGGGCTCCGAGCTCCCCGGCGAACACGAGGTGGCGCAGTCGCTGCGCCGCGCGTACGTCTTCCTGGCAGGTGGCGAGGGAGACCCGGTAGGCCGGTTCCGGGGCTGAGGCGGGCTCGGGGGCGGGGGTCGGGGCGGAGGCGGGAGCGGCGGGGCGGTGCGGTGCGACGGGCAGCACGGTCATGGCGGTCTCCGGGGACGGGAGCGGTCAGGGGCCGGGCCGCCGCGGGTGCGACGCACCGACCCCCTACTTCTTCCGTCACCGGCTGGATTCGACGTGACCGCCGTGGGGAGCGCGGATGTGCGACGGCTGAATCCCCGGGACGGAGCGTCCGCCTGGCCGCCGTCCGGATGGTGCGCGGGCCGCCGTCCGCCTCCCCAGGCGCGGGATCAGCCGGTGCCGGTGCCGGTGAGCAGCGCGGAGATGCGCTCGGAGGCGGCCTTGGCCTCGCGGGCCGGGTCGCCGCCCTGGAGCACGGCCGTCATGTAGGGCTTGATCGGGTTCTCCGCCTCGACCCTGGCCCACTGGGCCGAGTTGGGGGTGGCGCGGCCCCGGGTGGCGCCTTCCGCCATCGCCGCGGTGCCCTCCTCGCCCTCGATGACATGGGCGAGGCTCGGCTTGTTGGGGACGTAACTCATGCCCCGGGCCAGCTCCGTCTGCCACTTCTCGCTCGCCAGCGCCTTGACGACGGCGATGCCCGCACTGCGCTCGTCGGCGTTCTTCGGGACGATCAGGTCGGAGCCGCCGGTGAATACCGAACCGGGCGCTTTCGCGGTCTTGCCGGGAATGGGGAAGTAGCCCAGCTTTCCCTTGAGTTCGGGATTCTTCTGCTCGATGAGCGCGGCGCTGCCCGGCACCGAGATGATCTGGGCGACGTCTCCCCCGGCGAATACGTCGGTCTGCGGGGGCTTCTCCTCGTCGGCGTCCTTGGGGCCGTCGCCGAGCGCCTGGAGTTTCTGGTAGAACTCCATGCCCGCCAGGGCTTCCGGGGTGTCCAGGGCACCCTGCCAGTCGCCGCCGTTCTCGTCGGCGAGCTCGCCGCCCTCGTCCCAGATGAATCCGGCGAGCACGTACCAGTTCTGGCCGGCCAGGTAAATGCCTTGGTTTCCGCCGTTGTTGAGCTTCGCGGTGGCGTCGATCCACTCGGCGCGGGTCTTCGGGACGGCGTCGATGCCCGCCTCCTGGAAGATGTCCTTGTTGTAGATCACCACCCGGTTGGCCGCGTACCAGGGGATGCCGTACTGCACGCCG
This sequence comes from Streptomyces rubiginosohelvolus, assembly GCF_014649875.1. GTDB lineage: Bacteria > Actinomycetota > Actinomycetes > Streptomycetales > Streptomycetaceae > Streptomyces > Streptomyces rubiginosohelvolus. The sequence goes on along the minus strand of NZ_BMTW01000015.1, from coordinate 130,654 downwards.
TTGATGCTGCCGGGCTGGGCCAGGCCGGGCAGCCAGTCCTCGCTGCCCAGGTCGCGCATCGATTCGAGGGTCAGATCCCGCAGGCCGCCGCTCTCCGCGTACTGCGCGACCTGCGTGTTTCCGACCTCGATCACGTCCGGGGCGTCGTCGCCCTCCAGCGCGGAGATGACCTTGGGTCCGATGCCGCTCCACTCCTGGATCTGGAAGTCCAGCTCGATCGAGGGGTTCTCCTCCTCGTACGAGCGGGTGAACTTGTCCAGGAAGCCGGGCGAGACGCTGTCCTTCATCAGCCAGACCGTCACTGTGCGGTCACCGCCGCCCGATCCCGATATGTAGCCGCATCCACCGAGTGCGACGGTCGAGACAAGCGCGATGGCTCCAGCCAGTATGCGGTTCTTCACGTGGTCACCTTCTGCGAAACGGCACAACGAAATCGGACCCGGTGTGGGGGGATTGCGGGCGGCGCTCGCACGGGTGGTTGGCTGAATTTTGGTATGGACCAATGGGTAGGTCAAGGCGGATGCCTCTCCCGCTTCACCCGACCCTCCCCCTCGCGGGACGCCCCGGATTGGGGCACCGTGGTCACAGGAGAGGAGACAAACAATGGCGAATCACACCTATCGGGTCACCGAGATCGTAGGAACCTCCGACGAGGGCGTCGACGCGGCGATCCGGAACGGCGTCGCAAGAGCGGCGGAAACGTTGCACAATCTCGATTGGTTCGAGATTAATCAAGTTCGCGGCCATATCGAGGATGGCCGAATCGCGCACTATCAGGTCGGCCTGAAGGTGGGCTTTCGGCTCGACGAAAACAGCTGATCAGGTACGCCCCTCGCGCTCCTGGGCGTCCTTCAGCGCATCCGACGGATCGGCCCAACGGGCCCGCACCACGGTAAATCCGGCCACCTCGGCCGCATCGCAGACCAGTTCGTCGTCGTCCACGAGCATGCGCACCTGCCCCGTCCGCCCCAGCCGCCGGAGGATGTCCAGCTTCGTCCGGCGCGCGGGGCGCCGGTCGTCGTTGCGCCGCATGAACAGCTCGCCCTCGGGCAGCCCCTGACGGCTCAGCCAGCGCACGGTGTCGCGACGGCACCGCTCGGGCCGTCCTGTCAGATAGACGATCCGGCACTCCTCGGCGTTCGCGAGCACCATCCGTACGCCCTCCGGGAGCGGCGGGTCGTCCACGGCCGCGGCGAAGAAGCCGGCCCAGTCGCGCTTGGCGCCCTCCAGGAAGTGCTGCCGGTGAGCGGTGCCCGCGAGCGTGTTGTCCAGGTCGAATACGGCCAGCGGCCGTGCGTCGTTGTCCACTCCCCCAGCTTAGGAACCACCTCGGGAATCCCTGCGGAACGAGTGCGTTGAAGAGAACGTGAGCTCTGTGATCGCGTCGACCCGCTTCTCCGTCCTGGACCGCTCCCGCACCCGTGAGGGACACGGGAGCGCCGAGGCGCTGCGCGACACCGTGGATCTGGCCCGGGAGGCGGAGGCGCTCGGCTTCCACCGCTTCTGGGTCTCCGAGCACCACGGCGTGCCGGGGGTCGCGGGGTCCGCGCCGACGGTGCTGGCCGCCGCCGTCGCCGCCGCGACCTCCACCATCCGCGTCGGCACCGGCGGAGTGATGCTGCCCAACCACCGGCCGCTGGTCGTCGCCGAGCAGTTCGGCGTCCTGGCCTCCCTCTTCCCCGGCCGGATCGACATGGGGCTCGGCCGCTCCGTGGGCTTCACCGACGGCGTACGCCGGGCGCTCGGCCACGGCAAGGAGGACGCCGAGGACTTCCCCGGACGCCTGACCGAACTGCTCGGCTGGATCGACGGCACCCAGCAGGCCCACCCCGGGGTGCACGCCCACCCGGCGGAGGGCCTGCGGATCCCCGCGTACGTGCTCGCGATCGGCGAGGGCGCGTCGGTCGCCGCGGCCGCCGGACTCCCCCTCGTCATCGGCGACCTGCGCGGCCGGGACAAGGTGCTGCGCGCCATCGAGGTCTACCGCCGCGACTTCCGCCCGTCCGCCCGCGCCGAGCACCCCGAGGTGATCGTCGCGGGCACGGTGGCCGTCGCCGGCACCGAGGAGGCGGCCCGGCGGCTGCTCGTACCGGAGGCGTGGGCCATGGCGTACTCCCGTACGCACGGGGACTTCCCGCCGCTGGCCCCGGCCGAGGAGATCGGGCGCCGCACGATGACGGCGAAGGAGCGGGAGCTGTACGAACGCGGGCTCGACCGTCACATCCACGGCACCGAGGACCAGGTCACCGAGCAGCTGGAGCGGGCGATCAAGGAGACCGGGGCGGACGAGGTGCTCGTGACGACGAGTACGTACGACCGGGAGGCGCTGGTGGACTCGCTGCGGCGGCTCGCCGGGCTGGCCCGTCCCCAGGGCCGGTCGGACGAACGGGACCCGAGCCCTCACCCAGTGGGCCGCACGGCGGGCCCCCACCCAGCCGCCACCGGCGTCGACGCCTAGAATCGGACCGTTTGTCCCTCCAGCCGTCAGCACCCCACCCGTACGGAGCCGAGCCCCATGCACTCCCCCCACGATCCGTACGTCCGGGTGCGCGGCGCGCGCGAGCACAATCTCAAGGACGTCCGGGTCGACATCCCGCGCGACACCCTGACCGTCTTCACGGGCGTGTCGGGATCGGGGAAGTCCTCACTGGCGTTCGGCACGATCTACGCCGAGGCGCAGCGCCGCTACTTCGAGTCCGTGGCGCCCTACGCCCGGCGGCTGATCCACCAGGTGGGTGCGCCCGCTGTCGGGGAGATCACCGGGCTGCCGCCCGCCGTCTCGCTGGAGCAGCGGCGCTCCGCCCCGGGGGCCCGGTCGTCCGTCGGGACGGTGACGACGCTCTCCAACTCGCTGCGCATGCTCTTCTCCCGCGCGGGCGACTACCCGCCGGGGGCCGAGCGGCTGGACTCCGATTCCTTCTCCCCCAACACCGCCGTCGGGGCGTGCCCGGAGTGCCACGGTCTGGGGCGGATCCACCGGACGGACGAGGAGCTGCTCGTCCCGGATCCCTCGCTGTCGATCCGGGAGGGGGCGATCGCCGCCTGGCCGGGGGCGTGGCAGGGGAAGAATCTGCGGGATGTGCTGGACGCGCTGGGCTACGACGTCGACCGGCCCTGGCGGGAGCTGGATCCGAAGGACCGGGAGTGGATCCTGTTCACCGACGAGCAGCCGGTGGTGACGGTGCATCCGGTGCGGGACGCGGGCCGGATCCAACGCCCTTACCAGGGCACGTACATGAGCGCGCGGCGCTATGTGCTGCACACCTTCGCCGACACCAAGAGCCGGTCGCTGCGGGCGAAGGCGGAGCGTTTTCTGACCAGTGCGCCGTGCCCGGTGTGCGGCGGGAGCCGGCTGCGGCCCGAGGCGATGGCGGTGACGTTCGCCGGGCGGACCATCGCCGAGCTGGCCGGGCTGCCGCTGTCCGTGCTGGCGGAAGTACTGGCGGGGGCGGGCGCGGGCGGGGAGGAGACGGCCCGGGTGCTGACCGCCGATCTGCTGGCGCGGATCGGGACGGTGACGGAGCTGGGCCTCGGCTATCTGAGCCTGGACCGGACGGCCCCGACGCTGTCCTCCGGTGAGCTGCAACGGCTGCGGCTGGCCACGCAATTGCGGTCGGGGCTCTTCGGTGTTGTGTACGTCCTGGACGAGCCGTCGGCCGGTCTGCATCCGGCGGACACCGAGGCGCTGCTCGGGGTGCTGGGGCGGCTGAAGGAGGCCGGGAACTCGGTCTTCGTGGTGGAGCACCAGATGGACGTGGTGCGGCGGGCGGACTGGCTGGTGGACGTGGGCCCGCTGGCCGGGGAGCACGGCGGGCGGGTGCTGCACAGCGGGCCGCCGGAGGGACTCGCCCAGGTCCCGGAGTCGGCGACCCGCCGCTTCCTGTTCCCCGAGGACGGCCGCGGCCCCGCGCCGGTACGCGAGCCGCGCACCCCGTCCGGGTGGATCCGGCTCACCGGAGTGGAGCGGCACAATGTGCGTGGCGTCGACGCGGAGTTCCCCCTCGGGGTGTTCACGGCGGTGACCGGGGTGTCCGGCTCGGGCAAGTCGACCCTGGTCGGCCAGGTGCTCGCCGGGGTGCTCGCGGACCGGCAGGCGGGTGAGGAGGCGACCGGGGCGGGCGAGCGGTTCTGCGCTTCCGTCACCGGTCTTGAGGCGGTGGACCGGCTCGTCCAGGTCGACCAGAAGCCCATCGGGCGTACGCCCCGGTCCAATCTGGCCACGTACACCGGCCTGTTCGACGCCGTACGGAAGCTGTTCGCGCGGACGGTGACGGCACGGGAGCGCGGCTACGGGGCGGGGCGGTTCTCGTTCAACGTGAGCGGCGGGCGGTGCGAGACCTGCCAGGGCGAGGGTTTCGTCTCGGTGGAGCTGCTGTTCCTGCCCAGCACCTACGCGCCCTGCCCGGACTGCCACGGTGCGCGCTACAACCCGGAGACGCTGGACGTCAGGCTGGACGGCCTGACGATCGCTCAGGTCCTCGATCTGACCGTGGAGTCGGCGGCGTCGTTCTTCGCCGGGACGCCCGCCGCCGAGCGCGCGCTGAGGACCCTGCTGGACGTGGGGCTCGGGTATCTGCGGCTCGGCCAGCCCGCCACGGAGCTGTCCGGCGGCGAGGCACAGCGCATCAAGCTGGCGGCGGAGCTCCAGCGCACCCGGCGCGGGCACACGCTGTACCTGCTGGACGAGCCGACGACGGGGCTGCATCCGGCCGATGTGGAAGTGCTGATGCGGCAGTTGCACGCATTGGTCGACGGCGGGAGCACGGTGGTGGTCGTGGAGCACGACATGGCCGTGGTGGCGGGCGCGGACCAGGTCATCGACCTGGGCCCGGAGGGCGGGGACCGGGGCGGCCGGATCGTCGCTGCCGGCACCCCCGCCGAGGTGGCGCGTAGCGCCGGAAGCCGTACGGCCCCGTATCTGGCCAGGGCGCTGGGCAGGTGACAGCGCCGATCCCGTACGGCTCCGGACGTGATCGGAGCCGTACGGGATCGACTCGCCTTGTCAGCGGCGGACTTTGCGGGTCGCCCGCAGCCACTCCTTGTTCATCGCGGCGATCGACGGCAGCGGGATGCCCTTCGGGCAGGCCGTGGCGCATTCGCCGGTCAGGGTGCAGCCGCCGAAGCCCTCCTCGTCCATCTGGGCCACCATGTCGAGGACGCGGGTCTCGCGTTCGGGGGCGCCCTGCGGCAGGACGTTGAGGTGGTTGACCTTCGCCGAGGTGAAGAGCATCGCCGAGCCGTTGGGGCAGGCGGCGACGCAGGCTCCGCAGCCGATGCACTCGGCGTGCTCGAAGGCGAAGTCGGCGTCCGGCTTGGGCACCGGGGTGGCGTGGGCGTCCGGAGCGGTGCCGGTGGGGGCGGAGATGTAACCGCCGGACTGGATGATCCGGTCGAACGAGGAACGGTCCACGACCAGGTCCTTGATGACCGGGAAGGCGGAGGCGCGCCAGGGCTCGATGTCGATCGTGTCGCCGTCGGCGAAGGACCGCATGTGGAGCTGGCAGGTGGTGGTGCGCTCCGGGCCGTGGGCGTCGCCGTTGATGACGAGGCTGCACGCTCCGCAGATACCCTCGCGGCAGTCGTGGTCGAAGGCGACGGGCTCCTCCCCGGCGAGGGTGAGTTCCTCGTTGAGGGTGTCGAGCATCTCCAGGAACGACATGTCGGCGGAGATGTTGTCGACTTCGTAGGTGGCCATGGCGCCGGGCTCTTGGGCGTTGCGCTGACGCCAGACGCGCAGGGTGAGCTTCATGCGTAGCTCCGCTGGGTGGGGTGGACGTACTCGAAGACGAGGTCTTCCTTGTGCAGGACGGGGGCGCCGCCGGTGACGGTGAACTCCCAGGCGGCGGCGTAGGAGAACTCCTCGTCGCGCCGTTCGGCCTCGCCGTCCGGGGTCTGGGACTCCTCGCGGAAGTGGCCGCCGCAGGACTCGGCGCGGTGCAGGGCGTCGAGGCACATGAGCTCGGCGAGCTCCAGGTAGTCGACGATGCGGTTCGCCTTCTCCAGCGACTGGTTGAACTGTTCGCCGGTTCCCGGGACCTTGATGCGGCGCCAGAACTCCTCGCGGATCTCGGGGATTTTCGCGAGCGCCTTGCGCAGGCCGTCCTCGGTGCGGGCCATCCCGCAGTACTCCCACATGAGTTCACCGATCTCGCGGTGGAAGGAGTCGGGGGTGCGGTCGCCGTCGACGGAGAGCAGCAGGTTGATGCGGTCCTCGGTCTCCGCCACCACCTCGGCGACGGCGGGGTGTTCGGCGTCGACGTTCTCCGTGTGCGGGTTGCGGGCGAGGTAGTCGTTGATGGTGGAGGGCAGGACGAAGTAGCCGTCGGCGAGGCCCTGCATCAGCGCGGAGGCGCCGAGCCGGTTGGCCCCGTGGTCGGAGAAGTTGGCCTCGCCGATGGCGAAGAGGCCGGGGATGGTGGTCTGGAGGTCGTAGTCGACCCAGAGGCCGCCCATCGTGTAGTGCACGGCGGGATAGATCCGCATGGGGACCGTGTAGGGGTCCTCGTCGGTGATCCGCTGGTACATGTCGAAGAGGTTGCCGTACTTGGCCTCGACGGCCTTGCGTCCCATGCGCTGGATGGCCTCCGCGAAGTCCAGGTAGACCCCTTGCCCGCCGGGGCCGACGCCGCGCCCCTCGTCGCAGACGTTCTTGGCGGCGCGGGAGGCGATGTCACGGGGCACCAGGTTCCCGAAGGCGGGGTAGATGCGCTCCAGGTAGTAGTCGCGTTCGTCCTCGGGGATCTGGTTGGCCGGGCGGGTGTCGCCCTCTGCCTTGGGGACCCAGATGCGGCCGTCGTTGCGCAGCGACTCGCTCATCAGCGTCAGCTTGGACTGGTGGTCGCCGGTGCGCGGGATGCAGGTGGGGTGGATCTGGGTGAAGCAGGGGTTGGCCATGTAGGCGCCGCGCCGGTGGGCCCGCCAGATCGCGGTGGCGTTGGAGTTCATGGCGTTGGTCGACAGGTAGAAGACGTTGCCGTAGCCGCCGGTGGCCAGGACGACCGCGTCGGCGAAGTAGGTGTCGATCTTCCCGGTGACGAGGTCGCGGGCGACGATGCCGCGCGCTTTTCCGTCGACCACGATCAGGTCCAGCATCTCGGTGCGGGCGTGGAGTTCGACGCCGCCGGTGGCGATCTGCCGGGAGAGCGCCTGGTAGGCGCCGAGGAGGAGCTGCTGTCCGGTCTGGCCGCGCGCGTAGAACGTACGGGAGACCTGGACGCCGCCGAAGGAGCGGTTGTCGAGGAGGCCGCCGTACTCGCGGGCGAAGGGGACGCCCTGGGCTACGCACTGGTCGATGATCTCCACCGAGATCTGGGCGAGCCGGTGGACGTTGGACTCCCGGGCGCGGAAGTCGCCGCCCTTGACGGTGTCGTAGAACAGCCGGTGGATGGAGTCGCCGTCGTTGCGGTAGTTCTTCGCCGCGTTGATGCCACCCTGGGCGGCGACCGAGTGGGCGCGCCGGGGCGAGTCCTGGAAGCAGAACTGGACGACGTGGTAGCCCTGTTCGGCGAGGGTGGCCCCGGCCGCGCCGCCGGCCAGCCCGGTGCCGACGACGATGACCGTGTGTTTGCGCCGGTTGGCGGGGTTCACGAGTTTGGCTTGGAAGCGGCGGGTGTCCCAGCGTTCGTTGACGGGGCCCTCGGGGGCCTTGGTGTCGACGGCGGGCTCGCCCGTGCGGTACTGCGTGTAGTCGGGCATGTCAGCTCACCACTCCGGTCATGACGGCGACGGGTACGGAGACGAAGCCCAGGGTCAGCACCGCCGCGAGGACGTTGGCGAGGGTCTTCAGGATGCGGTCGCGGGTCGCGTTGCCGACGCCGAGGGTCTGTGCGGCGCTCCAGAATCCGTGCTGGACGTGGAGGCCCATGGCGAGCACCGCGACGATGTAGATGACGTTGCCGTACCAGGTGGAGAAGGTGTCGATGACGTTCTGGTAGGGGTGCCCGGCCTCGAAGCTCGTGTGCACGGTGCCGGTCGTCAGGTCGAGGATGTGCCAGACGATGAAGAGCGCGAGGATGATGCCGCCCCAGCGCATGGTCCGGGTGGCGTAGCTCGCGCGGGGCTTTTTGTGGACGTACTTGGCCGGGCGCGCCTTGATGTCGCGGCGGCTCAGCTGGTACGCCGAGACGCCGTGCAGCACGACGGCGGCCACGAGCCCCACACGGACGATCCAGAGCGCCCACTCGTAGTGCAGGACCGGTTCGCCCATGGTGCGCAGCCAGTGGGCGTACCCGTCGAACTCACCGGGTCCGAAGAAGATCTTCAGGTTGCCCACCATGTGGGCGACGAGATATCCGAGCATGACCAGACCGGTCACGGCCATGATCGTCTTCTTGCCGACGGTCGAGTCCCAGAGCGTACGCGTCATCGACGGCCGTCGGTCCGTCCGCGTTGCCAATGCCATGGACACGACGGTAGGGGCGGAGGGCCCGATCAGTCCAAGACATGGTCTGGCTGATCTCCATAGGCAGTGCCTATCGGTGAGGTTTATCGTCGGCGTATGCACTTCCAGCAGCTCACGTACTTCGTGGCCGTCGCCGAGGCCCGGCACTTCACCCGGGCCGCCGAGGCGGTGCATGTGTCGCAGCCCTCGCTCTCCCAGCAGATCCGGGCGCTGGAGGCGGAGCTGGGCGCGGATCTGTTCAGCCGGGCCCGGGGCAACATCACCCTCACCGACGCCGGTGAGGCGCTGCTGCCGCTGGCCCGGCGGATCCTCGCCGACGCGGAGACCGCGCGCCACGAGGTCCAGGAGCTGGTCTCGCTGCGCAGCGGCCGGGTGCGTCTCGGAGCGACGCCCAGCCTGTGCACCGGGCTGCTGCCGGACCTGCTGCGCGCCTTCCACGACCGGCATCCGGGGGTGCGGCTGCTGCTGGAGGAGGGCGGCTCGCACGATCTCGTACGTCAGCTGGCGCGCGGGGCGCTCGACCTGGCGCTGGTGGTGCTGCCGTTGCCGGCCGCCTCGCCCGTGCTGACCACGGTGGAGCTGCTGCGGGAGGACCTGGTGGTGGTCTCAGCGGCGACGGAGCCTCCGCCGGGACGGGGCGGCTCGATCCGGATCGCGGATCTGGAGGGGGCGCCGCTCGTGATGTTCCGGCACGGGTACAACCTGCGGGAGCTGACACTCGCCGCGTGCCGCGCGGAGGGCTTCGAGCCGACGTTCACCGTCGAGGGCGGCGAGATGGACGCGGTGCTCGGTTTCGTACGGGCGGGGCTCGGCATCGCCGTGGTGCCGAGCATGGTCGCCGCCCGGGCGGGCCACGACCTGCGCAGGACCACGCTGGCCGGGGGCGGGCTGCGGCGCACGATCGCGCTGGCGCACCGCAGCGACGTGGACCCGCCCCGGGCCGCGCGCGAACTCCAGCGGATGCTGCTGGAGCACCGGCCGGTACCCGGCTGACGTGGGCCCGGCAGCCGGGCGGGGTCCCCCGCCCGGCAACCGCTCAGACCGCGTCCGCCAGCAGCAGGGAGTGGATGCGGTCCGGGGCCCCGGGGCGGGCGTAGTACCAGCCCTGGGCGGTGTCGCAGCCGATCCGGCGCAGCTGCTCGGCCTGCGCGCCCGTCTCCACGCCCTCCACCGTGACGGCCAGCTCCAGGCTGTGGGCCAGCGACACGATGCCCTCGACGATCTTCAGATCAACCGGGTCCGCCGGATGCTGCTGCATGCCCCGGGTGAAGGAACGGTCCAGCTTGAGCACGCTCACCGGCAGTCGGCGCAGGTTCGCCAGGTTCGAGTAGCCCGTGCCGAAGTCGTCGAGCGCGATGTCGACGCCCATCTCCGCCAACTGCCGCAGCGGCTTGAGGAGATCGTCGTCTGCGCCGATCAGGGCCGACTCGGTCACTTCCAGGCAGAGCGCTCCCGGCTCCAGACCGGAACGTTCCAGCACGTCGACCGTCTCCGCGACCAGCCGGGGATGGTGCAGCTGGGTCGGCGACAGGTTGACGTTGATCCGCAGCGGGCCGCCGTCGCTGTGCCGCTCCTGCCAGAAGTTCGCCTGCCGTACGGACTCCTCCAGCACCCAGCGGCCGAGCGGCACGATGAGGCCGGTGTGCTCGGCGAGCGGGATGAACCGGTCGGGGCCGAGCACCCCGTGCTGCGGATGGCACCACCGTACGAGCGCCTCCGCGCCGTGCACCGTGCCGTCGCCCAGGTGCACGAGCGGCTGGTACTCGATGAAGAACTCGCCCCGGTCCAGGGCCGCCGGGAGGGCGGTGGTCAGCCCGTGCCGGGTGATGGCGCGCGCGTCGGCCTCCGCGTCCGCGAGCTGGAAGCGGTTGCCGCCCGCCGCCTTGGCCCGGTACATCGTGATGTCGGCGCTGCGCAGCACCTCGGCGGCGCTGCGCTCCCCGGACGGCCCTTCGACGATGCCGATCGAGCCCCGGACGGAGAGCTCGCGCCCGTCGAGGCGGATCGGGGTGGCGAGCGCGTTCAGGATCCGGCCGGCCAGTTCGTGCACCTCCTCGGCCGTGTCCGGCCCGGTGGTCAGGGCGACGAACTCGTCGCCGCCGAGCCGGGCGACCATCTCGCCGCGCGCGGTGGCGCAGCTCTGGAGCCGGTCGGCGACCTCGACCAGCAGGCGGTCGCCGGCGGCGTGGCCGAGGCTGTCGTTGATGGCCTTGAAGCCGTCGAGGTCGAGGTAGCAGAGACCGAAGCGGACGCCGTCCTGGGCGGTGAGGGCCTTCTCCAGGCGCTCGAAGAACAGGGTCCGGTTGGGCAGGCCGGTGAGCGCGTCGTGGGTGGCCTCGTACCGCAGCCGCAGGTTGAGCAGCCGGCGCTCGGTGGTGTCCTCCATCAGCGCGAGCTGGTACTCGGGGCGGCCCTCGGAGTCGCGCAGCAGCGAGACGGTGAGGTTGGTCCACAGGACGGTGCCGTCGTTGCGGTAGTACGCCTTCTCGACCCGGTAGTGCTCGCGTTCGCCGCGTACCAGCTCGTCGTAGTACTTCCACACCTGGGGCGAGTCCTCGGGGTGGACCCACTCGTTCACCTTGTGGCTGCGGACGTGGTGTTCGAGGCCGCCGAACATCCTGGTGAGCGTGTCGTTGATCTCCAGGATGTTGCCGTCCAGGTCCGCGATGCCGATGCCGATGGCGGCGTCCTTGAAGACCGCGCGGAACCGGGCCTCGGTGGCGTGCAGGGCCTCTTCGGCGTGCGAACGGGCCGTCAGCGCCGAGCGGGCGATGGCCTCCTGCTCGGCGAGCGTGCGCTCGCGCAGGGCGCCGGTGAACCCGGCGGCCAGCGTGTGCTGGATCCGGGCGCAGCGGGCCCGGCCGTCCTCGGTGGACAGCGGGCCGGGTCCGTTGCCGCCGCAGTAGAGGACGAGATAGGAGTCGACGACGCCGAGCGTGGAGCTGAGGGCGTCCGGATCGGTGCAGTGCGCGTCGATCAGGGCCGCGCCGATCCGCTGGGCGGGCGAGGCGTCGAAGGGGTGGGCGTGCAGGATGCCGTTCAGCTCGCGTGCCAGGGGCAGCAGGTGCTGTTCGAACTCCGGCCGGGTGAGGGAGGTGGCCGTCAGGGGGAAGATGGCGCGGCTCCAGATTCTGGCGAATCTCCGGAGCCGGCCCTCGGGGCCGTCGGGTTCCGCGTCCGGCTCTCCGGACGCCTGGGCGGGAATGCTCACGCCTTGCGCCCGACCCCGCCGAAGCCCGAGAAGGCGTACGGGTCTTCCTGCTCCGGCGACTGCGGGGTGTCGGGCCGCCATTCGGGCATCGACACGAGTCCCGGTTCGACCATCTCGTAGCCCTCGAAGAACTGGCTGATCTCCTCGCGCGAGCGCATGATCAGCGGGTTGCGGATGTTCTTGTAGACGCCGACCGTGCCGGCCGCCTCCTCCTTGGGCAGCGGGATGCCCTCGTACGAGGCGTGGGTGAGGACGATCAGGCTGCCCGGGGCCAGTGCCTCGCGCAGTTCGGCGACCGCGGCGTACGGCTCGTCGGCGTCCTCGATGAAGTGGAGCACCGCGACGAGCAGCAGGGCCACCGGCCGGTCGAGGTCGAGCAGTCCGGTGATCTCCGGGTTCGCCAGGATCTCCTTGGGGCGGCGCAGGTCGGCGGCGGCGATGACCGCGCGGTCGTTGCCCTCCAGCACGGCCTGGCTGTGGGCGACGGCGACCGGGTCGTGGTCGACGTAGGCCACCTTGGCGCCGGGGTCGGCGGCCTGGGCGACCTCGTGGACGTTGCCGAACGTCGGGATGCCGGAGCCGATGTCCAGGAACTGGTCGATGCCCGAGTCGACGGCGTGGCGGACGGCCCGGCGCATAAAGGCGCGATTGGCCTGCATGATCTTGGGAAGGCCCGGGAGGAACTCCATGGCCTTGCGCGCGGCTTCCCGGTCCACCTCGAAATTGTGCGATCCGCCCAGATAGAAGTCGTACATGCGGGACACGCTCGGCACCGAAATGTCTATGCCCTGCGGTGCCCAGGCGGGACGCTCCATCGATGTCTCCAACAAGTTCGCCACGGCGATCCGGCCATGTTCATGGTCAGTGTTGACCAGAGGCTACTGATCGGCCGCCAAGAGAGCGAGTGGAAACGGAAATTAGCGATCCGTTATTGGTCACACTCAGGTGGCATACCCGGTCGGTCCGTCGCTGCGCGTGTGCGGACAGCGACGGACCGGCACTCCGGGCGCCGTTTCCCGGTGGTTCGGGGCCACTTGGGGCTCCTGGGCGATTGTTCTGCGGAGTCCGGGGTTACTTGGCGGCGCCGACGAGTTTGGAATCCGGGGAAACGGCGTACCAGGTTCCGCCGACACCCTGCCCGTTGGTGTCTCCGGGCTTCTTGTCGCCCGCGAAGGTGTAGATCGGCCAGCAGTCGATGGTCTGCTGCTTGATGCCGTCGGGACGGTCGAAGGTGACGAATCCCTTCGTCGTGACACCGTCCACCGCATTCTTGGCCACGGGGTCGACCACCGGCCACTTCTTGAGGCACTCACCGGTGCAGGCCGTCTTCATCGGCCAGGCGGAGTCCTTGGTGAAGCGGTAAACCGTCATGCCCCGGCCGTCCACCACGATGTCGCCGAGTTCCGGGTCCTTGCGGACGGAAAGTCCCGCGGGATCGGCCGGTTCGGCACCCCCTTCGCCGTCTTCGGCGACCCCTTCGCTGTCGGCGTTCTTCGCCGCCTTCTTCCCGTCCGGGGCCGCGGCGAACCAGGTGCCGCCGACTCCCTGTCCGTTGACCTGGCCGGGTGCGGTGTCCTTGGCGTACCGGTACATCGGCCAGCCGTCGACGGTGAGTTGGCTGGTGCCGTCGGGGCGGCTGACCTCGCCGAGCAGCTCCTCGTCGGTGCCGGCCGCGGCGACGGCGTTGCCCGATGCCACCACCGGCCATGCGGTGGCGCAGTCGCCGTCGCAGTTCGACTTCGGCGGGTTCGCGGTGTCCTTGTCGAAGCGGTAGAGCGTGAAGCCCTCGCTGTCGGTGAGCACCTTTCCGAGCTCCTTGCTCTCCTGCACGGCGAGTTGACCGGCCTCCTTCGGTTCCGCCGCCTCCGCGTCGGCCCCGGAGCCGTATCCCCCGCCGGCCGATCCGTACCCGCTCTCGGCGGGCTGCTGGGCCGGGGCGGCGTTGCCCACCGCCTGGCCGTTCGGCGACGTGCCCTGCTCCTGACCGCACGCCGTCGTGAGCGTCAACAGAGCCGCCGCGGTGACCGCGAGCGAGGCGTTGCGCCAGGTGTTCATGTCGACTCCCGTGGTGCTTCGTCGTAGCGCTGGTGATTCCGGCGCGGGACCGCGCCGTTCGTGGCCCTAGGTACGGGACGCCGACCGGGTCGCGTTCAAAGGAAGTCCGAGAAGAATGCGGCGGGTCGGGCCGACCCGGTAAACACGGATGGCCTATTGATCCCACGATCAGGCGAATCCCCTGCGTCGACCGCGTGTTCCCGGGAAATGTCGATCATGCTGCCCGTCGTGTACGGATCACGCATCGCGCGGCTCACGGCAGTCGCGTCACTCCTCTGGCTGACGGCCCTGCCGCCGCCCGCGACCGCTGACAGCTGCGCGGTTGCGTCGATCGAGCAGGACGGGAGCGTTTCCGCGGTCGCCGTGGCGGGCGACGGGGGCTGCGTCGCGGTCTCCGAGCCGGAGCCGCCTCCGCCGCCGCCACCCCCGCCCAAACCGGCTCCTCCGCCACCACCGCCTCCGCCACCCCCTCTCCCGCCGCCCTCTCCCCCGCCGCCACCGCCTCCGCCGCCTCCGCCCGTGGTGTCGGAACCGGCGCCTCCACCACCTCCCCCGCCTCCTGCGCCACCACCCCCTCCGCCTCCGGCACCGGCCCCGAAACCCTCGCCCCCAACGAAGCCCCCGGTGCGGACCGAGCCGCCCGAACCCCGGCCCGTCGCGCTGCCGACGTACCGCAAACCGACCCGCAAAGAGCCGCGGAGCGGACCGTCACTGGTGTCGCTGACGCTGCTCATCACCGCCCCGGCGGTGTTCGCCGTTGCCGTCCTGCGGCCGCGGTCATCCCGCTGACCAGGAGAGATGCATGTCCGAATGGCTCGTACTGAGCATTGCCATGGCGTCCGCCTGCGCGGTCGTCCTCATCATCGTCGTCCTCAACAACCGGCGGGTCGGGGATGACGACGATCCCTCCGAGACCCCCGACGTCATCGAGTACATGACGATGATGATCGGGGTGGTCTACGCGATCGTCCTGGGGCTCGCCATCGCCGGGGTCTGGGAGGGGCGCAGTGCCGCCCAGGAGTCCGTACGCATCGAGGCGCAGGCGCTGCACGAGGTGAAGGCGCGGGCGTCCGTCTACCCGGTGGAGGTCCGCGACCGTATCCGGGCGGACGTCGACGCCTATGTCAGCCATGTCGTGAACGACGAGTGGAAGGTGATGTCGGAGCGGAACACGCTCACCGAGCGCGGCACCGAACTGCTGAACCAGGTGCGGGCGGACGTCACCGGCTACGAGCCGAAGACCGATCACGAGGGGCAGGCCTACCAGCCGCTGGTCGACCAGGTGGCGGCGGCGGACGACGCCCGCAGCACTCGGGGGCAGAACGCCGGGGCGACGATGCCCGGGGTGGTCTGGTTCGGGCTGATCATCGGGGCGCTGGTGACCGTGGGGCTGATCTTCACGCTCCAGATCCGCAGAACGTTCCGCGAACTGCTCCTGGCGGGCCTGTTCAGCGCGCTGATCGCCTTCCTGCTCTTCCTTATCTGGGACTTCGACGCACCCTTCGGCCGGGGGATCTCGGCCACCGCCGACCCCTTCATCGACATGTTCCCGGGCATCACCCGCTGACCGCCGCTCCCCCGGCCGACAAGCGGGCCGGTGCGCCGGTCGGGGGACAGCGTGACCCATTCGCCGGACCCCGATCGCGGGTCGGGGGGACCCCTCCTAGCGTGTCGGGCATCGAGGTGCATTTTTCCTGCTATGTGGAAATTGGTTCCGCAGCTGCCCCTCGGGGAACCCGGAGGATCCACCATGCGCGCGATACGTGTCGCACCGCTCGCCCTGCTCGGCGCCGGTGCCCTGACGCTCCTCGCCCCGTCCGCCGCCTTCGCCGCGCCGGACGGGGCCTCCAGCACGTTCAATCCGACGATCACCCCCTCGGTCATCGCACCGGGCGGCCGGGTCACCCTCGGTGCCGGTGGCTGCACGGGCGAGACGACCGTCAGCTCGGGCATCTTCGACACCACCACCATCCCGAGCGGCAGCACGACCGCCACCGCCACCGTCGACTCCGACGCGCGGCGGGGCGCCGTCTACGCGGTGACGTTCACGTGCGGCTCCACCGGCACCTCCCGGAACGTCAACCTGACGATCACCGGCGGTGCGACGAGCAGCCCCACGCCCACCCCGACGCCCACCACGGTCCCGACCGCCAGCTCGACGGCTCTCGTGCCGGGCGGTGTGCGCGGTGGCCTGGGCGGCAGCTCCGGCACCACCGACACGGTGGAGGTCGCCGCCGGCGGGGCCCTGGTGGTCGCGGCGGCCTCGGGCGCCCTCTACTTCGCGCGTCGCCGTAACGCCGACCGCCGCCACTGACCGCGAGCATGTGGCGCACGGCAGTCGCCCCGGGTCCTGATCGAGGACTCGGGGCGACGGGCGTATCGGGCCGGGCGGGAGGTTCGACGCCTTAGAACGCCGCATGGCTGGTCCGCCGACGCCGGACGAGGAAGACCGCGCCGCCGACGGCCGCGGCCGCCACGAGACCGCCGCCGACCTGCATCTCGACGGAGCTCGGGCCCATCGAGCCGCCGAGCCCGCCCTGCGCGCCGTTGCCGGCGAGCACGGTGAACTGCTGCGTCGCGATCCGGTTGTTGTCGTTGCACTTCACGGACAGGTGGTACTGCCCCGGGGTCGTGTTGTTCCGGACCCGGGCGTGGGCGTAGTTGGTGCCGTCACCCGCGGAGAGGGTGGTCGTCGGGAACGCGTTCGACCAGACCTTGCCGCCGTGGCCGCAGCCCTGCGCGGTGATCTTCAGCGTGCCACCCTGGTGGACGGACTGAGGGTTGACGGCGACGTTGACCGGGCCGTTGGTGGCGGCGGCCATGGGGGCCGCGAGCCCGACGGCCGCGAAAGCGGTCGCGGTGACCGCGAGAGCGCGTGAAGCACGCATCGTGTGAACCTCCAGCGGGAAACGCCCCCGGGGGCTGGTCCCCCGGTGGATCGACGAGAACGTCTCCCATGACGAACACTCACCAGTCGACCGGCGGCTCGCACTTCGGCACTGCTCCACCCCGGTGACGCGACACGCCGTACGGGAGCCGCAGAATCTGACGGAGTCGCAGGTCACGAGCCGTCAGAACTTTTATCTGCTCATTACTCCGATGGGCAGTCAGCCATCAGGGGAACCCAGCGAGGACCGGCCCCGCCGCCACCCGTTCGCCTCTCCCTGATCGCCGACCCGGCGCGACGCCCTTAACGTTCACAGCGTCGCGACGAAGGGAGAACCATGGGCCGGGACCACACCGGGGGCGAGCGGACCAGACGGGTGCCATGGGGTGCGATCGCTCTGGTGATGCTCAGCGGCCTCGCCCTCATGCGCAACGGCACGGAGTTCTCGGAGGAGGGCCCGCCGCAGCCCGCGGCCGCCGCCTCGCTGGATCTGAGCAAGGACGCCGCGGGCCCGCCGGTGGAGGGCGAGCCGGTGCAGCCGCTGCCCTACGCCCCCGCCTCCCGGGTGAAGATCGGCTCCATCGACGTGGACGCGCCGATCATCGACGTCAACCTGGACGCCAACGGGTGGATCGACGCCCCGCCCGCCGAGGACCCCAACCTCGCCGGCTGGTACCAGAACGGCATCGCCCCCGGCCAGCGGGGCACCGCCGTGGTCGTCGGCCATGTCGACAACATGTCCGGGCCCGCGGTCTTCTACGGCCTCGGCTCGCTCCAGAAGGGGCACCGCGTCGAGGTCTCCCGCTACGACGGCCGGGTCGGGATCTTCGAGGTGTACGGGGTGGAGGTCTTCGCCAAGAACGACTTCCCCGGCCCCCGCGTCTACGGCGACACCGGCCACGCGGAGCTCCGCGTGATCACCTGCGGCGGGGGCTACTCCAAGGCGGGCGGCTACGACGGCAACGTGGTGGTCTTCGCCCGGCTCGTCGACACCCGCTGACCGAACGCGTCCCGGCATGGCTGTGTCCCCGGTGGATCGCCGGGGACACAGCCATACGCGTGCGCGCTCAGACGCGTTGCGGCACCGTGATCCGGTAGCCCGCCTCCAGCAGCCGGGGAAGATAGCGGCGCAGGGCGGCGACACTCTGCGAGCGGTCGCCGCCCGCGTCGTGCGAGAGGACCACGACACCGGGCGCCGCGCCGTCCAGCACCCTCCGGACGATGGTGCCGGTTCCCGGCTCCTTCCAGTCGAGGGTGTCCACCGTCCAGGCCATCGGCTCCATGCCCAACTCGGCCCCGATCTCGAAGGAGTTGCGGTTCCACGCGCCGTAGGGGGCGCGGTACCACAGCGGCGGGGCGCCGAGCGCCCGCTCCACCACGTCGCTGGTACGGCCCAGCTCGTCGCGGATCGCAGGGCGGGAGAGCTTCGGGATCAGCGGGTGGGACCAGGAGTGGTTGCCCACCACATGCCCGTCGTCGGCCATCTCGCGCAGCAGGTCCGGGCTGCCGTCGGCCATCTCGCCGCAGACGAAGAACATCGCGCGGACCCGGTGTTCGCGCAGGGTGGCCAGGATGTCCGGGGTGTACAGCGGGTCGGGGCCGTCGTCGAAGCTGAGGACCATCGAGTGCCCGAGGTCGGGAAGGTGCTCGAAGGGCCGGGTGCGCACGGGCGGCCTGGCCGGCCTGAAGCGGGCCGGGCTGCCCGCGGTCATGGGGTCGAGCCGGTACGGGGAGGGCCGGCCCCGCACGTTCGCCGGAGGCCCGGCGGCCCCCGCGGGCGGGGTGCCCGCGGTACGGGCGGGGCGGCTGGGCGTCGACGCCGGATCGGCGACGGCCAGGTGCACGGCGGCGGCGGTTCCGAGGCCGAGGGCGATCCTCAGCAGGGTGCGGCGCTCGGGTCCGGTGTGATCACGTGTCATGGCCAACTGCTCGCATGGCCGGACGTCCGCCCTGCCCGTCGACACCGCATGCCGACCTTTTTGTACCCGATCGACGCAGTATGCTCATATTCGCCGGTGCCCGCCGACGGCCCGGCGACGCCCCCTCCGGACGAGCCGATAGCCTCGGAGCCGTGACAGAGCAGCAGCCTCATCAGTTCGAACGCGGTACGGACGGCCCCAAGGTGATCGTCGCGGGGCTCGACGGCTCCGATTCGTCGATGCGCGCGGCGGCCTACGCCGCCGGACTGGCCCGTCGGCAGAACGCCATGCTGGCCCTGGTGTACGTCCAGCCGGTCATGACGGCGGGCGCCGCCCTGGGCGTACCGGTCGGCGATGCGACGGGGGAGGTCGCGGACGCGCTGGTCTCCGAGATCCGGGAGGCGACGGAGCGCTTCAGGGACGCGTGGGACGTGCGCTGGGAGTTCCACACCTTCCGGGGCGACCCCTACAACGGGCTGGTGACGGCGGCCGACGAGCTGAAGGCGGACGCGGTGGTGGTCGGGGCCTCGGAGTCGGCCGGGCACCGTTTCATCGGTTCGGTGGCCGTACGTCTGGTGAAGGCGGGGCGCTGGCCGGTCACCGTGGTGCCGTAGGGCCCCGCCGACGACCGCTACTTGCCCATGAGGAGCCCGTCCTCGTCCGCTCCCCGGCCGAGGACGACGGTACGGATACGGTCGCGGACCTCGCGCAGCTGCTCAGCCTCCTCGCCGGAAGAGCCGAGGGAGGCGTTGAGGTTGACGGCGCGTCCGGTGACGGTGTCGTACCACTGCGGGACGAACTCCGCCTTCTTCACCTTCCAGCGCTCACCGGGTTTCGCGGGCGGCGTGAAGGTGAAGCGGCCCATCGAGCTCTGGTTGCCGCGCGGGTCCTGGGCACCCTCGTAGTTGATCATTGCTCCGGCGATCTGGTCGCCCATGCCGTAGACCACCCAGGTGCCGTTGACCTTCTCGTACGCCTGGGGCACATGGGCGTGGGTGCCGATGATGAGGTCGATGTCGGGGCGGCCCCGGTCGGTGGAGGCGGTGAGCCGCTCGGCGAGTTCCCGTTGCTGCGCGTCGGGCTCGTCCTGCCATTCGGTGCCCCAGTGGGTGGAGAGGACGACGACGTCGGCGCCGGCGCGGCGGGCCGCCCTGGCCTCCTCGACGATCTTCCGCTCGTCGGTGACGTTCACCGTCCAGGGCCGGCCGGCGGGCAGCGGGATGTCGTTGGTTCCGTAGGTGTACGCGAGGTGGGCGACCTTGGCCGCGCCCTTCCCCGGTCCGGCGGGCAGGATCGTGGGCCGGGCGGCCTCGGCGGCGGTGCGGGCCGAACCGGCGTGCCGGACGCCCGCCTCGTCCAGGGCGTCGAGCGTGCGCCGGACCCCTTCGGCCCCGTCGTCCAGGGTGTGGTTGGAGGCGGTGGAGCAGGAGTCGAATCCGGTGGTGCGCAGGGCGGTGGCGATCTCGGGGGGCGACTTGAAGCTCGGGTAGCCGGTGTAGGGGCCGCCCTCCTTCCCGTACACCGTCTCCATATGACAGAACGCCAGGTCCGCTCCGGAGACGACCGGGGCGACACCGGCCAGCATCGGGGCGAAGTCGTAGCCGGCATCTCCCGCGTCGGCGGCGGCCTGGTCGATGACGGAGGAGTGCGGCAGGACGTCGCCGGCGGCGAGGAGCGTGAACGGGCGGGGCCCGTCGGCGCCCTGGCCGCCCGCGCCCCGGGCGGCGGGCGGCCCGCTCGGCGCGGGGGCCGTGGGCTGCTGCCCGGTGCAGCCGGTGGCCGCGGCGAGCAGGAGGGCGATGGCGGCCACGGTGCCCGGTCGGATGCGCTGCGTCATCTGCTCGACTCCATGTTCGGATGATTACGACCATCCGACTACATAGATTTTCATACCGCATAAGCAAGGAGCATTGCCGCATACCTAGCTGAACTGGTCGTACCGGCCGACCCCGACGGCCCCTCGACCGTTCACCGCACCATTCGCCGCACTGAGCGACCGCTCGTCGCACGCCTCGGTGCACCGCCTGTTCCCGCGCCGTCGAATGCGTTCGTATACGCCAGTCGGCAACGCGGCCGTCAGGGGCCTCGGCGGGAGAGGACGTTCATGAAGACCACCACGACGACCGACGAACGGACCCTGGCGGAGTTGCAGCGCGAACACGGCCCCGCACTGTTCCACTTCCTCCTCGGCCTCACCTTCGGGGACCGGCAGCGGGCCGAGGACCTGGTGCAGGAGACCCTCGTACGCGCCTGGCAGCACCCCGAGGCGTTCGACGCGCCCTACGACTCGATGCGGCCGTGGCTGTTCACCGTCGGCCGCCGCCTCGCCATCGACGCGCGGCGCTCCCGCCAGGCCCGCCCCGTCGAGGTGAGCGACACGGTGCTGGAGACCACCCCGGACGCCCTGGACACCGCGGACCGCGCGGTGCGCACCCTGGACGTCCGGGAGGCGGTCCGCACGCTGAGCCCCGAGCACCGCGCGGTGCTGGTGCAGATCTACTTCCGCGGGCTGAGCGTCGGCGAGACGGCCCAGGTGCTCGGGATCCCGGCGGGGACCGTCAAGTCCCGTTCGTACTACGCCCTGCGGGTCCTCGCGCGCACCCTGCCCGGCTACTCCCGCAGGTCCTCCGCCCGGAGCAGCGCCAACAGGGCGGAGGCCTCGACCACCTCCACATAGACCCGGGCGCAGCCGTCGCAGCCCTGGAGGTGACGGGCGACCCGGCAGGTCTCCTCGGCGTCCAGGGCGTCCAGGACGTACGCCCCCAGCAGCGGGCGCACATGCGGGTCGTCGCCGGGGTCGGCACTCATTCGCAGCCTCGCATCTCCTGGGCGATCCTCCCCTTCTGCCCACGCGGGGCGCCCGCCCCCGGTTCAATGCTGCGTGAAGCCCGGTACCGAACAAGGAAAGAGGCGAGACGGGATGCGTCCCGAGGATACGGATGAGGCCGGTGGGAACGGGCTCCGGGTGCCGATGACCTGGCTGACCACCGAGTACCTGGCCGACGAGCTGTTACGGACCGGCGATCTGATGGAGCCGACGACGCTGGAGTTCCGGGCGGGGCGTGACGCCCTCGCGCTGACGATGTTCCTCTGCGAGTTCCCCCGGGACGCGCCAGCCCCGCACGCCCTGCCCGAGCCGCGGGTCGACGAACTGCGCGTGCTCACGGCGTACGAGGGCACCTGGCGCAGCTGGATCTGCGAGCGTCTTGCGGAGTCGGAGCGGTGTGCTGAGCCCGGCGATCCCGATCTGGCGCTGGCCCGGGCCGCCTGGCGCTGGCTGGAGGAGACCGAACTGCTCGCGGCGGACCTGGACGCGATCGGCCCCGCCCCCTGGGAGGCCCCGGCCGACCCGGCGGACGACGACCAGGAAGTCCGGATCTGGACGCCCGCCTGGCAGCTGGGGCTGCCGCTGGGGCATCTGGCCGTCCATCTGTGCTGACGGCGTCCATCTGTGCTGACGGCCTTCTTCAGGAACCGTGCACGCCCGCGCGGTACTTGGGGAGCCTCAGCGTGATCTTCATGCCCGCCCCGACCCCGGTCTCGATGACGAGCCCGTAGTCGTCCCCGTAGACCTGGCGCAGCCGCTCGTCCACGTTGAGCAGGCCGATGCCGGTGGAGGTGCCGCCCTCGCCGCGCAGGATCTGCCGCAGCCGCTCGGGGTCCATCCCGGTCCCGTCGTCCTCGATGACCACCTCGGCCTCCGAACCGGCGTCCAGGGCGCTGATGGTGATCCGGCTGCGGGTGACCGCCCCTTCGAGGCCGTGCTTGACGGCGTTCTCCACCAGCGGCTGGAGACACAGGAACGGGAGTGCGACCGGCAGCACCTCGGGGGCGACCTGGAGGGTCACGGAGAGGCGTTCGCCGAAGCGGGCGCGGACCAGGGCCAAGTACTGGTCGATGGAGTGCAGTTCGTCCGCCAGAGTGGTGAACTCCCCGTGCCGGCGGAACGAGTAGCGGGTGAAGTCGGCGAACTCGAGGAGCAGTTCGCGGGCCTGCTCGGGGTCGGTGCGGACGAACGAGGCGATGGCGGCGAGCGAGTTGAAGATGAAGTGCGGGGAGATCTGCGCCCGCAGGGCCTTGATCTCCGCCTCGATCAGCTGTGTACGGGAGCGGTCCAGCTCGGCCAGTTCCAGCTGGACGCAGACCCAGCGCGCCACCTCCCCCGCCGCCCGGGCCAGCACCGCCGACTCGCGCGGGGCGTAGGCGACGAGCGCGCCCAAGACCCGGTTCTCGACGGTGAGCGGGACGGCGACGGCCCAGCGCAGCGGGCAGTCGAGGTCGCCGCAGCCGCTGTCGAAGGCGGTGTCGCGGCCGTTGTCGAGGAGCACCTGCAGATGCTCCATCACGTCCTTGCCGTGGTGGTGTCCCGCCCCGTCCCAGACCAGCACCCGCTCCCGGTCGGTGAGGCAGAGGGCGTCGGTGCCGAGGAGGGAGCGCAGCCTGCGGGCGGCCCGCCGGGCGCTCTCCTCGGTGAGCCCGGCCCGCAGCGGCGGGGCGGCCAGCGACGCGGTGTGCAGGGTCTCGAAGGTGGCGTGCTCGACGGGCGTGCCGACGTCGCTGGGGCGCACCGGGCGGGCGGTGCGGCGCCCCAGCAGATAGCCGGCGCCGACCAGCAGCGCGGCGAGGACGACCACGACGGCGACGGCTGCCCCGGTCATCGCTCCCTCCCCGCGGCGGCCCGCGCCGAGGAGAGCGCTTCGGGGAGGTGGAAGCGGGTCATGGCGGCGTTGGTGCCCGGGGGAATGCGCCCCGGGGTGGCGAGCGAGACGAGGATCATCGCGAGGAAGCCGACGGGGACGGACCAGACGGCGGGCCAGGCGAGCAGGGCGTGCGGCCAGCCCGGTGGACGTACGGCACCGCTGACGGTGATGGCCACCGCGAGGAGCGCGGACCCGCCGCCGAGGAGGAGCCCCGCGACGGCCCCGGGCGGGGTGAGCCGCCGCCACCAGATACCGAGGACGAGCAGCGGGCAGAAGGAGGAGGCGGAGACGGCGAAGGCCATGCCCACCGCGTCGGCCACCGGCACCCGGCTCACCAGCAGGGAGCCGACGAGCGGCACGGCGATGGCGAGGACGGTGGCGAGCCGGAAGTGGCGTACCCCGCGCGAGGGCAGGACGTCCTGGGTGATGACCCCGGCGACGGCCATGGTGAGACCGGAGGCGGTGGACAGGAACGCGGCGAACGCCCCGCCCGCGATCAGCGCCCCGAGGAAGTCGCCGCCGAGTCCGCCGATGACCCGGGCGGGCAGCAGCAGGACGGCGGCGTCCGCGTCTCCCCCGTACCGCAGTTCGGGGGTGTAGAGCCGGCCGAGCGCCCCGTAGATCGGCGGCAGCAGGTAGAAGAGACCGACCAGGGCGAGGACGGCGACGGTGGTGCGGCGGGCGTCGCGGCCGTTGGGGCTGGTGTAGAAGCGGACGACGACATGCGGCAGGCCCATGGTGCCGAGGAAGGTCGCCACGATCAGCCCGTACGTCGCGTACAGCGGGTGGTCGGCGCGGAAGACGGCGAGCTGGTCGTCGAAGCTGACCCGGGGCCGGCCGTCGCCCTGCCAGGCGAGGACCAGGAAGAGGGCGGGGACGAGGAGGGCGGTGAGCTTCAGCCAGTACTGGAAGACCTGGACGAAGGTGATGGAACGCATGCCGCCCGCGGCGACGGCGGCCGCCACGACGGTGGCGACGAGGACGTCCCCGAGCCAGCCCGGAGCTCCGGTGAGGATCTTCAGCGTCAGCCCGGCGCCTTGGAGCTGCGGTACGAGGTAGAGCCAGCCCGCCCCGACGACCAGGGCGCTGACCAGGCGGCGGACCTGCCGTGATTCGAGCCGGCCCTCGGCGAAGTCCGGCAGGGTGTACGCCCCGGAGCGGCGCAGCGGTGCGGCGACGAAGACCAGGAGCACCAGATATCCGGCGGTGTAGCCGACCGGGTACCAGAGCATGTCGGGGCCGTGGACGAGGACGAGTCCGGCGACGCCGAGGAAGGAGGCGGCCGAGAGGTATTCGCCGCTGATCGCGGCGGCGTTGAGGCGGGGCCGCACGGTGCGGGAGGCGACGTAGAAGTCGGAGGTCGTACGGGAGATGCGCAGGCCGAAGCCGCCGACGAGGACGGTGGCGAGGACGACGAGGGCGACCGCCACCCAGGACGCCATGTGGTCGGGGGCGCTCACGGGGCGGGGCGGCCCTCCACCAGCCGGGCGAAGTCGCGTTCGTTGCGCTCGGCCCGGCGGACGTACCACCAGGCGGCGAGGGTGAGCGGCGGGTAGGTGGCGAAGCCGAGGACCGCCCAGACCAGGGCGGAGCTGTTCAGCGCGGCGAACAGGAGCGGCAGGGTGCCCGCGACGAGGGCGAGGACACCGAAGACGGTGAGCCCGGCGCGCAGCTGGCCGCGCATCAGCGAGCGTACGTAGGCGCCGCCGAGGGCGGTCTGCTCGTCGATCTCCGACTGGGTGCGGTAACGGGGCAGCGGGCGCACCCGCCGCGGCTCTCCCGTGACCACTTCGCGCCGGGGGGTTGGCTCTGCGGACATGGGCTCGGAGTGTAGGCGTCGCCGGATGGTGCTGGGAAGGGCTGCCGGAAGGTCTCCCCAGGTCAGCGGCTGCCTTACGGCTTCTCTCAGCGGCCGCCCTGGCGCATCAGGAGGTCACGCAGGGCGCGGGTGTGGCGGCGGCTGACGGCGAGCTCGGCCTCCCCGATGCGCACGCTCATGCTGCCCGCGTCCAGGCGCAGCTCGTCGATCCGGCCGAGCGCCACGAGGTGGCGGCGGTGGATCCGGACGAAGCCGCGGGAGCGCCAGCGCTCCTCCAGGGTGGTCAGCGGGATGCGGACGAGATGGCTGCCGCCGGCGGTGTGCAGGCGGGCGTAGTCGCCCTGCGCCTCGGCGTAGGCGATCTCGTCGATGGGGATGAAGCGGATGACGCCGCCGAGCTCGACCGGGATCTGGTCGCCCGCGCTGTCGTGGACGGGTGCGGACCGGTCCCCCACCTGTTCGGCGACCCGGCGGACGGCTTCGGCCAGGCGTTCGCGGCGGACCGGTTTGAGGACGTAGTCGACGGCCTTGAGGTCGAAGGCGTGGACGGCGAAGCCCTCGTGCGCGGTGACGAAGACGATGAGCGGGGGCGCGGCGAATCCGGCGAGGAGCTGGGCGACGTCGAGCCCGGTGAGACCGGCCATGTGGATGTCGAGGAAGACCACGTCGATCGCGGACGGGTCGTCGGGGCCCGCGTCCACCGCGCTGCCGATGCGGCGCAGTGCCTCGGTCGCACCGGTGGCGCCCTCGGCGCTGCGGACACGGGGGTCGGCGCGCAGGAGATAGAGAAGCTCCTCCAGGGCGGGTTGTTCGTCGTCGACGGCGAGTACGCGCAGCATGGGCCGGAGTTTAGGACCTGTGGCGGCCGATGGCGTGAGTGATGCGCGGCTTGTTCCCGTACCGCAGTACATGCAGACGACCGAACCCCACGTCCGGGTGGGGGCCTATGCGCTGGGTGTGCTCGGGAGCGCCGACACCTTCCGCTTCGAGGAGCATCTGGCGGACTGCCCCGGGTGCCGGGTGCGGGCCGGCGAGTTCGCCGGGGTGCGGGACGGTCTGGCGGTGGTGGGGCCGCCGGTGGCCCCGGGGCCCGGGCTCGCGGAGCGGCTGGCGGCCGCGGTGGCGGCGGGGCGGCGCAGGGCGGGCCGGCGGCGGCTCGCGCTGGTGGCGGCCGCGGTGGTGCTGGCGGTGTCCGGCCCGGCGGCGGTGGCCGGGCTGTCGGGCGGTCCGGCGGAGGGGGCGGGCACGCAGCGGTGGTCCGGCACGGACGGGGCGTCGGGGGTGGCCGCCGTCGTGACAGCGGCGGGGCGCGAGTGGGGGACGGCGGTCGCGCTGGAAGTGGCGCGGGTTCCGGCGGTGGGGGTGTGCGCGCTGGTCGCGGTGGGCCGGGACGGCAGCGAGGAGACGGTGGGCAGCTGGTCGGCCGGGGGCGCGGAGGACGGTCCGGTGGAGGTGTCGGGCGGGGCGGCGCTGCGGCCGGAGGGCATCGACCACTTCGAAGTGCGCACGGCGGACGGGCGGCGGCTGGTGACGGTGACGCGGTGAGCCCCCGGGTCACTTCGGGAACGCGGATCGCCGCTACTTGAGGAATTTCGAGAGCCTGCGGTCGGCCAGTGGCTTCCCGCCCGTCTGGCAGGTGGGGCAGTACTGGAGCGAGGAGTCGCTGAAGGAGACCTCCAGGATGGTGTCCCCGCAGACCGGGCAGGACTCGCCGGTCCGCCCGTGGACGCGCATCCCGGTCTTCTTCTCCGCCTTGAGCTTTCCCGCCTCCACCCCGCTGGAGCGGTCCACGGCGTCCCGCAGGGTGGTGCGCAGCGCCGTGTACAGCCGGGTGACGTCATCCTCGCCGAGGTCGGCGGTCCGCTTGAACGGGGACATCTTCGCCACGTGCAGGATCTCGTCGCTGTAGGCGTTGCCGATGCCCGCGATCAGCGACTGGTCACGCAGCGCGCCCTTGATCTGGCGGCGTTCCCCGGCGAGCAGCGCGGCGAACGTGTCGCGGTCGAAGGCGTCGGCGAGGGGGTCGGGGCCGAGAGTCGCGATACGGGGGACGTCCATGGGGTCGTGGACGAGGTGGACCGAGAGGCTCTTCTTGGTGCCCATCTCGGTCAGGTCGAAGCCGTCGCCGTCCGTGGTCACCAGGCGCAGGGCGAGCGGGCCCTTGCCGGGCCGGGGCGGGGCGGCGGGGAAGGAGTCCTTCCAGCGGAGCCAGCCGGCCCGGGCGAGGTGGGTGCACAGGTGGAGTCCGCCCGCCTCGATGTCGAGGAACTTGCCGTGCCGGGCGACCGAGGTGACCCTCGTGCCCTCCAGGGCGGTCAGCGGCGGGTCGTACGTCTTCAGGACGCTGATCGCCAGGGGGAGCACACGGGCGATCTCCTTGCCGACCAGGTGGTCGTCGAGGAAGACCCGCAGGGCTTCGACTTCGGGCAGTTCGGGCATGGCTCAAGCCTGCCGCAGCCGGTGCGCCGCTGCCTGTCAGGACACCGGTGTGCCGTCCGGGCCTACGACGAGGGCGTACAGCTCCGTGAACTCGTCCTCGACCGCCGCGGCGAGCCGGTCCAGGTCGGGCAGGGCCTTGCCGTCGGCCACCAGGCCCACGTGCACCCGCCCGCCGTAGGTGGACAGGGCGACCGCCAGGGACTGGCCCCGGGCCAGCGGCGCCATGGGGTAGAGGGCGGTCAGCGGGCAGCCGCCCAGCGAGAGCGCGGAGCGGGGCAGCGGCACGCTGGTGACCAGCACGTCGAACAGCATGCGCGCGGCGTTGGCCGCCAGCGGTGCGCCGAACCGGTGCGCCAGCGGCGGCAGTTGGTCGGCGAGTACGGCGACGGCTCCGGCGCCCTTCAGGGGGCCCGCCGCCTTGTTGCGGTCCATCGCGGTCCGGACCGCCCGGAGCCGGTCACGCGGGTCGGCCGCGGTGACCGGCAGGCCCAGCAGATAGGCGGAGAGCCGGTTGCCGGAGGCGGCGGCCCCGCCGGGGCGGCGCCGGGAGACGGGCACCAGGGCGCGCGGGTCGGCGGCGGGCAGGGACTCGCCGCGCTCGGCCATCCAGCGGCGCAGCGCCCCGGCGACGACGGCCAGGAGGATGTCGTTGGCCGTGCCGCCCTCGGCGCGCCGGATCCGCTGGAGGTCTCCGGCGTCGAGTTCGGCGGTGGCCAGGCGCCGCGTACCGCTGGAGGGTGCGGTGAGGGCGGAGGGGCCCCACAGGTCGAGGCGGCCGGCGCGGACGACGGAGGCCCCCACGCCGAGCGCCCGGCCGACCTCGCCGATCCGCCCGAGCGCCATGCCCGCCATCTCCCGGGGGTCGGGCAGCCAGGAGCGGGGAGGAACGGCGGTGCGGCCCCGGGCGCTGGTGCGGGCGCTGGTGACGGCGGCGATCTCGTCGAAGATCCCGGCCCCGATGGCGACCGCCCGCATGCCGTCGGCCAGGGCGTGGTGCAGCTTCACCAGGACGGCGAAGGGCCCGCCGTCCGCGCCGCAGATCAGGTACATCCGCCAGGGCGGCAGCCCGCGCCCGAGGGGCCGCTCCATCAGTTCGCCGGCCAGCCGGGTGGCCCCGGCCATGAAGTCGCCGTCGGCCAGGACGACCCGCTCGACGTGCCGGTGCACGTCGAAGTCCTTGTCCACCGTCCAGGCCTTGCCGCCGACCGGCAGCAGGACGTCCCGTACGCCCATGCGCAGCCGGGGGATCGCGGCGGCGCGGGTCCCGAGCAGGTCGAGGATCCGCTCCGGGCCGACGCCGGGCGCCGGGGCGAAGACGGCGAGCGCGCCCAGGTGCATCGGATGGGCATCCGATTCGAGGTGCCAGAAAGCAAGGTCGAGCGGGGCGAGAAGCTCGGTACTCAACGGGGGCCTCATGTCGTCGAAGCGGCGGGGCGGTGGTGGGCGGGCCCCTCGCAGTCAATCGTTTGCGGTCGGTCACGGTCAAGCACAGACATATTACGTACTGTTACATCGGTGCGTCGGTCGCGCGCGAACGGGACGCCCCGGGGCCGGCCTTCAGCGGGTCGGGATGAGGAACTCGCACCACACGCATTTGCCGCTGCCCCGCGACTCCACGCCCCAGACGTCGGCCAGCCGGTCGACCAGCATCAGGCCACGCCCCGACACCCCGTCCTCCCCCGCGTCGCGGCGCCGGGGCAGGGCGCTGGAGCGGTCCTCGACGTCGACGCGCAGCCGTCGCTCGGTTCCGGCGAGCACCCGGATCGTGACGACGGCACCGCCGTCGGTGTGCATGAGCGCGTTGGTGATCAGCTCGTCGGCCGCGAGCTCG
The DNA here is from genome assembly GCF_014649875.1 of Streptomyces rubiginosohelvolus. Lineage (GTDB taxonomy): Bacteria > Actinomycetota > Actinomycetes > Streptomycetales > Streptomycetaceae > Streptomyces > Streptomyces rubiginosohelvolus. The sequence goes on along the minus strand of NZ_BMTW01000015.1, from coordinate 101,392 downwards.
ATCTCGTCGGCCCGGTCCTTCGCGCCCCAGGCCCGGACCGCGGCCCGGATCATGTGCCGGGACGAGCTCAGCGCCTCGGGGTCGTTCTGGGCGACGTGCTGCTGGAGCCGGCCGCCCGGCTGCGGGGCGTGCGCGGCCCGGCGGCGCAGCAGCAGGACCGCGACATCGTCCTGGCCGCCGCGCCCGTCGACCGCGTCGCAGAGCTGGTCGGCCAGTTTCTGCAGGTCCTGGGGGCCGTTGGCGACGAGGGAGGTGAGCCGCTGCATCCCTTCGTCGAGGTCGGAGCCCGGCAGTTCGACGAGGCCGTCGGTGAACAGGATCATCGTCTGGCCGGGGTCCAGTTCGACCGTGGAGACCGGATACTCCAGCCGGCCGAACTCCGCCGAGAGCCCGAGCGGCAGACCGCCCTCGGACACCACGCGGCGGCAGCTCCCGTCCACGTCCCGCACCACTGGGTCCACATGCCCGGCCCGGACCACCTGCACGACCCCCGTGGTGAGGTCGACCTCGGCGTAGGTGCAGGTGGCGAAGCGGTCGGTGTCCAGTTCGTGCAGGAAGACGGAGGCGCGCGCCATGACCGTGGCGGGGCTGTGCCCCTCGGCGGCGTACGCGCGCAGCACGATCCTGAGCTGCCCCATGACGGCGGCGGCGTGGGTGTCGTGCCCCTGGACGTCCCCGATGACGGCGCCGACCCGGCCGCCGGGCAGCGGGATCAGGTCGTACCAGTCGCCGCCGATGTCCCGGCCGAGGCGGGCCGAGCGGTAGCGGACGGCGACCTGCGCCCCGGGCACGGACGGGATCCGGCGGGGCAGCATGGCCTGCTGGAGTCCCTCGGCGAGGTCGTGCTCCTGTTCGTAGAGCATCGCGCGCTGGAGGCTCTGGGCGATCGACGTGCCGAGCGCCATCAGCAGATTGCGTTCGTCGGCGGTGAAGCCGCCCTTGTCCCGGTAGAGCAGGCCGAGCGCGCCGATCGGGCGGGCCTGGGCGATCAGCGGCATGTAGGCGGCGGAGGTGATCCCGAGGTGGCTGATGTTGGGCCACAGGATCGGATAGGAGGCGGCGAAGTCCTCGGCGGACTCGATGAAGCGCGGCGACAGCGTGCGGACCACTTCGCTCATCGGGTACTGCTCGTCCACCCGGGTGTACCGGGTGCCGGGGACGTACGCGCCTTCGGGGCCGTCGGCCACCAGGTGGATGCGGCCGGACTCCAGCAGGCCCATGACGAGGCTGGTGGCTCCGAGGTGGGCGAGGCCCTGGGAGTTCTTGAGGACGGCGATGACGTCCTTGACCGTACGGGCGTGGGCCAGGGCGGCGGTGGTGCCCTCGACCAGGCTGGTGCGCCGGCGGCGCTCCTCGTCCAGTTCGCGGCGGGCGGTGGAGTCGGCCAGTTCCTGGGTGGCGTCGCGGACGATCCCGATGATCCGGCGCGGGCGTCCGGTCCCGTCCCGGCGGACGAAGCCCTGGGTGTGGGTCCAGCGCAGGGTGCCGTCGCGCCGCTGGATGCGGAAGTACGCGCCGTAGTTGGTGCGCCCGCTCTTCAGGGCGTGCGAGACCAGCCCGTCCAGGCGCTGGGCCTCGTCCGTCGGCACGCGCGGCGACAGTGAGGCCGGCCGGTCGTCGTATTCGTCCGGGGTCAGGTCGAACACGTCCAGGGCGGTCCGGTCCATGTGCATGAGGCCGGTGTCGAGATCCCAGTCGAAGCTGCCCATACGGTTCAGGGCGAGGCTGAGGTCCGGGTGGGCGGGCCAGTCTTCGGGGAGCGACAGGGCACCCGCTACCCGATCATCCATGTGGGCCACTCTGCCACCATTTTTCCTATTCCTCTTGTCCGCGTCCGCCGCTCGGGCCTCGGCCGGTCAGCCGGCGAACACGTCGCCGAGATCCGCTTCCATGGGCGCGTCCGGCTCCATGGGCGCGTCCGGCACGTCCGGCTGCTCCGGCTCGGCGGGGAAGACCTGGGTCGGCTCCGGCGCCACCTCCTCCGGGATGCCTTCCTCGTACTCCCACGGCTCCTCGGGCGGCGGGTCGCCGAAGTCGTCGGACGACTCGTCGGGGCCGGGGTCCGTCGGCGCTTCCGGCTCGGAGGGAGCCGGGTCGGACGGGGTGGCGTCCGGGGACGGGGGCTCGGAGGGGCGGCCCGGGGACGGGAAGAGCAGGTCGGCGTCGGGCTCGAAGGGCGGCGGGTCGTCCGGCACCCGGTCACGGCCGCCGCTGTCGCCCATGGCCCGCTCGATCCAGCTGTTGTCGTCGGTGTTCACGATGATCAGGCTCGTGGCCGCCTTGACGCCCGGTTCGACGGCCACGATGCGCGCGGGGTCGTAGCCGGGCCAGCGCTCTCCCCGGTGGGCGACCTTGCCGTCGGCGACCACGGGCGGGCCCAGCGGGTTGCCGCAGGCGCAGCGGACCCGGGGCATTCCGCGGCTGTCGACGAGGACGGCGGTGCCCGCCTGGAGCACAGCCTGGAAGGCGGTGGCCGATCCGGCGCTGTAGCCGTGGTTGGTGACCTGGGCGTCGGCGCGCAGGACGACGGGGGTGAGGGACTTCAGATAGCCCGGGATCTGCACGGCCTCGATGCCGGCCGCCTCGGCGAAGGCGCTCGCCTTCTTCTTGTCGTCCGTCAGGAGGGTGGTCTGCTTCTCGACATCGCAGGCGGCGACCGATCGGGTACCGCCGTAGAGCCCGGGGACGGCGCCGGAGACCGGATGGACCGTACGGGTGCCGGAGTCCGGTTCGTCGTCCGGTGCGCCGGTGGGGGACGGGGAGTCCGCCGCCCGCGCCGTGGACGCGGTGAACGGTCCGGGACCGGGGGACGCGAGCGGCTGGAGGAGGACGTCCTTGGCCTCCGCGGTGCCCGTGGTGCCCTTCGCCGTGCGGTCGCCGCCCTCGCCGCAGCCGGCGACGGCGAGCAGCACCCCGGCGGAGAGCGCGGCGAGCGCGGTACGCCGCAATCGTCCTTGTGAGCGCACAGAGCTCTCCTGCCTGTCCCGGAGGAACGGTTCGGTGTCACCTATCTGTGCCGCACCCGGCACGGACCCGCAAGCGGACAGCCGGCCGTCGCCCCCGTCTTGAACGCGTTCAATTGATCCTCTACGCTCACACCAGAGAGTTGAACACGTTCAAACAAGGGGGGAAGTCATGTCCGCACTGGTCAACGTCATCGTCATGCTGGGCATGCTCGTCGTCGTGCCGGCGGGTCTGCGGCTGACCGAGCAGCCGGAACTGGAGCGGATCCGCCGGCTCTGGCCGCTCTTCGCCGCGCCGGGCGCGCTCGCCCTCTGGCTGCCGCGCGGCGCCACGGCCACGGCGCTCGCTTGCGTCTACACGGCGGGAACCGTCCTGCTCGCCCTGCACGCCCCGCGCCGGGCGGCCCGGGGCCGGAACCTCGACCCGGCCGGCATCGCCCTGCTCACCGCGCTGGTCACCCCGGCCGTCGCCGCGACCGCGCTGGTCGCCGAGCGTTCGGGGCACGAGCTGTTCGGGTTCGATCTCGGCATCCTGGCGCTGACCGTGCCGCACTTCCACTTCGCCGGATTCGCCGCCGCCCTGATCGCCGGGCTGGTCTGCCGGGTCTCCGACGGTCCCGCGGGCCGCTTCGCCGCGCTGAGCGTGCCGCTGGGCACCCTCATCGTCCTCGTCGGGTACTTCATCGGCGACTGGGCCGAACTCGCCGGGGCCGTCGTCCTGACGGCCGGGATGTGGACCGTGGGGCTGCTGACCTGGCGCATGGGGCACGAGGAGGGGCGCGACCGGACGACACGGCTCCTGCTGCTCTCCTCCGCCGCCGTCCTGGTGGCGACGATGCTGCTCGCGCTGAGCTGGGCGCTCGGCGAGGCGACCGGGCTCCCCCACCCCACCCTGACCTGGATGGCCGCCACCCACGGTCTCGGCAACGCGCTGGGCTTCGCGCTCTGCTCGCTGCTGGCCTGGCGGCGCATCCACACCCACGACGCCTCCCGCGCCGCCGTCCGCACCCACACCGAAGGCAGGACCGCATGAGCACCCTCACCTACCCGGAGGTCGGAGCGACCCGCCTCGGCCCGCTCCCCCGGGGCTACCACCACCTCCACCACAGCACCCGGGTCGGCCGGGGCGCGGCGGACTTCGCGGCCGCCGGCGCGGCGATCACCGAGTGGCGGATGCACCGTGCGTCGGGCGCCCGGGTGGAGGCTTCGGCCCGGCGCGCGGAGCCCGGCGGAAGCGTCCGGGTCTCCCTGGGCCTGGGCCCGCTGCGCTTCACCGCCCCGTGCGAGGTGATCTGGACGGCGTACGGGGAGGACGGCCGCACCGGCTTCGGCTACGGCACCCTGGCCGGGCATCCGGAACGCGGCGAGGAATGCTTCGTGGTGGACCTCGCGGACGACGGCACGGTGTGGTTCACCGTCCTGGCGTTCTCCCGCCCCGCCTCCTGGTACGCCCGGCTCGCCGGGCCGCTGGTGCCGGTCGTGCAGCACTGGTACGCGCGCAGGCTCGGCCGTACGCTCCGCCGGATCGTCGCGGCGGGCTGACCCGCGCGGCCCGCGGGCGGAGGGGCCCGGGAACCGCCGGTCGCGGCCGGCGGGGAGCCCCGGGCCGCCCGTCGGCCGATACTGGCAGGGATGGAGTGGTTCACCGCGGACGGCTACTGGCTGAGCCGGCTGATCTTCCAGCGGGCCCTGGCCGTGGTCTATCTGGTCGCCTTCCTCTCCGCCGCGCTCCAGTTCCGGGCGCTGATCGGCGAGCGCGGCATGCTGCCCGTCCCCGACCTGCTGCGGCGCACCCCCTGGCGAGCGGCTCCGGGGCTCTTCCGGCTGCACTACTCGGACCGCCTCTTCGCCGCCGTCGCCTGGAGCGGCTGCGCCGTCTCGGTGGCGCTGATCGCCGGTCTCGACGGTCTGCTGCCGCTGTGGGGCGGGATGCTGCTCTGGGCGCTGCCGTGGGTGCTGTATCTGTCGATCGTCCAGGTGGGGCAGGTCTGGTACGGGTTCGGCTGGGAGTCGCTGCTGCTGGAGACGGGGTTCCTGGCGGTCTTCCTCGGCACCGGGGACACCGCCGCTCCGGTCCTGGTGCTGTGGCTGCTGCGGTGGCTGCTGTTCCGGGTGGAGTTCGGCGCGGGGCTGATCAAGATGCGGGGCGACGCGTGCTGGCGGGAGCTGACCTGCCTGGACTTCCACCACGAGACCCAGCCGATGCCGGGGCCGCTGAGCTGGTTCTTCCACCATCTGCCCCGGCCCGTGCACCGGGTGGAGGTGGCGGCCAACCATGTCACGCAGCTGCTGGTGCCCTTCCTGCTGTTCACCCCGCAGCCCGTGGCGAGCGCGGCGGCCGGACTGATGGTCCTCACCCAGCTCTGGCTGGTCCTGTCGGGGAACTTCGCCTGGCTGAACTGGCTCACGATCGCGCTGGCGCTCTCCGTGATCGACTGGACTCCCCTGGCCGGGCCGCCGCCGGCCCAGGCCGCGCCGCCCCTCTGGTACGAGGTGGTCGTCATCGCCGTGACCGCCCTGGTGCTGGTGCTCAGCTACCGCCCGGCGCACAATCTGGTCTCGCGGCGGCAGGCGATGAACCGGTCCTACGATCCCCTGCACCTGGTCAACACCTATGGCGCGTTCGGTTCGATCAGCCGGATGCGGCTGGAGGTCGTGGTGGAGGGCAGCGCCGATCCGGTGGTGCACGAGGGCACCGAGTGGCGGGAGTACGGCTTCCGCGGCAAGCCGGGCGATCCGCGCAGGCTGCCGCGTCTGTTCGCCCCGTACCACCTGCGGCTGGACTGGATGATGTGGTTCGCGGCGCTCTCCCCCGCGTACGCGCGCTCCTGGTTCGGACCGTTCACCGAGCGACTGCTGGAGGGCGACCGGGACACGCTCCGGCTGCTCGGCCACAACCCGTTCCCCGACGGGCCGCCCCGCCAGGTGCGCGCCCGGGTGTTCCGCTACCGGTTCACCGGGCTCCGGGAGCTGCGGGCCACCGGATGCTGGTGGCACCGCACCTACGTCCGGGAATTCCTGCGGCCCGTCTCCCGGCCGCTGCCGCCGGAGCGGAAGAGCGGGGGGACGGGCCGCGGGTCGCGCTAGAGAGCCTCGGGGGTCAGTCGATGCCGGGCAGGATGTGCGGCTCGGCGAGGTCGTCCTCGTATCCGGCGAGCCGGATCGGGGCGGACCTGGCCCAGACCTCGATGTTCCGCAGCTTCTCGGGGCGGCCGGGCCGCCCCGAGGTCCGTTCGGCGGGGCGCATTTCGCGTTCGGTCAGTTCCGGTGTCGTCACCGCGCACTCCTCTGTGTCGCGTCACCCAGGGCGTCGCCGACGCTCCGGCACCGATGCCGGAGCGCGACCGCCCCGAGCGGGGCAGGGATGGTGATATGTCGGTCGCGGTGGCGCCGGTTCGGGGCGGAACAGCGGCCGGGTTACCGACCGTGTCCCAGGACGGTCGAGGAACCTTCGTGGGCCCCTCGATGACGTCCGTTCGCATCAGCGTAACCAAATGAGCGCCTCCGCGCTCGATAGAACGTGTGCGGTAGGTCACTTTCGGCCACCGGGTAAGCGAAAACCCGGCCCAGGAATCATCCTGGGCCGGGTTCCCGGCCGCCGCGCGGAGACCGTCGGGCCGGTTGGGCCGTCGGGATTACCAGTTCGCCGGGGCGTAGTCCTTGAGGAAGCAGCCGTGGAGGGCCTCTCCGCCCTCACCGCGCACGATCGGGTCGTAGACCCGGGCCGCGCCGTCGACCAGGTCGAGCGGGGCGTGGAAGCCCTCATCGGCGAGGCGCATCTTGTCCGGGTGCGGGCGCTCGTCGGTGATCCAGCCGGTGTCCACGGCCGTCATCAGGATGCCGTCCTTCTCGAACATCTCCTGGGCGCTGGTACGCGTCAGCATGTTGAGCGCGGCCTTGGCCATGTTGGTGTGCGGGTGGCCCGCGCCCTTGTAGCCACGGCTGAAGACGCCCTCCATCGCCGATACGTTGACGACGTACGCGTGCTTCGCTGCGGTCGCGGCCATCGCCGGGCGCAGTCGGCTGATCAGGATGAACGGTGCGGTGGAGTTGCAGAGCTGGACTTCGAGAAGCTCGATCGGCTCGACCTCGTCGACCGTCTGGATCCAGCTGTTGGTGTCGTGCAGGTCGGGTACGAGGCCGCCCGCGTCGATCGCGGTGCCCGCCGCGATCCGGGCCGGCGATGCGGAGCCGGTGACCAGGGCGAGGTCGGTGACCTCCTGGGCGCTCAGGCCCTCCTTGCGGGCGCTGGGCAGGGCGGCGACCCGGTCGACCGAACCGCTGTTGAAGGTGCCGATGACCTCGGCGGCGGGCAGCTCGCCCGCGGGCAGCGGCGCCGACTCCGCGCTCACCAGCTCGCTGTAGGCCCCCGGGGAGCGGCGCACGGTCTGGGCGGCGTTGTTGATCAGGATGTCCAGCGGCCCCTCGGCGGCGACGGAGTCGGCCAGCGCGACGACCTGGGCCGGGTCGCGGAGGTCGATGCCGACGATCTTCAGCCGGTGGATCCACTCGTCGCTGTCCTCCATCGCCTTGAAGCGGCGGATCGCGTCGTTGGGGAAGCGGGTGGTGATGGTGGTGTGCGCGCCGTCGCGCAGCAGCCGCAGCGCGATGTACATGCCGATCTTCGCCCGGCCGCCGGTGAGCAGCGCCCGGCGTCCGGTCAGGTCCGTACGGGCGTCGCGGCGGGCGCGGTTCTCCTGGGCGCAGGGCTGGCAGAGCTGGTGGTAGAACGCGTCCACCTCGACGTACCGCGTCTTGCAGATGTAGCAGGACCTGGGCCGCTGGAGGATGCCCGCGATCTCGGCCTGGGCGGAGGAGGAGGGCAGCACGCCCTGCGTCTCGTCGTCGATGCGCTCGGCCGAGCCGGTCGCCGTGGCCTCGGTGACGGCCCGGTCGTGGGCGGTCTTGGCGGCGCGGCGCTCCTGGCGGCGGCGCTGCTTCACGGTGCGGTAGATCCCGGCGGTGGCACGGCGGACGAGGATCGCGTCCGGGTGGTCCACCTCGATCTTGTCGAGCTCGTCGAGCACGCTCAGGCAGACGGCCAGCCGCTCCGGGTCGATTCCGGGACCGAAATCCTCGATTCCGGGAGCGAACTCCGGGCTGTCCTCTGTCACCGTCATTGCCGTTCCTCTGTCATCTTCTCGCCGCGGGTCGTGGGTCACCGCAGGCCGAAACACCCCGCTCAAGTTTGCCATGCGCGGGCCACTGCTCCGTTCGGGCGAACGGGTGCCGCAGGCGGGGCGTCCGGAGGGCGATCGAAGAAATCTGAAAAAGATGTGCATGACTTCGCGAAGGCGGGGCAGGCGCTGGTCCGACACACATGCACTGGTCAACAGGGAGGGCGTCATCATGACGACGATGTCGGCGCGAGCCACCGGAAGTACGGCGCAGTTGAGCGACGGCCGGATCGGCACGCAGGCAGCGGACGTCACGGGGGAGCTGCCCTGGATCGAGGACGCCGGGAAGGTGGCCCCGCAGGACGCCCGCGCCCTCTCCAAGATCTTCTTCGACCGCCTCCAGACGCTGGAGGAGGGCACGCACGAGCACCAGTACGCGCGCAACACCCTCATCGAGATGAACCTCTCCCTGGTGCGTTTCGCCGCGTCCCGGTTCCGCAACCGCGGCGGCGACGACACCGAGGACATCATCCAGGTCGGCACGATCGGCCTGATCAAGGCGATCGACCGGTTCGACCTCTCCCGCGAGGTCGAGTTCGCCACCTTCGCCGTGCCCTACATCGTCGGGGAGATCAAGCGGTTCTTCCGCGACACCACCTGGTCGGTGCACGTGCCGCGGCGGCTCCAGGAGCTGCGCGTGGACCTGGCCAAGGCGAAGGAGCAGCTCTCCGCCAAGCTCGACCGCGACCCCACCGTCAAGGAGCTGGCCGCCCACCTCGACCTCCCCGAGGAGGAGATCATCGAGGGGCTCGTGGCCGCCAACGGCTACTCGGCCGGTTCGCTGGACACCCCGTCCGCGGACAGCGACTCCGGCCAGGAGCAGCGGGCGTACGCCGATGTGCTCGGCGAGGCGGATCCGGGCATGGAGACCGTCGAGAACCTGCACACCCTGGCCCCGCTGCTGGAGCAGCTCGACGACCGGGAGCGCCGCATCGTGCAGATGCGGTTCGGGGCGGAGATGACGCAGTCGCAGATCGGGGCTGAGCTGGGCGTTTCCCAGATGCATGTGTCGCGGTTGCTCAGCCGGATCGTCCAGCAGTTGCGCAAGGGTATGAGCGTCGAGGCGTGAGATCCCGCACACCGTTCGGGTCCCGTCCCGAGTCCGAAGCCGTCCGCCCCTACGGGCGGGCGGCTTCGTGCCGTCCGCTCTTCCGGGCGGGGGCCGACGGGACGTATCCCTCGCATATGCTTTGCGACGATCAGGCCGGACGCACCGTGCCGTCGCACGAGAGGGTGAAGGCTTGACCGAGTCACCCGTGGGCACATCGCAGATTCCTGCGGGCGCGCCCGGTATCCCGACCCAGCAGGTCGGCATCCCCCACCATCCCGAGTCTCCGCTGTGGACCGCGACGATCCTGCTGGTCGAGGACGACGCCGGTGACGCGCTGCTCGTCGAGGAGATGCTCTCGGACAGCGAGCTGGACTCCGCCCTCACCTGGTGCAAGACACTGGGTGAGGCCCGCACGTTCCTGCGCGCCTCGACCGCGCCGGTGTGCGTGCTGCTCGATCTTCATCTTCCCGACGCCCACGGCCTGGACGCCGTGCGTCAGATCCTGGAGACCGACGGCGAGGCCGCGATCGTCGTCCTCACCGGCCTGGAGGACTCGGGCACCGGGCTCCGCGCGGTCGCCGGAGGCGCCCAGGACTACCTGGTGAAAGGCCGGCTGGGCCCCGAGATCCTGTCGCGCGCGATCCGCTACGCCCTGCAGCGCAAGGAGGTCGAGCGGGCCGCCGCGGCACTGCGCGCCAACCAGCTGATGGCCCAGGAGAACGCCCGGCTGGAGCGTGGTCTGCTGCCCGTACCGCTACTGCGGGACGACTTGTTCCGGGCCCGCGCCCGTTACGAGCCGGGTCGTGTCCACGGGCTGCTGAGCGGTGACTTCTACGACGTCGTACAGACCGCGGACGGCACGGTGCACGCGGTGATCGGCGATGTTTCCGGGCACGGTGCGGCCGAGGCCGCGCTCGGTGTGTGTCTGCGGGTGGCCTGGCGTACCGCCGTACTGTGCGGCACGTCCCACGTCGACCAGATCGCCCTGCTGGAGGAGATCCTGGTCGCCGAGCGCTCGGACGCGCATGTGTTCGCCACGGTCACTTCCCTGGTGTTCCCGCCGGACCGGCGAAGCGTCGAGATCCTGCGGGCCGGTCACCCCGGCCTGCTGCTGCGCCAGGGCACCGGTGTGACGTGGGTCGAGCCGGAAGGCGGCATGGCACTCGGGCTGCTGCCCGGAATGGGCCGATGGCCGACGGTGGACATTCCGCTGTCGCCCGGAGCGGGCCTGGTGCTCTTCACCGACGGCCTCTTCGAGGGGCGCGACGGACCGGAAAGCCGCCTGGGCGAAGAAGGGCTGCTGGCGATGGCGCAGGACAACGGGCATCTGCCGGCCTCCGCGTTCGTCGACGCCCTGGTGGCGGGAGCCGCCGAGGGGGCCGCGCCGTACGGCGGGCTCGCGGACGATGTGGCCGTACTGCACCTGGCCTGGGGATCGGAAGACGATGAGCACTGACAGCACCAAGGGGACACCGGGAACGAGCCTCGCCGCTCGGCTGCCGGTGCAGTCCTGGGTCCATCTGATACTCGGCGGTTTCGTCGTGGTCGTCTGCGGCTGCCTGGTGGTCGGCGGACTGGTGCTGTCCCGGATGTCGGAGCGCACCGACGAGCTGGTGGACCGTATCCAGCCGGCGCGATCGGTCTCCTTCCAGCTGCAGAACGCCCTGCTCGACCAGGAGACGGGGGTCCGGGGGTTCGCCCTGACCGGTGACCGCTCCTTCCTGGAGCCGTACGAGGCAGGGAAGAGCGCAGAGCTGGAGCGGCTGGCTCAGGCCCGGGAGCTGGTCGGCGACGACGAGCGACTCACGAATGACCTCGACGCCATCGAGGCAGCAGCCGGCCGGTGGCGGCGGGACAAGGCCGAGCCGTTGATCGCGGCGGTGCGGGAGGGCGGTCCCAGCCGCTCCGGCACCACCGCGCAGCTCCAGAGCAGCAAGACGGAGTTCGACAGCCTGCGGCGCGCTTACACCGCCCAGCAGGGGCATCTGGCCGAGGCCCGTGACCGGGCGCGGGCCGACCTGAACGCCGCGCGCTCCACCCGCGACTGGGTGGTGGGCATCCTGCTCGGCGTTCTCGTGCTGACCATCGTGGCGCTGAGCGTCCTGCTGCACCGGGTGGTGGGCATGCCGCTGAACCGGCTGCGTGCGGCATCTGAGGCGGTGCGCTCGGGCACCTTCGACCGCCGGATCGAGATCGAGGGCCCTTCCGACGTCCAGGCCGTGGCCGGGGCCGTGGAGAACATGCGCCAGCGGCTCTCCGACGAGCTGGCCGAGACGCAGAAGCGGGAAGACCTGCTGGCGGACCAGACGCAGGAACTGCGCCGCTCCAACTCCGAGCTGGAGCAGTTCGCGTACGTCGCATCGCACGACCTTCAGGAGCCTTTGCGCAAGGTCGCCTCGTTCTGCCAGCTGCTGGAGAAGCGGTACGGGACGGAGCTGGACGACCGGGGCAAGCAGTACATCGCCTTCGCGGTGGACGGCGCCAAGCGCATGCAGGTGCTCATCAACGACCTGCTGACCTTCTCGCGGGTGGGCCGGGTCCACGAGAGCTGGAAGCCCGTCGACCTGGGGCGGTCGCTCGACCGTGCCCTGGGCAATCTGGCCACGGCGGTCGAGGAGTCGGGGGCGGTCGTCGAACGGCCCGAGGAGCTGCCGGAGCTCGTCGGGGACGCCACCGCCCTCACCATGGTCTGGCAGAACCTCGTCGGCAACGCGGTGAAGTTCCGCCACCCCGACCGTCCGCCCCGGATCACCGTCGACTGCGAGCGCGAGGACGAGAACTGGCACCTGACCGTGTCGGACAACGGGATCGGGATCGCGCCCGAGTTCGCGGACAAGGTGTTCGTCATCTTCCAGCGGCTGCACGCCCGGGACGAGTACGACGGCACGGGCATCGGTCTGGCACTCTGCCGGAAGATCATCGAGTTCCACGGTGGCCGGATCTGGCTGGAGCCCGAACCAGGCGAAGGCACCCGGATCCACTTCACCCTGCCCGTCGCGCCCGAGGCGCCCACCCACACCACGGCGGAGCTGCTCGCTCACGCCCAGCTCACCAGCCAGTCGGGAGACGCTTCGTGAACACCCCTGTGCAGCCCATCGAGGTCCTGCTCGTCGAGGACGACCCCGGCGACGAGCTGATGACCCGTGAGGCCTTCGAGGACAACAAGATCCGCAACACCCTGCACGTCGTGCGCGACGGGCAGGAGGCGCTGGACTTCCTCTACCGACGCGGCGAGTACGCCGAGGCCCCCCGCCCCGACCTGGTGCTGCTGGACCTGAACCTGCCCAAGTACGACGGCCGGCAGGTGCTGGAGCAGATCAAGGGCGACCCCGAACTCGCCCTCATCCCCGTGGTCGTCCTCACCACCTCCTCGGCCGAGGAGGACATCCTGCGCAGTTACAAGCTGCACGCCAACGCCTACGTGACGAAGCCGGTGGACCTCGACCAGTTCATCGCGGCCGTCCGCCAGATCGACGAGTTCTTCGTGACCGTGGTGCGGCTGCCCGGACGTGCGTAGGATCGGTCCGGATCTCCTGGAGTGGGATCGTTCGCCACGGGTAGACGATTGGCGGAAAAGGTCTCCGACCTCACTGCGGCGCCCTGGCTGGAGCACATGAACGAACAGGTCACCTCCCCACCGGAAGAACCGGGTCAGGCGCCGGCTTCCGTCGAGGTACCGCCCTCCGCCGAGGTACTGCTCAGCGCCGAGGTCTTCGACGGCGAGCCTGGCTGCATCGCGCTGGCCCGTGCGCTCGCCGACCGCTTCCTGACGAGGCTCACGGTGGAGTGCCTCGCCCGGATCGGCGAGCACACGCGCAGCGATCTGATGCTGGCCGTCAGTGAGCTGGTGACCAACGCCGACCGCTACAGCCACGGGCCCTACATGCTGGAGCTGGAGGGCAACGCGGAGCGCATCAGCGTCACGGTGTACGACAGCAGCACCGCGATGCCCGTGCTGTACGCCCCCGACCCGTCCCGTCTCGGCGGCCACGGCATGGAGATCGTCGTGGCGCTCTGCGACCGGCTCACCGCCGAGCGGGTGCCGGTGGGCAAGCGGATCCGCGCGGAGTTCCAGCTCAGCACCTGAGCCCGGCCGGCTCCCCCCTGACGGCCGGCTCCCTTCTCAGGAGTCGAGGACGGCGGTGGCCTCGACCTCGACCAGGTGGTCGGGGACGTCCAGAGCCGCGACGCCCACCAGCGTGCCGGGCGGTACGGGGGTGGTCCCCAGTCGCGCTGCGGCCCGGGCCACGCCCTCCAGGAACAGCGGCATCTTCTCGGGCGTCCAGTCCACGACGTACACGGTCAGCTTCGCGACGTCCGCGAACGTGCCGCCGACCGCGGTGAGGGCCGTGCCGATGTTGACGTAACACTGCTCGACCTGCGCGGCGAGGTCGCCCGCACCGACGGTGGCGCCGTCCGCGTCCCAGGCGACCTGCCCGGCAATGAAGACCAGCTTCGATCCGGTCGCGACCGACACCTGCCGGTAGGCGCCGATCTCCGGCAGTCCGCTCGGGTTCACCAGGGTGATGGCCATACCTCTCGCCTCCTCGTCCTGGGGGCCGTGCCCCCGTTCTCCACCGGACCGGACGGTTACCGGTCACTTGTGGTTACTCAGGAACCGTAGGAGAGTGTGCGTCGACAAGGAAGAACGCACTTTTGGGTGACAGGGGAACCTCATGGTGACCAAACAGTTCAGCGGCTCGCCCGAGGACGCGGATCTGCGGCGCGCGGACTCGCTGGCGCGCGAGATCTTCTCCGACGTCGCCAACAAGTGGGCGCTCCTGATCATCGAGGCCCTGGGCGAGGGCACTCTCCGCTTCAGCGAGCTGCGGGGCGAGGTCGAGGGCATCAGCCACAAGATGCTCACCCAGAACCTGCGGATGCTGGAGCGCTACGGACTCGTCGAGCGGTGCGTCCACCCCACCGTGCCCCCGCGGGTCGAGTACACGCTCACCGAGCCGGGGCAGGGCCTGCGCCGGACGGTCCATGTGATGTGCGACTGGACCCATGAGCACATCGGCCACATCGAGGCCTCCCGCCGCGCCTTCGACGCGCCCTAGGGAGTATCCGGCCGGCCGGTCAGCCCTGTCTCCTGGTCAGCCCTTCCGGTCAGTCCTTCTGCCGGCCGAACCAGTCCAGGCACAGGACCAGCGCGTCGTCGAGCGTCTCCGTGATCCGGTACTCCGCGAGTTCGGCGAGGATCGCGCGCGGCACGGTGGCGGCGGGCAGGAGCCGGGTCGACTGGATGGCGCGGGCCAGCATGCGGTCCCCGTAGGCCTCGCCGAGCGGGGACACCGCGTCGTACACGCCGTCGCTGAACAGCAGCAGCCGGTCGCCGGGCTCGACGTGGAACTCCTGGACCGTGTACTGCGACTCCTCGAACATGCCGAGCGGCAGCTGCGCCTCCAGCTCCATCCGATGGACCGAGCGGCCGCGCTGCATCCACAGCTGCGGCGATCCCGCGTCGACGACGCCGACGCGGCCGGTCGCCAGCTCGAAGCGGAGCAGCAGGGTGGAGACATGGGAGGCGCCGCGGTGCTGGTCGTAGATGGCCTGGTCGGCGAGGGCCGCCTGGTCCGCGATGCCGATGCCGGCCCGGCGGGCGTTGCGGAGGGCGTTGACGGCGAGGTTGGTGAGGAGGGAGGCCTGTATGCCCTCGCCCATGCCGTTGGTCACCGCGAGGGTCAGCTCGTCGCCGTCGGCGGCCCAGTCGAAGTTGTCGCCGTGTATGGCGTACGCGGGCTCCAGCTGGGCCCCGATGGCGAACTCGGCGGCGGTGCAGGCGCGGGCGGGCAGCAGCTGCCACTGCATCTCGGCGGCCAGGGTGAGACGGCTGGTGCGCCGGGCGCGCTGATACAGGTCGGTGTCCCGTTCGGCGACCAGGATCTCGTGTCCCAGCAGGTCGGCGACGTGGGTCAGCTCGCCGACCAGCTCCGGGGTGGACAGCGTCTGGGGCAGCCGGACGGTGAGGATGCCGAGCCGTTCGCCCCGGACGGTCACGGGCAGGTGGTGATCGACGGCGTCGTCGTGCCGGACCTGCTGCTCACGGGGTTCCTGGCTGCCGAACGCCCGGCCCTCGGGGCTGTTGTGGAGGGACAGCGGCTCGCTCTCGCCGTCGGGCCCGTCCAGCGAGGTGAGGACCCGCAGACCGTAGTCGGCGAGGTGCAGCTCCACCGCGAGGGCCCCGTAGGCGCTGATGAGCTCGGCGCGCAGGGCGGCCAGCAGAGCGTGCGGCGCGGCGGCCCGCACTGCGGCCTCGATGTGGGTTCGTCTGTTCACGGTCTCTCGCGCATTCTTCGTCCTGCTACGTGGTAAGGGCCGGGCCCGGGCTGACAAGTAGGGCTGACGGGTGACAGAGTGGCTGAATGCCCCACCGAGGATTCCGCCCCCGCAATGGCGAACAGGCGTCCGTCTACGCCGTCGCCGCCTCGGAGCTGCTGGAGGTGCTGTGGGGCCGGGGCCAGGAATCCGCCGCTTCGGGAACCGTATCGCCCTCCCAGCTCCGTGCCCTTCTGGTGATCGAGAAGCACGAAGGCACCAATCTGCGGGCCCTGGGGGAAGCCCTGGGCTCGCGCGCCCCCTCCGTCAGCCGGCTCTGCGACCGGATGGAGGCGATGGGGCTCGTGCTGCGTGCACCCAGCCCGACCAGCCGACGCGAGTTGGAACTGCGGCTGAGTCTTCGTGGCCGCGCCCTCCTCGAAGAATACCGGGCCCTGCGCGCCGCCGAGCTGAACGCCGTGCTGGAGCGGATGGCTCCCGCCGACCTCGCCGCGCTCACGGACGGACTCGCGGCCTTCCATGCCGCGGCTTCGGAGCGCCTTTCCCCGGAACGGGATACGGACGCCTCCCCGCTCCGCGATGATGTCGCCGACAGCGCCTAGCCTCATCCAGCCCCTGCTTCCGCATCCATCGGCACTCCGCCGTCGACAGCCGGACGATCAACCGGCGGGGATCAGATTGTTACCCGATGGAGAATGTTGTCAAATGGCAACTGTTACTTCTATCGTTATCCCGATATCCCGCCGCGACCAGGGACGGAGCGCTGCCGGCCCCTCCGGCGGCACGGCTCTCCGCTCCCTTCCGATCCCGCCCGAGGTGCCTTCCGTGCTTTCATCGCCCAACGAGGACAGAGCCGTCAGAATCACCACCCGGCGGGAGCGGGGCGCCCTGGTCCTGACCGTCTCGGGTGACCTCGACATCGACAGCGTGTCCCCCCTGGGCCTGGCTCTGACCTCGGCGGCCGAGGACGGCTCGGGCCCGGTCGTCGTGGATCTCTCCGGCGTCGGATTCGCGGACTCGACGACAGTGAACGTGCTCCTCCAGGGGCACACCGCGCTCGGCGACCGGCTGCGTCTCGCGGCCCCGTCCCCGTTCATGCGGCGCCTGATCGGCATGATCGGCCTCGACAGCGCCCTGCCCGTCCTGCCGTCGGTGGACGACGCCATAGACGCCGTGCTGCCTTCCTGAACGTCCTTCCGGCGTTATGCCCCGGCCCGAGCGGAGCCGGGCGCCCGGTCGAACACGCAGTCACCGCACACCCCGCCGCCGGGACAGCGCCAGTACAGACAGCAGCTGCGCCGCCGGAACGCCGGACCGTGCGGGGACCCGGTGTCGCGCAGCGTCTCGTCGTCGAAGAGCTCGGCCGCCAGCGCGCGGGCCCGTGCGGCCACGTCCGGCCGGTCCTGGGCGCGGGCGAAGGCGACGAGTTCGCGTACGGCCCCGGCGAGGGCTGATCCCGCGTTGCCGCGCAGCAGTTGCGGGGAGATGTTCCCGTCGCGCCGGAACGCGTCGGCCAGCGGGACCAGATGCCCGTGCTGGACCTCCTCGCGGATCCGGGCCGCCGTGCCGGGCAGCTCGGCCGTCCCCGCGAGCCACAGGTCGTCCGGCGAGGTGGACGACGGGTCCCAGTGGAGGTCGCCGGGGGCCAGGGCGGGGATCCGCCCGAACAGCGCGGCGGGGCCCAGGGCGATGGACCAGAGCCGCGCGGCCAGACCGAGATGGGCGATGGAGGCGGCGACCCGGCGCTCGGGGGCCCGAAGCCGCTCCGCGACCCGGTCGACACGCGCGGCGAGCGGAGCGTTCTCGCCCGCGTACAGCCGCTCCAGCGGCCGGTGTCCGCCGTCCGGCACCGGGGTGGTCCGCAGCGCGAAGAATCCCCCGACCGATGCCAGTTGTGCCAGGTCCATGGCCCGTTCCCCCTCCGTCTCCGGTCCGTCCGCGGTCCCGCTCCCGTGACCGGTCCGGCGGCCACCGACTGTGCCGCCCCGGCGGCTCACCGTATCCGCCGGGCGACAACTTCTGACGGCTGGGGGCGGCAGGACTACCGTCAGGAGGAGGACGTCGGTCCGACGGGCGTACTACTGGGGCAGTACGCCGAAGTGGAGACTCAAGGACGACGACGTGGGGCCCCGGACGGGACATCGTGGTGTACATGAGCTCCCTTGCGTTGTCCGTGCTGCTGTCACTGGTCTCCGCGGTCGCCTACGCGGCCGGCGCGATCATCCAGGAGCGCGTGGCCGCGACCGATGACAACGCCTGGCACGCCTTGCTGCGCAACGCCGTGTGGTGGGTCGCCGTCGTCCTCAACGGGGTCGGTGCGGTCCTGCACGTGGTGGCGCTCGCCTACGGTCCGCTCAGCCTGGTCCAGCCCCTCGGGGCGCTGACGATCGTCTTCGCCCTACCGATGGCGGCCCTGTTCGTCGGGCGGCGGGCGGGCGCGACGGCGTGGCGCGGGGCGCTGATGGCGACGGCGGGGCTCGGCGGACTGCTGGCGCTCACGGGGAACGCCGAACCGCACACCCTGAACGGCCCGGAGCAGGTGCTGCTGGCCGCGGTGACGTTCGGGGCCGTGGGCGCGCTCGTCGTCTTCTCCCGTACGCTGCGCCGGCCGGTCCTGCGCAGCATCGTCCTGGCCACGGGCGCGGGGGCGGCGTTCGGGATGGCCTCGGTGTTCACCAAGACCGTGGCCGTGGAGTGGACGTCCGGTTCGGTGCGCTCGGGTGCGTTGCCGCTGCTGGTGATCGCCGGGCTCGCCGCGGCGGGCCTGTTCCTGTCCCAGGCCGCGTACCGGGGCGCCGGGCTCACCGCTCCGCTGGCCACGGTGACGGTGGTCAACCCGGTGGTGGCCGCCGCCATCGGCCTCACCCTGTTCGGCGAGCACTTCCGTCTCGGCGTCCCCGGCACGGTCCTCGCCCTCTCCTGCGGGGCGTTGGCCGCCGCCGGCCTCATCATGCTGACGCGGGAGCGGATGAATCGGGAGCACGCCGAGGAGGCGTTGGCGAACCCGGAGCCGGCGGGCCCGGGAGCCCGGCGCGCGGCCCCGGACGGGGTGGACGGGGCTCGCGGCGCGGAGGGGCAGGAGGACGGTCAGTCCTCGTCGTCGCCGGATGTGTCCGATGCGCCTGCCGTGCCGGGACCGGCGCCCTCGGCCACCAAGTCATCGCCCCTGCCGCCGGGGCGTGCCGTGCCGCAGGTGGAGTTCGGTACGCCGGGGCCGCTCGCGGAGCAGCAGCGGCGCGGCGGATCCACCCTGCGGCGCCCCCGCTCCGAGCGGAGGGTTCAGACCCTGACGCCGCCTGCTCGCAGGTAGGCGAGCGGGTCGACGTCCGAGCCGTAGCCGGGGCCCGTGCGGATCTCGAAGTGCAGGTGGGGCCCTGTGCTGTTGCCCGTGGAGCCGGAGCGGGCGATGCGCTGCCCGCCGGAGACGGACTGCCCGGCGCGCACGTGGAGCGCGGAGAGATGGGCGTACTGGCTGTACTTGCCGTCGCTGTGCCGGATGACGACCTCGTAGCCGTACGCTCCGGCCCAGCCGGCCGAGACGACGCGGCCCGGGGCCACCGACTTCACGGACGTCCCGGTGGGCACGGGGAAGTCCACACCGGTGTGGTAGCCGCTGGACCAGGAGCCGGCCTGGCGGTACGGGGTGCCGGTGCCGGCGGCGACCGGGGCGCTGAAACCGGAGTGCCGTACGGCGCGTTCCGGAGCGGGCTGTTCCTTCTTGGGGGCGGCCTTCTTGGGGGCGGCCTTCTTGGGCGCCTCCTGCTTCGGCGCCTGCTGCTCGGGCGCTTCCTTCTTGGGCGCCTGCCGCTTCGGGGCTTCCTTCTTGGGCTCGGCCTGGCGCTGGTCCGCCTTCTTCGGCCCGGGGGCGGTGGCCGAGGGCTTCGGAGCGGTCTGCCGTGCGGGCTTCCCGGTGCTCGCCCCCTCCCCCGCCTTCGGCGCCCGGCTCCCGTCCAGGCTCAGCCGCTGTCCGGGGAAGATGAGGTCCGGGTCGTTCCCGACGACGGTGCGGTTGGCGGCGTAGAGGCCCTGCCAGCCGCCGGGGACCCGCTGGGCGGACGCGATCCCGGAGAGGGAGTCGCCGCTCGCCACGGTGTACGCATCGCGCTTGCCCGGCACATGGGTGGGCGTCGCCTCGGCGGGACGGGTCTGCGGCTGCCTGGGCGGTGCGCTCTGCGGCGCCGGTGCCTGGGCGGTCCGGCTGCCCGCGCTCTGCGGGGCGGTCCCGGCCCCCGGGGTGGTGTCGGGTGCGTCGCCGCCGCGCGTGAGCCCCGCCCGTACGGAACAGGTGGGCCAGGCGCCGGGCCCCTGGCCGTCCAGCACCCTTTCGGCGATGACGATCTGCTGCTCACGGGTGGCGAGGTCGGCGCGTGGCGCGTACTCCGTACCGCCGAACGCGGCCCAGGTGGAGCCGCTGAACTGCAGCCCGCCGTAGTAGCCGTTGCCGGTGTTGATGGCCCAATTGCCGCTGGACTCGCAGGCGGCGACCTTCTCCCAGACCTCGCCCGAAGCGGCCCCGGCCGAGGCCGCGGTGATGAGCGGGAGCGCGATGCCCGCGCCGCCCGCCGTCACCGTGAGCGAGGCACGGTTGATCCGACTGGGCTGATATCTGCGGTGCCGTCCGGTCGCGGCCATACGTGGCTCCCCCACTGGCTTCGGTACATCTCGCAAGGGGCAACGTAGGTCCGCACAGTGACTGATCACAAGCAAAACGTGATACTTCAGCCGCACCCGGCCCGTCCGTGGCCGAATACCGCCGCCCTGAGCTTCCCTCTCGCCCGGCCGCGTTCAGCCCTCCGGGGACTCGTCCGGCCAGGCACGCATGGCCGCCTCCGCATCGGTATCGGGAGGAAGGCCACCCCATGGAGAGCGCTCTCCTGAAGTGCTATAAAGACGCTCATGACGGATGATCTGCGGTCGGCCGGAGCGCCCACCCTGGAGGACGTGGCCCGGGCGGCGGGCGTCTCGCGCGCCACCGTTTCCCGGGTGGTCAACGGGGTGCGCAATGTCGACCCGGTGATCCAGGAGGCGGTGCGCCGGGCGGTCTCCGTGACGGGCTACACCCCCAACCGGGCGGCCAGGTCGCTGGTCACCCGGCGGGCCGACGCCATCGCGCTGGTGGTGTCGGGCGCGGGCGTCGAGCCGAAGGCAGCAGAAGAATCCGAGGACACCACCGCGTCCGGGGACGGGAGTTCCTTCACCGCGCAGGTCTTCGCGGACCCGTTCTTCGGCCGGGTGGTGACCGGGGTGGTCAACTACCTGCGGCCGCGCGGAATGCACCCGGTGCTGATGTTCGCGGAGTCGTCGCGGGCACGCGAGGACGTGGTGGCGTACCTGCGGCAGGGCCGCGCGGACGGGGCCCTTGTCGTCTCGACGCACGCCGAGGACCCACTGCCCGCCCTGATCGCCGAAGCCGGCCTGGCGGCCGTCCTGTTCGCCCGCCCCGCGCGGCCGGTCCCGGTCAGCTATGTCGATCTCGCGCACCAGGACGGTGCGCGGCTGGCGGCGGAGCACCTGCTCGGCCGGAACTGCCGCCGGATAGCGACGATCAGCGGCCCGCTGGACGTACCGGCGGGGCAGGCGCGCCTGACGGGGTTCCGGGACACCATGGCGCGCCACGGGCACCCGTACATCCCCATCGTCGAGGGGCAGTTCACCCAGGAGAGCGGCGAGGCGGCGATGGAACGGCTACTGGCGGAACACCCCGACCTGGACGGGGTGTTCGCCGCCAACGACCTGATGGCGCTGGGGGCCTGCCACGTCCTGCGGGAGCACGGCCGCTCTGTGCCGGGGGACGTGGCGGTGGTCGGCTTCGACGACAGCAGCGCGGCCCTGGCCTGCCGCCCGCCGCTGACCACGGTCCGCCAGCCGGTGGAGGGGATGGCCGCGGAGATGACGCGCCTGCTCCTGGACCGGCTGTCCCGGCCGGACGGCCCGGTGACCTCGGTGATCTTCGAACCGGAGCTGGTGGTACGGGCGTCGGCCTAGGGAACGCCGGGCGAGGACCCGACGGCCGGGCAGACGCTCACCTCGTACGGGGTCGGCCTGAACGACGGCCCTCCGGGCCTGGCGGGCGGAGGCTCATCGGCGTGCGCGGCCCACGTTCCGTGGAACGGAGGCTCATCGGCGTACGCGAGGATGCCGTGCATGACCTCTCCCCCGCCCCGCGTCCGGGTCGCCGCCTATGTGATCCGGCGTCACCCCTCCCCCGCCCTGCTGGTGTTCGACCAGCCGGCCTTCCCCGAGGCCGGCACCCAGGTGCCCGCGGGCGGTGTCGCGCCCGGCGAGGACCCTGAGCGGGCCGTCCTGCGCGAGGTCGCCGAGGAGACCGGGTTGCGGGGAGCCCGCGTCGTCCGGCGGATCGCGGTGGACGGGCGGCCGCACCCCGAGACGGGGCAGCCCCGGCTGACCACCTATCTCCTGCTCGACGCCCCGCTGGGCGGCCCCGCGGAGTGGGAGCACCGGGTCCGGGGCGACGGGGGCGACGCGGGCATGCGGTTCGTCTGCCGGTTCGCACCGCTCCCCCT
Organism: Streptomyces rubiginosohelvolus; assembly: GCF_014649875.1. Classification (GTDB taxonomy): domain Bacteria; phylum Actinomycetota; class Actinomycetes; order Streptomycetales; family Streptomycetaceae; genus Streptomyces; species Streptomyces rubiginosohelvolus. The sequence continues at coordinate 79,398 of NZ_BMTW01000015.1, read as the reverse complement.
GGCGTCCCCGCTCGCCGACGCCCAGGACGCGCATCTGCGCCGGGTGGACCCGCGCTGGGCCGCACCGGGCGAGGTGGCGGGCCGGCCCGACGAGGCGCGTCCTCTCAGTTGACCGGGGTCCGGTGCCGTTCCCGTACCGCGTGGACGGCCGTACGCGGTGGGGTGCCCGTCCCGCCCGGCGCCGGGCGGCTGCCGCCCCGGGTCAGGAAATCCGCCAGCGGGAGCGTCGCCGCGCCCACGGTGACCGCGTCCGGGCCGAGGCGGCCCATCTCGATGGTGGTGCGGGCCGCCGCGTGGCTCAGGGCGTACTCGTTGGCGTACCGGCGAATCTCCGGGAGCAGGCGGGGGCCGAGGAGCAGGCCCGCCCAGCCGCCGATCAGGATGCGTTCGGGCAGGAAGAGGTTGACCAGGTCGGCGAGGGCCGCGCCGAGGCATTCCGCCGTCTCGTCGAGCAGAGCGAGGGCCACCGGGTCCGGAGTGCCACGGCGCCCCGGATAGGCGGCGGCGAGCAGGGCGGCGAGCGCGGTCTCGTCGTCGGCGTCCTCGGGCAGCGGGCCGCCCGCCTCCCGCCAGCGCTCGCGCAGGGCCTCCGCGCCCGCGTACGCCTCCAGGCAGCCGATGGAGCCGCAACGGCACCGGCGGCCGCGCAACTGCACGGTGGTGTGGCCCCATTCGAGGGCGAGGCTGGTGCGGTCCTCGTCGAGGATGTCGCCGTGGTCGACGCAGGCGCCCACACCCGAGCCGATCAGAGCGATGGCGGCGGCGCCCGCGCCCCGGCCGCCGCCGAACCACATCTCGGCCTGGCCGAGCGTCTTGGCGCCGTTGTCGATGAAGAGCGGCACCTCGGGCGGCACGTCGACCGCTTCGCGCAGCAGTTGTTCGAAGGGGACCGCGCGCCAGCCGATCGTCTGGCCGTGCACCACCGCGCCGCGGGTGCCGTCGGGGCCTTCGGGGCCGTCGCGCTCGATGATGCCGGGGACCCCGATCCCGATGCCGAGGAGCCGGCGCGGGTCGGCGCCCGCGTCGCGCAGCACGTCCGCGACGCCGGTGCGGACATGGGCGACGATGCGCTCGACGTCGTAACCGTGCTGGGCCAACAGCCGCTCGGTGCGGGCCAGTTCGGTGAGGGAGAGGTCGAACAGCTCGACCCGGACGCGGGTCTCGCCGATGTCGATGCCGACGAGGAGGCCGCCGTCCGGAGCGACGCGCAGCAGCGTACGGGGGCGGCCGCCGTCCGAGTCGACGACACCAGCCTCCTCCAGCAGGCCCTCGGCGGACAGCTCCGCGACGACGTTGCTGATGGAGCCTGAACTCAGTCCCGTGACCGGGCCGAGCTCCTGACGGCTCAGCGGGCCGTCGAAATACAACCGTTGCAATACCCGCGCCCGGTTGCCCCGCCGCAGGTCACGCACGGTTCGTCTGTTGCGCTCGGCCATGGTGCTCCTTCCCGTCCAGGAACATACCCCGGCCCAAGGCCTTGACGCGACCTTCTCTCACCTCTTAAATCACGGCATAATTTAAGTCATGGAGGCCGTTCGGTTCCCGAACGCAGCCATCCCCGGAAAGGGGCCACCTCTCATGCGTCATCTCAGAGCCGCAAGCGCCGTCACCCTCGCCCTCTCCATCGCCGTGGCCGCCACCGGCTGTGGTGGGGGAACCACGTCGGGCGGCAGCAACGAGTCGCCGAAGACCCTCACCTACTGGGCGTCCAACCAGGGCCCCAGCATCGAGGCCGACAAGAAGATCCTCACTCCCGAGCTGAAGAAGTTCGAGAAGGAGACCGGGATCAAGGTGAAGCTGGAGGTCGTGCCGTGGGCCGACCTGCTGAACCGGATCCTCGCCGCCACCACCTCCGGTCAGGGCCCGGACGTGCTGAACATCGGCAACACCTGGTCGGCCTCACTCCAGGCGACCGGCGCGCTCCTGCCGTGGGACGACAAGAACTTCGAGGCGATCGGCGGCCGGGACCGCTTCGTCGACTCGGCGGTCGCCTCGGCCGGCAAGGAGGGCGAACCGCCCGCCGCCGTGCCGCTGTACTCGCTGGCGTACGCCCTCTACTACAACAAGAAGATGTTCGCCGAGGCGGGCGTCGAGAAGCCGCCGGCCACCTGGGACGAGCTGGTCGCGACCGGCAAGAAGATATCCAAGGACGGCAAGTGGGGCCTTGGCGCCGAGGGTGGCAACCTCTCCAACAACATCCACCAGACCTTCGTCCTGGGCCAGCAGCACGGCGCCGACTTCTTCGACAAGGACGGCAAGGCGACGTTCACCTCGGACGGTGCGGTCGCGGCGGTGAAGCAGTACATCGACTTCATGGCCAAGGACAAGATCATCGCCCCGGGCAACGCGGAGTACGCCCAGAACCAGTCGCTCACCGACTTCGCCAAGGGCAAGACCGCGATGGTGCTGTGGCAGGCGGCCGCCTCCACCTTCGCCGCGCAGGGCATGAAGCCGGAGGACTGGGGCGCGGCCCCGGTGCCGGTCCCCTCGGGCGCCCCCGGAACGGGCGAGCAGGTCAACTCCATGGTCGCGGGCATCAACATGGCGGTGTTCAAGAACAGCAAGAACATCGACGGCGCCAAGAAGTTCGTGAAGTTCATGACCAGCGACGCCGAGCAGAAGTTGCTCAACAAGACCTACGGCTCCATCCCGCCGGTCAAGGCCGCCCAGGCCGACGCCGCGTTCGGGGCCCCCGACCTCAAGGTCCTGCGCGACACCCTCGCCACCAGCGCCGCCCCGCTCCCCCAGGTCCCCAACGAGTCGCAGTTCGAGACGGCCGTGGGCACGGCGGTCAAGGAGCTGTGGGCGGACGCGGCGGCCGGACGCCCCGTGACCGAGGCATCGGTCAAGGAGCGCCTGGAAAAGGCCCAGCAGACGATGCAGCAGTGAGGCCCTGATCCATGACCGCCACCGTCACCACGGACCCCGAGGTCGACAAGTCGACCAGCAGGGGTACGAGCCGGGGCACCGGGGGTGCGCGCAGGAGACTGCCGCGCATCCCCGACCGGATCCGCCAAGGCGGACTGCCCTATCTCCTGCTTCTGCCCGCCGTCCTGCTGGAACTCCTCATCCACATCATCCCGATGGTCATCGGGATCGTGATGAGCTTCCGGCAGCTCACGCAGTTCTTCATCAACAACTGGGGCGCCGCGCCCTGGTCCGGCCTCGACAACTACAAGATCGCCGTCGACATCGACGCGCCGATCGGTGAGGCCCTGCTCCACTCGTTCTTCGTCACCTGCGTCTTCACGTTCTTCTCCGTCGGCCTGGCCTGGCTGCTCGGCACAGCAGCAGCGATCCTGCTCCAGGAGAACTTCCGGGGGCGGGGCGTCCTGCGGACGATCTTCCTGGTCCCGTACGCCCTGCCGGTCTACGCGGCCGTCATCACCTGGGCGTTCATGTTCCAGCGGGACAACGGGATGATCAACCACGTCCTGCACGACCAGCTCGGCATCACGGACGAGCCGTCGTTCTGGCTGATCGGCGACAACAGTCTCTACACCCTGATCATCGTCTCGGTGTGGAAGGGCTGGCCGTTCGCCTTCCTCATGCTGATGGCCGGGCTCCAGAACATCCCGCGCGAGCTGTACGAGGCCGCCTCGATCGACGGCGCGGGTATCTGGCAGCAGATCCGCCGGATCACGCTGCCCTCGCTGCGCCCGGTCAACCAGGTGCTGATCCTGGTGCTCTTCCTGTGGACGTTCAACGACTTCAACACCCCGTTCGTGCTGTTCGGGAAATCGGCACCGGAGAACGCGGACCTGATCTCGATCCACATCTACCAGTCCTCGTTCGTCACCTGGAACTTCGGCACCGGGTCCGCGATGTCCGTCCTGCTGCTGCTCTTCCTGCTGATCGTGACGGCCGTCTACCTGTTCTTCACCTCGCGCGGAAGGAAGGGCGCCGATGTCTAGCCTCACGCGGCCGACCCGCACCACCCGGTCGCGGGCCCGCTCGCCGATGGCGGCCCCGCAGTCCTTCCTGTGGACCCGGCGCATCATCCTGACCCTGCTCGCCGGCTTCGTCCTGCTGCCGGTCTACGTCATGGTCAGCAGCTCGCTGAAGCCGCTCCAGGACGTGTCGGGGAAGTTCCAGTGGCTCCCGTCGACGCTGACGATCCAGCCGTACTTCGACATCTGGGAGACCGTCCCGCTCGCCAAGTACTTCGTCAACTCGCTGATCGTGGCGGGCTCGTCGACGGTGCTGTCGGTGACCATCGCGGTGTTCTCGGCGTACGCGGTGAGCCGCTACCGGTTCCGGGGGAAGCGGGTCTTCACCGTCACGGTGCTCTCCACGCAGATGTTCCCGGGGATCCTCTTCCTGCTCCCGCTGTTCCTCATCTTCGTCAACATCGGCAACAGCACCGGCGTCGCCCTGTACGGCTCGCGCGGCGGGCTCATCCTCACCTACCTCACGTTCTCGCTGCCGTTCTCCATCTGGATGCTGATCGGCTACTTCGACTCCATCCCCCGGGACCTGGACGAAGCGGCCCTGGTCGACGGCTGCGGTCCCGTCCGCGCCCTCTTCCAGGTCGTCGTGCCGGCGGCCATCCCCGGCATCGTCGCCGTGTCCGTCTACTCCTTCATGACGGCCTGGGGCGAGGTGCTCTTCGCCTCCGTCATGACGAACGACGCCACCCGGACCCTTTCCGTCGGCCTCCAGGGCTACGCCACGCAGAACGACGTGTACTGGAACCAGGTCATGGCCGCGTCCCTCGTCGTCAGCGTCCCGATCGTCGTGGGCTTCCTGCTGCTTCAGCGCTACCTGGTCGCCGGTCTCACCGCCGGAGCCGTCAAGTGACCTCCACAGAAAGGCAGTACGTGTCCGACCTCACCGCACTCCCGGCCGACTTCACCTGGGGCGTCGCCACCGCCGCGTACCAGATCGAGGGAGCCGTGGCCGAGGACGGCCGCTCCCCCTCCATCTGGGACACGTTCTCGCACACCCCGGGCAAGGTCGACGGCGGCGACACCGGCGACATCGCCTGCGACCACTACCACCGGGTGCCCGAGGACATCGGCCTGATCAAGCAACTGGGCGCGGACGCCTACCGCTTCTCCGTCGCCTGGCCGCGCGTCGTGCCCGGCGGCGACGGGCCGGTCAACAAGGCGGGCCTCGACTTCTACGACCGGCTCGTGGACGGCCTGCTGGAGGCGGGCGTCACCCCGTTCGCCACGCTCTACCACTGGGACCTGCCGCAGGTGCTCCAGGACGGGGGCGGCTGGACCGTACGGGAGACCTCGGAGCACTTCGCGGCGTACGCCTCCCAGGTGGTGGAGCGCCTGGGCGACCGGGTCAAGGACTGGGCGACGCTCAACGAGCCGCTGTGCTCGGCCTGGATCGGGCACCTGGAGGGCCGGATGGCGCCGGGCCTCACCGACCTGACCGCCGCCGTGCGCGCCTCGTACCACCTGCACCTGGGCCACGGTCTCGCCGTCCAGGCGATCCGGGCGGCCTCCTCGGACGCCCGGGTCGGCATCGTCAACAACCTCAGCCCGATCGAGCCGGCGAGCACGAGCGAGGCCGACCTCGCCGCCGCCCGCCGCGCCGACGGCCACATCAACCGCTGGTGGCTGGACCCGATCCTGGGGCGCGGCTACCCGCAGGACATGGTGGAGGAGTATGGCGTCGAACTACCGCTTCAGCCAGGTGACTTGGAGACGATCGCGGCCCCGCTGGACTGGCTTGGCCTGAACTACTATTTCCGGCAGATCGTCACGGCCGACCCCGACGGGACCGCCCCGCACGCCCGGCAGATCTCCGTCCCCGGCGCCCGGCTCACCCACATGGGCTGGGAGGTCCATGCGGAGGGCCTGGAGCAGCTGTTGCTGCGGCTGACCGACGAATACGGCGTGCAGCGGATCTACGTCACCGAGAACGGTTCCGCGTACGAGGACGTCGTCGCGGCGGACGGTTCGGTGCACGACCCGGAGCGCGTGCGCTATCTGGAGGAGCACCTGGCCGCCTGCGCCCGCGCGGTCGGCAAGGGCGCCCCGCTGGCCGGGTACTTCGCCTGGTCCCTGATGGACAACTTCGAGTGGGCGTACGGCTACGACAAGCGGTTCGGCCTGGTCCACGTGGATTACGCGACCCAGCGCCGTACGGTCAAGAGCAGCGGACTCCGGTACGCGGAGCTGGTCCGGGAACACGCGGGACGCCGGGAGGGCCGGACAGCCGCCTGACCCCTCTTCTCCCCTGCTCCTCCCCTGCTCCTCCCCGGCAGCCCTCCGGCCGCGGCGCATCGCTCGCCGCGGCCGGAGGAGTGCCACTGACCGATCCCGCGCCGAAAGCACGGGGCATACGGTGGGTCGCCGCCGCACGGGGCGTACCGAAATGGGTTGTCGCAAGGTTCGGGCGTCGGCGAGGATCTCTTCGGCACCGCCCACTGGCTGCTCGGCGAGCATGTTCCGCAGCCCGGCGGCGATGTCCCGCCCTTCGACGCCCTGGTCGTCTCCGTCCATCCCGGTGGCAGCATCGAACTCACCGAGCTGAGCGCCGTACGGGCCCGCTGGCCGCACCTGGACCGCCTGCCCGACGGCGGGTTCGTCGTCGCCGCGTCGCGCGCCCGGCGATACGAGGACGCGAACCAGGTCCAGGTCTTCGACGCGCTCGGCCGTGAGACCTCGTCCTTCTCCGTCGGGGACGCCGTCGAGCACCTGCTCGTGGACGAGGCCGGCCAGCTCTGGGTCGGGCACTTCGACGAGAACCCGATCGGCATCCGCCGCTGGAGCGCCACGGGCCGCCCCACCTGGATGTCGGACGACGCCCACATCCCCGGTCTCTTCGACTGTTACGCCCTGAACGTGTCGGGCACCACCGCCTGGGCTTGCCCGTACACGGACTTCCCGCTCGTCGAGATACGTCCCGACCGTCGCGAACGGCCCGTGCGAGTGTGGGAGAACCAGGTGCGGGGCGCCAGGGCAGTGGCCGTCCACGGTGAACGAGTGGCCTTCTACGGCGGCTACGGCGAAGAGCAGGACCGACTCGTCCACGCAGAACTCGCCGAGACGTCCGTCGAACAGACCGATGTCGGCGCGCTCACCATGCCCGACGGATCCGTTGTCGGCCGACGACGGGTCGTCGGCCGAGGCGGCAGGATCTACGTCCAGGCCGAACCGTTCACCGAATGGGGCGTCTTCGACCTCAGCAGCTGACAGCGGGCACGGGAAGGACCGGTCCGACCCGGTCGGCTCCCGGCGACCGCACGCCTCTACGGCGCACGGTCCATCGGGTCATCGGCCGCTTCCCCGCCCCGCCAGCTCTTGTCCGCGGCCCGCCACCCGGCGCGCGCATGGGTCCAGGGCAGGGAGTCGACGGGGTGCAGGCGTGAGTGCCGGAGTACCGTGCGCAGGGCGATGAATCCCGACCCGGCGTCCGGGCGGACGAGGACTCCCGCCGCGAGCTCCTTCGCCGTGGGGAGGGGCGGGCGGTCGAAGTTCACGTTCTGCGGTCCCGCTCCGATCAGCCACAGCAATATCCCGTCGCTCACCGCCTCCGCGCACTCCGCGTCGATGTCCTCCGGGCCGAGCGGATTGACGAAATCGAAGCCAAGCCGCCCGTCCGGGAGCGGCTCGAAATCCACGGTGAACCAGGCGAACCCGCCCATACAGCTTGGCCGGGTGTAGCGGACGTGGACATCGCGGCGGGCTTCAGCGGGGAATCGCATGCCGGAAGCGTGCCCGTTCGGCGGACGCCGGGGCAACGGGATTCCAGGGCCGATGTACCGACGCCCAGCCGGGGGGAACGGCTTCGCCTCGCGCGGCGAGCCGGTGGCCGACCGGCCACCGGCTCGCAGGTCACATCGCGGACACGCCTACGGCGCCCACGGCTTCAGCATGTCCTTCATCGCATCAGTCAGCGCGAACTGCAGCAGCGGACCGTAGGTGATGCGGCCGACGCCGAGGCGGCGGAAACGCTCCAGGTCGTGCTTCACGGGATGCGCCGTGGTGTTCACCGGGACGGCGACGGCCGCGGTCACCGCCGCGAGCAGTTCGTCGTTGTCCTGGATCTTCACCGGGTAGACGCTGTCGGCTCCGGCCTGCTCCAGGGCCCGCAGTCGCTCGATCGCCTCGTCGAGGACGGCGGAGGGGTTCTCCGCGTGCGCGAAGAGGTCGGTGCGCCCGTTGACCCAGACCTGGACGCCCGCGTCGTCGGCCGCCGCGCGCAGACCCGCGATGTAGCTCGCGTGCTCTTGCGTGCTGCGCACGCGTCCGCCCTCGGAGTGGACGGTGTCCTCGATGTTGAGACCGACACCGCCGGCCTCGATGAGACCGGCGACGAGGTCCGCGGGCTTCTGGCCGTAGCCGGACTCCAGGTCCACGGAGACGGGGACGTCGACCGCCGCGATGATCGGCCTGACGGCGGCGAGCACCTCCTCGAAGGTCTGGCCCTCCTGGTCCTCGGCCCCTCGGGAGTCGGCGAGCGGATGGCTGCCGATGGTCAGCGCGGGAAAGCCCGCGGCGACCGCGGTCCGGGCGGACCAGACGTCCCAGACGGTGGGCAGCACGAGCGGCTTGTGGTCGGCGTGCAGTTGCTTGAGGCGCTCAGCGCGCTCGACAGTGGTTCGAAAGTCCATGACGAGGACGCTACCTCGCTTCTCCCGCCAACGACGTGACGAGCCCGCGGCGGCCACGGATGTCCGTGGCCGCCGCGGGCTCCCGCCGCGCCGACAGCGGGGATGGGACGGCGCGGAGGGCTTGCGGGCCCCGTCGGATCAGCGCCGGTAGACGCCGAACTCGTAGAGCGAGTAGCCCCAGGGGGTGCCGCGCTCGGAGGTGCTCACGCGGACGTAGCGCGCGTTGCCGGCGACCTGGATGTCATCGATGCCGCCGTTGCCCGCCGTCTCGGTGTGGACGGTGTTCCAGTCCTGGCCGTTGTCCGAGGTCTGCACCGTGTACGCCTTGGCGTAGGCCGCCTCCCACGCCAGCTGGACGTGGTCGAAGGAGGTGGTCGCGCCCAGGTCGACCTGGATCCACTGCTGGTCGGCCCACTCACTGGCCCACCGGGTGTCGAAGGAGCCGTCGACGGCGTTGGCCGCCGGGCAGGGGCAGCCGACGCTGTCCGGCTGGAACGACGAGGCCTCGGCGGGCTTGCCCGAAGCCAGGTTCACCCCGTCGACCTTCGGCGGAACCACCGTGAAGGACTTCGTCTCGATGCCGACGTTGCCCTTCCCGTCGGTCGACTTGAGGTAAACCTTCCAGACGCCGAGCTTGTCCGGAGCCGTGACCTCGAAGGTGCCGGCACCCCGGTCGGTGAAGTCGGCGTCCGTCAACTGGCCGCTGTCGTCGATGTACTTGGAGTTGACCAGCACCTGGTGGGTGAGCGCGTCGCCGTCCGGATCGGAGACGGACGCCCTGAACGTGAACGGCTTGCCCGCCTCCACGGCGGAGGCGTTGTCGACGGTCATACCGCTGATGACCGGCGGGGTGTTGTCGCCGGAGGTGTCCGCCCCGTACGCCTCCTTCACCGCGTAGTACGAGAGCCGCTTCTGGCCCGCCGGAAGCAGGTTGAACCAGACGCCGCCGAAGTCGTACTCGGTGCCGTAGTGGAACAACGTGGCCCCGAGCGACACCCCCTGATGCCCGTTCACGCAGTCCCAGGCCCGCTGGTAGCCCTCCGCCTTTGCCACGTCCGTGGGTTCGTCCGGGATGCCGTTGGCGTCGTCCGGGACCTCCCACTCGCCGGCGGGCCCGCCCTCGGTGACGATGTAGGGCTTGTCGTAGCCGCCGCTCTCCCAGGTGGCGCGGATGTCGCAGACGGCGTCGTAGGAGTTGACGGCGTACAGGTCGAGGTCGGGCGCGTTCTTCTTGTAGTACGGCCAGGCCCCGGTCCAGGCGTCGGTGGAGGTGACCGGGTGGTTCGGGTCGACCGCGTGGATCTTCTTGGCGATCTCGTTGACGAAGGTGGTGTACGCGTCGCGCTGCCGCTCCAGCTCGTCGCCGCTGTAGCAGTTCTGCAGGCCGAGCACCGACTCGTTGCCGACGTTCCACATGAGGACGCCCTCGTGGTCCTTGTAGGCCTCCACCCACTTCGGGAACTCGGCGAGCATGTCGTTCTTGTACGCGGTGTCCGTCAGGTAGTTCACACAGCCGCCGCTGCCCGGGCCGCCGCCCGGCTGCAGCCAGAACCCGGCAATCACCTTGATGCCGTTCTCGGCCGCACTGTCCAGCAGGGGCTTCGTGGTGGCGTCGGTGCCCCACGTACGGATCGTGTTGACGCCCATCGACTTCACGTCGGGCATGTACCGCCCGGCGTCCGCGACGGACGGACCCCAGGTCAGGCCCTTCACGGTGTACGGGGCGCCGTCCACGGTCAGCTGCCAGGCGCCCTGGGACCCGGTCACCTTCACCACACTTCCGGCGGCCTGGGCGGTCGGGACCGGAAGGGCGGCCGCCGTGGCGGCCAGGACTCCGGCGACGGCGAGGCGGGCGGTGGTACGGCCACGGGGGCGGGCCGGTCGTCGAGAACGGGACATGATCATGGGGGGAGAAGCTCCTCACGGGAGTCGGGGTGCGGGTGGGGATGCCGAGGTACGGGAGAACTTGGAGAGCGCTCTCCCTCATGGGCGCGGTGCACCCATGAGGGAGACGCCAAGGGGAGGGTCAGGGTCGGGGCAGTTCGTAGTTCTCGTCGAGGGCCGCGCCCTCGCCCGGGTTGTTCTCGTCGTAGCCACGGGCGTTGCACTGGAGAGCGCCCACGATGCAATGGTCGACGAGGGCGTCGAGCGTGGCGTCGTCCCAGGCGTTGAAGAAGTCGTAGTGGAAGGAGTGGCCGGTGCCGCTGGCCAGTCTCACCTGCGACATGTCACCGTTGACCGGCCATGCCATCTTGAACTCGATCATCGGCAGGGCGACCGGGTGACTCGGCGGGCAGACGTCCTGGTTGGCCCCCGTCACGACCGGGTAGGCCATGTGGGCCTTGTGGTCGGGGGTGTCCAGATACTTGCCGTCCCAGCAACTGGGCGCCTGCATGCGCAGGTTGAGCTGGGTGTCCTGGCTGGTCGGGCAGGCGGCCGGGAAGTCGTAGTTGTGGTAGCTCTCGCCGCACTCGTACCCCTCGACCATGCCGGGGTGGTTGCGGAACTCCTCGGCGGTCTGCGTGGGGCTGCCGACGACGAACCGCAGCCCCTTGGGGAAGGGCCGGACGGTGCGGTAGTCGGTGACTCCGGCCTTGTAGTAGATGGTCTGGGGGCCGATCGGGCGGACCTCCTCGTTCCCGTTGTAGAGGGTCGGCATCCAGTACGCGGACCGGTCACCGGGCGCCACGCACTTGGTGCCGCCCGCGCTCAGGGTTGCGGTGGTGCTGTTCGCGTTCGTGGTGTCGTTGCCCATGAACGTGTGGTCGTGCGAGGCGCCGGCCTGGCCCGGATAGACGATCGGGTCGTCCGGCGCGGTGTGGTTGACCGAGCAGTTCGCCTGGAACTCGTGGAAGTAGCGGTGCGGCGGGATCTCGTCGGACGGCTCGACGCCCGTGACCGGCGGTTCCGCGGGTATGTAGCCGTCGCCGTCGGGGTCGTCCCCGAAGGCCACGGGCTTCGCCGGGGCCATCTTGTGCCCCTGCATGGCGTGCGAGGCCGCGGCGGACTTGCCGGCCGCCTCCGGGGCCGCACCGGCGGCGGCCGGACCGGCGTTCGCGATCGCGGACAGCCCGAGCGCGACCAGCGCCAGGGCGGTGGCAACGACCAGTACGGACACCAGAGTTGATCGGTTGAGTCTTGTCACCATAGGGACCTCCATGCCGCTCTTCATCCCTGCACTTCGGGTGCACGGTGGGGGGAAAGGGTGAGCTGGACGGTGCAGCCGGGAAGAGACTCCACCCTGCGCGTCACGAGGCCGGCGGACCGCGGGATCCCTCTGGGAGAGCGCTCTCCAAAGCGGTGCCAGTGTTGCGCCGAGGCTGAGAGGGTGTCAATAGCTTGTGAACGATGCGCTGCCCAACGGCTGTTGGCGCAAGGAAGCGGCCCCGCACTCCGGCGGGGCCGCTCGCTGGTCCTACGTCGTACTGCCGGGGCACGCTCCGCCGGGGAGGACGGCGGGACGGCTCCCCCGGATCACGCGGTGTGCAGCCTCAGCCCGTATCGGTTGAGGATCTCGTTGATCGGCTGGTACCAGGTCTCGCCGCCGCTGGTGCAGTTGCCCCAGCCGCCGGAGGTGACGCCCTGGGCCTGGTCGCCGCTGATGAACGAGCCTCCGGAGTCGCCGCCCTGGGCGCAGACGCTCGTCTTGGTCATCTGGTGGACGGCGCCCTGGCTGTAGTTGACGGTCTCGTTCTTGGCGAGGACGCGGCCGCAGTGCCAGCGCGTGGTGGAACCGGAGCGGCAGATCGAGGCGCCGATCGGGGCCTCGATCGAGCCACGGACGAGCTGGTCCGGGACGGTGCCCCAGCCGAGCACGACCGGGACGGTCCACCAGCCGCTGCCGACGTTCACCCAGGCGTAGTCGTCACCGGGGAAGGACGAGCCCTGGAAGTTGCCGATGTAGGAGTTGTCCCAGCCGCGGACCTGCTGGCCGGTGCCCCCGCAGTGGCCTGCGGTGACGAAGCCGCCGTGCACGGAGAAGCCGATGGAACAGCGGACGTTGCCCGTGTAGTACGGGTCGCCGCCGACCGTTCCGGCGGCGAAGGTCTGCGGAGCCTCGGCGGTCGTCTTCACCGTGACGGGACCGGCCTTGCGGGCCTTGGCGACAAAGGTGCGGACATCGTTGTCAGTCTGCTCGGCGGCGACGACGTTCACGACGACGCGGCTAGTGGCCGGGTCGACGTGCCAGCTGCTCACCCCGGACGGGGCCTTCAGGGCGTCGATCCGCGCCTTGGCGGCGTCGAGGCTCTTGGCCGAGTGCTCGACGAGCCGGGTGTCGGCACCGGTCGCCCGTACGGCTTCGGCCTTCCCGGCGGTGGTGACCGCGATGGTCAGCCTGCCGGTCTTCGCGTCGAGCCAGGAGCCCCCGAAGGCGGAGCCGGCGGCGCGCTGCGCCTTCTTCTCCAGGGCGGTGGCGGCCTTCTCGTCGGCGAGCCGGGTGAGGGCCTGCTTCTCGGTGAGGCCGAGGTCGCGCTGCATCGCGGAGAGCAGGGCGGCGGAGGCGGGAGGTTCGGCGGGGGCGGGCGCGGCGGAGGCGGACACCGGACCGGCGGCGGTCCAGGCTCCGATGACCAGGAGTGCGGACAGACCGGTCCGCAGCAGGGTTGCGTGTCTCAAGGGAGTGACCCTTCCTGTTGTTCCAGCGACGTGGGGGTGGAACGGGAGGCGTCCGGGAGCGCGATCCGATCGTGCCTTTGAGAGCGCTCTCAGATGTGCCGTTCCCGGACTGTAGCGGAGTTCAAGAGTCAGGTCCATGCCAATGACAGGAGGTGCACGGGAGGGGCTCGGGGCGCTGTGCGCACCGGGGTTGAGTAGGCGTACTCATCCGCCGTGCGGAGACTGGTCCTACGGTCACAGGAGCACGGGGCGAGACCCGACGGCTGGACCAGGTGGAGGAGCAGATCATGGCCGGATCACGCCGCAGACGGTGGAGAGCCGGGCTCACCGGCGCACTGGCGGGTTCGCTGGTCGTGCTGCTGGGCGCGTGCGGCGTGGTGGACACGAAGGACGACCGCCGGGCGGCGGAGGAGCTGGCCGAGAAGCACTTCCCCGGGCAGCTCAAGGCGATCGGGGCCCGCACGCTCTTCCCGGGTTCCGGCGGCTCGGAGGTCACGTTCGCGGTGACCGGCGACCGCGACGCCGTGGTCCGGCTCCGCATCGACACGGACGAGGCGGACCGGGGCATGTGCGACCGGAAGGAGTGCGCGGGCGTGCTGGCCGAGGCCGTGGAGCGCGGGCGGCAGCAGGCCGAGGACTTCCGTACGCTCCGGGACGCCTTCGACGCCTGCGGCTACGAGGTCGTCGCCCTGGGCCCGACCGGCACCCCGCCCTACGTGGTGGCCGAGCTGACGAACGCCACCGTGACGAAGGTGCTCGGCGAGATCGGGGAGTGCGTCCAGCGGTGGGTCACGGCGAGCGGGGCCGGCAGCGCGTTGGCGAAGGCGCAGGCCTCGTACGTGAACGTGGTCTCCCCGTCGGTCGCCGACCGGCGCGACCGGGGCAAGGGTTCCTGGCCGACGGTGATGCGGCTGACCCGGTCGGACCTCCTGGCCTCGCTCACCAAGCACGCGTATTTCTCGGCGAGTTACGAGATCGAGGCGGGCCGGGTCGACACGACGGGCAGCGCCAGGGTTGTCCGCCCGTTCCGGGAGAGGCAGGAGTTCGGCGGCACCGTGCAGAACGCGGTGAAGGAGCGGTTGCGCGCCACCTACCCCCGGGTGGTCGTGAGCGACTACCAGTGGATCTGGCGGCTGGAGCCGGGCCGGGTGGACCGGCAGACCGGTTACGTCCTGTTCTGCCCCGAGCCGGGGGCGCGCGGGCGGTGCGTCAACGCCGACGACGCGGCCCTGGTGACGACGGACGAGCGTGGCAATCCGGTGGGGAAGATCCGGCTCGTCCATGACGTCCGCGAGGGCACGGGGGCGCTGCGGCTGCCGCCGTACTGACCGGCCGGCCGTGCCCCACCGGCCGGGATCGGCACCCCCTATTAGGGTCACAGGCATGACGACACCCCTTGCTGGCAGCGCTTTCGACTCGCTCCGCCTCGACGCCGTGACCGACCAGGAGGCGCTGCGCCGCGCCTACGAACTGCCCGGGGCCGCGGCCATCCGCAAGCAGATGACCGAACTCACCGAGCAGACACAGCGGTTGATCGGGTGCTCGTCACTGGTCCTGGTCGCCAGCGCGGACGCGGAGGGCAACTGCGATGTCTCGCCGCGTGGCGGCCCGGCCGGGTTCGTCTCCGTCCTGGACGCACGGACGGTGGCGATACCGGACGCGACCGGCAACAAGCGGCTGGACACGCTGCAGAACGTCATCGCCACCGGACGGGCCGGGCTGCTGTTCTTCATTCCGGGGCGCACCACGACGCTCCGGGTGAACGGCCGGGCCTGTGTCTCCACCCGCCCGGAGCTGCTGTCGCAACTCACCGCCGTGGGCAAGCCGCCGGCGAGCGCCTTGGTGATCGGGATCGAGGAGGTCTACCCGCACTGCCCCAAGTCGCTGCTGCGCAGCGGGGCCTGGAAGCCGGAGCAGTGGCTGCCGGCGGACGCCCAGCCGACCTCGGCCGAGGTGACCCTGGCGCAGCTGCGGATGCCGGAGCTGACGATCGCAGACATCGAGCAGCGCGAGGCGGAATCGCTGAAGTACCGGTACGAGTAGGAGGGCGCTCTTGTCGCCATGACCTGCCCTAGGACAGGTCATGGCGGGCCCACGGCCGCAGCTTCTCCGGGTTGCGGACCGCCCAGATCCGGGTGACGCGGCCGTCGGTGACGTCGAACGACGCCACGGTCATGACGACGCCGTCGCGCCGGGCCACGAGGCCCGGGGCGCCGTTGACCGACCGCTCCAGGAGTTCGAGCCCCGGGGCCTTGTCGGCGATGGCGACCATGTACTGGGCGATGCGCGCACCGCCCTCGATCGGCCGCAGAGAGGCTCCGACCAGGCCCCCACCGTCGGCGGTCATCACCGCGGCCGGGTCGAGGAGGTCGACGAGAGCAGCGATGTCCTTCCTCTCCCACGCCTCTTTGACCTGCCGCACCGCGTCGGCCCGCCCGGTCTCCCCCACCGACACCGGAGCCCGCGCGGCGCGCACCCGGCGTCGGGCGGACGCGGCCAGTTGCTTGCAGGCCGCGGGGGTGCGGCCGAGGACGGCGGCGATCTCGGCGAACGGGTAGCGGAAGACGTCGTGCAGGACGAACGCGACGCGCTCGGCGGGGGTCATCGACTCCAGGACGACGAGGAAGGCCATGGTCACCGACTCGTCCAGGACCATCTGGTCAGCGGGGTCGGCGAGGCCCGTGCTCGGGGCGAGGCCCCACTCCGCGCGGTCGGGCAGCGGATCGGGCAGCCACACGCCGACATAGCGTTCCCGCCGGGCCCGCGCCGAGCCGAGAACGTCCAGGCAGATGCGGCCGGTGACCGTC
Source organism: Streptomyces rubiginosohelvolus (assembly GCF_014649875.1). Classification (GTDB taxonomy): domain Bacteria; phylum Actinomycetota; class Actinomycetes; order Streptomycetales; family Streptomycetaceae; genus Streptomyces; species Streptomyces rubiginosohelvolus. The sequence goes on along the minus strand of NZ_BMTW01000015.1, from coordinate 63,399 downwards.
GTCAGCCAGGCGCCGGGGGAGGCGATCTCGTCCCGCCGGCAGCGCGGCAGCGCGTACCAGCGGGTGTAGGCCTCCTGCACGGCGTCCTCGGACTCGGCGACCGAGCCGAGCAACCGATAGGCGACATTCAACAGTTGGCGCCGCTCACCGGCTGTCTCCTCGGCATTCGCCCCCGCAGTCTCCCGGCTCACCGCCGCCCCCTCGCCTTACCTTTCGCGGGCCCGTCTCGTCGGGCTGGTGAGACCTTATCGATCTACCGCCCGACGGGCGGGAAATGGGGGCCCGGCATGACCACCCACGTGACGACGGAGCGGAGCGGCTTCTCGTTCCTGCGGATCGCGATCGCCCTGCAGACCCTGACCATCTTCCTTCAGGCGGTCTCCTCCGGACTGCTGATGACCTCGGCCTACGGCGAGGTCCTGCACAGCGTCGGGGCGCGCGTGATGTACGGGGCGTCGATGCTGTACGTGCTCGCCGCCGTGCTGGCGTGGAAGCCGGGCGGCGGCTCGCCCCGGCCCGTCGGGCACGCCGTCGGCTTCCTGGTCCTCGCCTCGGTCCAGGTGGCGGTCGGTATCGCGCACATACCGTCGGTGCATCTCCCCCTGGGCGTCCTGATGTTCGGGCTGAGCGTGCTGGCGCTGGCGCGGCGCTGAGGTCCGCGGTGCCGCGGCGCCCATGGGCCGCGGTTCCACGATGCAGTCACCCGCAACGGGTAAATGCCGTCTACAGCTACCCTTCGTGCGGTGAACACCGACGCGAAGGGGTCGACCGACGCCATGGACGGGAACACCGGCATCAGTCACGGGCGTGTGGTCGCCGCCCTCGACGGTGTGAGCATGCGCCGCCACAGCGGCGGGCAGGTCATCCTCGACGCCGTCGACTGGACCGTCCGGGCCGGTGAGCACTGGGCGCTGCTCGGTCCCAACGGGGCGGGAAAGACCAGCGTCCTGCGTCTCGTCGGCGCCACCGCTTTCCCGACGGCCGGCACGGTCGAGGTCCTCGGCCACCGGCTCGGCCGGGTCGACGTGCGGGATCTGCGCGCCCTGATCGGCCACGTCTCGACCTCCCGCGTCCCGGGCGACCTGACGGGCCACGGCGTCGTGCTCACCGGCCACACCGGCACGGTCCAGCCGCTGTGGAGGAAGTACGACGGCGAGGTGCGCGAGCGGGCCCACGCGCTGCTCGCCGAACTCCAGATCAAGGACCTCGCCGACCGTGAGTACGGCGTCTGCTCGGGTGGCCAGCGCGCCCGGATCCTCATCGCCCGCGCCCTCATGGCGGACCCGGCACTGCTGCTGCTCGACGAGCCGTTCAACGCGCTCGACCTGCCCTCGCGGGAGGACCTCATCGACACCATGCGCCATCTCGCCTCGGCCCGGCCCGAGTTGTCGACGGTGACCGTCACCCACCATCTGGAGGAGCTCTCTCCGGCGATCGGTCACGCCCTGCTCCTGCGCGAGGGGCGCGTTCTGGCGCGCGGGGCGATCGAGGGCGTTCTCACGGCCGAGCGCATGACCGCCTGCTTCGGCCGCCCCATCGAGGTGACCCGGCACGCCGGCCGCTGGCTGGCGCGCGCCGACGGCCACGCGTAGGCCACGGCTAAGCCGTGGCCGTGCAGTGCGGTACGGCCTGTTCCGGGCGCCGCGTCGGCGGGCGCCGGGGGCACGGCCGCGCGGGCGGCGGCCGGAGGCGGCGCGGAGGAGGCCCGGTGCGGGCACTTACTCGGCGCCGCGTCCCATGGGCCGGGTGTACGGGGCAGCGGAAGGCCCCCGTCCGCATCGGCCGGGGCCCTCCCGGGTGGCACCGGAGGTCAGGGTGTGCTGTCGACGAGCCGGACCGTGCCGAGGATCTTCCGCACGGTCGGCTCGGGCACCTCGTCGTCGACACCGCGGACTCCGACGAACGTCCAGGAGAGGGTCTCCCCCGCCGGGTTCTCGAAGGCGAAGGCGGTCGCCTTGCCGTCGTAGGCGCAACGGCCCGGCCCATCGACGCCGGTCGAGGCGGCCGTCGCCACGCTCCCGGTGAGGCCGGACTTCGTGGTGAACGGCTTCGCGGCCCCGGTGGCGACCTTCTCCTTCGCCGGCTGGGCGTAGCTGCCGTAGACCCACAGGCGGGCGTTCTCCCGGGCCGCTTCGGCGGTGTCGCGGGCGTCGGGCTCGGCCCGGGAGCCCACGGAGGCCAGCGGGGTGTCCTCCTGGGTGCCGTTGCCGTCGTCGTCGGACCGGCACCACTTCTCCTTGAGGATCGCCGGGGCGGCGAACCCGACGAGCGGGGTCTCCTCGGGGTCGCCGTTCTCCGCGACGTACGTCACCCATCCGGACGACTTGACCGCCCAGTCCACCGGTACGTCGAAGGCGATGCCGCGCTGGGGGTTGACCACCGTCTTCCAGCCCGGCACGAGGGGCGCGGTGCCGTCCCGGGCTCCGCCCCGGGGCTCGCCAGGGGACGCGGACCGCGGGACAGCGTCTCCGGTGGGTCCAGCGTCCGGCTTCCCGTCGTCCCCGTCGCCGCCGAGCACCAGGAATCCGGTGATCCCGGCGGCCAGCACGACGGCGGTGGCCGCGACGACCGCGATGACCGAGCTACGGCGGCCGCCGCCGGACGGGGACGGGGGCGGGCCGGGGTGCGCGTTCCAGGGCGCCCCGCCCCCGGGAGCGGGCGGCTGTCCCGCGTACGGCGGCCATGGGCCCTGCTGCTGGTGTTCGCCCCCGGGCGACTGCTGTCCGTACCCCATGGAGGGTCACCCTATGCCGGGCCGTTCGACGACTCGAACAGCCCGGCGTCCACGAGTCTCCGTGCGCCGGAGAACGGGGCGCGACCTGCGTACGGACCGTTTCACGCCACCCGCGCGGGGCACCGGAATCCGATCTTCCCTTTGCGGCCGGAGCAGGACCGGAGTGGAATTGCGTACAGGGGACAGTGGTATTCGGTACTCCCGGAGGCTCCCGGAGGAAAGGACGCGCCATGAGCGACACCGACTGGGGGGACGACGTCTACCAGCCCCAGCAACCCGAGGCTTCCGACCCCGCCGAGCAGCTCGGCGCGGAGGACACGCTCATGGACCCGTCCGGTACCGGCGATCCGCTGGACGAGGGCTACGCGCCCCCGGACCGCCCGTGGGTGGTCGAGGGACTCGGCACCACGGCCAACGAGCGGCACTCCGGCGAGTCCCTCGAAACGCGGCTGACGAGGGAGGTTCCCGAGCCGGACGGCTCCCTCGGCGACGGTGTGGGCGATCTGGTGGACGGCGACGGCGAGCCCTGGGACAACGAGGTGGGCGTCGCCCGCGCCGGTCGGCTGACCCAGCAGGCGGAAGGGACCGTACCGGCCACCCTGACCGCCAGCGACGTGGGCATCGACGGGGCGGCCGCGTCGGCCGAGGAGGCCGCGATGCACGTGATCCCCGAGCCGGGGGACGACGACGCGCTCCTGGAGCCCTCGCCGGTCGCGGGCAGTCCCGGAACCGATCCCACCACCGGTGGCACGGCCGCCTCGCCCTCGCCCTGAGCGGGCCGCCGACGAGCGCCCGCCCCTGAACGCGGCTGTCCCCGCGCCCGTACTCCCCTGACCGAAGCACCGCACCCGAAGAGCGGTACGTACCGCACCCCAGGAGCACACAGATGAGCGGCACTGCTCAGATCGGCGTCACCGGACTCGCGGTCATGGGCCGCAACCTCGCCCGGAACTTCGCCCGCAACGGCTTCACCGTCGCCCTGCACAACCGCACCACGTCCCGGACCGACGCCCTGGTCGAGGAGTTCGGTGACGAGGGCACCTTCGTCGCCGCGCACACACCCGAGGAGTTCGTCGCCGCGCTGGAGCGCCCCCGGCGCCTGGTGATCATGGTGAAGGCGGGGGATCCCACCGACGCGGTGATCCAGGAGTTCGCGCCGCTGCTGGAGGAGGGCGACGTCATCATCGACGGCGGGAACGCCCACTTCGAGGACACCCGCCGCCGCGAGAAGGAGCTGCGCGAGCGCGGGATCCACTTCGTCGGGGTGGGGATCTCCGGCGGCGAGGAGGGCGCGCTGAACGGGCCCAGCATCATGCCGGGCGGTTCGGCGGAGTCCTACGCGTCGCTGGGCCCGATGCTGGAGAGGATCGCCGCGCAGGCGAAGGACGGCACGCCGTGCACCGCCCACATCGGTCCGGACGGCGCGGGACACTTCGTGAAGATGGTCCACAACGGCATCGAGTACGCGGACATGCAGCTCATCGCCGAGGCGTACGACCTGCTGCGCGCCGTCGCCGGGTACTCCCCCGCGCAGATCGCCGACGTCTTCCGTACGTGGAACACCGGCCGGCTCGATTCGTATCTGATCGAGATCACGGCGGAGGTCCTCGCCCACACCGACGCGGCGACCGGGAAGCCGTTCGTCGACATCGTGCAGGACCGGGCCGAGCAGAAGGGCACCGGGCGCTGGACCGTACAGATCGCGCTCGATCTCGGGGTCCCGGTGTCGGGGATCGCCGAGGCGGTCTTCGCCCGGTCGCTCTCCGGCCACGCCGATCTGCGGGAGGCGGCGCGCGGCCTGCCGGGGCCCACGCCGGAGCCGCTCGACGAGGCGGGAGCGGCGGCGTTCGCGGACCGGGTGGAGCAGGCCCTGTACGCCTCCAAGATCGTCTCGTACACGCAGGGCTTCCACCAGATCAGGGCGGGCAGCGAGGCCTACGACTGGGACATCGACCTGGGCTCAGTGGCGGCGATCTGGCGGGCGGGCTGCATCATCCGGGCCGCGTTCCTCGACCGTATCCGCGCCGCGTACGACGGCCGGCCGGACCTGGTGAGCCTGCTCTCCGACAAGGAGTTCGGGCAGGAGATCGGCGCGGCGCAGGAGGACTGGCGGGCGGTGGTGGCCGAGGCCGTGCGCCAGGGCGTGCCGACCCCGGGCTTCGCCGCCGCGCTCGCGTACTACGACGGGCTGCGCGCGGACCGGCTGCCCGCCGCGCTCACCCAGGGCCAGCGGGACTTCTTCGGGGCGCACACCTACCGGCGTACGGACCGGGAGGGTTCGTTCCACACGCTCTGGGGCGGCGACCGGTCCGAGGTCGGGGCGGGCTGACCCGGCCGCGTCCCATCCGGGGCCGGCTGACCAGGCGGGGCGCTCCCGGCGTGCGGGCGGGAGTGGGGCGATGCGGGCTGACCCGGCCGGTCCACCCCGGGTGCGGGGGGCTGCGGGACGTGGCTTAGTGGCTGCGAGTCCTGTTCTCCTGTCACCTTCGTCCTGGAGTGCGCGCATGCCCGACGCCGTCCCCGATCCCGTCTCCGTACAGCCCGTCGTGGCGCCGTTGACGAACGCGGCGCTGATCCTGGTCGGCACGATCGAGCCGGGCGGCGAGGGCGCGGTACGGGACGTGCTGCCGGATCTCGCGGCCGTGGCCCGGTCGCTCGGTTTCCGCTTTCCGGACGCCGATCTCGCCTGTGTGGCGGGGTTCGGCTCCAGCGCCTGGGACCGGCTGTTCGCCGGGCCGCGCCCCGCGCACCTGCACCCGTTCCCGGAGCTGCGCGGGCGGTTGCACCACGCGCCGGCGACCCCGGGCGACGTGCTGCTGCACATCCGGGCCGAGCGGATGGACGTCTGCTACGCGTGGGCGGCCCAGCTCCTCGACAAGCTCGGCGGAGCCCTGCGGATCGTGGACGAGACGCACGGCTTCCGCTACTTCGACCACCGGGACCTGCTCGGATTCGTGGACGGTACGGAGAACCCGGTCGGCGACGCGGCCCGTGCGGCGGCGCTGGTCGGCGCGGACGACGACCCGGACTTCGAGGGCGGCAGCTACGTCGTCGTGCAGAAGTACCTGCACGACCTGACGTCCTGGAACGCGCTCACCGTCGAGGAGCAGGAACGCGTCATCGGCCGGACCAAGCTGGACGACGTGGAGTTCCCTGACGACGACAAGCCCGCCGACTCCCACCTCGCCCTCAACACCATCACCGATCCGGACGGCACCGAACGCGACATCCTGCGGGCGAACATGCCGTTCGGGAGCTTCGGGAAGGGCGAGTTCGGTACGTACTTCATCGGGTACGCCGCCGATCCCGACGTGACCGAACGCATGCTGCGCAACATGTTCCTCGGCGATCCGCCCGGGACGCACGACCGCATCCTCGACTTCTCCACCGCGGTCACCGGCTCCCTCTTCTTCGCCCCCCGCGCCGACTTCCTGGACGACCCGCCGCCCCTGCCCTCCCTGACCCGCTCCAGGGACCGGCCGGAACCGGCAGCCGCACCGGTCGGGCAGGAACCGGCGGCCGCCCCCGTCCGGCGGGAGCCGGTCCCGGCCGGTTCCGACCACGGTTCGCTGCGCATCGGCAGCCTGCAAGAAAGTGCCCAGTGATGAACAATCTGCACCGCGAACTCGCACCGGTCACCCCGTCCGCCTGGGACGAGATCGAGGAGGAGGCCCGGCGCACCTTCCGCCGCCATGTGGCCGGCCGCCGCGTCGTCGACGTGTCCGACCCGGACGGTCCGACACTGGCCGCCGTGGGCGACGGCCATCTGCGCGACATCGATCCGCCCACCCCGGACGTGCTCGCCCGGGCCCGCACGTCGATGCCGGTCATCGAGTGGCGGGTGCCGTTCACGGTGAGCCGCCAGGCCGTGGACGACGTGGAGCGCGGCTCCGCCGACAGCGACTGGCAGCCGGTCAAGGACGCGGCCCGCACCTGTGCGTTCGCCGAGGACATGGCGATCATCGACGGGTACGCGGCGGCCGGAATCACCGGTCTGCGGGACGGCTCCTCGCACGAACCGCTGCCGCTGCCGGCTGACGCGCGGGACTATCCGGTGGCGGTCAGTCAGGCCGTGACGCGGCTGCGGCTGGCCGGTGTCGACGGGCCGTACCGGCTGCTGCTCGGCGCTGACGCGTTCACCGAGGCGGCTGAGACCTCGGACCACGGGTATCCGGTCAAGACACACCTGAGCCGGCTGGTGGACGACGAGATCCTGTGGGCGCCCGCGGTCAAGGGCGGGGTGCTGCTGTCGACGCGGGGCGGGGACTTCGAACTCTGCCTGGGGCAGGACCTGTCGATCGGCTACGCGGACCACGACGCCACCAGCATCCACCTCTACTTCCATCAGGCCTTCACCTTCCGGATGCTGACGCCGGAGGCCGTGGTCGGCCTGATCGCCTGACCCCGGGGGCAGCCATCAGGGACGCTGGCCGTATGACGCAGACGACTTCCGCACCCCAGCACGAGGACGGCACGGCACCACCCGCCGCGCGCTTCGACGCCATCGTCGAAGCGGCCGTCCAGCAGGGGCTGCTGGGCGAGGGCGGTCCGGTCGCCGGGTTCATCGACACGGCGGGGGTACGCGCCTCCGTCGGGGCCCTGCGGGACGCCTTCGCCGCCACGCCCGAGGTGCTGCACACCTTCGCGGCCAAGGCCTGCTCCCTCATCCCGGTGCTGAGGCTGCTGGCCGACTGCGGCATGGGGTGCGAGGTGGCGAGCCCCGGTGAACTGCGCCTCGCCCTGGAGGCCGGGTTCCCCGCGTCCCGTGTCGTCCTGGACTCCCCCGCCAAGACCCGCGAGGAGATCCGGCTGGCGCTCGCCCTCGGCGTGGCCGTCAACGCCGACAGCCTCGGTGAACTTCGCCGCATCGACGCCCTCCGGAACCCGAGCACCTCCTCGGTGCTCGGGCTGCGGGTCAACCCCCAGGTGGGCGGTGGTTCGATCGGGCCGATGAGCACGGCGACGGACACGTCGAAGTTCGGGGTGGCCCTGCGCGACCCGGGGGCCCGCGAGGCGATCGTGGAAGCCTTCCGGGAACGGCCGTGGCTGACCCGGCTGCACGCCCATGTGGGCTCCCAGGGCTGCCCGTTGGAGCTGATCGCGGCCGGGGTGGCCCGGACGTACGAGCTGGCCGAGGAGATCAACGCCACGCTGGGCGCCCGGCAGATCACGAGCCTGGACATCGGCGGCGGGCTCCCCGTCAACTTCGCCGACGAGACCGTGCGCCCCAGCTACGCGGACTACGTGGCGGCCCTGACGGCCGCCGCCCCCGGCCTCTTCTCCGGACGCTATGCGCTGGTCACGGAGTTCGGCCGGTCGCTGGTGGCGAAGAACGGGTTCATCGGGGCCCGGGTGGAGTACACGAAGGACGCCGGAGGCCGCCGGATCGCGCTCACCCACGCGGGAGCGCAGACCGCCACCCGTACCGTCCTGATGCCCGACGCCTGGCCGCTGCGGATCGGCGCGTTCGGCCCTGACGGCGCCCCCAAGGCCAGCCCGGTGCTGGCGCAGGACATCGCGGGTCCTTGCTGCTTCGCGGGGGACGTGGTGGCGTACGGGAGGGAGCTGCCGGAGCTGGCCGAGGGCGATGTGGTGGTGCTGTACGACACGGGGGCGTACTACTTCTCCACCCCGTGGGCGTACAACAGCCTGCCCCGCCCGGCGGTGTACGGATTCCGGGTGGCGGCGGGGCAGGAGGGGGAAGGGCCGGGGCACGCGGGGGCGGTGACGTTCGCGACCGTGCGGGGGCCGCAGTCGTTGGACTCCATCGCGGCGGAGAGCGGACTCGCGCACGTGGACGCCCTGATCGAGCGGGACGACTGAGGGAGCAGGCGGGACGGGTCACCGGGGAGCGGGCGGGACGGTCCGGGCCGAGGAGCCCCTGGACAGCCGCCCTCGCCGAGGAGCCCCCGGGACGACGCTCATCGTCGTCCCGGGGGCTCCCGCGGTCACGTCCCGGCCGGTTGCGGCTCCGGTTCCGGATCCGGTACGGGGTCCGGGCTGGGGCCCGGCGGCTGCGGGATCGGGTCCGGTGCGGGGCCGGGCGGCATCGGCCCGGGCCCCGGCGGAACGGGCGGCGGGCTGGGCACCGGCGTGGGCGGGCCCGGCACGGGCGGAGGGGTCGGCGAGGGCGGTACGGGGTCGGGGTACGGGTGGGTCATCGCGATCCTCCACAACGGCACGAAAAGGACAGATGGAGCTTTCCTCCACCGTCTCCCGGTGCGGCTGCCCGCGCCTGCCGAGTCCACACATACGCCCGGTGGCCGAGGAGCGCGTGGACGGAGGTGCAGGCCCGCCCGGAGTGGGCAGGACTCCGGGCACGACGCCCGGAGCCGCCCGGTTCCGCGCTCGTCGCGGCCGACGCGAAAGGTTTCCCCATGCCCCTGCCGAGTGTTCTCGCCGTCCACGCCCATCCGGACGACGAGGCCCTGTTCTGCGGAGGCGTCCTGGCCCGGCACGCGGCGGCCGGGGCCCGTACGGCGGTGGTCACGGCGACCTGGGCGGAGGGCACGCGCCGGGCAGCTGAGCTCGCCCGGGCCCTCGACGCCCTGGGCGCGGGCGTCCCCCGGCTGCTCGGCTACGCGGACGCCCGCGTATCGGAGTCGGCCCCGGGCAGGCCCCGGTTCCTGGACGCACCGCTGGACGAAGCCGTGGCGGCCCTGGTCGGCCACATCCGTGACGTGCGCCCGGAGGTCGTGATCACGACGGACGCCTACGGAGGCATGACCGGGCACCCCGACCACGTTCACGCCCACCGGATCACCGCGCTGGCGGTGCGGTCCGCCGGACTGCCCGGGTTCTGTCCAGGCGCCGGCGCCCCCTGGCAGCCGAGCGCCCTGTACCTCGCCACCCACCCCCGCTCGGCGGCCGTCGCGGTGGGCGGACGGATGACCGGGTCGGGCACCCCGGCAGATGCGCTGTACTGCTCCGAGGATGCCTGGATCACCACGACCGTCGACGTCCGCCCCTGGCTTCCGCAGAAGCTGGCCGCGATCCTCGCGCACCGCAGCGAGGTGGAACGAGGAGCGGCACCCGGCCGGATCGCCGCCCTGACTCCGGCCGTCCAGCGCGAGGTGCTGGGCACCGAGTGGTACATCCGCGAGGACCTGGGGCGCCGGTGCGGGTCAGCCACGGAACTGAGCGCGTGATCCGCCCCGGACCGAGCCCGTGATCCACCCCGGTCCGGGCTCCCCTTGTCTCGGTCAGAACAGCTCGGGATGATCCCTGAGCTGCCGCTTCGCCTCGTGGACGAGCTCGGCCGACGCCTCGGGCGCCTCGTCGGGGTGGCGCTCGGCCCACTTCGCCGCGTACGGGCACAGCGGAACGACGGGGACGCCCTCTCGAGCGGCCATCGCGTAGAACTCCCGTACGAGCGCGCCCGCGATGCCCTTGCCCTCGTGTTCGGGCCGGACGACGGTGTGGACGGCCACGAGCGCGCCGGGAGCCGGGGCCATGACGAAGTACGCGATGGTCCCGGCCGACTCACCGCCCTCGTACGCCACGAGGTTGCCGTGCTCCCGGTCGTCCCTGATCTCCACAGCAGCGTTCTCCGCCATCGGCTTCCGCCCTCTCCTGGTCCTGGAAGCGGCCGGCGCTCTCAGCCGCCCGCGACGACGGCCTGCGGGCTCCGCTCCGTACGCGTCCCGGGAACCGGCGCCGAGGCGTCGGTGCCGAGCGCCACGATCCGGTTGTCCGCGTCCACGTGCACGACCCGCGGCACGAGGGCGCGGGCCTCCGCGTCGTCGACCTGCGCGTAGCTGATCAGGATGACCAGGTCACCGGGGTGCACGAGGTGTGCGGCCGCGCCGTTGATCCCGATGACACCGGAGCCTCGCTCGCCCTCGATGACGTACGTCTCCAGGCGGGCGCCGTTGTCGATGTCAACGATATGGACCAGCTCGCCCGGCAGCAGGTCGGCGGCCTCCATCAGAGCGGCGTCAATGGTCACGGAGCCGACGTAGTGCAGGTCGGCCTGGGTGACGGTGGCACGGTGGATCTTGGACTTGAACATGGTGCGCATCATCGGAGTGCTCCCGAGTTTATGGCTCCCTGCCTACGTTTTTGCAGGTCAAGGGCCTTTTCCTTACGCTACAACGCGTCGCGTGTCCGGGCAGCGTTCACCCCCTCACGACCCCCAAAGCCTACGCAGTACACCTCTCGAGAACGCTCGTGATGATCGTCACCCCCGACAGCGGCGACACGCCCCGGACGCATGGGAAGTCCGGGGCGCGGTCGCGCCGGTGTCAGCCGGTGATGGCCGCCTTCAGGGTCGACGTCTTGCCGTTGGGATGCTCGAACCTGGCGGTGGCGTAGTACTCGTTGGTACCGCCAGGGTTGGGCGTGTCCCGGCTCACCGTCGCGGAGTATGACGTCGTCCGCTTGGTGCACGGCTGGCAGAGATTCCTGGTTGTGCCCGTGGTGCTCCCGTCGATCTCGGATCCCACACCTATGGATATCGGGATGATGTACCCGCCCTTGACCGGCGTATAGGTGAGGCGGCTGCGCTCCTGGGGAGTGTCACGGTAGCTGCGTACCTCGTACCTCACGCACACCTTCCCGGCCGTGTACGTGAGGCACGTCTGGTCCGCCGTCTGCCACGCGCCCCACGAGGCGTGCAGGTCCCACAACGAGCCGTCGCCGAACTCGCCCTGCACCTTGTACGGTCCGGAGCTCGCCGTGTGAACCGGGGACCAGGCGGAGGTCCACGCGCCGGCCTGTGGTGCGCAGCCTCCCGCGCAGACCTCGGAGAGGCCCGCGCCGGTGTTCCAGTGATAGGCGGTCGGTTTCATCTCGTAGCCGTTGAGGGGGGACAGGACCACTCTTCCCCGGTAGCCCGTGACCGAGCCGGTGTCGGTGACACGCTTCTGTACCTCGGCACAGATCTCTCCCCGGGACGTGACGCCGTCGAGGGCGGTGTACGTCTTGCAGACCGTGTCCATGGCCTGCCACGTGGGGGCGGCCGAGACGTCGGAAGGCGCGACCGCGACCGCGGACCTCGGACCTGGTGACGCAGCCGCCATGGCTGTGCCCGTGATGGCCAGGTTGCCGGTGGCGGCGATCCCGACCGCCGCGCCGGCACTGACGAGTGCCTTCGTGAAAGCTCGCATGCTGTCCCCCTCGATGGACGTGCGCTGGAAGGAGCCGACCGCAGCGGCCGGCTCCGCAACGAGACTGCGGGTTCGGCGGGCTCTTCGGCCACAGGTGACGTGGAAGTGACCCCGTCCCGGGACGTCCCGCCCTCTGACCTGCTGCGATGCAGCCCGCCGAGTCCCTGCGGCGGGACTGCCACGACAGACGGCCGGCTGGTTTCCCGCCGGACGGGACGCCGCGAGCCCCGTGGCGGCTGGTGCAGAATGAGGCCGGGACACGGAGGGCGGGGCTTGCGGTCCCCAACACGAGTGGGGGAAGCGTGTCGCGCTGGAAGGAACTGCCCGCGGAGCTGCATCCACAGGTCCGTCAGCTGATCGTGCGACTGCGCAGGCTCAAGGACCACAACGAACTGAGCACGCGGCAACTGGCCACGAAGACCGGGTACAGCGCGAAATCGTGGCAGCGCTATCTGAACGGCAGGTCTCTGCCGCCCCGGGCGGCCGTCGAGGCGATGGCCCGCGTCGGCGGTGACGATCCGGCCCGGCTGCTGGTGCTGCACGAGATCGCCGCCCAACGCTGGGCAGAAGCCAAGGCGGTCACCACCGACAGCCCCGAGGACTCCTCCCCGGCACCGGAACCCACCCCCGCGAAGCATCAGCCCTACGGGCGCCACCTGCGCGCGGCGGTCACGGCGGGAGCCGTTGTCACCGCGCTGTCCGTCTCCGCGGCACTCCTGCTGGCCGTGCGGCTCACCGAGGCCCGTGCCCAGCTCGCGCACGACCGCGGCGATGCTGTCGTGACGGCCCCGGCCACCGTGTCGGCGTCCCTGGTGCCGGTCATCTACACCTGTCGGCTGGAGCAGCGAGAGGGCCGTTGGCACGCGAACCTGAGCCCGGCCACGGACATCCTCCTGTCCAACACCCAGGTGGGGCCCGAAGTGGCCGAGGCACAGTGCCTGTTGCACCGGGCGGGCACCGCGCCGGGAGAGATCGACGGCATCTTCGGCCCGAAAACCCGACGGGCCGTCGAGCGCATGCAGAAGCGGAACGGGCTGATCGTCAACGGGGTCATCGACCCGCCCACCTGGCAGGCCCTGCGGGAGGCGACGCCGAAGTGATCACGGAACACACGCGACTGGTCGCGGCGCTGCGGGAACTGCGGGCCGGTGCGGGGCTGAGCCTGGCCGCGCTGGCGGAGCGAACGCCGTACAGCAAGTCCTCGTGGGAGCGTTACCTCAACGGCAAGAGCCTGCCTCCTCGCCAGGCCGTACGGGAACTGTGCCGGCTCGCGAACGAACCGGACGGGCGGCTGCTGGCCTTGTGGGAGATCGCCGAGTCGCAATGGAGCGCCCGCGCCGCGACCCCTGCATCCGCACCTCCCATGGATGAGCCGACGCAGCGGAATCCTCAGCAGTCGCCACCGTCCGCCGGGACCGGGTGGCGGCGACTCGGCAGGAGCAGGCTCCTGGTGGTGCTGGCGTCGGCGTACACCGTGATCGTCGGCGGTGTCGCCGTCCTGCTGTTCCTCCTGTTGCCGGACTCCGAAGCTCAGGAGGCCGGGCGACCGGCCTCCGTGCCGTTCTCCGTCGCTCCCCAATGCCACGGCGCCGCCTGCGAGGGCCGGGACCCGATGCGTCTGATCTGCGGCATCGACCCCGACACCCTCGCCTCGTACCGCACGGCCACCGGCGCCCACATCGAGCTGCGCCACAGCAGAAAGTGCGGTGCGAGCTGGGCCCGGACCTGGGGAACGGAGATCGGCGACCGGGTGGACGTCACGGCAGACGGACCGACCCACGGCGTGCGCATCCGGAACAAGGACGACGCGGCGACGTTCGTCTATACCGAGATGACCGAGGTCCGTCCCGGCAGCACCGTCCGGGCCTGCTTCCGCCCGGCGTCGGCCGACGGCGAACGGGAGTGCGTCGAGGCCCGCGTGGGCAAGGCCGCCACCACGACCCGGCCACCCTCACCGCAGTGAGGGAGGCCCTTACGCATGATCGAAGGGGGCGGGGTGGTGGCCTTCCCAGATCGTGCGGGATGCCTGTTCGGGGTAGGGCAGCGTCTTCGACTCTGCGTCCAGGACGCGGGTGAGGTACGCGTCAGGCCGGTGGGCGGACCAGCCCGGGTCGCCGGTGGTGATGAAGCGGACCCATGCGTCCTGGAGTTCGCGGGAGAGCGCGACAGCTTCGGGAGTCGGCTCCTCGCCGATGAGCTGGGTGCCTACGGGACTGTCCAGCGTGCCGAACGCCAGCGGCAGGTCGAGGCTGTGGCAGGCGCCCAGGATGCCGCCGAGGGCCGGGGCGACCCAGGACAGTTCGAACAGGTACGAGGTGCCGCCGGCTGCGGCGTTCGCCTCGGCGAGTTTCTGTGACGGCATACGGAAGAGGGCGTCGGAGTACACCGTCTCGACGAGCTCCTCCGGGCCCGCTTGCGGGAACGCGGCGCGGTAGGCCCGCGCGCCGTCCGGTTGCGGGGCGAGCAGGTCCAGGGCCGCGTGGGCGTCCTCCTCGGTGAAGGTGCCGTACCGTCCACTGATGACGCTGAAGTACCGGAATTCGTCCCGGGCGTGACCGACGAGCAGTTCGGCGCCGTTCGCCCGCGCGCCGGTCAGCGCGGTCCAGGGGGATTCCGGGAGGACCTCGCCGTCGACGACGGGGCACAGCGCGGTGCCGGTCTCCGTGAGGCGTCCCCAGCTCTCCCGGTGCGCGTGGAGGCCGGCGTTGAAGGAGGTGAGCTCGGCGGCCAGGTGCCAGGGGTCGATGTCGCGCAGGGCCTCGGCGGTGGGGGCCGCAGCGCCGAGCCGGTCCGTGAACGCGGCGGTGACCTGGCGTGCCAGCGCGGGAGTGCTGTGCAGTCCCGGCACCGAATGGGCGATGGCGCGCCGGAACAGGCCGCGCGCGGACTTCATCGTCAGCAGGGCGGCGACCGAGCCCGCCCCGGCGGACAGCCCGCCCACGGTGACCCGGCCGGGGTCGCCACCGAAGGCGGCGATGTTGCGCTGCACCCACTCCAGCGCCGCGATCTGGTCGAGGAATCCGCGGTTGGGCGGCACGTCGTCGAGGAACGCGAACCCCTCCGCGCCCACACGGCAGTTGATGGTCACCACGACGACTCCCGCCCCGGCCAGTGCGGCCGGGTCGTACATCGGGTCGCTCGACACCGCCGAGAGGTAGCCGCCCACAGGGATCCACACCAGCACCGGCAGTCCCGCCGCGCCGGGATCCGGAGTGCCGACGTCGAGCGTCAGCCAGTCGGTGCCCTGCGGGGTCACGTCGATCGGCAGGGACAGCGGCACCACGGGGCCGAACTCGACCGCCTGCCTCGTCCCCTCCCAGCGGTGCGGCGGCGCGGGGGCTGCGAAGCGGAGGGCTCCGACCGGAGGCCGGGCGTAGGGGATGCCGCGGAACACCGCGTGCCCCTGCCGCCGGAGCCCCTGCACCACGCCTTCCGTGGTCCGCACCTTCGGCTGTTCGGACATGACGACTCCTTCCCTGGACCGGACTCCAGGATGATGGGTCAGGTGTATTATGTCGAGCGTATGGGAACAGTCCTGCGGTACGAGGGAGGGGCCTGCGGTGCCGAAACAGGTGGATCACCGCGGACGCCGCGAAACGATCGCCCGCGCCCTGTGGCGGGTGGTGGAGCAGCGCGGCGTCACACAGCTGACGATGCGCGTGGTGGCACAGGAGGCGGGCATGTCACTCGGGCAGTTGCAGCACTACTTCGCCTCCCGGACCGCCATGCTCTCCTTCGCCATGGATTTCGCGTCCGAGCAGACCTCGGTGCGCGTGACCCGGGGGCTCGCAAAACTCGGCGACCGCCCGCACCCCCGTGACGTACTGCGACTGACGCTCGCGGAATTGCTTCCCCTGCATGCCGACGCCCGCGCGACCAGCCGGATGAGCGCCGCCTACGCCCTGGAGGCGCTGCACGACCGGGCCGTGCACGAACAGGCACGCCACGGCCTCACCCAAGGGCGTTTCCTCGTCGAGCAGTTGGTCCGCCAGGCGATCGCCGACGGGCACATCGACTCCGGCCGCGACCCGGCGACCGAGACCAACCTGCTCCTCGCCCTCACCGGCTTCACCCCCCTGATCGAACTCGACGTGATCGAGCCCCGGGACGCGCTCGCCGCGATCGACGCGCACTTGGACCGGCTGTTCAGCGGTACGTGACCTGCCTCTGGGCGGTTCCGGGGCGCGGGCAGCCCCGGATCAGCTCGGCGGCGCACCCCGGCCTCGCTCGCCGACGGGTGACCCGACGCCGACGCCCGCCGCATTTCCCTCACTCGACCATTGGTCTATACCTTGACTGGATCATGTCAAGGCGCTTGAGTGTGGTCACACCCCCATCACGGTCGTGACCGGACGCCGCGCACCCCGGTCCGGGCGGCCGTCATGCGTAAAGGAGTGATCGAGTGCTCAGACATCGCATCGCGAGAACGCTCATGACCCTGCTGCTGGTGACCGGGCTCGCGGCGGCGTTCGCCCCCGCCGCCTCGGCGGCCCCCCTCAAAGCCGCCGCCAGTCTGTGCGACACGGCACCCAACTGGCAGGCGGGTTCCTGGTACACGGCGGGGACCGTCGTCCGTTTCAACGGGGCCTACTACATCGCCGAGCACGACAACCCGGCCTACGATCCGACCATCAGCACGTGGTACTGGGACCCCTACACCTGTGGCGGCGGCAACCCGCCCACCACCGGCTTCCCGGTCAGCCAGGCGCAGTTCGACCAGATGTTCCCGAACAGGAACTCCTTCTACACCTACAGCGGGCTCGTCTCCGCGCTGAGCGCGTACCCGGCGTTCGCCAACATGGGCAGCACCGAGGTCAAGCGTCGCGAGGCGGCGGCCTTCCTGGCCAACGTCAGCCATGAGACGGGCGGCCTCGTCCACATCGTGGAGCAGAACACCGCCAACTACCCGCACTACTGCGACTGGAGCCAGCCCTACGGCTGCCCGGCCGGACAGGCCGCGTACTACGGCAAGGGACCCATCCAGCTCTCCTGGAACTTCAACTACAAGGCCGCGGGCGACGCACTCGGCATCGACCTGCTGAACAACCCCTGGCTCGTCCAGAACAACGCCTCCGTCTCCTGGAAGACCGCCCTCTGGTACTGGAACACCCAGAACGGCCCGGGGTGGATGACCGCGCACAACGCGATCGTCAACAACCAGGGTTTCGGTCACACGATCCGTGCCATCAACGGCAGCATCGAGTGCAACGGCGGTAATCCCGCCCAGGTGCAGAGCCGCATCAACAAGTTCCAGCAGTTCACCCAGATCCTGGGCACCACGCCCGGTTCCAACCTGAGCTGCTGACGCGCTTCACAGCGATCGCGGGCCGGGGCCGACGCCTCCGGCCCGCGATCCCCCGGTACGGCCGCGTCGCGGTGTTCGCGGGCGCGTGTCCGCGTACGGTCGGGGGCGGCCCGGACCCAGCAGCTCCGGAACACCGGATCAGGAGCAGCGCCGTGCAGCCGACCTCAGGTGGAGACCCCTTCGACGGAGAACCGGAACAGCAGGCCCTCTTCGGCTGGGCCGACACGGCTCCCGCCGCACCCCCGGAGCACGACGGGTCCTTCCGGATCAGCGCGACGGCCCGGCGCATGCTGGACATCCGGGAGGTGTACGGAGAGCCGGCCGCGCTCGCGTCCCCCCGCGGGCAGCAGATCCTGGCCCGCCTGCCGGAAGTGCCGATCACCGAGGTGGCGGGCCACTGGCGCATTCCCTCCCTCCACGGGAACGCCGGCAGCGTCGCCCGCTGGACCCGGATCAAGCGCGAGACGCTGGTCCTCGGCGTCCGGCAGAGCCTGACCACCCGCCCCAACGGACGGTCCGCCGAC
Organism: Streptomyces rubiginosohelvolus; assembly: GCF_014649875.1. Lineage (GTDB taxonomy): Bacteria > Actinomycetota > Actinomycetes > Streptomycetales > Streptomycetaceae > Streptomyces > Streptomyces rubiginosohelvolus. Next base: position 45,729 of record NZ_BMTW01000015.1, on the reverse strand, counting down.
TTCATCGCCCCCGGCGCGTCCAACGGCTGCGCGATGGCCTGCGCGTACTGCTACGTGCCGCGCCGCAAGGGTTACGCCAACCCCATCACCCTGTTCACCAACATCGAGGCGATCATCGCCCACATCCAGCGGCACGTACGGGCCCAGGGGTCCAAACCGGAGCCCAACCAGTGCGATCGGGACGCCTGGGTGTACGACGTCGGCGAGAACGGCGACTGCTCGGTCGACGCCTTGATCTGCGACAACACCGCGGACCTGATCGCCGCGTTCCGCGCACTGCCCACCGCGAAGGCATCGTTCGCGACGAAGTTCGTCAATCCCGACCTCCTCGATCTGGACCCGGGGGGCCGTACCCGGGTGCGGTTCTCGCTGATGCCGCAGGACGACTCGCGCCTGCTGGACATCCGTACCAGCCCCGTGGCCCAGCGCATCGCGGCCGCCGCCGACTTCCTGGACGCGGGCTACGAGGTTCACTTCAACCTCTCCCCGGTGGTGCTGCGGCCCGGGTGGCAGCGGGACTGGGCGGAGCTGCTCACCCATCTCGACGACGTGGTACCGGACCGGGTGAAGGAGCAGGCGGCCGCCGAGGTCATTCTGCTGACCCACAACGAGCAACTCCACGAGGTCAATCTGGGCTGGCACCCCCGGGCCGAGGACGTCCTGTGGCAGCCCGCCGCGCAGGAGACCAAGCGCTCGCAGAACGGTGCGATCAACGTCCGCTACGAACTTCAGGTCAAGCAGCGGGCCATCGGTCGGCTCCGCGAGCTGATCGCGTCCCACGCTCCTTGGCTCCGCATCAGATACGCGTTCTGACGCCGCCTGCCGCCGAGACCCGGCCCACGGCCTGCCTTCCGGGCGAACGGCGAGCCCGCGGCCGAGAGGGGCATCGGCGCTTGTCGCCCGTCGGCAGATCATGCACGCCGATGCCCCGTCGGACACCGTGACCACGCACACCACGCGATCACCACGATTGTTCGGCCGCAGTACGGGTATGCGGCGTGTTGTCCCCCCGTGCGTGCCGACCGCGGGACAGAGATCGTTCATACATCGCGAAGGCCGGGGAGCGCCATGTCCGACATCATCTCTGCACACGGGGAGGGGCGGAGCGAGTCCGCCGGACCCACCGCCACGGACCGGCGAGTGCCGACGTGCGCGGCGGCGCGGGACCTGATCACCTCGCTCCTCCAGCGCTGCGCGGCCGACACGTCGGCGGCCAGAGGGGACGCACATCTGGCCGCCACCGAGCTGATCAGCAACGCGATCCGCCACGGCGGCGGCCTCACGGGGTTCTCCGCCGATCTGAGCCCCGACTCCTCCCGGCTGCGCCTCGCGGTCGAGGACGCCGACTCACGTCTGCCCCGCAGCCCGTCCGAGACCGACCGCTTCCAACCGGGCGGGCGGGGGTGGGCCCTGGTGAGGCGGCTGGCCGACACCTGCTCCGTGACCCGGCTGCCGGGCGCGGGAAAGCGGATCACGGTCACCTTCGCCCTCTGACCTCCTCGGGCAGGGCCCCCCGCCGGTCACGGCCCGTTCTCCTCCCGCCGGGCGCACTCCCGCAGGCCCGTCGCGACGTCGGGATGAAGCTGGAACGCCTCCTCCGTCCCCGTGACCTTCAAAAGCGAGGCCAGCATGCCGGAGACGCCCGCGAGATGGACGGGCACGAAACGGATCGCCTGAAGGGCCGCGTTCAGGAAGGACGAGTCGGCGAAGGTGATGCCCGAGCAGTCGAGAAGGACGGCCGTGCGGGTACGGGTGGCCTCGGACAGCGCCATGCGGAGCGGCTCTATGCAGTCGATGTCGACGTCGCCGACGATCCGCACCAACCACACAGTCGGCGTCCGGCGGAGTTCCGCCGTGATCGACGTGCCCGCAGGGAAGTCTCCAATAGTTTCCACACGGCAATACTTACAGAGCCAAATGAATGTTCCGCAAGTCGATCGCAGACGAGCGGTTTCCTGCAGGAAACGCACTTTCCGCTCGCCCGATCCGACGTGATCAGCGACGGGGCTCCACCCGGCCAGGTCCGGTCCGGAGCCTCCATCCGCCTCCGACCCGGCCTGTACGCTGCGATCATGCAGCCGTCCGTCCCCTCCTCCTCCCCGTCGGGGTCCGCCCGGCGCGGGCTCCTGACCGAGCGCATCGCCCGCGAGCTGGAGCACGACATCCGTTCCGGTGAGATCGCCGTCGGGACGAAGCTCCCCTCCGAGCGGGAGCTCGCCGCCCAGTTCGGCGCCAGCAGGAACGTCGTGCGCGAGGTGCTGCGGCGGCTGGAGGCCCAGCACCTGATCGAGGTGGCTCCCGGCCGCGGCTCCTTCGTCCGCGAGCAGTCCTCGGGGCAGGCCCGGGGGTACGACGCGCTGTACCGGGCGGGGCGGCCCACCGTCCGGCAGCTGATCGAGGCGCGGATCCCGCTGGAGGTCGAGATGGTCCGGCTGGCGACCGAGCGGGCCACCGAGGAGGACATCGCGGCGATGCGGGCCGCCCGGGACGGGCTGGAGTCGGCGACCGACGTCGTGGTGAAGGCCCAGGCGGACATGGAGTTCCACGACGCCATCGCGGTGGCCAGCAAGAATCCGGTGCTGAGGATCATGCTGTCGTCGATCGGCGGGATGATGTTCGAGATGATGCTCCGCTCGAACTCCGACCCGTCGATCGGGGAGCCCGGCGTACCGCACCACCCGGAGATCTTCGAGGCGATCGAGGCGCGGGACGTGGACCTCGCGTGCGCGCGGATGCGGGAGCACCTGATGCTCGGTCTGCGGACCTACGGGGCCGATCTCGACGTACAGGTCGACACCATGGCGCGCAATCACATCGAGACGCTGCTGGGGCAGACCGAGGGCCGCCGGACCTCCGCGGGGCGGTAGTCCCCTTCTCATCGGCCTGGGGCGGAACTCGTCCGTCCGGTCCGTGGGATTCTTGGCTTCAGGGTCTGGTCGGGGAGGTTTCCCTGCTGTTACGGTCCCGCGTAGACCAACTGGTCCTACCAGTTGGACCAGGTCGGACCAGTCCGGTTTCCCGAGGGGGCCGGCACGCGACACGTACGCAGAGAAACGAGGACGAGGATGTCCACGAGCAGCCAGCTCCTGAGCCGGCGCGCCTTCGGCAAGCTCGCCGCGGGGGTCGCGGCGACCGCCGGGGCGGGCGCGCTGAGCGCCTGTGCGGGCGGGGGCGGCAAGCCCTCGGCCGACGCGCCGTTGCGGATCATGGCGATCAACCATGTCTGGTCCCAGGCCGTGAAGCGCAGTATCGCGGAGTTCGAGGAGCGCGTCGGGCGGCGGGTCTCGATGACGCTGCTCACCGCCGACCAGCTCGCCGGCAGCTACAACGTCAAGCTCAACGCGTCGGGGACGGACGTGGACGTGATGATGGTCCGCGCGCTCCAGGAGCAGTTGCTGTTCGGCCACAACGGCTGGCTCGCGGATCTCAGCGACCGGGTCGCGGACGACCGGTTCGCCTGGGACGACTTCCAGGACGCACCGCGCGAGGCGTCGGTCACGGCCGGGAAGGTGCTGAGCGTCCCGGTGGTGACCGAGCGCCCCGCCCTCTACTACCGCAAGGACCTGGTGGCGGATCTGGGCGGGCCGCCACGCACCCTGGAGGCGCTGATGGAGGGCGCGCGGGAGCTGACCCGGCGGAAGGACGGCTTCTACGGGTATGTCGGCAGGGGCCAGCGCAGTGGCGCGGTCTCCCAGTGGTCGAGCTTCCTCTACTCGTACGGCGGGGACTTCGTCGTGGACGGGAAGTCCGGGATCGGCAGCGCCGAGGCCGTCGCCGCGTACGAGTACTACGGCCGCCTGCTGGCCGGCTCGGGACCGCCCGGGGCCACCAACATGAGCCTCGAACAGGCTCTGCCGGTCTTCGCGCAGGGCAAGGCCGCCTTCTTCGTCGACGCCGACGCGATCTACAGCAGCTTCCTCGATCCGAAGGTGTCGCGGGTGCGCGAGACCGTGGGCTTCGCGCCCTTCCCGGCCGGGCCGGCCGGGGCGAAGCCGCACAACATCCCGTCCTGGAGCCTCGGTATCAACACCTTCTCCCGACTGCGCGACGAAGCCTGGGAGTTCATCCGGTGGGCGGCCGGGCCCGAGATGTCGGCCGCGCTGCAGAAGGAGGGCATACCCGGCGCCCGCACTTCCGTGTGGTCGGACCCGAAGACGCTGTCCGCCTTCCCGCCGCAGCTGGCCGAGGCCATGCGGATCAACGCGGAGCGCGGCGTCGGCCACGACCGGCCGCGCGTCCTCCAGGTCGGCCGGGCCCGGGACATCGTCGGCCGTCCGCTGGTCGCGGGCATCCTCGGCCAGTCCGTGCGGCCGGTCGTGCGTGACGCGGACGCGGAGTTCGCCGATTTCCTCGTCCGCGACAACCGCCACAAGGAGTCCTGATGCCCGCCACGGAGACCACGGAGACCCGAGGAGTGGCAGCGGACGACCGGAGTGCCACCGCACGCACCCGGCGCTCGGCGCCTTCCCGAGGCGGGCGGCGGCAGCGGACCTTCGAACAGGCCAACCGGAGGCTCAAGTGGGCGATGCTGGCCCCGGCCGTGCTGTTCGTCGGCCTGATGATCGTCTTTCCGCTGGTCTTCACGCTGAACCTCAGCCTCACCGACGCCTTCGGGGCGGTGAACGCCGACAGCGCCCACATCGGGCTGCGCAACTTCGGTGACGCCCTGGGCGACACCCGCCGGTTCTGGCCCGCGGCCCGCCGCACCCTGGTCTTCACGGTCGGCGCGGTGGCCCTGGAGACGGTGCTCGGGCTCGCCCTGGCGATGCTGATGCGCAAGCCGTTCAAGGGGATGCGATGGGTACGGACCGTGCTCATCATCCCGCTGCTCGCCACCCCGGTCGCGATCGGCATCCTGTGGCTGCTGATCCTGGACCCCACCAACGGCATCGCCAACCACCTGCTGGAGGCGGTCGGTCTGCCCCGGCAGGAGTTCCTCGGCTCGGTCGGGCAGTCGCTGCCGACGCTGATGCTCATCGACGTGTGGCAGTGGACCCCCATGATGACGCTGCTGCTGCTCGCGGGCCTGACCACACTCCCCGAGGAGCCGGAGGAGGCCGCCCTGATGGACGGGGCGAACGCCTGGCAGCGCTTCCGTCACGTCATCCTGCCGATGCTCGGGCCGACCCTCGCCACCGCCCTGGTGCTGCGCGCCGTAGACGCGCTGAAGACCTTCGACCTCCTGTACGCCACGAAGGGCGCGGGCGGCGGTTCGGACTTCGAGGTGGAGACCCTCAACGTCTACGCCTACGGGCTCACCTTCGACTACCAGGAGTACGGTCTCGCCGCCGCCGTCCTGGTCCTGTTCACGCTGTTCATCATCGGTGTCGTGGTGCTGCTGCGCCGCCGGGGCGGAAGGAAGAACGCATGAGTGCCACCCTCTCCCCCGCGCGGGCCCGGCGCGGCCGGCGTCTCGGTTCCTGGCTGCGGGGCATCGCCATCACCGTCGTGACGCTCGTCTTCGCGCTGCCGCTGGTGTGGATGTTCGCCGCCGCCTTCAAGACCAACGTGCAGGTCACCGATCCGTCGGTGGGGTTGTGGTTCACACCCACGCTGGACAACTTCCGTGCCGTCGTCGAGGCCGGGCAGATCGTGCGCTCGATGGGCAACTCCCTGCTGGTCGGGGTGGTTTCGACGGTGCTCTCCGCGGTGATCGCGGTGCCGGCCGCCTGGGCGGTCGGCCGGTTCTCCATGCACCGCACCGGTTCGGTGATCCTCGTGGCGCGGATCGTCCCGGCGATCTCGCTGCTGGTGCCGTGGTACTACCTGTTCGCGCGGATGGGCCTGGTCGGCTCCTACACGGTGCTCGTTCTCAGCCATATGTTCGTCTCGGTCCCGCTGATCATGTGGATCATGATCAGCTTCTTCGCCGGGCTGCCGGTCGAGCTGGAGGAGGCCGCCCGCACCGACGGGCTGAGCGCCTTCGGCGCGTTCTGGCGGATCTCGTTGCCGCTCGCCGCGCCCGGCACCGCGACCGCGTCCCTGCTCGCCTTCGTCTTCAGCTGGAACAACTTCATGTTCGCGCTGGTCTTCTCCGACGACCGGACCCAGACCGTGCCGGTCACCCTGTTCAACTTCATCTCCTACGCGAGCACGGACTGGGGCGGTCTGATGGCCGCCGCGGCCCTCATCACCGTGCCCGTGGTCCTGGCCGCCCTCCTCGGCCAGAAGTACCTGGTGGCCGGGCTGACGTCCGGCGCCTCCAAGGGCTGACCCCTTCAACTCCCCCACCTGCGGAAAGAGCACACACGCATGAAGATCGTCGACGCGAAGGTCGTCGTCACCAGCCCCGGCCGCAACTTCGTCACCCTGAAGCTGACGACCGACGAAGGGCTCACCGGCCTCGGCGACGCGACCCTCAACGGGCGGGAGCTGGCCGTCGTCAGCTACCTCACCGACCATGTCGCCCCGCTGCTCATCGGGCTCGACCCGCATCGCATCGAGGACACCTGGCAGTCGCTGTACCGGGGCGCGTACTGGCGGCGCGGCCCGGTGACCATGGCCGCCATCGCCGCCGTCGACGTGGCGCTGTGGGACATCAAGGCGAAGGCCGCCGGGCTGCCGCTGTACCAACTGCTGGGCGGCGCGAGCCGGGAGCGGGTCGGGACGTACGGTCATGCCAACGGGCGGGACATACCCGAGCTGCTCGACTCCGTACGGGCCCGGCTCGCCGAGGGCTATCCGGCCGTCCGCATCCAGTCCGGCATCCCCGGGCTCAAGGCGGTGTACGGGGTATCCGACACCGACGAAACCGGTGCGCCGGTCCTCCACCAGCAGGCCCGCCCCCTGGTGGAGGACTGGGACACGGCGGCGTACCTCCGTCATGTGCCGACCGTGTTCGAGGCGGTACGCGCGGAGTTCGGGGCCGAGCTGCCGCTGCTGCACGACTCCCACCACCGGCTCACCCCGGTCCAGGCCGCCCGGCTCGGCAAGGACCTGGAGCCCTACCGGCCGTTCTGGCTGGAGGACTGCACCCCGGCCGAGAACCAGGAGGCGCTGCGCCTGGTCCGCCGGTCCACGACGACGCCGCTCGCCGTGGGCGAGGTCTTCAACACGGTGTACGACTACCAGACCCTGGTCACCGAGCAGTTGATCGACTACGTCCGCTCGGCGGTGACCCACTTCGGCGGGGTCACCCCGCTGCGGAAGCTCTTCGACTTCGCCGCGCAGTACCAGATCAAGAGCGCGATCCACGGCCCCGAGGACATCTCCCCGGTCGGGATGGCCGCAGCGGTCCATCTCGACCTGGCCGTGCACAACTTCGGCATCCAGGAGTACTCCGGCCACACCCCGCTCACCGACGAGGTGTTCCGGCACGCCTACACCTTCTCCGACGGCCACCTGCATCCGGGCGAGGCGCCCGGCATCGGGGTGGAACTGGACGAGGAGCTGGCCGCCGCCCACCCGTACGCGGCCGCGTATCTGCCGGTCAACCGGCTCCACGACGGGACCGTGCACGACTGGTGACGCCCGGTGCGGTGCGTACCGGCGACGCTCCCGGCACCACGGGCGCACCTACCACCTGACGCGGAGGGACCGGGGGCTGCGCGAGGTCGTCCCGGTCCGCCACACGACCGTGTCCGTCGGGTCGGCCAGGCACAGCTCCGGGAAGCGGGCGGCCAGGCGGTGCAGGGCGAGCTGGAGTTCCGTACGGGCCAGCCAGGCGCCCAGGCAGTAGTGGGGCCCGGCGCCGAAGGACAGCGTGGGGGCCTCCAGCGGGGCGAGCAGGTCGTGGAGTGTGGCGGGCGGGAAGACCTCCGGGTCGCGGTTGGCCATGCCGCAGTCGGCGAGCACGATCGCGCCCGCCGGGATCGTCACCCCGCCGACCTCGACGTCCGCAGCGGCGTGCCGGGTACTGCCCCGGTCGTCGCCCAGCGGTACGAGGTGGACGAGCCGGTCCGCGACGCGTTCCGCGGCCTGCTCGTCGGCCCCGAGACGGGGCCAGGTCTCGCGGCGTTCGCCCAGGAGGTAGAGCAGCGCGTTGCCGAGCATGGTCATCGTGCTGTCGTGGCCGCCGACGACAAGACCGCACACCAGGCTGACCAACTGCGCCTCGGGAACGCCCCCTTCCTCGTCGGCCGCCGCGACGATCCCGCTGACCAGATCATCGCCCGGAGCCCGGCGCCGCTGCGCGAGGAGATCGGCGCCGAACGCGCTGAACTCCTTCAGTGCCGACGCCACTTGTTCGCTCTCGTGGGTGCCGTCGGAGAAGGCGTGTTCGCTCCAGGTCCGCAGCCGGCCCCACACCGACTCGTCGAGTCCCATCAGCCGGCTGATCACCGCGACCGGCAGGGGGAGGGCGAACTTCGCTACCGCGTCCGCCGGTTGCGGTTGTGCCTCCAGCCGGTCGAGGAGTTCCTCGACGATCGCGGCGATCCACGGGCGCCAACGGGCGACAGCCCTCGGGGTGAACGCACGCCGCAGGGTGCGGCGCAGCCGCAGATGGTCGGGGCCGTCCTGGTTGAACATGAGGTCGGGGTCGTTCACGAGGTCCGGTACGTCGGAGAGGGCCGGGGCGTCGGGGGCGTACAGCCGGGCCCGGCCGAAGCGCGGGTCGGAGAGCACCTGGCGGACGTCGGCGTACCGGCTGACCAGCCAGGCGGGCGTGCCGCCGGGAAGTTGGGTGCGGCAGGGCGGCCCGGGCGCCTCGAAACGCAGGCGGTGCATCGGCTCCGGGGCCGGTTCCGTGGGGTCGGTGGGGTTCAACGTGCCTCCCGTTGCAGCGAGGGGAGAGAGTGAGCCGGGCTCAGAGTTCGACGAGTACCTTGCCGCGGTTGGCCGCCCGGTCGCCGTAGAGGCTGCCGTAGGCGGCGGGGATGGAGTCGAAGCCGTGGTGCAGGGTGTGGTCGCAGACGACCTCGCCGCGCCGGACCCGGCCGCCCAGCTCGGTGTGGAGGTCCTGCCAGTTGCGTTCGGTGAACCATTCCAGGGAGAAGATGCCGCGGACCGTGGCGCGCGGGAACATCAGGTAGGGCAGGAGCCGGGGGCCGGTGTCCTCGTTGCCGACCTGGGTCGCCCACTGCCAGCACACCGCCACCTGGCTGCCGATGTTGAGCAGGGAGAACACCGCGTCGGTGACCGTGCCGCCGAGGTTGTCGAAGTACCGGTCGATACCGTCGGGTGCCGCCCGGGCCAGTGCCTCGCGCACGGTGTCCGCGCCGTCCCCGTGGCGGTAGACGATCACCGCGTCGAAGCCGAGCCCGGTGAGGTAGTCCGCCTTCTCCGGGGACGAGGTGGTGCCGATGACCCGGGCTCCTGCGAGGGCCGCGAGCTGGCCGACGAGGGCGCCCACCGCACCGGAGGCCCCGCTGACCACGAGCGTCTCGCCGGGGCTGATCGTCATGTACTTGGAGAGGGTCCCCCATGCGGTCATGCCCGGGCCGCCCATCACGCTGAGGGCGGTCGACAGCGGCAGGGCGTCGTCGTACCACCGGGGGTCGAGTCTGCGGTACGCCGGGAAGACCATGGGGAACGTCCCGGTCTGCCAGAGTTCGGGGACGCCGGTCGAGATCAGATGCGTACGCCAGCCGCCGAAGCCCTGGACGAGGTCGCCGACGCGGTGGGCGGCGCGCGGTCCGGCCTCCACGACCTCCATGATCGAGTCGGCGCCCATGTGCCGGCCGATGGGCGTGTCGAGGGCGATGCCCTGGAGGTAGGGGTCGACGGAGACGTACAGGGTGCGCAGCAGCATCTCGTCCGGGGCGAGCGTGACATCGACGTGCTCGACGACCTTCTCGTAGACGCGGTCCACGTCGGGGACGCCCTCCATGTGCTCCCGGACCACCCATTTCGCGATCTTCATGGTTTCCTCTCCGTCGGTGCGGTGGGGCGGACGGGCACGGGGATCACCCGGTGGGTCGGCGGGGGTGCGGTGCGGTCGATCGACGCGGTGAAGGGTTTGTTGTCGTCGCGGCAGACGAACTGCATGACGTGGCGTCCGGCGGCGGCAGCACGGATGAGGCCGCCGGTGGTGGCCCAGACGCCGGACTGGTAGAAGTCGCGCAGTCCGGGGAGGCCGGGGCCGTGCTTCTTGATCAGCTCTTCGAGTTTCTCGCCGCTCTCCACGAAGGGCTGCCAGCCGAGCACGGTCCCGTCGTAGTTGCCGGTGTAGCGGACCTGGGTGAGGGGGCTGGAGACGTCCCGGACGACGATCGCGTCCCGCAGGCCGGGGTGGCGCTGTTCCAGGAAGCCGACGAGCGCCTCGCGGGCCCGCCGTTTCGCCGCGTAGTAGCCGCGCCCGTGGCGTACGGGCAACGTGTGAAGCTCCTGGCCGCCGCGGGTGCGGGTGACCTGTTCGGGCCCCTCGTCCAGGGCGCGCCAGGGGGCGATGTCGCAGAAGTAGGTGGCGTAGACGACGGTGGTGCCGTCCGGGGACAGCTCGGGGTAATGGCGGCTGCGGAACTGAACGTTGATGCTGGGATGCCGGATCCCGGTCAGCTCGGCCGCCAGGGCCTCGTCGATGAGGTGCGTCGTGCAGGGGTCGCCCTCGGGGAAGGGCCGGGAGAGGCCGAGGAAGAGGGTGAAGTAGCCGGGGAAGACCATGCCGGGTTCGTGGATGGTCTCGGTGTAGAGCTTGCGGTAGTCCTCGCCCAGGTAGGCGCCCTTCAGGAGCTTCATCGTGGTGGTGTGGCCGTCGCAGGCCGAGACGACGATGTCGGCGCGGAGTTCGCCGCCGTCACTGAGGCGGACGCCGACCGCCCGGTCGTCCTCGACGATCACCGACTCGACCTTCGTGTTGTACGAGATCTCGCCGCCGAGCCGCCGGTAGCGGGCCTCGATCGACTCGGCGAGACCGAGGGAGCCGCCCTCGGGGACGCCGGCGGAGAGGTTGGCGTGCGAGGCGAGCTGGAAGTGGAACGGGAGGACAGGGAAGGCCGGGTGCTTCTCGTACAGGATGAAGTTGAAGGCCTCCCGCAGGAGGGGGTCCTTGAAGCGGGCGGAGAAGTCGGTCATCAGGACGGTGATCGTGGTCCGTACGGCGTTGAAGTACGGGAGGAACGAGGCGAGCATGCGCCAGCGCTCCCGGCGCCCCATCAGGCCGACGGGCTTGAGGAAGGGATAGACGGCCAACGCCCCGCGGAAGCTGCGCAGTTGCCCGCAGAACTTCCGTACGAGGCGGGCGTCGGCCGGTGAGATGGCGATGAGGTGGGCTTCGAGACGGTCCGGGTCGGAGTAGAAGTGGACGGCCCGGCCGTCGGTGCCGCGCACGATGTTGAAGACGTCGAAGTGGCGGATCTCCTTGCCCTGGAGGGCGCCGAGCTCCAGCCAGATCCGGTGCATCTCGTTGCCGGGGCCGCTGCCGAGGAGCCAGCTGACGCAGGCGTCCAGGGTGAAGCCGCCGCGCTCCCAGGCGGTGCAGCAGCCGCCGGGGATCTCGTGCATCTCCAGGATGCGGGTGCGGTAGCCGTTCATCCGGGCGTAGCAGCCGGTGGAGAGGCCACCGAGCCCGGCCCCGATGATGATCATCGTCTCCCGGGGGCTGCGCTCGCCGCCGTCACGGCGGGACCGGTTCCTGTCTCCGCTCATGATCCCTCGCTCTCCCGCGCCGACCACCGGTCGAGCTGCGGCAGGTGCCCCAGCTTCCCGGGGTGCCACGGTTCGTCGCCCTTGCTCTCCCAAGCCCGGAATTCCAGGCCCAGTTCGCGGCAGAGGTACTGCACGGCGAAGCGGCCGGTGGACGCGGCGCGGATCAGGCCGCCCATGCCGACCCACTGGCCGGCCATGGAGAAGCCGCTCAGTCCGGGCAGCCGCATCCGGTCCTTGCCGACCAGGCGCGCGGCGACGTCGTCGGCGTCGGAGAAGGCCTTCCAGGCGAGGATGGAGCCGCCCAGGTTGCCGGTGTAGCGGTGGGTCGTGGCGGGTGTGGCGACCTCGACCATCTCGATGCGGTCGGCGATACCGGGGGTGCGGCGCTCCAGGAAGTCCCGGACGAAGTCGGCGACTTCGCGTTTGCGGCGGCGGTATTCCTTGCGGTTCCTGGTGCGCAGGTCCTTCCAGTGGGCGTAGTCGCTGAAGTAGGTGCAGTGCAGGACGGAGCAGCCGGGTGGTGCGAAGCCTCCCGAGTAGCGGGAGCGGGCCTGGACGACGAGGCTGTCCTGCAGCGCGCCGGGGAGGTGGTCCGCGTCGTCCGGGCCGAGGAGGTGGGTGGTGCTGTGCGCCTCGTCGGGGTCGAGGTCGCCGCGCAGGCCGACGAAGGCGGAGACGACGGCGGGGAAGAGGGTGCCGGGCCGGTGGAGGAGGTCGGTGTAGAGCTCGTCGATGCGGGGGCCGGTGTACCGGCCGCCCAGGAGTCCGTAGACGGTGGTGTGCCCGTCGCAGGCGGAGACCACGTGTTCGGCGAAGTACCGCCTTCCGCCGCGCAGTTCGATGCCGATCGCCCGGTCGTTCTCGACCAGGATCCGTTCGGTGCGGGCCCGGTAGGTGATCGTGCCGCCCAGGCTCCGGTAGCGCTCCTCGATCGACCGGGCGAGGCCGAGCGAACCGCCTTGCGGGAAGCCCGCGTTGCCGTGGTGGGCGGCGGCCATGTTGAAGAGGTAGGGCAGCAGCGGGAAGCCTCCCGGGTCCTGGAAGAAGATGTTGCGGAACGCCTTGCGGAGCAAGGGGTCCTGGAACCGGTCGGCGAATGCGTGCATCGGCGTCGCCGCGGTCCGCCAGAACAGCCGGAAGGCGGGGAGTACCGTGCGCAGGGTCTCGGCCCGTTCCCGTACGGTCCGCAGGGCGGGCGCGGTCAGGAACGGGTACAGCTCGATGTCGATGAACCGCCGCAGATCCCGGGTGAAGGCCCGGATGAGCGGGGCGTCGGCGGGCGAGACAACCAGGAGGTGGGCCTCCAGGCGGTCGGGGTCGTTGTAGAACGTCACCGACCGGCCGTGTTCGTCCTCGACCTTGTTGAACAGCTCGAAGTTGGTGACGGACTTGCCGTCCAGCGCCCCGAGTTCGGCCCACACCTGGTGGGCGTCGTTGCCCGGGGCGGTACCGATGAGCCATTCGATGCAGTAGTCGAAGAGGTAGCCGTCCCGCGACCAGGCGGTGCAGCAGCCGCCTGGCAGTACGTGCTTCTCGAAGACGCGGGTCCTGGCGCCGCTCATCTGCGCGTAGCAGCCGGTGGAGAGGCCGGCCACGCCCGCGCCGACGACGATGACGCGGGGTGGGGTACCGGGGGTGCGCTCCCTGGTCGTCCAGTCGGAGGACTCCGTGGGGGCGGCCCTGTTGTCAGCCGCCATGGGGCGCCTCCCCCGCGATGACCGACCGCACCAACTGGGCGTTGCGGGGGAGGTGTTTGGCGTCGAGCATGTCGGCGTGGACCCCGGAGCCGCGCAGGACGGCGGTGGCGCCGGTGGAGCTGCCGTGCCAGGTGCCGTGCTCCCCGGCGGCGTAGAGGGCGGCCTTCTCCTCGTCGGTGATGACGGTGACCGTCGCGGCGACCGTGCCGGTGTTGGGGGTGCGCCCGCAGAACGCGAGGTACTCGGCGGCGTGGGCGAGGGTCTCGTGGGTGACGGCGTCGGATCCGGTGTGTTTGCGTACGTGGTCGCCGAGTTCGGCCTCGAAGGCCGCGATGCCGGAGGCGTCCGGTTCGTAGGCGGTGAGGATGCGGCGGGAGTCGAGGATGACGACATGGGCGACGCGGCGGCCGCGCCGCTCCAGCTCCTTGGCCGTCTCGAAGGCGAGGTTGCCGCCGAGGGAGTAGCCGAGGAGCAGGCAGGGTCCTTCGGGCTGGTCGGCCTCGATCAGGTCGGCGTACCGGGCGATCTTGTCGTCGCCGGGGAGGTAATTGAAGCCGATGACGCGGTGGTCGGGGAGCCGGGCGGCCAGGCCCCGGTAGACGAGCCCGTGGCCGCCGGCGGGCGGGAAGCAGAAGAGGACGGGGTGCTGTCCGGCGTTGAAGGTCAGGCTGGGCAACTCCTCGGCGCTCGCCCCGAGCAGGACGTCCTGCACCGTGGCGGCCATGCCGTGCAGGGTGGTGACCTGGTAGAGCCTGCTGACGGGAACGCCGATGCCGAACTCGGTGCGCAGGTGGTGGAGGAGCTCGATGAGCTTGATCGAGCTGCCGCCGAGTTCGAAGAAGTCGTCCTCCAGGCCGACCCGTTCGCACCCCAGCAGCGTCTTCCAGTGCCGGGCGACGCTCACCTCGTACAGGGTCACGGGCTCCTCGTACGGCCGGTCGCCCGCCTCGGCCCGCGGGGCGGGCAGTGCGGCCGTGTCGACCTTGCCGTTGGCGGTGAGCGGCAGGGCGGGCAGCTCGGTGAAGTGGGACGGGATCATGTACGAGGGCAGCGAGCGGGCCAGATGGCGGCGCAGCGCCCGGACGTCCAGAGCCGCGCCGGCCTCCGGTACGCAGTAGGCGCAGAGGGCCGCGTCTCCCCCGGTGTCGGTGCGTACGGTGACGACGGCCCGGGCGATCGGGGGCCACTGGGCCAGGTGCGCCTCGATCTCGCCGATCTCGATGCGGTGACCGCGCAGTTTGATCTGTCCGTCGGTCCGGCCGAGCAGATGGACCCGGCCGTGCGCGTCCCAGCGGGCGATGTCGCCGGTGCGGTAGAGCCGTTCGGCGCGGGCGTCGGCGGCCCTGGAGAGCGTACGGGTGACGAAGCGTTCGCCGGTCTGCTCGGGGTCTCCGGCGTAGCCGAGGGCGACGCCGTCGCCGCCGATCCAGAGTTCGCCGGGCACGCCGGGCGGGACGGGTTCGCCGTGGGCGTCGAGGATGTGGAGGGTGCTGTTGGGGAGGGGGCGGCCGATCGGGACCATCGCGCCGGGTTCCAGGGCGTCGACGGGGCCTTCGAAGTACGCGCTGTCGATGGTCGCTTCGGTGAGGCCGTAGGAGTTGACGAGGCGGGTGCCGGGTCCGCACAGCTCGGACAGCCTGCGGTACTCCCCCACGCTCCAGGCGTCCGAGCCGACCACCAGCAGCCGCAGGAAGTCCAGCCGCAGTCCCTGCCGCGCGCAGTGGTCCATCAGTCCGCGTACGACGGCGGGCACGAACTCCGCGCAGTCCACACGCTCCTGACGCATCGTGCGGTAGAGGCGGGTGGTGTCGAAGAGGAGGTCGCGGTCGGCCAGGACGAGCGTGCCGCCCGAGCACAGGGCGCGCACCAGGTCGCCGGTGAACACGTCGAAGGAGGGTTCGGCCATCTGGAGGTGGGTCGTCACGTCGGTGTCCAGCCGGTACGCCTGCCGCCATGCGGCCTGGGCGGACGCGAGGTTGCGGTGGCTGACGCGGACGGCCTTGGGGCGGCCGGTGGAGCCGGAGGTGGTGATGACGTACGCGGGCGAGTCCGGAGCGGCCTGGGCCGCCGGTCCCTCCGGGTGCGGCTCGGTGCGGGCCAGGGCGGAGAGGGTGAGCGTGGGGACGGTCAGCGCGCCGGTCGCCCCCTGCGCCCCGGGCCCGGCGTCGTCGGCGACGAGGACGAGTTCCGCTCCGGTGGCCGATACGAGATGGGCGAGCCGGTCGGCCGGCTGGTCGGGCCGGACCGGGAGGTAGGCGGCGCCGGCCTTGAGCACGGCGAGCAGGGCGACGATCAGCTCGGGCGACTTGTCCAGGCGGAGCACGACCACCGCCCCTTCGCCGATCCCGAGCGTCCGCAGACGGGCAGCGGTATCGGCGGCACGCCGTTCCAGTTCCGCGTAGGTCAGCCGGTGTGCCTCGCCGTGCGGGGAAGGGGTGGTGACGGCGACGGCCGTGGGGTGTTCGGCGGCGGCGCGGGCGATCAGCGTGTGGACCGGGGTGAACGGCTCGTCGTCCCGGTGGCCGGTGGACGGCAGGGCCGGGCGGCTCCACTCCCCCACGAGCCCCTCCCGCTCCCGGTCGCCGAGCATCGCGAGCCGGGAGGCGGGCTGTTCGCCCGGGGCGCGGGTCATCCCGTCGAGAAGGCGGGTGTAGTGGGCGGCCATGCGACGCATGGTCTCGGGGAGGAAGAGGTCGGTGTTGTACTTGAACACGCAGTGGAACCGGCCCTCCGCCTCGTCCTCGTAGGCCGACAGGGTTATGTCGAACTGGCCTTCCTCCTCAGGTAGTTCGATGTATTCCAGGCGGTACCCGTACTGCTGGGTGGCCACCTTGTGGGTGAGGAGGATGAACATCGCCTGGAAGACGGCGGAGCGGCTGGGGTCGTGCTGGAGGCCCAGTTCCTCGACGAGGAGGACGAAGGGGTACTCCTGGTTGTCCAGGCCGCCGAGCACGGTCCGGCGGACCTGTTGCAGCAGTTCGGCGACGCTCGGGTCGTCGGACAGGTCGGCGTGCAGGGGAAGCGGGTTGACGAAGTAGCCGTACACGGAGGCGAAGTCCTGCCGGGTGCGGCCGGTCACCGGGCTGCCGACGACGATGTGGTCCTGCCCGGAGTAGCGGTGCAGCAGGAGGTAGTAGGCGCTGAGCAGCACCATGAACGGGGTGACGCCGTGCGTCCGGGCCAGGGCGTGGACGCGGGCGCTCAGCTCGTCGTCGAGGACGAAGAACTCCGAGGCGCCGTTGTGGGTCTGGACCGCCGGGCGCGGTCTGTCGACGGGGAGGTCCAGGAGCGGGACCTCGGCCGGCAGATGGGACCGCCAGTAGTCGAGCATGCCCGCGGCCTCGGGGCCGGCCAGGAAGGCGTTCTGCTGGTTGAGGAAGTCGAGGTAGCGGGCCTCGACCGGCGGGAGCTGGGGCTCCTGGTTGCGGCGCAACGCCTCGTAGATGGCGAGGAGTTCCTCGATGAAGGTGAAGGTGGAGATGGCGTCCGAGACGATGTGGTGGACGGCCTTCATGATGATCCAGCGGTCCGGGCCACGTTGGAAGAGGCGGAAGCGGATCAGCGGGTCGTGGGCGAGGTCATAGGGCTTGCGGTACTCCTCGACGATGGTGGCGTGGATGGTGTCCCAGTCCTCGCCCCGGACGTCGAAGAGGGCGAGGTCGGTCCTGGCGTCCTCGGAGACCCGCTGCACGGCCTGCCCGTCCTCCAGGAGGAAGTTGGTGCGCAGCGCGGGGTGGCGGGCGATGAGCCGGCGGACGGCGTCGAACATCAGGTCCGGTTCGAGGGCGACGTTCACCTCGACGGCTCCGCCGATGTTGTACGCGTACCCGTCGGGGTTCAGGTGCTTGAGGAACCAGAGCGCCTTCTGGTTCTGGGTCAGGGGGTACTGCCGCTCGTCGCTGTGGAGTTGGACCGCCCGCGTCGCCCCTGCGGGGTCTTCCGCCGAGGCCAGGGCGGTGAGTCCGTCGTGGAGCCGCCCGGCGAGTTCCCCGGCCGGGGTGCCGCTGAGCAGGGCGACCACGGGCAGGGCGACGCCGAGTTCGGCGTGGATGCGGGCCCGTAGCTCCATGGCGAGGAGCGAGTCGAGGCCGAGTTCGCCGAGGCCGGTGGCGGGGTCGATGCGGTCGGCGCCGGTACGCAGCACGGTGGCGGCCAGGGCGGCGAACCGCTCGGTGACGAGGGCGCGCCGGGCTTCCTCCCCGGTGGTGCGGAAGGTGTCGAGGAACCCGTTGCCGGAGGTGGTGTCCGTGGGCGGGACGGCGGCTGCCGCGAGGTCGGCGACGAGCGGCGGCGGGGACGGGTACCAGGCGAGGAAGACCTGCCAGTCGACGACGGTGGCGACGACGAGCTGGGCGTGGTCCTGGCCGATGACGCGTTCCAGTACGGCCATGCCCGTGTCCGGGGAGAGCGAGCTCATGCCCCGGCTCTGCACGTAATGCTCGACCAGGCCGAGTTCTTCGATCATGCCGGTGGCCCAGGGGCCCCAGTCCAGGCTGAGCGCGGGCAGTCCCTGGGCGCGGCGGTGATGGGCGAGGGCGTCCAGGAAGGCGTTCCCGGCGGCGTAGTTGGTCTGGCCCGCCGTGGTGAGCAGGGAGGCGATCGAGGCGAACAGCACGAAGTGGTCGAGGGGTTCGTCCCGCAGGTGCCGGTGCAGGAGGTGGGCGCCGACGGTCTTGGGGTCGTGGACGGCGTCGAAGGCGGCCCGGTCGAGGTCGGCGACGAGCGTGTCGCGGACCTGGCCGGCGAGGTGGAACACTCCGCGTACGGACGGCGCTCCGCTGCGCCGGTGGGCGTCGAGCCAGCCGGTCAGGGCGTCCTCGTCGGTGATGTCGAACGTCGCCGGAACCGGGTGCGCGCCGAGCGCCTCCAGCTCGCGGAGCAGGGCCACGGCCCGGCCCTCGGCGGTGGCGGGGTCGGTTCCGGCCCACTTCTCCCGGGGCGGTACGGGGGTGCGCCCGACCAGCACGATCCGGCGGGCTCCCCGGCGTACGAGCGTGCGGCACAGCAGTCGGCCGAGCGCGCCGAACGCACCGGTGACCAGGTAGCTTCCGTCGGCCCGCAGGCGCAGGGGCAGCGGCCGGGTCAGGCTCCCGGCGAGGCGGAGGCGGCCGGTGCGGCGGCCGCCGTCGCGCAGAGCGATCTCCGCTTCGTCGTCGGTCAGCGCTTCGGCCAGCAGTGCGGCGGCTTCGGCCCGGTCGCCGTCGGGGCCGGGCTGCCGCCGGGGGTCGAGGTCGATGAGTTTGCCGGGGTGCTCGGTCAGTTCCTGGTGGCGCAGGACGCGGCCGATGCCCCAGGCGGGTGCTCCGAGGGGTTCGGGTGCTTCGCCGGGCAGGGCGGGCTGGGCGCCCCGGGTGACGATGTGCAGGCGGCCTCCTGCGCCCCGGGCGGACAGCAGCCGGGCCAGTGCGATCAGGGAGTAGGCGCCCGCGCCGGTGTGGTCACGGAGGGCGGTCCGGTCGCACGCGGCGAGGGCGGGGGCGTCGAGGTTCCACAGGTGCAGGACGGTTCCCCGGAAGGGCCCGCCGTCGCGGTCGAGGTCGGCGAAGAGGCGTCGCAGGTCGGCGTCGGACGCGGGGTCGACGGTGTAGGTGCGGCCGTCGGCGGAGGCGGTGTAGGCCGCGCCCCGGCGCACCAGGCGGCAGCGTTCGCCCCGGGCGTCGGCCAGAGCCGCAAAGGCGTCCGCGAGGCCTCCGGTGTCGGCGAGGAGCAGCCAGCTCACGTGCTGCGGCGGGGCTCCGGCGTCCTCGACCGGCAGCGGCGGGCAGTCGGTCCAGACGGGTTCGGCGAGCCAGGAGTCGATCGTGGTGCGGGCGACGGCGGTGGCGGCCTTCTCGACGTCCGCGGCGCGGAAGCCCTCGATGCGGCCGAGGGGCGTGCCGTCGTCGGCGTACAGGGCGATGTTGCCGAGGGTGGTGTCCGCGTCGGCGGGCAGCAGGGTGGCGTGGGCCCAGAACGGCTGGTCGCCGATGGGTTCGAGGGCGACCTCGTCCAGGGAGAGGGGCAGTCTGATCCCGGTGGCCGGGGCGGAGTCCTCGGGGGTCTCCGGGATCAGCGGGGTCAGGAGGGTCTGGAAGCAGGCGTCGAGCAGGGCGGGGTGCAGGTGGTGGCCGGCGGCGTCGTCGCCGATCGCCCGGGGCGGGCGGATGCGGGCGAGGACCTCGTCGGCGCCGATCCAGACCTCCTCCATGGCTTGGAAGGCGGGGCCGTAGTGGTAGCCGAGGGCGGCCAGCGCGGTGTAGCAGTCGGGCCCTTCGATGTGGCGGCGGGATCTGGCCCGGATCGCCGGGGCGTCGAGCGGCGGAGCGGTGCGGCGGCGCTGGCCGGTGCGGACGATGCCGCTCGCGTGGACGGCCCGTTCGCCGTCATCCCCGGTCGGGGAGGCGATGGTGAAGGCGGCGTTCTCCAGGGAGAGCGACACCTCCACGGTGCGGTCCTCGCCGTCGGGCAGGAAGAGCGCCTTGCGCAGGTCGATGTCGGCGAGGACGGCGGTGGTGGAGCCGGTGAGCCGCAGGACGGCCTGGGCCGCCATCTCCAGGTAGCCGGCGGCGGGGAGGACCACCGTGTCCTGGATGCGGTGGTCGGCGAGGTAGGGCAGGGCCTCGGTGTCCAGGCGTAACTGCCAGGTGGGTTCGGTGGCGTCGGTGCGGCGGCCGAGGAGCGGGTGGTCGTGGTGGCCGAGCCGGACCTGGGCGACCGGGCGGGGCTCGGTCCAGTGGCGGTCGCGCCGGAAGGGGTGACGGGGCAGGGTGACGGGCCGGCCGGTGGGCTGGAGCAGGCCCCAGTCGATGGGGACGCCGAGGGTGTGGAGCGTACCGAGGGAGGCGGCGAAGCGCTCGGTCTCGTCCTCCCGGCGGCGGATCGAGGGCAGGGTGAGCGCGGACCTGCCGCCCGCGTCGAGGCATTCGCGGATCGCGTGGCCGAGGACCGGGTGCGGGCCGATCTCCAGGAAGACCCGGTGGCCGTCGTCGGCGATACGGTCGATGGCCGAGCGGAACCGGACCCGGTCGCGGACGTTCTTCCACCAGTAGGCGGCGTCGAGTTCCTCGCCCCGGGCGGTCCCTTCGACGCCCGTCGGATACAGCGGCACTTCGGCCGGTCGAGGCTCCAACGGGGCCAGCTCTGCGAGCAGTTCGTCCTTGATGCGTTCCATGCCGACGCTGTGGTACGGCACTTCGACGGTGAGGAACTTCGCGAACTGCTGCTCGGCCCGCAGCTCTTCGGCCAGCAGCGTCAGCGCCGCCTCGTCCCCGGCCAGGGTGATCGCGGTAGGGCTGTTGACGGCGGCGACGGAGACCCGGTCGCGGTAGGGGCGCACCCGGCGCTCCGCCTCGTCCTCGGACAGACTGACGGCGAGCATGGTGCCCGTGCCGGCCAGGGTCTGCTGGAGGCGGCTGCGGTGCACGACGATCCTGGCCGCGTCCCGCAGGGAGTAGACACCCGCCGCGTGGAAGGCGGCGATCTCGCCGGTGCTGTGGCCGACCACCGCGTCGGGGCGCACCCCGTGGGACCGCCACAGGGCGGCGAGGCCGACCTGTACGGCGAAGTTCGCGGGCTGGGCGAGCCAGGTCTCGGTCATCCGGGAGACGGATGCGTCGGCGGTCAGCTCCTCGACGAGGGACCAGTCGGCGAACTCTTGCAGCGCGCGGTCGCACGCGGTGACGGCGTCCCGGAAGACCGGCTCCACTTCCAGGAGTTGACGGCCCATGCCCCACCACTGGGGGCCCATGCCCGTGAAGACCCAGACCAGCCCCCGGTCGGCGGCGTCGCGGGCCCGGCCGTGGACGACCCGGGGGTGGGGCTCGCCGCGCTCGTGGGCGGCCAGGGCCTCGTCGAGGGAGGCGCGGGAGGAGTGGACGACGGCCAGCCGTTCGGGCAGGTGCTGGCGGCGGTGGGCCAGGGTGTGGCCGAGGTCGTCGAGGTCGACGGCCGGGCCGTCGTCGCCCGCCAGCTCGGTCCGGATCCCGGCCGCCATCGCCGCCAGGGCGTCCGGGCGGCGGGCGCTGAGCGGCAGAATGCTCCAGCGACGCCCGGAGGAGGCGGCGGCGTTCCCGGGGTCCGGCAGAAGCGGCGGCGGGGCCTCTTCCAGGACGACATGGGCGTTGGTGCCGCCGAAGCCGAAGGAGTTCACCCCGGCACGGGCGGGCCCTTCGTGGGCGGGCCAGGCGGTGGGCCGGGTGGGGATCTCGTACGGCAGGGTCGCCGGGTCGATGGCGGGGTTGAGGTTCTCCAGGTTGATGTGGGGCGGGATCGTGCGGTGCCCGATGCTCAACACGGTCTTGATCAGCCCGGCGATCCCGGCGGCGGATTCGGTGTGGCCGATGTTCGTCTTGACCGAGCCGACGTAGGCGCGGGCGCCCGGGGCCCGACCGACGGCGAGCGCGCGGGCCAGGGCGTTCGCCTCGATCGGGTCGCCGACGGGGGTCGAGGTGCCGTGCGCCTCCATGTACTGGAGGTCGCCGGGGGTGATGCCCGCCTCGGCGCAGACCCGGCGGATGAGGTCGACCTGGGCGTCGGGGTTGGGCACGGTGATGCCGTTGGTGTGGCCGTCCTGGTTGACGCCGCTGGCCAGGATCACCGCGTGGATCCGGTCCCCGTCCCGTACGGCGTCCTCCAGCCGCTTCAGCGCGACCAGGCCGACGCCTTCGGCCCGTACGTAACCGTCGGCGGCGGCGTCGAACGTACGGGAGCGGCCCTCGGGCGACAGGAACCCGCCCTTCGTCTCGGCGACGGTGTACTGCGGGGCCATGTGCAGCAGGGTGCCGCCGGCCAGCGCGAGGTCGGTCTCCCCGTTGTGCAGCGCCTGGCACGCAAGGTGGACGGCGACCAGGGAGGAGCTGCACGCCGTGTCGACGGACAGGCTCGGGCCGCGGAAGTCGAAGCAGTACGAGATGCGGTTCGAGACCATCGTCATCATGGTCCCGGTCGCGGTGTGGGCGGCCAGCGAGGTGAAGCCCAGGTCGGCGAACTGCAGGATCTTGTAGTCCAGGGTGAACGCGCCGACGTAGACGGCGACGTTGCCTCCGGCGAGGTCGGCGGGGCGCTGGCCGCCGTCCTCCAGCGCCTCCCAGGCGACTTCGAGCAGCTTGCGCTGCTGCGGGTCCATGTGGTCGGCCTCGCGGGGGCTGATGCCGAAGAACGCGGGGTCGAACTCGTCGAAGCCGTCGATGTATCCGCCGCGGCCGCCGACGAGGCGCCCGGGTTTGTCGCGGAACCGGCTGCCGAGGGTGCGGACGTCGTACCGGTCGGGCGGGGTGGGGGTGATGCAGTCCTTGCCCGCCACCAGGTTCCGCCAGAACGTGCGGTGGTCCGAGGCGCCACCGGGCAGGCGGCAGCCCATCCCGATGATCGCCACCTTGTTCCGTAACGCCCGGCTGTTCGCGTCGGCCATTCGAACTCCTCAAGTCGTGGTGCCGTACGTCGTGATGAAGCGCGTGGTGGGGACCGCGGTCATTCCGTGCCGGGGCGCGGGGCCGGTCTGCGCCGCCAGGGGTGCAGAAGGGCGGCGAGGATCTCGCCGGTGCCGGGGAAGGAGGCGGGATCGTGCAGGCCGACGGCGGTGGGTTCGCGGCCGGGGTGCCAGGTGAAGCTGCCGAAGAGGTGGTCCCAGCACGACAGGTCGGAGCCGTAGTGGCCGGCTTCGGACAGATCGGTGCTGTGGTGCAGCCGGTGCTGCTCGGGGCTGGCCAGCAGATGGTTGAGCGGGCCGATCCGGACGTCGATGTTGGCGTGGACGAAGTAGCCCTGTGCGGCGACGAAGAGTCCGGCCACCAGGACAGCGGGGCGCGAGAAGCCGACGAGGGCCAGGGCCAGTTGGACGAGGCTCTGCGCCAGGACGATGTCCAGCACGTGGTTGACCCCGTTGTTGGCGACGTTGACCTTCTCCGGCACGTGGTGCACGCCGTGCAGGCGCCAGAGCAGGGCGTTCCGGTGGCCCAGCCGGTGCACCGCGTAGCTCACCAGCGAACCGGTGAGGAGGGCGCCCGGGATCTCGGCCCCGAGGTGGTGGGCCGGCTCCTCCGGCGAGATCAGGCCGACGGCCAGGGCGACCAGCAGCTGCGCCAGTCCGCTTCCGGCCATGGTGAGCAGGAAGTAGATGCCGTACCAGCGCCATTCGTCCTTGCCGGGGTGCCAGTTCCGGTCGTAAGGAATCAGCCGCTCCAGGAGCGCCAGATAGGCGATCACTCCGACCAGGAAAAGTGGGCTGACCCACGCCGGATCCCATCGCAGGCGCAATGCGAACGCCGCAACGCCCACGACCGCGAGGAGGAGAACGGGGTAGGCGGCGGCACGGAGAATACGGGCAGCCGAATTCCTTACCGCCCCCTTCCCGGGAACCGAATAGTCGGCCGAATAAATTTCGCCATCGGCGGCGCGCTCGCGCTCGTCCATAGGTGACCCCCACAAGGGAACGCAACTGGGAGAGAGACCAATTCCTCCGAATCAGCGCAGGTCGGACCAGACCTGAGAGTCTCGGTGAACTCCGGGGCGACCATGGCCCCGCACTGATGCCTTTCAGACACCCGGCTCCGATGGAATTCGGCCGTGGCGTGAACCGATGCCCCCGACCCCATCAGCCCAGATCATCTATTTCCCGATCCCACGGCTTTAATCACGCCCGACTCAGAGAATTCGACCGATGCTTTTGTTCACGGAAGCCATACGGAAAGCGATGCGGAAAGGATCGCACAACCGAGCGAGCTCACGTTTCGGAGAAATTACTTCGTAGGATCATCGCGATGCCGGGCGACGGCGCATTCCGGTGCACCGGGAAGCGAATTCCCACGCTCGGGCGTGCGTCGGAGCGAGGAGCCGTGCGCCCGCGCGCAGGCGGGGTCGCCGCGTGCTCCTCACGGGCACGCGCGGTGGGCGGACTCCGGGCTCCTTCCGCCGGAGGACACCGCCCTGCGATGATCGCGGCGAGATCCGGCAGCCATCAGCGACCCGAGGAGCCTCCTTGTCGTACGACGTCAGCGCGGTGCGCGCACAGTTCCCCGCCCTGCGCTCCGGCACGGCGCACTTCGACGGCCCCGGGGGCACCCAGACCCCGGCCTCCGTCGTCGCCGCGATCGGCGAGGCGATGAGCCGCCCGCTGTCCAACCGGGGCTCCACACTGCCCGGGGAGGTCAACGCGGACGGGATCGTCCGGGAGTTCCGGCAGGCGATGGCGGATCTGCTGGGCGCGGATCCGGGCGGCATCGTGTTCGGCCGGAGCGCCACCCAGCTCACCTACGACTTCTCGCGCACCCTGGCCCGGACGTGGCAGCCGGGGGACGAGGTGGTGGTCAGCCGGCTGGACCACGATGCCAACATCCGCCCGTGGGTGCAGGCGGCCGAGCGGGTCGGGGCGGTGGTGCGGTGGGCCGACTTCGACCCGGCGACCGGCGAACTGCCCCCGGAGGCCGTCGGAGCGCAGCTCACCGGGCGGACCCGGCTGGTCGCGGTGACCGGCGCTTCCAACCTGATCGGCACCCGGCCCGACATCCCGGCCGTCGCCCGACTCGCCCACGAAGGGGGAGCGTTGCTGTACGTGGACGCGGTCCATCTCACGGCGCACCGCGCGGTGGACCTGGCGCGGCTCGGGGCGGACTTCCTCGTCTGCTCCCCGTACAAGTTCTTCGGCCCTCACCACGGGGTGCTGGCCGCCCGGCCGGAACTGCTCGACGCCCTCCGCCCGGACAAGCTGGCGCCGTCAACCGACGCCGTGCCCGAGCGCTTCGAACTCGGCACGCTTCCGTACGAGTTGATGGCGGGGACCCGCGCGGCGGTGGACTTCATCGCGGAGCTGGGGACCGTAGCGGCCGGTGGGCTCGCGGGGCGTCGCGAGCGGCTGCTGTCGGCGTACGCGGCGATCGAGTCCCACGAGACCGCGCTGCGGGAGAGCATCGAGAAGGGGGTACGCGATCTGCGCGGGGTGACGGTGCACTCGCGGGCCGCCGAGCGCACCCCCACCCTGCTGCTCACCTTCGAAGGCCGGGACGCGACGGACGCCTACCGTGCCCTCGCCCGCTCCGGGGTGCACGCGCCCGCGGGGTCGTTCTACGCCCTGGAGGCCTCCCGGCACCTGGGGCTCGGCGAGAGCGGCGGCCTGCGCGTCGGGCTGTCCGCGTACAACGACGCGGACGATGTGGAGCGGCTCCTGACGGGGCTGGCGGACTTCCTGGGCTGACGGCAGGCCGGGCGCACACCCCTAGAGCGTGGCCAAGGTGTCCACCGCGTCGGAAAGACCGGACAGGTGCCGGGCACCCGGCGGCTGCCGCCCCGCCCAGCCGGGTCCGGCCACGCAGACGACGGGACGCCTGCGCGCGCCGCGTACGCCCCACTCGAGCGCGTCCAGCCGGGCCACGAGCGCGGGGCTCGCCGTCTTCCGGGACTGCGCCCAGAGCACCACCGCGGCGGGGCCGGTGCGCCGGATCGCGTCCTCCAGCGCCCCGGCGGGCACGGCGGCACCGAACATACGGACCGGCAGGCCCTGCTGGGCGAGGGTCGCGGCGAGCGCCTCCAGGGCGAGCGTATGGGTCTCGCCGGGCGCACAGGCCAGCAGGGCGAGGCCCGCGCCGGGGGTCGGCGTCCGCCCGGCCGTGACCCCGCGCAGTGCGCCGGAGACGTGCCACGACAGCAGGTGCTCGACCTCGATGTACCGCTCCCCCGCCGTCTCCCACTTGCGGCCCACCGCGTGCAGCACCGGCATCATCACCTCGTCCCAGGCGGCCGGGAGTCCGTAGCGGTCGAGCACCGCCGTGAGCAGCTCGTCCAGGGCCGGCGCGTCGAGCCGGACCGCGGCCCGGGCCAGACCGCGGCACTCCTGGCGGGCCCGGCCGACCGGAAGCGGCCCGGAAGCCCGGGAAGCGCGCGCCGAGCGGGGCGCGGCCGGGGCGCCGGACGCCCCGGCGCCCGACTCTTCCGCGCGGGACGGTCCGGTGCTCGACGTTCCCGCGCCGGACGTTCCGGCCAGGACCGTGCGGGCGGCCTCGGCCGGGGGCAGGCCCGCGCTCGTCAGGGCGCACATGTTCCGCAGAGCCGCGATGTCCGGCCCGGTCCAGCGGCGGTGCCGGCCGTCCTCCCGTGCGGCCGGGCCGATGCCGTAGCGGCGGTCCCACGAGCGCAGCGTCGTCGGGGCGACCCCCAGGAGGCGGGCCACCGCGCCGGTGGTCAGACCCCCGTCGGCCGGGGATTCTAGGAGCAGGTCACCTGTGGGGTCCATAAATCCACCATACGACGCATAAGCGACGCATGTTGTCCGGCGCGTGCCCACACGGTTCGCTGAGACACCGGGACAGGAGCGTCATGAAAAGCGCCAAGGGACAGGAGACGGTCATGAAACTGAGCGACGAGTTGCCCACCGACCACCGGCTGGCGACGGTGTACCGGATCGGCGCGGGGCTCTGCGGCGCGATCCTGATGGTGTTCGGCTCTCTCGGCTTCGCGAATCAGCTGAGCTTCTTCAACACCGATGGCAGCCAGATCGCCGGACTCACGTCCAACGGGCTCCTCAGTCTGATCTCGCTGCTCGTCGGAGCGGTCCTGATCGCCGGGGCGGCGGTGGGCGGCAACGTCGCCTCCACGGTGAACATGACCGTCGGCACGCTCTTCCTGCTCAGCGGCTTCATCCACCTGTTCATCCTGGACCGGTCCGCCAACATCCTGGACTTCAGCATGGCCAACGTCATCTTCAGCTTCGTGATGGGGCTGCTGATCCTCACGTTCGGGATGTACGGCCGGGTGACCGGCGGCCTGCCGCACGACAACCCGTACTGGCGTCGCCGCCACCCCGAGCAGGCAGCAGCCGAAGCCGCCGCCCGCAGGAGGGCGACGGCCGGCGGCCCGTTGCGGGACGGATCGGCTCAGACCTTGCGGTAGCGGGCGTTGAACCAGGAGAACACGCCGAAGGCGACCAGTCCGAGGGCGATGAGCACCAGCAGCCACGGGCCGACCGGGGTGTCGGCGAAGGAGCGCAGGGTGTCGTCCATCCCCTTGGACTTGTCAGGCTCGTGCTCGATGGCGGCGGCGATGGCGAAGGCGCCCGCCGCGGCGAAGACGCTGCCGCGCGCCGCTCCGCCGAACATCCCCGTGAAGTCCACGGCCTGGCGGACCCGGCGGGACATCTGCGACAGCTTCAGGTGCTTGTGGTACTTGCGCATGAGGGCCCGGACCGCGATCCAGAGGCCCGCACCGGCCACCACGGCACCACCGATCCCGACGATCCACTGCCCGCCCGGCCAGCCGAGCGCCTTGGCGGTGATGTCCTGCGACTGCTGGTCGGAGGAACCGCCGCCGCTACCGGAGTCCCCGGCGGCGAAGGACAGCACGGAGAAGGCGACGAAGGCGTAGAAGACCGCACGGCCCGCCGCCATGGCCCGCTTGCCCGGCTTGTGCTCATCGGGTCCGGCGCCGCCGAACAGCGCTTCGGACAGGCGCCACAACGCCATGCCCGCCACGGCTATGCCCAGCACCCACAGCAGAACCGTCCCGAAGGGCTTCTCGGCTATCTCCGCGACCGCGCCGCCCCGGTCGGCCTGCTTCTTGTCGCCTCCGGGGAACGCGATCCGCAGGGCGAGGAAGCCCACGAGAACGTAGATCACTCCGCGGGCGACGAACCCGGCGCGGCCCGCCGCTTCCATGGCGTTGCTGTTCGCGGCACGCCGTGCCTGGCCACGCCCCTGCGCTGTTACTGAACGGCTATTCATGTCACCCGGTTGCCCCCGTGCGGCGGATCAATGCAGTGAAGGTCCGACACGGTGAAGGTCCTGGATCGACGGCGTGACGATCCCGGGCCGATCCGGTGAGACCCGGGAGTCTGTTTCGACGCAGATGCAAAGTCCGTTTCGACGCAGAATCGACGCGGCAGGCGGAGCGGACGGAGGCGCGTCAGCGTGGGGATGACGGAGAAGACCCGTGGGGGTGACGACGCACCCCCCTCGATCGCCGGAGGAGACATCATGACGATCACCCGTCTGCAGCGCACCGCGGCGGCCGCCGCGGCCCTCGCCTTTCCCGCCTCTCTGGCGTTCTTCGCCCCGCAGGCACAGGCCGAGGCCCCCGCCGACCCGTACGGCCCCGCCTGCGCCTCCGTACCGAAGGAGGGCGCGGGCAGCCTGGAAGGCATGGCGAAGGACCCGGTCGCCACCGCCGCGTCCAACAACCCCGAACTCTCCACCCTCGTCGACGCGGTGACGAAGGCCGGCTTGGTCGACACCCTCAACAACGCGAAGAACATCACGGTGTTCGCGCCGACCAACGCCGCGTTCGAAAAAATCCCGCAGGCCGATCTGGAGGCCCTCCTCAACGACAAGGCCCAGCTCACCAAGGTGCTGACGTACCACGTGGTGGGCGAGAAGGTCACCACGCAGCAGATGGAGAACGGCACCTTCAAGACGCTGGAGGGCAGCGACCTCACCACGAAGGGCTCGGGCACCGAGTTCACGGTGAACGACTCCTCGAAGATCGTCTGTGGCGACGTGCCGACGGCCAACGCCACGGTGAACCTCGTCGACACGGTCCTCATGCCGCCGTCCTAGGGACACCGCGTGGCCCCTGAGCGGGGGTTCTATACGCTGAAGGCGTGAGACACGCCGACGACCGACCGACCCGGAGCGGCGCCTCGGATTCCGAGGCGCCGCTCGCAGACCTCCAGGCCTTCGCGGTCGAGCTGCGCCGGATGAACGGCGAGATCAACCGGATGACCCACGGTTTCGCGGTGAACCAGCAACTGCACCCCACGGACGTGAGCGCGCTCGGGGCCATCCTCGACGCCCCGTCGCCCCTGACGCCGGGGGCTCTGCGGGAGCATCTGGGGCTCACCTCCGGTGCGGTGACCGCCTGCCTGGACCGGCTGGAGCGGGCCGGGCACATCCGCCGGGCCCGGGAGAGCTCCGACCGCCGTGTGGTGCACGTGTACTACGAGCCGAGCGCCCGGACCGTCGCCCGCGACTACTTCATGCCCCTCGCCGAGGCCACGGCGCGGGCCAGGGCGCGCTTCAGCGAGGGCGAACTGACGACCGTGCTGCGCTTCCTCGCCGCGATGAACGAGGAACTGGCCGAGGTCCCCCCGGCGCGTCGCTGAACATCCCCGCCCCTTTTGCGCCACCCTCCTCACGCTGCCTTCCACCCCCGTGCGAACTCCCCGGGGAGCCATCGCGTAATGTATTTCAGCGATTGAGATTGTTCACCGATGAGATATCTCCACCCCTCGGGAGAGACATGCCCACCCCTGCACGGTCGGTCCGCTGGCTGGTCCCCGTCGTCCTGCTGATCGCCTGGCTCGGCATCGGCGGCGGGCTCGGACCGTACGCCGGGAAGCTCGGCGAGGTCGCCACCAACGACCAGGCCGCTTTCCTGCCCCAGAACGCCGAGTCCACGCAAGTCATCGACGCCCAGAAGGCGTTCCAGCAGAACGAGACCCTGCCGGTCATCCTCGTCTGGACCTCGGCGGAGAAGGACGCCCCGGTGAACGACGAGCAGCGCGAGGCCGCCACCGGCGCCCTCGCCTCGCTCGCCGGGAACGAGGGCGTCGTCGGAACCCCCTCCCCCGCGCTGCCCTCGAAGGACGGCCTCGCACTCCAGGGCATCGTGCAGCTGAGCCCGGACCTCGGGGACGAGCTGCCGACGGTGCTGGAGGAGGTCGACAAGGCCGGTGCCTCGGTGTCCGGTACGACGGTCCAGCTCGCGGGGCCGGCCGCCAGCCAGGCGGATCTGTCCGACGCCTTCGCGGGCATCGACGGGCTGCTGCTCGGGGTCGCCCTGATCACGGTGCTGGTCATCCTGCTGCTGGTCTACCGCAGTGTGCTGCTGCCCTTCGTCATCATCCTCGGCGCGGTCTTCGCCCTCGGTCTGTCCTGTGCGATCGTCTACGTCCTCGCCGACCACGACATCGTGCGGGTGGACGGTCAGGTGCAGGGCATCCTGTCGATCCTGGTGATCGGCGCGGCGACGGACTACGCGCTGCTGCTCACCGCCCGGTTCCGGGAGGAACTCGCCGTCCACGGCGACCGGTTCGCCGCGATGCGCGTCGCGCTGCGCGAGTCCTTCGGTCCGATCACGGCGAGCGCCGCGACCGTCGCGGCCGGTCTGCTCGCGCTGCTGCTGAGCGACCTCACCAACAACCGGGCCCTCGGTCCCGTGGGCGCGATCGGTATCGTCTGCTCGGTCCTGAGCGCGCTCACCTTCCTGCCCGCCGCGCTGGTCCTGCTGGGCCGGGCCGCCTACTGGCCGGCGAAGCCCAAGCCCGCCGAGGACAAGGTGTCCGGTGGCCACGGCATCTGGCACAAGGTCGCGGCCCTCGTCGACCGGTCGCCCCGCAAGGTCTGGGCGATCACCCTGGCGGCCCTGATCGCCTGTGCCGCGTTCGCTCCGACGCTCACCTCCAAGGGCGTGCCGCTCGACGAGATCTTCGTGAACGACGCGCCGTCCGTGGCCGCCCAGGAGACGCTGAGCGAGCACTTCCCCGGTGGCTCGGGCAATCCGGCGGTGATCATCGCCGCGGCGGACCGGCTGCCCCAGGTGACCGAGGCCGCCGAGCGCACCGACGGGGTGGACTCGGCCGTACCGGTGAGCGCGAGCGGGCGGCCGGGCGGCGAGCCCCTCGTCGTCGACGGCAAGGTCCGTATCGACGCGACCCTCGACGACGCGGCGGACAGCGACGGGGCCAAGGAGGCGGTGGCCGCGCTGCGCACCGCGGTCCACGCGGTGCCGGGATCGGACGCCCTGGTCGGCGGCTACACCGCGCAGCAGTACGACACCCAGCGCACGGCCGAGGACGACCGCATGCTGATCGTGCCGGTGGTTCTGGCGATCATCCTGGTGATCCTGGTCTTCCTGCTGCGGTCGCTGCTGATGCCGGTGCTGCTCGTGGCGACGGTGGCGCTGAACTTCCTGGCGACGCTGGGCATTTCCTCGCTGGTCTTCACCCATGTGTTCGGCTTCAGCGGCACGGATTCATCGGTTCCGCTGTACGGGTTCGTGTTCCTGGTCGCCCTGGGCGTCGACTACAACATCTTCCTGATGTCCCGGGTCCGGGAGGAGTCGCTGCGCCACGGCACGCGGGAGGGCATCCTGCGCGGACTGACCACGACCGGCGGGGTGATCACCTCGGCGGGCGTCGTCCTGGCGGCCACCTTCGCGGCGCTGGGCGTGATCCCGCTGGCGTTCCTGGTCCAGATCGCGTTCATCGTGGCCTTCGGTGTCCTGCTGGACACCCTGGTCGTCCGGTCGCTCCTCGTTCCGGCGCTGGTCCGGGATATCGGGCCGAAGGCGTGGTGGCCGGGGGCACTGAGCCGCGAGAGGTCCTGAGCGAAGGCCTCAAGGCCGCCGCAGCGCGTCCCCGGGCGCCCAGCCCGGGTCCCGGTAGGCGGCGAGCGCCCAGATCACGAAGATGTCCAGGGCGATGACGATCACCGACCAGAGGGGCGCGTACGGCAGGAAGAGGAAGTGCGCGAAGAGGTTCAGGGAGGCGAAGACGATGCCGGTCACCCGGGCCCATCGCGCTCCCTTGAGCAGCCCCGCCCCGGTGACGGCGACGCAGACGCCGAGCACCAGGTGGATCCAGCCCCAGCCGGTGAGACTGATGCGGTAGACGTACTCGCCGACATCGCCGTAGACGTCCCCGTCGGCCAGGGCCGCGATGCCCTCCAGGGCCGCGACGACGCCCTGGCAGAGCATCAGCACCCCGGCGAAGAGCACGCCGCCGGTCACCCAGAGGCTGTCCGGGTCGGGCGCGGGAGCGCGCCCGGCCGGACCGTCGCCGCGCTGCCACGGCGTATCGCCCTGACCGGGCCCCGGCCGGGGCCCCTGCCCGGCGGCGACCGGATCAGCGCCCCGGGAGGGATCAGCGGCGCCGGACGGATCAGCTACTCGGGAGGGCTCAGCAGCGCGGGAGGGATCGGCCGCCGACGACGGATCGGCGGCCCGGGACGGGTCCTCGCTCATCCGGACGCCTCCTCCTTCTGCGCCGCCTGCCCCTTCGCCCGCCGGCCGACCACCGCGGCGGCCGCGGCCGCGCTGCCCGCGAAGGCCAGCGCGACCATCCACGGCCGGTCGAACACATGGCAGGTGACGTGGTCCAGCGAATAGCGCCCGGGACCGGTCAGGCCGATGGCGGCGGCGGTGAAGCCGAGGAACGCCGGGTACTCGTAGCCGCCGCCCTGGGCGAAGAATCCCGCCGGGGCGTGGACGGCCACCGCACCGGCCATCGCCCCGGCCGCCGCCGCACCCGCCGCCGGAGTGGCGAGCCCCAGCGCCAGCAGCGCACCGCCGCCCGCCTCACCCAGCCCGGCGGCCACCGCGCTGTGCTTGGGCGGGTGGAATCCCATCGCCTCCATCGCCGCCGTGGTGCCCTGGATCCCGCCGCCGCCGAACCACCCGGCGAGCTTCTGGCTGCCGTGGGCGGCGAGCACCGCGCCGGTGCCGACGCGCAGGGCGAGCAGACCGAGATCACGCCGCTCGAAGCAGACCATGAGGACTCCCGGGGTCAGGGGGGTTCAGGGGTACGGCTCCACTCTCGTCGGCGGGTGGCCTGCGGGCGCGGCCGACTACGCCGTACGGGGCACGGGCCGGACGCCGCACGGCCCGTCGTGCGACGCAGATCATTGTGCAACTTGTTGCATAAGCGGTTCGGGGTGGTCTACAACTGACGCGACGACCCCTGCGGAGGAGATCCCGGATGAGCCCCTACCCGACCCTGCTGAGCCCGCTGGACCTCGGGTTCACCACCCTGCCCAACCGGGTGCTCATGGGATCGATGCACATCGGTCTGGAGGAGGCCGAGCGCGGCTTCGAGCGGATGGCCGCGTTCTACGCCGAGCGCGCCCGGGGCGGCGTCGGCCTGATGGTGACCGGCGGCATCGCCCCCAGCGAGCGGGCCTGCTCCTTCCCCGGCGGGGCCAAGATGACGACCGAGGCGGAGGCGGAGCAGCACCGGGAGATCACCTCGGCGGTGCACGCGGCTGGCGGCCGGATCGCGATGCAGATCCTGCACTTCGGCCGGTACGCGCACCACCCGGATCTGGTGGCCCCGAGCGCGATCCAGGCCCCGATCAGCGGGTTCGTCCCGAACGCGCTCACCGACGAGCAGGTCGAGGAGACCATCG
Organism: Streptomyces rubiginosohelvolus; assembly: GCF_014649875.1. Lineage (GTDB taxonomy): Bacteria > Actinomycetota > Actinomycetes > Streptomycetales > Streptomycetaceae > Streptomyces > Streptomyces rubiginosohelvolus. The sequence continues at coordinate 12,425 of NZ_BMTW01000015.1, read as the reverse complement.
AGGAGTTCGTCCGAGCGGCGGAGCTGGCGCGGTTCGCCGGGTACGACGGCGTCGAGATCATGGGCTCCGAGGGCTATCTGATCAACGAGTTCATCGTCTCCGCGACCAACCACCGCACCGACCGCTGGGGCGGCAGTTACGAGAACCGCATCCGGCTCCCCATCGAGATCGTGCGCCGGGTCCGGGAGCGGGTCGGCGACGACTTCATCCTGATCTACCGGCTCTCCATGCTGGACCTGGTGCCGGGCGGCTCGACGCTGGAGGAGGTCGTGACGCTCGCGCGGGAGATCGAGGCGGCGGGCGCGACGATCATCAACACCGGCATCGGCTGGCACGAGGCGCGGATCCCCACGATCGCCACCTCCGTACCGCGTGGCGCGTTCAGCTGGGTCACCGAGAAGGTGCGCGGCGCGGTCTCCGTACCGCTGGTGACGAGCAACCGCATCAACACCCCCGAGGTCGCCGAGGACATCCTCGCCTCCGGCCGGGCGGACATGGTCTCGATGGCCCGGCCGTTCCTGGCCGACCCGGAGTTCGTCGCGAAGGCGGCGGCGGGCCGGGCGGACGCGATCAACACGTGCATCGGCTGCAACCAGGCCTGCCTGGACCACATCTTCAGCCTCAAGATCACCTCCTGCCTGGTCAATCCGCGCGCCTGCCACGAGACCGAGCTGGTGCTCAGCCCGACCCGGACCCGTAAACGCGTCGCCGTGGTCGGGGCGGGTCCGGCGGGCCTCGCGTGCTCGGTGACGGCGGCCGAGCGGGGGCACGCGGTGACCCTGTTCGACACGGCGGACGAGATCGGCGGGCAGCTGAACGTGGCCCGCCGGGTGCCGGGCAAGGAGGAGTTCGACGAGACGCTGCGCTACTTCCGTACGCGGCTGGCGGAGCTGGACGTCGACGTGCGGCTGTCCACCCGGGCCGACACCGGCACGCTGGACGGTTTCGACGAGATCGTGCTGGCCACCGGCGTAGAGCCGCGCACGCCCGCGATCCCCGGCACGGACCACCCGAACGTCGTGAGCTACCTGGACGTGCTGCGCGACGGGGCGCCGGTGGGCGACCGGGTCGCGATCGTCGGCGCGGGCGGCATCGGTTTCGACGTCGCGGAGTTCCTGACCGACGGCGGCGACGCGGCGAGCCTGGACGCGGACACGTTCTTCCGGCAGTGGGGCGTGGACACGGCGTACGAGGACCGGGGCGGGCTGCGCGCCCCCGAGCGCCCCAAGTCGCCGCGCACGGTCCACCTGGTCCAGCGCAGGACGACCAAGGTCGGCGCGGGGCTCGGCAAGACGACGGGCTGGATCCACCGCACCGAACTGCGCCACCGGGGCGTCGAGATGATCGCGGGAGCCTCGTACGACCTCATCGACGACGAGGGCCTCCACCTCACCGTCGACGGTGAGCCGCGGGTGCTGCCGGTTGACACCGTCGTGCTGTGCGCGGGCCAGGAGCCGCGCCGCGAGCTGTACGAGGAGCTGAGCGCGGGGACCGTCCCGGTCCATCTGATCGGCGGCGCGGACGTCGCGGCCGAGCTGGACGCGAAGCGGGCCATCCGCCAGGGCACGGAGCTGGCCGCCGCGCTCTGAACCCGCCCCGCCGGGGGCCCGTACCACCGCGCACCCCCGTCCTTAGGATGCACGTCATGTCACTGCCGCACGCGATTCTCACCGCCCTGCTGGAGAAGCCGTCCTCGGGTCTGGAACTGACCCGCAGGTTCGACCGGTCGATCGGCTACTTCTGGTCGTCGACCCACCAGCAGATCTATCGCGAGCTGGGGAAACTGGAGCAGGCCGGACGGATCAGGGCGCTGCCCACGGCGGCGCCGGCCCGGGGGCAGAAGAAGGAGTACGAGGTGCTGCCCGCGGGCCGCGAGGAGCTGGCGGCCTGGGTGGCGCTCCCCGAGGACCCGCGGCCGGTCCGCGATCCGCTGCTGCTGCGAATGCGGGCGGCGGCGGTCGTCGGGGCGCACGGCATGGGCGCGGAGCTGCGCCGCCATCTGGCTTTGCACGATCGGCAGTTGGCGGAGTACCAGGAGATCGAGGAGCGGGACTTCACCCCGCCGCCGACGACCGACGAGGGGCGGCTGCGGCATCTGGTGCTGCGGGGCGGCATCGACCTGGAGACGTTCTGGATCGGCTGGCTGACCCGGGCGATCGCGGACCTGGACGCCTGACCGCGGGGACCGCGTTACGGGTGCGGCGCGCCGCCCGCCCGTACGGCCACGGGTTCCGGGACGGCCGCGGGGCGAGGGCTGCCGATGACGACCCGCGAGGGCACCGGATCCACGGGCGCGGGCCCCTCGGGCACCTCATCCGGGTCCGCGTTCCGTGCCTGCGCCCGGCTGAGGAGGATCACCCCGCGCACGGCCGCCGTCGTACCGAGGAGAGCGAGCACCAGGCTGACCGGCCCGCCCTGGAGACGCTCACCGAGCAGGGCCAGGCCGATCGCGGCGGCGGCGACCGGGTTGGCGAGGGTGACCACGGCGAGCGGTGCGCCGAGCCCGCCCCGGTAGGCGGTCTGGGACAGCAGCAGGCCGCCCATCGCGAAGGCGGAGACGAGCAGCGCCACCGTCAGCAGGCGCCAGCTGAACAGCGGGCCGCCGGAGTGGTCGGTGACGGCGACCGTGAGGGTCTGGGTGAGCGCGGAGGCGACCCCGGAGGTGATCCCGGACGCCGCCGCGTGCCGCAGGCCCGGGCGGGCCCCGGGCCGGCTGAGCCCGGCGACGACCGCCATGGTGGCCGCGCCCACGCCGAGGGCCTCGGGAAGGGTGAGGGTCTCGTGCGGGGCGGAGCCGCCCGCGGTCAGCAGCAGCGCGCCGAGGCCGAGCAGGGTCAGGGCGGTGCCCCGCCACTCGGCACGGCCGACCCGGCGTCCGGCGGCGCGCGCGCCGAGCGGGACGGCGACGACGAGGGTGAGCGCCCCGAGGGGCTGGACCAGGGTGAGCGGGCCGTAGTTGAGCGCGGCGACGTGCAGCAGCGCGCCCGCCGCGTTGAGGCCGACCGCCGACCACCAGGCGCCCCGGCCCAGCATCCGCAGGACTCCGGTGCCGGGTTCGGTACGCCCGGCGAGCCGGGACTGGGCGACGGCGGCGGCCGCGTAGGCGCCGGCGGAGACGAGGGAGAGCGCGACGGCGAGCAGGGTGGCGTTCATCGCGCGCCACCCGCGTACGTCCCGGAGGCCACGGGCACCTCGGAGATCGCAGGCCGCACGCCGCCCTCGTACGCACCGGAGACCGCAAGGTGCGCGCCCCCCGCGTACGCCGGGATCGGAGCCCCCTCGCCGCTCCCCCGCGCGCCCGGCCCCCGCAGCCGCGCCGGAACCGTCCGGGCGGACAGGGGCAGCCGGAACGCGGCGAGGGCGACGGCGAGCAGCGCCACGACGACGATCGCGTCGAGCCAGTAGTGGTTCGCGGTGCCCACGACAACGAACAGGGTGATCGCCGGGTGCAGCAGCCACAGCCGGCGCCACCGGGAGCGGGTGGCGGCGATCAGCCCGAGGGCGACCATCACGGCCCAGCCGACGTGCAGCGAGGGCATCGCGGCGAACTGGTTCGCCATCGTGTCGGTCGCGGGCGTCTGCCCGTACACCGTCGGCCCGTAGACCTGACCGGTGTCGACAAGCCCGGCGGCCGGGAGCATCCGGGGCGGGGCCAGCGGGAACAGCAGATGCAGCACCAGGGCCGCCCCAGTGAGCGCGGCGAGCACGCGGCGCGACCGGACGTAGTGGGCGGGACGGCGCCAGTAGAGCCAGATCAGGAAGAGGGCCGTGGCCGGGAAGTGCACGACGGCGTAGTAGGTGTTCGCCGCGTGGATCAGGGGCTGGCTGTGCAGCAGCAGCCCCTGGACGGCGCCCTCGCCGGGAAGGTGCAGGGCACGTTCGAGGTCCCAGACGCTCCCCGCGTTGCGGAACGCCTCCTCGACATGGCCGTTGGCGGCCTGGCGGCCGAACTTGTAGGCCAGAAAGAGTCCGGCCACGAGAAGGAACTCGCGGACGAGGGGCGGTCGGGCACGTATGTCCGGCTCCTGGTCCGTGGGCTCGGTGCGGGCGAGTCTCACCCGTGCCCCCTTGGATGCGAAGCGGTAGCGGACGGCCCGGTTCCATCGATCCACGCCGTATCGATACGCCAGTGTACCGATACGTCGGCGTATCGGTACACGCGCGTATCGGTACACTGGCGTATCGAGAACCTCACCGCACCGCCGCTGGAGGTACAGCCCATGCCGTCGCCCGATTCCGTACCGGAGTCAGCCCTCTCCTCCCCCCGGTCGAAGATCACACCGGAGCGGGCGCAGGAGCTGTACGCGGCGGTGCTGGAACTGCTGCGGGAGAGCGGTTATGAGTCGCTGACGATGGAGGGCGTCGCCTCGCGCACCCGCTGCGGGAAGTCGACGCTCTACCGGCAATGGGGTTCCAAGCCGGAGCTGGTGGTGGCCGCGCTGCACGGCACCCGGCGGATGCGGCTCCCGAGGATCGACACCGGGACGCTGGCGGGGGATCTACTGGAGGCCGCGCGGACGATCGGTGAGGCCTCGGGGAGCGACACCCCGCTGATGCACGCCCTCAGCCACGCCGCGCTGCAGAGCCCGGAGCTGCTGTGCGCGCTGCGCGAGGCACTGATCCTTCCGGAGGTCGCGGCGATCGACGCGATGGTCCGGCGGGGCCAGGAGCGCGGCGAGATCGCGGCCGACCTCCCGGCGGCCGAGTTCGTGGCGGCCCAGCTGCTCGGCGTGCTGCGCGCCCGGCCGCTGCTGGAGGGGCGCTACGCGGACGCCGCGTATCTGACCCGGTTCGTGGAGCTGGCGATCCTCCCGGGCCTCGGGCTCACGGCGGGAGCGCCGGAGTCCTGACAGACGTGGACCGCCCGTCCCGGCGGATGGGGACGGTCCACCCGCGCCGCACCGTGGGGACGGGGGCGGCGCACCGCCCGGCCGGCCGGTGACCTCTGCGGAGGTCACCGGCCGCCCGTGTATCCGCACCCACTCCTCCCCTACCGCACCTAACAAGCGCTTGGTAGATTCTGGTGCAGGAGGGCCGACCATGAACGACCAGTCCCACGCGATGGACTTCACCGGACGGGCCGTGCTCGTCACCGGCGGCACCAGGGGCCTGGGGGCCGCGATCGCGAGGGCCTTCCTGGCGAGCGGCGCGGACGTCCTGGTCTGCGGACGCTCGACTCCGGCCGCCCTGCCCTCGGCGGGCGGGCACGAGGCGGCGTTCCGGGCGGCGGACCTGCGGGATCCGATGGCGGCGGCGGATGTCGTCGCCGCCACCGCCGAGCGGTTCGGGCGGCTCGACGTACTGGTGAACAACGCCGGCGGCTCCCCGGACGCCGACGCGGCCACGGTCTCGCCGCGCTTCGTGGAGAAGGTGGTCGCACTCAACCTCCTCGCCCCGTTCTACACGGCCCAGGCGGCGAACCTGGTGATGCGGGAGCAGCCGGGCGGCGGGAGCGTGATCAACATCGGCAGCGTCTCCGCCCACACCCCGCAGCCGGGCACCGCCGCCTACTCCGCCGCCAAGGCGGGCCTGCTCGGGCTGACCCGGGCGCTGGCCCTCGAATGGGCGCCGCGAGTCAGGATCAACCACATCACGGCGGGCCCCATCCGGACCGAGAACGCCGCCGCGCTGTACGGGGAGGACGACGGGGACGCGGTGGCGGGCGTCGTCCCGATGGGGCGACTGGCGGAGCCGGACGATGTGGCGCGGGCCTGCCTCTGGCTGGCCTGCGACCTCTCCTCGTACGTCAACGGGGCCGACCTCGCCGTGCACGGAGGCGGCGAGGTCCCGGTCAGGTACACGGTCGCCCGCCGCCCCGGCCCTCCTTAATAGTCACCTTGACTCTAATAACACTCACCCCTTATCGTCGTCATGACGAAATCAAGGGGGTCCTCATCATGGCCGACATCACCCGGCGCTTCGGCTGGCGCCACCTGCGCTCCGCGCCCACCGCCCACATCCGCCACCACAAGCGCGGCAGGCTCGCCCACGACGGGCAGGGGCTCAGCTTCTGGTACCGGTCGCTGTCGGCGGCGCTCTCCGAGGTGCCGGTCGACGACCGGGAGCTGGCCATGGCGTTCCACGCCCGTACGGCCGACTTCCAGGACGTGACCGTGCAGGCCACCGTCACCTACCGGATCAGCGATCCGGCCGAGGCGGCGAACCGGCTCGACTTCTCCGTCGACCCGGACACCGGCAGCTGGCGCGGCGCACCGCTGGAGCAGATCGCCACCCTCCTCACCGAGACCGCGCAGCAGCACACCCTGGACGTCCTGGCCCGCACCCCGCTGGCCGCGGCCCTGGTCGACGGCGTCGCCTCCGTACGCGAACGGGTCGCCACCGGTCTCGCCGCCGAACCCCGGCTCCCGGCCACCGGCATCGACGTGGTGGCCGTGCGCGTCGTCGCGATCCGCCCCGAGGCCGAGGTCGAGCGCGCCCTGCGCACCCCGGCCCGCGAGCAGATCCAGCAGGAGGCGGACCGGGCCACCTACGAGCGGCGGGCCGTTGCCGTCGAGCGCGAACGCGCCATCGCCGAGAACGAGCTGGCCAGCCAGATCGAACTGGCCCGGCGCGAGGAGCAGTTGGTCGACCAGCGCGGCACGAACGCCCGCCGCGAGGCGGAGGAGAAGGCCGCCGCCGACGGCGTACGGACCGAGGCGGAGGCGGCCCGCAAGGTGCGCCTGGCCCGGGCGGAGGCCGAGGCGGCGCGCGAGACGGGCGGGGCCCGGGCCGAGGCGCAGGCCGCTTGGCTGCGGGTGCACGGCGAGGTCGACCCGGCCACGCTGCACGCCCTGGCGGCGACCCGGCTCGCGGAGAACCTGCCGCGCATCGAGAGCCTCACCCTCTCCCCCGACGTCCTCACCGGGCTGCTCGCCAAGCTGGGCCGTCCGGAAGGCGGGGCGGGAGCGTGAGCCTGGCGCCCCGGGCGGTGCTCGTCCACCGGCGGACGGAGTACGAGGAGCTGCTCGCCCGGCACGGGACCCACGGGCAGGCCGCGTTCTTCCTGTCCAGCCGGGGCCGCTCGATCGACGCGGTGGCCCGCCGCCACGAGGACACCCGGCAGGCACTGCGCGAGGTGGCGGCGGCAGTGCCGCTCACCTGGCGCTCCACCCGGGTGGAACGGGCGGACCTGGACCGTTTCCTGTTCGCCCCGGAGGACGTGGTGGTCGTGGTCGGCCAGGACGGTCTGGTCGCCAACACCGCGAAGTACCTGGCCGGGCAGCCGGTGGTGGGTATCGACACCGCCCCGGGGCGGAACCCCGGCGTCCTGGTACGCCACCGGCACGCCGACGCGGCGGCCCTGCTGCGCGCCGCGACGGCGGCCGGCGGGCAGGCCGAGGAACTGACCATGGTCGAGGCCGTCGCCGACGACACGCAGCGCCTCATCGCCCTCAACGAGATCTACCTCGGGCCGCCCGGCCACCAGACGGCCCGCTACCGCCTGGGCGACGACGGCGAGGGCGCCTCCGGCGAGGCCCAGGCGTCCTCCGGGGTGCTGGTCGGCACCGGCACGGGCGCGACCGGCTGGCTCCGCTCGTTGTGGCTGGAGCGCGGCAGCGCGCTGCCGCTGCCCGGGCCGTGCGACGCGCGCCTCCTGTGGTTCGTACGCGAGGCCTGGCCGTCACCGGCAACCGGGACGTCGCGGGTGGCGGGCGAACTGGCGCGCGGGCAGGGGCTGCGGCTGACCGTGGAGTCGGACCGGATCGTGGTCTTCGGCGACGGGATGGAGTCCGACGCGCTGGAGCTGACCTGGGGTCAGAGCGTGCGGCTAGGTATCGCGGAGAGAGCGCTGCGCCTGGTGATCTGAGCGTGTCCGGCCCGGCGGTTTCGCTACGGTGGTCCGCACGCGTCCCCCGTACGCGTACCGCACAGGCACACGCACACGCACCGGAGAGCGGAGAACCAGCACCATGTCGGCCGACCCCGTCACCGAGCCCGCCCGCAACACCCACCCGCCCGTGGCCCAGGCGGCCCTCGGGGTCGGGGTGATCGTCGAGGACGGCCGGGGGCGCGTGCTGCTGGGCCGACATCACAGCGGTACGTGGGAGCTGCCGGGCGGGAAGGTCGACGCGACGCACGAGTCGATCGCCGCGGCGGCCGTCCGGGAGCTGCGCGAGGAGACGGGCCTGGTGGTCGACGAAGCGTCCGTGGACGTCGTCGCGATGGTCCACGACGTGATCGGCGGGATCAACCGGATCAGCATGGCGGCCGTCGTACGGCTCGCCTCCGGCGAACCCGGGGTGACCGAGCCGCACCTGATCAGCGCCTGGCGGTGGACCGCGCCCGAGGAGCTGCCGGCCCCGCTGTTCGACCCGTCGGCACAGATCCTGGCGGCCTGGCGACCGGAGCTGGGCATCAGTCATCCGCCCGCGCACGTTCTGCGGATCGCCGGATGCGGACCAATCGGACCAGCTGTATGAATAAGGGACCATCCGCGCGATCGGAGTAGGCCCCCATGGACGATTACCCGCTGCTGAACCTCTTCCTGACCATGCTGTACCTGTTCCTGTGGGTCATGTGGTTCTTCCTGCTGTTCAAGGTGATCACGGACCTCTTCCGGGACCACTCCCTGAACGGCTGGGCCAAGGCGGGCTGGCTGGTCCTCGTCATCCTGCTGCCCTATGTGGGCGTGCTGATCTACCTCATCGTCCGCGGACGCAGCATGCACGAGCGCGACGAGAAGCTGGCCAAGGACTCCGAGGCCGCGTTCCGTGACTACGTACGCCGGGCCGCCGGGACGGAGGGCGGCTCGGGCGGCAGCGGCGGCCATGTGAACGACCTGGCGAAGCTCGCCGAGCTCAAGGACAAGGGCGCGATCAACGCCGAGGAGTACGAACAGGCGAAGGCGAAGCTGCTCGCCTGAGACCGGGCTCCCCCCTCCCTCCTCCCGAGGCACAAGGCCGGGGTGTCGGCGCACGTCGCCGACACCCCGGCCTTGTGCGTTGTGCGCCGCATCGAGTGGCTCGACGATCCGTCCGGCCATCGGCGCGGGCGCCGGCGGAATCATTCGGTCCGCAGAGCGAGCAGATTTCCCCTGACCTCTTGACGTTGCTCTTTGGCGAAAACTACGTTTCCTCTCGCGGAAACCAACTTCCACTTTGTGGAATCAGCCAAACGTCCGGTCGCCCGGATCTCCGTCGCCCGCTTCCCCCCGGCGCGGTACGACGGGCTCCGTCGCGACCCTGACGAGGATGCAGAGGGGCCGATCGATGACAGCAGTGGAGGAGCGTCCGTCCGAAACGAGCGACGGTGCGACCAGTTCGACGCTCTACACCTACGATCTCGCCCCGACCAAACGCGAGGGGCGCCGCTGGGGCGCGTACAACGTCTTCACGCTCTGGGCCAACGACGTGCACAGCCTGGGGAACTACGCGTTCGCGATCGGCCTCTTCGCGCTCGGGCTGAATGTGTGGGGCATCCTCGCGGCGTTCCTGCTGGCGTCGGTGCTGCTCTTCCTCCTGCTGACGCTCTCCGGCTTCATGGGCCACAAGACAGGCGTCCCGTTCCCGGTCATGAGCCGGATCGCCTTCGGGATCAGGGGCGCGAAGATACCGGCCGCGGTCCGCGGCGTCGTCGCCATCGCCTGGTTCGGCATCCAGACCTACCTGGCCTCCGCGGTGCTGAGCGCCCTGCTCATCGCGATGTTCCCCGGACTGCGCGATCTCGACACGAACTCCGTGCTCGGGCAGTCGACGCTCGGCTGGATCACCTTCCTCGCCCTGTGGGCCCTCCAACTGCTCATCGTGAGCTACGGCATGCAGATGATCCGGCGGTACATGGCGTTCGCCGCCCCCACCACCCTCATCACCATGTGCGCCCTCGCCGTCTGGATGTTCGTACGGGCGGACTGGTCGATCTCCGTCTCCGTCGACGCTCCGCTCGTGGGCGGCGAGATGTGGCTGCAGATCCTGCAGGCAGCCGCCCTGTGGGTGGTGATCTACGGGACGTTCGTGCTGAACTTCTGCGACTTCACCCGCTCCGCCAAGAGCCGTGGCTCCATCATCTGGGGCAACGTGATCGGCATCCCGGTCAACATGGTCTTCTTCGCGGTGATCGTGATCGTCCTCAGCGGGGCGCAGTTCAAACTCGACGGGCATGTCATCACCAGCCCCACGGACATCGTCCGGACCATTCCGAACATGTTCCTCCTGGCGACCGCTTCCCTGGCCCTGATCGCCCTGACGGTCGCCGTGAACCTGCTCGCCAACTTCGTGGCGCCGATCTACGCGCTCATCGACCTCTTCCCGCGCCGGCTGAACTTCCGCCGGGCGGGCGTCGTGAGCGCCGTCGCGGGCCTGGTCATCCTGCCGTGGAACCTCTACAACAGCCCGGTCGTCGTGAACTACTTCCTCGGCGGACTCGGGGCGCTCCTCGGGCCGCTCTTCGGCGTGATCATGGCCGACTACTGGCTCCTGCGCAGGTCCCGGGTGAACGTGCCGGCGCTCTACTCCGAGGACCCGGCGGGCGACTACCACTACCGCCGCGGAGTCAACCCCCGTGCCATCGCCGCCTTCGCCCCCAGCGCAACCCTCGCCGTCGTCATCGCGCTGGTCCCGTTCTTCCACGCGGCCGCCGGATTCTCCTGGTTCATCGGGGCCGTCCTCGCCGCCGCGCTGTACGCCCTCATCGCGGACCGCACGTCCGCGATGAGCGATGTCGACGGTGAGGCCATCGCCGTCGCCGCCGAATAGACCCCCGAGCGGAGAGTCCGGATCATGCGCATCCTCGTCGTCAACGTCAACACCACCGAGTCGATCACCGCGTCGATCGGTGAGCAGGCGGCGTCCGCCGCCTCGCCCGGCACGGAGATCGTCCCCCTCACCCCGCTCTTCGGGGCGGAGTCCGTCGAGGGGAACTACGAAAGCTATCTCGCGGCCATCGCCGTCATGGAGACGGTGCGCGCCTTCCGCGAACCGTTCGACGCCGTCATCCAGGCCGGTTACGGCGAACACGGCCGCGAGGGACTCCAGGAGCTCCTCGACGTCCCGGTCGTCGACATCACCGAGGCGGCCGCGAGCACAGCGCAGTTCCTCGGCCGCACCTACTCCGTCGTCACCAGCCTCGACCGCACCGTCCCGCTGATCGAGGAGCGGCTCCACGCCGCGGGGCTGAGCGAGCGCTGCGCCTCGGTGCGGGCCAGCGGCCTCGCCGTACTGGATCTCGAACGGGACGAGCAGGCCGCCGTCGCCGCCATCGCCGAAGAGGCCGGCCGGGCCGTCGAAGAGGACCGGGCGGAAGTGATCTGTCTGGGGTGCGGAGGCATGTCCGGGCTCGCCGAACGGGTCGCCGAACGGACCGGGGCGCCCGTCGTCGACGGCGTCACCGCCGCGGTCACCATCGCCGAGTCCCTCGTACGCCTCGGCCTGTCCACCTCGAAGGTGCGCACCTACGCTCCGCCCCGGCCCAAGAAGATCGTCAACTGGCCGCCCCTCGCCCGCTGACTCTCCGTCCCCACCCGACCCAGACCCCAGACCTCCGCCGAGACGTCGCGACTGAGAAAGAGAGAGGGCTGCCATGCCCGACGTACAACTGGTTCTGCGTTCAACGCGCGTCGTCACCCCCGAGGGCACCCGCCCGGCTGCGGTCGCCGTCGCGGGCGGGACGATCGACGCGGTCCTCCCCTACGACGCCCAAGTTCCTTCCTCGGCACGCCTGGAGGACGTCGGCGACCATGCCGTACTCCCCGGTCTCGTCGACACCCACGTCCACGTGAACGATCCCGGGCGCACCGAGTGGGAAGGCTTCTGGACCGCCACCCGGGCCGCGGCGGCCGGTGGGATCACGACGATCGTCGACATGCCGCTCAACTCCCTCCCTCCGACGACGACGGTGGAGAACCTGCGGGTCAAGCAGGAGGTCGCCCGAACGAAAGCCCATGTGGACGTCGGCTTCTGGGGTGGCGCCCTGCCCGACAACGTCAAGGACCTGCGTCCCCTCCACGATGCCGGCGTGTTCGGCTTCAAGTGCTTCCTGTCACCCTCAGGGGTGGACGAGTTCCCCGAACTCGACCAGCAGCAGCTCGCGAACTCCCTCGGCGAGATCACCGATTTCGGCGGCCTGCTCATCGTGCACGCCGAGGACCCGCACCACCTGACCGCGGCCCCGCAGAGAAACGGGCGGAGGTACGCCGACTTCCTGGCCTCCCGCCCGCGCGATGCCGAGAACACCGCGATCGAAGGGCTCATCGCCCACGCCAAGCGGCTGAACGCCCGCGTCCACGTCCTGCATCTGTCGTCCTCCGACGCGCTGCCGCTGATCGCCGCCGCGAAGCGCGAGGGCGTCCGTATCAGCGTCGAGTCCTGCCCGCACTTCCTCACCCTCACCGCCGAGGAAGTCCCGGACGGAGCCACCGAGTTCAAGTGCTGCCCGCCGATCCGCGAGGCCGCCAACCAGGACATCCTGTGGGCCGGGCTCGCCGACGGCAC
>NZ_BMTW01000014.1 GCF_014649875.1 Streptomyces rubiginosohelvolus | reverse complement strand
ACGGCACCGGCGGCATCGGGAGCGGCACCAAGATCGGCACCGGCTGGAAAGACTTCACCAGCGTGCGATAGCAAGCAGCAGATGGAGAGCGGTGAGGGCGCGGGCTCCGTGACGGAGCCCGCGCCCTCACCGCACGCCCCCGTTCGGTGTCGCCGTCCGTCACCCGACGGCGACACCGAACAGCGTGCCCAGCCCGTACGTCATCGCGGCCGCCGCGCCACCGAGGGCCAGCTGGCGCAGACCGCTGAACCACCAGCTGCGGGCCGTCACCCGGGCCACGACCGCGCCGCAGGCGAAGAGGCCGATGAGCGCGAGCAGCACGGCGGGCCACAGGGCGCTCGCGCCGAGGAGGTAGGGCAGGACGGGCAGCAGGGCGCCTAGCGCGAACGCGCCGAACGACGAGACGGCGGCCACCAGCGGCGAGGGCAGGTCGCCCGGGTCGATGCCCAGCTCCTCACGGGCGTGGATCTCCAGCGCCTGCTCCGGGTCGCGCGACAGCTGCCGGGCGACCTCACGGGCCAGCGGGGCGTCCACGCCCCGGGACTCGTAGAGCGCGGCCAGCTCGGCCATCTCGTCCTTGGGGTGCTTACGGAGTTCGCGGCGCTCGACGTCGAGCTCGGCCTCGACCAGTTCGCGCTGGGAGGCGACGGAGGTGTATTCGCCGGCCGCCATGGAGAAGGCCCCGGCGGCCAGACCCGCGAGCCCGGTGATCACGATGGTCTGCTGGGAGACCGCGCCGCCGGCGACGCCGGTCATCAGGGCGAGGTTGGAGACCAGGCCGTCCATCGCGCCGAAGACGGCGGGACGCAGCCAGCCACCGTTGACATCCCGGTGGGTGTGGTTGTCCCGGTGCGCCTCGTGCAGAACGGCGTCGGTCTCGATGATGGCCACGACTCGCTTCTCCCCTACTGAGTACAACTCTCGACAAAGTCCAAGGTACGCGGTCCGGGCGTTCGCCGCCAGCAAGGCAAGGCTGCCCTATACCCCCTCTGACCTGCGAAGGAAGGTCAGCCTCAGCTTCCTGGCCCGTCATCCGCCTGGCCCCTTTCCCGGCGTTTTCCGCCTCGCTTCGCGCTCCACGTGGGACAGATGCGGACAGGGACCGGAAACGGCCCCGGTCCGACCGGGGCTCGGACCCGCCGGAGATACGGAAGGGCGACGCGATGAACACGGCCATCGGCCATGACCGGGCCAGGGGCGCACTGCTGGGACTGGCGGTCGGGGACGCGCTCGGCGCCCCGGCGGAGAACCTGCGGCCCTCCGAGATCCGCAGCCGCTGGGGGCGGATCGAGGGGTTCGTGAGCGACGACCCGGCGGGCACCGACGACACGGAGTACGCGATCTTCTCCGGGCTGCTGCTGGCCCGGTACGGCTCCGCGCTCGACGTCACCCATGTGGAGCGGGCCTGGCACCACTGGATCGCCGATCTCGACGAGGGCCCGTTCCGGGGGGCCGGGTTCAGCGAGCGCGGCACGCTGGAGAACCTGCGCCGGGGCCTGGCCGCGCCGATCTCGGCCCAGCACCGGCACGCCTGGAGCGACGGGCTCGCGATGCGGGCGGCGCCCTTCGGGGTGTTCGCGGCGGGCCGCCCGGCCGAGGCGGCCCGGCTGGTCGCGGTGGACGGCCGGGTCAGCCACGAGGGCGAGGGGATCTACGGGGGCCAGGCGGTGGCGGCCGGGGTCGCGGCGGCCATGGTCGGCTCGGGACTCGCATCGGTGATCGCGGCCGCGCTCTCGGTGGTCCCGATGGACTCCTGGACGGCCCGCTCGCTGCGCCGGGCGGTCGCGGCGGCCCAGCGCCCCTACCCCGACCGCCTCACGATGGAGCGGGCGGTGCGCTCGGCGGTGGTGATCGCCGGCTACCCGTGGACGGACCTCGCGCCGGAGGCGGTGGGCCTGGCGTTCGGGGCGTTCACGGCGGCGCGCGGGGACTTCCGGACGGCGGTGCTGACGGCGGTCAACATGGGCCGGGACGCCGATACGACGGCGGCGGTGGCAGGGTCGCTGGCCGGGGCCCTGCACGGGGAGAGCGCCATCCCGCCGGACTGGGCGAGCGCGATCGGCCCGGTCCGGGGCAGCTGCCTGCCCTCGATGCGCGGCTACCACGTGCTGGACATCGCGGAGCTGCTGACCCCGGACGACCCGGAGGCGGCCACCCCGGAAACGACGCGGGAGCGGGGCGGCGGCCGCGAACCTTCGGCCGTACGGGACATGGCGTCGGTGGCGGCGTCCTTCGAGCCGGGCCGGGAGGAGCGGCGATGACGACGACGGGCGAGACGACAGCAGGGCCCACCGGAAGCCCGGGAGTCACCCGACCGGGTACGGAAACCTCCCACTCCCCCGCCCCCTCCCGGCGCGCCCGGATCGAAGGGCTGTTGCTCGGGCTGGCCGCCGGGGACGCCGCCGGGTGGCCCGCCGCGCGGCATCGGGCGGCCCGGATGCCCGAGTGGACCCGGCGGCTCACCCGGGAACTGGACACCTTCGCCGAGCAGAACGCCACCACCACGCTCCCCGTGCCCATCGCCCTCAACCAGCCGCCCGAGCCGCTGCGGCTCGGGCCGTCCGACGACGCCGAGTGGGCCGCGTTCGCCGCCCGTACGGTGCTGGCGGCGGCCGCCGACGAGGCGGACGGCCTCTCGCCCGGGCGCCGGATGCGGGACGCCGTCGACCGGGCCTGGAACGCGCTCGCCGCCACCGTCGCCGCCGCCAGCGCCCGGGCCCCCGAGGTCGAGGCGGCCGTCCTTCCGCTGCGGGCCCGGATCTCGGTGCGGGCCGGGCTCGGCAACCTGGCCGCCGGGCTGCGGCCGCCCGCCACCGGGCACGACAACCCGCACTACTTCGACGACGCCGCCTGCGTCCGCGCGGCCGTGCTCGCCGTGGTCCACCCGGGCGATCCGGCGGAGGCCGCGGCCCTCGCGGAGTTCGACGCCCGGTACACCCAGGACGGCGACGGGGTGCACGGTGCCCGGGCCGTGGCCGCCGCGATCGCCGTGGCGCTGGCCGGGGCGGACGTCGACACCGTGGTGAACGCCGCCCTCGACCGGCTCCCCGACGGCACCGAGATCGCCCGCAACGCCGTGCACGCGGTCCGCCTGGCCCGGGAGTTCGCGGACGAGCCCGCCGGGGCGTTCGCCCTGGTCCCGGTCCTGGAGCACCAGATCGTCGACCACGTCTACAGCTACGGGATCGCGGCCGCCGAGACCGTCCCCGTCGCCCTCGCCCTCACCACCGCCGCCCGGGGCGAGATCGCGCAGGCCATCCCGGCCGCCGCCTGCCTCTCCCGGGTCGCCGACTCCGCGCCCGCCCTGGCCGGGGCGCTGACCGGGGCGATCGGCTCGATCACCGCCGTACCGGCGGGCTGGCGCGAGGCCTGCCGGACGCTCGCGGGCTGTGCGCTGCCCCGGCTCGCGGGCACGGACCTGATCGAACTCGCCGGGCTGCTGGCAGCCACGGAACCGGCCCTCCCGGGTGGACAATTCCGGCATGACGCCCACAACGGCCACAGCTCCGGCCGCCTCGACCCCGCAGACCTCTCCCTCCACCCCCGGACTCGATGACCGCTTCACCCGGGCCCTCGTCGGCGCGGCCGTCGGGGACGCGCTCGGCGGCCCGGTCGAGGGCTGGACCCCCGAGCAGATCGCCGAGCGCCACGGCGGCCGGGTGACCGGGATCGTCGGCCCCTGGTACGGCGAGGACTGGCGCACCGCCCGCCCCATCGCCCCGTACCACAAGGGCGACGGCCACGTCACCGACGACACCTTGATGACCCACGCCCTGATCCGGGTCTACGAGAAGGTCCGCGACCACCTCGACGCGTACGCCGTCGCCGACCATCTGGTCCCGGATCTGCTCTCGCCCCGCTGGATCCCGGAGCTGGAGGCCGAGGCGCTCCCCCTCCAGCGGATCTTCCTGGCGGAGAAGTGGATCGTCGCCCGGCTGCACTACGGGCACATGGACCCGCGCGAGGCCGGGGCGGGCAACATCGTCAACTGCGGGGCGGCGATGTACATGGCCCCGGTCGGCCTGGTCAACGCCGGGCACCCGGAGGCCGCTTACACCGAGGCGCTGGAGGTGGCGGCCCCGCACCAGTCGTCGTACGGGCGGGAGGCCGCCGGGGTCTTCGCGGCCGCCGTCGCCGCCGCCTGCCACCCGGACGCGACCCCTGCCACGGTGGTCGACGCCGCCCTCGCGCTCGCGAAGGACGGCACCCGCTCCGCGATCGAGGCGGTCTGCGAAGTCGCCCTGCACCACGACGACTTCGAGTCCGCGCTCGCCCCGTTGCGGGCGGCCGTGGAGCCCTTCGACACGGTCGGCCCCGACTACCGCTCCCCCGCACTCGGCGCCCGCCGCCCCTCCCGGCTGCACGCCATCGAGGAACTGCCCGTCGCCCTGGGGATGTTGCTGGTCGGGGGCGGCGACTACCGCCGTACGGTGCTGGGTTCGGTGAACTACGGCCGGGACTGCGACTCCATCGCCACGATGAGCGGGGCGATCGTGGGCGCGCTGGGCGGTGCGATCCCGGCCGACTGGGCGGAGACGGTGGCGGAGGCGAGCCGCCTGGATCTGCACACCCCGGCCCGGGCGCTGGCACGGGTGGCCCGGGAGGTCTTCGCCCGCGACCTGGAGCGGCGCGCGGCCCACGAGGAGGCGTTCATCGCGCTGGCCGGTGAGCGGTGAACGTCGACCGGGCCGAAGCCCCGCGCGTCCGCCTCACCTGGGTGCAGCCTGAGGATCTGGTCGGGCACGAGCTGCGGCAGGCCGCGCAGGACGGCCGGGACGCCCGGGAGATCGAGGAGCGGTGGTACGCGGCCGGGGGCTCCCCCGCCCCGGACCGCGCGGGCGCTTCCGAGCCGCCCGCACCGCCCCGGCTGCGGGCACTGGCCGATGAGCTGCTGGATGAACTCGCCTCGCTGGATTCGCCGTTGGCCTCCGACGAGCCGACCGACCTGGACGCGATCGTGGCCGCCTGCCCGCACTGGCCGGGGCCGCCCGGGGC
This sequence comes from Streptomyces rubiginosohelvolus, assembly GCF_014649875.1. Lineage (GTDB taxonomy): Bacteria > Actinomycetota > Actinomycetes > Streptomycetales > Streptomycetaceae > Streptomyces > Streptomyces rubiginosohelvolus. Next base: position 183,778 of record NZ_BMTW01000014.1, on the reverse strand, counting down.
CGGACCCGCCGTCGGAGCCCGTACGCCCAGCCAGGACAGACAGCCCGCCGGCCGGGGCCGGACGCCCGCCGTCACCCCCTCCCGACTGCACGCCGCCTGGCTCGGCCGGGCGGCGGGCTGCCTGCTCGGCAAGCCGGTGGAGAAGCTGCCGCTGACCGGCATCCGCGCTCTGGCCCGCGCAGCCGGCAACTGGCCGCTCTCCACCTGGTTCACGGCCCACGGCGTGCCCGCCGAGCTGCTCGCCGCCCACCCCTGGAACCGACGCTCGGCCCCCACATCCCTCGCCGAGAACATCGACGGCATGCCGGAGGACGACGACCTCAACTACCCTCTGCTCACACTGCTGTTGCTCCAGCGGCACGGGCGCTCCTTCACCACCGCCGACCTGGCCCGGCTCTGGCTGGACGAGCTTCCGGCCGGGCGCACCTTCACCGCCGAGCGCATCGCCTACGGCAACCTCCTGGCGGGCGTCGAACCCCCGGAGACCGCCCGCCGCCGCAACCCGTTCCGGGAGTGGATCGGCGCGCAGATCCGGGCCGACGTGCACGGCTGGACCCGCCCCGGCGACCCGGCCGGGGCCGCCGCCCAGGCGCACCGGGACGCGGTCCTCACCCATACCGGCAACGGGGTGTACGGCGCGATGTTCACCGCTGCCGCGCTCGCCGTCGCGGCCGGGGGCGAGAGCGATGTGCACGGCTGCCTGGCCGCCGGTCTGCGGGTGGTGCCGCCGCACTCGCGGTACGCCCGCGCGGTCCGGCTCGGCATCGAAACAGCGCGCACGGAACGGGAGTTCGACGCCGTCGTGGACCGGCTGCACGCCGTCTACGCCGACACCCACCACTGGGTGCACGTGCTGCCCAACGCCGCGCTGCTGGCCGCCGCCCTCACCCACGCCGACGGCGACTTCACCCGCTCGATCGGCAACGCGGTCTCCGGCGGCTGGGACACCGACTCCAACGGGGCCACCGCGGGCTCCCTCGCCGGGCTTCTCGCAGGCACCCCGGACGCCCTGCCGCACCACTGGACGGCTCCGCTGAAGAACCGGCTCGCCACCTCCGTACCCGGCTTCGACGGGGCCGGTTTCGACACCCTCGCCGCTCTGACCCACCAGGAGGCTCTGCGCCCATGACCCGCATCGCGGTGCTCGGCAGCACCAACATGGACCTCGTCGCCTATACCGCCCGCGCCCCCGGCCGCGGCGAGACCGTCACCGGACGGGAGTTCCGGACGATCCCCGGCGGCAAGGGCGCCAACCAGGCCGTCGCCGCCGCCCACGCGGGCGGCGAGGTGATGATGATCGGCGCGGTCGGCGACGACGCGTACGGGGCGCAACTGCGTGAGGGCCTCGAACACGCAGGCGTCGACACCGATCTCCTGCACACCGCCGAGGGCCCCAGCGGCACCGCGCACATCGTCGTCGACGACACCGGCTCCAACGCGATCGTGGTGGTCCCGGGGGCGAACGGCGTCGTCACCACGCTCGGCCCCGGGGAGATCGCGGCGATCGCCGCGTCCGAGACCCTCCTCATGCAGCTCGAACTCCCCCTCTCCGCCGTCGTCGAGGGCGCCCGCGCGGCCCGGGCGCAGGGCGTACGGACCATCCTCACCCCGGCTCCCGTACAGCCCCTGCCCGACGAACTCCTGGACCACATCGACCTGTTGGTGCCCAACGAGCACGAGGCGGCCGAGCTGTCCGGGCAGGACGAACCGCACGCCGCCGCCCAGATCCTGCTGCGCCGGGTGCCCGAGGTCATCGTCACGCTCGGCGCGAAGGGCTGCCTGTACGCCGCCCGGGGCGGCGAGCCGGTGCTCTTCGAGGCCCCTTCGGTGACCGCCGTCGACACCACCGGGGCCGGGGACACCTTCGTCGGGGCGCTGGCCGTGGCGCTCGGCGAGGGGCGGCCGGTGGCCGTGGCCGTGGCGTTCGCGTCCGCCGCCGCCGCGCTCTGCGTCCAGAAACCCGGCGCGTCCACATCCATGCCCTACCGCAGCGAGATCGAGGCCGAGGCCGTATGAGCACGACAGCGGGACCCCTGACCGGGCTGAAGGTCATCGACCTGGCCACCCTCTTCGCCGGGCCCCTCGCCGCCACCATGCTCGGGGACTTCGGCGCCGATGTGATCAAGGTGGAGCACCCCCGTAAGCCGGACCCCTCGCGCGGGCACGGGCCCGCCAAGGACGGGGTCGGCCTGTGGTGGAAGCTGCTCGGCCGCAACAAGCGCACCCTGACGCTCGACCTGTCCGCCCCGGGAGGCCGGGACGTGCTCCTGCGACTGGCCGCCGAGACCGACGTCATCGTCGAGAACTTCCGGCCCGGGACGCTGGAGCGCTGGGGGCTCGGCCCCGAGGAGCTGCACGCCGTCAACCCGCGTCTCGTGCTGGCCCGGGTCACCGGCTTCGGCCAGTTCGGCCCGTACGCCCACCGGCCCGGGTTCGGGACGCTGGCCGAGGCGATGAGCGGGTTCGCGGCGATCACCGGGGAGCCGGACGGGCCGCCGACGCTGCCGCCGTTCGGTCTTGCGGACTCCATCGCGGCGCTGGCGACGGCGTACGCGGTGATGGCGGCGCTCGCCGGGCGGGAGAAGACCGGCGAGGGGCAGGTGGTGGACCTGGCGATCATCGAGCCGATCCTGACCGTGCTGGGCCCGCAGCCGCTCTGGTACGACCAGCTCGGCTACGTCCAGCCGCGCACCGGCAACCGCTCCCGCAACAACGCCCCGCGCAACACCTACCGCACGGCCGACGGCCACTGGGTCGCGGTCTCCACCTCCGCCCAGTCCGTGGCGGAGCGCGTGATGCGCCTGGTGGGCCGCCCGGACCTGATCGACGAGCCCTGGTTCGGCGCGGGCACCACCCGGGCCGAGCACACCGAGGAGCTGGACGGGGCGGTCGGCCACTGGATCTCCCGGCACAGCTGCGAGGAGGTGCTGAACGGATTCGAGAAGGCGGAGGCGGCGGTCGCGCCGATCCATGACGTACGGGAGGTGATGGAGGACCCGCAGTACCGGGCGCTGGGCACGATCGCCGAGGTCGACGACCCGGAGCTGGGGCCGCTGCGGATGCAGAACGTGCTCTTCCGGCTCTCGGAGACCCCCGGCGGTATCCGGTGGGCGGGCCGCCCGCACGGTGCGGACACCGAGGAGATCCTGGCCGGGCTCGGCCTCTCGGAGACCCGGATCGCGGCTCTGCGGGACCAGGGGGCGCTGTGACCGGCTGCGACACGCCCTTCCCGCCGCTGCCGGAGGACCACCCGCAGGACGACCCGTGTCGGCCGCCGCTGACCTGGCTGTACGTGCCCGGGGACCGGCCGGAGGTGGTGGCCAAGGCGCTCGGCTCCGGGGCGGATGTGGTGATCGTCGACCTGGAGGACGCCGTCGCCCCGGACCGTAAGGAGTACGCGCGCTCCGCCACCGCCGAACTCCTCGGCGACCAGGTCACCGCCGCCCCCGACGCCGTACCGGTCCACGTCCGGGTGCACGGCGAGGACGACATCCGGGCGCTGGCGGGGCTGCCGGGTCTGGCGGCGTTCCGGCTGCCGAAGATCACCCATGCGGTCTCGGTGCACCATGTGGCGGCCGTGGCCCCGGGCGTCCCGCTGTATCCGCTGCTGGAGTCGGCGCTCGCGATCGAGCACGCGTACTCGATCGCCTCGGCGCATCACGCGGTACGGGGCATCGCCCTGGGCGAGGCGGACCTCCGGGCCGATCTGGGCGTACGGGAGGACGCCGGTCTTGACTGGCCGCGCAGCCGGGTCGTGGTGGCGGCGCGGGCGGCGGCGCTGCCTCCGCCGGTGCAGTCGGTGTTCCCGGACGTCCGGGACCTGGACGGGCTGTGGGCGTCCTGCGTACGAGGGCGGGGGCTCGGGCTGCTGGGGCGGGCGGCGATCCATCCGCGCCAGCTGGAGGTGATCGAGCGGGCGTTCCGGCCGACGGCCGAGGAGATCGAGGCGGCCGAGCAGATCGTCGCGGCCTCGGCGGTGGAGGCGGGGGCGCTGGCGCTGCCGGACGGGCGGTTCGTGGACGCGGCGGTGGTGGCGTCCGCCCGCCGTACGATCGCGCTCGCCGGGCGGGCCTGAGACTGCGGGCCCGCCCGGCGAGCGGGAGGTGGTGCGGGGCGCCCGGGGAGGGCGCGGGGGGTCAGCCCTTCTCGGCCGCCGCTTCGGTGCTCTCGGCGGTGCGGCCCTTGCCCGGCTCGTCCTTGCTGAGCGGGTCCTTCTGCGCGTCGGCGTCCGCGGCGTCCTTCGCGTCGGCGTCCGCCTTCGCGGAGCCGTCCTTGGCGGAGTCCTTTCCGGGGGTGGTGTCCCGGTCGGGCTCGACGATCTCCTCGCGGCCCGGTCGCAGCTTCGCGGAGACCACGATGTAGACGACGGCGAGGACGAAGACGATGATCGCGGTCCACACGTTCAGGCGGAGACCCAGGATGTGGTGGGCCTCGTCGACGCGCATGTACTCGATCCAGGCACGACCGGCGCAGTAGGCGGCGACGTACAGCGCGAACGCCCGTCCGTGGCCGAGCGTGAAGCGGCGGTCGGCCCAGATGACCAGCAGCGCAACACCGATGCACCACAGCGACTCGTACAGGAAGGTCGGGTGGTAGGTCCCGGCGACCCGGTTCGCGCCCTCGCTGATCTCCACCGCCCAGGGGAGGTCGGTGGGCTTGCCGTACAGCTCCTGGTTGAACCAGTTGCCCCAGCGGCCGATGGCCTGCGCGAAGGCGATGCCCGGGGCCAGCGCGTCGGCCCAGGCGGGCAGCGGGATGCCCCGGCGGCGGCAGCCGATCCACGCGCCGACGGCACCGAAGGCGATGGCGCCCCAGATGCCGAGGCCGCCCTCCCAGATCTTGAAGGCGTCGACCCAGTTCTCACCGTCGCTGAAGTACAGCTGGTAGTCGGTGATCACGTGGTAGAGCCGCCCGCCGACGAGGCCGAAGGGCACCGCCCAGACGGCGATGTCGGCCACCGTGCCGGCTTTGCCGCCCCGGGCGATCCAGCGCTTGTTGCCGAACCAGACGGCGACGAAGACACCGATGATGATGCAGAACGCGTAGCCGCGGAGCGGGATCGGGCCGAGCTCGATCACGCCGGTCGACGGACTGGGAATGGAGGCAAGATTCATGGCGAGGTCGACGCTACCTTGCCGGGCGGTGGGTACGGCAAGCCACCCGGCAACGTCTGGGTAACGGGGACCGCGTCACGGGCGGCCGCGGAACGCGGTCAGGAACCGGCGGCGGACGAGGGCGCGACCGGGGTGGAGGCCCCTTCGGCCGGGCTGGACGGGGCGGCGGATCCGTCGGCCGGGGCGGACGGGGTCGTGGACCCTTCGGCCGGGGAGGCGCTGCCCGGCTTCTTGCCCTTGTTGGCCTCGGCGACCCACTTCTTCAGGTTCTCCGGGGAGATCTGCTCGTCGCCCTTGCCCGGGAAGACGGACTCCCCGTTGAGCAGCACCGTCGGCGTGCCCTGGAAGCCGCCCTCGCGGAACGCCGTGTCGGACTTCTTCACCCAGCTGTCGTGCTCGCCGTCCTCCACACAGCTGCGGAAGCCCGGCGTGTCGAGCCCCTCGACCTCCCCGGCCAGCTCGATCAGCCGGCTGTTCTTGGCGAAGGCGTCGTCCGGCTCGGGGGGCTGGTTGCTGAAGAGGACGTCGTGATACGGGGCGAACTTGCCGACGTCCTGGGCGCAGGCGGCGGCGTTGGCGGCGCGCAGCGATCCGGAGCCGCCGAGATTGCCGTCGATGATGGTGGCCAGGTGATACTCCACCCGGATCTGGCCGTCGTCGGCCAGCTCGGTGATCGTGTCCCGGAAGGCCGTCTCGAACTGGGCGCAGACCGGGCAGCGGAAGTCCTCCCAGATCGTGAGGGTGGACGGGGCGTCGGCCGCGCCGACCGGCAGGGTCAGGGCGGCCTCGCCGATCGCGCCGGACGGGGCGACCGCCGGTCCTGAGGCGGAGTCGCCGCCGTCGTCCTTGCCCGCGTTGGCCGCGATCAGGCCGACCACGGCGGCCAGGCCGAGCACCCCGACCACCGCCGAGGCGACGATCAGCGTCCGGCGGCGCTTCTCGCGCCCCTTCTCCCGCTCGCGCTGCTGGGCCAGGCGCTCGCGCGCGCTTCTGTTTCCCTCAGGGATCTTGTCGCTCACACCCGGGGAACGAACCGGGGAGGCACCTCCGCGCCTCCCCGGTCCACAATCCACCCATTCGGGTGGTTCGCTGGTCAGCGCTTTCGAACACCTTCGGCCAGTTCGCCCGCCAGGGAGCGGACCGCGGCGAGGCCGGCGGCCTCGTCGGGGGCGTCCAGCATGGCCTTGACGAAGGCCGAGCCGACGATCACGCCGTCGGCGAATCCGGCGACCTCGGCGGCCTGCGCCGCGTTGGAGACGCCGAGGCCGACGCAGACCGGCAGGTCGGTGGTGGCGCGGGTGCGTCCCACCAGGTCCTGGGCCTGGGCGCCGACGGAGGCGCGGGTTCCGGTGACGCCCATCAGGGAAGCGGCGTAGACGAAGCCGCTGCCGGCCGCCGTGATGGTGGCGAGGCGGGCGTCCTGGCTGCTGGGGGCGACGACGAACACGGTGGCCAGGCCGTGCTTGTCGGCGTGCTCGCGCCACAGCGCGGACTCCTGGACCGGCAGGTCGGGCAGGATGCACCCGGCGCCGCCCGCCTCGGCCAGCTCGGCGGTGAAGCGCTCGACACCGTAGCGGTCGATGGGGTTCCAGTACGTCATGACGAGGATCGGGACGCCGGTGGCCTCGTACGCCTCGCGGACCGTGCGCATCACGTCGGCGATCCGGACGCCGCCGCGCAGGGCGATGTCGTCGGCGGTCTGGATGACCGGCCCGTCCAGGACCGGGTCGCTGTGCGGGAGGCCGACCTCGACGACGTCCGCGCCGCCCGCGACGACGGCCTTGACCGCTTCGATGCCGCCGTCGACGGTCGGGAAGCCCGCCGGGAGGTAGGCGATGAGCGCCGCCCGGTCCGCGGCCTTCGCGGCGGCCAGGGTGGTGTTCAACAGCTCGATGTTGCCGCTCACTTGGCGTCCCCCTCGATCTCGGCGCGGTCGCTGTCGGCGTCCGCCTCGACGACGGCGTCGGTGTCGTAGAGCCCGAAGTAGCGGGCGGCGGTGTCCATGTCCTTGTCACCGCGGCCGGACAGGTTGACGAGGATCAGCCCGTCCTTGCCCAGCTCCTTGCCGAGGTCCAGGGCCCCGGCGAGCGCGTGGGCGCTCTCGATGGCCGGGATGATGCCCTCGGTGCGGGACAGCAGGCGCAGGGCCTGCATGGCCGCGTCGTCGGTGACCGCGCGGTACTCGCCGCGCCCGACGTCCTTGAGGTAGGAGTGCTCGGGGCCGATGCCCGGGTAGTCCAGCCCCGCCGAGATGGAGTACGGCTCGGTGATCTGGCCCTCGTCGTCCTGGAGGACGTAGGAGCGCGAACCGTGCAGGATGCCCGGCTCCCCCGCGGTCAGGGTCGCCGCGTGCTCGCCGGTCTCCACCCCGTGCCCGGCGGGCTCGCAGCCGACCAGGCGGACGCCCCCGTCGGGGATGAAGGCGTGGAAGAGGCCGATGGCGTTGGAGCCGCCGCCGACACAGGCGACCGCCGCGTCCGGGAGGCGGCCCGCGCGCTCCAGGAGCTGGCGGCGGGCCTCGACGCCGATGACCCGGTGGAAGTCGCGGACCATCGCGGGGAAGGGGTGCGGGCCCGCGACCGTACCGAAGAGGTAGTGCGTACGGTCCACGTTGGCGACCCAGTCGCGGAACGCCTCGTTGATGGCGTCCTTCAGGGTCCGCGAGCCGGACTTCACAGCGACGACCTCGGCGCCGAGCATCCGCATCCGGGCCACGTTCAGGGCCTGGCGCTCGGTGTCGATCTCGCCCATGTAGATGGTGCAGTCGAGGCCGAAGAGGGCGCAGGCGGTCGCGGTGGCGACGCCGTGCTGGCCGGCTCCGGTCTCGGCGATGACGCGGGTCTTGCCCATGCGCTTGGTGAGGAGCGCCTGGCCCAGCACGTTGTTGATCTTGTGCGAGCCGGTGTGGTTCAGGTCCTCGCGCTTGAGGAAGATCCGGGCCCCGCCCGCGTGCTCGGCGAAGCGCGGGACCTCGGTCAGGGCGCTGGGGCGGCCGGTGTAGTTCACCATCAGCTCGTTGAGCTCGGCGGCGAACGCCGGGTCGGCCTTGGCCTTGTCGTACTCGACGGCGACCTCGTCCACGGCGGCGACGAGCGCCTCCGGGATGAACTTGCCGCCGTACGCGCCGAAATAGCCTTCGGCGCTGGGGATCAGACCCTCGGGGTCCGGAATGAAGAAATCGGACGTCATGCGACGTGCTCCTTGGCATGGCAACGGGTGGGTTCACCGTATGCGCGGAGCGGCGGGCACCACCGGGACCGGCGTGCGGTCGGGGTGGTGCGGTCGTACGTACGAACGTGCTGGGGTACTGCGGTACGTCGGCCGGGGCTCGCCTACTGCGCGGACCCCGGGCGCCATCGCATGCCGTTGACCTGGCCGGGCTCGTCCCCGATGACGTACCGCACACGCCGTCCGTGCACGCGCCGGGCGGGGGCGCGGCAGCCGCGCGGGCGGCAGCCGCGCGCCAGCGGGGCGTGCGGGTCCCGCGCCGGAGCCCCGGCCGGGGCGAGGCCCGGTCGGGTGCGGGGCACGGGACGTCCGGTCATGGTCGCTGTCGTCCCCGGGTCAGCCGCGGCCGTGGCGGAGCGCCGGGTGGGCGCCCGCGGCGACGAGGTCGGCGACGGCGGCGCGCGGGTCGCGGCCGGTGACCAGGGACTCGCCGACCAGGACGGCGTCGGCGCCGGCGTTGGCGTACGCGATCAGGTCGTGCGGGCCGCGGACGCCGGACTCGGCGACCTTGACGATGTGGTCGGGGATCTCGGGGGCGACCCGCTCGAAGGTGGAGCGGTCGACCTTGAGGTCCTTCAGATTGCGCGCGTTGACACCGATGATCTTGGCTCCGGCGTCCACGGCGCGCTCCGCCTCCTCCTCGTCGTGCGCCTCGACGAGCGGGGTGAGCCCGATCGACTCGGCGCGCTCGATGAGGGAGACCAGGGCCTCCTGGTCGAGGGCGGCGACGATCAGCAGGGCGAGGTCGGCACCGTAGGCGCGGGCCTCCCACAGCTGGTACGAGGTGACGATGAAGTCCTTGCGGAGGATCGGCGTGTCGACCTTGGCGCGGACGGCCTCCAGGTCGGCGAGCGAGCCGCCGAAGCGGCGCTCCTCGGTGAGGACCGAGATGACGGACGCGCCGCCGGCCTCGTAGTCCGCGGCGAGCGCGGCCGGGTCGGCGATGGCGGCCAGGGCCCCCTTGGAGGGCGACGAGCGCTTGACCTCGCAGATGACGGTGACGCCCTCGCCGCGCAGGGCGGCGACTCCGTCCTTGGCCTGGGGGGCGCGCGCGGCGCGCTCCTTCAGCTCGTCGAGGCTGACGCGCGCCTGTCGCTCCGCGAGGTCGGCGCGAACGCCGTCGATGATCTCGTCGAGCACACTCACGCGAGCGGCCCCCTTCCGGAACGGTGAATAGGGAACAGGATCAGCCGTACCGATGGTATCCGCAGGAGCGCCCAGGGCTCGCATCCGGCCACGCCGCGTCCCACTACCTGGGCATTTCAGGGGGCCAGCGCCGAGCCGAACGGCAGATTCCGGACGACGGTGAAGACCAGCAGGACGGCGCCCACGCCCCACCACCAGGCGGGTGCCAGGGCCATCCGCAGAGGCTTTCCGCGCCAGGCGCGGACCAGCCAGAGGACCCAGACGGCGGCGAAGAGGAAGTAGCCGGCGGTGGCGATCGCGTTGGCTGAGAACGCCGCGCCGAGGTCCCCGGTGATGAAAGCGTGGGCGCTGCGGAGGCCGCCGCAGCCGGGGCAGAAGACGCCGGTCAGCTGGAGCAGGGGGCAGACGGGGTAGTGGCCGGGCTCGTTGGGATCGACGGTGCCGACGTAGGCGAAGGCCCCGGTGACGGCGGCGAGGATACCCAGGGGCGTGCCGAGCCTTTTCCAGCCCGTTCGGCGTTTGAGGACGGAACCGGGGCCTTGGGGCTCGTGCACCTGCGAGGTTCCTTCACCCAAGGGGCCATTGGGCTGCGGGCTCTCCCCGCCGAGGGTTCCGTCCTCAATCGCCGGACGGGCTGGGACGTCCGGGGTCGGGCAGACCGTCAGGGGCATGTTCCAGGGGCCGACGCCCTGGGGGTCGGGGTCCGGGGGCTGGGCTGCGGCGGGGGTAGGCGAGGCGTCCACCCGCCGATTGTCCCCCGACGACGCGAAAAGGCGCAGCCCCACCGGGGCTGCGCCTGTCTGCGTGTCGGTCGCCGGGACGGTCCGGCGGCCGGATCAGTGGGAGATCTGCGCCCGCCCGGCGCGCGCCCGGGCCTCGACCATCTCGGCCGACTCCTTCTGCGCGCCGAGACCGGCGGCCCGCATGGCGAGGCCCACGAGTCCGCCGCCGAAGATCACGGCGACGCCGACCCAGAAACCGAGCGGGTTGGCCGCGACCATGAAGACGCCTGCGACGCAGAAGCCGATCAACGTGATGATGGCACCGGTCCAGGCGGCCGGGGTGTGTCCGTGGCTCGTGCCCGCCATGAGTTGCTCCTCGTTGGTGTTGCGCTGTGGGTGACGCGGTAGATGGGGCCGCCGCCCGGGGGACGGCTCGGTTCCATTGTCCCGTACGGGGCCGCAGGGGGTGAGCGTGGGGGTCACGCCTCGCGCGTCGGGTCCTCGCCTCGGTCCAGGGCCTTCCACAGGTCCTCGGGCCGGTCCGGGTCGGGGGCGGTGCGGGGCGCCTTGCCGGGGCGGGGGGTGCCGTCGCGCTCGTACTTTCCGGACATGGCGGGCCAGCGGCTGCCGTAGCGCAGGGCGAGGAGCCCGGCCAGCAGGATCAGCAGGCCGCCGACGGCGGTGACGTAGGGCCAGGCGGTGTGGCTGAGGGCGTGGATGGTGGCCGCCGCGTCACCGGTGGTCCTGGCCGCCTCCGCATCGAGGGCCGTGCTGTCGGAGGCTCCGGCCCAGGCGCTGAGGGTGGCGCCGAGACCGCTGAGGGCCAGCAGCGCGGCGACGATCCGGCGGCCCGCGCCGCGTACGGCGAAGACGGCGACGAGGGCGGCGAGCCCGACGATGGCGAGGGCGGCGGGGGCGCCCGTGACGTCCCGGCCGTCGGCGGTCAGCGGCAGCGCGCCGCCGCCGGTGGCCGCCTGGCCCTCGGCCCAGGTCTGCCCGGAGGCGAGGAGGACGACGGTCGCGCCCACCGCGCCCAGGAGCAGAGCGGCCGCGAGGGAGCGGCGGCTCCCCGCGGAGTCGGGCGCGGCGCCGGACGCGGAGTCGGCGGTGCGGGCACGGGGCTGGGGTACGGGAACAGCACTCACGCCCTCCACTATCCCCTACCGCCCCGACGCCCGTGGAGCCGGTCGGCCGTCAGCGGTTCAGCGGGCGTTCAGCGGCCGTGGAGCCGGTTGGCCGTATGGACGGCGCGGAGCACGGCCGCCGCCTTGTTGCGGCATTCGGTGTCCTCGGCGACCGGGTCGGAGTCGGCGACGACGCCCGCCCCGGCCTGGACGTACGCGGTGCCGTCGCGGAGGAGGGCGGTCCGGATGGCGATGGCGGTGTCGGAGTCCCCGGCGAAGTCGAGGTAGCCGACGCAGCCCCCGTACAGTCCGCGGCGGCTCGGCTCCAGCTCCTCGATGATCTGCATGGCGCGCGGCTTGGGAGCGCCGGAGAGGGTGCCCGCGGGGAAGCAGGCGGTGAGGACGTCGAAGGCGGTGCGGTCCTCGGTGACGCGGCCGGTGACGGTGGAGACGATGTGCATCACGTGGGAGTAGCGCTCGATGGACATGAAGTCGACGACCTCGACGCTGCCCGGTTCGCAGACCCGGCCCAGGTCGTTGCGGCCGAGGTCGACGAGCATCAGGTGCTCGGCGCGCTCCTTGGGGTCGGCGAGCAGTTCCTCGGCGAGCGCCTGGTCCTCCTGCGGGGTGGCGCCGCGGTGCCGGGTCCCGGCGATCGGGTGGACCATGGCCCGGCCGTCCTCGACCTTGACGAGGGCCTCGGGGCTGGAGCCGACGACGTCGAACCCGTCGAAGCGGAAGAGATACATGTACGGGGACGGGTTGGTGGCCCGCAGCACCCGGTAGACGTCCAGGGCGCTCGCGGTGCAGGGCGTCTCGAAGCGCTGGGAGGGGACGACCTGGAAGGCCTCGCCTGCCCGGATGCGCTCCTTGATGTCGTCCACGGCGTCCTGGTAGGCCTCGCCGCCCCACAGCGCGGTGTACGGGGGCAGCTCGGAGGGGGGCAGGACGGCGGGGGCGTTCTCGACCGGGCGGCGCAGGTCGCGCTCCATCGCGTCGAGGCGGGCGACGGCGTCCGCGTGGGCCTCGTCGACGCCGGTGGCGAGGTCGTTGTGGTTGATCGCGTTGGCGATCAGCAGGACGGTGCCGTTCTGGTGGTCGAGGACGGCGAGGTCCGAGGTGAGGAGCATGGTCAGCTCGGGCAGCTTCAGGTCGTCGCCGCCGTGCTCGCCGATCTTCTCCAGGCGGCGCACGATGTCGTAGCCGAGGTAGCCGACCATGCCGCCGGTGAACGGCGGGAGGCCCTCGTCCACGACCAGGTCGCGCGGGGTGTGCAGGGTCTCGACGGTGGCCCGGAGCGCGTCCAGCGGGTCGCCGGCCAGGGGCACGCCGACGGGCGGGGTGCCCAGCCAGTGGGCCTCGCCGTCGCGGGCGGTGAGGGTGGCGTCGCTGCGGACGCCGATGAAGGAGTAGCGCGACCAGGTGCGGCCGTTCTCTGCGGACTCCAGCAGGAAGGTGCCGGGGCGTTCGGCGGCGAGCTTGCGGTACAGGCCGACCGGAGTGTCGCCGTCCGCGAGGAGGCGGCGGCTGACGGGGACGACGCGCCGGTCGACGGCCAGTTTGCGGAAGGTGTCGAGATCCATGGCCGGACCTTAGCTGTCGAGGAGGACGTCGGCGTCGAAGCAGGTGCGGTCACCCGTGTGGCAGGCGGCGCCGGTCTGGTCGACCTTGACGAGGACGGTGTCGGCGTCGCAGTCCAGGGCGACGGACTTCACGTGCTGGACGTGGCCCGAGGTGTCGCCCTTGACCCAGTACTCCTGGCGGCTGCGCGACCAGTAGGTGCAGCGGCCCGTGGTGAGGGTGCGGTGCAGCGCCTCGTCGTCCATCCAGCCGAGCATCAGCACCTCACCGGTGTCGTACTGCTGGGCGATGGCCGGGACCAGGCCGTCGGCGCCGCGCTTGAGGCGGGCGGCGATGGCGGGGTCGAGGCTGCCGGTGGGCGGGGTGGGGTCGGGCGTGCTGGTCATGGGGCCATTGTGCCGTGGTGCCGGACGTTTCCCGGCCGGACGTCCACTGGGCGGACCCGGGGTGACGGTCGTACGCTGGCGGGCATGTCGACCCATGCGAAGCGTGAACGTCTTCTGCTCGCCGATCTGTTGGAAGCGGCCGGCCCCGAGGCCCTGACCCTGTGCGACGGCTGGAAGACCCGCGACCTGGCCGCCCATGTGGTGGTCCGCGAACGCCGCGCGGACGCGGCGGGCGGGCTGCTGGTGGGTGTGCTGAAGGCCCGGCTGGAGCGGGTGCAGGCGGAGTTCGCGGCGAAGCCGTACGAGGAACTGATCCAGCTGATCCGTACCGGACCGCCCCGGTTCTCCCCGATGGCCCTGAAGCAGATCGACGAGGCGGCCAACACGGTGGAGTTCTTCGTCCACGCGGAGGATGTGCGGCGGGCCCAGCCCGACTGGTCGCGCCGCGAGCTGAACCCGGTCTTCGCCGATGTGCTCTGGTCGAACGTGGAGAAGACCGCCCGGCTGGTGGGCCGCCGCTCCCCCGTCGGCCTGGTGCTGCGCCGCCCGGACGGCCGCACGGCGGTGGCCCACAAGGGCACCCCGGTGGTGACGGTGACCGGCGAGCCGGCCGAGCTGCTGCTGTTCGCGTACGGACGGCAGAGCGCGGCGGACGTGCAGGTGGAGGGCGACCAGGCAGCGGTGGAGCGGGTACGGAAGGCCGAGCTGGGGATGTGACGCGGGGCGCGTGACGGGGCCGGTGGTCCGGCGGGCGTCCGGCCGGGGGTGGCGGCCCCGGTCGGGCGGTTGACGGGTCAGCGGGGCAGTTCGGCGCGGCGGAGTGCGGTGAGGGCGAGGCCCGCCGCGCCGCCCGTCCCGCACACGGCCGCGCTGACCGCGTACACCGATCCGGTCCCCCAGAGTGCGATGGCCGCCCCGGTGACCGGATAGCTCAGCGGGATCAGCGCGTAGGTGAAGAACGTCGACACGGACGTGACCCGGCCCAGGTACGCCGGGGCGGCGGCGGTCTGGACGAGGGCACCGCACAGCGCGCCGGCCAGACCGGCCGTCAGGCCGACGAACGCGGCGACCGCGGCGGCGAGGGCGACCGTGGGGACCTGGGCCAGGGCGGCGATGCCGACGGCGCCGACGAGCGCCATCAGGCTCATCACGAGTCCGGCGCGGGGCACCCGGCCCCGGACGGCGAGGAGGAGGGCGGACCCGGCCGCCCCGGCGGCGAATCCGGCGACGATCCAGCCCATGCCGGAGGCGCCCCAGCCGCGCTGCTCGGAGAGCAGGATCAGGCCGAGGTTGAGCGGTCCGACGAAGCCCAGCTCGCTGAGGGCGATGACGAGCATGAGCGGGCCGAGCAGGCGGTCGTGGCGGATGTAGCGGAGCCCGCCGACGAGGTCGTGCCAGGCATTGGGGGCCTTCGCGGCGGCCGCTGCCTCACCGGAGGTCTCCGGCTCGGCCAGGGGTCTGATCCGCAGGCTCAGGAGCAGCGGCAGGGACAGGGCGAAGAGCACTCCGGCGGCGGCGAAGGCGAGCGAGGGGCCGCCGGTCGCCACGGCGACCCCGCCCATCGGCGCGCCGATGATCGAGGAGCCGCGCGCGGCCAGTGCGCGCAGGCCCTGGATCCGGGCGAGCTGGCCCGGGGTGCTGATCCGGGGCGGCAGCGCTCCGACGGCGGGCAGGAACAGGGCGTCGACCGCGCCGAAGAGCAGGGCGACGACCAGCAGGACGCCCACGGTGGGCGCGGTGAGGACCAGGACCGCGGCGAGGACGAGGACCAGGACGGCGCGGGCGGTGTCGCTGCCGATGACGACGCGGCGGGGCCCGAGCCGGTCGGCGAGCACTCCCCCGCCGAGCATGAGGAGCGCCCGGGGTATCGATCCCGCGGCGAGGACGAGGCCGGTGCCGGAGGCGCTGCCGGTACGGGCGGCGGCCCAGGCGAGGGCCATGAAGTAGACGCTGTCGCCGATCATCGACGCGGTGTACGCGCCGAGCCAGCGCAGGACGTTCGGGTCACGGTGCGCGGGGCGTTCGGGGGCTTCCAC
The DNA here is from genome assembly GCF_014649875.1 of Streptomyces rubiginosohelvolus. Taxonomy (GTDB): domain Bacteria; phylum Actinomycetota; class Actinomycetes; order Streptomycetales; family Streptomycetaceae; genus Streptomyces; species Streptomyces rubiginosohelvolus. The sequence continues at coordinate 168,441 of NZ_BMTW01000014.1, read as the reverse complement.
GGCGGTGACGGTCACGGGTGCGGCCTTTCCGGGAGAGTCGGGCGGGCTCATGGGCGGAAGGGGAAGCCGTAGGTGTGCAGGGCGACGCTCTCCCGGCCCGCCGTGTCGCCCGCGTCGTCGCGGGCGCGGCCCGCTTCCTCGTAACGGTCGATCAGCGCGCCCATCTCCTGGCTGAGGGCGGCCAGTTCGGCGGCGGTGAGCCTGAGGAGGTTCTCCGAGCTCCAGGAGGCACTGCGCCACTCCGCGTCCCAGGTGTGCCGTGCGCTCTGGTGGGCGCGGTAGAGCTCGACGTGCTGGTCGAAGGACATGCGGCTGGCGGCGGCGTAGACGGCGGCCCTGTCCGGTGCGTCGTCGAAGTCCGCGTCGTTGTAGGTCAGCCCTCGGGAGGACGGCTGCCACCAGCGTTCCCGGCCGTCGGTGCCCTGCCCCTCGGCCGGTTCGATCAGTCCGTGGTCGGCGAGCTTGCGCAGGTGGTAGCTGACGAGGGAGACCGCCTCGTCGACCTGGTCGGCGAGCTGGGAGGCGGTGGCGGTGCGCTTGATGTGCAGGGCGCGGTAGAGCTTCAGGCGCAGGGGGTGGCCGATCGCCTTGAGGGTGTCGAGGTCGGAGATGCGGCGTCGTTCGTCACTGGGCATGACACGACCGTAGATGCGCAGGAAAAGTTGCGCAAGAATAATTGCGCAATATTTGTTGCGGAGTTTTCGGGCGTCAGGAGGTGCCGGACAAGCAGGGGCTTCAGGTGCCCAGCAGCCGTCGCGCCGCCAGGGCGAGCGAGACCTCGACCGCGTCCCGGGGGCGGGTGAGGCAGCGGCCGGTGAGCTGTTCGAAGCGGCGGAGTCGGTTGAGGACGGTGTTGCGGTGACAGTAGAGCCGGGCGCCCGCCCGCTGCGCCGAGCCGTCCGCGTCCAGCCAGGCCGTGAGGGTCTCCACGATGACGTCGCGGTCGGCGGGGTCCAGCCGGTCCAGCGGGCCCAGCACCCGGTCGGCGAGGGCTCCGGCGAGCGCCGGGGACGACACGACCAGCGCGTCCGGGAGGTGCTCGTCGAGCAGGACGGTCCCGCCGGAGGCCGGGCAGGCGCGCAGCGCGGTCTCCGCCAGCCGCCGGGCGTCGCCGAGGGCGGCCAGTCCCTCGACGGCGGAGCCGATCCCGGCCCGGGTCCCGGCCGGTACGTCCAGTGCGGCGGCCAGTTCGCTCAGCTCGCCGGGCGGGCCCGTCAGCGGCAGGATCGCGAACTCGGCGTCCGGGCCCGGGTGCCAGAGCGCCGCGGCTCCCGGGTGGGCGGCGGGCAGCACCACCGGCGGACGGGCCGCGAGCCCCGGCCCGTGCCGGGCGACCCCCGCGTCGCTCGCGGAGACGAGTCCCCCGCCTGCGGCAACGGCCCCCGGCCCGCGCGGACCGGGGGCCGTTGCCGCGAGCACCGCGTACCGCCCCTGCTCCGGCAGTCCCAGCATCTCCGCCGCCTCGGCCAGGTCCGCGATCCGGGCGGTCCCGTCGAGCAGCGCGGCGACCATCAGCCGCTGGCGGTTCTCGCGCCGCCAGGACAGCCTCCGCTCGGCCTGCCGGTAGGCGTCCGCGACGACCCCGCAGTGTTCGTCGACGAAGTTCCACACGTCGGCGGCGACATGGACGAGCAGCCGGATGTCGTCGGGGTCGCGCCGGGCGGTCTCGTCCACGAGGTCCTGCCAGACCATCGCGCCGCCCATCCGGAAGGCGTGCAGGACGGCGTCGAGCGGGACGCCCTGCTCGGCGCGGATCTCGCCGATCCAGCGGGAGGTGCGGTGGGCCGACTCCCGGAACTCGCGGGGCTGGATCAGGGAACCGACGTTGTGCCGCAGCGAGTGGTGGACCTCCTGCCAGACCTCGGCCCGGTCGGAGTCGATCGCCGCCCGGTAGGCGGGCTCCTGCGCGTACAGGGCCTCGACGAGCCGGTCGGTGAGGGCGGGCAGCGAGGCGACTAGGACCCGGGCGGCCCGGTGCAGCACCTCGACGGCCTCACGGTCGGCCAGGGACCGGAAGCGGTGCGGCAACGGCGGTACCGGGGAGGGGCCGTGCAGCGCCCCGTTCCGCGAACGTACGACCTGTGGCATGGCGGCCTCCACCGGGAATCGGCCGGCCGCGCGAGCGGCGGCCCGGCGCACCGCCCGGGCAGGGCGCGAGCGCGGCGAGACGATCCTGACGCCCGCAGAATGACATACCGCCCAGTCGGTACCTAGGGGTCTGCGCGGAACTCGTCATCACGGTCTCGCAACCTCCCGGCCGTGCAACGGCCATGACGGAGGTCAGGGGCTCAGCAACCGGGCCAGCTCGGTGCGGGAGCGGATGGCGAGGGCGGCGAACACGTTACGGAGGTGATGGTCGACCGTGCGCGGACTGAGCGAGAGCCGCAGCGCCACTTCGCGATTGGTCGCCCCTTCGGCGACGCAGCGGGCGATGCGCTGCTGCTGGGGGGTGAGCATCGCCAACGGGTCGCCCGCCGGGCCGGTCCCGGCTCCGGCCGGCTCCCCCGCCGCCCGCAGCTCCCCGGCCGCCCGGTCCGCCCAGACGCGTGCCGAGCAGCGCTGGAAGCCGACCAGGGCGTCGCGCAGCGGACCGCGGGCCTCGCGGGTACGCCGACGGCGGCGCAGCCACTGCCCGTACAGCAGCCGGGTGCGCGCCTGTTCGAAGTCGCCGCCCGCCCGTTCGTGGTGGGCCAGGGCCTCGGCATACTGGGCGTCGGCCTCGGAGGCGGAGGCCAGGAGGGCGCGGCAGCGGGCCAGTTGGGCGGGGGCTCCCGGATCGGCGGCCCGGGCGGCCCAGGAAGCGAACTCGTCGACCGCGGCGTGGAGTTCACGAGACTCAGCGGGCTCCCGTCCGCTCAGCACGGCGGCCTCGACCCAGCAGGGCACGGCGAGCATCCGGGTGGCGAAGTGGCCCCGGCCCGGCCCGGCCTTGACGAGCGGGGCCAGCCGGGCGGCCGCCTGACCCGGCCGCCCGGCGGCCAGGTCGGCGCGGGCCCGGGCCCAGGTGGCCAGCGTGGCGGCCTGGACCAGTCCGTGCGGGCCCGCCCCGGACAGCGCGGCCTCCTCGTGCGCGGCGCACACCTCGGCAGGCCCTTCAACGGAGGCGGCGAGGGCGAGCACGGCGTGCAGACGGGCGGAACTGTTCGGCTGACCCGTACGCCGGGCCGCATGCAGGCCCTCCAGGGCGTGAGCCCGCGCACCGGCGTGCCGCCCGGCCCGCAGTTCGGCGTAGGCGAGGTGTTCGAGCGCCTGCGGCAGGAGCGCCTCGGGCCCTGCGGTCCGTACGGCGGCGAGCGCGCGGGTGCCCGCGCGGCAGGCTGCGGCGATGTCACCGAGGGCCAGAGCCGCGACTCCGGCCCGGAGCAGCGCGGCCGGGTCGCCGGGGTCCCCCGCGAGCGCGAGGCAACGACGGAGGCGGATGTGTCCTTCGGCGGTCCGGCCTTCGAGCACGGCGCTCATCCCGGCCCGGTAGTGCTCCAGGCCCTCGCCCGCCGGGGTGCGGGCGAGACGCTTCAGGGCGTCGAGGTAGCCGAGAGCGTCCCCAGCCGCCCAGGCCGCCTCGGCCGCGCCGAGAAGAGCGTCGAGCGCCCGGCGGTGATCGTGCGGAGCCAGAAGCGCGGCCGCGGCCAGCAGGATCTCGTGGGCGTCGGCGACGGGCCCGGAACGGAGGGCCAGCATGCCGTGGACGTACGGGGCGAGACCCGGCGCCGGGTCGGTGGCGGGGACGTCCGGGGTGGTCGCAGAATCCACGGGAGCGGGGGCGGTGTCGGCCGTGCGGGGCCCGGTTCTGGCCAGCAGGGACCGGGCCAGGGGCGGGTCGCCCGCCAGCCGTGCCTGCTCGGCCGCCGCGGCGAACCTGGCTGCCCGCAGGGCCGGCCCGCTGGAGAGCAGGGCGGCACGGGCCAGGGCCGCGGAGCGCGCGGCGTGCGCGAAGGGGGCGACGGCCGCCGCTTCGAGCCCGGCGGCCAGCGCCGCGTCCGGCCCGGAAGCGGCGCAGGCCCGCTGGACGAGGGCGGCGAGCGGGAGGGCAGGGGTTGCGGCGGTGATGCGCGCGGTGCGGGCATCCGGGGCGTCCGGGAGGCCCGGCACGTCCCGGGCCGGCACGTCGTCCGGGCCGCTCCGGTCGCCGGACTCCGTCAAGAGGGTGGCCAGCAGTTCGTGGGCGGCGCTGCGGCGCGCCCACGGGGCGTGATGGAGCACCGCACGAGCGGCGAGGCGGTGGCCGAAGTGGACGCGGCTGCCCGCCCGTTGGAGCATGCCACCCGTTCCGGTGCCGTCGGACAGGGCCCGGTCGAGGAAGGCTCGGGGCAGCCCGCCCCGGGTGCCCGCGCGCAGCAGGAGCAGCGCGTCGGCCCCGGCGCCCTCAGGCTCGTGCTCCTGGGCCGCCGCGGCGAGCAGGAGCAGGGTGCGGGTCCGGTCCGGGAGGTCGTCGATGCCTTCGGCGTGGGCGGCCAGCACCGCTTCACCGCCGGTCAGGGGCCAGGGCAGGGGGGTGCGTCCGGCGAGCTGGTCCGGGGTGAGGCGGCCACTGATCCCGGCCAGCAGACCGGGGTTTCCGCCCGCCTCGCGGAGGATTTCGGCGCGCACGACCGGGTCGAGCCCTTCGGTGCCGGCGGTCAGCCGGTCCAGGAGCACCGAGGCCGCGCCTTCGTCCAGGGGCGCGAGATGCAGCGTGGGCAGTCCGGCGAAGGCGGTGCCGTCCGCGACCGAGAGGAGGAAGGCGATCCGGCTGCCCGTGCCCGGCCCGCGGGCGGCAAAGGCGAGGGCGGCCCGCGACGCCGCGTCCCAGGCGTGCGCGTCGTCGACGCAGACCAGCAGCGGCCCGCCATCGGCGAACTCCCGCAGCCGGCGGGCCAGGGCGGCGGGCGTGATGCCGGTGTGCGGAGCGGCCGGCGATGCCCCGGCCGGGCCCACACCGAGCAGGGCGCCCAAGCCGCTGCAGGGCACGGCACGTTCGGCGGGGGCCGCCGTGGCGTACAGCACGGGGCCCCGATCGCGGTGGGCCTCGGCTGCCGCGCGCAGCAGCGCCGTACGGCCGAGACCAGGCGGCGCCGCCAGCACCAGCGCGCCCCCGTCACCTCGCCGTAACAGTGCCAACAGCTTTTCGAGGGTCGCGAGTTCATCGTCCCGGCCGTACAGCCGGAGCGGACTGCGCACGGTCGTGGATGGGGTCACACCGGCACGGTACGTAGCGGCCGGCGACGGCGGAAGCGCCGCGCCCTGAGACCGCCCGGTGCGGGGCGGGCTCCCATCCGAAGCCCTGCCGCGCTGTGCCGGAGCACAGCGCGGCAGAGTCCGGAGCCTCGGCTCTACGCCGTGTGCGGGCAGGTGCCCCGGTACTCCGCGATGGTCAGGCTCGGCCGCGGGAGCGGGCAGAGGAACTGCTCGTAGCGGGTGTCATTGTCGATGAATCGCTTCAGCCAGGAGATGCTGTACTTGGCGATCGTCGTGTCGGAGGTGTTCGGCGTGAAGTGCGAGGCGCCGCGCAGCTCCAGGTACGCCTTGTCGAGGGAGCCGGGCAGCGACTCGTAGAACGGTTCGGAGTGCGTGGCGACCGGGGCGACGGTGTCACCGTCCGCCCCCACCACAAGGGTGGGCGTGCGCAGTTCGGGCCAGGTCTTGTCGGTGTTCCAGCCGGTCAGCGGGATCGCCGCCTTCAGCGATGTGCGGCTCTTGGCGGCCTCCAGGGAGCCACCGCCGCCCATCGAGTGGCCCATCACACCGAGGCGTCCGGCGTCGACCCGGGTCCGTACCGAACTGCGCTGGGTCAGGTAGTCCAGGGCGGCGAGGAGTTGGCGGCCCCGGCTGTCGGGCTGGTCGAGCGTGGTGTTGGTGTCGATGGTGAACACGACGAAGCCCTGGGAGGCCAGGCGTGGTCCCAGCCACGCGATCGAGGACTCGTAAGCGGTGAAGCCTGGCGAGATGACGACCGCGCCGAAGGTGCCGTCCGCGGTGGACGTCGGGTAGTAGATGGTGCCGCCGCCGAATCCGGTCACGGCGAGCGAGGACACCGAGGTCTGGGAAGTGGAGTACGAGCCGCGGCTCGCCTCGATGGAGGCGTTGGTGGGAGCCGGGCCGCGCTCATAGGGATTGTCGGCGGCCTGGGCGCCGGGCGCCAGGCCCGTCAGCAGGAGGCCGGCGGTGGCCGCACCGGCGGTCACCAGACCCGTCAGCGTACGGGAGCGACCCGTGAACGTACCGGAGCGGCTCGGGCGGGAAGGGTGCGGGGGGATGGTGCCGGAGGGGAGGTGCTGCTGCACGGGGGGATCCTCTCGGAGGTGGCGGGGAACCACACCACGCGAGGCTCCTGAGCCCGTCGTCCAGAGGCTCTCGGGGGACACCGCGTGGCCGCCGGCGTCGTTCACCGGCGGTCGCCACTCTCACCCTGCGTCCCGGGGGTACGCATCGGCGGTATCACCGGTCTCGGCAGACCGGTGATACCGCCTCGCACCGCGTACGGGCTCAGCGGACCGGGTGCCCCGCGTCCCGCAGCGCGCCCTTGACCTCGGAGATCCGCAGGTCGCCGAAGTGGAAGACGGACGCGGCGAGCACCGCGTCGGCCCCCGCCCCGATCGCCGGGGCGAAGTCGGCGAGCCGGCCCGCGCCGCCGGAGGCGATGACGGGCACGGTGACGTGCTTGCGCACCGCCTCGATCATCTCCGTGTCGTAGCCGTCCTTGGTGCCGTCGGCGTCCATCGAGTTCAGCAGGATCTCGCCCGCACCCAGGTCGGCGGCCCGGTGGGCCCACTCGACGGCGTCGATGCCGGTGCCCTTGCGGCCGCCGTGCGTGGTGACCTCGAACGTGCCCTCCGGGGTGCGGCGGGCGTCGACCGAGAGCACCAGGACCTGGCGTCCGAAGCGTTCGGCGATCTCGCGGATGAGGTCGGGGCGGGCGATGGCGGCGGTGTTGACGCCGACCTTGTCCGCCCCGGCGCGCAGCAGCTTGTCGACGTCGTCCGGGGTGCGGACGCCGCCGCCGACGGTGAGCGGGATGAAGACCTGCTCGGCGGTGCGGCGGACCACGTCGTACGTCGTCTCGCGGTCGCCGCTGGAGGCGGTGATGTCGAGGAAGGTCAGCTCGTCGGCGCCCTCGGCGTCGTACAGCTTGGCCATCTCGACGGGGTCACCCGCGTCGCGCAGGTTCTGGAAGTTGACGCCCTTGACGACCCGGCCGTTGTCGACGTCGAGGCAGGGGATGACCCGTACGGCGAGCGTCACTTCGCGCCTCCTCGGTAGGCCTCGACCTCGACCTCGACGACCAGGCTCGGGTCCACGAGACCGGACACGATGATCATCGAGGCGGCGGGGCGTACGGCGTCGAACAGCTCCTTGTGGGCGCGGCCGACCTCGTCGACGTCCCGGGCGTGCGTGAGGTACATCCGGGTGCGGACGACGTCCTCGCGTCCCAGGCCCACCTGCTCCAGCGCCGCGAACGCGACGTCGAAGGAGGTGACGGCCTGCTCGTACGGCGAGCCCGCGGAGATCTGACCGTTGACGACCGAGGTGCAGCCGGCGACCAGGACGAGCCCGTTGGGGAGTTCGACCGCGCGGGAGTAGCCGAACTTCTCCTCCCAGGGGGCGCCGGTGGAGATCCGGCGTACAGCGGAAGCGGAATCGGTCACGCGGCGACCGCCTTGAGCGCCTCTTCCAGCGTGAACGCCTTCGCGTACAGCGCCTTGCCGACGATCGCGCCCTCGACGCCTTCGGGGACGAGGAGGGAGATGGCGCGGAGGTCGTCCAGGGACGAGACGCCGCCGGAGGCGACGACGGGGCGGTCGGTGACCGCGCAGACGTCGCGCAGGAGGCCCAGGTTGGGGCCTTCCAGGGTGCCGTCCTTGGCGATGTCGGTGACGACGTAGCGGGCGCAGCCCTCGGCGTCGAGGCGGGCGAGGGTCTCGTAGAGGTCGCCGCCGTCGCGGGTCCAGCCGCGGCCGCGCAGGGTGGTGCCGCGGACGTCGAGGCCGACGGCGATCTTGTCGCCGTGCTCGGCGATGACCTTGGCGACCCACTCGGGGGTCTCCAGGGCGGCGGTGCCGAGGTTGACGCGGCGGCAGCCGGTGGCGAGCGCGGCCTCCAGCGAGGCGTCGTCGCGGATGCCGCCGGACAGCTCGACCTTGATGTCCATGGCCCCGGCGACCTCGGCGATCAGGGCGCGGTTGTCGCCCGTGCCGAAGGCGGCGTCCAGGTCGACGAGGTGCAGCCACTCGGCGCCGGCGGACTGCCAGGCGAGGGCGGCCTCCAGCGGGGAGCCGTAGGAGGTCTCGGAGCCGGACTCGCCGTGGACGAGGCGGACGGCCTGGCCGTCGCGGACGTCGACGGCGGGGAGCAGTTCAAGCTTCGGCATTACAGCGTCTCGATCCAGTTGGTCAGCAGCTGGGCGCCGGCATCGCCGGACTTCTCGGGGTGGAACTGGGTGGCCCACAGCGCGCCGTTCTCCACGGCGGCCACGAACCGTTCGCCGTGCGTGGACCAAGTGACCTTGGGCGCACGGATCTTGGCGTTGGTGACTTCGAGGGTCCAGTCGTGCGCCGCGTAGGAGTGCACGAAGTAGTACCGGGCTTCGGGGTCAAGGCCGGCGAAGAGCCGGGAGTCCTCGGGGGCTTCCACGGTGTTCCAGCCCATGTGCGGGACGACGTCGGCCTTCAGGGGGCCGACCGTGCCGGGCCATTCGTCCAGGCCCTCGGTCTCCACGCCGTGCTCGATGCCGCGCTCGAAGAGGATCTGCATCCCGACGCAGATGCCCATGACGGGGCGGCCGCCGGCCAGCCGGCGGCCGACGATCCAGTCGCCGCGGGCCCGCTTCAGACCGTCCATGCAGGCGGAGAACGCGCCGACGCCGGGGACGAGGAGCCCATCGGCGTTCATCGCGCGGTCGAAGTCGCGGGTGATCTCGACGTCCGCGCCGACGCGGGCGAGGGCCCGCTCGGCGGAGCGGACGTTGCCGAAGCCGTAGTCGAAGACGACGACCTTTTTCGTGTCAGTCACAGGGTGCTCCTCAGTCCCACAGGCCCTGGATCCGCAGGATGCCCGCCACCAGGCACATCACGGAGCCGATCGACAGCAGCACGATGACGCCCTTGGGCATCCCCTGCTTGGCGAAGGAGTAGACGCCGCCGGCCAGGAAGAGGCCCACGACGATCAGGATGGTGTTGAGGCCGGTCACAGGGCGCCCTTCGTGGAGGGCAGGATGCCGGCGGCGCGCGGGTCGTGCTCGGCGGCGTACCGCAGGGCGCGGGCGAGCGCCTTGAACTGGCACTCCACGATGTGGTGGGCGTTGCGGCCGTACGGGACGTGGATGTGCAGGGCGATCTGCGCCTGGGCGACGAAGGACTCGAAGATGTGGCGGGTCATCGTCGTGTCGTAGGTCCCGATCATCGGGGCCATGGTCTCCGGCTCGGTGTGCACCAGGTAGGGACGGCCGGAGAGGTCGACGGTGACCTGGGCGAGCGACTCGTCCAGCGGGACGGTGCAGTTGCCGAAGCGGTAGATGCCGACCTTGTCGCCGAGGGCCTGCTTGAAGGCGGCGCCGAGCGCGAGCGCGGTGTCCTCGATGGTGTGGTGGGTGTCGATGTGCAGGTCGCCCTCGGTCTTGACCGTGAGGTCGAAGAGGCCGTGGCGGCCGAGCTGGTCGAGCATGTGGTCGTAGAAGCCGACCCCGGTGGCGACATCGACCTTTCCGGTGCCGTCGAGGTTGATCTCGACGAGCACGGACGTTTCCTTGGTGGTCCGTTCCACGCGGCCTACGCGGGGGCTCATGCGTCGTGCTCCTTCTTGAGTTCGCGTACCGCATCGAGGAACGCGTCGTTCTCTGCCGGGGTGCCCGCGGTGACCCGCAGCCAGCCCGGTACGCCGTTGTCCCGGACCAGGACGCCCTTGTCGAGGATCCGCTGCCAGACGGCGTGGCTGTCGTCGAAGCGGCCGAACTGGACGAAGTTGGCGTCCGAGTCGGTGACCTCGTAGCCGGTGGCGCGCAGCTCGGCCACCAGCCGGTCGCGCTCGCTCTTGAGCTGCGCGACGTACCCCAGCAGCGTATCGGTGTGCTCCAGGGCGGCGAGCGCGGTGGCCTGGGTGACGGAGGAGAGGTGGTACGGCAGCCGGACCAGCTGGACCGCGTCGACCACGGCCGGGTCGGCGGCGAGGTAGCCGAGGCGGAGCCCGGCCGCGCCGAACGCCTTGGACATGGTCCGGGAGACGATCAGGTTGCGGCGGCCCTCGATCAGCGGGAGCAGCGAGGGCCGGTGGCTGAACTCGCCGTACGCCTCGTCGACGACAACGATCGAGGGTCCGGCGGCCTGGGCGGCGTCGTACAGGGCGAGGACGGTGTCGGCGTCGACGGCGGTGCCGGTGGGGTTGTTGGGCGAGGTGATGAAGACGACCTCGGGCCGGTGCTCGGCGATGGCGGCGCGGGCGGCGTCCACGTCGATGGTGAAGTCGTCGTTGCGCGGCCCGGAGAGCCAGCCGGTGCCGGTGCCCCGGGAGATCAGGGCGTGCATGGAGTACGAGGGCTCGAAGCCGATCGCGGTGCGGCCGGGCCCGCCGAAGGTCTGCAGCAGCTGCTGGAGGACCTCGTTGGAGCCGTTGGCTGCCCAGACGTGGGCCGCGGTCACCTCGTGCCCGGCGGTGCGGGACAGGTAGCGGGCCAGCTCGGTGCGGAGCTCGACGGCGTCCCGGTCGGGGTAGCGGTTGAGGCCGCGGGCGGCCTCGCGGACCCGCTCGGCGATCCGCTCGACCAGGGCCTCGGGGAGCGGGTAGGGGTTCTCGTTGGTGTTGAGGCGTACGGGGACGTCGAGCTGGGGCGCTCCGTACGGGGACTGGCCGCGCAGTTCGTCGCGGATGGGGAGCTCGTCCCAGGGGTTACGGGGGGTGGTGCTGCCGTTCGTCACTGCTGCGGGACCTTCCAGCCGAACCTTGCCTTGAGGGCTGCGCCGTGGGCGGGGAGGTCCTCCGCCTCGGCGAGGGTCACGACATGGTGGGTGACCTCGGCGAGCGCGTCGCGGGTGTAGTCGACGATGTGGATGCCGCGCAGGAAGGACTGCACGGAGAGGCCCGAGGAGTGGCAGGCGCAGCCGCCGGTGGGCAGGACGTGGTTGGAACCGGCGCAGTAGTCGCCGAGCGAGACGGGGGCCCAGGGGCCGACGAAGATCGCTCCGGCGTTGCGGACCCGGTCGGCGTCGGCGGCGGCGTCGGCGGTCTGGATCTCCAGGTGCTCGGCGCCGTACGCGTCGACGACCTTGAGGCCGTCCTCGATCGAGGAGACCAGGACGATCGCGGACTGGCGGCCGGCGAGCGCGGGCTCGATGCGGTCGGTGATGTGCTTGGTGGCGGCGACCTGCGGGACCAGCTCCGCCTCGGTGGCGGCGGCCAGCTCCTCGGAGTCGGTGACCAGGACGGCGGCGGCCATCGGGTCGTGCTCGGCCTGGCTGATCAGGTCGGCGGCCACGTGCACCGGGTCGGCGGTGGCGTCGGCGAGGATCGCGATCTCGGTGGGCCCGGCCTCGGCGTCGATGCCGATACGGCCCTTGAGGAGGCGCTTGGCGGCGGCGACGTAGATGTTGCCGGGGCCGGTGACCAGGTTGACCGGGGAGCACTCCTCGGTGCCGTACGCGAACATCGCGACGGCCTGGGCGCCACCGGCCGCGTACACCTCGTCGACGCCGAGCAGGGCGCAGGCGGCGAGGATCGTCGGGTGCGGGAGGCCGCCGAAGTCCTTCTGCGGCGGGGAGGCGACGGCGACGCCCTCGACGCCCGCCTCCTGGGCCGGGACGACGTTCATCACGACGGAGGAGGGGTAGACCGAGCGGCCGCCGGGGACGTAGAGCCCGACGCGCTCGACGGGGACCCACTTCTCGGTGACGGTGCCGCCGGGGACGACCTGGGTGGTGTGCGTGGTGCGGCGCTGCTCGCGGTGGACGAGGCGGGCGCGGCGGATCGACTCCTCCAGCGCGGCGCGGACGGCCGGGTCCAGCTCCTGGAGAGCCTTCGACAGGGCCTCGGCGGGCACCCGTACCGACTCGATCCGGACACCGTCGAGCTTCTCTCCCCAGTCGATCACTGCCGCGGAGCCACGATGGCGTACGTCCTCGCAGATGGGCCGCACCGTCTCCAGGGCGGCTTCCACGTCGAACTCGGCACGGGGCAGCAGGTCGCGCAGGGCTCCACCCTCGGGGAGGGCGTCGCCGCGCAGGTCGATTCGAGAGATCACACGGCAATTCTCTCAGACCGCTCGGAACGGCCGGTCGCCCGTATCACTGGCTGATACCGGTCGTCCGCACCACTGGCTGATACGTGTCTCGGCCATGTCCGGCTGTCACTGCTGACCGCTGGCTTTCACGGCGTCACACAGGGGCATAACGGCTCTACGGCATGTGCCCACGAGGGCATGGCGGCAGCGCAACAGCAGGTGTGCACGGAGGGAGCGGCCGTGACCGAGCCGCACGAAGGCGATATCCCGGACGGCCTCAGCGCAGCGGAGCTGGGCATGTGGCAGTCCTTCCGCAACGGGACCACCTACGACTTACGTACCTACGACACGACCCGCAACGACCCGTTCGCCCCGCAGACCTGGGGGCCCGAGCGGAGCGTCGGCGCGCGCACGGTGGCGCGGCTGCTGCTGGACGGCCCGCCGGCCCGGCCCGGCCGGGTGGCGGCGCTGAAGCTCCGGGGGGTGCGGATCACGGGGAAGCTGGATCTGGCGGGCGGCCGGGTCTCTCCGTACGTGGAGCTGACCGGCTGCCGTTTCGAGCAGGAGGTGGTGCTCCCCGAGTGCCACTTCACGACGCTGCGGCTCGTGGGCTGCGCGCTGCCCCGGCTGGAGGCGGCGCGGCTGCACACGGAGGGCGATCTGCATCTGCCGCGCTGCCGGATCGACCGGGGGATCCGGCTGACCGACGCCCAGATCGGCACGGATCTGCTGCTCAACCAGCTCAGTGTGGGCCCGGACCGGCACGGGCGGGCCATCGTCGGGGACGGCATGGCGGTCGCGCAGGACCTCCAGGCCGAGATGATCGAGACGCTGGGCGAGCTGAGCCTGCGCGGGACGAAGGTGGGCGGTTCGCTGAGCCTGCGCGGCAGCCGGCTGCGCGCCGCGGAGGACCGGCGCGCGCTGAACGCCCCGCAGCTGACGGTGGAGCGCACGCTCTACATGACCGAGGCGTGGGTCAGCGTCGACACGGGCAACCAGGGCACCACTCCCCCGTACGGCGTGGTCTACGCCCCGACACCGGCGCGCGGCACCCGCTCGCAGATCTTCGAGAGCAAGGGCGGGGTGCGGCTGGACGACGGGCGGTTCGGGGACGCGGTGGACCTGCACAAGGCCCGGTTCACGATGACCCGGCAGGAGGAGCTGTCGCTGCGCCGGATCGTCACGCCGGAGCTGCGGTTCAACGCGGAGCGCCCGGAGGAGGGGCGGGTCGTGCTGAACGGCGCGAAGGTGGTGACCCTGATCGACCTGTCGACGAGCTGGCCGGGCCCCGGGGGTCTGGCGATGGGCGGTTTCGTCTACGAGAACCTCGTCCCCTACGGCCACTTCCCGCTCTCCCGGCGGCTGGAGTGGGTGCAGGCCGCGACCCCGGAGTACGTCCCCGAGCCGTACGAGCGCCTGGCCACGGTGATGCGCAGCTGCGGGGAGGACGCGGACGCGCGCGAGGTGCTGCTCGCCAAGCAGCGCCGCCGCCGCGAGACGCTGCCGCCCGCGGCGAAGGCCTGGGGATACCTCCAGGACTGGACGGTGGCGTACGGCTACCGGCCGGGCCGGGCGGCGGTGTGGATGGCGGTGCTGTGGGCGGCGGGGACGGTGGCGTTCGCGCAGCATGCCCCGCCCTCGATGAAGGGCGAGGAGCATCCGCAGTGGAACCCCGCCCTGTACGCGCTGGATCTGCTGGTCCCGGTGATCAACCTCGGGCAGGACGGCTACTGGCGGATGGAGGGCGCCTGGCAGTGGGCCGCGGCCGGTCTGGTGCTGGTGGGATGGGTTCTGGCCACCACGGTGGCGGCGGGGGCCTCCCGGATGCTGCGCAGGGGCTGACCCCGGCGGGCGGGGCAGAGGGGGCGGATGCCGTACGGGGACTGCTCCGGGAGCCGTAACCGTACGATCGCGGGCGACTGTTCCCCCGCCCCCGGCCGCTCTCGCGCGCGGTGACCACCGGGACGGAAGAGGCCCCCGGGTAGTCGCAATCAAGCCAATGGCGGGCATTTCCTTTGCCCTTTCTTGACCCGGCCAGATACAACCCATTCACTCGGCACAGAAGCTTCACAGCACGCCTCTGGCGCGGCCCTCACCAGCGCTTTTCAATGGTCTGCACCATGGCTTTCCTTCGCGCTCTGCTCAGTACCGCGCGCATGATCCGGCACAGCCCTCCGCTGTCCGCCGGACTGTCCGCGGATGACGCGGTGCTGCTCGACGCCCCCGACGAGCGGCTCTCTCCCGCGCTGGTCGCCGCTGCCCTGGGCGACTACGAACCGGCCGCCAAGCTGCTCGCCACCACCCGGGACGCCGCCGACTGGGAGAACCGGGACCGCCACCTCGGCCGGCTCGTCACGTTCGCCCGCAACCGGGACGGCTGGCTCGTCGACTGGCTGGCCGCCGCCCCCCGCGATCCGGACGCCCTGCTGGTCAAGGCGGAGCTGTCGGTCCGCCGGGCATGGGAGTCGCCCGCCCGCGCGGAACGGCTCCGCGAGGTCGGCCCGCTGATCACCGCGGCCGCCGACGCGGACCCACGCGACCCCGTGCCGTGGCGCCTGGCCCTGGACCACGCACGCGGCACCCACGCCACGCACACCGCCTTCGAGTCGCTGTGGGAGCAGGCCGTACGGCGCTCCGCGCACCACTACGGCTGCCATGTGGCGGCGCTGCGCTATCTCTCGGCCGCCTGGTACGGCTCGCACCGCGAGTGCTTCGACTTCGCCGAGCAGGCCGCGGCGGACGCGCTGCCCGACTCCCTGGTGCAGGCCCTGCCGGTCCGGGCGGCCTTCGCGCTGCTCCTGGACACCCAGGCGGCGGGCCGGACCACCTCCGTACTGGAGGAGCGGATCGACGCGGCGGCCGACCTGGCGATCAAGCTCTCCGCCGCCTACCGGCCCGGCGATCCCTGGCCGGCCGAGGTCCGCAACCTCCTCGCGTACGTCCTGCTCGCCCGGGGCCGCTGGGCGGAAGCGCTGCACCAGTTCAACCTGATCGGGCTGCACGCGACGTCGTTCCCGTGGTCGTCGGTGTCCGAGGACGCGCTCGGCCGGTTCCTGGACGCGCGGGACGGCGCACGCCTCCAGGTGGCCTCCCTGACCCCGCTGCGCGACCGGGCCGGGCACGGCCGCCCCAGGGGCCATTACGCTTGAGCGTTGTGACCACCGCCCGCCTTCCCCTTTTCCCGCTCAACGCGGTGCTGTTCCCCGGCCTGGTGCTGCCGCTCAACGTCTTCGAAGAGCGATATCGCGCCATGATGCGGGAGCTGCTGAAGAGCGACGAGGACGAACCTCGCCGCTTCGTCGTGGTGGCGATCCGCGACGGCCGCGAGATCGCCCCGACGGCCACCGGCATGCCGGACACGGTCGCGGCGGCCCCGCCCGCCGAGCGCGCCCCGGCGGACGGCTTCGGCCCCGATCCGATCCAGACCTTCCACCGGGTCGGCTGTGTCGCCGACGCGGCCACGATCCGCGAGCGCGCCGACGGCAGCTTCGAGGTCCTGGCCACCGGCACCACCCGGGTCAGGCTGCTGTCCGTCGAAGTGGACGGCCCGTATCTGACCGCCGAGGTCGAGGACCTGGCCGAGGAGCCGCCCGCCGGGGACGAGGCCGACGAGGCCGGAGCCCTGGCCGAGGGCGTTCTGCGGGCCTTCCGCTCGTACCAGAAGCGACTGGCCGGGGCGAGCGAACGCTCGCTGGCGACCGGCGCGGACCTCCCGGACGACCCGTCCGTGATCTCCTACCTGGTCGCGGCGGCCACGGTCCTGGACGTCCCCACCAAGCAGCGCCTGCTCCAGGCCCCGGACACCGCGACCCGGCTGCGCGAGGAGCTGACGCTGCTGCGCAAGGAGACGGCGGTCATCCGGCACCTGCCGTCGCTGCCGGCGACGGACCTGACGCGGGCCCCCACCCACCCCAACTGACGAGGACCGGCCCCGGTGGCGAAGAAGTCCAAGAAGCACCAGCCGGGCGGCACCCCCGCCACGGTCGCCCTGACCGCGGCGGGCACCGCGTTCACGGTCCACGCCTACGACCACGACCCGGCGTCCCCGTCCTACGGCGAGGAGGCCGCCGAGGCCCTGGGCGTCTCCCCCGACCGGGTCTTCAAGACCCTGGTCGCGGACGTGGACGGCGCTCTGACGGTCGCGGTGGTCCCGGTGGCCGGCTCCCTGGACCTCAAGGCATTGGCAGCCGCGGTGGGCGGCAAACGCGCCACGATGGCGGACCCGGCGGCGGCGGAACGCACGACGGGCTATGTCCGGGGCGGAATCTCCCCGCTGGGCCAGCGCAAGCGCCTGCGCACGGTGCTGGACGCGTCGGCACGGACGCACGCCACGATCTGCGTCTCGGCGGGGCGCCGGGGCCTGGAGGTCGAGCTGGCGGCCACGGACTTGGCGGAGCTGACGGGGGCGACGTTCGCGGAGATCGCGCGAAGCACCTGAGCGCCCTCCTGGGGTGCTGTCCCCCGGACGGGCTATCTATAGCCCCTCCGGCGATTGAGGAGCGGGGTCCGGGGCGGAGCCCCGGTTTCGGGAAGGGGCGGGGAGGGGAACAAGCCCGCCGCAGGCGACCTAGCCCGGCCCACCCCCACCCGCAGGCGACGACGGCGACGCCCCCGAACCGGACCCCGGCCCCGCCAGGGGCCCCTGCACCGGCCCCTGGTAATACGACCAGTCCGGCTCCACATCCCGCGGCCCGAACGCCGCCGTCAGCAGCAGATGGATCCCCATCGCCGCGAACGGCCACGCCAGCACCGCCACCCACACCGTGTGCAGCTCCAGCGGGGCGTCGAACGTCACGCCCTGCCCCGCCTCCCGGGCCCGCCCCACCACGTCGGACGACGGCCCCAGCCAGATACCGACCCGCCACGCGATCAGCGAGGCCAGCAGCGCGCCCAGCGCCAGACCGACGACCACGAGGACGCCCCCGCGCCGCAGCCGCCAGAAGACGAGGGCCGCCGAGAGCACGCCGAAGCCGATGGCCAGCAGGACGAACGTGCCGTCCGCCCCGATCGCCTCCTCGCCCTCGCTGTTCTTGAGGAAGACCGCCGTGTCGTCGGAGACCAGCGGAACGCGCGGCGCGAGCCACAGCCACAGCAGCCCGAGGGCGATGCCCGAGACCGCGACGAGGGCGGCGACGACAGCGGCCTGACGGAGCTCCGTGGCCGTGTCCGGGTCGTCCGGCGCACCCGGGGAGGGCACGAGGTGGGAGCCCGAGGGCGGGGCCTGCCAGGGATCGTGGGGGCCGGGCTGGTGAGGCGGCGTCAGAGGTGCGGTCACCGTGCCATCGTGCCAGGCCACCCTGTGAGGCGCCTCACCGGATACCGCACCCGTGCCCGCAGGCCCCGCGACGCTACCGTACGGCGGCCCGCCGGTACGCCCACGTCGCCACGGCCAGCGAGAGCACCCCCACCGCCGCGCAGATCGCGAGGAAGAAGGCGATGATCCCCCAGTCCGGGCGGGCGTCGAAGGACCGGGCCAGCGCCTCGACCCCGTACGTCGAGGGCAGCAGGTCGCGTGCCCACCCCACCGGCTGCGGCAGCCGCTCGGCCGGCAGCACTCCGAGGAGCAGGGCGGCGGACATCCCCAGCTGGCCCAGCAGGGTCGCCAGCTCCGGGCGCGGGGCGAGCAGCCCGAGGGCCGCGCCGAGCCCGGCCAGGGCGGCGCCGGAGAGCGGGATGACGGCGACCAGGACCCACAGGTGCGTCATCGGCAGCTGGAACAGCACGCTCCCGGTGATCGCGGTGAAGACCGTGCCGGGCACGGTGAACGAGGCGTACGCGGCGGCCGCCCCGAGCACCACCGCGGCGGGCGGCACGGGCAGCGTGGCGTAGTGGTCGAGCCCGCCGCTCGCCCGCAGCTGCCCGAAGTACTGGGCGAGCAGGTTGAGCGCGACGAACGCGACGACCAGGACGCTGGATCCCGCGACCACGGCACGGGCCTCCGCGCCCCCGTCCACGACGCCCCGCATCAGGATCATGATCCCGACGGACTGGAAGGTCGCCACGAAGAGCAGCGGAATCCGGGCGACGCGCGCCCGGGAGAGCTGGGCGCGGTAGACGGCTGCCAGCGAGGGCAGCAGCCGGGCGCGCGGGGCGAGGGGCGCCGCGACGGTACAGGCGGGGCCGGTGTCGGAGGAGCCGGGCGCGGGCCGGGTACGCGTCGCCGCGGTCCTGGCCGGAATGATGCTCGTCACCTGAGGCCGCTCCCCTTAGACACATCCACCACGTCAAACACATCCAGCACGTTCAGTACGTCCGGTCCGGGGAACTCGCCCCGCCCGTCGAGTACGTCCCCCGCGCCCGGCGCGTTCACGTTCCCGACCACACGTACGCCTCTCACGCCTTCACCAGCCCCTCGGTCGCATCGCCGGCGTCTCCCCCGAGCGCGAGGTAGACATCTTCCAGGCTGGGGGTGGCCAGGGTGAAATCGTCGAGCGCGGCGAAGGCCGCGCCGCCCGTCACCGCGGCGACCGCGGCCCGCGCCTCGTCCGGCCCGAGCCGCAGCACCCAGCGCCGTCCGGACTCCTGGGCGGACGGCCGCAGCGCCGCCACCTCGGGGACGTCCAGCGGGGCGCGTTCGCGCCAGACCAGCTCGACGCGGACCTCCCCGGCGACCCGTTCCTTGAGTCCGGCGGGGGTGTCGCACGCGATGACCCGGCCGCGTTCGAGGACGGCGACCCGGTCGAGGACGGTCTCGGCCTCGATGACGTTGTGGGTGACCAGCAGGACCGTGGCCCCGCGCTCCGCCCGGCGGCGGTCGACGGCGGCCCAGACGGCGCGGCGGGCGACCGGGTCCATGCCGGTGGTCGGTTCGTCGAGGACCAGGACGGGCCGGTCGCCGACCAGGGTGGCGGCGAAGCAGGCGAGCCGGCGCTGACCGCCGGAGAGCTTCTTCAGGGGCCGCCCGGCGATCGCGGTGAGGCCCAGCTCCTCCAGGACGGCGTCGCGCTCGGCTCGGGCCTCCTGGAGGGGGAGGCCGCGCAGCCGGCCGGTGGTCTCGGCGGCGAGGGAGACGGTCAGTTCGTCGAGGGCGGTGGACTCCTGCCCGAGATAGCCGATCAGCCGTGAGGCCCGCTCGGGGTGACGTACGAGGTCGTGGCCCAGCACCTCGACGCTGCCGGAGTCGGGCCGCATCAGCCCGGTGAGCTGGCGGACCAGGGTCGACTTGCCGGCGCCGTTGGGGCCGAGCAGTCCGAAGATCTCGCCGCGCTCGACGTCCAGGCGGATGCCGTCCGTGGCGCGGACCTCGGGGGTCGCGGGTGCGCCCCGGCGAGCCCGGGTCGCAGGGTAGGTCTTGACCAGATCGCGCACCGCGCACACGGTGCCGGTGTCCCGCTGCGCCTGTGCTGTGCCCGTACTCACGAGGTATGAGGGTACGGGGTCACATGCCCCGGTTCGCGCCCGGGGCCACCCCGCGTCGCCGCCCGGGAGGACGGCGGCTCCACCCCCTACTCCCCCGCCGGTACGTGCTCGGCGGCGGCCCGTACGTCGATCTCCCGCCAGAAGCCGGCCCGGATCGCGTAGCGGTCGTGCTCGTCGATCTGGTCGTCCTTGTGGGCGAGGAGTCCGAAGCGGGCCGCGTACCGCAGGAGTTCACCGTCGATCCGGTGCGGGATGCGCGGGTACATGGTGGAGAGCTTCTGCAGGTGGACGCTTTCCGGGAGGCGCTCCATCCAGCGGCGGGCGAAGACCTGGCCCACTTCGAAGGGGTCGCCGCCGACGGTGGTGATGTCCTCCTCGCGGTCGGCCCAGCGCTGTTCGGCGCTGGTGACCTGGGCGAGGGTCGGCAGGGACGCGGTCTCGGCGGGCTCGCCGAGAGGGCCACCGCGCTCCACCCACCCTTTGTCGGAGGACCAGCGCAGTGTGGCGCTCGCGGGCTGGGCCGGCTGCTGGCGGTCCGGGTGGGTGGCGTGGGCGCGCAGTGCGGCCAGGTCCTTGGGGGTCGGCACGCCCTTGTGGCCGGTCGTGGGCGTGCCGGTGGCGGCGGGTGCGTTCTCGGCCGGATCCGGTGTGCCCGAACGGGCGGCGGCGGCCTGGGCCTCGGAGGCGCGTTCGGCGGAGGCGGCGAGGGCGGCCTCGGGCAGCGGTGCGGAGAGGATCGCGGCGATCTCGGGGCGGGTGGCGGGCTGCGGGGCGCAGGCGCCGCCGAGGTCCTTGGCGCGTACGGCCTTGGTGATCCAGGCCCGGTCGAGGACGCGCCGTTCGTCGGCCTCGGCGACCAGGTCCTCGGACTGGTTGTAGTCGCCGTCGGCGGCCTGGACGGCCCAGAGGTGGACGGCGACCCCGTGTTCCTTGGCGGACATCAGGCCGGGCAGCAGATCGCCGTCGCCGGTCACCAGGACCACATCCGAGCAGGCCCGGTTCCTGGCCAGTTCGGTGAGCTCGGCGTGCATGGCGGCGTCGACGCCCTTCTGGGCCCAGCGTCCGTCGCTGCGGGTCAGGGCGCCGAGCCGTACGGTCACCCGGGGCATCACGCGGAGCCTGCGGTGCTCGGGCTGGGGCACCCGGTCGGGGGCGCCGTCGAACCAGTAGATGCGCAGCAGGGGCTGCTGGGTGTCGGCCTCGGCCCGCTCGCGCAGTCCCTGGATGAGGGCGGCGTGGTCGACGGTGATGCGGGAACGGGCGGGCTCTCCGGCCAGCAGACTCGCGGCTGCGCCCAGCAAGTAGCCGGCGTCCACCAGGACGACGCAACGGTCCACGGGTTCCACCCTCTTCCAGAACTCGGGAACGGTTCAGCGGCCCGTTCCTCGATGACCGGGTCCGCTTACCCAGGGTTTCCTTCGAGTCTGCCCGACCGCGCAGGGGTTAACGGCCGGAACTGGATCATCGGCGTGGCGGATCCGGAGAGGAAGCGGAAAAGGAAGGAAGAAGGTGCGCGGAAACGGGGCCACTGCGGAAACCGCTACGCACGGTAATGATCCAACATGCGGTGTTTGCGGCGCTATGTGAGTCTGACAGCGGTCCTGGCCCCCCAGGATTCCCCACAGGAGGCATTCACCATGGCCAAGAACAAGAACCGCAAGCAGGGCAGCCAGCACGACCGCGCGTCCGCGTCGGAGCGTAGCGCGGAGCAGGCCAAGTCGACGGCGTTCGAGTCCCAGAACCAGCCGCAGGCGCAGGCCCAGGGCAGCCCGTCCGACGTGGCGCGCAAGCATCAGCGACGCTTCGGCCACAACTGACCCGTCGGCCGCTTGCGGTAGTGACAGGCGTTGAAGACAGCGAGAGGGGCGTCCCGCGCAGGCGGGGCGCCCCTCTCGTCATGTCGTGCTCGGGCTCAACCGGCCAGGCAGGCCGGGCCGAGCAGCACCTTCAGGTCGCCGAAGAGGGCCGAGTCGGCCTTGACCCGGTGCCGGTCGAGGCGCAGGACGGTGGTCTTGCGGGGGCCCTGGAGCTTGATGCGTACCTCGGTGTCGCCCCGGTGGTGGCTGAGCACCTCGCCGAGGCGGGTGACCATGGGCGGGGTGATCTTCACGGTGGGGATGGTGAGGACGACCGGTGCGTTGGTCCCGGCGTTGGAGATGTCGGGGACCTGCATCTCCATGGCTACCAGCCGGGGCACGTCCTCGCGCTTGTCGAGGCGTCCCTTCACGAAGACGACGGTGTCCTCGACGAGCTGGGTGGAGACCAGCTGGTAGGTGGCGGGGAAGAACATGCACTCGATGGAGCCCGCCAGGTCCTCCACGGTGGCGATGGCCCAGGCGTTGCCCTGCTTGGTCATCTTGCGCTGGAGGCCGGAGATGATGCCGCCGACGGTGACGATGGCGCCGTCCCCGTAGTCCCCGCCGGTGAGCTGGGAGATGGAGGCGTCGGCCTTGTCGGACAGCACGTGCTCCAGTCCGAACAGCGGGTGGTCGGAGACGTACAGGCCGAGCATCTCCCGCTCCTGGGCGAGGAGGTAGGCCTTCTCCCACTCGACGTCGGAGAACTCCACGTCGAGCCCGAAGCCCGGCTCGCCGCTCTCCTCCTCGCCGCCGCCGAAGAGGTCGAACTGCCCCTCGGCCTCCTTGCGCTTGACCTGGACCACGTTGTCGATCATCGGCTCGTGATGGGCGACGAGGCCCTTGCGGGTGTGGCCCATCTCGTCGAAGGCGCCGGCCTTGATGAGCGATTCCACGGTGCGCTTGTTGCAGACGACCGCCTCGACCTTGTCGAGGAAGTCGGGGAAGGAGCTGTACTTGCCCTTCGCCTTGCGGGACCGGATGATCGAGTCGACGACGTTCTGGCCGACGTTGCGGATGGCGGTCAGGCCGAAGAGGATCACGTCGTCGCCCTGGGCGGCGAAGTTGGACAGCGACTCGTTGACGTTCGGCGGCAGCACCTTGATGCGCATGCGGCGGCACTCGTTGAGGTAGACCGCGGACTTGTCCTTGTCGTCCTTGACCGAGGTCAGCAGGGCGGCCATGTACTCGGCGGGGTAGTTCGCCTTGAGGTAGGCGGTCCAGTAGGTGACCAGGCCGTACGCCGAGGAGTGCGCCTTGTTGAACGCGTACCCGGCGAACGGCACCAGGACGTCCCAGAGCGCCTTGATCGCCGCGTCGGAGAAACCCTTCTCCTTGGCGCCCTTCTCGAAGAGGACGAAGTTCTTCGCCAGCTCCTCGGGCTTCTTCTTGCCCATCACGCGGCGCAGGATGTCGGCCTCACCGAGCGAGTACCCGGCGACGATCTGGGCGGCCTTCTGGACCTGCTCCTGGTAGACGATCAGGCCGTAGGTGAGGCCGAGGACCTCCTTGAGGGGCTCCTCCAGCTCCGGGTGGATCGGGGTGATCTCCTGGCGGCCGTTCTTGCGCTCCGCGTAGTTCGTGTGCGAGTTCATGCCCATCGGGCCCGGCCGGTAGAGGGCCGAGACGGCGGAGATGTCCTCGAAGTTGTCGGGCTGCATCTGGCGGAGCAGGGAGCGCATGGGCCCGCCGTCGAACTGGAAGACGCCGAGCGTGTCCCCGCGGCAGAGCAGTTCGTACGTCTTGGGGTCGTCCAGCGGCAGGGAGAGCATCTCCAGATCGATGCCCTTGTTGGACTTCACCATCTTGATGGCGTCGTCCATGATCGTCAGGTTGCGCAGGCCGAGGAAGTCCATCTTCAGCAGGCCGAGCGACTCGCACTGCGGGTAGTCCCACTGCGTGATGGTGACGCCGTCGGTGTGCCGGACCCAGACGGGTGCGTGGTCGACGATCGGCTCGCTGGACATGATGACGCCGGCGGCGTGCACGCCCATCTGCCGCACCAGGCCCTCGACGCCCTTGGCGGTGTCGATGACCTTCTTGACGTCCGGCTCGTTCTCGTACATCCCCCGGATCTCGCCCGCCTCGCTGTAGCGCGGGTGCTTGGGGTCGGTGATGCCGTTGAGGTCGATGCCCTTGCCGAGGACGTCGGCGGGCATGGCCTTGGTGAGCCGGTCGCCCATCGCGTACGGGTAGCCCAACACGCGGGCGGAGTCCTTGATGGCGTTCTTCGCCTTGATCTTGCCGTACGTGCCGATCATGGCGACCTTGTCGGCGCCGTACTTCTCGGTGACGTACCGGATCACCTCGACGCGCCGACGCTCGTCGAAGTCGATGTCGACATCGGGCATGGAGACGCGCTCGGGGTTGAGGAACCGCTCGAAGATCAGCCCGTGCTCGATCGGGTCGAGGTCGGTGATGCCCATGGCGTACGCCACGATCGAACCGGCCGCGGAGCCACGGCCGGGGCCGACCGCGATGCCGTTGTTCTTGGCCCACATGATGAAGTCGGCGACGACCAGGAAGTACCCCGGGAACCCCATCTGGATGATGATGTCCATCTCGTACTCGACCTGCTTCTGCCGGTCGTCGGGGACGCCGTTGGGGAAACGGCGGCCCATGCCGACCCGGACCTCCTCCTGGAACCAGGTGACCTCGGTGAAGCCGTCCGGGATCTCGAACTTCGGCATGAGGTTCTTCGCCTCGAACATGCCGGTGGTGTCGATCTGCTGGGCGACCAGGAGGGTGTTGGCGCACCCCTCCTGCCAGGCGTCGGAGGAGTCGACGGCGTACATCTCGTCCGTCGTCTTCAGGTAGTAGCCGGTGCCGTCGAAGCGGAAGCGGTCGGGGTCCGAGAGGTTCTTGCCGGTCTGGATGCAGAGCAGGGCGTCGTGGGCGGTCGCCTCGTGCGCGTACGTGTAGTGGGAGTCGTTGGTGACGAGCGGCGGGATGTTCAGCTTCTTGCCGATCTCCAGCAGCCCGTCGCGGACCCGGCGCTCGATCTCGATGCCGTGGTCCATCAGCTCCAGGAAGTACTTGCCCTCGCCGAAGATGTCCTTGTAGTCGGAGGCCGCCTGCACCGCCTCGTCGAACTGGCCGAGCCGCAGCCGGGTCTGCACCTCGCCCGAGGGGCAGCCGGTGGAGGCGAGGAGCCCCTCGGACCACTGGGAGATGGTCTCCTTGTCCATCCGGGGCCACTTCTGGAGCCAGCCCTCGGCGTACGCGTCGGAGGAGAGCCGGAAGAGGTTGTGCAGCCCCGTCTTGTTGGACGCCCAGATCGTCTTGTGGGTGTAGCCACCGGATCCGGACACGTCGTCGCGCTTCTGGTGCGGCTGTCCCCACTGCACCTTGCGCTTGTGCTTGCGCGACTCGGGGGCGACGTACGCCTCGATGCCGATGATCGGGGTGACGTCCGCCTTCTTCGCCGAGTGGAAGAAGTCGTAGGCCCCGTGGAGGTTGCCGTGGTCGGTCATCGCGATGTGCGTCATGCCCATCTCGTTGGCCGCCTCGAACATGTCCTTGAGCCGCGCCGCACCGTCCAGCAGCGAGTACTGGGTATGAACGTGCAGGTGCGTGAAGGGCGGCTTGGTCACGGCGTCGGGCCTCCGGGAAGTCGGGCGATGACGGACGGGGGGACAGCGTGGAAGTCTACGACGTGACGGAGTCGAACGACGGGCACTCCCGGCTTCCGCCGAGCGTTGGAGAGGGCGGGACGGGTGTCCGTTTTGTCATGCACTCGGTCACGTCGATCCAGGGTTCGACCCCATACGTCAGCTACCGCAGGAGGCAGTAAGAAATGTCGGAAACGCAGACCGGCGCAGCGCAGCGCGGGGAGCAGATTCTCGCCGTTTTCGACACCGCCTTCGGGGAGCTGCTGGCCGCCGATCCGGCGGCCTTCCGGGTCAAGTTCCGCAAGATGGCGAGCTCGGCCTTCGCCTTCTACCGCGGCACGGCCTGCCTGTTCTACAGCGACCTGGAGCGGGAGCGGCACGGCGGCCCGTTCCTGGACGAGCGCACGGGCCGGGTGTGGATCCACGGCGATCTGCACGCGGAGAACTTCGGCACCTACATGGACGCCAACGGCCGCCTCGTCTTCAACGTCAACGACTTCGACGAGGCGTACGTGGGCCCCTTCACCTGGGACCTGAAGCGGTTCGCCGCCTCCGTGGCGCTGATCGGTTACACGAAGGCGCTCGCCGACGAGCAGATCACCGAGCTGGTCGGGATCTTCGCCACGTCCTACCGCGAGCGGATCCGCGCGCTGGCGACGGGCGCGAAGAACGACGAGGTGCCGCCGTTCACGCTGGACACCGCGGACGGCCCGCTGCTGGGCGCGCTGCGCGCCGCCCGCTCGCGCACCCGGTTCTCGCTGCTGGACTCGATGACGGTGATCCGGGACTTCGAGCGCCGGTTCGCGGACGGCGGCGGGTCGATCGACCTGGACGCCGCGACGCGCTACAAGGTGCTCGCCGCGTTCGACGGCTATCTGGAGACGCTGCCGGAGTCGAGCCTCACCCGCCCCGACTCCTACCGGGTCAAGGACGTGGTGGGCCGCCGGGGCATCGGCATCGGATCGGCCGGGCTGCCCTCGTACAACATCCTTCTGGAGGGCAACAGCGACGCCCTGGAGAACGATGTGGTGATCTACCTCAAGCAGGCGCAGACCCCGGCGGTCTCCCGGCACATCACGGACGCGGCCGTGCGGGAGTACTTCCAGCACGAGGGGCACCGCACGGTGATCTCGCAGCGGGCGCTCCAGGCGCACGCGGACCCGTGGCTGGGCTGGACCGAGCTGGACGGGGCGGGCCAGCTGGTCGCCGAGGTCTCGCCGTACGCGGTCGACCTGGACTGGTCCGACATCGACGAGGTGGACGAGATCGCGGCGGTCGTCGCGGATCTGGGCCGGGCGACGGCCACGATGCACGCGGCGGCGGACGACGAGAGCGGCCACTCGCTGGTGCCGTTCTCCACGGAGCGGGCGATCGACGCGGCCATCGCGGCCGACGAGGAGGGCTTCGCGCCGCTGCTGGTCGACTTCGCCCACAGCTACGGGGCGCGGGCCCGTGCGGACCACCAGATCTTCGTGGACCTCTTCCGCAACGGGAAGATCCCGGGCCTGTAGGGCGAGAGCCCCGGGGCGCCCCCGGAATCTTCGGCGTCCCGGGGACTCTCAGCCTCTTTTAAGGTCCGCTTACCTCCACGCATGACACACTTTCCGGCGATGGACATCTCAGGGACGCAGCTCAGGGTCGCGCGCGCGGCGGTCTTCACCGCGCTCGTCGTCACCCTGTCCACGGCGTCCCACGTGCTGCTCTCCGGAGTGCCGCTGCCGCTGACCGCGGTCGGCCTGCTGGCCGCCGCGGTCTTCGCCGTGGCCTATGCGCTGGCCGGCCGGGAGCGCGGCTTCGGGGCGATCGCGGGGCTGCTGGTCCCGCTGGAGCTGGCCGCCGACACGCTCTTCACCACGGGCCAGAACCTCTGTTACGGGGCGGCCGGCGGCCCGGTCGCCGGCCCGCTGCGCGCGGTGGGCTTCGACGTCCTGTGCGGCGGCGGCGAGGTCGGCACGGGCGGGGCCCGGATCGCGGGCGTCGGCGCGGTGGGCACCCCGCTGGCCGATGTGGCCGGTGCGGGCGACCGCGCCGCGGCCCTCCTCGCCCAGCCCGGCCCCGCGGTGCCGTGGCTGCTGCTCGCCGCGCATGTGGCGGTCGGGCTACTCGCCGCGGCCTGGCTGCGGCGCGGCGAGGCGGCCCTGGCCGGGCTGGTGCGCGCGGCGGCCCTGCTGGCGTTCCGGCCGCTGCTGACCGCGGTCGCCGTGGTCCGCGCGGGGGTCCGGGCCGCGGCCCGCCGCTCCCGGCCCGCCGGGCGTCCGCACCCGCCGCTGACCGCCCGTTTCCTCGTGCACTGTGTGGGACGCAGGGGCCCGCCGCTCGCGCTGTACGCCGCTGCCTGAGGGCACGGCGACGCGACGACGGCACCACCGCCCACTCCCCACACACGTACGGCACGGAGAACTGACATGAGCAACCGCAACAGCCAGGCGAACAAGGCAGCGGCCCGCGAGCGGCTGCGCGCCGAGCGCGAGCGCCAGGCGAAGAAGGACAAGTCCCGCAAGCAGCTCGTCGTCGCGGGCTCGGTCGTCGCGGCCCTCGCCGTGATCGGCGGCATCAGCTACGGCGTGATGCAGCTGAACAAGCCGGACGCCTGGGAGGCGGCCGCCGACGCGAAGAACGTCACCGCGCCGAAGAACACCTCGGGCAAGGACGGCACCACCGTGGTCGTCGGCAAGCCGAGCGCGAAGAAGACCCTGGAGCTGTACGAGGACTCGCGCTGCCCGGTCTGCGCCACGTTCGAGCAGGGCGTCGGCGAGACCGTCTCGAAGGACGTCGAGGCCGGCAAGTACAAGGTCCAGTACGTCGGCGCGACCTTCATCGACAACACCGACAACGGCCAGGGCTCCAAGAACGCCCTGAGCGCGCTCGGTGCGGCGCTGGACGTCAGCCCCGAGGCCTTCCTGGAGTACAAGGCCGCGCTGTACTCGGCGAAGTTCCACCCCGAGGAGAGCGACGACAAGTTCGCCAAGGACAGCTACCTCATCGAGGTCGCCGACTCCGTGGACGCGCTGAAGGGGAACAAGGACTTCCAGAAGAACGTCGAGGACGGCACGTACGACGCCTGGGCGATGAAGATGTCCAAGACCTTCGACAGCAGCGGGGTTCAGGGCACGCCGACGCTGAAGATGGACGACAAGAAGATCACGGCCGAGGGCAGCGAGAACGCCCCGATGACGGCCGCCGAGTTCACGAAGGCCATCGACAAGGCGCTCAAGGCGTAACGCCCCACAGCTCCGTGGAACCCGGCGTTTCCGGGCGGTCGGACCGCCCGGGAACGCCGGGTTCCACGCGTTTCACCGGTGGCCGGGAAGACGGACTACAGCGTGGCCAGGAAGCCGAGCGCGACCTTCCAGGTCTGCTCGGCGGCCGCCTGGTCGTAGTCGTGCAGATCGGGGTCGGTGAACAGGTGCCCGGCCCCGGGGTAGCGGTAGATCTCCACGTCCGCGCCGGTGCGCTGCATCTGGAGATACCAGCTGTTCAGCCAGTCGTGGGACTCGAAGGGGTCCGGGTCCGCGACGTGCAGCTGGACGGGAAGCTCGTCCACCGTGGCGTTCTCGGCGATGTCCGAGGTGCCGTGGAACAGCAGCAGCCCCCGGGCCTTCGCGTCCCCGAGCGCCAGGGTCTGCGCGGTCGCCGCGCCGAGGGAGAAGCCGGCGTAGACGAGCCCCTGGTCGGAGTAGGGCGCGGCGGCCAGCACGGCCCGCTTGAGCAGTTCGTCCTTGCCGACCTCCTCCTTGTACGCCATGCCCTCTTCCACCGAGTCGAAGGTGTGCCCCTCGAAGAGATCGGGCACGCGCACCTCATGGCCGGCGTCCTTGAGGCGCGCGGCCGCGGCGTGCACGGCGGGCGTGAGCCCGTACGTCGAGTGGAAGAGCATGATGTTCATGGGCCCCATGGTGCCAGTTCGCACCCTCTGAGGGCCGCTCAACGGCTGGGAGGACGAGGGAATGGAGAGCGTGCTGCGCCCGCTGATCGTCATCGGCGGATCCGTGGTGATCACCCTGCTGATCGGCTGGCTGGTCGACGTGCTGCTGCGGCGGGCCGACAGCCGGCACCACGAGACCCCGTTGTGGGGGCTGCTGCGGCGCTGCCGGCCTCCCTTGCAGGTGGTGGTCATCACGGCGCTGCTGCGCGGCAGCTACCGCGCGACGAAGATCGACTGGGTGCGGGACCACCGGGCCGGAATCGGCCAGGTCCTCACCCTGGTGCTGATCGGCGCCTCGGCATGGCTCGTGGTGCGGATAGCGGCGACGGTCGTGGAGGCGAGCTACTCGCGCTACGCCACGGGCACCCGCGATCCCGCCCGGGTCCGCCGGGTCCGGACGCAGGTGACGCTGATCCAGCGGGTCGTCATAGCGGTCGTGACGGTGGTGGCGATCGCGGCGATGCTGCTGACGTTCCCCCCGATGCGAGGGGTCGGTACGTCGATGCTGGCCTCGGCCGGTCTGCTCGGCATCGTCGCGGGCGTCGCCGCCCAGTCGACGCTGGGCAATCTCTTCGCCGGGCTCCAGATCGCGTTCGGCGACATGGTGCGGATCGGCGACACCGTGGTGGTGGACGGCGAGTGGGGCACGATCGACGAGATCACCCTGACGTTCCTGGCGGTACGGACCTGGGACGAGCGGCGGATCACGATGCCGGTCTCGTACTTCACCAGCCAGCCGTTCGAGAACTGGTCGCGCGGCGGGGTGCAGATGACCGGCACGGTCTTCTTCCACCTCGACCACTCCGCGCCGGTGGCCGCGATGCGGGAGAAGCTGCGGGAGATCCTCGGTGACATCGCGGCCTGGGACGGCCGCGACTGGTCGCTGGCGGTCACGGACACGACGCCGTCCACGATCCAGGTACGGGCCGTGGTCACGGCGAAGGACGCGGACGACATCTGGACGGTGCGCTGCGCGGTGCGCGAGCAGCTGATCGGCTGGCTGCGCGACCACCATCCGTACGCGCTGCCGCGGATCGCCACCGCGCCCGCCGCGCTGCCGCCGGGCGAGCAGTGGGCGGAGCTGACGGGAGCGAGGGCGGGCCGGGCGGGCCGCAACGGATCGGCGCCGCCCGCCGACCGGGACGACGCCAAGGCCCCGCGCACGGGCCGCGGCTGAGAACGGCGACCCGGCGGCTCACCTGCTCACCGCAGGGAGCGGAAGTCCAGATACCGCAGCACCCGGTCCACTACCTCCGGGTCGGAGCCGGGTTCGCTGCGCGCGGAGAGCACCTCGTGGCGGGCGGCCGACATCATCTCGCGCTGGACCCGGCTGATCGCCTTGAAGCGTTTCGCCCGCTGGGCGTAGGCCTCGCGCCGCTCCTCGTCGATCATGTCGGGGCTGATCCGGGCGCCGATGTCGTACGCGGCGCGCTGGAGCCGCTCCACGACCTCCTCGGGGAACTCCTCGACCTCCTGGATCTCCTTGAGCCGGTACTTGGCGGCCTTGGCGGCCCGGATCGCGAGGTCCCGCTCCAGGGCCTCCTCGGCGGCTGTGTCGGCCCGGACCTTCAGCTTCCGCACCAGCCAGGGGAGGGTGAGTCCCTGGAAGACCAGGGTGGCCATGATCACGGCGAACGCGATGAAGATGATCTCCTCGCGGCCGGGGAAGGGCTGCCCGCCGTCGGTCTCCAGCGGGATCGCCAGCGCCAGGGCGACGGAGGCCACCCCGCGCATCCCGGCCCACCACATCACGACGGTCTCCCGCCAGCTGGTCGGGATCTCCTCGCTGACGTCCCGCCGGGTGTGGAGCCGCTTGGCCAGCCAGGTCGCGGGCAGCAGCCACAGCAGCCGTACGCCGACGACGACGGCGACGATCGCGAGCCCCCAGCCGACCATCTCCAGGGCGTGGCCGTCGGCGGTGCCGAACACGGTGTGAAGTTCCAGCCCGATCAGCCCGAAGGCGACGCCGGTGACGAGGGTGTCGACGATGTCCCAGAAGGTACGTCCGGTGAGGCGGCCCAGCACGTCGTCGGCGTCGGCGGTGTGCTCGGCGAGGAAGAGCGCGACGGTCAGGACGGCCAGCACGCCGGAGCCCTCCAGCTCCTCCGCGAGGACGTAGGCGACGAAGGGCACCAGCAGGGTCAGTCCGACCTGGAGCGTGGCGTCGCCTAGCAGGTTCATCAGCTTGATGGTGAGCCAGCCGAGCGCGAGGCCGACGGCGACCGCGACGACGGCGGAGAGGATCAGCAGCCCGAAGGCCTCGGGGAGCGAGAAGGTGCCGCTGACGGCGGCGGCGATGGCCACGTGGTAGAGCACGATGGCGGTCACGTCGTTGAAGAGCCCCTCGCCCTCCAGGATCGACACCAGCCGGCGCGGCAGCCCCACCGAGCCCGCGACGGCCGTCGCCGCGACCGGGTCGGGCGGGGCGACGAGCGCGCCGAGCGCGACGGCGGCGGCGATCGGCAGCCCCGGCACGATCGAGTTGGCGACCGCGGCGACGGCGGCCGTGGTGACGAAGACGAGGGCCACGGCCAGCAGGAAGATCGGGCGTTTGTTGGCGGCGAACTGCCGCCAGGAGGTGCGCTGGACGGTGGCGTAGAGCAGCGGCGGAAGCAGCGCGGGGAGGATGATCTCCGGCGGGATGTCGACGTTCGGGACGAACGGCGTGAACGCCATCGCGATGCCCGCGAGCGTCATCAGCACCGGCGCGGGCAGCCCCAGCCGGTCGCCGAGCGGCACCGTGACCACGGCTCCGAGCAGCAGCAGGAGCAGCAGGGCCATCTGTTCCACGGAGGGGCCTTCCGGAGCGTGCGGGTCCGGCAGGTCACGAGCGGCCGAACAGGGCTTCCACCCTGCCACGCGGGGTGCGCGTTTCCGCAGATACCCCCCGGGACCCGGCCGATCCCCCCGGTTTCCGGCGCTCAGGCCGGGCGGATCTCCCGCCGCATGGCCCGGTGCGGCATGCCCGCGTCGGGGAACTCGGGGCCGTACGCGACATAGCCGAGCCGCTCGTAGAAGCCGAGGGCGTGGGTCTGGGCGTGCAGGTCGACGGCGGCGAGGCCGAGCGTGCGCGCCTCGTCCTCGATGGCCCGGACGAGGGCGGCGCCGACGCCGAGGCCGCGGGCCTCGCGGCTCACGGCGAGCCGGCCGAGCGAGCCGGCGGTGAGGTCGCCGCCGGTCTTCCCGGCCGCGTCCGCGCCGTACAGCAGCCGTCCGGTGCCGAGCGCGGTGCCGTCCGCCGCGACGGCCAGGACATGCACGGCGGTCGCGTCGTAGGCGTCGTACTCCAGCTCCTCGGGCACGTTCTGCTCGCCGACGAAGACGTCCTTGCGGACCTGGAAGCAGGCCTGGAGGTCGCTCTCCTCAATGGCCCGGCGCGTGCTGTACGGGGTGGGCCCGGCGGTCACTGGCTCTCCGCGGAGATGGTGTCGAGGGCGTGCTGGAGGTCGGCCGGGTAGCCGCTGGAGAACTCCACCCAGCTCCCGTCGGCCGGGTGCTCGAAGCCCAGGCGGACGGCGTGCAGCCACTGCCGGGTCAGCCCCAGGCGCTTGGCCAGCGTCGGGTCGGCGCCGTAGGTGAGGTCGCCGACACAGGGGTGGCGGTGGGCGGACATGTGGACCCGGATCTGGTGGGTGCGGCCGGTCTCCAGCTTGATGTCGAGGAGACTGGCGGCGCGGTAGGCCTCGATCAGGTCGTAGTGGGTCACCGACGGCTTGCCCTCGGCGGTGACCGCCCACTTGTAGTCGTGGTTGGGGTGGCGGCCGATGGGGGCGTCGATGGTGCCGCTCATCGGGTCCGGGTGGCCCTGGACGAGGGCGTGGTACTTCTTGTCGACGACCCGGTCGCGGAACTGGGCCTTGAGCAGGGTGTAGGCCCGCTCGGACTTGGCGACGACCATCAGGCCGGAGGTGCCGACGTCGAGGCGGTGCACGATGCCCTGGCGCTCGGCTGCGCCGGACGTCGAGATCCGGTAGCCGGCGGCGGCGAGGCCGCCGATGACGGTGGTGCCGGTCCAGCCGGGGCTGGGGTGGGCGGCGACGCCGACCGGCTTCATGATGACGACGATGTCGTCGTCATCATGGACGATCTCCATGCCCTCGACGGGCTCGGCGACGATCTGGACGGGAGCGGGCGCCCCCGGCATCTCGACCTCCAGCCAGGCACCGCCGTGGACCCGCTCGGACTTCCCGGCCACCGAACCGTCCACCTGGACCTTCCCGGCGGCGGCCAGCTCGGCGGCCTTGGTGCGGGAGAAACCGAACATCCGGGAGATGGCGGCGTCGACGCGCTCGCCCTCCAGGCCGTCCGGTACGGGCAGGGTGCGGATCTCGGGGTGCGTACTCACCAGTCGAGTATGCCTTGCGCGGCCCGCTCCCCGCGCAGCCCGGTCAGTCCTTGCAGCCCGGTCAGTCCTTGTGGACGGTCCCGTCGGGGTCCAGGCCCTTGAAGGACAGGATCACGATGAGGATGCCGCCGCAGACGATGGCGGAGTCGGCGAGGTTGAAGACGGCGAAGTGCTTGGGGGCGATGAAGTCGACCACCGCGCCCTCGAACACGCCGGGCGCCCGGAAGAGCCGGTCGGTGAGGTTGCCGAGCGCACCGCCCAGGAGAAGACCCAGGGCGATGGCCCACGGCAGGCTGTAGAGCTTGCGGGCCAGCCGGATGATCACCACGATGACGCCGGCGGCGATGATGGTGAAGATCACGGTGAACGCCTCGCCGAACCCGAACGCGGCGCCCGCGTTCCGGATCGCCCGGAACTGCAGCCAGTCGCCGATGATGTCGATCGGCGGCTGGTGCTCCAGCTTGGCGACCACGATCATCTTCGTGACCAGGTCGAGCAGATAGGCCACGACGGCCACGCTCAGGAGAACGAGGACTTTCCGCTTGCCCCGGCCCGCGTTGACGGCGGCGTCGGCGGACGTGCTGCCGCCTTCGTCCGTGCCCTCGGCCTCGGGATTGTCCGGCGTACCGATGATGCGCTCCGCCTCTGCCACGTAAGTCCCTCAACCCTAGGTGCCTGCCTTCGGATGAGGGTACGACACACCTGTGCGGATCAGCCGCGCCGCTCCTGCTTCTGCTTGTCCTCGACGCACAGGGTGGCCCGGGGGAATGCCTGCATGCGCGCCTTGCCGATCGGCTTGCCGCAGATCTCGCAGAGCCCGTACGTCCCCGCCTCCAGCCGGGCGAGGGCCCGCTCGGTCTGCTCCAGCATCTCCTGGGCGTTGGCGGCGAGCGACAGCTCGTGCTCGCGGGTGATGTTCTTGGTGCCGGTGTCGGCCTCGTCGTCGCCCGCGCCGTCGCCGGAGTCCCGCATCAGCCCGGCGAGGGCCGCGCCGGAGGCCTCCAGCTCACTGCGGAGCCGCAGGATCTCGCTGGTCAGCACGGTGCGGGCCTCGGTGACCTCCTCGGGCGTCCAGGGGTCCTCCCCGGGCCGGACGGCCAGCTCGTCCGGGGCGGCGGCACGGGCGGGCGGCACGGGGGCCGTGGCCTGTGCGCCTGCTGCGGGACGACTCGCGCTCTTCTTGGCTACCACCGTGGGGGCTCCCGTCTGCTCGGCGGCCCGGGCCGCCTCCGTGGCCGCCGGTGCGGCCGTTTTCGCGGTCTTCTTGGCGGTGCTCTTCTTGGCGGCGGGCTTGTCGCCGGCCGCCGCCTTCTTGGCCGCGGTCTTCTTGGCGGCGGCCTTCTTCACCGTCTTCTTCGCTGCCTTCTTCGCCACCATGGCCGCGGCCCCTTCACATATTGTGATCTTGCTCGCGAGTCGTGCTGGGACGATAAATCGACTCCAGCCCCGCGGCAACGGGGCACGCCGCCCTCTCCCCTCCCCCGTGTCCGGTCGTGGCGCGCCTGCCTCCGTTGTTCCCAGCTCCCCGCCCGGTAATCCGGCCCCCGCGCCCCGCCGGGAAGTGCTTCTACCCCGTCCCGCCACTCGGGTCACGCCCCCGCGCCCCCGATAAACCGGTCGGCCGTCGCCCGTACGGGCCCGTACACTGGCCCCAGCGAGAGGCATCGACGGGACGAGTAGCGCCGTACGCAGCCAGCAGCGACCCGGGGACGGTGGGAGCCCGGGGGCGAGCGCGATGTGAAGATCACCCCTGAGCCGCCGGAAGAACGCCTTGGACACGTGGGCCACTCCCACGGGCACCCAGGCCACTAGACCCGGCATCGCGACCCCAATGAGGGGGCCACGGGCTGCGCCCGGGGCCAAGGAGGGTGGTACCGCGGGAGCCGAGACGCTCTCGTCCCTCCGACGGAAGTGGAAGACATCCGCCGGAGGAAGCCGCACATGACATCGCCGCAGTACCGCCAGGTACCCGCCCAGGTCGACCTGCCCGCGCTGGAGCACGCCGTGCTCGACTTCTGGCGGGAGAACAAGGTCTTCGCCAAGAGCCTCGACCAGTCCGAGGGCCGCCCCGAGTGGGTCTTCTACGAGGGCCCGCCCACCGCCAACGGCATGCCGGGCGCCCACCACATCGAGGCCCGCGTCTTCAAGGACGTCTTCCCCCGCTTCCGCACCATGCAGGGCTACCACGTCGGCCGGAAGGCCGGCTGGGACTGTCACGGCCTGCCCGTCGAGCTCGCGGTGGAGAAGGAGCTGGGCTTCAACGGCAAGAAGGACATCGAGGCGTTCGGCATCGCCGAGTTCAACGCCAAGTGCCGTGACTCGGTGACCCGGCACACCGACGCGTTCGCCGAGCTGACGACCCGCATGGGCTACTGGGTCGACCTGGACGACGCCTACCGCACGATGGACCCGGAGTACGTGGACTCCGTGTGGTGGTCGCTCAAGGAGATCTTCAACAAGGACCTGCTGGTCCAGGACCACCGGGTCGCCCCCTGGTGCCCCCGCTGCGGCACGGGCCTGTCCGACCACGAGCTGGCCCAGGGCTACGAGACGGTCGTCGACCCGTCGGTCTTCGTCCGCTTCCCCCTGACCTCCGGCCCGCTGGCCGGCGAGGCGGCGCTCCTGGTCTGGACGACCACGCCGTGGACCCTGGTCTCCAACACGGCGGTCGCCGCGCACCCCGAGGTCCGCTACGTCGTCGCGACGGACGGCGAGGAGAAGCTCGTCGTCGCCGAGCCGCTGGTGGAGAAGGCGCTGGGCGAGGGCTGGGAGGTGACGGGCCAGTCGTTCACCGGCGCGGAGATGGAGCGCTGGGCCTACGAGCGCCCCTTCACCCTCGTCGACTTCCCGGCCGAGGCGCACTACGTGGTCAACGCCGAGTACGTCACGACCGAGGACGGTACGGGTCTGGTCCACCAGTCCCCCGCGTTCGGCGCCGACGACCTTCAGGTCTGCCGTGCGTACGGCCTCCCGGTGGTCAACCCGGTCCGCCCGGACGGGACCTTCGAAGAGGATCTCCCCCTCGTCGGCGGCGTCTTCTTCAAGAAGGCCGACGAAGCGCTCACCGCGGACCTGGACGCGCGGGGCAAGCTCTTCCGCCATGTCCCGTACGAGCACAGCTACCCGCACTGCTGGCGCTGCCACACGGCGCTGCTCTACTACGCGCAGCCGTCGTGGTACATCAGGACGACGGCCATCAAGGACCGTCTTCTCGAAGAGAACGAGAAGACCAACTGGTTCCCGGACTCGGTCAAGAACGGCCGCTTCGGCGACTGGCTGAACAACAACGTCGACTGGGCGCTGTCCCGTAACCGCTACTGGGGCACGCCGCTGCCGATCTGGCGCTGCGAGGACGACCACCTGACGTGCGTCGGCTCGCGAGCCGAACTGACGGAGCTGACGGGCCGGGACCAGTCGTCCCTGGACCCCCACCGCCCGTTCATCGACGAGATCACCTTCACCTGCACGCACGAGAACTGCCAGCTGGAGGCGTACCGCGTCCCGGAGGTCATCGACGCCTGGTACGACTCGGGTTCGATGCCGTTCGCGCAGTGGGGCTACCCGTACAAGAACAAGGAGATCTTCGAGAGCCGCTACCCGGCGCAGTTCATCTCGGAGGCCATCGACCAGACCCGCGGCTGGTTCTACACGATGATGGCGGTCGGCACGCTGGTCTTCGACAAGTCGTCGTACGAGAACGTGGTCTGCCTCGGCCACATCCTCGCCGAGGACGGCCGCAAGATGTCCAAGCACCTGGGCAACATCCTCCAGCCGATCCCGCTGATGGACCAGCACGGGGCGGACGCGGTGCGGTGGTTCATGGCCGCGGGCGGCTCCCCCTGGGCGGCACGCCGGGTGGGCCACGGCACGATCCAGGAGGTCGTCCGCAAGACGCTCCTGACGTACTGGAACACGGTGGCTTTCCAGGCCCTGTACGCACGTACCTCGTCCTGGGCCCCGTCGGCGGCCGACCCGGCCCCGGCGGACCGCACGGTCCTGGACCGCTGGCTGCTGAGCGAACTCAACGCGCTGGTCGACCAGATGACCGTCGCGATGGAGAGCTACGACACCCAGCGCGCCGGCAAGCTGCTCTCGGCGTTCGTGGACGACCTCTCCAACTGGTACGTACGCCGCTCGCGCCGCCGCTTCTGGCAGGGCGACAAGGCGGCGCTGCGCACGCTGCACGAGGTCGTCGAGACGGTGACCCGGCTGATGGCCCCGCTGGTCCCGTTCATCACTGAGCGGGTGTGGCAGGACCTGATCACGCCGGTCACGCCGGACGCCCCGGAGTCGGTGCACCTGGCGTCGTGGCCCAAGGCGGAGGTTTCGGCGATCGACCCGACCCTCTCCTCCCAGATGGCGCTGGTGCGCCGCCTGGTGGAGCTGGGCCGCGCGACGCGCGCCGAGTCGGGCGTGAAGACGCGCCAGCCGCTGTCGCGCGCGCTGGTGGCGGCGGCGGGCTTCGACGCCCTCTCCCCCGAGTTGCGCGCCCAGATCACGGAAGAGCTGAACGTCACATCGCTGGCCTCGCTCTCCGAGGTGGGCGGCTCGCTGGTCGACACGACGGCGAAGGCGAACTTCCGGGCGCTGGGCAAGCGGTTCGGCAAGGGCGTGCAGGCGGTGGCCAAGGCGGTCGCGAACGCGGACGCGGCCGCGCTCTCCCTCGCCCTGCGCGAAGGCACGGCGTCGGTGGAGGTGGAGGGCGAGCGGATCACGCTCTCCCCCGACGAGGTGATCATCACGGAGACCCCGCGCGAAGGCTGGTCGGTCGCGTCGGACTCGGGCGCGACGGTGGCCCTGGACCTGGAGATCACTCCCGAGCTGCGCCGGGCGGGCCTGGCCCGTGACGCGATCCGCCTGATCCAGGAGGCCCGCAAGAACAGCGGCCTGGACGTGGCGGACCGCATCGCCGTCCGCTGGACGACGACGTCCCCCGCAACGGCGGAGGCCCTCACGGAGCACGCCCCCCTGATCTCCGAGGAGGTCCTGGCCGTGGACTACGCGGAGGGCGAGGCGGACGAGACGTACGGCACCCCGTTCGAGGACGAGGGCCTGGGGCTGACGTTCCGCCTGCGCAAGCGGTAGGGGTAGCCCGCACCAAGGGGAAGGGCCCGCCGGGAAGAATTCCGGCGGGCCCTTCCGCATCCCCGCGCCTCAATCGCCGGCGGGGCTCAAAGATGTCCTCAATCGCCGGACGGGCTGGATGTACCCTCCCGCACCCGAGAAGCCGAGGCCGGGCATTTTCAGCCCCTCCGGCGTTTGAGGAGCGGGGTCCGGGGCGGAGCCCCGAAACCCAGCCCGCCCGGCGCTTGAGGGCAAAGGGGCCCGGGCCCCCGCCCACGGCAAAGGGCCGGGCCCCGGGAAATCCCGGGGCCCGGCCCTCAGCCTGCCGACGGCTACGCGCTCAACGAGCGCGCACCGATCAGTTGTCGTCCTCGTCGATCAGGAACCCACGCATCGGCGAAGGAGCCTGCTGCATCGGCTGCGGCGCCTGCGGCCGCACCGGCGCCATCGGCTGCGTCATGGCCGGCGACATCTGCTGCTGGCCACCGTAGGACGGTCCGCTGCCCATCGACTGACCGCCACCCATCTGCTGGCCGCCATGGCCACCGTGGGTGGAGCCGCCCATGGAGTGACCCATCGCACCCGCACCGGCCGGAGCCAGCGAGGGGGACGGCGGCAGCGAAGCGGCGGCCGGCGTCCGCGGCGGGGCGAGCGAGTCGTCCGCCTGGGTCTCCAGCTGGCGCAGCTGGCTCTCCAGGTAGGACTTCAGCCGCGTACGGTACTCGCGCTCGAAGCCACGCAGGTCCTCGACCTTGCGCTCCAGCGTCGCGCGGGCCGACTCCAGCGAGCCCATCGCCACGCGGTGCTTCTCCTGCGCGTCCCGCTCCAGGGCGTCGGCCTTGGCGCGCGCGTCGCGCTCCAGGCCCTCGGCACGGCTGCGCGCCTCGCCGACGATCTTGTTGGCCTCGGAACGGGCCTCCGCGATCGCCTGGTCGGCGGTCTGCTGCGCGAGCGAGAGGACACGGGCGGCGCTGTCGCCACCGGGGCCCTGCCCCTGCTGCTGCATCTGCGGCGGCTGCATCTGCTGCATCTGCTGCTGGGGGTGCTGACCCATGGGGCCGCCCATCGGGCCACCCATGGGACCGCCCTGCATCGGGCCGGGGCCGTGCGGGCCCTGCGGACCGGGACCGTGGCCACCCTGGGGGCCGTGGCCACTGGGACCTGCGGGCAGCTGCGGCGCACCACCGGGCAGCTGGGGCGGACCCATCTGCGGGGGCTGCTGCTGCGGCGGTCCAGATATGGCGGCGGGAACGGGCGCACCGGGGCGGTCCTGCTGCTCCGGGGGCTTGCGCATACCCTGCTGCTGTTGCTGCTGCTGGTTCTGCGCGGCGGCGCGCGTCGCAGCGGCCAGTTTGGCGCGCAGGTCCTCGTTCTCACGGAGCAGACGGGTCAGCTCCGATTCGACCTCGTCGAGAAAGGCATCGACCTCGTCCTCGTCATAGCCTTCTCGGAGGCGGACGGTCGTGAACTGCTTGTTCCGCACGTCCTCGGGGGTCAACGGCATCTCTTCTTCACCTCTACGTAGTCGTCGGCAGTCGGCAAGACCGTATCGCTCACAACCTGATCACAACGCTGATCAGGATGTAGACGATGATCATCAGAACGAAGAAGGACAGGTCGAGTGCCACGCCCCCGAGACGCAGCGGCGGAATGAACCGCCGCAGAAGCTTGAGCGGTGGATCGGTGACAGTGTAGGTGGCCTCAAGTACGACCACCATCGCCTTGCCGGGTTGCCATGAACGTGCGAACTGGAAGACATAGTCCATGACCAGCCGGAAGATCAGCACGATGAGGAAACACATCAGCGCGATATAGACCACATCCAGTGCGACGCCCATGTCTCGCGCTTCCCTCTCCCCTGGCTCTCGTCAGCTCCGGCCTCGCGGCCGGCACCGGCCTCTCGGCCGGGTCGTTCCCGGTGTCGTGTTCTCAGCTCTGGTTGAAGAATCCGCCCTCTGCGATGCGGGCCTTGTCCTCCGCCGTGACATCGACGTTAGCAGGCGACAACAGGAACACCTTCTGCGTCACGCGTTCAATGCTGCCATGGAGACCGAAGACGAGTCCCGCGGCAAAGTCGACAAGTCGCTTCGCGTCCGTATCGTCCATCTCCGTGAGATTCATGATCACCGGAGTGCCCTCACGGAAGTGTTCCCCGATGGTACGGGCCTCGTTGTAGGTCCTGGGGTGCAGCGTGGTGATGCGGTACGGCTCCCGCTCGGACACGACCTTGGGCATGATCACCGGTGCGTTCTTCTCCATGTTCGGACGTTCAGGTGTGATGGATGCCACGGGTGCGATCCGGGCGGGTCGCACGCTTTCCGGTGGGAGCTGAACCGGCTCTCGCTGGGCGGGTGGTTGTACCACTCGTACCGGTTCGTCCCTTTCGCGCTCACGCTCTCGGTCGCGCTCCCGTTCCCGCTCCACCTGGTGCGGGGGCTGGTGCCGCCGCCGGTCGCGCTCGGGCTCCGGCTCAGGTTCGAATTCGTCATCGGGGTCGAACCCCGGGCCGTCGTACCCATCGTCCTCCACGAGGCCGAGGTAGACCGCCATCTTGCGCATCGCGCCGGCCATGCTCCGAGTCCTCCGCTCTGTGGTGGATCGGCATTCGTCACCAAGTGCCAGCGATCCACTGTGGCCTGCCCGCTAGAAGTGGGAATGACCATATTTTCTGCTGTGGTCCGACTTGCTTCGCGACGTTACCCGAGCCGGGGTCGGACTCCGAGTACCGCCGTACCGACGCGTACATGTGTCGCTCCGGCCGCCACCGCGTCCTCCAGGTCCCCGCTCATACCTGCGGAGACCATGTTCGCAGCCGGATGACCGGCGCGCAGGCGGGATGAGATTTCCATCAACCGGTCGAACGCGGCCCGTTGCCGGCCGGCGTACTCCCCGGCCAGCGGCGCGACGGTCATCAGCCCGTCGAGCCGGAGTCCGGGAGCCGCGTCGACCGCGGCCGCCAACTCCTCGACCCCGTCAGGCGCGACGCCGCCGCGCTCACCGCGCTCGCCGCTCTCCGCGTCCAGGGCGACCTGGATCAGACAGCCGAGTTCACGATCCCCGCGCACCGCGGCGGCGGAGAGGGCGGTGACCAGCTTGGCGCGGTCCACCGACTGCACCACATCGGCATAACTGGTCACGGAGCGAACCTTGTTCGTCTGCAATTGTCCGACAAAGTGCCATGTCAGCGAAAGATCCGCACAAGCGGTGGCCTTGGGGGCGGCGTCCTGGTCACGATTCTCCGCGACATGGCGCACGCCGAGCTGATGCAGGATCCGCACATCGCTCGCGGGGTAGGTCTTGGTGACCACGACCAGGGTCACTTCCTCCCGCTTGCGCCCCGCGGCGGCACAGGCGGAGACGATCCTTTCCTCCACCTGTGCGAGATTCGCCGCGAGTTCTGCCTTACGGTCCGTCATGCCCTATCCGTCCAACCAGACATATCCGGCGAGCCGCCCGGTGGTGCGGTCGCGGCGGTACGAGAAGTGGTCGCCCGATTCCCGGGTGCAGTACGGCGAGGAGTGCCGGTCCGTCACGCCGAGGGCGGCGAGCTGGGCGTGGACTCCGCCGGTGACGTCCACCGCCGGGGTTCCCCAGCTGGTTTCGGACCAGGTGCCGGGGACGGTCTCGGCGACCTCGGCCCGCATCACCTCCGGCACTTCGTAGCACCGTCCGCAGACGGCCGGTCCGGTGTGCGCGATGATCCGGGAGGGGTGTGCGCCGAGTGCGGCCATGGCCTCGACCGCCGCCGGAACGACTCCGGCGACCAGTCCCGGCCGCCCGGCGTGCGCCGCCCCGACGACTCCGGCGACCGGGTCGGCGAGCAGGACGGGGGTGCAGTCGGCGGTGAGGACCGCGAGCGGCAGCCCGCGCCGGGCGGTCACCACCGCGTCCACGGCCGGAATCTCCACGCCCGCACCCCAGGGTCCGTCCACCACCGCGACGTCCCGGCCGTGCACCTGGTTCATCCAGACGACGAGCGCCGGGTCGATACCGAGATCGCGCGCGGCACGCTCCCGGTTCGCGCCGACGGCGGCGGGGTCGTCTCCGACCGCGCCGCCGAGGTTGAGTTCGCCGTACGGAGCGGCGCTCACTCCGCCCCACCGGTCGGTGAAGGCGAAGTGAGCGCTGCCCGTGACGGTTGCCGCCAGGTGCTGATCTATCACTTCAAGAAGTCCGGTACGTCCAGCTCTTCGGCCTGGGTGTCCTGGTAGGGACGGGCCGGCGGGACGTGCGGCGGAGAGACGGGCGGCAGCGCGCTCTCGCTCGAAGCCGACGCGGGGGCGGGCTCGGCCGGGGCCGGGCTCTCCTCGCGCGGGGGTACGGAACCGAGTCCGCCGGACGGGCGCGCGGCCTCGGGGGCGGACCTGGCCGGGGCGGCCGGCTCCTCGCGCTTGGTGCTGTTCGCACCGAGGACGTTCTCCCGGCGGGCCGGCGGCTGTCCGCCGTCGAAGCCCGCGGCGATCACGGTGACCCGGACCTCGTCGCCCAGGGCGTCGTCGATGACGGCGCCGAAGATGATGTTGGCCTCGGGGTGGGCCGCCTCGCTCACCAGCTGCGCGGCCTCGTTGATCTCGAAGAGACCGAGGTCGCTGCCGCCGGAGATGGAGAGCAGGACCCCGCGGGCGCCGTCGATGGAGGCTTCCAGGAGGGGCGAGGAGATCGCCATCTCCGCCGCCGCCACCGCGCGGTCGTCGCCGCGCGCCGAGCCGATGCCCATGAGCGCCGATCCGGCCTCGGACATGACCGACTTGACGTCGGCGAAGTCGAGGTTGATCAGGCCCGGGGTGGTGATGAGGTCGGTGATGCCCTGGACACCCGAGAGCAGCACCTGGTCGGCCGACTTGAACGCGTCGAGCACGCTGACCTGACGGTCCGAGATGGACAGCAGGCGGTCGTTGGGGATGACGATGAGGGTGTCGACCTCTTCGCGGAGCTCGGCGATGCCGTCCTCCGCCTGGTTCGCGCGCCGCCGGCCCTCGAAGGTGAACGGGCGGGTGACCACGCCGATCGTCAGGGCGCCCAGCGAGCGCGCGATGTTGGCGACGACGGGTGCGCCGCCGGTGCCGGTGCCGCCGCCTTCGCCGGCGGTGACGAAGACCATGTCGGCCCCCTTGAGGACCTCCTCGATCTCCTCACGGTGGTCCTCTGCCGCCTTACGACCGACGGCCGGGTTCGCCCCGGCGCCGAGGCCCCGGGTGAGTTCGCGGCCGACGTCGAGCTTGACGTCGGCGTCGCTCATCAACAGGGCCTGTGCGTCCGTGTTGATCGCGATGAACTCGACGCCCTTGAGGCCGACCTCGATCATTCGGTTGATGGCATTGACACCACCGCCGCCGACACCGATGACCTTGATGACTGCGAGGTAGTTCTGCGGTGCTGCCACGTCGAAGGCCTCTCGCCTCGAGTTACGTGTCGTCGCTCTGCGGTGGCCCCGCGGCGACGACTGATGTCGATGGGGACGGTCCGAACGCCGACCCAAACCCTAACGTTCAAGTTTAGGGTTACCAGTGTGTCTGCTTCCTGGACTCTTCCGAACAGGACACTAAGTCGACAAGTGGCGCACGTTCAACGAACACGCCGAACCTCCCGTTTTTCTTTTCACCCTATGTGATCACCCGTAGCGCTGACCAACCAGGGGGCTGGCCAGCACAAATGCCCGTCAACTGCCCGATACCGCCGGGGCGGTGGGAGCGGTAACGTCGAACTGTCCCGCTTTGGGCTCAGCCTTCATGAGCGCGGAGAGGATGAGTGCCTTCGCCGCGCCGTCCTCGCCGCTGCCCCAGATCACCTCGCGGTCCCGGGTGAGCCGCAGGGAGATCGCGTCGAACGAGGTGACCCGGACGACCTCGGTATCCTTGGCGACCGCCGCCGGAAGGTCGCCGGTGACCCGCACCGCCTCCCGCAACAGACGGTCACCGCCGAAGCGGCGGAGGCTCGCGGACGGTTCGGGCTTCAGCTCCAGCAGGGGCACGCCCTTCGGC
Organism: Streptomyces rubiginosohelvolus; assembly: GCF_014649875.1. Taxonomy (GTDB): domain Bacteria; phylum Actinomycetota; class Actinomycetes; order Streptomycetales; family Streptomycetaceae; genus Streptomyces; species Streptomyces rubiginosohelvolus. The sequence continues at coordinate 124,119 of NZ_BMTW01000014.1, read as the reverse complement.
GCCCGGTCCACGGTGGCGAAGCGCACGCCCTTGGCGTCCACTTCCACGAACTTCCCGCCCTTTTCGACCAGAAGGACCGGCTTTCGCTCCGTCACCTTAAGGCCGATTCCGTTCGGCCAGGACCGAACGACATCAACTCTGTCGATACGAGGCAACTTCTGGCGCAACCGGCGTTCCATCGCGTCGGTGTCCACGGAGACCAGCGGGGCGCCGACCGGCGTCGCGGCAACCGCTTCCACCTCTTCGCGGGTCAGGACCTCGACGCCGCTCGTGGTGACCTTCTCGACGCGGAACCAGGAGGAGCCGTAGAGCGCCCAGATCGCGAACGCGGTGAGCAGGGCGGCCGCGGCGCCGATCAGGATCAGCAGGGCACGGCGGCTGATCCGGGGCCCCTCGGGGCCGATGTGCGGCGGGCGGGCGGAGGTGTCCGCCCGCCCGAGTGCGCCGCGCTGGGCGGTCGTCGGTCCGGCCACGCTCGCTCCTTCGCCGGACCCGGGACAGCCGCCCCGGGTCCGCACCGCATCGCGCCGTACGCCTAGCGGCGCGCGGCAATCGCTTCGTACACCATGCCGACGAGCAGGTCGTCGGCGTCGCGCCGGCCGAACTCGGCGGCGGCGCGGGACATTTCGTACAGCCGGTGGGGGTCCGACAGCACCGGCAGGACGTTGGACTGCACCCACTCCGGGGTGAGCGCCGCGTCGTCGACCAGCAGGCCGCCGCCGGCGTTGACCACCGGCTGGGCGTTGAGCCGCTGTTCGCCGTTGCCGATGGGCAGCGGGACGTAGGCGGCGGGGAGCCCGACGGCGGAGAGTTCGGCGACGGTCATCGCGCCCGCGCGGCAGAGCATCATGTCGGCCGCGGCGTACGCGAGATCCATCCGGTCCACGTACGGTACCGGGATGTAGGGCGGCATCCCGGGCATGTTGTCGATGCGCGGCAATTCGTTCTTCGGGCCCACCACATGGAGGATCTGGATCCCCGAGCGCTGGAGCAGCGGCGCGACCCGCTGGACCACCTCGTTGAGGTGGCGCGCGCCCTGCGAGCCGCCGGAGACCAGCAGCGTGGGCAGGTTGGGGTCGAGGCCGAAGGCGGCGCGGGCCTCGGGGCGGACCCGGGCGCGGTCCAGGGTGGCGATGGTGCGGCGCAGCGGGATGCCGATGTAGCGGGCGCCGCGCAGCTTGCTGTCCGGGGTGGAGACGGCGACCCCGTGGGCGTACCGCGAGCCGATCTTGTTGGCCAGGCCCGGGCGGGCGTTGGCCTCGTGGACGACGATCGGTACGCCGACGCGCTTGGCGGCCAGGTAGCCGGGCAGGGCCACATAGCCGCCGAAGCCGACCACGCAGTCCGCCTTGGTGCGCTCCAGGATCTGCTCGGCGGCCTTGATGGTGCCGCGCAGCCGGCCCGGGACGGTGATCAGTTCGGGCGTGGGCTTACGCGGCAGCGGGACCGCGGGGATGAGCGCCAGCTCGTACCCCCGCTCGGGCACGAGCCTGGTCTCCAGTCCGCGTTCCGTGCCGAGGGCAGTGATTCCCACGGTCGGGTCCTGCCTGCGCAGGGCGTCTGCGAGGGCAAGCGCGGGCTCGATGTGTCCGGCGGTCCCCCCGCCGGCGAGTACGACATGCACCGAAATTCACCGCTCTCCGGACGAACGCTTCTTGACGCGCCGTCTCATCGTCTTCCATCTCACCCCGGGCTTCCGCATGGCCAGGGCCGCCTTCGCCGCGGGGTCCTCCCGTGCGAAGGCGATCATCAGCCCGACCGCGAACATCGTCGGCAGCAGGGCCGATCCCCCGTAGGAGAACAGCGGGAGCGGAACCCCGGCGATCGGCAACAGGCCGAGCACCGCACCGATGTTGATCACGGCCTGGGCCGTGATCCACGTGGTCACGCCTCCCGCGGCATACCGTACGAAGGGGTCCTCCGTGCGTCCGGCCACGCGGATACCCGCATAGCCTAGAGCCGCGAAGAGGGCGAGCACGGACAGCGTCCCCGCCAGACCCAGTTCCTCACCGGTGATCGCGAAGATGAAGTCGGTGTGGGGTTCCGGGAGTTGGCCCCATTTTTCCACACTCGCACCCAGCCCGGAACCGAACCATCCGCCGGACGCCAGAGCATAGATTCCGTGGGCGGCCTGCCAGCAGCCGCCCTCCGGATCGGGTTCACTGACGCCCATGCAGGCGAGCCGGGACATCCGGTTGGGGCTGGTCCTGATCAGCAGGAACGCGAGGACGGCGGCGAAGCCGAGGACCCCGGCGAAGAGGCGGGTGGGGGCGCCGGCCAACCAGAGCAGACCGAACAGGATCGCCGTGAGAATGATCGCGGTTCCCATGTCGCCGCCGAGCATGATCAGTCCGAGCAGCATGAAGGCGACCGGGACGAGCGGCACGAGCATGTGCTTCCACTGCGTCAGCAACCGCTTGTCCTGTTTGCGGGCCAGCAGGTCCGCCCCCCACAGGATGAGGGCCAGCTTGCCGAACTCACTGGGCTGGAGCTGGAACGGGCCGCCCAGGTAGAGCCAGTTCTGGTTGCCGTTGACCGACATCCCTATCCCCGGCACCTGGACCAGGACCATCAGGAAGACGGTGACCATCAGTATCGGGTAGGCGAGCCCCCGGTGGAGCTTCACCGGCATCCGGGCGGCGATCAGCATCAGCCCGCCCCCGATGACGGCGGCGAGGAACTGCTTGCCGAAGAAGTACGTCGCGGGCTTGCTGATGTCCAGCGCCTTGATCATCGAGGCGGAGTAGACCATCACCAGGCCCAGCACGGTGATCAGGAGGCTGGAGCCGAGAATCACGTAGTAGGCGGTCAGGGGCCGGTCCCAGGCCCGCCGCGCCCGCTCGTAGGCCCGGCGCGGTCCGCCGCCGCGTCCGGTGCGCGGGGTACGGGAGCCGGACCCGCCGCGTCCGGAGCCGCGGGGTGTCTCGGGGCGCCGGGCGCCGGTGGCGAGCCGCCCGCGCAGGGCGAGCCCGGGGGGCAGGGGTACGCCGGCGGGGGCGGGCGCCGCGGTGAGAGGGCGGGGTACCGAGGCCCGTGCGCTCTCCCGCCGTACGGCGAATCTCTCGTCGGCCGGCATTGTCGCTGTCCCCTCCACTGCTCGTGCCCGGGGCCCGTGACCCCGGGCGCGGAGGCCCGGTCGGTCAGGCGCTCTCGTCGGCGCGTGCGCGGACCGCGTCCGCGAACGCCTCGCCCCGCTTGTTGTAGTTGGTGAACATGTCCATCGAGGCACAGGCCGGGGCCAGCAGTACCGTATCGCCCGGCCGGGCGAGCTCGGCGGCCCGCGCGACCGCTTCGGACATCGCCCCAGTGTCGGTCCGTTCGAGGTCGACCACCGGGACCTCCGGGGCGTGTCGCGTCAGGGCTTCGTGGATCAGGGCGCGGTCGGCGCCCATCAGCACGACGCCGCGCAGCCGCTTCGCCGCGCCGGTGACCAGCTCGTCGAAGGTGGCGCCCTTGGCGAGGCCGCCCGCGATCCAGACGATGGAGTCGTAGGCGGCCAGCGAGGCCTCGGTGGCGTGGGTGTTGGTGGCCTTGGAGTCGTCCACGTAGGCGACTTCGCCGATGTCCGCGACGTGTTCGATGCGGTGGGCGTCGGGCCGGAAGGCGCGCAGCCCGTCCCGTACGGCGGCCGGCTCCACACCGAAGGCGCGGGCGAGGGCGGCGGCCGCGAGGGCGTTGGCGATGTTGTGCGGGGCGGGCGGGTTGACGTCGGAGACCTCGGCCAGTTCCTGGGCCTGCTTCTGGCGGTTGGCGACGAACGCCCGGTCGACGAGGATGCCGTCGACCACGCCGAGCTGGGAGGGGCCGGGGGCGCCGAGGGTGAAGCCGATGGCGCGGCAGCCCTCCTCGACGTCGGCCTCGCGGACCAGGTCCTCGGTGGCCGGGTCGGCGACGTTGTAGACGCAGGCCACGGTGTTGCCCTCGTAGACCCGGCCCTTGTCGGCGGCGTACGCCTCCATCGAGCCGTGCCAGTCGAGGTGGTCGGGGGCCAGGTTGAGGACGGCGGCGGAGTGGGCGCGCAGGGAGGGCGCCCAGTGCAGCTGGTAGCTGGAGAGCTCGACGGCGAGGACGTCGTACTCCGTATCGCCGAGCACCGCGTCCAGCAGCGATACGCCGATGTTGCCGACGGCCGCGGTGCGCAGGCCCGCCGCCTCCAGGATGGAGGCCAGCATGCGTACGGTCGTGGTCTTGCCGTTGGTGCCGGTGACCGCGAGCCAGGGGGCGGCCTTCCTGCCGTTGTCGCCGCGCAGGCGCCAGGCCAGTTCGACGTCGCCCCAGACCGGGACGCCCGCCTCGGCGGCAGCCAGGAAGAGCGGCTTGTCCGGCTGCCAGCCGGGGGCGGTGACGATGAGTTCCGTGGACGGCGGCAGGGTGGCGCCGTCGCCGAGGCGCACGGTGATGCCGAGCGCCTCCAGTTCGGCCGCCTGCGCGCGGGCGCGTTCGTCGTCGCCGTCGTTGACGACGGTGACGTGTGCGCCGCGCTCGTGCAGGGCGCGGGCCGCGGGGATTCCGCTGACGCCGAGCCCGGCGACGGTGACGTGCTTGCCCTGCCAGTCCACGGTGCTCACTTCTTGGCTGCCCATCCCGCGTAGAAGAGGCCGAGTCCGACGATCACGCACATGCCCTGGATGATCCAGAAGCGGACCACGACAAGGACTTCGGACCACCCCTTGAGTTCGAAGTGGTGCTGGAGCGGCGCCATGCGGAACACGCGCTTGCCGGTCATCTTGAACGAACCGACCTGGATGACCACGGACATGGTGATCATCACGAAGAGGCCGCCGAGGATGGCGAGCAGGAACTCGGTGCGGGACAGGATCGCGAGGCCCGCGAGCGCGCCGCCGAGGGCGAGCGAGCCGGTGTCACCCATGAAGATCTTGGCGGGCGAGGTGTTCCACCACAGGAAGCCGAAGCAGGCGCCCATCAGGGCCGCTGCGACGACGGCGAGGTCCAGCGGGTCACGTACCTCGAAACAGGCGCTGGGGTTGGTCAGGTTGTCCGCGTTGGCGCAGGACTCCTGGAACTGCCAGAGGCCGATGAAGGTGTAGGCGCCGAAGACCATCACGGAGGCGCCGGTGGCCAGACCGTCGAGGCCGTCGGTGAGGTTCACGCCGTTGGACATGGCGAGGATCATGAACAGCGCCCAGACGCAGAACAGCACCGGGCCGATCGACCAGCCGAAGTCCTCGACGAACGAGAGCCGGGTGGAGGCCGGGGTGTAGTTCATGGAGTTGGGGAACTGGAGCGAGAGCACCGCGAACGCGATGCCGACGATCAGCTGTCCGGCCATCTTCGCCTTGGCCCGCAGACCGAGCGAACGCTGCTTGACGATCTTGATGTAGTCGTCGAGGAAGCCGACGAGGCCCATGCCCGCCATGAGGAAGAGCACGAGGAGGCCGGAGTAGCGGATGTCCTCACCCGTGATGATCTTCGCGAGGAGGTACGCGATGATCGTCGCCAGGATGAAGGCGATGCCGCCCATCGTGGGCGTGCCCTTCTTGCTGCCGTGGGTGCGCGGGCCGTCGTCCCGGATGAACTGCCCGTAGCCCTTGCGGGCCAGCAGCTTGATCAGCAGCGGGGTACCGACCAGGGTCAGGAAGAGCCCGATGGCCCCCGCGAAGAGGATCTGCCTCATCGGCCGGCGACCTCGCCCTCGGTCGAGTTCTCCAGCAGTGCCTGGGCGACCTTCTCCAGGCCGACCGACCGGGACGCCTTCACCAGCACGACGTCTCCCGGGCGCAGTTCACTGCGCAACAGGTCGACGGCCGCCTGCGCGTCGGACACGTGCACCGACTCCTCACCCCACGAACCCTCGTTATATGCGCCCAGTTGCAGCCAGGAGGCTTCTGTCCCCCCGACAGCGACGAGCTTGCTGACGTTGAGCCGGACGGCGAGCCGTCCGACCGCGTCGTGCTCGGCGAGCGACGCGTCACCGAGCTCGGCCATCTGACCGAGCACCGCCCAGGTGCGTCCCCCGTCGGCCCCTCGGGCCTGGCCCATGGCGGCCAGCGCACGCAGTGCGGCTCTCATGGATTCGGGGTTCGCGTTGTAGGCGTCGTTGACAACCGTCACACCGTCCCCGCGCTCGGTGACCTCCATGCGCCAGCGGGAGAGGGTGCCCGCCTCCGAGAGCGCATCGGCGATCTCGGTCACGGACATGCCCAACTCATGGGCGACGGCGGCCGCGGCGAGCGCGTTCGACACGTGGTGCTCACCGTACAGGCGCATGGTCACGTCGCTGCACCCGGTGGGTGTGTGGAGCTCGAACGCGGGCCGCCCGTCGGGGGTCATCCGGACCTTCTCGCCCCGTACGTCCGCTTCGGGGGCTTCTCCGAAGAGCAGGACGCGGGCCTTGGTGCGCGAGGCCATGGCGCGGACGAGCGGGTCGTCGGCGTTGAGCACGGCGCAGCCGTCCTCGGGCAGGCCCTCGACCATCTCGCCCTTGGCCTGGGCGATGGCCTCCCGGCTGCCGAACTCGCCGAGGTGCGCGGAGCCGACGTTGAGGACCAGGCCGACCCGGGGCGGGGTCAGCTCGGTGAGGTAGCGGATGTGGCCGATGCCGCGGGCGCCCATCTCCAGGACCAGGTGCTCGGTCTCGGCGGTGGCGCTCAGGGCGGTGAGCGGCAGCCCGATCTCGTTGTTGAGGGAGCCGGGCGTCCAGACGGTCGGGCCGTGGCGCTGGAGGAGCTGCGCGATCAGATCCTTGGTGGACGTCTTGCCGGCCGAGCCGGTGAGGGCGACGACGCTGGTGCCGAGGCGTTCGACGGCGGCCCGGGCGAGGGCCCCGAGCGCGCCGACGACATCGTCCACGACGATCGCCGGAACGCCGACGGGGCGGGCCGCCAGCACGGCTGCCGCGCCCGCCTCGACGGCGCGCTGGGCGTAGTCGTGGCCGTCGACCCGTTCGCCGGCGAACGCGGCGAACAGGCTGCCGGGCGCGACCTCGCGGGAGTCGATGACGACGGGTCCGGTCACGGTGACTGCCGGGTCCGGTATGTCGTGCGGCTGCCCGCCGACGATTTCGGCGATCTCGGCGAGGGAAAGGGTGATCACTTGGTCATCCCTGACTGTTGTTCTCGTGGTGAGGGGCACGGTCGGCGCCGGGGTGCGCCAGGGACCGCTCGATGGCTGTGTGCAGGACCTTGCGGTCGTCGAAGGCGCGGACCACTCCGTGGACGTCCTGGCCCTGCTCGTGGCCCTTGCCCGCCACCAGGACGGTGTCGCCCGGTTCGGCGCGGGCGACGGCGGCGGCGATGGCGGCGGCCCGGTCGGCGTCGACCAGGACGTCGCCGCGTTCGTGGACGGGTACCTCGGCGGCGCCGGAGAGCATCGCGGCGAGGATCGCGAGGGGGTCCTCGGAGCGGGGGTTGTCGGAGGTCAGGACGGCGGTGTCGGCGAGCCGGGCCGCAGCGGCGCCCATCGGGCCGCGTTTGGTGGTGTCGCGGTCGCCGCCGCAGCCGAGGACGATGTGCACCTTGCCCTCGGTGACCTTGCGCAGGGAGCGCAGGACGGACTCGACGGCGTCGGTCTTGTGCGCGTAGTCGACGACGGCGAGGTAGGGCTGTCCGGCGTCCACCCGCTCCAGCCGGCCCGGGACCCCGGGGACGGCGGCGACCCCGTCGGCGGCGATCTGCGGGTCGACGCCCGCGACGGCCAGCGTGACGATCGCGGCGAGGGTGTTGGCGACGTTGAACGGGCCGGGCAGCGGGGCACGGGCGGTGATCCGCTCGCCCTTGGGGCCGACGGCGGTGAAGGTGCTGTCCTGCGGTCCGACCTCGACGTCCTCGGCGTGCCAGTCGGCGTCCGGGTGGCCCTCGGCGGAGAAGGTGGTGACGGGGACGCCGGACTCGGTGATGAGCCTGCGGCCGTACTCGTCGTCGAAGTTGACCACGCCGCGGTGGCTGCGCTCGGGGGTGAAGAGCTGGGCCTTGGCCTGGAAGTAGTCCTCCATGCCGGAGTGGAACTCCATGTGCTCCGGGCTGAGGTTGTTGAAGACGGCGACGTCGAAGACGCAGCCGTCGACCCGGCCGAGCACGAGGGCGTGGCTGGAGACCTCCATCGCGACGGCCTCGACGCCGCGTTCGCGCATGACGGCGAACAGGGCCTGGAGGTCGGTGGCTTCGGGGGTGGTGCGCTCGGACTTGATGCGCTCGTCGCCGATCCGCATCTCGACCGTGCCGATCAGCCCGGTGGGGCGTCCGGCGGCGCGCAGCCCGCCCTCGACGAGGTACGCGGTGGTGGTCTTGCCGGAGGTTCCGGTGATGCCGATCTGGAGCAGGCCGATGCCGGGCCGCCCGTAGATGTCGGCGGCCAGCTCGCCCATCACGGCCCGCGGGTTCTCGGTGACCAGGACCGGGAGGCCGGTGGCGGCGGCGCGTTCGGCGCCGCTGGGGTCGGTGAGGACGGCGACGGCACCCAGGCCCGCGGCCTGGGCCGCGAAGTCGGCGCCGTGCATACGGGCGCCGGGCAGGGCCGCGTACACGTCGCCGGGCCGCACGGCACGCGAGTCGTGCGTGATGCCGGTGACGTCACCGCTCCCGGCGGTCTCGACGCCGAGCCGGTCGGCCAGCTCGCCGAGAGGGGTGGGCCGGAGCCGGTCCGGTCGGGGCGCTCCCGGGTAGGTCACAGGCGCGTCCTTCTGAGAGGTTTGGGACTGATCAGCGTGGGGCACGGCGGTGAGCGTACCGGGCCGGTGCGGGCTCTCGCGAAGCGAGGGACCCTGGTTCCGGCGGTTCTCGTTCCGGTTCCCGGGGTCGGGGGTGATCGTTGTCACTGAGGGTTCCCTTGGAGGAGATGCTCGCGCATCCCCGTGTTCACTCGCCGGGTTTGAAGGACACCGGCAGCCGGGGCGGCTTGCTGCCGGACGGTGGGGTCTGGAGCGTCTTGAGCGCGAACTCCATGACCTGCTTGTAGATCGGGCCGCAGATCTGGCCTCCGAAGTAGCTGCCCTTGGTGGGGTTCTGGATCGCGCAGTAGACGGTGACCTGCGGGTTGTCGGCGGGGGCGAAGCCGGCGAAGGAGGCGGTGTAGCCCTTGTAGACGCCGCGGACGGGGTCGACCCGGTTGGCGGTTCCGGTCTTGCCCGCGACCCGGTAGCCGGGGATGGCGGCCTTGGTTCCGGTCCCCTCGGTGTCGTCGACGACGGACTCCAGCATGGTCGCCAGGGTCTTGGCGGTCTTCTCGCTGACCACCCGGTTCTCCTCGGGGGCTTCGGCCGGGGTGAAGCGGTCGTCGGACCCCTTGGTTCCGCGTACGAGGGTGGGGGCGACCCGTACGCCTCCGTTGGCGACCGTGGAGTAGACCGAGGCGGCCTGGACGGCGTTGATGGAGAGGCCCTGGCCGAAGGGGATCGTGTACTGCTGCGAGGTCGACCAGTCCTTCGGGTGGGCCAGCAGGCCGGGCGATTCGCCGGGGTAGCCGAGCCCGGTCTTCTTGCCGAGGCCGAACTTCCGCAGGTAGTCGTAGAGCACCTTGTTCGACTCGGCCTGGCTCTTGCCGAGCTGACCGGTCGCCAGGATGGTCCCGATGTTGCTGGACTTGGCGAGGACCCCGTTGAGCGTGAGGTACCAGGTGGGGTGGTCGACGTCGTCCTTGAAGAGGCGGTCGCCCCGGTGCAGCCGGTTGGGGACGGTGACATGGGTGCCGGGCGTGGCGGCCCCCTCCTCCAGCACGGCCGCGATCGACATGACCTTGCTGGTGGAGCCGGGCTCGTACACGTCCTGGAGGGCCGCGTTGCCGAGCTGGGCCGAGGTGGCCTCGGAGAGGTCGTTGGGGTCGTAGCCGGGTGAGTTGGCCATGGCCAGCAGCTCGCCGGTCTTCGTGTTCTGCACGATGACGTAGCCCCGGTCGGCCTTGGACTTCTCGACCTGGTCGCTGATGGCCTTCTGCGCGGCCCACTGGATGTCGCGGTCGATGGTCAGCTCGATGTCGGAGCCGGGCACGGCCGGGATCTCGCTGCTGCCCGCGGTGGGGACCCGCCGGCCGCCCGCCTGGGCGTAGCGGATCTTGCCGTCCTCGCCCGCCAGCTCCTTGTTCAGCTGGGACTCCAGGCCGCCGCCGCCCTTGCCGTCGGCGCTGACGAAGCCCAGTATCCCGGCGGCGAGATCCCCGTTGGGGTAGACGCGCTTGGTGGTGGGCTCCTGGAGGACACCGCCCAGGACGTTGGCTCCGGGGCCGCCCTTCAGCTTGTCCTCGGACGCCTTCTCGGCGAAGACGGCCTTGAGGTCCTTGATCTGCTTCCAGACCTGGGGGGTCTGCCGGAAGGCGAGGACGGTGTAGCGGAGCTTGGGCTTCGAGAGCTTCTCGACCAGCTCGTCGACGTCCTTGCCGAGGATGGGGGCGAGCAGCGCCGCGGCCTGCTGCGGGGCGTCGGGGGCGTTGCTCTCCTCGGGTGTGAAGAGCTTGGGGTCGGCCGTGATGTTGTGCGCGTCGACGCTGGTGGCGAGCGCGACGCCGTTGCGGTCGGTGATCTCGCCGCGCTCGGCGGCGACGGTGTACTCCTGGTAGCGGTTCTTCTCGGCCTTGGCCGCGTACGCGCTGGCGTCGACGGCCTGGACCTGGAGCAGCCGGGCCACGAAGGCCAGCATGACCAGCGTCAGCCCGAGGCTGACGAGCCGGAGCCGGGGGCGCGGGCTGCCGAGGCGCAGGGAGCGGGGTGCGGTGCCGCGCCGGGTGCGCCCCGGGGCGGGGCGGGGGCGGCGGGCCGGTGGGCGCGCGCCGGAGCGGCCGGATCCGGATGCCCCGTTGCGGGGGCGGGCCGGTCCGGGTACGCGGCGGCGCGGCGGTTCCTTGGGCGGCACTGCGTCACCTGCCGGGGCTCGTCGGGGGCGGGCTGTTCTCCGCCGCGGGGGCGGCTGCGGGGTCGGGCGTGGTCGCGGATACGGAGGGCGACGGGGAGCCGGAGGCGCCGGCCGACGCGCCGAAGGCCGAGGGCCCGGCCGCCGGGGCATCGGGGTCCGGTGAGGCGCTGGGGCTCGGGGTGGGGCTGGGGCTCGGGCTGGGCGGCGGGGCGGTCGCCTCCGTGGGCTTGCCGCGGACCGTGCCGTCGGGGTTCAGGAAGGCGGGGCTGCCGCCGGGGACCATGCCCAGCTCCCGGGCGCGCTTCTCCAGGGCGTCGGGCTGGGACCGGCTGTCGACGTCGCGCTGGAGGGCCTGCTGCTCGTCGGTGAGCTCGGTGGTGTCCCGCTTCAGCTCGCTGAGCCGGAACGATCCCTCGTTGAGCGCGGAGTTCAGCAGGAGCAGGGTGATGAGTCCGCCGCCCAGGAGCAGGACGACCAGCAGGACGAAGGGGGTGCGGGCCGCGGTGCTGGGCCCGCTGGACGGCATCAGCCGGGCGAGCCGGGCGGCCCGCCCCTTCAGCGGTGCGGCCGGTTTGCTCACCCCGCGACTCCCCCGCTGCGGTGTCCGGCCCCGGTGCTCATCGCTCCTCCTCGCGGATGCGCTGGGCGCCGCGCAGCCGGGCGGGGGCGGCGCGCCGGTTCTCGGCGACCTCCTCCTCGGTGGGCAGCTCGGCGCCCCGGGTGAGCTGCTTCAGCCGGGGCTGGTAGCGCTCGGGGACGACGGGCAGTCCGGGGGGCGCGGTGTTGGCGGCGCCGGCCGCGAAGACCTGCTTGACCAGCCGGTCCTCCAGCGAGTGGTACGAGAGCACCGCGATGCGGCCGCCGACGGCGAGGCTGTCGACGGCGGCCGGAATGGCCCGCTCCAGGACGCTCAGCTCGCCGTTGACCTCGATGCGCAGGGCCTGGAAGGTCCGCTTGGCGGGGTTGCCGCCGGTGCGCTTGGCGGCCTGGGGCAGCGCGTCGCGGATCAGCTCGACGAGCCGGGCGCTGTTGCTGAACGGCTCCTTCTCGCGCTCGCGCACGACCGCGGAGACGATTCGCTTGGCCTGCTTCTCCTCGCCGTACGCGCGCAGGATCCGCACGAGCTCGCCGGGCGGGTAGGTGTTGAGCACCTCGGCGGCGCCCATCCCGGTGGACTGGTCCATGCGCATGTCGAGCGGGGCGTCCTGGGCGTAGGCGAAGCCGCGGTCGGCCTCGTCCAGCTGCATGGAGGAGACACCGAGGTCGAACAGGACGCCCTGGACCTTCGGGATTCCGAGCCGCGCGAGGACCTCGGGGAGTTCGTCGTAGACCGCGTGGACGAGGGTGGCCCGGTCGCCGAAGGGGGCGAGCCGTTCGCCGGAGAGGCGGAGCGCCTCCTTGTCGCGGTCCAGGGCGACCAGCCGGGCGGTGGGGAACGCGGCGAGCAGGGCCTCGCTGTGCCCGCCGAGGCCGAGGGTGCAGTCGACGACCACGGGCTGCGGGTGGGCCGGGTCCTGGAGAGCCGGGGCCAGCAGGTCCAGACACCTCTGGAGCATCACCGGGACGTGTCGGGTCTGGCTCAATGCGCCCTCTCAGGCTCTGTCCCGCGGCCGGCACGTACGTCCTGGTCCCCGCCCGCTCTGAAGGGGAGGCCCGCCGGCGCCGGGGAAGGGGCGTCGGCCGACCGAGAGCGGGAGAGGGCCGGGTCGCACGTACGCCGCACATCACGGGGGAAATACGGAATATGCAGGAGGTGCGGGGGGGTGCGATGGGGCAGTGGAGCGGGATTGCGGGTGTTGACTTCGCGTTACTTTAGTCCACCCTGCCATTCGATCGATTCGCGATCAACGAACCGCGCAGCGCGTCGCGCCACCCGACCGGATGCGGCGAACTCACCCGAACGGGTGCGTCCACGGGGGCCTGTGGGTTAGCTCACAACAAGCCGTGTTGACGTTCTTTGTCCGCTCTCACAGCCCGCCCGGGCCAGGTGGGAAGGCTAACGTCGTAGCCATGTCGACTTCTGCTCACTCCCCCGCCGAGTCCGTGACGTCCACCGCTGCGGCGGTCCGCGAGGGGGGCCAGGTCACCGACCGCCTCGTCGCGCTGAACTCCGAGTACGCGAAGGACTTCCGCGACCCGGGCATGGACGCGCGCCCCGTCCTCCAGGTCGCCGTGGTCGCCTGCATGGACGCCCGTCTCGACCTGCACGCCGCGCTCGGCCTGGAGCTCGGTGACTGTCACACCATCCGCAACGCGGGCGGTGTGGTCACCGAGGACGTGATCCGCTCGCTCACCATCAGCCAGCGGGCGCTCGGCACCCGCAGCGTGGTCCTCATCCACCACACCAACTGCGGTCTGGAGTCCCTCACCGAGGACTTCCGGCAGGACCTGGAGCGCGAGGTGGGCCAGCGTCCGGCCTGGGCCGTGGAGGCCTACACGGACGCCGACCAGGACGTGCGCCAGTCGATGCAGCGGGTGCGGACCTCGCCGTTCCTGCTGCACACCGACGACGTGCGCGGCTTCGTCTTCGACGTGACCACCGGTCTGCTGCGGGAGATCGACTCCGTTTCCTGAACGGATCCCCCGTCGCCTCCCGGCCCTCTGCTGCACCTCACGCACGCATCGCCGTGTCCCGCGGCGCCGGAATCGTGACAGACACTGCCTTTTCACACCCACTTATCCACAGGCGAGTGACACGAAGCGGTAACGGCAACAAGAATGCGGGTGTGACCTCCCCCGGGTCTTCCGGAGGGGTGTCCGATTTTCCGGGGTGGGCCGCGCGGGTACGCGCGACGGCCCCTGCGCAAAAGGGCCGAGGAGGGCCGGGTGACGACCTATGACGATCGAGCGAGCCTCACTGATCTGACCACCACCGCAGAGCGGGTGCGCAGGTCGGTGGAGGGTGTGATCGAGGGCAAGCCCGAGGTCGTACGGCTATCGCTGACCGTGCTGCTCGCCGAGGGGCATCTCCTCATCGAGGACGTCCCCGGGGTCGGCAAGACCATGCTGGCCAAGGCGCTGGCGCGGTCCATCGACTGTTCGGTGCGGCGGATCCAGTTCACGCCGGACCTGCTGCCCTCGGACATCACCGGCGTGTCGATCTTCGACCAGCAGCGACGGGACTTCGAGTTCAAGCCGGGCGCGATCTTCGCCCAGATCGTGATCGGCGACGAGATCAACCGCGCCTCGCCGAAGACCCAGTCGGCGCTGCTGGAGTCGATGGAGGAGCGCCAGGTCACCATCGACGGGCACACCTACGAGCTGCCCGACCCGTTCATGGTGGTGGCCACGCAGAACCCGGTCGAGATGGAGGGCACCTACCCGCTGCCCGAGGCCCAGCGCGACCGCTTCATGGCCCGGGTCTCCATCGGCTACCCGAGCCCGGAGGCCGAGCTCCAGATGCTCGATGTGCACGGGGGCCTCTCCCCGCTGGACGACCTCCAGCCGGTGGCCCACGCCCACGACATCGTGAAGCTGATCGACGCCGTCCGTACGGTGCATGTCGCCGACGCCGTGCGGCGTTACGCCGTGGAGCTCGTCGCGGCCACCCGCACCCACCCCGACCTCCGGCTCGGCGCCTCCCCGCGCGCGACGCTGCATCTGCTGCGCGCCGCGAAGGCGTCCGCCGCGCTCAGCGGGCGCGACTACGCCCTGCCGGACGACGTCCAGGCTCTGGCCACCCCGGTGCTCGCGCACCGGCTGCTGCCGACCGCCCAGGCCCAGCTGAACCGCCGCACGGCGGAGCAGGTGGTCGGGGAGATCATCCAGCGCATCCCCGTACCGACCTCGGCCGGCGGCACCGCGCCGCCCGCGCAGGAGCCGGGCCGCCCGCTGTACCACCAGCAGCAGCCCGGGTCACGGCGGCTGTGATGGCGGCCGGCGAGCCCGGCGCCGTGGAGGACGGCGGGCGGAAGGGCGGTCTCCGGACGGCCCTGGGCGGACTGACCACCCGGGGGCGCTCGTTCCTGGCCGCCGGTCTTGCCGCCGCCGTCTGCGCGTACGTCCTGGGCCAGGACGACCTGCTGCGGGTCGGGCTGCTGCTCGCCGTGCTGCCGCTGGTCTGTGTGACCGTGCTCTACCGCACCCGCTACCGGGTCACGGGCACCCGGCGCCTCTCACCGTCCCGAGTACCGGCGGGCGCGGAGGCCCGGGTGCATCTGCGGATGGAGAACGTCTCCCGGCTGCCCACCGGTCTGCTGATGCTCCAGGACCGCGTGCCGTACGTGCTGGGCCCGCGCCCCCGCTTCGTCCTGGACCGGGTGGAGTCGGGCGGCCGGCGCGAGGTGTCCTACCGGGTCCGCTCCGACCTGCGCGGCCGCTATCCGCTGGGCCCGTTGCAGCTGCGGCTCAGCGACCCCTTCGGGATGTGCGAGCTGACGCGTTCCTTCAGTGCGTACGACACCCTCGTCGTCATCCCGCGCACGGTGCCGCTGCCCGCGCTGCGGCTGGCGGGCGAGGCCTCCGGGTACGGCGACGGGCGGCAGCGCTCGCTGGCGCTCGCCGGTGAGGACGACATCATTCCGCGCGGCTACCGGCACGGCGACGATCTGCGCCGGGTCCACTGGCGCTCCACCGCGCGCCACGGCGAGCTGATGGTGCGCCGCGAGGAACAGCCGCAGCGGGCCAGATGCACGGTCCTGCTGGACACCCGGCAGATCGGTTACCAGGGCGCCGGCCCCGACTCGGCGTTCGAATGGGCGGTCTCGGGGGCGGCCTCCGCCCTCGTGCACATGCTGGAGCGCGGCTTCGCCGTCCGGCTCCTCACCGACGACGGGAACGCGGTGCCCGGCGAGGGGACCGACGGCTACGCGGGCTCGACCCAGGAGTCCGCGGACTCGGCGGGACTGATGCTCGACACGCTCGCCGTCGTCGGCCACTCCGACGGCGGGGGCCTCAGCCGCGCCCATGACGTGCTGCGCGGTGGCAACGAGGGGCTGCTCATCGCCTTCTTCGGCGATCTGGACGAGGAGCAGACCGCGGTCGCGGCCCGGATGCGGCAGCGCGCGGGCGCCGGGGTCGCGTTCGTCCTGGACAGCGCTGCCTGGGCAGGCGACGAGAGCGCGGCGGACGCGGCCGACGACCGGCTGCGACGGTTGCGCGAATCCGGCTGGACGGCGGTGCCGGTGGAGCCGGGTGACGAGCTGCCCGAGCTGTGGCAGCTGGCCGGCGGGATGCGTACGGACACACCATCCGCCCCGAGCGGCGGCCCGAACGGTTTCCCGGGGGGATGGTCATGAGCGGACGGGCCAGGCTGGCGCTGAGCGCCTATGCGGCGACACTGCTCGCCGCGGGGGCGCTGATCCCGCTGGTGGAGGGGGTCGGCTGGCTGGTGCAGGCGGCGGTGCTGCTCGGCGTGCAGAGCGGGGTGGGCGCCCTGGCGCGCCGGGTGCCGCTGGCCCGGACGCTGACCGTCGCCGCCCAGGCGCTGGTCACCCTGGTGCTGCTGACGCTGGTGTTCGCGCGGGACCACGCCCTGCTGGGGGTCCTGCCGGGACCGCAGGCCGTCATGCGGCTCGGTGAGCTGCTGGTGGCGGGCGGCGAGGACGTCGGTACGTACTCCACCCCGGCCCCGCTGACCGACGGCATCAAGCTGATGGTGGTCGGCGGGGTGATCCTGATCGGTCTCGTCGTGGACGCCATGGCGGTGACCTTCCGCAGCGCGGCCCCGGCCGGGCTGCCGCTCCTCGCCCTGTATTCGGTCGCGGCCGGCCTCTCCGACGGCGGGGCGGGCTGGGTGTGGTTCCTGCTGGCCGCCTCCGGCTATCTGCTGCTCCTGCTGGCCGAGGGCCGGGACCGGTTCTCCCAGTGGGGCCGTGTCTTCGGCGGGGCCTCGCGGACCAAGGGCGGTCTGACCGACGGACTGTCCGGGGTGAGCGGCGGGTCCTCCCCCGTCCGCACCGGGCGGCGGATCGGCGTGCTGGCGCTCGGTATCGCCCTGGTGGCCCCCCTCGCCCTGCCCGCGCTGGACAGCGGCCTGCTCGGCGGCAACGGCCCGGGGAACGGCAAGGGCAGCGGCGGCGGCACCATCTCCGCGGTGAATCCGCTGGTCTCGCTCCAGAACAACCTCAACCAGCCGGAGAACCGGGAGGTGATGACGTACCGCAGCAACATCGAGAACCCGCAGAACCTCTATCTCCGGATCCTGGCCCTGGACGAGTTCAACGGCAGCGAGTGGCGCTCCTCCACCCGGCGGCTGACGGACGTGCCCGACCGCCTTCCCCAGCCCACCGGGCTCGGCGCGGACGTCTCGGTCACGGAGGTCCGGACGAACATCTCCGCCTCGCGCTCCTACCAGCAGACGTATCTGCCGCTCCCCTACCCGGCGAGCGAGGTCCGCGTCGGCGGCCGCTGGCGGTACGAACCCGAGGGCCGCACCCTGGTCGGCGACGACGGGCAGACCACGCGCGGCGCGCAGTACGAGGTCGGCAGTCTGGTCGTCGAGCCCACGGCGGAGCAGCTCGCGGCCTCGGGTCCGCCGCCCGAGGAGCTGCGCCGCGAGTACACCCAGCTCCCCGGCTCGCTTCCGGAGGTGGTCGCCGAGACCGCCGCGCAGGTGACGGAGGGCTCGGCCAACGCCTACGAGCGGGCCGTGAAGCTCCAGGACTGGTTCGCCTCCGAGGGCGGCTTCACCTACGACACGACGGTCACCTCGGGCACGGGGTCGTCCGCCATCGCCCGGTTCCTCCGTGACAAGGAGGGCTTCTGCGTCCACTTCTCGTTCTCGATGGCCGCGATGGCCCGGACGCTGGGCATCCCGGCCCGGGTCGCGGTGGGCTTCACCCCGGGCACCATGAAGTCGGACGGGGCGATCTCGGTCGGGCTGCGCGACGCGCACGCCTGGCCCGAGCTGTATTTCGAGGGCGTCGGGTGGACCCGGTTCGAGCCCACCCCGAGCCGGGGCAGCACCCCCTCGTGGACCCGGCCCGAGGTCCCCACGGACACCGCGAGCGACGCGGCCGAGCCCTCCGCGGACACCTCCACCGAACCGTCCGCCCTCCCCTCCGCCGACGACAGCTGCCCGCCGCAGCTGCGCCAGGAAGGCGGGTGCGGACCCTCGCAGGCGGCGGGGGCGGCGGCGCCGACCGACCGGGGCACCCCGCTCGGGACGGTGCTGCTGGTGGTTCTCGCGGCGGTCCTGGTCCTGGTGCTGCCGTTGTCACCGCTGTTGTGGCGGAGCCGGACGAGAAACCGCCGGCTGGGCTCCGGGGGCCGGACGCCCGCCGACGCCGCGGCGCGGACGCTGGCCGCCTGGCGGGAGATCACCGACACGGCGTGGGACCACGGCATCGCTCCGGACGACTCGCTGACGCCCCGGAAGGCGGCGGCCCGGATCGTGCGGCTGGGCCGGCTCGACACCACCGCCGCCGAGGCGGTGCACCGGATCGCGGGCTCGGTGGAGCAGGTGCTGTACGCCCCCGAGCCGCGCCCGGCGGCCGGCCTGGCCGAGGACGCGTCGGCGGTGCGGGCGGGTCTGCGGGGATCGGCGGGCCGTGGCACCCGGCTGCGGGCAACGCTTCTGCCCCGCTCGTCCGTCCGGGTGGTGTGGGCCGTCGCCGACCGCCGGACGGCGCTCGCTGAGCGGTGGGCGGGCCGGGCGGGAGCCGGTCGCTGGACGGCCCGGCTGCGCCGCCTCACACGCCAGCACGGCTGAGGCGGGCAGGGGCCTCGCCCGGTAGAGCCTTTGGTCCGGACACCGTCAACGGGTTTCCGGGCCGGGGGCTCTCTGCTCCACCGGAGGCCCGTCGGGTCCAGCTCGGCTCTGCCGCGCGGGCGTGGGCCGTCTACCGCCCGGGGCGCCGTCCGGCAACGGCTGAGGGGCGGCCGCGAAAATGCGGCCGCCCCTCACCCATCGGTGTCCTGCGTCGTACCATCGCCCGGCCCTGCGCGGGAAGAACAGGGCCGATGCGTACTACTGGCCCTGTTCGTCGCGGCGGCGCTGCCACCGCTGCTCGATGCGGTTCATCATCGACCGGCGTTGTCTCGGTCGGCGGCGTGCGCCGCTGTCCCCGCCACCTGCGGCGGCCGGCTGCTGTTCACCGGGCTTGGGCGCCTTGCGCCAACCGGTGACCGCGAGCACGGCGCAGCCGAGCATGACGAGGAACCCCACCACGCTGATCCAGATCTGCTGGGCGACCATTCCGGCCATGAGGAGCGCGATACCCACCAGGAAGCCTGCGACCGCCTGATAGACCCTTTTACGGGTGTACGTACGCAGCCCGCTTCCCTCGAGCGCTGTCGCGAACTTGGGATCTTCGGCGTACAGCGCTCGCTCCATCTGCTCGAGCATGCGCTGCTCGTGCTCCGAGAGCGGCACGGGATCCTCCTCGTCGTCGGCCGCGGGGGCGACCGGTATGCGGCCCTTCCAGGATAGGCAGGGATTCGCCCCCGTGAAACCCGCCCTCTAGCGTTCAGCCAGTCCGGACCGCTATGTCGGCTCGGCTGCTGAGGCGTAGATTCCCCGACGACCGATCCGCCATGCCGGATGGTGTCACCCGATCATACGGGGCTTACGCCCTGTACGGGGGTCCTGAGTCCCAGTCCGTGCGCAGCTTCGTTGCTGATCAGTGGCGCTTCTCGCCCAGAACGTGCAGCTGGGTGGCGACCGAGTGAAACGCGGGCTGCTCGGCGGCGGCCGCTTCGAGCTTGAGGAGCGCTTCCACGGCGCCGGGCTCGGTGTCCACCAGGACGCCCGGCACGAGGTCGGCGAAGACCCGGACGCCGTGCACCGCGGTGATCTCCATCCCGGCATCGGAGACCAGGTCGGAGAGCTGCTCGGCGGTGAACCTGCGCGGCACCGGGTCGCCCTCGCCCCAGCGGCCGGCCGGGTCGGTGAGCGCCTGCCGGGCCTCGGTGAAGTGTCCGGCGAGCGCGCGGGCCAGAACGGCTCCGCCGAGGCCGGCGGCGAGCAGGCTGAGCGCGCCGGAGGGCCGCAGCGCCTCGACCGCGTTGCGTACGCCCTCGGCGGGCTCGTCGACGTACTCCAGGACGCCGTGGCAGAGCACCGCGTCGAAACCGTCGCGCTCCACGACGTCGAACAGGCCGAGGATGTCGCCCTGGACTCCCCGGACCCGGTCGGCGACCCCGGCCTCGGCCGCGCGGCGCTCCAGCGCGAAGAGGGCGTTGGGGCTGGGGTCGACGACGGTGACCCGGTGGCCGAGCTTGGCCGCGGGCACGGCGAAGTTGCCGGTGCCGCCGCCGGTGTCCAGAACATCCAGGGCATCCCTGCCGGTCGCCTTGACCTGACGGTCCAGGGCCTCCTTGAGGACCTCCCAGACCACGGCGGTACGGAGAGAGGCGCGGGGGCGCGGCTGGTCCGACACGGCAGATGTCTCCTCGGCACGATGCCGCCGGGGACGGCGGAGCGTGAACAGTGCGGGTGGCGATGTGAGTGGTCACCACCCTATTGCCTCGCCCCGCCGTCGAGGTCACCCGCCGCCCGGCGACTCCTGCCGGGGTTGCGGGAGGACCGGCTGGAGCACGAGGAGCCGTTCCACCAGGCGCAGGAACATGGCCGCGTCGCGCAGCAGGTCGTCGGCGTCGCGTCCGCTCGCTGCTCCCGGCATGCCCGCCTCGGCACGGGCCCGGCGCTCGGCGCCGGAGGCGAAGAGGTCGCTCCACTCGGTCAGTTCGGGAGCTATCTCCGGGAGGACTTCCCAGGCGCTGCGGATGCGGTCGCGGTGGCGCTTGTTCGTCTCGGGGCGGCCGCGGGCGGCCAGCACGGCCGCCGCGGTGCGCAGGGCGGCGAGGTGGGCGGTGGCGTACCGCTCGTTGGGCTCGGGGAGCCCGGCGGCCTCGTCGAGGCCGGAACGGGCCTTGGCGAGCAGGTCGAGTGCGGCCGGCGGCGCCGAGGCCCGGCGCAGCACGGGATGGACATCGCTGGAGGCGCCGGTCAGTGAGGGGGCAGGGCTGACTGCGCGGCGCCGCGGTGCGGCTGCTGCGGACGAGCTGGCCATGACGAACCTCCTGTCGTCGTGTGACGGCTCCGTGGCCGTCTGTGTCCATGGTGGCGGCCACCACTGACAATCGGCCGTGTACCCGCTTTGAGCAGCGACTTTGCTTTCGGGCGCATGCTCGGGCTACCTTTTGAACTGACTGGTCAGTTCAAAAGGGGAGGGTCTGTGGAGAGCCCGCACGGCGCGGCTGTGAGCGCCGAGGACTTCGGACTGGAAGGA
Source organism: Streptomyces rubiginosohelvolus (assembly GCF_014649875.1). GTDB lineage: Bacteria > Actinomycetota > Actinomycetes > Streptomycetales > Streptomycetaceae > Streptomyces > Streptomyces rubiginosohelvolus. The sequence continues at coordinate 103,148 of NZ_BMTW01000014.1, read as the reverse complement.
CCGCGCGGCAGGGTCTTCCGGAACGTGACGTTCAGTGCCGAGCCGGGGGAACTGGTGGCCATCGAGGGCCCGTCGGGGTCGGGCCGCACCTGCCTGCTGCTCGCCCTGACCGGCCGGATGCGCACCACGGAGGGCCGTGCGGAGACCGGCGGGCTGCACCTGCCGAAGCAGGCCGCCGCGGTCCGCAGGATCGCCGCCCTGGGTCCGGTGCCGGGCGTCAGTGAGCTGGACCCCGCCTTCACCGTCGCCGAGCACCTGGGCGAACGCGCCCTGCTCCAGGGCCGCTACGGCTCCCCCCTGCGCGCCCTGCTGCGCCCGCGCACCGAGCGCCGGGCCGCCGCCGAGGCCCGGGTGGACGAGGCCCTGGAGGCCGCGGGGTTCGACCCCGCCACCCTGCCGAAGTCGGGGCGCACCTCCGTACGCGACCTGGAGCGTCTTGAGGCGCTGCGGCTGTCCGTCGCGCTGGCGCTGATCGGCAGGCCCCGGCTGCTGGCCGTCGACGACACCGACCTCAAGCTCTCGGACGCCGAACGCGAGCAGGCCTGGGCGCTGCTGCGCTCCGTGGCCGACGCCGGGACGACGGTGCTCGCCGTGTGCAGCGAGGCCCCCGGGAACACCCAGGTCGTGCGCACCGCACCGGCCGGCGGAGAGGCCGGCGCCGAAGAACCGGCCACCGCACCGGCCGACGACGAAGCCGGCGTCCGAGAACCGGCCACCGAAGAGCCCGCCGCCGAGGGACCCACCACCGAAGAGGAGACGGCCGATGCGTTCGCCGAAGCTCGCCGCGCTTGAGCTGAAGCGGTTCGGCCGGGGCAAGCTGCCGGCCGCCGCGCTCGTCGCCCTGCTGCTCCTGCCGCTGCTCTACGGCGCCCTGTACCTGTGCTCGTTCTGGGACCCGTACGGCAAGCTCGACAAGCTGCCCGTCGCCCTCGTCAACAACGACAAGGGGGCCTCCAGCGGCGGCAAGCGGATCACCGCCGGGGACGAGATCAGTGAGAAGCTGCTCGACTCCAAGGTCTTCGCCTGGCACGAGGTCGGCTCCGCCGAGGCCGAGAAGGGCGTCGAGGAGGGCACGTACTACCTCTCGCTGACGATGCCGTCGGACTTCAGCGAGAAGATCGCGTCCAGCGGCGGGGACTCCCCCGAGACCGGCGCGCTCCAGGTGCGGACGAACGACGCCAACAACTACATCGTCGGGCAGATCTCGAAGACGGTCTTCGGCGAGGTGCGCAACGCCGCCTCCACGAACGCCTCCCGGGGTTTCCTGGACCGCATCTTCATCAACTTCTCCGATCTGCACGACAAGACCGCCGAGGCGGCCAAGGGCGCCGACGACCTCAAGGGCGGCATCTCGAAGGCCAAGCAGGGCTCCAAGGACCTCGCGGACGGCCTCAAGGACTCCAAGGCGGGCAGCAAGAAGCTCTCCGACGGGATCGTGAAGCTGAACCAGGGCTCGCGCGACCTCGCGACCGGGTCCCAGCAGGTCGCCGGAGGCACCCAGGTCCTGGCCGACAAGGTCAACGGGATCGCCGGTGACGTACGCCCGTTCTTCAAGGACAACGGGAAGTCCATCCAGGACACCGCCCGGCTGGTCGCCGACACCTCGGGCGCCGTACGGCACAACCTCGACGTGCTGGTGAAGTCCGCGCCCGCCGCGGCGTCCGGCGCCAGGAAGGCCGCCGACGAGCTGGCCGAGATCCACCGGACCCAGTGCGAGGAGGCCGAGGAGCCCGACGCCACGGCCTGCCCGCCGCTGGAGCGCGCCGAGGCCGCGGCCGAGGACGCCGCGAAGATCGCCGCCGATGTGAACACCCTGGTCGCCAATCAGAACGGCGATCTGAAGAAGCTGAGCAACCAGCTGGCCACCTTCCAGAAGCAGGCCGAGGCGCTCGCCAAGCGCGCCCCGACGCTCGACGACGACCTGGCGACGGCCGTGGGCAAGGTCAACGAGCTCAACTCCGGGGCCAAGAAGGTCGCCAAGGGCGCGCAGGCGCTGCACACGGGCCTCGGCACCGCGCAGACCGGCTCCAGCAACCTGGACACCGGCGTCGGCAAGCTGAAGACCGGCGCGGAGAACCTGGACGGCGGGCTCTTCCGGCTCGGCGACGGCTCGGCCGAGCTGGCGCAGGGCCTCAACGACGGCGTGGAGAAGATCCCGGACTACGACAAGAAGGACCGCGACGCGCGGACCGACGTCATGGCCGACCCCGTCCAGCTGGCCTCCAAGTCGCTGCACGAGGCCCCCAACTACGGCACCGGCTTCGCCCCGTACTTCATCCCGCTGTCCCTGTGGGTCGGCGCGATGGTGGCGTACATGCTGATCCAGCCGATGAACCGGCGGGCGCTCGCCGCCGGGGCCTCCTCGTGGCGGATCGCGTTCGCCGGCTGGCTCCCGGTCGCCGCCATCGGTACGGCCCAGGTCGGCGCCCTGATGGCCGTCCTCCACTGGGGCCTCGGTCTCCAGATGGCCCACGCGGCCGGAACGATCGGCTTCCTGGCCCTGGTGACCTGCTGCTTCGCCGCGATCGTGCAGTGGCTGAACGCCTGCTTCGGGGCGGCCGGGCGGATCCTGGTGCTGGTGGTGCTGATGCTCCAGCTGACCTCGGCCGGGGGCACCTACCCCGTCCAGACGAGCCCCGGATTCTTCGGCGCGATCCACCCTTACCTCCCCATGACGTACGTCGTCGAGGGGCTGCGCAGGCTGATCACGGGCGGTCCGCTCACCCCGGTCTGGCTGGGCTGCGCGGTGCTGGCTGCCTTCACGGTCGGCGCGCTCGCCCTGACCGCGTTCACCGCCCGCCGCAAGCAGGTGTGGAGCCTGAGCCGGCTGCACCCGGAGCTGAGCCTGTGAGCGCGCCCGCGGTCGCGTCCCCGGGTTCGCCCGGGCCTGGAAGAATCGGCCCCATGGAAAGCAGTGGCACCACGCGCCGCCAGGCCACCCGGCAGAGGCTCTACGAGGCGGCGGTGACGCTCATCGCCGAGAAGGGCTTCTCGGCGACCACGGTCGACGAGATCGCCGAGCGGGCCGGGGTCGCCAAGGGCACGGTCTATTACAACTTCAAGAGCAAGACCGAGCTGTTCGAGGAGCTGCTCCGGCACGGCGTGGGACTGCTCACCGCCTCGCTGCGGGCCGCCGCCGAGGAGTCCGAGGAGCGGGGCGGCACCCGGGTCGAGGCGCTGGACGCGATGATCCGGGCCGGGCTCGCCTTCATCGACCGCTACCCGGCCTTCACCCAGCTGTACGTGGCCGAGCTCTGGCGCACCAACCGCGCCTGGCAGTCCACGCTGCTGGTGGTGCGTCAGGAGGCCGTGGCGGTCGTCGAGGGCGTCCTGCGCGACGCGGTGCGCAGCGGTGAGCTGAGCGAGGAGATCGACATCCCGCTGACGGCGGCCGCGCTGGTCGGGATGGTGCTGGTGGCGGCGCTGGACTGGCAGGCGTTCCAGCCGGAGCGCTCGATCGACGAGGTCCACTCGGCGCTGTCCCTGCTGCTGCACGGGCGGGTCAGCGGGCACTGAGGCCGCAACTCCCGCGAAGGCGCCGGGAAAGCCGAAGACGCCGGCCGATGAGGTTCGCATCCCCCGCGAACATCATCGGACCGGCGTCTTCCGTGCATCCGGAAACCCGTTCCCCGTGACCCCGTATGTCCCCCGTGGCCCCCGGGCTCCGTCGCGCACCCCCGTTGCGTCGGGGGAACCGCACCGTTCCGCCGCCCCGTGCCGGCGGTCCTGGCGCAGCGCCCCTTCCGTGGTCATCACTCTGCCGTCCCCGCAGGTCGGGGCCTATCCGCGCAGGTACTCATCTGTGCGCCTAGGTACGGATACTCAGGGCTGCGCCCGCGACCTCACCCGGCTCCGGCAGGGGGTCGTTACGATCGCCTGCGTGTCTGTCATCCCTCTCGTGTTCACCAGCGGCTGGGCGAGCGGGGTCAACGCGTACGCGGTGGTCCTGCTGCTCGGCCTGTTCGGCGCGACCGGCGTCTCCGACGAGGTGCCCGCCGCACTCCAGCGCACCGACGTCCTGATCGTGGCCGGTGTGCTGTTCCTCTGCGAGGCGATCGCGGACAAGATCCCCTACGTGGACTCGGTCTGGGACACCGCGCACACCGTGATCCGGCCGGTCGCCGGGGCGGTGGTGGCCGCGCTGCTGGCCGGGGAGAGCGGATCGCTGCCGGAGCTGGCGGCCGGGGCGATCGGCGGGTCCACGGCGCTGATGAGCCATCTGGTGAAGGCCGGTACGCGGATGGCCGTCAACACCTCCCCGGAGCCCTTCAGCAACGTCGGGATGAGCATCGCCGAGGACCTCGGGGTCGCGGGGGTCATCACCTTCGCGATATTCAATCCGATCGCCGCCGCTGTGATCGCGGCCGTGCTGCTGGTGCTCGGGATCGTCACCGTGTTCTTCCTGGCCTCCCGGATCCGCCGCTTCCTGCGCCGCCGGGCCCAGCGGCGCGAGGAGAAACGGCTGGCCGGGACGGGTGGGCACTGGCCTCCCGGCTGAGCTGTCGGCGCCGGTCGATAAAGTCACCGGCATGGCACGCATTGCGGTGATCGGCGCCGGGACGGGCGCGATGGCGGCGGCCGCCCGGCTGGCCGTCGCGGGCGAGAAGGTGACGGTCTACGAGCGGTCCGCGAGCTACGGCGGCTCGCTCGGCCGCCATGAGCACGAGGGCTTCGTCTTCGACACCGGGCCGGGGCTGCTGCACCTGCCCGCCGTCCAGCGGGACCTCTTCGTGAAGACCGGCAAGGAGTCGCTGGAGCAGTCCGTGACGCTGGCCCAGGTCGATCCGGCGAGCCGCCATCTCTTCGCGGACGGCACCGCGGTGTCCCTGCCCAACGCCTCCCGGGCCGGGGTGGCCGCCGCTCTGGACGGGGCGCTGGGCGCGGGTTCCGGGGCGCGCTGGAGCGACTTCATGGACCGGGCCCGGGACGCCTGGGACCGCTCCCGGCGGCCGCTGCTGGAGGAGCCGCTGCGCGCGGACCACCAGGTGCTGGGGCGCGATCCGTATCCGGCGGTGCGGCAGCGGCGGCTGCTGCGCCCGGCCCGGCAGGCGGCCACGGTCGCGGAGATCGGCGCGTGGGAGCTGGCGGACCCGCGCCTGGCGGCCCTGCTCGACGGGTATGCGCTCGCCCACGGCCTCGACCCGCGCACCGCCCCCGCGAGCGCCGCGCTGCTGCCGTACATGGAGCAGACCTTCGGCAGCTGGTACGTGATGGGCGGGATGCGGGAGCTGGCCCGCGCGGTGTACGAGCGGTGCGTGGCCCGCCGGGTGGAGTTCGTCTTCGGGGCCGAGGTGGTCCGGGTCGTCGAGAAGGACGGCCGGGCGGCGGGCGTGGAGCTGGCGGGCGGCGAGGTGGCCGAGGCCGACCGGGTGGTGCTCGGGGTCCGGCCGCGTCCGGGTCTGGTGCCGGGTCAGCAGGTGGGGGGCGCGGGCGATGTGCCGGTCCGGGCGAGCTCGGGTGCGGGCGCGGCGGGCCGGTTCACGGTGCTGCTGTCGCTGCGCGGGGCCCGGGAGGCGGACGCGGTGCACCGGACCGTGGTGCACAGCGCGCAGGGGGCGGCGGAGCAGGAGGCGGTGTTCGCGGGCCGGGTCGCCGGCCACCCCACGGTGACGGTGCTGCGCCCCGACGATCCGGCGACCCGCCCGGACGCGGAGCACGAGGCGGTGACGCTCACCGCGACGGTGGCTCCGCAGGGTCCGGTCGACTGGCGGGACGCGGAGGTGCGGCAGCGGTTCGCGGACGTCCTGGTGGAGCGGGCGGGCGCGGCCGTTCCCGGGCTGCGGGAGCGGATCCTGCACACGGAGATCCGTACGCCGGCGGAGACCGAGGCGGAGACGGGGGCCGAGGGCGGTGCGGTGCCGCCGCCCGCGCTGGCCGGGGCGGACGGCGGGTATCTGCACCCGGGCAACCTGACCCGGCTGCCGGGGCTGTATCTCGCGGGCGGCTGGGCGCATCCGGGCGGCGGTCTCCCGCACGCCGGGATGTCGGGGACGCTGGTGGCCGGGCTCGTGGTGGAGGGCGACGGCTTCCGCGGCTCCCGCTGAGCGGCCCGGCAGCCGGGGCGCGGCCCCGGCAGGGGCGCGCTCAGTAGCGGTACTGCTCGTTCTGGCCGGTGTCGTAGCCGTTGCCGTACGCGGTGGGCTGCTCCGGTGGCATCGGGGGGTACTGCTCGGCGTCGCGCTGCTGGGGGACCCAGACGCCGCCGGGCGGGGTGTCCGTGGCGTACGCCCCCGTGCCGTACGTGTCCTGGCCGTAGCTCTGGGCGTAGGGGTCGGCGTAGCTCTGCTGCCCGCCCTGGCTGTCGTAGCCGTCGCCGTTGCCGTAGGCGTCGTAGCCGTAGGAGGGGGCCTGGTTGGTGGTGCCGATGTACGGGTCGGAGTAGGCGGCGTAGCTCTGTTCGCCGGTGCCGTAGTCGTAGGTTCCGGCGTAGGGGTCCTGGGCCTGCGGCTGGCCGTAGCCGGTGTACGGGTCGTACGCGGCGTACTGCGGCTGGGCCGAGGGGTCGGCGTCGTGGCCCTGGTCCTGGTGGGCGTGGCCGTTCGTGTCGTAGCCGGTGTCCCCGTACACGCCGTACTGGCCGGTGTCGTCGGGGAGCGGCTCCGTCGCGTAGACGGACGGTGCGGGCGGGGGCCGGTCGTATCCGGCGGGGGCGTCCGGCTCCGCGACCTCCAGGTCCGAGACCTGCAGCGTCGGTTCCTTCACCGCCGCGCCCTCGCCGCCGCTCTTGCGCCGACGGCTCTCCCCCGGGCTGCCGCCTATGGCCCAGCCGGTGGAGAAGCCCCGCCGGAAGGACAGCGTCACAAAGGTCTGGCCGGTGGCGAAGGCGAGCGTCCCGACGATGATGACCGGGACGGAGGCCAGCAGCACCCCGACCACCACGCCGAGAAAGCCGCCGAAGGCGAGCAGCCGCCAGCGCAGTCGTGCCTTGTACTGCAGCAGCACCTCGCCGAGCAGCCACAGTGCCACCAGACCGAATGCGATGTAGAGGACCGTCCAGCCCACGCCCGCCCCCTCCTTCGGCCGTCACCGCTTCGGGGGCGGGTACGACCGGTCACGACTGCTTGTGCAGTCCGAGTTTCTCGTAGATTTCGAGCGTAGCCGTCGAGTTGTTGAGCGTGATGAAGTGCAGCCCGGGCACACCCTCGGACAGCAGCTCCGCGCAGAACTCCGTTGCGAACTCGATGCCAATGGAGCGTACAGCGGCTGGATCGTCCTTGGCTGCGAGGATGCGCTCTTTCAACGACTCGGGCACGGTCGCGTTGCTGAGCTGGGAGAACTTTTCCAGTTGCTTCACGCTGGTGAGGGGCATCACTTCGGGGATCACCGGTGTTTCACAACCCGCAGCGACCACGCGGTCACGCATCCGGAGATAGTCCTCCGGGCGGAAGAACATCTGGGTGATCGCGTAATCCGCGCCCGCCCGGCACTTGTCCACGAAATGACCGATGTCCGTCTCCCAGTCGGTGGACCGGGGGTGCATTTCGGGAAATGCCGCGACGCCGACGCAGAAGTCGCCCGATTCCTTGATGAGGCGGACGAGGTCGGCGGCGTACTGCACCCCCTGCGGGTGCTCCACCCACTCGCCCATCGGGTCGCCCGGCGGGTCGCCGCGGACGGCGAGGATGTTCCTGATGCCCGCGTCGGCGTATTGCCCGACCATGTTGCGCAGCTCGGCGATCGAGTGGTTGACCGCGGTGAGGTGGGCGACCGGGGTGAGCGTGGAGTCCGCCGCGATCTCCTGGGTGGCCTTGACCGTCCCGGCGCGGGTGGAGCCTCCGGCGCCGTACGTCACGGAGACGAAGCTCGGCCGGACCGCCTCGACCCGGCGCAGCGCGTTCCAGAGGTTGCGCTCACCTTTCTCCGTCTTGGGAGCCCAGAACTCGAAGGAGTACGACGTTTTGCCGGTCGCCAGCAGGTCACGCACCGTGCGCGCGTGATCCGTCCTGGTGGAAGCTGTTCCAAGGGCCATAAGGGGAGGTTAACCAGGGGGTGGACACTCACCCAACCAGAGCGGGAAAGTTTGTCTCGAATTGCCGGACTGTTGTCCACTCCTCGGACATTCCCCGGCTCGGGCCCGGGATGTCCGCCGCCCGTACGCGCGGAGTTCAGCTCGTGTGTGCCCGGACGCGGCGGGCCAGCTCGGCGGTGGCGGCGGCCGGGTCGTCGGCCTCGGTGACGGCCCGGACGACGACGACGCGGCGGGCCCCGGCGTCCAGCACCTGGTCCAGATTGCCCGCGTCGATCCCGCCGATCGCGAACCAGGGGCGCTGCCCGCCGAGCGAGGCGGCGTAGCGCACGAGGTCGAGGCCGGGGGCGTGGCGGCCGGGCTTGGTGGGGGTGGGCCAGCAGGGGCCGGTGCAGAAGTAGTCCACGCCGTCCTGGGCGACGGCGGCGTCGACCTCGGCCTCGGCGTGCGTGGAGCGGCCGATCAGCCGGTCGGCGCCGATGATCGCGCGGGCGGCGGGGACGGGCAGGTCGCCCTGGCCGAGGTGCAGGACGTCGGCGCCGATGGCGTGGGCGACGTCGGCGCGGTCGTTCACGGCGAGAAGCTTGCCGTGCCGGCGGCAGGCGTCGGCGAACACCGCGAGGTGTTCCAGCTCCTCGGCGGCTTCCATGCCCTTGTCCCGGAGCTGGACGATGTCGACGCCGGAGGTGAGCACGGCGTCGAGGAAGGCGGGGAGGTCACCCTGCCGCTTGCGGGCGTCCGTGCACAGGTAGAGCCGGGCGTCGGACAGCTGCTCGCGAGGTGTGGACATGGTGGAAACCCCCGTGGTCGTCACGGCGGAGTGGATTCCCCCGTGGTCGTGCGGGTGCACGGGCCGTGTCGGACGGCCCGTGCACCGCTTCCTGGCGTATCGGTCAGACGGCGAGCGCCTGGGCGCGGCGCTTCACCTCCGTCCCGCGATTCTCGCTCAGCGCCTGCGCGGGGGTGCCGGGCAGGGTCGGGTCGGGAGTGAAGAGCCACTCCAGCATCTCTTCCTCGGAGAAGCCGTCGTCCTTCAGGAGGGTCAGGGTGCCGGAGAGGCCCTTGACCACCTTGTCGCCGTCGATGAAGGCGGCGGGCACCTGGAGCGTCCGGTTCTCACCACGGCGTACGGCGATGAGCTGGCCCTCCTTGACCAACTGCCGTACGCGCGTCACCTGGACATCGAGCATTTCCGCGATGTCGGGAAGGTGAAGCCAGGCGGGGACGAGAGCATCGGTCTTTGCGTCAATCTCGGTCACGGGGACAAGCCTGCCACCTGGGACTGACAGTCGGTAGCCGGGCCGACCGTACGGGGGGTGTCAGCGGCGGTCCCGGGGCGGTCAGAGGGCGGTGGACTTCAGGGGTACGGCGGGGTCGGCGACCTTCTCCGGGTCGAGGGCGGCCCCCGACTCGATGAGCCTGCGCCCCTGGGCGAGATCGCGCGGGCGGCCCACGGCGAGCACGGCGGCCAGCGCCCCGTCGCGCAGCCAGCACACCGACCAGGTGGCGTCCGCCCCGTCGCCGCGCCACAGCAGGGTGTCGGCGTCGGCGTGGTGGCCGGCGTACTGCACGAAGCGGCCGAACTGCTCGGACCAGAAGTACGGGACGGGGTCGTAGACCGGGAGCGGTGCGCCGCTCTCCGCCGCCATGATCGCGGCCGCGGCGGTGCGCGGACCCTGGAGGGCGTTGTCCCAGTGGTGGACCAGCAGCCGGGTTCCGTAGCGGGCCGAGGGGAAGGAGGCGCAGTCGCCGACCGCGTACACATCGGGCAGCGAGGTGCGCAGGGCGCTGTCGGCGGTGACCGAACCGTCCGGGCCGAGGGCGATCCCGGAGCCCGCGAGCCAGCCGGTGGCGGGGCGCGCGCCGACGCCGACGACCACGGCTCCGGCGGGCAGGGTGCGGCCGTCCGCGAGGATCACGGCCCCCTCCTCGACGCGCTCGACCCGGGCCCCGGTGAGGAGTTCGGCGCCGCTCCCGGCGTACCAGGCGGCCATCGGGGAGGCCACCTCGGCGGGCAGGGTGCCCGCGAGCGGGCGGGCCGCGGCCTCGACCACGGTGACGGCGCAGCCCGCGGCGCGGGCTGCGGTGGCGAACTCCGCGCCGATCCAGCCCGCCCCGACGACGACCACGTCGTGCTGCCGGTCCAGGACGGGCCGCAGCCGGGCGGCGTCGTCGAGGGTGCGCAGCAGATGGACGCCGGGCACGCCCTCGGTGCCGGGCAGGGTCAGGGGTTCGGCGCCGGTCGCGAGGATCAGGGCGTCGTAGCGGACGGGCCCGTCGGCGGTGTCCAGCACATGGTCGGCGGCGCGCAGGGCGGTGACGTCCAGACCGAGGCGCAGGGTGATGTCCAGCGCCTCGAAGTCGACGTCGAAGGCGGAGTCCTCGGCCTTGCCCAGCAGCACGGCCTTGGACAGCGGCGGGCGGTCGTAGGGCTGGTGGGGCTCGGCGCCGATCAGGGTGACGGGGCCGGTGAAGCCCGCCTCGCGCAGGGCGACGGCGCTCTGCACGCCCGCCATGCCCGCGCCGACGACCACGACGTTCCGGGCCGGACTCTTCTCCGTCTGCTGCTCGCTCACCTGTCCACCTTAATCATCTGACGAAGCGTCAGGAAGACGGCTGCCGGACACCGGCCCTCAGGACGGCCCTCAGGAGGCCACTTCCTCCACCACGCTGGTCCCGCTGCCTTCCTGGGACTCCCACTCCCAGCGCTCCTCCAGACGGACCCGGCCATCGGTGAGCTCGGTGACAGTGGAGAGGCAGTGCCCGGAGGATGTCGTTCCGTCCTGCTTGAGCTGGACATAGCGGAAGTCCAGCGCGTCCCCGTCCCGGGTGCCGACGAGATGGCCGTGGACGACGTCGCCGCCCGTGTACTCGGCCCAGATCCGGCCGCCTTGCTCGTGGTACGTGAAGCGGGTGCGGGTGCCGACCTGGCCCGGGGCCTGGTCGGCGACGGGCGCGAGGACGAGTCCGTCGAGCGAACGGGCCATGATGACGGCTCCCCTACTGGGCGGTGGACGGCGGGGTTTAGGGTGGCCAAGGTAGAACACTCGCGGGAGCCCGGACGCACCGGGCTGAGAGGGAGGCTGGACGGCTTCCGACCGTACGAACCTGATCCGGGTCATGCCGGCGAAGGGAGGGGCTGGACACTCATGCGCGTCTCGGGGAAGACCTCCGGAGCCTTGGGGGGAACGGGAACCTCAGGATCCGACGTCCTCGTCATCGGGGGCGGCATCATCGGCCTGGTCACCGCGTGGCGGGCCGCACAGCGCGGGCTGGCGGTCACCGTGGCCGATCCCGCACCGGGCGGCGGAGCCGCCCAGGTCGCGGCGGGCATGCTGGCCGCCGTCACCGAACTGCACTACGGCGAGCAGATGCTGCTCGGCCTCAACCTCACCTCCGCCGCCCGCTATCCGGCGTTCGTCGGGGAGCTGGAGGAGGCGAGCGGCCGGGACACCGGCTTCCGGAGCTGCGGCACGCTCGCCGTCGCGCTGGACTCCGACGACCGGGCGCATCTGCGCGAACTGCACGCCCTCCAGGAGCGTTCGGGTCTGGAGTCGGTCTGGCTGAGCGGCCGTGAGTGCCGCCGGCTCGAACCGATGCTGGCCCCGGGAGTCCGGGGCGGGCTCCGGGTCGACGGCGACCACCAGGTGGATCCGCGCCGCCTCGCCTCGGCGCTGCTGACCGCGTGCGAGCGGGCCGGGGTCGCGTTTCGCCGGACGACCGCCGAGCGGCTCACCGTCGAGAGGGGCCGGGCCACCGGGGCCTCGCTCGGCGACGGTAAGGAGTTCGCGGCCGACCAGGTCGTGCTCGCCGCGGGCAGTCTCAGCGGGCGGCTCGCGGGGCTCCCGCCGGAGCTCGTGCCACCGGTACGCCCGGTCAAGGGCCAGGTCCTCCGGCTCACCGTGCCCCCGGCGTACGCCCCCTTCCTCAGCCGCACCGTGCGCGCCGTGGTGCGGGGCGGCCACCTCTACCTCGTACCGCGCGAGAACGGCGAGCTGGTCGTCGGCGCCACCAGCGAGGAGATGGGCTGGGACACCACGGTCACGGCCGGCGGGGTGTACGAGCTGCTGCGCGACGCCCATGAGCTGGTGCCGGGCATCACCGAGCTGCCGCTGACCGAGACCCGGGCCGGTCTGCGTCCCGCGTCGCCCGACAACGCCCCGCTGCTCGGCCCGACCGTCCTGCCCGGTCTCCTGCTCGCCACCGGCCACCACCGCAACGGGGTCCTGCTGACGCCCGTCACCGGGGACGCGATGGCCGACGCCCTGACCACCGGCGAGCTGCCCGAGGAGGCCCGCCCCTTCTCGCCCGGCCGTTTCGAGCCCGCCGCCCCCGCACTCCAGGAGCAGCCCGTATGACCCAGCAGCCCGCCGCGCCGGAAGGCATCTCCGTACCGCGAGCAGCAGCACCGGAAGGCACCGCGCCCGCCACCGTTTCCGTCTCGGTGAACGGGGAAGCCCGTGCCGTTCCCGCCGGGACCGACCTGGGCGCCCTGGTCGGCGCCCTGACCCAGGCCCGCTCCGGGGTCGCCGCAGCCGTCAACGAGAGCGTCGTCCCGCGCGGCCAGTGGGCCACCACCACGCTCGGCGAGGGCGACCGCGTCGAGGTCCTGACGGCCGTACAGGGAGGCTGACCATGTCGGACGACGTCTTCACGCTGGGACCCGCCACGTTCGGATCCCGGCTGATCATGGGCACCGGCGGGGCCCCGAGCCTGGAGGTGCTGGAGCGCTCGCTGATCGCTTCGGGCACCGAGCTGACCACGGTCGCGATGCGCCGTCTTGACCCGACCGTGCAGGGTTCGGTGCTCTCCGTGCTGGAGCGGCTCTCCATCCAGGTCCTGCCGAACACCGCGGGCTGCTTCACCGCGGGTGAGGCGGTGCTGACCGCCCGGCTGGCCCGGGAGGCGCTCGGCACGGACTGGGTGAAGCTGGAGGTGGTGGCCGACGAGCGGACCCTGCTGCCCGACCCGATCGAGCTGCTGGACGCGGCGGAGATCCTGGTCGACGACGGGTTCGTGGTCCTGCCCTACACCAACGACGACCCGGTGCTCGCCCGGAAACTGGAGGACGTGGGGTGCGCGGCGATCATGCCGCTGGGCTCCCCCATCGGCTCCGGGCTCGGCATCCGCAACCCGCACAACTTCGAGCTGATCGTGGAGCGGGCCGGGGTGCCGGTGATCCTCGACGCGGGGGCCGGGACCGCATCGGACGCGGCGCAGGCGATGGAACTGGGGTGCGCGGCTGTGATGCTCGCCTCGGCGGTGACACGGGCCCAGGAGCCGGAGCTGATGGCGGGTGCGATGCGTCACGCGGTGGAGGCGGGCCGGCTGGCCCGCCGTGCCGGCCGGATTCCGCGTCGCCACTTCGCCGAGGCGTCGTCGCCGGTGGCGGGGCGGGCGGCGTTCGATCCGGAGCGGCCCGCGTTCTGAGCCGGTGACCGTCGGGGGCGCTGCCCCCGAACCCCCGCTCCTCAATCGCCGGAGGGGCTGAAAACCTCCTTGTCACAGGTCGGTAAGGGAACGGCCCCGGGAGTGCCCCGGCCCGTCCGGGGTGTCCGTGGCGGCTCGTAGACTCTCGGGGTGGACACGACCCTCCAGGACCCTCTCGTCGGGCAGCTGCTCGACGGCCGGTATCGCATTGAGGCGCGCATCGCCGTCGGCGGGATGGCCACGGTCTACCGGGCCGTGGACACCCGCCTGGACCGGGTGCTCGCCCTCAAGGTGATGCACCCGGCGCTCGCCACCGACGTCTCGTTCGTCGAGCGCTTCATCCGGGAGGCCAAGTCGGTGGCCCGCCTGGCGCACCCCAATGTCGTCGCGGTCTTCGACCAGGGCGCTCAGGGCGCGTACGTCTATCTCGCGATGGAGTACGTGGCGGGCTGCACCCTGCGCGACGTGCTGCGCGAGCGCGGGGCCCTCCAGCCCCGGGCCGCGCTGGACATCCTGGAGCCGGTCCTCGCCGCGCTCGGCGCCGCGCACCGGGCCGGGTTCGTGCACCGCGACATGAAGCCGGAGAACGTCCTGATAGGGGACGACGGCCGGGTGAAGGTCGCCGACTTCGGCCTGGTCAGGGCGGTCGGCACGGCCACCGACACCACCGGCTCGCTGCTGGGCACGGTGTCGTATCTGGCCCCCGAGCAGATCGAGCACGGCACCGCCGACACCCGCAGCGATGTGTACGCCTGCGGGGTCGTGCTGTACGAGATGCTCACCGGCGCCAAACCGCACACCGGCGAGAACGCCGCCCAGGTCATCTACCAGCACCTCAACTCCGACGTCCCGGCCCCGTCCGCCGTCGTGCCCGGGCTCCCCGTCGCGCTGGACTCCCTGGTGGCGAGCGCGACCGCCCGCAACCCCGAGGTGCGCCCGCACGACGCGGTGCTGCTGCTGGCCGAGACCCGTGAGGCCCGCGCCGGGCTGACCGAGGCCGAGCTGGACGCCGTACCGCCGCAGGCGCTGGCGGACTCCCATGACGGCGCGGACGACCGTACGAGCGTGATCCCCCGGGCTCTTCCGGAGGACGGTGGCGGGGACGGCGTGCACCGCACCAGCCGTCTGGCGATGCCGCCCGCGGGGCCCGCCGCTCCGGCCCGGCGCCGGGGCGGCCGGCGCGGTCCGTTCGGCGGGCCGCACCGCAAGCTGATCATCGCGCTCACCGCCGTCCTGCTGACCCTGGGGATCGGCACGGGCGTCTGGTACATCAACTCCGGCCAGTTCACCCAGGTCCCCTCGGTGCTCGGGCAGACCCAGCAGACCGCCGAGAAGCGGATCGCGGACGCCGGGCTCGGGCTGAAGGGTGTGGACCGGGTCTTCAGCGACACGGTCGAGCGGGGCGAGGTCGTCAGCAGCGACCCCGCCTCCGGCGACCGGATCCGGGGCAACGGCTCGGTGCGGCTCGTCGTCTCGCGGGGCCCGGAGATCGTGCGGGTGCCCGATGTGGTGGGCAGCTCCCTCGGGGACGCCCGGCGCTCCCTGAAGAAGGTGGGCCTGGTCCCGGGGATGGTGACCAGGGAGTTCAGCGAGGACGTGGCCCGGGGCGAGGTGATCCGCACGGATCCCCGCGCCGGCACCGACCGCAATCCGGACACGGCCGTGGCGCTCGTCGTCAGCAAGGGCGCCCCGGTCGACGTCCCGGACGTCACCGGGCTCTCCGCCGAGGAAGCCACCGCCGAGCTGGAGGCCGAGGGGCTGAAGGCCGAGGTGCTGCCCGGCCGGGTGCACTCCCCCGAGGACGAGGGAGCCGTCGCCGAGCAGTCCCCCAAGGAGGGCGCCGAGGCGGCCGAGGGCGACACGATCCAGCTGACCGTCTCCAAGGGCCCCCGGATGCTGGACGTCCCCGACGTCACCGGTCGGGACGTCGACGAGGCGCGGAGCACCCTGGAGGAGGCGGGCTTCGAGGTGGAGGTCGACCGGCCGTTCCTCTCCTTCAGCGACACCATCGCCAGCCAGTCCGTGGACGGCGGCGAGCAGGCCCCCGAAGGCTCCACGATCACCATCAAGACCAAGGGGCTCTAGAACCGGATGGACTCTCTGCGCAACCCGGTGGGCGGGCATGTCCCGGTGGCCGGCGGCCTCGCCAAGGTCGGCCTGGAGTACGCGCGCGAGCTGGCGGCGGAGACCGTGCAGGTCTTCGTGGCGAACCCGCGCGGCTGGGCGACGCCCGTCGGGAACCCGGCGCAGGACGAGCTGTTCCGCGCCGAGTGCGCGGCGGCCTCGATCCCGGCGTACGTCCACGCCCCGTATCTGATCAACTTCGGCTCGCACACCGAGGCGACGGTGGAGAAGTCCGTGGAGTCCCTGCGCCACTCGCTGCGGCGGGCCCGGGAGATCGGCGCGCTGGGCGTGGTGGTGCACACCGGTTCGGCTACCGGCGGGCGGCCGCGCGCCGAGGCGCTGGCCCAGGTGCGGGAGCACATGCGGCCGTTGCTGGACGAGCTGACCCATGACGACGATCCGGATCTGCTGCTGGAGTCGACGGCCGGCCAGGGCTTCTCGCTCTGCTCCCGGACCTGGGACTTCGGCCCGTACTTCGAGGCGCTGGACTCCCACCCGAAGCTCGGCATCTGCCTGGACACCTGCCACATCTACGCCGCCGGGCACGACCTGACGGGTCCGACGGGGATGCGGCAGACGCTGGACCTGCTGGTGGGGACGGTAGGCGAGGGGCGGCTGAAGCTGATCCACGCCAACGACTCCAAGGACGTCGTGGGCGCCCACAAGGACCGGCACGAGAACATCGGCGCAGGGCACATCGGGGCGGAGCCGTTCGCCGAGCTGTTCGCCCATCCGGCGACCGAGGGCGTACCGCTGATCATCGAGACGCCCGGCGGCAAGGAGGGGCACACGGCGGACGTGGCCCGGCTGAAGGAGCTGCGCGGCACCCGCTAGAGCGCTAGGGCCTGTCGTCAAACTGCCGTCGTCGCCCGGAGCGCGGCAGGCGGCAGTTTGACGACAGGCCCTACAGCTCCGGGCCGTCGCCCGGCTCCTCCTGGTAGGAGTAGCGCTGCTCGGACCAGGGGTCGCCGATGTTGTGGTAGCCCCGCTCCTCCCAGAATCCGCGGCGGTCCGCCGTCATGTACTCGATGCCCCGGACCCATTTCGGGCCCTTCCAGGCATACAGGTGGGGGACGACGAGGCGGAGCGGGAAGCCGTGCTCGGCGGTGAGGAGTTCGCCGTCCTTGTGGGTGGCGAAGAGGGTGCGCTCGGAGGCGAAGTCGGCCAGGCGCAGGTTCGAGGAGAAGCCGTACTCGGCCCAGACCATCACATGGGTGGCGTCGGGGGCCGGCGGTGCCAGTTCGAGGATCGCGCGGGCGGGGACCCCGCCCCATTCGGCGCCGATCATGCTGAACTTCGTCACGCAGTGCAGATCGGCGACGACCGAGGAGAACGGCAGGGCCGAGAAGTCCTGGTGGTTCCAGCAGTGCTTGTCGCCGTCGGCGGTGGCTCCGAAGACCCGGAACTCCCAGCGGTCGGGCTTGAACTTGGGAACGGGCCCGTAATGGGTGACCGGCCATCCGCGCTGCAGTCGCTGTCCTGGTGGAAGCTCCGACTGCTCTGCTCCGCGATTCTCCCGGTTTTCCGGCTGACCCATGTCTCCATGGTGACAGACAGGCAGGGGTGGTCATGACCAGGGAGGACCTCCATGGGGGCAACTCGTACTAAGCGTGCACTTACTGGACGGCCGCTGAGCGCGGTGCGAGGATCTGGCCTACTTGCCAGATCGATCACCGGTTGGAAGGAACCTTTGCCATGCAGGGCGACCCCGAGGTCCTTGAGTTTCTCAATGAGCAGCTGACCGCCGAATTGACTGCGATCAACCAGTACTTCCTGCACGCGAAGATGCAGGACAACTTCGGGTGGACCAAGCTCGCCAAGTACACCCGGGCCGAGTCCTTCGACGAGATGAAGCACGCCGAGATCCTCACCGACCGGATCCTGTTCCTGGACGGACTGCCGAACTACCAGCGGCTGTTCCACGTCCGGGTGGGTCAGACGGTGACCGAGATGTTCCAGGCGGACCGCCAGGTCGAGGTGGAGGCGATCGACCGCCTCAAGCGCGGTATCGAGGTGATGCGCGGCAAGGGAGACATCACTTCCGCGAACATCTTCGAGTCGATCCTGGAGGACGAGGAGCACCACATCGACTACCTCGACACCCAGCTGGAGCTGGTGGAGAAGCTCGGTGAGCCGCTCTACATCGCGCAGCTGATCGAGCAGCCGGAGAGCTGACCGCCGGACGGCCGCTCAGGCGGCGTCGGAGAGGGCCGGGCGGGCGACGGAGGCGGCCACGGGTTCCGGCCGCTGGTCGAGCAGCTCGCGGCGCGGGCAGTCGCCGCGGCCCAGCAGAGCCTGGATGCGGCGCACACAGCCACCGCAGTCCGTGCCGGCCTTGCAGGCCGACGCGATCTGCCGGGGTGTGCAGGCACCGGCGTCCGCATGCTTCTTGACCTGTGCCTCGGTGACGCCGAAGCAGGAGCAGACGTACATGCGGTTCACCTCCCTGCGGGTCGGTCGCTGATGCCGTCCCGGTCTTCGTCGGTGAGGCTAACCTAACCTTACCCGCCCCCCGGGTGGCGCAAAAGTCCTGGGTACGACTGTGGGGCACGGATCACATGGATCCGTGCCCCACAGGTGCGTCCGGCGAGGACTTCTACTGGTCGCGGTACATCTCGGCGACGAGGAAGGCCAGGTCGAGCGACTGGCTGCGGTTGAGCCGGGGGTCGCAGGCCGTCTCGTAGCGCTGGTGCAGGTCGTCCACGAAGATCTCGTGGCCGCCGCCCACGCACTCGGTGACGTCGTCGCCGGTCAGCTCCACGTGGATGCCGCCCGGGTGGGTGCCGAGGCCCTTGTGGACCTCGAAGAAGCCCTTGACCTCGTCCAGGACGTCGTCGAACCGGCGCGTCTTGTGACCGGAGGCGGCCTCGAAGGTGTTGCCGTGCATCGGGTCGGTCACCCAGGCGACGGTCGCGCCGGAGGCGGTGACCTTCTCGACCAGCTCGGGGAGCTTGTCGCGGACCTTGTCGGCGCCCATGCGGACGATGAAGGTCAGCCGGCCCGGCTCGCGCTCGGGGTCGAGGCGGTCGACGTAGCCGAGCGCCTCGTCGACGGTGGTCGTCGGGCCGAGCTTGATGCCGATGGGGTTGCGGACCTTCGAGGCGAACTCGATGTGCGCGCCGTCCATCTGGCGGGTGCGCTCACCGATCCAGACCATGTGGCCGGAGGTGTCGTACAGCTGGCCGGTGCGCGAGTCGGTGCGGGTCAGCGCCGTCTCGTAGTCCAGCAGCAGCGCCTCGTGCGAGGCGTAGAACTCGACCGCCTTGAACTCGGCCGGGTCGGTGCCGCACGCCTTCATGAAGTTGAGCGCGTTGTCGATCTCGCGGGCCAGGGCCTCGTAGCGCTGGCCTGCGGGGGACGACTTCACGAAGTCCTGGTTCCAGGCGTGGACCTGGCGCAGGTCGGCGTAACCGCCGGTGGTGAAGGCGCGCACCAGGTTCAGCGTGGAGGAGGACGCGTGGTACATCTGCTTCAGCCGCTGCGGGTCCGGGACCCGGGCCTCCTCGGTGAAGGCGAAGCCGTTCACCGAGTCGCCGCGGTAGGTCGGCAGGGTCACGCCGTCGCGGGTCTCGGTCCCCTTGGAGCGCGGCTTGGAGTACTGGCCCGCGATCCGGCCGACCTTGACGACCGGCACGGAGGCGGCGTAGGTCAGGACGGCGCTCATCTGGAGCAGCGTCTTCAGCTTGGCCCGGATGTGCTCGGCGGACACGGCGTCGAAGGCCTCGGCACAGTCGCCGCCCTGCAGCAGGAACGCCTCGCCCTTGGCGACGGCTCCCAGACGGGCGCGCAGCTGGTCGCACTCGCCCGCGAAGACGAGCGGCGGATACGACGCGAGGTCCGCGAGTACATCGCGCAGCGCCTCGGAGTCGGGGTACTCGGGCTGCTGCGCCGCGGGAAGGTCTCGCCAGGTGTTGCCACCGGCGACGGAGGTATTGGCGTTCACGGTCACGTGGACAACATTACGGGGTCCTGGAGGGCGTCCATTCGAACGCTCAATGGGTGAGACACCCGCTCAGGCGCCCGGATCGTCCGCTAAGGTCGGGGCATGTCGACGCAGAAGATCCAGATCTCGATCCAGAACTGGTGGTGGACCGCTCATCCGGCGGCCCGCTGATTCATCGCGCTGACACTTCGCGAAGGCCGCCCGAGGGGCGGCCTTTTCTGTGTTCAGGAGCCGTTCCTCTCCCTGTGAACCCGTGCGGATCCCCTGCGGATCCCCGTGCGGACCGTCCGGAAGGAACCTGCTCCCCATGTCCCAGATCCCGTCCCGATCCGCCTCCGACCTCATCCGCCGGCTGCTCGCCGAGGACGCCCCGCCGTTCGCGCTGCTGCGCCGCCGTACGCCCGGCCGTGACCACGATCACGTCGAACTGCTGATCGGCGGGGTGCGGGAGGCGGACCGGCTGGCCGATCTGCCGGTGGGCGCGTCGCCCGCGCTGGCCCTGGTGCCGTTCCGGCAGATCGCCGAGCGCGGCTTCGACGTCCGCGACGACGGCACCCCGCTGAGCGTGCTGGTCGCCGACGAGTCGCACGAGCTGGAGCTCGCGGAGGTGCTGGCGGCGCTGCCCGCGCATGAGGTGACCGTGGCGGACCGCGGCTTCGACGTGCCGGACGAGGAGTACGCGGACATCGTGCGGCGGGTGATCCGGGACGAGATCGGGCAGGGCGAGGGCGCGAACTTCGTGATCCGGCGGACGTTCCGGGGCGAGATCCCCGGGTTCGGGCGGGCGGACGCGCTGGCGCTGTTCCGGCGGCTGCTGGCGGGCGAGCGGGGCGCGTACTGGACGTTCGTGGTGCACACCGGGGACAGGGCCCTGGTGGGCGCCAGCCCTGAAGTGCATGTGCGGATGTCAGGCGGGACGGTCGTGATGAACCCGATCAGCGGGACGTACCGCTACCCGGCCGAGGGGCCCACCGCGGAGAGCCTGCTGGCGTTCCTCGGGGACCGCAAGGAGAGCGAGGAGCTGTCCATGGTGGTCGACGAGGAGCTGAAGATGATGTGCACGGTGGGCGACATGGGCGGGGTGGTGGTCGGCCCCCGGCTCAAGGAGATGGCCCACCTCGCGCACACCGAGTACGAGCTGCGCGGGAAGTCCTCGCTGGACGTCCGGGACGTGCTGCGCGAGACGATGTTCGCGGCGACCGTGACCGGCTCCCCGGTGCAGAACGCGTGCCGGGTGATCGAGCGGTACGAGTCCGGGGGCCGCGGCTACTACGCGGGGGCGCTGGCCCTGCTGGGCCGGGACGCGAACGGGGCGCAGACGCTGGACTCGCCGATCCTGATCCGTACCGCCGACATCGATCCCGACGGTTCGCTGAGGGTGCCGGTCGGGGCCACGCTCGTACGCCACTCGGATCCGGAGAGCGAGGTGGCCGAGACGCACGCCAAGGCGGCCGGGGTGCTGGCCGCGCTCGGGGTGCGGCCGGGCCGCCCGGCGGCGGAGGCGGACCGTCCGCACCTCGCCTCCGACCCCCGGGTGCAGGCGGCGCTGGACGACCGGCGCGGGGGGCTCGCCCCGTTCTGGCTGCGGATGCAGGAGCGCGTCCGGGACCTGTCCGGGCACGCCCTGGTGGTGGACGGCGAGGACACGTTCACCGCGATGCTGGCCCATCTGCTGCGGGCGTCCGGGCTCGACGTCTCGGTGCGCCGCTACGACGAGCCGGGGCTGCGCGAGGTGGTCCGGGCGCACGAGGGGCCCGTGGTGCTGGGCCCCGGCCCGGGGAACCCGGGAGACCTCACCGACCCGAAGATGCGGCTGCTGCGGGAGATCGCCGCCGAGCTGGTGCGGGACCACCGGCACGGGCTGCTGGGGGTCTGCCTCGGGCATGAGCTGATCGCGGCGGAGCTGGGTCTGGAGATCGTCCGCAAGGCGGTGCCGTACCAGGGGGCGCAGACCAGGATCGAGCTGTTCGGGCGGCCGGAGACGGTGGGCTTCTACAACAGCTTCACCGCCCGGTGCGACGGCCCGGCCGCCGCCGAGCTGGCCGCGCACGGGATCGAGGTGAGCCGGGACGAGGAGAGCGGGGAGCTGCACGCGCTGCGGGGGCCGGGCTTCGCCTCGGTGCAGTTCCACCCGGAGTCGGTGCTGACCGTACGGGGCTCGGCGATCGTGACGGAGCTGCTGGCGGGGCTGCCCGTGGCGGGCTGAGCGGCCGGTCTCACGTCCTCGGCACGAGGACGTTCTCGCCGGTGCGGCGGGCCAGGTAGTCGGTGACGTTCTGAACGGTCGCGTCGATGATCTGGCCCACCGCGTCCTCGGTGTAGTACGCCTGGTGGGAGGTGACGATGACGTTGGGGAAGGTCACCAGCCGGGCGAGGGTGTCGTCGTCGATGCCCTCCAGGGACTTGTCGAGGAAGAACAGCCCGGCCTCCGCCTCGTACACGTCGAGTCCGACGCCGAGGAAGCGGCCCGCGCGGAGTTCGGTGACCAGGGCGGCGGTGTCGATGAGGCCGCCGCGGCTGGAGTTGACGAGGATCGCGTCGTCCTTCATCGCCTTGAGGGCGCCCTCGTCGATGATGTGCTGGGTGCTGGGCAGCAGCGGCACGTGCAGGCTGATCAGGTCGGCCTCGGCGAACAGCCGCTCCTTCGCCACGTACTCCATGCCCAGCTCGACGCAGGCCGGGTTCTCGGCGACGTCCCAGCCGAGCAGTTTCATGCCGAAGCCGTGGGCGATCCGGGTGAACGCCTCGCCGATCTTGCCGGTGCCGAGCACGCCGACGGTCCGGCCGCGCATGTCCCGGCCGAGCAGCCCGTCGAGGCGGAAGTCGAAGTCCCGGGTGCGGCTCGCGGCCCGGATGATGCGCCGGTTGACGGCCATGGCGAGCGTCCAGGCGAATTCGGCGACCGAGTACGGCGAGTAGTAGGAGACCCGGGCGACGCGCAGGGCGAGGCGCTCGGCGACCTCCAGGTCGATGTTGTTGAAGCCGGTGGAGCGCTGGGCGATCATCTGCGTGCCGCCGGCGGCGAGCGTCTGGAGCACCGGGGCGCTCAGGTCGGCGTTGACACTCGTGGAGATGATCTCGTGGCCGGCCGCGATGGGGGCGGTGTCCCGGTTGAGGAAGACGTCCAGGCAGCGGACCTCGTGCAGCCCTTCGAAGGCCTTCTCGATCAGGGGCTTCTCGTCGGACTGCACGCCGAAGGCCAGGATTTCCACGAGTTCTCCCGAGCTGTGTCTGGGGTCGGAACAGGGCAGGGCCGGTCAGCGCGAATATACGGCCACGGCCCCGCCCCCGCCGGATCAGACGTCGTCGAGGCCGCGCTCGATGGCGTACCGCACGAGCTCCACCCGGTTGTGCAGCTGGAGCTTGCCGAGGGTGTTCTGCACATGGTTCTGGACCGTGCGGTGGGAGATCACCAGGCGTTCGGCGATCTGCTTGTACGAGAGTCCCTTGGCGACGAGTCGCAGCACCTCGGTCTCCCGGTCGGTGAGCTGCGGGGCCTTGGGCTCGTCCGACGCCACGGGTGCGGGGTCGGAGGCGAGCCGGCGGTACTCGCCGAGGACCAGGCCCGCCAGGCCCGGGGTGAAGACCGGGTCGCCGGCCGCGGTGGAGCGGACGGCGTCGGTCAGTTCCTGGGTGGAGGCGGACTTCAGCAGATAGCCGGTAGCTCCGGACTTCACCGCCTCCAGGACGTCGGCGTGCTCGCCGCTCGCGGAGAGGACCAGGACCCGCAGGCCGGGGTGGGAGCCGACGAGCTCCTTGCAGACCTGGACGCCGGGCATGCCGGGAAGGTTCAGGTCGAGGACGAGGACGTCCGGGCTCACCGCCTTGGCCCGGCGCACCGCCTGCGCGCCGTCCCCGGCGGTCGCGACGACGTCGAAGCCGGACTCGGTCAGGTCGCGGGCGACCGCGTCGCGCCACATGGGGTGGTCGTCGACGACCATGACCCTGATGGGCCGGTCCGCCGCCCCCTGCTCGTCCTGTGGTGTGTTCGTGCTCATCGGGCCGTTCCTGCCTTCCCCCGGGAAACCTTCGCTGCTTTGGGAACCTTCAACTCGACCTCACAGCCCTGTCCGGGCACCGAGATCAGCTCTGCCGTGCCGCCCAGGTCGCGCAGTCGGCCGCGGATGGAGAGCGCCACCCCGAGCCGCCCCTCCCCCTCCGCCTGGGCGAGCCGCCCTTCGGGGATGCCGGGGCCGTCGTCCCGGACGGTGACGATCACCTCGTCCGGCTCGTCCTCGACCAGGATCCACGCCTGGGCGTCCGGGCCCGCGTGCACCCGGACGTTGTCCAGGGCGGCGCTGACGGCGGCGGCCAGCTCCCGGGCGGAGGCGGCGGGGAGCAGGACCGGGGCGCCCGGCTCGGCGAAGCTCGTCCGGGATCCGGCGTGCGGGGCGAGCAGGGCGCGCAGGTCCACGGCGCCCCCGTCGCCGGGGCTGTCCTCCTCGTCGACCTCGACCGTGCGGACCACGGCGCCCTCGGCGGCGTCCTCGGAGACCCGGGTGGGAGGTACGAGGCCGCTGGAGACCAGGGTGCGCAGGGCGACCTCCTGCTCCCCGGCCATCCGGCCCAGGTCGGCCGCCTCGCCGCCGATGGCGGTGCCGCGGCGCTGGACCATGGCGAGGACCTGGAGCACGCTGTCGTGGATGTCGCGGGCGAGCCGTTCGCGTTCGCGGGTGGCGGCCTCGATCTCCAGGGCGCGGGCGAGGGTGCGCTCACTGGCGCGGGCGACCTCGACGACGTACCCGATGGCGATGGAGGCGACCCAGACCAGCAGGACGTTGTGGTAGGTGTCCCGGCTGGGCTCGCCGCGCTGGATGATGTTGGCGGCGGCGACGAACGTGGAGGCGAAGGCCGCCCACCGCCAGCCGCCCTTGATGGCGAAGGCGAGGACCGCGCCGGCCGTCCAGATCGACGGCAGCGTCGGCCCGTCGAAGGACTGGGAGTCGACGTCGGCGAGCGGGGTGAGCAGGATGCCGGTCAGCGCGACGACGAGGTCGGCGCCGAGGAAGCGTTTGGTGCAGTTCGCCGCCGAGCGGACCTTGGGCAGGGTGGCGAGCGTCCAGACGCAGAGGAACGCCAGATAGGCGACGGCGACCCAGGGCCGCTCGAACCGCTCCCGGCCGAGGTTGTCCTTGCCGAAGATCGCGAGCAGCACCGCGTAGATCATCGTCAGAACGCGGTAGCCCGTCAGCGCACGCCACAGCGGCAGCTCGACCGACATCCGTACGACCCGCTCACGCTTGGCCATGGCCACACCCCCCGGACGGTCAACGACGCGGCTACGCGCCGGACCGTTCCGTTCCGTTTCCGTTGCCCGCGGCGGTCTGCTTCCGCTCCCGCTTGGCCTCCTCGGCCTTGGCCTTCGCCTCGTCGGCGAGCTGGCGCTTGGCCGCGGTGGCGTAGATGTCCACGTACTCCTGGCCGGAGAGCTTCATGATCTCGTACATGACCTCGTCGGTCACCGAGCGCAGGATGAAGCGGTCGCCGTCCATGCCCTGGTAGCGGCTGAAGTCCAGCGGCTTGCCGATCCTGATGCCGGGGCGCATGAGCTTGGGCATCACCTGGCCGGGCGGCTGGATCTTCTCGGTGTCGATCATGGCGACCGGGATGACGGGGGCGCCGGTGGCCAGGGCCACCCGGGCGAGGCCACCGGGCTTGCCGCGGTAGAGGCGGCCGTCGGGCGAGCGGGTGCCTTCGGGGTAGATGCCGAAGAGGCCGCCGCTCTCCACGACCTGTATGCCCGCCTTGATCGCCGCCTCACCGGCGCCGCGGGCTCCGGAGCGGTCGACGGGGAGCTGGCCGACGCCCTTGAAGAAGGCGGCGGTGAGCTTGCCCTTCACACCGGGCGAGGTGAAGTACTCGGCCTTGGCGATGAACGTGACCTTGCGGTCCAGCACGGCCGGCAGGAAGAACGAGTCGGAGAACGAGAGGTGGTTGCTGGCGAGGATCGCGGGCCCGCGCTCGGGGATGTTCTCCAGGCCCTCCACCCAGGGCCGGAAGGCGAGCTTCAGGGACCCGCCGATGGAGAACTTCATGGCGCCGTAGATCAACTCTGGTTCCTCCTGTGTGCTGTCGCTAGAGATTAGCCTGTGCCGCCGTCGCGGCCTCTGCCCGGCAGGGGGCCTGCCTTCCCGGCCGGGCGGTGCGGGGCGCTTCGTGGGGGGCGTGAAGGACCTGGTCGGTGTCGGTCCGGTCGCGTACGGTGAAGTCATCCGTCAAGCACTCCCCCAGGTGCGCCCTCCCCCGCCCCGTCCCACGAACAGGAGACCCTGGTGCCGGTCCTCCCTGGAGCCGAGCCGTTCCGCCACGAGGGCGGAGAGGTCGGCGTCCTCCTCTGCCATGGCTTCACCGGATCCCCGCAGTCGCTGCGCCCCTGGGCCGACTATCTCGCCGAGCGCGGACTGACGGTCTCGCTGCCGCTGCTGCCGGGCCACGGCACCCGCTGGGAGGACATGGCGGCCACCGGCTGGCAGGACTGGTACGCGGAGGTGGACCGGGAGCTGCGGGTCCTCACCGAGAGGTGCGAGCAGGTCTTCGTCTTCGGGCTCTCCATGGGCGGCGCGCTGTCCCTGCGGCTCGCGGCCAAGCACGGGGACGCGATCAGCGGTCTGGTGCTGGTCAACCCGGCCAACAAGGTGCACGGCCTCTCGGCGTACGCGCTGCCGGTCGCCCGCCATCTGGTGCGGACGACGAAGGGCGTGGCCGACGACATCGCGCTGCCGGGCTCGCACGAGGTGGGGTACTCCAAGGTGCCGCTGCACGCCGCGCACTCGCTGCGGAAGTTCTTCCGCCTGGTCGACGGCGAGCTGCCCCAGGTGACCCAGCCGGTGGTGCTGCTGCACAGCCCGCAGGACCATGTCGTGCCGCCCGCCGACAGCGCGCGGATCCTCAGCCGGATCTCCTCCACGGATGTTTCCGAGATCCTGCTGGAACAGAGCTACCACGTGGCGACGTTGGACCATGATGCGGAGCGGATCTTCGATGAGAGCTACCGGTTCATCGGCCGTCTCGCACCGAACGTCGGGATGAAGGGGAGCACGTCCGGTGGCTGAGCACGACGCGGAACGCACAGGCAGCGACGAGGAGCGCGAACCGCGCCCCACGGAGCCGGCGGCCGTCCCCGAGGGGTCGAAGCCGGCGGGAGACGGGGGAGCGGAGCAGGAGCGGGCGATCGACGAGGACGCGGCGTGGGCCGCGATCGTCGCGGGGTACGGGGAGGAGCCGCCGGACCCACCGGGCGCCAAGCCGTTCAAGTCCATCGAGGACCTGGCCCTGCTGGAGGACGACCAGCGCAATGTGACGGGATCAGGCGACGGCTCCGCCGGGGACCCGGCGGACAAGGGGCCCGACAAGAGCCCCCCGAAGCCGCCGGAGAAGAAGGCGCTGGGCAGCTCGGTGGTCTTCGCGCCCGGCGTCACGGGCCCCCGTGACTACGAACTGCCCGAGTCCAAGGACGCCGGCATCGACGAGCCGGACGACGGGGACGAGGGTCACTTCGTGCCCCCGGAGCCGCCGCCGCTGCCGGAGGCCGACGTCACGGCGAAGTTCGCCTGGCTCGCGGTGATCGGCGGTCCGGTGCTGATGCTGGTCGCGGTGCTGTTCCAGTGGGAGATGACGTGGTGGCTCACCACGCTCTGCATCGGCGGCTTCCTCGGCGGCTTCGCCACGCTGGTGGCCCGGATGCCCCACGACGACGATGACGACACCTACGGCGACCCGGGGCGCGGCGCGGTCGTGTAGCTCATCGCGCGGCAGGCACTCTGAGGGCGGCCAGGACCGGCAGGTGGTCCGTGGCCGCCCTCAGGTCTGTGTCACTGACCCCGGGGAGCCCGGCCGGCACCCCGCAGCCGAGCACCTCGATGCCCGGGGTCGCGAAGACGGCGTCGATGCGCTTACGGGGCTCGTCGGGCGGGAACGTCAGCTCGTCGCCCCACGGGGCGACGGCCCGGCAGTCCTGGAGCGGCCCGGCCAGATGCCGGAACGCCTTCCCCGTCGGTACGTCGTTGAGATCGCCGCCCGCCACCGCGTGCTCCACGCCCATCGAGGCCAGTTGCTCCAGCAGCCGGTCCGCCTGGGCGAGGCGTTCGTCGCGCTGGAGGCTCAGATGGCAGCTCAGCACCCCGAGCCGGGCCCCGGCGATCCGCACGACGGCGGTGGCGAAGCCCCGGCGGTGCAGGCCGGGGGTGAGGGGCAGCAGGACGTCCTCGGTGCGCTCGACCCTCGCGCGCAGCGAGCACAGGAGCAGGGGCCCGGCGGCGGTGGCCCCGCCGCTCAGCACCACCAGGTCGCTGCTCTTCGCGAGCCGGGCCGCGGCCTTGCGCCAGCGGAAGAAGCGCGGGGCCTCCTGGACGAGGACGAGATCGGGCGCGCAGGCGCGGATGACGCGGGCCAGGGCCGCGGTGTCGTCGTGCAGGGAACGGACGTTGTAGCTCAGCACTCTGATGACGGCTGAACCGTCCGGCTCGGTACGGGAGTCGGGCAGGGGCGTCAGGACCATGCGGGCCACGATACGGCGGACGCCCGCCGCTGCCCCGGAGGGCGGCGGCGGGCGTCCGCTGCGTCGTGCCGTGCGGGGCTCAGCCCTGGCGGGCCAGGTCGGCCGCGCCCACGAGCCCTGCCTTGCCGCCGAGTTGGGCGGCGAGCACCTGGGCGTGCGGGCGCCATTCGCCGCCGATCAGCCAGCGCCGGAACGACTTGCGGATCGGGTCGAGGACGAGCTCGCCCTCGTCCGACACTCCGCCGCCGACGATGAACGCGGACGGGTCGAACAGCGAGGCGAGGTCGGCCAGTCCGGCGCCGGCCCAGCGGGCCAGCTCGCGGAACGAGTCGATGGCCACCGGGTCGCCCTGGCGGGCGGCCGCGCTGATGTGCTTGCCCTCGATGCCGTCCACCGAGCCGTCGCCGAGGCCGAGCAGTACGGCGGCGTTCTCGGGGGTGGCGTTGGCGCGCTGCTTGGCGTACCGGACGAGGGCGCGGCCGGAGGCGTACTGCTCCCAGCAGCCCTGGCTGCCGCAGCCGCAGAGCAGACCGTCCGGGACGACCCGGATGTGGCCGAACTCGGCGGCGACGCCGAAGCGTCCGCGGCGCAGCTTGTTGCCGATGATGATGCCGCCGCCCAGGCCGGTGCCGAGCGTGATGCAGATGACGTCGTCGTGGCCCTGGCCGGCCCCGAAGCGGTATTCGCCCCAGGCCGCGGCGTTGGCGTCGTTCTCGACGACGACGGGCAGGCCGACGCGCTGCTCGACCTTGTCCTTGAGCGGCTCGTGACGCCAGTTGATGTTCGGTGCGAAGAGGACGGTGGCGCGCTTGTCGTCGACGTAACCGGCGGCGCCGATGCCGACGGCCTCCACGTCGTGGCCCTCGCTCGCCCCGGCGACCGCCGCGCAGATCGCGTCGACGATGCCTTCGGCCGTCGGCGGGGTCGCCACCTTGAACGTCGAGAGGATCCGGCCCTCTTCGTCGACCACTCCAGCCGCGATCTTCGTGCCGCCGATATCGACGCCGATGGTGAGTCCCATGAATCCCTCAGTTTCGGTCGAGCCCCGCTAAGGGCAACCGTACCCGAGGCCGCGCCCGGTACCGGCCGGAGCCGGTCAGTCCAGGTCGATGCGTTCGGTGCCGGAAGGGCCCTCGTCCCGGGGGTCGGACGGGTCGTCGGCGGCCTTCTTCGAGGGGCCCGCGGTGCCCGAGGCGCCCTCGGTGGTGCGGGTCCAGCGGCTCTCCTGGCCCTCCACCGCGGAGCGGTAGGCGGCCAGTAGTTCGTTGCCCGCGGCGGCGAGGTGGTCGAAGACCTGGGGGTTGCGCTCGATGACCGGTTCGACGGCGGACTTCGCCTGCCGGATGGCCTGCTGGACCGCGGGGGCGGCGACGCCGAACAGCGGGGTCTGGAGCGAGGAGACCTTGTCGGCGACGGCGTCGACCAGCTTGCGCAGTTCCTCGGCGGCGGATCCGGGCGGCGGGCCGTACTCCGCGCGGCGGCGGGCCTTCTCGGCCGCGAGGTCCTCGGCGCAGGCGTCGGCCCACGCGTCGCCGTCGACGGGACGATCGGTGGCTTCACTCATGGCGGACTCCTGCGACGCGGGCGGCCGACGGTCGGCCTGCGGTTCACGTACTACCGACGTTACCCGAATGGCCGCACGGCGTTCAGGAGGTGCGCGGCCACAGGGCCGGGTCCGGCGTGAACCGCACCCGCAGCACCCCGTCGGCCAGGGCCGCGCCGGAGACGGTGCAGCGGCGCAGCGCGGAGGCGATCCGCACGATCCGGTGGAAGGGGCCGACGGTCAGGAGCAGTTCGTCGCCCCGGCGGACCAGGCGCAGGTCCTCCTTGGCGGCTCCGGGCAGCGGCAGGCACCAGGCGATGGTCGTGGACCCGTCGTCCGCGTCCTGCTCCTCCTCGGTCCACCAGGGGTCGCCGGCCCGGCCGGGCGTCCGGTCGTCGGGGGCGGGGATCTGCAGAGCGGCCAGGTCGTCCGCGCCCTCGGGGTCCCGGCCCAGGTGGGCGGCCTCGTGCACGGGGAGGCCGGGGGCCACGTCCTGGTGCCAGTGGTCCAGGCACTTCTCCTGCTGGGCGGCGAGCGCGGCGAACCACGGGTCCGAGGAGTGCCGGGGCAGCACACGGGAGGCGACCAGCAGATCGGCGCTCAGCCCGTACAGGGCGAGGCCGGTCCGGGCGGTGCGCAGGGCGTCCTCGGCGGCCGGGCCAGGCTCCGCGACCAGCCGGAGCGTGGTGGCCCCGTCCTCGATCAGGGCCTGGACGGCAGCCAGCTCCTCGTCCTTGCGGGCGGCGGCCTCGTACAGCCACTGCGCGGGCATCGGGACCCCGGCGAGCTGGGCGAGGACGGGGCGCAGGGCGCGGGCGGCCTGGCGTTCGGCGGGGAGCAGCCGGCGCAGGTAGCGGCGCAGCTGTTCCGGGAGGGCGAGCAGGGCCAGGGCCTCGGTGAGCGGCGGGAGGTCGACGACGAGGGTGTCGTAGCCGGACAGGTCGCCCTCGGCGGCGCGGCGCAGCGTGTGCAGCAGGGCGAGCTGCGGGGAGCCGGGGAGTTCGGTGAGCTCCTCGCCGTCGAGCCGGCCCGCGCCGAGGAGGTCGAGGACGCCGGAGGCACGGTTCTGCAGCTCGGTGAGTTCGGCGCGGAAGTGCTCGCCGGAGTCGATGCGGACGTGGTCGAGGCGGCCCGTGACCGGGGTGGGTCCGGTGGCGGCCGGGAAGCCGGGTATGGCCTCGGCGGAGAGCAGCAGGGTGCGGCCGCCGCGGTCGGCGGCGGCCAGTGCGGTGGCCGCCGCGACGGTGGTACGGCCCGCGCCGCCGGGGCCGGTGACCAGGACCGTACGCATGTCGCTCAGGCCTTGGGGGCGGACTCGACGCGCTTCTTCAGACCGGCGAGGGCGCGGTCGATGATGACCTTCTCGGCCTTGCGCTTGATCATGCCGAGCAGCGGGATCTTGACGTCGACGGCGAGCCGGTAGGTGACCTCGGTGCGCTCGCCGCCGGCGAGGGGGGTGAGGGCGTAGGTGCCGTCCAGGGAGCGCAGCATCTGGGACTTGACGAGGCTCCAGCTGACCTCGTTCTCGCCGGTCCAGGTGTAGGCGAGGACGTGGTCGTCCTTGATCGCCCCGGCGTCCAGGACGAGGCGGACCTGCTCGGCGCGGCCCTGGTCGTCGGTGGAGAGGACCTCGGCCTCCTTGACCTCGCCGGTCCACTCCGGGTAGCGGGCGAAGTCGGCGATCACGCCCATGACGTCGGCCGGTGCCGCCTCGATCGTGATGCTCGAGCTGGTGTGTTCAGCCATCGCCGTGGCCCTCCAGTGCGGTGTAACCGGTCGCTGTCGGCAGGAGCCTGCCGCTGTGCAGGCTATCGCGTGCCCGGGGCGCTCCGGTCCACGGCCCGGCCGCTCGCGCTCACCAGGTCAGCGCCCAGGGCGTCCCGGTCGAGGCGAAGTGGCCGACGTTGACGCACTCGGTGGTACCGATGCGCATCCGGCGGACCAACGGCTGGTGAACATGGCCGAAAAGCGCGTATCGGGGGCGGGTGGTGCGGATCGCCTCCAGCAGGGCGGTGCTGCCGCGTTCGAAGCGGCGGGCGACGGTGTCGTAGGTCAGCTCGGGCACCTCGGGCGGGATGTGCGAGCAGAGGACGTCGACCGGGCCGAGCGCCTCGACCTTGGCGGCGTACTCCTCGTCGCTGATCTCGTACGGGGTGTTCATCGGGGTCTTGAGGCCGCCGCCGACGAAGCCGAAGACCCGGCCGCCGATCTCCACGCGTTCGCCGTCGAGCACGGTGGTGCCGGGGCGGGCGTACTCGGGCCAGAGGGCGGGGACGTCGACGTTGCCGTAGGTGGCGTACGTCGGAGTGGGGAAGGCCGCGAAGAGTTCGGCGTACTGCTTGCGTACCGCGCCGAGGATCTCGGTGTTGCGGTCGCGGCCGGCCCACAGCTCGCGGCCGAAGGCGCGGGCCTCGTCGTAGCGGCGGGCGGTGCGCAGGGCGACGATGCGGTCGGCGTTCTCCTTGCCGAACAGGTCGGGGAAGATGCCGCGCGAGTGGTCGGCGTAGTCGAGGAAGAGCACCAGGTCACCGAGGCAGATCAGCGCGTCGGCACCGTCCCCCGCGCGGGCCAGGGCCTCGGTGTTGCCGTGCACGTCGCTGACCACATGGATCCGGGTCGGCCTGGTGGCCGGGTCCCGGCTGTCCGGTTCGCTGCCTCGCATGCGATCACCCTAGAGTGCCCCTTCGGTCCGGGGTAGACCGTCCGGACCTGCGGTTACTTCCACGTCGGGACGCCGGTGGACTACTGTGCGCGAAAGGGCCATTTATATGTGTGATGCATAAGACATCTGGCCGGAACCCCCTATCCGGAACCGAGTACCGGTGGGTAACGTCCGGGCAGTCCAGTCGTGCTCACCCCACTGAGCACCCGCCAATCTTGGACCGCAGCCGGTGCGTCACACAGAGCCGTGGCACCGGAGCCCGATGAGGAGCAGCAGTCTTGCGCGAGTTCAGCCTTCCGGCCCTGTACGAGGTCCCGACGGACGGCAACCTGACGGATCTCATCCGCCGCAATGCCGCTCAGCATCCCGAAGTAGCGGTGATGAGCCGCAAGGTGGCCGGCGTCTGGACGGACGTCAGCGCCACCCAGTTCCTGGCCGAGGTGAGAGCAGCCGCCAAAGGGCTGATCGCCTCGGGTGTGCAGCCCGGCGACCGGGTCGCCCTGATGTCGCGCACCCGTTTCGAGTGGGTGCTGCTGGACTTCGCGATCTGGAGCGCGGGCGCGGTGACCGTGCCGGTGTACGAGACCAGCTCCGCCGAGCAGGTGCAGTGGATCCTCGGTGACTCCGGGGCGGTCGCGGTGCTCGTGGAGAGCGACGCGCACGCCGCGGCCGTGGCCTCCGTACGGGACTCCCTGCCGGAGCTGGCGCACGTCTGGCAGATCGACGCGGGCGCCGTGGAGGCGCTCGGCAAGGCGGGTGCCGAGGTCTCCGACGAGACCATGGACCTGCGGATGGTCAGCGCCAAGGCGGACGACCCGGCGACGATCGTCTACACCTCGGGCACCACGGGCCGCCCGAAGGGCTGTGTGCTCACCCACCGCAGCTTCTTCGCGGAGTGCGGCAACGTGGTGGAGCGGCTGAAGCCGCTGTTCCGTACGGGCGAGTGCTCGGTGCTGCTGTTCCTGCCCGCCGCGCACGTCTTCGGCCGGCTGGTCGAGGTGGCCTCGGTGATGGCCCCGATCAAGCTCGGCTGCGTCCCGGACATCAAGAACCTGACCGACGAGCTGGCCTCGTTCCGGCCGACACTGATCCTGGGCGTACCCCGGGTCTTCGAGAAGGTCTACAACGCGGCCCGCGCCAAGGCGCAGGCGGACGGCAAGGGCAAGATCTTCGACCGGGCCGCCGACACGGCGATCGCCTACAGCCGGGCGCTGTCCACCCCGCAGGGCCCCGCGCTGGGTCTGAAGCTCAAGCACAAGCTCTTCGACAAGCTGGTCTTCGGCAAGCTCCGCGCGGTCCTCGGCGGCCGGGGCGAGTACGCGATCTCCGGCGGCGCCCCGCTGGGCGAGCGGCTCGGCCACTTCTACCGGGGCATCGGCTTCACGGTCCTGGAGGGCTACGGCCTGACCGAGTCGTGCGCGGCCACCGCGTTCAACCCGTGGGACCGGCCGAAGATCGGTACGGTCGGCCAGCCGCTGCCCGGTTCGGTCGTGCGGATCGCGGACGACGGCGAGGTGCTGCTGCACGGCGAGCACCTGTTCACGGGTTACTGGAACAACGAGTCGGCCTCCGCCGAGGCGCTGGCCGACGGCTGGTTCCACACCGGGGACATCGGCACGCTGGACGAGGACGGCTACCTCGCGATCACCGGCCGCAAGAAGGAGATCATCGTGACGGCGGGCGGCAAGAACGTCGCCCCGGCCGTCATCGAGGACCGGATCCGCGCGCACGCCCTGGTCGCCGAGTGCATGGTGGTCGGCGACGGCCGCCCGTTCGTCGGCGCGCTGGTCACCCTGGACGAGGAGTTCCTGAGCCGCTGGGCCGAGGAGAACGGCAAGGCGGCCGGTTCGACGGCCCTGTCGCTGCGGGATGACGCGGAGCTGCTGGCCGAGGTGCAGCGGGCGGTGGACGACGGCAACGCGGCGGTCTCCAAGGCGGAGTCGGTGCGCAAGTTCCGTATCCTGCCGACCCAGTTCACCGAGGAGGCGGGCCACATCACCCCGTCGCTGAAGCTGAAGCGGAACGTGGTGGCGAAGGACTTCGCGGACGAGGTGGAGTCGATCTACCGCGCCTGAGAGTGCCTGAGGATTACGCCGAAGGGGCCCGCGCTTGTCGACAGGCGCGGGCCCCTTCGGCGTACGGTCCTCTGCGTCGTCCGTACGGTCACAGCAACGTCTTGAGCTTCTCCGCGAGCAGGTCCCAGCGCCACTTCTCCTCGACCCAGGCCCGGCCGCGCTCCCCCATCCGCTGCCGCAGCTCCGCATCGCCGAGCAGCGTGACGATCCGGTCCGCCGACTCCTCGGCACTGCCGCCGCGCACCACCCAGCCGGTCTCGCCGTCCAGCACCGCGTCCGGGGCGCCGCCGGAGTCTCCGGCCACCACGGGCAGCCCGGTCGCGGACGCCTCCAGGTAGACGATTCCGAGGCCCTCCACGTCAAGCCCGCCGCGCCGGGTCCGGCAGGGCATCGCGAAGACGTCCCCGGCCCCGTAGTGCGCGGGCAGCTCCGCCCAGGGCACCGGGCCGGTGAAGCGCACCGAGTCCTGCACCCCGGTCTGCTCCGCGAGCCGCTTCAGGTCCTTGGCGTACGGTCCGCCGCCGACGATCAGCAGCACCGCGTCCGGGATCCGCGCCAGGATCGCGGGCATGGCCAGGATCAGCGTGTCCTGGCCCTTGCGCGGTACCAGGCGCGAGACGCAGACGACCACCGGGCGGTCGGAGAGCCCGAGGCGGGCCCGGACCCGGTCACCGCCGGAGCCCGGGTGGAAGGTCTTCTCGTCGACGCCGGGCGGCAGTTGGACCATGCGTCCGGCCGCGTCGGGGGTGAGCGCGGCGGCGATCCGGGAGCGGGTGTACTCACCGAGATAGGTGATCGTGTCCGTGCCATCGCCGATCCGGCGCAGCAGTTGCCGGGAGGCGGGCAGTTGCGCCCAGCCCGCCTCGTGGCCGTGGGTGGTGGCCACCAGACGGCGGGCGCCCGCGCGGCGCAGCGCCGGGGCCATCAGGCCGAGCGGGGCGGCGGCGCCGAACCAGACAGAGGTGCAGCCGTGTTCGCGCAGCAGCTCGGTGGCACGGCGGGTGACGCGCGGTGTCGGCAGCAGCATCGTCGTCCGGTCGCGGACCACGGGGTACGGCTGCTCGGCGTCGAAGGCGGCGGTGGCCGCCGCGCCCTCCTCGCCGCGCTTCCAGGTGGAGGCGTAGACGACGACCCTCTCGGGATCCAGGCGCAGCGCCATGTTGTGCAGGAACGCCTGGATGCCACCGGGGCGGGGCGGGAAGTCGTTGGTCACGATCAAGGTCTTGTCCATCGCCGCCGACAGTACCGAACGGCCGCGCTTCACCGCTGAGGCACTCTCCCGACGGCATCATGAGCCGCCGGGGGGCCGGCCGGGGACGAGCGACGACGAGGACGGCGATGACGACGGGACGAGCACCCACCGGCACCGGACCGTGGCCGTACGCGGTGTGGGCGCTGACCCGCCTGTGGCTGCTGGCCTGCGTGTTCAAGGTGGTCACGGTGCCCGGTCCGGACGTCACGGTGGACGTGTCGGTGATCTACCGGGGCTGGTACGAGGTCCTGCTGGCCGGCACGTACCCGCTGGACGACGTCACCTGGCAGTACCCGCCCGGGGCGGCCCTGGCGGTCCTCTCCCCCGCCCTGCTGCCGTTCTGGGAGTACGCGACCGCGTTCTTCGTGCTGGTGCTGGTCTGCGACGCGCTGGTGCTGGGGCTGCTGCTGTACGCGGCGCGGCGGCCGGGCATACGGGCGGCGGGCGCCTGGGTGTGGGTCGTGGGGGTGCCGCTGCTGGGCCC
Source organism: Streptomyces rubiginosohelvolus (assembly GCF_014649875.1). Classification (GTDB taxonomy): domain Bacteria; phylum Actinomycetota; class Actinomycetes; order Streptomycetales; family Streptomycetaceae; genus Streptomyces; species Streptomyces rubiginosohelvolus. The sequence continues at coordinate 67,172 of NZ_BMTW01000014.1, read as the reverse complement.
GACGGTCTACGCCCGCTACGACCTGATGGTGACGGCGGTCGCGGTGGCGGCGCTGCTGGCGGGCGTGCGCCGGCCCCGGGCGCTGGGGGCGCTGGCCGCGTTCGGGGCGCTGCTCAAGGGGTGGCCCGCGCTGCTGCTGGTGGGGGTGCGCAAGGGGCGTCCGACCCGGGCGGCCTGGACCTCGGCGGCGCTGAGTGCGGCGGGTCTGGCGGCGGCGTTCGCGCTGTGGATGCCCGGGGCGTTCGCGTTCCTGGCCTTCCAGCGGGACCGGGGCACCGAGATCGAGTCGCTGGGGGCGCTGGTCTTCCACATCGCGCGGCAGCTCGGCTGGGAGGGGCGGGTGGAGCTGCGCTACGGCTCGATGGAGTTCGTCGGGCCGCAGGTGGAGCTGGTGTCGACGCTGGCGCTGGGGCTCGCGGTCCTGGCGCTGGGCTGGCTGCTGCTGTGGCGGCTGCGGGCCCGGTCGTTCGCGGTGCGCACCCCGGCCGAGGCGGCGTTCACCGCGGTGCTGCTGTTCACGGTGACCAGCCGGGTGATCAGCCCGCAGTACGTGGTGTGGCTGGTCGGTCTGGCCGCGGTGTGCCTGGTGTTCCGGGGGACGGCGATGACCCTGCCGGCGGTCCTGGTGCTGGTGGCGGCGGGGGTGACGCTGCTGGAGTTCCCGGTCGGCTTCGTCCATGTGGTGGCGAGCGACGCGCGCGGGGTGACGCTCCTGGTCGTACGGAACGGGCTGCTGGTGGCGGCCTCGCTGGTCGCGGCGCGGCGGCTGTGGCGGTCGACGGTGCCGGGGGGACCGGGCGCGGAGGCCGTCCCGGGCGCGGTGGAGGGTCAGCCGAGCCGGGTGGCGAGGTAGTCGCGCCAGTCGGCGGTGAACTGCTCGGGGGTGGTGTCGAGCACCGCCTTCAGGGCCTTCTCCACCGACCCCTTCCGCCCGTCGTGCGCGCCGACGGCCTCGTAGAAGGCGATCAGCTTCTCCTTGCCCCAGCGCTCCGCGATCAGCTCGCAGGCCAGCCAGCCGCCCTCGTACGCCCCCGCGAGCTTCGCCGGGTCGCCGTCGAAGCCGAAGTCCGGGTCGGCGGGGAGTCCGGCGGGGGTCCGGCCGCTGCGGACGGCCTCGGCCAGTTCGGGGGCGATGGTGTCGGCGGCGCGGTCCTCGCCCCGGTAGGCGGTCCAGTCGGCGAAGCCCTCGGAGAGCCAGACGGGGGTGGCGGTGGAGGTGCTGGTCCGGGTGGCGACATGGGTCGTCTCATGGGTCAGGACGATCCGCTGCCCGAAGCTGCCGAGGGTGGCGTACGCCTGCGGGTTGACGATGACCCGGTCGGCGATGGCGGGGCTCTCGCCGGTGCCGCCGACCTCGCCGGTGGTGACGGCGGCGATGCCCCGGTAGCTGGCCTCCGGCGAGCCGAGCAGCCCCGCCATGGACTCGACGGAGTCCGGGACCAGAACGACCACCCGCTGGTTCCACGGGCGCGGCCAGGCGTCCGAGACGGCCGGTACGGCGAGGTCCACGGTGTCGGCGATCTGCCGCAGCTCCTCCTCGCCCCGTCCGACGCCCAGGACGATGCTGTGGGCGCCCTGGACGACCTCCACGTCCCCCTGCTGCCACAGCTGCCCCGAGGCGCCCTTGGCGGGCCGGTCCTCGGTGATGTACCAGCGGTCGCCGTCGCGCATCAGCTCCAGGACGCGGCGGGTGGCGACCGGGGCGGCGTCGTAGCCGTCGATCCGGTAGCGCAGCTCCACCTCGGCGGTGGCCCACTGCCCGTCCTGCTCGGTGATGTCCTTGACGTCGTACGTCCACGACTTCAGCGGTACGTCGGCGAGCCGGTCCAGCTCGGTGCGCTGGGTGGCCCGCAGCTTCGCGGCGTCCGGGGCGAGGCCGTCGAGGTAGCCCGCCGGGTCGTGGGCTAGGACGGCCGCCGCGCGGCGCTCCAGGGTGGCGTCGAGGGCCCCGGTGGTGAGGACGGTGTCCGGGTCGGCGGAGGCCGTGCAGGCGGAGGCGGTCAGGAGCGCGGCGAGCAGCAGGCCCGCCGCACGCCGCCGTCCCCGGGGGCCTCCCCCACGCGCGTCTCGTCCTCGTCCGGCCACCCTGCCGATCGTACGGTCAGATCCGGGTGACCGAGGAGACGGGCATCATGCCGACCGGATCGTAGCGGACCGGGGCGCCCGGGTAGGGGGCGTGGATGACCTGGCCGTTGCCGACGTACATGCCGATGTGGCTGGCGTCCGCCCGGTAGGCGACCAGGTCACCGGGCTGGGCCTGGGAGAGGGGCACCATGCGGCCCGCGTAGCGCTGGGCCTGGGAGGTGCGGGGCAGGCTCACCCCGGCCTGGGCGTAGGCCCACTGCATCAGGCCGGAACAGTCGAATCCGGAGGGCCCGTTGGCGCCCCAGACGTAGGGTCTCCCGAGCGCCTGGTGGACGGCGGCCACGGCGGACATCGCGCGGGCCGAGCCGGGGGCGACGCCGGAGAGGTCGGGCGCACCGTCGCGGCCGGAGCGGGAGGCCCGGTCGAAGGAGGCGCGTTCCTCGGGCGGCAGCGAGTCCAGCAGCCTGCGGGCCTCGCGGAGCTTGGACTCGACGGCGCGCTTGTGCCGGGAGACGGCGGCCCGGTTGCGCTCCAGGTCGGTCAGGGCGCGGGTGGTCTCGGCCCGGGTCTGGGCGAGCCCCCGCTGCGCGTGCCGCAGCTTGTCCAGGGTCCTGGCCTGGCGGGCGCCGGCCCGGTCGAGGGCGGCGGCCTGCTCCAGGTAGGTGTCCGGGTCGGCGGAGAGCAGCAGGGCGACCGACGGGTCGATGGAGCCGGTGCGGTACTGGGCGCCCGCCATCGCGCCGAGCGCGTTGCGCATCTCGTTGACGCGTTCCTGGCCCCGGGCCGTGGCGTCCTGGGCGCGGTCCGCCTCGCCGCGCAGCCGCTTCACGCGCTCCCCGGCCGCGTTGGAACGCTCGGTGGCCTGCTCGGCCTCCTCGTAGAGGCGGTCGACGGCGGCCTTGGCGCTCTCCCGGGTCTCCTTCGGGTCGGCGCTCGCCGGGGCCCCGGTCAGGGTGGCGGCCGCGGTGGCGGCGGCCGCCGAGACGACCGTGACCCGGACGCCTCTGGTGAAGCCGGACTGTGTGCAACGGCGATGGGACACCACTGGTAGCCGCACTCCCTTCCGCTGACGCGGTGGTGCGCAGCCCCTGCCGCCCGGGGCGGGCGGACGGAGTCCGGGAGCTGCACAGCAGCCAGACAGTAATCGGACGACTACGCACAGGCCAAAGACCGTGCCGCGGGCGCGAGAGGGGCCGAAAAGCCCCCGCCCCGCCGGTGACCTTGGTCTCCGGCGGGGCGGGGGCGTCAGCGTGGTGCGCGGCGATTCCCTCGTTCGGGCGTGCCGCGGCGTGCCGCCCAGCGCAGCCCGGTCAGACGCGGACGCCGAACTGGAAGGTGCCCATGTAGTCCATCGACTCGTAGCGGACGACGGTGCCCGGCTTCGGGGCGTGCAGGATCTGGTTGTTGCCGGCGTAGAAGCCGACGTGCGACAGGCCGTTGAAGAAGACCAGGTCGCCCGGCTTGAGCTGGCTGCGGCCGATCCGCTGGCCGTCGTGCTGCTGGGTGTAGGTGGTCCGGGTGATGGAGACGCCGGCCTGGGCGAAGGCCCACTGCGTCAGTCCGGAGCAGTCGTAGGAGTTGGGGCCGGAGCCGCCGGAGACGTACGGCTTGCCGATCTGGGTGGCGGCGGCGCTCAGGGCGGCGGCGCCACGGCCGGACGCGGGGGCCTCGTTGCCGAGTTCGACCCGGTCGCTGGCGGCACGGCTGGCGCGCTGCTCGTCCTGCTGCATCTTGGCCCGCTCGGCCTGCGTCAGCGTGTTGAGGAGCTGCTGGGCGTCGGCCAGCTTGCCCTGGTACTTCTTCTTGTTCTCGCCGAGCGCCTTGCGGACGTCGGCGAGGTCGCCGAGCTTGTCCTGGGCCTCCTTGCGCTGCTGGGCGAGGGTGCGCTGCTTGGACTGGATCTTCTGCAGCGCTTCCGTCTGCTTGACCGTCAGCTGGTCGAGCGCGGAGGCCTGGTCGAGGAAGCTGTCCGGGTCCGAGGCGAGGAAGAGGGCGACCGACGGGTCGATGCCGCCGGAGCGGTACTGCGCGGTGGCGATCGAACCCAGCTCGGTGCGGAGCGTGTTGAGCTCGGCCTGGCCGCGGGCGACCTTGTCCTGGAGCGCGTCGACTTCCTTCTTCAGGTTGTCCTGCTGCTCCTTGGCCCCGTTGTACTTCTCGGTGGCGGCCTCGGCCTCGTGGTAGAGCTTGTCGACCTTCGCCTTGACTTCGCTCTTGCTCGGCTTGGGGTCGGCGTGGGCGGCCTGGGAGGTCAGGGCCACGGCCGCGGCGGCGGTCGCGGTGAGCACGGTCACGCGGGTGCGGCTCGGCTGCTTGGGACGACGGTGGGACGCCACGAAGGACGAGCTCCTTCTTCCTCAGAGCCGCCTACCGGGCAAGTGGGGGAAAGAATCCCCGGCTCCGTGCACATGACGGACTCGGCGGTTCCTTCGCCGCCACCCCCAATGGGTGATCAACCGTGCGAAGGTTCGAGGCCTGACCCTAGTGACCATCTTGTGATCAGTTCAAATCCTCACAGGATTTTTCTCGTCACACCAGGCAACTCTTTACTCTCACCCCACCGCGTGTAGCGGCGACTTGACGGTACGTTCCCAGAAATCCGGCATGTCACACATGCCACCCAAAAACCTTTAGACGCGTGAAAGGCGCTTGAGGAGCAAGACGGACGCGACCGGCCGCGCCCCGGCCTTCGCCACACCGTCCGCGACCTCACGGTCGGTGGAGACGACCACCACGGGCCGCCCGGGCGGTTCCGCGCGGGCGAGTTGACGGATCACCTCGTCCGCCGTGACGCCGGGCTTGCTGAACAGCACCCGGACGCCGCGCGGCGGGGCGAGCAGCACCGGGGCGGCCAGTTCGGCCCCGTCGAAGACACAGGTCATCTCGGCGCCGGTCTGCGCCGCGAGCACGGAGAGCCCGCCCAGCAGCCGCAACCGCTGCTTCTCCAGCGGCATCTGGGGATAGCCGGTCTTGGTGACGTTGTAGCCGTCCACGATGAGGTGCGCCTGCGGCAGGGCGAGGAGCTGGTCCAGCAGCGCCGGATCGGTCTCCGAAAGAGCGCGCGCGGCGATGTCCTTGGGCGACATCCGGCCCGGCTCCAGCGCGTCCACGGTGTCGGCGGGATGCGTGGTCGCCGGAGGGAGCGCCAGCTCCCGGCGCAGCCCCGAGGCCGCGTCCAGCACGGTGTCCAGGAGCAGCCGCAGCCGCATGTCCTCCACCGAGCGGCCCTCGCGGGCGGCGCGCCGGCTGGCCTCCAGGGCCGCCTCGGCCTCCCCCAGCCGCCCCTTGAGCCGGCGCGACTCGCTCTCCACGGCGGAGAGCTGGGCGGCCGACTCGGCCCGTACGGTGTCGGTCTCGGCGGCACTGCGGCGCAGGGCGGCCTCGCCGCGCTTCACCTCGCTGAGCGCGCTGCGCAGCTTGCGGTGCAGCGACTCGGCCTCCTTGCGGGCCGCCTCCAGCTCGGTGCGCAGCCGCTCGGTCTCGGTACGGGTGTGGGCGCGGGCCCGCTCCAGCTCCTCGCGCAGCTGGTCCAGTTCCCGCCGGGTCTCCTCGTCCGCCCGTTCCGCGTCGGCGCGCTGGACCTCCTCGCCGGCCGATTCGACCAGCTTGACCCAGCCGACCGGGCGCAGCACATAGGCGGCCGCGGCCACATCGAGGGGATCGGCGGCGGCGGGCGGCGCGCCCGCCTCCAGCGCACCGGTCAGCTCGGGCTGGGACTGGCCGAGCCGCTCGCCGATCCGCTGCCGGAAGACGGCGTCGCTCTCCAGCGCGGCGGCCATCGCGTTCCCCGCGAACTTCGCCCGCCGGGTCGGGGTGAACCGGGCGTACTGCCGTAGCTGGGCGGGCAGTTCGGCGACGGTCAGGGCGCCGAAGGCGTCCGAGACCAGCGCGATCACCCGCCGTCGCACACCCTCGGGCAGCGGACGGCCGAGCGCCTCTGCACCGCCGTCGGCCTCATCGGCCGGTCCGGCGCCGCTGGTCGGCTGATCCACCGTCCGTCACCCCATAGATATGTCGAAGGGTGCGCTCCCTCAGGAAGCGGCACCCGGCCTGTCCACCAGTTCGATCTGGTCCACCGCGTTGCACCAACGACAGCGGACCGACTCGATGGTCTCACTGACGACCTCCCGCTCCTCGACACTCGACTCACCGGCCAGGTCGAGGTGCACGTACTCCACGACCTTGGAGGAGCGGGTCACGTCGAAGCGCGTGAGGTTGCCGCACAGGGTGCAGCGCCAGCGGGTCGAGTCCGTCGGCAGGGGAACCGTCGTCATCGTGTGCGTCCTCTTTCGTCGTCTCCAGGAGCCCGCGCCGGGCGCGCCGCCGCGACTCCACCTGTCTACGTCAAGGATCTCGCGGTGCGCCGTCGAACTGCGGAAGTCCTGGCGTAACCCTACGGCCTCGCGTATAGGCATCGGCACGGCGAGGCGCTCCATCCCGTTCTCGACCGGTACGTCATGCTCTGTACATGATCGAGTGGCGGCAGGCCGAGTGGCGGACCACGGCCGGCAGGATCCGGGACGCGGCGGTGTCGAGCGGCGCCCCGGTCACGTACGGGCTGATCGGTGTCTGCGGGGTGGTCTTCCTGATCAGCCCGCTCTCCGGGTTCGGCGGCGCCGCCCACCGGAGCGAGGAGGCGCTGCTCGCCGCGCAGGTCGCGTACTTCGAGCGGTGGGGGGTGATCCCCGCCGAACTGTGGGAGGGCTCCGCGCACGCCCTGATCACCCCGTTCACGGCGCTGTTCGTGCACGGCAGCTGGCTGCACCTGCTGGGGAACCTGCTGTTCCTGTACGTGTTCGGCGCGATGGCCGAGGAGCGCATGGGGCGGACGCAGTTCGCGCTGTTCTACGTGGGCTGCGGCTATGTGGCGCTGGTCTGTTACGCGGCGGCGCACGCGGACTCCGAGCAGACGCTGGTCGGGGCGTCGGGGGCGATCTCCGCGGTGCTCGGCGCGTTCCTGTACCTCTTCCCCAAGGCCCGGGTGACCAGCCTGTTCCCGTTCCTCTTCTTCCTGCCGCTGCGTTTTCCCGCCTGGATCGTGCTGATCTTCTGGTTCGGGCTCCAGTGGGCGGCGGCGCAGGGCGCGGACGCCGGGCCGGGGGTGGCGTATCTGGCGCATGTGGCCGGGTTCGCGGCGGGGTTCCTCTACGCCTGGGTGCGGTATCGGGGTGGGGCTAAGGTGAAGGTTCCAGCCACGGCCACCGAGGGAGACAGCCAGCCGTGATCACCGCGATCGTGCTCATCAAGACCAGTGTCGACCGGATTCCGGAGATCGCCGAGGCCATCGCCGCGCTGGACAGCGTCAGCGAGGTCTTCTCCGTCACCGGCACCTACGACCTGATCGCCATGGTCCGGGTCGCCCGGCACGACGACCTCGCCGATGTCATCCCCGGCCGGATCAGCAAGATCCCGGGCGTCGAAGGCACGGACACCCATGTGGCGTTCCGTACGTACTCCCAGCACGACCTGGAAGCGGCGTTCGCCATCGGCCTGGACGCGTAACTCCGGCACACTTCGGCCGGGGACGGGCAGCGCGCCCGTCCCCGGCCGAAGTGGTTTCCAGGCCTCAGACCTGCGGGGCCTCGCCCCGGTCCGGGACGCAGCGGCCGTCCTCGGTGCGGTACTTCCACTGGGCGCCCTCGCGGACCAGCTCGGTCACCGCGCGCAGGAAGCGGTCGATGTGCTCGTCGGGCGTACCGGCCCCGAAGCTGACGCGGATCGCGTTGAGCGAGCGCTCGCCCGGCTCGGCCTCGGGGGCGCCGCACTCCCCCGGGTCCTGCGGGTCGCTGCCGAGGAGGGTGCGCACGAGCGGGTGGGCGCAGAAGAGGCCGTCGCGGACGCCGATGCCGTACTCCGCGGAGAGGGCGGCGGCGAAGTGCGAGCTGTTCCAGCCGCGCACCACGAAGGAGATGACGCCGACCCGGGGCGCGTCGTCGCCGAACAGCGAGAGCACCTGCACCTCGGGCACCTCGGCGAGCCCTTCGCGGACCCGGGACACCAACTCCTGCTCCCGGGCGACCAGGTTGTCGAAGCCCGCCTCGGTGAGGGCCTTGCAGGCGGAGGCGATGGAGTAGACGCCGATGACGTTGGGCGAACCGGCCTCGTGGCGGGCGGCCGTGGTGTGCCAGTCGACGTCCACGCCGCCGTCGGCGCGCCGGGCGACCTTCCGGGAGGCGCCGCCGCCGGCGAGGTACGGCTCGGCGGCCTGGAGCCAGTCGGCGCGGCCGGCCAGGACCCCGGAGCCGAAGGGCGCGTACAGCTTGTGCCCGGAGAACGCGACCCAGTCGACGTCCAGTTCGGCGATGTCGACGGGGTGGTGCGGGGCGAGCTGGGCGGCGTCCAGGACGATGCGGGCGCCGTGCGCGTGGGCGGCGGCGGCCAGTTCCCGCACCGGCCACAGCTCACCGGTCACGTTGGAGGCGCCGGTGACGCAGACGAGGGCCGGGCCGTAGGGGTCGCGGTCGGCGAGCGCGCGCTCCAGGGTCTCGACGGCCTGGCCCGGGGTGCGGGGTGCGTTGAGGTAGGTGACCTGGGCGTCGCGCCAGGGCAGCAGGGACGCGTGGTGCTCGGTCTCGTACACGAAGACCTGGCAGTTCGCGGGGATCGCGGCGGCCAGCAGGTTGAGGGAGTCGGTCGTGGAGCGGGTGAAGACCACCTGGTCCTCCGGGCGGCAGCCGAGGAACTCGGCGACCGTGCGGCGGCTGTTCTCGAAGAGGTCGGTGGAGAGCTGCGAGAGGTAGCCGGCGCCGCGGTGGACGCTGCCGTAGTACGGGGCGTACGCGGCGACGTCGTCCCAGACCCGCTGGAGGGCCGGGGCGCTGGCGGCGTAGTCGAGCGCGGCGTAGGTGACTTCACCGCCGGTGACGAGGGGAACGGTGACGTCCTGGCCCAGAACGGGCAGCGGGGCACAAACCGACGGGTCGAGGGCAGCGGTGGAGACAGACATGGCGAACTCCCGTAACAGGCAGGCGAAATCTGCGCGCCTGCGGGTACGCGGCGGCGCGGAGAAGGAAGGAAGAAGGTGCGCTGAAGAAGGGCGGTCAGCTCAGGGCGTGAAAAAGCCCTGGGACGAGCCCTAACGCATTCGCTTGCTCACAGAAGGCTCCCTAGGGACCAGGACCCCGGGGGCTGGCATCCGCTGGATGCCGAGGGGCCCGCGCTTGCCGCAGACCTCGCTGCCTACGGCCTGGTCTTCACCCGGGGCACCCCGCCACGGACGGAGGGTTGCCGGACAGCGGGCCGGGGCCGTAGTCGCTGTCACTCATGACCTGCGCAGCATCTTGCCATACGTATGCACACGCGCAAGGGCGCAGTCCGGCATCCGGACTGCGCCCTGTGTCACACCGTGTGCGCCGGAGGTGTCTATCAGGCGTTGCTCGCCGCCACCCAGCGCTCCAGGGCCCGCTTGGCCGCCCCGGAGTCGATGGACTCGGCCGCCACCGCGATCTTCGCCGCGAGCTGCTCGGTCAGCGTGCCGGGGCCCGGGTCCAGGGCGACCAGGGCCGCCGCCGAGTTGAGCAGCACCGCCTCCCGGACCGCGCCGCTCTCGCCGTCCAGCAGGCGGCGGGCCACATCGGCGTTGTACGAGGCGTCGGCGCCGCGCAGCGCCTCGACCGGGACGATCGGCAGCCCCACGTCGCGCGGGTCGAACGCCTCCTCGCGGACCGCGCCGTCGCGCACCACCCAGACCCGGGAGGTGGCGGTGGTGGTCAGCTCGTCGAGCCCGTCGTCGCCGCGGAAGACAAGGGCGGAGTTGCCCCGGTCGGCCAGCACGCCCGCGACGATGGGCGCCATCCGGGCGTCGGCGACCCCGACGGCCTGGGAGCGCACCTGGGCCGGGTTGGTGAGGGGGCCCAGGATGTTGAACGTGGTCTGCGCGCCGAGCTCCTTGCGGGCCTTGGCGGCGTACCGCAGGGCGGGGTGGAACTTCACGGCGAAGCAGAAGGTGATGCCCGCCTGCTCGGCGACCTCGACCACCCGCCGCGGGGTCAGCTCCAGGTTGACGCCGAGCTTCTCCAGGACGTCGGAGGAGCCGCTCGCCGAGGACGCGGCCCGGTTGCCGTGCTTGACGACCTTGGCTCCGGTGCCGGCGATGACGATCGCGGACATGGTGGAGATGTTGACGGTCTTGGCGAGGTCGCCGCCGGTGCCGACGATGTCGACGGTGCGGCCGGGCACCTCGATGGTGTTGGCGTGGGCGTACATCGCGCGGACCAGGCCGGTGACCTCGTCGACGGTCTCGCCCTTGGCCCGCAGCGCCACGGCGAACCCGGCGATCTGCGCGTCGGTGGCCTCGCCGCTCATGATGCGGTCCATGGCCCAGGCGGTCTCCTCGGAGCTGAGGTTCTCGCCGCGCAGCAGGGGGTTCAGGAGGCCGGGCCAGGAGTGGGCCGCCACGCTGTCGCCGCCGCTCGGGGTCACAACGTTCATGGTCCGCTCCAGGGTCCACAGCCGGTCAGAAGAGTCGGCTCCACCCTATCCAGCCCCGGGGACCGCGAAGAGCCCCGTCCATCGAATGGACGGGGCTCTCGCGGTGGCGATCAGGTCAGGCGATCAGTGGTGGCCGTGGCCCTCGCTGATCTCCTTGTACTCCTCGGCGCTCGCCTTGGGGATCTGGTTCCCGTCGGCGAAGTACCCCTTGCTGAGCTTGGCGCGCAGCTTCTGGACCGGGGAGATCTTGCGCTTGACGCCGTTCTCGTCGACCGCGGGGCCGAGTTCGAGCGGCTTGTACTGCTCGTGCGCCGTGAGCGTGTGCAGCTGCCCCTGGCTGAGCGGCTCGTGGATCTCCACGAACTCACCGTGCGGCAGGCGCTTGATGATGCCGGTCTCGCGGCCGTGCAGCACCTTCTCCTTGTCGCGGCGCTGGAGGCCGAGGCAGATCCGCTTGGTGACGATGAACGCGATGACCGGTCCGGCGAAGAAGAAGATCCGGACGAACCAGGTGATCGAGTTGATCGACAGGTGGAAGTGCGTGGCCCACAGGTCGTTTCCACCGCCGACGAGGCCGACGAAGTACGCCGTGATCCAGGCGACGCCGAACGCGGTCCGGGTCGGGGCGTTGCGCGGGCGGTCCAGGATGTGGTGCTCGCGCTTGTCGCCGGTGATCCAGGACTCGATGAACGGGTAGAGCGCGATGACACCGAGCACCAGGCCGAAGGCGACCAGCGGGATGAACACGCCCAGGACGAGCGTGTGGCCCCACAGGTTGATCTCCCAGCCCGGCATCACTCGGACCAGACCCTCGGCGAAGCCCATGTACCAGTCGGGCTGGGCGCCGGTGGACACCTGGTCGACCCGGTACGGGCCGAGGGCCCAGATCGGGTTGATCGTGGCGATGGCCGAGATGATCGCGATCACGCCGAAGACGAGGAAGAAGAACCCTCCGGCCTTCGCCATGTACACGGGCAGCAGCGGCATGCCGACGACGTTCTTGTTGGTCCGGCCGGGACCCGCGAACTGCGTGTGCTTGTGGTAGAAGACCAGGATCAGGTGGGCCACCAGCAGGCCGAGCATGATGCCCGGCAGCAGCAGGATGTGGATCGAGTAGAACCGGGCCACGAAGTCGTGGCCGGGGAACTCGCCGCCGAACAGGAACATCGAGATGTACGTACCGACGATCGGCACGGACAGGATCGCGCCCTGGGTGAAGCGGACACCCGTACCGGAGAGCAGGTCGTCCGGGAGGGAGTAGCCGGTGAACCCGGTGAACATGCCGAGCACGAACAGCAGGAAGCCGAAGAGCCAGTTGATCTCGCGCGGCTTGCGGAAGGCGCCCGTGAAGAAGACGCGCATCATGTGCACGAACATGCCGGCCAGGAAGATCAGCGCGGCCCAGTGGTGGATCTGCCGGACGAGCAGACCGCCGCGGACCTCGAAGCTGATCTTCAGGGTCGAGGCGTAGGCCTCGGACATCCGGATGCCCTGCATGGGCTCGTACGGACCGTGGTAGACGATCTCGCCCATGCTCGGCTGGAAGAACAGCGTCAGATACACACCCGTGAGGATGATGATGATGAAGCTGTAGAGGCAGACCTCACCGAGCATGAAGGACCAGTGGTCCGGGAAGATCTTGCGCATGTTGGCCTTGGCGAGGCCGTAGATGCCCAGCCGGCCGTCCGCCCAGTCGGCAACCCGCTCGCCGGCCGGAGCCTTGCGCCCGCTCGCCGGTTCGGCGGCGGAGGGGTTCTTTGTCGCAGTACTCATCCGCGCTCCCAGAAGGCAGCACCGACGGGCTCGTCGAAGTCGCCGAGCGCCTCGAGGTTGCCCTCGCTGTTGACACCGATCCGCAGCTGCGGAAGCGGGTGGCCGGCCGGACCGAAGATGACGCGAGCGCCGTCGGAGAGGTCGAAGGTGGACTGGTGGCACGGGCAGAGCACGTGATGCGTCTGCTGCTCGTACAGGCTGATCGGGCAGCCGACGTGGGTGCAGATCTTGGAGAACGCGACGATGCCCTCGTGGGCCCAGTCACGCTGGCGCTTGTCCTTGATGTCGTCCGGCTCGATGCGGACGATCATCAGGGCGGCCTTGCCCATCTGCGTCTGGAAGTCGTGCGACTCCGGGTCGAGCCCCTCGGGCATGGCGAAGGCCAGCGACCCGACGGTGATGTGCTCGGGGCGCAGCGGCTTCATCGTGTTCATGTTGATGAGCTGCTTGCCCTCCGCCCAGAGGGTGTTGCGGAGCTTCTTCTCCGGCAGCGGACCGAGGTCGCGCAGCAGGACCACGCCGGAGAGCGGCACCAGGGCCAGCGCACCGAACATGGTGTTGCGGATCAGCTTGCGGCGGCCGATCGCGGACTCCTCGGCACCGGCCGCGAAGTCGGCCATGACCTGGGCCTTGACCTCGGGCGTCGCCTCGATCGGGTGACGCTCGGCGGCGACCTCGACGTCGGACATCAGGGTGCGCGCCCAGTGGACGGCTCCCGCTCCGATGAAGAAGAGCGCCGCGCCCAGGGTGAGACCCAGGGAGAAGTTGAGCGCGCTCACATGGCCGAACGGCCAGATGTAGACGATCTTGTCCACCGGGAAGATGACGTAGGAGGCGATGAAGCCCACCGTCGCCAGCATCGAGAGGGTGAACATGAGCGCGACGGCCCGCTCGGAGCGGTTCGCGGCGCGTTCGTCCAGGTCCTGGATGCGCGGCTTGTGAGCCGGCAGCCCCGGGTCGGCGAACGGGTCGTCCGTACCCTCGACCGCGCCGTGCGCGGTCTCCTGCACAGCGGGCAGGCTGTCTTCTGGAATCTGTTGGCTACTCATGACTTCTTGGCCTTAGCGGTGTGGGCCGCGACCCAAACGGCGACTGCGACGAGCGCGCCGAGTCCGAAGATCCAGGCGAACAGACCTTCGCTGACCGGACCGAGACCGCCGAGGGCCAGACCGCCGGGGCTCTCCGTCTCGTCACCGTTCACGGACTCGATGTACGCGATGATGTCCTTCTTCTCCTGCTCCGGCATCGTCGTGTCGGGGAAGGAGGGCATGCTCTGCGGGCCGGTCTGCATGGCCTCGTAGATGTGCTTCGGGCTCACACCTTCGAGGTCCGGTGCGTACTTGCCCTCGGTGAGGGCTCCGCCCTTACCGGTGAAGTTGTGGCACTGGGCGCAGTTGGTACGGAACAGCTCGCCGCCGTTGGCGACGTCCGCACCCGCCGGGTCGACCTGCTTGTCGGTCGGGGTGACCGGACCGGCGCCGAGCGACGCGATGTACGCCGCGAGCTGGTCGATCTCAGCCTGGCTGTAGATGGCCTTCTTCTTCGGTACCTGGGCGCCCGGCTGCTGCGCGGGCATCCGGCCCGTAGCGACCTGGAAGTCGACGGCGGCGGAGCCCACGCCCACGAGGGACGGCCCGTCGGTGGTGCCCTGACCGCCGGTTCCGTGGCAGCTGGCGCAGCCTACGGCGTAGAGCTTCTTGCCCTCTTCGATGGCGAGGGACTGGGCGGTTTCATCGGCCTGCGCCTTGCCCGCAGGCGCAAACGCGGCGTACAGCCCCCCGGTAGCCGCCAGCGCGAGGAGTAGTACGACGACCGCCGCCAGCGGATGGCGTCGTCGTGCGGAGAGCTTTTTCACGGATTACCCCGGTGTCAGGATCTTCTGCGTCGATGGTGGGCGGGTGCGAGCCCGGGTTACTTGATCATGTAGATCGTTGCGAACAGGCCGATCCATACGACATCGACGAAGTGCCAGTAGTAGGACACGACGATGGCGGCGGTGGCCTGATCGTGGGTGAACCTCTTGGCCGCGTACGTTCTGCCGAGGACCAGCAGGAAGGCGATGAGACCGCCTGTCACGTGCAGACCGTGGAAGCCGGTGGTCAGGTAGAACACCGAGCCGTAGGGGTCGGACGAGAGGGAGAGCCCCGCGTCCTTGACCAGCTCGGTGTACTCCAGGACCTGGCCGCCGATGAAGATCGCACCCATCACGAACGTGATGATGAACCAGGTGCGGAGCTTCTTCACATCGCCCCGCTCGGCGGCGAAGACGCCGAGCTGGCAGGTGAGTGAGGAGAGCACCAGGATCGTGGTGTTCGTCGCCGAGAACGGGAAGTTCAGATGATCGGACATCTCCTTCCAGTAATCGGGTCCCATCACCGATCGCAGGGTGAAGTACATCGCGAAGAGGGCCGCGAAGAACATCAGCTCGGAACTCAACCAGATGATGGTTCCGACGCTGGTGAGGTTCGGCCGATTGACCGACGGGTGCGCGTGCCCGGTTTCTACTGTCGTTGCTGTCGCCACGACCGACATTATGTCGGTCGCTTATCCCGCCCTCACCCCGGGGGGTGCCGTTCGGTGTGTCCGTACCGTCCGCAGGGGTCCCACCCTGCGCCGAACGGCCCATCGCATCGTCGTCATTACCGGTGCTGACGGCCGGTCGGGCGGAGTACGATCCGCGCATCGGTGCATGCCCCGAGAGCCCCGACGACGTCGATGTCACGGAGGAACAATGCAGGCGACCGCCACGGTCCTGGTCTACAGCGACGACGCCAACATCCGCGAGCAGGTGAGGCTGGCAGCCGGTCGCAGGCCTGCCGCGGACGTCCCACCGGTGGAGTTCCTGGAGTGCGCGACGCTCCCGGCCGTCCTGAAGGCGCTGGAAGGCGGCGGCGTCGACGTCTGTGTGCTGGACGGGGAGACGGCTCCCGTCGGCGGCATGGGCGTCTGCCGCCAGATCAAGGACGAGATCTTCCACTGCCCGCCGGTCCTCCTGCTGATCGGCCGCCCGCAGGACGCGTGGCTGGCCACCTGGAGCCGCGCGGAGTCCGCCGTGACGCTGCCGGTGGACCCGGTGGAGTTTGCCGACGCCCTGGCGGCGCTGCTGCGGCAGCGGCTCGCCGTGGAGGCCTGAGAGCGGCCTGAGGTGCGGAGAAGCCCCCACGGCCCGTAGGAGGGCGGTGGGGGCTTCTCCGCAACGGCGGGGGCCTGGCTGTCAGACGTGGGGCCGCAGCCGGGCGGTCTGGAGCGTCTGCGGGCTGTCCGGCGCTCCTTCGTGCAGCGCGCTGCCCTGCTGCCACTTCTCCCAGGAGAGGTTCCAGTCGCCGAACCCGTTGCCGAACGGGTCCATGTCCTCGCCCTCGCTGCCGACGACCTTGACGATGTCGCCCTCGCGCACGGTGTCGAAGAACCACTCGGCGTTGCTCGTGCTCATGCCGGTGCAGCCGTGGCTGACGTTGGCGTTGCCCTGGGAGCCGGTGGACCAGGGGGCGGCGTGGACGTACTCGCCGCTCCAGGTCACCCGGGTGGCCCAGTAGACCGGCAGGTCGTACGACTCCGAGGAGCCGGCGGCGATGCCGATGGACTCGCCGCGCATGCGGACGAACTGCTCCTTGGCGAGCACCACCTTGACCCCGTTGCGGGTGGAGAAGCCGGGCTTGCCGGTGGTGACCGGAATGGTATTGATCACTTCTCCGTTGCGGAGCACCGTCATGGAGTGGTCCGAGGCGTCGGTGACGGCCTCGATCCGGTCGCCGGTGGTGAGCTTGAGGGGCTTGGCCTCGGCTCCGTAGAGCGCGTTGGTCACCTTGATGCCCGCCAGGTTGGAGCGCACCTCGACGGTGGCGTTCGCCGGCCAGTACTCCTTCGGGCGGTAGTGCAGCTTCTTGTCGTCGACCCAGTACCAGGAGCCGGTGGTGGCCGGGGTGGAGCGGACCTTGAGGGCGCGCTCGACGGTGGCCCTGGACGCCTTGTCGGTGATCGGAGCGCTGAGTTCCGCCGTGATGGGCTGTCCGACGCCGTAGGTGCCCGCCTCCGGGCCGAAGGCGACCTTCAGCAGCTTCTTGGGCGAGGAGGTGTCGAAGGAGAGCGTACGGACGCCTGGGGCGCCGTCGCCGTTCTCGGTGGAGACCCTGACGGTGTATCCGGTGCCGGCCGCGAGCGGGGCGGTGGAGCGCCAGCGCCTGCCGTCGGCGGAGAGTTCGCCGGCGAGGTGACGGCCGCCGGTGTCCACGGCGCTGACGTCGGTGATGCGCCCGTCGTCACCCTTGACGGTGACTTCCAGGGGCTTGTCGGGGTCGGCCTTCTCCTTGTCGGAGGGGCCGTTGAAGGAGACCTGGTCGCCCGCGTCGTAAGGCTTCGTCGAGAGCGGGTGGCCGTCGGGCGAGCCACATGCGGTCGCACCCGCGGCGAGGGTCACGACCAGGAGGGTGCAGCTCACTACGGTGCGGATGCGCGGCGTGTGGTTCATGCGCTCCACGCTAGGAAGGTTCCCCCGTTCCAGCGCGTTCAGTGACTGCAAACGGGCGAAAGGCCCGCGTCGCTTGCGGCGGCGCGGGCCCTTCGTGGTGTAGCGCGTGTCACCGGCGGTGCGGTGTCACTGGGTGCGGTGTCACTGGGTGCGGTTCTCGCCCCGGTAGTACTCGAAGACCCAGCCGAAGAGGCCGATCAGGAGCAGGGGGGCGGAGAAGTAGAGCAGCCACCAGCCGAAGACGACGCCCATGAAGGCGAAGGCTCCGCCGACCGCCAGGGAGAGCGGCTGCCAGCTGTGCGGGGAGAAGAACCCCAGCTCGCCCGCCTCGTCGGCGACATCGGCTTCCTTGTTGTCCTGGGCCATCGCGTCGACCCGGTTGGCCGTGAAGGCCAGGTAGAAGCCGATCATGATGGCCAGGCCGAAGGCCAGGAAGAGGGCCGTGGTGCCGACCGGCTCCTTCGACCACACGCCGTACACGACGGCCATGCCGAGGATGAAGACGCTCAGCCAGATGAACATCTGTCCCTGGATCTTCACTTGCCTGCCTCCTTGCCGCCGGCCAGAGCCTTGTCCGACTCGGAGTCATGGCCGAGTTGCTCCAGCGCGGTGATCTCCGGGTGGTGCAGGTCGAACGCCGGGGATTCGGAACGGATCCGCGGCAGCGTGAGGAAGTTGTGCCGCGGCGGCGGGCAGGAGGTCGCCCACTCCAGCGAACGGCCGTAACCCCACGGGTCGTCGACCTCGATCTTCTTGCCGTACTTCGCGGTCTTCCAGACGTTGTAGAAGAACGGGAGCATCGACAGGCCGAGCAGGAACGAGGAGATCGTCGAGATCGTGTTCAGCGCGGTGAAGCCGTCGGCGTCGAGGTAGTCCGCGTAACGACGCGGCATGCCCTCGGCACCGAGCCAGTGCTGCACCAGGAACGTGCCGTGGAAGCCCACGAACAGCGTCCAGAACGTGATCTTGCCGAGCCGCTCGTCCAGCATCTTGCCGGTGAACTTCGGCCACCAGAAGTGGAATCCGGAGAACATCGCGAAGACCACGGTGCCGAAGATGACGTAGTGGAAGTGCGCGACGACGAAGTACGAGTCGGAGACGTGGAAGTCCATCGGGGGCGAGGCGAGGATGACGCCGGTCAGACCACCGAAGGTGAAGGTGATCAGGAAGCCGACGGCCCAGAGCATCGGTGTCTCGAAGGACAACGACCCCTTCCACATCGTGCCGATCCAGTTGAAGAACTTCACGCCTGTTGGTACGGCGATGAGGAACGTCATGAAGGAGAAGAACGGCAACAGGACACCGCCGGTGACGTACATGTGGTGCGCCCACACCGTCACGGAAAGGCCGGCGATCGCGATCGTCGCGGCGATCAGACCGATGTAACCGAACATCGGCTTGCGGCTGAAGACCGGGATGACCTCGGAAATGATTCCGAAGAATGGCAACGCGATGATGTACACCTCTGGATGTCCGAAGAACCAGAAGAGGTGTTGCCAGAGCAATGCGCCGCCGTTGGCGGAATCGAAGATATGCGCACCGAATTTACGGTCCGCCTCCAGCGCGAAGAGCGCGGCGGCGAGAACCGGGAAGGCCAGCAGGACCAGAACACCGGTCAGCAGGACGTTCCAGGTGAAGATCGGCATGCGGAACATCGTCATGCCGGGGGCGCGCATGCAGATGATCGTGGTGATGAAGTTGACCGAGCCGAGGATCGTGCCGAAGCCGGAGAAGGCCAGACCCATGATCCACATGTCGGCGCCGACGCCCGGCGACCGGACGGCGTCCGAGAGCGGGGAGTAGGCGAACCAGCCGAAGTCGGCCGCACCCTGCGGGGTGAGGAACCCGGCCACCGCGATGAGCGAGCCGAAGAGGTACAGCCAGTACGCGAACATGTTCAGCCGCGGGAACGCCACGTCGGGCGCGCCGATCTGCAGCGGCATGATCCAGTTGGCGAATCCGGCGAACAGCGGCGTCGCGAACATCAGCAGCATGATCGTGCCGTGCATCGTGAACGCCTGGTTGAACTGCTCGTTCGACATGATCTGCGTGCCCGGACGGGCCAGCTCGGCGCGCATGAAGAGCGCCATGAGTCCGCCGATGCAGAAGAACACGAACGAGGTGACCAGGTAGAGCGTACCGATCGTCTTGTGGTCGGTGGTGGTCAGCCACTTCACGACGATGTTTCCCGGCTGCTTGCGCCGCACGGGCAGTTCGTCCTCGTACGAGTCGTCTGCCGGAGCGGCACCCTGAGGTTCGTTGAGGATGCTCACAGTTGGTTCTTCTCCGCATTCCTGGCCGGGTCCGTCTGCGCGATCCCCGCCGGCACGTAGCCCGTCTGGCCCTTCTCAGCCAGCTCCTTGAGGTGCTGCTGGTAACGCTCCGGGGAGACGACCTTGACGTTGAAGAGCATCCGGGAGTGGTCGACGCCGCAGAGCTCGGCGCACTTGCCCATGAAGGTGCCCTCGCGGTTGGGGGTCACCTCGAACACGTTGGTGTGGCCCGGGATGACGTCCTGCTTCATGAGGAACGGCACCACCCAGAAGGAGTGGATGACGTCACGCGAGGTGAGGACGAAGCGGACCTTCTCCCCCTTCGGCAGCCACAGGGTCGGACCCGGGTTGCCGTTCTGCGGGTTGCGGGTCCCGGGGATGCCCACGTCGTAGACGCCGCCGGCGCCCTCGGGGAAGTCCTTCTGGAACTTGTCGGGGATGGCGTTGAGCTCCTTGGGGACCTCGGGGCCCGCTGCGGGCTGGCCATCCACCTTCTCGATGTAGTTGAAGCCCCAGCTCCACTGGAAGCCGACCACGTTGATGGTGTGGGCCGGCTTGTCGGAGAGCTCGAGGAGCTTCGACTCATCACGCGCGGTGAAGTAGAAGAGCACCGAGACGATGATGAGGGGAACCACTGTGTACAACGCCTCGATGGGCATGTTGTACCTGGTCTGCGGAGGTACCTCCACCTTGGTCCGGCTACGCCGGTGGAAGAAGACGCTCCAGAGGATCAGCCCCCAGACAAGGACACCCGTGACGAGCGCTGCCGCCCACGAGCCTTGCCAGAGGGAGAGGATCCGAGGGGCCTCTTCCGTTACCGGGGTGGGCATACCGAGGCGGGGAAAATCCTCCCAGTTGTATGAACAACCGGAGGCCGTCGCCAGGACCAGGCCCGCAGTCAGCACCTGCGGCAGCTTCCGCCGCATCGGGCGCCGCGACGAGCGGTCGGAGCCGTTGGGACTCACGTAGCGCCTTCCCGAGAGTCTCGCCCGCACGGTCGGCGCGCCCGTATGTCTCTGGTCGGTCGCCGGCCCTGACGCGGGCAGGGGTTTGGATGTTTATGCGGACCAAACCCTACTGGACGCTATTTGGGGTCGCGCGGGGAGGGTGCCCAACGCGCCGCCCGACACCCCCTTGGGGTGGAATGCGGGCCTCCGGACCTCATCTGACGCCCACTCGCGCGTCCGGGAGGGGCGGCCCCCGGCCAGGTGGGGCCGGGTGCGGGCTAGCGTGGCGGGGTGCCCTACTTCGATGCCGCCTCCGCCGCCCCCCTGCACCCCGTCGCACGCCAGGCGCTGCTTGCCGCGCTCGACGAGGGCTGGGCCGATCCCGCCCGCCTGTACCGGGAGGGGCGGCGGGCCCGGCTGCTCCTGGACGCGGCCCGGGAGGCGGCCGCGGAGGCCGTCGGGTGCCGCCCGGACGAGCTGGTCTTCACCTCGTCCGGGACGACGGCGGTGCACGCGGGAATTGCCGGGGCTCTTTCGGGGCGTCGGCGTGTCGGCCGCCATCTGGCCCACTCGGCGGTCGAACACTCGTCGGTGCTCCATTCGGCGGCGGCCCACGAGGCGGCGGGCGGTTCGTGCACCGAGGTGCCGGTGGACCGGTTCGGGGCGGTGGACCCGGCGGCGTACGCGGCGGTGCTGCGGGCGGACACCGCGCTGGCCTGCCTCCAGTCGGCCAACCACGAGGTGGGCACCGAGCAGCCGGTGGCCGAGGTCGCCGCGCTCTGCGCCGAGGCCGGGGTGCCGCTGCTGGTGGACGCGGCCCAGTCGCTCGGCTGGGGCCCTGTCCCGGCGGGCTGGTCGTTGCTGACGGCGAGCGCGCACAAATGGGGCGGACCGGCCGGGGTCGGGCTGCTCGCGGTCCGCAAGGGGACCCGCTTCTCACCCCAAGGCCCGGCCGGGGAGCGGGAGTCGGGGCGGGCGCCGGGGTTCGAGAACCTGCCGGCGATCGTGGCGGCGGCGGCCTCGCTGCGCGCGGTACGGGACGGGGCGGCGGCGGAGGCGGTACGGCTGCGGGCCCTGGTGGACCGGATCCGGAGCGTGGTGGCCGAGCGGGTGCCCGATGTGGAGGTGGTGGGCGATCCGGTGCGGCGGCTGCCGCATCTGGTCACCTTCTCCTGTCTCTATGTCGACGGGGAGACCCTGCTGCACGAGCTGGACCGGAGGGAGTTCTCCGTTTCGTCCGGTTCATCCTGTACGAGCAGCACGCTGACGCCGAGCCATGTACTCAAGGCGATGGGGGTGCTCTCGGAGGGGAACGTCCGGGTGTCGCTGCCGCCGGGCACGGCCGGGGCGGACGTGGACCGCTTCCTGGAGGTGCTGCCCGAGGTGGTGGCGGAGGTACGGGAGCGGCTCGGGGCCCCGGTGTCCGCGCCCCCGTCCCCCGCGCCCGCCGCCTCCCTGGTGGTCGACGCGCTGGGCCGCCGCTGCCCGATCCCGGTGATCGAACTCGCAAAGGTGATCGGAGAGGTAGCGGTGGGCGCCACGGTGACGGTGCTCGCCGACGACGAGGCGGCGCGGCTGGACATCCCGGCCTGGTGCGAGATGCGCGGTCAGGAGTACGTGGGCGAGGAGCCGGCGGACCGGGGTTCGGCCTATGTGGTCCGCCGGCTCTCCTGATCAGGCCAGGTGCCGCATCAGGCCAGGCGCTGCTGGACCTCGGCGGCGGCCTCGTGGCCGTACGCCTTGGTGAAGCGGTCCATGAAGTGGGTGCGGCGCAGGGTGTACTCCTGGGTGCCGACCGTCTCGATGACCAGGGTGGCGAGCATGCAGCCGACCTGGGCGGCGCGCTCCAGGCCGACGCCCCAGGCGAGACCGGAGAGGAAGCCCGCGCGGAAGGCGTCGCCGACGCCGGTCGGGTCGGCCTTGGTGTCCTCCTCGGGGCAGCCGACCTCGATGACCGGCTCGCCGGCCCGCTCGATCCGGACACCGCGGGCGCCGAGGGTGGTGACGCGGTGGCCGACCTTGGAGAGGATCTCCTCGTCGCTCCAGCCGGTCTTGGACTCGATGAGCCCCTTCTCGTACTCGTTGGAGAAGAGGTAGGTGGCGCCGTCGAGGAGGATGCGGATCTCCTCGCCGTCCATCCGCGCGATCTGCTGCGAGAAGTCGGCGGCGAACGGGATGTTCCGGGAGCGGCACTCCTCGGTGTGGCGGAGCATCGCCTCGGGGTCGTCGGCGCCGATGGAGACGAGGTCGAGGCCGCCGACGCGGTCGGCGACGTTCTTCAGCTCGATGAGGCGGGCCTCGCTCATCGCGCCGGTGTAGAAGGAGCCGATCTGGTTGTGGTCGGCGTCGGTGGTGCAGACGAAGCGGGCGGTGTGCAGGACCTCGGAGATACGGACCGAACCGGTCTCGACGCCGTGCCGGTCGAGCCAGGCGCGGTACTCGTCGAAGTCGGCCCCGGCGGCGCCGACCAGGATCGGCTTCGTGCCGAGCAGGCCCATCCCGAAGCAGATGTTGGCGGCGACGCCGCCGCGGCGGACGTCGAGGTTGTCGACCAGGAAGGAGAGGGAGACCGTGTGCAGCTGATCCGCGACCAGCTGGTCGGCGAAGCGGCCGGGGAAGGTCATGAGGTGGTCAGTGGCGATCGAGCCGGTGACTGCAATACGCACGGGGAGACTGCTCCTGCGGAAGGCGAAGGGCCGTGAGTGCGCCCTCCGGGACGACGTGACAGTTCACGCTACCGGGTGACCTGACCTCCAGGAAAAGGGAAAACTACCCGATAGTAGGGCTTTCTACCTGAGCTCGACCGTGGTTACGGTGCGGATATGTCGAAGCACACCGCATTGCCCGAGTCGGAATTGAGCCTGGCCGCACTGCGCGGTGACTGCGCGCGGATGGCGCCGCACTGGACGGCGCCGGTGAAGAGCGCCCCGGTCCCGGTGAAGCCGTCCCTGATCAGCGGGGTGACGATCCCGCCCTCGTCGGCGCGGCTGATCGACGCGATGTCCGAGTACGGGGACTGAGGCCCGGAGAGAGACCGGCGGAGGACCGGCCGGGGGGCGTCGCCTTTCGGCCTTTCCGCGCCCGTCCGGCGCGAATCGTGCGGTGCTCGCCTCCGCGGCTCCCCCGGTCGGTGGAACCGTACGCTCCTCGGCTCCGTCCCACGGGTGTCCCCGTCCGGGGGACACGCGGTAGGCGCCGCGACGGCAACGCAGGCGAAGGAGCGATCCGGTGAGCACCGAGCGACCCGACAACGACGTGACCGGCCCCCGGCGGCGGCGTCCGCCGCTCGCGGTGGCCTCGGTGGCCGCGGCCGTGCTGCTGGCCGGAGGCGGCGGGGCGTACTGGGCCTCGACCGCTTCGAGCGAGGGCGACAAGGCCGACAGCGGTACGGCGGCCAGGAAGTCGGCCCCCCTGCTGGCCCTGGACGCCCCGGCGGACGGCCCGGGTGGCACGTCCTCGGCCTCGGACTCCCCGCCCGCCGGTATCGCCCCCGGTGAACCGGACCCGGGCGGCCCGCCCGTGATCTACCGGGCCGCGGGCGAACTCCCCGACGGTCCGGACGACGCCACCGTCCACCAGGCGAAGGGCACGGTGGCGTCGGCCGATGTCGCCCGGCTGGCGAAGGCGCTCGGTATCCCGGGCACTCCCCGTACCGAGGGCACCTCGTGGGTGGTCGGCGACGACGACGGCCCCGGCGCGCTCCTGAAGGTGACCAAGCAGGCCCCGGGCACCTGGACGTTCGCCCGCACCACCCCGTCCAAGCCCTGCGAGCCGGGGAAGATGTGCGCGAACGGCGCCACGGAGACCGGCGGCGACCCGGTGAGCGAGAAGGCGGCGAAGGCGGCCGCGGCCCCGGTGCTCAAGGCGGCCGGCCAGGACGACGCGGCGCTCAACGCGGGCCAGCTCATGGGCGACGTCCGCGTGGTGAACGCCGACCCGAAGATCGACGGGCTTCCGACGTACGGCTGGTCGACCGGGGTCCAGGTGGGCCCGGACGGCAAGGTGACCGGCGGCAGCGGGCATCTGAAGGCGCTGGAGAAGGGCGCCACCTACCCGGCGGTCGGCGCGGACGAGGCGCTGAAGCAGCTGAACGAGGCGAGCAGGGGCAAGGGCGACGGCGGCCGGGACATCGGCGGCTGCGCCACTCCCGTACCGCTGGAGGGCGAGCCGAAGCCTCCCGCCGATCCGCAGTGCGTGCCGTCGAACGGCAAGCAGGCGCCGGTGACGCAGACGGTCGAGGACGCGGTGTTCGGTCTCACGCTGAACTACGTGGACGGCCGGCAGACGCTGGTGCCGTCCTGGCTCTTCACGGTCCGCCAGGCGCCGGGCGGTCCCGAGAACACGGTCACGCAGGTGGCGGTGGACCCGAAGTTCATCGAGAAGCCGGAAGCGCCGACGACGCCCTCCGGGGACCGGAAGGTGACCTCGTACGGTGCGGACGGGCGGACCCTTGAGGTGACCTTCTGGGGCGGGGTGTGCAGCACGTACACGGCGAGCGCGAAGGAGAGCGCGGGCCAGGTGCGGATCACGGTGACGGAGAAGCCGCAGGAGGGCAAGAAGGCCTGCATCATGATCGCCAAGGAGCTGACCCGGACGGTGACGCTGGAGAAGCCGCTGGGCGACCGCGCGGTGATCGACGCGGCCTCGGGCGGCGCGGTGCCGCGCGGCTGACGCGGACGCACGCGCGGCACAGGGCATACGGAGGCGGCCCCGGGAGTGATTCCCGGGGCCGCCTCCGTATGCCCTGTGTATCCCGCTCGCAGCGCTTAGCTGAAGGAGTCGCCGCAGGCACAGGAGCCGGTGGCGTTCGGGTTGTCGATCGTGAAGCCCTGCTTCTCGATGGTGTCGACGAAGTCGATGGAGGCGCCGCCCAGGTACGGGGCGCTCATCCGGTCGGTGACGACCTTGACACCGTCGAAGTCCTTCACCACGTCGCCGTCGAGCGAGCGCTCGTCGAAGAAGAGCTGGTAGCGCAGGCCCGAGCAGCCGCCGGGCTGGACGGCGACGCGCAGCGCCAGGTCTTCGCGGCCTTCCTGCTCGAGCAGGGCCTTGACCTTGCCTGCGGCGGCGTCGGACAGGAGGATGCCGTCGCTCACGGTGGTGGTCTCGTCCGATACGGACATCTGCTTCTCTCCCGGGTTGTACGGACTGCTTGCCGACGGTTCAACCGTCTCAGCGCCGGAATCATTCCGGGCCAAGCGCGTGTCTGTTCCTTTTCATGCTCGCACACCCGCTCGCCCGGGGGATGCGTCACATCGACGCTATCGGCATCGTCAAAGTGACACGAAGCGGCTATGATAGATAGCGTCAAATAGACGAAAAGGCGCGTTCGCCGAAGCCGCAGAGCAGAACGCAGAGAAGAAAGGGTGCGTGACGTGACCACGGCCCAGCCCCTGGACGTAACTCCCACACCCCTCGCGCTGCTGCTGCTCGGCCGCGAGGCCGACCCGAGGAGCGAGCGCGGCGTCGAATGCCCCGGCGACCTCCCCTCCCCGTCCGACCCGGACCTGGTGGAGCGGGCCCGTGCCGCGAAGGAGAAGCTCGGGGACAAGGTGTTCGTCCTCGGCCACCACTACCAGCGCGACGAGGTCATCCAGTTCGCGGACGTCACCGGTGACTCGTTCAAGCTGGCCCGCGACGCGGCCGCGCGCCCGGAGGCGGAGTACATCGTCTTCTGCGGTGTGCACTTCATGGCCGAGTCCGCGGACATCCTGACCACCGACGCCCAGGCGGTCGTGCTGCCCGACCTGGCGGCCGGCTGCTCGATGGCCGACATGGCCACCGCCGAGCAGGTCGCCGAGTGCTGGGACGTGCTGACGGAGGCCGGGGTCGCCGACCAGGTGGTGCCCGTCTCGTACATGAACTCCTCCGCCGACATCAAGGCCTTCACCGGCAAGCACGGCGGCACGATCTGCACGTCCTCGAACGCGAAACGCGCCCTGGAGTGGGCCTTCGAGCAGGGAGAGAAGATCCTCTTCCTCCCCGACCAGCACCTGGGCCGCAACACGGCCGTGCGGGACATGGGGATGAGCCTGGACGACTGCGTCCTCTACAACCCGCACAAGCCGAACGGCGGCCTCACCGCCGAGCAGCTGCGGGACGCGAAGATGATCCTGTGGCGCGGCCACTGCTCGGTCCACGGCCGCTTCTCGGTCGAGTCGGTCGAGGACGTCCGGGCCCGGATGCCCGGGGTCAACGTGCTGGTGCACCCCGAGTGCAAGCACGAGGTCGTCGCCGCCGCGGACTACGTGGGCTCGACGGAGTACATCATCAAGGCCCTGGAGGCGGCCCCGCGCGGCTCGAAGTGGGCCATCGGTACGGAGCTGAATCTGGTACGCCGCCTGGCGAACCGTTTCGCCGATGAGGACAAGGAGATCGTCTTCCTCGACAAGACGGTCTGCTTCTGCTCGACGATGAACCGCATCGACCTGCCGCACCTGGTCTGGACCCTGGAGTCGCTGGCCGACAACAAGCTGGTCAACCGGATCGAGGTCGACCCGGAGACGGAGAAGTACGCCAAGCTCGCCCTGGAGCGGATGCTGGCGCTGCCGTAACGCGCATCCGTTCCGGGACGCCCTGTGCGTTCCGGGACGCCCTGGAGCCCCGGTATGCCGCTGGTCGGCGTACCGGGGCTTTCGCGTGCCCCGGGGGCCGTGGCCGGGATGCGCCCCCCCGGTCCGGCCGGTTCCGCCATACCGCAGCCGGTGACACCACTGCGTAACTACGCTGCTACTCACCGCAGCGAATGCTCGCGCGGGTGGGAACGACGAGGACGGTGGGGCGGGCATGAACCACGAGGACCGTGGGACGGGTGCGGGTGAGGAGGCGGGGTCGGGGGCGGAGGAATCGTCTGCCGAGGCGTTGGCGCGGGCTGAGCGCGACGTACGGGAGCGGCGGGGCGAGGCCGAGCGGGGTGCCGCCACCGGGCTGCCCGCGCTCGCCGGGGCCCTGCACCGGCTCTCCGGCCTGCGCGCCGCCGCCGGGGACCGCACCGGCGCCCTGGCCGCAGCGAAGGAGGCCGCGCGGATCTACGCCGAGCTCGGTGTGCAGCACCCCGGGAACTACCAGGCGGAACTGGCCCTGGCCATGGGTGCCCTGGGCGATCGCGTCGCCGACACCGGGGACCCGGCGGCCGCCCTGCCGTTCGCGCAGCAGGCCGTACGGCTCCAGCGCGAGCTGGTCGAGGAGGAGCAGCCGGGCGCGTCCGTCCCGGCGCTCGCGGCGTACCTCCTGAACCACGCCGCGCGGCTCGCGGACACCGGGCAGGCCGTGGCCGCCGTGCCCAGTGCGGAGGAGGCGGTCGGTCTCCTGCGCGGGCTCGCCGAGGAGGAGCCGGACGCCTTCCTTCCCCGGCTCGCCGCCGCTCTCCACGCCCTCGGCCACCATCGCGCGGCCGTGAGCGACACCTTCGGAGCGATCGAAGCGGCCCAGGAGGCGCGCAGCCACTTCCGCGTACTCGCCGCCCGGCGGCCCGAGTTCCGTCCCGAGCTGGCCGCGGCCCTGGACGGCTTCGCCGGTCACCTCACCAGGGCCGGCGACCCGACAGGCCGCCGGATCGCGGAGGGCGCCGTCGCCCTGTACCGGGAGCTGGCCGCGGAGTGCCCCGAAGCCTTCGGCGCCGGCCTCGCCGCGGCGCTGGGCACCCTCGCCGGGAGCCCGCCCGTCACCGGTGGCCCGGAGGAGGCCCTGCCCCCGGCACGGGAGGCCGTCGAGCTGCTGCGCGACCAGGGAGACGTCTTTCTGCCCGAGCTGGCCCGCGCCCTCCAGGCGCTCGGTGCGCACCTGGAGCGGAACGGGGACGCCGAGGGGGCGGTGGAGGCGTTCCGGGAGGCGGTGGCCCTCCACCGGTCCCTGGCGCTGGAGACGCCCGGCAGTCCCCCGGGCGCTCCCCCGGTCTCCGCTCTCGTCTCCGCCCTGGACGACCTGGCCCGGGCCCTCGCCCGTACCGGCGAACACGCGGCGGCGATCGAGGAGTTCGACGAGAGCGTCGAGGAGTTCACCGAGGCCGGTCCTGCGGTCGCCCGGCGGCTGGCCGTGGAGCGGAGCGCCTTCCTGCTGCGCTGCCCCGGCCCCTGGCCCGCGACCGGGGTGGGCGAGCTGGTGAACCGGCTCGACGAGGAAGCGGAGCGGACCGGCGGGCCGGACGCCGTGACCGTACGGGCCCGGCAGGCGCTGCGCGGCCACGGCGACACCGCGGCGGTGCACACGGCGTGGGAGGAGGAGACGTTCACGCCCGTGCCGGACTGGCTCGCACTGCCCCGGGAGACCCTGGACCTCGTGAGCGCCTGGATGTTCGCGCCGAACTGGCCCGGCTCCCGTGATTTCTGGTCGCGGAACGCCGAGGTCCTCGGTGGCGCGCAGGCGGCGGTGGCGTTGGAGGAGCTGTCCCTTCTGCATCCGCGCGGTGCGCGGCGGCACGCGCTGCTCCGCGAGGCCGTCCTCGTCCACGGGGTGACCGCCGCCTACGATCCGCTGATCCTCCAGGAGCAGTTGGCCCAGTGGCTGGAGTGCGCGGACTGGAAGGAGTCGCGGGCCCATCTGGAGGAGCACCCGCGTCTTCTGACCGTTCAGCCGCCCGAGGACACCCCGCTGGCCCATGTCGCGATGCTCGACATCGGCCGCATCGAGGGGCTGGACGCCGCCTACCGTCTCGTCGAGGACCGTGCGGCCCTCCAGGCTTACGTGGACCGGGCGTTGGAGGCCGGGGACGGCGTCGCGCTGATGCACGGCGGGGGTATCGAGGGGCAGGTCTTCGGCGACCGGCTCTCCTCGCTCACCCACGCCCAGGTGGCGCTGGTGCTCGCGGGGGCCACCGAGGGCTTCGAACCGGACGACCTCGCCGCGCTCCTGCACAAGGCCCCGGAGGAGACCCGGGCCCGGCTGGTGCGGGAGACCATCTCCGTGAGCACCCGGCTCCCCGAGCAGCGCAAGGAGATGGGGCACCGGATCGTCCGGGCGCTGGGCGGGGACGTCTGAGAGCTCCTGGGACCTCCCGTACGCGGCAGGAGCCCGGCCCACGCGGGTGCGTGGACCGGGCCCCTGTCTTCAGGTTCCGCCTTCGGGTCAGGCCTGCGCGGGCTCGGCCTCGCGGGCCTCCTCCGGCTTCGGCTGGTCCGGGACGCCGGCCTTGGCCGCGCGCTTGGCGGCCTTCTTCTTGGCCCGGCGCTCCTTGCGCAGCTCGACCATCGCGTACAGCGTCGGCACGAGCAGCAGGGTCAGCAGCGTGGAGCTGATCAGACCGCCGATCACCACGACGCCCAGCGGCTGCGAGATGAAGCCGCCCTCGCCGGTGACGCCGAGCGCCATCGGGAGCAGGGCGAAGATGGTCGCGAGCGCCGTCATGATGATCGGGCGGAAGCGGTGGCGGCCGCCCTCGATGACCGCCTCCATGATCCCGAGCCCCTGGGCCCGGTACTGGTTGATCAGGTCGATCAGCACGATCGCGTTGGTGACCACGATGCCGATGAGCATCAGCATGCCGATCATCGCGGGGACGCCCAGCGGGGTGCCCGTGATGAGCAGGAGGGCCAGCGCGCCGGTCGCCGCGAACGGCACGGAGACCAGCAGGATCAGCGGCTGGACGAGCGACCGGAAGGTGGCCACCAGCAGCATGAAGACGATCGCGATGGCCGCCAGCATGGCGAGGCCGAGCTGCATGAACGCTTCGTTCTGGTCCTCGGTGACGCCGCCGATGGTCGCGGTGGCACCCTCCGGCAGGTCCAGGGCGTCGATCTTCGTGGCGAGGTCGGTGCTGACCGCGCCGGTGTTGTCGCCGACGGGCTTGGCGGTGACCGTCGCGGAGCGCTGTCCGTCGATCCGGGTCATCGAGACCGGGCCGGGGACGACCTTCACGTCGGCGATGTCGCCGAGCTTGACCGGGCCGAGCGGCAGGGCCTTCAGCTCGGCCACGGTGGCGGCGGGCTTGGAGGACCGGATGACGATGTCGCGCTCGGTGTCGTCCAGCGTCGCGGAGCCGGCGGGCGTACCGCGGACGGCTCCGGCGACGATCCCGCCCAGGGCGGCGGAGTCGAATCCTGCGGCGGCCGCCTTGTCGTTGGCGGTGACCGAGATGCGCGGGACGCTCTGCGCCAGGTCGCTCTGGACGTCGGTGACGTCCTTGATGGTGGCGACCTCGGCGCGGACCGCCTCGGACGCCTTCTTCAGGACGTCGGCGTCGGCGGCCTTGACCACGACGCTCAGGTCCTGGGAGCCGAAGCCGTCGCCCGCGGCGATGGTGGTGTCGCCGATGCCGTCGAGCTTGCCGAGGGCCTCGTCGATGCGGTCCTGGGCGTTCTCGTAGTCCGCGGCGTCCTTCAGGGTGACCTGGTAGGAGGCCTGGTTGGAGCCGGTTCCGCCGCCGAAGGCGGCCATGAAGCCGGAGGAGCCGACGGTGACCTGGTAGTCCTTGACTCCCTTGTCGTCGGTCAGGACCTTCTCGACCTTGCGGGCGGCCTCGTCGGCGGCTTCCAGGCTGGTGCCGGGGGCGAGTTCCTGCTTGACGGTCAGGACCTCCTGCTCGCCGGCGTCGAAGAAGTTCGTCTTCAGGAGCGGGACCATGCCGAAGGTGCCCAGCAGCACGGCGACGGCGATGACCAGGCTGGTGATCCGGCGGCGGGTCGCGAAGCGCAGGACCGGGACGTAGATCCGCTGGAGCCTGCTGGCCGCTTCCTTCTCCTCGGCCAGGCGCCGGGCCTCCGCCGCGTCCTCGGGGGTGCCCTTGGGTGCGCGCAGGAACCAGTACGACAGGACCGGCACCACGGTGAGCGAGACCAGCAGGGAGGCCAGCAGCGCCGCGGTGATGGTCAGCGAGAACGAGCCGAAGAGCTGGCCGACCATGCCGCCGACCAGACCGATGGGCAGGAAGACCGCGACGGTGGTGAGGGTCGCGGAGGTGACCGCTCCGGCGACCTCCTTGACCGCGTTGATGATCGCCGCGTGCCGCTCCTCGCCGTAGCCGAGGTGACGCTTGATGTTCTCCAGGACCACGATCGAGTCGTCGACGACCCGGCCGATGGCGATGGTGAGCGCGCCGAGGGTGAGCATGTTGAGCGACAGGTCGCGGGTCCAGAGCACGATCAGCGCGAGGACGATCGAGAGCGGGATGGAGACCGCGGTGACCAGTGTCGAGCGGATCGAGGCGAGGAAGACCAGGATCACGATGACCGCGAAGACCAGGCCGAGCGCGCCCTCCGTGGTCAGACCCGAGATCGACTTGGAGACCGCGGGGCCCTGGTCGGAGACGACGGTGAGATCGGAGCCGGCGCCGAGGTCCTTGCGGAGGTCGGGAAGCTTGTCCTTGACGGCGTCCGAGATGGCGACGGCGCTGCCGTCCTTGTCCATCGTCGCCATCACGGCGAGGCTCGGCTTGCCGTTGGTGCGGGTGATGGAGACCGCCGTGGACGGCTCCTGCTTCACCTCGGCCACGTCACCGAGGCGCACCGGCTTGCCCGGCTCTTCCGCTGCGCCCGCCGGGTCCTTGGCGACGACCTGGAGGTCCTCGATCTGCTTCAGGGAGGTGTAGGAGCCGCCGACCTGGATGGTGCGGCTCTTGCCGGACTCGGAGAAGGAACCGGCCGGGACGGTGGCGCCGCCCGACTGGAGGGCCTGGGCGAGCGTGCCCGCGTTCAGACCGGCCGCGGCGAGCTTCCTGTCGTCGGGGACGACGGAGACCTGGAGGTCCTGGACGCCGTCCACGGTGACCTGGCCGACGCCCTCGATGTCCTGGAGGGCCGGGACGACCGTGCGGTCGAGCCGGGCGGCCAGCGTCTGCTGGTCCTCGTCGGAGGTGACGGCGAGGACCACGGTCGGGATGTCGTCCGTGGAACCGGCGATGACCTGCGGGTCGACATCGGCGGGCAGCTGGGCGCGGGCCCGGTTCACCGCCTGCTGGATGTCCGCGACGAGCTGCTTGGTGCCCTCGTCGCCGAAGTCGAAGGTCGCCATGATGAGGGCGTTGCCCTCGCTGGCGGTGGAGGTGATGGACTCGACGCCGTCGACGGCCTTGAGGGAGTTCTCCAGCGGTTCGACGACCTGCTTCTCGACCACATCGGGAGACGCACCCTGGTAGGGCGCCAGCACCGAGACCATCGGCAGTTCGATGGTCGGCAGCAGCTGCTGCTTGAGCTGCGGGATCGCTATCGCGCCGAAGACCAGCGCGACGATCGAGATCAGCCCGATCAGGGCCCTTTGCGCGAGGCTGAATCTGGACAGCCAGGACATGGGTGGGTCTCTCTTCTGTGGCGTATGCGGCAGAGGGCGGGGAGGGGAGCACATCGGGGACCACCCCTCCAGCCCAGTCCTACGATCTCCGCTCCGCGCAGCCGAAACGTCGCCCGCCGGGCTGCTTTCTTATGCCGCGCATACCGCAGGTGGAGTACACCGCCGTACACCCGTGCCGCCTCCGGGTCAGTCCGCGCGGGGGCGCACCAGGCCCGATTCGTAGGCGATGACCACCAATTGCGCCCGGTCGCGGGCGCCCAGTTTCGCCATCGCCCGGTTCACATGGGTCTTGACGGTGAGCGGGCTGACCTCCAGCCGCTCGGCGATCCGGTCGTTGGAGTGGCCGCCCGCGACCTGCACCAGCACCTCGCGTTCGCGGCCGGTGAGCGCCGCCAGCCGCTCCGCGTACTCCGCGCTGTCCGGCCCTTCCTGCGAACTGCCGCCCTGGGCCAGGAACGTGGCGATGAGCCCCTTGGTCGCCGCCGGGGAGAGCAGCGCCTCGCCGGCGGCGGCGATCCGGATGGCGTTGAGGAGTTCGTCGGGCTCCGCGCCCTTGCCGAGGAAGCCGGAGGCTCCGGCGCGCAGCGACTGGAC
This sequence comes from Streptomyces rubiginosohelvolus, assembly GCF_014649875.1. Classification (GTDB taxonomy): domain Bacteria; phylum Actinomycetota; class Actinomycetes; order Streptomycetales; family Streptomycetaceae; genus Streptomyces; species Streptomyces rubiginosohelvolus. The sequence continues at coordinate 34,383 of NZ_BMTW01000014.1, read as the reverse complement.
CACGTACTCGTCGACCTCGAAGGTGGTGAGCATGACCACCCGCACCGCGGACAGCTCCGGGTCGGCGCTGATCATGCGGGTGGCGGCGAGCCCGTCGGTGCCCGGCATCCGGATGTCCATGAGCACCACGTCGGCGCCCGTGGCGCGGGCCAGCTCGACGGCCTGGGCCCCGTCGGCGGCCTCGCCGACCACCTCCATGTCCGGCTCGGAGTCCACCAGCACCCGGAACGCGCTGCGCAGCAGCGCCTGGTCGTCGGCGAGCAGCACCCTGATCGGTGCCTCCCGCGCGTCGGGCGTCGTTGCCGGCGTCGGCTGGGTCATCGGCGGAGCCCCGTCCCGCCCGCTGTGCCCGGCCGCTCCGGTTCACCCGTGCGGGCCTCGACCGGAAGGATCGCATGGACCCGGAAGCCGCCGCCGTAGCGAGGGCCCGCGGTGAGGGCCCCGCCGAGGGCGGTGACGCGTTCCCGCATGCCGACCAGGCCGTGGCCGCCGCTGTCCAGGCCGTCGCCGTCCGCCGGAGGGCCGTCGGCCGGTCCGGTGCCGGGGCCCCGGCCGGCGCTCCCCCGGCCGTTGTCGAGCACGGTGACCTCGGCGGTGGCGCCCACCCGTACGACGCTCACCTCGGCCTTGGCCCCGGCGCCCGCGTGCTTGCGGACGTTGGTCAGGGCCTCCTGGATGACCCGGTAGGCGGCGAGGTCGACGGCGGCGGGCAGCCGGTCGCGGTCGGCGCAGGCCACCTCGACGGGGAGCCCGGCGTTGCGGAAGGTGGTGACCAGTTCGCCGAGGACGGCGAGCCCGGGGGCCGGTTCGGTGGGCGCCTCGGGGTCGCCCTGCTGGCGCAGGAGGCCGACGGTCACCCGGAGCTCGTTGAGGGCGGAGCGGCTGGCGTCGCGGACGTGGGCGAGCGCCTCCTTGGCCTGGTCCGGGCGCTTGTCCATGACGTGGGCGGCGACCCCGGCCTGGACGTTGACCAGGGCGATGTGGTGGGCGACGACGTCGTGGAGGTCCCGGGCGATCCGCAGCCGCTCCTCGGCGACCCGGCGGCGGGCCTCCTCCTCCCGGGTGCGCTCGGCCCGCTCGGCCCGCTCCCGGATGGCGTCGACGAACGCGCGCCTGCTGCGTACGGCGTCCCCGGCGGCGGAGGCGAGACCGGTCCAGGCGAAGACGCCGAAGTTCTCCTGGCTGTACCAGGGGGTCGAGCCGAAGACCATCGCGGCGGCGGTGAGCCCTCCCATGGTCAGCAGTCCGACCCGCCAGGTCGTGGGGCGGTCGGTGCGCGAGGCGACGGTGTAGAGGGCGATGACGGTGCTCATGACCACCGGGGCGGGCGGGTCCATCAGGACGTACTCGACGGCCGCGAGCGCCGCGGTGACCGCGAGGACCTGCATCGGGCGGCGGCGCCGCAGGACGAGGGCCGCGGCGGTGAGGGTCATCAGGAGGACGCTGAACAGCTCGGGGGTACGGGCCCCGAAGGCGGGCGGCCCGTGGCCGTCGCCCGGGTCGGTGAACGAGCTGCAGATCATCGCGACGAGGGTGCAGAACGCCAGGGTCGCGTCGAACGCGAGCGGATGTTCCCGGAGCCAGCGGCGGGCGCGCGCGAAGCCGGACGAGAGGGTGGTCACGTCGAGCAACGGTACGCGGCCGGTCCTCGGCGGCGTGAGCCTTCCCCGACGGGAGCCGCCGGAAGCACCGCTGCCCCGCGGCCGGCGGACCGGACGCGGGGCAGGGGGTGCTGGGTGCTGAGGGGCGGACTGTGGGTCAGTTGGGGATGAGCCCGTCGTCGCTGAGCATGGCGCGTACGTCTTCGAGGGTGGCGTCGGGCGCCGGCAGGATCAGCTCGGACGGCTCCAGGGAGTCGTCCGGCAGCGGAGTGCCGAGCTCGCGCACCTTGTCCAGGAGTGCGTGGAGGGTGGTGCGAAAGCCGGGGCCGTCGCCGCTCTCCATCTCCTTGAGCAGGACGTCGTCGAGTTCGTTCAGCTCGACGAAGTGACTGTCGGCCAGCTTGACCTGGCCCTCCCCCATGATCCGTACGATCATGACGCTGCCCTTACTGCTTGTCGAACTTGTGCGGGGACGACTGCTGCGACTGCTGGGAACCGTCCTGGGCGCCACCCTCGATGGCCTGCTGCGAGGACGAGGAGCCGCCGGCCAGCTCAGCCTTCATGCGCTGCAGCTCCAGCTCCACGTCGCTGCCGCCGGAGATCCGGTCCAGCTCGGCGGCGATGTCGTCCTTCGCCGTGCCGGTCGGGTCGTCCAGGGCGCCGGAGGCGAGCAGCTCGTCGATGGCGCCGGCCCGCGCCTGGAGCTGCTGCGTCTTGTCCTCGGCCCGCTGGATCGCGAGGCCGACGTCGCCCATCTCCTCGGAGATGCCGGAGAAGGCCTCGCCGATCCGGGTCTGGGCCTGGGCCGCCGTGTAGGTGGCCTTGATGGTCTCCTTCTTCGTGCGGAAGGCGTCGACCTTGGCCTGCAGACGCTGCGCCGCGAGGGTGAGCTTCTCCTCCTCACCCTGCAGCGTGGTGTGCTGCGTCTCCAGGTCGGTGACCTGCTGCTGGAGGGCGGCGCGCCGTGAGAGCGCCTCGCGCGCCAGGTCCTCGCGGCCCAGCGCCAGCGCCTTGCGGCCCTGGTCCTCCAGCTTGGACGACTGGCCCTGCAGCTGGTTCAGCTGCAGCTCCAGGCGCTTGCGGGACGTCGCCACGTCGGCGACGCCGCGCCGCACCTTCTGAAGCAGCTCCAGCTGCTTCTGGTACGAGTAGTCGAGGGTCTCGCGCGGATCCTCGGCCCGGTCAAGGGCCTTGTTTGCCTTCGCGCGGAAGATCATTCCCATACGCTTCATGACACCGCTCATGGGCTTCGCGCGCCCCCTTCTGACGGACTGAGCTCCAGCACTCCCGATAGGACCCAGAGTACGGGCCCTGTCTCTATTACCGCACTGTTCGGACGCCGATGTGCTCCTCCCCAAGGACGACTGCACCCGGTGAACGCTCCCGCCCAGGGTGTAGGTGAGGCCCCGGGGTCGTCCCCGACGGACTTCGGGACCGTCCCGTGACGGACTTCGGAACAGCCGGTAAACGCCCGTATCGGCCGGTCGGGGCCCTTGTGGGCACCCCGTCCGTTGCCGGATCGTGCCCGCCCGGGTCGCCGGGCCCGCGCGCCGACCCCGTACCCTTGGGTTTTGTGTTCCGTAGCCGTGCCAAGACAGAGAAGGCCCCCACCGACAAGGTGACGGCGGACCTCTCCCAGCAGCCCCGCGACCCGCAGGCTCCCAAGGGTCGCCCCACCCCCAAGCGCAGCGAGGCCCAGACGCAGCGGCGTCGTGCCGCGTCCGCGGCGCCCGCCGACCGCAAGGCGGCCATGAAGCGCCAGCGCGAAGCGCGCCGCGCCGACCTGGCCCGCCAGCGTGAGGCGCTCGCGTCGGGCGACGAGCGGTATCTCCCGGTCCGCGACAAGGGCCCGGTCCGGCGCTTCGTCCGCGACTACGTGGACTCGCGCTTCTGCATCGCCGAGTGGTTCCTGCCGCTCGCCGTGATCATCCTGATCCTCAGCGTGATCCAGGTGCAGAACATCCAGAGCATCTCGCTGCTGCTGTGGCTCGGTGTGATCATCCTGATCGTGATCGACTCGATCGGTCTGTCGATGCGCCTGAAGAAGCAGCTCCGCGAGCGCTTCCCGGACACCCCGAAGCGCGGAGCCGTGGCGTACGGCCTGATGCGCACGCTCCAGATGCGCCGACTGCGGCTGCCGAAGCCGCAGGTCAAGCGCGGAGAGCGGCCCTGAGCACGGATGCCTCCGGCTTCACCGGGGTCTCCTCGGCGTGGCTGGCGGGTCTCGGCGGCGTACGCAACACGGTCCGCCAGGAGCTGGTCGCCCGGCAGCTGGACGAGCAGATAGCCGGACGGTTCCCGGTGGGCCGTCGGCTGCGCGTTCTGGACGTCGGCACGGGCCAGGGCACCCAGGCTCTGCGCCTCGCGCGGGCCGGTCACTCGGTGACCGGTCTGGAGTCGGACGCGGAGATGCTGGCCTCGGCCCGGGCGGCCCTGGCGAGCGAGCCGGAGGGCATCCGGGAGCGGGTCCGGCTCATCGAGGGCGACGGCCGGGACACCGGTGTGCACTTCCTGCCCGGCAGCTTCGACGTGGTGCTGTGCCACGGCGTCCTGATGTACGTCGAGGAGCCGGACCCGATGCTGGCCGGGCTCGCCCGGATGCTGGCACCGGGCGGTCTGCTCTCCCTGCTCGTACGGAACGCGGACGCGCTCGCGATGCGCCCGGGGCTCGCCGGTGACTTCGGCGCGGCCCTGACCGCCTTCGACACCGCCGCGTACACCAACCGCCTCGGCCTCACCGTGCGTGCCGACCGGCTCGACGCCCTGCGGGCCACGCTCGCCGGGATCGCCGCGCCGCTGCACGCCTGGTACGGGGTGCGGGTCTTCACGGACAACGTCGGCAACGACGTGGAGCTGCCGGCCGAGGAGCTGGAGCGGGTCCTGACCCTGGAGGACCGGGCCGGGCGGACCGACCCGTACCGGGGTGTGGCGGCGCTGCTGCATCTGTGCGGGGTGCGCGGCTAGCCGGTGGCCGGCGGGCCCGTTCGGCCCATCAGTACGGGCACCCGAACGGGCCCGGCACGAGACTCCGGATATGGACTCTCACCCCTCCCGCAGCCGGGCGCGCAGGCTGCTGCTCCCCCTATCCGCGGCCGTCTGTGCCATCGCCCTGGCGGGCGGCTGTTCCGGTGCGAGTCCGGCGGCCCCGGCCCCCGAGGCCGCTGCGTCGGGTACGGCGCAGGGTGCGGTGAAGCGTGCCCCCGACGATCTGGAGAACGCCTACCAGGACGTCATCAACGACGTGCTGCCTTCGGTGGTGCAGATCGACGCCTCGGAGGGGCTCGGCTCCGGGATCGTGTACGACGACAAGGGGCACATCGTCACCAATGCCCATGTGGTCGGTGACGAGAAGACGTTCAAGGTCAGCGTCGCCACCGGGGAGGCGGTGCTGAACGCCTCGCTGGTCTCCTCCTACCCGGAGCAGGACCTGGCGGTGATCAAGCTCGACGAGGTGCCGGACGGGCTGCGGGCCGCGAAGTTCGGCGACGCGGAGAAGGTCGAGGTCGGGCAGATCGTCCTGGCGATGGGCTCGCCGCTGGGCCTGTCCAGCAGTGTCACCCAGGGCATCGTGTCCGCGCTCGGCCGGACGGTGAGCGAGAGCCGGTCGGGCGGTGGCACGGGCGCGACGATCGCCAACATGGTGCAGACGTCCGCGGCGATCAACCCGGGCAACAGCGGCGGTGCGCTCGTGAACCTCGACAGCCAGGTGATCGGCATTCCGACCCTGGCCGCGACCGACCCGCAGATGGGCGACAGCGCGGCGCCGGGCATCGGCTTCGCGATCCCCGTCTCGATGGTGCGGACGGTCGCCGACCAGATCATCAAGGACGGCAAGGTCACCGACTCGGGCCGGGCGGCGCTGAACATCACCGGCCGCACGGTCGTCGATGACAACTACCGCCCCGCCGGGGTGGCGCTGGTCAGTGTGGATCGGGGCGGCGCGGCGGCCGACGCGGGGCTGCGGCCCGGGGACACCATCACGAAGATCGGGGACACCGAGGTCACGACGATCACCTCGCTCTCCGAGGCGCTGGCGGGCGAGAAGCCGGGCGGGAAGGTGACCGTGACGTACACACGGGACGGCGACAGCCGGACGGCGGAGGTCACGCTCGGGGAGATCTGATCCCCCGGAACCGGGCCGGAGCCGGGAAGGGGCGGTACGGGTCTCCCGTACCGCCCCTTCCCGGGTGCCGGGCGTCAGGCGCCGTCGGCCTGCAGGCTCATCGGGCCGTAGATCTTGGTGGTGTCCTCGAAGAGCGTCACCTGTGCGGCACCGCCCTCCAGGAGCTCTTTCCAGTACTCACCGATCCAGGACTCCGCGTCGCCCTGGGTGGTGAACTCCTCCGGCTGCAGCGCCGGCTCCGTCTCCGTACCGTCGGACTTCTCGAACCGCCACGTCCACGCCATGTCCGCCTCCTGGGTCACGTTGCTGCCCGAAGCCTAGCCGGGCGGGCGGCCTGAGCGGGGACACGGGAGGATCAAGGTGTGGAACTGACACTGCTCGGCACCGGAGCCCCCGACGGGCTGCCGCGCCCCTCCTGCCCCTGTGCGGTCTGCGCCTCCGCCCGCGGCCCGTGGGCGCGGGCCGCGACGGCGTTGCTGGTCGACGACGCGCTGCTGCTGGACCTCACCCCCGGCGCGATGTTCGCCGCCGCCCGGGCGGGGCGTTCGCTGGGCGCGGTCCGCCAGGTGCTGCTGACCCACCCGCACGACGGGCCCGCCGTCGAACTGCCCGCCCTGCTGCCGCCCGCCGGGCGGGTCCCGGACGGTCAGGTCCTGACGCTGATCAGCGGGCACCGGGTGCGGGCGGTGGCGATGGACGCCCCGGGGACCGGGTACGAGGTGACCGCCCCGGACGGCGAGCGGCTGCTGTACCTGCCGCCGGGGGCCGCCCCCTCCGGGCTGCCCGAGCGGGTGGAGGCGCCGTACGAGATGGTCGTCCTCGATGTGATCGGGCGCCCCGACGCGGTGGCCCGGCTGCGGGCGGCCGACGCGGTGGGCCCGACGACCGAGGTGATCGCGGTCCACCTGGACCACGACGCCCCACCGGGCCCGGCGCTGGAGCGGCGGCTCGCGGCGGCCGGGGCGCGGGCGGTACCGGACGGGACGACGCTGGTGGTGGGCGAGTACCACGCGGTGCCGGACGTGCCGCGCCGGGTGCTGGTGACGGGGGGCGCGCGGTCGGGGAAGTCGCTGGAGGCGGAGCAGCGTCTGGAGACGTTCCCGGAGGTGGTGTACGTGGCGACCGGCGGCCGCCGCGACGGGGACCCGGAGTGGGCGGCCCGGATCGGACTGCACCGGGAGCGCAGGCCGGGCGCCTGGCGGACCGAGGAGACCTGCGAGCTCACGGAGCTGCTGGGGGCGGACGGGCCGCCGCTGCTGATCGACTGCCTCTCGCTGTGGCTGACCGACGCGATGGACCGGGTGGGGGCCTGGGAGGACGAGCGGTGGCACGACGGTGGCGAGGCGGCGCTGCGGGAGCGGGTCGCGGAGCTGGTCGCCGCGGTGCGCGGGACCCTGCGGCCGGTGGTGCTGGTGACCAACGAGGTGGGGTCGGGGGTGGTCCCGGCGACGGCGGCGGGGCGGCGGTTCCGGGACGAGCTGGGGCGGCTGAACGCGGCGGTGGCGGCCGAGTGCGAGCAGGTGCTGCTGGTGGTGGCGGGGCAGGTGCTGGTGCTGCGGGGGTGAGGGAGGCGGCACCCAGCACTTGGGCCTCGGCTACCGGGGGTGAGGGGGGTGTGCCGGTTCCGCCGCTCGCGGCCCGTCCCCTCTCCGGGGCCGACCGGTACTGTTCCCGCTGGGGCCCGCCGCTGGGTCCCCCGACCCGGATCCGACCTGACGACCCGCGAGGCAGACCTCCGTGAACCTGGACGACTTCTCCGACCTGATCCAACGCCCCGACGGGGGTGTGCGGCGCGATGCCGAGGAGCGGCGCGAGCGGCTGACCGTCCCCCCGGGGGCGCTCGGGCGCCTGGACGAACTGGGCGAGTGGCTCAGCGCCGCGCAGCAGTCCGTGCCGGTCAGGGCCGTCGAGCAGCCGCGCCTGGTGCTCTTCGCCGGCGACCACGGGGTGGCGGAGCTGGGCGTCTCGGGCCGGCCTGCGGGCGGCGCGTACGAGCTGGTGCGGGCGGTCCTGGACGGGTCGAGCCCGGTCGCGGTGCTGGCCCGGCGGTTCTCGGTGCCGACGCGGATCGTGGACGTCTCCCTGGACTGCGGTCCGGAGCTGCTGCCCGAGTCCGTGGTGCGGCACCGGGTGCGGCGGGGTTCGGGGCGGATCGACGTCGAGGACGCGATGACCGCGGAGGAGGCCGAGCAGGCGATCCGCCTCGGCATGGCGATCGCCGACGAGGAGGCGGACTCCGGCACCGATCTGGTGGTGCTCGGCGACCTCAGCGTGGGCGGCACAACGGCCGCGGCCACCCTGGTCGCCGCGCTCTGCGGAACGGACGCCTCCGTGGTGACCGGGCGCGGCGGTGCGGGCATCGACGACCTGGCGTGGATGCGCAAGTGCGCGGCGATCAGGGACGCGTTGCGCCGGGCACGGCCGGTGCTGGGCGACCAGGTGGAGCTGCTGGCCACCTCGGGCGGGGCGGACCTGGCGGCGATGACGGGGTTCCTGCTGCAGAGTGCGGTGCGCCGGATGCCGGTGATCCTGGACGGGGTCGTCTCGGCGGCCTGCGCGCTGGTGGCGCAGCGGGCGGCGTTCCGGGCGCCGGACTGGTGGCTGGCCGGTCAGGTCAGCGGGGAGCCCGCACAGTCGAAGGCGCTGGACCGGATGGCGCTGACCCCGCTGCTGGACCACGGGGTGACGGTGGGCGAGGGCAGCGGTGCGCTGCTGGCCCTGCCGCTGGTGCAGGCCGCGGCGGCGCTGGCCGCCGAACTCCCGGAGCGTGAGCCGGAGAAGGCCGAGGACGAGGACGAGGGGGCCGAGGCCGAGGCAGAGGAGGCGTCGGAGGACGAGGACGCGGCGGCCGTCGACCGGGCCTGAGCGCCGCTCCCCCACCGCGCGGACGAGAGCGGCGTCACTCCGTCGCCGCTCAACTTCACGCTGCCCCGGTCCGTCTTCGGTAGGGATCCGCCCTCAGGGGGGACCCGACCGACCGACTGACCGACCGGGGGCCCGTTCCATGCTGTTCGTGACGAGCGGATGAGCCTTTCCCCGGCGCTGCACCGGGCGGCGGTACGGGAGTGGGGACCGCTGTTCACCGCCGTACGGCAGCGGCTCGCGGAACACGGGGTGCGGGCGCTCGCGCTGACGCTGACCGCGGTGGCGCTGACGGCCGCGATCCAGGTGACGCAGAACCAGGCGTGGGGCTACGGGCCGGTGCGGAGCCTCGGAGCCGTACGGGCCGAGGACCCGCTCCCGCTCGCCCTCCTGCGGACCCCGCTGTCGCTGTTCGTGCCCGCGCTCGATCTGCCGGTGTGGGGCGCGCTGGCCCAGATCCTGCTGGTGTTCGGGGTGGCGGAGGTGTGCCTGGGGCGGTGGCGCACGCTTGCGGTGGCGTACGGGGCGACGCTGGCGGGGACGCTGTACGCCCGGATCGGCGTCGCCCTCGGGCCGGGGACGTTCCTGGGGCTGCCCGCCGCGGACGCGCAGGTGGTGGACACCGGCCCGTCGGCGGCGGTCGTCGGGCTCGCGGTGTACGTCTGCCACCAGCGGCGCGCCTGGTTCACCGGGGCGCTGGTGGTCCTCGCGATGGTGGTGGAGGTCCTGGTCAAGGACAACCTGGCGGGCCGTGAGCATCTGGCCGCGATCACCGCCGTCCTGGTGGTGTGCGGCGTACGGGAGTGGCGCGGGCGGCGGCGCGGTGGGCAGGACTGCGGCGGTCAGGACTTGGGGCCGGGCGGCAGCGGGACCCGGTCCGGGGCGCCGCCGATGAGGTCCTGGAACTTCCGGCGGGGCCCGGCCCAGCGCACGTCGTGGTGGTAGGCCCGCAGCATCGCCCGGGAGCGGGCCCGGTGGCGGTGGGGGTAGAAGCGCCGGGCCCAGAGCGAGGTGGGGCGGGCCAGCCGGATCGCGCCGACCAGCGCGACGAACGGGACGAGGGTGCCGAGCACCGCCATCCGGAGCTTCCCCTTGAACAGGCAGATCAGGACGAAGCAGAAGTTGATCACGTACGTCGCGATGAGGCCGAGCCTGCCCTGCTGTTCCTCGTCGGTGACGTCGTCGACACCGAGCGGGGAGAAGCCGGCCAGGACCAGCAGCACCAGCGAGGCGGTCAGCACCACCACCTCCACGCTCTGGCGGCCCTCCTCGGTCCAGTACACGTCGTCCAGATGCAGGATCAGGGCGAACTCGTCGAGCACCAGACCGGCCCCCACCCCGAAGATCACCGCGAACACCCCGGCGGCCACCCCGTGCCGCCCGCTGGCCACCGCCCCGAACCCGCCGACGACGGAGAGGACGACCCCGGGCACCACGTGGTGGATGTGCACCCCGCCGGGGGTGATGTTGCGGAACGGGCCCTTCCCGGCGCGGATCATGCGGGTGATGGTGCGCGTGATCGCGAAGGTGAGGACGAAGGCGGCCAGCGCGAGGAGCAGCGGCAGCTTGCCCGGCTCCGCGATGTTCTCGTGCCACCAGTGACCCATGCCACCCACTCCCGATACGTCAGGTTTCGCGGCGTTCGGCGCGTTTCGCCCAATCTATCGGTGCGGCCCAGCGACTAGCCTGCGCGCGGTGACCTCCCTGAACAGCCACGGCATACGTTTCGCCTTCGGCACCCTGACCGTGCTCCCGGTCCGGGTGACCCGCTGGGACCGCGCGACCGCCCGCTCCGGCATGCTCTGCGCCCCGCTCGCCGGGCTGGTCGTGGGGGTGCTCGCCGCCGCCCTCGGTTCGCTGTCGCTGCTGGCCGGCTCGGGGCCGCTGCTCGCGGCGGTGGCCTCCGTCGCGGTGCCGGCCGCCCTCACCCGGGGGCTGCACCTGGACGGTCTCGCGGACACGGCGGACGGCCTCGGCAGCGGGAAACCGGCCGAGGACGCACTGCGGATCATGAAGCAGTCCGACATTGGGCCGTTCGGTGTCATCACGCTGCTCCTGGTGCTGCTGGCGCAGGTCGCGGTCCTCTTCGAGCTGTACGGAGAGGGCTGGGCGCACGGGGCCCTCGGGACCGTCGTCGCGGCCGTCGCCGCCCGCCTGGCGCTCACCCTGGCGTCCCGTCAGGGCGTCCCGGCGGCCCGGCCGGAGGGGCTCGGGGCGACGGTGGCGGGCACGGTTCCGGCCGGGCGGGCGCTGCTCGCGGCGGTGGTGACGGTCGCCTTGTGCGCGGCGGCGGGCGCCCTGTTCGGGCCGTCCGGGGCGCTGCACCACGGGCTCGCGGTGCTCGGCGCCCTCGCCGCCGCCGAACTGCTGCTGCGGCACTGCGTACGGCGGTTCGGCGGGGTCACCGGGGATGTCTTCGGAGGCGTCGAGGAGACCGCGGCGACAGCGGCCCTGGTGGTGCTGGCGCTCGGGGGCTGACGGGGCGGCACTCCCCGCAGGACGGCCGTTTCCCGACCGCCTTACCGGTCAGAAGGACCGTCGGGAAGGCCGCCGCCGTCACGGAGCAGGAACTGCGCGCGTAGGCTCATTCCCGGCACATCGTCGGGGCGTCTACGATGCGCCGGGCACGGTCGGCCCACCCCTCGGCCGCACACGAACTCAACGGAAGCGAGATTTCACCACCGTGACTGCTCTCACTCTCAGCACTGCCGGTGCGGCGACGCTGCGCGCCGACGCACTCGTCGTCGGCGTCGCCAAGGGCGTCAAGGGACCGGTCCTGGCACCCGGCTCCGAGGCCGTGGACAAGGCGTTCGACGGCAAGCTCGCCGCCGTCCTCGCGACCCTGGGTGCCACCGGTGCCGAGGGCGAACTGACCAAGCTGCCCGCCGCGTCCGGCCTCAAGACCCCCCTCGTCGTCGCGGTCGGCCTCGGTCCGGTCCCGGACAAGGAGGACGCCTACGACGCCGAGGCGCTGCGCCGCGCGGCGGGCACCGCGGCCCGTGCGCTGTCCGGCTCGAAGAAGGCGGGCTTCGCGCTGCCCGCCGGCTCCGTCGAGGACGCCGCCGCCGTCGCCGAGGGCGCGCTCCTCGGCTCGTACGCCTTCACCGCCTACCAGGGCGGCGAGAACAAGCTGGCCCCCAAGGACGCCAAGTCCAAGGACAGCGGCCCGAAGCAGCCGCTCGCCGAGGTGACCCTGCTCGGCGGCAAGCCGCGCGACAAGGGCTACAAGGCGGCCGTCGAGCGCGCCCTGGCCCTGGTCGAGGAGATCAACCGGGCCCGCGACCTCATCAACACCCCGCCGAACGACCTGTACCCCGAGTCCTTCGCCGCCGTGGCCACCGCCGCGGGCAAGGAGCACGGCGTCAAGGTCCAGGTCCTCGACGAGAAGGCCCTCGTCAAGGGCGGCTACGGCGGCATCCTCGGTGTCGGCCAGGGCTCCGCGAACGGCCCGCGCCTGGTGAAGCTCGCCTACACCCACCCGAAGGCGGAGAAGACCCTGGCCTTCGTCGGCAAGGGCATCACCTACGACTCGGGCGGCATCTCGCTCAAGCCGGCCGGTCACAACGAGACGATGAAGTGCGACATGAGCGGCGCGGCCGCCGTGTTCGCCGCCGTCGTCACGGCCGCCCGCCTCGGCCTGAAGGTCAACGTCACCGGCTGGCTGGCGCTGGCCGAGAACATGCCGTCCGGCAACGCCACCCGCCCCGGTGACGTGCTGCGCATGTACAGCGGCAAGACCGTCGAGGTCCTCAACACCGACGCCGAGGGCCGGCTCGTCCTGGGCGACGCGCTCACCCGCGCCTCGGAGGAGAAGCCCGACGCGATCGTCGACGTGGCGACCCTGACCGGCGCGATGGTGCTGGCGCTCGGCAACCGCACCTTCGGCATCATGGCCAACGACGACGCCTTCCGTACGTCGATCCACGAGATCGCCGACGAGGTCGGCGAGGCCTCCTGGCCGATGCCGCTCCCCGCCGACCTGCGCAAGGGCATGGACTCCCCCACCGCCGACATCGCCAACATGGGCGAGCGGATGGGCGGCGGCCTGGTCGCCGGTCTGTTCCTGAAGGAGTTCGTGGGCGAGGGCATCGCCTGGGCGCACCTGGACATCGCGGGCCCGGCCTTCCACGAGGGCGCCCCGTACGGCTACACGCCGAAGGGCGGTACCGGCTCCGCGGTCCGCACCCTGGTGCGGCTCGCCGAGCGCACCGCCGACGGCGACCTGGGCTGAGCGATCAGCCGTGTACGGCCCCGGGCATAGGTCCGGGGCCGTACGTGTTGTCCGGGCGGAACCGGTGAGAAGGAGACAGGGTTTCGCTCTCGACGAACAGCAGCGGAATCCGTAGGTATCTACGCAGCAGTAACCCTCCGGAACGGACGATCATCCGTCCCGGACCCGGGCCCCGCGTCCCGCCCACCGTCGACAAGTGCGAAGATGGGTTCTCGGCAGGACAGGGCCCCCACCACAGGGCCGAAGACAAAAGCGGCCGCACACCAGCCGACCGGCCGGTCACACCCCAGCGACGGGGCCCGGCGTACGGCGCACATGCATGGAGGACGTGACGTGGCGAACGACGCCAGCACCGTTTTCGACCTAGTGATCCTCGGCGGCGGCAGTGGCGGTTACGCCGCGGCCCTGCGCGGAGCGCAGCTGGGCCTGGACGTCGCCCTGATCGAGAAGGGCAAGGTCGGCGGTACCTGCCTGCACAACGGCTGCATCCCCACGAAGGCCCTGCTGCACGCGGGCGAGATCGCGGACCAGGCCCGTGAGTCGGCCCAGTTCGGCGTGAAGGCCACCTTCGAGGGCATCGACATGGAGGCCGTCAACAAGTACAAGGACGACGTGATCTCGGGCCTGTACAAGGGTCTGCAGGGTCTCATCGCCTCGCGCAAGGTCCACTACATCGAGGGTGAGGGCAAGCTCTCCTCGCCCACCTCGGTGGACGTGAACGGCCAGCGCATCCAGGGCCGCCACGTGCTGCTGGCGACCGGCTCCGTGCCGAAGTCGCTGCCCGGCCTGGAGATCGACGGCAACCGGATCATCTCCTCGGACCACGCGCTGAAGATGGACCGCGTCCCGAAGTCGGCCATCGTGCTCGGCGGCGGCGTCATCGGCGTCGAGTTCGCCTCGGCGTGGAAGTCGTTCGGCACCGAGGTCACGATCGTCGAGGGCCTCAAGCACCTCGTCCCGGTCGAGGACGAGAACAGCTCCAAGCTTCTTGAGCGCGCGTTCCGCAAGCGCGGCATCAAGTTCAACCTCGGCACCTTCTTCGACAAGGCCGAGTACACGCAGGACGGCGTCCGTGTGACGCTGGCCGACGGCAAGACCTTCGAGGCGGAGATCCTCCTCGTCGCGATCGGCCGCGGCCCGGTATCGCAGGGCCTCGGTTACGAGGAGCAGGGCGTCGCGATGGACCGCGGCTATGTCCTGGTCGACGAGTACATGCAGACCAACGTCCCGACGATCTCGGCCGTGGGCGACCTCGTCCCCACCCTCCAGCTCGCCCACGTCGGCTTCGCCGAGGGCATCCTGGTGGCGGAGCGTCTGGCCGGTCTCAAGACCGTCCCGGTCGACTACGACGGCGTGCCCAAGGTGACGTACTGCCACCCCGAGGTCGCCTCCGTCGGCATCACCGAGGCGAAGGCCAAGGAGATCTACGGCGCGGACAAGGTCGTCGCCCTCAAGTACAACCTCGCGGGCAACGGCAAGAGCAAGATCCTGAAGACCGCGGGCGAGATCAAGCTCGTCCAGGTCAAGGACGGTGCCGTGGTCGGCGTCCACATGGTGGGCGACCGCATGGGCGAGCAGGTCGGCGAAGCCCAGCTGATCTACAACTGGGAGGCGCTGCCCGCCGAGGTCGCCCAGCTCATCCACGCACACCCGACGCAGAACGAGGCGATGGGCGAGGCTCACCTGGCGCTGGCCGGCAAGCCCCTCCACGCCCACGACTGATCCCCCGGTCCCGGGCGCGACGACCGACCACTTCCGCATTTTCGTAAGGAGCAACTGAAACCATGTCGGTTTCCGTAACCCTTCCGGCGCTCGGCGAGAGCGTCACCGAGGGCACTGTCACCCGTTGGCTGAAGGCCGAGGGCGAGCGCGTCGAGGCCGACGAGCCGTTGCTCGAGGTCTCGACCGACAAGGTCGACACCGAGATCCCGGCCCCCGCGTCCGGCGTTCTGTCGTCCATCAAGGTCGCCGAGGACGAGACCGTCGAGGTCGGCGCCGAGCTGGCCGTCATCGACGACGGCTCCGGCGCTCCGGCCGAGGCCGCGGCTCCGGCCGCCGAGGAGGCCCCGGCCGCCGAGGCTCCGGCCCCCGCCGCCGAGGAGCCCGCCGCACCGGCCCAGGAGGCACCCCAGGCCGAGGCCCCGGCCGCCTCCGGCGGTTCCGCCGAGGGCACCGACGTCACCCTCCCCGCGCTCGGCGAGAGCGTCACCGAGGGCACCGTCACCCGCTGGCTCAAGGAGGTCGGCGAGGAGGTGGCCGAGGACGAGCCGCTGCTCGAGGTCTCCACGGACAAGGTCGACACCGAGATCCCCGCCCCGGTCGCCGGTGTGCTGCTGGAGATCGTGGTCGGCGAGGACGAGACCGCCGAGGTCGGCGCCAAGCTCGCCGTCATCGGCGCCCCGGGCGCGGCTCCGGCCGCCGCTCCGGCGCAGCCCGCCGCCCCGGCCCAGGAGGCCCCGAAGGCCGAGGCCCCGAAGCAGGAAGAGGCTCCGAAGCAGGAGGCTCCGAAGGCCGAGGCGCCCAAGCAGGAGGCCCCGGCTCCGGTCCAGGCCCCGTCGGCTCCGGCCGCCCCGGCCCCGGCGCAGCCCGCCCCCGCCGCCCCGGCCCCGGCCGCCCAGGCCGCGCCCTCCGGTGACGACGGCGCGTACGTCACGCCGCTGGTCCGCAAGCTCGCGTCCGAGAACAACGTGGACCTGAGCTCGGTCAAGGGCACCGGCGTCGGTGGCCGTATCCGCAAGCAGGACGTCGTCGCCGCCGCGGAGGCCGCCAAGGCCGCCGCCGCAGCCCCGGCGCCCGCCGCTGCTCCGGCCGCCGCCAAGGCGCCGAAGCTGGAGGCCTCCCCGCTGCGCGGTCAGACCGTCAAGATGACCCGGATGCGCAAGGTCATCGGCGACAACATGATGAAGGCCCTGCACTCGCAGGCCCAGCTGACCTCGGTCCTCGAGGTCGACATCACCAAGCTGATGAAGCTGCGCAACCAGGCCAAGGCCGCGTTCGCCGCCCGTGAGGGCGTCAAGCTGTCCCCGATGCCGTTCTTCGTGAAGGCGGCGGCCCAGGCGCTGAAGGCCCACCCGGTCATCAACGCCCGGATCAACGAGGACGAGGGCACCATCACGTACTTCGACTCGGAGAACATCGGCATCGCCGTGGACGCCGAGAAGGGTCTGATGACCCCGGTCATCAAGGGTGCGGGCGACCTGAACATCGCCGGTATCGCCAAGAAGACCGCGGAGCTCGCGGGCAAGGCGCGCGGTGGCGGCCTGACGCCGGACGACATGTCCGGCGCCACCTTCACCATCAGCAACACCGGTTCGCGCGGCGCCCTGTTCGACACCGTCATCGTCCCGCCGAACCAGGCCGCCATCCTGGGCATCGGCGCGACGGTCCGCCGTCCCGTGGTCATCGACCACCCGGACCTCGGCGAGACCATCGCGGTGCGCGACATGACGTACCTCTCGCTCTCCTACGACCACCGTCTGGTGGACGGCGCGGACGCCGCCCGCTACCTGACGTCGGTCAAGGCGATCCTGGAGGCGGGTGAGTTCGAGGTCGAGCTCGGCCTCTGAACGCCCCGGCTGTAACCAGCCTCACCAGCGGCGCCCCCGCCCGGAACCCTTCCGGGCGGGGGCGCCGCCGTATTGTCTAAACACCACGGGCGACCTGCCGCGCCCGTGATGATGTAGGCAGCACCGGTCTGCCCTGAAGGAGCCCTCCATGACCCCGCCCGTCGTCCACTCGCTGCGCGAACAGATCCGCGAGCACATCGTGGAGGGGATCGTCAGCGGGCGCTGGAAGCCGGGTGAGCGGATCGTGGAGCGCCGCATCGCCACCGAGCTGGAGGTCAGCCAGACCCCGGTGCGCGAGGCGCTGCGGGAGCTGGAGACGCTCCGGCTGATCGAGTCGGCCCCCAACAAGGGCGTCCGGGTCCGCAATCTGACCGCCGCCGACCTGGAGGAGAGCTACCCGGTCCGGGCCGGCCTGGAGCAGATCGCGGCCGAGCTGGCCGCCCCACGGCTCGGCCAGGACTGCTCGGCGCTGGAGCCGCACGTGGCCGCGCTGTACGAGGCGGACCGGCTGGCCGACGGCGAGGCCCAGGTGCGGCACACGGTCGGCTTCCACCGGGAGATGGTGCGGGCCGCCGGGAACGCGGTGCTGCTGCACACCTGGGAGGGGCTGGGCATCGAGGTGTTCACGGCGCTGTCGATCCGCTGGCTGGGCACGGTGCAGAAGTCGTACGCGGAGGAGCACCAGGCGCTCATCGACGCGTTCCTCGCCGAGGACCCGCAGATCGGGGCCCTGGTGAAGGCGCACGTGCTGGGCTGCGCGCCCCGCGCCTGAACCACCGGATCATTTGGCGTGCGGCCTGCTCTTCCGTGCAGGTCAGCGCCCTTTTTGCGCACTATTTCGCGTCACTCCGTGCCCTGTTTCGAGGCACCCCATGCCACTTTTCTTCGTATCGAGAAGTTTTGCCTTCAATCCTTTGATCGATCATCGATCAGCGTCTTACAGTTCATTTCGCGGGCCCACCGGCCCCATCGCTCTGTCCTGCCAGATAGAGCCTTCTCCACCCCCCTCCTCTCCGGAAGGCGGCGATCATGACCGACCCCGTAGGAAAGCTTCCGAGCGAGCTCGACCAGCTCCCGGACCGTGACCCCGAGGAGACCGCCGAATGGGCGGCCTCCCTCGACGCCGTCACCAAGGCTGCCGGCCCGCACCGCGCCGCGTACCTGATGCGCCGCTCGCTGCAGCACGCCGAGGGCGCCGGTCTCGCGCTGCCCAAGCTGCTGGAGACCGATTACGTCAACACCATCCCGACCGCCGCCGAGCCCGCGTTCGACGGCGACCTGGAGATGGAGTCGAAGATCACCGCGTGGAACCGCTGGAACGCGGCCGCGATGGTGACCCGGGGCGCCCGGTACGGGGTCGGCGGCCACATCGCCACCTTCGCCTCGGCGGCCTGGCTCTACGAGACCGGCTTCAACCACTTCTTCCGCGGCAAGGAGGGGGACGGCTCCGGCGACCAGCTCTACATCCAGGGCCACGCCTCCCCCGGCATCTACGCCCGCGCCTTCCTCGACGGGCGGCTGAGCGAGCAGCAGCTCGACCACTTCCGCCAGGAGTCCGGTGGCGAGGGCCTGCCCTCCTACCCGCACCCGCGGCGGCTGCCCTGGCTGTGGGAGTTCCCCACCGTGTCGATGGGCCTCGGCCCGCTCTCGGCCATCTACCAGGCGCGCTTCAACCGCTATCTGGCCAACCGCTCCATCAAGGACACCGCCAACTCGCACGTCTGGGCGTTCCTGGGCGACGGCGAGATGGACGAGCCCGAGTCGACCGCCGCCCTGGCCCTCGCGGCCCGTGAGCAGCTCGACAACCTGACCTTCGTCATCAACTGCAACCTGCAGCGCCTCGACGGCCCGGTCCGCGCCAACTTCCGCGTGGTCCAGGAGCTGGAGGCGCAGTTCCGCGGAGCCGGCTGGAACGTCGTCAAGACGCTCTGGGGCAACGCCTGGGACGAGCTGTTCCAGCTGGACACCCAGGGTGCGCTGCTGCGCCGCCTGCGCGAGGTCCCGGACGCGCAGTTCCAGACGTACGCCACCCGCGACGTCGCCTACATCCGCGAGCACTTCTTCGGCACCGAGCCCGCCCTCGTCGAGCTGGCGAAACTGCTCACCGACGCGAAGATCGCCGAGTGTTTCTACACCTCGCGCGGCGGCCACGAGGCCCGCAAGGTCTACGCGGCGTACAAGGCGGCGGTCGAGCACAAGGGCGCGCCGACCGTGATCCTGGCCCAGACGGTCAAGGGCTACACGCTCGGCAAGGGCTTCGAGTCCAAGAACGCCAACCACCAGATGAAGAAGCTGTCGATCGACGAGTTCAAGGGCATGCGCGAGCTGCTCGGCCTCCCGATCCCCGACAGCGCCTTCCAGGACGGTCTGGTCCCCTACGGCCACCCCGGCGCCGACTCCCCCGAGGTCCGCTACCTCCAGGAGCGCCGCGCCGCGCTCGGCGGCCCCGCCCCGGCCCGCCGGCTGCACGCCTCGGCGCCGCTGCCGCAGCCCGAGGAGCGCGCGTTCAAGGCCCTGTACAAGGGGTCCGGCAAGCAGGAGATGGCCACCACCATGGCGTTCGTCCGCCTGGTGAAGGACCTGATGCGGGACAAGGAGACCGGCAAGCGCTGGGTGCCGATCGTCCCGGACGAGGCCCGTACCTTCGGTATGGAGTCGCTGTTCCCGTCGGCCGGTATCTACTCGCCGCTGGGCCAGACGTACGACCCGGTCGACCGCGACCAGCTGATGTACTACAAGGAGGCCAAGGACGGCCAGATCCTCAACGAGGGGATCACCGAGGCCGGCGCCATGGCCGACTTCATCGCCGCCGCCACGTCGTACGCGACGCACGGCGAGACGATGATCCCGTTCTACATCTTCTACTCGATGTTCGGCTGGCAGCGGACCGGCGACCAGATGTGGCAGCTCGCCGACCAGCTCGGCAAGGGCTTCATCGTCGGCGCCACGGCGGGCCGGACGACCCTGACGGGTGAGGGCCTCCAGCACGCGGACGGCCACTCGCACCTGATCGCGGCCACCAACCCGGCCTCGCTCAACTACGACCCGGCGTTCGCGTACGAGGTGGCGGTGATCGTCAAGGACGGTCTGCGCCGGATGTACGGCCCCGACGCCGAGGACGTCTTCTACTACCTGACGGTCTACAACGAGCCGAAACCCCAGCCCGCGATGCCCGAGGGCGTCGAGGAGGGCATCGTCAAGGGCCTGTACCGCTTCAAGGAGGGCACGCCCGCGACGGCGGACGCGCCGCGTCTCCAGCTGCTGGCCTCCGGTACGGCGATCCACTGGGCCCTGGAGGCCCAGGAGTTGCTGGCCGCCGACTGGGGTGTCACGGCCGACGTCTGGTCCGCCACCTCGTGGGGCGAGCTGCGCCGCGACGCGCTGGAGGCCGACGAGGCGCTGCTCCGCGGTGAGGTGCAGGTCCCGTACGTGACGCAGGCGCTCTCCGGCGCGCCGGGCCCGGTGCTCGCGGTCAGCGACTGGATGCGCCAGGTCCCGGACCAGATCAGCCAGTGGGTGGAGCAGGACTGGTCCTCGCTCGGCACGGACGGTTTCGGCCTCTCCGACACCCGCGACGCGGCCCGCCGCCACTTCGGCGTCGACGCGCAGTCGATCGTGGTGGCCTCGCTGGCCCAGCTCGCCAAGCGCGGCGAGGTCCCGGCCTCGGCGGTCAAGGAGGCCCGGGAGCGCTACGGCCTCTGAGCCGTCGGCGTGACCTGACCCCCGGTCGCCGGGGCGGAAGTGCCCGACAGCGCTTCCGCCCCGGCGGCCGGGGGTTTTCGCCGCCGTCACAATGGGCTCATGCGCGCTGCCCGGCTGATCAAGATGGTGCTGCTCCTGCAGGCCCGCCCCGCGATGACCGCCGCCGAGCTGGCGGCCGAGCTGGAGGTGTCGGAGCGTACGGTCACCCGGGACGCGCAGGCCCTGTCCGACGCGGGCGTCCCGGTGTACGCGGAGCGCGGCCGGGCCGGCGGATACCGGCTCGTCGGCGGCTACCGCACCCGGCTGACCGGTCTCGCCCGGGACGAGGCGGAGGCACTGTTCCTCTCCGGGCTGCCCGCGGCGCTGCGCGAGATGGGCCTGGAGGACGCGGCGTCGGCCGCCCGTCTCAAGGTGTCGGCGGCGCTCATGCCCTCCCTGCGCGACGCCTCGTCCTCCGCCGCCCGCCGCTTCCACCTGGACGCGCCCTCCTGGTACCACGAGCCGGAGACCCCGGAACTGCTGCCCGCGATCGCCGACGCGGTCTGGGACGACCGGCTGCTGCGGGTCCGCTACCGCCGGGGCGGGGGCCGCGACCACGCCGGTACGGAGGTGGCGCGGGAGCTCGCTCCGTACGGTCTCGTCCTCAAGGCAGGTGTCTGGTATCTCTGCGCCCGGGCGGGCGAGGACTTCCGGGTCTACCGGATCGACCGCTTCACCGCCGTGGAGGCGGCCGACGAGCGCTTCGAGCGGGACGAGAGCTTCGACCTGCCCGGGTTCTGGGCGGAGCGGGCCGCCGGTTTCGCCCGGTCCCTGCTGCGTACCGAGGTGACCGTACGGGTGTCCGAGCGCGGCGGGCGGATGCTCGCGTACGCCGGTGACCGGGCGGCGGCCGCGGCGGCGCTCGCACAGGCCTCGGAGCCGGGCCCGGACGGGTGGCGGACGCTTACGCTGCCGGTGGAATCCCTGGATGTGGCGTACGGCCAGCTGCTGGCGCTGGGACCCGAGTTGGAGGTGGTGGCGCCCGAGGAGCTGCGGGCGCGGTTCACCGAAGCGGCCGAACGCCTGCGCGAGTTGTATCGCTGAAAGGCTTCAATTCGGTGTCTGCGCGTGCGGGAGCCCCCGGCAGGCTGGATGCTGGACCCGTGATGGACGAAACGGAATTCTGGGAGATCATCGACAGCACTCGCGAGGCCGCCGACGGCGACCCCGAGGACCACGCCGACCTGCTGGTGGAACGGCTGACGCAGCTCGATCCCGATTCCGTGCTGGACTTCGCCCGGCACTTCGAGGCCCGCTACAACCGCGCCTACGCCTGGGACCTGTGGGGGGCCGCGGCGGTGCTCCTGGGCGGGGCGAGCGACGACGCGTTCGACTACTTCCGCTGCTGGCTGATCGGCCAGGGCCGGGAGGTCTTCGAGGGGGCGCTGCACGATCCGGACGCCCTGGCGGAGCTGCTGGACGACTTCGACGAGGAGATCGACGGGGACGGCGAGGACCTGGGCTACGCGGCCGACGAGGCGTACGAGCAGCTCACCGGGGTGGTCGCGCCGGACCTGGGGCTTCCGCCGCAGCCCGCCGAGCCGCTGGGCTCGCCCGTCGACTTCGAGGACGAGGAGGCGCTCGCCGCCCGCTTCCCCGAGCTGTGGGACCGCTTCGGGCCGCGGTGACGACCGGCGCTCAGGCGGGGCCGAGCGAGCGGCCCATGCAGACGTCGTCGACGTAACGCCCGTTCAGGAAGAACTCCCCGGGCAGCACCCCTTCGACGGCGAAGCCCTCGGCGGCGTACAGCGCGCGGGCGGGCGTGTTGTGGCCGAGCACCCGCAGCGTGATCCGGTTGGCGCCCTGGCGGCGGGCCTCGGCGAACGCGGCCCGCAGCAGGGTCCGCCCGACCCCGGCCCCGCGCGCCCAGGTCGCCACGGCGAGCCCCTTTATCTGGCGGACGTGGGCGTTGGAGGCGAGCGGGGTGGGCGGGACGAGCCGGATGTACCCGGCGATGCCCACCTGACCGTCCGGCGTCTGTGCCTCCACCACGAGGAAGTCCTCCGGCCCGTGCCCCTCGTCGAAGAAGGGCTCGTACGGAGGCACCGGCCTCGGCAGGACCGCGTGCAGCGTCGACCAGGTGGACCGGTCGAGCTCGGCGAGCGCGTCGTCGTCGGCGGGTACGGCGGGGCGGACGGGGCGGAGTGCGAGTGCGGCCATGGGGGTCACTGTGTCATGGGGTGTTCCCGGTGTTCGAGGCGTTTGATGGGGCAGGATGGGCCCATGCCGAGCTCCCGTATCGCCGTCAGCGGATCGTCCGGACTCATCGGAGCGGCGCTGGTGCGCTCGCTGCGCGCCGACGGGCACGAGGTGGCCCGCCTGGTGCGCCGGCCCGCCAGAACCGGCGACGAGGTCGAGTGGGACCCCCAGCGGGGTTACGTGGACGTGGCCGGCCTCGTGGGCTGCGACGCGGTCGTGCATCTGGCGGGGGCAGGCGTGGGCGACCACCGCTGGACCGAGGAGTACAAGCGGGAGATCCGGGACAGCCGGGTCCTGGGAACCGCCGCCGTCGCCGAGGCCGTCGCCTCGCTCGACACCCCGCCCCGGGTCCTGCTCTCCGGGTCCGCCATCGGCTTCTACGGCGACACGGGGAGCTCCCCGGTGGACGAGGGCGCGCCGCCCGGGGACGGGTTCCTGCCGTCGGTCTGCGAGGAGTGGGAGGCGGCCACCGCCGCCGCCGAGGAGGCGGGGGTACGCACCGTGCACGCCCGGACCGGACTGGTCGTCGGCCGCGAGGGCGGTGCCTGGGGGCGGCTCTTCCCGCTGTTCAAGGCGGGGCTCGGCGGGAAGCTGGGCAGCGGCCGCCAGTACTGGAGCTTCATCGCCCTGCACGACCATGTCGCGGCGCTGCGCCACATCCTGGACACGGAGTCGCTGACCGGGCCGGTGAACCTGACCGGGCCGAGGCCGGTAACCAATGCCGAGGTGACCGCAGCGATGGGCCGGGTACTGCGCCGTCCCACGCTGTTCCCCGCGCCGGCGCCCGCGCTGAAGCTGGTGCTCGGGGAGTTCGCGGAGGACGTGCTGGGCAGTCAGCGGGTGATCCCGGCGAAGCTGCTGGACTCCGGCTTCTCGTTCGCCTTCCCCGACATCGACGGGGCGATCCGCGCCGCACTGCGGTGAGCGGGGCGGGGCGCGTGTGCGACCCCGTGCCCCGGTGCTCCCCGGCGCGCGTCTGACCCAGTATCAGCCATCCTCCTAGCCTCGATGCGAACTCCGGCTTTCCGGGGACCTGTTGGGGGCAAGAACCCCCCACCAGTCGCACCGACTCGGGGAGGGGCACGTGCGCAGCACGGCACATCACGCAGACGTGATCATCATCGGGGCCGGAATAGCCGGCCTGTCAGCGGCCCATCTGCTGACCGGGGCGGGGCTCGGCGTCAGTGTTCTGGAGGCCGCGCCCCGGGTGGGCGGCCGGCTCGCCACCGACGCGGTGGACGGCTTCCGGCTCGACCGCCTCGGCCCGCTGCTCTGCACCTCCTGGCCCGAGCTGACCGGCACCCCGGGGCTCGGCGCCCCGGAGCTGCGGGAGTTCGCACCGGGGGTCCTGGTCCACAGCGAGGGGCGTCGCCATCTCACCGGCGACATACGGAGCGCGAGGGGCGCACTCAAGGCGGCACGCACCCGATCGAGCGCCCCCTGGGCCCACCGCGCCCCGCGCACGCCCCGCGTAGTCCGGGGTTCCGCGGCTGCCGGGGCTCCTGCGGCCTCCGGCGCCGCCGGTTCGGCGCAGGGCGTGTACGGGCACGAGATCGGCACTCCGGCGCGCGGTGGCGGCCGGGGCGGCGTGGTGACCGGCGCGATCGACCGGGCCCGGCTGGGCGCGGCGCTCCACCGGCTGGCTCTGATTCCGGAGGCCCGGCTGCTGGCCCGCCCGGAGCGAACGGCCGCCGACGCCCTGGCCGGGGTGGGGCTGCCCGGCCGCACGGTGGACGGCATCCTGCGCCCGCTGCTGGCCGCGCTGCTCAGCGACCCCGCCCTGACCACGTCGAGCCGGTCCGCCGATCTGGCGCTGCGGGACTACGCGCGCGGCGGCCTGTGCGTACCCGCGGGCGGATCGGCGGCGCTGCCGGAGCTGCTGGCGGCCGCGCTGCCACCGGGCACGGTCCGGACCGGGGTGCATGTGACGGCCGCCGACATCACCTCCGTACGCACCAAGGAGCACGGCGAACTGGGGTGCCGCTCCCTGCTGCTGGCGACCGGAGCGGGGGCCGCGGCGGAGCTGCTGCCCGGGCTGCGGGTGCCGTCCTTCCGCCCGGTGACGGTCCTTCACCACACCGCGCCCGCCCCGCCGCCCACGGGCAGGTCGCTGGTGCTGGACGGCGACCGGTCGGGCCCGGTGGCGTACACCTCGGTGATGAGCGAGGTCGACCCCTCGCGCGCGCCGGAGGGCCGGACGCTGATCACCTCCACGGTGCTCGGGACCCCGCCGCCGGACCTGGACCGGTCGGTGCGGACGCATCTGGCGGCGCTGTACGGCGTACCGACGGACGGCTGGGAGCTGCTGGCGGCCCATCACGACCCGGAGGCGGTGCCCGCGATGGAGGCCCCGCACGATCCGCGCCGCCCGGTGCGGGTGCTGGCCGGGCTGTACGTCTGCGGCGACCACCGCGACACGAGCACGGTCCAGGGCGCGCTGCACTCGGGCCGCCGGGCGGCCGGGGCGATCCTCACGGACCTGGGCGTCCGGGGCGCGTACGAGGGTGGCCTGCCCCGGGCCGCATGAGGCCGGGGCTGCCGGAGGCGGCGTGACGCGGTCGCCGTACGGGCCCCGGGGCCCGTGTCGCTCGTCCCGCCCGGCCTCTGCGGGCTCAGCCGAGGGCCGCGACCCGGTCGCGGTAGCCGCGTACGGCGACCGCGTCCCGGTACGGCTCCAGGCTGCGCTCGAAGGCGCGGACGTACTCCGTGGCGCGCACCGAGCGCATCTCGGCCGCCTGCTGGGCCGCCTCCGCACCGAGCTGGCAGGCCTGCTCCAGCTCGCCGAGCCCGAGACGGGCCGAGGCGAGGACCACCCGGCAGAACAGCCTGCTGCGGGCGTACGCCGGGGCGCGCAGCGCGAGCGACCGCTCGGCGTGCTGGGCGGCGGCCCGGTACTGCTGGAGGTCGCGGTGGCAGTGGCCCAGCTCGTCGGCGAGCTGCGCCTCGTCGAAGGTGCGGGCCCAGTGCGGCGCCTCGTCGCCGGGGCGCGCGGTCTCCAGGGCGTGTTCGGCGCGGGTCAGCGCGGCGGTGCAGGAGCGGGCCTCGCCGAGCACCGCGTGGCCGCGCGCCTCGACGGCGTGCAGCAGTGCCTGGACGAGGGGCGGGGCGGCCGAGCCGATGCCCTGCTGGGCGACGCGGGCGAGCTGGACGGCTTCCCTGCCGTGCCCGAGGTAGACCGCCTGGCGGCTCATCGTGAGCAGCACGTAGGCGCCGTAACCGCGGTCCCCGGCGGCCTGGGCGAGCCGGAGCGCCTGGACGAAATACCGCTGGGCGAGGCCGTGGGCGGCGATGTCGTACGAGGTCCAGCCGGCCAGCCGGGTCAGGTCGGCGACCGCGGCGAACAGCCGCCGCCCGGTCGTCTCGCCGTACGTGCCCCGGAGCATCGGCTCGGCCTCGTGCTCCAGATACCGGACGAGGGCCTGCCGGGCGTGCCCGCCGCCGTAGGCGTGGTCCAGGGTGCGGAAGAGCTCGCCGACCGAGCGCAGCGCGGCGACGTCCCCCGTGCCGACCCGCTGGCCGGGGCCGCGGTCCGTCTGGCGCTGGCGCGGGACCACGGGCAGCGCACCGGCCCCGGGGTGCGCCCCGGCGGCGGGCGGGTGCGTGGCGGGCGGGTGCGTGGCGGCGGGCCCCGACGGGGTGGGCCGGTGCGGTCCGGCGGGAGGTCGTGCCAGGGTGCGGGCCTCTGTGCGCGATGCCCCGTCCGTACGTCCCGGGTCCATGCGCCCCGCGGCGACGCCCCCGGCCTCTCCCCCGGCGCGGCGGGCGGCCCCGCCGTCCCGGGCCACCCATTCGTCGGCCCGGCCGATCAGCCAGTCGCGGCTGGGGACGACGAGTCCGGCGGGCGTGAAGGCGATCTTTCGCAGCTCCGTGTGCGTACCGGAGTCCTTGCGCCACAGGCCGCTGACGATGTCGACGGCCTCAGCGGGGGTGGCCGCGAACTCCAGTCCCGCGTAGACGGGGGCGCAGGCGTCGAGCCCGAGGTCCTGCGCGGAGAGCCGTCGGCCGAGCCGCCGGGTGAACACCTCGGCGATCAGCGCGGGGGTGGTGCCGCGCGGCTGCTGTCCCCGCAGCCAGCGGGTGACCGAGGTCTTGTCGTACCGCAGGTCGAGGCCGTGTTCGAGGCCGAGCTGGTCGACCCGGCGGGCGAGGCCCGCGTGGGAGAACCCGGCTTCCGCGATGAGTGAGGCGAGTCGGCGGTTGGGCGTGCGCTGCGAGGGTCGTTCCGACATCAGCTGTACGGTCTCCTGCCTTCGGGGCCGGACGGGCAGCCCTCATGGGAACGGCGCGAATTTAGCGGCCACCGGGGCGGTCACTGCCACCCTTTGCTCCACGTTCATCCGATCGTGTGAGGATTCCGGACAGAGCTGACGGAAACGCCCGACACATGAGTGCGCGACCGGCGTGCGCGCGGAACAGCCTTTCCACCTGCCGGAGGGCTGTTCGGGCGACGGTCGTACAGTGGATGGGGGCGCGATCAGTGCAGGGCACCGTCATCCCGGGGACACCCCTCCGGGCCTGCGGGGCCCACAGAGGGAGGCATCGGTGAGCGAGCTGCGGTTCGTCCGTCTGGGCTTCGGCGAACAGGCCGTCGAATACACGGAGGCCTGGCAGAAGCAGCGCGAGGTGCACGCGGACCGGTTCGAGGACCGGGTGCCGGACACCTGTCTGCTCCTGGAACACCCGCCCGTCTACACCGCGGGGCGTCGTACGGCCGACAGCGAGCGTCCGCTCGACGGCACCCCCGTCATCGACGTGGACCGGGGCGGGAAGATCACCTGGCACGGCCCGGGCCAGCTCGTCGGCTACCCGATCCAGAAGCTGCCGCGTCCGGTCGACGTCGTCGCGCATGTGCGCCGGCTGGAGGACGCGCTGATCCGCACGGCCGCCGACTTCGGCGTGGAGACCTCCCGGGTCGAGGGCCGCAGCGGGGTCTGGGTGCTCGGCGACCCGGTCGAGCAGCGCCAGGCGCTGGGCGGGCTCTCGCTGGACTTCGACCCGAGGCTCCAGGACGAGGAGTTCGACCCCCGGCTGAACGGCCCGGAGTACGCCCCGTCCAACGCGGGCCAGCGGCGCGAGGACCGCAAGCTGGCCGCGATCGGCATCCGGGTCGCCAAGGGCGTCACGATGCACGGCTTCGCGCTCAACGTGAACCCGGACAACACCTGGTTCGACCGGATCGTCCCGTGCGGCATCCGGGACGCCGGGGTCACGTCCCTCTCGGGCGAACTGGGCCGGGAGATCACGATCGAGGAGGTGCTGCCGGTCGTCGAGAAGCATCTGCGGGACATCCTGGAGAACGCGCACCTCGCACCGCGCGAGATCGAGCGGCCCGAGGCTTCGGTCCCGGCGCCACAGGCTTCGGTCCCGGCGGTCCCGGCGGTCCCGGCGTGAGGAGCCGCGGCCGCGCCGGCCGGGGAACCACGGGCCCTACCGACCAGTAGGCCGTCCGGGGAATAGGCCCCGTCGGCCGCAGGTTGGCCAGACGTAGGGCCGTTCGATGTAGGCGCGTACCCTGGTGTTCGCCGAAGAATCCAAAGTGAATCCCTCGCGCATCGCTCGCGCATCCCACGCGAACCCGACGCGAATCCAACGCAGCAGAGAGCAAAGGGGAGCCGGAGTGTCCGCTGTCGCACCCGACGGGCGCAAGATGCTGCGCCTGGAGGTCCGGAACAGCCAGACCCCCATCGAGCGCAAGCCCGAGTGGATCAAAACGCGGGCGAAGATGGGCCCCGAGTACAAGCAGCTGCAGCAGCTGGTGAAGGGTGAGGGCCTGCACACGGTCTGCCAGGAGGCGGGCTGTCCCAACATCTTCGAGTGCTGGGAGGACCGCGAGGCCACCTTCCTCATCGGCGGCGACCAGTGCACCCGGCGCTGCGACTTCTGCCAGATCGACACCGGCAAGCCGCAGGCGCTGGACCGTGACGAGCCCCGCCGCGTCGGCGAGTCCGTCGTCACGATGGACCTGAACTACGCCACCATCACCGGCGTCGCCCGCGACGACCTGGAGGACGGCGGGGCGTGGCTGTACGCGGAGACCGTCCGCCAGATCCACACGCTCACCGCGGAGCGGGAGGCCGGCGCGACCAAGGTCGAGCTGCTGATCCCCGACTTCAACGCGGAGCCCGAGCAGCTCGCCGAGGTCTTCTCCTCGCGCCCCGAGGTGCTCGCGCACAACGTGGAGACGGTGCCGCGGATCTTCAAGCGGATCCGCCCCGGCTTCCGTTACGAGCGTTCCCTGGAGGTCATCACCCGGGCCCGCGAGGCCGGTCTGGTGACCAAGTCGAACCTGATCCTCGGCATGGGCGAGACCCGCGAGGAAGTCAGCGAGGCGCTCCAGGACCTGTACGACGCGGGTTGCGAGCTCATCACGATCACGCAGTACCTGCGCCCCTCCGTACGGCACCACCCGGTCGAGCGCTGGGTGAAGCCGATGGAGTTCGTCGAGCTGAAGGACGAGGCCGACGCGATCGGCTACTCCGGCGTGATGTCGGGTCCGCTGGTGCGGTCCTCGTACCGCGCGGGGCGGCTCTTCCAGCAGGCGATGGACGCGCGCGGTGCCGCCACCGGGACCGTCCAGGCCGCCCAGGCCGTGTGAATCCGCTCACGAGCGGCCACCACGCCCGCGCCGCATGACCGAAGCGGTCCGGACGCTCCCCGCAGGTGAGGGACGCGTACGGACCGCTTCGGCGTGCGCGGCACCGGAATCAAGGCTTCATTGGTGTTTGACCGCCCGGTCACGCGCTGGTAACACCGAGCAGTGACCCTAGGTACACGTGCGGCAGCGACTCCAGCAGCCGCCGCCGTCACTGCTTCCCGCACTCATCCGCGCCACCGGGCGCATCCATTCCGAGGGGGAACACCACGATGCAGGCCGCACCGGTCCGCGCCCACGCCCTTCCGTCCGTCACCACCGCCCTGCGCGCCGTCGAGTCGCTGCTGCTGAGCAGCGGCCAGCGCACCGCCCGCCGCAACGCCTGGACGGCCGTCCTGGAGGACCGCCGCCGCGCCAAGGACCGGGTGGAGGCCCAGCACGTGCTGGACGCGGTGGCCGGCCACCGCTCCTAGGCGGCTCCTCCCGTCCTGGGGCCGTCCCGGGTCGCTCGCGCGTACCCGGACCGCTCCCACGTTCCTGGGTCGCTCCCTCGCCACGTAAACTTCAGTACATGGCGAGGAAGGCAAAAACTGAAGGCGCGGACAGCGCCGAGAACGCGGGGCGACTCAAGCAGATCGCCCTGACCTACAAGATGACCAGGCGGACCGACAGCAAGATCGGTCTTGTCGTCGCAGGTGTCGGAATCGTCACGTTCGGTGTCCTCCTCGGCATCGGCTTCGCGATCGGCCACCCGGTCTATCTGGGCATCCTGGGCTTCGTCCTGGCCGTCCTCGCGATGGCGATCGTCTTCGGCCGACGCGCCGAGCGGGCGGCCTTCGGTCAGATGGAGGGCCAGCCCGGAGCGGCGGCCGCCGTCCTGGACCGGATCGGACGCGGCTGGACGACCACCCCCGCGGTGGCGATGAACCGCAGCCAGGACGTCGTCCACCGGGCGGTCGGCAAGGCCGGCATCGTCCTGGTCGCCGAGGGCAACCCGAACCGGGTGAAGGGCCTGCTGGCGGCCGAGAAGAAGAAGATGGCCCGCATCGTGGTGGACGTGCCGGTGCACGACATCATCGTCGGCAACGGCGAGGGCCAGGTGCCCCTGAAGAAGGTCCGCACCAAGATGCTGAAGCTCCCCCGCGTCCTGACCGGTCCGCAGGTGACCTCCACCAACGACCGGCTGCGCGCGATGGGTGACCTGATGAGCAACATGCCGCTGCCGAAGGGCCCGATGCCGAAGGGCATGCGGATGCCGCGCGGCGGAAAGATGCGCTGACCGCGACCTACGGAAACGGGGCGGCCCCAGGACCTTCGCAGGTCCGGGGCCGCCCGTTTCGCATGGGCGCACGTCTCAGGGGTGCACGGGAGGATTCACATCCGGACCTGGATTCACATCCGGATCCGGACTCACATCCGGATCTGGACGGAGCGCGACAGCCGGTCGTGCAGACCGCGCCCGTCGCGGTCCCAGACCAGCGCGGGGATGACGAGCAGGAGCAGGACGGTCCGTACGGCCACGCGCACGAACCCGAGCCGCCCGCCGTCGTCGGCGACCACGCGCACGCCCAGCAGCCGCTTCCCGGGCGTGCAGCCGACGGTGCCGACGGTCAGCAGGCTCATCACGAGGAAGATCCCCAGGGCCCAGTTGCCCGCCGCCTGCTGGTCACCGCGAGCGAACAGCCCGTATGCGATCAGCATGCAGAGGGTCCAGTCGATGAAGATGGCTCCGAAGCGCCGGCCGAGCGGCGCGATCGAGCCGGGCCCCTCCTCGGGCAGCCCGAGGCCCTTGCCCCGGTAGCCGAAGTCGGCGCCCATCTCCTCGGCGGCCGCGCGGGGCCCCGAGAGCCACGATCCGATTGCTTGCCTGTTGTCCACCCGTCCACGGTACTGCGCCCGGGTTTGGGCCCGGCCGGGCGGGGCACGGAAACAGCCGCACGGAGAGCGCCGCTGAGATGCCGCCCACCACCGCCCCGGTTAACTTGGGCGAAACAAATGGGTCACGCTTGAGAAATCGAGCCTGCCTATGGTCGGGTCCAGCGTGCGCCACCGCACTGGCCGCACCACGAGTTACACAACCCCCGCCCCTCCCGGGTCGGGAGGAGGAGGAGTTGGATGTTCCAGAACGCCGACGAAGTGCAGAAGTACGTAGCGGACAACGACGTCAAGTTCATCGATGTCCGGTTCTGCGACCTGCCCGGGGTGATGCAGCACTTCACGATCCCGGCAGCGTCCTTCGACCCGGCCGAGGAACTGGCCTTCGACGGTTCGTCGATCCGCGGCTTCCAGGCCATCCACGAGTCCGACATGGCGCTGCGCGCGGACCTGTCGACGGCTCGGGTGGACCCCTTCCGCCGCGACAAGACCGTCAACATCAACTTCTTCATCCACGACCCGATCACGGGCGAGCAGTACAGCCGTGACCCGCGCAACATCGCCAAGAAGGCCGAGGCGTACCTCGCCTCGACCGGCATCGCGGACACCGCGTACTTCGGCCCGGAGGCCGAGTTCTACGTCTTCGACAACGTCCGCTTCCAGACGTCGGCGAACGAGAGCTTCTACCACATCGACTCCGAGGCCGGCGCCTGGAACACCGGTGCGGTCGAGAACAACCGCGGTTACAAGGTCCGCTACAAGGGCGGCTACTTCCCGGCCCCGCCGGTGGACCACTTCGCCGACCTGCGGGCCGAGATCTCCCTGGAGCTGGACAAGAACGGCCTCCAGGTCGAGCGCCAGCACCACGAGGTCGGCACCGCCGGCCAGGCGGAGATCAACTACAAGTTCAACACGCTGCTCGCCGCGGCCGACGACCTGATGCTCTTCAAGTACATCGTGAAGAACGTCGCCTGGCGCAACGGCAAGACCGCGACCTTCATGCCGAAGCCGATCTTCGGCGACAACGGCTCGGGCATGCACGTGCACCAGTCGCTGTGGCAGGGCGGCTCGCCGCTCTTCTACGACGAGCAGGGTTACGCCGGCCTGTCGGACATGGCGCGCTACTACATCGGCGGCATCCTGAAGCACGCCCCGTCGCTGCTGGCCTTCACCAACCCGACGGTGAACTCCTACCACCGCCTGGTCCCCGGCTTCGAAGCCCCGGTCAACATGGTGTACTCGCAGCGCAACCGCTCCGCCGCGATGCGCATCCCGATCACCGGCTCGAACCCGAAGGCCAAGCGCGTCGAGTTCCGCGCCCCGGACCCGTCCTCCAACCCGTACCTCGCGTTCTCCGCGCTGCTGATGGCGGGCCTGGACGGCGTCAAGAACAAGATCGAACCGGCCGAGCCGATCGACAAGGACCTCTACGAGCTGGCTCCCGAGGAGCACGCCAACGTCCAGCAGGTCCCGACGTCCCTCCCGGCCGTGCTCGACGCCTTGGAGGCGGACAACGAGTACCTCCAGGCGGGCGGCGTCTTCACGTCCGACCTGATCGAGACCTGGATCGACTACAAGCGCACGAACGAGATCGCCCCGATCCAGCTGCGGCCGCACCCGCACGAGTTCGAGCTGTACTTCGACATCTAGGAAGACCTTCCGGGGCCTCCGCGCTCCGAATCACCGTGGGCCCGCCACCTCCAGCTGGAGGTGGCGGGCCCACGGCCGTACGGTCTCCGGGCGGGCTGCCGAGTTACGCCCGATCCCTCTCCGGCACCGCATAGCCCGGCACGGACGGCCAGCGCACCGTCAGGACCACCGATTCCTCCTCCGCGAACCATGAGTGATCGACACCGTGCCCCCACACGACGTAGTCGCCCTGCTCCTTCAGCAGCACGTCACGGCCCGGCAGTTCGACGCGGAAGCGGCCACTGATGAGGACCAGGAGAGCCGTGCGTGCCTCGCCCCTCACCCACTGCGCTCGCCTGTCGGCACGAGGGTGGACGCCCCATTTGATCTCCACGGCCTCGCTGTGGCGTGGGTCGCCGACGTCCTTGAAGTGCCCGAGGAGCCATCCTCGGTCCAGTGCCGCGTCCTTGCCCGCGTTGCCCACGTACACGCTGTCGTTCACGTGGGGGACGCTAGCAGTGGCGGTTCCTCACAGCGGGGCATGGACGTCCTCACCGCAGCAGCGGCCGCGCCCGTCCCGCCCAGTACTCGTCCGCCGTGATGCCCAGCAGGACCACGTCGTGGTACGCGCCCGCGAAGTACTCGTGCTGGCGCAGACGGCCCTCCTCCACGAAGCCGAGTTTGCGGTAGAGGGCCAGGGAGGCGTCGTTGAAGGCGTAGACCTCGACCTCGCACTTGTGGCAGCGCTGTTCGGCGAACATGTAGGTGAGGACCAGTTCGGTGGCCTCGGCGGCGTAGCCCTGGCGGCGGTGTTCGCGGGTGACCTCGATGCCCGTGCGGAAGCGGCCCGCCCGGGTGTCCGTCTCGCCCACCGACACCGCGCCGACGAAGGCGTGCTCGAAGCGGGTCTCGATGACCAGTTGGTACGAGGCCGGGTTCGGGGTGCGGCCGGCGCGTTCGGCGGCCCAGGCGCGGAAGCTCTCGTCCGAGCGCGGGGGTTCGACGACGTCGGCGTTGCGGGCGTCCACGGTGTGCAGGGCCAGGGCCCGGAAGCCCTCCCAGTCCTGGGGTTCGATGCCTCGCAGGCGTACTCGCTCGCCGGTCCACAGGTCGGTCATCTCGCTCCAGCCAGGGGTGAGGGGGGTAGGGGCAGGTCGGGCAGTCGGTCGGTCAGGCTACGTGGAGGGCGATCGTCCTCGCGCAGGCCAGGGACTCCGTGTGTGTCGTGTCCACTTCCAGGTCGTACGACACCCCTCGGTGCACCTTCTCCGCCTGTGCTGCGGCCATGCCCCTCGGGCGGTCTCCCCGGGCGATCTCGCGGGCCTCGGCGACCGCCCCCTCGCAGTGGACGCCCACCCACAGGACGTTCAGGCCCGTCAGCGCCTTCCGCCACGGTTCCTGGGAGGCGGGGCCGCCGAGGAACACGTCGTCGATGATGACCTTTGCGCCCGCCCGGGCCGTCGCGGCCACGCCCTCGCGCCAGGCCGCCTCCAGTCTCCGGAACTCCTCGCCAATGGCCACGCCGCCGTCCGCCGCGAACTCGATGCCTTCACCTGCCGACTTCAGGGACGCGGGCAGGGAGTCCACGAAGGTGTCGATCGCGGCGGCGAGCCACGGGGTCGGTAGCTCCGCCTGGAGGCAGCGGACGATGCCGGACTTGCCGGAGCTGGAGCCGCCGTTCAGCACGATCACCTGGGTTGTCACCCGGACACGGTAGAGGCAATCCGGGCCGTGTTCGAGGCGTTTTCGGGGGCGTCCGCCGCTTGCGGCCAGGGCGTGTCCGAGAACGGGGATCGGGCCGGGTCATGGCTCTCGCATGCGTACGGAGTTATGGCTAGGCTCAAACGCATGCTCAAGCGGCTTCCGTTCGACGAAGCGTTGCGCTCCACCGTGGGCGTCCCCGAGCGGAGCAAGCTTCTGGACAGCAGTCCGCGGTCACGGGTGTGGCGGGTCCGGCTGGCCGA
>NZ_BMTW01000013.1 GCF_014649875.1 Streptomyces rubiginosohelvolus | reverse complement strand
CCGGCGGTTCCAACTTTACCAGACTCTTTTTCGTTCCGTTTCCGGCCCGAATTCGATTTCCGGTGGCCTGTGGAGTGGCCTTGCCTTTCGGCGGACCCGACTTTATCAGAATCTCACGGGGCAAACGAACAACCCGAGAGATTCGGTAAAGGAGAATCATGTGGCCCGGCGGAGTTAACAAGAACCCCTGCACGAGCGGAGTAGACAATAAGCGCTCATCCCGAACTTGTCCAGTCCGAGGCAACCGTTCAAATCTACCTCCCCACATCTGCCGTGTCAACGGGTTTTGTGGGCGAAGAGGACACTAGCAGCTCAGCAGGGGTGAAAGCACATCGGTGGTCAGGCTGCGGTGGGAAGTTCGGCGCTGCGTTCGACCGCTGCGAGGTCGCCCGTGTCGCCGGCGCGGGCCGCTCGGCCGCCCAGGATGTAGACGTACGCGAGAAAGGCCAGCTCAGCGACGATGCCGATGGTGATCCGGGCCCAGGTCGGGAGACCGGACGGCGTTACGAAGCCCTCGATGAGCCCGGAGACGAACAGGACCAGGGCCAGGCCGATGGCCATGCCCAGTGCGGCACGGCCCTGCTGGGCCAGGGCGGTCCGGCGTGACAGGGGGCCCGGGTCGATCACCGCCCAGCCGAGGCGCAGCCCCGTACCCGCGGCGACGAACACCGCGGTCAGTTCGAGCAGACCGTGGGGAAGCACCAGGCCGAGGAAGACGTCGAGCCGGCCCGCAGAGGACATGAGGCCTATGCCGACGCCGAGGTTCAGCATGTTGAGGAAGAGGATCCAGATCACCGGTATGCAGAGGAACGCGCCCAGGATCAGGCACAGGGCCGCGGCCTGCGCGTTGTTCGTCCATACCTGTGCCGCGAACGACGCCGCCGGATGGCTGGAGTAGTAGGTCTCGTACTCCCCGCCCGGCCGGGTCATCGCGCGGAGGTCCTCCGGTGCCGCGATCGCGGCCTGCACCTCGGGGTGCGTACCGATCCACCATCCCAGCAGTGCCGCCACCACGGTCGAGAGCACCGCGGTGGGCACCCACCAGTGGCGCGAGCGGTAGACCGCGGCAGGAAATCCCGCGGTGAGGAACCGGGCCGCGTCGCGCCAGGAGGCCTTGCGGGTGCCTGTCACGGTCGACCGGGCGCGGGCCACGAGCTGGGTGAGGCGTCCGGTGAGGAGCGGGTCGGAGCTGCTCGACTGGATCAGCGAGAGGTGTGCCGCCGTGCGCTGGTAGAGGACGACCAGTTCGTCCGCTTCCGCACCCGTGAGGTGGCGCCCTCGGCGCAGGAGGTGTTCCAGGCGGTCCCACTCCGTGCGGTGGGCGGTGACGAAGACGTCGAGGTCCATGGGCGTCTGTTGCTCCAGGCAAAGGGGCGTACGGGTCCGTACTGCTGCGGCGCGCTGGCGGTCAGCTTGGCAGACTGGGCCCGGCTGGGGCAGGGAAGGTCGGCGAAGGGTGGGGACCGATGAGTGAGCTGGTGACCGGTGACGCGGTCGTTCTGGGCTTGAGGCCCGCTCGGCTGCCCAGCCGGGCCCTGGCCTCCGCCATCGATCTGGCGGTGACGTTCGTCGTCTTCATCCTGGTGTCGGTGGTGTTGGGAATCGCCTCCGCCGCCCTGGACGAGGCCGCCGTCGCGGCGATCGGGGTCGCCTCGTTCCTGCTGGTCCTGATCGGTGGGCCCGTCGCTGTGGAGACGTTGAGCCATGGCCGCTCCCTGGGGAAGCTGGCCTGCGGGCTGCGGGTGGTGCGGGACGACGGCGGGCCGATCCGGTTCCGGCACGCGCTCGTCCGCGGAGCCATGGGGCTCGTCGAGATTCTCCTGACCTTCGGTGCCGTGGCCTCCATCGCGTCCCTGGTGTCGGCGCGGGGGCGCCGGATCGGTGACGTGTTCGCCGGAACGCTGGTGATCCGGGAGCGTGTCGCCGCGACGGGCCGGTCCGTCGCGGTACCGCCTCCCCCGCCCTGGCTGGTGGGCCGGTTCGCGGAGCTGGATCTGTCGGGCGTACGGGACGAGCTCTGGTCCGCGATACGGCAGTACCTGACGCGCATGCAGCAGCTGGATCCCGGCGTGGGGCGGTCGATCGCGGAACGGCTGGCCGGTGAACTGGTCGCGCGGACGGGGGCCGCCGCGCCGCAGGGTGTTCCCGCGGCCGCGTTTCTGGCCGCGGTGGTACATGAGCGGCAGTCGCGGGATGCGCGGCGGATGTTCGCCGGGCCTCGGGCAGGTGGGTACGTCGAGGCCCCCGTTGCCCCTGTGACCCCCGTTGTCCCTGTGGCCCCTGTGGCCCCCTCGGCCGCTGGGGCCGGTTCTCGGGCTGGGGGCCGTGGCGCCGGTGATGACGAGCAGCGGCGCGGGGGTGCTTCCTCGGGCGGGTTCGCTCCGCCCGGCTAGCCGGCGTCCGGCCTGTCCGTGTCCGGCTCGCCGAGGTCCGACTCGTAGGCGCGCCGGGACGGGGGCGTCTCCAGGTGTTCGAGCTCGATGCCGGGGGCCGCGAGGACCACGTCGCCGGCGA
Organism: Streptomyces rubiginosohelvolus; assembly: GCF_014649875.1. Classification (GTDB taxonomy): domain Bacteria; phylum Actinomycetota; class Actinomycetes; order Streptomycetales; family Streptomycetaceae; genus Streptomyces; species Streptomyces rubiginosohelvolus. The sequence continues at coordinate 205,737 of NZ_BMTW01000013.1, read as the reverse complement.
TGTGGACGGTGTGCTGCTCCCCGGTGTCCAGGGCGCTGACCTGGTATTCGTCCACGATCAGGGGGCCGTTGTCAGTGGCGTGCGCTTCACTGTTCATCAGGGCCCAGGACTGGTCGACGGTCCTGGGTGCGAGGACCGGGTCCGTGAAGGTGACCACGCGGACGCGGGTCGTGGGGGAAGCGGGGGTGAGGCGCAGGAGACGGGTCATGGCGATGAGGAATGCGGGGGACGTGCCGGCGAAGGCGTGGGCGCGGACGTTGCCTTCGGTGGCGTGGCTGCCGGCGGGATCGGTCCGGACCCAGGTGACCCCTTCCAAGGCCGCTCCTCGTACCTGCCAGCTCGCGGCATGGAGTTCGAGGCGGATGGGCCGGCCCAGCTCGTCCAGGGCCAGGTCGACGGAGCCGAGGTGGTCTCCGGAGGGGGATGTGGTCTGGGAGACGTAGCGCCAGCCGGATGGGCCGGGGGCGCAGTGGAAGTGTTCTTCGCCGAGGGGGGTGTGATCGTGAAGGTCGTGGAGCGAATACCTGCCGCGGGGCATGGGGTCCTTCGGGTTCCTCGGGCTGTGCGGGGGCGGTAACGGGAGCAGGCCCCCGGCACGGGGGTGCGGGGGCCTGCACTCGGATCTGCTGCGGACGGCAACGCATCTGCTGCGGAACTGCTGCTGGATGCTGTGACGCCGCCCGGAGTTCGGAAGGCCGGCCTTCCGAACTCCGGGAGTGGATCAGTAGCGGTAGTGGTCGGGCTTGTACGGGCCCTCTACCTCGACACCGATGTACGCCGCCTGCTCGGGGCGCAGCGTCGTGAGCTTGACGCCCAGCGCGTCGAGGTGGAGGCGGGCGACCTTCTCGTCCAGGTGCTTGGGCAGCACGTACACGTCGGTCGGGTACTCCTGGGGCTTCGTGAACAGCTCGATCTGCGCGAGGGTCTGGTCGGCGAAGCTGTTGGACATCACGAAGGACGGGTGTCCGGTCGCGTTGCCCAGGTTCAGCAGGCGGCCCTCGGACAGGACGATGAGGACCTTGCCGTCGGAGAACGTCCAGGTGTGGACCTGGGGCTTGACCTCGTCCTTGACGATGCCGTCGATCTGGGCGAGACCGGCCATGTCGATCTCGTTGTCGAAGTGGCCGATGTTCCCGACGATGGCCTGGTGCTTCATCCGGGCCATGTCCTTGGCCATGATGATGTCCTTGTTGCCCGTCGTGGTGACGAAGATGTCGGCCTGCTCCACGACATCGTCCAGCGTGGCGACCTGGTAGCCGTCCATCGCCGCCTGCAGCGCGCAGATCGGGTCGATCTCCGTGATGATCACGCGGGCGCCCTGGCCGCGCAGGGACTCCGCGCAGCCCTTGCCCACGTCTCCGTAGCCGAAGACGACGGCGGTCTTGCCGCCGATGAGGACGTCGGTGGCGCGGTTGATGCCGTCGATGAGGGAGTGGCGGCAGCCGTACTTGTTGTCGAACTTGGACTTGGTCACCGCGTCGTTCACGTTGATCGCGGGGAACAGGAGGGAGCCGTCACGGTGCATCTCGTACAGGCGGTGGACGCCCGTCGTCGTCTCCTCGGTGACACCGCGGATCTCGGACGCGAGCTGGGTCCACTTCTGCGGGGCTTCGCCGAGGGTGCGGTTCAGCAGGGTGAGGATGTGGGCGTACTCCTCGCTGTCCGCGGTCGACGGGTCCGGGGCGGCGCCGGCCTTCTCGAACTCGACGCCCTTGTGGACGAGGAGGGTGGCGTCGCCACCGTCGTCGAGGATCATGTTCGGGCCGCCGGTGGGGGTGTTCGGCCAGGTCAGCGCCTGCTCCGTGCACCACCAGTACTCCTCCAGGGTCTCGCCCTTCCAGGCGAAGACCGGGACGCCCGCAGGGGCTTCCGGGGTGCCGTTCGGGCCGACCGCGATGGCGGCGGCGGCGTGATCCTGGGTGGAGAAGATGTTGCAGGAGGCCCAGCGGACCTCGGCGCCCAGGGCGACGAGGGTCTCGATGAGCACGGCGGTCTGCACGGTCATGTGCAGCGAGCCGGTGATCCGGGCGCCGGCCAGCGGCTGGGCGGCGGCGAACTCCTTGCGGATCGACATCAGGCCGGGCATCTCGTGCTCGGCGAGCGTGATCTCCTTGCGCCCGAACGGGGCGAGGGAGAGGTCGGCGACCTTGAAGTCCTGACGGTTGGTCGTCGTCGTCATAGCGGGCTGCTCCTCGTGATGGGTCGAGGGTGGGCTTGTCTGGGCTGACTCTGCGGCGCGGCGGGCACAGGAATGCCCGGGCGGATTCGCAGTGCAGTCCGTCGGAGGCCCTCTGTCCCTCGCCCGGCTCGCTGGCGCCAGCCGGTCGACCGCCATCAGCAGCGACGTCTGTTTTCCGTATCCGAATCTACACCGAACGGCCCAGTGGACCCCAGCCCGTTCGGGGAGAGGGGCGTGTGTGAGGGGTCACCGGGCCGATCGGGGCTGGTGTGCGGTGGGTCAGTGGCCGGAATCGCTCGGGGCCTCGGCCGGGCCGTCGAGCGTCTTGCCCGGGTTGGTTCCGGTCGCGGCGGCCTCCGCGTTGTAGATGTCCGGCTCCAGGTAGATGACCCGGGCGATCGGGACCGCGTCGCGGATGCGGTGCTCGGCGGCGTTGATGGCCTCGGCGACCTCGGCGGCGGTCTCGTCGTGCCGGACGGCGATCTTGGCGGCGACCAGCAGCTCCTCGGGGCCGAGGTGCAGGGTGCGCATGTGGATGATGCCGGTGACGGTCTCGCCGTCCACCACGGCCGCCTTGATCTTCTGGACGTCCTCGATGCCGGCGGACTCGCCGAGCAGCAGGGACTTCGTCTCGACGGCCAGGACGATCGCGATGAGGATCAGCAGGATGCCGATGCAGAGGGTGCCGATGCCGTCCCAGACGCCGTCGCCGGTGGCGAGGGCGAGGCCGACGCCGCCGAGCGCCAGGATCAGACCGACGAGGGCGCCGAGGTCCTCCAGCAGGACGACCGGCAGCTCGGGGGCCTTGGAGCGGCGGACGAACTCGGTCCAGGAGCGGTCGCCACGGGTGAGGTTGGACTCCTTGATCGCCGTACGGAAGGAGAAGATCTCGGCGATGATCGCGAAGACCAGGACCCCGACGGGCCAGTACCAGGCCTCGATCTCGTGCGGGTGCTTGATCTTCTCGTAGCCCTCGTACACGGCGAACATGCCACCGACCGAGAAGAGGACGATGGAGACGAGGAACGCGTAGATGTAGCGCTCGCGGCCATAGCCGAAGGGGTGTTCCGGGGTCGCTTCGCGCTTCGCCCTCTTGCCGCCGAGCAGCAGGAGTCCCTGGTTGCCCGAGTCGGCGAGCGAGTGGACGCTCTCCGCGAGCATCGACGAGGACCCACTGAAGAGGAACGCTACGAATTTGGCCACGGCGATCGAGAGGTTGGCGGCGAGTGCCGCCACGATCGCCTTGGTTCCGCCTGACGCGCTCATGAGTGCGTGGTGTCCCTTCGTCGGTGCGCGACAGCACGTGCCGTCGCAGTGAGGCGGCACATTGTTGCAGCCGTCCGGACGGCCCGTGGGTCAGGCCGCCACGGTGGCCCGGAAGAGTGTGCCCGGTCCCGTCGCCTCGACACGCTCGTCGGCCGGGACGTAGGCCGACTCCCCCGGTCCCAGCGGGATTTCGCCGACCGTGACCGTGCCCGCCGTGCAGAGCAGGATCTGGGGGGTGGGGGCGGTGAGGTCGGTGGGGGCCGCGCCGGACGCGAGGGTGTAGCGGGACAGGGCGAACTCGTCGACCGGGGTCTCGTAGCGTTCCTCGCCCGACGGGGCCGCTTCCGGGCGCAGCACGCCGGGCTCGGTGGCCTCGAAGCGGACGATGCGCAGGAGTTCGGGGACGTCGATGTGCTTGGGGGTCAGGCCGCAGCGCAGCACGTTGTCCGAGTTGGCCATGATCTCGACGCCGAGGCCGTCGAGATAGGCGTGCGGAACGCCCGCGCCGAGGAACAGGGCTTCGCCGGGCTGGAGTTGTACGTAGTTCAGCAGCATCGCGGCGAGGACCCCGGGGTCGCCGGGGAAGTGGTGGGCGATGCGGGCGTACGGGGCGTGGGCACCGCCGAGGCGTTCGGAGGCGGCCGCCGCCTCCGTCACGGTCTCGGTCATCTCCGCCGGGTCCGCGCCGAGGATGGCCGTGAGCACCTCGCGGAGGGCCGCCTCCTCGGGGTGGGCGCGGAGGAGGTCCACGTACGGCTTGAGGGAGTCGACTCCCAGCGCCTCCATCGCGTCCGCCGCCTCGGTGGGCGGGCGGAAGCCGCACAGCCCGGCGAAGGGGGTGAGGGCGCAGATCAGTTCGGGCTTGTGGTTGGCGTCCTTGTACGTGCGGTGGGGGGCGTCGATCGGGACGCCCCGGGCCTCCTCGTCGGCGTAACCCTCGCGGGCCTGGTCCAGGTCCGGGTGGACCTGGACGGAGAGGGGGGCGCCGGCGGCGAGGAGCTTCAGGAGGAAGGGGAGGCGAGGGCCGAACCGGGCGACGGTGGGCGCGCCGAGCTCGCCCTCCGGGTCGGCGTCGATGGCCTCGGTGAGGGCCAGTTCGAGCTCGCCGGACGCGGTGGTACGGGTGATACGCGAGGGCGCTCCGGGGTGGGCTCCCATCCACATCTCGGCCTGCGGTTCGCCGGTCGGTGCGATGCCGAGCAGGGCGGGGATGGCCGTGGTGGACCCCCAGGCGTAGGGGCGCACGGTGTTGGACAGCCGGTCCATGGAGTCGTCCTCGGGTGGGGCTGGGCAGGTGGGCGGTTCGAGCTCACGCCAGGGGTATCAGAGGTGCGTGAGGCCCTGGCGTCGGTGGGGTGGACGGGGGGTGAGGGGTGGGTGGGGTCTGTGGGGCTTGGAGCCCTGGCCCTGGGGACTGGGCCTGGGGCCTTGGCCTGGGGACTGGGGTGCGTTCGGTGGGGCTCGCCCTGTCAGGTGGGGGTTGGCCCTCCTGTGGTCCGTGTCAGGGCTGGGGTGCCGACGCCAGCGAGAGGTAGACCGCCGCGAAGTCGGTGATCGCGAGCAGTTCGGCCAGGTTCTCCAGTTCGCCGCCCTCCTCCGGTTCCAGCTCGCTGACGGGTGTGTCATGGCCGAGCGCCAGTTCCCTGGCCGCCGGGTAGGCGCTGAGGCCTCCCGTCGGGCGGTCCCGGAGCAGGACGACCCGGGCTCGCAGCGTCTCGCCCTCCTCGACCCGGTCGCGGAAGAAGTCGTCGGGGTCCGCGCCGGCCGCGAAGTCCCCGGCGAGGAGCGTGCCGTGCGAGGGCAGCGCCTCGGGGAGCTGTGCGGTGAGAGCGGGGCGGCCCGCCAGTTCGGACAGTACGGCGGCGAAGCGGCGGCCGACCGGGCCCGCGGCCTCGCCCTCCGTCCACAGCAGCGGCAGGCTGTCGGCGAGTTCGGCGGCGAGTGTCTTGGCCGGGTTGCTGTAGGTGGCGATGGCCGGGCCGCAGCGTTCCGCGGTGCGGTCCAGGCGGTCCGCCACCTTCTGCAGGTCCTCGGGGGTCGCGGTCACCAGGCCGACCCGGTCCAGGAGCGCCAGCAGAGGTGTGAGCAGCGCCCACAGTGTGCCGGGGCCGGCGGCCGAGGTCTCCGCGTCGTACTCGCCGTGCGGGGCGGCCGCCATCGGCACGACCAGCCCATGCACCCCGTCGACCGCCTCGCGCAGCGGTGAGCGGGTGGGGGCGACGGCGACGACGGTGCAGCCGCGGCGGTAGGCCTGCTCGGCGAGCAGGGCGAGGCCCGGTTCGGAGCCGTCGGCGGTCGCGATGAGCAGCAGGTCCACGGATCCGGCCCAGCCGGGCAGGGCCCAGCGCAGGGCGCCGGGGGCGGCGGCGACGCCCGTGGGGTGGATACGGGTGACGGGGGCGGCCGCGCCCGCCAGCGCGCCGATCAGGTCGGCGACCCCGGAGGCGGCGGTGCCGGGGCCCGCGACGAGGACGGCGCGGGGGCGGCCCTCGGGGGTCAGGCCGTCGATGCCCGCCTCGGCGGCGTGCCGGGCGGCGGTACGGACCCGGGCGCCGGCCTCGGCTGCGCCGCGCAGCAGATCGCGGCGGTCGGCTCGGGCCAGGGCTTCCGGGGCGTCGAGCAAGGACTCGTCGAGCATGGCGGTGGGCCTCCGATCACCGGGTGGGGTGCGGGCTGCGGGTACGGGGGTGGGGCGCCCTCGCCTGGCTTGGCCTTGCCTTGCCTTGCCCTGCCTGGCTTGGCCTGGCTCGGAGCCGAGGCGGTTCGCCTCGCCTGCGGCCCGCTGCCGCCCCGTCGTCCCGTACGGGTGTCGCTCGCGGTCAGGCGGGGCGGCGGGCCTCGTCGACGAGAAGGACCGGGATGCCGTCCCGGACCGGGTAGGCCAGGCCGCAGTCGTCGCCCGTGCAGACCAGTTCGGGGGTGTCGGCCGCCGAACGGTCGTCGAGCGGGGAGTGGCAGGCCGGGCAGGCCAGGATCTCCAGGAGGCCGGCTTCGAGCGCCATGGGGTGAGTCCCTTCGAGCATGCGAGTTCCGATCCGCGTGGATCAGGCGTCGTCAGCCTACCGCTGGGGTGATGGGGGCGCGGCCTGGCCCGGGGGTGGAAACGGAGGATGGGGCGGGGGGTGGGGGTGGGCGGGGGGTGGCGCCTGCGGCGGACTTCTCCCCTACCCCGCCCCTTCCCGCAACCGGGGCTCCGCCCCGGACCCCGCTCCTCAAACGCCGGAGGGGCTGGGGTGGGCCGGAGGGGCTGTGGAAGACGCCCGGTCCGGCTGGACGTGACCAGGTAGGGGCTAAAGAGGCCCCCGGATCAGGCCCAGGACCTCGTCCCGTACCGCCGTCATCGTCTTCTCGTCCCCCGCCTCCACGTTCAGGCGCAGCAGCGGTTCCGTGTTCGAGGCTCGGAGGTTGAACCACCAGTCGGGGGCCGTCACCGTGAGGCCGTCCAGGTCGTCGAAGGTGATGTCCTCGCGGGTGCCGTACGCCTTCTTGACCTTGGTCAGGCTGGCGGTCTGGTCGGCGACGGTGGAGTTGATCTCGCCGGAGCCGGTGTAGCGGTCGTACTCCGCGACCAGCTCGGAGAGCGGCTTCTGCTGGCCGCCGAGTGCGGCGAGTACGTGGAGGGCGGCGAGCATGCCCGTATCGGCGTTCCAGAAGTCGCGGAAGTAGTAGTGCGCCGAGTGCTCGCCGCCGAAGATCGCGCCGTGCCCGGCCATCTCCGCCTTGATGAACGAGTGGCCGACCCGGGTGCGGACCGGGGTGCCGCCGTTCTCGCGGACCACCTCGGGGACGGACGAGGAGGTGATCAGGTTGTGGATGACGATGCCCTGGCCGCCGTTGCGGGCCAGTTCGCGGGCGGCCACCAGGGCCGTGATCGCGGACGGTGACACGCCCGTGCCCCGCTCGTCGACCACGAAGCAGCGGTCCGCGTCGCCGTCGAAAGCGAGGCCCAGGTCGGCGCCCTCGGCGAGTACGCGGGCCTGGAGGTCGACGATGTTCTTGGGGTCGAGGGGGTTGGCCTCGTGGTGGGGGAAGGTGCCGTCCAGCTCGAAGTACATCGGTACGAGGTCGAGCGGGAGGCCCTCGAAGACCGTGGGAACCGTGTGACCGCCCATGCCGTTGCCCGCGTCCACCACGACCTTCAGGGGACGGATCGCGGTCAGGTCGACCAGGCCGAGGAGGTGGGACGCGTAGTCGGTGAGGGTGTCGCGCTCCGTGATCGTGCCGGGGGTCGTCGCGGCGGCCGGCCTCGGGGCGCCTTCCGACCACTGCTCGACCAGGGTGCGGATCTCCGCCAGGCCGGTGTCCTGGCCGACCGGGGCCGCGCCCGCCCGGCACATCTTGATGCCGTTGTACTGCGCCGGGTTGTGCGAGGCCGTGAACATCGCCCCGGGGAGGTGCAGCGCCCCCGACGCGTAGTAGAGCTGGTCCGTCGAGCAGAGGCCGATGAGCGTGACGTCCGCTCCCCGGGCCGCCGCGCCGCGCGCGAAGGCGGCGGACAGACCCGGTGAGGTGGGCCGCATGTCGTGGCCGATCACGATCGCGTCGGCGGCCGTGACCTGGACGAACGCGGATCCGAAGAGTTCGGCCAGCGACTCGTCCCACTGGTCGGGCACCACTCCGCGCACGTCGTACGCCTTCACGAGCTGCGACAGATCAGCAACCACGGCCGGTCCTCCTGGGGGTCTTTACGGACCGCCCAAACTACCCGGCCGGTAGAGCCTTGAGAGACGGACTCAGGAGTCCGGGGAGCGCAGCACCCTCAGGTGGCCCCGGCGGGCCACTTCCACCGGGTCGGCCGAGCGCCGCCCCCGGCCTCCGCCGTCCGGGCCCCGGTCGTGCGGGCGTGCCGCCTCGCGGACCGCGTTGGCCAGTGCTTCGAGGTCGTCGCCGCTCGGGTGCGCCGGGGCGGAGCCGTCGGAGAGCCGCACCACTTCCCAGCCCCGTGGCGCGGTGAGCCGCTCACTGTGTTCGGCGCACAGGTCGTAGCAGTGGGGCTCGGCGTAGGTGGCGAGCGGGCCGAGGACCGCAGTCGAATCGGCATAGACGTACGTCAGTGTCGCGACGGCAGGGCGGCCGCACGCGGTGCGCGAACAGCGACGTACAGGGCTCACGATGTTGGACGGTACCGCACTCTTGAGCGGGCCGCGACGACTCCCCCTCGGGTCACCCCACCGTGTCGCCCTGTGACCTGCGGCACAGCGAGGCTTCCGGCGGCTACCCTGACCTGCGCCGCGGCAAGGGCCTCGTGATCGCCGGCCGGTCGCGCCGGTCGCGGTCGGGGTGGATCGCGGTGTCAGGAGCACGGTCAATGATCGAATGAGGGGCCTGAAACGGGCTCAACCTTGGCCGAAATGTTCAACTGTGGACATCCGGAAGCGGGGTGCCCGATTCCCGTCCTGGGGCCGTCGTCCCCTCCGTCCCCGGCGAGAGCAGAACGTCGGCCCGGCTGCGTCGTCCCGCCGATCACCTCGGTCCCCGGAGCGTTACGCTGCGTCGGTGATGGACAGTCCCGTACCTCCCCACCCGTTCGAGCCGCGGCCCCGGCGCCGTGACCGTCATGGCCGCGGTATGCGCGGGCCGGTCGCACCGCCGCAGGTGCCGCTGTCGGCCAGCCGGGGCGAGACGTTCCGTGATCTGGTCCAGGACTCGGTGGAGCGGCTGGAGCGGCGCTGGCCCCAGCTGGCCGAGGTCGACTTCGTCGTCCTCGATGTGCCCGGCACCCCGGAGGAGGTCGTTCCGCTCGGCAGCGCGGTCTCCGCGGAGAAGGGGCGGCCCGCGCAGATCGTCGTCTACCGGCGGCCCGTCGAGATCCGCACCAAGAGCCGTGACGAGCGCGCCCTGCTCGTGCACGAGGTCGTCGTCGAGCAGGTCGCCGAGCTGCTGGGGCTGGCCCCCGAGTCGGTCGACCCCCGGTACGGGCAGGACTGACCTTCCCGAGGGCCGGGAGCCGGTAAGCGCAGGATCAGGCGTTCACCGGAGAACCACGCGCCCTCAGTCGTCCAGGACCGACAGGTCCTGGCGCGCTGACGGGACCTCGACCATGCCCCGGTCGTCGGGGAGCGTCTGCACCGTGAACATCTGGACGCCGTCCGAGGCGAGCGCCAGGGAGCGCGACGCGTGGACCGGGCCGCCCGAGGTCGTCTCGACGGTCAGGGCGTAGGAGCCCTTGAGGCCTTCCGGGGCCTTCGGGGTGACGGCGAGGGTCGTACCGGCCTTGACCGTGTACGTCTCGACCGCCGGTTCGCCGCCGCCGCTGCCCGCCGACGCGGTGACCTTCACCTTCGCCGTGGCGCCCGGCGCGGTCAGGGACAGCGTCGAGCCCTTGGCGCGGTTGTCCGGGACGGTCGCCCGGGCGCCGACGGGCCCGGTGGCGGGGATGTAGGCGATCTCCTGCTTGTCGCCCTTGCCCCGGACCACGCGCAGCGCGGCCACGATCGGGGTCGCCCGGTCCTTCCGGACGGGGGTCAGGCGCAGCGAACCCGGCTCGCCGCGGGTGAGGTCCTTGAGGTCGGCGGAGGCCGTCATCGAGGACTTGATGTGCAGGGTGGCGTTGCCGGCCGGGGAGAACGTCGCGTTCTTCCCCATGAGCTGGACCTTCACGTCCGCGTCGTCCTCGCCGGGCGCGAACGCCACCAGCTGTACGGAGGTGGCGTCGGCCGGGATGCCCGGCATCACCAGCGTGCCGGAGGGGTCTTCGGACGCGGTGATCCAGTCGCTGCCCGCGCTGTCGTCGGCGCTCATGACGACCGCGCCGATCCGCCCCGAGCGGGTGGTGACGTGGGCGGTCAGCTGGTCGACGGCCTCGGCGGTGAGGGTGGACAGCAGGACGGCGACGCTGGAGCGGGCGGGCACGGTGATGCCGTCGCCGACGTCGGACTTGAGCGCGCCCTCGGGGCCGTACAGCTCGATGTCGGCCACGGCGCCGGTGTCGTCGGGGTTGGTGAGGTGGATGTAGTCCTGGCGGGACTTGGCGGTGCTCGCGCCCGGGAACCAGAAGTCCGTGTCGGGGGCGGTGCAGGTGACCCCGAGGAGGCCGCGGGAGCCGCCCGCGGTGACCTCGGTGGTCTGCTGAGCGGTCCAGCCGGGGGCCAGCTTGCCGGTGGCCGTGCCGACGAGGGCCGGGGCAGTGGACCCGTTCGCCTCCGCGACGACCGGCTTTCCGGGCTCCTTCACGGCGAGGACCGGCTTCTCGGCCTTCGCCTTCGCCTTCTTCGCCGCTTCCTCGGCCTTCTTGGCCTTCTTCGGGTCGGTCTCGTCCTCGTCGTCCACGATCGGCAGCGCCGGCTTCAGCTCGGCGGCGCCCTTGGCCTCGCCGCCCTCGCCCGCCGGGGTGAACGCGGTGTACTGCGTCTCGGCGAGGTCGGAGTTGCTGGGCGCCGGGCAGACCAGGCCGGCCCGCTCGACCGGCAGCAGCGCGGCGGACTTCGCGGTGGACTCGGCCGGGGCGCCGGGCGCGGTGACCGTGGCGAATCCGGTGACGGCGGCCAGGACGGCGGCGCCCGCGATCAGGGACAGGTGGGTGGACTTCACTCGGACTCGCCTCGCGATGCGTTACCGGTCTGCCACGGGGCCTGACCCGGGGCCGGGGGGTCGGTCTGTTCGCCGTTCTCGGTATACGGGTGCTGGTGCTGCTGCCCGCCGATGTACCGGCCGTATTCGTCGTACACGCCCTGGTTGTCGTACGCGGCGTTCTGGCCGTTGTACGCGCCCTGGTCGTCGTACTGCTGCGCGTACGGGTCCTGGACTCCGTAGCCGCCCTGGTATCCGGCGCTCTGGTGCCCCTGCTGTTGCTGCTGGGCGTACGGGTCCGGCTGCTGGTACGTCGCGTAGTAGTCGGCCGTCGGCTGCTGCCCGTCCCACTGTGCGTACGCGTCGTACTGCTGCGGGACCTCCTGCTGCTGCGGGACCGCCGCATAGCCGCCGGTGGCCTCCTGCGGGTCGTGCGCCGGGGGGTTCTCGGCGTACGGGTCGGCTGACTGCTGCGCCGGGATGTACTCCCCCGGGTCCACGGCCCGCGACGGGTCGTCGTTCCCGGCCTCCTCGGCGGCCGCCTCGGCCTGGGCCGCGGCGCGCAGCCTGCGGGCGCGGCGGCCCTCGCCGTCGACCGGCTCGGCGGCGACGGCGAGCGCCTCGTCGGGCAGGTCGTCGTCGATCTCCCGGCGGCGGCCCGGCAGGGCCATGACCACCAGGACCACCAGCAGCCCGATCTGGGCCCAGATCCACGCGGTGTGGGTGATCGGGGCGTCGTGGGTGAGGTCCAGACGGCCGCCGTTCGCGGGCAGTTCGAAGCCCTGGGCCCAGCCGTCGACGGTCTTGCGGGGCAGCGGCTTGCCGTCCAGCGTGGCCGTCCAGCCCGGGTCGGCGGCGTCCGCGATCCGCAGCACGCGGCCCGACTCGCCGGACGGGATCTCGGAGTGGGCCTCGACGGCGGCCGAGCCGACCGCGACGCGCTCGCCCTCACCGGAGGCCGGGGTGATCATGACGCGGGCGACCTGGCGGTCCACCCGCCACAGGGCGCTGCCGTCGAGCTGGCTGAGGCGGCTGAGGCCGGGGGTCGAGTCGAGGACCCGGCTCATCTCGCGCGGTGCTCCGTCCCGGACGAGGACGTAGCGGATCGCGAAGCCGCTGAGCTGGCCGCCCTGGTCGGCGCCGGAGCCGGCGACCAGGTTGGCGACGACCTTGTCGAGGTGGCTGTTGCTGCCGCCCGCCTCGGTCAGTTCGCCGTCGCCGAGCCGGGCGCCCGAGCCGCGGACCAGGCTGTACGAGACGGTGTCGGGCGAGGAGCCGCCGAGGATGAGGGTGCGGGGCTGGTCGCGGGTGGTGCTCTCCTCCGCGACGAAGGCGGGGACCTGGACGGGGTCGCGGCGCTCCAGCGGGCCGTCGGCGCCGCCGATCATCCAGCCGGCCGCGGCCAGGACCGGGGCCAGTCCGGCGGCGAGCGCGATCAGGACGGCCACGGGCTGCCGCCAGCCGAAGCTCTGCTCGGCGACCCGGATGCGGGCGCCGTCCGCGCCGACCAGGGCGGCGGCGATCAGGGCGGTGCCGTAGACGAGGGTGGCGGGTCCGGCCCAGGTGGATCCGTTGGCGACGGCGGCGAAGAGGAAGCCGGTGAGCGCGACGGCCCACGCGGTGCGGACGGCGAACTGCCGCTCCTCGCGCAGCAGGGCGGCGAGCGCGGCCAGCACGATGCCGAGCAGCAGGATGCCGCCCGCAGCGCCGGGGCCACCGGGGCTGATGCCGAGCAGGTCGAGGCCCGAGGCCTCGCCCGTACCGGTGTCCAGACCCGCTTCGGTCAGGAGCGCGGACGGGTTCGTCAGGAGGCTCAGCGACCAGGGGGCGAGGACCAGGACCGGGGTGGCGACGGCGGCGACGAAGCGGAGCGCGTACGCCGTGATGTCGCCGCGCCGCAGCACGAGCACACCGAGGCCGAGGACCACGGCGAGCGGCCAGACGATCGGGGTGAACGCCATGGTGACGGTCAGCAGCAGCGTGTACGCCCAGGTGGCGCGCCAGCTGCCGCGCTCCCCCGCCGCGCTGTCCACGCGCAGCCCGTGGGCGGCGACGCCCGCGCGGGCGATCAGCGGGAGGAGGACGAGCAGGACGGCGGTGCCCAGGCGGCCGGTGGCCAGGGCGCCGGTCGCGGCGGGCAGGAAGGCGTACGCGATGCTCGCCCAGGCCCGCAGCAGCCGGGAGGGGAGCAGCGGGCGGGAGGCGAAGTAGGCGGTGGCCCCGGCCAGCGGGATCGAGCAGACCAGCAGCACGCTGACGGCGAGTCCGGTCGAGCCGAAGAAGAGGGCCGACAGGGCTGCGAGCAGCGCGAGGTAGGGGGGCGCGGTCTGGGTGCCGCCGGTGCCCACGGTGTGCCAGGCGTCCGCGTACCGGTCCCAGAGCGAGCCGAGCTCGGCGGGGACGGGCAGCAGCGCGCCGCCCGCGAGCGCGCCGCCGCTGAGCAGGTTGCGGCAGGCGACGAGCGAGACGACGAGGAGCAGGGCGAAGAGGACGGGTCCGGGCTTGCGGCCGATGCGCTTGAGGCGGGCGAACTGGTCGACTTCGAGGAAGTCGGCGTCGTCGCCGCCGGGACCGGATTCGACGGCTCCGTGGCGCGAGCCGCCGGAGTCGGAGTCCGTACGGCCGCCGAAGTTGCCCGCGACCTGGTCGACGGTGGCCCGGACGGTGGCGCCGGGCGGCGGGAACAGGGCGCGCAGCTCGGCGGCGTCGACGACGCCCTTTCCGCGGTTGCGGCGGGCGGCGAGGATGCGGCCGGGGCGCAGCAGGGTGCCGAGCAGGCCGGTGACTTCGTCGAGGGCCTGGCCGGGCACCTTGCCGACGAGGTAGGCGAGGGTGCGCAGGAGGGTGCCGACGACGAGCCGGAGCAGGACCCAGGGCAGGGCCTTGCCGCGGGCGTTGACGAGCATCGTGTAGACCGCGCCCGCCTTGTCGACGCGGTGCGGGCTGGCGACGGAGCGGCCGGCGCAGTCGATGGGGCGGCGTTCGCGGGCGGAGGCCTCGGCGTGCCGCAGGACGGCGTCCGGGGCGACGAGGACCCGGTGGCCGGCCAGGTGGGCGCGCCAGCAGAGGTCGACGTCGTCGCGCATCAGGGGGAGCCTGCGGTCGAAGCCGCCGAGCTCCTCGTAGACGTCGCGGCGGATGAGCATGCCGGCGGAGGAGACGGACAGGACGGTACGGACCTGGTCGTGCTGGCCCTGGTCCTGCTCGCGGCGGTCCAGGCCGGTCCAGCGGCGTCCGCTGTTGGCGATGGAGACGCCGACTTCGAGGAGCTGCTTGCGGTCGTACCAGCCGCGCAGCTTGGGGCCGACGATCGTGGCGTGCTTGTCGGCGTCGACGACGCGCAGCATCGCGGCGAGCGCGTCGGGCTCGGGTGCGCAGTCGTCGTGCAGCAGCCAGAGCCACTGGACCGGTTCGCCGTGGGGCAGCTCGGGGAGGTCGTAGTTCTCGTCGACCCAGGTCCGGGTCTGCGGGTCCCAGCCGCTGGGGCGCTTGAGGTACGGCAGGTCGTCCGGGGTGAGGATCCCGGCCGTGCGGGCCGCCTCGTCGACGGCCGTGCCGAAGCTCGTACGGCGTGCGAGGTGCAGGACGCGTTCGTCGCCGAGCGCCTCGGTGACCAGCCGGGCCGAGTCGTCGGCGCTGCCGGTGTCGGCGGCGATGACGTTCTGTACGGGGCGTTCCTGCCCGAGCAGCCCGGCCAGCACGTCGGGCAGCCAGCGGGCGCCGTCGTGGGAGACGAGCACGGCGGTGACGACGTGCCGGGGGAACTCTGGGGCGGCGGCGGCCGCGTTCGGCGCCGCCGAGTGGCTGTGCACGGACATCGGGGTACGGGCCCTCCGGCCGGGTCCGGGGGCGTCCCCGGGGGCTGCATCGGTGTACACGCGCGCCCCGGCGGGGCGTTGGCGCGTCTCGGACGGGGCCCCACACTAACGGTACGGACAGGTGGCGGGGGTCCGAGCCGGTGAAGGGGACGGGCCCGGACCTGCCGACGGCCCGTCCACCGGCCCCGGGGGGAGGGGGCGGTGGACGGGCCGTCGGAGATGATCGGAGGGGCGGCTTCGGCCGGTCCGCCGGATGGCGGGCGGCGGCGCAGCCGGATGGTCAGATGGCGGCCTTCTTGAGGCGTCGCCGCTCCCGCTCGGAGAGTCCGCCCCAGATGCCGAAGCGTTCGTCGTTGGAGAGGGCGTACTCGAGGCATTCCGAGCGCACCTCACAGGCGAGGCAGACCTTCTTGGCCTCGCGGGTGGATCCGCCCTTCTCGGGAAAGAAGGACTCGGGATCGGTCTGGGCGCACAGTGCGCGCTCCTGCCAGCCGAGTTCCTCGTCCGCGTCCTCGACCAGCAGTTGCTGGAACAGCTCGGTCATGTGCGCCCCTCGTCTGTCTCTTGCGTCCCGTGATGCAGCCTTTTGCGGCTGAACGACACGAGTGAAATTACAAATCTGTAGCTCTGGGGCAGTCAAGCGAGGATCTGCTATTGGCCCAGGGATTCACTCTGCGGAACCAAGCGTATGCGGTAAGTGTTCAAATCAGCAAAAATCTGACATATGCCACGGCCCCCTCAGGGTCGCACCCTCTCTCGATGAAGACGATCGAGGTCGGCCCCGTGTTGCGATTCGATCACCGAAGCGACCAAGATCACAGTCAGGTCACGGAGCGTCAGCCGCGTTTGAGGGCACGGATGATGCGCCACATGTCCCCACTACTGGGTGCATAAACCTTTCTCCGAACCCGAGAACCGGAAGGGGTGAAACATTGCCCCCATTTCGGGCATTGGGTTGACAGCGGACGGCCGAGCCGGTCTCCTTGATTCCATGCCAGCGACCGCAGCCCTGCACGTCACCCACGTCCGTGGGTTCCGTAGCGCTGTCCAGGCCCGCTGTTGCTGTTCCAGCTGTCACAGCTGTTGATGCCGTAGCGCTCCAGCTCTGAATCCAGCCTCTCCGGCTCTCCGGTGGAGCGTTTCTTCGTTTCCGCTCCTCCCTGCAGTCATCGTGACTCCCCGCACGTGCACCCCTCATGCCGAGGAACCACCGCAGCAATGAACAGCGACAGCGACCTTCAGATCGCCGGCGACATCCTCGAGGTACAGCACCTCCTGCAGCCCGCCCGCGAGCACCCCTCCACCGTCTCCGAGTTCGTCGGCCTCGCGCGCTCCATCGCGGCCGACCGCGCGCGGTGGGCGGACATCGTGCGGTACGACTCCGCCTCCCGCTGGTACCACCGCCTGCACCAGGGCCCCGGCTACGAGGTGTGGCTGCTCAGCTGGGTGCCCGGACAGGGCAGCGGGCGCCACGACCACGGCCTCTCCGCCGGCGTCCTGACGGTCCTTGAAGGCGAGTTGACGGAGCACACCGAGCGCGGGACGCGGTCCCTCGGCGCGGGTGCGCAGCGGTCCTTCGCCCCGGGGTACGTCCACGAAGTGGTCAACGATTCGCTCGAACCGGCCGTGAGTCTGCACATCTACTACCCGGGCCTGACCGAGATGCCGATGCACCCGAGCCAAAGCGCCCCGACGGCCGTGGGTGCCGTACCCGCCTGACAAACTGCTGTGCATGCGCATTGTTGTTCTGGCCGGTGGCATCGGCGGTGCCCGCTTCCTTCGCGGCCTCAAGCAGGCCGCGCCCGACGCGGACATCACGGTGATCGGCAACACGGGTGATGACATCCATCTGTTCGGGCTGAAGGTCTGTCCCGACCTCGACACCGTGATGTACACCCTCGGCGGTGGCATCAACGAGGAGCAGGGCTGGGGGCGTACCGACGAGACCTTCCGGGTCAAGGAGGAGCTCGCGGCGTACGGCGTGGGCCCCGAGTGGTTCGGTCTCGGCGACCGCGACTTCGCGACCCACATCGTCCGTACGCAGATGCTCGGCGCGGGCTACCCCCTGAGCGCGGTCACCGAGGCGCTCTGCGCCCGCTGGCAGCCGGGCGTGCGGCTGCTCCCCATGTCCGACGACCGGGTCGAGACGCATGTCGCCGTCGAGATGGACGGCGAGAGCAAGGCGATCCACTTCCAGGAGTACTGGGTGAAGCTGCGCGCCTCCGTCGAGGCGCGGGCGATCGTGCCGGTCGGGGCGGAGCAGGCCAAGCCGGCTCCGGGGGTGCTGGAGGCCATCGGCGCCGCCGATGTCATCGTCTTCCCGCCGTCGAACCCGGTGGTGTCCGTCGGCACCATCCTTGCCGTGCCCGGGATCCGTGAGGCCATCGCCGAGGCGGGTGTGCCGGTCGTCGGCCTCTCCCCCATCGTCGGGGACGCGCCCGTGCGCGGGATGGCGGACAAGGTGCTGGCCGCGGTGGGCGTCGAGTCGACGGCCTCGGCCGTGGCCCGGCACTACGGGTCGGGGCTGCTGGACGGGTGGCTGGTGGACACGGTGGACGCGGGTGCGGTCGACGAGGTGGAGGCGGCGGGGATCCGCTGCCGGGCAGTGCCGCTGATGATGACGGACGTGGACGCGACCGCGGAGATGGCCCGGCAGGCGCTGGCTCTGGCCGAGGAGGTCCGGGCGTGAGTGCGGTCTCCGGGGCCGGGGGCGCCGGCTCTTCGGCCGGGGCCGGGGGTTCGGTCGAGGCCGAGGGTTCGGTCGAGGCCGGTGAGGGCATGGGCGGTTCGCCCGCGGGCGCGCCTTCCTTTCGTGTGTGGGCCGTGGGCGGGATGCCCGAAGTGCGGGGCGGTGACGATCTCGCCAAGCTGATCGCCGCCGCCGAGCCGGGGCTGGTCGACGGGGACGTCCTGCTCGTCACCTCGAAGATCGTCTCCAAGGCCGAGGGCAGGATCGTCGAGGCCGCGGACCGCGAGGCCGCCATCGACGCCGAGACCGTACGGGTCGTCGCCCGGCGCGGGACGCTGCGGATCGTGGAGAACCGGCAGGGTCTCGTCATGGCCGCCGCCGGGGTCGACGCGTCCAACACTCCCGCCGGGACCGTGCTCCTGCTGCCCGAGGACCCCGACGCCTCCGCCCGTGTCATCCGGGACGGGCTGCGGGACATCCTCGGCGTGGAGGTCGGCGTCGTCGTCACGGACACCTTCGGGCGGCCCTGGCGCAACGGGCTGACCGACGTCGCGATCGGTGCGGCCGGGGTGCGGGTGCTGGACGATCTGCGGGGCGGGACGGACGCGTACGGCAATCCGCTCAGCGCCACGGTCGTGGCCACGGCGGACGAGCTGGCCTCGGCCGGGGATCTGGTCAAGGGCAAGGCGGAGGGGCTGCCGGTGGCGGTGGTCCGGGGGTTGTCGCATGTGGTCGCCTCCGCCGGGGACGATGAGCCCGGTGCGCGTGCGCTCGTGCGGAGTGCTGCCGATGACATGTTCCGGCTGGGTACGTCCGAGGCCGTGCGGGAAGCGGTGACGCTGCGGCGTACGGTGCGCGAGTTCAGCGACGAGCCGGTGGATCCGGGGGCGGTGCGGCGCGCCGTGGCGGCTGCCGTCACCGCGCCCGCGCCGCATCACACGACGCCGTGGCGGTTCGTCCTGCTGGAGTCCGCCGAGTCGCGGACCCGGCTGCTCGACGCGATGCGGGAGGCGTGGATCGAGGATCTGCGGCGCGACGGGAAGAGCGAGGAGTCGATCGCCAAGCGGGTGCGGCGCGGGGATGTGCTGCGCAACGCGCCGTATCTGGTGGTGCCGTGCCTGGTGATGGACGGCTCCCACACGTACGGGGACGAGCGGCGCGACACCGCGGAGCGCGAGATGTTCGTGGTCGCGGCGGGGGCCGGGGTGCAGAACTTCCTGGTGGCGCTGGCGGGTGAGCGGCTGGGGTCGGCGTGGGTGTCCTCGACGATGTTCTGCCGGCCGGTGGTGCGGGAGGTGCTCTCGCTGCCGTCGTCCTGGGATCCGTTGGGGGCGGTGGCTGTGGGGCATGGGGTGGGGGTGCCTCGGGAGCGGGCTGTTCGGGAGGCGGAGGAGTTTCTCACCGTGCGGTGAGGGCCGGGGGGGGGCGGGCCGCTGCGCGGGGCTTGTCCCCTACCCGCCCCTTCCCGAAACCGGGGCTCCGCCCCGGACCCCGCCCCTCAAACGCCGGAGGGGCTGAAATTGCCCGGAGACGCTGGAGAAGGCGCCGGAGAGGCTGGAATTACAGGTTCACGATGTTGCCCGGCTGCATCCTCGGTGCCCTGCGGGCCGGGATGCGGCCCGAGAGCAGGATCAGGCGCGTCGCTCGGTGGCGTTGGCCCTCGTAGGGGGTCAGCAGCCTCAGCATCTCCTCGTCGTCCGCATCGCGGTTGTCCGCCAGGGCGTGGCCGACGATGCCGGGGAGGTGCAGGTCGCCGATCGTGACCGCGTCCGCCGCGCCGTTCGAGCGCTGGAGGGTCTCCGCCGCCGTCCAGGGGCCGATTCCGGGGATCAGCTGGAGGCGGGCCAGCGCCTCGGGCAGCGGCATCGTCGCCGCTTCCTCCAGGCGGCGGGCCACGCGTACGGCTCGCAGGATCGTCGACGAGCGCCTGGCGTCGACGTTCGCCTTGTGCCATTCCCAGGACGGGATCATCGCCCAGCCGCGCGGGTCCGGCATGAC
The DNA here is from genome assembly GCF_014649875.1 of Streptomyces rubiginosohelvolus. Lineage (GTDB taxonomy): Bacteria > Actinomycetota > Actinomycetes > Streptomycetales > Streptomycetaceae > Streptomyces > Streptomyces rubiginosohelvolus. The sequence continues at coordinate 186,278 of NZ_BMTW01000013.1, read as the reverse complement.
GTGCAGGCCCAGGTCGGCGGTGGGGCCGGGCGCGGGCGTGCCGAAGCGGCGGACCAGGTGGCGCCAGGCGCGGTACGCCTCGTCCGTGGTGACCTTCTGCTCCAGGACCGAGGGGATCAGCGACTCCAGCACCAGGCCCGTGCGCAGCAGGCGCAGCCCCTGGCGGCGGTGCCGGGTCAGGGCCAGCAGGCGGTGGCGCGGGACGAACGCGTCCGGGTCGTCCTCCGCGCCCAGGAGCGCCGGCAGGCCCTCCAGCAGCCAGTCCGCGCCGGGGCCCCACGCCGCCGCCGCGATCCGGTCGCCGCGGCGCGCGATGCGCAGCGTGCCGGGGCCCGCGGGCGTGCGGGTCGCCCGCCAGAACGTGCCGTCCCCCGTCATCCGGAACGTCGGGTCCGCCGGGCCCCGGCGCAGCGGACCCAGCACCAGGCGGAGGTCCAGGGGGGCCTGGGGCGTCCACTCCCGGGTCAGGGGTGGCCCTTCGGGCGAGGCCGGGGCGGAGGCGGACTGTCTGCCGGACGCGGCGGCCCGGGACGCGCCAGCCCCGGACGCGGCGGCCCCGCGCCCCGCAGCCTGGTGCGGCAGCGCTGCCCGCGTGGTGCGGGGGGCGAATCGTCCTGCCACGAAGCTCGGTGTCCCTGGGTGCTCGTCGGTGCGGGAGGGCTGCTGCTCCTCCCACGGCTCTGTCGAGGGTACGGGCAGGCGGGGGCTACTGGTCCGAGGAGAAGCGGACCGAGCCGTCCGGCAGTGTCGCCCCGCACCAGATCCTGATCCCGTCGCGCAGTTCGTTGTCCGCGCCCACCTGGGCGCCGTCGCCGATCACCGCGCCCGCGAGGACCGTACGGCCGCCGATCCGCGCGCCCGCCCCGACCAGGGAGTCCGTGATGACCGCGTTCGGTTCGACGATCGCGTTCTCCAGGATCGTCGAGCCCTCTATCCTCGCGCCCGCGCCGATCACCGCGCCGGCGCCGACGACCGTACCGCCGGTGAGCTTGGCGTCCGGGGCCACGGAGGCGGTCGGCAGGACCAGGCGGTCGCCGCAGCGGCCGGGGACCGCCGGGGACGGTGCGCGGCCGAGGACGAGGTCGGCGGAGCCGCGCACGAAGGCGCCGGGGGTGCCGAGATCCAGCCAGTACGTGGAGTCGACCATGCCCTGGAGATGGGCGCCGGAGGCGAGCAGTCCGGGGAAGGTCTCGCGTTCGACGGAGACCGGGCGGCCGGACGGGATCGTGTCGATGACCGAGCGCCGGAAGATGTACGCCCCGGCGTTGATCTGGTCGGTGACGATCTCCTCCGGCGTCTGCGGCTTCTCCAGGAAGGCGGTGACCCGGCCCGTCGCGTCGGTCGGCACGAGGCCGAAGGCGCGCGGGTCCTCCACCCGGGTCAGATGGAGGGAGACATCCGCCCCGGAGACGGTGTGCGAGGTGACCAGGGCCCGGATGTCGAGCCCGGTCAGGATGTCGCCGTTGAAGATCAGGACCGGTTCGTCCGGCCCCGAGGACAGCTTCGGCGCCACGTTGCGGATGGCTCCGCCGGTGCCGAGCGGCTCCTGCTCGGTGACGTACTCGATGTGCAGACCGAGCGAGGAGCCGTCGCCGAAGTACGGCTCGAAGACCTCGGCCAGGTAGGACGTGGCGAGCACGATGTGCTCCACCCCGGCCGCCCTGGCCCGCGCCAGCTGGTGGGTGAGGAAGGGGACCCCCGCCGCCGGGACCATCGGCTTCGGGGTGTGCACCGTGAGCGGACGCAGCCGGGTGCCCTTGCCCCCGACCAGGAGGATCGCTTCTTTTGCCTCTGTCACAGCACCGTCTCTGCTTCCTGCTGGGGCGTGGCCTCGTATGTGACTGGTCAGTTAAGCAGACCGGTCCCGCCCCGTCCGGTCAGCGGCCCTGTAGTTTGGCGGAGCTGGTCCTGGCCTTGCCGAGCTTCTTGTAAAGACGCGCTCCGGGGCATTCGGTTGCGAACCCGTCCCGGTGGCCCGAGATGACGTTCATCTTGACCTTCGCACCCGCCTTGTACTTGTTGCTTCCGCCGGAGGTGAGGGTCACCTTGCCCTTGGGGTTGGCGCCGAACAGTCCGAGCTTCCAGGCGGTGAGCTTGGAGACGGCGGTGACGGCGGCGGCGGGCGGGTTGGTGGAGGAGTAGGAGCCGAGGACCGCGATGCCCATGGTGTTGGAGTTGAAGCCCAGGGTGTGCGCGCCGAGGACCGCCTTGGTGACACCGCCGGCCCGGCCCTCGTAGATGTTTCCGCACTTGTCGACGGCGAAGTTGTAGCCGAAGTCGCGCCAGCCGCTGCTCTTGACGTGGTAGCGGTAGATGGAGCGGAGCACCGAGGGCGCCTGCTTGCAGGTGTAGTTGTTCCCGGTCGCGCTGTGGTGCACGAAGGCCGCCTTGACGGTCTTCGTGTACGCGAACTGGCGCTCGCGGAGCTTCTCGTCCGCGCCCCAGCCCTTACGGGTGATGATCCCCGGCCGCGGTCCGATGTACGGCTTCGCCCCGGGCGCGACGTTCGCCGCCTCCTCCGTCTCCGCCTTGGTCAGCGCGGGGATGACGGACGCACCGAGCGGTGCCAGCTCCGCGTTGACGGCCGAGGCCGCCTCGGCCTCGGCGGTGAGCACCTCCGGCACGACCGCCGGTGTCGTCGTGGGCGGGGACGGGTTGAGCGCGAACGCCGCCGTGGTGGCGGTCCGGCCGACGGGGGCGGCCCGGGCGGGCTCGGGGGCCGTCTCCGCGGCGGGCTCGGGTGCGGGGTCCGGGCCGGGGTCGACGAGTTCGAGGCGCAGCCCTTCGGGGAGCGGCGCGGCTTCGGACCGGTCCTGCGGATCGGCCGGCTCCGGGCGTACGCGGACCTCCACGCCGTCCGATGCGCCGACCCAGAGCGGGGCGGTCGCGCCGCGCACGGCGCCGGAGGACCGTTCGTCGCTGCCGAGGTCGGCGGCGTGTTCGGCGTTGTGGGTCTCGACGTCCTGCCAGTCCGACCAGTTCGCGGAGCCGGTCGCCCGGGTGCGGACCTGGACCGTGCCGTGGAGTTCGGCCTCCGCGTCGTCCCAGACCACCCCCACGAGGGAGAACGGCCGCGCCGTCCGGCGCTCCAGCCCCTGGCCGGCCGTCGCCGGGCCCATGGACCGGTCGGACGGTGCGGCGAGGGGCTCCAGGGGCAGGGACTGCGTCGAGCCCGCGGACTCGGCGGCGGGGAGCGCGGCGGCCCGTACCGACGGCGGCCCGGCTCCCGGTGATTCAGGAGGCAGGGCCGAGGCGGAGAGCGCGGGCGGGGCGGACAGGGCGGGGGCGGCGAGCGGCAGAGTGAGGGCCGCCGCGCAGGTGATGCCGACTGAGGTGACCAATAGTGCACGCATACGGACGATATTGAACATACGGTGACGACTCCGGCTACCCGGACATCGGCCGCCTCGTGACGCACCGTCTGCCGAACCGGTGTACGTGACACCCGTTCAGCCCGCCCGGCACCGCGCCCCCGCGTACGCTTGCGCGGATGAACTCCAGCGACCGCACCCCCGCCGACCTGCTGCGATCCGCGCTCTCCGCGGACCCGGCCCGCCCCCTGGTCACCTTCTACGACGACGCCACCGGAGAACGCGTCGAACTGTCGGTGGCCACCTTCGCCAATTGGGTGGCCAAGACCGCCAATCTGCTCCAGGGCGACCTGGCCGCGGAGCCCGGCGACCGGCTCGCCCTGCTGCTGCCCGCGCACTGGCAGTCCGCGGTCTGGCTGCTCGCCTGTTCGTCCGTCGGGGTCGTCGTCGACGTCCAGGGCGACCCGGCCGCCGCCGACCTCGTCGTGACCGGCCCGGACACCCTGGAGCGGGCGCGGGCCTGCCGGGGCGAGCGTGTCGCCCTCGCTCTGCGTCCGCTGGGTGGCCGGTTCCCGCAGGCGCCCGAGGGGTTCGCGGACTACGCGGTGGAGGTGCCGAGCCAGGGCGACCGCTTCGCGCCCTTCGCCCCGGTGGACGCCGACGCCCCCGCGCTGGCCGTGGGCGGGGTCGAGGTGACGGGTGCGCAGCTCGTCGCCCGGGCCCGTGAGGACGCCGACGCCCTCGGCCTCGTACCGGGGTCCCGGCTGCTCACCGGGCGTACGTACGACACCTGGGAAGGGCTGAGCACCGGGCTCTTCGCGCCCCTGGCGGCCGGTGGGTCCGTGGTGCTGTGCCGTCACATCGGGCAGCTCGACGCGGACGGTCTGGCCAAGCGGGTCGAGAGCGAGCGGGTCACCAACACCGCGGTATGACAAGCGCGCTGAGGTCCACTCGTCCGGCCCACAGCGGGCCGAGTCCTCGGTGAACGGCACCGGAGCGGGTAGATGATCGAGCGGTACAGACCACTCTCCTGGCCGTGCACAACCAAGCGCGAGTTTCAGCCGTCTACTCCTGCGACCGGCGGCCCCTCGCGCCGCCGAACGTGAAGGATGGACGCAGACGTGACCGACAGTGCTGGCCCGCCGTCCGACCCGGACCGCCCGTCCGAGGGCAAACCGCAGGACAGGTCACGGGACAGGTCGCGGGAAGAGTCCGGGCGGCCCGAGGGCGAGGCCCCCGGGGGCGCGACGTCCGAAGGCACGGCTTCCGAGGCCCCCGCCCCCGAGGACGGGGCCCCGCAGGACGGTCCGCCTCAGGACGACGCCTCGCGGGAGGAGGGCCCGGCCGCCGCGGAGACCGACGTAGCCGCCCCTGAGACCGGTGAGGGCGACAGCACCGAGGGCGGCCCTGCCGAGTCCGAGGCCGAGGCGACGTCCGCATCCGAGCCCGAGGCCGCGGCGGGCGCCGACGGTGTGCAGACCTGGGCCGATCAGCCCAAGGACGCCATCGCCGCCGCCCGCAAGAGCCACTGGCTGCGCTGGACCGCGCTCGCCGCCTCGTTCCTCGTGCTGGTCGCCGCGGGGGTCGGCTGGTGGATGTACAAGAAGCTCGACGGGAACATCACCACCGACACGAGCGCCGCCGCCGAACTCAAGGCGTACGAGAAGGAGCGGCCGACGCCGGTCGTCATGGACGCCCAGAACATCCTGCTCATCGGGTCCGACAGCCGGGCCGGGGACAACCGCAAGTACGGGCGGGACGACGGCGGCAGCCAGCGCTCCGACACCACGATCCTGCTGCACCTCGCGGCGGACCGGAAGAGCGCGACCGCCGTGTCGATCCCCCGTGACCTGATGGTGGAGATCCCCAGCTGCAGCACCGGGGACGACAAGAAGTCGCGGGAGCAGTTCACCCAGTTCAACACGGCGTTCGAGCTCGGCGGCACCGCCTGCACGATCCGGACCGTGGAACGGATGACCGGCATCCGCGTCGATCACCACATGGTCGTCGACTTCAACGGCTTCAAGGACATGGTCGACGCGGTGGACGGGGTCGAGATCTGCCTCAAGGAGCCGATCGACGACAAGGACGCGCACCTGGAGCTACCGGCGGGGCGGCAGACGCTGAACGGCGAGGAGGCCCTCGGCTACGTCAGGGCGCGCAAGTCCCTCGGCAACGGCAGCGACACCGAACGCATGGAGCGCCAGCAGCAGTTCCTGGGCGCTCTCGTCAACAAGATGCAGAGCAACGGCGTCCTGCTGAACCCGACACGGCTCTACCCGGTGCTGGACGCGGCCACCAAGTCGCTGACCACCGACCCGGGTCTCGACTCGCTCCGCGACCTGTACGACCTGGTGCGCGGGATGCGTAACGTACCGACCGAGCAGGTGCAGTTCCTGACCGTGCCCCGGCAGCCGTACCGTAACAACCCCAACCGGGACGAACTCGTCGAACCGGACGCAGGCGACCTGTTCAAGCAACTCCGCGAGGACAAGCCCGTCGCCGTGGTCCCGGCCGACGAACTGGAAGAGGCGGAACGGGACAAGGAAAGCGGGCAGGACGGAAAGCCGGATGACGCCGGGTCCGAGAGTCCGACGCCCGCACCCACCTATTCGGGGTCGAGTGCGGCGGACGACCTGTGCAAGCAGTAAAGCAATTGCCAAGACACAGAACATAATCGGCGCGGAATGGGAAGTATGCCCGGTTGTAAGGGGCGTGGAATGTGTCACGCACGTCGCTCGACCTGGAATCGGCCGGATAGTGTGACGCGATCCGGTGCTTCCGGCCGTCAGGTCGTGCACTGCTGGAGCGAAGGAACGAGCGCCCTGCCGGGGGAGGGCGCCTCGCGTGGCACCGACGGAGGACGCAGGCAACCGTGGACGCGCACAGTCGTGGACGGGCGGACGATATCGACCCCGCCGACCAGTGGGTACTCAACCCGCACACCGGTAATTACGAATTGCGACTGGACCACTCCGCTGGGGAGTCGAGCGGCAGTTCCGCGCGTACGGCGACGGCCGAGGAGACCGGCCGCCGCGGGGAGTCCCGGACCGGTTCCTCCCGCGAGGGTTCGGGTCGCCGCGCGGCCGGTTCCCGCGGGGCCGCCACGGACGGGACGCGCCGCGAGGTGCCGGGCCAGCGCAGCCGCCGCAGCTCCCAGGGGGGCCGTGGGGCCGCCGAGCCCCCCACAGCCGGCCGCCGGAAGCGCAAGCCCCAGAAGTCGCGCAAGAAGAAGGCGCTGCTGTGGACGGGCGGCGTGATGGCGTTCGTCGTGGTGGGCACCTCGATCGGCGCGTACGCCCTGTACCAGAAGTTCAACGGGAACATCGACTCCATCGACGTCGGCGACGCCGGCAGCAAGAACGTCGTTACCGACGGCCCGATGAACATCCTGATCATCGGCACCGACAAGCGCACCGGCAAGGGCAACGAGGGGTACGGGGACAAGGGCAGCGAAGGCCACGCCGACACCACCATCCTGTTCCACGTCTCCGAGGACCGCACCAACGCGACGGCGATGAGCATCCCGCGCGACCTGATGACCGAGATTCCCGAGTGCGAGGGGAAGGACGCGGACGGCGCCGAGGTCACCATCCCCGGCACTCCGAACGAGCGCTTCAACACGAGCCTCGGCCAGAGCGGCCGTAACCCCGGCTGCACCATGAAGACGGTCGAGAACATCACCGGCCTCAAGCCCGACCACTTCATGATGGTCGACTTCAACGCGGTCAAGGAGCTGACCACCGCGGTCGGCGGCGTCGAGGTCTGCATGGCCAAGCCGGTCGACGACCCGAAGTCCCATCTGAAGCTGCCGCAGGGCAAGTCGGAGGTTCAGGGCGAACAGGCGCTGGCCCTCCTGCGTACCCGGCACAGCTTCGGCAACGAGAGCGACCTCGACCGGATCAAGGTGCAGCAGCAGTTCCTCGCCTCGATGATCCGCGAGATGAAGTCGAGCGACACCCTGACCAACCCGAAGAAGCTCTACAAGCTGGCCGACGCCGCCACCAACGCGCTGACCGTCGACTCGGCCATCGCCGACGCGCAGAAGCTGATGACGCTCGCCCAGGAGATCTCCAAGGTCGACACGAAGAACATCACCTTCCTCACGATGCCGGTGGTGGACAACCCGGCCGAGCCGACGCCCGTCACCGTGGTCGTGGACCCGGTCAAGGGCGAGCAGCTCTTCGCGATGATGCGCTCCGACACCTCGCTGACCGAGGTGAAGAAGAAGGAGAAGGACGCCAAGAGCAAGCAGGCGGCCCTGCTCAAGGGGCCGAAGGCCGATCCCGCCGACGTACGGGTCGATGTCCTCAACGGCGGCGAGATCCCCGGTGCGGCCGGTTCGACCGTCACCTGGCTGCAGAACGAGCAGGGGGTGCTGAAGTCCACCAACAAGGCCAACGCACCCGAGAAGATCAAGAAGACGACACTGGAGTACGCGCCCAACCAGGCCGATCAGGCCCGGGCGCTCGCCGAGATGATGGGGCTTCCCGCAACGGCCATGAAGCAGGGCACCGCCGACGCCGAGGGGCTCGAGGCGATGGTGCTCACGCTGGGGGCGGACTTCAAGGGCGCGGGCCAGCTCATCACCGGACCGGCGAAGGCTCCGGAGGGCGTCGAGCAAGCGAGCGCCGACAAGGCGGTATGCGCCAAGTGACACCGGGTCACCGGGCCACAGCGGAAATCTGAACAGCATGGGGGGTCCGGTGGGACGGAGCAGCATGCCCGGGGAGGAGACGCGATCACGCGTCCGCCGCGGCGATCGGCTCGGCGGGGAGGAAGCCCGGGGCGACGCCCGGGACACGGAGGGCGGTGACGCGTCCGCGAGCGGTGAGCGCGGCCGTCGGGCCGAGGGCCACCGGCGCGGCGCCTCGGCCGGCGGGCGAGGGCGCAGCGGCCGCCGCGCGCCCAAGAGCGGCAAGCGGCGCGTCCTGCGCTGGAGCGCCTCCGTGCTGGCCGTGCTCATACTCGCCACCGGCGGCGCCGGTTATCTCTACTACGAGCACCTCAACGGCAACATCAAGAAAGGGGATCTGACCCTCGGCGACAAGCAGATGGCCGATCACAAGGCCAACGCCGCCGGCCAGACCCCGCTCAACATCCTGCTCATCGGTTCCGACGCCCGGGACTCCAAGGCCAACCAGAAGCTGGGCGGCGCGAAGGAGACCTTCGGCGGGACCCCGCTCGCCGATGTGCAGATGCTGCTCCACCTCTCCGCGGACCGCAGCAACCTCTCCGTCATCAGCATGCCGCGCGACACCATGCTGAAGATGCCCAAGTGCACGGCCCCGGACGGCGAGGTCTTCCCGGCCAGCACGCGCGACGTACAGACCAACGAGAGCCTGGGGCGCGGCGGTCCGGGGTGCACGGTGGCCACCTGGTACGAGCTGACCGGCATCCGGATCGACCACTTCATGATGATCGACTTCGCGGGTGTGGTGTCCATGGCCGACGCCATCGGCGGTGTCCCGGTCTGCGTCGACGCCAACATCCACTCGCGCAGCGCCGACGGCAAGGGCTCCGGGCTGAAGCTGGAGAAGGGCACCACATCCATCAAGGGCGAGCAGGCCCTCCAGTGGCTGCGCACCCGGTACGGCTTCGAGGACAACACCGACCTGGGGCGGGCCAAGGCCCAGCACATGTACATGAACTCGATGGTGCGTGAGCTGCGCAAGGGCACCAAGCTCACCGACCCGGCGAAGCTGATGAACCTCGCCGAGGCGGCCACGGAGGCGCTGACGGTCGACAAGGGCCTGGACACGGTCAAGAAGCTCTACGACCTGGCCGAGGAGTTCAAGAAGGTCCCGACGAAGCGCATCACGATGTCGACCATGCCGAACGTGTACGGCACCGGCGTCAACAGCGGCCGGGTGTACCCGAAGGCGGGCGACGCCGAGCAGTTGTTCCGGATGGTGCGGGACGACGTACCGCTGGACGGCAAGGCCTCCAAGCGGAAGAAGCCGGAGGAGCCCAAGGACCCGTCCGCACCGGTCGGCGAGATCGCCGTCTCCGTACGGAACGGGACCGCGACCGACGCGCTCGGACCGGCGTCGGGACGGGCCGGTGAGGTGGCGGACCAGCTGAAGAACGCGGGCTTCGGGCGGACCAGCATCGACTCGGACAACGTCACCGGGGCGGCGCGTACCGGCATCCTGTACCCGAGCGCGGATCTGGAGGGCGACGCGCAGGCGGTCGCCAAGGCGCTCGGGGTGCCGCTGGCGCAGGTGAAGCGGTCCACCGACGTGTCGGGGATCTCGCTCGCGGTGGGCGCGGACTGGCGCGAGGACGGGACCTACCCGGTGTCCAAGGGCACGGAGAAGACCCCGGAGTCGGCGGGCGCCCTCAACGGGGACGACGAGAAGGCCTGCATGAAGGTCAACCCGAACTACACCTGGTGACCCCGTAGCGGCGCGCGTACACGACGAAGGGCCCCGACGCCGAGCGTCGGGGCCCTTCGTATGCCTGAAGCGGTCCGGCTCAGACGGTTTCGCTGCTGCCGGTCATCGCGGGGCGGCGGCTCGCGATGACCCGCTTGGCCAGGGAACGGGGGCTGGTGAGGAAGCCGAAGCCCCAGCACATGTGCATCGTCGCCAGCGCCACCGGGATCTGGGCCCGGGCCTTCAGCGGGAGGCCCTTGCCTGCGGGCAGCGATCCGGCGACGATCGCGGCGAGGTAACCGCCGGGGACGACCAGCGCCCACGGGGTGACGGTCGCGCCGAGGACCAGGCCCGCCGCGATGGCGACGACGGCGGTCGGCGGGGCCAGGTAGCGCAGGTTGATCGAGCCGGCGTGGTAGCGGGCGACGACGTGACGCCAGCGGCCGTAGTCCTTGTACTGCTTGGCGAGCGCCTTCACCGTGGGGCGCGGGCGGTACTGGACTTTCAGCTCGGGCGAGAACCAGATCAGCCCGCCGGCCTCGCGGATGCGGAAGTTCAGCTCCCAGTCCTGGGCGCGGATGAACTCGACGTTGTAGCCGTCCGCCCGCTCCAGGGCCTCGCGGCGGAAGACGCCCAGGTAGACGGTCTCGGCCGGGCCCGCCTGGCCGCCGGTGTGGAAGGCCGCGTTGCCGACACCGATCTTCGAGGTCATCGCGGCGGCGACGGCGTCCTCCCAGGCGTTCTCGCCCTCGGCGTGCATGATGCCGCCGACGTTCTGCGCGCCGGTCTCCTCCAGGAGGCGGACGGCGGTCGCGATGTAGTTCGGCGAGAGCATGCCGTGGCCGTCGACCCGGACGACGACCGGGTGGCGGGAGGCCTTGATCGCCGCGTTGAGGGCGGCGGGGGTGCGGCCGGTGGGGTTGGGCACCGTGTGGACGCGGGGGTCCTCGGCGACCAGCTCGGCGGCGATCTCGTCCGTCCGGTCGGCGGAGGGGCCGAGCGCGATCACGACCTCCATCTCACCGGGGTACTCCTGCTCCAGGATGTGCCGGACCGAGTTCCTGAGATGGCGTTCCTCGTTGAGCACCGGCATGATCACGGAGACGGCGGGGTACTGCGCGGCAGACATGTGGTCCTCGGGGGGTCCTCGGGGGCGCCGGGGGGTTCCGCGCCGCGGGCGGCGGGCGCCCCGGGAGGCGGCGGTATTCGGCCGCCACGTTACCGCGAATGGGGGACACCGGTGCGCGCCGCCGGGTCGCGGGCCGGGACGGAGATCGTATGGGCCTACCGTGCGATGGTCCCCTTGCACCGCAGAGGTGTCTCCCTTGCACCCCGGAGGTGTCTCCCCCCGTGCCCCCACCGCAGCGACCGCAACGCCCCTCTCAGCGCCCGCCGCACCCCCGCACCACTCCCCCGCGACGCCGTCCGCCGCAGGGCACCCGGCCCGTCCGGCCCCGGAAGCAGGACGAACGGCCGCGCTGGGGCATGCGGGTGGCCACCGGTCTCTCGGTGCTGGTGCTGGGGGCGGGTGGGATCGGTCACGCCGTGGTGAGCAGCCTGGAGGGCGGGATCGGCAGGGTCGATCCGTTCCGGGACATGAAGAACCGCCCCGAGGGGGGCCACGGCACGAATCTGCTGCTCGTCGGCACGGACGGCCGGGACACGATCACCAAGGCCGAGAAGCAGAAGTACAAGCTCGGCGGCGCGCCCTGCCACTGCACCGACACGATCATGCTGGTCCATCTGTCGGCCGACCGGCAGCGGGCGAGCGTGGTCAGCCTCCCCCGGGACAGTTACGCCGAGATGCCCGCCCACACCGACCGCACCACGGGCAAGCACCACGCGAGCCACCCGGTGAAGCTGAACGCCGCGTACGCCGAGGGCGGGCCGACGCTGACCGTGCGGACCGTCGAGAACATGACCAAGATCAAGATCGACCACTATCTGGAGGTCGACTTCACCAGCTTCATGAAGACGGTCGACGCGGTGGGCGGGGTGAAGATCTGCACGGCGCGGCCGATGAAGGACTCGTACACCGGACTGGACCTCCCCGCCGGCACGCATGAGCTGGACGGCGGGCAGGCGCTCCAGTACGTCCGCTCGCGCCATGTCGACGTGGCCTCCGACCTGGGCCGGATGGAGCGCCAGCAGAAGTTCATGGCGGCGCTGATCAAGCAGGCGACGAGCAGCGGGGTGCTGCTGAACCCGGTGAAGTTCCAGCAGGTCTCCGCCTCGGCGCTCGGTTCGGTCCGGGCCGACAAGGGCTTCGGTACGGAGCAGATGCTGGCGCTCGGCAAGGCGATGAAGGACTTCGGTCCTGCCTCGTCGGAGTTCGCTTCCGTGCCCATCGGCAACCCCAGCTTCCCGGTCAAGGGCATCGGCTCGACGGTGCAGTGGGACGCGAAGAAGGCGAAGAAGCTGTTCCAGGCCCTGCGCGAGGACAAGCCGCTGGCCCCGGCGAAGCCGAAACCGAAGCCCGCGGCGGGCCCGCAGCAGCCGCCCGCGAAGCTGGTCGACGTGGCACCGAAGGACGTGAAGGTGCAGGTCTACAACGGCACCCCGAAGGACGGCCTCGGCCGGACCGTGGACGAGGGGCTGCGCGCGACCGGGTTCACCACGACCGAGGCCCCGCTCAACGGGGAGGTGCGGGAGCTGAAGCGGACGCTCGTGGAGTACGACCCGCGCTGGGACCGGTCGGCGAAGTCCCTGGCCACGGCGCTGCCCGGGAGCGAGCTCAAGGCGGTGAAGGGCCAGGGCCCGCAGATGAAGGTGACGGTGGGCGCGGACTTCACGAAGGTGCAGCGGGTGAAGGCGGAGACCCGTCAGACGGGCGAGTTCTCCACGGTGACGGGCGACGAGGTGGTGTGCCCGTAGCCCCGGGAGCGGGGAGGGCCCGGGCTTCGGGAGGGCTCAGTCGTCGATGCCCTCGGCGGCGCGCTTCTCGCGCAGTTCCTTGATCGCGCGGCGGCGGGCGAGCCGGTGGGTGCGCCGGATCTGCGCCTCCTGGTAGCGCCGGTTGTCGCGCTCGGTCTCGGGCATCACCGGCGGTACGCGGCGGGGCTTGCCGTCCCCGTCGACGGCGGCGAAGACCAGATAGGCGCTGCCGACCTGCTGGGCGGGGGTGGACTCGTTCCAGCGTTCGGCCATGACCCGGACGCCGACCTCCATGGAGGACCGGCCCGTCCAGTTGACCTGGGCCTTCACATGGACGAGGTCACCGACGCGGACCGGCTCCAGGAAGACCATCTCGTCCATCGACGCGGTCACGGCGGGCCCACCGGAGTGCCGACCGGCCACCGCGCCCGCCGCGTCGTCGACCAGTTTCATGATCACGCCACCGTGCACCGTGCCGAGGAGGTTGGTGTCGCTGCCGGTCATGATGTGGCTGAGGGTGGTCCGGGACGCCGAGGTCGGCTTGCCCGGAATCTCACCCTCCGCACGGTTGGCCGGATCTGTTACGCCAGTGGCCTGATCTGTCATACCGTCCACCTTATGCGGGGTCCGCGATCCCGCAGAATGCATCAGGTTCGCAACAGCCCTGGTGCGATTTCCCTTACACCCTGTAATAGCCGTGGGCCGGGGCGGCACACTGTTCGGATGAACGATTGGCCCGATCGACGGACCGGCGACCGCAGCGAGCGCTACGGGCGGGGCAGTGCCAGCTCCCAGCCCGAGGGCGCCCGGTCGATGCCGCACATCCAGCGCCGCCCGGCCCAGCCCCGTACCCCGCAGCGGCCGCAGGTACCGCCGCAGAGCCAGGGGTACGACGACCGCTACCAGGACGGCGGGTACCAGGACGGCGGCTACGGCAGCAGCCCCGACCCCGGGTACGACAGCGGCTACAACACGGGCCAGGTCTACGGATCGGGCAGCGGCGGCTCCGGCGGCCGGGGCGGCGGTGGCCGTCGCGGCGGCGGTGACGGGGGTTACGTCCAGGGCCGCCCGGCCCCGGACTGGCGCCGCCGGATCAAGCTCGGCGCGCTGACCCTGGTGGTCGTGGTGCTCGCGGTCTCGATCTCGACGTACTTCTGGGCCGACTCGAAGCTGAAGCGCGAGGTGGACCTCTCCAAGGTCATCGAGCGGCCGGAGTCCGGTGACGGCACGAACTACCTGATCGTCGGGTCCGACAGCCGCGAGGGCATGTCGGCCGAGGAGAAGAAGCGGCTGCGCACCGGTTCCGCCGAGGGCAAGCGCACCGACTCGATGATGATCCTGCACGACGGCTCGAACGGCCCGACGCTGATCTCGCTGCCGCGCGACTCCAACGTCGAGATCCCGACGTTCGTGGGGTCCGAGTCCGGAAAGAAGTTCCAGGGCACCGGCCGGCAGGTGAAGTTGAACGCCGCCTACGCCGAGGACGGCCCCGAACTCCTCGTCCGTACGGTCGAGTTCAACACGGGCCTGCACATCGACCACTACGTCGAGATCGGCTTCGGCGGCTTCGCGAAGATCGTGGACGCGATCGGCGGGGTCGAGATGGACATCCCGAAGGCGTTCAAGGACAAGAAGTCCGGGGCCGACTTCCAGGCGGGCAAGCAGACGCTGAACGGCGAGCAGTCCCTCGCCTTCGTCCGTACGCGGTACGCGTTCGCGGGCAGTGACCTGGACCGTACGAAGAACCAGCAGAAGTTCCTCGCGGCGCTGGCGAGCCAGACGGCGACCCCGTCCACGATCATCAACCCGTTCAAGCTGTACCCGACGATGGGTGCGGGCCTGGACACGCTGATCGTGGACAAGGACATGTCGCTCTGGGCGCTGGGCAACATGTTCTTCGCGATGAAGGGCGTCACGGGCGGCGAGGGTACGTCGATGAACATGCCGATCTCGGGCAGCGTCGGCGGCAACCTGGTCTGGGACAAGGCCAAGGTGAAGCAGCTGGTGCAGCAGCTCAACAACGATGAGAAGGTCACGGTCAAGGGCAACTGAGGCCGTTGGCAAAGCCGTTGAGGGCGCCGGGCGATGGCCGCCCGGCGCCCTTTCGCCGTCCGTGGCCGCCCTCTGCGAGCTACGTGCCGTGGGTGATGTTCCCGTGCTCGTCCATGAGGGGATGGATCTGGGACGGGCCGTACTGGTCGACGTCGGACGAGCGCGGCTTCTCCGGCCCGTCGGGCCCGATGCGCATCATGCGCTCGACCCGGACGACCTCGAACCGCTTTCCCCGCACGATGAGTTCGTTGGCTCTGCGGCGTCCCATGAACTTCTTCGCGGCCCGCTCGTTGACGGCCGCCTCCTTCTCGTCCACCTTCATCCACGCGGGGACCTCCGGCATGCCCGGGAGGTCCGGCAGCTCGGGGAAGGGCCGGGTGAGGTGGTCGACGAGGGCGCGCCGGGCGCCCTGCGGGGTCGAGTGCTGCCCGGTCACCATCGACCAGGACATCTCCTTGCGCTGCACCACCCGGAACGTCGTCGGGAGGAGCACGACCCCCGGGTGGGTGGTCAACGCCCGCCGGGAGTCGGCCCGTACGTCGGCGGGGAAGCGGTCCGCGGTGTAGGCGAGCTGGAGCAGCCCGGCCCGGCCGATCCCCTCGCTCAGCCCGACGGCGGCCGCGTGATCGACCACGAAGCCGTCGGTGCGGCAGGGCTCGGTGGCGTCCAGGTCCCAGCCGTCGTCGTCCGGGTCGGTGGCCCGGGGCGGCTCAAGGCGCCCGTCGCCGATCCGGGCGAACTCGTCGGCGCGCACGACCCGGTAGCGCACGCCGCAAGCCGACACCTCGTCGGCCTTCTCGGTCTCCAGCCGCGCCACGGCGGCCAGCAGTGACCGCCGCTCCGCCCGGTCCTCGGTCTCGTCCCTCGCCTTGAACCAGAGGTGCGAATTCAGCTCGTCCCGGACCATCTGCGGGAATCCGGTGTCGAGTTCACCCATCAGCCGCCAGCGCGGCCGGTCCCCGCGCCGCTGCTCGGCGAGCCCGAACAGCGGCCCGCGCACGACGATGTTCGGATACTTCCGGACCGAGGCGAACGCGTCGGCCTCGGTGACCTCGAAGACCGGGTCGTCGCGGTGGGTCACGTTGATCGTGAGGTGATCCGGCGACTTCCCCGAGTGATCGTCCATGTACTCAGTGTGCCGAAGGGGGTTGCCGGTGTCAGGGTTTCCGGGGTTTCCGTGGTTTCCGACGCAGAGGCGAGGTCCGAAAAGCGGGAAGGGCCTCGGGCGGATACCCGGAGATCCACGCGAATTCGCTGCTCACGCCGGGTCGTGGTGCCTCACGACCCGGTATCGGCCCACCGGATCGTGGCCGACCGCGACGCGGTGGGCAGGAGCAGGTGCTTCTTCTTCATGGCTACAGCTGCCCCAGCTTCTTCTGGGCGCCCTCGATGCCGTACTGGAACCAACTCTCGGCAGCCGCGTGGAGATGGTCTTCGAACAACACGCTCCACACCCCGTCCACTACCTGGAGAATCGTTTCGCGCGCGTCACCCTACCTGTGCGATCAAATGAATCTCCATTGTTGATCTCCGGCCGCCCTCCTACGCTCTTCCACCCGCCAGCAGCGCAACATGCGGCAGAACCAGCAGGCCCTCCCGCATGCGGAATTCAGCGCACAGGTCGTCGTACGCGCGCCGCGCCGCCGCCACTCCCTCCGCGCCTCCGCTGGTGAGGACCTGGCCGATCGCGCCGATCCCCTCCTCTGCGCCCGCCCACCAGGTGTCCGGGTCGCAGCGGTGCTCCCAGGCCATCTCGGAGCACTCCGCGTCGAGGAGCCCGGCCGCGTCGAGCAGGGCCGCGAGCCCTTCGGGCGTACGGGGGAAGTCGTCCTGCGGTGCGAGGGCGGGGAGCCAGGCGGGGCGGGTGAGGCCGGCGGCCTGGGCGGCTCGGCCGATCAGGGTCTGGCCGGGGGCTCCGGGCGCCCGCCAGATGGTGACCGCGACCCGGCCGCCGGGGCGGGTGATCCGGCGGAGTTCGGCCAGGGCGGCGCGGGGGCGGCCCACGTGGTTGAGCACGAAGTTGCCGACGACCGCGTCGAACGTGTCGTTGGCGTAGGGCAGTTCGGGGAGCCGGGCGATGTGCGCGGTGACGCCCGGGACGGCCCGGCGGGTCGCGGCCGCCATGCCGGGTTCGGCGTCGGCCGCGTACACGGACGCCCCGCGCGCGACGGCGGCCGCGCTCACGGTCCCGCTGCCGCAGCCCACGTCGAGGACGCGGGCGCCGGGGCCGGCCTCGACGGCGTCGAGGAGTGCCGCCGACGGGTGGGCGCAGAGCCGGGCGTACGTACGGGCGTAGGCCTCGGCGCGGCCGGACCAGATGCGGCGCTCGACTAGGTCGAAGGGGGTGGATGCGGCGGTGGGGGCGGTCACGGCCTCCACGTCGGTCACGGCGCGATGCCCTTCGGTTCGAGTTCGGCGAAGTCCTCGTGGAGGGCGTCGAGATGGCGGCCGGTCGGTGCGCCCGCCGCGTTCAGCTCCGCCAGCCGCCAGCCGGGCAGTTGCGCCTCGACGTCGGCGGGGAGCGAGCCGTCCGCCGGGTCCGCCAGGGCGTACAGCACCCCGAACGCGGTCTCCCTGGCGACCTCGCGGGCCAGCGCGCCGAGGTCCTCGGGGGTGAGCCCGGCCGCGAGGGCGCGATCGACGGCGTCGGCCGCCGCCCCGTCGGCGCGGTAGGCGTCCACCCACTGCCGGGCGGCCGTGCCCCAGGCGTCGACGTCCTGCCACACCGTCCGCAGGAGCCGGTAGCGGGCGAGCTGCGGCAGCCCCTCCTCGGCCTCGGACTCCGCCCAGTCCCGGGCGTCGGCGTCCGCCCCCAGGGCGCTGAAGAGGGCGGTCAGCCTGTCGAGTTCGGTCATGGGGAGGGAGGCTACCGGCCTGTGGGCGGGAAGCCGTCCGGCGGTTGGTCGGCATGGGAGCGATGAGTTTTCGCCTGGCACGCGGTCAGTACATCCGTAAGAGTGAGAAGCGACGCCGGGCACCGAACGAGGCCCGCCACGACACACCCAGGAGTCCTGATGCGCACCCTGATCAGCACCGCCTTCGTTTCGCTCGACGGTGTCATGGAGGCCCCGGGCGGCGAGCCCGGCTACCGGAACTCGGGGTGGACGTTCAAGGACATCGAGTTCCTGCCCGAGGCGTACGAGCTCAAGGCCCGGGAGCAGGACGAGGCCGCGGCCCTGATGATGGGCCGGGCCAGCTACGAGGCGTTCAGCCCCGTGTGGCCGGGCATGGAGGAGTTCACCGGGTACAAGGCGATGCCGAAGTACGTCGTCTCCACCAAGCTGACCGACGGCGACCTGGTGTCCGACTGGGGCGAGACGACGATCCTGCGGTCGCTCGACGAGGTCGCCGCGCTGAAGGACACCGAGGGTGGACCGATCATCGTGCACGGCAGCACCGAGCTGAACCGGAACCTCGCGGACGCCGACCTGATCGACCGGTACCACCTGCTGGTCTTCCCGGTTCTGCTCGGCGCGGGCAAGCGTCTGTTCAGCACGACGGACAAGGACCAGCAGAAGCTGAAGCTGGTCGAGCACGAGGCGTACGCGAACGGCATCCAGAAGAACGTCTTCGAGGTCGTCCGCTGACGGGAAGGGGACGGTCAGCCGGTGCGTACCCCTCGTAGGACGGTTTCCGCCACCTCGGCGGGCGGGACACCGGTCGTGTCCACCACCTGAGCCTCCCGGCGGAGCCACGGCAGGGCCCGCTCGTAGTCGCTCAGGTGGTCCAGACGCCACTGCCGGGCCCCGGCGCTCTCGGGCTTGGTGTCGGTCTCGATGCGTTCGACGAGGGTGTCCCGGTCGGTGTGGAGCAGGAAGTGGCGCACGGGGATACCGGCCTTCGCCAGACCTTCGCGGATCTCCTGCCAGTACGTCTCGACCAGCACGGTCTGGGTCACCACCAGCGTGCCGCCCACATGGTCGAGCACCTGCCGCGCGGTCTCCACGACCAGGCCCCGCCAGGGCGGGAAGTCCTGGAAGTCCTTCTCCGGCACTCCGAGAACGTGCCGGAGCATCCAGCCGACCGTCTCGGTGTCGAAGAGCCGGGAATCCGGGAGGAGCGAGGTCACCTCCTTCGCGGTGGTGGTCTTGCCCGCACCGAAGGTTCCGTTCAGCCAGATGATCATCGGTCCACCCTAGGGATGACGGGAAGCGTGAGCCAGCCAATCCGCCGGCGAACTCCCCCGGTATGCCCCCGAGTTCAGCCGTACCGTGGGCTGTCCGAGGTCGCTCGCGGCCAATGAAAATCCGCGCCGCGTGGCCCCCAGGCGGCCGCGACCCACCGGCCCGTCCGCGCGGAGAACGACGACGGCGACGGCCCCCGGCGGAGCCGCCGGGGGCCGTACAAGGGGCGCTGCGCGAAGGGCCGTTACGGCAGGTTGCGCGCCATCACGATGCGCTGGACCTGGTTCGTGCCCTCGTAGATCTGGGTGATCTTGGCGTCGCGCATCATGCGCTCCACCGGGTAGTCCCGCGTGTAGCCGTAGCCGCCGAGCAGCTGGACGGCGTCCGTGGTGACCTCCATCGCGACGTCCGAGGCGAAGCACTTGGCCGCCGCGCCCTGGAAGGTCAGGTCGGCGTCGCCGCGCTCCGACTTGGCGGCGGCCGCGTACGTGAGCTGGCGGGCCGCCTCGATCTTCATCGCCATGTCCGCGAGCATGAACTGGATGCCCTGGAAGTCCCCGATCGGCTTGCCGAACTGCTTGCGCTCCTGGACGTACCCCTTGGCGTAGTCCAGCGCGCCCTGGGCGATGCCGAGGGCCTGGGCCGCGATCGTGATGCGGGTGTGGTCCAGGGTCTTCATCGCGGTGGCGAAGCCCGTGCCCTCCTCGCCGATCATGCGGTCCGCGGGGATACGCACGTTGTCGAGGTAGACCTCGCGGGTCGGGGAGCCCTTGATGCCGAGCTTCTTCTCCGGGGCGCCGAAGGAGACGCCCTCGTCGGACTTCTCGACGACGAACGCCGAGATGCCCTTGGAGCGCTTGGTCGGGTCGGTGACCGCCATGACCGTGTAGTACTCGGAGACGCCCGCGTTGGTGATCCAGCGCTTCACACCGTTGAGGACCCAGAAGTCACCGTCGCGCACAGCCTTCGTCTTCATGCCCGCCGCGTCGGAGCCGGCGTCCGGCTCGGAGAGGGCGTACGAGAACATCGCGTCGCCCTTGGCGAGCGGGCCCAGGTACTTGGCCTTCAGCTCCTCGGAGCCCGAGAGGATCACCGGGAGCGAGCCGAGCTTGTTCACGGCCGGGATCAGGGAGGAGGAGGCGCAGACGCGGGCCACCTCCTCGATCACGATGACCGTGGCGAGCGCGTCCGCGCCGGCCCCGCCGTACTCCTCCGGGACGTGGACGGCGGCGAGGTCCGACGAGACCAGGGCGTCCAGCGCCTCCTGCGGGAAGCGGCTCTCCTCGTCGACCGCGGCGGCGAAGGGGGCGATCTTCGACTCGGCGAGCGCGCGGATCGTCTCGCGGAGCATGTCGTGCTCCTCGGCCGGACGGTACAGGTCGAAATCGGTCGAACCCGCCAAGACGCTCACTCCCCAGATGCTAACTACCGTTAAGTAACTCAATTTTAGTGCGCGGACCGCCCGGCGGCATACGTGACGAGCACGTGAGCTTGCCGACAGGGGTGGGGCATGGGGGAGGTACCGGGCATATCGTGCGGTGAATTCCGGCCTCCGGGTCCCCGACTATGCTCGGTCCGCACGTTCGTCCGTACCTCCCAGGAGCACTCCATGGCCCTCAGGATCACAGTGATCGGCACCGGCTATCTCGGCGCCACCCATGCCGCGGCCATGGCCGAGCTGGGCTTCGAGGTCCTGGGGCTCGACATCGTGCCGGAGAAGATCGAGCTGCTGTCCACCGGACGTGTGCCGATGTACGAGCCCGGGCTGGAGGAGATGCTTCAGCGGCATGTCGCGGGCATCGAGGGGTCCAGCGGGCGGCTGCGCTTCACCACCTCCTGGGAGGAGGTCGCGGAGTTCGGCGACGTCCACTTCGTCTGTGTGAACACTCCGCAGAAGCACGGCGAGTACGCGTGCGACATGAGCTATGTGGACAGCGCCTTCGACGCGCTCGCCCCGCATCTGACCCGGCCCGCCCTGGTCGTCGGCAAGTCGACCGTCCCCGTGGGCTCCGCCGCCCGTCTCGCGGACCGGCTCGCCGAGCTGGCTCCGGTGGGGGACGGGGCCGAGCTGGCCTGGAACCCGGAGTTCCTCCGCGAGGGCTTCGCCGTCAAGGACACCCTCCACCCCGACCGGATCGTCGTGGGCGTCACGAGCGAGAACGCCGAGAAGCTGCTCCGCGAGGTGTACGCCGTACCGGTCGCCGAGGGCTCGCCGTTCGTGGTGACCGACTTCCCGACCGCCGAGCTGGTGAAGACCTCCGCCAACTCCTTCCTCGCCACCAAGATCTCCTTCATCAACGCGATGGCCGAGGTCTGCGAGGCCGCCGACGGGGACGTCGTGAAGCTCGCCGAGGCCATCGGGCACGACGACCGGATCGGGAAGAAGTTCCTGCGGGCCGGGATCGGCTTCGGCGGTGGCTGCCTGCCCAAGGACATCCGCGCCTTCATGGCCCGCGCCGGCGAGCTGGGCGCCGACCAGGCGCTCACCTTCCTCCGCGAGGTCGACTCCATCAACATGCGCCGCCGCGGCCACATGGTGGAGCTCGCCCGCGAGGCGGTGGGCGGCGGCTCGTTCCTCGGCACCCGGGTGGCGGTGCTGGGCGCCACGTTCAAGCCCGACTCCGACGACGTACGCGACTCCCCCGCGCTCAACGTCGCCGGGCAGATCCACCTCCAGGGCGGCCAGGTGACCGTGTTCGACCCGAAGGGGATGGACAACGCCCGGCGGCTGTTCCCGACCCTCGGTTACGCGGACTCCGCGCTGGAGGCCGTGCGCGGCGCGGACGTGGTGCTGCACCTGACGGAGTGGCGCGAGTTCCGCGAGCTGGACCCGGCCGAGCTGGGCGAGGTGGCCTCCCGGCGGATCATCCTGGACGGGCGCAACGCCCTGGACAGCACGGTGTGGCGCGAGGCCGGGTGGACGTACCGGGCGATGGGCCGCCCGAAGGCCTAGGGGGTGTTCGGCGGATCAGGGCAGGGCCCGCCCTGGCCGCCCCGCCGGCTCGGCCCCGGTATCCGTCCGACAGCGGCTCTGCGGCTTCGGCCCCGCCTCCGGCGGACAGGCTGAGCCCATGGACGACTCGCGCGACTGGATCAGCACCCCGCTCACCGCCGACCTCCTGCGCGGCGCGCTCGAACTGGAGCGCACCGAGCGGGGCGGTCTCCTCCCCCACCGGCTGCCCGCCCCGGCCCGCGCCCGGTCCGGCGGCGACGAGCAGGTGGCGCAGGCGGAGTCGCAGCCCTCGGGGGTGCGCGTGGTCTTCCGTACCCGGGCCACCGCCGTGGAGCTGGACGTCCTGCGCACGGTGACGGTTCACCGGGGCCTCCCGCCCCTGCCGGACGGCGCGTACGACCTGTACGTCGACGGCGAGCCGACCGGCCGGGCCTCGGCGAGCGGCGGCCACGTGCTGCTGGTCGACCTGTCCGACGGGTCGCGGGAGCTGTTCCCCGGCAGCGTCGGGGCCGTGTCGTTCACCGGGCTGCCCGCGCGGGAGAAGACCGTCGAGATCTGGCTGCCGTACACCGAGACCACCGAGCTGATCGGGCTGCGCACCGACGCGCCCGTGGCCGCCCCGGCCCCGGGCGGGCGGCCGGTCTGGTTGCATCACGGCAGTTCCATCAGCCAGGGTTCCTCGGCCGACAGCTCCGCCACCGCCTGGCCCGCCCTGGCCGCCGCCGCGGGAGGCGTGGAGCTGGTCAACCTCTCGCTGGCGGGCAGCGCGCTCCTCGATCCGTTCACCGCGTGCGCCCTGCGGGACACCCCGGCCGATCTGATCAGCGTCAAGATCGGCATCAATCTCGTCAACCGCGACGCGATGGGGCTGAGCGACTTCGGCCCGGCCGTGCACGCCTTTCTCGACACCGTCCGCGACGGGCATCCCACCGCGCCGCTGCTCGTCGTCTCGCCCATCCTCTGCCCCGCGCAGGAGGACACCCCGGGGCCCGCCGCCCCGGACGTCTCCGACGGGCGGGTGGGGTTCACGGCGCTGGGCGACCCGGCCGACGCGGCTCGCGGCAAGCTGACGCTGCGCGTCGTACGCCAGGAGCTGGCCCGGATCGTGGCGGAGCGGGCGGCGTCGGACCCGTACCTCTTCCACCTGGACGGCCTCACCCTGTACGGCGAGGCCGACCACGCCGAGCTGCCGCTGCCCGACCGGCTCCACCCGGACGCCGCCGCCCACCGTCGCATGGGCGAGCGCTTCGGGGCGTTCGCCTTCGGTCCGGGGGGACCGTTCGCGGGGGCGGCGGAGCGCCCCGGAAGCCGCTCAGGCGGCTGAGGCCCGCTCCGGCGCCCGAACCCGTCCGGCGTCGATCACCCGGGCGCCACGCACGCGGGCCGGCCGCTGGTGGAGCGGGCGGCCGGCCCGGGGGTGTCCGGCCGGAGCGGCCGGGGGCGTGAGGCGATCAGTTGCCGATGCCGGAGCTGCCCACGCCGGTGTTGCCGATGCCGGAGCTGCCGAGGCCCGAGTTGCCGAGGCCGTGGCTGCCGACGCCCGTGTTGCCGATACCGGCGTTGCCCCAGCCCCAGTTGCCGAGGCCGGCGTTGCCGATGCCACCGTTGAAGCCGCCCGCGTTGCCCAGGCCCATGTTCTCGATGCCCGCGTTGCCGACGCCCTGGTTCCCGATGCCCGCGTTGCCCACACCGTCGGCGGCGGCCACGCCCGCGCCGCCGATGGCCAGTACGGCCGCGGCACCGAGCGCGGTCGTGATGCGGAGAAGATTCGTGCGCATCGTTGCGTACCTCCTGTTGGGGGATTCCTGCCCGCTATCCCTAACACGAGGTTGCTTCGGATATGGGGATGATTGCCCGAATCTTCCGTGTCGCCGGAGAGGGTGCCCGGGTCAGCGCGTCCGCTGCCCGTCCAGTTCGGCGATCGTGGCGTGGGACGGGCCGCGCCCGCTCTGCTCGTCGCGGGCCACGGCTTCCGCGTCGCGCAGCACCCGTACGGAGTTCTGCCAGGTCAGCTTGGCGAGGTCGCCCTCGGACCAGTGACGCCGCAGGAGCTCGGCGATCAGGTTCGGGTAGCCGGAGACGTCCTCCAGGCCGCGCGGGGTGAACGCCGTGCCGTCGTAGTCGCCGCCGATGCCGATGTGGTCGATGCCCGCGACCGCGCGCATGTGGTCGAGGTGGTCCGCGATGGTGGCGACGGTGGCCTCGGGGCGCGGGTGGGCCGCCTCGAAGTCCTCGTGGATGCGCATCGCGACCGGGGTGGTGTCGAGGTGGTGCAGGCCGTGCTCGCGCATGTTGCGGTCGGCGGCCAGGGTCCAGGCGACCGCCTCGGGCAGCACGAACTTCGGGACGAAGGTCGCCATCGCGACGCCCCCGTTGGCCGGGAGGGCCGCCAGGACGTCGTCGGGGATGTTGCGCGGGTGGTCGCAGACGGCGCGGGCCGAGGAGTGCGAGAAGATCACCGGCGCGGTGCTGGTGGCGAGCGCGTCGCGCATGACGCCGTCGGCGACATGGCTCAGGTCGACGAGCATGCCGATGCGGTTCATCTCGCGGACGACCTCGTGACCGAAGGCGGAGAGCCCGCCCAGGCGCCGCAGGTCCGTCGCGCTGTCGGCCCAGTCGATGTTGTCGTTGTGCGTGAGCGTCATGTAGCGGACGCCCAGGTCGTACAGGGCGCGCAGGGTGCCCAGCGAGTTGTTGATGGAGTGGCCGCCCTCGGCTCCCATCAGCGAGGCGATCCGGCCCTCGGCGCGGGCCTTCTCCAGGTCGTCGGCGGTGAGCGCCCGGCGCAGATGCGTCGGGTAGCGGGCGATCAGCTCGGCGACGACGTCGATCTGCTCCAGGGTGGCGCTGACGGCCGCGTCCCCGGTGAGGTCGGTGCGGACGTACACCGACCAGAACTGGCCGCCGACCCCGCCGGCCCGCAGCCGGTTCAGATCGGTGTGGAGCATGCCGCGCTGGTCGGCGGCGATGTCCCGGGCGTCGAGGTCGTAGCCGACCTGTTCGCGCAGGGCCCAGGGGAGGTCGTTGTGGCCGTCGACGACGGGGTGGACGGCGAGCAGTTCGCGGGCGCGGGCGAGATGGTCCATGAGGCGTCCCCTACTTTCCGAAGCCGAAGGAGTCCGAGCCCTGGACCTTGGAGCGCAGGCGCTTGCCCTTCTCCGTGGCCTGGGCGTTCAGTTCCTGCAGGAATTCGCCCATCCGCTCCTGGAGCGCCGGGTCGGAAGCGGCCAGGATGCGGGCGGCCAGCAGGCCCGCGTTGCGCGCTCCGCCGACGGAGACGGTGGCGACGGGGACACCCGCGGGCATCTGGACGATGGAGAGCAGGCTGTCCATGCCGTCCAGGTACTTCAGCGGCACCGGAACGCCGATGACCGGCAGCGGGGTGACCGAGGCCAGCATCCCGGGCAGGTGGGCGGCTCCGCCCGCGCCCGCGATGACCGCCTTCAGGCCGCGGCCCGCGGCCTCCTCGCCGTACGCGATCATCTCGCGCGGCATCCGGTGGGCGGAGACGACGTCGACCTCGTACGGGATCTCGAACTCGTCGAGCGCCTTGGCGGCCGCCTCCATGACGGGCCAGTCGGAGTCCGAGCCCATCACGATGCCGATCACGGGCGCCGGTGCGGAGGGGGAAGTCATTCGGTGATCGTTCCTCGCAGGTAGTCGGCCGCGTGCCGGGCGCGCTCCCGCACGTCCGCCAGATCGTCGCCGTAGGTGTTGACGTGTCCGACCTTGCGGCCGGGCTTCACGTCCTTGCCGTACATGTGGATCTTGAGCTGCGGGTCACGGGCCATGCAGTGCAGGTAACCCTGGTACATGTCCGGGTAGTCGCCGCCCAGGACGTTGCACATGACCGTCCAGGGCGCGCGGGGGCGCGGGTCGCCGAGCGGGAGGTCGAGGACCGCCCGGACGTGGTTGGCGAACTGCGAGGTGATCGCGCCGTCCTGGGTCCAGTGGCCGGAGTTGTGCGGGCGCATCGCCAGCTCGTTGACGAGGATGCGGCCGTCACGGGTCTCGAACAGCTCGACGGCGAGGTGGCCGACGACGTCCAGCTCGGCGGCGATCCGCAGCGCGAGCTGCTGGGCCTCGCCGGCCAGCTCCTCGGAGAGGTCCGGGGCGGGGGCGATCACCGTGTCGCAGACGCCGTCGACCTGGATGGACTCGACGACCGGGTAGGCGACGGCCTGGCCGTGCGGCGAGCGGACGATGTTGGCCGCCAGCTCCCGTACGAAGTCGACCTTCTCCTCCGCGAGGACCGGGACCCCGGCGCGGAACGGGTCGGCGGCGTCCGCCTCGGAGCGGACCACCCACACGCCCTTGCCGTCGTACCCGCCGCGCACGGTCTTGAGGATGACGGGGAAGCCCCCGGCCTCCTCGGCGAACGCGGCGGCGTCGGCCGGGTCGCTCACGATGCGGTTACGGGGGCAGGGGGCGCCGATCTCCGCGAGCCTGGCGCGCATCACCCCCTTGTCCTGGGCGTGGACCAGGGCATCGGGGCCGGGGCGCACGGGGATGCCGTCCGCCTCCAGGGCGCGCAGATGCTCGGTCGGCACATGCTCGTGATCGAAGGTGATCACGTCACAGCCGCGCGCGAAGGCGCGCAGGGTGTCCAGGTCGCGATAGTCGCCGATGACGACCTCGCTCACCACCTGGGCCGCCGAGTCCTGGGGGGTGTCACTGAGCAGCTTGAATTTCAGGCCGAGGGGGATACCCGCCTCGTGGGTCATGCGGGCGAGCTGACCGCCGCCGACCATGCCGACTACCGGGAACGTCACGTCTCCAGGGTATCCGCCACGCCGGTGGTCCCCGGACGGCCGTACGGATGGCCGTACCTCCGCCGCCCCCGCGGACTCACGGGCGTCACACGGGTGGGCTGGTTAGCATGGCCGGGTTGACGGAACCGTCGACGCCATCGAACGGACGGACTGAGCGATCACCATGAGCGAACGGGGCGCACTGCGGGCCCGGCTTGATCTGCTGGCCCGGGAGGTCGCCAAGTTCGGCGCGGTCGGTGCGGTGGGGCTGCTGGTCAACATCGCCGTCTTCAACCTGCTCCGGCACACCACCGACCTCCAGGTCGTCCGGGCGAGCGTGCTGGCCACCTTCGTCGCCATCCTCTGCAACTACGTGGGCTTCCGTTACTGGACCTACCGGGACCGCGACAAGACCGGCCGGACCCGCGAGCTGACGCTCTTCCTGCTGTTCAGCGCGGCGGGCGCGGTCATCGAGAACGGTGTGCTGTACCTGGCGACGTACGGCTTCGACTGGAACAGCCCGGTCCAGAGCAACGTCTTCAAGATCCTGGGCATCGGGATCGCGACCCTCTTCCGCTTCTGGTCCTACCGGACGTGGGTCTTCAAGGCCCTCCCCGCCGAGCCCGCTCCCGCCGAGGAGGCCGCACGCCCTGCGGAGCGGTTTCTGGAACAGCGGCGGCCGCCGGAGACGGTAGAGCCCGATCCCGTACGGAACTGACGCGCCGCGTCTCTCCGTACGGACTCGTCTCCTTTACGGAACTGAAGCGCCGCGTCCGTCGTTGTTCAGCGCACCGGGCGCTCAGGAGTCCTGCGGTCGACCGGGACGCGGCTGAGGAAGAGCGCGAAGACCGCCGGGTGCTGCTGGAGCAGCTCCAGCCGCCCGCCGTCCGCCTCCGCGAGGTCGCGGGCAACGGCCAGGCCGATGCCGGTGGAGTTGCGGCCGCTGATGGCCCGCTCGAAGATCCGCGCCCCCAGTTCGGCGGGGACGCCGGGGCCCTCGTCGGTGACCTCGACGACGACCTGGTTGCCGGTGACCCGGGTGCGCAGGGCGACGGTGCCGCCGCCGTGCATGAGGGAGTTCTCGATCAGCGCCGCCAGGACCTGGGCGACCGCGCCCGGGGTGCCGACGGCCCGCAGCCCGTGCTTGCCGGAGCAGACGAGGGCCCGGCCCGTGGAGCGGTAGGCGGGGCGCCACTCCTCGATCTGCTGTTTGATGACCTCGTCGAGGTCGAAGACGACGGCGGAGCCGGTGCGCGGGTCGCGGGAGTTCGTCAGGAGCCGCTCGACGACGTCGGTGAGGCGCTCGACCTGGGTGAGGGCGATGTTCGCCTCCTCCTTGACCGTCTCGGGGTCGTCGGTGACCGAGATCTCCTCGATCCGCATGGAGAGCGCGGTCAGCGGCGTCCGCAGCTGGTGCGAGGCGTCCGCGGCCAGCCGGCGTTCGGCGGTCAGCATCCGGGCGATCCGCTCGGCGGAGGAGTCCAGGACGTCGGCGACCCGGTCCAGTTCGGGCACCCCGTACCGCTTGTGACGCGGGCGGGGGTCCCCGGAGCCGAGGCGTTCCGCGGTCTCGGCGAGGTCGGTGAGCGGGGAGGCCAGCCGGTTGGCCTGGCGTACGGCGAGGAGCACGGCCGAGACGATCGCCAGCAGCGCCACCGCGCCGATGATCAGGAGCGTGCGCCCGACCTCGCGGGTGACGGACGAGCGGGACTCCTCGACGGTGACCTTCTCGCCCCCCTCACCGGTCTCGGTGGCGCGCAGGACGGAGCCGGTGGGGCGTTCACCGACGGAGATGGGCTCGCGGCCGGGGATCTCGATCAGCGCGAACCGGGCCGGGTCGATCTGCTCGGCCAGCACGCCGGAGTTGATCGTCTCCTCCCCCAGCAGCCGGCTCTCGACCACGCTGATCAGCCGGAGCGCCTCGGACTCGACGCTCTCCTGGGCGCTGGCGCTGATGGTGCGGGTCTCGACGATCACGAGCGAGACGCCGAAGACGGCGATGACGACGAGCACCACGGCGAGCGTGGAGTTGATCAGCCGGCGGCGCATGCCCGCCGCCTCATGGGGCCGCCGGGACGGTTATCGGAGCGCATGGGAGCTTCGTACGTCAGCTCTTCTCGAACCGGAAGCCGACGCCCCGGACGGTGGCGATGTAGCGCGGATTGGCGGCGTCGTCGCCGAGCTTCTTGCGCAGCCAGGAGATGTGCATGTCGAGGGTCTTGGTGGAGGACCACCAGGTGGTGTCCCAGACCTCGCGCATCAGCTGGTCGCGGGTGACGACCCGGCCGGCGTCCCGGACGAGAACCCGCAGCAGGTCGAACTCCTTGGCGGTGAGCTGGAGTTCCTCCTCGCCCATCCAGGCGCGGTGCGACTCGACGTCGATCCTGACGCCGTGGGTGGCGGGCTGCGGCACGGGCTCGGAGGCGCCGCGGCGCAGCAGGGCGCGGACCCGGGCGAGGAGCTCGGCGAGCCGGAACGGCTTGGTGACGTAGTCGTCGGCGCCCGCGTCCAGGCCGACGACCGTGTCGACCTCGTCCGCGCGGGCCGTCAGCACCAGGATCGGGATGGTGTGCCCGCCGGCCCGGAGCCTGCGGGCGACTTCGAGACCGTCCATCCCGGGCAGCCCCAGATCGAGGACGACCAGGTCGATACCGCCCTGGAGTCCGGCGTCGAGCGCGGTCGGACCGTCCTGGCGGACCTCGACCTCGTAACCCTCCCGACGCAGTGCGCGGGCCAGTGGCTCCGAGATGGATGCGTCGTCCTCGGCGAGCAGTACACGGGTCATGGACTGATGGTAGTCCGGCCGGGGGCCCCGGAGTGAGGCCCGCGACGCCACCTGCGGGTCAGCGCCGTAAAGAGGACGGAGACCTTTGAATATGGGAGTCTGGTTCCGTCAGGACCTGTGATCCATCTCTCAAGTCCTTCCATATCCCGCCGTGTCGTGTCGTATGGTGTCCCGACGCCTGTTGCACTACTCAAGGACCTTTGGGCAGCCATGAGCGCCAAGGGTCTCTTTTGTGTGCGGGGCCGGTTTTCGCCGGCCCGCTCTGAGTGAATGACCTGTGAGCCGGGCCCGGAGCGCGAGGACGCGCCCCGGGTGTGGATCCCGACGCGGTTCTTCCCCGCTCCACCGCCGAGCCCCCGCCAGGAGCCCGGCCGCATGGAGCACGTCCCCTCAGGCGCGGGGACGGGGCACGCCGCGCCGGTGCCGGCTGCCCCCCACCGGGCGCGTACCGCTCACGAGGCGGCGCGTCCCGACCAGCAAGGATCGACCATGGCGTCCAGCCTGACGAAGGACTCGCCGAACTCCGGCGAGCAGACCTTCTTCGGCCACCCCCGCGGTATGGCCACCCTGTTCATGACGGAGATGTGGGAACGCTTCTCCTGGTACGGGATGCGCGCCATCCTCACCCTGTACTTGGTGGCCGCGGTGCTCGACGGCCCCCTCGAGGGCCGGGAGGCGCTCGCCGCCTCCATCTACGGTGTCTACAACGCCGTCGTCTACATGGCCGCGATGCCCGGCGGCTGGGTCGCCGACCGCCTCTGGGGCGCCCGCAAGGCCGTTCTGGTCGGCGGGATCATCATCGCGCTGGGCCACTTCACCCTGGCACTGCCGAGCGACATCGCGTTCTTCGTCGGCCTGGCGCTGATCGCGGCCGGTACGGGCCTGCTGAAGCCGAACATCTCGGCGATGGTCGGCGGCCTCTACGAGGGCCAGACCAGCGCCCGCCGCGACGCCGGTTTCACGCTCTTCTACATGGCGATCAACATCGGTGGCCTCGCCGCCCCGCTGCTGGTCGGCTACCTCGGCGAGCACGTCAACTGGCACCTCGGCTTCGGTGTCGCCGGTGTCGGTATGACCTTCGCGGTGATCCAGTACGCGATCGGCTCCAAGCACCTCGGCGACGTCGGCAAGCTGCCCGCGAAGCCCATCTCCCCCGAGGAGCGGCGGAAGACGCTGCGCAAGGTGGTCCTGTGGGTCGGTATCGCGGTCGCCGCGCTGCTGATCGACCTGGCGCTGGGCACGTACGACATCGAGCACATCGTCAACGTCCTGGCCGTGCTGGGCGTCGTCGTCCCGATCATCTACTTCATCACGATCTTCCGGGACCCGGCGCTGACGGCGGAGGACCGCCCGAAGATCAAGGCGTACGTGTGGTTCTTCATCACCGCCGTGCTGTTCTGGATGATCTACGACCAGTCCGGTTCGCTGCTGACGATCTTCGCGGACAACAAGACGGACCGCTTCATCGGCGGCTGGGAGTTCCCGGCCTCCTGGCTGCAGTCGGTCAACCCGGCCATGGTCATCATCCTGGCCCCGATCTTCGCCGCGCTCTGGGTCAAGCTGGCCACGCGCAACCGTGAGCCCAGCACCCCGATGAAGTTCGCCCTGGCGATGCTCCTCATCGGTGGCTCCTTCGGCATCATGGGCCTGGCGGGCGCCGCCGCGGCCAACAGCGACACGGGCAAGGTCACCGTGTTCTGGCTGCTCGCGGTCTACCTGGCGCAGACCATGGGTGAGATGTGCCTCTCCCCGGTCGGCCTGTCGCTCTCCACGAAGCTGGCGCCGAAGATGTTCGTCGGCCAGATCATGGGTCTGTGGTTCCTGGCCACCTCGACGGGCAACGCCCTGAACGGCTGGACCACCAA
The DNA here is from genome assembly GCF_014649875.1 of Streptomyces rubiginosohelvolus. Lineage (GTDB taxonomy): Bacteria > Actinomycetota > Actinomycetes > Streptomycetales > Streptomycetaceae > Streptomyces > Streptomyces rubiginosohelvolus. The sequence continues at coordinate 155,186 of NZ_BMTW01000013.1, read as the reverse complement.
GCTCAACGCCCCGCTGGGCGACGCCGCGTACTACACGCTGCAGGCGGTCGTGGCGGTGGCCGCGGGTCTCGCCTTCATGGTGGCGGGCCGCAAGATCCGCGCCCTCATGGGCGGCGTGAAGTAACTCCCCACCGGGGAAGAACGGCAGCGGGTCCGCACGAGAAGCTCTCGTGCGGACCCGCTGCCGTCTGCCGTCGGCCGGTACTTCGCGGCCTCGACTGCTTCTCGGTCCCGACTACTTCTTGGTCTCGACCTTGACGCTGCGCAGGAAGCTGCTGAACCCGCACTTCACCGAGGACTTCTCGCCGGGCTTCTTCCAGTCGCCGAACACCGTCCACGGGATGGTGTGCTCGGCACCCCGGCCGCGCACGACGTCGCACACGAGCACGGCGCGGTGCTTCTTGACGGCCTTCCCCTTCGACGACTTCTTGCAGGACGACGTCGAGACCGGACGCCCCAGCGAGAGGCTGGGCGTGGCCTTGCAGGTGTACTTCGCACCGGCCGCGGCGGCGGGCGCCGCGGTGGCGAGCGACAGTCCGGACGTCATCAGCAGGCCGGCGAGCACGCCCGTCGCAGCCTTCTTCCCCCAGGTCACCTTCATGATGTTCCTTTTCTCCACTGGTGCGGGCCGGGCAGGTGGTCAAGCCTGCCGGTGAGCGCCGCACCCAGATCATTCTCTTCGCTCCTGCGAAGAGGCACCTGAGGAACCTAGCCTTCTCGATCTTGTGCGAGCAAGGTGAGGCCGACGATTTGAGCTAGTTCTGAGCCTGGACCGGGAGCGGCCCGGTCCAGGCTCGTGCCCCTCGCTCAGCGCATGCCGCGCAGCTTCCGCCAGGGCGTGAACGTGAACACCGCGCCGCCCAGCAGGATCGCCGTGCCGGCGACCAGGCCGAGTGCTCTCAGCGCGCCGCCGTCCTCGGCGCCGGTGGCGGCCAGGCCGCCACCCGAGTCCGTGCCGCCGCCGGACGCCGCAGCTCCGCCGGAGACCGCCGCGCCGCCGCTTCCGCTGCCGCCGGACGCGCCGCCCGGCTGGGCGGAGGTGTCCAGTTCCAGGGAGACGGCCACATCGGCGGGCGGGGTGCAGGTGGTCGTCGTACCGGCGGCCATCACCGTCAGGACGCCGGGGCTGAGCGTGGACTTCCCGCTCGCGCCGGGCTTGTACGTGCCGGTGAGATCCGGGATCTCGATCGGGGCGCCGGTCTTGATGACCTCCTTGTTCAGCGGCCCCTCGACCTTGACCGTGCCCTGGTCCGCCCCGCCGAGCTCGACCTCCATGGACGGCTTGACCTGGCCCGCCGGAATGTCGATCGGGCTGTCCATCACGGACTTGCTGAACTTCACCGTCAGGTCGTAGTCGCCGCCGTTCTTCTTGGCGCTGATACGGACCGGTGAGGTGGCGTTCTTGTCCCCGATGGGCGTCTTGCACGCGTAGGCGACGGACACCTCCTTGCCGGGGAAGTCGGTCTCGCCGCCTCCGCCGCCGGTGCTTCCGCCGTCACCGCCCCCGGACGTGCTGCCTCCGGAGTCCGAACCGCCGCTGTCCGAACCGCCCGTCGTCGTGCCACCGGTGTCCGTGCCTCCGGTGGTGGTGCCGCCGGTGTCCGTGCCGCCGGAGGTCGTGCCGCCGGTGGTGGAGCCGCCGCCCTCGGTGACCTTGATCGTGGCGCCCGGCCGCACCTCCTCCTTCGGCGCGCACTTGGTGTCCGTGGAGATCGGCTTGGACACGTTGATGTTGTACGCGCCCGGGGTCAGCGTGATCTCCCCGGCCTTCTCCAGCTTCAGCGTGCCCTTCATGTCGGGCAGCACCATCGGGCTGTTCTTGGGGATCGGCGGGTTCTGCCGGGGGCCCTCCAGCTTCAGTTCGCCGCTCGCCGCACCGCCCAGGGTGACGGTTCCGGTCGGCTTGACCGTGTCCGCCCCCAGGTCCAGCACGTCCGGGTTCTTGGACGCGGCCTCGACCGTCTTCCAGACGACCTCGATCTCGTCGCCCACCTTCGCCTCGGCCGGAGCGGTCAGCTCCACCTTCGTGGTGCCCTGCACGGCGGGCAGTCCCGAGATCGGCGGCGGCACGCACTCCGTCGCGTAACTGACCTCGGCGGCCTGGGCCGGGCTCGCGGCCATCAGGATGCCCGCGCCGCCGAGCATCAGCGCGACTCCTGCCGCGCTCATCCTCCGTTGCGTTCTCACGCTTGTCCCTTCGTCGTGGGTCGGGGTCGGTTCTCTGACGGTGCGGAATCCGGGGTGAACCACGGCAGCACGGCCGTGGTCGCGTTCGCGTTCGTGTCCGTGTCCGCTTTCGTCTTCGTCTTCGCGATGACGGCGGTGGGCGCGGTCGGCCTCCGCAGGCGGTGCGCGCCGGCGGGGCGGGGCCGGACCTTGTCCACGACGGCCATGCCGATACGGAAGACCGCCGCCGGGACGACCAGGCAGAGCAGGACCCAGAAGAGCGTGACGCCCCAGGGCCGGCCCACCCCCCACGGCTGCTCGGCCAGCACCTTGTCCCCGTACCGCAGGGAGACCTGGTAGTCGCCGTGCGCGCCCGCGGACAGCTCGACCGGCAGCTCGATCCGCGCCTTGCCGCCGGGCGCGACCGTGCCGCGCCACTGGCGTTCCTCCCACTGCGGCGCGTAGACGCCGTGCGCGGTGCCGATCTCGAAGACGGGGTCCTGGACCGGGTCCGACCCGAGATTGCCCACGGTGAGGACGAGCCGGCGGGCGGGCGGGGCCCCGAACCAGGTGAGCAGGGAGCTGTCGCCCTCCAGCCGGGTGGTGGCCAGCACCGCGAGCTTCCCGTCGCCGCCCTGCCGCGGCAGCTCCGCCGTCGGATGGCCCGCCACCGTGAACACCGCGTCGGCCAGCGCCTCTTCACCCGTCACCGTGGCGACGTGCACCACGCAGGGGCACGGTTTCGGCGGTTCGGTCACCGGCAGCTTCTTGCTGAACGCGCCCTTCTTGTCGGTCGTGACGGCGCGGCCGTCGGCGTTGGCGCAGGAGTTGGTACCGCCGATCACGCCCCGCTCCGGCGTGGACTGACCGCAGATCAGCAGCATCAGCAGCGCGTCGGGCCGCCAGCCGCTGCCCCTGACGGTGATCTCCCCGCCCTTGCCCGCCTCCTTCTTGGACAGGCTGACGGCGGGGTCGCCCTCGGCCGCCCGAGCACCCGGCGCGGTCAGGACGAACAGGGCGCAGAGGGCGGGCAGGAGGGCGAGGAGCGTAAGAAGGGCGGTGAGGGATGGGGGGCCGGTCGGTCGGGTCGGGTGGGGGGCTTCGGGTCCGGGCTGCCGCGTCACGTCTTCACTCCCGCCTTCAGCAACGGTTCGGTGGCCACCGGGAGTTGCGCCTGCTCCGGAGGTCCGGCCTGCTCCGGGGGCTCCGGCTGCACCGCGGGCCCCGCGTCCGGGGGCGGTTGCGGGCCCGCGCACCCGGTGCGCCACCGTCGGTACGCGCCGGAGGCGAGCGCGGCCAGGCCGCCGAGGACCAGCAGCCCGCCGCCGATCGCCGGGGCCACCGGGACGTACGTCGCCGAGGCCTCGGCCTCGTCCCGGGCACCCCCCGACGCGGTGACCCGCAGCCGTACGGTGACCGCGTCCAGGGCCGGGGCGTCGGGCCAGGGTTCGGTCCGCTCGACCCTCCGGCCGGGGGCGAGCTCCAGCGGCAGAGGCCGTTCCGGGCGGTCCAGCAGCGTGCCGAACACCCCCTCGGCGCGCACCGCCAGCCGGGGCCTCAGCATCGCGTTGCCCCGGTTGACCAGGGCGTACCGGATGGTCCCGCCGGACACCTCGACGTCCTCGACGCCGAGCGCCGCCAGCGTCGGGCCGACCGTCCGGATCCGGACCGGTACGCGGATCTCCTCGCCCCCGCCGGTGGCCACGGCTTCCCCGGAGGTGTCGCCGGGCACCGCGTCGTGCGGCACCGTGAGGGCGAGCGGCACGTCGGCGCGGGTCCTGGCCGGGACGGTGACCGTGTCCTCGGCGAACCTGATCCAGTCCCCGGCCCGGCCGTCGCCCCGGAGCCGTACGGTCAGCGGGGCCCGGCCGGAGTTGGTCACCGTGAGGCGGTCCTGGAGGACCGTGCCGGGGGTGCCCTCCAGATAGACGTACGGCCGGGCGTCCCGGTCGGTGCCGCCGGCGGGGCGGGCCGTCCAGTCGGGCGGACCGTCGTCGGCGGCGGCCGGGGGCGCGAGCCCGCACAGCAGCGCGGCGAGCGCCGCCGTCAGGACGGGCAGCGCCCGGCGGCGGCGCGGGGTGGGTGGCGACATGGGCGGCTCCTTTGCCTTCCGGCGGCCGATGGCGCTGCCGTGCGGGCCGTACGCAGGCGTACGGACGGCCGGTGCCGCGCAGGCCGCCAGCCGCACGACCGCTCGGACGCACGGACCGCACGGACCGCACGGGCCGTGATCAGCCTGCGGAGCGCTGTCCGCGCCGGGTCAGCCAGAGCACTCCGGCCGCTCCGGTCAGCAGCACGGTGCCGCCGAGGGTGCCGAGCGCCGCCGCCGAGTCCAGCGGGCCGGTGCGGGGCAGTTCGCCACCTCCCGAAGCACCTCCCGAAGCACCTCCCGAGGCACCGCCGGTGGAGCCACCGGTCGATCCCCCCGTGGAGCCGCCGCCCGACGATCCGCCCGCCCCCTGGACGTCGAGTTCGAGGGACGGGCCGGGGCTGTTCTTGGGCGTACAGGTGGTGGTCGTACCGAGGGCCTTGATGGTCAGGACCCCGGCGGTGAAGGTGACCTTGCCGCTCTTCTTCGGGGTGTACGTCCCCGACAAGTCACTGATCTTGATCGGGGTGTTGGCCGGTATCGCCTCGGCGTTCGCCGGGCCGGAGACCTGGACCTTGCCCGTCTCCGCGCCGCCCAGTTCGATCACGGCGCTCGGGTTCATGGCCCCCTTCCCCAGCTCGACCGGGCTGGAGGAGACGCCCTTCTGGAAGGACATGGTGAGCTTGTAGCCGTTGCCGCTCTTGACGCTCTTGATGTCGATGGGCGAGACCGCCCCCTTGGGCCCGATGGGCGTCACGCACTGGTAGTTGACGTCCACGACCTCGGCGTACGCGGCGGGCGCGCCCGCCACCACGATCGAGCCCGCCAGCGCGGCCGCCAGCGCGAGAGTTGTCCGTTTCTGGTTCGGCACCTCGTGTTCCCCTCTTGCCGGACGCCGCCGCGCGCCACGAACCGTACGGGCGCGCATTACTGACGGCACATCAGATTGGGCGCTCAAGGTACGCCCGGGGCCTGATGGAGGGAAGACAAAGAGCGCGCCGATCCGGCGCGCTCTTTTCGGTGCGGGTGAGAGGGCAGGGCGGGAGGCGCGGGCCCTAGGCCGGAGCGGCGAGCTCCGCCCAGACCGTCTTGCCCGGGGCGTCCGGCGCACGCAGCACGCCCCAGTCGAGGCAGAGGCGCTGCACGATGAACATGCCGTGCCCCCCGGGCCGGCCCGCGCGGTGCGGCGTACGGGGTGCGGGCTGTCCGGCCCCTCGGTCGACGACCTCCACCCGCAGCCCCTTGGGGGTGCGGCCGATCCGGAGCTCCTCGGGTCCCTCCGCATGCAGGCAGGCGTTGGTCACCAGCTCGGAGACGACCAGCAGGACGTCCTCGGCGGCGGCCCTGCGGTCCGCGGTGGACGCGGGGAGCCAGCCCCAGTCGTTCAGCGCCTGCCGGGCGAAGTCCCGGGCCGTCGGAACGATGCCGCTGGCCTGTGCGAGCGAGAGCGTGCGCCACTGCCGCCCGTCCGGGACGGTCGAGGCTGCGCCCGCTTCGTCCGGCTCGCGACCGAGGTCGCCCGGCGGATGCTGCCGGGTGGTGCTCATCAGCGCTTCACCTCACCGATTCGCCATGTCGCCATGTCGCCGTTGAACAGATAGTGGTCAGTTACCGAGTGTGCCGGACCCCTTGCGGGGCACCGACGGGGTGTCTCCTGCCCTGCCATGTCGCAACAACACCCACTTGAGGCACACGATCGCGTGACACAGCCGACATCAAGGATGCCCGCGGTCGCACGGCCGTGCAGGGTCAGGCGGCCAGGGCCTCTTCGAGCGTGGCGTGGACGGTGAAGACCGCGTCCGCGCCGGTGATCTCGAACACCCTCGCCACGACGGGCAGCATTCCGGCCAGATGGACGCCGCCTCCGGCCGCCTCCGCCTTGAGGCGGGCGCCGAGCAGCACGTTCAGCCCGGTGGAGTCGCAGAAATCCAGCCGGGAGCAGTCGACCACCAGGCGTGACCGCCCCTGCTCGACCGCACTCTCCAGAGGCTCGCGCAGCAGATCCGCGGTGTGGTGATCGAGCTCACCCACCGGGGTCACCACCTCGCTGCGCCCCTCGGTCCGGGCCTCGACCTGAAGCCGACCCCGGTTCGCACTGCCGACCGTCCCGCGGTCCATGCCTGTCCCTCTTCGCCGTTCGTCACTGTGCGCGTCACTGCCTGTGCGGCTGCATGCATAGCTGCCGCCGACGTGCGCAAAACATTACGCGTTTCCCACGCCACACGGTAGTCGGAGACCTCAACAAAGCGGACATATGACGGCAATTGGCGCTTGTCACTGCAGGTCAAGACCGGGTATGGGTAGAGGGACACCAGAAATGCGACCGGCTTTGGAGGCGCCGCTTCACCGCAAGAACACGTATGGGCATCGGCAGCCATATGCCGAGAACGATGGAGGAGAAGCATGTCACCCCGGCTCGACGTAGCGCGTACCCAGGACGCGTCGTCGGCATGTCCTCAGGGACCGACCAATTCCGACTCCCCCGCCGCGAGCGCCGTCACCGGCCCGCGCGCAAGCACCACCAGCACGACCAGCACCACCTCAGACTTCTCCGGCGCTTCCGGTGAGGGCCTCGAAGGGCTTCCCGAGATCCCGCCGTACGCCGAAGTGGGCGCTCTGGACGCCAGGGCCCTGTCGAAGACGCTCTTCGAGCGGCTGGAGTCCCTCGAAGAGGGCACGCACGAGTACGCGTACGTCCGCAACACCCTCGTCGAGCTGAACCTCGCGCTCGTCAAGTTCGCCGCCTCCCGGTTCCGCTCCCGCAGCGAGCCGATGGAGGACATCGTCCAGGTCGGCACCATCGGCCTGATCAAGGCGATCGACCGGTTCGAGCTGAGCCGCGGCGTCGAGTTCCCGACCTTCGCGATGCCGACGATCGTCGGTGAGATCAAGCGCTTCTTCCGTGACACCAGCTGGTCCGTGCGCGTACCGCGCCGGCTCCAGGAGCTGCGGCTCGACCTGGCGAAGGCGGGCGACGAGCTCTCCCAGCAGCTGGACCGCGCGCCCACCGTGGCGGAGCTGTCCGAGCGTCTGGGCATCACCCCGGACGAGGTCGTCGAGGGCATGTCCGCGAGCAACGCGTACACCGCGAGCTCGCTGGACGCCAAGCCCGAGGAGGACGACGGCGAGGGCGCCCTCGCCGACCGCATCGGTTACGAGGACCACGGGCTCGAAGGCATCGAGTACGTCGAGTCGCTGAAGCCGCTGATCGCCGCGCTGCCCGCCCGGGACCGGATGATCCTCTCGCTCCGCTTCGTCAGCAACATGACGCAGTCGGAGATCGGCGAGGAGCTGAACATCTCGCAGATGCACGTCTCCCGGCTGCTCTCCCGCACGCTGACCAAGCTCCGCAAGGGTCTGACCCTGGATGAGTGACCCCGGTCGGCCCGCCGCCCCTCCTCGGGGCTCCACGGGCCGTCGAGCACCGCGGAAGGACCCGCCCCGGATCGCCGGGAGCGGGTCCTTCCGCGTGTCGGGGGTCGGTACGGAACCCTGCCCGTGTACGGGACCTACACCACCCGCTCCCCGCTCCGCCACACCGCGCTGACCAGCGGGACGCCCGGGCGGTAGGCGAGGTGGACGTGGCTCGGGGCGTCGAGGAGGACCAGGTCGGCGCGGGCGCCGGGGGTGATCCGGCCGATGTCGCTACGGCGCAGGGCCGCGGCTCCGCCCGCGGTGGCGGACCAGATCGCCTCGTCCGGGGTCATCCCCATGTCGCGTACGGCCAGCGCGATGCAGAACGGCAGGGACGAGGTGAACGACGAGCCGGGGTTGCAGTCCGTGGAGAGCGCGACGGTGGCCCCGGCGTCGAGGAGGCGGCGGGCGTCGGGCCAGGTGGCGCGGGTGGAGAACTCCGCGCCCGGGAGCAGCGTGGCGACCGTGCTGCCCTGGCCGAGCGCGTCGACGTCCGCGTCGGTGAGGTGGGTGCAGTGGTCGGCCGACGCGGCGTCGAGCTCGACGGCGAGCTGGACACCGGGGCCGTAGCTCAGCTGGTTGGCGTGGATGCGCGGGTGCAGTCCCTTGGCGCGGCCCGCGGTGAGGATGGCGCGGGCCTGGTCGCCGTCGAAGGCGCCCTGCTCGCAGAACACGTCGATCCAGCGGGCGTGCGGGGCGCAGGCCTCCAGCATCGGGCCGGTGACCAGGTCGACGTATCCGGCGGGGTCGTCGGCGTAGTCGGGGGACACGATGTGGGCGCCGAGGTAGGTGACCTCGTCGGTGTGGCGGCCCGCGATGCGCAGGGCGCGGGCCTCGTCCTCGACGGTGAGGCCGTAGCCGGACTTGGTCTCGAAGGTGGTGGTGCCCTGGCGCAGGGCCTCGGCGAGGTAGCGGGCGACGTTGGCGGACAGTTCCTCGTCGGTGGCGGCCCGGGTGGCGCCGACGGTGGTGCGGATGCCGCCCGCGCGGTAGGGCTGCCCGGACATGCGGGCGTTGAACTCCTCGGTGCGGTCGCCCGCGAAGACCAGGTGGGAGTGGGAGTCGACGAAGCCCGGGATCACCGCGCGGCCGGCCGCGTCGAGGACGTTGTCAGTGGCGGGTGCTTTGCTGGATTCACCGGTCCAGACGATGCGGTCGCCCTCGATGACGACGGCCGCGTCCTGGATCAGGCCCAGGGGGGTCCCGTTGCCGAGGGAGGGGTCATTGGTGACCAGGCTGGCGATGTGGGTGACGGCGGTGGTCGTCATCTGGAGAGTGTTCTCCTTGCGTTCCGGGCGGTCTGGAGGTTCCCAAGGTTCCGGGGGTTCCCGGGTCGGTGGTGCGGGGCGGTCGCGTCCGGTGGTCAGCGGTGCAGGGCTGCGACGGCTGTCGCGAGCGCCCGGGGCACGTCCTCGACCTGTGTGTGACGGCCGTCCCGGACGATGTGCCGCCCTGCCACGACCGTGTGCCGCACATCAGCGGCGGAGGCGGCGAATACGGCGGTCTCCGCTGCCAGTCGGGGTACCGGTCCTGCCGTCCTGACGGAGTCCAGGGCGACGGTGGTCAGATCGGCGGGGGCGCCCGGCTCCAGCACACCCGCGTCGGGGCGGCCCAGCGCGGCGTGCCCGTCGGCGGAGGCGGCCCTCAGCAGGGCGGCGGCCGTCCAGTGGCCCCGGATGTGGGTGCGCAGCCGCTCGTTGAGCTCCATCGCCCGCGCCTCTTCGAAGAGGTCGATCACGGCGTGGCTGTCGCTGCCCAGCGAGAGCGGCGAGCCCGCCTTCTGGAGGGCGGTGGCGGGGCCGATGCCGTCGGCCAGGTCGCGTTCGGTGGTGGGGCACATGCAGGTGCCCGTCGCCGAGGAGCCCAGCAGCTCGATGTCCGCCTCGGTCAGGTGCGTGTTGTGGATGCCGGTGGTGCGCGGGCCGAGGACCCCGTGGTCGGCCAGCAGCCGGGTGGGGGTGCGGCCGTGGGCGGCCCGGCAGGCGTCGTTCTCCGCCGTCTGCTCGGAGAGGTGGACGTGGAGCGGGGCCTCCCGCTCCTCCGCCCAGGCGGCGACGGTGGCCAGCTGGTCCGCCGGGACCGCCCGGACGGAGTGGATCGCCGCGCCGATCAGCGTGTGGTCGTCGCCCTTGAGGAGGGAGGCGCGCTCGGCCCAGGCCTCGGCGGTGGTGTCGGAGAAGCGCAGCTGGTGCCGGTTGGGCCGCTCGCCGAATCCGGCGGCGAGATAGGCGGTGTCCAGCAGGGTGATCCGGATCCCGGCCTCGGCGGCGGCCGCGATGAGCGCCTCGCCCATGGCGTTCGGGTTGGCGTAGGGGGTGCCGCCGGGGGCGTGGTGCAGATAGTGGAATTCGCCGACGGAGGTGATGCCGGCCAGGGCCATTTCGGCGTACGTGGCGCGGGCCAGGTCGAAGTAGGTGTCCGGGGTGAGCTCGGCCGCCGTGCGGTACATCAGCTCGCGCCAGGTCCAGAAGGTCCCGGTGCCCACCTGGACGGTGGCGCGCAGGGCCCGGTGGAAGGCGTGGGAGTGGGTGTTGGCGAGGCCGGGGAGGGTCAGGCCGCGCAGCGCGGTCGCGCCGGGCGGCGGTGCCTCGACCCCGGTCCTGATCCCGGCGATGCGGCCGTCCGCGACGTCCAGGGTGACGCCCGGCTCGACGTGCGTGCCGAGCCAGGCGTGGTCCATCCAGTAGGTCGCGGTGACGGGCGCGCCCGCCGTCCGTTGTGTCAGCTGCACGCGAGACCTTCCAGTACGTCGGCGAGTGCCTCGACCCCGGCCGTGCAGTCGTCCTCGGCGGCGTGCTCGGCGGGTGAGTGCGAGATGCCGGTGGGGTTCCGTACGAAGAGCATGGCGGTGGGCACCGAGGCGGACAAAATACCCGCATCGTGGCCCGCGCCGGTGCCGAGGACGGGCACGGGCCGCCCCGTGTCGCCGCCGCCTTCGAGGATCTTGGCCAGCTCGTCGCGCAGGGCGTGCTCGAACTCGACGACGGGCGTGAACGATTCGCGCACGACGTCGAGGTCGATCCCGGCCCGCTCGGCGTACTCCCGGGCGGCGCGCTCGACACCGGTGACGACGGCGTCCAGGGTGGCCTGGTCGGCGGCGCGGGAGTCGAGCCAGCCGCGGACGAGGGAGGGGATGGCGTTGACCCCGTTGGGCTCGACCGCGATCTTGCCGAAGGTGGCGAGCGCGCCGGTCAGTTCGGCCTCGCGGCGGGCGGCGAGCACGGTCTCGGCGTACGTGAGCATCGGGTCGCGGCGGTCGGCGAGCCGGGTGGTGCCCGCGTGGTTGGCCTCGCCGCGGAAGTCGAACCGCCAGCGGCCGTGCGGCCAGATGGCGGAGGCGATACCGACGGGGTCGCCGGTCAGGTCGAGGGCGCGGCCCTGCTCGACGTGGAGTTCGACGAACGCGCCGATCCGGGCGAGCCGTTCCGGGTCGGGGCCGATGGTCCCGGGGTCGTATCCGGCCGCCTCCATGGCGGCGGGCAGGGTGGTCCCGTCCGCGTCCCTCAGGCGGTGGGCGTCGGCGACGGTGAGCTGTCCGGCGGCGAGCCGGGACCCGACGCAGGCCAGTCCGAAGCGGGCGCCCTCCTCGTCACCGAAGTTGGTGATGGCCAGCGGCCGGGTGAACTCCGCTCCCCTGCGGTGGAGTTCGTCGAGCGCGGCGAAGGAGGACACCACGCCGAGCGGGCCGTCGAAGGCCCCGCCGTCCGGGACGGAGTCCAGATGGGAGCCGGTGACGACGGCGTCCCCGGCCAGGGGGTCGCCGAGCCAGGCCCACTGGTTGCCGTTGCGGTCGGTCTCGTACGTGAGCCCTCGTGCCTCGGCCTGCGCGCGGAACCAGGCCCGGCAGTCGAGGTCGGCCGCCGACCAGGCGTAGCGCCGGTAGCCGCCGCTTTCGGGGTGGCGCCCGACGGGAGCCAGCTCCCGCCACATCGCGAGGAAGGAGTCACCGGCACGCCACGGCTGGCGTCCCGGACCGGGCGGGGTGGGCCCGGCCGCTCCGGCCGGGCCCTGCCCCGAGGTGCCCGTGGGCATCAGTTGTCCTCCGTCATCGGGACCCGTACGCCCTTGTCGGCGGCGACGGACTCCGCGATGTCGTAGCCGGCGTCGACGTGGCGGATGACGCCCATGCCGGGGTCGTTGGTCAGGACGCGGCGGATCTTCTCGCCCGCGAGCTTCGTGCCGTCGGCGACGGAGACCTGGCCCGCGTGGATGGAGCGGCCCATGCCGACGCCGCCGCCGTGGTGGAGGGAGACCCAGGAGGCGCCGGAGGCGACGTTGACCATGGCGTTGAGCAGCGGCCAGTCGGCGATGGCGTCGGAGCCGTCGAGCATGGCCTCGGTCTCGCGGTACGGGGAGGCGACCGAGCCGCAGTCGAGGTGGTCGCGGCCGATGGCCAGCGGGGCGGCCAGTTCGCCGCTCGCGACCATGTCGTTGAAGCGCTCGCCGGCCTTGTCGCGCTCGCCGTAGCCGAGCCAGCAGATACGGGCGGGCAGGCCCTGGAAGTGGACGCGCTCGCCGGCCATCTTGATCCAGCGGTGCAGCGACTCGTTCTCCGGGAAGAGCTCCAGCATCGCCTTGTCGGTCTTGTGGATGTCGGAGGCCTCGCCGGAGAGGGCCGCCCAGCGGAAGGGGCCCTTGCCCTCGCAGAAGAGGGGGCGGATGTAGGCGGGGACGAAGCCGGGGAAGTCGAAGGCCCGGTCGTAGCCGGCGAGCTGGGCCTCACCGCGGATGGAGTTGCCGTAGTCGAAGACCTCGGCGCCGGCGTCCATGAAGCCGACCATGGCCTCGACGTGGCGGGCCATGGACTCGCGGGCGCGCTGGGTGAAGTCGGCGGGCTTCTCGGCGGCGAGCGTCGCCATGTCGTCGAAGTCGACGCCGAGCGGCAGGTAGGCCAGCGGGTCGTGGGCGCTGGTCTGGTCGGTGACGATGTCGATCGGCGCGCCCTCGGCGAGCATCCGGGGCAGCAGCTCGGCAGCGTTGCCGAGGAGGCCGATGGAGAGGGGCTTCCGCTGGTCACGGGCTTCGACGGCGAGCTGGAGGGCGTGCTCCAGGCTGTCGGCCTTCACGTCCAGGTAGCGGTGCTGGATGCGGCGCTCGATGGCGCGCGGGTCGACGTCGATGCAGATCGCGACGCCGTCGTTCATGGTGACGGCGAGCGGCTGGGCGCCGCCCATGCCGCCGAGTCCGGCGGTCAGGGTGATCGTCCCGGCCAGCGTCCCGCCGAACTTCTTCGCGGCGACGGCGGCGAAGGTCTCGTAGGTGCCCTGGAGGATGCCCTGGGTGCCGATGTAGATCCAGGACCCGGCGGTCATCTGGCCGTACATGGTGAGGCCCAGCTGCTCCAGGCGGCGGAACTCCTCCCAGTTGGCCCAGTCGCCGACCAGGTTGGAGTTGGCGATGAGCACGCGCGGCGCCCACTCGTGGGTCTGCATGACGCCGACCGGCCGCCCGGACTGGACGAGCATCGTCTCGTCCTGCTTGAGCGTCTCCAGCGTGCGGACCATCGCGTCGAACGAGCGCCAGTCGCGGGCCGCCTTGCCGGTGCCGCCGTAGACGACGAGCTTGTCGGGGTGCTCGGCGACCTCGGGGTCGAGGTTGTTCTGCAGCATGCGCAGCGCGGCTTCCTGCTGCCATCCCAGGGCGGTCAGTGCGCTGCCGCGCGGTGCCCGTACGGGGCGGGGTCCTGACATGGCGGTGCCTCCTCGCGACGGTGGAAATCTATTCACATCCTGATGCTCTGAATAGTCGTAGTCAACAGGTGCGGTTCGCGTCGTGATCGGGCAGACGTTCTCCCTACCGAGCAGGAGGCCGGATCCGAGGGAGGATCCGGGCCGCATCCCAGGCCGGACCGGAGGCACCGATGAGCACTCCCGACACACCCGCACCGGCGGAACCCGAGGGCCCCAAAGGCCACGCGGCCCCCGCGAAACCCGGCTCGGAGCCGCCGCTCAAGCGCGCGCTGGGCCCCAAGTTGCTGATCCTCTTCGTCATCGGCGACATCCTCGGCACCGGCATCTACGCCACCACCGGAGACGTGGCTGGCAAGGTCGGCGGCGCGCTGTGGCTGCCGTTCGCGATCGGCTTCGCCGTCGCGCTGCTGACGGCGGCCTCGTACGTGGAGCTGGTCGGCAAGTACCCGAAGGCGGCCGGGGCCGCGCTCTACACCCAGAAGGCGTTCAAGGTCCCCTTCCTGACCTTCGTCGTCGCCTTCATGGTGATGTGCTCGGGCCTCTCCTCGGCGAGCGCGGCGGCACGGGCGTTCAGCGGCGACTATCTGGGCGAGTTCACCGACGCGGTACCGCCGACCCTGATCGCGATCCTGTTCATCCTCGTCCTGGCCGCGATCAACCTGCGCGGGGTCGCCGAATCGGTCAAGGCCAACGTCGTCCTGACCCTGGTCGAGGTCAGCGGGCTCGCGGTGATCCTCGCGATCGGCGCGTACGCCGTGTTCAGCGGCGAGGGCGAACCCTCCCGGCTGACCCAGATCGAGACCGGCGGCACCGGGTACGCCCTGCTCACCGGCGTCCTCGGCGCCACCGCGCTCGGCTTCTTCGCCTTCGTGGGCTTCGAGGACTCGGTGAACATGGCCGAGGAGACCAAGAACCCGGCCCGCAACTTCCCCCGCGCCATCTTCATCGGTGTGGGCGTCACCGGCACCATCTACGTCCTGGTCGCCCTGGTCTCCTCGCTCCTGGTCGACTCCGAGACCCTGTCGGGATCCAGCGGCCCGCTGCTGGAGGTGGTGAAGGCCGGGGGCGTCGATTTCCCGCCGAAACTCTTCGCGCTGATCGCCCTGTTCGCCGTCACCAACTCGGCGCTGATCAACATCATGATGGCCTCGCGGCTCTGCTACGGCATGGCCAACGAGCGCATCCTGCCGCCCACGATGGGCAAGGTGCTGTCCGGCCGGCGCACCCCCTGGGTCGGGATCGTCTTCGTCTCCGCCCTGGCGATCGGCCTGGTCTCCACCGGCGAGATCGAAGGGCTCGGCGACACCACCTCGTTCCTGCTGCTCTGCGTCTTCGCCGTGGTCAACATCGCTGTACTGGTGCTGCGCAGGGACCCGGTGGACCACCGCCACTTCCGTACGCCCACGGCGCTTCCCGTGCTCGGCGCGCTCACCTCGCTGATCCTGGCGAGCCCGCTCGCCGACCGGGGCTCCGACGTGTACGTACGCGCCGGGATCCTCCTGCTCATCGGGATCGGGCTCTGGGTGCTCAACAAGGTGGTGATGACCGCCCGCGAGAAGTCCGGCGCCGACGCCTCCTGACCGGACGTCACCACACCTGTCGGCCACCACTTTTCGGCCGCTCCTTTACACCCCGGAGGGCATGTACCAAAGGAAAATGCCAGAACCTCCACCAGCCCTGAGCACGTTGCGTAGCCTCTGCGTTACAGCCGTACGCCACGTCGGGAGGGGAAATCCGCGTGCCCGGAATCGACGAGTGCCTGCTCGAAGTCATGAGGCTGCCCGGTGCCCGGGGCGCCTCGGTGGTCGACTGGACGAGCGGTCTCGCCCTCGGCACCATCGGGGACTCCCCCAACGGCGACCACGAGGCGACCGCCGCCGAGACGGCGGAGGTCGCCCGGATGACCGCCGAACAGCCCGCCTTCGCCCACCTCGGCGCGGAAGGCGGGCGACCCGCGGAGTCACCGAGCACCCCGGTCGAGGACGTCATCGTCACCACCCACGACGGATACCACATGCTCCGATTCGTGGAGACGGCATTCGACAGCAGTGTCTTCCTGCATCTCTGGCTCGACCGCTCGGCGGGCAATCTCGCGCTCGCCCGGATGCGGCTGAGCGAACTGGCCGAGCGGCTGGTGCTGGCATGAGCGCGATAGCCGCCGACCCCGACGCACCGGAGACGGACAGGCTCCCGGTCCTCTCCCCGATGCTCCAGCGACTGGCCGCCGAGCGCGCCACCGGCGCCCTGATGCGCGACCGCGGCACGCTCTACCTCGCCGACGGCCAGGTGGTGCACGCCGAGAGCCCCGCCACCCCTGGTATCGACGTCCTGCTCACCACCGGCGGAACCCTGCGGCACGAGGGCTGGTGGGACGCCGTGGCGCAGGCCGGGGCGGGCCACCGGGTCGGCCGCTATCTCGTGGACAGCGGTCATGTGCCGGGCGGCGCACTGGAGTTGTGCCATCTGGGTGCGCTGTACGACGCCGCGTTCTTCGCACTCGCCCCGACCGGGACGCCCGCCCGCTTCCGTTACGGGGTGGCGCACTGGATCGGTCCGGTGCGGCCCGTCCCGGTCGCCGCCGTGGAGCGCGAGACGCTGCGCAGACGGGAGTTCCTGGACCGGATCTGGCCCGACCCCGCCTGCGACAGCGCCCCGCTGCTGCGGACGGCGCACGGGACCGACGCCCCGGTCCCCGCCCGGCAGCGGCGGCTCCTGGAGCTGGTCGACGGGGTCCGTACGGCCTCGGACATCGCGCAGGCGCTGGGCCGTTCGGCGTTTCACATCCTGGTCGACCTACGGCGTCTCGCCGCGGCCGGCCTGGTGGAGGCGGTCCGCGCCCAGCCCCTGCCGGCCGCCGAGACCCCCGGCCGGATCACGCTCCCCGAGGTGACGGCCGACCCCGATATCGCCCTGCTGCGCCGACTCCGAGACGCATTGGAGGCCCTGTGATACGCGCGCTCAGACAGCGTGCCGGGAGGAGACAGCCGATGGTGCCCGAGGCCGAAACACGTGATGTCCTCGACGAGCTCCAGCGGTTACGCGCCCGGGTCCCCCTGCTCTCCGGGGCGCTGGCCGCCTCCACCGACGGGCTCGTCCTGGCCCACGACACCCCGGGCGTCGAGGCGGAGGGCGTCGCCGCCCTCACCGCGGCCGCCCTCGGCGTCTCCATCCGGATGACCGACGCCACCGGCCGGGGCGGCTTCCGGGAACTCCTCGTCCGCGGCGGCAGCGGCTACATCGCCACCTACGCCGCGGGCTCCTCTGCCGTCCTGACGCTGCTGGCCGAGGACCGCATCAACGTCGGCCGGCTCCATCTGGAGGGCCGCCGCGCGGGCGCCCGGATCGGCGAACTCGTCGACGCCGCCCTGGAGCGGGTCGAGCGCCCCGCCGCCACCCCCCGTGCCGCGCCGCCGCGCCCCGCCACCGCACCCAACCGCGCCCTGCCGCAACGCCCCACGTAACGCGCCCTCGCGCAGGGGTCGCCCGATTCCCCCCACCCGTACCGCCACAACCACCGGGACTCAGCCATCACGCAGAAGCCCGAGCACCAGCCCGCACGGAAACCGGCCGAGCGGCCGGCACAGAAACGGACCCGGTCACCGCGACCGGCCAGGGAAAGGAAACGAGCCTCCATGGCGAACACCGAAGCGGCACTGAAGGAAGCGATGAGCTCGATCGAGGGCACCACGGGTGTCGCCCTCGTCGACTACACGAGCGGGATGGCCCTGGGCACGCTCGGCGGCGGCAAGGACTTCAACCTGGAGGTCGCCGCCGCGGGCAACACCGACGTGATCCGCGCCAAGCTCCGCACCATGGAGCACCTGGGGCTCAAGGAGGAGATCGAGGACATCCTCATCACCCTGAACACCCAGTACCACCTGATCCGGCTGCTCAAGACCCGTGGCGGCAACGGCCTGTTCCTCTACCTGGTGCTGGACGCCAGCCGGGCGAACCTGGCCATGGCCCGCCACCAGTTGAAGAAGATCGAGGCCGAGCTGGAGGTCTGACGCATCCGGGGCGGCGCGGGGCCGGGGTCTCACTCCACGAACAGACCGCGCGCCGCCGCCCGTACGTCGAACTCCTCCAACCGCGCCTGGGCATCCGGGAGTCCGTCGCACATCGCCTCCAGCAGCACCCGGCCGAGCAGCATCGGCGCACAGACGGTGTCGAAGGAGAGCCCGGAGCCGATGGCCGCCGGGAGCAGCAGATCGCTGTGCTTGGCGACGGGCGCGAACGCGGAGTCGGCGACCGTCACGACGGTCAGCCCCTGGTCCTGGGCGTACGCGAGCGCGTCCACGCTCTCCTTGGGGTGGCGCGGCAGTGCGAAGCACATCAAGGCGGTGGCCCCGGCCCGGCGGGCGGAGTCGATCCGGTCGGCCAGCATGCTGCCGCCCTCGTCGAGCACACGGACGTCGGGGTGCACCTTGGCGGCGAAGTAGCCGAAACCGCGCGCCTGCGAGGAGGCGGCGCGCAGCCCGAGCACCGGCAGGGGCCGGGAGCCGGCGAGCAGCCGCCCGGCCCGCTCGACGGGCGCGGGGTCGGCGAGCACGTCGGAGAGGTGCTGAAGGTTCTCGATCTCGGCGCGGACGGCCTGCTGGTACTCGTTGTACCGCTCGCCCGTCTCCTCCTGCTCCGGGTCGGCGGGGGCGACCTCGCGCAGGTGCCTGCGCAGCGCCGGATAGCCGTCGAAGCCGAGGGCGACGGCGAAGCGGGTGACGGAGGGCTGGCTCACTCCGGCCAGCTCGGCCAGCTCGACGCTGGAGAGGAACGGCGCGTCGGCGGCCCGGCGGACCATGCAGTGCGCGATGCGCCGCTGGGTGGGCGTGAGCCGGTGGCCCTCGAAGAGCCGCTGCAACCGTGCGGCGGGGCTGCTCCCGCTCATGGTGTCCCCTTGCTGGATCTTGCTGGATCCGTCGCGCCCGACCGGCGACGACCATTCTATTCAGCCAGGAAGGTTGCTGTATGTCCATATGCAGGAGCCCTGTAAGGGGGGTTAGCCCCAGGGAATTCGGGGGCTAGCCCTACTGTCACGGGGGCCCGGACTCCGTACCGTCATCCGTATGGAAGCCCGTGACCACGAGCTCAAGAAGGAGCTCGCCGCCACCCTCCAGGCCCGCGGCGAGCTGGGTGCGGAGTACGAGTCCGTGCTCATCGAATCGTTCCTGGAGAAGGTCGAGCAGCGCCTCGACACCACACTCGACCGCCGGGTCCGCCGTCAGCTCGCCGAGCAGCAGATGACCCATGCCCGAGGCGCGCGTCCGGCGCAGCCGGAGACCTTCGGGGAGCGGCACGCGCTGGGGATCGTCTCGCTGATCCTGGCGGTCCCGCTGTCCGCGATCGGCGTCGTGAACGCCGGGATGGGAGGGCTGGTGGTGGCCTGGCTCGGCATCGTCGGCGTCAACGCGTTCCAGGCGGCGCGGGGCGGGGGGCTGTTCCGCCGCCGGGAGGAACGGACGTCGTCCGACTGGAAGGACTGAGCCCGGCAAGGGGCCGGGCAGACCTGAGCCCGGCGCGGGGGCGGGGAAGGGCCGAGCCGGAAGGTTATGTCGCGGGGACCGCCGCACCCCCGGTCACCCGGGGGGCGGGACGACGGCGGTCCCCGCGAGGGACGCGGTCCGGGTCAGGGCCGGTTGCTCGCGTCCGGGCGACGGTGGAGGTCCGGGAGCCGCTCCGTAGTCCGGTGTCGCCGTTCTGGGTGCCGGCGGGTTTCCCTGCCGACACCCACCAATGTGCCGGAGCCGTGTTAAGCGGGTGCTGCGCGGACGTGACGCGCTCGTACCGTTTTCGCGAAGCCCCGCGACCGGCTTCCCCGAGGCCGCGCGCCGGACTCTCGGACGCCCCGCGCCCGACCCTCCCAGGCCCGTCGCCCGGCCCTGGGAGAGCCGGGCGACGGAGATGCCCCGTCAGGCCTTCGCCGTGCCCGCGTCCTTGGCGAGGAAAGCCAGCAGGTCCTGCCGGCTCACGACGCCCTTCGGCTTGCCCTCGACGAGCACGATCGCGGCGTCGGCCCCGTCCGTGCCGCTGAGCACGGCCATCAGGTCCTCGACCGGTTCGCCGGAGCCGACCTGCGGCAGCGGGGCCGACATGTGCTTCTCCAGCGGGTCGCTCAGCGAGGCGCGCTGGGTGAACAGCGCGTCCAGCAGCTGCCGCTCCACGACGGAGCCGATGACCTCGGCGGCCATCACGTCCGGGTGGCCGGCGCCCGGCTTCACGATCGGCATCTGGGAGACGCCGTACTCGCGCAGCACGTCGATGGCCTCGCCGACCGTCTCCTCCGGGTGCATGTGGACGAGCGAGGGCATCGGGCCCTCCTTGAAGTCCAGGACCGCGCCGACGTTGGCGGAGGTGCCGGAGTCCTCCAGGAAGCCGTAGTCGGCCATCCACTCGTCGTTGAAGATCTTGCTCAGGTAGCCGCGCCCGCTGTCGGGGAGCAGCACCACGACGACGTCGTCGGGGCCGAGCCGCTTGGCGACCTCCAGGGCGCCGACGACCGCCATGCCGCAGGAGCCGCCGACGAGCAGGCCCTCCTCCTTCGCGAGGCGGCGGGTCATCTGGAAGGAGTCCTTGTCGGACACCGCGACGATCTCGTCCGTCACGTTGCGGTCGTAGGCGCTCGGCCAGAAGTCCTCGCCGACGCCCTCGACCAGATACGGCCGCCCGGAGCCGCCGGAGTAGACCGAGCCCTCCGGGTCCGCGCCGATGACCTGGACCGCGCCGTCGCTGATCTCCTTGAGGTAGCGGCCGGTGCCGCTGATGGTGCCGCCGGTGCCGACGCCCGCGACGAAGTGGGTGATCTTCCCCTCCGTCTGCTCCCACAGCTCGGGACCGGTGGTCTCGTAGTGCGAGCGCGGGTTGTTCGGGTTGGAGTACTGGTCGGGCTTCCAGGCGCCCGGCGTCTCGGTGACCAGCCGGTCGGAGACGTTGTAGTACGAGTCCGGGTGCTCGGGGTCAACGGCGGTGGGGCAGACGACGACCTCGGCGCCGTACGCCCGCAGCACGTTGATCTTGTCCGTGGACACCTTGTCCGGGCAGACGAAGATGCACTTGTAGCCCTTCTGCTGCGCGACGATGGCGAGGCCGACGCCGGTGTTGCCGCTGGTCGGCTCGACGATCGTGCCGCCGGGCTTCAGCTCCCCGCTCTGCTCGGCCGCCTCGATCATGCGCAGCGCGATGCGGTCCTTCACGGACCCGCCGGGGTTGAAGTACTCGACCTTGGCCAGGACGGTCGCCTGGATACCTGCCGTGACGTTGCGCAGCCTCACCAGCGGGGTGTTGCCGACAAGACTGATCATCGAATCGTGGAATTGCACCGTGTACTCCGGGATCTCCGAGATGGTCCGGCCCAGAGTATGCGTACGGGACGCACTGTGCGTACGGGAAGGAGTACGCGGAGCCCCGAGCGGGGCAAGTAGGTACGTGTACGGCTGTACGGCGAGGAGGAGGTGGACCGGACTGTGTCGAGAGCAAGGGTGGCACGGCGGATCGCGGCGGGCGCGGCTTACGGCGGTGGCAGCATCGGGTTGATCGGTGCGGCGGCCGTGGGCGTGTTCCTGGCGGAGGTCCAGCTCGCGAAGAGGCAGGTCGGCGGCGGGACGGCGCCGGTTCCGCCGAGTGCGGACGGGCGGTACGGAGTGGCGTTCGCCGGGCCGAACGACGCGATGCGGCTCGGGATGCTCGGGGATTCGACGGCCGCGGGCCAGGGGGTGCGGCGGGCCGGGCAGACCCCGGGCGCCCTGCTGGCCTCGGGTCTCGCGGCGGTGGCCGAGCGGCCGGTGGATCTGCGGAACGTGGCCCTGCCCGGGGCCCGGTCGGACGATCTGGAGCGGCAGGTGTCGCTGCTGCTCGCGGATCCGGCGCGGGTCCCGGACGTCTGCGTGATCATGATCGGGGCGAACGACGTCACCCACCGGATGCCGGCGACCCAGTCGGTGCGCTGTCTGACGACGGCGGTGCGCAGGCTGCGGACGGCGGGGGCGGAGGTGGTCGTCGGGACCTGCCCGGACCTGGGCACGATCGAGCCGGTCTACCAGCCGCTGCGCTGGCTGGCCCGGCGGGTGAGCCGGCAGCTGGCGGCGGCGCAGACGATCGGCACGGTGGAGCAGGGCGGGCGCACGGTGTCGCTGGGCGACCTGCTGGGCCCGGAGTTCGCGGCGAACCCGCGCGAACTGTTCGGCCCGGACAACTACCACCCCTCCGCCGAGGGCTACGCCACGGCGGCCATGGCGGTGCTGCCCACGCTGTGCGCGGTGCTGGGCCTGTGGCCGGAGACCGACCGGCTGGACGGCGCACGGCGCGAGGACATCCTCCCGGTGGCGAAGGCGGCCTCCCAGGCGGCCCGGGAGGCCGGTACGGAGGTCACGGGGGCGCGCGCTCCCTGGGCCCTCCTCAAGCACCGCAGGCGGCGGCGTCTGCCCGCCTCCACGGAACCCACCCCGCACGCCCACCCGGACGCGGCCCACGGGCACGCGTAGCGGGTGGGGTCACCCGGCGGGCCGTGCTGAGCAAGCGCTTAGAAAAGAGTCCCGCATCACACGGCCTGCCGGGTGACCCCGGCGATACGTCCGGGTAACTTCCAGAGGAGTTCCGCCTGCCCACCCCGACGTGCAGCCGTACAGCCTCACAGCCCGTACAGCCTTCCAGCCCCTTGGAGCCGCGTGATGCCCGAAGCCGTGATCGTCTCTGCCGCCCGTTCGCCGATCGGCCGCGCCTTCAAGGGGTCCCTGAAGGACCTGCGCGCGGACGACCTGACCGCCACGATCATCCAGACCGCGCTGGCCAAGGTCCCCGAGCTGGACCCGAAGGACATCGACGACCTGATGCTGGGCTGCGGTCTGCCCGGCGGCGAGCAGGGCAACAACCTGGGCCGCATCATCGCCGTGCAGATGGGGATGGACCACCTTCCCGGCTGTACGGTCACCCGCTACTGCTCCTCCTCGCTGCAGACCAGCCGGATGGCGCTGCACGCGATCAAGGCGGGCGAGGGCGACGTCTTCATCTCGGCCGGTGTCGAGATGGTGTCCCGCTTCACCAAGGGCAACTCCGACAGCCTGCCGGACACGCACAACCCGCTGTTCGCCGAGGCCGAGGCCCGCACCGCGGCCCGCGCCGAGGAGTCCGGCGCGAGCTGGCACGACCCGCGCGAGGACGGCCTCGTCCCGGACGCGTACATCTCGATGGGACAGACGGCGGAGAACCTGGCCCGGGCCAAGGGCGTCACCCGTCAGGACATGGACGAGTTCGGCGTACGGTCGCAGAACCTCGCCGAGGAAGCCCTGAAGAACGGCTTCTGGGAGCGGGAGATCACGCCGGTCACCACCCCCGACGGCACGGTCGTCTCCAAGGACGACGGCCCGCGCGCGGGCGTCACGCTGGAGGGCGTGCAGGGCCTGAAGCCGGTGTTCCGCCCCGACGGCCTGGTCACCGCGGGCAACTGCTGCCCGCTCAACGACGGCGCCGCGGCCCTGGTGATCATGTCCGACACCAAGGCGCGCGAGCTGGGCCTGACCCCGCTGGCCCGGATCGTCTCCACCGGCGTCTCCGGCCTCTCCCCGGAGATCATGGGCTACGGCCCGGTCGAGGCCAGCAAGCAGGCGCTGAGGCGGGCCGGCCTGACCATCGACGACATCGACCTCGCCGAGATCAACGAGGCGTTCGCCGCCCAGGTCATCCCCTCCTACCGGGACCTCGGCCTGCCGCTGGACAAGGTCAACGTCAACGGCGGCGCGATCGCGGTCGGCCACCCCTTCGGCATGACCGGCGCCCGCATCACCGGCACGCTGATCAACAGCCTCCAGTTCCACGACAAGCAGTTCGGCCTGGAGACGATGTGCGTGGGCGGCGGCCAGGGCATGGCGATGGTGATTGAGCGCCTCAGCTAACCCCGTCGAGCCCCGACCGTGACCGAATCTCCCCCAGGATGTGATCTGCGTCCCGGGGGAGAGTCGTTTCCGCAGGTCAGGCCGGTTTGGGGCTAAACATCGGACCGAAAGACCTGTCCATTTCGTGACGTAATGCACTGACAGCCCGTACCGGTACAGGCCAAGCTGATGTAGGAAGTCGGGGGTATCGATTGAGACCGGGAGTATGTCAGTGAGCGCCATGTCATTTGCCCTGTTGCTGACCACCGCCGCTGCCACGGCCGTCGGCGCCGCCGCACTGCACGCCGCTCACGGGCTGCGCAAGCAGGTCGTGGCGCTGCGCACGGAGCTGGCCGCGAGCCACGTTCCCGGCGCCTCGGTGCCACCGCAGAGCCGCAGTACGGCCACTCCCGCCGAGGAGATACGCGCGGCCGTCGCCGACGCGCTCGCCGAGGAGCGGGAGCGCGAGCTGGCCGAGGCGCGCGCCTTCTGGGCGGCCCAGGAAGCCCGTGACGCCGCCGACACCCCGTCCCTGTTGGGCGGTCTGCCCGGCCTGGGCGACGACGCCCCGTACTACCTGCCCCGGCAGGCCGACTTCGCCGGCCTGGAGTCGATGGACCTGGAGGCGGCCGAGGCGATGGAGGAGCTCGTCGAGCTGAGCGAGCGGACCCTCGCGGAGCACGAGGTCGGTGAGCTGACCGATCTGCCGACGGACCTGCACACGGAGCTGTCGACGGACCTGGCGACCGGGCTTCCGGAGACCTCGGAGTTCCCCGAGGACTCCCCCGAGCTGGCCGCCGCCCGCCGCCGCCACCCCTCGCACCCGGACTTCGTCCCCGTACAGACGCCGGTCGTCACCGACCACGAGCGCACCGTGAACCGTCTTGAGGAGCTGGCCGACACCGCGACCGAGCTGACCGATGTGCGGCCCGGCCCGCTGGGCACGCTCGATGTGTACGTCTTCGCCGACGGCACCACGCTCTGCATGACCCCGGGCCACCGCGAGACCGCCGAGCGGCTCGCGGACGCGCTGCGGGCGGGCCGGCAGCCGGTCCTGCTGGGCGGTTCGGGCGTCTCGGGCGCCTACGCGCTGACCTTCTCCTGCGGCGAGGACAACGTGTACATCCTCGCCGACCGCGTCATCGCCTCGTTCTGACCGCCGGGCGCGGGCCGCTCGTACGCGCACCCGCGCCGCTCACGCGAAAGCCCGCGCCACCGCTTCGTCGACACACCGCACGGCCTCGTCCAGCTCCTGGGACGGGGCCGTTTCCAGTGCCACGGCCAGGTCCCGCCCGGCGACGGCGAGCTGGTCGCCCACCGCGAACATCCCGGCGTCCGGCAGCTCCCGCGGCTCGGCGCCCGGGCTCTCCAGCCGCTGGGCCCGCACGGCGAGCTCCCGGGCGGCGGCCAGCGCCTCGGCGGCCGCACCGCGCTGGAGGCGGCTCTGCGGGGCCGAACGCAGCCGGTCGGCGAAACGGTCCACGGCCAGGATCAGGGGCGTCGTATCGAGCACCCGACCGACCCTACGCGCCCTTCCCGCGAACGCGGAACGGCCCGCAGGCGCGGTGCCTGCGGGCCGTTCCGGTGCTACGGGGTACTGCGGGTACTACGGGGTCGCTCAGTCGTCGCCGCTGAGGATCGCGACCAGGCGCAGCATCTCGATGTAGATCCACACCAGGGTCACGGTGAGACCGAAAGCGGCCAGCCACTCCTCCTCACGGGGAGCGCCGTACGCGATGCCGTCCTCGACCTGCTTGAAGTTCAGGGCGAGGATGGCCGCGCCGATGACGATGGCCACGATGCCGAAGACGACGCCGAGGGCCCCACTGCGGAAGCCGAGGCCGTCACCGCCGCCGAAGACGGCGAACAGGAGGTTGACCATCATCAGCAGCATGAAGCCGATGGCGGCCGCCATCACGAAGCCGTAGAAGCGGCGCGTGACCCGGATCAGACCGGTGCGGTAGGCGATCAGCACACCGGCGAAGACCGCCATGGTGCCGAGCACCGCCTGCATCGCGGCGCCGGGGGCGACGTACATGCTGACGATGTTGCTGACGATGCCGAGGAAGACACCCTCGAACGCCGCGTAGGTCAGGATCAGCGCGGGCGAGGGCCGGCGCTTGAACGAGTTGACCAGCGACAGCACGAAGCCGATGAGCGCGGCGCCGATGGCCACGCCGTAGGCGCTGCCCAGGTTCGCCTGGTCGACCGGCATGATCCACCACGCGGCCGCGGCGGCCAGGATCACGGTGCCGAGCGTCATCGCCGTGCGCGTCACGACGCCGTCGATGGTCATCGCGTCGGTACGGGCGGGCGCCTGCGGGGCACCCTGCATGTCCGTCTGCGCGTAGG
The DNA here is from genome assembly GCF_014649875.1 of Streptomyces rubiginosohelvolus. Taxonomy (GTDB): domain Bacteria; phylum Actinomycetota; class Actinomycetes; order Streptomycetales; family Streptomycetaceae; genus Streptomyces; species Streptomyces rubiginosohelvolus. Next base: position 129,618 of record NZ_BMTW01000013.1, on the reverse strand, counting down.
GGTTGGTGGCGTACGGGTTGGCGGCGGTGCCCTGTGCGTACGGGTTGCCCGTCGCGGGGGCCCCGGCCTGCGGCGCCGCGTTGAAGCCCGCGTGGCCGTTGTCGCGGCTGAACCCCCGTCGCGAGAAGACCGGGTTGCTGCTCCTCATCTCACTCCTCCATGGCCACACTGCGTGGCCTTGCCACAAGAGTAATGGGTAGGCAAAGGAATCACCCTAGTGCCCGGGGAGGATCTTTCCGGCATCCGTGCCGGAGCGCCCGTCGGGGACCGGGCCGGGTTCCGAGGCGGTTCGACGGTCACGGTCGGAGGCGATTCGGCGGTCACGGTAAGGCCCGTGCCCGTCACGCAGCGTGCGGCGCGTGGTGCCCGGAGCCGGACTCGAACCGGCACGCCCCCGAGGGGCAGCGAGGTTTAAGCTCGCCGTGTCTACGTTCCACCATCCGGGCGTGCCGCGCGGCTCCGCGTCTGGCTACCGACCCTATCCGGGGCTGTCCCTCGATCAGCGGAACAGTGGCGCGATGTTGTCTTATTTTATTGACCGCTTGAGGGTCCGTCAGCACATCGGGCCGGGCTGACCACACGCCTGCGGCCGTTCCCGGGCGGTGTGCGCGCCGCATCGGAATGACGGAAAGTCGCCGCACTCGTACGGCCCAACGCGCCAGGTCCGCGCCATGCCCCGCCAGGGCGTGCGCCACCCTCGGCTCCGACGGCACTCCGACCTCGGGCCCGGCACCGCTCCGCGACCGCCCGGCAGCCGCCGCGACCGGCCCCTCGTCCACGCTCCGCACACTCACACTGCGTCACGGCCGGCCGGCGACGTCCGGGGGTGGGAGGACTCCGCTCAGGGTCGTGTCATACCCGAGGAGGACGAAGCCACGCCCTCGATGCGACTCAAGACGGCCCCGGGAACGGGCATCGGGGGTGACGACCAGGGGCAGTCGGGCCGTAAGGATGGAGTAAGTCCCCCAGGCATGGCGTCAACGCCCGCATCGGCATGACCCAGGCCCCCGCCCCACCCGAACCAGGAGCGTCCCAGTGACCACCACCCCCACCGTTCACCGCGCCACCGCGGTGGCTGCCCGCGCCACGGAGCTGTCGAAGGTCTACGGCGAGGGCGAGACACAGGTCGTCGCCCTGGACCGGGTGACCGTGGACTTCCCGCAGGGCGAGTTCACGGCGATCATGGGCCCCTCGGGCTCCGGCAAGTCGACGCTGATGCACTGCGTCGCCGGGCTCGACAGCTTCAGCAGCGGCTCGGTGCGGATCGGCGACACCGAGCTGTCCACGCTGAAGGACAAGCAGCTCACCCAGTTGCGCCGGGACAAGATCGGCTTCATCTTCCAGGCGTTCAACCTGCTTCCGACGCTCACCGCGCTGGAGAACATCACCCTGCCGATGGACATCGCGGGCCGTAAGCCGGACGCCGCGTGGCTCCAGAAGGTGATCGACATGGTCGGTCTCTCGGAGCGGCTGAAGCACCGCCCGACCGAGCTCTCCGGCGGTCAGCAGCAGCGCGTCGCCGTGGCCCGCGCCCTGGCCGCGCAGCCCGAGATCATCTTCGGTGACGAGCCGACCGGAAACCTGGACTCCCGCTCCGGCGCCGAGGTGCTGGGCTTCCTGCGCAACTCGGTGCGCGAGCTGGGCCAGACCGTGGTGATGGTGACGCACGACCCGGTGGCCGCCTCCTACGCGGACCGGGTCATCTTCCTCGCGGACGGCGCGGTCGTCGACCAGATGATGCACCCGACCGCCGACGGCGTCCTCGACCGGATGAAGGCGTTCGACGCGAAGGGCCGCACCAGCTGACGCCCGCGGCCGGTCACCACGACCGGCCGCCGCACGGCTGACGCGTACGGCCGCCGTACCCGGCCCCGTACCCGCACGCCCCGCCCTCCCCTTCCGGAACCCATCCCAGGACACAGACATGTTCCGTACCGCCCTGCGCAATGTGCTCGCGCACAAGGCCAGGCTGCTGATGACCGTGCTCGCCGTCATGCTCGGCGTAGCGTTCGTCTCCGGCACGCTGGTCTTCACCGACACCCTCGGCAACGCCTTCCGCAACCAGTCCGCCAAGAGCTACGACAACGTCGCCGTCTCCATCGAGACCTACGCCGGCGACGACGAGAAGACCCCCGGCATCGACGACGCCACCCTGGAGAAGATCCGGGGCCTGGACGGCGTGGCCTCCGCCACCGGCCGCGTCGACGGCTTCGCCGGGGTCGCCGACCCCGACGGCAAGCTGATCGGCAACGGCTGGTCCAACACCGGTGCGAACTTCGCCCCCGGCAAGGACGGCAAGGACGCCCAGTACGCCTTCGTCGAGGGCTCGGGCCCGGCGAAGAACGGCTCGGTCGCGCTCGACAAGGACACCGCGAGCAAGGGCAAGTACAAGGTCGGCGACCCGGTGCGGGTCGCGACCAACGGCCCGGTGAAGGAGTACACCCTCTCGGGGATCTTCACCACCGAGGACGGCGCGGTCAACGCGGGCGGCAGCCTCGTGCTGTTCGACACCCCGACCGCCCAGAAGCTCTACCTGAAGCCCGGTGTCTTCCAGAACGCCACGGTCAGCGCGGCGGGCGGGGTCTCCGACCAGAAGCTGCTGGACGAGATCGAGCCGCTGCTGCCGAAGGACGCCACCGCGCAGACCGGCAAGGCCCTGGCCGACCAGCAGGCCAAGGACATCGAGTCCGGCCTGACCAGCCTCAACACCATGCTGCTGGCCTTCGCCGGCATCGCGCTGTTCGTCGGCATCTTCCTCATCGCCAACACCTTCACGATGCTGATCGCCCAGCGGACCCGTGAGCTGGCCCTGATGCGCGCCATCGGCGCCACCCGCCGCCAGGTGAAGCGCTCGGTGCTGCTGGAGGCCGCCTTCGTCGGCGTCCTCGCCTCCGTCATCGGCTTCCTCCTCGGTCTGGGCCTCGCCACCGGTCTGCGCTCCGCGATGGGCCTCATGGGCGGCAAGATCCCGGCCGGTCCGCTGGTCGTCTCGCCCACCGCCGTGATCTCCGCCTTCGCGGTCGGCATCCTGATCACCGTGCTGGCCGCCTGGCTGCCCGCCCGCCGGGCCGCGAAGATCGCCCCGGTCGCCGCGATGAGCAGCGTGCACGCCACCGCCTCCGTCAAGTCCCTCGTCGTACGGAACTCGATCGGCGGTGTGATCACCCTGCTGGGCTCCGCCGGCATCGTCGGCGGTGCCGCGACCGGCGGCACCTCCGGCCGGCAGCTGGTCGCCGCGGGCGCGTTCTTCGCCCTGATCGGCGTCATCATCCTGATCCCGCTGCTCTCCCGCCCGGTGATCGCGCTGGTCCGGCCGCTGCTGAAGAAGGTGTTCGGCGTCTCCGGGAAGCTGGCCTCGCAGAACGCGGTCCGCAACCCGCGGCGCACCGGAGCCACCGCCTCCGCGCTGGCCATCGGGCTCACCCTGGTCACCGGCATCTCGGTGCTCGGCGTCACGCTCGGCCAGGCCATCGACAAGATGACCACGGACAACATCAAGGCCGACTACCTGATCTCGATGGCGAGCGGCGACTCGCTCGACGAGTCCGCGCTCACGGCCCTGTCGAAGGCCGACGGCGTCGCCGCGCTCTCCCCGCAGCAGGCGGCCTCGCTCCAGGTCGACGGTGAGTACCACTCGGCCTCCGGCGTCACCCCGGGTGACGTGGAGAAGGTCTTCTCGCTGACGACCGAGTCCGGTTCGCTGGCCTCGCTGAAGGACGGCCAGGTCGCGGTCGGCTCCAAGACCGCGAAGTCGAACGGCTGGAAGACCGGCGACACCCTTCCGGTGACGTTCGAGGACGAGAAGAAGGGCGAGGTGACGATCGGGGCGACGTACAAGGAGAACGAGTTCCTCTCGCCCTTCGTCCTCCCGAAGGAGCTGGCCGACCGGCACAGCGCGTCCACCCGCCCGGAGATCCGCGAGATCTGGATCAAGTCGGACGGCGGCGCGAGCAAGGCCAACGAGCAGTCCATCGTGGACGCCCTCGGCGACAACCCGGCGATGAGCGTCATGGACCGGCAGGACATCCGTGACATGTTCGGCGGCTTCATCAACACCGCCCTGAACATCATGTACGGGCTGCTCGCCATGGCCCTGCTGATCGCGGTCCTCGGGGTCGTCAACACCCTCGCGATGTCGGTGTTCGAGCGGCAGCAGGAGATCGGCATGCTCCGCGCGATCGGCCTCGACCGGGGTCGCGTCAAGCGGATGATCCGTCTGGAGGCCGTCGTCATCTCGGTCTTCGGCGCGGTGATCGGGGTCGGCCTCGGGGTCTTCCTCGGCTGGGCGATCGGCCGGACCCTGTCCTCCGACATCCCCGGCTACGCCCTGGTCATCCCGTGGGACCGGCTCGGCGTCTTCCTCCTCCTGGCCGGCCTGGTGGGCGTCCTCGCCTCGCTGTGGCCCGCCCGCAGCGCCGCGAAGCTCAACATGCTGACGGCGATCAAGACGGAGTAGCCACAGGTCCCGGGGCCGGGACGCAGGGGACGACGAGGGGCCGGTGCACCGCTGGGGAGCGGAGCACCGGCCCCTCGCCCGTGCCCGTGCCCGTACGCGTACGGGTCAGGCGTCCATGTCCGTGTCCGCGTCGTCCGCGTCCTCCGTCCACGCGCGGGCGCGCAGCGGCAGCCGGGAGCCGCCGCCGTCCAGCGGGCGCACCGCGAGGATCTGGTTGACGCCGATCTTGTTGCGCTCGAAGGAGAGCGCCGAGGCCGCCATGTAGAGCCGCCAGACCCGGGCCCGGCCCGGAGAGGTGGCGCGTACGGCCTGCTCCCAGTGCCGCTCCAGGTTGGCCACCCACTGGCGCAGGGTCAGCGCGTAGTGCTCGCGCAGCGCCTCGACGTCCCGGGCCTCGAAGCCGGCCTCCTCCAGGGTGGCCAGGGTGCGGCCGACCGGGGCGAGTTCGCCGTCGGGGAAGACGTAGGCGTCGATGAACGCGTCGATGTGGTACGCCTCCTCGTCCCGTTCGGGGCGGCGGGCGATCTGGTGGTTCAGGAGGCGGCCGCCGGGCTTGAGGAGGGCGTAGAGGTCCTCGGCGTACTCGCGGTAGCGGACCGAGCCGACGTGCTCGGCCATGCCGATCGAGGAGATCGCGTCGTACGGGCCGTCGCCGACGTCCCGGTAGTCCTGGACGCGGATCTCGATCCGGTCGGTCAGGCCCTCCTCGGCGATGCGCTTGCGGGCGTGGGCGGCCTGTTCCCGGGAGAGGGTGATGCCGGTGACCCGGGCCCCGTAGTGGCGGGCGGCGTGGATGGCCATCGAGCCCCAGCCGCAGCCGACGTCCAGGAGCCGGTCGCCCTCCTTCAGGCCGAGCTTGCGGCAGACCAGGTCGAGCTTGTCGCGCTGGGCCTCTTCCAGGGTGGAGCCGTCCTGCCAGTAGGCGCAGGAGTAGACCATGGAGGGGCCGAGCACCAGGGCGTAGAAGTCGTTGCCGACGTCGTAGTGGTGGCTGATGGCCTCCTTGTCCCGGCGTCTGGTGTGCAGCGGGCCGGTGCGGCGGCGCACCTCCTCGGCGGGCGGGGCGGGCGGCGGCCAGGGGCCGGCGAGGTCGAGGAGGCCGCGGGCGAAGGCGCGGACCTTCGGGTCGCGGACCGGGTGGACGGTGTCCTTGGCGTCGGCGCCCCGGTCCCACAGCAGCCCGGCGATCCGGTCGAGGACCTCGTACAGATCGCCCTCGACGTCGATCTCCCCGGCCACCCAGGCGCGGGCCAGGCCCAGTTCGCCGGGCTTCCACAGGAGGCGGCGCAGGGCGCGGCGGTGGCGGATCACGAGGGCCGGGGCGTCGGGCGGCCCCGACTCACTGCCGTCCCAGGCCCGGATCCGGACCGGCAGGGGTTCCGAGAGCAACTCCTCGGCGAGAGCGGTCAGCCGCGACGCGGCGTCTGCCATGGCGCACACCTCCGTGGTGTTTCCCCGACAAGCACAGCAAGCACAAGATCGACAAGCACAGGCAACAGACATGCTCGTAACCCCGCCACGACACCCCGGGCGCCGTCGCGAGGTACACCTGCGTCAACTCTTCCCGCACACTCCGTCATCCCGCTACCGGGCAACGAAAGGGCAAAGCGTGTGTACGTCCCACCCACATCGGCGGGGCCGGGCCACCGCCGCCCGCCGGGCCTCTGCCTTGACCCGCGCCCGGGTACGCCGAAGGGGCCGTCCGCACCACGGATGGCGGACGGCCCCTTCGGGCGTCGTACGGAGCGCTCCTCGCGGAGCGGGTCACCGGAGGGTCAGGAGGCCTTGGCCTTCTCGCCCTCGGGCTTGGCGGCGGCCGGAGCCGGGGCCGGCTTGGCGGCCTCGTAGAACTCCTCGCGCGGCGTCTCCATGGCGCCGAGCGAGACGACCTCGCGCTTGAGGAACATCGCCAGCGTCCAGTCGGCGAAGATCCGGATCTTGCGGTTCCAGGTCGGCATGGCCATGCCGTGGTAGCCGCGGTGCATGTACCAGGCGAGACGGCCCTTGAGCTTGATCTTCACCTTGCCCATGACGATCATCGCGACGCCCTTGTGCAGGCCGAGACCGGCGACCGCACCCTTGTTGGCGTGGCTGTACTCCTTCTGCGGGAAGCCCCGCATACCGGAGATCACGTTGTCGCCGAGGACCTTCGCCTGACGCAGCGCGTGCTGGGCGTTGGGCGGGCACCAGGCGTTCGGGTTGCCGGCGCGGCGGCCGACCATGTCCGGCACCTGGGCGTTGTCGCCCGCGGCCCAGATGTAGTCGGTGCCCTGCACCTGGAGCTTCTCCGAGGTGTCCACGTGGCCGCGGGGGCCGAGCGGCAGGCCGAAGCGGGCCAGCGCCGGGTTCGGCTTCACACCGGCGGTCCACACGATGGTGCTGGAGTCGACCTCCAGGCCGTTCTTCAGGACCACGTGGCCGTCGACGCAGGAGTCCATCGAGGTGGAGAGGTAGATCTCCACACCGCGGCTCTCCAGGTGCTCCTTGCCGTAGGCGCCCAGCTTCGGGCCGACCTCGGGGAGGATCTTGTCGGCGGCGTCGACGAGGATGAAGCGCATGTCCTCGCGCTTCACGCTGGTGTAGTACTTCGCCGCGTCGCGGGCCATGTCCTCGACCTCGCCGATGGTCTCCGCGCCGGCGAAGCCGCCGCCCACGAAGACGAACGTCAGCGCCTTGCGGCGGACGTCCTCGTCGGTCGTGGAGTCGGCCTTGTCCAGCTGCTCCAGGACGTGGTTGCGCAGGCCGATGGCCTCCTCGACGCCCTTCATGCCGATGCCCTGCTCGGCGAGGCCGGGGATCGGGAAGGTGCGGGAGACCGCGCCCATCGCGATGACCAGGTAGTCGAAGGGCAGCTCGTAGGCCTCGCCGACGAGCGGCGCGACCGTGGCGACCTTGCGGTCCTGGTCGATGGTCGTGACACGACCGGTGAGAACCTCAGCCTTGGGCAGCACGCGTCGCAGCGGGACGACGACATGCCGAGGCGAGATGCTGCCGGCGGCAGCTTCGGGGAGGAAGGGCTGGTACGTCATGTACGACCGCGGGTCGACGACCGTGACGGTCGCCTCTCCGTATCGCATCTTCTTCAGAATGCGACGAGCTGCGTACAGGCCTACGTACCCACCGCCTACAACGAGGATCCTGGGACGCTCCGTGGTGCTCATGCCATCGAGTATCCACCCCGCCCCAGGGGGGTGCTCGTGAGCCCCTTCACAAGGATTGACCGACCCTCTGCTACACTTCGCCGCCCACGTGACCCAGGTCATGGGTACGAAAGGGAACCACGACACTGCGGGAAACGTTGTTCACCGCTTGTGAGCTGGACCTTGACCCTTCGGGCGGGGTGAAGCACGCCCCTCTTTCACCCGGGCGTAACACCCCGGGAACGCGCCCGCGACGCTCCTCCAGGGCCTCGGGAGTGCCCCGCAGGGGCGTACGGGGCGCGAACTGCGCCCGACAGAGCCCAATTCCTTGTGAAGAAGTTCACGAACTTTCTCGCCGCGTGTCCCGGAAGGGGTCCCCCGAGCGGCCCACCGAAGCCGGTGGGCGGCTCAAAGGTGCAGGTGACGAAGCGATTGAGCGGGGGCGGTCAGCCCGCCGCACTCCACGCGATCCCGTCCAGGATGTCGTGTTCGCTCACGACGACCTCGTGGGCTCCCGTCCGCTCCATCACCGCGAGCAGGACGAGCGCCCCGGCGCCGATCACGTCGACCCGGCCCGGGTGCATCACGGGGATCGCGGCGCGCTCCTCGTGCGTCGAGCGCAGCAGGTGCTCGGTGATCGCGCGGACCTGGCCCCGGGAGACCCGGGAGTGGTGGATGGCCCCGGAGTCGTACTCCGCCAGCTCCAGCGCGATCCCGGCGACCGTGGTGACGGTACCCGCGAGGCCGACGAGCGTGCCCGCGCCGGTGAGCGGCACGGTCTCCTCGGCGATGTCGAGGGCGGCGTCGATGTCCGCGCGGATCGCGGCGGCCCGCTCGTGGCTCGGCGGGTCCACGACGGCCCCGTCCACGACGAGGTGACGCTCCGTCATCCGTACGCAGCCGATGTCGACGGACCGGGCCGCCTCCACCTCGTCCGAGCCGAGGACGAACTCGGTGGAGCCGCCGCCGATGTCGACGACCAGATAAGGCTTCGCCAGATGGTCGCTGCCGGCCAGCTCCTTGGTGGCCCCGTCGAAGGAGAGCTGGGCCTCCTGGTCGCCGGTGATCACCTCGGGCTCGACGCCCAGGATGTCCCGCACCCCGGCCACGAAGTCGGCGCTGTTCTCGGCGTCGCGGGAGGCGGAGGTGGCGACGAAGCGGATCCGTTCCGCGCCCAGTTCCGCGATCGCGGCGGCGTACTCACGGCAGGCCGCGAACGTCCGCTCCAGCGCCTCGGGGGCGAGCCGGCCGGTCCGGTCGACGCCCTGGCCGAGGCGGACGATCGTCATCCGCCGGTCCAGCTCGGTGAAGGAGCCGGTGGCGGGGTCCACGTCGGCGACGAGGAGCCGGATGGAGTTGGTGCCGCAGTCGACGGCGGCGACCCGGGTCATGCGCCCTTCCCGTCGGCGGGGCCGTCGAGCGGGCGGAAGGCGAAGTGGCCCTCGTCGCCCTCGTCGACCGTCCAGCCGTCGTCCTCGCCCGTCGGCGCGCACGGCGCGACGCAGGGGCCCTTGGCCCACCACTCGGGCAGCATCGCGATGGCCTCGTCGCCCAGCGGGTTCACCCCGGGGCCCGCGGCCAGCGAGTGGCCGACCAGGACGTGCAGGCACTTCACCCGGTCCGGCATGCCGCCCGCGCTCGGGAAGCCCTCCAGGACCTCGATGGCGTCGCGGCGGGTGATGTAGTCCTCGTGCGCGGCCCGGTAGGCCTTCGCCAGCTCCGGGTCGGTCTCCAGACGGGCCGTCATCTCCTTCATGACCCCGTTGGCCTCCAGCGTGCCGATCGCCGAGGCCGCCCGGGGGCAGGTCAGGTAGTACGTCGTCGGGAACGGCGTGCCGTCCTCCAGACGGGGCTGGGTCTCCACCACGTCCGGGTTGCCGCACGGGCAGCGGTGCGCGATGGCGCGCAGACCGCGCGGCGGGCGGCCGAGCTGCTGCTCGAACGCGGCGATGTCCGCGTCGGTGGGCTTGGTGGACTCGGTCTGCGGAGGGGGCGTTTCCATGCCTGCCTTGGTTCTGCTCGAAGCTCGTAAGGGGGGGTCGCGGCTCGGTCAGTCGCGGTCGTCACGGTCGGCGCTGTCCACGCCGTCCCAGAGGTTGGAGTGCCAGGGACGGTCGCTCGCGCCGGGTTCCGACCGGCGGTCCTCCGCCGCGTCGGGGTCTGCCACGGTGTAGCCGGTCTCCCCGGGAAGGACGTAATGGAGGTGCTGGCGGGCCAGGCGCATGATGTACGCGTCGTCCTGGAGCCGCGCCTTCTCGTCCCGCAGTTCCTCGGTACGCCGCTCCGCCTCCTGCGAGAGCCGCTCCTGCTCGGCGATCTCGTCGCGCTGGGAGACGTACTGCCGCATCGGGTAGGCGAGCGCCACCACCAGGGAGCAGACGACCAGCGCCAGGAACGCGGCCCGGCCGGTGAGCCGGGAGCGGCGGGCCTGGCGGCGGTTCTGCGACCGGTACACGCGGGCCGCGGTCTGCTCGCCGAGCAGCCGCAGCCTGGTCGCGGTGGAGAACCGGTCACGGTCCTTGCCGGCCATGTCTCCCCGCCTCCCCGTCACATACGTCCGTCCCCGCACACGGTACGGGACCGGGTGCGGGGACGGACGGAGGCCACCGACTTGGCGCCGCGGGTCAGCCCTTGAAACGCGGGAAGGCGGAGCGGCCCGCGTACACCGCGGCGTCGTCGAGGATCTCCTCGATGCGCAGCAGCTGGTTGTACTTGGCGACGCGGTCCGAGCGGGCCGGGGCGCCTGTCTTGATCTGGCCGCAGTTCACGGCGACGGCGAGGTCGGCGATGGTGACGTCCTCGGTCTCACCGGAGCGGTGCGACATCATGCACTTGAAGCCGTTGCGCTGGGCCAGCTCGACGGCGTCCAGGGTCTCGGTCAGCGAACCGATCTGGTTGACCTTGACGAGCAGGGCGTTGGCGGAGCCCTCCTCGATGCCGCGGGCCAGGCGCTCGGGGTTGGTGACGAAGAGGTCGTCGCCGACGATCTGCACCTTGGCGCCGATGCGGTCGGTGATGACCTTCCAGCCGGCCCAGTCGTCCTCGTACAGCGGGTCCTCGATGGAGACCAGCGGGTACGCGGAGACGAGCTCCTCGTAGTACTCGGTCATCTCGGCGGCCGAGCGGGACTTGCCCTCGAACTCGTAGACGCCGTCCTTGTAGAACTCGGACGCGGCGACGTCGAGCGCGAGCGCGATGTCGCGGCCCGGGACGTAACCGGCCTCCTTGATGGCCTCGACGATGAGGTCCAGGGCGGCGCGGTTGGACTCCAGGTTCGGGGCGAAGCCGCCCTCGTCGCCGAGTCCGGTGGACAGGCCCTTGGTCTTCAGGACCTTCTTCAGCGTGTGGTAGATCTCCGCGCCCCAGCGCAGGGCCTCGGAGAAGGACTCCGCGCCGATCGGGGCGATCATGAACTCCTGGATGTCCACGTTGGAGTCGGCGTGCGAGCCGCCGTTCAGGATGTTCATCATCGGAACGGGCAGCAGGTGCGCGTTCGGGCCGCCGAGGTAGCGGAAGAGCGGCAGGTCGGACGCCTCGGAGGCGGCGTGCGCGACGGCCAGCGAGACGCCGAGGATGGCGTTCGCGCCGAGCGAGGCCTTGTTCTCGGTGGCGTCCAGGTCGAACATCGCCTGGTCGATGAGGCGCTGCTCGGTGGCGTCGTACCCGACGAGCTCCGGGCCGATCTGCTCGATGACGGCGAGGACGGCCTTCTCGACGCCCTTGCCCTGGTAGCGGTTGGGGTCACCGTCGCGAAGCTCGATGGCCTCGAACGCACCGGTGGAGGCGCCGGACGGAACGGCAGCACGGCCCGTGCTGCCGTCGTCGAGGCCGACCTCGACCTCGACCGTGGGGTTGCCCCGGGAGTCGAGGATTTCCCTGGCTACGACGACGTCGATGGACGGCACGAGGCATCTCCTTCTGGGATCTGACACTGGTTGTGCAGGGTCACTGTGGCCTTGCGACCCGAGCCTATCCGGCCCGGCCGCGTCCGTCGGCCGCCCGCCCGCCTCCTGGGACGAAAAAGGACCCAAGGGCCTGCATAGCGGGACAGAACTCTAGAAATCTACTGAGCGGTAACAACAAGAGGTGAACGCATACGGGCCCCCGGACGCCCGCCGCCCACGAAGAACCCGGCCCGGCGCGCTGGGGGGAAGAGCGCGCCGGGCCGGGAAGCCGTGCGAGGGAGAGTGCCGCCGGACCCTCTCCCTCCGGGGAGGAGAGACGGCGATTACTTCAGGTGGAGCTGCTGACCCGGGAAGATCAGGTTGGCGTCCTCGACGATGTCGTCGTTGAGCTTGAAGAGCTTGCTCCAGCCGCCCTTGACGTCTTCCTTCTGAGCGATCTTGCTCAGGGTGTCGCCGGCCTTGACCTTGTACTCGCCGTCGCCCTTCTTGACCTTGTCGCCGGTCGGGGTGGTGACGGTCTTCTTGCTCTCGGCCTTGGGGGCCTCGCGCTGCTCGCTGCGCGTGGTGGGCTGCTCGGCCTGACGCTCGGGCTGCGCCTGCTCGGGCTTGCTCTCGGACTGGCCGGAGCCGCCGGGGTTCACGCCCGGGTCCACACCGTCGTTGGTGAGGCCGCCGGCACCGGCGCAGGCCCAAGCGCCCGGGCCCTGCATGTCGAGAAGCTTCTCGGCGGTGGCGATCTGCTGGTCCTTGGAGGCCAGGTCGGCGCGCGAGGCGTACTGCGTACCGCCGGCGGCGGCCCAGCTGGACTGCGAGAACTGCAGTCCGCCGTAGTAGCCGTTGCCGGTGTTGATGGACCAGTTGCCGCCGGACTCGCACTGGGCGACGGCGTCCCAGGTCTCGACGGAGGCGGCGGAAGCGTTGGTCGCGCCCATCAGCGGGACGGCGACGGCGGCACCGGTGACACCCGCGAGGGTGGCGATACGGGCGGCCTTGGACGGGCGGCGGTGCTTGCCCTTGCTGTTCAGCAGCATGGAACGAATCTCCTCACCGACGCCTACGAGGTGAGCTGTCGGGTTCGGGCTGATGAGTTGCCCGGCCGTGCGACCTTGCGCACGGCTTCACCCCTAGCCGGTCCCGTACACCCCCTGGAGGGGCTGTGCGGACCCGGCGGCTTACCTGGGTCCCCCGCTCCTGCCTACGGCGCTTACGCGTCTGTTCCCTTCGACCGACGGCAGGATTCGGCGTGACGGTCGACGGGGCCCGCGGTGCGAGCGGCTTAGACCGTAAACACAGGCAACCCCGACATTCAAAGATGGACATAGGGGGCAATCAGCCCGAACTCGCGGCGGTTGGTGGGTCGTTTCCGCAGGTCGGGGGCGATGTGTACGAATGGGCCGGAAGGGGAGCGTGAGTTGAAGCAAAGAGACCCATGTCTCACTTACGCAAAGTGGACATAGGTCTCTTAACTGCCTCTGTTTTCGGGGTATTTTCCCGAATTGGATCAGTTGGCGGCAGGCGCCTCGGCGGACTCCTCGGCAGGCTCTTCGGCACCTTCCGGCGCGGCCTGGCCGGCGGCCTGGCCCAGCCCCAGATCCAGGTTCTGGCCGGGCAGGATCAGGTCCGGGTCGGAGCCCAGGAGGTCCTTGTTGGCCTCGTAGAGACCGGTCCAGCCGTCAGGGAGTTCCTGGGCGTCGGCGATGGCCCAGAGGTTGTCGCCGGGCTGCACCGTGTACGCACCGGCCGCCGCACCGCCGTCCCGGGCGTCGCCGTCGCCGCGCGAGGCGTGCCGGCCGGAGCCGCGCGGACCGTCCTCCTGACCCGCTCCGGCCTCCTCGGGCGCCGGGGTGCCGCGGTGCTTGCCGCCCTTGCCCTTCGAGGAGTCGGGGGCGGTGGAGGGGTCGGTGGCGTCGGGAGCCTCGGAGGAGGGTGGAGTGGAGGGCGTCACCAAGGAGTCGGGGGCTTCGCCGCCCTTCTCCGCGTCAGCGCTGTCACCCTTGTCCGCAGGGTCACCCTTGCCGCTCTCATCACCCTTGTCACCCTTGCCGGACTCATCAGTTTCACCGGACTTGCCGGATTCATCCGCTTCGTCGGGTGCGTCCGCTTCGTCGGTCGGGGTGGCCGTCGGGTCGGGGGCGGGCGAGGTGCCCGGGTCGACGCCCGGGAGGCTGCCGTCCACCGCGAGACCTGAGATCACCGCACAGCTCGGCCACGCCGTGGGGCCCTGGTCGTCCAGGACCTTCTCGGCGACGGAGATCTGCTGCGACCGGCTGGCGAGGTCGGCGCGGGGCGCGAACTCCGTACCGCCGTACGCCGACCAGGTCTCCTGCGAGAACTGGAGCCCGCCGTAGTAGCCGTTGCCGAGGTCGGCGCTCCACATGCCGCCGCTCTCGCACTCCGCGACCCGGTCCCAGGTGGAGGCCTCGGCCGCGGTCGCGCCGCTCGCCCCGAGCAGCGGGATGGCGATGGCCGACCCCGTCACCCCTGCGGCGACGACGATGGCGGGTGCCTGGCGAGGGCGGCGGTGTCTGCCGTTCGCGGAGCCCATGGGTATGCCTTCCGTGCGACTGACAAGCGAGTGACCTGAGCGCCGCGCAGCGGGATTCCGTGCCTGCGTCGGCGCACAAGTGACGCGTGAGCAACGTGCGACCGACGCGTCGAACCGTGAACCTAGCGGGACTCGAACGTGTGTCACAAGTCGATGCAGCGCAGATCACGTGAAAGTCACAGAGTTGACAGCGTGTCACTTTCTTCGGAACGGATTCCCGGTTCGAACGCGACCGGAAGGGTGCGCAGTCCGCGCATGATGAGCCCGCCGCGCCAGCGCAAATCGGTCGCTTCCTCAGCAAGTCGCAGGTCAGGAAGGCGCTTCAGGAGCGTGGCCAGCGCGGTCTGTCCTTCGAGCCGGGCCAGCGGCGCCCCCAGGCAGTAGTGGATGCCGTGCCCGTAACCGAGGTGCTGATTGTCACTCCGTGCAAGGTCCAGAACGTCCGGATCCGTGAACCGTTCCGGGTCCCGGTCGGCCGCCGCGAGCACGACCAGTACGGGGTCCCCGGCGGCGATCTCCTCGCCGCCCAGGGTCAGCGGCTCGGTGGCATACCGCCAGGTCGCCATCTCGACCGGCCCGTCGAACCGGAGCAGTTCCTCGATCCCGGTGGCCAGCAGCGCGCTCTCCCCGGATTCCAGGGAAGCCTGCAGCGCGGCCCGCTGCTCGGGGTGGCGCAGCAGGGCGTACGTCCCGTTCCCGATCAGGTTGACCGTCGTCTCGAACCCGGCGAACAAGAGGATGAACGCCATCGCGGCCGCCTCGTTCTCCGTGAGGTGCTCGCCGTGGTCGCTGGCCCGGATCAGCCCGGAGATCAGGTCGTCGCCGGGATTCTCCCTTTTACGGTGGATGAGTTCGGCGAGATAGCCGCGCATCTTCTTCACCGACCGGGCGACCCCGCCGCGCGGCCCGCCCCCGTGCCGGATCATCATGCCCGCCCAGTCCCGGAAGTCGTCCTGATCCTCGCGGGGGACGCCGAGCAGGTCGCAGATGGCGTAGATGGGGAGGGGGAAGGCGAAGTCATGGATCAGATCGGCCTTCCCCTCCTCGATGAAGCCGTCGATGAGTTGGTCCGTCAGCTCCTGCACGCGGGGCGCGAACTCCGCGACCCGGCGCGGGGTGAACGCCTTGGACACGAGCCGGCGCAGTCGGGTGTGGTCCGGCGGGTCGATATTGAGCAGATGCGTCATCAACTCCGCCTTGCGCTCCCCCGGGATCCCCGTCTTCCCCTTGGCGTGCGGCGACTCGGCGTGGTTGGCCGGGTTCTTGGAGAGCCGCGCGTCGGCGAGCGCCTGCCGGGCATCCCCGTACCGGGTCACGAGCCAGGCCTCGACCCCGCTGGGCAGCGCGGTGCGGTGCACGGGGCGGTGCTCGCGGAGCCAGGCGTAGGCGGGGTAGGGGTCGGTGGCGAACTCCCAGGTGAAGAGCTCGGGGGCGTTTTCGGGGGTGGTGGCGCTGTGCGGGCAGGCCGGGGTGTCGTTCACGCGCCCTCCGCCGCCAGGATCGCGTCCCGGTAGGCCCGGGCCGCAGCGCGCAGGGCGGCCTCCGGGTCGGTGCCGTTCGCCTCGGCGGCCACGGCGAGGGCGAGGAGCTCGTAGCCGATGGAGTCGGACGAGGGATCGCCCGTCGGCAGGGGCACGTCGAGGCCCGCCGTGCGGACCCGGCTGCCGAGTTTCGCCGCGAGGGCCAGGCCGGGCTGGCCGAGGGGGACGCCGTCGGTGACCGAGGTGCGCTGCTTCTCGATCGCCTTGGTGCGCAGCCAGTGCGCGTGGACGTCCTCGGGGGTCTCCGCGGTCTCGTCGCCGAAGACGTGCGGGTGGCGGTGGATCAGCTTCTCGACGAGGCCGCCCGCGACGTCGTCGATGGCGAAGGGCTCCTCGGGGTCCTCCTCCGCGATACGGGCGTGGAAGACGACCTGGAGCAGGACGTCGCCCAGCTCCTCGCGCAGCTCGTCCCGGTCGCCGTCCTCGATCGCCTCGACCAGTTCGTACGCCTCCTCGATGGCGTACTTGGCGAGGCCCCGGTGCGTCTTCTGCGAGGTCCAGGGGCAGGCGCGGCGGATCCGGTCCATGACCTGGACCAGGTCGAGGAGGCGGGCGCCGGGGAGGTCGTAGGAGCCGGGGAGCAGTTCCAGGTCCGGCATGGCCACCCGGCCCGAGCCGCCGAGGCGGGCCAGGCCGTCGGTGAGGGGGCCGTTGCCCCCGCCGCCGGTCAGGACGACGACCGTCCGGCCGCCCGCGCAGTCCGCGACCAGTTCGTCCGCGGAGGGCGTGGCGTGTTCGACGCGTACGCCCGCCTCGCGGAGGTAGGGCAGCTGCGGCTGGTCCGGGTCCGCGGTGAGGACGCGGTCGGCGGCGTGCAGGGTCTGCCAGGCCGGCCAGGACAGCAGGCCGGGTGCGACCCGGTGGCTGGCGGTGAGCAGGACGATGCGGCCGGGGTCGGCGGGGGTCTCGACGGAGGTGTCGGGGGCTTCGGCGTTCACCCTGCGAACCTACCCCCGGCTCCGCCGGCGGCCGACGGGCCGCCCTGCGCGGCCGGGCCGGTCAGGTCTCCGTCGGCTGCTCGGGGGTGAACTCGGTGCGCTGGGTGATCCAGGGCGCGCTGTAGTCGCCGAGCTGCATCTTCTGGTCGTCCCAGGTGCCGAAGCGCGGGTTGACGTCGATGTCGAGGGCCTTGGACGCCTTCGTGAGGGCCTCGCCGACGACCTGCTGGCCGGCGGGCGTGCCCAGGTCCGCGCCGAGCGCCCGGGCCAGCTTCGGGAGCTGGACCTCCTGGCGCATGTCGGCGTCGATCTGGTCCGGGGCCACCCAGCGCTGCTGGAGCATCATCGCCTCGAACTGGTCCTCGCCGCCCTGCTGGGCGAGGCTGGCCTGCCGCATCTCCTGGATCTCCTTGCGGGAGACCGTGACCCCCGCGTCCTCGGCGGCGCGGTCGAGGATCCGGCCGAAGATCAGCCCGTGCAGCTTGGCCCGGTTGAGCTGGCCCGACTTGTTCACCAGCTGGGCGGCCTGCGGGGAGCTCTCCTGGGCGGTGCGGACCTCAGCGGCCCGCTCCTGGACCGCCGACACCTCGATCCGCTCGCCGCCCACGACGGCCGCGGCACCGGGGTGGGCCTGGTTGCCGCAGGCCGACAGGAGCGGCGCGGCGACGAGCGTTGCGGCGAGGACGGAGAGCGCGGTGCGACGGCGGCGGTGCAAAGGAGCCTCCCGGGGAGAGTTTGTGCATCGGTGCACAAAGCCTTGCGGTGATCGATGTTAGGCAGTGGATGTGGCCTGTGCCACTGATTCGACCAACGATTCGGGAGGAGTTGGGGATGTGGTCCGCGAAGGCCGGTGCTCCGGGGCGCTGTCAGCCGCCGCGGACGTCCCGCTGGTGGCTGAGCAGGCGGCGCAGGTCCAGGGGCAGCGGGTGGTGCGGCCCGTAGGTGCGCTCGGCGTCGTACAGCAGCGCCTGGAGCTGGGCCCGGCCCGCGGTGTGGTCGCCGACCGCCAGGAGCAGCTGTCCGATGCGGTGCCGGATGTCGAGGGCGCGGCCGGGGTCGGAGGTGATCGGCCCGTAGGCGTTCTCGTAGTACGGGAGGACCGCGCGGTACTCGACCAGCGCTGCCCCGGCCTCGCCGAGCTGTTCCAGACACTGGGCCGCGTCGTAACGGAACTGGAGGGCCTGGCTGTCGGCCGGGCCCGCCTCGGCGGTGCGGTCCTCGGCGAGACGGCGCAGTTCGGGCAGGGCGCGGCGGTACTGCCCGTCGTCCATGAGCGTCGCGGCGTACTGCTTGCGCAGGATGCGGACGACCGGTGAGTGCTCGCCGTGCTCGGCCGCGGCGGCCGGGAGGGTGGCGCCGAGGACGTCCACGGCCTGGGTGATCCGGCCCTCGCCGAGCAGCTTCTTCACCTCGTCCACGGCCCGCGCGACGTCCAGCCGGCCGGGCGGCGGGGTGGTGGGGCGGGCGGGGGTGGCCTGGGCCGGGGTCGGGAAGGCGGCCGGGGGCCCGGTGAAGGACGGCGGGCCGCCGAGGGTGGGCCGCGTCGCGGGCAGGACCGGCGGCGGCGCGGCGAAGGTGGCGGGGGCGGGCACGGCGGCCGGGGTGGCGGCCCGGTCCGGCCAGGGGGCGTGCGGCCGCAGGAAGGGGCGGGTCGGGTCGAGCGGCCCGGCGGGGGTCCCGTGCTTCGGCAGCAGCGGGGCCAGTTCCTCGTACACCTCCTGGGCGGAGGCGGGCCTGTCCTGCGGGTCCTTGGCGAGCAGCCGCAGGACGAGGGCCTCCAGCGCGACGGGCACCTCGGGGCGCTTCTGCCGGACCGGGACCGGGGCCTCGTAGAGGTGGCGGTGCAGGACGCCCAGCGCGGTGGACCCGGCGAACGGCACGTCACCGCTGAGGAGTTCGTGCAGGAGGACCCCGAGGGCGTACAGGTCGGTGTACGGGCCGACCGCGCCGCCCATCGCCTGCTCGGGGGCCATGTAGGCCGGGGATCCGATGGGCGAACCGGTGTGGGTGAGGCGGGTGGTGTCGGTGTCGAGGACGGAGGCGACGCCGAGGTCGAGGACGGTGACGGTGCCGTCGGGGCGGACCATCACGTTCCGGGGCTTGAGGTCGCGGTGGACGATCGGCACGGCGTGCACCGCGCAGAGGACCGCGCAGAGCTGGGCGGCGACCGCGACGGCCCACGGCCAGGGGTAGGGGTCCTGCTCGGCCAGGTGGTCGGCGAGGTCGGCGCCCTCGACGTACTGCATGACGAGGTAGAGGTCGTCGCCGTCGCTGCCCGCGTCGTGGACGGTGACCAGGCCCGGGTGGTCGACCTGGGCGGTGACGCGGCACTCGCGGACGAACCGGCGGCGCAGTTCGTCGGCCGCGTCGCTGCCGGTGGGGCCGGCGACCCGGTCGGGGCGCAGCAGCTTCACGGCGACGCGGCGGTCCAGGCGCCGGTCGTACGCCGTCCACACCTGGCCCATGCCGCCCTGGCCGAGGATGGCCGCCAGCTCGTAGCGGTCGGCGATGGTCCGCCCGCTCACCGGCCCTCGCCGTCCCTGCTGTCCTTGTTCTCCTTGCGGAGGTAGTCGCTCAGCTCGTCCAGCTCGGCCCGGACCTGGTCGAGGCGCTGGGGCGCGGGCGTGGGGGTGGGCGGGGTGGTCGGCGCGGTGTACGGGTTGGGCTGCTGGTGCTGCTGAGACTGGGGCTGATGCTGCTGGGGCTGCTGGTGCGGGGCGAGGTGCTGTTGCTGGTACGGGAGCGGGGGCGCCGGGTGCACGGGCGTGGCGTACGGGGCCGGGGCGCCGAGGGTGTTGTAGTGCCGTATCTCCGCGTACAGGTAGTAGGTGATCACCCCGGCCAGCAGGCCGAGGATCCAGAGCATCATGAACAGCGCGGCCGCGTCCGACATCTGGTCGGGGTCGTCCGGGGTGGCCATGATGAAGGCGAACAGCCCGATGTTGAGGGCGAGCACGACCACCAGCAGGAACCAGTCGCGCGGCCTGCGGGTGACGATCGCGAGCCGCAGCATCGGCGCCCAGCCCAGCAGGCCGCAGCTCAGCACGGTCAGCGCCACGAGGATCACGCGCACCGTCGTGAGCGTCGCCGGGGACGGCCGCGGTGTCGTCGGCTGCTGCGGCATGGGGCCGTAGCCGTGCATGTGCTGCTCCTGGGAGGCGTATGTCGGACGTGTGGGGTGAGCGTATACACCTCCCCCGACCGGCTGTCCCCGGTTGCCCCCAAGGTTGTCCGCACCGTTGTGTGCGGCGGTCCTCCCCGGCCGCGCCGCCACCCCCGGGGCGCCCGGCGCGGTCACCTCATCCGGGCGTGACCGTGCCGTCCGTCAGGCCGTCGTACATCCCCTGGACCAGTTGGCCGCCGAGCCGCCCCGCCGTCCGCAAAGCGTCCTCGAAGGCGGCCAGTTCGCGGAACCGCTCCCCGTACCGCTGCTGCTCCGCGAGCGGCATCCGGGGCAGTTGGAGGCGGCGTGCGTCCAGCCGGGCGGCGGTGGACGCGTAGCTGCTGGCCTGCCGGTGGTTGGCGGTGCCGCGCAGGAATCCGGCGAGGAACCAGGGATCGACGGCGGCCGGGTCGGGCCGCAGGAGCTGGAGGTTGCGGCCGAGCGCGGCCCCGGCCGTCGCCGCGTCCACGACCCGGGCCGCGGTGCCGCCCCCGAGCACGGGCACGACGACGTCGCCGGGTTCGAGCAGGACCGGGTCGTCGGCGGCCGCCCCGCCCGGGGCCTCCTGGCCGGTGGGCGGGAGGGCGGTCGGGGCCGCGCCGGTGAGGACGTCGTGCTCGGTGAGGACGGGGGCGACCGCGCTGCCGGGAACCGCCGTACCGCTGTGCAGGAACAGCGCACCGGCGCGGGCGAGTTCGCCGACGGTGGTGAGCGGGCGGTGCGCTGGCTCGGCGGGGGAAGCGGCGGGCGGGACGAGCCCCGTGGTGAGGCGGAGCGTCTCGGTCAGGCGTTCCCGGATCTCGCCGAGGCCGGACGCGCCGCCTCCGGACGCGGGGCGCGGCAGGTGGCGGGCCGGGGCCAGGTCCACGTCGTCGTCGAGGAGTTCGATCACGGGCACGACGCGGCTGACCCCCTCGACGTCGGCCCGGTCGCGCCAGGCGTCGAGGACGGCGGAGCGTACGGCGGGCCAGTCGAACCGTTCGCGTCCACCGCCCGGGGTCTTGCCGCCGGCCGCTTTGCCACCGGGCGGCCGTCCGGGGCCCGCGGACGCGTCCGGGGCCGGTCCGGAGAGGTCGGAGGTGTCGGCCAGGAGGAGATCGGCGGCGGGCCGCGTGCCGGGCTCCGGCTTGCACAGGATCCAGAGGTGGAGCGGAATGCCGTACGGAGGGGCGGCGCCGGCCGGCAGCGCGATGACGGCGCGCAGGGCTCCCCGCCGCAGGAGTCCGGCGCGGATCCGGCGGCCGGAGCGGCGGGAGGCGGCGGCGGGCGGCATGAGCAGGACGGCGGTGCCGCCGTCGCGCAGCCGGGCCAGGACGTGCTGGACCCAGGCGAGTTCGGACTCGGTGCGGGCCGGGAGGCCGTACTCCCAGCGGGGGTCGTAGGCCAGTTCGTCGTGCCCCCAGTTGCGTTCGTTGAACGGCGGGTGGCAGAGCACGGTGTCGGCGGCCAGCTCCGGGAAGGCGTCGGCCCGCAGCGTGTCGCCGGTCCGCACGGTCGGCCCTGGGGCGGCGCGATGCGCTCCGTCGGCGGCGCGGCGCGGTCCTTCGGCGGCGCGGCCTGGTCCTTCGGCGGCCAGGGCCAGACGCAGGGCGGTGAGCGCGGCGAGGGCGGGGTCGGCTTCCTGGGCGTACAGGGCGGCGGGCCCGCCGACCGCCCGGAGCAGGGCGCCGGTTCCGGCGGCCGGGTCGAGAACGCTGCGGACGGGCTGCTCCCGGGCCGCCCGGTCCGCGTCCTTCGGCGGTTCGGCGAGGTCCACCATCAGCTCGGCGAGCTGGGGCGGGGTCAGCGTGTACTGGCGGGGGTTGGCGTCCAGCTGCCGGCCGAGCAGGAACTCGAAGGCCTGACCGGCCCCGATCCCGGCGGCCAGCTCGGCGGCCGCGCGGAGGAGCGGCACGGACGGGAGCAGGTCCTGAGCGGTGGGCGTGTGAACACGTGCCGACTGCGGCGCACTCGCTGTGTGAACACCTCCCGGCTCCTGCGCACCGGCCGTGTGATCATCTCCCGGCTCCTGCGCACCGGCCGTGTGAACACCTGCCGGCTCCGGCGCACTCGCCCCGTGAACACCGTCGGCCGCAGGCCCGAGCCTCGCGGTGAGCACGTGCTCCATGGCCTGCGGCAGCAGGGCGGCCATCCGCTCGTCCGGGGCCGCCGCGAGCTCCAGCCAGGCGGTGGGCCGGTCACGGACGAGCAGCAGGGCGCAGCCGACGTGGATCAGCGCCCGGCCGGCGCCCGCGGGATGCCCGGCGACCGCTTGCCAGACGCGCTCACGCAGCGGCACCTCGGCGAGTTTCCCCTGGTCGCGCAGCCACTGCTCGACCTCGGCCAGCGCGAAGGACGGGCTGGTGCCGGTCCCGCCGACCGGCTGCGGGAAGTCGGCGTACCGACGGCGCCAGTTGCTGACGGCGGCGCGTCCCACGCCCGCGAGTCGGGCGATACCGGCCGCGGTGACCTCGGTCGCGTTCTCCGGCACTGGCTCTCTCCTCGGTCCGTGCGCGCTGCTTGTCCTGCCCGTCCTGACTGCCCGCCTCGCCGAGCATAGCGACACTCCCGCGCCACACCCACAGAGGCGGTTGCCCGACACATCTCGCGTGAACCGTGTTGACTCGGTTCACAAGCTTTGCTCTTATTGACCCGTCACCACAGGGACATCCCGGCAGGGGACGTTCCTGCAGGGGGCGTCCCTGCGGGGCGCTCTCCATCCGCTGTCCGGCGCGCCTCGCGCCCCTCCTCCCGGAGCCTGACCCATGCGTCTCGTCACCCGTATCTCCGTCAACACCCTCTGCGCGCTGGCCCTGGCCGGTCTCGCCGCCTGCGGCACCGACTCCCCGAAGGAGACCGGACCGTTCGCCGGCCAGTCGGGGCCGGAAGTCGTCAACAAGGCCCTCGACAAGACGAACGGGGTGAAGTCCTTGCGCATAGGCCTCGACATGACCACGCCCGACGGCCGCATCAAGGCCGACTTCGCGTCGAGCCTCGGCGGCGACTGCACCGGGACGATGAGCATGGGCGGCGAGGGCCGGATGGACGTCGTGAAGACCGGCGACACGGTCTACACGAAGTTCGACGAGGCCCTGCTGCGCGAGCAGTCGAAGGGCGAGCCGAAGGAGGACGTGGACGCGGCGGTCGAGCTGCTCGCGGGCCGCTGGACGGAGTCGAAGGCGTCCGACCCGGACACCAAGGACTCCATCGAGTTCTGCGACCTGAAGGGGCTCCTGAAGGAGTTCGAGGCGAGCGACAACGCCGCGAGGAAGAAGGGCCCCACGAAGGTCGCGGGCACGCCGGCCCTGCGGCTGACGGAGAAGGAGGGCAAGGAGACCTACACCATCGACGTCGCCGCCGAGGGCGCCCCGTACATCCTGCGCGTCACGTCCCGGGGCGGCGAGGAGCCCATGACGATGAACCTGTCCGACTTCGATGTGCCGGTCGTGGCGGAGAAGCCCGCCGCGAAGGACATCATCGATCTGGAGCAGTAGGGCTCGGCCCGGGGAGGGGGCGCCGCAGGGCCTTTCGCCTTACGAGGGGTTTCCGCGGCCGAAGTCGACCTCGGCCGCGGGCAGGACGCGCACCCGACGCCCCGGGAAGCGGAGGTTCCGGTAGATCTCGTTGTGGTGCGCGACGGACGCCGGCGGTGCGGCGTACCGGCCGGAGACGGCGGGCCGGACGGACGTGGTGTGCCCGTCCGCGACGAGCACCACGTCGTACCCTCGGCTCAGCGCCTGCCGGGCCGTGGATTCGACGCAGATCTCGGTGGCGAACCCGGTGACGACGACCTCGGTCACCCCTCGGGCGCGCAGGACGGCGTCCAGCTCCGTGCCGAGGAAGCTGTCCGGGGCGTCCTTGGGTACGACGGTGTCCCCGGCGGCGGGGGCCAGTTCGGGCACGATCCGCCACCCCTCGGTCCCCGGCTCCAGCTCCTCGTCCTGCTGCTGCGCGAACACCACCGGGACCCCGGCCGCCCTGGCCCGCGCCTGGAGACCGGCGACGGCCGCGACGGTGGCGGAGGCGCGGTGCGCGATCGCGACGAGGGTGTTCTGCATGTCGATGACGAGGAGGGCGGGGGTGGGCGGCGCCTCCGCCGGGGAAGCCGCGGTCACCCCGGAGGCCGCGGTCACCCCGGAGGCCACGGTCACTCCGGGAGCCGCCGCCCCATCGCGTCTCACCGTCACAGCCGGTGCCGTACCCATACGTTGGGCTCGACGTACACCGCGTACCCGTGGGCGAGCGCGCAGTGGACCGGGACGAGCGCCCCCGGCACCTCCACCGGACCGTCCGTGTCGAACGGCAGCCCGGTCCATTCCCGCCACTGCGCGAGCGAACCGCTCACCGTCATCGACACGGTGGCGACCGAGTCGACCGTCCCGCCCGCCCGGGCGTGGACCCGCAGCCAGGGGTCCTCGGGCAGCCCGTCATCGGCCCGCGTCAGCCGGGCGTACTCCTCCATCGGCAGGCCGGACTTCAGATGCTTGCCGCTCGGCCGCACCGGGGCGACGACCTCCCGGAAGCCGTGCCGCCGCGCGTTGTCCCGCATCGCGGCGAGCATCCGGCCCGATATCCCCTTGCCCTGATGGCCGGTGGCCACCGTGATCTCGATCGCGCCGACCGTGTCGGGCGTCCGCCCGCGCCGCAGGTCGGCGAAGGCCCACAGCAGCATCCGGTCCCAGCCGCCGACGGGCAGTTCACCGCGCCCGGGCGCGTCCAGCACGAAGGGCACGCTGTAGGCGCGGGCGACGACGGCACCCTCGGGGTCGGTGGCGACCAGTACGTACTGGGGGAACTCGACGGCGATCCGGGCGAAGTTGGCCCAGCCGACGATGTCCTCCAGCACGAACTCCGGCCAGGTGTCCGGCATTCCGTCCAGGGCGCCGGCGAGCTCGGGACGCTCGGCGAGGGTGGTGATGTTCAGCTCCATACGCGTGACCTTAGGCAGCCGGCACCGCTCCGACCAGCGAATATCGGCGTGGACCGCCGCGCCGCGGAGGCGGTGGACGGCCCCGGCTACCCTCTCGCCGCATGACAACGACGACACCACCGGACTCCCCCGTACGCATCCGTCCCTGCCGGGCGGCGGACCTCGACGTGCTGGAGCGGCACATGCCCTCGCCCGGCCGGACCCGGCGGCACGCAGCCCGGTTCGACCGGCAGGAGCAGGGGCTCACCGCCTTCCTGACCGCCTGGGCCGACGACGTACCCGTGGGAACGGCACAGATCCTGTGGCAGGGCTGCGCGGCCCCGGAGGTGCAGGCCCGCCTCCCCGGCTGCCCGGAGCTGAACGGGCTCGGGATCTGGCCACCGGAGCTGCGGTCCCGGGGCATCGGCACGGCGTTGATCCGGGCGGCGGAGGAGCAGGTCCGGGCCGCCGGCCACACCCTGATCGGCCTCGGCGTGGACGACGACAACCACCGGGCGGCCGCGCTCTACCTGCGGATCGGCTACCGGGAGACCGGCTGCCGCTACCTGGACCGGTACGCGTACCTCGACGACGACGGCGTCCGGCACGAGGTCGCGGACCCGGCCCGCTTCCTGGTCAAGGAGCTGGACGGGGGGCGCTTGAGGGCCGAGTGATCCGGCCGGAACCGTGAGGTGTGCATGCCGCGTCCCCACCCGTGACTTTCCACCCCGTGCGCCACCCGGGCGTCACCCGTCGAGGACCCGTCGAGGAGCAGAACCATGACCCAGCCCGGCAGTACACCGAACCGCCCCCGGAGAGGCGCCGGATGCCTGCAGAGCCTGCTGGTGCTCGCGGTGATCCTCGGCCTGGGTTACGGAGCGTCCAAGATCTTCGGTGACGAGTCGTCGAAGTCGAAGGGGTCCTCGTCGTCCTCCTCCTCCGCCTCGGACGGCAAGGGCGGATCGTGGGCGATCGGTGACTGCGGAGGCCCGGACCCGGAGAACAAGCCGGACGGCTACCGCGCCTTCGACTGCGACGAGACGGGCGCGACCTTCAAGGCCCTGAAGATCGAGGACGCGAGCTTCCTGCCCAACGCGATCCAGTGCCCGGCCGGAACGGACCTGATCATCCAGGTCTCCCGGGTCTTCGGCTCCGGCGGCGACAAGAAGGGCGGCGGCATCCCCACCAACACCGTCTGCGGCCGGAACCTGACGGGCGACCACCCCGGCGACGCGGGCGCCGGCGGCGGCCAGCTCGTCGAGGGCGACTGCATCTCGGCGACGGCCAAGGAGATCGCCTGCGCCTCGGCCGGGGCGAACGACTTCAAGGTCCTCGGCCTCGTCAAGGAGAAGGCGGAGTGCCCCGCGGCGACCACGGAGCCGATGGAGCTGATGATGGCGATGGGCCGCCCGTACGACGTCATCTGCGGCGGCAAGGTCTGATCGGACGCCTTCCGGGGCCCGCTCAGCCGCCGCACTGGGTGAGCATGGCCCGCTTGTCCGCCGTCGTGACCGGGAGTTCGTACTTCAGCGAGACCTGGGCGAACCGCACCGCGTACGAGCAGCGGATCGGCTTGTACGGCGGCAGCCAGGAGGCGGGGCCGGAGTCGCGCTTGGCGTTGTTGGCCGGACCGTCCACCGGGATGAGGTTGAGCGGGTCGTTGGCGATCTGCTCGCGCTTCGACTCGTTCCAGCGGGCGGCGCCCATCTGCCAGTTGTAGGACAGCGGCATCACATGGTCGATCTGCACCTTCGTCGCCTGCTGCTTGCGCCAGTCGATGGTCTCGCCGGTATAGGGGTCCTGGAGCGTCATCGCCATGACGACGCAGTCGGAGCCCGTCTTGTGCTCAATGCCCTTGCCGTCACGGGCGAGCAGGTCGTTGCGGGTGTCGCAGCCGTTGCGGGCGAGCGGGATGCCGTCGACGCCGTCCTTCCAGGCGTAACCGAACTTGTCCCGCTCGTAGCCGGTCTTCGGGCCGCGCCCCTTGGTGGCCACCTTCTCGATGAGCTGCCGGGCGGCGGCCCGGTCCGCGTCGCCGGTGAGGGGCGCCAGGCCCGGCTTCGTACCGTCCGGGTTGTCGAGCGGGCTGGCGCCGAAGCCCTCGGCGGACTGCGCTCCGCCGTTGGTCCCGCCGCTCGTGCCACCGCCGTCGGCCGCGAGGTCGTCGGGGTCGCAACCCGCCAGGGCGATCACGACGAGGGCGCCGACGGCGGGCAGGGCCGCTGCTCGGTGCGTACGGCGGCGGTGCGTACGGGGAGCTGTCACGGGGAGTTGTCCTGACGGTGAGGGGAGCGGGCGCTGAGGATCCTATGGGCGCCTTCCCCGTCGGAGTCGCTTCCATGACCGCAAGGCCTCTAGAACACGTCGCCCAGGGTCTCCAGGAGACGGGCGATGTTCGCCTCGTCGCGGCGGTAGTAGGTCCACTTGCCCCGCCGCGTGGCGACCACCAGCCCTGCCTGCCGCAGTATCGCCAGGTACTGCGAGGTGGTCGACTGTCCGAGCCCCGCACGCTGCTGGATGTCGCTCACACAGACGCCGATCCCGACGTCGGCGGGCTCCTGGCCCGGGAAGCTCATCGGGTCCTTGAGCCACACCAGCATCTGGCGGCGGGCCGGGTTGGACAGGGCCCGGAACACCGCCAGCAACTCCGTCTCCGAGAACACCAGGCGATCGTAACTCAATCACATATTGGAAATTCGCGATATGACGATTTATGGTTGCGGCATGTCGACTTCGATGCGTGTGATGGAACTCGTCCACTTCGGCGACGCGGACACCGCGTTCGCCGCCCGGGAGCTGCCGAGGCCCGCTCCGGGCCCCGGTCAGTTGCTGGTGCGTGTGCTGGCCACGTCCGTGAACCCTCTCGACCTGCAGACCCGGCGCGGCGACTACCGCGACCAGGTGGCGCTGCCGGCGGTGATCGGCAACGACGTGTCCGGGGTGGTGGTCGGGACCGGCCCCGGGGCGGACGACTTCCGCCCGGGCGACGAGGTCTGGTATCTCGCGCCGGTGCTCGCCGGGCAGGGGACGTACGCCGAGTTCCACGTGGTCGACCAGGCCCTGGTCGCCCGCAAGCCCGAGGGGCTGTCGCACGTCGAGGCCGCCGGTCTCGCGCTCGTGGGCGTGACGGCGTGGGAGGCGCTGGTGGAACGAGCCGGGGTGCAGGCCGGGGAACGGGTCCTGGTGCACGGCGGAGCGGGCGGGGTCGGCTCGGCCGCCATCCAGGTCGCCCACGCCCTGGGCGCGGAGGTGGTGACCACCGCGCGGGCGAAGGACCACGAGTTCGTCACCGGTCTTGGAGCCGACACCGTGATCGACTTCTCGGCCGGTGACTACGTACCGCAGGTCCGCGAGCTGGGCGGGGTGAACGTCGTGCTGGACACGGTGGGCCGGGACACCCTCACCCGCAGCCCGGAGGTCCTCGCCGACCGGGGCCGCGTGGTGTCCATCGTGGACACCCCCGAGCCGCAGAACCTGCTCGCCGCGTGGGGCGTGAACGCGACCTACCACTTCCTCTTCGTCAGCCCCGGCCGGGCGAAGCTCGACGCCCTCAGCCGACTGATCGACCGGGGCGAACTCCGGCCGGACATCGGCGCGGTGCTCCCGCTGGCCGACATCGCGGAGGCACACACGCTGCTGGAGGGCGGTTCCGTCGGCGAGGGCCGCCGACGCCCCCGCGGCAAGATCGCCATCGCCGTCGGGCCCGAGCTCGGATGAGGCACGCCTGAGCCCTACCCCGGCACCCGAGCCCGGGCGACCGAGAAGTTGCGCCCCGGCATGGCGGGCCGGACCCGGAGGAGGCGTTCCGGTCACTCGCCGCGGCGGTCTTCGCGCCAGAAGGCGGTCGCGGCCGTTGACGGACACGGCCTAGGCTGCCCCCATGGGCGTTTCCTGAGCGACGAACGAGGTCCCGGACCGGGACCGGAAGCAGCCCGGCGTCGACCGCCGGGCCTCGTTCGTCTGCCCATGCCCCCTTCCTCAGGAGACCCGGCCATGCCGCACACCCGGCCCACCCACGCCCGTACCGCCCCTACCGCTCCCGCCTCCCTGGACCGCCGAATCGAGTCGCTGCGCGCGACGGCCGAGGCCGATCCCCGGGTGGAGGGCGTCCTGCTCTACGGCTCGTGGACGCTCGGCGAGGCCGACGCCCACTCGGACCTGGACGCCTGCCTGTACGTACGGGAGGAGGACGTCGACGCCTTCGACGGGCGGGAATTCGTGGAGCGGCTGGCCCCGCTGAAGCTGGCGTACACCAACATGTACGGCATCCTCGCGGTGGTCTTCGACGACCTGATGCGCGGCGAGTTCCACGTCGAGCCCACGGGCCCCGGTATCGCCGAGATCGCCACCTGGCGCGGCCAGGTCCACTTCCCCCGCCCCGAAGCCGCCGTGCTCCTGGACCGCACCGGCCGCCTGACCGCCGCCGCCCGCGAACTGGCCGCCTTCACCCCGCCGGAGCCGCTGGCCACCGCCCAGCAGCTCACCGACGAACTGGCCAACTGGACCCTGATGCTGGCCCACGTACAGGCCCGGGGCGAGCACGCCCGCGCCCACAACCTGCTGCACGCCGTGATCGCCCCGCTCCAGCTCAAGCTCTGCCGCCTGCTGCGCGGCTCGACCGCCCACTGGCTCACCCCGAGCCGCGCCCTGGAGGCGGACCTGCCGGGCGCGGACGTCGAGCGGTACGCCACGACGACCGGGCCCCTGACCCCGGAGGCGGTCCGCACGGCGGCCGCGAACAGCTGGCAGTGGAGCCGGGAGCTGGCGGCCGAAGCGGCGGACCGGTGGGGCGTCCGGCTCCCGCTGGGGCTGCACGAGGAGATCGCGGGGGCGCTGTCCCGCGCCGGGTGACCTCGGCCGGTCGAGCACGGGGCCGTCGGCAAGGCCGTCCGGCCTGAGTCCGGACGGCCTTGGTCGCCCCGTTCGGCCGAGTCCGGAGGGCCTACGCCCCGCGACGGCCTAGTCGTCCGCGAACCAGGAACGACCCTCGGCCCAGTGGGCCACCCATCCCGCGAAACCGGGCGTGCCCGGCATCACGAGCGTGCCCGGCCGGGTGCCGAACGGTATCGCGCCGTTCTCGTCGATCAGCCAGACGTGACCGCGTTGCGGGCCCGTGGTGATCAGGTGCCAGTACATGCCGCAGCCGTCCGTGCCCAGCAGCAGGGAGCCGTGGTCGTACACGGCTTCCACCCGGGTATCGAACTCCTCGTCCGACAGCTCCTCCCCTTCCTCTCCCCCTTCCCACTGCCATGTCTCCGTGAGCGGAAAAGGCTGGGCGAGCAGGCGCTCGGCGCGGCCCTCGCCCCAGTCCGAGGGCGTTTTCGCGAGGGGCAGCAGACCGTAGTCGGGCGGTCCCGCGCGCAGTCCGTCGCTGATCTCCGCCACGCAGGTGCGATACGGCTCCGGGAGCACGATGCCGTGCTCCGCCTCGAACGACCGCACCGCGTCCCAACCGGCCGGCGGCGCCGCATCGGGATCGGACGCGAAGATCTCGCGGAGGGCGGCCGCCTCCGACGGGGCGCAGGTTTCCGTGTTCATGCCGGTCATCATCCAGGACACGGGAGAAGCGGCGTCCAGTACCTGCGACCGGGGCACATCGGGCCCCACCGGGTGAGCGAACCCGGCGGGGCCCCATCGTTCGCGAGCCTCGGGGAGCGTAGGCCCCCAGGGGTCGGCCGTTCGCAGAGTTCCGGGGACCTACGACCCCAGGATCGTCGTCAGGAACTCCCCCGTCCACGCCAGCAGTTCGCGGCCGATGACCGGCTTGCCGCCGATCTTGCCCGTCGTCGGGCGCGGGACCAGGATCTGGTGGGCGGCCGGCTTGATGACCGTCTTGGGGTGCAGGCGCTTCAGGCGCAGTTCCTGGGACTCGCGCAGCTCCACCGGGGCGAAGCGGATGTTGGAGCCCTGGAGGACGATCTCGCCGACTCCGCAGGCACGGGCCAGCATGCGCAGGCCCGCCACCAGGAGGAGGTTCTCGACCGGTTCGGGCAACGGGCCGTAGCGGTCGGTGAGTTCCTCGCGGACCGCTCGGATGTCGTCCTCCGAGTTGGCCTGGGCGATCGCGCGGTACGCCTGGAGGCGCAGGCGCTCGCCGGGGGCGTAGTCGTGCGGGACGTGCGCGTCGACCGGGAGCTCGATCTTGACCTCCAGCGGGGGCTCCTCCTCGACGCCGCCCTCCATCTGGGCCCGGTAGTCGGCCACGGCCTCGCCGACCATGCGGACGTACAGGTCGAAGCCGACGCCCGCGATGTGGCCGGACTGCTCGCCGCCCAGCAGGTTGCCCGCGCCGCGGATCTCCAGGTCCTTCATCGCCACGTACATGCCCGCGCCCATCTCCGTGTGCTGGGCGATCGTCGCCAGGCGCTCGTGGGCCGTCTCGGTGAGGGGCTTCTCGGGGGGATACAAGAAGTAGGCGTAGCCCCGGTCTCGGCCTCGGCCCACCCGGCCGCGCAGCTGGTGCAGTTGGGAGAGGCCGAAGTTGTCGCCGCGCTCCACGATCAGGGTGTTGGCGTTGGAGATGTCGATGCCGGACTCGACGATCGTCGTGGAGACCAGGACGTCGAACTTCTTCTCCCAGAAGTCCACCACCACCTGTTCCAGGGCCTGTTCGGACATCTGGCCGTGTGCCGTCGCGATCCGCGCCTCGGGGACGATCTCGCGGAGGCGGGCGGCCGCCCGGTCGATGGACTCGACCCGGTTGTGGATGTAGAAGACCTGGCCCTCGCGCAGCAGTTCACGGCGGATCGCCGCGCCGATCTGCTTCTCCTCGTACGGGCCGACGAAGGTGAGCACCGGGTGGCGCTCCTCCGGCGGAGTGGTGATCGTGGACATCTCGCGGATGCCCGTGACCGCCATTTCGAGCGTACGGGGGATGGGCGTCGCGGACATCGTGAGGACGTCCACGTTGGCGCGGAGCTTCTTCAGCTGTTCTTTGTGCTCGACACCGAACCGCTGCTCCTCGTCCACGATGACCAGGCCGAGGTCCTTGAACTTCGTCTCGGAGGAGAACAGGCGGTGCGTGCCGATGACCAGGTCGACCGCGCCGTCCTTCAGGCCTTCCAGGGTTGCCTTGGATTCTGATTCCGACTGGAAGCGGCTCAGGGCGCGGACGTTGACCGGGAATTGGGAGTAGCGCTCGGTGAACGTGCCGTAGTGCTGCTGGACGAGGAGCGTCGTGGGGACCAGGACCGCCACCTGCTTGCCGTCCTGGACCGCCTTGAACGCCGCCCGGACCGCGATCTCCGTCTTGCCGTAGCCGACGTCGCCGCAGATCAGCCGGTCCATCGGGACCGTCTTCTCCATGTCCTCCTTGACCTCGGCGATCGTCGACAGCTGGTCGGGCGTCTCCGCGTACGGGAAGGCGTCCTCCAGCTCCCGCTGCCACGGGGTGTCCGCGCCGAAGGCGTGGCCGGGGGCCGCCATGCGCGCGCTGTACAGCTTGATCAGGTCGGCGGCGATCTCCTTGACCGCCTTCTTCGCCCGCTGCTTCGTCTTCGTCCAGTCCGCGCCGCCGAGCCGGTGCAGCGTCGGGGCCTCGCCGCCGACGTACTTGGTGACCTGCTCCAGCTGGTCGGTCGGGATGTAGAGGCGGTCGCCGGGCTGGCCGCGCTTGGCCGGGGCGTACTCGACGAGCAGATACTCGCGGGTCGCGCCCTGGACCGTGCGCTGCACCATCTCCACGTACCGGCCGACACCGTGCTGCTCGTGGACGATGTAGTCGCCGACCTCCAGCGTCAGCGGATCGATCGTCTTCCTGCGGCGGGCCGGCATCCGGCCCAGGTCCTTGGTGGCCGTGCGCTGGCCGGTCAGGTCGGTCTCGGTGAGCACCGCCAGCTTCAGCGCCGGGTCGACGAAGCCCTGCTCGATCGCCCCGCACGAGACGTGGACCAGGGACGGGGTGATCTCCGTCAGGTCCGCGTCGAGGCGGGCCGCGATGCCCTCGCCGCTCAGCACCTCGACCGTACGGGAGGCGAGCCCCTGGCCCTCCGTGACGTACACCGTGCGCCAGCCGTCGGCCAGCCAGCCCTTGGTGTCGGCGAGCGCCCGGGCGGTGTCGCCCCGGTACGCCTCGGGGGCGTGCATCGAGAGCTGGAGGGTGTCGTCGTCGTGGTCGGTGGCGTCGGCCGCGAACGGCGAGAGCGACCACCACATCATGTCCAGCTCGCGGGCCCGGTCCCGGACGTCCGCGATGCCCCACAGCGAGGCCGCGCCCACGTCGATCGGGGCCTCGCCGCCGCCCGCGCTCGCCGCCCAGGACGCCTGGAGGAACTCCTGGCTGGTGGCGACCAGATCGGCCGCCCGCGTCCGCACCCGCTCCGGGTCGCAGACGATCGCCATCGCGTCCTTCGGCAGGACGTCGAGCAGCAGCTCCATGTCGTCGACGAGGACCGGGGCCAGCGACTCCATGCCCTCGACCGCGATGCCCTCGGCGATCTTGCCGAGCAGTTCGCCCAGCTCCGGGTGGGCCTCGGCGAGGGCCGCCGCCCGCTCGCGGACCTGGTCGGTCAGCAGCAGCTCGCGGCAGGGCGGGGCCCACAGCCCGTGCGCGGCGACCTCCAGCGACCGCTGGTCGGCGATCTTGAAGTAGCGGATCTCCTCGACCTCGTCGCCCCAGAACTCCACCCGGAGGGGGTGCTCCTCGGTCGGCGGGAAGACGTCCAGGATCCCGCCGCGTACGGCGAACTCTCCGCGCTTCTCGACCAGTTCCACCCGGGAGTACGCGGCGGCCGCCAGCGCGTCCACCACCTCCCCCAGGTCCGCGCTCTGCCCGCCCGCAAGGCTCACCGGCTCCAGCTCGCCGAGCCCCTTGACCTGCGGCTGGAGCACGGAGCGGATCGGGGCGACGACGACGGAGACCGGGCCGGTCTCCGGGTCGTCCTCGCGCGGGTGCGCCAGGCGGCGCAGCACGGCGAGGCGGCGGCCCACGGTGTCCGAGCGGGGCGAGAGCCGCTCGTGCGGCAGGGTCTCCCACGAGGGGTACTCCGCGACCGTGTCCGGCGGCAGCAGCGTGCGCAGGGCCGCGGCCAGGTCCTCGGCCTCGCGGCCCGTGGCGGTGACGGCCAGCACGGTCCGGCCGGTCTGCCGGGCCAGCGCGGCCACGGCGAACGGGCGCGCGCCGGGCGGGCCGACCAGGTCGACATGGGCCCGGTGCCCGTCCCCGGCGGCCTTCACCGCCTCGGCGAGCGCCGGGTCCGTAACGACGACATCCAGCAGACCGTGCAGGCTCATGAAGTTTCCGTCCGGGATCAGATCAGCGGTGGCTCGGTCGTTGCCGGCAGCCGGCTGCTGGCGGGGCAACGCGAAGGACCCGACACGTGGGACGCGCCGGGGTTTCCAGGTTACGACCCGGGGGTGACAGCCGCGCCCGCAACCGGCCGGGAGGCCCCGGCCGCCCGTCGTGGCGGGCCCGCCGCTCGTCGACGGTCGCGCACCGTTCATCTCCGTATCGCACACAGTTGTGCCGGGGATCCTCACAGGAGTGAGCGCAGCGTCTAGTCTTTGCCCGACCCTTGCACACCAGGGTGTTCCGAGAGCGTCACACAGGCAGTACCGAGCACGGGCGGAGCGAGCAGCGGCCCGGGGCGGGCGGCGCGGGGCGATCCCCCTCGGTGCACGGCCCCGCGGCATCAGGCATCGGGGGCGTACGTGGGCGAGAACGAGATGTCTGTCTTTGGGGTCCCGGAGGCCGAGGAAGAGATCTACCGGCACTTCCTGCGCAACCCCGGAACCCGCACCGACGACCTCCACCTCCTGCCGCACGCCCGGCCGGACGAGACCCGGGCCCGGATCGCCCGGCTCCAGAAGCTGGGGCTGCTGCACACCGAGGACGCGGAGCGGCGGATCTTCGCGGCGGACCCCGAGGTGGCGCTGGCCCGGCTGGTGGACGTACGGCTGGCCGCGCTCCATCAGGAGCTGCAGCGCGTCACCCGGTCGCGGCACGTCATTGATGGTCTACGCGCGGAGCTCGGCGGTGCGAGGAGCGGTGCGGGCGCGGCCGTCCCACGCCCTTCCGGCATCGAGCGACGGGTGCTCGTTTCGATGTGCACTGTGGGCAAGGACGAGGCGGGCGCGCGGAAGCTGGGAGTGTCGGTGCGGACCTACCGGCGACATGTTGCCGATCTCATCCAGACGCTCGGCGCGACCAGCCGGGCCCAGGCCGCTCTGCTGGCCCGCGAACGCGGCTGGATCTGAGGAGGCCGGAGGAGGCCAAAGGAGGCCGGGGAACCCGAGGCCCGGGAAGAGCCGCGATCGGGGCGCGGGAAAGCGGGGAACGGGCTCGGCCCCGGGACGTTTGGAGGAACGTCCCGGGGCCTGCCCGTCATCCTACGGTGACGCCCTCGGGCTCACCCCCCGCCCTGCGGG
This sequence comes from Streptomyces rubiginosohelvolus, assembly GCF_014649875.1. Taxonomy (GTDB): domain Bacteria; phylum Actinomycetota; class Actinomycetes; order Streptomycetales; family Streptomycetaceae; genus Streptomyces; species Streptomyces rubiginosohelvolus. Next base: position 94,677 of record NZ_BMTW01000013.1, on the reverse strand, counting down.
TGCGGGCTCACCCGTCCGTCGCGATGGCGTTCAGGACGTTCATCCGGCCCGCCCGGAAGGCCGGGACCAGGGCGGCGAACAGTCCGACGAGGGCCGAGCAGGCGAAGACCGTGAGGATCGTCGGCCACGGGATCTCCAGGACCTCAAGGCCCTCCAGCGCCAGCAGCTTCTGGGCCGCGGTGCCCCAGCCCATCCCGAGTCCGAGTCCGAGCAGCGCCCCGAAGAGGGCGATGACCACGGACTCCAGCCGGATCATGCGGCGCAGCTGGCGGCGGGAGAGCCCGATGGCGCGCATCAGGCCGATCTCGCGGGTCCGTTCGACGACGGACAGGGCGAGGGTGTTCACCACACCGAGGATTGCGACGATGATCGCCAGGGCGAGCAGGCCGTACACGATGTTCAGCAGCTGTCCGATCTGGTCCTTCAGCTGCTCCTTGAAGTCGGCCTGGTTCTGGACCTTGTAGACCGGGTACTCGGCGATGGCGCTCTTGAGGGCCGCGTACGCCTCCTTCTCCTTGCCCTCCTCGGCCTTGGCGAACATGACCACGTTCTGCGGCATCCGGTCGGCCGGGACGTAGGACGCCGCCGTCGTGAGGTTGGTGTACATCGCGCCGCGGTCGATGTTGGTGTCGTCCGAGGTGATGGCCGCGACCTTGAGCTTCGCGGTCTCGCCCGCCTTGAAGGCGACGGTGATCGTGTCGCCGACCTTGATCCCGTGCCGATCGGCGTACTCGTCGCCGACGGACATGGCGTCCTTGCCGTACGCCTTCGCGAGGTCACCGGAGATGACCGTCCGGCGGACGTCCTGCTGGTACGTCGGGTCGGCGGCGGTGATCCCCTCGTCCTCCGTCCTGCCGTTCGGCGCGGTGATCTTCGCCTTGACGAAGGTGTAGTCGGTCATGTGCTCCAGGCCGGGGACGGCGCGCACGGCGTCGGCGGCCTGGGGCACGATCGGGCGGCCGGTGCTGCCGTCCTGGACGATGAAGTCCGCGCCGACCGACTTGTCGAGCTCCTCGGTGGCCGAGGCGACCATGGAGGACCCGACGACGGACAGGCAGGCCACCAGGGCGAGCCCGATCATCAGGGCGGCGCCGGTCGCTCCCGTACGCCGGGGGTTGCGCAGGGCGTTGCGCTCGGCCAGCCGGCCGACCGGGCCGAAGAGCCGCAGGACGACGACGCTCAGTGCGCGCACCACGACGCCGGCCAGGAGCGGGCCGATCACGATGAAGCCGATGAGGGTCAGCAGCACGCCGAGGGCGAGGAACATGGAGCCCTCGGTGGCCTTGTCCGCCTGGGTCGTCGCCCACAGGGCCGCGCCGCCCGCCGCCGTCAGGAAGAGACCGATACCGGCCCTGACCCAGCCGGAGCGGCCGTCGGCGGGGGTCCCGGCGTCGCGCAGGGCGGCCATCGGGGAGACCTTGCCGGCCCGGCGGGCCGGGATGTACGCGGCGAGGACGGTGACGACGATCCCGAGCACGAGGCCGATCGTGGGCGTCGTCCAGGCGACGGTGAGGTCCTCGGTGGAGAGCGTCATACCGACGGCGCTCATCATCTTCATCAGCCCGACGGCGAGGCCGACGCCGGCCGCGACGCCGAGCAGGGAGCCGACGATGCCGAGGAGGACGGCCTCCAGGAGCACGGACCGGTTGACCTGCTTGCGGCTGGAGCCGATGGCCCGCATCAGGCCGATCTCGCGGGTCCGCTGGGCGACCAGCATCGAGAAGGTGTTGACGATGAGGAAGATGCCGACGAGGAAGGCGATTCCGGCGAAGCCGAGCATCGCGTACTTCATGACGTCCAGGAAGGCGCCCATGTCGTCCTTGTTGGCGTCGGCGGCCTCCTGCTGGGTCTGGAGCTTGTACGCGGCGGTGCCGTCGAGGGCGGCGGCCACGTTCTTCTTGAGCTGGGTGTCGCTGACGCCGCTCTCGGCCGTCACCAGGATCTGGGTGAAGACGTCGGGGGCGCCCAGCAGGTGCTTCTGTGCGGTGGCGGTGTCGAGGTAGACGACGGCCGCGCCCGGGTTGGTGACGGTGAAGGACGCGATGCCGCTGATCTTCGCCTTGAGGTCACCGGTGGCGGCGATGGTGCGCAGTTCGTCGCCGATGGTGAGCTTGTGCTTCTTCGCGGTGTCGGCGTCGACCATCACCTCGGTGGGGCCGCGGGGTGCGTGCCCGGAGGTGATCTCCATCGAACGCAGGTCGTTCTTGGTCCAGTTGCTCGCGATGGTGGGGGCGCCGGTGTCGGAGCCCATGTTCTTGTTGTCGCCGTTGACGACGGTGACCGCCATGGAGAAGGCGGAGCCTTCGGCCCGCTCCACCCCGTCGGCCTTCTCGACCTGCTGGACCACGGAGGCGGGCAGCGAGACGGGCTTGCCGTTGTCGGGCTGCTCGCCTTCGTCGTCCGAGCCCTTCGGGCTGACGGTGACATCGGGCGAGGAGATGGTGAAGAGCTTGTCGAACGTGGTGTTCATCGTGTCGGTGAAGACGAGCGTGCCGCAGACGAACGCCACGGACAGCAGCACCGCCACGGCGGAGAGGGCCATCCGGCCCTTGTGCGCGAGGAAGTTGCGCACCGAGGTCTTCCAGACGGTCATGACGTCCGCCCGCGTGCGTCGAAGTGCTTCATGCGGTCGAGGACCTGCTCGGCGGTCGGGTTCTGCATCTCGTCGACGATGGAGCCGTCGGCGAGATACAGCACCCGGTCCGCGTAGGAGGCGGCGACGGGGTCGTGGGTGACCATGACGATGGTCTGGCCCAGCTCGTCGACCGACCTGCGGAGGAAGGAGAGGACTTCGGCCCCGGCGCGGGAGTCCAGGTTTCCGGTGGGCTCGTCACCGAAGATGATCTCCGGCCGGGCGGCGAGCGCCCGGGCGACGGCGACGCGCTGCTGCTGACCGCCGGAAAGCTGGGTGGGGCGGTGCTTGAGACGCTCGGCGAGCCCGACCGTCTCCACGACCTGCTGGAGCCAGGCGGCGTCGGGCTTGCGGCCCGCGATGTCCATCGGCAGCGTGATGTTCTCGAGCGCGTTGAGCGTCGGGAGCAGGTTGAACGCCTGGAAGATGAACCCGATCCGGTCGCGCCGGAGCTGGGTGAGCTTCTTGTCCTTGAGCTTGGTGATCTCGGTCTCGTCGAGGAAGATCTCGCCCGACGTCACCGTGTCGAGCCCGGCCAGGCAGTGCATCAGGGTCGACTTGCCGGAGCCGGACGGGCCCATGATCGCCGTGAACTGCCCGCGGGCGATGTCCACATCGACATGGTCGAGCGCGACGACCCGGGTCTCGCCGGTGCCGTAGGCCTTCACTACCTGTCGCGCCCGTGCCGCGACGGCCGTACGCCCTCCAGTGCCCCCGTGCCTGGGAATGGTCACAGCCGTTGTCACGGTTTTTCTCCTATGTCGGTCGATGACTGGACGTCGCTGGGTACGTTCCGAGTCTGCGTTCCGGACCGTCCCCCGCGCGATGGTGCTCAGCGCAGTCTTCAGGTGGGGTTTTCCCCACCCACCCCCCTGCGGTGAGCCGTAGCGGCGACGTAAGAAGAGGTTAAGGAGAGGCCCCCCGCCGCCACGTCCTCCGCCGGGAGGAACGGGCCCTGGCCACTATGAGGGGGCGCCCCCTAGGGGAACTCGTCCCTCGGGCGGAGACGGGGTCAGGGGCTCCCCCTCGGCGTCCCTGGATGAGACAGTGCCACCGGAGATACGTGCATAGGGAAGGAACCCGGTGAGCGGCACAGACGGCAGGAGCGACGCGGACACGGGCGGCGGCAAGGCTGCGGCGGCGCCGCCGACCGCCGTCACCACCCCCCGGGGCCGCCGCCCCGTCGTCGCGGCGCTCATGCTCGGTATGGCGCTGGCCGCCATCGACGGCACCATCGTCTCCACCGCCGTCCCCCAGATCGTCGGCGACCTCGGCGGGCTCACCGTCTTCTCCTGGCTCTTCTCCGGCTATCTGCTGGCCGTCACCGTCACGCTCCCCCTGTACGGGAAGCTCTCCGACACCTTCGGCCGCAAGCCGGTCCTGGTCGCCGGGATCATCCTGTTCCTGGTCGGCTCGGTCCTCTGCGCGGCCGCGTGGAACATGGCCGCGCTCATCGCGTTCCGCATCGTCCAGGGGCTGGGCGGCGGCGCGCTCCAGGGCACGGTGCAGACCATCGCGGCCGACCTCTACCCGCTCAAGGAACGCCCGCGCATCCAGGCGAAGTTGTCCACCGTGTGGGCCACCTCGGCGGTCGCCGGTCCGGTGGTCGGCGGGCTGCTCGCCGGGTACGCCGACTGGCGGTGGATCTTCCTGATCAACCTCCCGGTCGGGGCCGTCGCCCTCTGGCTGGTCGTCCGCCATCTGCACGAGCCCTCCCGCCCGCGTCCGGCCACCCGGCCCAAGGTCGACTGGGCGGGCGCGCTCGCCGTCTTCGCGACCGGCAGTCTGCTGCTCACGGCGCTCGTGCAGGGCGGGGTGGCCTGGCCCTGGCTCTCGGCGCCCTCGCTCGGCCTGCTCGGGGCGAGCGCGGTGCTGGCCGCGCTGACCGTGGTCATCGAACGGCGGGCGGCGGAGCCGATCATCCCGGGCTGGGTGTGGCGGCGGCGCACCATCGCATCGGTCAACCTGGCGCTCGGCGCGATGGGGCTGCTGATGGTCGCGCCGACCGTCTTCCTGCCCACGTACGCCCAGTCGGTGCTGGGCCTCGGCCCGATCGCCGCCGGGTTCGTGCTCTCGGTGATGACGCTGAGCTGGCCGGTGTCGGCGGCGCTGTCCGACCGGGTCTACAACCGCATCGGCTTCCGGCGGACCGCGATGATCGGCATGAGCGCGGCGCTGCTGATCCTGCTGGCCTTCCCGCTCCTCCCCTACCCCGGTGAGCCCTGGCATCCGGCCCTCCTCATGCTGCTGCTCGGCGCGGCCCTCGGCCTGTTCCAACTCCCTTTGATCGTGGGCGTGCAGTCGACGGTCGGCTGGGCGGAGCGCGGCACGACGACGGCGTCGGTCCTCTTCTGCCGCCAGGTGGGCCAGAGCATCGGCGCGGCGCTCTTCGGGGCCGTCGCCAACGGCGTCCTGGCCGCCCGCCTCCTGGACGCCCCGGTGGACGGCCTCCCCGGCGACCTGGACGCGGTGACCCGCGCGCTGGAGGACCCGGGCGCGTTCTCCGCGGCGGCGACGGACCACGTGCGCCGGGCGGTCGACGCGGCGGTGGACTACGTCTACATCGGGGCGGCCGGAGCCGCGGCCCTGGCCCTGCTCGCCCTGATCACGCTGGCCCCGCGCCGCTTCCCGGTCATCACGGAGCCGACGGAGGCGGCCGGGACCGCCGGGGCGCCGGGCCGGCAGGACGCCGCTTCGTAGGCCTTGCCGTAGCGGCGGCGAGCACTCCACTTGATAGGCAAGTCGATACTTGCCTATCGTGGAGTCATGACGGACGATGTCTTCAAGGCCCTGGCCGACCCCACCCGCCGGCTCATCCTCGACGAGCTGACCGACCGGAACGGCCAGACGCTCTTCGAGATATGCGGACGGCTGGTGACCAAGCACGGCCTCGGGCTGTCCCGGCAGGCGGTCAGCCAGCATCTGGCCGTCCTGGAGGCGGCGGGCCTGGTCAGCACCCGCCGCGAGGGCCGCTACAAGTTCCACGACCTGCACACCGAACCCCTTGAGCACATCGTCACGCGATGGCTCGCTCAGCCCGATCAAGAAGGTAGGACCCCATGAGAATCAACCTGACCAGCGTCTTCGTCGACGACCAGGAGAAGGCCCTGCGCTTCTACACGGACGTCCTCGGCTTCACGAAGAAGCACGACGTCCCGCTCGGCGGCGAGGACCGCTGGCTGACCGTGGTCTCGCCGGAGGACCCCGACGGCACCGAACTCCTCCTGGAGCCGGACAAGCACCCCGCCGTGAAGCCGTACACGACGGCCCTGGTCGAGGACGGCATCCCGGCCACCGCCTTCGCCGTGGACGACGTACGGACGGAGTTCGACCGGCTCAGCAAGCTCGGCGTCCGCTTCACCCAGGAGCCGACCGAGATGGGCCCCGTCACCACCGCCGTCCTGGACGACACCTGCGGCAACCTGATCCAGATCATGCAGAGCGCGTAGGGCGGGCACCCTCACGCCCCGCCGGCAGGCGGGCCGGCCGCCACCTCCGCCCACACGATCTTCCCGATCGGGTTCCGGGGCTCCCACCCCCACTTCGTCGCCAGGCACTCCACGCCACGCCCCGACTCCTGGTCCTCCGGGGGCAGCGTCGCGTGCTCGGGCGTCCGGCCGAGCACGGCGTCCGAGACCTCGATACGGAAGCGGCTCGCCGGGCCTTCGTAATCCACCCGCACGTGGAAGTTCCGCCCCCGCAACCGCCCGTGGCACACCGCGTTGGCGGCCAGTTCCGCCACCACCAGGGCCACCGAGCACGACGCGTCCGTCATCGGCCCGAACCCCCAGTACCCCAGCTGCCGCACCACCGTGCGGCGGGCGAGCCGTGCTCCCCTGGGCGTCGAGGGGAACTGCCGCGACAGGCTCCCGTAGCCGTTGGCGGTCAGGCCGAAGCGGCGCGGGAGGGGTGGGGGCTCCTCCTGCCCGTCGGCACTGTTCGCCGCAGTCGTCCTCTTCCCGGTCATGCCGACCATCCGTTCACTCGACTCCTCTCACGTCACCCGCACGTGCGGGTTCCGTGACGTTCCGTACTCAAGAGTCGGCCGTGCGCCCTAGCCTCGGAAGGTGACAGCGCCTTACCCCGCAGGCCGTAAGAATCGGAAGCAGCCCCATGGCCAAAGCAATTGACCCGCAGTCCTCCATGGCGGCCCTCTTCGGGTCGCGCCTGCGCAAGCTCCGCGTCGCTGCCGGACTCACCCAGGCCGAAGTGGGCTCGCTCGCGCACGTGGTCAGCAGCCGGATCGCCCAACTGGAGCGGGCGACCGGCGCGAAGCCCACGCTGGAGCTGACCCGGGTCCTGGACAAGGAGCTGGTGGCGGACGACTTACTGATCGACCTCTGGCCGTACGTCTACCGCGAGGCGTTCCCGGACTGGTCGCGGGCGTTCATCGCGTACTCCGCCCGCGCGGCGGTGATCCGCGAGTACGCCTCGCACGCCGTGCCCGGTCTGTTGCAGACACCGGAGTACGCGCGGGCGTTGCTGAGCGTGGGCCACACGCTGCGGGACGCCGAGCATCTGGAGGAACGTCTCGCGGCCCGGCTCGACCGGCAGGTGCGGCTGACCGGCCCGGACCGGCCGGAGCTGTGGATCATCCTCGACGAGGCCGTGCTGCGTCGGCCGGTCGGCGGATCCGCCGTGATGCGCGGCCAGTTGGAGAGACTGCTGAGGATGGCCGAGGAGCCCAACGTCACGATCCAGGTGCTGCCGTTCAACCAGGGCGCGCACGGTTCGTTGGGCGGTTCCCTCACGGTGCTGGTGATGCCGGACGGCACCGACGTCGCCTACACGGAGGGCGCGCATTACGGCCAGTTGACCGAGGAACCGGACGAGGTCGAACGGTTCGTTCTCACTTACGATCAGCTCAGGGCGATGGCGCTGCCGCCGCTGATGTCACTCGCCTTGATCCGATCCGTACTGGAGGCCGATTACCGTGCAGCGAGTGCCCCGTCCCGATCCGACCGCCGCCGACTGGCGCAGCAGCAGCTACAGCAACCAGGAGGGCGGCAACTGCGTGCAGGTGGCGGACGGATTCCCCGGCGTCGTCCCGGTGCGTGACAGCAAGAACCCCACCGGCCCCGCACTCGTCGTCCCCGCCGCCGCCTGGAGTGCGTTCATCGCCGGGGTCGTCACCGACTGACGCGTTGCGCGCGGCGTCATCCCGCGCGCAACGGCGTCCCACCGTTTACTGGTGTCACTGAGCATTTACCGGTGCCATACCGGATTTACCGGCCCCGCAGCCTCGCCCGATATGATCCGGCGAGGCTTTCCAGATTGGCCGAAAAGAATTCCCCGGCACCCGGGGAGTCAGCACTTCGCGGCCCGCCCCGAAGCCGGTCGGCAGGCATGGCGCATATGCCCCGACCATTCCCCCGGGGCTCATTCCGGCCCGACGCCGGTCAACGCGGCGCACCGCCTCGCAATTACCACAACAGCCGCAGCCCGCTGGCCACTTCCCGACAAAATCACTCTGCCTACGGACTATGCCGCTCACCGGATCAACCTCCGCACAAGCATGTCTACGATGAGGTCAACCCCTGACAGGAAAGGCTGCTTCCGCTTTTCTCCGATTCGCCAGGTGAACTGCACCTTCTCGGAGCGGCCGCACACCTTCTGCTCGGTAGAACTGTCGGTAGAACTGAGGGACCGCATCCATGCCAGAACCCGTACCAGCCAGTCAGCGGCGGAGGCCGATGAAAGCGCCCGGGGCGGCGACGGCGCCGCTTGTGGCCGTGCTGTCCGTACTCGCCGTCGCCGGAGCCGTGGCCGTCCTCCTGGCCCCGTCCGGGGCGCGCGGCTGGGCGGTGGCGGTGGTGGTCACCGCCTGGGTTGTCCTGGCCGTCACGCTCGCCGCCGCGCACGCCATCGCCCGGCGTACCGAGCGCGCCGCCTCGGCCCGCAACGCCGAGGCCGAACGGCTCAAGACCTCACTGACCGCGCTCGAAGCGGACACCGCCCACACCGCCGACGTGGCCCTGCCCGCGCTGCTCCAGCTGGTACGCGGCGGAGTACCGGCCGACGAGGCCCTCGGCCGCGTACCGCTCCCGCGCGGGCCGCGTCAGCGCAAGCTGCTGCACGCCCTCGCGGCCACGGTCGAGGGGCAGGAGCGGCAGACCGCCGCCCTGCGCACCGAGAGCACGCGGATCCACGACGAACTGGGCAGGGAGAACGCCCGGCTCCGCGACGAGTTGCACGCCCTGACCTCCGAGGTCGAACGCTTCACCCGCGAGACCTTGCCGAGTGTGGCCGCCCGGCTCCGTGAGGGCGAGTCCGGCGCCGCGGTGCAGGCCGAGGTGTACCTCCCGGACCAGCCGCTGCTGCGCGCGTCCGTCGAGGCGGTGCTCCGGGAGCTCGCGCTCAGCGAACGCCGCGCCCTCGCCGCGCAGACCGCGTCCGCCAAGGCGCTCAGCCGCGTCCAGGCCAAGTCCGTCAGCATGCTCGCCGACCTGCGCACCATGCAGGAACGTCACGGCGAAGAGGTGTTCGGCGATCTGCTGAAGCTGGACCACAGCACCTCGCAGCTCGGCCTGATGACGGACCGCCTCGCCCTGCTGATGGGCGGCCGGCCCAGCCGCGCCTGGAACAGGCCGATCGTGATGGAAAGCATCCTTCGCGGCGCGGTCGGCCGGATCGCCGCCTACCAGCGGGTCCGGCTGCACTGCTCGTCGAACGTCGCCATCTCCGGCTTCGCCGCCGAAGGCGTCATGCACCTCCTCGCCGAACTGATGGACAACGCCGCCAACTTCTCGCCGCCCATCGACGAGGTGCACGTCTACGTCGAGGAGCGCGGCACCGGCATCGTCGTCACCATCGAGGACAGCGGCCTGAAGATGGCCGACGCGGCGATGCGGCGGGCCGCGGACTCCGTCGCCGGGCGGCTGACCGACCTCGCGGCCCTCCAGGGCACGCGCCTCGGCCTCGCCGTGGTGGGACGGCTCGCGCTCAAGCACCGGATCAGCGTCAACTACCGGCCGTCCTCGCGCGGTGGCACCGGCGTCGTCGTCCTGCTGCCGAGGCATCTGATCGCCCAGGAGTCCCGCGAGAGCCATACGGTCGTGCCGAGCCTCCGGGAAGCCGCCGCAGCCGCGACGCCGACGCCCGCGCCCACGGCCGTACCCGCTCCCGCCCCCACGGGCACGCTCACGCCGGAACCCGTGTCGCCGGAACCCCTGTCGCCGGTGCCCGCGCCCGTACCCGCGACGCCCTCCCTGCCGGAAGCCGTCGCCCCCGCCGCGCCGATGCCGGCCCCCGCTCCCGCCGCCCCCGACCCCCTGGTCGTCCGCCCGCGTGAGCCGCAGCAGCCCGCGGCCCGCCCGGCGGCGGCCTCCACCCCCGGCGGCCTGCCCGTCCGCACGCCCGGCCGCACCATGGGCGAGGCGGAGCGCGAGCGCGGCCGGCACCGTGGCGCGCCCGCTCCCACCTCCGCGGCGAACCCGCGGGGCGACACACCCCGGGCCACCCCGCCCCGCACCGCCGGCCAGCAGTTCGGCGCCTTCCAGCGCGGCCGGCGGCCCCAGGACAACGCGGCGGCAGCGGAGCAGCCGGACGCCGGGACCGTACCGCCGCCACAGTCCTCCGCGCCGTAGCCAGGAACGCCATCCACAGGGTGTCCGGGGCCACCGGACGCGCTCGCTCGAACATCCGAGATTGGAGGTACGGGCCGTCGGCCGGATCCCGGCGCCACGGTCCCGTCACTCATCATGCAGACAACGGACAACAGCCTCACCTGGCTCCTGCAGAGGCTGCTGGAGCAGACCCCCGGCACGCGGCACGCCCTGGCCCTGTCCCGCGACGGGCTCAAGCTCTGCTGGAGCGAGCACCTCACCCTCGACCAGGCCGACCAGCTGGCGGCCATCTGCTCGGGCATGCAGGCGCTGGCGCAGGGCGCCTCCATCGAGTTCGGCGACGGTTCCGGCGGCGTCCGGCACTCGATGACCGAGTTCCACGGCGGCCTGCTGTTCATCGTCGAGGCAGGTGAGGGCGCGCATCTGGCCGTCGTCGCCACGGAGGAGGCCGACCCCAGCATCGTGGGCAACCAGATGACGCAGATGGTCGACCAGATCGGCGAGCACCTGCGCGCCGCACCGCGCGGCACCGTACCGGGGAGCGCTTCTCCGGGACGTACGTCGCCGGGGAGTCCCTCGTGACGCCCCGGCGCCCCGTCGACACCGGAGCCCCCGACCGGCTCTACACGGTCACCGGCGGACGCAGCCGCGCCGCGGACTCGTTCGACCTGGTGACCCTGGTGGTCAGCGAGTCCCGGCCGACCCCCGGCATGCAGTCCGAGCACGCGCGGATCCTCGACCTGTGCAGCCACCCGACCGCCGTCGTCGAGATCGCCGCCGAGCTCTCCCTCCCGGTCACCGTGGTCCGCATCCTGCTCGACGACCTCCACGTCATGGGCCGCATCACCGCCCGCCACCCCCGCGTGGCCGCCTCGCACTCCGAACTCCCCGACTCCGAACTGCTGAAGGAGGTGCTCCATGGTCTCCGGAAGCTGTGAGCTGCCCGCCCAGCGCACCCCGCTGGCCGACGCCGCCGAGACCGGCCTGAAGATAGTCGTGGTCGGAGGGTTCGGCGTCGGCAAGACCACGCTCGTCCGCTCGGTGAGCGAGATCCGGCCGCTGAACACCGAAGAGATCATGACCCAGGCCGGTGTCGGCGTCGACGAGACGAGCGGCGTCGACGCCAAGACGACCACCACGGTCGCCTTCGACTTCGGCCGCATCAGCCTCAACGAGCGCATCGTGCTGTACCTGTTCGGCGCCCCGGGGCAGGAGCGCTTCTGGTTCCTGTGGGACCGGCTGTTCTCCGGCACGCTCGGCGCGGTCGTCCTCGTGGACACCCGCCGGATGGACGACTCCTGGTACGCGATCGACCGGCTGGAACACCACGGCACCCCGTTCGTGGTGGCGGTCAACCGGTTCGACGACGACGTCGCCCACCCCCTCGAAGAGATCCGTCAGGCCCTGGCCCTGCCCGAGCACATCCCGATGATCGACTGCGATGCCCGGGTCCGGACCTCCAGCAAGAACGTCCTGATCACGCTCGTCGACCATCTGCGCACGATGGCCATCGCCCGGGAGACGACACCATGAGCACCTCCAGCCCGTCCTTCGATCCTTCCTTCGGCTCCCCCCGCGCTACGGGCGCCACCGCCCCCTCCGGCTGCCCGGTCGCCCCCGGTGCCGTACGCCTGTCCGGCGCCTCCTACCAACAGACGCCCACGGAGCTCTACCGCTCGCTGCGGCGGGAGCACGGCGCGGTGGCGCCGGTCCTGCTCGACGGTGACGTACCGGCCTGGCTGGTCCTCGGGTACGCCGAACTCTCCTACGTCACTACGCACGACGAGCTGTTCGCACGGGACTCGCGCCGCTGGAACCAGTGGGACAGCATTCCGCCGGACTGGCCCCTGCTGCCGTTCGTCGGCTACCAGCCGTCGGTGCTCTTCACGGAGGGCGACGAGCACCGCCGCAGGGCCGGGGTCATCACCGAAGCGCTGGAGGGCGTCGACCAGTTCGAGCTGGCCCGCGACTGCCGGCGCATCGCCGAGCGGCTCATCGCGGACTTCGCCGGAAGCGGCCGGACGGAGCTGATGAGCAGTTACGTCCACGCCCTGCCGATGCGGGCCGTGGTCCAGATGTGCGGGATGCCGGTGTCGGGCTCGGACACCCAGCAACTGGTGGACGACCTGCGGATCTCGCTCGACGCCGGTGAGGGCGACGACCCGGTGGCGGCCTACGGGCGGGTCGGCGACCGGCTGCGCCAACTGGTCAAGGACAAGCGGGCCGTACCCGGCCCCGACGTCACCTCCCGCATGGTGACGCACGGCGCGGGGCTCACCGACGAGGAGATCGTCCAGGACCTGATCTCGGTGATCGCCGCCGCCCAGCAGCCCACCGCCAACTGGATCTGCAACACGCTGCGGCTGCTGCTGACCGACGAACGCTTCGCGGTGAACGTCTCCGGCGGCAGGCTCAGCGTCGGCGAGGCGCTCAACGAGGTGCTGTGGCTGGACACCCCGACGCAGAACTTCATCGGCCGCTGGGCCGTACGGGACACCCAGCTCGGCGGCCGGCACATCCGGGCGGGCGACTGCCTGGTCCTGGGCATCGCCGCCGCCAACACCGACCCGGAGATCTGGCCGGAGGCGTACGTCGGGGCCGAGAACTCCGCGCACCTGTCGTTCAGCGGCGGCGAGCACCGCTGCCCCTACCCCGCACCGCTGCTGGCCGACGTGATGGCCCGGACGGCGGTGGAGACGCTGCTGGAACAGCTGCCGGACCTGATGCTGGCCGTCGAACCGGCGGAGCTGACGTGGCGGCCCTCGATCTGGATGCGCGGACTGTCGGCGCTGCCGGTGCAGTTCAGTCCGATGGCGCAGTAGCGAGAGCCGGGGCCGGGGAACCCTTCCGGGTGGCCGGGGCGAGCGGCCGGGCCGGGAAGCGTTCCCCGGCCCGGCCGCCCGTGGACGACGGCGTGCCGTCAGCCCGCTACCGGTGTGAAAAGCACCGGCAGGCTCTTCGGCCCCCGGGTGAACACCCCGTTCTCGACCGGGTCGAAGCCGTCGGCCAGCCGCAGATCGGGCATGGCGTCCAGCAACTGGCCCACCCCGGTCTCGACTTCGGACCTGGCCAGCAGGGCACCCACGCAGAAGTGCCGGCCGAGCGCGAAGGCGAGATGGTCGGCCGCCGCCGAGAACGCGTTCGTGGCGGTCAGGTCCTCGCGGAAGATGTCGAAGACATCGGGGTCGCGGTAGCGGTCCTCGTCCCGGTTGGCGGAGCCGATCAGGCAGGTCACCGTGGAGCCCGCCGGTACGGTGCCGCCGCTCAGCTCCACGTCCGTCGCCGACTGGCGCATGATCATGTGCACCGGCGGGGTGTAGCGCAGCGTCTCGGCGAAGGCGCGGGCTATCAGGCTCCGGTCGGCGCGGACCGCCGCCAACTGCTCCGGGTGCGTGAGCAGGTTGGCGAAGATACCGGCGATGGCCTTGTCTGTGGTCTCCCCGCCCGCCGCCAGCAGCAGACTGCAGAACGCCTTGACGTCCTCGTCGCTCATGCGGACCCCGTCGACCTCCGCGGTGCAGAGCGTCGACAGCAGATCGCCGCCCGGCGCCTCCCGCCGTTTGCGGATGATCGGCAGCATGTACTCGGCGAACTCGACGCGCGTACGTTCACCGGCCCGCGCCACGTCCTGGTCGCCGGAGAGATTACCGAGAAAGGCGATGACGGCCGTATACCAACCGTGAAAACGCTCATAGTCGGACTTGTCCAGACCGAGCATGTCCGCAATGACGTTCACGGGAAATCGGGTGGCGTAGTCGGCCACCAGATCGACGGAACCGGAGTCGCGGAACCGGTCGATCAATTCGCGCGAATTGCGCTCGATGACCGGTAAGAACTTGTCCCGCAGGTCGGCACCCCGGAAGGCGGGCGCGACGAGGGCCCGGCGTACGGCGTGCTCGCGCCCGCTGAGCTGGAGAATCGTCCGCCCGTGCACGGGCTCGATCTGCCAGTCGTAGTTCTCGGTGGTGAACTCACCGGCTTTGTCCTTGAAGACGCGCTCCACGTCCTCGTAGCGCGAGACGATGTAACTCTTCGTGGCCTCGTGCCACAGGAGTGGCGCGTCCTGTCGCATGCGGCGATACGCCGCATACGGGTCTCTCTCGAACTCTGGCGACAGAATGTCCGGTGCTCGGACGGTCATGACCACTCCCTTGCAAGCAGAACGGGGAACTGCGAGGTGCATGACTTATTCAGCTCGTACCGGCGGATATATGCAAGAGCCACGGGTCGCGAAATCCCCGGGCCGGTACGGCATCCCGGCCGCTACGATCTCCGGCTGTGACGCATGACCGTGAGCGGACCGGGCCCGCGTGGGGGACCTTCCTGGAGCTGGCGGATCCCGCCGACGGCCCTCTGCACACACGGCTGGCCCGCGCGCTGCGGGCCGCCGTCGCCGACGGGCGGCTCGCCGTGGGCAGCACCCTGCCCCCGAGCCGCGTCCTCGCGGCGGATCTGCGGTGCTCCCGCTGGGTGGTGACCGAGGCGTACGCCCAGCTCGTCGCCGAGGGCTACTTCGAGGCCCGCAGCGGCTCGGCCACCCGGGTGCGGGCGCACGCCGGTGTCACCGCGCCCCGGGACGCCGGCGCGGGCGCATCGCGGTGGACGCCCCGGTTCGACCTGCTGCCGGGCGTCCCCGACCTGCGCGCGTTCCCGCGTAAGCGCTGGGCCGACATGGTCCGGGCCGCCACCACCGAACTGACCTGGGACGAGCTGGGCTACCCCGATGCGGCGGGACTGCCGAGGCTGCGCCGACAGCTCGCCTCCTACCTCGCGCGCGGGCGCGGAGCCCGCGTGGAGCCGGATCAACTCGTCATCTGCGCGGGCACGTTGGACGGTGTCCTGCGGCTGTGCCGGGCGCTGCGGGCCGCCGGGCACACCCGGGTCGCGGTCGAGGACCCCGGCTGGACCCAGCTGCGCCTGACCGTGGCCGCGGCGGGCCTGACACCGGTGCCGGTCGCGGTGGACGAACAAGGGCTGCGGGTCGACCTGTTGCGCCGGGCGACGGGCGTGCGGGCGGTGATCGTTGCCCCGGCGCACCAGTTCCCCACCGGCGTCGTCCTCGCGCCCACCCGCCGCGCGGAACTGGCCGACTGGGCCCGGGAGGTGGACGGCCTGATCATGGAGGACGACTACGACGCCGAGTTCCGCTACGACCGCCACCCGGTGGGGGCCCTCCAGGGCATGGCGCCGGACCATGTCGCCCTGCTCGGTTCGCTCAGCAAGACGCTCTCCCCCGCCGTACGGCTGGGCTGGGTCGCCGCTCCCGGCCGCTGGACCGCGGCCCTCGTCGCCCGGGACAGCGGAGGCGCCCCGCCCCCCGTCATCGACCAGGACGCCTTCTCCCGCTTCCTCACGTCCGGCTCCTACGACCGCCACCTGCGCGCCTCCCGGCTGCGCTACAAACGCCGCCGCGACCACCTCCTGCGCGAACTCGCCTCGCACCTGCCCGAAGCGGCCGTCGGCGGGGCGGCCGCCGGATTCCATCTGCTGCTCCCCCTGCGCGACTGCCCGGCGGGCGACGTGGTGAAGGAAGCGGCCGGCCACGACGTACGCCTGGCGAGCCTGGACGACTACCGGATGGCGCCGGAGGACCCCGGGGCGGACCCCTCGGTCTCGACCCTCGTCGTCGGTTACGGGAACCTCACCGACCGGGCGGTGCCGGAAGCCGTCCGGCGCCTGGCCCAGGCCGTGGAACGCGTACGGGACGGCCGGTCGGCCACGTACGGCGGTCAGTCGGCCTGACCGGAGTCCGCCGAGTCCAGGCGGGCCTTGAGCTCCTCCGGCAGCCGCAGCTCAGCCGCCCCCAGCACCTCGTCCAGCTGCTCGACCGAGCTGACGCCCACGATCGGGATGACCGGCGGGTCACCGGCCATCAGCCAGGCCAGCACCACCTGGTTCGGCGTCGCCCCCAGTTCACCGGCCACCTCGCCGAGCACCGCGAGCCGCCGCGCGCTGCCCGGGTGGTCGTACGCCTCCGGCAGCGGCTTGTCCGCCCGGGTGTACGCGCCCGAGATCAGCGCCGAGTAGGCCATCAGCGTCAGGTCGGACTCGGCCCGCAGATAGTCGAGCAGCTCCGGCGTGACGTGCACGTGCGCGCTCTCCGGCAGGCTCAGGTCGAAGCGCGGCTGGAGGTAGGAGTAGCGCTGCTGGACGCAGGTGTAGGGCGTCATCCCGCCCGCACGGGCCACGGCGCGCGCCCGCTCCGTTCGCCAGGTGGCGTGGTTCGAGCAGCCGAGGACGGTCGCCTTGCCGTCCTTGACCAGGGAGTCGAGGGCCTCGACCGTCTCCTCCAACGGGACGGTCCGGTCTTCAAGATGGGCCCAGTACACATCGAGGCGGTCCGTGCCCAGGCGGCGCAGGCTGTCCTCGGCGGCCTTGGTGACGACCGCCCCCGACAGCCCCTCGGCCGTCTCCAGGCCGGTGCCGGGCACGGTGGGCCGCGCCCCCGCCTTGGTGGAGATCAGCACCTCGTCGCGCACGCCCCGGGCGGCGAGCCAGCGGCCGATGGTCGCCTCGCTCTCGTCCCCGGTGCCGCCCGGAACCCAGAACGCGTAGGCGTTGGCGGTGTCGAGGAGGTTGCCGCCCGCCTCGACGAACCGGTCCAGGATGGCGAAGGACGTCTTCTCGTCCACCGTGGTGCCGAACGGCAGCGTGCCCAGGGCCAGAGCGCTGGCCAGGGGACCGGCGGGCCCTCCGATACGACGTCGCAGCATGCGGAACTCCTCAACAAGTGGGCTGTCGTGCCCTCCTGGACGTTTCTCCGGGAGGAACGATCACCACCGTAGGCCGCGAACGGATCGGTATCCCGGGCCAATGGGACGACGAAAGACCGGACCGCTTCGCCGCGCCCACGCGCTCGGTCACACGGGGCGGCGCTCGGGGCGCTCGGTGCGCTCGGGCGCCCGGTGCGCTCGGGCGCTCAGGCCCCCTCGCTCTCGTTCTCGTCCCCGCCCTCGTTCCCGTCGTCGTTCGACGTCACCCGCCCCGTCAACGCCGCCAGCGAGCTGCGGACGTGCGCCATGTGCGCCTGGACCTCCTCGCGGCCCTCCTCGTGCTCCCGCAGGATCCGCTCCGTCTCCCGGACCACCCGCTCCTCCCGGAACCGGGCCTCGGCCAGCAGCTCCGCCGCCCGCGCCTCCGCGTCCTCCTGGCCGTGCCGGGCGGCCTCCTGCGTGGCGGCGAGGTGCCGGCCCGCCTCCGTGAGCAGCGCCTCGGCCCGCTCGGTCAGCTCCGTGTGCCGGGCCTCCAACGCGGCTTCCTCGGCGGCCATTTCGGCCTCGGCCGCCTTGAGGCGCTCCGCGTGCTCCTGCTCCTGGTGGGCCAGCACGCTCGCCGTACGGTCACGGGTCGCCGCCATCGCCGACGCGGCGGCCTCCCGCACCTCCTCGGCGTCCTGCCGGGCCGCCGCCAGCAGCCCTTCCGCCTCCCGGACCGCGGCGGCCACCCGCTCCTCCGCCGCCCGGTCCGCCGCCGCGCGCACCGCATCGGCCGCCTCGCGCGCCGCGTCCCCGGCGGCCCGGCCCGCCGCCTCCGCCTCGTCCCGCAGCGCCTGGCCCGCCGCCACGGCCCCGGCCTCCAGCGCCTGGGCCTCGTCCCCGGCCAGGGCCAGGATCCGCTGCGCCCGCTCCCCCAGCTCGGCGTAGTCCTGCACGGGCAGCGTCGCGACGGTCTCCGCCAGCCGGGCCGCCTCGGCGTGCAGCTCCTCGGCCCGGCCGGTCAGCCGCACGATCTCGGCGAGCGCCCCGTCCCGCTCGGCCGTCAGGGCGGCCATCGCACGGTCCACCTGCTCCGGGCGGTATCCCTTCCCCCGGACACCGACGACGTCGAACGCGGACACCGGTCCAGCACTCATCCCTGAAGCCCTCTCTCCGACCTACCGCGATACGCCAAGGATGCGGCAATTGGTGCCGGAAGTCGGAATCGATCAGCGTCATTCCGGCCGGAAGCGACCGGCATCACAGATCCGGCCGAACCGGCACACAGCGAAGCGCCCGAACCCGCGAAGGGTTCGGGCGCCTCGGCCGGACCATGAAGCCTGACCGCCGGACCGGGCCGGCAGACCGGGTCAGATCAGATCAAGCCGTCCCACATCTGCTCCAGCAGCACCGACCACCAGCTCTCCGGCGACGCCAGCGCCGCCGGGTCCAGCGCCACCAGCTGTGCCTGGAAGTCGACGGTCCAACGGCCCGCCTGCTCCGGGTTCAGCCCGTACCGCAGCCGCCACATCCGGCCCAGCAGTGCCATCGACCGCACGAACTCGGGCAGCCCCGTGTTCACGAACTGCGGCGGTACCGGCTGCCCGCCGGGGCCCGCCTCCACCGGCACGGCCACGATGTTCGCCGTCCCGTACTGCACACAGATCGCCCGGCCGAAGTCCGTACCCATCACCAGGTACGACCCCGCGTCCGGCGCCGGCTGCACCTGGCGCTGCGCGGCCAGCTCGGCCAGCGTCGGCACCACCGGCTGCCCCGGCTGCGCCCAGAAGAACGGCCCGAAATCGGCGGGCAGCCCCGCCCACACCAGGGTGCGCGCGACGACCTCCGGCACGCCCTGACGGGACACCGCCCGCTGGTCGAACCGGAGAATGCCCTGCGGACCGAACGCCTGCGCCAGCTCCTCGGCGATCGCCTCCGGCGGCAGCGCGGGCGCGGGCGGCATCTGCGGCAGCGGCGCCCGCACCGGCGCGGGCCGCGCCGGGCCGTCCGCCACCTGGTGCAGCTCGCCCTGGTGCGTCAGCAGATGCTGCATGCCCTGCTGGCGGCTGGCGTGATCCGTGCCGTACGGAGCGACGCTGGTGATCCGCACCTGCGGCCAGGTCTCCCGGATCATCCGCGCGCAGTACCCGCCCGGCAGCTCGCAGGACTCCAGCTCCGTGTGGAGCTCGATGACCTGCTGCGGCGGCACGTTCATCGCCCGGAGCTCGTGCAGCATCTGCCACTCGGGGTGCGGAGTACCCGGCGCCGAGCGGCGGATCAGCTGCTGCTCGCTGCCGTCCGGAGCCCGGAACCGCAGCACGGCCTGGTAGCCGGGGCCCACGGTCGGCTGACCGGTGGGCTGCTGCGGATAGCCGTACGCCGGAGGCGGCGGGGTGTGCCCGCCGGGCGGCGGACCGGGAGGACCGGGCGGACCCGGCGGCTGCGGTACGGGACCGGGGCCACCCACCGAACCGCCCGGGGCCCCGGGCGGGCCGGGCGGGCCGACCTGGCCCGGACCCGCGAACATCGTCTCGGCGTGGTGCACCCCGCCACCCGGAGGCGGCGTGGAACCCGGCGGCGGACCGGGAGGCCCGGGGGGCTGCGGAGCACCCGGAGCACCGGGCGGGCCCGGCGGCCTGGGCGCGCCGGGGACGCCCGCGCCGATGCTGCTCCCGTCGGCGAGCATCGTCGCGGCATGGTGCACCCCGCCGCCCGGAGGCGGCGTGGAACCGGGGGCCGCGGGCGGGCCGGGCGGAGCGGGCGGCGGGGTGGAACCCGGCGGCGGCCCGGGCGGGCCCGGCGGGGTGGCGCCGGGCGGGCCGAGCTGCGAGACGAGCTGCGTCGGGACGTACCCACCCGCGGGGGCGCCGGGCGCACCCGGACCCGAGGGCGGCGGCGTCGCACCGGGAGGCCTGCCGGGAATCCCCGGGGCACCGGGCGGCGGCGGGGTCGACGGACCGCCCCCACGCGCCCCGCGCGGCGGCACCACGGCCTTGCTGGTGGCCGCGTCGGCGATGTCACCGGTCCCGTCCGAAGCGCCCTGCTCCGGCCGGAGCGCCGGGGCCACCTGCGTACGCGGCAACTGGCTGCCACCCGACATGAGCGCGGTGGGCGCCTCCGCCGGAACGACCGGCGGCGGGGCCTCCTCGTCGTCCGTCCCCGACAGCGGCGGTGCGAAAACCGTCGCGGGCAGCGGGACCGCCGCGTCGTCGGAATCGGAGTTGGTGTCCGTACCGGCCCACGGGGTCGCCCCGGCGGGCACACCGTCGGAAGCCGTGGGCTCGTAGGCCTCGCCACCGTCGGCGGCGGGCCAGGAGGGGGCGGAGGGCGGCGTCGCGTCCGCGGCGACGGGACCGGGAACGGGAGTCTGACCCGACGCCGGTACGGAAGGGGACGGGGCCGAGGGCGAAGACGGGGCCTGCGACGGGACCGAGGGCGAAGACGCAGCCGGAACCGGGGGCGTGGGCTGCGACGGGGCCGCGGACGCCGGCGACGACGGGGCCGGCTCAGCCGCAGCCGCAGCCGCGTCCGCGTCCCGGCGCTCCGCGCGGTGATCCGGAATCCCCAGCTTGTCCGCCGCCTCCTGGAGCCACTCCGGCGGCGTCAGCAGGAACGACGTCTGGTTCAGATCCACCCGCTGCGGCGGCTCCGGAGCAGCGGCCGGCGCACCCGCCGGAGTCCCGTACTCCTCCTCGTACCGCCGGATCACCTCACCGACCGGCAGCCCCGGCCACAGCGTCGCCTCACCGCTGTCCCGGGCGATCACCAGCCGCTGACGGCCCCCGTCCGAGACGGGACCCTCCGGCCGGTCCTCGGCCCACACCACGAAACCGAGGTCGAACTCACGGACGCGCACCTCACGGTGCTGATACGCGGGCACGTCACCGTTGACCCACTCGTCCGCCCGATCCTGTGCCTGCGCGAAAGTCACCACCGCGCTCACCCCTCCACCGGGACGGCGCGCGCGAAGCCGCCGTCCACCATCAGGTTCGCCACGGTCTCCAGCTCCGGCGGGTTGCCCGCCAGCCGCTCCAGGAAGGCGTCGAAGTCCGTACCGCAGGGCAGCAGCAGCCGCTCCACACGCTCCTGGACGCTCCAGCCGTCCTGGTCCCGGGCATCGTCGTACGGGCAGAACCACACCGAACCGACGTCCTGGCCGCGCACCTTCACAGCGAGAATCCCGCCCTGGACGAACGCGACGCCCAGGTAGTCCTTGGTGAAGTGGTCCCGCAGACACTTGTTCACGTACACCAGGTCGTTCATCGCGGCCTCGTCACGCACCGTGAAGAACGGCTGGTCCACCAGCAGCCCCAGTTCCGCGTCCAGCGCCGCACCCACGGGGGCCGAACCGCCCGCCGCCTTGAGGAAGGAGCGGTACGCGCCGGGCAGCCGGTAGCCGAGGTCCTCCTCGACGCCCTGAACCTGCTGCTCGGTCACCGCGCCCGCGCCCTTCGGCAGCCGGAAGTGGGCCGGACGGGTCTCCTGCAACGGGCGGGTGCCACGCCGGTTCTGGTCGACGTCCGTACCCGCGAGGCCGCCGTGATGACGCAGCAGCGCCTTCACCTCGACCGGCACCAGCTCCATCCGCCGGCCGCCGGGCACGTGGTGCCACGTCCAGCCGTGCGGGGTCGCCACCGCGGGAATCGTGTCCCACAGGTCGTGTCCGCTCGCCGCCATCGCCGCGTTCGCCGACACGTAGTCGGTCAGGCGCAGCTCGTCGATGCCGAAGCCCGGAGGCGGGTCGGCGATCTCGGCCGCGGCGCGCGCGTACGGCGAGAGAACCGGGTGGCCGTTCCCGTCCATCCGCACCCCTGCGGGGTGCCGGGACGCCCGGACCGGATCCGGGAAATGCACGACCTGCCCGGCATAGGCGGCGTTCGGTGGCGCGGCTTGCTGCCCGAGCCGACCTGTCGTCATGGCTGATGCCCCCTGCTGCGTCCGGTGTTCCGCACAGCCTAAGCGGTGGGGCAACAGGGGGTCCCGCCCCGCCGTTTCCGTCACGAACGGTCACAGGCGCGTGACCGTGAGGCGGCAGTTTCGCACCTTCGGGCGACACGCAGACACGTTTCCCCCACCCAGCTTCCCCACCACCCGGCACATTTGGCAGGCTGTCCCCGCAACTCGGGGGATTGCAGGGAGGGACGTCAGCACGATGCATTCCACACAAACCGTCACATCAGGGGATCCGCGCCTCAGCTGGAGCAGTACCGAGCCAAGCCGTACGCCCCGACTGATCCACCGCCGCGACGGGATCCTCCCGGCCGTGGCCGCCGCGCTGTCCGTCCGCGGCGAGACGCTGACCTGCACCGCGGGCAAGGGGGACCAGCCGCCGGTGCTGCACCCGCTCGTCCAGGACTTCCTCGACACCCTCACCAGCGGCCAGCGCGAACGCTTCACCGGCCGCTGCCCCGAAGCGATACTGCTCTCCCGTCACCTCACCGCCGCCGAGACCGGGCGCTCCAAACGGGCCCAGCGAAAACCCCTGACCAACGGGGAGGCGCGGCGCGCGCTCAAGCACGCGCGGATCACCGCACGGCGGATCCGCGAGGACGGCGACCCGCTGCACGGCAGCTACGCACCGCCGTGCCGGTCCTGTTCCGCCCTCCTGTCCCACTTCGGCGTACGCCCCGTCGACCTGACCTCCACCGGCGCCGCGACCACCGCCGAGAAGGGCTGACCGCCCACCGATGCACGACCGCCAGCAGCACACCTCCACCACCCGCTTCTCCGTCGCCGTCGACGCCGCCCTGCGCGAGGCGGGCTGGCAGCCCGGGCGCTGGGACATCCGCCAGGCGGAGGAATGGGCCGACGCCCTGCGCTCCCACGCCTCCCCGGCCGGCCACCGGCACGCGGTGTTCCCGGCCGCGGTCGAGGCGTGGGCGGAGTTCGGCGGCCTCCGCATCACCGCGTCGGCGCCGGGCCGGCACATCGCACCCACGGCGGTACGGATCGACCCCCTGAGCGGCCTGCACCTGGCCCGCACGCTCGGGGACCTCGGCCGGGCCCTGGAGACCGAGGTCAGCCCGCTGGGGGCGGAGGGCGAGGAGCGGGCGGTGCTGGCGATCGATACGGAGGGGCGGGTGTACAGCATCGATCACACCGGCGACTGGTTCCTGGGCCAGGACATCGACGAGGCACTGTCCACGCTGGTCACGGGCACGCAACCGCCGCGCCTTACGTCGGCCTGAGCAAATCCAGCCCGTCCGGCGTTTGAGGGCTGACAGACGGGCCCGGCCCATTCAGCCCGTCCGGCGTTTGAGGACGGAACCGTGGCTCGGGACGAACCGGCACCATCACTTCCCCGGACACGAAGGGGTCGCCGCTCCCCACCACCAGGGTTCCGTCCTCAATCGCCGGACGGGCTGAGAAGGCTGGCCCTCAATCGCCGGACGGGCTATAAAGGTGGGCACTCACGCGCCGCACAGGCTGAAAGCCAGGCGCACGGGCTGAAAGGGCCAAGCGCCACGGGCTTAAGTGGCAGCCCCCACCGGGAGCACCGCCGACACCCGGAAGCCCCCCGCGTCCGTGGGCCCGGAGACGAACACGCCCCCCAGCCCCAGCACCCGCTCCCGCATCCCCACCAACCCGTTCCCCCCGCTCGGCAACCCCGCATCCGCCGCGCCCGCGTCCGACGGGCCGTTCTCCACCTGCATCGCGACCTCGGCCTCCCGATGCGCGAGCCGCACCCACGTCTTCGCGCCCGCCGCATGCTTGTGCACGTTCGTCAGCGCCTCCTGCACCACCCGGTACGCCGTCTGCTCCACCTCCGGCGGATACGGCCGCAGGTCTCCGTGGACCGTCAGCTCCACCACCATCCCCGCCTGCCGGGACTGCGCCACCAGCGCCTCCAGCTCGTGCAGCCGGGGCCCGTCCTCCGTCGCGGCGGAGGCGGCGGCCGCCGCGGCCGCCTGCCGTACCGACGCCAGCGGAACCCCGCCCGCCGCAGCCGGCGCGGTCAGCGCCTCCCCCGTCCGCAGCACCCCGAGCATCTCGCGCAGCTCCGTCAGCGCCTGCCGGCCCATGTCCCCGACCAGCGCCGCGTTGCGCACGGCCTTCGCCGGATCCTTCGGGGCGACGGCCTGGAGGGCGGCGGCGTGCACGACCATCAGGCTCACCCGGTGGGCGACCACGTCGTGCATCTCCCGGGCGATCCGGGTCCGCTCCTCCGTACGCGCCCACTCGGCCCGCTCCTCGGCCCGGTCCGCGAGCAGGGACAGCTCCCGCTCCAGCGAATCGGCCCGCTCCCGCAGGCTCTCCATCAGGCGGCGCCTGGCCCCTATGTAGAGGCCGAGGAGCACGGACGGGGCCGTGAGCCCCACCGCCATGAAGACGGACATCAGGGGGACGTACCAGTCCCCCGGACCGAAGTCGGTCTGCTCGGCCACGCTCTGCCGCAGCCGTACGTACGTGATGATGAACGTCCCCACCAGCGCCATGCTCGCGAGCACGACGGTGATCCGGCGCGGCACCTCGGAGGCGGCCAGCGTGTACAGGCCGACCAGGGCCATCAGGAAGCCCATCTCGGCGGGCGTCATCGCGATCGTCAGCAACACCACGACGATCGGCCACCGCCGGCGCACCAGCAGCACCGAACCCGCGAGAAGCCCGAACACCACACCCACCGGCACCGGAATCCCGGTGTTCCGGGCGAACTCCACCCCCTCCAGGCCACACTCCAGCGCCGATACCAGCGCCAGTCCCACGTCCAGGGCGACACTCCGTCGCCGCTCCCACCACCAGTAGCCGCGGGTGGTCGATCCCGCCGCCTCCCGGTCTGCCCCCGTTGCGGTCATGGCATCCAGCCTACGGGCGGACGCATCTCAATTCCGGGTGACCGGCAACAGCACGTTCCGCATTCGAACATGCACGAAACGCATGCCGATCGCCTGAAATGGCGAATCGACCGCGCTTTCGACCCGGACGTTCGCATTCCGGACGACGATCACCGTATGACGGAAACCACAAGCAAGTACGCCGACTTCGAGGGGTTACGCGAGCGGGCGGTGGCGCTGCGCCGGGAGGGGTTGAGCGTTCGGCAGATCAGGGACCGGCTGAAGGTCTTCAACAACGACATGCTCCACCGCCTCCTCCAGGGTGAACCGGCACCGGAGTGGACGAAGCGGCCGAACGCCAAGGACGACCTCCGGGAGAGGGCCCGGGAACTGCGCCTCAAGGGCATGACGTATGACCAGATCCAGGTGGAGCTGGGGTGCTCGAAGAGTTCGGTCTCACTCTGGGTACGGGATCTGCCGAAGCCTGAACCTCGCTACACCGAAGAGGAGCGCCTCGCCCGGATGCAGGCAGGACTCGCCGCGCTGCGGGCGGGTCAGGACCAGGAACGACTGGAGACCAAGCGCGTCGCACGAGAGTCGGTGGGCGAACTCACCGATCGGGAGCTCTTTGTCGCAGGCGTCGCGCTCTACTGGGCCGAGGGCATGAAGGACAAGCCATACAGTCGCCGGGAAAGCCTGCTCTTCATCAACAGCGACCCCGACGTGATCAAGTTCTACCTCAGCTGGCTCGACCTGCTGGGCGTGGCACGCGAGCGGCTGCACGTGCGCGTCAGCATCCACGAATCGGTGGACGTGGCGGGAGCGGAGAGCTTCTGGTCGGAGGTCACGGGGGTGCCCCGCACCGACTTCATGAAGGCAACACTCAAGAAGCACACCCCGAAGACCAACCGCAAGAACACCGGTGAGGCCTATCGCGGTTGCCTCGTCGTCTACGTGACCAAGAGCGCCGAGCTCTATCGTCGCGTGGAAGGCGCTTGGTACGGCATAGTGTTGGGTGCCGATCCGGCGAACCGATCCAATGTCCGGTTTAGCCGGTATTAATCCCCCATGGTGTAATCAGGCAGCACTGCGGTTTTTGGTACCGTCTGTTCAGGTTCGAATCCTGATGGGGGAGCTTCGACACGCGGGCCCCGACCACACCGGTCGGGGCCCGCCCCCGTTTCCCGTGGAAACACCCCCGGTATCCTGCGGATGACCACCACCCGAAGCCGAAGGGCACATCCGTGAGCGCAACCAGCCCGGCAGCCGTCGTCGTCCTCGCAGCGGGTGAGGGCACCCGTATGAAGTCGAAGACTCCCAAGGTTCTGCACGAGATCTCCGGGCGCTCGCTCGTCGGACATGTCGTCGCCGCCGCCCGCGAGCTGGACCCCCAGCACCTCGTCGTGGTCGTCGGCCACGCCAGTGAGCAGGTCACCGCGCATCTCAACGCCGGCGACGCCCCCGTGCGCACCGCCTTCCAGGCCGAGCAGAACGGCACCGGGCACGCCGTCCGCATGGGGCTGGAAGAGCTCGGCGGGGCCGTCGACGGGACCGTGATCGTCGTGTGCGGCGACACCCCGCTGCTCTCCGGCGAGACGCTCGGCGCGCTCGCCGCCACCCACTCCGCCGACGCCAACGCGGTGACCGTCCTGACCGCCGAGGTCCCGGACTCCACCGGCTACGGGCGCATCGTGCGCGACCCCTCCACCGGCGCGGTCACCGAGATCGTCGAGCACAAGGACGCCACCGACGAGCAGCGGGCGATCCGCGAGATCAACTCCGGGGTGTTCGCGTTCGACGGGCGGCTGCTGGGCGACGCGCTGGGCAAGGTGCGCACCGACAACAGCCAGGGCGAGGAGTACCTCACCGACGTGCTGTCCATCCTCCGCGAGGCCGGGCACCGCGTCGGCGCGTCCGTGGCGGGCGACCACCGCGAGATCCTCGGCATCAACAACCGGCTCCAGCTGGCCGAGGCACGCCGGCTGCTGAACGAGCGGCTGCTGGAGCGGGCGATGCTCGCCGGGGTGACGATCGTCGACCCGGCGTCCACGCTGATCGACGCGACCGTGACGTACGAGCGGGACGCGGTCGTGCACCCGGGGACGCAGCTGCTCGGCTCCACGCATCTCGCCGAGGACTCCGAGGTGGGGCCGAACTCCCGGATCGAGGACACCCTCGTCGGCGCCGGCGCCCGCGTCGACAACACCGTGACGCTCTCGGCCGAGATCGGGCCGGGGGCGACCGTCGGCCCGTACGCGTACCTGCGGCCGGGGACCCGGCTGGGGGTCAAGGCCAAGGCCGGGACGTACGTGGAGATGAAGAACGCCACCATCGGGGAAGGGACGAAGGTCCCGCACCTCAGCTACGTCGGCGACGCGACCATCGGCGACCACACCAACATCGGTGCGGCGAGCGTCTTCGTGAACTACGACGGGGTGGCCAAGCACCACACGACGATCGGTTCCCACTGCCGCACCGGTTCGGACAATATGTTTGTGGCACCGGTCACGGTCGGGGACGGCGTCTACACCGCCGCCGGGTCGGTCATCACGAAGGACGTGCCGTCCGGTTCGCTGGCCGTGGCGCGGGGCCAGCAGCGGAATATCGAGGGTTGGGTGGCCCGGAAGCGTCCGGGCAGCGCCGCCGCGCAGGCCGCTCAGGCGTCGTCGCAGGAGCCCAACGGGCAAAGCTGACCGGAAACAGGTGCGCCGGTGACGGCGTACCGTGATAGATGCTCACCCCATTTCGGCTGGCTCGTTGCACATCGGGACCTATGCGTGCAGCGCCAGATACACGTCTGAGGAGACTGTGCTGTGACCGGGATCAAGACGACCGGCGAGAAGAAACTGATGCTCTTCTCCGGCCGCGCCCACCCCGAGCTGGCCGAGGAGGTCGCCCATCAGCTGGGAGTCGGTCTCGTGCCGACGAAGGCGTTCGATTTCGCCAACGGTGAGATCTATGTGCGGTTCCAGGAGTCGGCACGTGGCGCGGACTGCTTCCTGATCCAGAGCCACACGGCTCCGATCAACAAGTGGATCATGGAGCAGCTGATCATGCTGGACGCGCTGAAGCGCGCGTCCGCCCGCTCGATCACGGTGATCGTGCCGTTCTACGGGTACGCCCGCCAGGACAAGAAGCACAAGGGCCGCGAGCCGATCTCGGCCCGTCTGGTGGCGGACCTGATGAAGACGGCGGGTGCGGACCGGATCCTCACCGTCGATCTGCACACGGACCAGATCCAGGGCTTCTTCGACGGCCCGGTGGACCACCTGTTCGCGCTGCCGATCCTGGCGGACTACGTGGGTGCGAAGGTCGACCGCTCCAAGCTGACGATCGTCTCGCCGGACGCGGGCCGCGTGCGGGTCGCCGACCGCTGGTGCGACCGGCTGGACGCCCCGCTGGCGATCGTGCACAAGCGCCGCGACAAGGACGTGCCGAACCAGGTCTCCGTCCACGAGGTCGTCGGCAACGTCGAGGGCCGGGTCTGTGTGCTGGTCGACGACATGATCGACACCGGTGGCACGATCTGCGCCGCCGCGGACGCCCTGTTCGCGCACGGCGCGGAGGACGTCATCGTCACGGCGACGCACGGCGTGCTGTCGGGTCCGGCGGCCGACCGGCTGAAGAACTCGAAGGTGAGCGAGTTCGTGTTCACGGACACGCTGCCGACGCCGGGCGAGCTGGAGCTGGACAAGATCACGGTGCTCTCGATCGCGCCGACGATCGCGCGTGCGGTGCGTGAGGTGTTCGAGGACGGTTCGGTGACGAGCCTCTTCGAGGAGCAGGGCTGACAGGGCAGGGCTGAGAGGAGCAGGGCCGACCGCCCGAGCGGTCCCCTGTTGATCCACTTTGGGGTGCGGCCTCCCCGCCGGGTAGACTCAGCGAGTTGCTCGGCGAGGGAGGCCGTACCCGTGTGTACGGCGGTCCGTTATCGACGCGCTCTTCGTAGCAGGCCTGTCGTGGGCCGGGTGACCGTTCGAGTTCCGTCACCCCCGACGGCTCTCCGTACCTGACGAGGAGTGCACCATGGCCGAGATCAAGCTCGCCACCGAGGTCCGTACCGAGTTCGGCAAGGGCGCCGCCCGCCGTGTCCGCCGCGCCGACCGTGTTCCCGGTGTCGTCTACGGCCACGGCGCCGAGCCCGTCCACGTCACGCTGCCGGGCCACGAGCTGCTGCTCGCCCTGCGTACGGCCAACGTGCTGATCGGTCTGGAGATCGACGGCAAGGACGCGCTGGTCATCCCGAAGGCCGTCCAGCGTCACCCCCTCAAGGGCACCATCGAGCACGTCGACCTGCTCACCGTGAAGCGCGGCGAGAAGGTCCAGGTCGAGATCGCGGTCCACGCCGAGGGCGACCTGGCGCCGGGCGCCAACCTGCTGGAGTTCGTCCAGAACACCCTGCTGGTCGAGGCCGAGGCCACCCACATCCCCGAGTCCGTCACGGTCTCCGTCGCGGGCCTGGACGCCGGCGACTCGATCGTCGCCAAGGACATCGAGCTGCCCAAGGGCGCCACGCTGGCCGGTGACGAGGACGCCATCGTGATCCAGGTCGTCGCCGCGCAGGCCGAGGAGCCGGCCGCCGACGAGGCCGCCGAGGGCGAGACCGCCGAAGGCGCCGAGGCCTGAGCCTCTCCCCTCACCGTTCCACCTGCTTGACTGACGGGGTGGTGGTTCCCTTCCCGGGGAGCCGCCGCCCCGTTCGGCTGCCGTGCCTGCCCTGCCTGCCATGCCCCAAGTGCGAGATGTACGAGTACGAGGAGACCGAGCGCTGATGTCCGACGCCACCGACCCCTGGCTCATCGTGGGCCTGGGCAATCCGGGTCCCGACTACGCGGCGAACCGCCACAACGTCGGGTTCATGGTCG
This sequence comes from Streptomyces rubiginosohelvolus, assembly GCF_014649875.1. GTDB lineage: Bacteria > Actinomycetota > Actinomycetes > Streptomycetales > Streptomycetaceae > Streptomyces > Streptomyces rubiginosohelvolus. The sequence goes on along the minus strand of NZ_BMTW01000013.1, from coordinate 65,148 downwards.
CCGATCTGCTGGCGACCCGGATCGGCGGGAAGTTCAAGCGGGCGCAGAAGGCGCAGGCGCAGGTCGTGGAGGGGCGGATCGGTCCGCCGGGTCCGGCGAGCCGGCGGGTGGTGCTGGTGAAGCCGATGTCGTACATGAATCTGTCGGGCGGTCCGGTGACGGCGCTGCGCGACTTCTACAAGGTGCCGACGGACCATGTCGTCGCGATCCACGACGAGTTGGACGTCGACTACGGTTCGCTGCGGCTGAAGCTGGGCGGCGGGGACAACGGGCACAACGGGCTGAAGTCGATGACGAAGGCGATGGGTCCGGACTATCACCGGGTGCGGTTCGGGATCGGGCGGCCGCCGGGGCGGATGCAGGTCGCGGACTTCGTGCTCAAGGACTTCTCGTCGACGGAGCGCAAGGAGCTGGCGTTCCTGGTGGACCGGTCGGCGGACGCGGTGGAGTGTCTGCTGGCGGAGGGTCTTGAGCGGGCGCAGAGCGCGTACAACTCCTGAGCGAGGGGTGCCTCTCCCTCGCCGCGTACAACTCCTGACATTCCTGGTGCTGCTGGGGCGTTTTTCGGCCATAGGTTGACCGCGGGTGCGGGTCTGGCCAAGGATCTGCCCCCATGAAGCGGAGCTCTTCCCACCGGGCGGCGGCAGCGGGGCGGCGGGTGGCCATGGGGCTGGTCGTCCTGGTGCTGCTGGTCGCGGGTGCCTGGGCGTCGTGGGACGCCGCGCACCACATCATTCTGGCCAAGGGCCGCGACCACGGGACCGTGACGGTCACGGAGTGCGGCGAGGAGAAGTGCACCGGGTCGTTCACACCCGACTCGGTGTCGCGGGAGCGCCCGCGGGTGACCGTGGACCGGTCCGTCGCGGCGCGTGAGGGGGATCGTTTCCCCGTGGTGGTGAAGCCCGGTTCCGATGCGGTGGTCCGCACGGGGTTGCCGGGCTTTCTGCATGCCTGGGTTCCGCTCGCCGGTGCGCTGGTGCTGGCCGCGTTCGTGATCGGCGGGGGGCTGCGGATGACGCGGACGGCGTGGGGTGCGGGAACGGCGGGGGCGGCCCTGCTGGTGGCGACGTTCGTCGCGCTGTAGCAGGACCGCCCGTTTGACTGCGCGGTGCTCAGCCGGTGTTGCGCAGACCTGCCGCGACGCCGTTGACGGTGAGCAGCAGGGCGCGGGAGAGCAGCGGGTCGGGCTCCTCGCCGCGTTCGGCGGCCTGGCGCTGGCGGGCGAGCAGGGAGACCTGGAGGTAGGAGATCGGGTCCAGGTAGGCGTCGCGGATGGAGAAGGTCTGCTGGAGCACCGGGTTGGTGTCGAGCAGCTTCTCGCCGCCGGTGATCCGCAGGACTTCCTGCACGGTGAGGGCGTGTTCGGCCTCGATGCCGTCGAAGACGTGCTTCAGCTCGTCGGGGACGAGCGTGTCGACGTAGTGGCGGGCGATGCGCAGGTCGGTCTTGGCGAGCGTCATCTCGACGTTGGAGATGAAGTTGCGGAAGAAGTGCCAGTGCTCGTGCATCTCGTCGAGGACGGTGTCGAGACCGGCCTCGCGCAGGGCCTTGAGGCCGGAGCCGACGCCGAACCAGCCGGGCACGATCTGCCGCGACTGGGTCCAGCCGAAGACCCACGGGATGGCCCGCAGGCCGTCCAGCGAGACGCCCGAGCCGGGGCGGCGGGCGGGCCGCGAGCCCAGGTGCAGGTCGGCGAGCTGGTCCACCGGGGTGGAGGCGAGGAAGTACGACGGCAGGTCCGGGTCCTCGACGAGCTTGCGGTAGGCGCTGTGGGCCGCGTCGGAGACGGTGTCCATGGCCGCGTCCCAGCGGGCGAGGGCCTCGTCGGACTGGCGGGGCGCGGTGTGCAGGGCGGAGGCCTGGAGGGTGGCCGCGACGGTCAGTTCCAGGTTCTCGCGGGCGAGCGCGGGGATGAGGTACTTGTCGGAGATGACCTCGCCCTGCTCGGTCACCTTGATCTCGCCCTCCAGCGTCCCCCACGGCTGGGCGAGGATCGCGTCGTGCGAGGGGCCGCCGCCGCGGCCGACGGTGCCGCCGCGGCCGTGGAAGAGGCGCAGGCGTACGCCGTAGCGGTGGGCGACGTCGCGCAGCCGGCGCTGGGCGCGGTGGATCTCCCACTGGGAGGTGGTGATCCCGCCGAACTTGGACGAGTCGCTGTAGCCGAGCATGACCTCCTGGACGTCGCCGCGCAGGGAGACGAGGCGCCGGTAGGAGGGGTCGGCGAGCATCTCGTCGAGGATGAGGTCGGCGGCCTTGAGCTCGTCGGTGGTCTCCAGGAGCGGCACGATGCCGATCTTGGCCCAGCCGGCGTGGAGGTCGATGAGTCCGGCCTCGCGGGCGAGGACGGCGGCGGCGAAGACGTCGTCGGCGCCCTGGCACATGGAGATGATGTAGGACTCGATGACTTCGGGGCCGAAGCGTTCGAAGGCCTGCTTGATGGTGTGGAAGACGCCGAGGGTCTTCTCGCCGGCCGCGTCGAGCGGGGCGGGGGTGGGGGCCAGCGGCCGGCGGGAGCGCAGCTCCTTGGCGAGCAGCTTCTGGCGGTAGTCGCGCGGCATGTCGGCGTAGCGCCAGGATTCCTCGCCGAGCCGGTCGAAGAGCTGGCCGAGGGCGTGGTGGTGGGCGTCGGCGTGCTCGCGTACGTCCATGGTGGCGAGCTGGAGGCCGAAGGCGGCGAGCGTGCGGATGGTGCGGTCCATGCGGCCGTCGGCGAAGAGGCCGCCGCGGTGCTCGCGCAGGGAGGTCTGGATGAGCTCCAGGTCGGCGAGGAGCTCGGCGGTGCCGAGGTAGTCGCAGCCGGGGCGGTGGGGGGTGCCCTCGGCGAGGCGCTCGCGGGTGTTGACGAGCTTCTGCCGGATGCAGGTGGCCTTGAGGCGGTAGGGCTCCTCGGCGTTCAGCCGCTTGTAGCGGGGGCTGATGCCGGGGAGGCGCTCCAGGTCGGCCTGGAGGGAGGTGAGGAGTTCCTCGGTGGCTCCGGCGTAACGGATGGAGTTGGAGAGGAGGCCTCGGAGGTAGTCGATCATCTCCAGGGCGTCGGTGATGCCGTGCTCGTGCTGGAGGATCAGGACGTCCCAGGTGACGGCGGGCGTCACGTTGGGGTTGCCGTCGCGGTCGCCGCCGATCCAGGTGCCGAAGGTGAGGGGGCGGGTCCCGGCGGGGAGTTCGACGCCGACGCGGTCCAGCTCGGCGGCGAGGTCCTCCAGGACGTCGCCGACGGCGCCTGCGTGCAGCTCGTCCAGGTAGTAGATGGCGTTGCGGGCCTCGTCGGCGGGCTCCGGGCGGACGACGCGGAGCTCGTCGGTCTGCCAGATGAGGTCGATGTTCTCGGCGAGGCGGAGGTCGAGGCGGCGGCGGTCGGCCTCGATGACCGGGGTCTCCAGCAGCTCGGCGATGCGGCGCAGCTTGTTGAGGACGGAGCGGCGGGCGGCCTCGGTGGGGTGGGCGGTGAAGACGGGCCGGACGTTGAGGTTCTTGACCGTCTCGCGGAGGTGCTCGGGGTCGGCGTCCTTGAGGCGGTCGGCGGTGCGGGCCAGGAGGCCGCCCTCGGCCGAGCGGCGGTCGCGCATCTCGTGGGCGCGGTGGACCTGCTCGGTGACGTTGGCGAGGTGGAAGTAGGTGGAGAAGGCGCGCACGAGCTGTGCGGCGGTCTCCAGCTCCGTCTCGCCGAGGAGCTCGGCGGCGGCTTCGCCGTCGGTGCGGGTCAGGGCGCGTACTCGTTCGACGAGGTCGAGGAGTTCCTGGCCCTCCTGGCGTACGAGGGTCTCGCCGAGGAGGTCGCCGAGGCGGCGGATGTCGGCGCGCAGCGCGGGGCTGGCGGCAGGGGTCTGGTCGGCACTGCTCACAGTGTGCGGCTCCTTGCAGTGAATGAGGAGGTGCGTTCGCTTCGCCGTCCCCCGGTGCGTGGCGGTGGGGGCGGGTGGCGGGGTCCGGGGCCCTGCGGCTGGCAGCGGTGCTGTCGCCACGCCCCGACGAGCGGGTGCGGACCGCGCTGTCCGACCCTCCCAGGATAGGTGTCGTCGCAGGCGGCGTGTCCGTTGCCCCGCAGGGGTCGCGGCCGCCGCCGCGGGCGCACCCGGGCGGTTACCCCCTACCCCGGTGGCGGGCGGGCTACCGCGTGGGACGGGTTGGAGCGGCCTCTCGTGTTGTGGGGCCCGTCACTGCCATACTTACCAAGCCGTAGGTTACGGAACCGTAGCCACGGCCGTCCGAGCCTTCTCCCTCACCCTCAGAGGTATCCCCCCATGCCGAGCACTCCTCCTGCGGTCGACGAGACCGAGCCACCCGGAGCCGCCGCGGCTCCGCTGCCCTCCGCCACACTGGGCGGCGACAGCAAGCGGTCGATCGAGCAGTTCGCGCTGCTGGCGTTCATCGTGGTGCCGTTCGTGGCGCTGGTCGCGGCGGTGCCGTTGGCGTGGGGCTGGGGGGTGAGCTGGCTCGACATCGGCCTGCTGGTGGCGATGTACTTCATCGGCTGTCACGGGATCACGATCGGCTTCCACCGGTATTTCACGCACGGTTCGTTCAAGGCGAAGCGGCCGCTGCGGATCGCGCTGGCCGTGATGGGCTCGCTGGCGGTGGAGGGGCCGCTGGTGCGGTGGGTGGCCGATCACCGCAAGCACCACCGGTTCTCGGACGCGGAGGGCGACCCGCATTCGCCGTGGCGGTTCGGGGAGAGCCTGCCGGCTCTGATGAAGGGGCTGTGGTGGGCGCACATCGCGTGGATGTTCGACGAGGAGCAGACGCCGCAGCAGAAGTACGCTCCCGATCTGATCAAGGACCCGGCGATCCGGGCGGTCTCGCGCCACTTCCTGACCTTCACGATCGTCTCGCTGGCGATCCCGCCGCTGGTGGGCGGCCTGGTGACGATGTCGTGGTGGGGTGCGGCGACGGCGTTCTTCTGGGGTTCGCTGGTACGGGTCGCGCTGCTGCACCACGTGACCTGGTCGATCAACTCGATCTGCCACGCGGTGGGCAAGCGGCCGTTCAAGTCGCGTGACCGGTCGGGGAACGTGTGGTGGCTGGCGGTGCTGTCGTGCGGCGAGTCCTGGCACAACCTGCACCACGCGGACCCGACGAGCGCCCGCCACGGGGTGATGCGGGGGCAGATCGACTCCAGCGCCCGGCTGATCCGCTGGTTCGAGAAGCTGGGCTGGGCCTATGACGTGCGGTGGCCGGATGCCGCGCGGATCGACTCCCGGCGCACGTCCGTACCGGCCGACGCGGCATGATTGACGACGTGGCGACGGACTCCAGCACAGGCAGCGACAAGAGCAGGACCTCCCCCTCCCGCCGGGCCCGGCGGGTCCGGATGACGGGGAAGGAGCGCCGCGAGCAGCTGCTGGACATCGGGCGCGCCCTGTTCGCCGACAAGGGCTTCGAGGGCACGTCGGTGGAGGAGATCGCGGCGCGCGCCGGGGTGTCCAAGCCGGTGGTGTACGAGCACTTCGGCGGCAAGGAGGGCCTGTACGCGGTGGTGGTCGACCGCGAGATGCGCCAGCTGCTGGACATGGTGCAGGGGGCGCTCACGGCGGGGCATCCACGTGAGCTGCTGGAGCAGGCGGCGTTCGCGCTGCTGGACTACATCGAGTCGTACACGGACGGTTTCCGGATCCTGGTGCGGGATTCGCCTGTGGCGCAGTCGACGGGCACGTTCGCGTCGCTGATCAGCGATATCGCCACGCAGGTGGAGGACATCCTGGGCCTGGAGTTCAAGGCCCGCGGCTTCGACCCGAAGCTGGCCCCGCTGTACGCGCAGGCGCTGGTGGGGATGGTGGCGCTGACGGGCCAGTGGTGGCTGGACGTGCGCAAGCCGAAGAAGGCGGAGGTGGCCGCGCACCTGGTGAACCTCTGCTGGCACGGGCTGGAGAACCTGGAGTCGAAGCCGCGGCTGATAGGGCACCGGAAGAGCTGAGGAGCCGGCTCCGGGCTCACCCCGCAGCGGCTCGGGGCTTGCTCCGCCCGGTTACGCGTCCGGCTCCAGGAACTCCAGGCGGTTGCCGGCCGGGTCGTGGGCGTAGAAGCGGCGGTGGCCGGGGAGGTCGTCGTCCCAGGTGACGGCCACGCCGTGGGACTCCAGGCGGGCCGCGCAGGCCTCGATGCCGGTGACGCGCAGTCCCGGGTGGGCCTTCTTCGCGGGGCGGAAGTCCTCCTCGATGCCCAGGTGGAGCTGGACCGGTCCGGCGGCGAACCAGCAGCCGCCGCGGGCGGCGAGCACCGGGGGTTTGGGGATCTCGGTCATGCCCAGGGCGCCGGCGTAGAAGGTGCGCAGGGCGTCCTCGGAGCCGGGCGGGGCGGCGAGCTGGACGTGGTCGACGGCGGCGAGGGCGAGGCCGGGAGCGGCGGTCATCGCTTCTCCTTGCGGGCGACCGCGAAGATGCGGCGGAACGGGAAGACCGTGCCGTACGGGCCCGGCGGGTAGGCCTCGCGGAGCAGGTCGCGGTAGGCGGCGAGGAACGCGTCGCGGGCGGCCGGGTTGTCGGCCAGCGCGGTGAGGACGGGGCGCAGGGCGGTGCCCTTGACCCAGTCGAGGACCGCGTCGTCGCCGTGCAGGGTCTGGAGGTAGGTGGTCTCCCAGACATCCGCCGTGCAGCCGAGGTCGCGGAGGCGGGTGAGGTAGTCGGTGGGGTCCAGGACGGAGGCGGTGCGGTCGCCGACGCCGTGGAGCAGGGGACGCCAGCGGTCGGACTCGCGGAGGCCGGCCAGGAGTGTGTGGCTGGGGGCGGTGAAGTTGCCGGGGACCTGGAAGGCGAGCGTGCCGCCGGGCGCGAGGGCGTCGAGCCAGCGGGGGAAGTGGTCGGCGTGGCCGGGGATCCACTGGAGTGCGGAGGTGGAGACGATCAGACCGTACGTCTCGGTGGGCTCCCAGGTCGCGGCGTCGGCCTCGGCGAAGTCGAGCAGGGGCGGCCGGGCGTGGGCGGCGGCCTCGGCGAGCATCTCGCGCGAGGTGTCGTAGCCGGTGATCCGGGCCTCGGGCCAGCGGTCGGCGAGGAGCGCGGTGACGTTGCCCGCGCCGCAGCCGAGGTCGGCGATACGGGGTGCGGGGTGGCCGGGAAGATCGCCGATACGGGCCAGGAGGTCCTGGAAGGGGCGGGTGCGGTGGTCCGCGTGGCGCAGGTACTGCTGCGGATCCCAGGAAGGCTGGTGGGTTGCGGTCATGGGGAACAGGATCACGCCGAGGATCTCTTGATGTCAAGACACTTGAATTCAAGAGACTTCATGTCGAGGGACCCTCTACACTGATCGACATGGAGGACGAGGTCGACCGACTGGTCGCTGCATGGCGCCGCGAGCGCCCCGACCTCGACGTGGAACCACTCGAGGTGCTCAGTCGCGTCTCCCGCCTGGCACGCCACCTCGACCGGGCCCGCCGCATAGCGTTCTCCGAGCACAATCTGGAGCCGTGGGAGTTCGACGTGCTCACGTCGCTCCGCCGGGCCGGCGCCCCGTACCAGCTCTCCCCCGGGCAGCTCCTCACCCAGACCCTGGTCACCTCGGGCACGATGACCAACCGCATCGACCGGCTCACCAAGAAGAACCTCGTCGAGCGGCTGCCCGACCCGAACGACCGGCGCGGCGTCCTCGTCCGGCTCACGGCCGAGGGGCGCGACAAGGCCGACCAGTCGCTGGCCGGGCTCCTCGCCCAGGAGCGCGCCATCCTCGCCGAGCTCTCCCGCGCCCAGCGCGGCGACCTGGCCGGGCTACTGCGCCAGTTGACCGCCCCGTTCGACAACATCCCGACCTAGCGCACCCGTTCCCGCGTCGGCCGGGCCGACCCCCGCCCGGCGGGCCAGCGCCACCGCGGCCAGCGTCGAGTGCACCCCGAGCTTGCCCAGCACGTTCTGCATATGGGTGCGCACCGTGTGCGGGGACAGGAACAGCCGCTCCGCGACCGCCTTGCGGCCCAGGCCCGCCACCATGCAGCGCAGCACCTCGCGCTCCCGGGGCGTCAGCGACTCCACCAGCCGCTCGCTCTCGGTGCGGTGCTTGCGGGCCGCGGTCAGCTCCCGCAGGACGCCGGTGAGCAGGGCGGGCGGCAGATGCGTCTCGTCGCGCAGCACGCCCCGGATCACCGACAGCAGCCGTTGCAGCGAACAGTCCTTGGCCACCCAGCCCGAGGCCCCCGCCTGGAGCGCCCGGGCGGCCGCGCGCGGGTCGTCCTTCTCGGCGAGCACCACCGACCGCACGGCGGGCCGGGCCGCGCGGACCCCGGCGACCAGCGCGATGCCGTCGACGGCGGCCGTCTCCTCCTGCCGGGGCGCGGGGACGGCGGGCGGCTCGCCGTTCGTCAGGGCGCCCAGCTCGGCGTCGACCAGGAGCACGTCGTAACCGCGCCCCTCGGCGGCCGCGCGCTCCAGGGCGCGCAGCGCGGCCGGGCCGCTGCCCGCGGCGGAGACGTCGACGTCCGGTTCGGCCGCGAGGGCGGCCGCGAGCGACTCGGCGAAGATGCGGTGGTCGTCCACCACGAGAACCCGGATACGCGCCACAGAACCCCCATCGGTGGGGGCGGATAGCTGCGGGTACGGCGTCCGTCGGCCGCTCGGTGGTCTGCCGCGCCGACGACCGCCGTCGTCGAACCGCCTGCCACCCTGCCCCGGACGCCGTACCCGGCTTTCTCGCTCCCCTGAATCGACACCGGCCCCCACCGGTGCTGAGCATCAGCGTACGGGCGGGGGCCACAGGGGGAAGGCGATTCGGCGAACTGGTTGCCTCAGGCGCGTCTTAGGGTGGATTCATGTTCCGTCTTGAGACAGAAGTAGACAAAGAACGTCGCATTCTGCTGAGCGGGCGTCTGCACGAGGACAACGTCGCCGCGTCGGCCGGCCTGCGTGCGCTGCTCTCCACCTCCGCAGAGCACGAAGTCCCGCTGGAGGTGTGGGCGTTGGACGAGCACGGGGCCCTGGCGGGCGGGCTGACCGGGCGGACCTGGGCGTACTGGCTGCACGTCGATCTGCTCTGGGTCGACGCCCCGCACCGGGGCCTCGGCCTCGGCGCGCGCCTGCTCGCCGAGGCCGAACGGACGGCCCGCACCGAGCGCGCCTGCACCCGCTCGCGGCTGGAGACCTGGGATTTCCAGGCCCCCGGCTTCTACCGCGGACAGGGGTACGAGGAGATCGGCCGGGTCGCCGACTACCCGCCCGGCGTCACCGAGTTCATCCTGGTCAAGGACCTGTGAGCGCGGGACACCGGAACAGGCTCAGCGCAGCCGGCGCGCTCCGGCGGACGGGACGGCGTCGAAGATCCCCGGGGCCGCGTGTCCGGCCGCCGCGAACGCCTCGCTGACCGCCTTGGCCACCGTTCCGGCCGCCGACTCCTCCACCAGGACGACCGCGGAGCCACCGAAGCCGCCCCCGGTCATCCGCGCACCCAGCGCCCCGGCCGCGTTCGCCGACTCGACCACGAGGTCCAACTCGGGGCAGGAGACCCGCAGATCGTCCCGGAGCGAGAGGTGGCCCTCGTTCAGGACGGGGCCCGCTGCACGGACGTCGCCCGCGTCGAGCAGGGCGATGACCTGCTCGACCCGGCGGTTGTCGCCGACGACATGGCGTACGTACCGGATGACGGACTCGTCCGCCCCGGCGTCGGCGAGGGTGGCCAGGGCCGAGGCGAGATTCTCGTACGGCAGATCGCGCAGCATCGGTATGCCGAGCAGCCGGGCGCCCTCCTCGCAGCCGGCCCGGCGCTCCGCGTACGCACCGTCGCCGAGCGCGTGCTTGACCCGGGTGTCGACGGCCAGGAGCGTCAGCCCCTGGGACGCCAGGTCGAAGGGGACCTGGCGCAGCGAGAGGTCGCGGGTGTCCAGGTGGAGGGCATGGCCCTCGGTGCAGCAGGCCGAGGCCATCTGGTCCATGATCCCGCAGGGCACGCCGACGAAGTCGTTCTCGGCGCGGCGGCCGATCACGGCGAGTTCGGCGGCGCTCAGGCCGAGTGCGAAGAGGTCGTTCAGGGCGAGCGCGGTGACGACTTCGAGGGCGGCGGATGAGGAGAGCCCGGCACCGGTGGGCACGGTGGAGGTCAGCGCGATGTCCGCCCCGGTGACCGGGTGCCCGGCCTCGCGCAGCGCCCAGAGGACCCCGGCGGGGTAGGCGGCCCAGCCGTGGCCGGAGTGCGGGGTGAGTTCGTCGGTGCGCAGCGAGACGACACCGCCGGGGACGTCGGTGGAGTAGAGGCGCAGGACGCCGTCGTCGCGGCGGGAGACGGCGGCGACGGCGGTGTGCGGGAGGGCGAGCGGCATGACGAAGCCGTCGTTGAAGTCGGTGTACTCGCCGATCAGGTTCACTCGTCCGGGTGCGGCCCAGATGCCGTCGGGCTCGTTTCCGTACAGCTCGGCGAAGGTCGCGGCGGGGTCGGCCCGGTGCCCCTCGACGGCGGTCGCGGTCGGTTCGGCGTGCTCGGTCATGGGGTGGTCGTGTCCTCTCGGCGGGCGAACTGCCAGGCGTCGGCGATGATTCCGGCCAGGTCGGCGCGGGACGGCTGCCAGCCGAGGCGCTCGATGGCGGTGGCGGCGGAGGCGACGAGGACGGCCGGGTCGCCGCCGCGGCGGGGGGCTGCGGTCTCGGGGACCGGGTGGCCGGTGACCTTGCGGACGGTCTCGATGACCTCGCGGACCGAGAAGCCGTTGCCGTTGCCGAGGTTGCAGATCAGGTGCTCGCCGGGGGCGGCGGCGGTGAGGGCCAGCAGGTGGGCCTCGGCGAGGTCGGCGACGTGGATGTAGTCGCGGACGCAGGTGCCGTCGGGGGTGGGGTAGTCGTCGCCGTAGACGTTGATCGACTCGCGCTTGCCCAGGGCGACTTGGAGGACCAACGGGATGAGGTGGGACTCGGGGTCGTGCCGCTCCCCGCAACTTCCGTACGCCCCCGCCACGTTGAAGTAGCGCAGCGAGACGGCTGCCAGGCCGTGGGCGGTGGCCTCGCCGCTGATCATGTGGTCGACGGCGAGCTTGGACGCCCCGTAGGGGCTGGTGGGCGCGGTGGGGTCGGTCTCGGTGATGGGGCTGGAGACCGGTTCGCCGTAGGTGGCGGCGGTGGAGGAGAACACGAGGGTGCGGACGCCGTGTTCGCGCATGGCGGCGAGCAGGGCGGTGGTGCCGCCGACGTTGTTGACCCAGTACTTCTCGGGGTTCACGACGGACTCGCCGACCTGGGAGAAGGCGGCGAAGTGCAGGACGCCGTCGTAGGAGGGGTCCAGATGGCGGGCGGCGTCCTGGATGCGGCCCTCGATGAACGCGGCCCCGGCCGGGACGCCCTCACGGAAGCCGGTCGACAGGTCGTCGAGGACGGTCACGGCGTGTCCGGCCTCCAGCAGATGCTGGGCGACGACACTGCCGACGTATCCGGCGCCGCCGGTGACCAGGTACTTCTTGGGCGGGTTGGACACGCTCTGGGGGTTGCTCACTGGCTCGCTACCTCTCGCAGTCGCTCGGCCGCGGCCTCCGGCGGCACGTCGTTGATGAACACGCTCATGCCGGACTCGGACCCCGCGAGGAACTTCAGCTTGCCGGAGGTCCGGCGAATGGTGAAAAGCTCCAGGTGCAGGGCGAAGTCCTCCCGGCCGTCGGCCACGAACGGCGCCTGGTGCCAGGCGGAGATGTACGGGGTCGGCGGCTCGCCGGGTCCGAAGATCCGGTCGAAGCGCCTCAAGAGTTCCAGATAGACCTGTGGGAACTCTGTCCGCGCGCCCTCGTCCAGCTCCCGCAGGTCGGGGACGCGGCGGCGGGGGTACAGGTGGACCTCGTACGGCCAGTGCGCCGCGTAGGGGACGAAGGCGATCCAGTGGTCGGTGGCGAGGACGACGCGTGAGCCGTCCTTCTCCTCGCGGGCGACCACGTCGTCGAAGAGGTTGGAGCCGGTCTCCTCGCGGTGCCGGGCGGCCGAGCGGAGCATCAGCTCGGTGCGCGGGGTGACGAAGGGGTAGCCGTAGATCTGGCCGTGCGGGTGGCCGAGGGTGACGCCGATCTCGGCGCCGCGGTTCTCGAAGCAGAAGACCTGGGTGACCTGGCCGAGGGCGGCGAGGGCGGCGGTGCGGTCGGTCCAGGCGGCGAGGACGAGCGCGGCCTGTTCCTCGGTGAGGTCGGCGAAGGACGCGTCGTGGTCGGAGGTGAAGCAGACGACCTCGCAGCGGCCGGAGTCGCCGGCGAGCGAGGGGAAGCGGTTCTCGAAGACCGCGACGTCGTAGTGGTCGTCGGGGATCTCGCTGTGCCGGCCCTCCCGGGTGGGGCAGAGCGGGCAGGCGTCGGCCGGCGGGTGGTAGGTGCGGGCCTGGCGGTGCGAGGCGATGGCGACCGCGTCGCCGAGCAGCGGGTCGCGGCGGATCTCGGACGAGGTCGAGACGGGGTCCAGGGGGCGCTGGTCGACGGCGTCGCGGACGGTGTCCTCCGCGGCGTCGTAGTAGATCAGCTCACGGCCGTCGGCGAGGGTCGTCACCGTCTTCTTCACCAGGGTCCTCCACCAGATCCCTCCAACATAATCGCACACAACAAATCACAAGCGAACACCTCCGTCAATGCCGGAGGTGCGGTGGATCCGACTCCGGTTGCACGGGCCCCATACCCGGACATTCGCCCGCACTCGATCACGATCGAACAAAGAACCCCAACGAGACTGTTCATTTCTCGAACATGACGGCGTAAGTTCCGTCGGGTTAAGTTCGCGATACGAAGCGAGTACCCCCCATGCAGACACTGGCCGAAGGGCTTCGGCTCCCCACGAACGGGCTCGACTACGCCATCCTGGCGATCTACTTCGTCGTCGTCCTCGGCATCGGCTTCATGGCCCGTGCCAGCGTCAAGACGAGCCTCGACTTCTTCCTCTCCGGACGGTCCCTGCCCGCCTGGGTGACCGGGCTCGCCTTCGTCGCGGCGAACCTCGGCGCCACCGAGATCCTCGGCATGGCGGCCACCGGCGCGCAGTACGGCGTCGCGGTGGTGCACTGGTACTGGATCGGCGCCATCCCCGCCATGGTCTTCCTCGGCCTGGTGATGATGCCGTTCTACTACCGATCCAAGGTGCGCTCCGTGCCGGAGTTCCTGCTCCAGCGGTTCGACAGGTCCGCGCACCTGCTGAGCTCCGTGCTCTTCGCCTTCGCGGCGATCCTCATCGCGGGCGTCAACCTCTACGCCCTGTCGATCGTCGTCGAGGCGCTCCTCGGCTGGCCGCAGTGGGTCGCGATCGTCGTCGCGGGCCTGTTCGTGCTGGTCTACATCACGATCGGCGGGCTCTCCTCGGCGATCTACAACGAGGTGCTCCAGTTCTTCGTCATCCTCGCCGCGCTGATCCCCCTCACCGTCCTCGGCCTGAAGCGGGTCGGCGGCTGGGACGCCATGAGCGACTCGCTGACCAAGCAGCACGGCGGGGACTTCATGACCGCCTGGGGCGGCACCGGCATCGGTGACGCCAACCCGCTGGGCGCCAACTGGCTGACGATCATCCTCGGCCTCGGCTTCGTGCTGTCCTTCGGCTACTGGACGACGAACTTCGCCGAGGTGCAGCGCGCGCTGTCCGCGAAGAACCTCTCCGCCGCCAAGCGCACCCCGCTGATCGCCGCCTTCCCGAAGATCTTCATCGTCTTCGCGGTGATGATCCCGGGCCTGGTCGCCGCCGTGATCGTGCCCAAGATCGGCACCCCGGACTCCGACCTGACCTACAACGACGCGATACCCCTGCTGATGCAGGAACTGCTGCCCAACGGTGTGCTCGGCATCGCCGTCACCGGTCTGCTCGCCGCGTTCATGGCGGGCATGGCGGCCAACGTGTCCTCGTTCAACACGGTGTTCACCACCGACATCTGGCAGCGGTACGTGGTGAAGGACAAGCCGGACACGTACTACCTGCGGTTCGGCCGGCTGATCACCGCGATCGGTGTGCTGGCCTCGATCGGCACGGCGTTCATCGCCGCCAGCTTCTCGAACATCATGAGCTACCTCCAGACGCTGTTCTCGTTCTTCAACGTCCCGATGTTCGTCGTCTTCATCATCGGCATGTTCTGGAAGCGGGCCTCGATGAAGTCCGGTGTCTGGGGCCTGGTCGCGGGCACCGCGGCCGCGATGATCAACTACTTCTGGATCTACAAGGGCGGGATCATCGACATCCCCTCCGACCAGGGCGCCAACTTCGTCTCCGCGATCGTCGGCTTCGTCGCCGGAGCCGTCGTCATGGTCGTCGTCACCCTCTTCACCGCGCCGAAGCCCGAGGCGGAGCTGGCCGGTCTGGTGTACGGGACCGAGTCGCCGAGCCCCGACGAGGAGCTGGACGAGGCCGACCGGGCCTGGTACCGCAAGCCGGCGCTGCTCGGCTGGGGCGCGATCGTGCTCGCCGCCGCGTGCTACATCCCCTACTCGTTCTGATCGGAGGCACTCACCATGTCCGACCTGCACAAGGAAGTCTCCGAGCTGGAGCGCAAGTCCGCGACCGCGGCCCGTCTCTTCGACATCCGGCGGATCATCGGCGGCCTGTTCGTGGTCTACGGAGTGATCGTCACCATCGCCGGACTCAGCCCGTCCGACGCCGACCTGAAGAAGGCCGAGGGCGTCCACATCAACCTGTGGACCGGCCTCGCCATGCTGGCGCTCGGCCTGTTCTTCCTGGTCTGGATGAAGCTGCGCCCGGCCGAGGCCCCGGCGGCCCCGGAAGCGGAGCCGGAGCGGGAGCCGGGGTCCGGCACGGGCTGACCCGCCGCCGCCCACTCCACGCTCAGGGGCCGTTCGTCACCCGCGCTGCCCGGGAACGTACGGCCCCTGTCGCGTACCGCCAGGGGTGTCCCCCTGCTGCGTACCGCGCTGTGTTCCCCCGGGAGCGTACGGGCCCTGCTGCGCGCCGCCGTTCGCCGCGGCGCGCTCCAGCAGTCCGGTGCGGGCGGCGAGGGCGGCCGCCTCCAGCCGGGAGCCGACCCCGAGCTTCATCAGGACCCGCTGGACGTGGGTGCGGGCGGTGCTCGGGGCGATGTCCATCCCGGCCGCGATCAGCCGGGTGCCCTCGCCCTCGGCGACCCGCACCAGCACCTCGGCCTCGCGCGGGGTGAGCATCCGCAGCAGCCGCCGGCCCTCGTCGTCGGGCTGGGCCGCCGGGTTGAGCAGCTCGGCGAAGGCCCCCCGCAGCAGCTGCGGGGCGATGGCGCTCTCCCCCGCCCGCGCCTTGAGCATGGCCCGCTCGACGCCCTCGATGCGCTCGTCGTGCCGGACGTACCCCGCGGCTCCGGCGGCGAACGCCGCGGCGATCCCGCGCGGGCTGGGCACCGGTCCGAGGACCACCACCGCCACCTGCGGGCGCTCCTGGCCGATGCGCGTGATCGGGTCGAAGACGCCGGGGGCGGCGGGCGAGGCCGTACCGAACAGACAGACCTCCGGGGCCCTGCTGACGACCAGTTCCGCGGCGCCGGAGGTCGGCGCGGCCGCCGCGAGCACCCGGTGCCCGCGGAGTTTCAGCGCCGAGGCGAGTGCCTCGGCGAGCAGACGGTGATCGTCGACCACCATGAGCCGCACGCCCATCGGTCCTCAGCCCCCAAAAGCCCTGTACGCCCGGCCCCCCGGACTCCTGACCCGGCAAGGTACACGCTCGCCCGACGCGGCGCGGCGCTTACGTGGGAGAAGTCCCCGGGATTGCCGAATTCCGGGCCCTTCGGCCTTCGTTGACCTGCGATCGGTGATCACGTCACGCGCAAGTGGGGCGGAAAACGATCGGCCCCGCCGGTCAGGAGATCGACCGGCGGGGCCTGTTGTCGCCCGGAGGGGGCGGGGTGATCAGCCGGTGCCGTAGGCGACGACGAGGTAGACCTTCTCGTCGGGGGTGACGGTGCTGGGCTTGTGGACCGACTTGGCGGACATGTAGAGCTGCCCCTCGGAGTAGAGGAGTTCAGCTCCCGAGCCGATGCTGAAGCGCTTCTCCGCCTTGCGGACGGCCTCGTCGTCCGGGTTCTCCATCAGCGTGGTCTGCTTGAAGGTCTCACCGTCGATGGAGACGACCTGGCCGCCCTTGTCGTAGGGGGCCTCCTTGTAGGCGATGATGCTGGTGCCGTCCATCCGGAGCGGGGTCAGGATGTGGCGGTCGCCCGCGTCCGCCCGGCCGCCGAGGAGCTTGCCGGTGTCCAGGTCGAAGGCGACGACCTCGTTCGTGTCGCCGTACTCGCTGGTTCCGTCGTGGCGCTCGGTCGGCAGGTAGAGCCGGTTGTTGCCGACGGCCATGTTCTGGCACTTCTCGACTTCGGTGGAGTCGCAGTCGCCCGCGTACTTCTCCGCGTCGGCGGGGATACGGACCTTCAGCTTGCCGGTCGCCGCGTCGATCGAGAAGAAGTCGGAGATGCCGCTGCCGTCGCCGGCGGTGTCGCCGACGTCGGCCGCGACCACCAGCGGCTTGGTGGAGATGATGTGCGCGTACTCGACACCGGCGGGCATCTGGTACGAGGAGAGCGGTGCGCCGGTCGTCGGGTTCAGCGCCTGCACGGTGAGCTGCGGGCTGTCGTACGTACCGCACTTGCGGACCACGGCGAGGGCCTCGCCGCCCGCGTAGCCGCGGTCGTAGCAGCCGTCCGCGCCGGTCTTCGGCTTCCAGAGCTCGGCGCCGTCGGCCAGCTTGAAGGCCGCGCCGCCCGAGGTGCCGCCCGCGGCGACGGTGGTCCCGCTGAGCGTGACCTCGTCGAAGGTGACCGGCCGGTCGCCGCCGGTGGCGGAGGTGACGCTCTTGCTCCACAGGAGCTTCCCGGCGGCCAGGTCGATCACGCCGACCTGGTTGCACGACGGGTACTTGTTCTCCTTGGTCGGCTTCGTCTCCTGGAAGACGATGGCCGTCTTGTCGTCCTTGCTCACGTGCCGGGACGTGGTGCAGACCTCGCCGGGCAGCGGGAAGGACCAGAGCTTGGTGCCCTTGTCGCGGTCGTAGCCGTTGATCTCGTTGATCCCGGACTTCACGTACGCCTTGTCGGTGAGCCAGGAGCCCTCGACCGTCACGATGTCCTTGACCACCGGCTGCGGCACCTGGAAGGCGACCTTGGACTTGGTGTTGGCGGGCACCTTCTCGCTGCCGCCGGCCAGTCCGCTGCCCTCGCCGCCCTTGCCCTCGCCACCGGTGGAGCCGGACGAGGAGGCCTCGTCCTTGCCACCATCACCGCTGGTGGCGGAGTAGATGACCCCGGCGCCGATGATCAGCACCACGGCGACGGCCGCGGCGACGATGATCTGCATCTGGGTGGAGAACTTCTTGCCGCCGTTGCCGCCCGGCTGCGGAGCCCCGTACTGCGGCTGCATCGGCTGGGTCGGGTACCCGTACGGCTGCTGCGGCATCCCGGGCTGGCCGTGCTGGCCGGGTGCCTGCGGGTAGCCGTACCCCGGCTGCGGGGCCTGGGGGTAGCCGTAGCCGTTGGGCTGCGGCGCGGGCGGGGTGGGGTAGCTGCCCGGCGCCGGGGGCGGCGGGGTGCCGTAGCCCCCGGCGGGCGCGCCCTGCGGGGCCGCGGGCGGCTGCTGGGGTGCGGCGGGCGGCTGCGGCGGGGCGGCGGGCGGCTGCTGGGGCTGCTTGCCGAAGGGGTCCGCGGGCGGCGGAGTCGGCTGGCCGAAGCCCCCGGGCGGCGGGTCCTGCGGCGCGCCGAACCCACCGGCGGGCGGACCGGCGGGCGGTGCCGGGGGCGTGTTCGGTGCTCCCGGCGGCGTGTCCGACGGCTCGTCGGGGCGGGGCGGCTGCTGCGGCGGCTGGGTCATGGCGTGCGTACCTCGGGGGACGTGTGGGTGTGGGGGCGCGGGGAGCCGGGAGCGGCCGGCTGCGTTCGGGAGTGGCGGCGGGCCGTCACTTCTCGAACACCAGCATCGTCGTCTGCTCCAGCTCTTCCTTGTCGTTGCTCGCGCTCACGCGCTGGCTGAAGATGAAGGAACGGCCGCCCTGGTAGAGGACCTTGGACGAGAAGAAGCCGTTCTCGACCCGGCCCGCCCCCGACGGGTGCTGAAGCAGCGTCTTCGGGGTGCCGCCGGTCGGCGGGAGGGTCACGAGGGCGCCGGCGGTGTCGTACTTCGGCCGCATGTAGAGCAGGACGTCGCCGCCCTCCATGCCCAGCGGCTTCAGCACGCGCTCGGCCGGGGCCGGCGCCTCCCACTTGGGCTTCCCGGTGTTCAGGTCGAAGGCGATGACCTTGTTCGTCCGGGCGGTACCGCTGCTGTCGTCCTCGGTCGCGATGTAGAAGGTGTTGGCGTCGGCGGCGACGCCGCTGCACCCTTCGAGCTTCTCGCCGAAGATCGCGAAGCTGTTGCCGCAGTCGGCGGTGAGCTTGTCACTCTTGCCGGGCACGAGCTGGGAGCGGAGCTTGCCGCTCTCGGTGAGCGCGACGATGGTGTACTGCTTCTTCTCCTCGTGCTCCAGCCGCACGACGAGCGGGGTGGTCGAGTAGACCTTGCTGACCTCCCAGCCGCGCGGCGGCTGGTACGTCCACCGGGGCTTGCCGGTGGCGGGGTTCAGCTCCTGGACCTGGTTCTGCGGGTTCTTGATGTCGTCGGTGCGGCAGCTGACCGCGGCGATCAGCTTGTCGCCGCCGGAGAAGGCGAAGGGCTTGCAGTTGCCTTCGGGGGTGCCGAACAGCTCCTTGCCGTCGCTGACCCGGTAGGCGTTGGAGTTGCCGGTGCGCCCGACGGCGACGGTGTCCCCGCTGATCGCGAGGCCGATGTCCGACAGGAAGTCCCAGTTCCCGTTCTTCTTGATCTCCTTCTTCCACCCGGCCTTGCCGGTGTTGAGGTCGACCATCTGAAGGACGGAGCAGTTGGCGCGGTCCGTGGTGCCGTTCTTCACCCCGATGACGATCTTGCCGTCGGGGGTCGGGGAGTTGGGCGTGGCGCACACGTCGGCGGGGAGGTCGAGCTTCCACTTCTGCTTGCCGTCGGCGACGGAGTAGCCGGACACGCTCCGGTAGATGGCCTTGGCGACGACGTCGCCGGCGAACCAGGGGCCCTGGACGGCGGAACCGTTGCGCGGCAGGTCGATGTCGTTCTTCTGGAGCCAGGCGACCTTGGCCTCGCCCGGCTTGCGCCCGGCGTTGAGGTCGTCGCCGGCCTCGCGCCCGTCACCGCTGCCGTCACCTTCGTCGACCGTCGGCGACTCGCTGGGGGCCTTGGGGTCGTTGCTGCCGGTGGCGACGGGCTTCTTCGGGTCGTCGTCCCCGCTGTCGCTCACGAGGAACCAGGTGCCCACCCCGGCCGCCAGGACCACGGCGAGCGCCGCCGCGACGACGATGCCGGTCTTCCCCTTGAGGAACCCGCCGCCGGAGCCCGGTCCGCCGGGGGCGGGGGCGCCGGGGTACTGCTGCTGCGGATAGCCGTAACCGGCCTGGGGCTGCTGCCCGTACGGACCGGGAGCCTGCTGACCGTACGGCCCCGGGGCCTGCTGACCGTAGGGCCCGGGCTGCTGCCCGTACGGGCCGGGGGCCTGCTGACCGTAGGGACCGGGGGCCTGGCCGGGCTGCTGCGGGTAGCCGTAGCCGGGCTGCTGCGGATAGCCGTACGCCGGGGTGCCCGGCGGGGGCGTCTGCGGCGGGCCGGCCGGGGGCGGCGGCGTCTGCGGCGCATCGGCCGGATTCGGCTGGCCCTGGGGCGGCTGAGGAACTCCGTTCGGCGGCTCCTGCGGAGCCCCGAAGCCTCCCTGCGGCGGTTGCTGGCTGGGCGGCTGGCTCATATCAGCACGTCCCCCTTCGTGCGGCCCGGTGCGCGATCCGGTCTCCCCCGCATTCCCAAGAGGGTCAATCCCCCTCGGAAAGGAGCGAATCGGGCATGGCTTCCGCAGTGTTACGACAGTCGGGCGGGGCTTCTTTGTACCACCCGCCAGGCGTCGGGCACCGATTCGGGCCACCCCCTGTTCCCAAGGGAGAACCGGCTTGTGATGCCGTCGTTACGCCTTGGCGGAGGTGATGGTCAGTCACCGAAGGCGATCATCGTCTGCTGGTCCATTTCTTCCTCGTCGCCGTCCGCGCCGACCAGGGTTCTGGTGATCAAGGAGCGCCCGCCGGAATAGCGGACCGCGGGCAGGAACATGCCGCTCTCGGCGTAAGCGGCCGACGCCGGGTGCCGCAGAACCGGTCGCAGTGCGCCGCCCTGCGGCCCGAGTGCCATGATGCCGCCGCCGCGCGTGCCGTCCCCCGCGAGCGACGGGCTCAGGTAGAGCAGCACCTTTCCGTCCTCGACCCTGAGCGGATACAGATGCTGCGCGTACGGCGCCGGAACCTTCCACTTGATCTTGCCGGTGCGCATGTCGAAAGCGACGACGGCGTTCGACGCCTCCCCGCCCACAGAGGCAGGCTCCGTGGTGAGGTAGAAGGTGTCGTCGTCGGTGGCCACACCGATGCAGTTGTCGAGGTTCTCTCCTTCCTTGCCGCACCGGACCGCGAAGTTCTCCTTGCCGGGGACGGGCTGGGCACGGAAGGTGCCGTCGGCGTTCAGGAACGCGATCGCCCACATCGGCTCCGGGGTGTCCTCGTCCTTGCGGAGCGAGACGACCGGCGGGTCGACGGAGTAGAACTGGTCGATCCTCCAGCCCTTCTTGACCTTGTACGTCCACACCGCCCGGCCCGTGGCCGGGTCCATGCGCCGCACTTCCTGGTCGGGCGTGCCGTCCTCGCCCGGGTCCTTCCGGCAGTCGACCGCGGCCAGCGGAACATCGCCGCTGGTGAAGGCGTACGGCTGGCAGGAGCCTGGCAGCCTGTCCCACAGATGCTTGCCGTCACCGATCCGGTAGGCGTCGGTGCGGGTCAGCCGCCCGACCGTCACCACGTCGCCGTTGACCGCCATGGCGATGTGCGACAGCCCGTCCATGCTTCCCGAACGATCGAGCGTGGCGGTCCAGCCGGCCTTGCCGGTGGTCAGGTCGATCATCTGGAGCCGGTCGCAGTCCGCTTCCCCGGTGGTGTCGGCCCTGAGCGCCAGGACGATCTTCCCGTCCGCACTCGGCAGCGTGGGCGCCGCACAGAAGTCGGCCGGCAGGGGCAGGCTCCATCTCCGTGTCCCGTCCTCGACGGAATAGCCGGACACCGTGCGGTACATGGCCTTGGCCACGATGTCACCCGTGACCCATGGACCACGCACCGCGCCGCCGCCCGCGGGAACGTCGACGCCGTTCTTCTGGACCCAGCGGACCTTCGCCTCACCCTCCTTACGGCCCTTGTTGAGCTCATCGGCGCCCGGGGCGGGCGTCATCTTCGGGCGCGGCTCACCGCCGGGCTGCTGCGGTCCGGTGCTCTCCGTCGCGACGGGTTTCCTGTCGTCGGAGCCGCCGTCGCCACCGGCCACGAACCAGACGCCCGCACCGACGACGAGGACCCCGGCGAGCACGGCGGCGACAAGCCCGGCGACCCGGCCCCGCGAGCGCCCGCCGGAAGGCGGGGTCGGAGGCTGAGGCTGGGGCCGCCCGTACGGCACGGTGGGCGGCTGCGGCGGATAGCCGTACGACGGCTGGAGCGGCTGCCCGTACGGACCGGGGTGCGGCTGACCCGGATCCCCGTACACCCCGGGCTGCGGTTCGTACGGAGCGCCGAAGCCCTGCTGCGGCGGTGGTTGCGACATCGGAGTGGTTCCCCTCGAACATACGGTGTCTGGGCAGAGATGAGGGTCAGTCACCGAAGGCGATCATCGTGCGCAGTTCCAGCTCCTCCTCTTCGGTTTCTCCGGATACCTGGGGAAGCATGAGGAGGGAGCGTCCGTCGGTATGGAGGACGATCGCCTCCTCGAAGGCGCGCTCGGTCGCCGCGGCCGACGCCGGGTGCCGCAGGACCGGTTGAGGGGTGCCGCCCTGCGGGCCGAGGGCCATGAGGCCGCCGCCCACGTCCTTGGTCTTCGGGCCGGGCGGACTCAGGTACATCAGCACCTTGCCGTCCTCGACCCTGAGCGGCATCAGGGTCTGCGTGGCGGGCGAGGACACCTTCCACTTCTTCTTGCCGGTGCTCATGTCGAAGGCGACGACGTCGTTGGTGAACGACCGGCCCTGAGGCCGGGGCTTCGTGGCGACGTAGAGCGTGTCGGTGTCGGCGGCCACGCCCATGCAGATGTCGAGGTTCCAGCCCAGTTCGCGCTCCTTGCCGGGGCACCGCCCCTCCAGGGCGTCGCCTCCGGGGGCCGGCTGGGAGCGGAAGGTCCCGTCGTCGTTCAGGACGGCGATCGCTGACGTGCCACCGACCAACGGGCCCTTCCGCAGGAAGATCACCGGCGGGTCGACGGAGTGGAACGCGTCGACGTTCCAGCCCTTCCTGACCTTGTACGTCCACAGGGTCCGGCCGGTGACCGGGTCGATACGCCGCACCTCGTCATGGAACCCGTCCTCCGTCTGCGAGGGGCAGGAGACAGAGGCAAGCAGGACGGATCCACCGGCGAAGCCGTTCACCGCACAGGAGCCGGGCAGTTTGCCCCACAGGGGCTTGCCGTCACTGACCCGATAGGCCTCGGCACGGCCAAGGCCCCCGATCGTCATCACGTCGCCGCTGATCGCCATGACGACATACCGAAGCAAGTCACTGTTCACCGCGCGATCGATGGTCTTGGACCAGACCGCCTCACCGGTGGCCAGATCGATCATCTGAAGCCTGTCGCAGTTCTCCTCCGCGTTCGCAGAGGTGTCGGTCAGGAGCCCGATGACGATCTTCCCGTCGGCGGTCGGCCGGGTGGGTGCCGCGCAGACGTCGGCGGGCAGGCGCAGGCTCCACTTCTGCGATCCGTCCTCCAGCGAATAGCCGGACACCGTGCGGTACATGGCCTTGGCCACGATGCCGCCGGTGATCCAGGGGCCGAGGGCGGCTGCCCCCAACGGCAGGTCCACGCCGTTCTTCTGGATCCAGCGGACCTTCGCCTCGCCTTCCTTGCGCCCCTTGTTGATCTCCGCGGCCTCTGCGGCGGGCGTCTTCTTCCGGTTCGACTCGGCGCCGGGCTGCTTCGGGGCGGTGCTCTCCTTCGCGACGGGCTTCTTGTCGTCGGACCCGTCATCGCCACCGGCGACGAACCAGACGCCCGCCCCGACGACGAGAACCCCGGCGAGCACGGCGGCGACGAGCCCGACGAGCCGGCCACGGGAGCGCCCACCGGAAGGCCGGTTCGGCGACTGAGGCTGCGGCCGGCCGTACGGCACGGTGGGCGGCTGCGGCGGGTAGCCGTACGAGCCGGGCTGAGGCTGCCCCGGATCTCCGTACACCCCGGGCTGTGGTTCGTACGGAGCACCGAAGCCCTGCTGCGGCGGCTGTGACATCGGTGTGGTCCCCCTCGAACGTACGGTCACTGCCGTCCCGTTCTACCACCCGTCCCACCGGCCCCACGGGTCCGGTCAGGCGTCCTCGGCCAGTTCCAGCCAGCGCATTTCCAACTCGTCCCGCTCGGTGACGAGTTCACGCAGTTCGGCGTCGAGCTTGGCGACCTTCTCGAAGTCGGTGGCGTTGTCCGCGATCTGCTTGTGCAGCGTGGTCTCGCGTGTGGAGAGCTTGTCGAGCTGCCGCTCGACCTTCTGCAGCTCCTTCTTCGCGGCGCGGGACGCCTGCGCCGAGACGGCCGGAGCGGCGGCGGGGGCCGAGGGCGAGCGGGGCGCGGCGGCGGCGGACGGGGTCGCCGCCTCCTCCATCTTCTGCCGGCGCTCCAGGTACTCGTCGATCCCGCGCGGCAGCATCCGCAGGGCGCGGTCGCCGAGGAGGGCCATGACCTTGTCGGTGGTCCGCTCGATGAAGAACCGGTCGTGGGAGATCACGATCATCGATCCGGGCCAGCCGTCGAGGAGGTCCTCCAGCTGGGTCAGGGTCTCGATGTCGAGGTCGTTGGTGGGCTCGTCGAGGAAGAGGACGTTGGGCTCGTCCATCAGCAGCCGCAGGATCTGGAGCCGGCGGCGCTCACCGCCGGAGAGGTCGCCGACGGGCGTCCACTGCTTCTCCTTGGTGAAGCCGAACTGCTCGCAGAGCTGACCGGCGGTCATCTCGCGGCCCTTGCCGAGGTCGACCCGGTCGCGGACCTGCTGGACGGCCTCCAGGACCCGGAGGTTCGGGTTCAGCTCGGAGACCTCCTGGGAGAGGTAGGCGAGCTTGACGGTCTTGCCGACGACGACCTTCCCGGCGGCGGGCTGTTCCTCGCCCTGGGTGCGGGCGGCCTCGGCGAGGGCGCGCAGCAGGGAGGTCTTGCCCGCGCCGTTGACGCCGACGAGGCCGACGCGGTCGCCGGGGCCGAGCTGCCAGGTGAGGTGGGTGAGGAGGGTCTTGGGCCCGGCCTGGACGGTCACGTCCTCCAGGTCGAACACGGTCTTGCCGAGACGGGCGTTGGCGAACTTCATCAGCTCGCTGGTGTCGCGCGGCGGCGGCACGTCGGCGATGAGTTCGTTGGCGGCCTCGATGCGGTAGCGCGGCTTGGAGGTACGGGCGGGGGCGCCCCGGCGCAGCCAGGCCAGCTCCTTGCGCATCAGGTTCTGCCGCTTGGACTCCTCGGTGGCGGCGATGCGTTCGCGCTCGGCGCGGGCGAACACGTAGTCGCTGTAGCCGCCCTCGTACTCGTGGACGGCGCCCCGCTGGACGTCCCACATGCGGGTGCAGACCTGGTCGAGGAACCACCGGTCGTGGGTGACGCAGACGAGGGCGGAGCGGCGGGCGCGCAGATGTCCGGCGAGCCAGGAGATGCCCTCGACGTCGAGGTGGTTGGTGGGCTCGTCGAGGACGATCAGGTCCTGCTCCTCGATGAGCAGCTTCGCCAGCGCGATCCGGCGGCGCTCACCGCCGGAGAGCGGGGCGATGACGGTGTCGAGCCCGTGCTCGAAGCCGGGGAGGGCGAGACCGCCGAAGAGCCCGGTCAGCACGTCCCGGATCTTGGCGCTGCCCGCCCACTCGTGGTCGGCGAGATCCCCGATGACCTCCTGGCGGATGGTCTTCTTCGGGTCCAGGGAGTCGTGCTGGGTGAGGACGCCGAGGCGCAGCCCGCCGTTGTGGGTGACGCGGCCGGTGTCCGCCTCCTCCAGCTTGGCGAGCATCCGGATGAGGGTGGTCTTGCCGTCACCGTTGCGGCCCACGACACCGATCCGGTCGCCCTCGGACACCCCGAGGGATACACCGTCGAGCAGGGCACGGGTGCCGTACACCTTGCTGACCTGCTCGACATTGACCAGATTGACGGCCATTTCACTCCTGTCCCGGGGGTCCCTGCGGCGAGGACCGCTCGACGTACCAGAGTAGTCGCCGTGCGGGGTGCGATAGCGTGCCGCGATCGATCATGGGGAGAAGCCCCAGGTCGGAGCGGTGCGCACGACATCAGGGGTGGGGACTTCATGACGATGACGCGAGGGACGGGACGGGGCCGGGTTCCGGCGGCACTGGCGGCGGTGACGGCAGCGGTGGCGATGACGCTGGCCGGTTGTTCGTCGTCGGCCGGGACGGGAACCGAGGACGAGGGCTCGGCCCCCGTCCCGGCGGTCAGCGGCAGCGCGCCCGCGAAGGCGGCGGAGAAGGCCGGGGCGGAGAAGGCCGGGGCGGACAAGGCCGGGACGGAGGCGGCCGTGGCGGCGAAGGGCGGGCGGCTCGGGGGCGCCGGTTCGGCGTGCGAGCTTCCGGTGACCTTCGACCTCGCCGCCCGCTGGAAGCCGAAGGCGATCGAGCTGGAGCCGGACTCCATCCTGGCCGATCTGGCCGAGCAGGGCACCGTGAAGATGGTCTGCGAGATCGACGCCAAACCGGCGGGGAACATCGGCTTCCTGCGGGTGTGGCAGGGCGAGGCGTCCGAGGACGACCCGCAGGCGGTGCTGAAGGCCTTCGTGGCGGACGACCCGAACGCGAGCGAGGCCGCCTACGCGCAGGTGAAGGCCGGTGCGCTCGCGGCCGCCGAGGTCGGGTACACCGTGCACAGCGAGCTGATGGACGAGTCGAAGAAGGAGCGCGCCTTCGCCGTCACCACGCCCGACGGCCCGGTGGTGGTGCACCTCGGCGGACTGGACTCCGACGAGCACACTGCGATGCTGCCCGCGTTCGAGCTGGCGAAGAAGAGCCTGACGCTCGGCTGACCACCCTCGCCGCGGGGCCGGGGGCGTGCGATAGCGTGCGCGCACTGATCAAGGGCCGGGGGGCGACGTGGTGGCAGCGGCATGGGAACGGTTCATCGGTCATCGGGTGCTGCCGAAGGCGGCCCTGGTCGTCCTCGCCGCGGCGCTGGTGGCCGGGTTCCTCCTCGTACGGTCCGAGCGGCGCGACGCCCATAACGCCGAGGTCCTGGACACGGCGTGCGGGGGTGTCCTGCCGCGTGCGGCGATAAGCGGTCTGCTGCCCGGGGACGAGACCTGGGAGCTGTACGGCGACCTGGACCTGACCGGACCCTCCGGGCGCGGGCCGCGCACCCTGCTGCGGTGCTCGGTGCAGTGGGACGAATACTGGGGTGACGCGTCCGGGAGTCTGGAGCTCGCTGCGGTGCCGGTGCTGGACTTCGCGCCGACCGGGGTGCGCCTGAGGGACATCCTCTCCGCGAGCGCCGCGAAGGAACCCCGCTGGGCCACCGCGTACCTCGACGCCACCACCCAGGTCACCGCCGACTGCCCGGCCGGCCTGCCCGGCTACCCCCGGCCGGTGACCCGCTTCCGCGTCCACGCCTCGCTGGAGGACGACGGGGCGGAGGTCGCGGGGGCGCCGGAAAAGCTGCGCGGCGCGGTGGCGGCCGCCGCCAACCACGTACGGGACCGGGGCGGTTGCGGGGGCCCGGCGGTGAAGCCCTCGGACGTACGGCCGCCGCCGGCCGGGCCCGTCGAGGATCCGGACGAGGAGTCCGACGCCGTTCCGCCGTCCTGCCGCTGGTTCCGGCCGGGGATGCTCGACGGCAAGGCCTGGGGGCCGGACGACCGGGAACCCGACGGCGTCACGGGCGACGACGTGGACGCCTGCTCCCTGAGCGTGCCGCGCGCGAAGCCGGCGAACCGGCTGGACCATGTCGCCGAGGTGGGTTCGGTGAGCTGGCGGGGGCCGCTGCTGCCCGAGGTGCGCACGGCGTACGGGGCGGAGCTGGCCGCCCTGTCCGGGGCCCCGGAACCGGAGAGCGGCGAGAAGTCGTACACGCTGGCCGTCTGGGCCGAGTCCTCGTGCTCGGGCGCCCGGACGCTGAGCCGGGTGACGGTGACGACTGCCGAGTCCGCTCTCGCGGCCGGCCGGGCCGACCGGATCCTGGCCGCGTATCTGGCCGCGTCCGACTGCCGTGCGGTGAAGGTCCTCGGGAAGGTGTGGAAGTGAGCGACGTGCGTTTCTGGCGCAGGCGGCGGGTGCGCCGCGCGGCGGCCTGGACCGTGACCGCGGCGGTGCTGGCGGGAGGGCTCTTCTGGGTCTCCGGCGGCTACGACTCCTGGCGCGACGACCGGGCGCTGGATTCGGCCTGCGACGGCGACCTGGCGGCCGGGGCGGTGCGGGAGCTGTTCGGCGGCATCTCCCTGACCTCGTCGGGCCGCTGGGCCGACCGGGGGCACTGCACGGTCAGCGCGTCCGACGACGACACGGACGCGGGTCTGGTCCTGTGGTCGGGGCAAACGGAACACATGACGAACCTGGAGAACTCCGACGGATTCGACGCACCCCTGGGGCACGGCTGGACCGGCTCCTTCCGGTTCAACCCGGACACCGAGGACACGGACGAGGCGGGGGCCGTCCTGATGCTGAGCTGCGGCAAGGAGTCCGGTTACGGGCAGCTGATGACGGCGGAGGCCGACCTCGACCGGGGCGGTTTCGACGACCCGGTGGCCCGGGAGCGGCTCGTCGCCGTCCTCACGGAGACGGCCTCCGCGTACGCCCGGCGGACCGGCTGTGAGGCTCCGGTCGGCGGGCGGGTGAAGAACGTCGGTGTCACGACGACCCGCGCGGACTACAAGCCCGTCGCCGCGGCCACGGGGAGCTGCGCGGGCCTGCTGGACGGGAAGACCGCCGCCCGGTGGGGCGTACGCACGGTGCAGGAGGTCGCCGGGGACCCGGCGCCCGGGGAGAACTGCGTGCTGGGCAGTCGGAGCGGCGCGTTCCTGTACGGGTTCACCGCGTCCTACGGGCCGTCCGCCCGGTACGCCCACATGCGGCTGGACGAGAGGCGGGACAGCCGGCGGCCCGGTACGAGTGCCTACGCGCTGGCCGCCGGATGCCCCGGCGCGGGCGGGACCGCCTTGTTCGAGGTGGAAACGCTCCTTGACGATGACACCCCCCAGCAGGCGGCGCCGGTCGTGGACCACAAGGGACTACGGGCGGCCCTCCAGCGCTTCGCGGAGCGCTCGGCGAAGCGGCATGGCTGCAAGGCGCCGCGCCCGGCGTAGGGGGGAGGAGGGTGGGCCGCCCGGCTTCCCTCGCTGTCGCCTCTACGGCGTCCTCCGCCCCGCCCGCTCCACCAGCAGCCAGCCGCCCAGCGTCATCGCGACGGCGGCCGGGGCGCTGACCGGGATCGCGATCAGCAGGGCCGTTCGGCCGTCCAGCAGGCCGCCGAAGCCGACCATGGACAGGCCGAGGACGCCGAGCAGGCAGAGCGTCGCGCCGAGCGCCGCGAGCGGGCCGTGGCCCTGAACGGGGGCTGAGGCGGCCGGGCGTTCGAAGGCGCGGAAGGCGGCGACCAGAGCCGCGGTCAGGGCCGCCGCGAGGGCGAGGCGCAGCGGGACCTGGGCCCACCAGGCGGCCGATGCGGGCTCGGGCAGGTCGACGTCGAGGGCGAGCAGCGCCCCGTACACCCCGAACATCGCCGTGAGGTGCCAGAGGAACGCGGTCATCGCCACCCCGTTGGCCGCCACCACCGCGCGCCAGACGCGGGGGCGCTCCAGCAGGCGGGCCGCCGGGGCGCGGAGCAGCTCGACCGCGCCGACCAGCCAGAGGCCGTGGGCCAGGAGGGCGAGGGTGGGCGGGGCCATGTTGCTGACCTTCTCGCCGGGCATCCCGACCATGGACAGCGGGTACGGGCCCAGCGCCACCAGGGCGGCGGCGGTGACCAGGCCGCCACCGGCGAGCAGGGCGGCGCGGCGCAGGTGGATGCGTCCGTCGGCACGCAGGAAGCCGAGCTGGTGGACCGCCAGCCAGACGAACGCGAAGTTGAGAAACTCGACGTACGGGACTCCGGCGGCGAACCGGAGGACGTCCACCGCGACCGCCGCGCCCGCGAGACCGGCGAACGCCCCCCAGCCGTACCGCTCGTGCAGCCTCAGCAGCGGCGGGGTGAACGCGACCATCGCCAGGTAGATCCCGATGAACCACAGCGGCTGGGTCACCATGCGCAGGGTCACGCCGGTCAGCCCGCCGCCCCCGCCGAGGAGTTGGACCAGTAGCGCCGCCGCGCCCCAGACGAGGACGAAGACCATGGTGGGGCGCAGCAGCCGCTGGAGGCGGGCGCGCAGGAAGGCGGAGTAGACGGAGTCCTCGGACCCCTCGGGGCGCTTGCGGAGCAGGGAGCGGTAGGACAGCGCGTGCGAGAAACCGCCGACGAAGAAGAACACCGGCATGACCTGGAGCAGCCAGGTCAGCGGCTGGAGCGCCGGGACGACGGCGAGGAGGTTGCCGACCCCGTCCGGGGTGACGGCGGCCATCAGCCAGTGGCCGAGGACGACCGCGCCGAGCGAGGCGACCCGGAGGAGGTCGACGTAACGGTCCCGGGTGGCGGGCGTCGCCCCGGCCAGTTCACGAACACTTGATCCCATGAACGTACGGTCGCGCGAGCCGGGTGGGGTGCGGCAGCGCGACCGTACTCAGATCCGGGGTGAGTACGCCGGGCAGGAAGCTCAGATCACGTGCGCGCCCGGCGCGGGCGACGCCGCCAGGCGCGCGTTGCGGCAGGTCCCGGAGGTCAACAGCGCGGCCGCCACCTTCTCGGCCGTCTCCGCGTCCGGGACGAGGAACGCGGTCGTCGGCCCGGAACCGGAGACCAGGGCGGCCAGCGCCCCCGCTTCCGTACCGGCCGCCAGCGTGTCCGCGAGGGACGGGCGCAGGGAGAGCGCGGCGGGCTGGAGGTCGTTGCTCAGGGCTCCCGCGAGTGCGCCGGAGTCGCCGGAGCGCAGGGCGGCCAGGAGGGCGGGGGACGCGGTCGGCTCGGGGACCTCGGTGTCGGCGGTGAGGCGGTCGAACTCCCCGTACACCGCGGGCGTCGACAGACCCCCGTCCGCCACCGCGAAGACCCAGTGGAACGTGCCGCCGACCTCGATCGGGGTCAGCTTCTCGCCGCGTCCCGTACCGAGCGCGGCCCCGCCCACCAGGCTGAACGGCACGTCGCTGCCCAGTTCGGCGCAGATGGCCAACAGCTCGTCGCGGCTCGCGCCGGTGCCCCACAGGGCGTCGCAGGCGACCAGGGCGGCGGCCCCGTCGGCGCTGCCGCCCGCCATGCCGCCCGCGACCGGGATGTCCTTGGCGATGTGGAGGTGGACGGCGGGGTCGATGCCGTACCGCTCGGCCAGCGCGAGGGCGGCCCGGGCGGCGAGATTCGTACGGTCCAGAGGCACCTGGCCGGCGTCCGGGCCCGAGCAGGTGATGCGCAGCTCGTCGGCGGGGGTCGCGGTGACCTCGTCGTACAGGCCGACGGCGAGGAAGACGTTGGCCAGGTCGTGGAAGCCGTCGGGGCGGGCGGCGCCCACGGCGAGCTGGACGTTGACCTTGGCGGGAACGCGGACAGTGACAGCGGCGGTCACAGCACTCACAGGGACGACACCTCCGGCTTGTGCTCCGCGATCGCCGCGAACTCCTCCACCGTCAGCGCCTCCCCGCGCGCCTGCGGGGAGATCCCGGCGGCGACGAGCGCGGCCTCGGCGGCGGGTGCGGAACCGGCCCAGCCGGCCAGGGCCGCGCGCAGCGTCTTGCGGCGCTGGGCGAACGCCGCGTCCACGACCGCGAAGACCTCGGCGCGGGAGGCCTTGGTGGCGATGGGCTCGGTGCGGCGGACGAGCGAGACGAGGCCGGAGTCGACGTTCGGGGCGGGCCAGAAGACGTTGCGGCCGATCGCCCCGGCGCGCTTCACGTCCGCGTACCAGTTGGCCTTCACCGACGGCACGCCGTAGACCTTGTTGCCCGGGCGGGCGGCGAGGCGGTCGGCGACCTCGGACTGGACCATGACGAGGGTCCGCTCGATGCTGGGGAACCGCTCCAGCATGGTGAGCAGGACGGGCACGGCCACGTTGTACGGGAGGTTCGCGACGAGCGCGGTCGGCGCGGGGCCCGGCAGCTCGGTGACCAGCATCGCGTCGGAGTGGACGAGGGCGAAGCGGTCGGCGCGCTCCGGCATCCGGGCGTTCACCGTGGCGGGCAGCGCGGCCGCCAGCACGTCGTCGATCTCGACGGCGATCACCCGGTCCGCCGCCTCCAGCAGCGCCAGGGTCAGCGAGCCGAGCCCGGGACCCACCTCGACGACCACGTCGTCCGGGCGGACCTCGGCCGTGCGCACGATGCGGCGGACGGTGTTGGCGTCGATGACGAAGTTCTGACCGCGCTGCTTCGTGGGGCGTACGCCCAGCGTCGCGGCCAGGTCGCGGATGTCTGCGGGCCCCAGGAGGGCGTCGGGCTCTGTGCTGCTCACCCGGTAAGCCTACGGCCGCAGTGGGGCCACGGACTCGCCCCCCGCTGCACGTACAGCTTCTTCGCCCGGTGCGTCTGCTCGGCGGCGGGCGCGTCCTGGGGCCGTCCACTGCCGCCGAGGGACTGCCAGGTCTGCGTGTCGAACTGGTACAGCCCGCCGTACGTGCCGCTCGGGTCGACCGCGTCGGCGCGCCCGCCGGACTCGCAGGCGGCGAGCGCGGACCAGTTCAGCCCGTCCGCCCCGGCGACGGAGTCGGGCCGCTGCCGGGTGCCGGTGCGCACGACGCGGCTCTCCGGCAGGTGGACCAGCTCCTCGGCCGTCCGGCGCGGCTTCTGCCGGACGCCGTTGACGGTCCGGACCGCGTACGTGACCCGGCGTACGCCGTTGCGGCCCGCGCGCTCGATGACCTCGGTGCCCCGGAACAGGGCGGGGTCCTCGCTGCGTTCGACGGCGTACGGGACCGTCTCCTCGCGCACCTCGCGGGTGTCGGTGATCCGCATGACGGAGATCGTCTGGCCGTCGCGCGGGAAGCTCGCCGGGGCGACGGAGGTGGTGTCCTGGCCGTGCAGGGTGACGCCCGCCTCGGCGAGGGCCTCCTGGACGGTGGCGGCGTTGGTGCGCAGGGTGCGTTCCTGGCCGTCGGCCATGAAGGTCACGGTGCGTTCGGTGCGGACGGTGAGGACCAGGCCGGTGCGGGCGATCCGGGTGGAGCGGGCGGCGGAGAGGTGCGCCCCCTCGGCCCGGATCCCGAACTCGCGCAGCGCCCCGGCCACGGTGTCGGCGGTCGTCCAGACCCGATGGCGGACGCCGTCGAGGGTGAGGGTGACGGGCCGCCCGTACCGGACGACGACCTCGTCGCCGTGGTCGAGGCCGACTCCGGGGTCCGGCGAGACGCGGTCGTGCGCGCCGACGGTGACGCCTTCCTCCTCCAGCAGCTCGGTGACGTCGTCGGCGAAGGTGTGCAGGGTCCGGGGCGTGCCGTCGACCTCCAGCCGGACGGCCTTGTCGTGGGCGACGAACGCGGTGGTGCCTCCGGCCAGGAAGGCGACGACCAGGGCCCGGGGGACGAGCCGGCTCAGCTTCAGGTTCTGGGGGTCGACGACGACGCGTCTCCGGCGGCGCTTGGCGGCCCGCCGGGCGTCGGCCCGGGTGGGGCCCTGCCGGGGCATCGCGGGCGGCGGCGGGCCGTCGGGCGCGGTGTGGACGAGAGGAGTGTCGACGAGCGGGGTGTCGACCATGGTCGGGGCGTGCGCCCACACCCTGTCCCCGCCCCCCAGCGTCAGCTGCTCGTGAAACGCGTCGAGACGCCTGTCCTGCGAAATGTTCACGCCGTTCACGCCGCTCCTGAAGATCCGCCCGCTGCCGCCCCGTCGTGGCCGGGGACGATAGCGGAGCGGCGGTGACTCTCCAAAGCGACACAGCTACAGAGAGTGTCCGGCTGCGGTCAGAAGTCGAACGCCCGCGCCGTGTTGTCGTAGATCGCGGCGGCCAGCACGTCCTCCTCCAGCCCCTTGACCTCGGCCATCGCGCGGAGCGTGACCGGGATGAGGTAGGGCGCGTTGGGCCGTCCGCGATACGGCGCGGGGGTGAGGAAAGGGGCGTCCGTCTCGACGAGGACCAGCTCGGCCGGGGCGACGGCGAGGGCGTCCCGCAGCGGCTGGGCGTTCTTGAAGGTCACGTTGCCCGCGAACGACATGAAGTACCCGGCCCGCGCGCAGATCCGGGCCATGTCGGCGTCGCCGGAGTAGCAGTGGAACACCGTCCGCTCGGGCGCGCCCGCGTCCGCCAGCACCCGCAGGACGTCCGCGTGCGCGTCGCGGTCGTGGATGACCAGGGCCTTGCCGTGCCGCTTGGCGATCTCGATGTGGGCCCGGAAGGACTCCTCCTGGGCGGCGATGCCCTCGGGGCCCGTACGGAAGAAGTCGAGGCCCGTCTCGCCGACCCCGCGGACGTGGTCGAGGGCGGCCAGCGCGTCGATCTCCGCGAGCGCCTCGTCCAGCGCCGCCTTGCCGCCGGGCTCCCGCGCCCCCTGCCGTGCGGTGCCGTCCGGATCGCCGTGGACGATGCGCGGGGCCTCGTTCGGGTGCAGGGCGACCGAGGCGTGGACGGCGGAGTGGGCCGCCGCGGTCTCGGCGGCCCAGCGGGAGCCCGCCACGTCGCAGCCCACCTGGACGACGGTGGCCACGTTCACCGCGGCGGCCCGGGCGAGGGCCTCCTCGACGGTGGCGTCCTGCATGTCCAGGTGGGTGTGGGAGTCGGCGACCGGAACCCGCAGGGGCTCGGGCAGCGGCGGGGCTTCGGTACGGCTCATGCCGACGATCGTACGAGGGCCCGCCCTCGTACGATCGTCGGCATCCGGCCCGCAGGCGCCGTCACCTGCGGTGGAACGGGTGCAGCAGGTCGGACAGCCGCCAGTGGCGCTCCGGCGTGGCGGCGGTCGACACCGTACGGTCCTTCGCGCTGCTCTCCGAGGTCTGCGGCGTCTGCTGCTTCCGCAGCAGTTCCTGGACGCCCGCGACCCGCCCCGCCCGCATGATGCGCACCACATGTCCGCCGCAGTTGGCGCAGGTGGGCGTGGAGAGCGGCGACGGCACCCGCTCACCGTCCGCCGTGTAGACGACGAACGCATGGCCGTGCACATCGACGTGGTGCTCTATCTCGTAGGACTGCTCCCAGCCGTACCCGCACTTCATGCAGGCGAAGGCGTACGCCTCATGGACAGTGGTCGCTGCGATCTCGCTCATGCCTGCTCCTCTTGTCCGCCGGACACGCGCTCCGGGGACGGCCGGCCCGCACGAGGGGTTCGAACGGGTGGCCCGTCCCTTCCAGTGGACACCTGCACCCGGATGGACGCACCAGCTCAGAGGCATTGTTGATGCGTTCTTGGCCTCCTTTGGGCCGCCCTTTGCCGACGCATGGCGAGGGTGAGGACCGCGGCTGGACAGCTCGTGACCGCAGCCGCGCCGAGCGCCCCCGAACGCGCCCGGCGCCAGGTGCGAACGCGCCCGCGTACCACCCCCGCCCGCCCCCTCCTTTCCCTTGAATTCCCGGGCTTTCACCCCACCCGCCCCACATGAATTCAGCATTCAATTGAATAAGCGATTTCCCCATCTGACGCTCCCGATTTGCGACGCCCCCATTCCTCCTTTTCACTCGTTACGTCCACCCCATTTCCCACAGGACGGGGAACAACCCATGTTCACCACGGACACCACTGCCACCGACATCGAGCTCGACCTCGACGCCGCTCTCAACCCCGGTGAGGTCGAAGGTCTGTACCGCGACTCCCGCGAGTGCGCCTACCTGGCGCTCCTCGCAGGCGGCGGAGCCCTGCTGCTCTCGCCTCCGACCCCGCGCCCGAAGAAGGGCTAGTCGCCGGCACATGGACCAGAAACATGCTTCGTCGCCCTTGGCGGGTGCCGTGCATGACCTGGCAACAGAGGTGGTCCTCGCTCTTCGGAGCGGGGACCACCTCGCCACGGTGTGCGGCGCTGCGGGAATCGACGAGGAAAATCGGACCGGAATCGCGGCGGTACGGGTCATCGGGGCCGACCTGCTGCTGCCGAGTGTTCTGTACGGACGCCATCCGCATCCGGGTGATGTCGCCGTACTCGACCGGGCGGTGCGGGAATTCCCGCCCAAGCCCGACGCTCCGGCCGCCACGGCCTGGAGCCACTGGCACATGATCTCGACGCTCCAGCGGATGGCGCCGCCGGCACCGGGAGCCGCCGCCCCCGGCACGTACGCGGAGCCGGACGCGGCCTGGCTGGAGGAGGCCCCCTGGCAGGCGTTCACCCACCAGCTCTCGGTCCTCGCGCCGCTCGCCGTCCCGGCCGCCCCCTCGGCCGTGCAGCGGGCCGCGGCGAACCGGGCCGTCGACCTGTCGCGCGGCTTCGTCCGCGCGGTGCGACGGCGCGACTGGCTCCAGGCGGCGGGCGCGGGCCGCTGGCTCGCGGCGACCGGCGGCGAACCGGCCACCCTGGGCCTGGACCGCGGCCTGGACTTCGTCGAGCTGATGGGCGGGCACGACCCCCGGGTGACCCTCCATGTGCGGGCCGCCCGGCTGATGGCCGAGGCGAGGGCCCGGTGACGACGACCGCGACCGAGGACCCGCAGGGCCGTCCCGGGCAGGACCCGCAGGGCCGCCCGGCCCGGGAGCCCGCCTTCACCCCTGGGGCTTCGGGGGCCTCCGGGGCCGCGCTCGCCGTCCTCCCCGGCGTCCTGGCCTCCGCCCTCGCCTGGACCGACGCGCACCGCACCCGCTTCGCGCTCCCCGACGACGTCCTGGAACCCCACACCCAGGTCAACGCCACGCTGAAGCCGCTGGGCGAGCTGGCCCAGCTCGGCTCGACGATCCGCCGCACGACCGCCCCCGGCACCCCCGAGCACGAGGTGGCCGGGGACCTCGTCGCGTACGCCTGGGAGCAGGTGCACGAGGGCGCGCTGCTCCTGGAGCTGCTGCGCGCCGAGCCGTTCGCCGCGTACCCGTACGAGATCTACGCCGCCTTCGCCGGGTACGGGCTGCGCCACGAGGGCTTCGAGGCGCTGGCCCGCCCGCTCACCGCGACCCGCGCCTGGGCGCACACCGAGCAGCACGCCAACCGGCAGCTCGGCCTGGTCAACTCCGAGCGCCGGGTGGGGGTGGTGACCCATACGGACGCGGGCGGGGTGCTGTCCCGGACCTGGCTGGGCGGTCTGTCCGAGCCGTGGATGTTCGAGGGCTCCTCCGGCTACGCGCTGACGCACACCGTCTTCCACCTCACCGACTGGGGCCGGATGCCCGACCGGGTGCCGAAGAAGATCGACGGCTACCTGCGGACCTGGCTGCCCGCGTGGGCGGACGGCTGCCTGGAGAGCGGCCAGTGGGACCTCACGGGCGAACTGCTGGCGGTGGCCGCGTCGCTGCCTGGCCCGGCTCCCGTGGAGCTGCTGGACGCGGTCTGGCCGGTGCTGGCCGACGTCCAGCATCCGACCGGCTGCGTCCCGGAGACCGGTGTACCGGCCGAGGACCCGTCGCCCGACCCGTACCCCTTCATCGACTGCTACCACTCCACGCTGGTGACGGCCTTCGCGGCGGCCCTGTCCCTCAGATCGCTGCGGCAGACGGACGAGCGGGCAGGCAGGCCGACAGGCGAGCAGACAGGCGAAACGACTCCCGGCCGGGAAAGGCACACCCCATGAGCAGCGGCACCCCCAGCGGCACCACCAGCGGCATCCAGCAGATCCACGACGTCGGGGCGAAGGCCCTGGGCTGGCTGTACGAACACCGCGAGGGCTTCCGGCTGGAGGCGGACCCGTCCCCGGAGGCGGGGATGCTGGACCGGTTCAAACCGCTGGGCGAGCTGGCGCTGATCGGGAAGGTCATCTTCCGCGAGGGGGTGGCCGGTTCGCAGCAGTCCTCCCTCGCCCACAAGCTGCTGGACCACGCCTGGCACGAGCTGCTGGGCTCCGGGGAACGGCTGCTGGAGGGCCAGCGGCGCGAACCGCTGTCGCCGGTGCCGCTGGAGGTCTACGTACCGTTCCGGGAGCTGGGCTACCGGCAGCCGGACCTGGAGTCCGCGATCCGGCTCAACCACCGACTGGCCAGCTGGGCGGCGCTGGAGGTGCTGCCGGTGCGGCGGCTCGGCCTCAGCGCCATCGAGCGGCGGTTCGGGGTGGAGCCGAGCGTTCCGGAGACGGCGGCGCTGGCCCACACCTGGCTGGCGCGCAGACCCGAGCCGTGGACGGTCGAGGGCCACATCGGCTACGACATCACGCACACGGTCTTCCACCTCACGGACTGGGGCGAGAAGCCGGCCGGGCTCCCCGCCGACATCGCGGAGTACCTGGCCCTCTGGCTGCCGGTCTGGCTGGACGACTGGCTGGACCTGAAGCGCTGGGACCTGCTGGGCGAGCTGCTGGTCGTGGACGCCTGCCTGCCGGAACCGACCCTGGACCGGGCGGCCTGGGCCGGGCTCGCCCAGGCGCAGGAGCCGGACGGGGCGATGCCGGTGGTCGGCGCGATGCCGGAGGGGGACGAGGAGTCGGTGTTCGACCTGGTCTACCACCCGACGCTGGTCGCCGCGTTCGCCTCGGCGCTGGCGATGTCCCGCGCCCTGTCCGACCTGTCCGCTTCCCCGGCTCCGGCATGACCGAGATGACGGCGGCCCCCGTGACCGTCCCTGGAACTCCGGCCACCGCCCGCGTCCTGGCCGAGGCCGCGCGGGCCGTCGACGCGCCCGACCTGGTGCTCGCGGTCAGCCGGAACGGGGTGCGCACGGTCCACACCGGCGGAAGCGCGGATCCGGGCCCGGTCCCCCGCGAGCTGATGGCGTACGAGCTGGGTTCGGCGTCGAAGCCGTACGCGGGGCTGCTGCTGGCCCGGCTGGTGGCGCAGGGCCGGGTGCGGTACGAGGACCGGGCGGCGGACCTGCTGGCCCCGGGCTTCCCGGTGCACCCCGCGGTACGCCGGATCACCCTGCGCCATCTGCTCACCCACACCTCGGGGCTGCCGGGCCTGCCCGCCGACTTCTACCCGCAGGCGGTGCCCCGCTGGTCGACCGACCCGTACGGCGGCTACCCGGCCGACCGGGTGGTCCGCGCCTTCCTGCGGGCCCGCCCGCGCCACCGGCCCGGTACCCGCTGGCACTACTCGAACTTCGCCGTCTCGGTGCTCGGCCACACCCTGGCGGCGGCCACCGGGACCCCGTGGGAGGTCCTGCTGCACCAGCAGGTGCTGGCCCCGCTGGGCCTGGACGCGACCCGGGTGCGCCCGGGCCCCGACGGCACGGACGCGGTGGGCCACCGCCGCGACGGCACGCCGGTGCCCGCGCTGGACACCGGGGGCTTCACGGCGGCGGGCGCGGTCCGGGCGACCCCGCTGGACCTGCTGACGTTCCTGGAGGCGCATACGGGGGGCGCTGCGGGCTCCCCGACAGACTCCTCACTGGCCGCCGCACTCACCGAGGTGACCCGCCCGGTGCTACGGCGGGGCCTGCGCCACGCGCACACCCACACGCTGACGTGGTTCCAGCACCCGACCCCGTTCGGCCCGGTCCTCTTCCACGCGGGAGCGACCCTCGGGCAGCAGGCGTTCCTCGGGTTCCGCCCCGGGACGGGGCTGGCGGTGGCGGCGACGGCGACGCGGCGGGTGCACCGGGCGGACACGTTCGTGGCGACGGCGTACGGACTGCTGACGGAAACACGGTAAGCACTGCCGTACGTACTAAGGCTTCTGCGGGGCCTTCTCCGCGTTCTTGGCGGCGACGACCGCGTCGAACACCTCGCGCTTCGGCAGCCCGGCTTCGGCGGCGACGGCGGCGATGGCCTCCTTGCGCCGCTCCCCCGCCTCCTCGCGCACCCGTACACGCCGCACCAGCTCGTCGGCGTCCAGGTCCCCGGGGCCGGAATCCGCCGCCCCCTCCACCACGACGGTGATCTCGCCGCGCACCCCGTCGGCGGCCCACACGGCCAGCTCGCCGAGGGGACCGCGCTTGACCTCCTCGTACGTCTTGGTCAGCTCGCGGCAGACGGCGGCGCGGCGCTCGGCGCCGAAGACCTCGGCCATGGCGGCAAGGGTGTCGTCGAGCCGGTGGGGGGCCTCGAAGAAGACCATGGTGCGCCGCTCGTCGGCGTTCTCCCGGAGCTTGGAGAGCCGCTCACCGGCCTTGCGCGGCAGGAAGCCCTCGAAGCAGAACCGGTCAACGGGCAGCCCGGAGAGGGCGAGGGCAGTCAGCACGGCACTCGGCCCCGGCACGGCGGTGACACGGATGTCCTGCTCCACAGCGGCGGCGACGAGCCGATACCCCGGGTCGGAGACGGACGGCATCCCCGCATCCGTGACAAGAAGCACACGAGCCCCACCGCTCAGCGCCTCGACCAGCTCGGGCGTCCGGGCGGACTCGTTCCCCTCGAAGTAGGAGACGACACGCCCCGAGGTGTGGATGCCGAGCGCCTGGGTGAGCCGGCGCAGCCGCCGGGTGTCCTCGGCGGCGACGACGTCGGCCCGCTCCAGTTCGGCGGCGAGGCGGGGCGGGGCGTCCGCCACATCGCCGATGGGGGTCCCTGCGAGCACGAGCGTTCCAGTCGTTCCAGTCACATCAGCCATCCTCGCAGCACGGGCAGCACCCTTCGCACAGATGCGTTCCCTACGATGGCGCGGTGACGAGTACCGCACCCGAGACCCAGCGGGGCCACGACGCCGGGGACCCGCTCGGCGAACAGCCGACCTCCTGGCAACGGCGGCTGCGCCGCTTCGGCCATGTCCCCCGCCCGGAGACCTCGCTCCGCGACCGGCTGGACCCGCCGTACACGCGGCCCGGCCGGCAGGTGTGGTCGGTGCTCGCGATCCCGCCGCACGTGGCGGACCGCCTGGTGCGGTGGTCCGGCTGGGGCGGCCCGCTGCTCGTGACACTCGTCGCGGGCCTGCTGCGCTTCTGGAAGCTGGACCAGCCGCATGCGGTGATATTCGACGAGACGTACTACGCGAAGGACGCGTGGGCGCTGGTCAACCAGGGGTACGAGGGGTCCTGGCCGAAGGACGTCGACAAGCAGATCCTCAACGACCCTTCCTCCGTCCCCATCCCGACCGACCCGGGCTATGTGGTGCACCCGCCGGTCGGCAAGTGGATCATCGGCTTCGGCGAGCAGCTGTTCGGCTTCACGCCGTTCGGCTGGCGGTTCATGGTGGCGGTGCTCGGCACGATCTCCGTGCTCCTGCTCTGCCGGATCGGCCGACGCCTGTTCCGCTCGACGTTCCTGGGCTGCCTGGCGGGCCTGCTGCTCGCGGTGGACGGCCTGCACTTCGTGATGAGCCGGACCGCGCTGCTGGACCTGATCGTCATGTTCTTCGTGCTGGCGGCGTTCGGCTGCCTGGTGGTGGACCGGGACCACGCCCGCCGCAGACTGGCGGCCGCGCTGCCGGTGGACGAGGAGGGCGTCCTGCGCCCGGACGCCCGGGTGGCGGAGACGCTGCGCCTCGGCTGGCGGCCGTGGCGTCTCGCGGCGGGCGTGATGCTGGGCCTGGCGTTCGCGACGAAGTGGAACGGCCTGTACGTGCTGGCGGCGTTCGGCCTGATGACGGTGTTGTGGGACGTAGGCGCCCGGCGCACGGCAGGCGCGGTGCACCCGTACCAGGCGGTACTGCGCCGCGACCTGCTACCCGCGTTCGTCTCCACGGTCCCGGTGGCGATCGTCACGTACATCGTGTCCTGGACCGGCTGGATCGTCACGGACAAGGGCTACTACCGCAACTGGGCGACCACCGAGGGCAAGGACTCCTCCTGGAGCTGGCTGTTCCCGGACTGGCTGCGCAGCCTGTGGCACTACGAGAACCAGGTGTACGACTTCCATGTCGGCCTCACCTCGGGCCACACGTACGAGTCCAACCCCTGGAGCTGGCTGGTGCTCGGCCGCCCCGTCTCGTACTTCTACGAGGAGCAGACGGGCTGCACGCAGTCGTCCACGGGCAAGTGCGCCGCCGAGGTCCTGGCCATCGGCACCCCGCTCCTGTGGTGGCTGGCGTGCTTCGCCCTCGCGTACGTGGTGTGGCGCTGGTTCTTCCGCCGCGACTGGCGGGCCGGCGCGATCGCCTGCGGCGTGGTGGCGGGCTGGCTGCCCTGGTTCTTCTACCAGGAGCGGACGATCTTCCTCTTCTACGCGGTGGTGTTCGTCCCGTTCCTCTGCCTGGCGGTCACGATGATGCTGGGCGCGATCGCCGGCCCAGCGGCAGGCACGGGCGCCCGAGCCGAACTGGGCCTCACCACGGACGACCCCACCGGCGAACGCCGCCGCACCCTGGGGGCGATCGCGGTGGGCGTGCTGGTGCTCCTGATCATCTGGAACTTCATCTACTTCTGGCCGCTCTACACCGGGACGTCGATCCCGGAGGACCTGTGGCGGGACCGGATGTGGCTGGATACGTGGGTGTAGGCGCCGCGGTGTGACGGAAGCGAAAAGAAGAAATGCGGGCGGGCCGCGACGACAACACGTCGCAGCCCGCCCGCATTTCACGGGATTTCACCTCATCGGCAGAATTCCCGAATCTCCAGAAGTCGGATCTGGAGCTGAAGCTTAGAAGAAGTGCTTTCGCCCGCCGACGGCACGGCCGGTCGCACCCAGGATCCACAGGATGGCACCGACCAGGATAAGGATGCCCCCGATCGTGGTCAGCAGGCCCATGCCCACAAGCAGGCCGATAATCAGCAGAATAAGTCCGAGGATGATCATTTCTTAGCTCCCATCGTCAAGTCCGGTTCAGACACTTGCGCGCCTGCGCTTCACAACGGCCTCGTTGCACCCCACCGGAAATGTCCCGGCTCCGAATGTCGCCGGGACCTCGTTGCGAAGGTCCGTGTGCCCGGCGATTCGACGCTCACACACATTGCTCACACAGATCTTCGAAATTTCTGGAACCGCCGCCTCCGGCTCGGGGACCGGGACCGTGTCCGCCGCTCCAACGGGTTGCCGATAGGTGCGGTGGGTGCGGTGCGGCAGGTGATGAGCGCGACGGAGCGCGGCGCACCCCCGCATCGAGGGCCGACGGACCCGCGCCACCTTCGCCGAGCACGCCGCAGGGCTTCGTCCGGAGGACACCGTCACCGCCCTGCGGGACGTCTTCGGATTGCGCTCGTTCGGGCTCGACGTCTCCGACACCCAGGACATGGTGACCAGGGCGTGGGGCCGGGCGCCCAGGCGATGGCCGCTGGGCCATGGGCCCGCCCGATGCTAGAAGCTGTCCACCACTTCCGCGACCAGACTCGTGAACCGGTACTTCACGTGGTGCCAGCGGCTGCAGAAGCGCTTCGGTCTCCACCATCGGCGCTGCTTGACCGGGCGCCCGCACCACTTGCACGGCTTCAGCCGGACCTTCACGTCCAGTCCCCCCATGCCGCGAATACAGCGGCCCTCCCGGAGACCCAGGCGGTGCTTCTCCCCACGCCCCGCACGGACGCCTGAGCGCAGCCAGGCACCCGCCCGGCCTCGCCTCAGCCCCTGGTCACGCCGCGACTCCCGGCCCGGCCGCCGCCTTTTGCCGCTGCCGTACCAGGAAGACCGCCGCCACGGCCGACAGCACCAGGAAGAGCAGAGCGGCACCCGCCGACATCCAGGCGAACAGGGCCGCGCCACCGCCCCCGACATCCTCATCGCGGGCGACCACCTGGGGATCGTCGGCCTGGTAGCGGACGGTCACCGCGGCGCCCACGGACTGCTTGCCGCCGCCGCTGCCCGTCGGCAGATCCGCCACCACGGTCCGCCCGTCGGCCTCGAACTCGACGCGGCACTGGCCGATCATGCACGACCCGCTCGTGTGCAGCGTCGCGTCGGCCCGCTCGCCGCCACGGAGGGAGCGCAGGTGCTCGGCCGCCGGGAACATCACCAGCAGCGACAGCATCCCCAGCAGCAGCGTGAGCGTCAGTGACATCACCAGGGACCCACGTGGCCCCAGCCCGCTCTGCCCGGCCTGCCCGCTCCCCGCTGCGCTCCCGTTCACTTTGCCTTCCACCTGTCCCGCCCTCCCCGCCCGTCGGCGCCCGGCCGACGTTCCCCGTTCTGGTGTACGAGCAGACTAGTTCGGGTGCC
The DNA here is from genome assembly GCF_014649875.1 of Streptomyces rubiginosohelvolus. GTDB lineage: Bacteria > Actinomycetota > Actinomycetes > Streptomycetales > Streptomycetaceae > Streptomyces > Streptomyces rubiginosohelvolus. The sequence continues at coordinate 22,145 of NZ_BMTW01000013.1, read as the reverse complement.
CGGGGCCGGCCCCGGGCAGAGATACGCCCCGTCCGGGCTCAATCGCCCCCGCAGCCACCACAACTCGACCCACAGCTCGACCCGCAGCCGCCACCACTGCCGTACCTGCCGCTCCCGTCGCCACCGCTCGACCGGCCCGACGAAGGCCGCGGCGGGTTCCTGCGGCGCTCCTCCGCCGCGCGCTTCGCCCGCTCGTCCGCCGCCCGCCGGCGCTCCGCCTCCTCCCGGGCCGCGCGTAGCCGTTCGCGCTGCCGGGTGGCGCCGTCCACCGGTTCCCAGACGCCCAGCCCGTGGTGGCGGTCCGGCCGGAGCAGGACCGTGGTCACGGCCGCGTACATCCGCCCGGTCTCCTGGTAGGGGTGGTATTCGGCGCAGGCGAATTCGAGGACGACCTCGTCGCCCTCCGTCGGCGTGCCGTACAGGACCGCCTCGAAGGGCTCCTGCCGCGGGTCGATGTCGTGGTGCCCGTTCCCCTCCGCGTACACCGAACCGCTGCCCAGGAGCCGCGTCCTGGTACGGGTGTCGCGCTTCCGGGGTACGTACGCGATCAGCGGGGGCGCCGAGGGCGTACGGGCGTCCGCGCACACCCAGTGGCGTCCGTCCGCCCCGGCGCGTACGCCCACGACCAGGGCCGGCTGGTCCTCCTCGTGGAGCCGCCGCGCCGCCCGGTACGCGAGTTGGCCCCAGCCGCCGAAGGCCGTACCGGCCACCAGAAGCACCAGGCAGACACGCTGCTGCCCGATGGCGTCGTACGGGACACCGCCCGAGGTCAGGTCCTCGACCAGGCCGTCGGTCAGGATCGCGAGGCCGACCAGGCAGAGCGCCAGGCCGAGGTAGACCTGCCCGTGGCCGCGGTGACCGTCCGATTCCGGGACTCCCCGGGGCAGCGGGAAGCGACGTTGCCCGGCCGCGGCGAGAACCAGGGCCCGCTGCCGTCGGCGGGCCCGCAGCCGCAGGCCGGCCCCGGTCGCGGCGATGGCGCAGACGGCGAGGACGACCAGGTGTCCCGCTGTCGCCGGGCGGTCGATGCCATCGGTCCGGGCCGCCAGCAAGGCCGTCTCCACCGCGGCGAACAGCGCCGCCGGGAAGACCGCGACCGGAACGTACCGGTACCAGAGCGGCAGGGCCGTCAGCAGGACCACGCCCGGATACCTCAGCCAGTCCGTCCCGCCCCCGATCCCGATCCCGTCGCGCCAGGCCCCGGACGCCGACGAGAGCCCGAAGAGGAGGACGTACGCCGTCACCACCAGCGCCGCCAGGATCCAGCCGCCCAGGACCGGGGCGAGGACCGTCGGGGCCCCTGCCCTGCGCCACCGTTCGGCGTCGGCCACGGACCAGGCCGCGACGGAACCTCCGGTCGCGGACCGGGTGGTGCTGCCGTCCCCGCCCACGGACCAGACCGGAACGCCACGTTCGGGCAAGGTCCCGGGCGGCAGGTACTTGAGGTGATTCACCGCCAGCGGCCGATCGTGGTACGTCCCCCGCATGACCATCCCGTACGCCCCCCGACGTCCGTTCCCCCGCGCATGCCCCCACGCATTCCCGGCCAGTCTTCCCGCAACGGCCCCAGCCCACACAGACCACGCCGGAGAGCGCTTTCCAGCCAAGCATTCCGGTCCGGTAACAACCCCCTCACCGCCCGCCACAGCCCCTTAGGGTTCCTCACAGTTGCCCCTTGAACATGTTCAGGGGGTCTCCTGGGGAGGGGGACTGCGAGATGCGCAGTGGAGCGAAGGTCGCCGTCATCGGCGGAGCGTTCGTGCTGGTGGCCGGCGGGATCGGTTTCGGGGCGTACAGCATGCTCGGGGACACCGGCGGCGGGGACGGCGGCACGCAGAGCCAGTCCCAGTCGTCGAAGGTGAAGACGGGGCCGCCGAGCGCGGAGGAGATAGCAGAGACGTCGAAGGACTTCTTCGACGCGTGGGCGGCCGGGAACGCGTCGGCGGCGGCCGTCCTGACCAACAACGAGGCGGGCGCGAAACCGGTGCTCGCCTCGTACGGCGAGGACGCCCACATCGGCAAGGTGAAGATCACCCCGGGCCCGCCCGTCGGCACGAAGGTCCCGTACACGGTCAAGGCCACCGTCGCGTACGAGGGGACGTCCAAGCCCATCTCTTACGCCTCGGAGTTGACCGTCGTCCGCGGTCTGACGACCGGGAAGGCCCTCGTCGACTGGGACCCGACCGTCGTACACCCGCAGTTGGCGGAGGGCGCGACGCTGAAGACGGGCGAGTCCTCGACACCGGCGATCGAGGCCGTCGACCGCAACGGCACGGTGCTGACGAAGGAGAAGTACCCCTCGCTGGGGCCGATCCTGGACACCCTGCGCCAGAAGTACGGGGAGACCTCGGGCGGTTCGGCCGGTATCGAGACCTGGATCGAGCCCGCCGACGCGTCCCAGCCGGACGTCAACCTGCTGACCCTGGCCAAGGGCAAGCCGGGCAAGGTGCAGACGACACTGGACGCGAACGCGCAGGCGGCGGCCGAGCGGGCGGTGAAGAAGTTCGCCCAGGCGTCGGTGGTCGCGGTGAAGCCGTCGACGGGGGCGATCCGCGCGGTGGCCAACAACCCGGTGACCGAGTTCAACGTGGCGCTCCAGGGCAAGCAGGCGCCCGGCTCGACGCTGAAGATCATGACGGCGGCGCTGCTGCTGGAGAAGGGCCTCGTCACGGCGAACGGGGCGACGGAGTGCCCCAAGGACGTGATGTACCAGGGCAATTCGTTCCATAACCTGAAGCACTTCGATCTGCCGGACGGTTCCACCTTCACGCAGAGCTTCGCCAAGTCCTGCAACACCGCCTTCATCAAGCTGATCGACGACACGAAGGACGACGCCGCGCTCCCCAAGATCGCCAAGGACGTCTTCGGGATCGGCCTGGACTGGAAGACGGGCGTCGTCACCACGGACGGCAGCGTGCCGGAGGAGGTGGGCGGCGAGGCGGCCGCCCAGTACATCGGGCAGGGCACGGTCCAGATGAACGTCCTCAACATGGCGTCCATCACCGCGACGGCCCGCACCGGTACCTTCCGCCAGCCCGTCATCGTCCCGCAGTCCCTGGACGACCGGGAGTTGGCGACGGCCTCGCGTTCGCTGTCGCCGTCCGCTACCCAGCAGCTGAACACGATGATGCGTGCCACGGCCGCCTGGGGCACGGGCGCGAAGGCCATGGCGGGCGTCGGCGGCGACAAGGGCGCGAAGACCGGTTCGGCGGAGGTCGACGGGCAGGACACCTCGAACGCCTGGTTCACCGGCTTCAGCAACGACCTCGCGGCCGCGGCGGTCGTCCAGACCGGCGGCCACGGCGGCGACGCGGCGGGCCCGGTCGTGGCGGAGGTGCTGAAGGCGGGCGGCTGAGGCCGCAGTCGGCGTGGGTGGGCGGCCGCGGCCGCAGATGCCCGCACGGGTGGCTGACCCGCACGGGCCGCCGCGCCCGCCCCGACCTCTGCGCGTCAGCGGCTGGCCCCGACCCGAGGCCCCTACCCCGCCGTCCAGTCTCCCCGCCCCGCCAGATCCAGCACCAGCGCGGCGATGTTCCACGCGTCGTCGTCGCCCCGGTGGTGGCGGCCCTCCAGCGGGAGGCCGGCCGTCTCCAGGGCCTGAGCCATGCCGGGGCGGCGGCGCAGGCCGTACGCAGTGGTGAAGGCGACCTTGGCGTTCGTGTGGCGCTGCCCGAAGGGGTATTCCGTGCCCGTCTCCCGGCACTGGCGGGTGAACTGGTTACGATCGTAGTCGCCCCAACTCGCCCACGGCAGCAGCCCCGTGCGGTGCTCGGCCGCCAGCACCCGGCAGGCCCCGGCGAACGGCAGGCCGCCGTCCACCTCCGCCTGCGTCAGGCCGGTCAGCTCCGCGCAGAACGGGCTGACTTTCGAGCGCGCGGGCCGGACCAGCAACCGGTGCTTGGCCAGGCGTTCACCCGCCCTCAGGTCGACGACCGTGAGGCCGATCTCGATGATCTCGCTCACCTGACCGGGCGGCGGCTGCCCCTCCCAGCAGGTCGCCTCGACGTCGACCACGTTCAGCAGGTACGCATCCCGCTCCCCCATGTCCATGAGGTGAGCGTAGAAGCGCCGCCGCCCCGGGGCACCCGGGTTTCGCGGCCCCACTGCCCGAGCAGGTCGCGGCACGCTGCGGGCTCGCAACCGCCCGGTCAGCCCACGCTCCGGAACCCCCTCGCGTGCATCGTGCACGGACCGCTAGCGTGCAGCCATGAGCACACCCGAACCCACAGAAACCGCCTCGTCCACCCCTGCCTCCCATGCCCACCCCCGGTTCGCGGAGGCGCTGGCCGGGCTGGGCCTCCAGGTCGAGGTGCGCCGCTTCCCCGACGCGACCAGGACCGCCGCCGAGGCCGCGGCGGCGGTCGGCTGCGAGCTGAGCGAGATCGTCAAGTCGCTGGTCTTCACGGCGGACGGCGTGCCGGTGCTGGTCCTGATGGACGGGTCGTCCCGGGTGGACCTTGAGCTGGTACGCCGCGAACTCGGCGCGCAGAAGGTGGCTCGGGCGAACGCGGACCTGGTCCGCGAGACGACGGGCTACGCGATCGGAGGCGTACCCCCCTTCGGGCACGCCACGAAGACCCGCGTCCTGGCCGACCGGCGCCTCCTGGACCACGCGGTGGTGTGGGCGGCGGCGGGCACCCCGCACACGGTGTTCCCGCTCGACCCGAAAACGCTGATCGCCCACGCGGGCGCGACCGTCGCGGATGTGCGCGAGCCCGCCAAGTGACCCCGCTGGTCGCCCTCGCGGTCCTCATAGCCGCCGTCACGCACGCCAGTTGGAACGCCATCGCCCACGCGATCAAGGACCAGCTGCTCTCCTTCACGCTGATCTCCGGCGGCGGCCTGCTGATCGGCGCGGCGATGGCGCTGTTCGCCCCGTTCCCGGCGGCGGGCGCCTGGCCGTACCTCCTGGTCTCGGCCGCGCTGCACGTCGCGTACATGCTGCTGCTGATGCGCTCGTTCACGCTGGGCGACTTCGGCCAGATGTATCCGATCGCCCGGGGCACGGCCCCGCTGGTGGTGACGGTCCTGGCGGCGGTGTTCGTCGGCGAGCGCCCGGACGCCTGGGCCACGGCGGGCGTGGCGGTGGCCTCGGCCGGCCTGGTCGGCCTGGCCCTGTGGGGCATCCGGGGTTCCGGGAAGCGCCCGCACTGGCCGGCGATCTTGGCGGCCCTCGGCACGGGCCTGGCAATCGCGGGGTACACGACGGTGGACGGCGTGGGTGTACGGGCCTCCGGCACCCCGCTCGGTTACGTCGCGTGGCTGATGATCCTGGAGGGCCTGGCGATCCCGGCGTACGCGTACTACCGCCGCCGCACCGAACTGGCCTCCCAGCTGCGTCCGTTCGCCGTACGGGGACTGCTAGGCGCGGCCCTTTCGGTGGTCGCGTACGGGCTGGTGCTCTGGGCCCAGACGAGGGCCCCGCTCGCCCCGATCGCGGCGCTGCGCGAGTCGTCGATCATCGTGGGCGCGGCGATCGGCACGCTGTTCTTCAAGGAGCGCTTCGGGGCTCCGAGGATCGCGGCGGCGGGGCTGATGGTGGTGGGCATCGGCCTGATGCTGCACACGAGTTGAGGCCGGGTTCAGCGGCCTCCGTCGCCACCGCCGCCCGCGTACGGCACGAAGGCCGCCCATGCGGTGGGGGCGAGGGCGAGGCGGGGGCCCTGCGTGTTCTTGGAGTCGCGTACGTGAACGGCGTCGGAGGCCGCCGCGACCTCGACGCACTCGCTGCCGTTACTGCTGTCGCTGTAGCTGCTCTTGAACCAGCGCAGCTCGGAGGCGCTCCCAGCAAGCGGCTTGCCCATCATGTCTCTCCCAGCACGTGCTCGATGAAGGCCGTCGACTCCCGAGGAGTGAGGGCCTGGGCCCGGATCATGCCACACCGCAAATCAAGGATTCGGACCTGCTTCGGATCGGAGACCGGCCGCCCGCCGAACGCCCCCTCGGACCGCCCTACCGCCGAGCCGTCCTTGAACTTCAGCACCTGGATCTCCCCATCGATTCCCGCGTGCTCCTCCAGGTCCATCGGCATCACCTGAACCGTGACGTTGCGCAACTCGCTTACCGACAAGAGGTGTTCCAGCTGGCGACGTAACACCATCTTGCCTCCGAGCGGACGCCGGAGCACCACCTCTTCCAGGACGAATCCGAGCGTCGGGGCAGGCGACCGCTCGAAGATGGCCTGCCGAGCCATACGCGCGGCCACTCCACGTTCGATCTCCTCCGGCGGGTAGGCAGGCTGGCGCATCGAGAACAGCGCTCGCGCGTAATCGGCCGTCTGCAACAGGCCGTGGACACTGCCGTTGCCGTAAGCCATAACCTCCACGGCGGCAGCCTCCAGCTTCGCCAGCTCACGGATCTTCTTCGGATACCGCACCTCCGCGACATCCGGCTTCATCGCCGCAAGCTTCCCGCCCGCCCCCACCGCCACATCCACCGCGTCCATGAACTCCGGGCGCGGGATGCGGCTTCCGCCCTCCACCTTGTAGATCAGGTCCTCGCCGTACCCCAGCAACGACCCCAGCTCGCCCGCCCGCAGCCCCGCCGCCTCGCGCCAGGTCTTGATCTGGCGGCCCACCGCCGCGACGACCGCCGCTCCCGACTCGTCGTCCGGGTCGACCTCCCAACCGGGCTCGTCCACCGCGTCGTTGCCGCGCCCCGTACCGTCCTCGACCATGCTCATGCGAGCCCCCGCTTCCGACGTGCGTGCCGTTCCTGCATCAACCGCTTCCGTTCCCCGCACGTCACCGCCGACAGCCCGGACAACTCCGGACAAGCGCCGGACAAGCGCCGGACAGTCACCGTACGCAACGGCCGCATCACTGGGAAAGGTACGCCGGGGCGGCCACGCTGAGTGACATGAACCAGGAAGTCGCTCGCACCCACCACACGCCCACCGAACGCGCGTTCACCGTGCTGCTCTCCCCCACCCGCCGAGGAGCCCGGCTCGCCCGGCTGCTGACCACGGCCCATCTCGGCGCGTGGGGGCTCCCGTCGGAGTCGGCCTCGCACATCGTCGCCGAGCTGGCGGCCAACGCCACCGTCCACGGCCGCGTGAAGGGCCGGGACTTCCAACTCGGCCTCACCGTCCGGAGCGGCACGCTGCGGATCGAGGTTACGGACACACGCGGTGACAGCGTCCCGCCCGGCCCCGGGGCCGTGAAGCCGCCCGGGGACGACGCGGAGGCCGGGCGCGGCCTGCTCATCGTCGAGGCGCTGGCGGACCACTGGGGCATCGTCCCCGGGCCGGTCCCGCGCAAGACGGTGTGGGCGGAGATCAGCCTCGTACGGTGATCGTCGATTGCGCGGGCTCCTCGATGTACCGGGGGGGGCGTTCCACGGCAGATGCCCCTCGCCCTCCGTACAGGCAGGGCGAGGGGCATCCGGAGCTGTTCGGGTCAGACGGTCGCCTTCGTCGTCTCGTCGTCCGTGTCCCCGCCGGTCTCGGCGGAGCCGCCTGCCTTCCGGACCCGCACGTAGTCGAGGAAGCTGTCCAGCTCGCGCTTGACCACGGGGGCGAGGAGGTACAGGCCGATGATGTTGACGACGGCGAGGGTGAAGAGCACCGCGTCGGCCAGGCTGATGAGGGTCTCCAGCGTGAGCAGGGACCCGGCGACGGCGAACAAGGTGTAGAGGGACTTGTAGACCGTCTCGCTCGTGCGGCTGCGCCCGAAGAGGTGCGTCCAGGCCTTGAGGCCGTAGTAGCCCCAGGTGAGCACCGTGGAGATCGCGAAGAGCATCACCGCGATGGTGAGGATGTACGGGAACCAGGGCAGCACGGTCTCGAACGCGTCCGAGGTGATCGTCACGCCGCCGATGGACTCGCCGTCGCGGGCCTCGCCCCAGCTGGCGGGGTTGGCGATGACGATGGTCAGCGCGGTCATGGTGCAGATGATGACCGTGTCGATGAACGGCTCCAGCAGGGCGACCAGGCCCTCGCTGGCGGGGTGCTTGGTCTTGACCGCGGAGTGGGCGATCGGCGCGGAGCCGATGCCGGCCTCGTTGGAGAACGCGGCGCGCTGGAAGCCGATGATCAGTGCGCCGAGCACACCGCCCGCGACGCCCTGGGGGTTGAACGCCTGCTCGATGATCTCGCCGATCGCAGCGGGGACGGCGGTGACGTTGACGAGGATGACGACGAGGCAGCCGGCGACGTAGATGCCCGCCATCGCGGGGACCAGGCGGCTGGTGACCGAGGCGATCGAGCGGATGCCGCCGAGCAGGACGATGCCGACGAGCGCGGCGACCAGGATGCCGAAGAAGAGCGCACCGCCGGAGGAGCCCATCGCACCGTCCTCGCCGCCGGTTACGGAGACGAGCTGGGCGTAGGACTGGTTGACCTGGAACAGGTTGCCGCCGAAGAGCCCGAAGAACAGGATCATGATCGAGGCGAGGACGGCGAGGACCTTGCCGAGGGTCTTGCCGTTCTTACCGAAGCGTTCGGCGAGGCCCTTGGGCAGGTAGTGCATCGGCCCGCCGGAGACCGTGCCGTCGGCGTGGACCTCGCGGTACTTCACGCCGAGGGTGACCTCGACGAACTTGGTGGCCATGCCGAGGAGGCCGCAGAGGATCATCCAGAAGGTGGCTCCGGCGCCGCCGATGGAGACGGCTACCGCGACACCGGCGATGTTGCCGAGGCCGACCGTGCCGGAGACGGCGGCGGTCAGGGCCTGGAAGTGGTTGACCTCGCCCGCCGAGTCCTTGTCGTCGTACTTGCCGCGCACCACGTCCACGGCGAGCCGGAACTTGCGCACCTGGACGAAGCCGAACCAGCCCGTGAAGACCAGGCCGGCCAGCGCCAGCCAGGTGACGATGAGCGGGACGTCCGCCCCGGCGATGGTGACGGAGTAGAAGACGATGTCGCCCAGCCAGGTGGCTATGGGCTCGAAGAACCCGCTGACGGATTCATCGATGTTCTCGGTGATGGAGTCGAGTGACACGTTGGCTACCTCGATGACGCTGGAGCGGTGGACCGGTGGGGAGTCCTGGCCGTTCGATGTGCGATGGGGGGACGATTCCTGAGGAATGAGCGAACGTCGTTGTCCGGTCGGCGACCGGTGTTGTCCCACGGAGTGGACGACGGCGAAGGTCGCTCTGGCCTGCTTCCGGGGCGGTCCCGGCTACTACGCCGCGGCGGTGCTTTCGGCGGCGAAGTTGGGTATTTGTACCACGCGCTTTACCTGATCTTTAGTGATGCAGGTCACCTTTTCCGTGCCGGTAAGTGAAGATGCGGCAACGGTGACGTCATCGTTATGCGGAACCCCAGATGTGTTTATCGGACACCTATCTCCAGGTCAGAGGTGCTGCCTCTCGCCGGATCGCGCCCCACTGCGATCCGGTACGCCCCTCGTAAGCCCCCACCGGATCGCACTCCACCGCGACCCCCTGCGGCGCGACATCAACTACCTAAAGAAACACGAGAAAGAACCCCACCCGACCCCACCCCGGTGGCCACCTGACGGATCCCGGGGGGGCTTTCGTGGCTTCGTCACTCACACGGGTGACATTTCCCAACTCAGCTCGCTTTCGGGCGGGTTGCCCGGCATATGCTCACGCCAGACCACATCCCACACATACGTCGGCCCCCGACCGGGACTGCAATCCCAACCGAGGGCCTGGCCACCTAGGAAGATTCAGCCTTCCCGATGGATACCCAGCAGAGTACTGCCCTCACCCGCGCCCTGGCGGAGGTTCCCGGACCTCTCCCCACCTCCGGCGTCATCCACATCATCATCCCGCACAACGACCGCTTCACCGTCGTCGGCAACCACCTCGCCCAGCACCCCGACCTCAGCTGCACCGCCGTCGGGATCGCCGTACGCATCCAGTCCCTGCCCCAGGGGGCGAAGGTGGGCATCAAGGCGCTCGCGGCCCACTGCCGGGAAGGCGAGAAGCGCATCGCCGCCGCCCTGCACGAACTCGAAGCCCACGGCTACCTGCGACGCGTCCGCGAGCGGCTGCCGAGCGGCCGGATCATCACCCGCACCGTCTTCTGCAACCGGCCCGCCGCGCTGCTGCACCCCCGCCGGCCGGCCGAGGTACCACCGCAGCCCGCAAAGCCTGAGCCGACGCCCGCGCCCGTACCGGCGCCCGTGCAGGAGCCTGCGCCCGCACCGGTGCCCATGCAGGAACCCGCGCCCGCACCCGCAGGCCATCCGATGGCCGCGCCGGAGGTACCGGTGGCCCCGCCCGCTCCGTCAGCCCCGCTCTTCATGCCCCGCGTACCGCCCCCGACCGCGCCCAAGGCGCCTCGCCGGCCGCTCCCCCAGCCCAGCGACCTCACCCCGGAGCTCGACCACGCGGCCACCGCCTTCCTCAGCGATCTGCACCGCCACGCGCCCCAGTTCTTCCTGTCCGAGGACGACGTCCGCCGACTCGTCCCCGGAGTTGCGGCCTGGCTCGAACGCGCGGCCCGCCCCGACGCCATCCGGCGTGCCCTCACCGACGACCCGCCGCACCCACTCAAGCACCCGGCCAAACTCCTCGCCCACCGGCTCACCGAGCTGCTCCCACCCGCACCACCCGGAGTCGACGCCCTCGCGGCGCTGGATCGCCCCCGCCCCCGCTTCGCCGTCACGCCCTTCCAGACCTGCGAGGACTGCGACCGGGCCTTCCGCTCACCCGATCCCGGCCATTGCCGCGACTGCCGGGAGACCCGCGCCGCATACGCGCAGGCCGCCGCCGCATGAGCAGTCTTACCGGGTCCGCACGAGCCGAGATCACCGCGTGCGCAGGGCCTCCGCGATGACGACGGCGGACGGGGCGAGCCGCGGCTCACCGTCCTCGATGTCCCACAGGGCGTTCTGCAGCAGCCGCCCCAGCGTCCAGCCGGCGGCCCGTGCGCGGTCCAGGCCGAGAGTGTCTGTCAGCAGGTCGAACCGGCGTCGCACCACACGCAGCGGCTCGCCCTGCGCGACGACGTCGTCCCACCGGCTGTCCAGGGCGGGCCACAGGTCGAACCCCGGATCACCGACGAGCGGTTCGGGATCGATGGCGATCCACGGCTCACGCTGCGCGGCAAGGACGTTGTCGTAGTGGAGATCCCAGTGCAGCAACCGGTCTCCGGGCTCGTCGGCCAGTTCGGCGACGGCCGATGCCCAGCCCCGCAGCAGATCCCGGTCGGCCGGGTCGTTCAACCGAGCGACCGCCTGCGGGACCTGCTCCAGCATCGCGGCGGCGACGTCACCGAGGCCGCGCAGACCCTGCGGCGCGGGGACCGCGACCAGCCGCGCGTGCAGGTCGGCGAGGATGCCCATCGCCACGTCGTCATCGTCGATCGACGCCAGGGTGCGGGCTCCGTCGAGCCGTTCCAGGAGCATGCTGCTGCTCGCGGGGTCGTGATCGAGCAGCCGGACCATTCCGTCGCCGTTCCAGGCGCGGAGCCCGATCAGGGCGGCGGCGGTCTCCTCCCGGGGCAGCTGGAGCTTGAGAACCGCGCGCGTGCCGTCGGGGCGCAGGACCGGCAGCACCAAGGAAGCCTGGCCGGACAGGACCCCACCGTCCCGCCGCAGCTGCCAGCGTTCCAGTAAGTCCGCAGCGAGAGCGGGCAGTCCGGCGATCCAGGCTCTGCCTTCCTCGCCGAAGCCCGTGGCGTACGAGGCCACCAGGCGTTGCGGGATCTCGCCAGCGGCCAATGCGTTGGGCACGGTCACCGGCTCTCGGCCGTCGCTTCCCAGTCACGGCGGAGCAGGCCGAAGACCCAGGAGTCGGAGACGTCGCCGTTGACGATGCAGTCCTCGCGCAGGGTGCCCTCGCGCACGAAGCCGAGCTTTTCCAAAAGCCGGGCGGACCCCACGTTACGGGTGTCGGTCTCGGCCTGGACGCGGTTCAGGTCCAGGGTGTCGTACCCCCATCGCAGAACGGCCCGCGCGGTCTCCGTGCCGTAGCCGTTGCCCCACGTGGCCGCGTCGAAGACGTAGCACAGTGACGCGCTGCGGAAGTCCGGGTTCCAGCCGAACAGGCCGCACCAGCCGATGAACGCGCCGTCGGAGACGCGTTCGACCGCCAGCCGCGCCCCCGAGCCCTCCTCCTCGATCCTCCGGCAGGTCGCGAGGAAGGTCCGGAAGCGGGCCGGATCGGTCCACGGCGGGGAGTCCCAGTACCGCAGCACGTGGGCGTCGCTCTGGAGCGCGTAGAGCGGCGCCGCGTCGGCGTCGGTGAACGGCCGCAGGCGCAGGCGCTCGGTGCGCAACTCGGGGGTGGGCAAGGTCATGCGGGGCATCCTGCCGCGCGATGCCCGCCCCCGCCATCCGATTTATCCGCGGTGTCGGGCGTCACGGACGACGACGTCCACCCGCACCAACGGCGGGGGCTCCGTTGCGCGACTACCATCCCGGCCCATGACCACCTCCACCGACACCAGCGGCCGGCCCGGCGAGGACGCGTACGAGATCGACACCGATCCGGACCGCATCGACCTCGACCTCGTACACCACTGGCTCTCCACCGACGCCTTCTGGGCGCTCGGCCGCAGCCGGGATCTCGTCGAGCGGTCGATGCGCGGGTCGCTCAACTTCGGTGTGTACGAAGGCGAGGGAACGCAGGTCGCCTACGCCCGGGTCGTCACGGACCACGCCACCTTCGCCTGGCTCTGTGACGTCTACGTGGACCCCGCGCACCGCGGCCGGGGCCTCGGCGTACGCCTGGCGACCGCCGTACGCGACCACCTCGCCCCGTACGCACTCAAGCGGACCCTGCTCGCCACGCTCGACGCCCACGAGCTGTACGCCAAGGTCGGGTTCACCCCCGTGCCCGACCCGCAGATGCTGATGATGCTGGGCCCGGCGACGTAGAGCAGCGGGTGTCGGTCGCCCGCCTCACCCGGTGACACCACGACCGGCGGCGGAAGCCGTCCCGGCCACGGTCCACAGGGCCGTCCCCCACAGGCAGAGAGCGGAGACGAGGCCCACGGTGAAGCGGACGGCATGGTCCGGGCCGTCCGCCAGCCACACGGCCGCGCCCGCCAGTCCGGCCACCACCAGCAGGGCGGCCGGCACCCGCAGCCGGGGCTGGCCGAACACGGCGGCGAGCGGGAGGAAATGCAGCCCGACGACCAGGGCGACGAGCGGGGGAACGAGTACGGGCACCCCCGCACGCGAGCACACCACGGCGATGACGATGATCACGAGCCACTGGAGACCGTTGATCTGGTTGAACCGCCGGCGGCGGTCGGCCGGGAAGGGTGCACCTGCCGACGCGGGAAGGAGACGGCGTGCGGCGAGCATCAGCCCCACGGTGACCAAGCACCCAGCGCCTACCGCGATCAGCCGGGCCGCACCGTCGAGAGCGCTGGTGGCCAGCAGCCACCAGCCGAGACCGAACAAGGCGAGGAACCCCACTCCTGACTTGAACATGCCCGGGAGTGTAGATGAGGTCTCACCGCAGCTCCGCCACGATCTCCCCGTCCTCCTCCACCCCCGTCGGCCGGAAGCCGAGCGCGGTGTACAGGTGCGCGGCCGCCTTGTTCTCCGGGGCGTACGAGAGGCGTACGGCGGTGCCGGGCTCGCGGGCCGACAGCCAGCCCGCCAGGGTGTGTACGGCTGCGCGGCCGATGCCCGTGCCCTGGTGGGCGGCGTCGATCAGCATGCCGCCGATCCAGTGCGAACCGTCCTCGTCCCGGGCCCACATGATGTGGCCGGTCACCTCGTCGCCCGCGACGACCGCCAGGGAGTTCCAGGTGTCCTCGCGGCTGCTCAGGACGAGGTAGCGGGCGGCCAGAGCCGGGACCCAGTCGCGCTGGTCGTCGCGCGGGGCGCAGTCGGCGACCGCCCGCCAGTTGTCCGCGTCCACCTCGTGGAGGGTGACGGGGCGGCCGGTTCTGTCGGTGTGTCCGTGGTCGATCATCCGCGCAGGTTAGGCCGCCGGGATGGTGCTCGGCCAGGGAGTTTACGGCTGCTGCGCCATCGCCTGCCGGAAGCCCGTGTTCACCGCGAGGATCCCGCCGTCCACGCGCAGCGTCGTCCCGGTGATCCACGACGCGTCGGACGAGGCGAGGAAGGCCACGGCCGAGGCGATGTCCTCGGGGGTGCCGATCCGGCCCAGCGGGTAGAGGGCCGCCGCCCGGGCCAACTCCGCGTCGCGGCCCGCCCAGGCGTCGGTGCGGATCGTGCCGGGGGCGACCAGGTTGACCCGTACCCCGCGCGGTCCGGCGTGGCCCGCCAGTGTGCGGGTCAGGCTGGCCAGGCCCGCCTTCGCGGCGCTGTACGCGTGGCCGCCGAAGTCCTGTTCACCGTTGACCGAGCCGATGGTGACGATCGCGCCCCGGCCCGAGGCGACCAGGTGCGGCAGGGCGGCGCGGGCGCAGCGGAACGGGCCGGAGAGCGTGATGTCCAGGTCGCGTTCCCACTGCTCGTCCGGCACGTCCTCGAAGAGCTCGGCGTCCTCGCTCGCCGCGTACGCGTTGTTGACCAGGACGTCGAGCCGGCCGAAGGTCTCGACCGCGTACGCCACCGCCGCCTCCACCGCCGTCCGGTCGGCCACGTCGCAGGCCAGTGAGTCGGCGGTGCCGCCCGCCTCGCGTATCGCCGCCGCCGTGTCGGACGCGCGCTGCGCGTCCAGATCCGTGACGAGGACCGAGGCCCCTTCCGCCGCCAGGCGGTGGGCCGTTGCCGCGCCGATGCCCTGGCCTGCGGCGGTGATCAGAATGCTGTAGCCGGCGAAGCGGGCAGGTGTCACAGGTGTCATAGGGCTGACCGTACTGCTCTGACCAGCGCCTGGGCACGGGGGTCGGCGGTGACTCCCTTCTGGAGGCCGTTGGTGACGTAGCCGAGCGCGATGCCGGACTCGGGGTCGGCGAAGCCGAGGGAGCCGCCGCGGCCCGGGTGGCCGAACGAGCCAGGGCCCAGCAGCGGGGAGGCCGGGCCGTGCAGCATGTAGCCGAGCCCGAAACGGGTGTTGACGACCAGGACCCGGTCCGGGCCCGCCGACTCCTCCGTGCGGGCCAGGGTGAGCGTGGCGGGGGCGAACAGGCGGCGGTGGCCGTCGACGGGGCCGATCATCGCGGCGTAGCAGCGGGCCAGGCCCCGGGCGGTCGCGATGCCGCCCGAGGCGGGGAGTTCGGCCGCGCGGTAGGCGGGGTCGTTCTCGTCGGGGAACGGGTCGATCGCGCCGAACGCCCGCCGGGTCAGCGACTCCGGGTCGTTGTACGCCTCGACGACGGAGCGTTTGGGTCGTACGCGCAGGGCGCCCGACGCGCCGGCCGCGGCCGGGGGCTCCACGGGGCCGATACGGCCGATGCGGTGGGCCTCGTCGGCGGGGAGCCCGAACCAGAAGTCGAGGCCGAGCGGGCGGGCGATCTCCTCGGCGATCCAGCGGCCGATGGTGCGGCCCGTGGCGCGGCGGACCAGTTCGCCGATCAGCCAGCTGTAGGTCTGCGCGTGGTAGCCGTGGTCGGTGCCGGGCTCCCACTGCGGGTGCTGCGCCGCCACGGCCGCCGGTCCGGAGACCCCGTCGGCGGCCTCGGCGGGGGTGAGGGTGCGGTCCAGGGCCGGGACCCCGGCCCGGTGGGCGAGGAGGTCGCGGACGAGGACGCGTTCCTTGCCGGCCGCCTTGAACTCCGGCCAGTAGGTGGAGACCGGGGCGTCCAGGTCCACCTGCCCGCGCTGGTGGAGGAGGAGCGGGACGGCGGCGGCGATGCCCTTGCCGGCCGAGCGGACGATCTGGACGGTGTCGACGGCCCACGGTTCGGTGCCGTCCACGTCTCTCGTACCGGCCCAGAGGTCGACGACCTTGCGCCCGTGGCGGTAGACGGCGACGGCCGCGCCCCGCTCGCCGCGCTGCTCGAAGTTGCGGACGAAGGCGTCCGCGACCGGTTCGTACCCGGGGGCCACCGTGCCCCGCACGTCCACGGCCCTGTCCGCGCTCGCGGTCACGGCTGCCCCCGTGCCGGATTCCGCTTCCGCTCCCGCGCCCGTACCCGTCGTGCTCACTCCCGCGCTCCCGCTCATCCCCCCATGGTGCACGTCCCGGCGGGGTGTTCGGGGAGCGGGTCTCCGTCACCACCGGGCTGTCACCATCTGTTTACGGTGCCGGAATGTCGACGGCTCCCGGGTCGAAGCCGAACGGCAGCTCCAGCCGGTGGGAGCGCATCAGCTCCTCGTCCCGCAGGAGGTCCTGCGTACGGTCGTCGGCGGCGATGACGCCCTCGCTGAGGATGACCGCGCGCGGGCAGAGCTCCAGGGCGTACGGCAGATCGTGGGTGACCATCAGCACCGTGATGTCCAAGGACCGCAGAATATCGGCCAGTTCACGGCGGGAGGCCGGGTCCAGGTTGGACGAGGGTTCGTCCAGGACGAGGATCTCCGGGTCCATCGCGAGGACGGTGGCCACGGCGACCCGGCGACGCTGCCCGAAGGAGAGGTGGTGCGGCGGGCGGGCCGCGTACTCCTCCATGCCGACCTGCTTCAACGCCCGCAGGATGCGTTCCTCCAGCTCCGGTCCGCGCAGCCCGGCGGAGGCGGGCCCGAAGGCGACGTCCTCGCGGACCGTGGGCATGAACAGCTGGTCGTCCGGGTCCTGGAACACGATGCCGACCCGGCGGCGGATCTCGGCCAGATTCCGCTTGGCGACCGGGAGCCCGGCGACGCGGACCGTGCCGGAGCCCGCCTCCAGGATGCCGTTGAGGTGCAGGACGAGCGTGGTCTTGCCCGCGCCGTTGGGGCCGAGGAGCGCGACGCGTTCGCCGCGTCCGACGGTCAGGTTCACCCCGAAGAGGGCCTGGTGGCCGTCGGGGTAGGCGTAGGCAAGGCCGCTGACTTCGAGCGACGGGGCGACGGCCTCTGCGTCCTTCGGGGAGTCCGGGGAATCCGGGGAGTTCGGGGAGTTCGGGGAAACGGTCACAGGGTCCATCCCAGCAGACAGACCGCGAGCGCGAGCACGGGGAGCGTCGCCGCGTACGCCCATTGCGTCCGGTCCGCCGTCACCTCGTCGATCACCGGCATCGTGCCCGCGTACCCCCGGCTCACCATGGCGAGGTGGACGCGTTCGCCGCGTTCGTAGGAGCGGATGAACAGGGCCCCCGCCGAGGCGGCGAGCACCCGCCACTGCTGTACGCCGCGCGCCTCGAAGCCCCGGGAGCGGCGGGCGATCGCCATGCGCCGCATCTCGTCGGTGACGACGTCCCCGTACCGGATCATGAACGAGGCGATCTGCACGAGCAGCGGCGGCAGCTTCAGACGCTGGAGGCCGAGCAGAACGGCGCGCAGTTCGGTGGTGGAGGCCAGGAGCACCGAGGCGGCGACGCCGAGGGTGGCCTTGGCCAGCACGTTCCACGCGCCCCAGAGGCCGGGGACGCTGACGGAGACGCCGAGGACGGCCGTCTGCTCGCCCGGCACCACGAACGGCATGAGCAGGGCGAACGCGACGAACGGCACCTCGACGACGAGCCGTTTCAGCAGGAAGCCGGCAGGGATCCGGGCCACGGCGGCGACGCCGGCGAGCAGCGCCGCGTACAGGCCGAAGGCCCACATCGCCTCGCGCGGGGTGCAGACGACCACGAGCACGAAGCAGAAGACGGCGACGAGTTTGCAGTGCGGGGGCAGCCCGTGGACCGGCGAGTGTCCGTGCCGGTAGAGCGTGTGGGCGTGGCCCGCACCCATGTCAGGCGTTCTCGTGGTCGCGGTCGCGGGGTGCTTCGCCGGGCTCTTCCTTCCGGCGGCGGACCACCCAGAACACCCCGGTGCCCACGACGACGGTGGCGCTGACGCCGATCACCCCGGCGAGGCCGCCGGAGAGCCGGGCGTTCTCGATGTCGCCGACGCCGTAATCGGCGAGCGGGGAGTCGGCCGCGCCGTGCTCCTCCACCTTCTCGTCGAAGCCCTGGTCGCTCGCGACCCGCTCCAGGCCGTCCGGGTTGGCGGAGGCGTAGAAGGAGACGAACCCGGCGAGGAGGAACGCCGAGACCAGCCCGGTGATCCAGAAACCTCGGGTCGACCGGCGCGCGGGAGCCGGCTCGGGGTCGCGGGTGGCGGCGGGCGCGTCGACCAGTTCGCCGTCGACCCGGAGCTTGAGCGGGGCGGCGACTCCACTGACACCGTGGACGAGGTCGGGGCGTACGGCCAGAACCGCGCCCACCGTCAGGGCCGTGATGACCGCTTCACCGATGCCGATCAGGACGTGGACGCCGACCATGGCCGTGAAGACCTTGCCGATCGGGATGTCGGTGGTGCCGCCGATCCAGTAGAGGAGCGTGAAGGCGGCGGCCGACGTCGGCACGGAGACGAGCGCGGCGACGAACGCCGAGGCGGTCGCGGACCGGCGGGTGCGCGGCAGGAGGCCGGTGAGCAGGCGGAACACCGCGTACGCGACGACGACGGTGACCACGCCCATGACGGTGATGTTCACACCGAGCGCGGTGAGGCCTCCGTCCGCGAAGAAGATGCCCTGGAGCAACAGCACCACGGACAGGCAGAGCACGGCCGTGTAGGGCCCGACAAGGATCGCGGCCAGTGCCCCTCCCATCAGGTGGCCGCTGGTACCGGCGGCCACCGGGAAGTTGAGCATCTGCACGGCGAAGATGAAGGCGGCCACCAGACCGGCGAGCGGGGCGGTGCGCTCGTCAAGCTCACGGCGCGCACCCCGCAGGCTGACGGCGACCGCGCCGACCGCGAACACCCCGGCGGCGACGGAGACAGGTGCGTCGATGAATCCATCGGGTACATGCATGACAGAGACTCCGCTTTCTGCGGTTCCGCACGGTGTCCGCGTCCGCGCGGGCACGGACCCGCGGGCGGGGTCATGAACCCATCAATAATAGTGCTCTCTTGCGAACTGTGCGCAAGAGCAGAGCGAGGGCAGAACGAGGACATCCGCGCTCACCGAGCCGCTCCTGCGAAATATGGGACATTAGAGGGCAGAGCTACACATATAGGAGGAGCCGGCCTATGTCCCCTGTGATCGAAGAACACGCACGCGCCCGGCTCATCACCGATGGCCCCCTCACCCGCCCGGTCCCCGTCGACCTGCGCTACGACCCGGCCGACGAGCGGCGCACCGTCCACATAGGACTGCCCGACGGCACCGACTGGGCGTTCGGCCGCGACCTCCTGGAACGCGGCCTGCGCACGCCGATCGAGCGCGGCGCGGTCCGCGTCTGGCCCTGCGGCCGTACGCAGCTGATCGTGGAGCTGCATTCGACGGACGGGGTCGAGGTGTTCCAGTTCGAGATCCGGACGCTGATCCGCTTCCTCGCCCGGACCCGTACGCAGACACCGGCGGCATCGCCGGACGCGGACCGCACACCGCAGCCGCCGTCCCGCACGACCCGCCCGGACACGCCGCCCCGCACCGCCCGCACGGACACGTCCCGTACCACCCACCCGGACAAGAGCGCCCAGCAGGAAGAGGGCGCCACGCAGGAGAGGGGCGCCCAGCCGGCCCACGGCTGAGCAGCGAACCGGACCGCGGGTAGGCGACCCTGCCGGGGCCGCCTACCCGCGGTCCGGCTTCAGGTCGGCCGCGTCCTGCGGACCCGACGACGTACGGAGAACGTCGCGGGCCTGCTCCGCAGCGCGGGCCATCCCCTCGGAGACGAAGTCGAGGAAGCGGGCGACGCCCTCCAGACGGGCGGCGGCCGGAGTGCCGGCACCGAGCACGTCGACGCCCTGCCGGGTGGTCTCGACGAGCTGGGCGGTGGACCGCACGCTGACCATCATCGCCTGGTACCAGATCTCGTCGTCGACGATGTAGCGCTCGCGGCGGCGCTCGTCGCGCTCCCGGCGAACCATGCCCTGGCTGTCGAGGAACGCGATCGCCTTGGAGATGGACGCCGGGCTGACCTGGAGGCGCTGGGCGAGCTCCTGCGCGGTGAGGCTGCCGGAGTCGGAGATGGTGAGGCAGGCCAGCACCCGGCCCATCATCAACGGCATGCCCGACGCCATCATCGCGACGGCATACACCTCCTCGAACTCACGCACGGCCTCGGCGTCGCGCCCGTAGGGCTGCGCCGACGCCTGCTGCTCGCGGGGGGCGGACGGCTTCCGGCGGTGCGCACGGCGCTCGGTGGCGCGGTGGGCCAGATCGGCGCGGTAGCCGGTCGGGCCGCCGTTGCGCATCACCTCGCGCGTGATCGTCGAGGTCGGACGGTCCAGGCGTCTGGCGATCTCCGCGTAGGCGAGGCCGTCGGCCAGCCCCAGCGCGATCTGCTGACGTTCCTGCTGAGTGAGCCTGCCTCCCGGCATCGCGGTTCTCCTTGTTCTCCTTCATGGTCCACGGAGCCCCGACTATAGCGTTCAGTTTCACTTCATTGCAACGCAACACCGTCTGACGTTGCGTTAAGCCAGAGGAGCATTGCAACGAAATTGCCACCCTGAGCTGCAATAACTCGCATTCATCGCAACAAGCATGTTGAGTGATCTGTAAATGCAACGTAGCTTTTCCCTCATCGGAAACAACGAGCTCAGGGAGAGCACGATGCAGAAGTTCGCCACCACCGCCCCCGTCACCGCCGTCCTCGACATCCCCGCCGGACGCATCCAGTTCATCGCCGCCGACCGGGCCGACGCCACGGTCGAGGTCCGGCCCACCGACGCCTCCCGGAGCCGGGACGTGAAGGCCGCCGAGCTGGTCGAGGTCACCCACGATGAGGGCGTCCTGCGCGTCACGGCACAGGCGGCCGGCAACCGGCTCCTCGGCACCTCCGGCTCCGTCGAGGTGACCGTCCAACTGCCCGCCGGTTCCCACGTCGAGGCGCGCTCGGACGCCGCCGAACTCCGCGCCGTCGGACGCCTCGGCGAGGTGACCTTCGACGGCGGCTACCGCCGGATCAAGATCGACGAGGCGGCCGGTGTCCGCCTCACCGCGATCGAGGGCGACGTCGAGATCGGCCGGCTGGGCGGTCCCGCGGACATCAGCACCACCCGGGGCGACATCCGGATCGCCGAAGCCGCGCACGGCACGGCCGTACTGCGCACCCAGTCCGGCGACATCTCGGTCACCGCCGCGGCCGGCGTCTCGGCCGCACTGGACGCCGAGACCGCCCTCGGCCGCGTCAGCAACGCACTGAAGAACAACGGCACCGCCGAACTCACCATCCGCGCCACCACGGGCCTCGGCGACATCACCGCCCGCAGCCTCTGACCCCGGCCCCTTCGACCGACCCCTTCAAGGAGCAACGATCATGACCCATCCGGCCATCGCGGCGAACGGGCTGCGCAAGTCGTACGGCGACAAGACCGTCCTGGACGGTATCGACCTGACCGTCCCGGCAGGCACCGTCTTCGCTCTACTGGGCCCGAACGGCGCGGGCAAGACCACCGCCGTCAAGATCCTCTCCACCCTCGTCTCACCCGGCGCCGACTCCGGCGAGATCCGCGTCGGCGGTCACGACCTCGCCACCGAGGCGCAGGCGATCCGCGCCTCGATCGGCGTCACCGGGCAGTTCTCCGCCGTCGACGGGCTGATCACCGGCGAGGAGAACATGCTCCTCATGGCCGACCTCCACCACCTGCCCAAGGCCGAAGGACGACGCGTCACCGCCGAACTCCTCGAACGCTTCGACCTGGTGGAGGCGGCGAAGAAGCCCGCCTCGACCTACTCCGGGGGCATGAAGCGTCGCCTCGACATCGCCATGACCCTGGTCGGCGGGCCCCGCATCATCTTCCTCGACGAGCCGACCACCGGGCTCGACCCCCGCTCCCGCCACACCATGTGGGGCATCATCCGCGGCCTGGTCGCCGACGGTGTGACGGTCTTCCTGACCACCCAGTACCTGGAAGAGGCCGACGAACTCGCCGACCGCATCGCCGTCCTCAACAACGGAAAGATCGCCGCCGAGGGCACCGCCGAAGAACTCAAGCGGATCGTCCCCGGCGGACACGTCAAGCTCCGCTTCACCGACCCGGATGCCTATCGCTCCGCCGCCGCCACGCTGACCGGGGCCGCCCTCGACGAGGAGGCACTGTCGCTCCGCATCCCCAGCGACGGCAGTCAGCGCGAACTGCGCTCCATCCTCGACCGGTTGGACACCGCCGGTGTCGAGGCGGACGAACTCACCGTCCACACACCCGACCTGGACGACGTTTTCTTCGCCCTCACCGACTCGGCCACCGCCCCCGCGTCCGTACCCGCCCAGCCCAACCAGCCCAAGGAGAACGCCCGATGAGCTCCCTCACCCTCGCCGCCCGCGACACCACCACCATGCTGCGCCGCAA
>NZ_BMTW01000012.1 GCF_014649875.1 Streptomyces rubiginosohelvolus | reverse complement strand
CGGCGATGACCACCGCACCCGCGACGACGACCCCGATGAGTATGCGGTGCGTGCGTGTCAGCTGCATCGCGGCCACCAGCGATCCCCTCCCCGACCTCGTACCCGAACCGACTTCCGTGCCCGGCTTCGTTGTTCACCTTCGGCGTTCAACCGGACGACCCACGTCCAGCGATGGCACAGCCTGGCACATGTGTACGAGTTTCGTTGCGCGGGGAGGGGGAAAGCCCGGCCTCCGAGGAGGTCCGGGCTTTCCAACGCACGTGCTGGACCTGCGGATTGGCGATCCGCGGGGCCGTCAGGTCACGACTTGGGCGTGGCCTTGGACTTGGGGCTGTCCCCGCTGCCGGCGTCACCCTTCGCGTCGGCGTCGTCCTTCTTCGTGTCCTCGGCGTCGGTCTTCGCGTCGCCCTTCGCCGGGGAGTCCTCGGAGCCGGCGGTCTTCCCGACCGCGGCGATCGCTTCCTTGGCCGCCTTCTGGGCGCCCTTGACGATGTCCGAGGAGGACGGGGTCTTCGCGCCCGCGTAGCCCGCGCCGTTGTACGTCAGGGTGACGACGACGTTGCCCGTCCGCGCCACGACGGTGGCGTACACGAAGTCCTCGTCCGTCTTGCTGAGGCCGTACGTGACGAGGGTCGCCTCCTCGCCGATCCCGGCAGCAGGCTCCGCGGCGGCCTTCTTGGCGCCCTCGGTCGCCTTCGTCTTGGTGACCTGTTTGGCGTAGTCCTCGGTGGCGCGCTTGGCGCCGCTGCCGAGCGCCTGGTCCGAGTCGAACCGGGTGAAGCCGACGTCCATCCAGTGGTACTGCGAGCCCTTGACGCCCTGGTCGTCCAGGCCGTTCCAGGAGCAGCTGCTGCGGACCGACAGGTCGGAGGACCCGCCCGCCGTGCCGCCCTTCTTCTTGGCCTCGGGGACCAGGTCCTCGATCGTCTTCTTCCCGATCGAGGTGCACGGGTCGGGAAGATCGGCGAACTTCGCCGGTTCGACGGTGGGCTCCGAGGGCTTGGAGCTGGCCGTGCCGGACGACGAGGAGCCCGCGTTCTTCTTGCCGTCGGAGCCGGAGTCCGACGAGCAGCCGACGGCTACGAGCATCACCGGTACGGCGGCGCAGGCGAGGATGCGGGACAGGCGCGGGGCAGATCGGTGCATGGTTCCTTCACTCGGATGGCACGGGGAGCTCTCGGTGCTGGAGGTCTCGGTTCGTGCGGTGTACGGGCGGGCTCGGTAGCGGGTCGGTACGTCTTCCGGACAGCCACGGTACGACGGGCGGCCGGTGTGCCGCGCCGCCGCCGAGAGCCCCCGGAGACCGGAGATCCGGCCGGTGGGGGCTCGTCGGAGGGGCCTATTCGCTGAGCGTCTCGGCCAGCTTCCGGGCCAGTGCCTGGGCCTTCTCCTGAAGTTCCCTGCCGTCGGGCACCTGGGTGATGAGGGCCGGCTGCTCGGCGTACCGGACGGTCACGACCACGTTCGATGTGCGGAACACCACGCTCACCGTGTGGTGCTGTGCGGGGGAACCTGCCTGTTTGGGCAGATCCTGCAGGAATGCGGCATCTCCCAGGTTGTCGAGGATGCGCGAGGGGAGGGCTTCCTCCGGGCTGCTGCTGCTTCCCGGGGTCCCGTCGGTGCTTCCACCGCTGCTTTCGGAGGGCGAGGGTTCGGCGGAACCCGTGGCGTCGGCGTCGGTGTCGGCGTCGGTCGGGTCCTCGGCCTTCCCGCTCCCCTCGCTCGTCTCGCTCTCCTCGCCCTTCTTGTCCTTCTCGTCGGGCGGCCCGGGGGGCGTCGAGGAGGACAGGCCGGCGGCCTTCTCCTTCTTCGCGTACACGGTGTCGGCGCGGTCGTCGTCGCTGACGGCGGGGTCGTACGAGACGACGCGCTCGAAGTCGACGGAGAGGCTCCGCGTCGCGCTCGGCGCGTCGGACTTCCAGCTGCAGCCGACCTTGCGGTCCGTGTCGTACGTGACGGCCGCCGAGCCCCGGAACACCTTGTCCTGCTGGTCCCCGGGCAGTTCCGCGGCGCCGGGCAGCAGATCCTTCAGCGTGGAGCGCGGCACGGCGCGGCAGGGGGCGGGCAGGGTCAGGTACTTCCCCGGGGGCGCGGGGGTGACCGTCGGGCTGCCCGCCTTGCTGTCGGCGCCGTTCGCGTTGCCGTCGGCGCCGGCGCTGCAGCCGACGACGAGCGCTGCGAGAAGCGCGACGCCGGGTACGTACGCCATGTGTCGCACCGTCCCAGGCTCCCTTCGGTACGGAAAACGAGTTGCCGCGCGAAGGCGGCCGATGGACACAATGTGTATCGCACGCGCTGCTGTGAATGCCGGTCGGCCGACGGGTTTGCCGACCTTGGCACCGGTTTTGCGCTTTCAGTCTTTTCGGGGGAATCGAGGAGTTATGTCGTACGTAGAGGTACCGGGGGCGAAGGTTCCCATCCGCATGTGGGCGGACCCCGCGTCGGTCGAGGACGTGGCGATGCAGCAGCTGCGCAACGTCTCCACGCTGCCGTGGATCAAGGGGCTGGCCGTCATGCCGGACGTCCACTTCGGCAAGGGGGCGACGGTCGGCTCGGTGATCGCGATGCAGGGCGCGGTGTGCCCGGCGGCGGTGGGGGTGGACATCGGCTGCGGGATGTCCGCCGTCAAGACGTCCCTCACCGCGAACGATCTTCCCGGCGACCTGTCACGGCTGCGTTCCAAGATCGAGCAGGCCATTCCGGTCGGCCGGGGGATGCACGACGACGTGGTGGACCCGGGGAGGCTGCACGGGTTCCCGACGGCGGGCTGGGACGACTTCTGGGGGCGGTTCGGGGGGATCGCGGAAGCGGTCAAGTTCCGTCAGGAACGTGCCACGAAGCAGATGGGGACGCTGGGCTCGGGCAACCACATGATCGAGTTCTGCCTCGACAGCGACGGGTCGGTGTGGCTGATGCTGCACTCCGGCTCCCGCAACATCGGCAAGGAACTCGCCGAGCACCACATCGGCATCGCCCAGAAGCTGCCGCACAACCAGGGCCTCGTCGACCGGGACCTGGCGGTCTTCGTCTCGGACACCCCGCAGATGGCCGACTACCGGAACGACCTCTACTGGGCGCAGGAGTACGCCAAGTACAACCGCGCGATCATGATGGCGCTCTTCAAGGACGTGGTCCGCCGGGAGTTCAAGAAGGCGAAGCCGGTCTTCGACCAGGAGATCTCCTGCCACCACAACTACGTGGCGGAGGAGCGGTACGACGGGGCGGACCTGCTCGTCACCCGTAAGGGAGCGATCCGCGCCGGTTCCGGGGAGTACGGGATCATCCCCGGCTCGATGGGCACCAGCTCCTACATCGTGAAGGGCCTCGGCAACGAGCAGGCGTTCAACTCGGCCTCGCACGGCGCCGGTCGCCGGATGAGCCGGAACGCGGCCAAGCGCCGGTTCACGGTGCGCGACCTGGAGGAGCAGACGCGGGGCGTGGAGTGCCGTAAGGACTCCGGCGTCCTGGACGAGATCCCGGCCGCGTACAAGCCGATCGAGCAGGTCATGGAGCAGCAGCGGGACCTGGTCGAGGTCGTCGCGAAGCTCAAGCAGGTCATCTGCATCAAGGGCTGAGGTGAGGGGCGCGCCGCGGGCAGCGGCGTGCCCCTCACGGTTCCGCGGACGCTCACGCGCCTGCGGGACCGCCCTCGGGGCGTCGCACCTTTCCGGTCTTCAGCCGCCACAGTCGTACGGAGCAGGAGGCTGAGCTGCGGCCCAGTTCGGCGGCCGCCGTCTCGGCGTCGTCATGGGCCAGCAGAGCGCGGTCCTCCCAGGGTTTCCAGCGTCGTCCGGGCGAGCGGACGGGCATGTCCGCCGGTCGTTCCCAGGACGCCAGGGCCGTGGCTGCCGTCTGCTTGCGGGCGAGGGACAGGCAGCCCGGGTAGTAGTGATGCCCGGCCAGCTGAACCGCCGCTTCCTTCGTGTAGACCACGTTGTAGATCCCGTCCCGCGCATTGCGTCCGATCTGCCGGGCGGAGCCCGTCACCGCCTTGGCGTACCTGCAGAGGTACGCGCCGACTGCGGCGCTCGCGGTGGTCAGCGAGACGAAGGGAAGGCCCTGTCCTGTGTGCCCGACCGAGCCGTCGGCGTCGATGACGCCCCGGAGGTAGTCGCGGCGGGAGAACTCCACCCGGGGCGGGGTGATCTTCCTCGACTTACGGCCGTAGGGAAGGCCCAGCCCGTTGACCGTGGCCCTGGCTTCCTGATCGCAGAGGGTCCAGATCGCCGAGTGGTGCTCCTCGGAGAAGTTCGTGGCCCGCACGCGTTCGGTGATGCTGCTGTTGTACGGGGTGAGGCGCTGGAACGCGCGCAGTACGGCGATGTCCCGGACGCTGATCTCCACCGTCAGGCGGCCTTTGTTGCCGGTGCCCTGTGCGAGGTGGCCGTCGGCCTGGAGGAAGCCGAACATGTAGGCGTAGTCGGGGCGTTGGAGATCCGTGAACGCCGGGGCCGGCGTTGGGGCGGGTGAGACATCTCCGAGTTCGAAGAGTGGGGGCGCGTTAGTGTCGTGCTCAGCCACGGGAAGCCCTACTTCCTGATGGTGAGGCCCTCGGTCGGGACGGCAATCCTGACCGAGGGCCGCGCTGTGTTTTGGCGCGACCGAGCCTAGGGAGCGGATTCGAGGGCAGGGCGGGCGATCCGGCCCGATCACCCGCACGAGTGATCGAGGGCAGTGGCGTGGGGCGCGGCTCCTACCCCACCGCGTCCGCCAGATCCGCCTCCGCCAGGGAGGCGACCAGGACCGTGCGCGGGCCCGGTTCGATGCCGGGGACCGACGGGACCGCGAGCAGGCGGCATCCCGCGGCCAGGGCGGCGGAGGCGCCCGTCGGGGTGTCCTCGACGGCCAGGCAGTCCTGTGGGGCCACCCCGAGCGCGGCCGCCGCCGCCAGGTACGGGTCGGGGTGCGGCTTTCCGCGCGGCGTCTCGCCCGAGGCGACCGAGGTGTCGAAGCGGTGCCGGCCCAGTGTGTCCAGCACCAGGTCGGCCACGTGCCGCTCGGACGCGGTCACCAGGGCCGTCGGTACGCCGAGGGCGCGCGCCCGGTCCAGGAGCCGGAGGGCGCCCGGCTGGACGGCCACCCCTGCCGCCACCCGTGCCGTGAACTCCTGGTCGAGCCGTGCGGCGGTCTCCGCCGGGGACAGTGCGGTGAGGCCGTCGCGTACGAGGCGGTCGGCCGCGTCGGCCACCGCGGCGCCCGCGAACGGGGCGAGGGTGCCCGCGCCGGCCGGGGAGCCCTGGGTCCGCAGGAAGCCGGCGACGGTGTCCAGCCAGGCGTGCTCGGTGTCGACGAGGGTGCCGTCCATGTCGCAGAGCAGGGCGGCGGGGCGGGGGAGCGGGGGCATGCGGGGCTCGCTGTTCCTGGGAGTGGCTGTTCCTGGCGTTGGGCTGTTCCTGGGGTGGGTGTGCGCCGTCCTGCCGTCAGTCCGCCGCCGTGCGGACCAACGGGTTGGCCTGCACCGAGTTGCGTACGGTGAACACGACCGAGCCGGGGCGGTAGCGGTCGTCCGAGGTCTCGACCGGGCGGCCCTCGGCCGTCGTCGTCGTGCGGCGCACCCTCAGCAGCGGGGAGCCGCGTCGGACGCCCAGCTCGCGGGCGTCCGTGGTGCCCGCGGCGACCGCGTCCAGGTGGTGTTCGCCGTGGCTCATGACCACGCCGGCTGTCTCGTACAGGCTCTGGGTGACCGACTCGCAGTCGTCCGGCAGCGCTTCGACGGCCGCCGCGGCCCACCCGGCGTACACCGTGCGTTCCAGGAGTGCCGCCTCGCCGTCCAGGGTGCGCAGCCGCAGGATGTGGAGGACCGTCTCGCCGGGTACGAGCTGGAGTTGGGCGGCCTGCGCCTCGGTCGCCTTCGCGCGGTGCGATCGGAGCACCAGGCCGCCGGGGGTGCGGTCGCCCGCCCTGGCCCACTGGGCGAAGCTGCGCAGCTCGGTGAAGCTCTGGCTGGGCGTGGTGGACAGGACCGTCCGGCGGGCGCCCTGCCGGGAGCCGATCAGGCCCTCCGACTGGAGGGTGCCGAAGGCCTGGCGGAGGGTGCCCCTGGACACCCCGTGGGCCAGGGCGAGTTCGGACTCGGACGGCAGCTCGGAGCCCACGGGGTGGGTGCCGTCGGCGATGGCGCGGCGCAGCTCCTCGGCGATCTGCTGGTGCCGTCGGGTCACGTCTCTCCTCGGGGAGTCGGGGGAGTCAGCGGACTTGGGGGAGTCACGGGGCGTCATGGGGCTTCGGGGTGGCGCGGGGGCGGATGGCCCGGGGCGATCATGTCATTCGCGCGAGGGGTTCCGCATCTTCCGGACTGCGCGCAATCAAGGTCCCCATCGAAGAGCGAACCCTGCGTCTTACCAGTTTGGGGGAAGGTAAACCTACGTCTTCATAACGCTTCTGACCTGCACTTTTTCCAGCCCGAAACCTTTACCTGCCGGTTGCCTGGCTGCTAGCTTCGGCTGGCTTACTGACGATGGCTTGTCCATACAGGTGGCTTGCCGCAGACCCAGGAGTACGCATCGTGAAGGCACACCATCCCCGCCGCGTCCTGACCGCCGCGGCCCTCGTCGGCCTCACCGCCCTGGTGGCCACCGGATGCGGCTCCGCACCCGACAACGCCGGCGGGCAGAACAGCAAGGCGGCGAAGGCGGAGTCGGCGGCGGACCTCGGCGGTATGGAGAAGCTCGTCGCGGCGGCGGAGAAGGAGGGCGAGCTCAACGTCTACGCCCTCGCGCCGGACTGGGCCAACTACGGTGAGATGATCGCGGCGTTCGAGAAGAAGTACGCCATCGAGGTCAACAACGAGGACCCGGGCGGCAGCAGCCAGGGCGCGCTGAACGCGGCGGCCAAGCGCAAGGGCCAGGCCCGGGCCGTGGACGCCCTGGACCTCGGGACCTCGTACATGCAGGACGCCAAGAAGCAGGGCCTGCTCGCTCCGTACCGGGTCGCGGGCTGGGACGGCATCCCGGACGCGCAGAAGCAGCCGGACGCCTCCTTCATGAACAACTACGGCGGCTACATCTCCATCGGCTGCGACGCCAAGGCCGTGAAGAACTGCCCGGAGACCTTCAAGGACCTCCTCAAGCCGGAGTACCGGAACAAGGTCGCGCTCAACGGCGACCCGACCGAGTCCAGTTCGGCGCTGGCGGCGGTCGTCGCCGCCTCGCTGGCCAGCGGCGGCTCCCTCGACGACGCGCAGCCGGGGCTCGACTTCTTCCAGGAGCTGAAGAAGAAGGGCAACTTCGTTCCCGCGAAGTCCACGCTCGCCACCATCCAGCAGGGCGAGACGCCGATCTCGATCGACTGGGACTACCTCAACCTCGGCTACGGCGAGAAGCTGAAGCCCAAGGGCGTCGACTGGCAGGTCGCGGTGCCCGCCGACGGGCTGTACTCCCGCTACTACAACCAGGGCGTCAACAAGCACGCCCCGCACCCGGCCGCCGCCCGCCTGTGGCTGGAGTTCGTCTACAGCCCCGAGGGCCAGAACATCTGGCTGAAGGGCTTCTCGCGCCCGGCGCTCCTCGACGCGATGCAGAAGGACGGCACCGCCGACAAGGCCGCCGTCGCCGCGATCCCCGAGGTCGACGGGGTGCCCGAGGAGCCGACCGTGGAGCAGGAGGCGAAGGCCAAGGAGACCGTCGTCCAGGGCTGGGGCAAGGCGGTCAGCTGACCATGCCCGACCAGACCGCACTTCCCGCCCCCGCCGCGGGCCCTGTGCCCGTGGCGGGCGCGGCGGCCCCCGTGCCGCCCGCACCGGATGCCCGGGGCGGCGGCGCCCCTCGCCGCCGTGGCGCGCGGCCCCACCGGTGGCCCGTCGTCGTCCCGTTCTTCGCGTTCCTCGCGGTGTGCTTCGGGCTGCCCGCCGGAACCATGGTGTACGGGGCGTTCACCGTCCTGGACCCGGAGAGCGGTGCGAGCCGCTTCTCCACGGAGAACGTCAGCGGTTCGCTCTCCGGCGCGTACGCCACCGGGCTCACCGGGAGCGTCGAACTCTCCCTGTTCACCGCTCTGTTGGCGACCGTGATCGGCACCCTGATCGCCCAGGCCGTCGTCACCTCGCCGCGGCCGGCGCTGCGCGGGATCGTCGTCTCCGCGAGCGGGGTCCTCGCCAACTTCTCCGGTGCGCCGCTCGCCTTCGCGTTCATCGCGACGCTCGGCACGACCGGCACGGTCACCCAGCTGTTCCACCTGGACCGGACCGGCTTCAGCCTCTACAGCTTCACCGGCCTGGTGCTGGCCTACCTCTACTTCATGGTCCCGCTGATGGTGGTGACCGTGCTGCCCGCGCTCGACGGGCTGCGCTCCCAGTGGCAGGAGGCCGCCGCGTCCTGCGGGGCGACCCGGGGGCAGTACTGGCGGCACGTCGGGATCCCGGTGCTGACGCCGTCGCTGCTCGGCGGCGCGGTGCTGATGTTCGGCACGGCGTTCGCCTCGCACGCCACCGCGGCCGTGATGGTCGGCTCCTCGCAGCCGCTGATCACCATCCAGATCGCCAACGCCCTCAACGGCAACGTCCTGGTGGGCCAGGAGAACCTGGCCCTCGCCATGAGCCTCAACATGGTCGTGATCGCGCTGCTCGTGATGGCCGTACAGATACCGCTGCAGCGCAGGAGTGCCCGATGGCTCGGATGAAGTTCACCTCGCGGGCCGTCGTCCTGCCGCTGGCCGCGCTGTACTTCCTGGTCCCCATCGGCGCCTCGGTCTGGTTCAGCGTCAACGAGGTCGAGGGCATCAGCTTCGACGCGTACACCCAGGGGCTCGGCACCGAGGGGCTGACCACCAGCCTGATGCTTTCGGTACGCCTGGGCCTGGCCACCATCGTCTGCGGGCTGCTCCTGATGGTGCCGACCCTGGTCGCGGTCGCGCTCTATCTGCCGGGGCTGCGCCGGACCGTCGAGATCCTGTGCATGATGCCGCTGGTCGTCCCGCCGATCGCGCTGGTCGCGGGCGTCACGACGGTGCTGTCCTGGGAACAGGACCTGGCGGACACGCCCTTCTACATGACCTTCCAGATGCTGCGGGACGAGAACTTCCCGCTGGTCCTGGTCCTCGTCTACACGGTGATGTCCCTGCCGTTCCTGTACCGCTCGCTGGACGCCGGGCTGCGCGCCGTCGATCTGCGCACGCTCGTCGAGGCCGCCCGCAGCCTGGGCGCGTCCCGGCTCCAGACCCTGTGGCAGGTGATCGTGCCGAACCTGCGGACCGCCGTGGTGGGCGGCGCGGTCCTCAGCCTGGCCATGGTGCTCGGCGAGTACACCGTCGCCTCCGTGCTCTCCTACCGCCCGTTCTCCGTCTGGATGGTGGAGATCAAGGACTCCGAGGCGCAGCTCTCGGTGGCGGCCGCGATGCTGAGCCTGCTGATCACCTGGGGGCTGCTGCTCCTGCTCACGACTCTGGCGGGCGGCCGCAGCCGTCGCCGCACGCCCCTGAACTCCGGCAGCGAGAAACGCGAGAGCCGCGACAACCGAAAGAAGACCGTGTCATGACCGTCTCCGTGCATCTCAAGAATCTCCGCCGGGAGTTCGGCTCCACGGTCGCCCTCGACGGACTCGACCTGGACATCGCCCCCGGCGAACTGGTCGCCCTGCTCGGCCCGTCCGGCTGCGGCAAGACGACCGCGCTGCGCATCGTCGCGGGCTTCGAGACCGCGGACGGCGGCGAACTGCTCATGGACGGCGAGGACGTCACCTCCGTCCCCGCCAACCGCCGTGACATCGGCATGGTGTTCCAGTCGTACAGCCTGTTCCCGAATATGACGGCCGCCGAGAACATCGCGTACGGCCTGCGGGTACGGGGCCGGGGCACCGCAGAACGCAAGACACGGGCAGGGGAGTTGCTGGAGCTGGTCGGGCTGCCCGGCCGCGAGGGCCACTACCCGCACCAGCTCTCCGGCGGACAGCAGCAGCGCGTCGCCCTCGCCCGGGCCCTGGCGATCTCGCCCAAGGTGCTGCTGCTGGACGAGCCGCTGTCGGCGCTCGACGCCAAGGTGCGGCTCACGCTCCGCGAGGAGATCCGGCGAATCCAGCTGGAGTTGGGCATCACCACCGTCTTCGTCACCCATGACCAGGAGGAGGCGCTGTCGATGGCGGACCGCGTCGCCGTGATGAAGGACGGGCGGCTCGAACAGTGCGCCGCGCCCGGCGAGTTGTACGACCGCCCGGCCACGCCGTTCGTCGCCGAGTTCGTCGGCACCATGAACCGGCTGCCGGGCACGGTCCAGGACGGCGGGGTCGTCGAGCTGTTCGGGCGCAGGCTGCCCATCCATGGCGAGCGGCCCGCCGTCGGCGCCGAGGTCGACGTCCTGCTGCGCCCCGAGGGGCTGGCGGTGGGCGCCGCCGACGACGGTGCGGGCGCTCCCGCGACCGTACGGGTGGCGACCTTCCTCGGCGCGACCACCCGGCTGCACCTGACCACCGATTCCGGAGCCGCGTGCAAGGCCGACCTGCCCAGCTGGGAGGCGACAGCGCTGGCCCCGGGAGCCCGCTGCATGATCACCCCGCACGAGAACCCCGTGCTCGTCGCCGAGCGAGCCGGTGCCCCGTCCCTCAAGGTGTAAGTGAAGGAGTGAGCAACCAGTGAGCGCCAAGCGTCGTGTGTTCCTGTCCGCCACCGGAGCGGTGGTCGCCCTCGCCGCGACCGCGGCCGTCGCGGTCGCCGGTCCCGAGGCGAAGCCCGACGGGCCGTCCGAGTCGCCGAAGCCCGGAAAGCCGGCCGCCGCGAGCGAGCTGCGCGTCATGACCCTGAACCTGTGGCACGGCGGTGCCAAGGTCGACGACGGGCTGGCCAAGCAGCTCGCCGTCATCAAGAAGCACCGGCCCGACGTGGTCGGCCTCCAGGAGACCTCCGGCCACTCCGCGAAGGAGATCGCGGAGGAACTCGGCTGGGACCACTGGCAGTCCGATGCCGACCTGGGCATCATCAGCCGCTTCCCGTTCACCTCCGAGGTCGAGACCAGCCAGGCCGCGGCGGGCGTCCGCATCCGGATCGACGAGGCCACCGGCCAGGAGGTCGAGCTCTGGACGGCGCACCTCGGCTACGACCCGTACGGCCCGTACGACGCCTGCTTCGACGGGATGGCCGTGGAGGACATCTTCCAGCGGGAGGCCCAGTCCGGCCGTACCCCGCAGGCCGAGGCCATCGCCAAGGACCTCGCGCCGAAGATCGCCGCCGCCGACGAGACGCCGGTGCTGCTGGTCGGCGACTTCAACACGCCCTCGCACCTGGACTGGACCGAGGCGACCAAGGACAGCCACTGCGGTTACGGGCAGGTGGACTGGCCGGTCACCAAGATCTTCGAGGGCGCCGGTCTGAAGGACTCCTTCCGGGAGGCCAACCCGGACCCGGCGGCCGTGCCCGGCACCACCTGGTCGCCCGTCTACCCGAAGCACGAGGGCTCCACGGGCGTCGACGAGCCGCAGGACCGGATCGACTTCATCGACTACGCGGGCGACAAGCTCACGGTGAAGGACTCGGTGTCCTTCGTCGAGGGCGACCCGAAGCCGGTGCCGGACCAGGCCGGCAACGCGTGGCCGACGGACCACGCGGCGGTGCTGACGACGTTCACGGTGGGCTGAGGCCGAGGCGCGGCCGAGAGGGGCCCGGGACCGGTACGCCGGTCCCGGGCCCCTCCGCTCACCGGCTCAGCGGCTCACAGCGTCCGGTGGACCTTCGTGTTGGAGGCCTGGGCGCGCGGGCGGACCACCAGCAGGTCGATGTTGACGTGGCTGGGCCGGGTGACGGCCCAGCCGATCGTGTCGGCCACGTCCTCGGCGGTCAGCGGGGCGTCGACGCCCGCGTAGACCTTGGCGGCCTTCTCGGTGTCGCCGCGGAAGCGTGTGGTGGCGAACTCCTCGGTCCTGACCATGCCGGGGGCCACCTCGATGACGCGGACCGGGGTGCCGACGATCTCCAGGCGGAGGGTCTCGGCGAGGACGTGCTCGCCGTGCTTGGCCGCGACGTAACCCCCGCCGCCCTCGTACGAGGAGAGCGCGGCGGTCGAGGAGAGGATCACGATCGTGCCGTCGCCGCTCGCGGTGAGCGCGGGCAGCAGGGCCTGGGTGACGTTGAGCGTGCCGATCACGTTCGTCTCGTACATCTGCCGCCAGTCGGCGGGGTCGCCGGTCGCCACCGGGTCGGCCCCGAGCGCCCCGCCCGCGTTGTTGACGAGGACGGCGAGGGAGCGGAAGGCGGTCGCGAACTCGTCGACCGCCGCCCGGTCGGTGACGTCCAGCGCGTACGCCGTCGCCTGGTGACCGGCGTCGGTGAGCTCGGCGGCCAGCGCCTCGATGCGGTCCTTGCGGCGGGCGGTCAGCACGACCCGGAAGCCTTCGGCGGCCAGCGTACGGGCGGTCGCGGCGCCGATGCCGCTGCTCGCGCCGGTGACGACGGCGATGGGGGTGGCGGCCATGGCGGATCTCTCTCCTCGGACTGCTGATGTGGATCGGACTGCTGATGCGGACTGCTGACGCGGAACGCTGATCGGGTACGGGCCAAGGATAGGCAGGCGCCTCCGGGAGGGCCGCCGGCCCCGTCATCATGGGCAGGTGATCGTTGAACGCGCCTACGCCCATGTGTACGACCCCGACCCGGACACCTGGCCGTGGACCGTGCCCGGTGTGCGGCAGTTCCTCGCCGAGGGGCTGCGGTTCCGGGCCCCGGTGACCTTCCTCGTCGGCGAGAACGGCTCGGGGAAGTCGACGCTGGTCGAGGCCCTGGCGGAGGGGTTCGGGCTGGACTCGTACGGCGGCTCCGCCGGCTGGAAGTACGCCACCTCGCGGGGCAAGTCCGTGCTCGGGGAGCGCGTCCGCTTCGACGCCGCGCCCCGGGGGCGGCGGATGATCGGCAGCCGGACCGCGCGCAAGGGGTTCTTCCTGCGCGCGGAGACCGCCCTCGACGCGCTGGAGCGGGAGAGCCTGGATCCGGACTCCCGCAGCCACGGGGAGGGGTTCCTCGCCGCGTTCCGGGAGAAGTTCACCGTGCCGGGGCTCTACGTCCTGGACGAGCCCGAGGCCGCGCTCTCCTTCGCCTCGTGCCTCGAACTTCTGGGCCATCTCGACCAGTTGGTCAAGGCGGGCGGCCAAGTGGTGTGCGCCACCCACTCACCGCTGCTCACCGCGCTGCCGGGCGCCGACATCGTGCAGCTGGGGGAGGGCGGCATGGAGCGGGTGCACTGGGCGGACCTGGAGCTCGTCGACCACTGGCGCCGCTACCTCGCCGACCCGCAGGCCTATCTGCGGCACATCCTCGGCTGAGCGCCCCCGGCTCTACGCCGGGGTGCCGCCGAACTCGCGGACCGCCTCGGACACGATCGTCTCCAGATGGCCGTGGTGGGCGCCGCGCCAGTACACCCGGGAGCACTCCGTGCACTGGGCGAACACGTCGTACGCCTCCTGCGTGCCGTGCTCCAGCAGTCCGCTCACGGAGTCCTTGGCGGCCCCGGCCAGGGTCCCGTTGCACGCGGTGCAGCGGGACCACGGGTCCAGGGCCGGGGCGAAGCGGCCGAGGACGTCGCGGAGCTGCTCCTTGGGGCGGTCGCTGTAGACGTACGCCCCCGCCCAGAGCTCGCGGCGGCGCAGCAGCCCGCGGTCCCGGGAGAGCAGGACCCGCCGCTCGCGCGCGGAGAGGGCGGCCAGGGCGGGGTCGCCGATGTCCTCGCTCTCGTACGCCGCGTCGACGCCCAGGAGCCGCAGCCGTCGGGCCAGGGTGCCGAGGTGGACGTCGAGGAGGAAGCGCAGGGGTGCGCCGGGGACCCGCTGGGGGCGTTCCACCGCGCGTACGTCGACGTGTTCGCCGTGGCCCGGCACGTGCGAGCGGGCCACCGGGGCGCCGTTCACCAGCAGCGTTCCGGCCTCGGTGAGCGGGACGCCGAGGGACTCGATGACATGGCCGAGGGTCGAGACGCCGTCCGTGACGAGGGGCGTGGGCCCGCCGCGACGGTCGTGCGGGACGAAGAGCCGCAGCTCAGGGGCTACGTCGAGGGTGATCTCGGGTCCGTTCACCCGGTCAGGATGCCACCGGGGCGGGACGGCCTGCCAGGGATTTGGCCGGGGTGCGGCGGGGCGCGCGGGTGTGCGTCCTGGCCGGTTCAGTGCGGTGCGAACGCCGTCGGGGGTACGCCCACCGTCGCGGTGAAGTCGCGCACCAGGTGGGCCTGGTCGCTGTAGCCGAGGTCGGCGGCGAGCCGCGCCCAGTCGACCTCCGGGCCGGATTCGGCGGCCTCCAGTGCCTCGTGGATGCGGTAGCGGAGGATGACCCACTTGGGGCCGACGCCGACGTACGCCGCGAACAGCCGTTGCAGGGAGCGGGCGGAGAGCCCGGTGTCCCGGGCGAGCCCGTCCACCCGGCGGACCGTGCGGTCCGTGCGCACCCGGTCGACGGCGGCCGTCGCGAGAGCCGCCCGGGGATCGGGGCGCGGCTCCAGCGCCAGCAGGAAGGCGTCCAGCGCCGCGACGCGCGCGTCCTCGTCGTCCGGGCCGAGGACGGCGTCGACGGGCGGCGGCAGCCGCAGCACCTCGGCGGCGTCGGCGCGCCGCCCGGTCCAGTCGGAGACCGGGCGCCCGGGGGCGAACGGGCGGAAGCCGCCGGGCCGGAACTGCACCCCGCAGACCCGGCCGCGCCCGGCCAGCTTCCGGGTGAAGAGCCCGGGGTCGACGCCCGCCACCTCGGCGTACCCGGAACGCTCCCGGGGGCTGTCCCCGGCCTCGTACCGCTGGCAGACCAGGTTCACCGACGGGTGCGGGACGACATGGGCGGCGTACGGCTCGGCGAGGTCCCAGTCGATCAGCCAGTAGTGCTCCAGGTACGGGCGGAGCGCGGCGGCGGGCTCGCGGCGGCGGAAGCGGACGTGCGCGAAGAGGTCCGGGGCGTCGACGATGCCTCGGGTGTCGCGGCGCGGTCCGGCAGCCATGACCATGATTTTAGTGGGGCTCCGATGTCAGTGCGGCTCCGGACGGCTGTCGTGTTTCTTCAAGACGCGGGCGGCGGGGCGGCGCAGGGTGGGGGCATGACTCAGACGATCGGTGAACTGCTGGAGACCGCCGCGGCCCGGGCCCTGCCCGTGGTCCGGGGGATCGACGACGCGCGGCTGGGCGACCGTACGCCCTGCGCCGAGTACGACGTACGGGCGCTGCTGAACCACCTGTTCCTGGTGGTCGTGAACTTCCAGGCCCTCGCGGCCCGCGAGGACGTGGATTTCACGCAGGAGCCGGACTTCGTGGCGGACGGCGACTGGCGGGGCAGGTTCGGTGACGAGACGGCCCGGCTGGTGGAGGCGTGGAGCGTGCCGGGGGCCGAGGAGGGCACGACGGGGCAGATGGGGCTGCCGGCCCGGACGGTGGGGCTCATGGTGCTCGGCGACCTGACCGTGCACGCCTGGGACTTGGCCCGGGCGACCGGCGGGGACTTCGTGCCGGAGCGGAGCGTGCTGGACGAGGTGGGCCCGGGACTGGCGGCGATGGCTCCGCAGGCCCGGGAGATGAAGGTGTTCGGCGACCCGTTCCCGGTGCCGGAGAGCGCTACGGCTTTTGAACGGCTGCTGGCGGTGACGGGGCGCGATCCGGGGTGGACGCGGGGCGGAACGGCCCGGCCGGCCGGGAGCTGAGCGCGGCGGGCGGGCCGTCGGGGCCCGGAGCGGACGAGGCGGCCGGGGCGTCGTAGAGGGGGCCGAGCGCGGCGTACGCGTCGTCGACGATCTCCTCGGCCAGCAGCAGCATGTCCTGCTCGGCCAGCCGGGCCGCCCGGTGGGTGTACGGGGACGGTGGCGCCGGATGCCTGCGGCGCCACCAGCAGTCGCAGGCGGCGTAGATGCCGCCGCCGAAGACGAGCACGGGGATGGACAGGGCCAGCAGAACGTCGCCCACGGCGGACCTCCTCGATGGGTCGGTGTCCTGTCCATCGGCGCGCGGGGCGGGTCGGCTGAAGACCTGCCGTCGGCCAAATCTCCCGTGGTTCTGGCTGGAATTTGACCGGATGTGTGCACGTGGGTGCGTCTGTTTGAACGCTTCGACCGGCTGTGCGGCCGGGCTTGGGTGATCCGCGGATCAGGGCCAGACCAGGCAGTACGCCTGATGTCCCGCGTCGTGCAGGCGGTGGGAGAAGTCCTGCCACTCGTGGAGCAGCTGGTAGACGTTGAACGCGTCGCGCGGGCCGCCGCGGTCGGGGACCGTGGACCAGATGAAGGCCGCCGCGCCGACCGACTCCTCGCCGACGCCGCGCAGCGGGTCGACGACGGTCATCGGGAGCTTGACCACGGCGTAGTCGGGGTGGAGGACGACCAGTTCCAGCGGGGGGACCTTGTGCAGGGGTATGCCCTGGATGCCGGTGAGGACCATGGCGGCCACGGTCTCCGGCTTGATCTTGGTGAACATGCCGCCCATGCCCAGCTCGTCACCGCCGAGCTCCTCCGGGCGCATCGAGATGGGCACCCGTGCGGCGGTGGCGCCGTCCGGCGCGCCGAAGTACTTGTACGTCACCCCCATCCCGCCCCCGCTCCTGGTCCCGGGGGGCGGCGTACTCTCCGCGCCCCTGCTCTGTGCGCGCTCGGCCCTGCGCCGGTGCCGCCCTCGCCGGGCAGGCTCGGGCCCCAGGTCGTCGGTCCCTTCGCCCACTCCGCCACCGCGATGCATATCTCATCCACCCGACTACTTCTTAGGAGACACAGCCCCCGCCG
Source organism: Streptomyces rubiginosohelvolus (assembly GCF_014649875.1). Classification (GTDB taxonomy): domain Bacteria; phylum Actinomycetota; class Actinomycetes; order Streptomycetales; family Streptomycetaceae; genus Streptomyces; species Streptomyces rubiginosohelvolus. The sequence continues at coordinate 216,753 of NZ_BMTW01000012.1, read as the reverse complement.
CGCAACCCGATCATCGTGTCAGTGACCTCCCCCGCGGGCGTGCGGTGAAACACCTGTCCGCAAAGACCGTCCGTGCCTCTGACACCATGGCATGGGTGAGCTTTCCCTATGACGCCCCAGTTTCGCAGACGTGAGAGCGCTGACGCTCTTTCGTGATACGAGGGGAGCGCCCTCCCTGCTCACCGGTGGCCGAGATTGTTTGGGATTTCCCGGCCCGGCCCCCCGACACCCGAATCGCAGATCAGGACCAAAGTGGCGTATTCATACGAAGCCCCAGTTTCGCAGTCGCTGTTCGACCGGGCGTCCGTCGTGACGCCCGGCGGCGTGAACTCTCCCGTGCGTGCCTTCCGGGCCGTGGGCGGTACGCCCCGGTTCATGGTCTCCGGCGCCGGTCCGTACCTCACCGACGCCGACGGCCGTGAGTACGTCGACCTCGTCTGCTCGTGGGGGCCGATGATTCTCGGCCACTCTCACCCCGAGGTCATCGCCGCCGTCCAGGAGGCGGTCTCCCGGGGGACCTCCTTCGGTACGCCGGGTGAGGGCGAGGTCGCGCTCGCCGAGGAGATCGTGGCGCGGATCGAGCCCGTCGAGCAGGTGCGCCTGGTCTCCTCCGGCACCGAGGCGACCATGTCGGCGATCCGGCTGGCCCGCGGCTTCACGGGCCGGGCCAAGGTCGTGAAGTTCGCCGGCTGCTACCACGGCCACGTGGACGCGCTGCTGGCCGCCGCCGGGTCGGGCGTGGCCACCTTCGGGCTGCCCGACACCCCCGGGGTCACGGGCGCCACGGCCGGGGACACCGTCGTGCTGCCGTACAACGACCTGGACGCCGTGCGGGCCGCCTTCGCCGCGCACCCGGGCGAGATCGCCTGCGTGATCACCGAGGCCTCGCCCGGCAACATGGGCGTCGTCCCGCCGGCGGAGGGCTTCAACGCCGGGCTCAAGGAGCTGTGCGCGGCCAACGGCGCGCTGTACATCTCCGACGAGGTCATGACGGGCTTCCGTACGTCGAAGGCCGGCTGGTACGGCGTCGACGGCGTCCGCCCCGACCTGATGACCTTCGGCAAGGTGATGGGCGGCGGCTTCCCCGCCGCGGCCTTCGGCGGCCGCGGCGACGTGATGGCGCACCTGGCCCCGGCCGGTCCGGTCTACCAGGCGGGCACCCTCTCCGGGAACCCGGTCGCCACCGCCGCCGGGCTCGCCCAGCTGCGGCTGCTGGACGACGCTGCGTACGCGAAGATCGACGCGGTATCCGCCGAGCTGCGCTCCCTGGTGGGCGACGCGCTCACCAAGGAGGGCGTCGCGCACACGGTGTCCGCCGCGAGCAACATGTTCTCCGTCTTCTTCACCGACCGGCCGGTGCGCGACTACGAGGACGCCAAGAAGCAGGACGTCTTCCGCTTCACCGCGTTCTTCCACTCCATGCTGGAGCAGGGCGTCTACCTGCCGCCCTCGGCGTTCGAGTCCTGGTTCGTCTCCACGGCCCACGACGAGCGGGCCGTCGAGCGCATCGCCGCCGCCCTGCCCGCGGCCGCCCGTGCGGCGTCGGAGGCCACCGCATGAGCGAGAAGGCCCCCAACCCCGAAAGCGTCGACCGCGACGAGCAGTTGACCGTGGTGCACGTGGTCCGGCACGGCGAGGTGCACAACCCGGACGGCGTGCTCTACGGCCGCCGCCCCGGCTACCACCTCTCCGACCTGGGCCGGAAGATGGCCGACCGGGTCGCCGAGCACCTGGAGAAGCGCGACATCACCCATGTCGTCGCCTCCCCGCTGGAGCGCGCCCAGGAGACCGCCGACCCCATCGCGCAGGCGCACGGCCTGGACCTGGCGACCGACGCCCGGCTGATCGAGGCCGCCAACGTCTTCGAGGGCAAGACCTTCGGCGTCGGCGACGGCGCGCTGCGCAAGCCGGACAACTGGAAGCACCTCACCAACCCGTTCAAGCCGTCCTGGGGCGAGCCGTACATCGAGCAGGTCGTCCGGATGATGGGCGCGATCGACACGGCGCGGGACGCGGCGCGCGGGCACGAGGCGGTCTGCGTCAGCCACCAGCTGCCGATCTGGATCCTGCGGTCCTTCGTGGAGCGCCGCCGCCTGTGGCACGACCCGCGCAAGCGGCAGTGCACGCTGGCCTCGCTGACCAGCTTCACCTACCGGGGCGACAAGATCGTCTCGGTCGGCTACTCGGAGCCGGCCCGGGACCTGGTGCCCGTGCATCTGCTGGCCGGGGCCAAGCCGGTGAAGGGGAAGGCCGCGAAGGGCCAGTCGAAGGCGTTCGGGGCGTAGTCGACGCCGGACGGGACGACGACAGGACGAGACGGACGAGACGTACGGGACCGGCTGCCGCACACCGCGGCGGGCGGTCCCGTCCCTTTTCCCGCACCAGCTAACGGTGAGTTAGGTTAGGCTAAGCTAACTCACCCCAGGCGGGCAGGCCGACGGCCTGCCGGGCCCTGCTGGTTCCCGTGGGGCTCGTCGTGGTCACGGACGCCTGCGACGAAACGGTGGAACGATGATCCGTACTGCGGCGGACGCCGCCCCCCGCCCGGCCACCGGCCCCCGGATAGCCCGGCTCGCCCGGCAGCTCGAAGCCGCCCGGGACGCCGCCGCCCGTACCGCCCTGACCGAGGCGTTCTGGGGCGAGGCCGCCCGCACCGGCACCCCGCTCGTCGAAACGCTCGACGACGCACCGGAACACCGCGCCGTCACCTTCCTCTGGCGCGGCCACCGGGCGACCCGCCAGGTCCTCCTGATGGCGACCGGCATCGGCGACCGCGACCGGCCGGCCGAGAGCCTCCTCCACCACCTCCCGGGCACCGACATCTGGTACCTCGGCTACCGGCTGCGCGCCGACCACCGCGGGTCCTACCGCCTGGTGGCCGACATCTCGCCCGGCCCCGCGCCCGCCGATCCCGTACGGCTCCAGCGGCGGCTGACCGGGCTGATGGCGCACGGGGTGGCCGACCCGCTCAACCCCCGCCGCCTGCCGGTCCGCTGGCGCGCGGTGGAGAGTTCGGTGTTTGCCCTCCCGGAGGCCCCGCCCCAGCCGTGGGCTGGCCGCCGGGACGACATCCGGCGGGGGACCGTCGAGCGGCACACCGTCACCGGCCGCACCCTGGGCGGGGAGCGCGAGGTCTGGACGTACCTCCCACCGGAAGGCGTGGATCTCCCGCCGAAAGGGGCGGACGACGGCGACGGTGGCCCGCTGCCGGTGCTCGTGCTCGGCGACGGCGACATGTGGTTCGGGCGGCTCGGCTTCAAGGACACCCTGGACGCCCTGATCGCCGACGGGGCCCTCCCGCCGATCGTCGTCCTCTCCCCGGACGCCGTCGACGCGGCGACCCGGCGGCGGGACCTGGGCGGGCGGGAGGCGTTCGCCGCCTTCCTCGCCGAGGAGCTGCTGCCCTGGGCGCGCGCCCGGTGGCCGCTGACCGACGACGCGGACCGGACCGTCGTCGCCGGGCAGGGGTCCGGCGGGACGGCGGCGCTGTACGCCGGCCTCACCCGGCCCGACCGCTTCGGCCGGGTCCTCGCCCAGTCGCCCTCGCCCGGCGGGCATCCCGAGGACGGGACGTACGGCGACGGGAGCGCGATGCCCGGCTCCGGGCAGCGGGCGTACGGAGACGAGGGGCCGGACCCCGCCCCCGTCGTCCACCTCGGCCTCGGCCTGCACGACGGTCCCGCTTCGGCCGAGCACGGCGAGGCCCTCATCCGGGCGTTGCGCGCCCGGGGGCACCGGGTCCACCGCACGGTCCACAACGGCGGCCGGGACCACGCCTGCTGGCAGGGGCTGCTCACCGAGGCCCTGGTGGAGACCTTCCGGGAGGAGCGGCCGGCGAACGGCCTCCGCGTCCGCGCATGAGTTCGACAGGGCGGGGAAGCCGACCCGTCGGCCGGTGGCAGAACTGCGGAGGGTCGTTCCCGCGTCCCCCTCCAGGAGTGCCCGTGAGGGCGTGCGAGAGCCGTACGGGCGTCTCGTCGCGACCGGAAGGTAAAGCGTAAAGAAAGTCCCCAAATGCACGGAACCGACGTGTTACGCGCCTCATCTAACCCTTCAGCAGTTTGTATGGGCTTGAGATAAAACGACCGCAGATGGGGACGGTATGCGCGACATCAATCGAAGGGGCCTGCTCGGCGCAGGGCTCGGGGCCGCAGCCGCGATCGGACTCGCCGGCTGTGGCACCTCGGGCTCCTCCGGTGACGGAGGGTCCCACCAGGGTGGCAAGGGCGACGCCGGCACCGGAGGCAACGGCAGCGGAAACGGTTCGCCGAAGAACAAGGTCCGGCTGATCGGTGACGGCTCGACGGCCGACACCGGCAAGCAGCCCCACCAGCCCGAGGCCCCCGTCCCGCTCGAACCCGGCCAGAAGCCGCCGCAGTTCGTGATCTTTTCCTGGGACGGTGCGGGCGAGGTCGGCAACGGGCTCTTCCCGCGCTTTCTCGAACTCGCCAAGGAACACGACGCGGCGATGACGTTCTTCCTCTCCGGGATCTATCTGCTGCCCGAGTCGAAGAAGTCCCTCTACCGTCCGCCGAACAACCCCCGCGGCGCCTCCGACATCGGCTATCTCACCGATGATCACGTCAAGGACACACTGAAGTACGTACGTCAGGCGTGGCTGGACGGCCATGAGATCGGCACCCACTTCAACGGGCATTTCTGCGGCGGTTCCGGATCCGTGGAGCGCTGGACCCCGGCCCAATGGCACAGCGAGATCAATCAGGCTGTGTCGTTCGTCACGGAATGGCGGACCAACACCGGCTGGGAGAACGAGGAACCGCTTCCGTTCGACTATCGCAAGGAACTGGTCGGCGGCCGCACCCCCTGTCTCCTCGGCCAGGACAATCTCCTGCCGACCGCGAGCAAGCTGGGCTGGCGCTACGACGCCAGCTCGCCCGGCGGCCGCCAGACCTGGCCCGTGAAGCGCGGCGGCGTCTGGGATCTGCCGCTGCAGGCGATGCCGTTCCCCGGCCACTCCTTCGAGGTCCTCTCGATGGACTACAACATCCTCGCCAACCAGTCGCAGAATTCGACCAAGGGCATGCCCTCGCGCTATCCGGGCTGGCGCAAGCAGGCCACCGACGCCTATCTCGCGGGATTCCAGCGCGCCTACGAGTCGAATCGCGCGCCGTTCTACATCGGCAACCACTTCGAGGAGTGGAACGGCGGCATCTATATGGACGCCGTGGAAGAAGTGATCAAGAAGGTCGCGGACAAGGACGACGTCCGTCTCGTCTCGTTCCGGCAGTACGTCGACTGGCTCGACGCCCAGGATCCCGCCGTGCTCGCCAAGCTCCGGACGCTGGAGGTCGGACAGGCGCCCGCGGGCGGCTGGAACTCCTTCTTTAAACAGGCTTGACAAGGGGCTTTACGGGCACCGAGGGGGGCGCGCAGATCCCCGGAAACTGCCATGCGAAACTTTTCACATGAGCTTTGGCCGCGCGTCCCGACGCCGCTTCACCCTGCTCGCCGCCACCGCCGTGGCCGGTGCCCTCACGCTGTCCGCGTGCGGCGACGGCAACAAGGCCGGGGGTGGCGGCAACACCAACTTCATCACCGGCAAGGGGGGCGTCTCCACCGTCGCGAAGGCGGACCGGGTGGCCGCGCCGAAGCTCGACGGCACCAGCCTGGAGGGCAAGACGCTCGACCTCGCCGACTACCAGGGCAAGGTCGTCGTGCTCAACGTCTGGGGCTCCTGGTGCGGCCCCTGCCGGCTGGAGGCGAAGTACTTCGCGCAGGTCTCCGAGGCGACGAAGGCGAAGGGCGTCCAGTTCGTCGGGATAAACACCCGGGACCCCGAGCGGGACAAGGCGATCAACTTCGAGAAGGACTACGGGGTGAAGTACCCCAGCTTCTACGACCCGATCGGCAAGCTCATCCTCCGCTTCCCCAAGGGCACCCTGAACCCGAAGGCCATCCCGTCCACCGTGGTCATCGACCGGGACGGGAAGATCGCGGCCCGCACGCTCCAGGCGCTGAACGGCGACGAGCTGCGCGAGATGATCGACCCGATCATCGCGGAGAAGTGATCCGGTGATCCCCCTCGCCGCCCACCACGAGACCGTCACGCTGGCCGCGTACAACGACACCGTCGTGTCCGGGGCCCTGCTGTTCGCTCTGCCGCTCGCCCTGCTGGCCGGTCTCGTCTCCTTCTTCTCGCCGTGCGTCCTGCCGCTGGTGCCCGGCTATCTGAGTTACGTCACCGGGGTCAGCGGCACCGACCTGGCCGACGCACGCCGGGGCCGGGTGGTGGCCGGCGCCTCGCTGTTCGTCCTCGGCTTCACCGTGGTGTTCGCCTCCACCGGCGCGCTCTTCGGCTACTTCGGCAACGAACTCCAGATGCACGCCGAGGTGCTCAACAAGGTCCTCGGCGGCCTGATGATCCTCATGGGCGTCTTCTTCATGGGGCTCCTGCCGGGCGTGACGCAGCGCGAGTTCCGCTTCCACAAACGCCCGGTGGCCGGACTGGCCGGAGCACCGCTGCTCGGTGCCCTCTTCGGGATCGGCTGGACGCCGTGCATCGGTCCGACGCTCTCCTCGGTGCTGTTCCTCTCCGCCGAGAGCGCCACCGCCGGACGCGGCGCGATACTGACCGTCGCGTACTGTCTCGGACTCGGTGTCCCGTTCGTCCTCGCCGCCGTCGCCTTCCGCAAGGCGCTCGGCGCGTTCGGCTGGGTCAAGCGCCACTACGCATGGGTGATGCGGATCGGCGGCGGCATGATGATCGTGACCGGAATCCTGCTGCTGACCGGCGTGTGGGCCACGCTCATGCAGCAGATGCAGAGCTGGTCCAGCGGCTTCGTTGTAGGGATCTGAGTCCAATGAGCAAGGCGAACAGCACCAGCACGCGGCAGCGCGAGGAGGAGGACGAGCAGGGCTCCGCCCACGGCGCGGCCGGCGAACAGCTCTCCACCGCGCCCCGCGAGGAGCGCCCCGACACCGGGGCGGGCGTCCCCGCGATGAGCGTGATCGGCTGGGTGCGCTGGTTCTGGCGTCAGCTCACCTCGATGCGGGTGGCGCTGATCCTGCTCTTCCTGCTCTCCCTCGGGGCGATCCCGGGATCACTGATCCCGCAGACCAGCGTCGACGACATGAAGGTGCAGGCCTTCAAGGAGCGGCACACCACGCTCACCCCGATCTACGAGGCGCTCCAGCTCTTCGACGTCTACAGCTCGGTGTGGTTCTCCGCGATCTACATCCTGCTGTTCGTCTCGCTCATCGGCTGCATCGTCCCGCGCACCGGCCAGTTCGTCGGCCAGCTCCGCAGCCGCCCGCCGGGCGCGCCGAAGCGGCTGACCCGGCTGCCCGCGTACACCACGTGGCGCACGGAGGCCGCGCCCGAGGAGGTCCGGGCAACGGCTCTCAGGCTCCTGCGGGGGCGGCGCTTCCGCGGCCACGAGGTGGGCGACGCGGTCGCCGCCGAGAAGGGCTACCTCCGCGAGGCCGGGAACCTGGTCTTCCACATCGCCCTGATCGTGATGCTGGTCGCCTTCGCCTCCGGCCAGCTCTTCAAGTCCGAGGGCGGCAAGCTGGTCGTCGAGGGCGACGGCTTCTCCAACACGCTCACCCAGTACGACAACTTCAAGTCGGGCTCGCTCTACGACTCCGACTCGCTGGCCCCGTTCAGCTTCGTCCTCGACGACTTCGTCGGTACGTACGAGAAGAGCGGCCCGCAGCGCGGCACCCCGCGCACCTTCGAGGCCCGGGTGACGTACGCCGAGGGGGCCGAGGGCACGGAGCGCAAGGGCGTCATCAAGGTCAACGAACCGCTCGTCGTGGACGGCACCAAGGTCTATCTGATCGCCCACGGTTACGCGCCCGTCGTCACCGTCCGGGACGGCAAGGGCAAGGTCGTCTCGAAGTCCGCCGTGCCGCTCCTGCCGATCGACAACAACATCACCTCGTCCGGCGCGATCAAGGTGATGGACGGCTACAAGGACAAGGACGGCAAGAAGACCCAGCTGGGCTTCAAGGCGTTCTTCGTGCCGACCTTCGCCGGTCACGGCAAGGGCCAGATGTTCTCGCAGTTCCCGGCGCTGGACTTCCCCGTGCTGGCGCTCAGCGCCTACCAGGGTTCGCTCGGCGTCGACTCCGGGCTCGCGCAGAACGTCTACCAGCTCGACACGTCCAAGATGAAGGAGTTCAAGGACAAGGACGGCGAGCTGCTCAAGAAGATGCTGATGCCCGGCGAGAAGCTGGACCTGCCCGACGGCGCCGGTTCCATCACCTACGAGGGCACCGAGGAGTGGGCCAGCTTCCAGATCTCCCAGCAGCCGGGCAACGGCTGGGCGCTCGGCGGAGCGATCGCCGCCATCGCCGGACTCGCCGGATCGCTGTTCATCCAGCGCCGCCGGGTCTGGGTGCGGGCGGTCCGGGGCGCCGACGGCGTCACGGTCGTGGAGATGGCGGGCCTGGGCCGCAGCGAGTCCGCGAAGCTCCCCGAGGAACTGGGCGACCTGTCGGCCGCCCTCGTCACGACGGCGCCCGTCGCGCCCGCCGCGCCGGAGGAACCGGACGCGGCGGACACGCCGGACGGGTCCGCCGGGACCGATGCCACCAACGAGGCCGGGAGCCGGCCCGTACACCCTGCCGAAGCACCTGCCGAAGGGGCTGAGAAGTGAATCTCGCCGCCGCAACCAACGAGAGCCTGGCCGAAGCCAGCAACGTGCTGATCTATTCGTCGATGGCCGTCTACACCCTCGCGTTCTTCGCGCACATCGCGGAGTGGGTCTTCGGCAGCCGCAGCAAGGTCGGCCGCACCGCCGCCGCGCTGTCCACCTCCCCGGCCAAGGCCTCCGCCGCCCCCGCGGTGAAGGCGCAGGCCGGTGGCACGGCCGTGCTGGAGCGGCCCGAGGTCATCACCCGGTCCGCCGCCGGTACGCGTGACGTGCCCGACGGCCCGGGTGCGGCGGGCGGCACGTTCAAGGGTGACCTGTACGGCCGGATCGCGGTCTCGCTGACCGTGGTCGCCTTCCTCGTCGAGGCGGGCGGGGTCATCACCCGCGCCCTGTCCGTGCAGCGGGCCCCCTGGGCCAACATGTACGAGTTCTCCATCACCTTCTCCACGGTGGCGGTCGGCTCCTACCTGGTGCTGCTCGCGCTGAAGAAGAACGTCCGCTGGATCGGCCTCCCGCTGGTCACCACCGTCCTGCTGGACCTCGGTATCGCGGTCACCACGCTCTACACCGACAGCGACCAGCTGGTGCCCGCCCTGCACTCGTACTGGCTGTGGATCCACGTCTCGACCGCGATCCTCTGCGGCGCCGTCTTCTACCTCGGCGCGGTCGGCACGATCCTCTACCTCTTCCGCGACAGCTACGAGAACAAGCTCGCCTCCGGCGGCACGCCCGGGAAGTTCGCGTCCTCGGTCATGGAGCGGCTGCCCTCGGCGTCCTCGCTGGACAAGTTCGCGTACCGGATCAACGCGGCCGTCTTCCCGCTGTGGACGTTCACGATCATCGCGGGGGCGATCTGGGCGGGCGACGCCTGGGGCCGGTACTGGGGCTGGGACCCCAAGGAGGTCTGGTCCTTCATCACCTGGGTCGCCTACGCCGCCTATCTGCACGCCCGCGCCACCGCGGGGTGGAAGGGCCGCAAGGCCGCCTACCTGGCGCTCCTCGCCTTCGCCTGCTGGCTGTTCAACTACTACGGCGTGAACATCTTCGTCTCCGGCCTGCACTCCTACGCGGGAGTCTGAGCAAGCCCGACCGGACACGCAACGGCTCCCCGGACGGATTCTCGTCCGGGGAGCCGTTGCGTCGTGTGCCGGTGGTACGCCGTCAGGACGTGGGCGGGGTCTTGTCGTCGGGGCTCGTGCCGCCGTCGCGACGGCCCGGCTCCTCCTCGGCCTCCGCCTCGGGCTTCTTGTCGTCCTTGAGGGACTTCAGGAAGTCCGGGTTGTCGTCCGGGGCCACCCACTGCTGCCGCCTGTTGCGCTGCCACGAGGAGGGCCCGGCGCCCCCGGTCCGGTTGTGGCGGTTCTTGCCGGCGACGAGCCAGACGACCGGGCCGACGATCCAGAACAGCAGGATGATGAAGACCCAGGCGATCTTCGGCAGATGCTTGGTGTCCTCCTCCGAGGTGTTCAGGCAGTCGATGAACGCGTAGATCGTCAGAGCCAGCGGGACGATGAACATCAGGGCTCTCATGGTGCGTCCCCCAGGAAGTGGCGGCGGGCGGGACGATTGCCCCGTATCGCGGCCAGGGTACCGGCTCGTCATGAAGGATCCGGGGCGTGGGACGGGGGAGCCCCGGCGGGCCCGCGGGGGCGGGGATGACAAACTGGACCGCATGGCTTACGACGATCTTCGCTCCCTGCTCCGGGCTCTTGAGCGCGATGGTGATCTCAAGCGCGTCAAGGTCGAGGTCGACCCCCACCTGGAGGTCGGCGAGATCGTCGACCGGGTGAACAAGGCGGGCGGTCCGGCCCTGCTGTTCGAGAACGTCAAGGGGTCCTCGATGCCCCTGGCCATGAACGTCTTCGGCACCGACCGGCGCCTGCTCAAGGCCCTCGGGCTGAAGTCGTACAGCGACATCAGCGACAAGATCGGCGGGCTCCTCAAGCCGGAGCTGCCGCAGGGCTTCGTCGGCGTACGGGAGGCCTTCGGGAAGCTCGGCTCGATGGTGCACGTGCCGCCGAAGAAGGTGAAGTCCGGCGACGCGCCCGTCCAGGAAGTGGTGCTGACCGGCGACGACGTCGACCTGGACCAGCTGCCCGCGCTGTTCACCTGGCCCGAGGACGGCGGCTCGTTCTTCAACCTGGGCCTCACCCACACCAAGCACCCCGAGAACGGCGTCCGGAACCTGGGCCTCTACCGGCTCCAGCGCCACGACAAGCGCACCATCGGGATGCACTGGCAGATCCACAAGGACAGCGCCAACCACTACCAGGTCGCGGCCAGGCGCGGGGAGCGGCTGCCCGTCGCCATCGCCTTCGGCTGCCCGCCCGCCGTCACGTACGCCTCCACCGCGCCGCTGCCCGGGGACATCGACGAGTACCTCTTCGCCGGGTTCGTCCAGGGCAAGCGGATCGAGATGGTCGACTGCAAGACCGTGCCGCTCCAGGTCCCCGCGCAGGCGGAGGTCGTCATCGAGGGCTGGCTGGAGCCGGGCGAGATGCTGCCCGAGGGCCCGTTCGGTGACCACACCGGCTTCTACACCCCGCAGGAACCGTTCCCCGCACTGACCATCGACTGCGTCACCATGCGCAAGCGGCCGCTGCTCCAGTCCATCGTGGTGGGCCGGCCGCCGACCGAGGACGGGCCGCTGGGCCGGGCCACGGAGCGGTTCTTCCTGCCGCTGCTGAAGATCATCGTGCCGGACATCGTGGACTACCACCTCCCCGAGGCGGGCGGCTTCCACAACTGCGCGATCGTCTCGATCGACAAGAAGTACCCGAAGCACGCCCAGAAGGTGATGAGCGCGATCTGGGGCGCGCACATGATGTCGCTGACCAAGCTGATCGTGGTCGTCGACTCCGACTGCGACGTCCACGATCTGCACGAGGTCGCCTGGCGGGCGCTCGGCAACACCGACTACGCCCGCGACCTCACGGTCGCCGAGGGCCCGGTCGACCACCTCGACCACGCCTCCTACCAGCAGTTCTGGGGCGGCAAGGCGGGTATCGACGCCACGAAGAAGCTGCCCACCGAGGGCTACACCCGGGACGGCGGCTGGCCGGAGATGGTCGTCTCCGACCCCGAGACGGCGGCGAAGGTCGACCGCCGCTGGAAGGAATACGGGCTGTGAGCAGTGCGGCAGAAGCGGCGTCCGTCCAGGGCCCCGCACCCTCCAGCAGCAAGGTGAAGGCGTTCCTGCGGCTCGTGATGATCGAGCACTCGGTCTTCGCGCTGCCCTTCGCCTACATCGCCGCGCTGACCGCGATGTTCCAGCTGGACGGCACGATCCACTGGGGTGTCCTGCTGCTGGTCACGCTGGCGATGGTGGGACTGCGGACGTTCGCGATGGCCGCCAACCGGATCATCGACCGGGAGATCGACGCCCGGAACCCGCGCACCGCGAGCCGTGAGCTGGTGACGGGCGCGGTGTCGGTGAAGTCCGCGTGGACCGGGGCGATCGTCGCGCTGGCCGTCTTCCTGGGCGCCGCCGCCCTGCTCAACCCGCTCTGCCTGGTGCTCGCACCGGTGGCCGTCGTCCCGATGGTGGTCTACCCGTACGGCAAGCGGTTCACGAACTTCCCGCACGCCATCCTGGGGCTCGCGCAGGCCATCGGCCCGGTCGGCGCGTGGCTCGCGGTGACCGGCAGCTGGTCGTGGGACGCGGTGATCCTCGGGCTCGCGGTGGGGATCTGGATCGGCGGCTTCGACCTGATCTTCGCCTGCCAGGACGTCCAGGCCGACCGGGCCCACGGGGTGCTGTCCTTCCCTGCGCGCTTCGGGATCCCCGCCTCGCTGTGGGGCGCGCGGGTGTGCCACGCGGTCACGACCGGGCTGCTGGTGTGGTTCGGTCTGGCGACGGACGCCGAGATCTTCTACTGGATCGGCATGGCGATCGTCGCCGTGGCGTTCGTCTACGAGCACCGGGTCGTCCGGCCGCACGACCTGTCCCGGCTGAACCGGGCGTTCTTCTCGGTGAACGGCTTCATCGGCATCGCGCTGTTCGCCTGCGCGCTGCTGGATCTGCTGGCGCGGGGCCTGACCCCGTAACGCACCTGGTACGTCGAGGGAGCCTCAGACCGTGACCAGGTTGTCCGGTCCGCGGCGCGCGGACGGGCGGCGGAAGAGGAACGCCGCCGCCACTCCGCCGATCAGCCCGAACAGGTGCCCCTGCCAGCTGACGCCCGACTGGGTCGGCAGGACGCCCCACAGCAGCGAGCCGTAGACCACGGCGACACCGACGCCTATGAGGATGTCCCAGGGGCGGCGGTCCACGAAGCCGCGGACGAGCAGATAGCCCAGCAGTCCGAAGACCACCCCGGACGCGCCGAGCGTGACCGTGTTCTCCGGGGCGGTCAGCCAGACGCCGAGGCCGCTGGCCACGATGATCGTGCACACGACGGCGGCGAACCGGCGCAGCCCCGCGAGGGCGGCTATGAAGCCGAGGACCAGCAGCGGGACGCTGTTGGAGGCCACGTGCTCCCAGCCGCTGTGCAGGAACGCGGCGGGCACCACGTCCCGCAGCTCGGACATCTCGCGCGGGCTGATGCCGTACGTGTCCAGCGCGTGGCCCGTGGCCACGTCGATGCCTTCGAGGACCCACAGCAGGGCCACCCAGCCCGCCATCAGCAGCCCGGCGGTCAGGGCCCGCGCGCTGCCGGTGGTGCCGTGGTCCGTGGTGCGGTCGGTGGTCCAGTAGTCGCCCATGGTCTGCCCCTGCCCCCGGGTTGCCCGTCATCCGGAGAACGTCTGTGGCGCCCGCCCGGTTCCGGGTGCCGCGCGCGGAGGGCCGCCGGATAGGCTCGCGGATGTGGAATCCAGGACTTCAGTGACTCAGCAGCAGCGGCGGCCTTGGATTGTCGGGGTGTCCGGTGCTTCGGGTACCCCGTTCGCGGCCGCCGTCCTGCGCGGGCTCCTGGCGGCCGGCGAGAGCGTGGACCTGGTGGTGAGCCGGGCCTCGCGCCTCACGCTGCTGGACGAGACCGGCATCGCGTTCCGGGACGCGCACTGGCGCGAGGACCTGCGGGCCTGGCTGGATCGCGGCGCCGACGGGAAGCCGGACGCGTTCGCGGTGGGGGACGCGGAGCTGGAGCGCGTACGCCACTGGCCGGCCGGCGATCTGGCGGCCGGGCCGTCCTCCGGGTCGTACCCGGCGAAGGGGATGCTCATCGTGCCGGCCTCGACGGCCTGTGTGGCCGGAGTGGCGCTCGGGCTGTCGAAGGATCTGCTCCAGCGGGCCGCGAGCGTGACGCTCAAGGAGCGCCGCCCGCTCGTCGTCGCGGTGCGCGAGACCCCGCTGAGCGGCCAGACGCTGAAGCAGATGGTGGCCCTGGACGAGGCGGGCGCGGTCGTGCTGCCCGCCTCTCCGGCGTTCTACGCGGGCGCGACGCACATCCAGGACCTGGTGGATTTCGTCGCGGGGCGGGTGCTGGACGCGGCAGCCGTGCCGCATCGCCTGTACCGCCGCTGGGAGGGAGAGCTCGGTGGCGGCTCCCGCAGCCCGGAGGACTGAGAGGTCCGGGTCAGCGCTTCTTGGGGGAGCGCGGGGAGCGGGTCTTGTCGACGCGGTGCGCGGCGGCGGGCTGGTGGGCACGCGAGCGGTTGGCCAGGTCCTGCAGCTCGCGCATCCGGGCGTAGGCCATCTCGATCGTGTACACGGTGAAGTTCACTCCTGAAGATTCGAAAGCGTTTCTTGGATGTTCTAGAAGATTTGCAGGGCGTCGGCCCTGCATGCCTTAGATTCTACACGTAGACTCGCGGTACTGCTGAACAATGGAAGGTTTCAGTCATATGGACGCGGTGGACAGGCAGCTCATCCAGGCCCTCAGGGAGAACGGCAGGGCCTCGTACGCCGAGCTGGGACGGCTCGTAGGGCTCTCCGGGCCCAGCGTCACCGACCGCATCAACCGGCTGGAAACCGCCGGTGTCATCACCGGCTACCGCGCCACCGTCGACTCCGCGTCGCTCGGCCTCGGCGTCACCGCGCTGATCGGCATCTCGCTCTCGGACGCGGCCGACCACGAGGACGTCGCGCGCCGCCTGAAGGACCTGGCGGAGATCGAGGACTGCTGGTTCATCGCGGGCGACGACTCGTACATGCTCAAGGTCCGCGTCGGCGACGTGGACGGCCTGGAGAAGACGATCCGCCGCCTCAGCGGTACGAAGGGCGTCTCGCGGACGCGTACGACGATCGTGCTCTCCACGAAGTGGGAGAACCGGGTCGGGGAACTTCCGGAAGAGTCGTAGGCGTACCGTGGGTCGGAGCCTGATACACGGAGATTTGGGAGGCGACGGGTGGACGCGGGACTCAAGCGCGAGCTGGAGGAGAAGGTCCGGGCCGGCGAGCGGCTGACCCGCGAGGACGGGATCGCCCTGTACGCGTCCGACGACCTGGCGTGGCTGGGCGGCCTGGCGCACGAGGTGCGCATGCGCAAGAACGGTGACGTGGTGCACTTCAACGTCAACCGGCACCTCAACATGACGAACGTGTGCACCGCCTCGTGCGCGTACTGCTCGTTCCAGCGCAAGCCGGGCGAGAAGGACGCGTACACGATGCGCATCGAGGAGGCCGTCCGCCTCGCCAAGGCGATGGAGAACGAGAACCTCACCGAGCTCCACATCGTCAACGGGCTCCACCCGACCCTCCCGTGGCGCTACTACCCGCGCTCGCTCAGCGCGCTGAAGGAAGCCCTGCCGGACGTGGCGCTGAAGGCGTTCACGGCGACGGAGATCCACCACTTCGAGACGATCTCCGGGCTCTCGGCCTCCGAGATCCTCGACGAGCTGATCGAGGCCGGTCTCGAATCGCTGACCGGCGGCGGCGCGGAGATCTTCGACTGGGAGGTCCGCCAGCACATCGTCGACCACCGCACCCACTGGGAGGACTGGTCGCGCATCCACCGCCTCGCGCACGAGAAGGGGCTCAAGACCCCCGCGACGATGCTGTACGGGCACATCGAGGAGCACCGTCACCGCGTCGACCACGTGCTGCGGCTGCGGGAGATGCAGGACGAGACCGGCGGCTTCCAGGTCTTCATCCCGCTGCGCTACCAGCACGACTTCGTGGACATGAAGGACGGCAAGGTCCGCAACAAGCTCCAGGCGCGCACGACGATGGCGACCGGCGCGGAGGCCCTGAAGACCTTCGCGGTCTCGCGTCTCCTCTTCGACAACGTGCCGCACGTCAAGGTGTTCTGGGTGATGCACGGCGTGCAGACCGCCCAGCTCGCGCTGCAGCACGGCGCGGACGACATGGACGGCTCGGTCGTCGAGTACAAGATCACGCACGACGCGGACGACTTCGGTACGCCGAACAAGCTCGGCCGTGACGACCTGCTGGACCTGATCCGCGACGCCGGTTTCCGGCCGGTCGAGCGGAACACCCGGTACGAGATCCTGCGCGAGTACCCGGGACCGGACGCGGATCTGCGCGAGTCGCCGCAGCCGATGCGCGTCTGAGACGCATCGCGTGACCCATGAAAGCCCCGGCCGCCGTCCCCGGCCGGGGCTTTCTCATGTTCCGGACAGGGTTGAGCCTCCCCGGAGGTAATAGTTACTGTTGCCTTATGGCCCTTACCTTTGAGCTGGACCCCTCGTTCACCCCGGCCCTCCGCGACGGCATCACCGCCCTGTGGGCCGACGTCACCAACGCGGGCGGGGCCGTCGGCTTCGTGCCGCCCGTCACTCCCCAGGGGATCCGGCCCGATCTGCTGAAGCACCTAACCGCCATGGAGAAGGGGACGGTCAGGCTGCTGGTCGGCCGGGACGAGGACGGCGCGGTCGCCGCCACGGCCTTCCTCACGCTCAACGACCACCGGCTGATGAAGCACTGGCTGTGGCTCTACACGGTCATGGTCCACCCCCGCCTCCAGGGCCAGGGGTGCGGCCGGGACCTCATGGCGGCCGCCGCCGACGCCGCGCGCTCCATCGAGGGCATCGAGGCCATCCGGCTGACCTGCCGGGGCGGCACCGGCAACGACCGCTTCTACGCCGCCTGCGGCTACAAGGAGGTCGGCCGGGTCCCGGACGCGATCCGCGTCGCCCCCGGAGACGACCGCGACGACATCATCATGCTGCTGCCGCTCTGAGGCCCGGCAACCCCCTGAACCGAGAGAATTCGGGCCATGCTTCACTGGACGGGCAGAAGTGTGCCGACCGTTGATGGGAAGAGAGGGCCAGCCGTGTCCGCTGCCAAGCCGAGCGCGTTGATCCGTTACACGGCGTTGCGCCTGCTGATCTTCGTCGGCTGTTTCTTCGTCGCCGGTGTCGCCGTCCACTTCGGGCTGATCCCCTCGGGCCTCGGCGGCTCCAACGCGGTCTGGGTCATCCTCCTCGGCCTCGTCCTCTCCGCGCCGCTCAGCTATGTGCTGCTCCGCAAGCAGCGCGACGAGGTGTCCGAGCAGATCGTCGCCGGCGTCGACCGCACCAAGGCGCGCCTGGACGCCAACCGCACGCGCGAGGACGCCGTTCAGTAACGTTCCTCACACGCGCCCCGCGCGACCCCTTCCTTTCCGCCGGACCCCGTACCGGAGCGAACCGCTCCGGTACGGGGTCCGCGGCGTTTTCCGGACAGGTGCGTGGCAGGAGCGCCGCCCCTGAGCCAAAGAAAGGCTTTGAGCTTCTCAAAGTTCAAGTGTTAACGTATTCGACGTGAAGACAGCTGTGCGCCTCCGTCATGCCGCGAGCATCCCGCTCGTGGCGCGCCTGCATGTCGATCTCTGCCGCTGTATGTCCGCGGTCTGTTGCCGCGAGGTCTGATACGGCATCATGCAGCGGCGCCGCCCCTCGACGCGGGCGCCGCGACCCCGTCCCCGTTCCACCGCACGACCGCACGGATGGCTTCCGTGTGTCCCGATGCGTCCTCACTGGAGTGTGTCCGTGTCCGCGAACCCCGCGTCCACCGCCCCCGAGGCCGAGCAGCCCACAGGCTCCGGCTCCGGGTCCCGTCCCCGTATACCCAAGGTCCCGTTCTGGGCCCAGATCGTCGCCGGTCTGGTCCTCGGTGTGCTGCTCGGCTGGCTGGCCCGCAGCCAGGACCTCGGCTGGCTCGTCACCACCCTCGACGAGATCGGCTCGCTCTTCGTCCAGCTGCTGAAGCTGGCCGTCGCCCCGCTGGTCTTCTTCGCGATCCTCGTGTCGATCACCAACCTGCGGCAGGTCAACAACGCCGCCCGGCTGGCCACCCGCACCCTGCTCTGGTTCATGATCACCTCGCTGATCGCGGTCGCCATCGGCCTCGCGATCGGTCTGATCACCAACCCGGGCTCCGGCACCGGCCTCACGCCGAAGGACGGCGAGCTCTCCGAGACCAAGGGCAGCTGGATCGACTTCCTGACCGGCATCGTCCCGACCGACGTGATCACGCCGTTCACCGAGCTGAACGTGCTCCAGATCGTCTTCATGGCCGCCGTCGCCGGTATCGCCGCCCTCAAGCTCGGCGAGAAGGCCAAGCCGATCCTCACCCTCAGCCAGTCGATCCTGGAGCTGCTCCAGAAGGCCCTGTGGTGGGTCATCCGCCTCGCCCCGATCGGCACCGTCGGCCTCATCGGCTACGCCATCGCCGACTACGGCTGGGACCTCATCGGCAAGTACGCGACGTTCACCGCCGACGTCTACATCGGCTGCGCCCTGGTGATGTTCGGCGTCTACCCGCTGCTCCTCGCCACCGTCGCCAAGGTCAGCCCGCTCCAGTTCTTCAAGGGCGCCTGGCCCGCGATCCAGCTCGCCTTCGTCTCCCGCTCCTCGGTCGGCACCATGCCGGTCACCCAGCGGGTCACCGAGCGCCTCGGCGTTCCGAAGGAGTACGCCTCCTTCGCCGTGCCGTTCGGCGCGACCACGAAGATGGACGGCTGCGCCGCGATCTACCCGGCGCTGGCGGCGATCTTCATCGCGCAGATCTTCGACGTGCAGCTGGGCATCGGCGACTACATCCTGATCGCCTTCGTCTCGGTGATCGGCTCGGCGGCCACCGCCGGCCTCACCGGCGCGACGGTCATGCTGACCCTCACCCTGTCCACGCTGGGCCTCCCGCTGGAGGGCGTCGGCCTGCTCATGGCCATCGACCCGATCCTGGACATGATGCGCACCGCCACCAACGTGGCCGGCCAGGCGCTGGTCCCGGTGATCGTCGCGGCCCGGGAGAAGATCCTCGACCACGACGCGTACAACTCCGCCTCGCCCTCCCCGATCGACTCCTTCGGCGACGACGCCGACCGGGACGAGATCCGCGACGCGGAGCCGAAGACCGCGGTGCCCGCCACCGCGTAGCGCCCCGGCGGACGCGACAGCGCCCCCGGACCACCACGTATCCGTACGTGGACGGCCCGGGGGCGCTGTCGTGCTCGCCGTCATGCTCCCCGTCAGGGGCGCTGGAAGAGCACCTCGGGGTGGGCCGGCGCCGGGCCGTCCAGCAGCCGGGCCGGCCGGCCGCGCAGGCTGCGGTCGAAGAACGCGGTCACATAGGCGCGGGTGATCGTCGTCGAACGGGCCGCGGAGAGCGGCGCGTCCGGATCCACGATGCCGAGCTGCTCCCCGATCGCCGGGGTGTCCGTGAAGGTGAAGTGCCCGGAGTCCCGGACCGTCAGCCACCGCTGGAAGCCGTCCAGCCGGGCCCAGCCCTCGTCCCAGGACGTGTCACCCGCACCGGGGGCGTGGTCGGGGTCGGTTCCCAGCATCAGGAACGAGCGCCCGTCGAGCCCGCGAGCGGCGACCGGGTCGAAGAACGTACCGTCCATGTTGACTCCCGCGTCCATCCGGCGGTCGGCGGCTATCGTGGAGGCGGCCGCGTTGCCCCCGATGGAGTGGCCCGCCATGCCCACCCGTCGCGCGTCGATCGTCCGGGCGTGCCGCCACGCGGGGCGCGGCCCGGTCAGCCGGTCCAGCAGGAACGAGAAGTCGGCGGCCCGCCCGGCGGAGACGGCGGCCAGCACCTTGCGCCGCCCGGCGTCGTCGGGCTGTGCGGCCACCTCGTCGCAGGCGGCACAGGTCAGGACCCGCCCGTCGGGCAGCTCCGTACCGGTCGACTCGTACGGATGGTCCGCCGTCGCCACGACGTAACCTCGGCTCGCCAGCTCCTCCGCGAGCCCGGTCAGCGTGGCCCGGGGCGTGCCGAAGCCGGGGGAGAGCAGAACGAGCGGGAAGCGCCCCGGGGCGGGCCGGGCGTCCGTACGGGAGAAGGTCCGGGTGGCGGCGACCAGCCCGGGCCACTCCGGGTCGTCCAGCCCGCGCTGCGCGAGCATCAGCCGCGCCTCCGCCTCCGGCATGTACGGGGCCGGGTCACCGCCGCTGCCCGGGCGGGCCGGGTAGTGCAGCGACACCAGCAACTGGCGTGCCCCGGCGGCCGGCACCCAGGGGTCGGTCCGCTCGTGGTCGGTGAGGAACAGGGTGTCGCGGCCGGTGGCGTAAGGCCCGGTGGGGCGGGGAAGCGTGAGCGCGGCGGGGACGGCGGGGTCGCCGGAGGCGGGCGGGGTGGAGGCGGCCGGGGAAGCGGGCTTCAGGGCGGCGGCCGACGCAGGCACTAAAGCCGTAGCCGTCGCCGCTGTCGCCCGCCCGGACGCCGAGGCGGGCGTGGCCGTCCCGGCGAGCGCCGCCAGGGAGGCCAGGGCCAGCGCCGTGGCGGTCGCGGCGGCCCAGGACCGTCGATTACGCAGGAAGATCGTCATGTCCGCCACGCTAGGCGGCGGCCCGGACGGGGCGCATCGGGCGGCGGGTGGAGACGTGTCGGACGACGGGTGGAGACGGGTCCGACCGGAGGAGGAGAAGGCCACGGTTCCACAGGCGCGGAGGCGCTGCGGGAACCGCTGTCCTTCGCTCGCCGGAACGGCTGTTTCAGCCAGCTGGAAAGGGCTGGACGCCCCTTTCCTGGTCGTATGTCCCTGGCTGCGTGGCCGGTACCAGCCACCCTTGCGTGGTCCAGACCATTGACTTGCGCTGTCTCGCCCTCCTACCGTGACCGTTGCCCGGGGCCGAGATCGCGGGGAGGCCGAAACGCGCCACTGCGGCCCCCTGCGCTGCTTTCTGACGACCCGTCGGCGCACGCGTCCGGTGCTGCCCGCCACCCTCGGCGGAGCGGTGCCGACGGTCGGCACACAGGGGAGCACCGCACATGATCGGTACGACAGGTGGGGCCACGGCGGGCGCGGACGGCGCCCTCGATCCGGCGGTGGCGGGAGCTGGGCAAGAGATCGGCCTCCCCCTGAGTCCGGCACAGGAACGCCTGTGGTTCCTGCACCAGTTGGACCCCGGCGACGCCTCGTACAACATCCCGCTCGTGCTCCGCCTGACCGGCGCGCTCCACGAACCGGCTCTGCGCTCCGCCTTCGACGCGACCGTCGCCCGGCACGAGGCCCTGCGTACCCGCTTCCCCGACCGGGACGGCCACCCCGTCGTCCTCGTGGAGCCGCCCGCTCCCGTCCCGGTCGAGAGCGTCGACCTGCGCCGCGACCCGGGACGCGCTCCCCGGCTGCTCGCCGAGCGGACCAACGCCGCCTTCGACCTCGCCCGCGGTCCGCTGCTGCGGGTGGCCCTGCTGCGGACCGACGACGACGAGCACCTGCTGTGCCTCGTCCTGCACCACATCGTCGCCGACGGCTGGTCGCTGAACCTCCTGCGCGCCGAGTTGGCCACCCGGTACGCCGCCCACCTGGACGGTCACGCGGTCGAGCTGCCCGAACCGTTCCCATACACCGAATTCGCCAGCAGGGAGCGGGAGTTCGCCGACGGTCCCGAGGCGGACGCGGCCGTGGCCCACTGGCGGGAGCGGCTGGCGGGTGCGCCCGTGCTCGACCTGCGCCCCACCGCCACGGCGACGGACGAAGGACCCGGTGGCGCCTTCCACACCCGGCGGCTCACCGGTGCGGGCCGTGCGGTGGACGCCCTGGCCCGCCGGCAGCGGTGCACCCCGTTCATGGTGCTGCTCGCCGCCTACCAGGTGCTGCTGCACCGCTGGACGCGCCAGGACGACTTCTGCGTCGGAGTCCCCGCGGCCGGCCGCGGGGAGCCGGAACTGGAGGAGACGATTGGCTACTTCTCCACCACTCTCGTCCTGCGCGCCGAACTCGCGGGAGCCCCGTCCTTCGCGGAGCTGCTGCGCCGGGTGCGCCGCTCGGTGCTGACCGCGTTCACCCATGACCGGGTCCCCTTCGAGCGGCTCATCGACGAACTGGGCGTCGAGCGACGGCTCGGTGGCAGTCCGCTCTTCCAGACGCTGCTGACCGTTCACACCCAGGACGAACCGGACGGTCACGCGGGGGAGTTCGCAGGCCTGGGCTGTGCCGAGACGGACGGCGGCCATGCGGCCAGCAAGTTCGAGGTGATGCTCGACCTGCGCCGCGAGGGCGACGACCTGATCGCCGTGTTCGGCTATCGCACCGACCTCTTCGACGACCCCTGGGCGGCCCGGTTCGCCCGGCACTTCGAGACGCTGCTGCGCGGCGCGCTGGCGGACCCGGACGCCCCGGTGCCCGGACTGCCGCTCCTGACCGGGGCGGAGGAGGACGAGCTGCTGGCCCTGGGCACCGGCTGCGCCGTACCGGAGGCCGACGGGGAGGCGCTGCCCGCCGCGCTGGAGCGTGCGGCACGGACGTACGGCGACGACCGGACGGCGGTGCGTGACGCGGCCGGTGCGCTCACCTACCGGGAGCTGTGGGAGGCGGCCGGGGCGCTCGCGGTGCGGCTGCGGGGCGCGGGGGTGCGGGACGGGGACACGGTCGGCGTCCGCCTGCCGCGCGGTACGCGGGCGGTCACCGCGATGCTGGCCGCCTGGCGGGCCGGCGCGGCCTATCTGCCCCTGGACCCGGCCTATCCCTCCGCCCGTCTCGACTTCATGGTCGCGGACACCGGCGTACGGGTGATCGTGGCCGACCCGGATGCCGCGAAGGGCGGTCCCGCGGACGTGGCCGAGGTCCCGGATGCCGCGGAGGGCGGCCCCGCGAGCGGCCCCGAGGCGCCGGACGCCGCGACGACCGCCCCCGTCGTGCTCGCGCCCGAGGTGCCCGGCCCGGCCGGTGTGCCCGATCCGCGCTGGGCGGCGGGCCGGGACCATCCGGCCTACGTCATCCACACCTCCGGCTCCACCGGCCGGCCCAAGGGCGTCGTCGTCCCGCACCGCGCACTGGCCGCCCGGGTCGGCTGGATGCGGGAGCACTACGGCATCACGGCGGACGACGAGGTGCTGCAGTTCGCGTCGCTGAGCTTCGACACCCACGCCGAGGAGATCTTCCCCGCCCTGATCGCCGGAGCCCGCCTCGTCGTCGCCGACCCGGACAGCACGCTGCCCGACCACCTCCACCAGGCAGCCGGGCGGGGCACGGGCCCGACCGTCCTGGACCTGCCCACCCCGTACTGGCACGAGCTGGCAGGCGACCTCGACGCCGTCACCTGGCCCCCGGGCCTGCGGCTCCTGATCCTCGGCGCGGACCAGGTGCAGCCCGGGGCGGTCGCCGCATGGCGGGCCCGGTTCGGCGACACCGTGCGGGTGGTCAACTCCTACGGTCCGACCGAGACCGCCGTCATCGCCGCCACCGCGGACCTGGGCCACGCCGACGCCCGTCACCGCCCGCCCATCGGCAGCCCGATCGGCGGGACCACCCTCACCGTCTGCGACCCGCTGGGCCGGCTCATGCCGCAGGGGGCGGCCGGTGAACTCCTGGTCGGCGGCGCCGGGGTGACGTACGGCTACGGCGGCAGGGCCGGGGCCACCGCGCGGGCCTTCGTGCCCGACCCGTACGGCCCGCCCGGCTCCCGCCGCTACCGCACCGGCGACCTGGTCCGCTGGCGGACGGACGGGCGGCTGGAGTTCCTGGGCCGCATCGACGACCAGGTCAAGGTACGCGGCTTCCGCGTGGAGCCCGGCGAGGTGGAGACCGCCCTGCTGGCCCTGGACGGGGTCGGCCGGGCGGTGGTGACCGTACGGGGCGAGGCGCTGGTCGGCTACGTGGTCCCGGAGCGGGGCGGGGGCGCCCCGCCGACCGCAGACGCTCCGACGGGGCCTGCGGCAGAAGCCCCGGCCGGGCACCCGGCGGGCGGGCTGTCCGCCGGGGCGCTGCGGGCCGCCCTGGCCGCCCGGCTCCCGGCCCATCTGGTCCCGAACTCCCTGGTCGTGCTGGACGCCCTGCCGCTGACCCCGAACGGCAAGGTGGACCGCCTCGCCCTGCCCGCGCCCGAGCGGCGGCCCGACCTCGGACCCGGTTACGTCGCCCCGCGCACCGATGCGGAGGCGCTCGTCGGAGAGGTGTGGACGGAGGTGCTGGGCCTGGACCGGGCGGGCGCGCTGGACGACTTTTTCGACCTGGGTGGACACTCGCTCCTCGCCACCCGCGTCATCGCCCGGATCCGGGCCGCCGCCGGGGTCACCGTGCCGCTGCGGACCCTGTTCGTCCACCGCACCGTCGAGACGTTCGCCGTCGCCGTGGAGGACCTCCTGCTCGCGGAGATCGAAGCGCTGACTGACGAGGACGCCGAGCGGCTTCTCGCGGCCGAGTCCGGCCCGGAGAGAAACGGAACGACCACCGCATGAGCAGCACCGAGACCCGCCCCGCGGACAGCACCCGGGAACCCGCAGAGGGACCCGACGACGGCACCCGGGAGCCCGGAGGGAGACCCGGCGGCAGCACCCGGGCCACCCCAGAACCCGGCGGGCGGGCCGCCGCCCCGCTCTCCGACGCCAAGCGCGCCCTGCTCGCCCGGCGGCTGCGCGGCCGCGCCCACCCGGCATCCCGGACCGTGCCCCGGCGGCCCGAGGGCACGGTGCCTCCGCTGTCGTTCGCCCAGGAACGCCTGTGGTTCATGGAGCAGTTCGCGCCCGGCACCGCCGCGTACAACATCCCGGTCGCCCGTCGGCTGCGCGGCCCGCTGGACCGTCCGGCCCTCCAGCGCGCCCTCGACGCGGTGATCGCGCGCCACGAGACGCTGCGCTCGCGCTACCCGGCCACCGACGACGGACGCCCGGTCCTGGAGATCGCCGCCCCGGCCCCGTTCGCCCTGCGCACCGCCGATGCGGACGACGAGGAGCACGCGGCCCGGCTGGTCGACGAGCTGGGAGCCCTGCCCTTCGACCTGGTCGCCGGCCCCCTGATCAACGGCCTGCTGGTCCGCGTCGGCGCCGACGACCACGTCCTGCTCCTCGTGGTCCACCACAGTGTCAGCGACGGCTGGTCGAGCGAGGTCCTGGTCTCCGAGGTGTTGCGCGGTTACGCCGCCCACGCCCGCGACGAACCCGATCCGCTCACCGAACTCCCAGTTCAGTACGGGGACTTCGCGCTCTGGCAGCGTGAGCGGCTGACCGGCGGACGCCTGGGGGACGAGGTCGCCTACTGGGGGCGGGAGCTGGCCGGGGTCCGGCCGCTGGAGCTCCCCACCACCCGGCCGCGCCCCGAGCACCAGACCTTCGACGGAGCCGGATACGGCTTCGATGTCGACCGGGACCTCCTCGACCGGCTCACCGCCCTGGGCAAGGAGCACGGCGCGACCGTGCACATGGTGCTGCTCGCCGCGTTCCAGCTGGTGCTGTCACGGTTCTCCGGGCAGCGGGACTTCGCCGTCGGATCACCCGTCGCGGGCCGGCCCGAGCCCGAACTCGAAGGTCTCATCGGCATGTTCGTCAACGTGCTGGCACTGCGGGCACGTCTGGACGGCGACCCGGCGTTCACCGAACTCCTCGCCCGGACCCGGGAGACCTGTCTGGAGGCGTACGCCCACCAGGAGCTGCCCTTCGCCCAGTTGGTCTCCGAGCTGAACGTCGAACGCGATGTGTCCCGCTCCCCGGTCTTCCAGGCGGTCCTCGCCGTCCAGAACTACGCGTCGGCCGCACCGGAAGCCGAACTGCCTCTGCACGTCGAATCGTTCGGGCTGCATGCCGCCGGGACCCGGTTCGACCTCGAACTGTTCCTGATGGAGGGGGAGGGCGGTCTGCGGGGCGCGTTCAACTACAACACCGACCTCTTCGACGAGTCCGCCGTCGCCCGGATCGCCGAAGCCCTCGACCGGCTGCTGCGCGACGTGGCCGACCGGCCCGATCTGCCGGTCTCCGCCCACGACACCCTGGACCCCGACGAGCGGCACCGGCTGCTCGACGCATGGAACGACACCTCCGTCGGCCTGCCGCACGACGCCACCCTCCCCGGTCTGGTGGCCGCACAGACCGCCCGTACCCCCGACGCCATCGCCGTCGGCTTCGGCGACGAGACCCTGACGTACGCCGAGCTGGACCGGGCCGCCGCGCGCGTCGCCCGGCGGCTGGCCCGGGAGGGCGTCGGACCGGGAAGCCTCGTGGCGGTCAGCGCCGAGCGGTCCCCGGACCTGCTTCCCGGCCTCCTCGGCGTCCTGCGCACCGGGGCGGCGTACACCCCGCTGGACCCCGAATACCCCTCCGAACGGCTCGCGTTCATGCTCGCGGACAGCGCGGCCGAGGTGCTCCTCACCCAGCGACGGCTGCCGGTGCCGGAGGGCTGCGCGGCCCGTGTCCTGCTGCTGGACGACCCGGCCGAGTGGGACGGGGACGGGGCGGACCCGGTGGGACCGGAGGCCGACGACCTCGCGTACATGATCTACACCTCGGGCTCCACCGGCCGGCCCAAGGGCGTGCCCAACACCCACCGGGCGATCGTCAACCGGCTGCTGTGGATGGCCCGCAGATACGAGGTGGGGGTGGGCGACACCGTCCTCCAGAAGACCCCGACCGGCTTCGACGTCTCCGTCTGGGAGCTGTTCCTGCCGCTGATCACCGGAGCCCGCCTGGTCCTCGCGCAGCCCGGGGGCCACAAGGACGCCGCCCACCTGCGCGACACCATCCTCCGACACCGGGTGACCGTGGCCCACTTCGTACCGGCGATGCTGGACGTGTTCCTCGCCGAGGACGATGTGGAGCGCTGCACCACCCTGCGCCGCGTCGTGTGCAGCGGCGAGGAACTGGCCCCGCACACCGCCCGCGCCTTCACCGCCCGGCTGCCGCACTGCGCCCTCGCCAACCTGTACGGGCCGACCGAGGCCGCCGTCGACGTGACCAGCTGGGAGTGCGCGGGCGACCTCACGTCGGTGCCGATCGGCGCCCCGGTGGACAACACCCGCCTGTACGTCCTCGACGCCGACCTGCGCCCCGCCCCCGTCGGCACACCCGGCGAACTCCACATCGGCGGCGTCCAGGTGTCCCTGGGCTACCACCGCCGCCCCGGCCTCACCGCCGCCCGCTACGTCCCCGACCCCTGCGGCCCGCCCGGCGCACGGCTCTACCGCACCGGAGACCTGGCCCGATGGCGGGAGGACGGGCAGCTGGAGCACCTGGGCCGGATCGACCAGCAGGTCAAGATCCGGGGCCTGCGCATCGAACCCGGCGAGATCGAGGCGGCCCTGCGCGCCGAGGACGGCATCGCCGCCGCGGCGGTGATCGTGCGCGAGGACCGGCCGGGCGACAAACGCCTGGTGGCGTACGTCGTACCGGGCGGGGCCGGGGACGCGAGCCCCGCTCGGGGCGGGGGCGACGACCGGGCTGGGGACGCGAGCCCCGCTCCGGCCCGGGGCGACGACCGGGCCGAGGGCGGTGAACCCGGCCGGAGCGGGTCCGCCGGGCCCGACCCCGCCGCCCTGCGCACCGCCTTGCGCCGCACGCTGCCCGACTACATGGTCCCGGCCGCCTTCGTCACCCTGGACGCCCTCCCGCTCACCCCCAACGGCAAGCTCGACCGCCGCGCCCTGCCCGCACCGCAGACCGCCCGCCGCACCGGTGAGCCGCTCGCCGCCCCGGAGACCGCCACCCAGCAGGTGCTGGCCATGATCTGGGCCGAGATCCTGCATCTTCCCGAAGTCGGTGTCGACGACGACTTCTTCGACCTGGGCGGGCACTCTCTGCTCGCCACCCAGGTCATCGCCCGGGCCCGCAAGCGGCTGCCCGAGGCGGGGGCGCGGCCGGTCAGCGTCATGGACCTCTTCACCTCCCGCACGGTCCGCGAACTCGCCGCCCTCGCCGACCTGGACGAGTCCGAGCGGGGCCCCCGCCACCTGCTCCACCGGCTGACCCGCCCCGCACCGCCCGGTGAGCGGACGCTCTCCTTCGTCTGCGTCCCGTACGGCGGCGGCAGCGCGGTCGTCTACCAGCCGGTCGCCGATGAACTGTCCGCCGGATACGACCTGTGGTCCGTCGCCATCCCCGGCCACGACATGGGCGTCACCGAGGAGCACCTGCCGTTCGACGAGCTGGCCGAGAAGATCGCCGCCGAGATCCGCGAACGGGTCGAGGGACCCGTGGCCCTGTACGGGCACTGCGCCGTCGGCAGCGCGCTCACCGTCGCCGTCTCCCGCCTGCTCGAAGCGTCGGACCGGGCGGTGGAGGCCGTCTACATCGGGGCCCAGTTCCCCTTCGCCCGCCCGCGCGGCCGGGTCCTGGGGCTGCTGAGCCGGATCTCCGCCCTGGACCCCCTGCTGAGCGACCGCGTCTACTTCACCTGGCTGCGCTCCATGGGGGCGGAGGTCGGGGACCTCGACGAGGCCCAGATGAAGTTCATGATCGGCAACATGCGCGCCGACTCCCGGGCCGCCGAGGCCTACTTCACCGAGGCGCTGGCCGAGGTCGAGGCGGGCGGCGCGCTGCTGAAGGCCCCGGTGATCTCGGTGATCGGCAACCGGGACCCGGCCACCGACTTCCACGAGGAGCGGTACCGCGAGTGGCAGATGCTCGCCGAGCGCTCGGCGCTGGCGGTCCTGGACGAGGCCGGCCACTTCTTCCTCAAGTACCGGGCGCGAGAACTCGCCGAGATCATCACCCGCACGCATCCAGCGGTCCTGGCCGGCCTGGACCCGGCGGGCGGGCTGCCGCGGGAGGCGGATGACGCTTCCTGGTGGTTCCACGAGGTGAGCGCGCGGGACGGCGGACGAACCGGCCCGCCGGGCGGCGTACAGGACGAGGAGGGGGCCGAGGCCTCCGACGCGCGGAGCGCGGGGGCGCCCGCCGCCGACGCCGACGGGCCGCGCGGCGGTACCCACGCGCCGGACGAGGCCCCCGACTCCGGTCCGGCGCCCGGCATGGGCCGCTTCCTGGCCGTCGCCTTCGGCCAGTTGCTGTCCATCACCGGATCCGCGCTGACCGAGTTCGCCCTGCCGGTGTGGATCTACATGGAGACCGGCTCGATGGGCAAATACGCCCTCTACGCCGTCATCGGCATGCTGCCCGGCATCCTCGTCGGACCACTGGCCGGAGCGGTCGTCGACCGGCTCGACCGCCGCAGGGTGATGCTGACCAGCGACATCGTCGCCGGATCCACCCAGGCGGCGCTGCTCACGCTCCTGCTGAGCGGCAACCTCGCCTCCTGGCACATCTACGTCCTGCTCGGCGTGCTGTCGGTGGCGCTCACCTTCCAACGGCTCGCCTACGCCTCCTCCGTACCGCAGCTGGTGCCCAAGCAGTACCTCGGTCACGCCAACGGCATCACCCAAATGGCCTTCGGTTTCGCCCAGTTCATCGTGCCGCTGGCGGCGGTGGCGCTGATGGCGGGGATCGGCCTGAAGGGCATCCTCATCCTCGACGTCGTCAGCTACACCATCGCCATCGGCGTGCTGTCGTTCGTGAGGTTCCCGAAGACCCTCCCCTGGAAGCGGAAGGAGTCGCTGGTCGCGGAGATCAAGCACGGCTTCGCCCACTCCTGGCGCAACCGGGGCTTCCGGGCGATGCTCCTGTGGTTCGCGGCTCTCAACATCTTCCTGTCCCCGCTGTTCCTGCTGATCACCCCGCTGGTGCTGTCGTTCGACTCGCTCGCGGCGGTGGCGCGGATCTCGGTCGCCGGGGGAGCGGGCGCCATCCTCGGCGGTATCGCGATGGGCTTCTGGGGCGGCCCGAAGAACCACCGCATGCGCGGCATGCTGGGCCTGGCCGGACTGCTCGCGCTGGCCTGTGCGCTGGTCGGGGTGCGGGCGGACCTGTGGATCATCGGCATCGGCGCGTTCGGGATGTCCTGCGCCCTGTCCATGGTCAACGGCGTCTACACGACGATCGTGCAGATCAAGGTGCCCCAGCGGTTCCACGGCCGGGTGTTCGCGCTGAACACCCTGGTCGCCTGGTCCACCCTGCCGATCGGGCACGGCGTCATCGCCCCGGTGGGCTCGGCGGTCTTCGGCCCGATGTTCGAGGACGGCGGCTCGCTGGCCTCGACCGTGGGCGCCCTGATCGGTACGGGGCCGGGGCGCGGCATCGGGTTCATGTACCTGCTGTTCGGCGCGGCGATGCTCGCCCTGGTGGTCATCGGCCTCCGGCTCCCGGTGCTGGCCCGGTTCGACCTCGACGTCCCGGACGCGCTGCCGGACGACCTGGTCGGCATCCAGGAACGCGACCGCCGGACACGGGCGGCGCAGGCCGGCGGGGCCGGAGCGGTCGAGGGCGACCCGGCCACCGCGGAGGCCGTCCGGTGAGCGCCGCCACTTCGGGCAGCCGTCCGACGGGCGCCGCCTCCCCGGGGGGCCGGGTGCGGACCGCCGTGCCGCCGCCCCGCAGTCTCCCCGCCCTCCTCGACCTCCGGGCCGCCACCGACCCCGGGCGCACCGCGCTGATCTGCGGCAGCCATTCCCTGACCTTCGGCGCGTGGCGCGACCGGTCCTCGGCGCTCGCCGCCGGACTGAGGGACCGTGGCCTGCGGCCAGGAGCACGGGTCGTGCTCCGTTACGGTGGCGGCGACTGGATCGCGTACGCCGTCGCCTACTGCGCCGTCCTCCGCGCCGGCTGCGTCGCCGTACCCCTCTCCGACCGGCAGTCCCCGGCGACCAGCGCCCATGTCCTCGCCGACAGCGGGGCCACGGCCCTGCTGCAACCGGGCGGCGCGGACCTGCCGCCGGATCTGCTTCCGGCGGGGGTGTGGTCGGCGACGGAGGAGGAGATCGGGTCGGAAGCCGGGACGGGGGCGGGAAGCGGAACCTCGGCCGGGCCCGGGGCGGAAGCGGAGGACGGAACGGGATCCGGAGCGGGACCGGCCACCGACCACGGCCTCCCGGACCCGCCCGACCCCGCCGCCCTCGCCCAGATCCTCTACACCTCCGGCACGACCGGAACCCCCAAGGGCGTCACCGCGACCCACGCCAACCTGGTGCACGGCTGTACGTCCGACGAACGCCGCCGCCCCCTGCGGCACTCCCGTCACTTCCTGCACGCCTTCCCCGTCGGCACCAACGCCGGGCAGACCATGCTGGTCAACGCCCTGGACTCGGCGGCCACCGCCGTGGCCACCCCGCAGTTCACCCCGGGGCGGTTCGCGCGGCTCATCGAGGAGTACGGGGTCGGCAGCGTGTTCCTCGTCCCGGCCATGGCCATCGAACTGCTCGGCTCACAGGCCGCCCGCCGGTACGCCACCGACACCGTCCGGCTCGTCGGCTCCACCGCCGCCGCCCTGCCGGGGCCCGTGGCGCTCGGCCTGGCCCGGGCCTTCCCGCGCGCCCAAATCGTCAACTACTACACCTCCACCGAGGCCGCGCCCGCCCAGATCACCCTGCTCTTCGACCCCGACCGCCCCGACTCCCCGGGACGCCCCGCCGACCTGCGCGACCTGCGGATCACGGCCCCCGACGGAACGCCCCTGCCGCCCGGCGAGCCGGGCGAGGTCTGGCTCCGCAGCCCCACCGCCCCCCGCGCCTACCTCGACGGAGCCGGCAGCGGGGCGGCAGTCGTCCGAGGCCCCGCGAACGGCGGCCCGGAGGTCTTCCGGGGCCGCTGGGTGCGGATGGGCGACCTCGGACGGGTGGACGAGGACGGGTACCTGCACCTGCTCGACCGGGAGCGGGACGTCATCAAGTCCGGTGCGCACAAGGTCTCGACGCTCCAGGTCGAGGACGCGCTGCACGCCCACCCGACGGTCGCGGACGCGGCGGCGTTCGGTGTGCCGCACCCCGTCCTGGGCGCGGTCGTCGCCGCCGTCGTCGTGCCACGCGGTGAGCTGACCGTGCCGGCCCTGCGGACCTTCCTGCTCGACCGGCTCGCGGCCCACGAACTCCCCGCGCGCCTGCTGTTCCACCCCTCCCTGCCGCGCAACGAGGGCGGCAAGATCCTCAAGCGCGAGCTGCGCCTGCTCCTGGACGACGAGGCCCTGCGATGACCAACCCGAACTCCCCTTCCCCGCAAGCTTCTTCCGCCCCTGCCCTGCCCGCCGGGCTCGGTCCTGCCCAGCACGGCATGTGGGTCACCGAACAGGTGCTGAACCCCGGGGCCGCCCACCACCTGGTGGTGACCGCCCGGTTCACCGGCCCGACGGCACCCGACGCGGCGGCCCTCGCCGCCGGGTGCGCCCGGCTCCTCGCCCGGCATCCGGTGCTGCTGTCCCGGGTGGACCCGGAGGGACCCGTGCTCGTCCCGGCCGCCGGACCGGCCCCCGGACTGCGCCGCCTGACCTGCGCGTCCGACGGCCTCGATGCCCTGCTCGCGGCGGAGAGCACCCGCGCCTTCGACCTGGCCGAGGGTCCGCTCGTCCGGTTCGCGCTCGTGAGCACCGGTGACGGCCATCCGGTCCTGCACGCCGTCGCCCACCACCTGGTGCTCGACGGCACCTCGAAGGACATCCTGCTCGCCGAGATCCTGGGCGTGGAGACGTACGCCGGCCCGGAGACGCACGCCGGCCCGGAGAAGGCCGAGCCCACCGGTCAGCTGGAGCCGACCGCCGAAGAAGCGCAAGCGGCAAGGGAGTTCTGGGCGGACCGCTGGACGGACCCGGCCGCCCCCGCGCTGCCCGGCCTTCCCGTCGACGCACGGGACGCCACCGCACCCGCGCCCGGGGACGCCGTGCCGTTCACCCTTGAGGGATCGCTTCTCGCCCGTCTCGCCGACACCGCGCGCTCCCTCGGCGTCACCCGCTTCGAACTGCTCCTCGCCCTCTGGCACACTCTGCTGCTCCGCTACGGCAACAGCTCGCCCGCCACCGCCGTGGAACTGTCCACCCGCCGCCCGGGGAGCCCCGAGCACATCGGCCTGTACGTCAACGAGCTGCCCGTTTTCACCCGCCCCGACCCGCACCGGAGCTTCGCCGACTTCGCCCGGGACGTCCGGTCCGAGCTGGCGGCCCTCTACGGCCACCGCCCGGTCCCGCTCGGCCGGGCGGTGCGCGGCCTCACCCCGCGCACCGCGCTCACCCCGCTCTCGGTCAGCTACCGCCGCCGCACCGGCTGGGAGGCGCTGGAAGCCCCGGACGTCGAGGTGGACTGGATCGGCTTCCCGCACGCCGTGCGCAACCTGGCCCACCTCCACCTGGTCTCAGGACCGGACCGGTTGGACGCCTCGTTCCAGTACCGGGCCGACGCCTTCGCGCCCGGTGCGCCCGCCCGGATCGTCGGCCACTTCCGCACCCTGCTGGACGCGGTGCTCGCCGACCCCGGCCTCCGTCTCGCCGACCTGCCGCTGCTGCCGGGCGACGAGCTGGACCGGGCGTTGTACGCGGGCAACGGGACGGCTGCGGCCCGCCCGGCGGACGCCACGGTGGTGGGCATGTTCGCGGAGCAGGCCGCCGCGACGCCCGGGGCGGTGGCCGTGGTGGCGGCCGACGGCACGGAACTCTCCTACGGTGAACTGCACACGGCCGTGGAGGCTTTCGCCGACCGGCTGGCCGCCGAGGGCATTGGTGCAGGAGACCTCGTCGGCGTCCAGGTGTCCCGTTCGGTGGCCGAACTTACCGCGCTGCTGGGAACGTTGTCCGCCGGAGCCGCCTACGTACCGCTGGATCCCGGCTACCCGGCCGACCGGCTCGCCTTCGTCCGCGCGGATGCCCGGCTGTCCGCCCTCGTGGTCGAGGGACCGGTACCGGAGGGGCTGCCGGGCGGGCTGCCCGTGCTGTCCCCTCAGGCCTCGGCGACCGGCGCGCCACCGCGTGGGCGGACGGCCGCCCCGACCGGCGATCACCCCGCCTATGTCCTCTACACCTCCGGCTCCACGGGGCGGCCCAAGGGCGTCGAGGTCCCGCACGGCGCCCTCGCCAACCTGCTCGGCTCCCTGGCCGACCGGCTGGAGGCCACCCCGGGCCACCGCTGGCTGGGGCTGACCTCGCTGTCCTTCGACATCTCCACCGTGGAACTGCTGCTGCCCCTGACCACCGGCGGCCGGGTCGTCCTGGTGCCGGAGGAGCGGCAGCGTGACGGCGCCGCCCTGCTGCAGCTGATCGACGCCCATGACGTCACCCATGTCCAGGCCACCCCGAGTGGCTGGCGGCTGATGCTGGCCGCCGGGCTGCACCGCCCCGGACTCGTCGTCCTGGCCGGGGGTGAGGCGCTTCCCGGGCCGCTCGCCGCCGAACTGGGCTCCGTCGTGGGCCGGTTGTTCAACGTGTACGGGCCAACCGAGACCACCGTCTGGTCCACACTGGCCGAACCGTCCCCCGGCGAACCGGTGACCATCGGCCGCCCGCTGGCCGCCACCCGGGCGTACGTGCTGGACGAGCACGGCGGACCCGTCCCCGACGGCCTTCCCGGCGAACTGCACCTCGGGGGCGCGGGTGTGGCGCACGGCTACCGGGGCCGCCCCGGGCTGACGGCCCGGTGCTTCGTGCCGGACCCGTGGGGGCCGCCGGGTTCCCGGATGTACCGCACAGGTGATCTGGTACGCCGACTGCCGGACGGGCGGCTGGAGTTCGCGGGACGTCTCGACACCCAGGTGAAGCTGCGGGGCCACCGGATCGAGCTGGGCGAGATCGAGGCCCGGCTCGCCGAGCACCCCGGGGTGGCGCAGGCGGTGGTCGTGCTGGACCCGGGGGAGGGCGAGGGCGCCGGGGGGTCCGGCCAGGAGCGGCTGGTGGCGTACACGGTCGGGGCCCCGGGCGGCCCGGAGGCCCCGGCCGCCGACGACCTGCGCGCCCATCTCGCCCGTACGCTCCCCGCCGCGATGATCCCGGCCGCCTGGGTTCCGCTGGCCGCGCTGCCGCTCACCCCGAACGGCAAGGTGGACCGGGCCCGGCTGCCGGCGGCCCCCAGGACCCGGCCGGACGGGGCGGACGCGGCCGACGGCCCCACGGCCGCACCCGAGGGGGACGCCGCCGTGGTGCGGGAGATCTGGCAGGAGGTGCTGCGGCTCGACGACATCGGCCCGGACGAGGACCTCTTCGACCTGGGCGGCCACTCCCTGACGATCACCGCCATCGCCGCCCGGATCCGCAAGCGGCTCGGCGTCGAGGTGCCCCTCGACGGCTTCTTCGACACCCCGACGCTCGCCGAGATCTCGGCCGTGGTGGGCGAACTCCGCCGACCGGCGGCGGGGACGGGACGGACGGCCCAGGCAGCAGCAGAAGGAGAGCAGCGATGAGCGACGCGACGGCATACCAGGTGGTCGTCAACGACGAGGAGCAGCACGCCCTGTGGCCCGCCCGGACGGAGCCTCCGGCCGGCTGGCGGGCGGAAGGGTTCACGGGATCCGAGGAGGAGTGCATGGCCTATGTCGACCGGGTCTGGGAGGACATCCGCCCGCTGAGTCTGCGCCGCCGCCTCGCGGAGCAGGGCCGGTGACGGCCCCGGCCGCCGCGGAGGCCGCGCTGCGGGGCAGGGTCGCCGTCCTGGTCTCCCGTGCCACCGACGGCGAGGTCACGGAGGAGGAACTGCTGGGAGCGGGAGTCTCGTTGACCGCTCTGGGCGTGACGTCCCTGGCGCTTCTGCGGCTGATCGACGCGGTGGAGGAGGAGTTCGGGATCGTTCTCGACCTGGACGGTCCGTTCCGGTTCCTGGACGACCTCGACGGCCTGGTCGGCCACCTGGCCGGGCTGGGCGTGGCGGCGGACGGAGGCAACGATGCCTGAAGGGACGGTGACGGCCGCCGGGCTGCGGGCCGCGGCGGTGCCGGCGGACACGGAGCCGGAGAAGGCCGGGGTGCCCGGCGGCCCGGTCCCCTCCGGGGCGTGCTCCTATACGCGCCGCGACGTCGCCTTCCAGGGGGAGCGGTCCGGCCGCGCCCCGCTCACCTGGGGCCAACGGGCCATCTGGCACGCGATTCGCCGCACCGCGCCCAACGACCACTACTTCAACATCGGCCGCGTCCTCCCGCTGGCCGACCGGGGCCGACCGGTGACCGTCCCCGAGGCGCTGAGGGCGCTGGCGCACCTGATGGAGCGGCACGAGTCGCTGCGCACCCGGCTGCTGTTGCCGCAGGACGGGGAGCCCGCCCAGAGCCTCACGGACGCCGGAACCCTGACCGTGACGATCACCCGGGCCGCCGGGCTCCCGGAGGCGGCGGCCGAGGCGGACGCGCTGCTCGGCCGGCTGTCCTCCACCCGTTTCGACTACCCGGCGGAGTGGCCCGTCCGCGCGGCCCTCGTCACCGCGGGCGACCGGGTGACCCACGCCGTACTGGTCCTGTGCCACCTCGCCGCCGACGGACACGCCGCCGAGATCCTCGTACGGGATCTGCGCCTGCTGGTCCGGCGCGGCTCGGCAGGCCGGCCGCCCGCCACCACCCCGCTGGACCTCGCCCGCGACCAGCACGCGGCGGCGGGCCGGCGGCGAGGGGCGGCGGCCCTCGCGCACTGGGATGCGGGCTACCGGGCCGCGCCCCCCACGATGTTCCCCGACCCGCGCGCGGAGCCCCGCACCCCGCGCTTCTGGACCGGGCGACTGGTGTCCCCCGCCCTGGCCCGGGCGGTCGGCACGGTGGCGGCGGCGCACCGGGTCAGCGGCTCGACCGTGCTGCTCACCGCGTCGGCCGCCCTGGTCGCGGCCGGAGAGGGACACCGCACGGCGGCCGTGCTGCCGATCGTCGGCAACCGCACCGCCGGGGCGCTGCGCGACCTGGTCTCGACGCTGTCGCAGGACGGCCTGTTCATCCTCGACCTGGCGGAGACGGCCGGTCTCGCGGAGTCCCCCGGGGCGAGGGAGCCGTCCGGTCCCGCGGAGCCGCCCGGGCCCAGGGAGCCGTCCGGTCCCGCCGAAACCGCCGGTCTCGCGGGCACGTTCACCGGCCTCCTCCCCGCCGCCTACCGGGCCGCCCTGCGCGCGTACCGGGCCGCGGTGTACGACCCCGTGGAGTGGGACGCGCTGGGGGAGCGGCTGAGCGCGGAGTACGGCACCGACGTGCACCCGTACTGCTGCTTCAACGACATGCGCCTGGTCGAACGGGCACTGCCCGGGGGCCCCTCGGCCGCAGCCGGGGAGCTGGCTGAGGCCCGGCGGCGGACCACCTTCGGTTTCCCGGCGACCCAGGACCGGGTGGCGTGCCGCTACTGCCTGCACGTCACCGAGGAGGGCGACGCGCTCGCGGTGTCGCTGACCGCCGACACCGCGTATCTGCCGCCGGAGGCGATCCGCGCGCACCTCTACGCGATGGAGGAGCTGATCGTGGCGAGCGCGGCCGGGGCGCCGCCCCCGCTGACGGAGCTCCGCACCCTGCTGGAGACGGCGGGAGGCGGCCGGCCGTGACCACCGCCGAGCCCGCCCCGGCCCTGGCCTCGGGCGAACCCCTGCGGGCCTGGGCGGACCGCACCTCGTGCGTCCAGGGCGGCAGGCTCCCGTTCCACCTGACCGGCGCCGGTCCGTCGGCCCCGGTCCGGGTGCGGATCAGCGACGCCATCAGCGGCGAACCGCTCCTCACCGCCGCGATGACCGGACCGGACTGGACTTTGGACGTGCCGCCCGAGTGGCCCAGCGCCCTGTGCCGCGCCGTCTTCGACGTACCGGGGGAGACCCGGCCCGCGACGGACGGGGCGGAGCACGAGGTCTGGTTCGTCGTCCGGGCCGCCCGCCCCGGTACGGCCTCCCGGATCCTCGTCTCGATCCCCTTCCCCACCTGGCGGGCCTACACCCACGCGGGCCGCCCGCACCGGGGCCTCTACTACTCCGAGCAGCCCCACCGCGCCGCCCGCGTCTCCTTCGCCTCCCCGGGCGGCGGGCCGCCGCCCGAGCGCTGGGAGGAAGGGCTGCTGCGCTGGCTGCCCTCGGCGGGATACCCGGTCGACCTGTGCTCCGGCCTCGACCTGCACGACGGCGGTGAACTCCTCTCCCACTACCGCCTGCTGGTGGTCAACGGCCATGACGAGTACTGGTCGATGGAGATGCGCGACAGCGTCGAGACCTTCGCCCGCCGGGGCGGCAACGTGGCCTTCTTCGCCGCCAACACCGCCTGGTGGCAGATGCGGCTGGAGGACGACGGGCGCACGATGGTCTGCCACCGGGACGCGCTCACCGACCCCGTCACGGCCACGGACCCGCGCCGGACCACCGTCGAGTGGTCCAGCTCGCCCGTCGACCGCCCGGAGAACTCGATGACCGGTCTCAGCTTCCGCCGGGGCGCGGGCGCGTGGGGCGAGGGCATGGCGGTGATGCGCAAGGACGCCTACACGGTCCGCTTCGCGGGGCACTGGGCCTTCGCCGGTACGGGGCTGGCGGACGGTGAACCCTTCGCGCGGGGCGCCCTCGGCTACGAGACGGACTCCTGCGCCCTGGAGTGGACCGGCGAGGTGCCCCGGGCGACGGGCGCGGACGGCACTCCGGCCTCGTTCGTCGTCCTGGCCACCGCCGATCTCCGGCACTGGCGGGAGTACGGGCAGGGCGGGGCGGCCACGATGGGCGTCTTCCGGCTGGGCGCGGGAACGGTCTTCAACGCGGGCACGATCAACTGGGGCAGCGTCCTGGCGGACGACCCGGTCGTGGACCGCGTCACGCGCAACGTGCTGGACCGGCTGGGCGGGACCGCCCCCGGTGACGGGTGGGAGGCCGCCGGGTCCCCGGACGAGGTCCACGCGCTCGCCGTCTGCGCGTCGGCGCTGTTCGGCGTGGACGGCCGGGGCCGGCTGCTGTGCCGGGAGCCGTCCGGGCAGAACCTGCCGTGGCGGCCCGTCGGACAGGCCCCCGGTGTGCGGGCGCTGGCCTCGGCCCGGGAGGCGTCGGGCGGGCTGCCGCTGGAGCTGTACGCGGCCACGGAGGACGGCAGGCTGCTGCGCCGCGACCCCGTCCCGGAGCCGGTCGAGGGCCGCGAGGAGTGGGCCGAGGTGGGGACGGTCCCGCCGGGGACCACCGGGATCGCGCTCTGCGACGCGGGGATCTTCGCCGTCACCCCGCACGACGACACCCTGCACCATCTCTCCGCGCTCGCCCTCGACGGGCCGTGGCAGGTGCTGGGGGACGCGGGCGGCGCGGTCGCGCTCACCACGCTGAACAGCAGACTGTGGGCGGTCACCGAGGACGGCCGCCTGCGGACCCGCCTCCCGGCGGGCCCGGCGGACGGACCCGTCCCCTTCACCGGCGCCGGTGTACCGGGCCCACCGCGGGACCCGACGTCCCCCGGCGGCTGCACGGCCCTGGCCGGCCGGGCCGGGACCCTGTACGCCGCCGTGGCCGGGGGCCCGCTGCTCCTGTGCGCGAGGCCCGCCGTCCCGCCCCGCTGATCGCTCCCTGCGACGCCGGGCCGCCCGCCGCCGTAGGGTGGGAAGCGGAGCAGGGCAGTGGGGGCGGGGAGGAAGCCGGACGTGGGTGCTGTGAAGAGCAAGCGGATGCCGCGCGCCGTGCGCGAGCAGCAGATGATGGACGCCGCCGTGCGGACCTTCGGGCAGCGCGGCTACCGGGCCGCCTCGATGGACGAGATCGCGGAGCTGGCGGGCGTCTCCAAGCCGTTGGTCTACCTGTACCTGAATTCCAAGGAGGACCTGTTCTCCGCCTGCATCCGCCGTGAGGCGCAGTCCCTGCTGGAGGCGGTGCGGGCCGGCGTGGACCCGGGGCTGCCCGCCGACGCCCAACTGTGGTCCGGGCTGCGGGCGTTCTTCGTCCACACCGCCGAGAACCCGGACGCCTGGTCGGTCCTGCACCGTCAGGCCCGCTCGCACGGGGAGCCGTTCGTCAGCGAGGTCGGCTGCATGCGGGACGAGATCGTCGCGTTCGTGACGGGCCTGATCGGAGCCGCCGCCCGCGAGGCCCACAGCGACCCCGCCCTCGCGGACCGGGATGTGGCGGGCCTCGCCCAGGCCCTCGTGGGGGCCGCGGAGTCGCTGGCGGGCTGGGCCAACGACACCCCCGACGTCTCGGCGCGGGAAGCGGCGGCGACGCTGATGAACTTCGCCTGGGCGGGCCTGGAGAACCTGATGCACGCCCGGCCCTGGACGCCCCCGGCCGACTAGACGTTCCGCGTCACTGTTGGACGTTCCGCGTCACCGCGCCCACGAGGTGCACACGCCCCTTCGTCCCGCGCAGCGCGAAGGCGTCGCCGGCGGCGTCGGCGGCGTACGTCACGGTGGCGGGCAGCAGGACAGGGGCCTTGAACTCGGCCCGTACGGAACGGATTTCGGATCCGTCCCCCGCCTCGGCCAGGCAGCGGGCGACCGTCCACATGCCGTGCGCGATGGCCCGGGGAAAGCCGAACAGCCGGGCGGTCAGCGGGTGGAGGTGGATCGGGTTGCGGTCCCCGGACACGGCCCCGTAGCGCCGCCCGAGGTCACCGGGCAGCCGCCACTCGGCGACGGCGGGCAGATCGCCGACGGCGTCCGGGTCCGGGCGAGGTGAGGCGGCCGCATCCGTCGTCGCGTGCCGGGACAGATAGCCGCTGCGGGACTCCCACACCAGCTCCCCGCCCACCCGCGCCTCGGTCACCATCGTGACCTCGGTGCCCCGCCGGTGCGGGGTCAACCCAGCGGCGTACACGGCCAGTTCGAGCGGTTCCGTCGGCCGCACGGCCCGATGCGGGGTGATCTCGATCCAGGTGTGGACGAGCCCGAGGACCGGCAGCGGGAAGGCGCGGTCGGTCATCAGCCGCATGGTGAGCGGAAAGGCCAGGACATGCGGATACGTCAGCGGCAGCGGGCCGGACTCCGTGAACCCGCAGATCCTCCCGTACGCCGCGAGCGGCCCGGGGGCGACGGGCGCGGCCGGGCGGGTCAGGCGGCCCGGGGGCAGGGCGGCGTCCGGCCGGCCTGCGCGCTTGAACGGTGAGGAGAGGGCCCCGCGCACGAGCGAGGCGCTGAGTGAGGTCATCGGTCTCACGCCCCCAGCAGGCTCTGGCCGCAGACGCGCAGCACCTGGCCGTTGACGGCGGCGGAGCCGGGCTGCGCGAACCAGGCGACGGCCTCGGCGACGTCCACCGGAAGCCCGCCCTGGGAAAGGGAGTTCATGCGGCGGCCCGCCTCGCGGATGAACAGCGGCACGGCGGCGGTCATCTTCGTCTCGATGAACCCGGGGGCCACCGCGTTGACCGTGACGCCGCGTTCGGCGGCGGCGCGCGGGCCGAGCGAGCGGACGAGGCCGATGACACCGGCCTTGCTGGCCGCGTAGTTGGTCTGGCCGTTGTTGCCCGCGATGCCCGCGATGGAGGCGGTGGCGACGACCCGGCCGCCCCGGTTCAGGGTGCCCGAGGTGAGAAGCTCGTCGGTGGTGCGGAGCACGCTGTCGAGGTTGACGTCGATGACCTGGGCCCAGCGGTCGGCCGGCATGTTGGCGAGGCGGCGGTCGCGGGTGATGCCCGCGTTGTGGACGAGGACGTCGAGCCCGTCCGGTGCGGCGGCGGCGATGCGGGCGGCGGCGTCGGGTGCGGTGATGTCCAGCGGCAGCGCGGTGGCCCCGAGCCTGTCGGCGGTGCGCACCAGGTCGTCCTGCGCCTGGGGGACGTCCAGGACGATCACGTGCGCCCCGTCGCGGGCCAGCACCGAGGCGACGGACGCGCCGATGCCCCGCGCCGCGCCGGTGACCAGGGCGGTGCGGCCGGAGAGCGGGGCGTCCTGGTCGGCCACGGGGTCCGGGGCGGCGGTGGTCAGCTCGATCACCTGGCCGCTGACGTAGGCGGACCGGGGGGAGAGGAGGAAGCGGAGGGTGGACTCGGCGGCCCCCGGCGCGGCCCCGGCCGGGATCCGCACGAGCTGGGCGGTGGAGCCGCGCCCGATCTCCTTCCCCAGCGACCGGACGAAACCCTCCAACGCCTGCTGCGCAGCGGCCTGATGGTGGTCCTCGGAGGACGGGGGCGTGCCGATGACGACGATCCGGCCACCGGGAGCCTGCGACCGTACGACAGGATGCAGGGCCGCGTGCACCTCGGCGAGACCGCGGACGGAGGTGACCCCGGTGGCGTCCAGCACGATCCCGGCGGGCCGGGCGGCCTGGGCGTCGACCGTCAGACCGGTCGCCGCCAGCACCTTCGCCAGCTCGTCCGAGATCGCCGAGTCCCCGGCGGTCAGATGCAGCAGCGGCCCTTCCAGGCGCGGGGTCTCCAGGGTCCAGCGGCGCAGCGGGGCGGGCTGCGGCAGGCCGAGCCGGCGGGTGAGGAAGCGGCCGGGGGCTGTGCCGGTGAGGTGCAGATAGCGATCGGCCATTGTCCTGACTCCCTGCTCGGTCGTAGATTTACTCTTGAGTAAGGTTACTGAAGAGTCAGGAGCTGGTCGAGATGAACAATCCCGGACCGACCGAGACGAGATGGTCACGATGACGCGCCAGGACCCGTTCGTGCCGCTCCCCGTGCCCCAGCCGCGCCGCGTCGCGGTGCTCGGCGGCAGTCGCACCCCCTTCGCCCGCTCCGACGGCCCGTACGCGACCGCTTCCAACCAGGACCTGCTGACGGCCGCGCTGAACGGCCTGGTCGAGCGGTACGGCCTGACCGGCGACCGGGTCGGGGCGTTCGTCGCGGGCGCGGTCCTCAAGCACAGCCGCGACTTCAACCTGGCCCGCGAGACCGTCCTCGGCTCCGCTCTCGACCCGCGTACCCCCGCCTACGACATCCAACAGGCCTGCGGCACCGGCCTTCAGGCGGTCATCGCCGCCGCGAACCAGATCGCGCTCGGGTCCGTCGACTCCGCGATCGCGGGCGGCTCCGACACCACCAGTGACGCCCCCCTCGGCGTCAACGACGACCTGCGCCGCATCCTGCTCGCGGCCCGCCGCGCGAAGACGACGGGCGCCCGCCTCGCAGCGCTGACCGCCGTACGTCCCCGCCACCTCGTCCCGGACATCCCGCGCAACGCCGAACCCCGCACCGGCCTGTCGATGGGCGACCACGCCGCCGTCACCGCCCGCCGCTGGGCGGTCACCCGCGAGGACCAGGACCTGCTGGCCGCCACGAGCCACCAGCGCCTGGCCGCCGCGTACGAACGGGGCTTCCTGGACGACCTGGTGGTCCCGTACCGCGGCCTGGACCGCGACCAGAACCTGCGCCCGGACTCGACGGCCGAGAAACTGGCGCGCCTGAAGCCGGTGTTCGGCACATCCGACCCCAACCCAACGATGACGGCGGGCAATTCGACGCCGCTGACGGACGGCGCGGCGACGGTCCTGCTGGCGAGCGAGGAGTGGGCCGAGGAGCGGGACCTGGAGCCGTTGGCGTACCTCTCCCTGTACGAGACGGGCGCGGTCGACTACGTGGACGGCGACGACGGCCTCCTCATGGCCCCGGCCTACGCGGTGCCGCGCCTGCTGGAGCGGGCGGGCCTGGGCATCGAGGACTTCGACCTGTACGAGATCCACGAGGCGTTCGCCTCCCAGGTGCTGGCCACCCTCGCCGCCTGGGAGGAGCAGGGCCTCGC
Source organism: Streptomyces rubiginosohelvolus (assembly GCF_014649875.1). GTDB lineage: Bacteria > Actinomycetota > Actinomycetes > Streptomycetales > Streptomycetaceae > Streptomyces > Streptomyces rubiginosohelvolus. The sequence goes on along the minus strand of NZ_BMTW01000012.1, from coordinate 173,726 downwards.
CCCGGTGGACCGCACCCGCCTGAACGTGGCCGGCTCCTCCCTGGCCACCGGCCACCCGTTCGCCGCGACGGGCGCCCGGATCGTGGCGACGCTGGCGAAGCTGCTGGCGGAACGGGAGGGCCCGGGCCGGGGCCTGATCTCGATCTGCGCGGCGGGCGGGCAGGGGGTGACGGCGATCCTGGAACGCCCCTGACCTGCCTGCCTCTTCCGCTGTTTCCCTGCCGGACGGACGACCCGGCGAACCGACCCGCCCGACCCCCGAACCGAGGAGCCGCACGTGTCAACGCCACCTTCCGCCGTATCCGCAGCTGCTGTTCCGCAGCCCGTCCTGATCGAACCGACGAAGAAGCGGGGCCCGGACGGCCGGGTCCAGGAGGTCTCCGTACCGAAGTTCGCGCCGGTCGTGGAGCGCGGCTCGCTGGCCGAGATCCCGTTCGACAACGCCCGTGAGGCGCCAGGGGAGTTGGTCCTCAGCCGTAAGGACGCCGCGGGCGCGTGGCAGGACGTGAGCGCCGCGGAGTTCGCCGCCGAGGTACTGGCGGTGGCGAAGGGCCTGATGGCGGAGGGGCTGCGGGCGGGGGACCGGGTCGCGATCATGGCCCGGACGACGTACGAGTGGACGCTGCTGGACTTCGCGGCCTGGGCGGCGGGCATGGTGACGGTCCCGATCTACCCGACCTCGTCCGCCTTCCAGGCCCGCTGGATCCTCCAGAACTCGGGCGCGGTGGCGTGCGCGGTGGAGACGAAGGAGCAGGGCCGCCTGATCAGCCAGGAGCGCAAGCAGCTCGGCGACCTGGCGCACCTGTGGCAGTTCGACACGGGGGCGATCGGCCACCTGAAGTCCCTCGGCAAGGACATCCCGGACGCGGCGGTCGCGGCCCGCCGGGCCACCCTGGAACCGCACAGCCCGGCGACCCTCATCTACACCTCGGGCACGACGGGCCGCCCGAAGGGCTGCGTCCTGACCCACGGCAACTTCTTCGCCGAGGTCGACAACGCGATCGAACTCCTCCACCCGGTCTTCAAGTCGGTCTCGAAAGAACCGGCTTCCACTCTCCTCTTCCTCCCCCTCTCCCACGTCTTCGGCCGGATGGTGGCGATCGGCTGCATGCGGGCGAGGGTCCGCCTCGGCCACGCGCCGTCGATCCAGACGGAGGACCTGCTGGCGGACCTGGCCGGCTTCCGCCCCACGTTCCTCCTGGCCATCCCCTACGTCCTGGAGAAGGTCTACAACACGGGCCGGGCGACGGCGGAGAAGATGGGCCGCGCCTCGTCGTTCGACCGCGCGGCGCGGATCGCCCAGCGCTACGGCAAGGCGGTGGAGGCCGCCGAACACGGTACGGGCCCGGGCCCGGGCTTCGGCCTGCGCGCGGCCCGCGCCTTGTACGACCCGCTGGTCTACCGCCGCATCCGGGCGGCGCTGGGCGGCAAGGTCCGGTACGTGATCTGCGGCGGCTCCCCGCTGGGCCGGCGCCTCGCGGCGTTCTACGAGGGCGCGGGCATCGGCATCTTCGAGGGCTACGGCCTGACGGAGACCACGGCCGCCCACACGGTGACCCCGCCCCTCAAACCCCGCCTGGGCACGGTGGGTTGGCCGCTGCCCGGGACCTCGGTGCGCATCGCGGACGACGGCGAGGTGCTGCTGAAGGGCGGGCAGGTGTTCCGGGGCTACTGGGACGGGGAGCGGGCGGAGGTGACCCCGGCGCTGCTGGCCGACGACTGGTTCCCGACGGGCGACCTGGGCACGCTGGACGAGGACGGCTACCTGACGATCACGGGCCGCAAGAAGGACATCATCATCACGTCGGGCGGCAAGAACGTCACCCCTGCCCCTCTGGAGGACTGGCTGCGCGCTCACCCCCTGGTCAGCCAGTGCATGGTGGTCGGCGACAACCGCTCGTTCGTCACCGCCCTGATCACCCTGGAACCGGACGGCCTCCAGCACTGGCGCCAGATGACCAAGAAGCAGGACATCCCGATGCGCGACCTGGTCCACGACGAGGACCTGCGCACGTCCTTGCAGAAGGCGGTGGACGAGGCGAACCGCCTGGTATCCCGCGCCGAGTCGATCCGCAAGTTCACGGTGCTGCCGGTGGACTTCACGGAGGAGAACGGCCACTTGACGCCGTCGCTGAAGCTGAAACGGGACGCGATCGCGCGGGACTTCTCGGGGGAGATCGAGGGGTTGTACCGGAGGTAGGGGTTTTGGTGGAGGTGGGGCCCTTGTCACGTGTCGTCGGGGAGCAACCTGAATGCCACGTTGCGCTCGATGAACCGTGCTGCCGTCAGAGCCTTGTCAGCGCCCGCCTTGGTGGTGATCAGGTAGTCCAGCCGGGCAAGGGCGAACGGGGAGACGATCAGATGGCTGATCGTCGACAGGACCTTCTTGTGCGCTTCGTGGCCGGCGAGCCGTGGGTCGAGGAGCCTGTAGAGGGCGTTGGTGTCGGCAATGGCGATCAGGCTCACGACCGCATCCCCTTGAGTACGTCCTCGATGTCCTCGTCCGTGAGGTCGGGCAGGCCGAGGTCAGGGACACCCGCTTCAGGAGAGCGGTGCTCGACCTGTCCGAATCCAGTGGACGGGGCCGGTCCGGCTCGCGCCCTCCAGCGGAGCCGGGTCTGGCTCAGGCCGCTTGGAGCACCTCGCAGGAGCAGTGCCGGAATTCGAGGCCGAGCTCTCGGTCCACGGCCGCACTCGATCGCGTGGCGGCCTCGGACACCTTCTCCCAGGATCCGTACTTCAGGTGGAGTTGGTCGGCTGTCGGGCCGAGCGGGTTGCCGTACTTCTTCTGGTTGCGTGCCTCCAGCTCCGCGATCTGGTCGGGGGTCATGCCCGCGCGGACGACGTCCTTGGCGTCATTGCGCATCTGGACCAGAGTGCGGGCGACGTCCTCCTCCGAGCGCCCCTCGGAGCGCATGGCGCACTTCGTGCGTTCCATGTCCTCAAGGAGCGCGTGATACCGCATCCGCTGTCCGCGGGCGATCTCACGCTCCTGCGGGGTCTCACTCCGGATGAGACACACGACCGGTTCCGGACTGGTGCACTCACCGTGGGCCGGCGGCTCCTGGGAGACAGGGGCGACGACGACCGATCCGCACCCGGCGGACACGGCGCAGGGGCGTACCACGTGCTGGGCGGCGGAGGCGGACTGCGACGGGAGGAGGACGACTTGGGTGACCAGCAGCACGGGAACCACGCGGCGGGCCAGCGAGCGCAGACTGTTCAGTGACATGCGCTCATCGTTTTGCACACGGCGACGAGACCGAAGCAAGGCGGGGCCGGAACGCCTCCGACACCGGCCGACACCACTCCGCCGGGTGAAGGCGACTCTCCGCCGGGCCGGGGCGAGACCCGGATCCCGCACCTCACGCGGGCGTGCGCGTCGCTTCCCACCGGGAAGGTGCGGCACGCGGGTCTGTCGTCCCGCCCCGAGTTGCGGCACTCTGGTGCCCGTTCAACTCGCGTAGATTCCGCGGCGCTTCCCGCCCAGGCGTCACGCACCAAGGCACTTCGTCATCGCACCTCGCGCTCCACCGCCCGGTTGTCGACCCGAAGGACGTCCCCGCCCATGCGACGCTCGCCCCGCACCTGCCTCCTGGCCCTCCTCGCGCTCCTCGGAGGCCTGCTCACCGTCACCGCCACCGCGTCCCCCGCCGCGGCCGCCCCGAACTTCAAGGCGCCCTACGCCTGCGGTCAGCAGTGGACCTACAGCCATCACTCCGCCGAGGTCAGACAGGCTCTCGACTTCGTCCGCACCGACGGCGGGGGCACGGCCGGCTCCCCGGTGCTCGCCTCGGCCGCCGGGACCGCCTACCGCTACTCCCAGCCGAGCGGGGCGGGCAACTACATCGCCGTCGAGCACGGCGGCGGCTGGAAGACGTACTACTTCCATCTCGCCGCGTTCTCCGTCGCCAACGGGGCCCAGGTCGCCCAGGGCCAGCAGATCGGTACCACCGGCTCCACCGGCAACAGCTCCGGCGCGCACATCCACTACGAGCAGCTCTACAACGGCGTCGGCCAGACCATCGTGATCAACGGCCAGTCCCTCGCCCCGTATCCCGGCTCGTACTACGGCAAGTACCTGACCAGCGACAACGGTTGCGGTGGCGGAGGCGGCAAGTACTGGGTCGACACCTTCGCCAACGCCACCGGCTACGCCGCCGCCAACACCGCGGACGCGCAGGGCGTCCTCAACGCCGGTACCAACTACGTCTACTGCAAGGTGTGGGGAGCGCGGGTGGGCACGGCGAGCCAGTTCAACCACTGGTGGCTGCGCACCGACCTCGACGTCGTGTACGCGGGCAAGAACGGCCGCAACGCGTACGTCTCCGCGTACTACCTCTCCCGCTGGGGCAACGACGAGGCCCGCGACAACAACGGGACGGTGATCCCGAACTGCTGACGCGGCATCGTGAGGTTCACACCTGCGCGTATCCGCCGTCGGCGAAGAACTCCGCGCCGTTGACGTAGCTCGCCGCGTCCGAGGCGAGGAACGCCGTCACCGCGGCGATCTCCGCGGGTTCGGCGAGGCGGCCCAGCGGGACGCCTTCTCCGGCCTGTTCGAGAGCCTCGGCCGGGAGCAGATCCAGCAGGCCCGCCGTGCGGGTGCCGCCTGGCGACACGACGTTGACGCGGAAGCCGCGTGCCCGCGAGCTGAGGGCCCAGCCCCGAGCGAGGCTGCGCACCGCGGCCTTCGACGCCGCATAGACCTCCAGCCCCTCGTCAGGTCGTGTCGCCGCGGTTGAGCCGGTGAGTATCACCGAAGCGCCGTTGTTGAGGTGGGGCAGTGCCTGCTGGAAGGTGAGGATCGTCCCCTTGACGTTGGTGGCGAACAGGGAGTCGATCACCTCTTCCGTCACCTCGCCGAGTGGGGCCGCGGTGGCGATGCCGGCGTTGGCGACGAGTACGTCGATGCGGCCGGCCCGGTCGCGTACGGTCCGGTAGAAGGTGTCGAGTTGCGGGGGCGCCGAGACGTCGCACACCGCGCCGGTCACGCCGCTTCCGAGTTCGGCGACGGCGGCGTCCAGTGCGTCCTTGCGGCGACCGGTGATGAAGACCCGGGCGCCTTCGTCGCGCAGTGCGCGTGCTGTGGCGAAGCCGATGCCGCTGCTGCCTCCGGTGACCACGGCGACCTTGTCCGTCAGGACGGCCATGTTGTCCTCCTTCATAGTTATGGACCGCTAGGTCAACAACCATCCTCGATATGGACCGATCAGTCAAGAACGACGTCGGGGCGGGTCGCCCGTCTGTCCGGGGCGCGCGGGTGCGGCCTGGACCCGCGCGGAAGCGACGATCGTCCGCAGGGGGGTGTGGCGCAGCGGCATACCCGTCCGGGCGCGGGCGCGGGCGCGCGGGTGCTGCGGTGCTCGGATGTACGGGTGCCGCGGCGCGGCCGGCGGCGGCTACCGCGTGGCGGCGGGCAGAAGCCGGGTCAGCACGGACCGGGCTGCCGCGGCGAGGGTGCCGGGGGCCTCGCCGGTGCGCCCGAGGGCGACCAGGCCGAGCTGGGCGACGAGGACGGCGCGGGCGGTGTCGGCGGGGTCGGCGTCCGGGGCGAGGTCGCCCTCGCGTCGCGCCCGCTCCAGAGCCTCGGTGAGGATGGCGGTGATCGCGTCGTAACTCCGGCGGGCCTCGGCGGCCACATCCGGTGTACTGGCGGCGAGTTCGGCGTTGCTGTTGGCCAGCAGGCACCCCCGGCGCGCGGCCGTCCCGGTGGGATCGGCGGCCGGGCCGAGCACGAAGTCCCGCACCATGTCGATGCCGCGCGCCGCAGACTCCAGGCTCTCGCGAAGCGCCAGCAGGTTGGCGTTGTCGTAGTCGCGCAGCGCCCGCAGGAACAGGGTGTGCTTGTCGCCGAAGGCGCCGTACAGGCTGCCCTTGCCGAGCCCACTGGCCTGCAACAGGTCATCCAGGGACGTCGCCGCGTATCCCTTGTCCCAGAAGGTGTCGCGGACGGCGAGCATCACACGCTCTTCGTCGAATTTCCGAGGCCGGGCCATGTCTGCATCGTACCCAGTTCTGGACCGAGTGGGCCATAACGAGACGGGGCCGGTCCGGGGAGGCGGCGCGGCCGACGGGGACCGGCAAGGCTCCCGGAGCCGGTGACGCGAGGCCGACGGCGCGTGGTCGGCACGGAGCCCGGCACAGTCTGGCGCAAAACCCGTCGATCATCGTCCGTGCCGCCTGGCACCCTGGCTGCAAGGGCCCGACGGCAGCAGATCCGCGGGCAGGGCGTTGCGAAGGAGAGGCCACATGGCCGCGGTCGTCGAGCTGATCACCTATCCCGTCAAGGGCTGCGCGGGAACGTCCGTGGACAGTACGCACCTCACCCCGGCGGGCCTCGCCCACGACCGCAGTTTCATGGTCGTCAGCGTCGACGGCGTCTACCGCACCCAGCGCCGCGACCCCCGCCTCGCCCTCGTCCGGCCCACCGTCAGCGCCGACGGCAGCAGGCTCACGCTCGCATCGGCGGAGCCGGAGAGCGGTCACGGCGCACTGCACCTCGACGTCACCACCTCCGCGCCCCGGCGCGACGTCGACCTGTTCGGCGCGACGTACCAGGGCATCGACCAGGGCGAGGAGGCCGCCGCCTGGCTCACGGACTTCCTCGGCACCCCGAGCCGTCTGGTCCGCGTACCGCCGGAGCACGACCGGAAGACCGACGGCCTGACCCCCGGCACCTCCGGTTACGCCGACAGCAGCGCCGTCCACGCGCTCTCCCGCGCTTCCCTCGCCCACCTGCACACGCGGCTGGCCGAGCGCGGCGCCCCGCCCCTGGCCATGGACCGCTTCCGCCCGAACATCGTCATCGACAGCCTCCCCGAGGGGTGCCAGGGGGAGCAGGCGGCGGACTGGGCGGCGGAGCCCCACGCCGAGGACCGGATCCGCCGCGCGACCATCGGTGCGGCCGAGCTGGGCTACACCAAGCTCGCCGTGCGCTGCGCGGTCACCCTGGTCGACCAGGAGGCCGGCGCCCGGGGCGGCCCGGAACCGCTGCGGACGCTCGCGGGCTACCGCCGCTTCTCGGCAGGCGGGGTGGTGTTCGGCGCGAAGTTCTCCGTAGCGCGGCCGGGGAAGCTGTCGGTGGGCGACGAGGTGGCGGTGGAGGAGTGGGGCGACGCGGAGACGTGATATCCCGCGCCGCCCCGTACGCCTGCGGGGCGACGCGTCACTCGAAGAACTTCAGGCTCCACCCCTTGTCGGACGTGGGTCCCGGAACGTTGGCCCGCGAGTACGTCGTGTCGCCCCACCAGACGAACGTCCCGGTGTACCAGTGGCGGTTCGCCCAGGAGTACGGGGTGCCCTTGGCGACCGCGTGGTACATCGACGGGAACCTCGGGCCTGCGGGCGGGCTGGTGTTGATGTCGCCGTGCAGCAGCACGAAGGTGTGGTGGCCGGGCCCGTTCACGTGCAGCGTCGGGTCCCAACCGGCCATCATCGTGGCGCGGTTGGAGCCGAACAGGCAGCCGTTCGACTTGTACCAGTCCCATACGTACGTGGGGTCGCCGCCCTTGCGCAGGCGCAGGTCCGCCAGGCAGTACTGCTCGCTCCAACTGCCGTTGGCGGAGTAGGCGATGTGCAGTTGCCCGTTCGGGTCCTTGATCGCCTCGGGGCTCTCGTTGATGAACGGGTTCCCGACCACCCGCTCCCAACTCTCGCGCGGCTGGGAGATGACGTACCGCGCGCCGGTGGGCTGGGTCGGGCTGCTCATCCGGGCGATGTAGAGGTTCTGCTCGACGTTGGTGTCGCCCGCCCACCCGGACCAGACGAACCAGCGCTGCCCCTCGAAGGTGAACAGGGTGCCGTCGATGGCCCATTTGCCGTCGGGGAGGGCGAGTTGGGTCTCGGCCCCGTACCCGCTGTCCGGGGAGGCGGAGCTGATGACGAACATGCGGTGGGCGGCGCCGACTCCGGCCGTGAAGTAGATGTAGTACCGCCCGCCGTCCATCACGATCTCGGGAGCCCAGACCTCCCCGCGCCCCCGGCTGTCGGCCCAGACCTGCCGGGCGGGCGCGGTGGCAAGCCCGTCCGTGGACGACGCCTGCCGTACGACGATGCCGCCGCCGGTCGACTGGACCCCGACGTACATACTGCCCACCCGCAGCACGCTGGGGTCGGCCGCACGCAGACTGGTCTGCCCCTGCGGAGCCGCTTCGCGGGCGGGCGGCGCGCCCTGGGCGGTGTCGGGCGGCGAGAGGAAGAGCGTCGCGGCGAGGGCGGCGGCCAGCGTGAGCGCGCCGAGGGCGGACGAGCGGCGGAGGGGTCTTCCGGGTTTGCGCGTGGGGTCGCTCATGGGGGCTCGCTCCTGGGTGGGGGGATCCGATGATGGCGATGGGGATAGCGACGGCGGTGCCGTGACGATGGTGGCGGTGACGATTTACATCGATGGAAGCGCGCTCTCGCAGAATCTCGTCGAGGGTTGTCACTGTCAATGGCTGCGCAGGAGGCGGTAGTTCGGGAATGGTGCTGGGCCGATCGGGCGTCGCGCAGTTCCTGGGTGGGACCGTGGTGCGAGACTTCCGGCATGGACATGGGGCGCGAGTCGCGGTGGGGGAAGGACGCGATGACGGTGGAGATCGTCTTCGCCCTGGTGACTGCTGTCGTCCTTGCCGGGGCGGTCTTTGCCGTCGCTCTGGTCCTCGTTCTCGTCTTTGACCTTGCTGGTTCCGCGTCCAGAGGCGTACTGACGGGCGGAGCCCTGGTGGGAGCGGCGGCCGGAGTCGGGCGTCTGGTGCGGGTGCTGTACCGCTTCGACGCGGAGCGCCGTAATGGCAACTGACGTGGCCTGCGACAACTGCAGCCAATCCGATCCGATCCGATGGATCTCCACGTCGGCATGTGGACTCCATCGATAGCGCGTCGCGGCCGTCCAGGACGGCTCCCTCCGGGACTCCTCCAGCGGTGTCGGCGCGCGATAAATCCGGCGACTTCCGCGACCGTCGCCGGGATACTCGTCGCCCATGAATGAGGTCCAAGTCGTCGTCGCCCACTCCGAGCGCGCGACCCTGCGCGTCGGTGACGTATTCCTGAAGGTGGACGCCGACCGGGCGCGTATCGACGCCGAGGTCGAGGCGATGTCCCTCGCGCCCGTTCCGACCCCGGAAGTCCTGTGGCGCAAGCCGCCCGTGCTGGCGATCGCCGCGGTCCCCGGGACGACGCTCGGGCGCCTCGGCGGGCCCTCGACCGGGTCACCGGCGGCGTGGGCCGCGGCGGGCGCCGCCATCCGGAAGCTGCACGACGCGCCACTGCCGCCGGGGGTCGGCCGGGCAGGCCGAGGCGTCGGCGAGCTTGCGACCGAGCTCGACGCCGAGTGCGCGTTGCTCGTGGCGAACGGTCTTCTGCCCGCCGAGCTGGTTACCCGTAACCGCCAGGTCGCCGAGGCCGCGCTCAGGCCGTGGACTCCGGTCTTCACCCATGGCGACCTGCAGATCGCGCACGTCTTCGTCGACGGCGACGAGGTCACGGGCATCATCGACTGGTCCGAGGCGGGCCGGGGCGATGCGCTGTACGACCTCGCCACCTTCACGCTCGGACACGAGGAGCACCTCGATGACGTTCTCGTCGGCTACGGCGCCGGCGCCGTAGCCGACGCCGATGTCGACCTCGACGTGATCCACGCGTGGTGGGCGGTGCGGAGCCTGCTGGCAGTTCGGTGGCTGATCGAGCACGGCTTCGACCCGTTCTTGCCGGGCTGCGAGGTCGACGTGTTGAGATCCCGGATGTGAGGCGGCGGGCCCGTCCACCCCGCCCGCAGACGTTCTGATGCGTCGTGCACGCCATCTCCTGGAGCGGGTACAGCATCGTCCGTCAGCTGGTGGACGGTCGTGGCACGGGCAACACTGGTGCCATGCCCCATGATCGTCAGGCTCTGCAGGCCGGCTGGAAGCGGACCCGAGCCCATCTCGACGCCGCCCTGGCCCACCTTGCGCATCTGCCGGGCGTCGATCTCTCAACGACAACGGAGTTCCTGGAGCACAACGAGCTGGGACTCGCCTTCGACTGCCTGGTCGATCTCGGTGACGATCTCGGTCTCCCTCTCCGCTTCTGGCAGCACATGGACCGAGCGGCTCGTGACATGCGGCTCTACAGCGATGTGCTGCACTCGCCCCACCTCACAGCTGCCGACACCTGCCTTCGTCACCTCGCTGTGGCTTCCGAGCAGGAATGATCCGCCAACCTGGCTTTCCTGGCTCCCGAGTCCGTCGGCCGTGTCAGTAGGACGTGAGAAAGTCCGTACGGGGGATCGGGGCCGACCGGAGGGCCAGGGGCTGAGGAACGGATGAGGGAAAAAGAGCTGCCGGAGGTCGTTCGGGCCGACGAGTGGGCGCCGCTCGTCATCCGGACCGACTACACCGATGACGTCGCGTGGGGCGAGATCGTCGCGGCGTTGGCGCGTGCCGTCGAGGGGGAGCGGGAGTGGGAGGCGGCGGTGCATCTCGTCGAGGACCGGCGGTGGGAGGGGGTCACCGGCGACGAGGCTCTTGCCGCCGCGGCGCGGGACGGGGAGCTGAGCGTGGTGTTCCTCGCCGACGAGGTCACCATGCGCTCGCCCCTGCGTCCGCTGCTCGCCCTCGACCTCGGCGCCGATGACGACGAGGACCTCGACCCGGTGTACTACCAGGAGCTCATCGACTCCCCGCCGCCCCGCGAGGTGCGTGCCGTGCCGGACGCCGTGCACATGGTCCACGGGAACCTCCAGCTTGCCAACGTGGACTTTGCGGAGTTCGTGGAGGACGCGGCCGTCGATCCGGACGGGGTCGTCCGGGACGTGACAGCCGCACCGGCGAGTCCGGGCCCCCTGCCGCACCCCGGGCCGTGAGGCCGACCGGGGCAGATCGCCTGTCCGTCACGCCGCCCCCGCGATCCCGTCCAGCCGCCCCCGCAGCTCCGACGTGAGGACCAGGTCCGCCGCCGCCGCGTTCTCCTCCAGGTGGGCGATGCTCGACGTGCCCGGGATCGGGAGCATCACCGGGGAGTGGTCCAGCAGCCAGGCCAGGCAGACCTGGGTGGGGGTGGCGTCCAGTTCGGCGGCGATGGCTGCCACCTCCGCGCGGTCGCCCGCCTTGCCCCAGGCCACCGTGCGCCAGGGCAGGAACGCGATGTCCGCCGCCTCGCAGGCCGCGAGGACCGGTTCGTGTTCGCGGTCGGTGAGGTTGTAGCGGTTCTGGACGCTCGCGATGTCCACGATCTCCCGGGCCTCGGCCAGCTCGGCGGCCGTCACCTCGGACAGGCCGATCCGGCCCACCTTGCCCGCGTCGCGGAGGTCCCGCAGGGTGCCGAGCTGGTCGGCGAGCGGGGTCTCCGGGTCGATGCGGTGGAGTTGGAGCAGCTCCAGGCGGTCGACGCGGAGGCGGCGCAGGGCGTGGTCCACCTCCGCGCGCAGGGACTCCGGGCGGCCGTGCAGGGCCCACTCGCCCGTCTCGGCGGAGCGGACGACCCCGACCTTCGTGGTGATCAGGAGATCCTTCGGGTACGGGTGGAGCGCCTCGGCCAGGACCTCCTCGTTGGCCCCGTTCCCGTACATGTGGGCCGTGTCGATCAGCGTGATGCCCAGCTCGACCGCCCGGCGGGCCACCGCGACGGCCGACGGCCGGTCCTCGGGCTTCTCGGTGGGCAGGTGCATCGCGCCGAAGCCCAACCGGCCCACGGGCAGGTCCCCGCCGATGCGGAACGTCGTCGGTGGCATGGTCTCTGAACTCCCCCTCGATCGGGTGTGCTTGACAATCTAGGAGGATTCCAGGGGGGCGTCAGGGCGTTTCCGGGCCCTGGAGGATCTGGAGGTAGTTGCCCACCGGGTCCACGATCGTGGAGAAGAACCAGCCGCCCCCGACCTCCTCGACCGGCCGCACCCACGTGACCCCGAGCGTGTTGAGGTGCCTCTCGGCCGCCCGGACGTCCCGCACCGTGATGTTGATCATCTGCCGGCCCGGCTCGGCCGCCTTGTCCGCGACGTCGTCCCGCTCGTCGAAGCCGATGATCGCCCCGGGGCCGACGATCAGGAGGTGCTCCGCCCAGCGGGCGCCGAGCGGCTCCAGAGCGGCGCGGTACCAGGCGATCAGGGATGCGGTGTCCGTGCTGCCGATGATGATCCCGAGGCCGGTTATGCCCGTGTTGTCGCTGCCGTCGGTGGGCGCTGTCATGGCTGATCCCTCGCTCTGTGTGCCGTGTCCGCCGGGGTCGCCCCGGTCGCTCGTGTCGCTCGTTCTGTCCTGCTACCAGTCATGACCGCTCCCGGCCGTGAAACTCATCGGTGCCTGCCGCCGATGCGCCCGATGGGCCGCACCTCTTGTCTGATGACCCGTCAGGTATGACGATGGCGGCCGTCACCCGGGGCGGGAGCGCCCCGGGGCGGAGGGGAAGGAAGGCCGCCGTGCCGGTATCGCCCAGTCTGCCCATCGCGCCCAACGGGCCGCTCTCGTACGGGATGCAGCTGCCGGTCCAGTCGCAGAGCGCCATCTACGCGGAACCCTGGGAGGCGGCGGCCACCCCCGCCGATCTCGTCCGCGTCGCCCGCGCCGCCGATCGCGGCGGCTTCGCCTACATCGCCGGCTGCGACCATGTCGCCATCCCCCGGCGGCTCGCGGCGGGCATGAGCACCGTCTGGTACGACCCCGTCGCCACGCTCTCCTTTCTCGCCGGGGTCACCGAGCGTGTGCTGCTCATGAGCCATGTCGCCGTCGTCGGGCTGCGGCATCCGCTGATCAGCGCCAAGCAGTACGCCACCCTCGACCACCTCAGCGGCGGCCGGCTGGTCCTCGGGGTCGGGGCCGGGCACGTGCGGGAGGAGTTCGAGGCGGTCGGGGCGGACTTCGACGGGCGCGGCGGTGTCCTCGACGAGAGCATCGACGCGCTGCGGGCCGCGCTCGGGCCGGAGGAGTACCCGGAGTTCGCGGGGGAGCTGTTCTCGTTCAGCGGGCTCGGGCAGCTGCCCCGGCCCGCCCAGGAGCGGGTGCCGGTCTGGGTGGGCGGCTCGTCGCCCGCCGCCGTCCGCCGGGCCGCCGTACGCGGCGACGGGTGGCTGCCGCAGGGCGACCCCCGGGACCGGCTGCCCGCCCAGATCGCCCGGCTGCACGCCCTGCGGGAGGAGGCGGGCGTCGACGCGCCGATCGTCGTCGGGGCGATCACCGAGCCGCTGTACGTCGGTGAGCCCGGGTGGTCCGTGGGGCGGCGCACGCTCAGCGGGAAGCCCGAAGCGCTCGCGGAGTCGCTGCGGGAGTACGCGGCGATCGGCGTGCACCAGATCCAGGTGCGCTTCCGGAGCCGGAGCGTGGACGAACTGACCGATCAGATGGCGGCGTTCGATGCGGACGTGGCCCCTCACCTCGGTACGTGACGTACGTGAAGGAGACGGACATGGGCAAGCTGGACGGGCGGGTCGTCCTCGTCACCGGGGCGGCGCGCGGGCAGGGTGAGCAGGAGGCGCGGCTTTTCGCGGCCGAGGGTGCGCGGGTCGTCGTCGCCGACGTGCTGGTCGAGCAAGGGGAGGCGCTGGCCAAGGAGTTGAGGGAGGAGTTGGGGGCGGACGTCGCTCGGTTCGTGCGGCTGGACGTCGGCGACGAGCAGGACTGGGCCGCCGCCGTCGCCGTGGCCAAGGACGCCTTCGGGAAGATCGACGGGCTGGTCAACAACGCGGGCATCCTGCGCTTCAACGAACTGGTCAACACCCCGCTGGCGGAGTTCGAACAGGTGGTGCGGGTCAACATGACCGGGGCCTTCCTCGGGATCCGCGCCGTCGCGCCGGAGATCGAGGCCGCGGGCGGCGGGACGATCGTCAACACGTCCTCGTACACCGGTCTGACCGGCATGCCGCTGGTCGGCGCGTACGCCGCGACCAAGCACGCGGTGCTGGGGCTCACCCGGGTCGCCGCCATGGAGCTGGCGGGGAAGGGGGTCCGGGTCAACGCCGTCTGCCCGGGGGCCGTCGACACCGCGATGACCAACCCGGCCCTGCTGGACCCGGACGCCGACCTGGCGACGTCCGACGCCGCCCTGGAGGCGTACTACCGCAAGCTCCTCCCGATGGGCCGGATCGGGCGGCCGGAGGAGGTCGCCGCGCTGGTGCTGTTCCTGACCTGCGAGGACTCCTCGTACATCACCGGTCAGCCGTTCGTCGTGGACGGGGGGTGGCTGGCGGGCGTCAGCCCCTTCTGAAGCAGCGTGCCTGACTGGACGTCAGGTATTGACGGGGTGCGGCCGTGGTGGAACAGTCGGTCGCATCGGTATCTGACGGATCGTCAGATAAGTTGCCGGGAAAACTTGAGGACGGTGAACCTCCGTGGAATTCGGGCTCTTTGTTCAGGGGTACGTGCCCGCCGCGCGTGCCAAGGTGGACCCCGAGGCAGAGCACAAGGCGCTGATCGAGGAGACCGAGTACGTCATCCAGGCGGACAAGTCCGGCTTCAAGTACGCCTGGGCCTCCGAGCACCACTTCCTGGAGGAGTACTCGCACCTCTCCGCCAACGACGTCTACCTCGGCTATCTCGCGCACGCCACCGAGCGCATCCATCTCGGCTCCGGCATCTTCAACCCGCTCGCGCCCGTCAACCACCCCGTGAAGGTCGCCGAGAAGGTCGCGATGCTCGACCATCTCTCCGAAGGGCGCTTCGAGTTCGGCACCGGGCGGGGTGCCGGCAGCCACGAGATCCTCGGGTTCATGCCGGGCATCACCGACATGAACCACACGAAGGAGCTGTGGGAGGAGACGATCGCCGAGTTCCCCAAGATGTGGCTCCAGGACGAGTACGTCGGCTTCCAGGGCAAGCACTGGTCGCTGCCGCCGCGGAAGATCCTGCCGAAGCCGTACGGGGGTGCGCACCCGGCCATGTGGTACGCGGCCGGGTCGCCGTCCTCGTACGCCATGGCGGGGAAGAAGGGGCTCGGGGTGCTGGGCTTCAGCGTGCAGAAGGTCTCCGACATGGAGTGGGTCGTCGAGTCCTACAAGAACGCGGTCAAGGACGCGGAGCCGGTGGGGGCGTTCGTCAACGACAACGTGATGGTGACGTCCACGGCCATCTGTGCCGAGACACACGCCAAGGCGGTGGAGATCGCGGTGGGCGGGGGACTGAACTACCTCCAGTCGCTGTTGTTCCGCTACCACGACACGTTCCCGCGGCCGGAGGGGATTCCGGAGTGGCCGGAGCTTCTGCCGGAGTACACCGAGGAGATCGTGGAGCTGCTGATCGCGGAGGAGCTGATGATCTGCGGTGATCCGGACGAGGTGCTGAAGCAGTGCCGGCGGTGGGATCGGGCGGGGGCGGATCAGTTGAGCTTCGGGCTGCCGATCGGGATCAGTCCGGAGGACACGATGAACACGATCCGGTTGATCGGGGAGCATGTGATTCCGCAGATCGATACGGATCCGGTCCATCGGACCTCGCGGTTCCGGGCCGCGGCGAACTGATTCGGGGCGCTGCCCCGGACCCCGCTCCTCAATCGCCGGAGAGGCTGAAAAGATCCGCCTCAAACGCCGGCGGGGCTGGAAGCGGGCCCGCACATCAAGCCCCTCCGGCGATTGAGGAGCGGGGGTGTGGGGGCGGAGCCCCCGCCGGTGAACCGGGCGGCGTCTTCCCGGACCGTCGCCCCGAAGAGCCGGGGTACGTACCGCGGCCCAAGCGTGCGTACCCCGGCTGTCCCGACCGAGCCGAAGAAGGAACCCCCAGAAGGGAACCGTCATGCTCGACCACCTCATCCGCCGCGCGACCGTCGTGGACGGCACCGGCGGGCCCGCGTACACCGCCGACATCGGCATCCGCGGCGGCCGCATCGCCGTCATCGCCGAGCCCGGAACCGTCACCGAAGAGGCCGTCACCAGCGAGGACGCCGACGGGCTCGTCCTCGCCCCCGGGTTCGTCGACCCGCACACCCACTACGACGCCCAGCTCTTCTGGGACCCCTACGCCACCCCCTCCATGAACCACGGCGTCACCACCGTCGCGGGCGGCAACTGCGGGTTCACCCTCGCGCCGCTCCACCCCGACCGGCCCGAGGACGCCGACTACACCCGGCGGATGATGTCGCGGGTGGAGGGGATGGCCCTCGCCGCCCTGGAGGAAGGCGTCGACTGGACCTGG
The DNA here is from genome assembly GCF_014649875.1 of Streptomyces rubiginosohelvolus. GTDB lineage: Bacteria > Actinomycetota > Actinomycetes > Streptomycetales > Streptomycetaceae > Streptomyces > Streptomyces rubiginosohelvolus. The sequence goes on along the minus strand of NZ_BMTW01000012.1, from coordinate 157,656 downwards.
TCCACCTTCCGCGAGTACCTCGACGCCCTCGAAGGGCGCATCGCCGTCAACGCCGGGTTCATGGTCGGGCACTGCGCCCTGCGGCGGCACGTCATGGGCGCGGACGCGGTCGGGGGCCAGCCGACCCCCGCCCAGCTGGACGCCATGCTCGCGCTCTTCCATGACGCCATGGACGCCGGGGCCTGGGGGCTCTCCACCACCCAGTCGTCCACCCACTCCGACGGCGACGGCGAACCCGTCGCCTCCCGGCACGCCCTCCCCGAGGAGCTCCTCGCGCTGTCCCGCGCGGTCGGCGAGCACGAGGGGACCCAGCTGGAGGCGATCGTCGCCGGGTGCCTGGACCAGTTCTCCGACGAGGAGATCGACCTCTTCGTCGACATGACGGCCGCCGCCGGACGCCCCCTCAACTGGAACGTCCTCACCATCGACGCCGCCGTCCCCGAACGCGTACCGCGCCAGTTGATCCCCAGTGAGCGGGCCCGCCGGGCCGGCGGTCGAATCGTCGCGCTCACCATGCCGATCCTCACGCCCATGAACATGTCGCTCGGCACCTTCTGCGCCCTCAACCTCATCCCCGGCTGGGGCGAGATCCTCGCCCTCCCCGTCCCCGAGCGCATCGAACGGCTCCGGGACCCCGCCACCCGCGCCGAGATGCTGCGCCGCGCCGACAGCAAGGAGGCCGGGGTCTTCCGCCGCCTCGCCCACTTCGGCCGGTACGTCATCGGGGACACGTACAGCGCCGCCAACGAAGGGCTCAGCGGGCGGGTCGTCAATGACATCGCGGCCGAACGTGGTCAGGACGCCTTCCACTGCCTGGTGGAGATCTGCGCCGCCGACGACCTGCGGACGGTCCTGTGGCCGATGCCCACCGACAACGACCCGGACTCCTGGGCGCTGCGGCAACGCACCTGGGAGCACGAGGACGTCATGCTCGGCGGCTCCGACGCGGGCGCGCACCTGGACCGGATGTGCGGGGCCCCCTACACCACCCGCTTCCTCGGCGACTGTCTGCGGGGGCGGAAACTCGTGCCGCTCACCACCGCCGTCCGCATGCTCACCGACGATCCCGCCCGGCTCTTCGGGCTGCGCGAGCGCGGCCGGATCGAGGAGGGCTTCCACGCCGACCTCGTCCTCTTCGACCCCGAGCGGATCGACGCCGGACCCGCCACCCTCGTCCACGACCTGCCCGGCGACAGCCCGCGGCTGGACTCCAAGGCCATCGGGATCGTCTCCGTACGCGTCAACGGGGTCGAGACCCTGCGCGACGACAAGGTGACGGGGGCCGTGCCGGGGACGGTGCTGCGCTCGGGCCGTGACACCCGGACGGTGAGTACCGCGTGAGCCCCGCACCGGAGCGGCTGTTCATCGGCGGGGAGTGGGTCGAGCCCGCCGGCGGGCACTACGAGGTCGTCGACCCCGCCACCGAGGAGGTCGTCGGCCTCGCCCCCGAGGCGAGCCGCGCCCAGGTGCACGAGGCGGCAGCGGCGGCGAAAGCGGCCTTCCCGGCGTGGTCGCGGACCCGGCCCGAGGAGCGCGCCGCGATCCTGGACCGGACCGCCGACCTCGTCCAGCGCGACTTCCTGGCCCACGCCGAGATCGCCCGGCGGGAGAGCGGAGCCACCGCTTCCACCGCGCGGGGCATGCAGGTGGGGGTGGGCATCGCACGGTTCCGGCGGTACGCGCGGGGCGCGCTGGAGCCCGTCGAGGAGGCCGTCGCGCCCCAGGTCAACGAGGCCGGGCCGATGGGGCGGGCCGGGGTCTTCGGGGCGCTGGCCGTCCGCCAGCCGGTCGGCGTGGTCACCTGCATCACCTCGTACAACAACCCCTGGGCCAACCCGGCGGGCAAGATCGCGCCCGCGCTCGCGATGGGCAACACGGTCGTCGTGAAGCCCGCCCCGCAGGACCCGCTCTCCGTCCTCCGGATGGCCGCCGCCCTCGCGGAGGCGGGCGTTCCGCCTGGCGTGGTGAACGTGGTCACCGGGTCGGGCGCGGAAGCCGGTGAGGCCGCCGTCGACTCTCGGGACATCGACATGGTCAGCTTCACCGGGTCCACCGCCGTCGGGCAGCGCATCGCGGAGGTGTGCGGGCGCGGGATGAAGCGGCAGTTGATGGAGCTGGGCGGGAAGGGTGCCGCGCTGGTGCTGGAGGACGCGGATCTGGGCTCCGCCGTCGCGGGCATCGGGACCACCTTCTCCTTCTACAGCGGACAGATCTGTACGGCTCCGACCCGCGTCCTCGTCCACCGGTCCCGGTGCGACGAGCTGATCGGCGCGCTCGCCGCGTACGCGAACGCGCTCACCGTAGGGGACCCCGCCGACCGGGCCACCGTGGTGGGCCCGGTCATCTCCGCCGCCCACCGCGACCGCGTCGAGGCGTACGTGGAGCTGGGCCGGAAGGAAGGCGCGCGGGTCGTCACGGGCGGCGCCCGGCCCGCCCACCTGGACCGGGGCTTCTACGTGGCGCCCACCCTGCTGGCCGACTGCACCCCCGACATGCGGGTCGTCCGCGAGGAGATCTTCGGGCCGGTCGTCGTGGTCGTCCCCTTCGACGACGAGGAGGAGGGCGTCGCGCTGGCCAACGACAGCGACTACGGCCTCATCGACTACGTCTGGTCCGGCGATGTCGCCCGCGCCTTCCGTATCGCCCGCCGGCTGCGCGCGGGCGGGGTCGGCGTCAACACGGTCGGGCGGAACATGGAGGCCCCGTTCGGCGGGTTCAGGAAAAGCGGGGTGGGGCGGGACGTGGGCTCGTACGCCCTGCACGCCTACAGCGAGACACAGGCGATCGTCTGGCCCGGATGAACCTGCGGCGCAGCGGACGCGGAACGGCGCGGGAAAATTTTGAACCTACGCAAAACGGACAGGGCTACGGTTACCGTACGTCGTCACGCTCGGCCGAGTGGCATGCATTACAAGGTTTCATGTGAATGTGACCTTGAATTGATGAGGTGTTCACGGGTGATTGGCTGTTACATCCAAGGGTGAGACGTTGGAGTCTCACGCTCCGGATGTGGATATCGCAGCGCATAGCGTCCTTCTCATGACTCAGCTGGACGCGCGGCCACGGGCCGGAGACACGGTACGGGGAAGCGCCCCGGCCGACGGTGGCACGGGCAGCGGCGGCGTACGCGGCAAAGGGCTCGGCGGGAACTCCGTCGGCCTCATGGGCAGCGCGGTCATCGGTGTCTCCACCGTCGCGCCCGTCTACTGCCTGACCTCCACCCTCGGCTCCACCGCCGGAGAGGTCGGCGTGCAGATGCCCGCCGTCTTCCTGGCCGGGTTCCTGCCGATGCTGCTCGTGGCGTTCGCCTACCGCGAGCTGAACAAGGCGATGCCGGACTGCGGCACCTCCTTCACCTGGACGGTGAAGGCGTTCGGCCCGCGGGTCGGCTGGATGTGCGGCTGGGGCCTCGTCATCGCGACGATCATCGTGCTGTCCAACCTGGCGGGCGTCGCCACCTCGTACTTCTGGCTGCTGGCGGGCGAGATCACCAACAGCGCCTCGGTCGCCGCCCTGGACGACAGCAAGCCCGTCCACATCATCACCTGCCTCGCCCTCATCGCCGTCGCCACCGCGATCAGCTACCGGGGCATGACCGCCACCAAGGGCATCCAGTACGCCCTGGTCGGGCTCCAGTTGGTCGTCCTGGCCCTGTTCGTGACGATGGCGCTCAGCAAGGCCGGCAGCGGCGGCCCGGACTTCGCGTCCTCGCTCGACTTCTCCTGGTCCTGGCTGAACCCCTTCGCCGTCCAGTCCTTCGCCGCCTTCACGGCGGGCCTCTCCCTCTCCATCTTCATGTTCTGGGGCTGGGACGCCTGTCTGACCGCCAACGAGGAGACCACCGGCAGCGAGAAGACCCCCGGCCGCGCGGCCCTCATCGCGATGGTCGTCCTGGTCGGCTCCTACCTCGCCACCGGCATCGCCGCGCAGATGGCCGTCGGCTCCGGCGAGTCCGGGCTCGGCCTCGCCAACCCGGACACCTCCGACAACGTCTTCGCCGCCCTCGCCGGACCCGTGATGGGCCCCGGCCTCGGCATCCTGCTCTTCCTCGCGGTCCTCGCCTCGGCCGCCGCCAGCCTCCAGACCACGTTCATCCCGGTCGCCCGCACGGTGCTCGCGATGTCCGCGTACGAGGCGATGCCGGCCTCGTACGCCAAGGTCCACCCCCGCTTCAAGACGCCCGGCCGGGCGACGGTCACGGCGGGCATCGGCACCGGCGTCTTCTACACCGTGATGACCCTGGTCAGCGAGCACGTCCTGGTCGACACCATCTACGCGCTCGGCCTCATGATCTGCTTCTACTACGCGCTGACCGCCTTCGCCTGCGCCTGGTACTTCCGGGCCGAACTGACCCGCTCCGCCCGGGACCTGGTCTTCAAGGGCCTCTTCCCGCTGCTCGGCGGCATCCTGCTCGCCGCCGTCTTCGCCAAGACCCTCTACGACATGTGGGACCCGGCCTACGGCTCCGGCTCCTCGGTGTTCGGCGTCGGCTCGGTGTTCGTCATCGGGGTGGGGCTGCTGCTCCTCGGCGTGGTGCTGATGGTCGCGATGGAGCGCCGCAGCCCGGCGTTCTTCCGGGGCGAGGTGCTCACGAAGGAGACCCCGGCCCTCGTGGTCCAGGACTGAGGAGTGCGGCGGGGCGGGGCCCCGGTCGCGGACGGTCCGCTCGTACGATGAGGCCATGACACGAGCTTCGGCGGGACGCCTGCTCCAGGTGGTCGGAATCGCTCATGGCGCCATCGGCGCGGTGATCTACCGCGATGTGTTCGCCGACATCGGCCGGGGGCCCGTCGTCGGCTCCGTCCCCGACCGGGGCGACCGGGCCGCCGCCTTCTGGTTCATGGCCGCCGCCCCCACGCTGTGGCTGGGCGGCCGGCTGCTGCGCTCGGCCGAGGAGCACGGGGACCTGCCGGCCCAGCGCGCGGCGGGCGCCGTCCTGGCCGCCGTCGGCGCGGTGGGCACGGTCGCCATGCCGAAGAGCGGCTTCCCGAGCCTGGTGGGGATCGGCGGGGTGCTGCTGCGCAGGTCGCTGCGGTCCACGGGCACGTAAGGGCCCCGGCGAGCGAGCTCGCCGGGGCCCTTACGTCGTGGCCTTCTCGCGCTTACGGCCGCCAGTAACCCAGCGCGTTCACCCGGTCCTTGGGCAGGCCCAGCTCCTTGCGGAGGTACGTCGACAGGGTCCGGGTCGTCGACGTGTCGCAGGCGACCCAGACGTACGCGTCCGAGTGGTCGGCGCCCAGCGCCTCCGGCAGGGCCGCCTTCACCTCGGAGACCAGGTGCGCGCCCGCCTCGCGGCGCTCCACGTGGTGCAGGGCGTGGTGGGTCTCGTCGAGGCGGAACGGGAGTTTCCGGTCCTCCTCGTGCGCGGTCTCGAACCAGATGGTCGCCGGGGTCGACGGAATCGCGTCCAGCAGCGAGTTGATCGCGGGCAGCGCCGCCGCGTCACCGATCACGAAGAGCCGCTTCGGCGCCGGGTCGGGCAGCGTGAAACCGGTGCCCTGAAGCGTCGCGTCGATCGTGTCGCCGGGCTCGGCCGCTTTCGCCCAGTCGCAGGCGGAGCCCTCGTGGAGGGCGAATTCCAGACTGAAGGTCCCGGCCTCGGGGTCCGGGTCGACCAGGGTGAAGGCGCGCTGATGCGGTTTGCCGTCCTTCTCGAACCAGAGCCGCACCCACATCGTGGGGTGCGCCCCGCCGGTCGCGGCGAGCAGCCCGCCGTCGGTCAGATGCACCCGGCGGAAGCGGTCGGTGACCTGCTCGGCGCCGGTCACGGTGAACGTGAAATCCCGTCCCCGGAACAGTTTGAGAACGACGCCTTCCCAGCCATGCCCCACGGTGCTCCCCGCCCTCTCCTGCCGCCCCGGCCCACTGCCCAAAGGGTCTCTTTAGGTTAGGCTAACCTAAATCTCGGGGGCTGGGGAGTGGCTGAAAACCACCGGGAGCAGGGGATGGGCAGAGCGATGACCGCTGACGTCGACCGCGAGAGACCTGGAGCGAAACCGGCCGAGGGTCCGGGCGGGGGTCCGGGCGAGCAGCCCGGCGAGAGACCGGACCGGGGGGCGGGGGAGGAGTCCGGGGGCTACGAACTCTTCCGCGACGACTGGGGGATACCCCACCTGCGGGCCGCCGACGCCCTCGCACTGGCCCGCGCCCAGGGCCACGCCACCGCCCTCGACCGGGCCTGGCAGCTGGAGACCGAACGGCACCGGATGCTCGGCACCAGCGCCTCCCACCTGGGCGCGGAAGCCGTCGACTGGGACCGGTTCGTCCGGCGGGCCCGGATCGCCGACACCGCCCGCCGCTGCTTCGACCGCCTCGCACCGGAGACCGCCGCCTGGGTGACGGCGTACGCCGACGGCGTCAACGAGGGCCTCGCCGAAGGGGCCGAGCGGGCCCCCGAGTTCGCCGCCGTGGGCCTCGCGCCCGGCCGCTGGGAGCCCTGGACCCCGCTCGGCGTCTGGCTCTCCACCCACATCCTGTTCGCGGGGTTCCCGACCAAACTCTGGCGCGAAGAGGTGGCTCGCCGGCTCGGCGAGGACCGGATGACCCTCTTCGCCACCGACGGCCCCGGCACGGCGGGCAGCAACGGCTGGCTGCTCACCGGCGCCCGCACCGCCACCGGAGCCCCGCTCCTCGCGGGCGACCCGCACCGCTTCATCGAGGACCCCGGCGTCTACCAGCAGATCCGGCTGGCCTGCCCCGAGTTCGACGTCGTCGGCCTCGCGGTCCCCGGCATCCCCGGTCTCGCCCACTTCGGGCACACCGGCCACGTCGCCTGGGCGATCACCAACGCCATGGCCGACTACCAGGACCTCTACCGGGAGCGGTTGCGCCGCACCCCGGACGGCGGAGTGGAGGCACTCGGCCCGGACGGCTGGTACCGGGCCCACGCCCACACCGAGACGATCGAGGTGGCGGGGGCGGAGCCGGAGCAGGTCGAGGTCGTCGAGACGGACCGGGGGCCGGTGATCATCGGCGGCGACCCCGGAGCCGGGGCCAGGGCCGGGGCCGAGACGGCTGACGTGGCTGCCGGGGGCGAGGCATCCGACGCGGCCGAAGGCGCGCACCCCGAGTCGGGCGAAGCCGCCGACGGCACCTTCATCAGCCTCCGCTACCCGCCCCGCGTCACCGGCGAGCTCGGCTTCGACGTGCTGCCCGCGCTGCTCCGGGCCCGTACGGTCGCCGACGTCGACACCGCCCTCGACCGCTGGGTCGAACCCGTCAACGTGGTGCTCGCCGCCGACACCGCCGGGTCCACCCTGCACCGGGTCGCCGGACACGTCCCGGTGCGCCCGTACGCCAACCGGCTGCGGGTCGTTCCCGCCGAGGACCCGGCGTACGCCTGGCGCGGCGGCGAGACCGTCCCGCTGCCCCGTACCGAGGTCAACGGCTCCGCAGGGATCGCGGTGATGGCCAACGAGCGCGGCCTCGCCGCCCCGCTCGGCGTCGAGTTCGCACCCCCGCACCGGGCCCGCCGGATACGGGAGTTGCTCGGCGGGGACACCGACTGGACCTCCGACGCCCAGGCCGCCGTCCACACCGACACCCTCCTCGCCTCGTCCCGCCAGCTGCTGTCCCTGCTGGCCTGGGCCCCCGCCCTCGGCCCCGCCGCCGACCGCCTCCGGGACCGGCTGCTGCGCTGGGACCGTCACATGGACGCGGACAGCACCGACGCGACCCTCTACGCCCGCCTGCGCACCGACGTCGTCCACCGGCTGGCCGCCCACCCCGCGCTCAAGGGCGTCACGGGCGCGGACGATCCCTGGCGCTCGGCCGCCTACCCCGCCCTCTTCCGCCCCTGGCTCGCCGCCGTCCCCCGGATCGGCTACGCCCTGGAGAGCCTGCTCACCGTCGGACTCCTGCCGTACGAGGACCGGTTGGCGCTCGTCGCGGCCTCGGCCGAGGCCGTCGCGGCGGCGGCCGATGAGACCCCGCCCGCCCCGTGGGGCGAGCTGCACCGGCTCTCCCCCTGGCAGGCCCTGCCGGACCTCGCACCCGACGGCGTCGACGCGCAGGCGATCCGGCCGGGGGTCGCCGGCGACCACGACTGCGTGCTGTCCACCTCCAGCGTCCCCGGCGTCACCGACCTGTTCGCCCGGGGCCCGGCCGCCCGCTACGTCTGGGACCTGGCCCGCCGCGAGGACAGCCGGTGGGCGGTCCCGTTCGGCGCGTCCGGAGTCCCCGGATCCGCCCACCACCGCGACCAGACGCCCCTGTGGGCACGGGGCGCGCTCGCCCCGGTCGTCACGGACTGGAACCTGCTGCACCGCACGACGCCCCACCGCACGGCGCACCACCCCGAGGAGACCCCCGCCATGACCGCCGCCACCGAGCCCGTCGCCCCTGCCCTGCGCCCGGCCGTCCACGAGCAGAAGATCGAGGGCTTCGGCACCGTCCGTCTGGTCCCGGTCGACCCGGCGGCCGACGCCGAGCTGCTGCACGGCTGGGTCACCGAGGAGCGGGCCCGTTTCTGGGGCATGGCCGACCACACCCGGGAACAGGTCCGGGAGATCTACGAGTTCGTCGACTCGCTCCCCACGCACCACGCCTACCTCGCCCTGCGGGACGGGGTCCCGGCCGCGCTCTTCCAGACGTACGAGCCGGACGCCGACCCGGTCGGCGAGTGCCACGACGTCCGGCCCGGGGACTTCGGCATCCACCTGCTGATCGCCCCCGCCGAGGGCGAGGGAGCGGTGAAGGGGTACACGGAGGCCCTGCTCACCGCGTTCATCGCCTACGTCTTCAGCGACCCGGCCCACCTGCGGGTCGTCGTGGAGCCCGACGCCCGCAACGAGAAGGCCCTCGCGCGGATGGTCCGGGTCGGGTTCGAGCTGGGCCCGGAGATCAAGAAGCCGGAGAAGACGGCCCGGCTCGCGTTCCTGACGCGGGCGGCGCTGGGACTGGCGTAACGGAAACCGCTCGCGCGGAGCGGGGCGGAGCGGGCCGGGGCCCACGAGACGGGGGACCCGCCCGGTCAACGGTGCTGTGCCCGCCATGCGTCACGGCGCCGGGTCCGCCCCGTCCGGGTGCAGGGCGCCGCCCGGCCGGAACAGCCGCTTGGCCACCGCGTGCCCCCGCTCCGCCGCCATCCGGAACCACGGCTCCGCCGCCGCCAGGCCCTCGCGGTGCTCGACCAGGCGGCCGAGCTCCCACATCGACTCCACGTCACCGGCCTTCACCGCCTGCCGCAGCAGCCGCTCGGCCGTGTCGGGCCGCCCCTCGGCCCGGGCGGTCAGGGCGAGCGTCCGCAGCCCCCGTACCGCCCGGGCGTCCCCGGCGGCGGCCGCGACCGCCAGCGCGCGCGGATCGGCGGGACGGCGGTACCGGTTCCCCAGGATCAGCAGGATCCCCAGCACCCACATGATCCAGCTCAGGCTGATCAGCGTGCCGTTGCCGGTGATCACCCCGGTCAGGCTCAGCGCGCCGCCCGCCGGCAGCAGGAAGTACCCCAGCCCCGGTCCCATGCCCGCTCCTCTCCGCCCGGCCTCGCCGCCGGGCGTGCTTCGTCCCTTCCCGCTTCCGAGCCCGCCGTACCGGCCTCACCGGTCCCGCTGCTCAGCCGGCCGTACCGGCCTCGCCCGCCGGTCCCGCTGCTCAGCCCGCCCTGTCGGCCGCCACGTCGAGGAAGACCGGATTGGTGAGTGCCGCGAACGCGCCCGGCAGCCCGGGAACGGCCGGTGGGTGCCGGACCTCGGCGCGTACGTACGCGGCGTGGGCGGGGGTCGTACGCCACTCCACCACGCCCGCGCCCGCCGCGGGCAGCGCGGTGGTCAGCATGACCCCCTGGTCGGTGACCAGGCGCACCGTGCAGTCGGCGGCCGCCCCCGACACCTCCAGCCGTACGGTCACCGGGGCGTCGGCCGCCGCCCGCAGCCGCTCGCCGATGCCCGCGTGGCCGCCCCGCCCGTCCGTCGCGGCGAAGGAGAGGGTCAGGGCGGCGGACTCGGCGAGGTAGGAGCGGCCCGCCCGGATGCCCGCGAGGATCGCCCGCCGCGACAGCGACTCGGCCAGGACGACGGTCTGCGGGTGGCCCAGCAGGTCCGGTTCGCGGTGGGCGTCGCTGTTGCCCATCGCGGGCAGCCAGCGCCCCGGCCCGTCGTCCGCGTTCCGTACGTCCGCGTTCCGTACGGCGGCCACCAGGGCGTTGTCCCACTCGGCGAGGGCGACCTCGTCGTCCGGGGTCCAGGGCCCGTTCCACACCTCGACCGCATCCGCCTCCGCGAGGCCGAATTTCCAGTTGCAGCCGATGCACGTGGCGTGCGGATGGGCGGGCACGACGAGCCCGCCGACCCGGCGCACCTGGTGCGCGTACCGGCCGAAGCGGTTCTCGCGGGCCCGGTAGCGCCAGTCGACGAAGACGCCCGGGTCGGTGCCGACGGCCAGCACGTGCCCGTTGCGGGTGGTGATCTCCTCGCCGGTCAGGATCAGCAGGTCGTCGCCCCACAGCCCTTCCCACGCGGTGTGCGCGGAGGTGGTGTTGTGCTCGCTGCTGTTGATGAAGTCGAGCCCGGCGGCCCGCGCGGCGGCGGCGACCTCGGCCGGGGTGCGCCGCCCGTCGGAGTGGACGGAGTGGACATGGCAGTCGCCCCGGTACCAGGCCCGGCCACGCCCCTTCGCCCGCTCGGGCGGGTACACCGGCACGGGGGCGGGGGCCGCCTCGCCGAAGCGGAGGGTGACGGTCACCTCGTACGGGAGACCCTCGGGGGCCACGGTGTAGGGGGCCAGCGCGATGTGCCAGGTGCCGGGGCGTACGGGGCCGGGGAGATAGCTGGGGGTCGCGGCGTCGGACCGGACGAAGAACGCGGTGCGCGCCCCGCCGGACCAGCCCCGGAAGCCGCGCCCGCCCAGGGCCGTACCACGTTCGTCGAAGAGGCCGATGTCGAGCGCGTTGCCCTGGACTCCGGGCGGGACGGGTGGTTTGCCGTACGTGTAGGAGACGGCGAACTCGGCCACCCCGCGCGGGACTTCGACCGGGAGGTACACATAGTCCGGCGATCCGACGGGCAGAGTCCCGCGCACGGTCCGGGTGCGGTGGGGGCCTTCGGGGCCGGTCCCGGGGCGGTCCTCGGCGCGGGCGAAGTTCACGGGGGCCAACGCTAGGCCGCCGGCGGCGGTCGCGGCGAGGAGGCCGCGCCGGTTCACGGTGGTGTTCATCGCGGTGTTCACGGCGGTGTTCATGGCCGTCACGGTCTCGGATTTCGCCGACATACGGCTTACGTTGGCGCTTCGCACGGACGACGTACAGAAGGACGACGAAACAAGACGGCGTAACGGGACGGCGTGACAAGACGACGTACGGAACGACGACGACCACGGAGGTGGCTTCGATGCGGATTTCCACCACGATCTTCCTCACCGACGAGACGGTGACCCCGGTCAGGCTCGCCCGCGAGCTGGAGCAGCGGGGGTTCGGCGGGCTGTATCTGCCCGAGCACACGCACATTCCGGTCAGCCGCCGCACGCCGTACCCGATGGGCGGTGAGCTGCCCCGCGAGTACGGCCGGACGCTGGACCCGTTCGTCGCCCTCGGCCAGGCCGCCGCCGTCACCGAGCGCCTCACCCTGGGCACCGGCATCACGCTGGTCGCCCAGCACGACCCGATCGACCTGGCCAAGCAGGCGGCCACCCTGGACCACCTCTCCGGCGGCCGGTTCACGCTCGGCGTCGGCTACGGCTGGAACGTCGAGGAGGCCGCCGACCACGGGGTGGAGTGGCCGACGCGCCGCGACCGGGTCCGGGACCGGATGGCCCTGATGCGGGCCCTGTGGGCGGACGAGCCGACCGGGTACACGGGCGCGTCCGGGTCGGTGCAGGCGAGCGAGGCGCACCCGAAGCCCTTCCAGCGGCCCCGCGGCCCGGTCAACGGCCCGCGCACCCTGATCGGCGGCGGTGCGGGCCCGAAGCTGTTCGCGCACATCGCGGAGTACGCGGACGGCTGGCTGCCCATCGGCGGCGGGGGTCTCACCGAGTCCCTGCCGAAGCTGCGGGCGGCCTGGGAGGAGGCCGGGCGCGATCCGAAGGGCCTCCAGGTCGTGCCGTACGCGGTCCAGCCGAGCCCCGGGAAGCTCGCCCACTACGCGGAGCTGGGCATCGAGGAGGTCGTGCTCCAGCTGCCTCCGGCGGACGAAGCGGAGGTGCTGCGGACCCTGGACGCGTACGCCGCGTACCTGTGAGAAGGGGCCCTCCGGGGCCGCCGGTGCAACCGGGCCCGCGTACAGGGCATCCTTATTCACCGGGGATCGCATACGCGGGCCACAGGCCCGCCCGGGTGGGGAGTGGAATGAACAGGCCGTTGCGGCACATAGCCATCTTCTGCGGGCTGCTGGTGCTGGCCCTGCTGCTGCGGGCGAACTGGCTCCAGCACGTCGACCGCCAGGAGCTGGCCCAGAACGAGCACAACGCCCGGGTGCGGTTCGAGCGGTTCTCCACCCCGCGCGGCGACATCATCGTCGGCGGCAAGGCGATCACCGGCTCGAAGGAGACCGACAGCCGGGACTACGCGTTCCGCCGGACCAACAAGGACGGGGCGATGTACGCGCCCGTCACGGGGTACGCCTCCCAGTCCCGGGGCACCTCGCTGCTGGAGCGGACCTACGACAGCGTCCTCAGCGGCCAGGACGACCGCTTCGCCTTCCGGCACGCCAAGGACGTCCTGACCGGCCAGCCCCGGCGCGGCGGCGACGTGATCACCACGATCGACGCCAAGGCGCAGAAGGCGGGCTACAAGGGGCTGACCGACCTGGGCGCCCGGGGCGCGGTCGTCGCCCTGGACCCGAGCACCGGCAAGGTGCTGGCCCTGGTCTCGACCCCCTCGTACGACCCCGAGGTCTTCGCCGGCATCTCGTTCAAGGAGAGCGACCGCTTCACCGCGCTGGAGAAGAAGAAGGACAAGCCGCTGGCCAACCGCCCGCTGCGCGAGACCTACCCGCCCGGCTCCACCTTCAAGATCCTCACCGCCGCGGCGGCGCTGGAGCACGGCGTGGTCACCGATGTGGACGCGAAGACGGACGCGGTCTCGCCGTACCCCCTGCCGCTCTCCACCAACAAGATCGGCAGCGAGGCGGGTGACGCGGTGTGCAGCAAGGCGTCGATGAAGACCGCCATGCAGTACTCCTGCAACAACGTCTTCCTCGACGCGGCCGCCGAACTGGGCGAGGACCGGATGCGGGAGACGGCGGAGAAGTTCGGCTTCAACGAGGACGTGTACGCGGAGGAGTTCGGCGACATGCTCGCCACGAAGAGCCTCTACCCGCCGAAGCTCGACAAGCCCGGCACGGCCCTCACCGGCATGGGCCAGGGCAGCCTGACCAGCACCCCGATGCAGATGGCGATGGTCACGGCGGCCCTCGCCAACGACGGCAAGCTGATGCAGCCCTACATCGTCGACGAGCTGCGCGGCCCGGACCTCTCCACGCTGGAGAAGAACGAGCCGACGGAGATGAGCCAGGCCGTCTCGCCGGAGACGGCGAAGAAGGTCCAGGAGATGATGGAGCACACCGCGAAGGAGGGCAGCGCCCAGCGCGCCCTGATCGACGGTGTGACGGTCGGCGGCAAGACGGGCACCGCCCAGCGCGGCGTGAACGTCCAGGACGAGGTCCCGTACGGCTGGTTCGTCAGCTACGGCAAGAAGGACGACGGCCGCTCGGTCGCGGTCGCCGTGTTCATCGACCCGACGGACATGGACATCTCCCGCTCGGACATCTCGGGCGGCCGCCTGGGCGCCCCGATCGCGAAGAGCGTGATGCAGGCGGTGCTGGGGGACTAGGGGGCTTCTCCGCCCGGGGCGCCCACCCCAGCCCGTCCGGCGTTTGAGGACGGAACCGTGCAGGTGGACCTGGGTGACATGACGGGGTGCCGTGCTCCAGGGCCCTGTGAGTTCCGCGCCCTCCGAGGCGAGGGTTCCGTCCTCAAACGCCGGACGGGCTGGAAGAGGCCCCGGACGGGCTGGAAGGGGTCACGCCTACGGTTCCGGGCTGAAAGGGCGGCGCCGCCCCGACCGCAGCCGCTCCAGCAGGTCCCCCTCCGCCCGCTCCGCCACCGGGTCCTCCCAGAACCGCACCGGTACGCCCCGCAGATGGCGGCCCTTCGGGTCCAGGATCTGGCCCGCCAGCTTCAGCGGCCACAGGGTCACCGCCCGGTCGGCGATGGCGAGTTCGGGGAACCGGGCGCCGAGCCGGGCCTCGAACGTGGCGATGTCCTCCGCCGAGCGCAGCCAGACCGTGAGCAGCAGGTTGTACGGGCCGGACAGCGAGGCGCACAGCCGCATCTCGCGCAGGCCGATCAGCTGCGAGGCGATCCGGGCGGTCTCCCCGGGCGGGGCGATCCCCCACATCGTGACCGAGACCGGCCAGCCGGACAGGTAGCGGGCGACCTCGCAGCGGTAGACGAGGGCGTCCTCACGGTGCATCCGCTCCAGCCGCCGCCGGACCGTGCTCGCGCTCACCCCCGTACGTTCCGCGAGGCGCGCGGCCGGCTGGCGGCAGTCCTCGGCGAGCAGCATGCACAGCCGGGTGTCCAGTTCGTCCGGTGACGGCAGACCGCGCCGGGGCGCCGGGTGCGGACGGCCCCGGGTCAGCTCGGACCGGCCGTCCGGGTCCAGCCGGTCGAGCCGCCACCGGCTGCCCTCCGCGTGCACGGCGGTCGCGATCTGGGAGCGGGTGGCGGCGACCCCGGGCAGGGTGTCGAGCCGGAAGCCGACGTACCGGGCGAGGGCGGCCTGGTCGGGGAAGGCCGCCGTGAGGATCAGGTCCCGGGAGCCGGTGACATGGTCGACGGTGATCAGGTGCGGGTCGTCCGCGATCTCGACCGCCACGTCGTGCAGGGCGCCCGCCGCACAGTCCACCTCGATGAACGCGACGATCGGCACGGCGGGCCCCACCGCCACCGTGTAGCAGCTCAGCCACGCGTGCCCGGCCTCGGTGAGCCGGTTCCAGCGCCGGGCGGCGGTCGAGGCGTCGACCCCGAGGACCTTCCCGATCTGCTGCCATTCGGCCCGGGGCGAGGTCTGGAGCGCGGTGATGAGGAGGTAGTCCAGCTCATCGAGCACGGGCTCCGGGCCACCGGCAGCGGCGGCCTCGGTGGCGGATTCCTGCGCCGCGTGTGCCATCCGTGCACCTTCCCTGCGGACGATCATGAGGTGAGGGGGGTGCTCCGCACCATACGCCCATGTCCTTGCTGCACGACGCCCACGCCCTCGCCCCCGCCCTCACCGCCCTGCGCCACGCCCTGCACCGCGAGCCGGAACTCGGCCTCGACCTCCCCCGTACGCAGGCCAAGGTCCTCGCCGCCCTGGAGGGCCTGGGCCTGGAGATCACCCTCGGTACGGCTCTCAGCTCCGTCACCGCCGTGCTGCGCGGCGGGCACCCCGGCCCCGCCGTCCTGCTGCGCGGCGACATGGACGCGCTGCCCGTCCAGGAGGAGACCGGGCTCCCTTACGCCTCCGTCCTCGACGGCCGTATGCACGCCTGCGGCCACGACCTCCACACCACCGGCCTCGTCGGCGCCGCCCGGCTGCTGGCGGCCCGGCGCGAGGAGCTGGCCGGGGACGTGGTGTTCATGTTCCAGCCCGGCGAGGAGGGCCAGGGCGGCGCGAAGATCATGATCGACGAGGGGGTCCTCGACGCGGCGGGGGAGCGGGTCGTCGCCGCGTACGCCCTGCACGTCGTCTCCACCGGGGCCCCGACCGGCTTTGCCGCCACCCGGCCAGGACCGATGCTCGCCGCGTCCGACGCGGTCCATGTCACCGTGCACGGCCGGGGCGGACACGGCTCGTCCCCGCACTCCGCGACCGACCCGGTGCCCGCGCTGTGCGCCATGGTCACCGCGCTCCAGACCCTGGTCACCCGCGAGATCGACATCTTCGACCCGGCCGTCGTCACCGTCGGCCGGCTCCACGCGGGCACCGCCGCCAACGTCATCCCCGCCACCGCGCACTTCGACGCGACGGTCCGCACCTTCTCCGACACCGCCCACGCCACCGTCCGCGCCGCCTTCGAACGGACCGTGCACGGGGTGGCCGCCGCCCACGGCGTACGCGCGGAGATCGACTACGTCGAGCAGTACCCGCCGACCGTCAACCACCCCGACGAGGCCGCCTTCGCCCTGGCCACCGCCCGCGACATCCTCGGCGCCGACCACGCCTTCGAGGCCCCGAAGCCGATGGCCGGCTCCGAGGACTTCTCCTTCGTGCTGCGCGAGGTGCCCGGCGCGTTCGTCGGGCTCGGCGCCTGCCCGCCCGGCACGGACCCGGCCACCGCGCCGATGAACCACGCGCCGCAGGCGGTGTACGACGACGGCGCGCTGCCCCACGCGGCGGCCCTGCTCGCGGGCCTGGCCCTGCGCCGCCTGGCCGCCGCTGCCCTGTCGCCCGCCCTGCCGGAAGCCTCCCCGGCCCCTGCTCTCCCTCTCCCCTCTCCGCCGACCGACGAGGAGCCCGTCCGCCCATGACCGCCACCGCCCCCGGCCGGGCCGCCGCCCCGCCGCCCGCCGCGCCCCGCTCCGTCACCGCCGTCGTCGGCCTGCTGATCTTCTTCGAGGTGATGAGCGGCTTCCTCCAGGTCGGCCTCGCCCCGCTGCTGCCGGACCTCGCCGACCATCTGGGCATCGGCTCCGCCGACCTCAACTGGGTGGTCTCCGTCCAGCTGCTGGCCGCCGCCGTGTGCGTCCCGCTGTTCGGCCGGCTCGGCGACCTGTACGGGCACCGCCGGATGCTCCGGATCGCGCTGGCGCTGATCGCGGCCGGCACGGTGGTGGTCGCCCTCGCCCCCGGTTACGAGGTCCTGCTCCTGGGCCGTCTGCTGCAGGGCCCGATCGCCGCCCTGCTGCCGCTGGAGATCGCCCTCGTACGGGACCGGCTCCCGGTCACCGACGCGCGCCGGGCGATCGCCCGGCTGGTCGGGGCGCTCACGCTCGGCGCGATGGCCGGGGGTGTGGTGATGGGGCTCGTCGACTCCGCGTTCGGGGATCTGCGCCTCACGCTCCTGGTCCCGGCGGTGCTCGCGGTGATCTGCGTGCCGGTCTCCTTCATCGCCGTACCGGAGTCCGAGGGCCGCACCGGCGGCCGGGTCGACTGGGCGGGCGTCACGCTGCTCAGCGCCGCGATGCTCTCCCTGCTCGGCGGGATCGGCGGCGCGGAGGGCGGCTCCTGGCTCACGGCGCGGGTGCTGGGCCCGGTCCTGCTCGGGGCGGTGCTCCTGGCGGTGTGGGTGGTGGTGGAACTGCGCAGCGCGGAACCACTGGTGGACGTACGGGCGCTCGCCGACCGCCGCACGGCCCCGTTCTACGCGGCCGCGTTCCTGTTCGGCGTCTTCTTCTTCGGCAGCCAGGCGCCCAACTCCACGTTCTACGCGGCGGATCCGGAGGTGACGGGGTACGGGTTCGGGCTCAGCGCCCTGGCGATCTCCCTCGTCCTGCTGCCCGCGTCGGTCGGCAGCGTCATCGGCTCCCTGGGCACGGCCGCCGTCGCCCGCCGGATCGGCTACCGCCCCACGCTGATGGGCGCGTTCGGCCTGGTGGCGCTGAGCTTCCTCCAATTCGCGGTGCTGCACGGCTCGGTGGGGCAGATGGCGGTGGGCTCGGCCTTCCTGGGCCTCGGCATCGGGCTGGCGCTCGGGGCCATGCCGACGGTGATCGTGGAGGCCACGGAGCCCGCGCGCACGGGGATCGCCGCCGCGCTCTACAACAACGTGAAGACCCTGGGCGGCGCGGTGGCGGGCGGCGTCTTCGCCTCGGTCCTGGGCGCGTTCGCCGGCTCCTCCACGGGGGAGCCGAGCGAGGGCGGATACGTGGCGGTGTGGGTGGTGGGGTCGGTGTGCGCGGGGGTGGCGGTCCTGATGACGCTGTTCGCGCGCCGCGAGGAGAACCTCTTCCAGGGCGACCACTCCAGCCCGTCCGGCTGACCCGCACCCGCCTGTCCGGGAGGGCCTCTTCCAGCCCGTCCGGCGTTTGAGGACGGAACCCTGGCTCCCGGCGGCGACCCCAGCCCGTCCGGCGTTTGAGGACGGAACCCTTGCCTCGGAGGGCGTGAAACTCGCAGGGCCCTGGGGCACGGCACCCCGTCATGTCATCCCAGGGCCACCTGGACGGTTCCGTCCTCAAACGCCGGACGGGCTGGTGGTGCCCCCCGGGCCGGCGGGTGCGGTCAGCGCACCGACCTCAACGCGCCCCGGCGCACCACCTTCGGCTGCTCGTCCGCCGACGCGTCCGGAGCCGCCGTCCCGCCCGGGTCCGGCGACCCCACCAGCGCCACCAGCTCCGTCAACGCGTCGATACGGAAGTCCGCCGTCTCCACCACGTCCGGGTGGTCCGCCCACCAGTGCCCGTAAGGCCCCCGCCGCAGATGCGCCGTCCGCATCCCCGCCGCGGCGGCCGGGAACAGATCGTCGGCCGGGTGGTCGCCCACGTACAGCGTCGCCTCCGGGGCCGCGCCCGACGCCTCGGCCACCCGCGCGAAGAACTCCGGGTCGGGCTTCCGTACGCCCCACTCGTCCGAGGTGACCACCAGATCGGCGGGCAGGTCCAGCGCCCGCAGCAGCTCCCCGGCCCGGACCGTGCCGTCCCCCGCCACCACGACCCGCACGCCCGCGGCCCGCAGTTCGCCCAGCGCGGGCCGGACGTCCTGGTAGAGGTCCGACTCGTCGAGGTGCTCGCCGCGACCGGCGGCGGCCCGCGCACGGTAGGCCTCCTCGACGTCCATGTCGGGCCGCAGGATCCGCAGCGCGTCCGTGGCCACGCGGCCCTGGGCGACGGCCGCGCCCACCAGCGCACCGAGGGTGTGCGGTGGTACGCCGAGCCAGTCGGCCCAGGACGCCCAGTGCCGGTCGTCGCGTACGAGGGTTTCGCCGATGTCGAGGACGATCGTTTCCATCACCGTTCCGACACTAGGCGCGAGGACGCCGCCGACGGGGTCTCATCCGGGTGAGTCGGCCCGCACGAGTGACCAGGAGCACCCCACGGCCTGCACATACAGGTCCCGGGCCCTGGTCCGGTGCGCGCGCCTCGCTCGTATGCTCGGTTCATGACCGATCCCGATCCCGATCCTCAGAGCGGACGTCCCACCTCCAACGCCATGCGGCGCGCGCTCAAACGTGCCCGCGACGGTGTCGCCCTCGATGTGACCGAGGCCGCCGTCCTGCTCCAGGCGCGCGGCGACGACCTGAAGGATCTGGCCGCGTCCGCCGCCCGTGTCCGGAACGCGGGCCTGGAAGCGGCGGGCCGGCCGGGTGTGATCACGTACTCCCGCAAGGTTTTCATCCCGCTCACCCGTCTCTGCCGTGACCGGTGCCACTACTGCACCTTCGTCACCGTCCCCGGAAAGCTGCGCCGCGCGGGCCACGGGATGTTCCTGTCCCCGGACGAGGTGCTGAAGATCGCCCGCGAGGGCGCGGCGATGGGCTGCAAGGAAGCGCTGTTCACGCTCGGCGACCGCCCCGAGGACCGGTGGCCGGAGGCGCGGGAGTGGCTGGAGGCGGAGGGGTACGACGACACCCTCGCGTACGTACGCGCCATGGCGATCCGGGTCCTGGAGGAGACGGGCCTGCTGCCCCACCTCAACCCGGGCGTCATGACCTGGACCGATCTTCAGCGGCTGAAGCCGGTGGCCCCCTCGATGGGGATGATGCTGGAGACGACGGCGACCCGCCTGTGGTCCGAGCCGGGCGGCCCGCACCACGGCTCCCCGGACAAGGAACCGGCGGTACGGCTGCGGGTGCTGGAGGACGCGGGGCGCTCCAACGTGCCCTTCACCACCGGCATCCTGATCGGAATCGGCGAGTCGTACGAGGAGCGCGCCGACTCCCTCTTCGAGCTGCGGAAGACGGCCCGCGCCTACCACGGCATCCAGGAAGTCATCGTGCAGAACTTCCGCGCCAAGCCGGACACGGCGATGCGCGGGATGCCCGACGCGGAGCTGGAGGAGCTGGCCGCCGCCATCGCGGTGGCCCGGCACATCCTCGGCCCGTCCGCCCGGATCCAGGCCCCGCCGAACCTGGTGGACGCCGAGTACGCGCTCCTCATCGGCGCGGGCATCGACGACTGGGGCGGGGTCTCCCCCCTCACCCCCGACCACGTCAACCCGGAACGCCCCTGGCCGCACATCGACGAACTGGCCGCGCGCACCGCCGAGTCGGGCTTCACCCTCCGCGAACGCCTCACCATCTACCCCGAGTTCATCCAGCGCGGGGAGCCCTGGCTCGACCCCCGGCTCCTCCCGCACGTCCGCGCCCTGGCCGACCCGGAGACGGGCCTCGCCCGCGAGGGTGCGATTCCTGCCGGACTGCCCTGGCAGGAGCCCGACGAGGGGTTCACCTCCTCGGGCCGTACCGATCTGCACGCCACCATCGACACCGAGGGCCGCACGGGCGACCGCCGTAACGACTTCGACGAGGTGTACGGGGACTGGGAGGCGCTCCGCGAGGCGGCGGCCCCCGGCATGGTCCCGTCCCGCATCGACGCCGACGTACGCCAGGCCCTGAGCCAGGCCGACGACGACCCGACGAAGCTCACCGACGACCAGGCCCTCGCCCTGCTCCACGCGGACGGCCCGGCGCTGGACGAGCTGTGCCGGATCGCGGACACCCTGCGCCGGGACGTGGTCGGCGACGACGTCACGTACATCGTCACGCGGAACATCAACTTCACCAACGTCTGCTACACCGGCTGCCGCTTCTGCGCCTTCGCCCAGCGCCGCACCGACGCCGACGCGTACACCCTCTCCCTGGACCAGGTCGCGGACCGGGCGGCGCAGGCGTGGGACGTCGGCGCGGTCGAGGTCTGCATGCAGGGCGGCATCCACCCGGACCTGCCCGGCACGGCGTACTTCGACATCGCGCGGGCGGTGAAGGAACGCGTCCCCGGCATGCACGTGCACGCGTTCTCCCCCATGGAGGTCGTCAACGGCGCGACCCGCACCGGGATGTCGATCCGCGACTGGCTGACCGCCGCCAAGGAGGCCGGGCTCGACTCGATCCCCGGGACGGCGGCGGAGATCCTGGACGACGAGGTCCGCTGGGTCCTCACCAAGGGCAAACTGCCCACGGCCACCTGGCTGGAGGTCATCAAGACAGCGCACGAGGTGGGTCTGCGGTCGTCCTCGACGATGATGTACGGGCATGTCGACCAGCCCCGCCACTGGCTCGGCCACTTCCGTACGCTGGCCCGACTCCAGCAGGAGACAGGCGGGTTGACGGAGTTCGTGACGCTCCCCTTCATCCACACCAACGCCCCGGTCTACCTGGCCGGCATCGCCCGCCCGGGCCCGACGGACCGCGACAACCGGGCGGTGACGGCGATGGCGCGGCTCCTCCTCCACCCGCACATCACCAACATCCAGACGAGCTGGGTGAAGCTCGGTACGGAGGGGGCGGCGGAGATGCTCCGCTCGGGCGCGAACGACCTGGGCGGCACGCTGATGGAGGAGACCATCTCGCGTATGGCGGGGTCGAGTTACGGCTCGTACCGCTCCATCCAGGACCTGAAGGCCATCGCCGACCTGGCGGGCCGCCCGTCCCGTCCCCGTACGACGCTCTACGGCGAGGTTCCCGCCGAACGCGTTGCGGCGGCCACGGCGTCGGACGGTCATCTGCCGGACCTGCTGCCGGTGCTGCCGAGCTGAGGACGGTAACGCCCGCGGCCGTGCGGTTGGTTGGCTTCGTTATGATCGCTCCTCCCGACGCTGGAGGTCGAGTTGAGCGATAGCCCTGTCCGCACGGTCGAGGTGCCGTTGGGAGACGGCAGCGACGAGACGATCCGTGTGCAGATCCGTGAGGTGGACGAATCCCTGGTGCGGGTCGGCCGCGGCGACCGCTCCGTAGCCCGTGCGGGGCGGTCTTTCGGGCAGATGCTGGACACGGTGCGGCCGGTCGCGGAGAGCTTCGTCGGCAGGTTCCGGGGGATGGCGAACGCCCCGGACGAGGTCACGCTGGAGTTCGGCGTGTCGCTGTCGGCCGAGGCGGACGTGGTCATCGCCAGTACCGCGACGGCGGCCAACTTCTCGGTGAGCCTGACGTGGCACAAAAGCGATGCCGCTGATGCGAACGAGCCTGCGCAGGACGTACGTTGACCTGACCGGCTGACGGAGGTCACCGGGGTCACGGGGGTCACGGGGTCATGGTGTCGGGGGAAGAGGCGCTGAGCGCCGACGAGGCGTTGAACGCGGCGGTCGTCCGGGTCGGGGGAGTGACCGGGGCGATCGTCGGAGGCGGCTTCCTCGTCACCGCGGACCGGGTGCTGACCTGTGCGCATGTCGTGTCCGACGCCCTGGGGAGGGCGCGCGACCTCCCGGTCACCGCCGGGGAGGAGGTGCTGGTCGACTTCCCGCTCGTCGACGGGGCCGCCGAACGGCACGTCGTGGCCGAGGTCGAGCAGTGGATACCGGAGGCGCCCAAGCAGTGCGGAGACGTGGCGGTGCTGCGGTTGCGCGAGACGGTTCCCGGCACGCGCCCGCTGCCGCTGGCCGCCTCCGGCGCGTTGTCGCACCGCCCGGTGCGGGTCGTGGGGTTCCCGGACGACGAACTGGGTGTGGTCTGGCACCGGGGGGAGCTGAGCGGGAAGTCGGCGGGGGACTGGATCCAGCTCTCGCGCGCCGACAGCCGGACGGCTCACATCACGGCGGGCTACAGCGGAAGCCCGGTCTGGGACGAGCGGCGCGGTGCGGCGGTGGGCATCGTCGTCGCGTCCCAGCGCAAACGGGACGACGCGCAGCAGTCCTTCGCGATCAGCGTCAAGGCCGCGCTGGCCAAGCTGCCCGATCTCGATCGTGAGCTGGCCGGGGATCCGTTCCGGGGCATCGACACCTTCCAGGAATGCCACGAGGAGATCTTCTTCGGGCGCGACCGCGACATCGGGGACGTGGTCGCCGAACTGCAGCTGCACGGGGCCGTCACGCTCTTCGGACCGTCCGGCTGCGGAAAGTCCTCGCTGGCGCTGGCCGGAGTGGTTCCCCGGATGCGGCGCGGGGGCGGCGAGGACGAGGGCGAGGGCGAGGGCGAGCCGGGCTACGACGCGGTCGTGGTGAACGCCGGCGCCGGTGGCTCCTTGCTCTCCCGACTGGCCGTCGACCTCTACGAAGCCGTGCGCACCGGACAGTACGGGGACCGGCGCGCGGAGAGCGTCGACCAGGTGGAGAAGTGGCTGGCGGGCAAGGGCCTGGTGAAGACGCTGGACATTCTGCGGGGCGCTGCGGACGGCAGGTGTCTCGTCGTCCTCGACCAGGCCGAGGCGCTCCTGCAACTCGGGGACGAGGAGTTCGACGCGGGCGCCGGACTGCTCTTTCCGCCAGACGGCCCGACGGCCGGATTCCCCCTGCTCATCACGCTTCGGTCCGACTTCATGGACGCGGCGCTCCGGCATCCTCGCCTCGGCGCCCTGGTGGGCGGCACCCAGCTGATGCCCCTGATGCCGATGTCGGAGAACCAGCTTCGGGACGTGATCACCAAACCGGTGGAGAAGGCTCCGGCGGTGGCATACGAACCGGGCCTGGCCGACCGCATCCTGGCCGACGCGTGCCGGGAGCCGGAGAACCTGCCGCTCCTCGGGTTCCTGCTGAAACGTCTCTGGGACGAGCGGTTCGCCGGCCGGCTGCGCCTGTCGACGTACACGGCGCTGCACGGGGTCGAGGGGGCGCTGCAGGAGCACTGCGAGAAGGCCTGGAAGCGGTACGGCGAGAGCGAGCCGGTGGCCGCCGCCCGGCTGCTCAGGGGCCTGGTCCGGGTGCTGCCCGGGAGTGGGACGCCGCTGCGCCGCAGGCTCACGCGCGACGTGTCGGGCGAAGCTGCATGGGAGCTCGCCAGGTTGTTCGCCGCCGAGCGGCTGCTCGTGCTGCGCGGCGGCCAGGGAGAGCCGGAGACCGCCGAGCTGGCCCACGAGAAGCTGATAGAGGTGTGGCCCGCGCTGAAGGATCAGGTGCGGGAGGACGAACGGTTCCTGACGGGCCGCGCGGAGCTGAACCATGACCTCGACCGTTGGACGCAGCAGGAGAGGCCGACCGCGCTGCTACCCGGAGATGTGCAACTTGCCTATATCGAGGCTTGGTTGCGAGAGCGAGAGTACGAACTCGATGAACCGGAGCGCGACTTTCTGGCGCGAGCGCGACAAAACAGGCGCCTCCGTCGGGCCCGCGCTCGTGCGGCCTGGACCGCGGCGGCCGTGGTGTTCGCGCTGATCGTCGGTCTCGGCACGTTCCTCGTCTACCAGGAGCGCGTCAGTACGCAGCGCGAGGAGGACGGCCGGTCGCGGCTGCTGGCCACGTACTCCGCCGAGGCCGCCAAGCAGGACCCGGCGCAGGCCGCCCTGATCGCCCTGGGCGCGTACGCGATCTCGCCCACGGCCGAGGCCCGCAACGCCGTGCTCCGCCGGTACGACCAGGTCAAGAACGCCGCGTGGATCCTGAGCGGGACCGAGGGAAGCATCCGGGACGTGGCGATGAGCGTCGACGGCTCGGTGACGCTCGCGACGACGGAGAACGGTCGCGCCACCCTTTTCGTACGCCAGGCCGGAGGACGCATTCAGCGCCTCCAGCTCGACTTCGACGAGATGGCCTTCCATCCGCTGGTCAGCCGGGACGGCCGGCGGATCGCCCATGTGTCGGCGTCGGGCGCGTTGGTCTGGTACGAGGTCGACGTCACCGCCGCCGCGCCGCAGGACCTGCTCGGTCCGCCGCAGCCCCTGCGGGGTGCGGAGTTCGAGGAGATATCCGACTCCATGAGCTGGGCGAGGGAGGAGGACAGGCCCATGGCTCTGTCGCCGGACGCCGGGCACCTGGCCACGATGGTGGACGGCCGGCTGACGCTGTGGGACCTGACGACGGGACGCCGTCAGGACGTGCCGGGCCGCCTGCCTGTGATGAGCAGGTCCGTGTGGTTCGGACCCGACGAGAACACCCTGGTGGTCGGCCGCCGCGGCACGGGCGTCGGCGAGCTCGTGATGGACGCGGTGGACGTCCGTACGGGAAAGGTCCGTGAGCTGGCCGACGACGTCGACGACAGTTCGTCGGAGGGCCCGACCACGGCGCTGTCCGGTGACGGCGGCGTGCTGGTCTTCTGTCGTCGGGTGGAGAAGGGCGACGACAAGGTCGCCGTCTACCGTGCCCTGCGCGTGAAGGACGGACGACCACTGAAGAGCTACACCCACGACACCGGCTACAACAGCGATTGCGGAAGCATCGCCGTCGACGAGAAGGGTGACCGCTTCACGGCCAACCACCATGAGATGTGGATAACCGTTGGCACGCGACGCGGCAGCAGCGTGACCCAGGCCCAGGCGCCCTCGCCCGACCTGGTCATCGGCCGTCTCCTCGGAGACGCGCAGCACACGGTCCTTCCCATGGTCGCCTACGGTGACAACCATGTGACGGCCCAGCCGCTGGCCCGGCGCGACGTCGATGGTTCCGGCATCGTCCTCGGTTCGCCGCGCCTGGTCGACGGCGGAAAGTCCCTGCTGGCCCACCTCGTGGACTACGACAAGCGCGACAAGGGCGAGACGCTGGCGCTCGTCGACGCGGCGTCCGGCCGGATCACCACCGAGGTGAAATGGGCCGACCGGGCCGCGCAGAACGACCAGGGGCTGGAACGCAACCTGCAGGTGAACGACACAGGGACGCTCGTGGCGGACGTGGTCGACCGCGACCGGATCCAGATCCGGGAGATACCGTCGCTGCGCCAGGTGGCTGAGATCACCACGCACGAACCCCCGGTCGACCGGAGCGGAGGCCCGGAAGCGCTCACGTTCACCTTCCTCCAGGACGGCGACGAACTCGTGACCCTCTCCGGCAGCCGGGTCGAGCACTGGGACGCCAGGACCGGCCGCCGCCTGTCTCCCGCCATCGACGCCCGCGCACTGGGCCTGACGAAGAAGAACCCGCCTCGCTTCGGCGAGGGCCGTCCGGCGGCCGTCGACTCGGGTTTCGCCGTGAACAGTCACGTCGAGAAGGGCTATGTGCAGATCATGGCCGCCCGCGAACCGGTCCTGCACTCCGTTCATCTGCGTACCGGCAAGGAGAACAAGGATCTGCGCGTCAGTCTGGGCCCGAACATCGAGCGGGCGAGGCGGGACGGCAGTGGTCGCTATGCCGCCGCCAAGTCGCCCGGCGGCATGCTGGAGTTGTGGTCAACGGCGAAAGGCGAACAGCCCACCCGACTCGTCGGCCCCATCGGCCCGCTGGGCTCCGACGAACACTTCACGGGCGACGGATACGTCTTCAGCTTCACCGGAACCGACGGCGAGTTCTTCGTCGCGAACGGCAGCTCGGTGCGCTTCCAGCAGCTCTCGGACTCCGAAGCCCTCCAGACGTACGACTTCGCGGCGCACCAGTACTTCCTGGCCGCGTCCCCGGACGGCAGAACCCTGCTCCGTACGCTCTCCGGAGGCTCTTTCGGCGGAGGCAACGGAGAGCGCGGCCGCCTGGACCTGATCCACCTCGACCCCGCACTCTGGAAGCGCCACCTGTGCACCGTCGTCGGCCGCGACCTCACGGCGGACGAACGCGGCGGCCTGCCGTCGGGCCTTCCGGAGGGGATCTGCCCGGCCTGAACGGAAACGGTCACCGCCACCCCCCCGAGGCAGGCGTAACGTCGCGAGGTGATGAACTCCTTTCCCCTGGATGAGCACGCGGGCGCACACCTGGACGCGATCCGGCGGTCGTACGACACCGTCGCCGCCGACTACGCCCGCTTCGTGAAGGACCCCGGCGCGCTGGACCCGGTGTCGCGCGCCGTCTTGGCCGCCTTCGCGGAACTGGTCGCGTCGTCCGGCCTCGGGCCGACGGCGGACGTGGGCTGCGGACCGGGCAAGGTGACCGCCTACCTGACCGGACTCGGCGTCCACGCCTTCGGGGTCGACCTGTCGCCGAGGATGATCGAGCTGGCCCGCGCCGCCCACCCGGAGCTGCGCTTCGAGGTCGGCCCGATGTCGGCGCTGGCGGCCGGCGACGGCGAACTCGGCGGCGTCCTGGCGTTCTACTCCACCCACCACCTGCCACCGGCTGAACTGCCGCAGGCATACGCGGAGTTCCACCGGGCCCTGGCGCCCGGCGGTCACCTCCTCCTCGTCACCCGGGTCGGCGAGGAGGAGCATCAGCGCCGGACGTACGGCTACGGCGACGGCGACCCCGCCCCCTTCGACAGCTACCGGCTTCCCGCGGACCGGATCGCCGAACTGCTGGAGCGGGCGGGCTTCGCGATCACGGCACAGACGCTGCAAGCGCCGGAGGAGGGCGCGAAGAGGCCGGTGGCGGGCTTCCTGGCCCGGAAGCCCGCCACCGGCACCGCGTCGTAGAGATGCCGGGCTAGGCTGCCGCGCGTTCGCCCACCGGCCGCCTGCGCAGGGCGACATCGGTCAGGGAGGGCGGGGTCCACACGCCGTCCGGCGGGTAGACGTCGGTGCCCGGCGCGACGATCGCGTCGATCCGGTCGAGCGTCTCGTCGTCCAGCGTGAGCGAGGCGCCCTTCAGCAGCCCCTCCAGCTGCTCCATCGTGCGCGGTCCGATGATCACCGAGGTGACCGCAGGATGGGCCGGCGGGAAGGCGACCGCCAGCTGGGGCAGGGTGGTCCCGATGCTGTCGGCCACGGCGACGAGTTGCTCGACGACCTCCAGCTTGGCTGCGGTCAGCGGGGCCTCCGGGGCGAACCGGTGCGGGTGCAGCGCCGCCCGCCCGCTGGTCAGGTCGATGGCGCCGCCCTTGCGGTACTTCCCGGTCAGGAATCCGGAGGCCAGCGGGGACCAGGTCAGCACCCCCATCCCGTACCGCCGGCAGGTCGGCAGGACGGCCCGCTCGATCCCCCGGGCGAGGATCGAGTACGGCGGCTGCTCGGTCCGGAACCGCCCGAGCCCGCGCCGCTCGGCGACGACGTGCGACTCCACGATCTCCTCGGCCGGGAACGTCGAGCAGCCGAAGGCGCGGATCTTCCCCGCCCGCACGAGGTCGGTCAGCGCGGAGAGGGTCTCCTCGATGTCCGTGGTGTGGTCGGGGCGGTGGACCTGGTAGAGATCGATCCAGTCGGTGCCGAGGCGGCGCAGGCTCTCCTCGACCTCCTTGACGATCCAACGCCGTGAGTTTCCTCCCCGGTTGGGCCCTTCGCCCATCGGGAAGTGCACCTTGGTGGCGAGGACGACGTCTTCGCGCCGCCCACTCAGCGCCTTGCCGACGATGGTCTCGGACTCACCGGCGGAGTACATGTCCGCCGTGTCGACGAAGTTGATGCCCGCGTCGAGCGCGGCGTGGATGACGCGTACGGATTCGGTGTGGTCGGGGTTGCCGACCGAGCCGAACATCATCGTGCCGAGACAGTACGCGCTGACCTCGATGCCGGTGCCGCCGAGTGTGCGGTAGAGCATGGTCGAGCTCCCTGGTCGGTGCGGGGTGGCTGGGATCGGTTCCGGATCCGGTTCCGGAATCGTGCGCGCACTGTAGGACTTCGAGTGGACTCGATGGCAAGCGCGCCGCCCGCCTCGGTCTTACGGGCGGCAGCCCTCCGCTTCCACTGCGACGGGAAGTTGGGAGCGGAGGAACTCTTCCAGTGCCCGACGACGCTCAGCGGTGTCCTGGGGTCGGTCGACGCCGTCGAGATCAAGCACATACTGCCGCTTCTCGCCCTGGTAGGTACATGCCCGCACCGCCATTGCCCCGTGGTCCGCGATGGTGGCGCCGTCACCGATGTCGGCTGGAGCGGGATCGCCCAGCCGTCGCATGCTTTGCTCCGTGGCCTTCAGCGGGTCGAAGTCGGGCTCCACGATGTCTCCCCGTAGGTAGAGGTGGAGCGTGCCGTCCACGTACACCTTGCAACGCGGCTGCCCCGCTTCGGTGAGGCTGTCGTCCACCTTCAGTTCTTCGCCCTCGGGAAGGAAAGGCGCGACGAGGGCGGGATCGACCTTCGTTCCGCAGAGCTCCGACACCTCGAACGTCTTCGGGCTGCTGCATCCCGGCAGGATCATCAGTGCTGCTCCGAGCAGCGCGGCTCCGCGCACCGATACCGTCGATCGCTTCCCCGGTGTTCCCGTCATCATCCGCCCGCCAGTCCCTTGGCTCGGTCGTTACCGTTGTAGGCGGCTCCGTTGATCTCGTCGGTGATGGTGTAACGGGTGTTGGAGTGACCCGGGTTCGCCTTGGCCCACTCTTCGGCGAGTGCCTGCAATTGACGCTCCCGTCCCTCGAAGACCTTCTGGTTGTCGCGTGCCTGGATGTTGTCGATCCTGTCCTGTTCCTGTGTCTGCCACTCGTAGGCGGTCTTCCGTTTCTTTCTGTCATGACCCGGGCAATTCTTGCGGGAGTCATCTGTCGTGACGTGCTGCTGAGTCAGGAGCGATATAAGTCATGCGAACCTCGTCGATGTCGGATTTCCCCCGCAAGGTCCGTAGGAAGATGCCCCCGGCTGACTCAGTTCCCGTACGCAACCGAAAAGTCGGCCGCACCGCCACCGTCCTCGCCGCCGCAGGCATCCTCGTGCTGGGCACCGCCTCCGCCGCCCACGCCGACCCGCCCGGCAGCCTCCCTCGGAACGCGGGCGGTTACGAGCAGGCCTTCTCGCCCGCCTACGACTATGACGGCGACGGCTGCTACGCCACTCCCGCCATCGGCCCGGACGGCACGCTCGCTCCGGGGCTCAAGACTTCCGGGGCGGTCAACGGCAGTTGCCGGGACCAGTGGGACCTGGACAACTCCCAGACGTACGCCCGCTCGAAGTGCAACAACGGTTGGTGCGGCATCGTCTACGCGAGCTACTTCGAGAAGGACCAGGCCGTCCACGGGAGTGGACTCGGCGGGCACCGGCATGACTTCGAGCACGTGATCTCCTGGGTCAACCAGGCTTCCAACCAGGTGGATTACGTCTCGACCACCCAGCACAGCACCGTCAAGACCTACCCGCGCTCACAAGTGCGGTTCGACGGTTCGCACCCCAAGGCCGTCTATCACAAGGACGGTCCGAGCACGCACTTCTTCCGCCTCGCCAACGGCAACGACGAGCCGCCGGAGAACCACTACGGCACCTGGCGCTACCCGCCGATCGTCGACTGGAACGGCTTCCCCAGCGCGGAGTTGCGCGACAAGCTCATGAACGCCGACTTCGGGTCCGCGACCATCAAGGTCACCGACAAGGACGACCGCTTCCGCAACCTCCTCAACAACTCCAAGCCCGCCGGGATCCCCTTCGACCCCTGGGCCTGAGGGTCGCCGAGACGTCAGAAGAATTCCTCGATCAGGTAGTCCAGGTGCTCGACGTCTGCCACTTGTACGGATTCGCGCGGCAGGCGGCGCAGGGCGGCGATGTCCTCTGCCTCCACGAAGCCCGTCACCGAGAGCTCGCCCAGCGCGTTCAACTCGCTTTCCAGGCAGGTCTCGTCCTGCTCCAGGACGGCGGCCGAGGCGAGGAGAGAAGCCAGTGTCCGGACCTCCCTCCGGTCGAAGGACCGCACCCAGTCGCAGATCGTCTCGCACGCTCGCTCCCGGGCCTTCGCCGATTCCGACGTGAGGTTCCGGGTGAGGGCGAGCAGGTGTTCGTCGCCGACGGAGCGGGGCGCGGCTGCCGAGGTGGTCGCCTCCGCCTGCCGGTACGGACGCTGGTCCCCGTCCTGGTGGAGCAGGCCGCGGAGCAGCGTGTCGAGGTAGCGGCCGAACGGCGGCTCCTCCGGGGCGTTGCCCGCGGCGGCCAGCCACCGGACGACGCCGAGCCCGAAGACGGTCCAGTTCTCCTCGGCCTGCTGTGCGTCGGCGCCGCCCGCGCGGAACGCGGCGATCGCTCTGCCGCGCAGCCGCCCGAAGGACTCGGGGTGATGGCGGTGCGGGTGGGCCACATGCGCGGCGTACCCGGGCACCGCCAGGAACTCGTCGTGCATCGCCCACGCCAGCCGCGTCAGCCAGTCGAGCCAGCTCCCGGCATCGGGTTCGTCCTCGGGGAGCACCCGCTCGACCATGACCTCACTGACGAGGTCCAGCACGCCGTCGCGATCGGGCACCCACCGGTACAGCGACGAGTGCGAGACCCCGAGCCTCGTCGCGAGCTCACGCATGGTGAGCGTCGCGACGTCCCCCTGCAGCGCGGCCTCGGCGATCCGCTCCCGGCTCAGCCGCGCCGGCCGTCCGGGCCGCCCGTTCCCTCCGGTGCTGTTCATCGGGGTCAGCGTACGCAGAGAAGGCGTGCGCCCATTAGTGACCAATGGTCGCTAATGCTGTTACGGTCACCCGATGGACGTACGGAGCGCAGTACAGGAGCCACGGGAGATCGACGCCTCGGGGCTGCCCATGGAGCACGCCCAGGCGGTGATCCTCGACGCGTTGCGCGCCCTCACGGAACGCGCCGAACCGTTCGCGGCGATCCTCCTGATGCCCGCGCCACCGGAAGGGCGCACCCCGCCGGCATCCGGCGACGTGCCCGCCGCCGCCGACCGCATCCGCACCCTCAAGCTGATCCGGCCCGGCCTCACGGCGCTCTGCCGCGGCCTCGCCTTCGTCGCGCCGGCGGACATCCCGGCGGAGCGCGCGGAAGCCATCCACAGCGGTGAGCGACTCTGGGGCTGCCCGACGACGGCCACGCAGGACGTGACGGCCGCCCGCGCCTGGGCCGAGGCCCGCATCAGGGCTTGCGGGATCAGCCCAGGGTGAGCTGGAAGTGGGCCGTCTCCCGGTAGCCGGGGTGCGGAGGGGTGACCTCCAGCGTGACCGGGGCACCCTTCCGCTCCGGCTTCAGACGGACCGGGACGGTGCGCTCCTCGCCCTCGGGGAGGGGCGGCGCTAGGGCGGAGGCGACCTCGTCCCAGTTCAGCCAGCTCACGTCGTCGCCGGGGGCGTAATCCTCGCCGGACTCGCCGGGCTCGACGTCGAGCGTGCCGGAGAACTCCTCATTGCTGAGGCGCAGTTCTTCGTCGGTGCCGTTCTCGAAGGTCACGGTGACACCGTAGGTGCCGTCGTCGTGTCGCTCGGGGCGGCTGACGGTGACCCACAGCCCGTCCTCGTAACGAGCCGTCGTACCGGGACCGAGCGGCTGGGACACGCTGCCCGAAAGGCCGGGCTGCTCCAACTGCCCGTCGCCGTCTAGGCCCTTCTCGAACTCCGTGATGGCATGCGCTCCCAGCGCGAACAGCGTGAAGAAGGCGATCAGGGCGATCACGCAGCCGTAGAACCCCCGCGAGCTCGCGACGGGTGAGGTGTCTGTTGCGGTGGCTGCTTCTTCCGTGTCCATGCTGGCCACGTTAGGCAGCGGCGGGTGCTCGATCATGAGTGCTGGTACTCATGAGCTGCTCATGCGTTCGTCGAACTCGCGGTAGCCGCTGGCCACCTTCACCACCGGCGTGGAACTGACGGTGGACGGCGGGGTGCGGCCAGGGTCCCGGCGTTGACGGTCCCGGGCCGGAAGGCGTACGGCTCCCCGTACGTCGCGGTCCGCTGACAGACTGACCCTCATGCCTCCGTCCAGCCCCCGCCGCCTCTCCCTCCAGCAGATCGTCGAAAGTCGTCGGCGTGCCGCCTTCGTCGGCAGGGAGGCCGAACTCGGCTTGTTCCGCGTCAACTTCACGCTGCCGCCCGAGGATCCCCGGCACCGGTTCGTCTTTCATGTGCGGGGCAACGCCGGGGTCGGCAAGACCTCGCTGCTACGGGAATGGCGCCAGGCCGCAGGGGAGTTCGGAGCGCTGACCGCCTCGGCCGACGAGAGCGCCGACTCCGTACCCGACGTACTCGCCGCCTTCGCCGAGCAGTTCGCCGAGCAGGGGCACCCGCTCAAGGCGCTCGACCGGCTGCTCGCCACCTACCGGCGCGCGCTCCGCGAGGCTGCCGGCCGGCTCGCGGCGGACAACGAGGGCGCGGGGCCTTCGGCCGGGGCGCTCGCGGCGGCGCAGGCCGGGCTGATCGCCGCCGGGGCGATACCGGTCGTCGGGGCGCTGGCCGGGGGCATCGACCCGGCGGTCGTGGCACGCGGCGCGGGCGGGCTGCGGGCGGTGTTCGGCGGGCGGGCCCGGCAGGTGGAGGAGGCCCGGCTGCTGGCGGAGCCGGTCCAAATCCTCACCCCGGTGTTCGTCGCCGAGCTCGACCGGGTCGCGGACGCCGTGCCCTGGGTCGCCCTGTTCCTGGACACCTACGAGCGCACCGCCCCTCAACTGGACCGGTGGCTGGCGGACCTGCTGACCCCCGGGCGGTACGGCGAACTGCCCGCCAACCTCGTCCTGACCCTGGCCGGCCAGCGCCGCCTCGACCCCGCGCACTGGGGCGACCGGGGCCGGCTGGTCGCCGACGTACCGCTGGGGCCCTTCACGGAGGCCGAATCGCGCCAACTCCTCCATGAACGCGGGGTGGTGTCGGAGCCCGTAGTACGGGAAGTGCTGCGGCTCTCCGGCGGGCTGCCGGTCCTGGTGTCGACGCTCGCCGCCAACCCCGGCGCGGCCGGTGAGGCCAACGCGACGGCCGTCGAACGCTTTCTGGCCGGGGAGAGCGACCCGGCCCGCCGGGCGGCCGCGCTCGCCTGCGCACTGCCCCGCCGGTTCGACGAGGACCTGGTCGCCGTCGCCGTACCGCCGGACGGGCCGCACGCCGTGCCGGGGCTCTACGACTGGCTGCTCGAACTGCCCTTCGTCGCCGAGCCGTACAGCGGGCGGTCCCGCTATCACGCCGTCGTCCGGGCCCCCATGCTCCGCCTCCAGCGCACGGGCTCTCCCCGGCGGTGGAAGGCGGCGCACGACCGGCTGGCCGAAGCCTTCGCCGCCCGCCGGGACGCGGCGGCCGAGGGCATCGACCCGGAACGCCTCTGGGCCGAGCAGCCCTGGCGCCGGGCGGCCCTCGACGTGCTCTACCACCGGCTGTGCGCCCGCCCCCGCATCGCGCTGCCCGAGGCCCTGCGCGCCGGGATCGAACTCTTCGCCCAGCGGCCGTCCCGCGCCCGGCACTGGGCCCGGACCCTGGTCGACGCGGGCGAGGACGCTGACAACGCCGTACTGCGGGAGTGGGGCCGGGACCTGCTCGCCGCCATAACCGATCACGGCCCCCGCCCCACCGCCGCCCTCGGGCTCCTGCTGACCCGGGCCGAGCTGACCGACACCGACCGGGCGGCCGCCCTCGTGGCGCGGGCCTGGGACCGGTTCCGGGCCGGGGAGCTGGACGCCGCGCTCTCCGACCACGGGCGGGCCATCGCCGTGGACCCGCGCAGCGAACGCGCCCACCAGGGCCGGGCGGTGATCCTGCGCTCGCTCGGCCGCTACGAGGAAGCCCTCGCCGACCTGGACCGGGCCGAGGAGATCGCCCCCGCCTGGGCCTGGGCGGTGCGGGAGCGGGGCGAGACGTACCGGCGGATGGGCCGCCTGGAGGAGGCCCTGACCGTCCTGGACCGGGCGCACGCGATGGACCCGTCCGACGCCGTGCCGCTGGGCAGCCGGGGCCTGGTCCGTCATGTGCTGGGCCGTCCCGAGGAGGCGCTCGACGACTTCGACCGGGCGATCGCCCTGTGGCCGGAGTACGCCTGGGCGCTGGTGCGGCGCTCCCGGGTCCGCACGGTCCTGGGCGACCCGGTGGGCGCCCTCGCCGACCTGGACCGGGCCGAGGAGCTGAACCCCGGGCTGCCCGGGACGGAGGGGGAGCGGGGCGAGGTGTACCGGGCGACGGGCCGGTACGAGGAGGCCGTCGCCTGCTACGACCGTGCCCTCGCCCTGGACCCCGACTACGCCTGGGCCCACGGCAGCAGGGCCGCCGCCCTGGAGGCCCTCGGCCGCATCCCGGAGGCCCGGGCGGACCTGGACCGGGCGCTGGAGCTGGACCCGGGGTACGCGTGGGCCCGGGAGCGGCGGGGGCGGCTGGGGGCCTGGACGGGGCAGTAGGTTCGCGGGTATGCGTGATGTGCGGGTGGTGCTGATCGGCGGGACCTCGAACACCGGCAAGTCGACCGTGGCCGAGGCGGTGGCGGAGCGGCTCGGGTTCGAGCAACGCTCCACGGACGGTCTGGCCCGGCACCCGGGACGGCCCTGGCGGACCCCGGAGCACGAGGTACCGCCGCATGTCGCCGAGCACTACGGGACGTTGACCACCGACGAGCTCATCGCCTCCGTCCTCGCCCACTACGAACGGCTCTGGCCGCGTGTCGAGGAGCTGATCACCGACCGTGCGCGGGGCGGGGCGCCGGGGCTGGTCCTGGAGGGCTCGGCGCTGTGGCCCGAGCGGGTCGCCCGGCTGACCGTGCCCTCTACGGCCGCTGTGTGGCTGACCGCGGACGACACGGTCGTACGCGACCGGGTGCGGGCCGCGGGGCGGTACGAGGAAGCGACGGAGGGGGAGCGGCTGCTCATCGACCGGTTCCTGGCCCGTACCGATCGCTACCAGGCGCTGATGGTGGACGCCGTCGACGCGCTCGGCCTGGACCGGATCGACACCGGCGGCGGACGTACGGTGGCGGAGCTTGCCGACGCCGTGCTCACCGCGGCGGCGGCTCAGGCACGACCGGGACGTGGAGATGGGACCTGGGCCGGCCCCTTCCTCACCGATGAGGAGACGTACGACCTGGGAGGCCCGGTCATGCGTGACGACGTGCGTCGGATCATGGGCAGGGGGCCCCGGGGCGGGGAGCAGCCTTAGGGGGCGTCCGCCCACCGCCCAAAAACGACCTCAAGGACGTCCGTCGACATACCCGTACGTACCCCGGTCGCCCTCTCTACCGCCCGTTCCCGTTCGATTACAGTGCTTGCGCGGTCGCCCGCAGAGGCCCGCGCATCCGAGCACGTGGTGACGGGAAGGCGGCGGGGTGAGCACAGGGACCACAGCTGCGGTCTGGGGCCGGGCCGAACAGCAGGACTTCCGCAGCCGGGTCCGCGGGGCCCTGCTCGGCGGGGCCGTCGGGGACGCGCTCGGGGCCGGGGTCAGCGGGCTCGTGCTGGAGGAGATCCGCGCCGCCCACGGGGTCGAAGGGGTCGCCGACTACGTCCCCGCGCACGGCAGACGCGGCGCGGTCACCGCCCTCACCCAGCTCACCCTGTTCACCGTCGACGGCCTGATCCGCGCCCAGGTCCGCCGCGACACCGGCGCCTGGCACCCGCCCACCGATGTGCACCGGGCCCATCTGCGCTGGGCCGCCACCCAGCACGACTGGGGGCCCGACGAACGGCGCGAGGACAACGGCTGGCTGGCCGCCGAGGAATGGCTCTACGCCCGCCGCGATCCCGCCCGGGAATGCCTGGCCGGCTTCGGCGACACCGTCATGGGCACCCTCGACCGCCCGAAGAACCCCGCCGCCCGGGACGCGGGCGCGCTCACCCGGTCCGCGCCCTTCGGGCTCCTCGTGGGCTGGGAGCCGGGGCTCGTGCTCCAGCTGGCCGTCGAGTGCGCGGCCCAGTCCCACGGCCACCCCGCCGCCCAGCTGTCCGCCGGAGCCTTCGCCGTCATGGTGCACGGTCTTGCGCGCGGCGAGAGCCTGGACGGCGCGGTGCAGAACACGCTGGCCCTCCTCGCCGAACGCCCCGGCCACGAGCCGGTGACCGAGGCCCTGCGCCGGGCCCTCGGCTCGGTACGGCAGGGCATCCCGGGCCCGGCCCTGATCGAGGCGCTGGGCGCGAGCGACGCCGCCGAGGAGGTCCTCGCGGTGGCCGTGTACTGCGCGCTGGTCAGCGAGGACATCCGGCACGGGCTGCGGCTCGCGGTGAACCACAGCGGCCCCTCCCGCGCCACCGGGTCGGTCTGCGGGGCGCTGCTGGGCGCCTTGCACGGGGAGACCGCGCTGCCGCCGGCCTGGCTCGCGGAGCTGGAGGGGCGGGCCACCCTCCTCGAACTGGCCGACGACTTCGCGATGGAGATGACCCAGGGCCCCGCCCTGCACAGCCCGGCCGCCGTCGCCCCCGGCTGGCTGGCCCGCTACCCGCGCGGCTGAGTCGCCAGAGCCGCTGAAGCCCGCCCGGCCGCGCGGCCGTTCGCCCGCTACCCGCGCGGCTGAGGCGCGGGGGTCGGGCCGCCGTCCTGCGCGGGGACGGTCGCGGCCGTCCCCGTACCGTCGCCGTGACCCCCGTCCCCGTCACCCTCGTTGATCCGCGCCAGGACCGCGTCGCGCTCCGGGGTGTCCTCCGGCTTCACGAAGCCGATCAGGACGTACAGCACGAGCGAGACCGCGAGCGGTACGGACACCTGGTACTGGAGCGGCACTCCGCCCTCGACCGCCCAGTTGACCGGGTAGTTGACCAGCCAGAACGCGATCAGACCCGCCGCCCAGCTGACCAGTGCCGCCGTCGGGCCGGACTTCCGGAACGGGCGCAGCAGGCCCAGCATGAACGGGATCGCGATCGGGCCCATCAGCCCGGCGACCCACTTGATCACGACGGTGATGATGTCCTTGAACGTGGGCGAGTTGACCTGGGTCGCGATGGCCATGGAGAGGGCCAGGAAGGCCACCGTGGTCCAGCGGGCCGCGATCAGCCCGGCCCGCTCGCTCCAGCCGCGTGCCGCCTTCGACAGGGTCGGGGCGATGTCCCGGGTGAAGACGGCGGCGATGGCGTTGGCGTCCGACGAGCACATGGCCATCGTGTGGGAGAAGAAGCCGACGATGACCAGGCCCAACAGCCCGTGCGGCAGCAGCTGTTCGGTCATCAGGGCGTAGCTGTCGGAGGCGTCCGGCTTCTGCGCGTCGACCAGCAGGGGCGCGCACCACATCGGGAAGAACAGCACGAGCGGCCAGACGAACCACAGCACCGCCGAGAGCCGCGCCGAACGGGTCGCCGAGGCGGCCGAGTCGGTGGCCATGTACCGCTGGGCCTGGTTCCACATGCCGCCGTTGTACTCGAAGGTCTTGATGAACAGGAACGCCAGCAGGAACGTCACCGTGTACGGTCCGGCGGTCGGCTCCGCGTGTCCGTCGGGGAGCTCGTCCCAGACCGTCCACAGGGTGGAGAAGCCGTCGAGTTCGCTCATCACGGCGAGGAGCATCGCCAGCCCGGCGAACAACTGGATGATGAACTGGCCCAGTTCGGTGAGCGCGTCCGCCCACAGACCGCCGACGGTGCAGTAGATCCCGGTGACGACCCCGGTGATCAGGATGCCCTGGGAGATCGAGAGACCGGTGAACACGGACAACAGGGTGGCGATGGCCGCCCACTTGGCACCGACGTCCACGATCTTCAGCAGCAGCCCCGACCAGGCGAGCGCCTGCTGGGTCTGCAGGTTGTAGCGGTTCTTGAGGTACTCCAGCGGCGAGGCGACATGGAGCCGCGAGCGCAGCCGGTTCAGCCGGGGTGCGAAGAGCTTCGCGCCGATGAAGATGCCGATGGCGATCGGCAGCGACCAGGTCACGAAGGACGTGACCCCGTACTGGTACGCGATGCCGGCGTACCCGGTGAACATCACCGCGCTGTAGCCGGACATGTGGTGCGAGATGCCCGACAGCCACCACGGCATCTTGCCGCCGGCCGTGAAGAAGTCGCTGACGTTGTCCACGCGTTTGTGCGACCAGAGTCCGATCGCGACCATCACGCCGAAGTAGCCGATGAGTACAGCCCAGTCGAGACTGTTCATGTCCCCCTCCAGGGGTCCGCCTTGTGAACGGGAACGCACTTCGTCGGTACGGCCGTTCAGCGGTGTCCCCGTGCGGGAGCGGGGACTTCGGGGATTGAACCCCTTCCGAGGGGGCTCGGTCAAGGCTGTCAGTGGTCATGGATGTGAACTCAGGTCAGTAAGGCGAACGATTTTACTTGTTCTTGACCTTGTGGGCCGTTGTCGCGAACGTGACCGCGGCCACACGATGGGCGGGCACTTCGTCAGGCTGTGCAGAAGAGAAGTGAAGAGAAGTCCGGAGAAGTTCGGGGAGCGCGCGACAACGCGCGAAGGCCGCACGGGATGCGGGTCCCGTGCGGCCGAGAAGTCGAGAGGGAGGGTGCCGCTTGTACGTGTACGGGTACGGGGTCGTCAGCGCATCAGCTCACCCGCGTTGACCAGCAGCGACTGGCCGGTGATCGCCCGGGCCCGGTCGGAGGTCAGGAAGGCGGCGGCCTCCGCCACGTCCCCGTCCGTGGCCAGCTCGGGCAGCGCCATCCGCTCGGTGAGCCGGGCCAGCACCTCGGACTCCGGTACGCCCTCGGTGTCTGCGGTGAACCGGACGTACGCCTGCACCGGCGGCCCCCACATCCAGCCCGGCAGCACCGTGTTGACCCGGATCCGGTCCGGGCCCAGCTCCCGCGCCAGTGAGTACATCGCCGACGTGAGCGCCCCCTTCGACGCCGCGTACGCCGCCTGCCACACCTGCGACGGCGCGGCCACCGCGGACTGGGTGCCGATCACCACCACCGAGCCGCCCCGCTCCTTGAGTGCGGGCAGGCAGGCCCGGGTCATCCGCAGCGTCCCCAGGAGGTTCACGTCGATGACCGACTGCCAGGTGGCGAAGTCCGCGTCCTGGAGTCCGCCGAAGTAGCTGTCCCAGGCGGCGACATGGACCACCGCGTCGATCCTCCCGAACCGCTCCACCGCCAGCGCGGCGAGCGCCTCGCACTGCGCCTCGTCCGTGATGTCGGTGGGCAGGAAGGCCGTGCGGCCGCCGTCCGGATCGATCCCGGCCGCCGACTTGGCGAGATTCGCCGCCGTACGCGCGCCGAGCACCGCGCACCCGCCGTCCCGGACGACGGTCTCCGCGACCCGGTGCCCGAGCCCCGGCCCGACACCCGACACGATGACGGTCTTCCCCGTGAGCAACATCGGCGCCTCCCGGCTCTGGCAGTTCATCTGACGGTCCGTCAGGGTAGAGGGGTCCGGGATCCGATGGAAGGGGAAGGGAGAGACGGTGGACGAAGACGGCGGAACGGGCAGCGAGCGGTATGCGGAGCTGGCGGGGGAGGGGCCCTACGGGGTCCGCCCCGGGCATGCGCTGATCACCATGGTCGAACCGCATCCGGGCCATGAGTACGCGTACAACCGCTGGTACGAGGACGACCACTACTACGCGGGCGCCACCGCCATGCCGTGGATCTTCGCCGGACGCCGCTGGGTGGCCACCAAGGACCTCCAGGAGCTGCGCTATCCGGAGAAGTCGGCGGTCGCCCAGCCCGTCGGCGCGGGATGCTATCTGTCGACGTACTGGGTGACCGAGGGGCGCTACGACGACCACATGAAGTGGACCGTCGCGATCAACCGGCGGCTGAACCGGGACGGCCGGGTCTACCAGGACCGGACCCACGTCTTCACGGCGTTCCAGGACCACGAGGCCA
Source organism: Streptomyces rubiginosohelvolus (assembly GCF_014649875.1). Taxonomy (GTDB): domain Bacteria; phylum Actinomycetota; class Actinomycetes; order Streptomycetales; family Streptomycetaceae; genus Streptomyces; species Streptomyces rubiginosohelvolus. The sequence goes on along the minus strand of NZ_BMTW01000012.1, from coordinate 117,524 downwards.
CTGTCTACCGCGACGGGGCCGCCGGCCCCCGGGACTTCCACGCCCTCGACCACCCGTACGCGGGCCTCGTCCTCCAGGTCGTCGACGCCGAAGGGCCCGAGCAACGGGCGGAGTTGCTCGAATGGCTGCGTTCGCGCCATCTCCCGAAGCGGCTGAAGGGCTCGCCCGCGGCCATGGTCACGGTGTTCCGGCCGACACCGCTGCCCGGCGACCGGATGACGTACGTGAAGCAGGTCGAAGGGGTCGACACCCGGCTGACCCTGCTGTGGTTCCTCCAGGAGGACCCGCGGAGCTGCTGGGCGAGCCGCTTCACCGGCCTCGACGCGGCGGTCGCGGAGACCGGCCTCGGCCGGGTCGAGCTGGTCGCGCCGTTCGTGCCGACCGTGCCGGGGACGGACCGTTACGTCGACCGGCTGCGGTGACACCGGATCATGCCGAGCCCCCTCGGCCAGGACGGCGAACCGGTCGAGAGGGCTCCATCAGGTGGTGCGGTGGTGCGGTGGTGCGGTGGTGCGGTGGTGCGGTAACGCGGTGATGCGGAGTGGTGCGGTGATACGTGAACGGTGCCGGCTGGTCAGGCGTTGATCGAGCCCGTGGCGACATCGCGTACGAACGCGTTCCACGCACCGGGGACGAAGCTGAGCGAGGGGCCCTCGGGGGCCTTCGAGTCACGCACGGCGATGGACAGCGCGACCGGGGACTTGACCTCGACGCACGCGCCGTTGCCCCCGGAGTACGACGACTTCGTCCACTGGTCCGTAGCACCCTGAAGAATTGCCATGTTCACTCCGGTTCCGAGAGTTGTGGGGAGTCGCACCAACCTGATTCCGATTGGCGTGATCGACGCTACTCGCCAAGCCCCGTCCATGAGATGGCCGTTCACTCGACCGGATGGTCTTTCTCCAGTAAGCCTTCTGCTGTGCGTGGGCGGCGGTGTACAATCCCGCCGCCGCTCGCTTCACTGTCCGGATTCAGCTGGTGTACGACTTGGCGATCTTGCTGATGAACTCCCGGGTCTGCTCCACGTTCAGCGCCTGCGCCCGCAGGTGCTCGTACATCACGCTGTAGCGCTGCACGTCGTTCGCCTTCTCCAGGTAGAGATCGCTCGTGACGCCCTCGATGTAGACGACGCTGGAGTCCGCGGCGTCCGGGAACTCCAGGATCGCGTACTGGCCGTTGATGCCCGGGTGCGCGCCCATGTCGAACGGCAGGACCTGCACGGTGACATGCGGCAGGTGCGACTGCTCGACGAGGTGTTCCAGCTGGTCGATCATCACCTGCTTGTCGCCGACCACCCGGCGCAGCGCCGACTCGTCGATCACGGCCCACAGCCGCAGCGGATTCTCGGGCGCGTTGACCCGGTCCTGCCGCCGGGACCGTACGTTGACGCGCTTCTCGATGTCCGACGGCGGGGCCTCCGGCAGCGCGCCGCTGATCAGCGCCTCGGCGTACGCCCGGGTCTGGAGCAGCCCCGGAACCATCTGGGGTTCGTACACGCGCAGCGACTCCGCGTCGGTCTCCAGACCGATGTAGACGCTGTACGGGATGTCGCCGAAGGCGTGCCACCAGCCCTGCTGGCGCGAGTCCTTCGCCATCTGCATCAGCGAGTCGACGATGCGGACGTCCTCGACCTCGTACACCCCGCAGAGGTCACGCACATCGCGCTGGCTGATGGAGCGGCGGCCGTTCTCCAGGCGGCTGATCTTCGACTGCGAGACCAGCAGGCGCTCCGCCACTTCCTCGGCCGTCATGCCTTTGAGTTCGCGCAGGCGGCGCAATTCCTGGCCCAACCTGCGTCGCCTGACAGTGGGATTGACGTTGGACGGCACGGAAACGGCACCTCCGGCTATGTAGCTGTGCGTATCTACTGCTCAGCAGATTGCCACCCCTGGCCCCGGCCGCGCTGGGAAATGGCCACACGCGGAGCACGGGGGCGTACGCATCGGGGCGCGGGGCGGCGCGCAAGCGCACGGGGCAGCCGGTGATGGTGACTACCGGCTGCCCCGTGCGTGGTGCGGCTCCCGGACCGGGTCGGTGATGACTGACGGCGGTACGGCGGTGTGCTGTTGTTCCCGGCCGCACCAGGCTGTTGCCGTGGTGTGCCGGGGCCGTGCGGTCAGCTCGCGGCGGTGTGCGCCATGCTCCCGCGACGGGCCTGTGCTTGCGGCTGCAACGGAACGCCCGCTGCCTGCTGCGAACGGCGCGGCTGGACCGCCACTCCGTTCTGGACGTCCATCACGGCGTGCGCCACGAGTCCGCCCATCGGGTCGTGCCTGATCAGGTCCCGGAGCCGGGAGCGCGACGAGCGCCCCTCGTTCCCGGGGTACAGGTGCTTGCCGAGTCCGACCGCGTGGGCCAGTGCGGCGAGCGCCGCGGTCCGCGGGTCCGGCGGTACGCCGGTGCGGATCGCACTGTCCAGCCGGTTCCTGATGTCCCGGCTGATCGCCGTCTCCGTCGCCTGGTAGCGAGTCGTCGGCAGCACCCCGCACATCTGGCCCGCCACGGCATGAACCATGCCGCACCGCTCCAGATGAGCGAGATAGATCTGACGCAGCCCCAGCCGGGGCCCGCCGATCCAGTGGACCGCCCGGACCGGGCTGCCACGACGGCGCAGCAGCTCCAGTGCGGAGTCCAGAGTCGGATCTCCTGTCGGCCGTGGCATCACCACGGCGATACGATCCCCGTCAGGGGCTATCCGTCCTGCCAGAGCCAGCTCCACTAGCTGTGCCCCGGCCAGGCCGAGGTCGAGCGACTGTGGCTGCGCTGTGGTACCCGTGGTCGGGTCCAGAGCGAGCAACAGAAGCTCCTCCGGGATTGTTCTGCGGCTCCTGCCCATCCATGCCTCCCCGCGTGGATGTCTGACAGGGTGACCCCTCTCACATTCATCTGTCGAGAGCGCCTGGTCGCTTTGTACGGGAACCAGTAGGTATGTCGTTCTCGTCTAGCAGCTCGGCCAGGGGTTCACACAGGACACTGGTAGATGGTTCGGACAGCGCGGGGTGGCCCCGCAGCGCATGAGGAGGCATCGGTGGCGGGCGAGTCCCCCGACAAAACGGAGCAGCGGAAGTCGTCGGGGACGGCTGAGGAGGAACGCGACCCGCGCTTCGCCGTGTTCCGTGACCCCGGTGCCGACACGGATGCGGACGCGGACGCCGGTACGGATGCCCGTACGGGTCCGGGTGCGGACTCGGGAGCCACGTCCGACACGGCGACCGCGGTGTTCCGTCCCCGGCTGCCGGAGGACGCTGCGCGGCGTGAGCCCGAGGCCGGGAGCGACGACCCGTCCGAGAGCGACGTCGAGCCCGAGAGCGATGCCGCCGGGCCCGGGACCGAGCCCGAGAGCGCTCCTGTGACGGCCTCTGCGGCCTCTGGAGACGCCGACGCGCCGTCGAAGGGGGCGGGAGCCGCGGAGGGCCGCTCAGGCCCGGACGCGGACGTGGAGGCGTCCGAGGCCGAGGAGGCGGACGCGCCGGAGGCCGGGAAGTCGGAGACCGCCGGGGACGGGGACGGCCGACTGCGTGCTGCTGTGGCCGCCTGGGTCGATGCCGCGGCCGAGGACACGCCGAAGGCGGAGGACGCGGAGGAGGCGGAGGACGCCGATCCCGAGCCCGAGCCCGCCGCGAAGGCGGAGCCGAAGCCGGAGCCCGAGCCCGGGCCGGACGAGGAGCCGGATGCGGAGGCGAAGGCCGAGCTGAAGACCGACGAGGAGTCGAAGGCCGAGCAGGACGACGAGCCGAAGGCCGACTCCGAGCAGGAGAAGGCAGCCGACGCCGAACCCGCAACGGCATCCGACTCCGAGCCGGACAAGGCACCCGCCGCCGAAGCCGAGGCCGAACCCGCCACGGCTTCCGACTCCGAGCCCGCCGCCGACTCCGAGCCAACCCCCGACGACGCCTCCGACCTGCGAGGAATCGATCAGCCCACCGCCATCTTCAAGGCGGTCAAGCCGGCCGACCGGGTCGACCAGGCGACGACCGCGCTGAAGCTCCCGCCCCGCGAGGACAAGCCCAAGAGCGAGCCCAAGAACACGCCCAGGGACGAGCCCAAGGGCGGGGCCGAGTCCAAGCCCGGGGCCAAGCCCGAGAGCGAGGCCGAGCGCACCAGCACCTTCGTGCCGCTGCGCTCCGACGACGTACGGACCGCCCCCGCGCCCCGCAAGCCGGAGCCCGAGTCCGATTCGGATGCCGAGTCCGCGGCCGGACCCGAGGCACCCGCGCGCACCCCGGAAGCCGGCTCTCCGGTCTCCCCGGCGGCCGCCGCGCCGTCCTGGGCGGCGGCCGAGCGGACCCGGCAGCAGCCCCTGCCGCCGAAGCCGCCGCTCGACCTGCTCGCCGAGCTGACGAACACCCCGCCGCCGCCGGAGACCCCGGTCCGGACCGCCGTGCGACGGGTCAAGATCTGGACCCCGCTGGTGCTCCTCCTGCTGATCGTCTTTGCGATCGTGCAGGTGATGCGCCCGCTGCCGGAGCCCTCGCTGGAGCTCACGGCGAAGCCGACGTACACCTTCGAGGGCGGCGGGACCGAGCTGTCCTGGCCGGGCCAGGGGCAGTCGGCCGTGATGGTGGACGGGGTCGGGTCGCTCGGTTCCGAGGGCGCGCAGAAGCCGGCCCCGATCGCGAGCGTCGCGAAGGTCATGACCGCCTACGTGATCCTCCAGGGGCACCCTCTCAAGGGTGACGAGGAGGGCGAGAAGATCACCGTCGACCAGAAGGCGGAGGACGAGTCCAAGCGCCCCGACGAGTCGACGGCCCCGCTGACCAAGGGGCAGGAGCTCACTCAGCGCCAGCTGCTCCAGCTGCTGATGATCCCCTCGGGGAACAACGCGGCGCGGCTGCTCGCCCGCTGGGACGCCGGTTCCGAGGACAAGTTCATCGACAAGATGAACGACGCGGCCAAGGACCTCGGCATGACCGGGTCGACGTACACGGACCCGAGCGGGCTGGAGAAGACCACCGTCTCCACCGCCACCGACCAGCTGAAGCTGGCGCAGGCGGTCATGCGCAACGACGTCTTCCGGAAGATCGTGGACATGCCCGAGGTCGAGATCGAGGGCATAGACGGCAAGATCTACAACAACAACAATCTCCTGCTCCAGCCGGGCGTGAGCGGCATCAAGACCGGTTCCTCCACCCCGGCGGGCGGCAACCTGCTCTGGTCCGCGAACACCAAGGTCGACGGCAAGGTGCTGTGGATCTACGGGGCCGTGATGGGCCAGCAGGCGGGGACCGGCCGGGTCTACGACAGCCTGGAGCTGTCGCTCCAGAACAGCCTGAAGCTGATCAAGGACGCGCAGGAGGCGGCCACCTCGGCGACGGTGGTGAAGAAGGGGGACGTCGTCGGGTACGTGGACAACGGATTCGGCGGACAGGCCCCGGTGGTCGCCACCAAGAACCTCAAGGCGGTCGGCTGGTCCGGCCTGGAGGTCGAGCTGAAGGTCACGGACAACGGCAAGGGCATCGACCAGGCCGCGAAGGCCGGGACCGAGGTCGGCTCGGTGACCGTGGGCACCGGCACCGGAAAGGTGACGGCGCCGGTGGTCCTGCAGAGCGATCTGCCCGAGGCGGCCTTCGGCGACAAGATGACCAGGATCGGCTGAGAGCCGGGCCACCACCGGAGCGGCGGGGAGCGGGCCCCGCCCTCCACCGCTCCGGTGGCCGGATATGACCGAGAAGCGTGCCGAAGGTACGTGTTAGCGTCCCCGGACAACTCAAGGATGCCGGGACGCGTCCTGGAGGACGTACCAAGAGGTACACAGAGGTACGGGGCCGGCGGAGGACGGGGAGAGCCGTAGTGACCACCGCGGAGCCGAAGCCCGGCCGCGAGGCGGACGGGACCACCGGTGCCGGGGGCGACGCCCTGCACGTGCGCGTGCCGTCGCCCCGCGTTCCGGAGTCCCCCATCGAGGGCTCCGCCGCAGCCTCGTCCGAGGGCAAGGGCAAGAGCGAGGGCGGCGCCAAGGCCGCCGAGACCTCGCACGCCCGTGCCCACCGGCTGCTGCGCCACCCCGTCACCATCGCGACGGCGGCGGCGGCCGTGCTCCACCTCCTCTGGTTCTTCTTCTTCGCCAACACCGGCGGGGACATCGCCGCGCAGGACGCCTGGGCCGAGTTCGTCGGCCGGCACCCCGGCACGGCGTACAACCTTGCCTGGTACGGGGGCATGCACCCCGTCTCGTACAGCGTGGTCTCGCCCTACCTGATGTCGCTGCTCGGCGTCCGGACGACGATGATGATCGTCGGTACGGTCTCCTCCGGGCTGACCGCGCTGATCCTGGTGCGGGTCCCGGCCGTCCGCAATCCGCTGGCCTGCTCGCTCGCCGGGGTCTTCGCGTTCCTGTGCAACGCGCTGTCGGGCCGGGTGACCTTCGGGCTCGGCATGATGTTCGCCGTCGGCGCGGTGGCCGCGGTGTTCTGCTGGCCCTACCGGTGGCGGTACAAGCGGTGGGCCAAGGCCGCCGTCGCCGCCCCGCTCGCCGGGCTCGCGACCGCGTCCAGCCCGGTCGCCGGACTCTTCCTGGGCGTCGTCGCGGCGGCGCTGTTCCTGCACAAACGACGCCCCGGCGCGTACGCGATCGGCCTCGCCCCGGTGGCGGTGGTCGGTCTGTCCTCCTGGCTGTTCCCGTTCTCGGGTACGCAGCCGATGTCGCTCGGGACGCTGTCGCTGCCGTTCGTCTTCGCGGTGCTGGTCTTCTTCCTCGTACCCCGCGACTGGAGCACGGTCCGCACCGCCGCCGCCGTGTACGGACTCGGGACGCTGCTCACGTACGTCGTCGACTCACAGATCGGGTCGAACATCACGCGCATGGCGATGCTGTTCGCCGGGGTGGCGCTGCTTGCCGCCCTGCCGTACACCGCGCCGCGCAGCCGCCGCTGGTACGCCCTCGTCCTGGCCTTCGTGGGCCTCAACTTCTGGATCGGCTTCAAGGGCGTCGACGACATCGTCCGGACCGCGCCCGCCGCGTCCTGGAACCGCGAACTGGCCCCGCTGATCAACCAGCTCCAGCAGGTGGAGGCGGAGCGCGGCCGGGTCGAGGTGGTGCCCGCGAGCAGTCACCGCGAGTCGTCGGCGCTCGCCCCGTACGTCAACCTGGCGCGCGGCTGGAACCGCCAGGCGGACATGAAGCGCAACCCGCTCTTCTACGACGACACGCTCGACCCGGTGAACTACCGGGAGTGGCTGGACCGCTGGGCCGTGCACTACGTGGTGCTGCCCAAGGACCGGCCGGACAACGGGGCGGTCCAGGAGGCGGAACTGGTCGAGCAGGGGCAGCCCTACCTGCGCCAGATCTGGGGCGACGCCAACTGGAAGCTCTTCCGCGTGCTGGACCCGGTGCCGCTGGCCGACCCGCCGGCGACGGTGGAGCGCGCGGGCGCGGACGAGCTGACGATCACGGTGAAGTCGGCGGGCCGGGTGCTGATCCGGATCCCGTACACCCGCTGGCTCGCGCTCGTCGACGAGGACGGCAAGAGCGTGGAACGCCCGCTGGAGACCGAGGAGTCGAAGGAGCGGTCGCAGCTGGACGACACCGCGCCGAAGACGTATCTCAACACCCACGGCTGCCTGAACAAGGTCGAGGAAGGCCCGTACGGCGACGAGTGGACCGAACTGCTCGCGCCGCGACCGGGAACGTACCGGCTGGCGGCCCCGTACCAGCTCCAGCCGGGCACACCCTGCCCGGAGGAACTGAGCTGACTGGCCCTCGCCCTCCCCGTTCGTGCCCGTCCCGTGTACGGGCCATCGGGTGCGGGATCTCCCTCTGCGGGCGGCGCACTGGCAAGGTGTTCTGCCATGAACGCGACGAGGTGCCAACACTGCGGCGGCGGACGCCGGGGACCGCTGCCCGGAATGGTCTGCCCCGGCTGCGGGGCGGGAGCGGCCGGCACGGCGGGGGTGGACGGTTCCTGGGTCGCGCGCGAGACCCTGGCGGGCCGCCTCTCCACACTGTCGCGCCGACGCAAGGCCCTGCTCGCGGCGGGCGTGGTGGTGGCGGCCGGAGGCCTGGTCACCGTCGCCTCGCTGCTGCTCTCGGGCGGCGGGAGCGTGGGCGGCGGCAGCAGCCGCACGGACGCGGCGGGCCGGGCGGGCGCGGTCCCGGACCGGATCGGCGGGGCGGCCCCCACGAGGATCGTGCCCGGCCCGGGGACGGATACGGAGTCCCCGGACACTCCGCCGCCCCCGACGGACGGTGACCGCTTCACCCAGTGGGCGGGCCCGGGCTGTGCGACGGGTGGGTACGAGGAGCGCGGCCGGTTCGAGAGCGGGGACGCCGGCTGGTACACGGTGGAGAACGGCGGCTTCGACGGCGACGGGTGCGACGGCCGGTTCAGCGCGATCCCGATGTCGGGCAGCCCGACCGAGGACCGGGGCTCCACGGCCGTCTGGTCCTGGCACCTGGGCCGGGGCTTCAGCGAGTGCGCGCTGACCGTCTTCGTCCCCGACAGCGGCCGCCCCCGCGACGCGGCGGGGGAGCCGACCGTCTACCGGGTGCTCTCGGACCCGGGCGACGCGGACTCCGCGTACACGGGTTTCGCGGTGCTCCAGACCGAACACCGGGGGAGCGCGGTGCCGGTGCGCAGCTACCCGGTCAAGGGGGACGTCTTCGCGGTCCAGCTCATCGACCGGGGCCGGGACTGGGGCGATGCGCGCCGGGTCGGCGCGCATCACGCGGCGGCGCAGATGAGGGCGTCCTGCAGCTGAGCGGGTCGCGGTGCGGGGGCGCGGGCCGGCGGTTGTACGGGCTTGGGGCTCGGGCTCGCGGGCTGGCGGGCGCGCGGGCTGGCAGGCGCTCGGGCTGGAGGGTGCGGGCTGGCGGTTGTACGGGCATGCGGGGGCCTACCGCACGAAGGCACGGTCGTGCGGTGACAGGTCCGTGGCGGGTCCGGCGGCGCGGAGGACGGTGTCGAGGGCACGGTCCGGGTCGACGCCGTAACACCCGCTGGCCCAGGCAGCGTTGGCCTCGATGACCGCCCATCGGCCGTCGTCGTCCCGGCCGATGTCGACGACGACGGCCGAGGGCAGACGGTCCCCGGCGGCCGCGAGCACCTCGCGCCCGAAGGCGAGCGCGGCAAGGCCCGGCGGCCCGAGCCGGAGGCGGCCTGCCTCGGCGTACTGCCCGGCCGTGTGGACGGCCCCGTCGAGGAGGAACAGCCGGTACTCGACGGCGAAGGTCATCACGTCGCTCACGAGCACCACGGTGGCCGGGTCCACGGCGTCCGGCCCGGGCAGCCGGGACCCGTCCGCGTACACGAGCGCCGGAATGCCCTTGTCGTTGGGCGACTTGACGAAGGCGGGGCGGCGCAGCCGGTACGCCTCACCGATGGGCATCGCCCGGATCTCCCGCTGGGTGAGCGCCCGGGGGAGCCGGGCGAGCCAGTCGGCGGGAGCCTCCAGGAGGGCGATCCCGAGCGCGGGGGCCACGACGTCGGCGAAGGAGGGCCCGGCATGCAGATGCACGGGGTGCGCCTCCCCCCGGGGGCCCGCCGCCCACTGCGGTCTCCCCGGGCCTTCCGATACGGCGGCGGCTGTCGCCTCCACGACCCGTAGCCCGCGCCGCAGCGCGGTGGTGCGTAACTTCCGTGCAGATGCGGTGAGTTGGGGCGGAATAACGAGGGTGCGCGATGCATACGTCATGGCCGCAGATCCTCTCGTACGGATACGTGGCGCCGCACCGATTTTCGGACGAGGTGTGGCGTCCCGCGGAGAGGCGGCGAGGAGACGACAACGGGGCAGAGCAGGCCGAAACGTTGTGCGGCCCGGGGCCCACCTGGTTCGATCACCGCATGATCATTGAACCGACGCTCGTACGCGGCCTGATCGCCGCCCAGTTCCCGCACTGGGCGGACCTGCCCGTGGAGGCGGTCGCCGCGAGCGGGACGGCGAACGCGATCTACCGCCTGGGCGCCGACATGGCCGTACGGCTGCCCCGTACCGCGGGCAGCGCGGCGGATGTGGCGACGGAACACCGCTGGCTGCCGCGACTTGCCGAGCAACTGCCGTTCCCGGTTCCGCTCCCGCTCGCCCAGGGGGCTCCGGACAAGGTGTTCCCCCGCCCTTGGTCGGTCTGCACCTGGCTGGACGGCACGAACCCGAGCCCTGGCGACGCCTGTTCGTCCTCCGACCTCTTGGCGGCGGACCTGGCGGAGTTCGTGCTGGCGCTCCGCCGGATCGCCCCGGAGGACGCCCCACCCGCGTACCGCAGCGAGCCCTTGGCCTCCCGCGACCAGGCGACCCGAGAGGCGTTGGCGGCCGTGGCCGGAATCGTGGACGCGGAGGCCGTCGCCGCGGCCTGGAAGGAGTCCCTGTGCGCCCCACCCTTCACGGCCACCCCCGTCTGGGTGCACGGCGACCTCCAGCCGGGCAACGTCCTGGTCGCGGACGGCCGCCTCACCGCGGTCATCGACTTCGGCTGCACGGGCCTGGCCGACCCGGCCGTCGACCTGATCGCGGCCTGGTACCTGCTGACGGCGGGAGCCAGGGAGACGTTCCGCGAGGCGATCGCGGCCGACGACGCCATGTGGACGCGGGGGCGGGGCTGGGCACTGTCCATCGCCCTGCTGGAGCTGGCCCACTACCGGGAGACGAACCCGGTGATGGCACGGATCGCGGCGCAGGTGATCGGGGAGATCGTGGAGGAGGGGCAGGGGAAGGCAGCGAGGTGACGGGGCGCGAGTGACCGGTTCGGTCGAGCCCCGGGCGCCGCGTCGGCGGCTGCGTTCGTTCGCATCACACCGGGACGCAGCGTCAACCACTGCTCCATCATGGGGACATGCAGCAGCTCGAGGCGCAGGAAGTATCCCTGCACAAGGTGTTCAGCAGCGACTACGACTTCAGAATCCCGGACTACCAACGGCCGTACGCCTGGGATGCCGAGCAGGCCGTCCAGTTGCTCACCGACCTGGAGGAGTCGCTCGAAAGGGGGACTGATGAGCCGTACTTCCTCGGTTCCGTGGTCCTGGTCAAGGCCAAAGGGGACGCACCGGCCGAGGTCATCGACGGGCAACAGCGTCTCACCACCCTGACCATCCTGTTCGCCCTCCTGCGCGACCTGACGGAGGACGCCGATCTGCGCAGTGATCTCGACAGGCTCGTCACGGAGCCCGGCAACAAGGTTCGACGGCTCGCTCCCAAGCCCAGGCTCACCCTGCGCATGCGCGACGCCAGCTTCTTCCAGCAGTACATCCAGACAAGGGAAGCCACCGAGGCGCTGCGGAGCCTGAAGGAGGAGGCTCTGCCCACGGACGCGCAGAAGGCCGTCCTGCGCAACACCGCCGCACTGCACGCGATACTCGCCGACTGGTCCGAGGGGCGCCGCCTCGACCTCGTGCAGATGCTGGGCGAGCGCACCTTCCTGGTTGTTGTCAGCACCCCCGACCTGGACAGTGCCCACCGCATCTTCAGCGTGATGAACTCCCGGGGCATGGACCTGTCGCCCACGGACATCTTCAAGTCGCGCATCATCGGGGCTCTGGACGACGTCACTTCGGAGCAGTGCGCCCGCAAGTGGGAGGACGCCGAGGAGGCCTTGGGCCGGGACGACTTCGCCGACTTGTTTCTTCACCTGCGCATGGTGTTCGCGATGAAGCGGGCGGAGAGGGAGCTGCTCAAGGAGTTCCCCGAGCAGGTCCTCAGCCGTTATCTGCCGGGCAAAGCCGAGGCGTTCGTCACCGAGGTCGTGGTGCCGTACGCGGACGCCTATGTGCAGATCCGCGATGCCCGCTACACGGCGGCCTCAGGAGCCGAGCAGGTCAACGCCTGGTTCAAACGGCTCCAGCAGATCGACAACAACGACTGGCGGCCCGCCGCTCTGTGGGCACTGCGCAACCAAGGCCACGATTCCGCCTGGCTCGACAGGTTCTTTGGCGCGCTGGAGCGACTGGCGGCGAGCATGTTCATCCGCCGCGTCTACACCACCCCCCGCGTCACGCGCTACGCAGACCTTCTGCGGGAGCTCGACGCGGGCAAGGGCCTGGATGCCCCGTCCTTCACCTTGACGGGCGAGGAGAAGGCCGAGACGCTCGCCCGCCTGGAGGGCGACGTCTACCTCGTCACCAGGACCCGCAAGTACATCTTGCTACGCCTGGACGAGATGCTGGCCGGAAAGCCCGGTGTCTCGTACGACCACGCGGTGATCACCGTCGAGCACGTGTTGCCGCAGAACCCGAAGCCGGGGGCACGGTGGCTACGTGATTTCACCGAGGAGCAGCGCGGGAAGTGGACGCATCGATTGGGCAACCTCGTTCTGCTGAACCGGACGAAGAACGCCTACGCTCAGAACTACGACTTCGCGGAGAAGAAGGGCAAGTACTTCACCGGCAGGCACGGAGTTTCCACGTTCGCCCTGACCAGCCAGGTTCTTCAGTGCGAGGCGTGGGAGCCGGAACTGCTGCACAGAAGGCAACAGCGACTCGTGGGGCTGCTGGCTGACGAGTGGGATCTTTAGCACAGTGCTCGAAGCCCGGGGCCATGATCGGTCCTGGGCTCTTTGCCTGGTGCGCCTCCGCGACTCGCTTGGTGGTGTGATCTGTGCACGTCCGGACTTTGGGCGGTGTTGCGGATCGTTTCCCTGCGGGCTCGTCCGCTCAGCGAAACGGCCCTGGACGAGACGTCCAAGGCCGAGTGGAACTTTCTCCGAGGGAGAACCCCCAGGTCAGAGCGGTAACGCCTTGTGCCCCCGGCAGGATTCGAACCTGCGACACCCGCTTTAGGAGAGCGGTGCTCTATCCCCTGAGCTACGAAGGCCGGGATACATCGGAGGCCCCGCCGTGAAGACTGGGCCGCCGCCCACAGTGTAGCGGGTGGGGTGGCAGCCGTTCCTCGGGTCCGCGGTCGCGGCGGCCCCCACCGCCGCGACCACCGGGCCCGGGATCGTCATACCGTTCCCGGCTCGTCCGACGAGACCGTGAACAGGAACGACAGGGCGTTCACCGTCGAGCGGGCCTTCTCCAGGGCGGCCGCGGCCGTGGGGGCCGACGCCCTGGCGCGGGCTATGCGGGCGAAGGAGCCGTGGCCCGTCAGTTCCGAGCCGGGGGTGAGGAGCACCGCGATGTCCGGGTTGCGGGTGACCGCATCGGCGTCCGCCGGGCCGACGAACGTGCCGTGGGCCTTCGGGGCCGTGTACCAGATCGCCTCGCAGCGCGGCTCGCGGTCCGACTCCAGGATGGCCCGGATGTCCGGGAGCACCTTCTCGCCGAACGTCTGGCGGGTCTGGAAGTCGAGCATGTCCACGCCGACGGCGTCCTTGACCAGGTTGAAGATGTCGTCGCCGCCCACCCGCAGATGCGTCTCGATGATCTTCGGGCCCTCGTCGGTCAGCACGATCTCGGTGTGCGTCGGGCCGAACTCCACCCCCAGGGCGTCCAGCACCCGCGCCACGTGGGACCCGATCGCCTCGCGGTCCGCGCTCTCCAGCGGGGCCGGCAGGACGTGGCCGAGCTCCACCATGTTCTCCGGGTCCGAGTACTTCCGGGTGACCGCGACGACCACGTGCTCGCCGGCCTCCGAGAACGCCTCCACGCTGTACTGCGGCCCCTCGTGGTACTGCTCCGCCAGGACGCCGAGCCGGGTGATCCCGGGGAAGTCGCCGGTCGCCCTGCGGTACGCCTCCGCCGCCTCCTGCGGCGAGTGGACCAGGGTGACGCCGAAGCTCGCCGTGCCCGCCGTCGGCTTCACGATGAAGGGGTATCCCGCGCTCTCCCCGAAGGCCAGCAGGTCATCCTCGCCGTAGGCCCGGCCGGCCGCCGTGTCCTCCACGCCCGCCGCCCGCAGCCGCTCGCGCATCGCGTGCTTGTCCTGCACCAGCGACACGGTCTCCGGCAGGTGCGTCGCGACGCCCAGCGCCGCTCCCACGGCGGCGGCGCGGTCCTGGTCGTGCTCCCAGAACGTCGTGATCCGGGTCACCGGCTCCAGGGCGTGCACCGCCCGCGCCAGGGCGAGGACCTCGTCCATCGGGCCGTCCTGGCGCACGGCGACGACCCGTCGGTAGTTGCCGGACTCCGTGATCCTCGCCAGGTGCTCCGGGCGGCAGATCACCGAGATCCGCGCCGACTCGTCCAGGGCGCGCAGGCGGGCGGCGAAGTCGAGCTTCGGGCCGATCGCGAACATCAGGAAGTGGTCCGAGGGGGGTGCCGGAGCCGGAGCGAGGTCCGTGAGAGGGGTGGGGAGGGCGGTGTGGTCCGTCATGGCGGGGCCTGCCTTTCGGGGGGCGGTCAGCGGTCTGTTGTCAGCGGTCTGTTGTCAGGGGGTGGGGACCGGGTGTGCCTCGGGGTGGCTCGTCGTGCCGCTCCTCGTTCCGGCGAGTGAGGGCGTCGGCGACGGCCCCGCCGTGGGCGGCTTCCGGGCGTACGGCCTCGCCGCCAGCGAGAACGCCGCCGTCGCCGCCGCGAACAGCACGGCCATGACCAGCCAGCCCGCCGTCCCCGCCTTCAGCACGAACGCCGTCATCAGGAACGGGCCCACGATCAGCTGCGCGCTCATGCCCATGCCGAACACGGACAGGTACTGCGGCCGCGACGCGGGGTGGGCCATCTCGTACGACAGCTCCCACGCGGCCACCGCGTGCAGGTTCTCGCCGACCGTCAGCGCCACCACCGCCAGACCGACCGCCACCAGGGCGACGGCCATGCCCCGGCCGTCCGCGGCCGCGAACAGTACGCAGCTCAGGACCAGCGGCAGACAGGACAGCCGCAGCAGGCGCAGCGATCGGGTGACGCCCTGGGCGAAGCGGGCCACGTACACCTGGAGCACCACGGTCAGCACGGTGTTGACGGCGAGGACCACGGAGCTGGCTCCGCCGGGCAGGCCGGCCTGTTGGGTGATCCACAGCGGTACGAGGATGAACAGGATCGAATCGTGCAGCAGGAGTACGGCGTTGGCGAGCGCCGCCGTCAGGAATCTGCGGTCCCGGTAGGGGGAGCGGGTGGGGTGTGCGGCTGCCGGCTCCCGTGCTTCGGTCGCTACCCGGTCGACCCGGGCCTCAGGCGCCGCACCGGCGCGGGCCGGCGCCGGGCGCGCAGCCGCGCTCCGGGCCGCCCTGCCGATCAGCAGGGCCACCGCCACGAACGCCAGGCCGTTGAAGCCGAACAGCGCCATGAACACCGGGCGCGAGCCGGACGCCTGGACGACGGCCGCGAGCAGGAAGCCCGCGGTCATGCCGATGTTGCTCACCGCGCGCAGCGACGCCATGGTCCGGGTGCGGCGGTCCGCCGGTTCGAGTTCGCCCACGATCACCTGGAGCAGCGGCATCGCCGCGCGGGTGGCCGCCGTGATGAGACAGGTGACGACGAAGTAGCCGGCGTAGCCGTCCACGAAGGCGTACGCCACGAAGCCCACCGCCCGGAGCAGCGTCAGGCCCACATAGACCGGGAGGGATCCGATCCGGCCCGCCAGTGCGCCGGTCGGCGCCGGACTGAGCAGCCCGATCACGTTGGCGACCGTGAGCGCACCGCCCACCGCCACCGCGGGGATGCCGACGATGCCGACGAAGTAGAGCGTGGCGGCGGCGAGGAACATGCCGACCGCGACCGCCTCCACCGCCGAACCCGCCGCGATGATCCGGCCGTTCCTCGAAGCCGGGAGCAGATCAGCCAGCATGGTGCACCCCCGGGTGCGAGAGGGCCTCTTCGACCAGCCGGAACGGCGGACGAGGCGTCAGGTAGAAGTGGTCCCCCGGCACGGTGCGGTGCGTGAACGGGCCCTCGGTCGTCTCCGCCCACGCTGCCGCCGCCCACGCGCCGACCTGCGGGTCCGCGTCCCCCGCCACGGCGGTGACCGGGCAGCTCAGCGGTGCTCCGGGGCGGTGGACGTACGCGTCGAACATCCGGAAGTCCCCGCAGACGTACGGGAGGACCAGCTCGCGGAAGTCGGGGTCCGCCAGCAGTTCCGCGTCCGTCCCGCCCAGCTCCGTCAGGGCGTCCGCGATGGCGTCGTCGTCCATGTCCGCAGCGCCGGGCCCCTCGGGGTGCGCGAGCTGCGGGGCGCGGGCCCCGGACGCGAACAGGTGCGCCACGGGCGTGCCCCCCGCCTGGAGCAGGCGCGCGGTCTCGTAGGCCACCACCGCGCCCATGCTGTGCCCCAGCAGGGCCACGGGCCGGTCCAGCAGCGGCCGTACGGCGGTCGCGATGTCGGCGGCCAGCTTCAGCAGGTCGGTGGGGAGCGGCTCCTCCAGCCGGGCCGCGCGCCCCGGGTAGCGGACCGCGTGCACCTCGTGGTCCGGCAGGCCCTCGGGCCAGTCGCGGAAGAAGGCGGCCGAGCCTCCGGCGTGCGGGAAGCAGACGAGTCGGTACGCCGCGTCGGGGCGCGGGGCCGTGCACTGCAGCCAGGGGGTCATCGGGGGTCTCCCGCCGGTACCAGGGAATCCAGCAGGGCCGTCTGGCGGGCCAGCGTGGACGCGGTCATCAGCGACCGGACCGGGACGCGGACGCCCAGGTCCTCTCCCAGCCGCCGCGCGAGCCGGACCACGAGCAGCGAGTCCCCGCCGAGGTCGAAGAAGTCGGAGTCCGCCGACAGGTCGGACCAGCCCAGCAGTTCGGTCCACCGGGCGGCCACCGTCGCCGCCGACGAGCACGACGACGATGACGGGGACGCTGGTGTCGGTGTCGGTGTCGGTGTCGGGGGCGAAGCCGGAGTCGGTCCGCCCGTCGGTTGGGCCTCCGGCATTGCGGCCGGGCTTCTCCGTACCCCGGCCGCCGGGGCCAGCAGGCGCGGGCCCGCGAACACATGGCCGGGCAGGTGCGCCGGGCGGCCCGGTGCGGTCAGCGCGGCCGGGTCCAGCGGCAGGCCCCTGGACCACAGGTCCGCCAGGGCGAGCGTGGTCTCCGCGGCGGGGCGCTCGGACCGTCCCGCCGCGAGCGGGACCGCGGTCAGCCCGGCCGCCTCCGCCATGCCGCTCAACGCCTTGCCGGGGCCCGTCTCGATCGCCACAGTACCGGGGAAGGCCCGGGCGACGGCGGCCAGCCCGGTCGCGAACCGTACGGTGGCGCGGGCCTGTTCGGCGAACGAGCCGGGCTCGACCGTGCCGCCCGCGGGCAGCAGTTCGCCCGTGACGTTGGAGAGGTACGGCAGCGTGGGCCGGCCGAGGGGGAGCCCCCGTACCGCCTCGCGCAGCCGGTCGGCGGCCGCATCGAGCATGCCGGTGTGGAAGGCGTGGCTGGTACGCAGCCGGCGCGCGGTCCGCCCGTCGCCGAGCCAGGCCTCGAAGGCGTCCACGGCCTCCACCGGGCCGGCCAGCACCACGCTCTCGTCGGTGTTGACGGCGGCGAGCTCCAGGCGGCGGCCGTGGGCGTGGCCGCTCGTCGTCGAGGAGGCGAACCGTTCCGCCAGGGCCAGCGCCCGCTGTTCGCCCATCGCCAGGGAGATCATCGCGCCCGGCGGGCACTCCTGCATCGCCCGGCCCCGTACGGTGACCAGATCGGCGGCGTCCGCGAGTCCGAGGACCCCGGACAGTGCGGCGGCCGTGATCTCGCCCAGGCTGTGACCGGCGAGCGCCACCGGGGCGGGGCCCAGCGCGGTGAGCGCCGTCGCCGCCGCGTACTCGACGCAGAACAGCGCGGGCTGCGCCAGTTCCGTACGGGCCAGTTCAGCGGCCGGGAAGTCGGTCGAGAACAAGGCCGATCGCAGGCGGGGCACGAGCGCCGGGCCGAAGTGCGCCAGGCACTCCTCCAGCGCCTCGGTGAACCCGGGCAGCGCGTCCCGCAGGGGCAGGGCCATGCCCGGGTACTGACTGCCCTGGCCGGGCAGCAGGAACACCACGGGCGGCGGTGACCCGGCCGCCCGCACGGGGGCGGCCCGCAGCCGGCCGGCGAGCTCGCCGTGGGTGCGTCCCACGACGGCGGTGCGGTACGGGAGACGGGGTCGCCCGGTGGCCAGGGTGTGGGCGATGTCGGTGAGCGGTACGGCGGCCAGCTCCTCGGGGAGCCGGTCGGCGAGCCGCCGGGTGGTCCGGCCGAGGGCCTCGGGGCTCGCGGCCGAGAGCAGGAGCAGGCGGTCGCCCGCGGGGTCCGGCGCCGCCTCGCCGGCCGGGAGCCGGGCCGGCGGCTGCTCGACGACGACATGGGCGTTCGTACCGCCGATGCCGAAGGAGCTGACTCCCGCACGACGGGGGCCGGCCGGTCCGCCGGACCAGTCCTGGCGCTCGGCCGACAGGCGGAGAGGTGAACCCGCCTGCTCCAGAAGGGGGTTGAGGGTGCGGAAGCCGGCCACCGGCGGAACCTGGCCGTCGCGGACGACCAGCAGGGCCTTGACGAGGGAGGTGAGGCCCGAAGCGGCGTCGAGGTGACCGATGTTGGCCTTGACCGCGCCGACCGCGATCTGCCCCGGTCGCGCCCCGAGTTCGGCGAGGACGGCCGAGGCCGCCGACCACTCGATGGGGTCGCCGACCCGCGTTCCCGTGGCGTGCGCCTCCAGATAGCCGAGGGAGGCGGCGTCGATGTCGGCGGCGGCGATGGCGGAACGGATCACCGCTTCCTGGCCGGTGGCCGACGGAGCCTGGTAACCGGCCTTCGCGGAACCGTCGTTGTTGACGGCCGTGCCGAGGATGACCCCGTAGGCGTCCGCGCCCTCGGCGACCGCGTCCTCGTACGGGCGGAGCACCACGGCGACCACGCCCGATCCCGCGAGCGTGCCGTCGGCCTCCGCGTCGAAGGGGCGGCACTCGCCCGACGCGGACAGGATGCCGCCCGGCAGATGCACGTGCCCCGTCTGCGGGAAGTCGACGGCCGCCGCGACGACCACGGCCTGTTCGCACTCTCCGTTCAGCAGCGCCTGCACGGCGAGATGCACCGCGACGAGGGAGGAGGAGCAGGCGGTCAGGACGCTGAGGGCGGGGCCGGTGAGGCCGAGCCGGTAGGCGATGCGGGTGGCCATGTAGTCGGGCTCATTGGCGCGCAGGGCCTCTTCGACCCCGGCCGCGCCCAGCGTGCCGGACGTGAGCATCGCGCGCAGGTACGCGCTGCTGCTCGCCGAGGCGTAGACCCCCGTGACCCGGGACTCGGAGGTCGGGTCGCAGCCCGCGTCCTCCAGCGCCGTCCAGGCGGCCTCCAGCATCAACCGGTGCTGGGGGTCCATGAGTTCGGCCTCGCGCGGGCTGATGCCGAACAGTTCGTGGTCGAACCGGTCGGCGTCGTCGAGGAGTCCCCGCACCGGTACGTAGTCCGGGTCGTCGAGCACCGGGGCGGCCTCGCCCGCGGCCAGCAGGCCCGCCCGGTCGAGGCGGCTGGTGAGGATCTCCCCGCGCAGCAGCGACTGCCACCAGGAGGCGATGTCGGCGCTGCCCGGGAAGCGTCCGGCCATGCCGGTGACGGCGATGTCCAGGGAGCGGTCGCGGTCCGGGTCCGTCCCGGCGGGCGCGTCGGCCTCCGGGGCGGGGAGGGCGTGCTGTCCGGCCGGGGTGTGCGGTGCGGCGGGGGCGTCCCGTTCGTCGAGGGCGTCCAGTCCGGCGAAGGGGTGCGGTGCTGTGGTCATCAGGCTGCTCCCTGCTCGACGCGGCGCCGACGGGCGCGGGCCGCGCGTTCCTGCCGGGCCCGCTGGGCGCGGCCGGTGTCCGGGGCGGCGGGGCCCGCACCCGTCGTGGCTCCTTCGCGGACCAGTTCGGCCTGGGCGGCCACCGTGGTGCGGCGGAACAGGTCGACCACGGAGGGCTGCACGCCGGCGTGCCGACCGAGCGCTTCCTGGAGCCGGATGATCAGCAGGGAGTGGCCCCCGAGGTCGAAGAAGTTCACATCGGCGGGGACGGTCGCGATCTCCAGCACCTCCGCCCAGGCCGCCGAGACCTGCGCGATGGGGTCCGACGCCGGGGCCACCACTGCCGGGGCAGGGCCCACGGCGGCCGGGTCCGGGGACGGCCCGGGGTCCGGGAGCGCCGCGAGCGCCGCCCGGTCCGCCTTGCCGTTGACCGTCAGGGGGAAGGAGTCCAGCGCCCGCAGCCGGGCCGGGACGGCCGCCTCCGGCAGCACCCGCGCGAGGTTCTCGCGTACGGCGGGGAGGGCGTCGGGTGCGTCCGTGACGACGAAAGCGGTCAGCCGGGCGCCCGCCGCGTCCACCACGGCCACCGCGTCCCGGATGCCCTCACAGGAACGCAACGCCGCTTCCACCGCGCCGAGTTCGACGCGATGGCCACGGATCTTGACCTGGTTGTCACGGCGCCCGAGGAACTCCAGCCTGCCGGAGTCGCTCCAGCGCACCATGTCACCGGTGCGGTACATCCGGGCGGGTGCGCCCGACGCCGTGTCCTCGGCGAACGGGTCCGGGGTGAAGACGCGCTCGGTGGCCTCGGGGCGGTCGAAGTAGCCGCGTGCGACACCGGCGCCGCCGATGTACAGCTCGCCCGTGGTGCCGCGCGGCACCGGGCGGCCCGCCTCGTCCAGGACGTACAGCCGGACGCCTGGCACGGGACCGCCGATGTCGACCGGGCCCGGCTCCTCGAACCGCCGGTAGCTGGACCATACGGTCGCCTCGGTCGGCCCGTACTCGTTGACGAGCGCGGTGCCGGAGCCGAAGGTCCGGAAGTGGCGCCGCACCAGGGCCTCGGGCAGCGGC
Source organism: Streptomyces rubiginosohelvolus (assembly GCF_014649875.1). Lineage (GTDB taxonomy): Bacteria > Actinomycetota > Actinomycetes > Streptomycetales > Streptomycetaceae > Streptomyces > Streptomyces rubiginosohelvolus. The sequence goes on along the minus strand of NZ_BMTW01000012.1, from coordinate 96,995 downwards.
TCACCGGCCGTGACGACCGTGGTGAGGGAGGCGAGGCGGGGGCGGCCGGCCTGTTCGGCGGCCGCGAGGAGCGCGTCGTACAGCGAGGGGACGCCCAGCAGATGGGTGACGCCGTGCCGTTCGACGAGGCCGAGCAGGGCCCGGGGGTCGCGGTACTCGTCCGGTCCGGCGACGACCAGCAGGCCGCCCGCCGTCAGGGTGCCCCAGAGGCCGGCCACCGAGGAGTCGAAGGCGAGCGGGGAGAGCAGCAGGAAGACCGGCTCGCCGGGGTAGACCTCACGGCGGGCCAGGGTCGACGCGGACAACTGCTGGTGTTCGACGACGACGCCCTTGGGCGCACCGGTGGATCCGGAGGTGTAGATGAGGTACGCCGCGTCCTGCGGGGCGGCCGGTGCGGGAGGCATGACCTCACCTCCGTCGCGCACGTCCGCGCCGTCGACGCGCAGCACCCGGGGGGCGTGCGACGCCACCCGGTGGGCGGTGTCATCGGTCACCAGGACGGCGGCGACGCGGGCGTCGGCGAGCACCGCCGCGATCCGCTCGTCCGGGTTCGCCGGATCGACCGGGACGTAGGCGGCCCCGGCCCGCATCGCGCCGAGCGCCGCGGCGACCATCGCCGTCGAGCGGTCGGCGAGGATGCCGACGCGGTCCCCAGCGGTGATCCCGGCGCTCGCCAGCCGGGCGGCGATCCGCCCGGCCCAGGCGTCGAGTTCGCCCCGGCCGACGCGGTCCTCGCCGCAGACCACGGCGGCGCGGCCGGGGTCTGCGGCGGCGAGCGCGGCCACCTGGGCGGGCACGGCCGTGCGGCCGGTCTCCGGCAGCGGGCTGCCGGTCCCGAGGCCGAGCAGGGACCGCGGGTCGGTGGCGGCGCGGACCTCGTCGGTCCCCTGCCGGGACTCCTCGTCGCGGCCCCCGGCCGGGGGCCGTCCGTGGTCTGCGGCGGACGGCGATGACATCTGAACTCCTTGGGTGACGGTCGGGACGCGGGGCGGCGGGGTCAGTCGGCCAGCGTCATCGTGAGATGGATGCGCTCGGTGCCGCCCGCGTTGTACGCGGAGTGGTGGCGCAGGGTGTTGAGGATGTGGACCCGGCCGTCGGTGGGCACGTGGTACGTGTGGCCGCTGCGGAAGAGCAGCCGGCTGTCCTCGTTGGTCGTGATCGACACATGGGCGACCCGGGAGTGGTCGGTGTGCATGTGGTAGATCTCGCCAGGGTTCAGCGTGACCAGGCGCATCCGGCCCGCGCGGAAGGGGAGTTGGCGGTACAGCTCGTAGAAGTAGGTGTCCTTCAGCGCTTCGTTGAAGAACGCGAACTCCCGCTCCTCGAAGTTCTTCTCACCGGTCTGCTGGTCGAACTGACCGGTGCCGGCGTCGCGCCACGGGTCCTCGGCCCCGGCGCGGTGGGTCAGGCCCAGTCGCCGCAGCCGGTCCTCGGGCTTGCCGGACGGGGCGTCCGGGAGGCGGTCGAGGTACTGCGCGTACGCCTTGACGATCTCGTCGTGGTCGAGCCGGATGGACTCGACGATCTCGACCAGGTCGGTGTCGACGGTGCTGAGGGTGGGCGTGGCCATGGTGATCTCCGAGTTCTCCGGGCGGTCGCCCGGACGGTGGTGGAAGGACCGAGAGGTCGGGAGGAAGAGGTGAGGAGAGAAGGGCGGCCGCGTCGGGTGCGGTGCGTCGCCGGTCAGGCGGAGCTGACCTCGTACGTCCTGGTCAGCGGTGACGTACGGACCGCCCAGGCGACGAGCGGGCGGCTGGCGAGGCCGACGACGAGGAACAGCGCGCCGAGCAGCAACCAGCCGGGCCGGCCCATGCTGAGGGCGAGGAGGCCCAGCAGGGCGGGGGCCAGGGCCTCCGCGACGCCGCTGCCGAGGCCGAAGACTCCGGAGTACTGGCCCTGGGCGTGCGGGGCGGCGAGTCCGAAGGAGTACTCCATGGCGGCGGCGGCGTGCCACAGCTCCCCGAGCGTGTAGACGGCCGTGGCCGCGACGAGCAGGGCCGCCGCGACCCAGGTGGAGACGTCGCCGGCCGCCATCATCAGCAGCAGTCCGGCGCCGACGGCGAGACCCGCCCAGCGCATCCGGGTGCCCGCGGAGGCCGGGTCGGAGACGTTCTTGCTGACCGCGACCTGGAGCGTGATGACGAGCACGGTGTTGAGCACCAGAACCCCGGAGACCATCCAGCGGGGTGCGTCGGTGTGCTCGACGATCCACAGCGGCAGGAGGAACGTGGGCACCGCGAAGTGCAGGGACATCAGGCAGTTGAGGACGGTCGCCGCCAGGTAGGGGCGGTCCCGCAGGGCGTCCCACCGGCCGCTCAGCGCCGGTACGGGGATGCGCGGCGGGCGGGGGAGCCACAGCAGGGCCACCGCGCAGCCCGCGAAGGCCAGGGCCCGTCCGCCGACCAGGCTGAGGTAGGCGGGCGCGGTGTCGAGCTGGATGGCCACGCCCGCGGCGAGTGCGCCGAGCGAGATGCCGAGGTTGGTGGCGGCCCGCAGGTAGGCGCGGAAGCGGGCGGGGTCGTCGCCGCCGAAGGCGCGGATCAGGGGCGCCCGGCTGGATTTGTCGGCGGCGAAGACCACACCGGTGAGGATCGAGATGAGGACGAACGACCAGAAGGCGTCGACCAGCAGGAAGCAGCCCATGAAGACGGTGCCCGCGGACATGACCCCGATCTGGGTCTCCCGGGCGCCCCAGCGGTCGGCGATCCGGCCGCCGAGGATGCCCGCGACCAGGCCGACCATCGCCCCGGCGAACAGCCCGAACGCGACCTGGGACATCGGCAGGTGCACGACCCGGGTGAAGTAGAGGGCGCTGGAGGACATGAACATGCCGCTGCCGAGGGCGTTCACGAAGGTCGCTCCGGCCAGGACGCGCCGGGGGCCTCGGTCGGGCAGGAGGCGGGCGATCGGCCCGGGCCGGCTGGCGGGCGCCCCGGCCGGCGGCTTCGCGGTCAGTGCCACAGCGGGTCCCGGAAGTCGGCGTCGGGGCGGGTTTCGCGTCCCCAGGCCCGCAGTTCGCGGCCGGTGACGTTCTGCGGGGCGACGGTCAGGCGGGCGTCGAACCAGGCGCGCACCTCGTCGAACCGGGCGGCGAGTTCGTCCTCGTCGGCGGCCGACACCAGGACCTGGCCCATCCGGTGGTTGGTGTTGTCGATGTCGCCGAGGAAGGTGCCGCCCGCCGGGAACTCCACCCGGGCGAACTCGACGCCCGGCAGCTCGCACAGCTCGGCGGGGGTGGGGCAGGAGAACAGCGTCCCGGCCCGGCCCTTGAGGTAGGTGGTGCCGAACAGGCCCTGACGGTGGTCCACTTCCCCACGGGGTTCCTCGCCCAGCGCGCTGAACAGGGCGACTTCGCCGAGATGCACGCCGAACTTCGCCTGAACCTGCTCATGGAGCAGTGCCCCGCCGCGCCGGGCCGCGCACTCGCTGAAGGTGAGACGGCCGGTCTCCGGGTCGTGGAAGAGCTCCATGTGGAAGACGCCGTCCCGCAGTCCGAGCGCCTCCAGACAGCGGCGGACCACCGGTTCGGCCCGGTCGTAGGCCCAGGTCTCGGACTTGGGGTCGAAGTGCCGCATCCACAGCGGCGTCTGCTCGTCGATCATGGTGAGGCAGGGGGCGCCGTACCGGCCGACGGCCAGGAAGCGCAGTTCGCCCTCGTGCAGGTAGCCGTCGGCGATCCACTCCTCGCCGCCGACGTACTCCTCCAGGACGAAGGTGCGCTGCGCGGTGCGGTCCTTGCGGTAGCGGCGGCTCAGGGCGGCGAGGGCTTCGGGGCCCTCGACGACGGCGGTCCGTGCGGTCGCCGCGCCGGCCACCGGCTTGAGCACGGCCTTGTCGTACTCCCACGGGACGCCGGAGACGTCGTGCACATCGTCGATGACGGTGACGCGGGCGGTGGGGACGCCGGCCTCGGCGACCTTGCGCTTCTGGAGCGACTTGTCGCGGAAGTGGACGGCGGTCGCCGGATCGAGGGCGCGGCAGCCGAGGTGGGCGGCGAGGACGCCGGCCGTCACCAGGCCCCATTCGTCGGAGGTGTGGACGGCGTCGAACCGGTGCTCGCCGAGTCCGGCCCGGTGCAGGGCCATCAGGATGGCCTCCGGGCTGTTCTGGTCGTCGACGAACAGCCGGTCGAGCTCCGGCGGAATCTCGGCGAGTCCGTGGTCGTAACCGCCGGGGCCCTGGACGACGACCGCCGGGATCCCGTGGCGTACGCAGGCCTGCATCACGTATTTGTCGGTGCCCAGCAGCAGGATGCGGGGGCCCGCTCCGGCCACCCGGTAGACCGCGTCCTTGAGGTCCTGGATACGGGTGTGGTCCGCGCGGATCGTGGCGAGTTCGGGGGCGGTCAGGAAGATCCGCAGGGGGCTGGTGAGCAGGTCGGCCGTGGGGCTGATCCGCTTGCCGGCCGTGAGTTTGACGCCGACCAGATGGACGCTGGGCAGGGCGGCGATACGGTCGACGGCTTCCCGGTCGACGGACTCCACGACGCCGTCGCGGTCGTTGCGGGTGCTGTGGACGGCGGCCGCGGCGCGCGGGGAGTAGACACGGCCCGCGTAGCGGCGCGTGAACTCCTCGGGGTCGGCGTGGGCGAGGGCGGTGAGGTCCGCCTGGTTGGTGCCGAGGCACAGATCGTGGAAGCCGGGGTTCATGTTGCCGTTGAGCCGGGCGCCGATCTCGACGAGGGCCGGGCCCTCGGGGGTCATGATGACCTCGGCGTGGGCGGGGCCGAGGCGGATGCCGAGGGCCTCCAGCACCGTGTCCACGTAGGCGATCAGCTCGGGGACCGGGTCGGCGTCCGGCGCGAGGAGCACGTCGAGGTCGTAGATGTTCCTGCCGCCGGGCAGGATCTGCTTCTCGTACTCCCAGACCCCGCACACGTAGCGCTCGCCGTCGACGCTGACGGTGTCGACGATGTACTCGGTGCCGTGCAGGAACGACTGGGCGAGGGCTTCGGTGTTGGGCCGGTCGAAGATGTCCGTGGAGCCGATCACCGAGCGGGCCGCGGCCAGCACTTCGGCCCGGTCGTGGCAGCGGTAGACGTGGTCGGTGGAGGCCGAGCTGAGGGGCTTGACGACGACGGGGTACGAGCCGTTCCGCTCGGCCCAGTCGGCGAGGGCCTGCGGATCGTCGCTCTTGTGCTGGTCGGCGCAGCGCACCCCGGCCCGGCGCAGTGCCTCGATCATCTCGTACTTGTCCCGGCGGGCGGTGGACAGAGCGGTGCCGTTGCCGGGCAGCCCCAGGCGTTCGCCCAGCGCGTCGGCGAGGGGGACTCCGGGCTCCTGACCGGCCAGGACGGCGACCGGAGCGAGCTCGGCGAGGGCCTCGGCGGTCTGCTCGAAGGCGTCGGGCGGGCAGGTGAGACCCGTCCGGTAGACGCCGAGGTCCGGCTGGAGCATCGTCGTCATGGGTTCGGCGGTGCTGTGGACGTGCACCACGTCGATGCCGAGGCGGGCGAAGGCCGGGGGCAGGAAGGTACCGGTCGAGTACCCGTCCACGATCACCGCGGTCCTGCCCGCGTGAGCGGGGGGCGAGTCGGAAGCCATCGAATCCATCACTCTCTGTGCGGGGTCGGGCGTGGGGCGTTCGGTCACACGGTGGGCGGGGCGGGCCAGCCGATGTCGCCGTCCGCGAGGATGCGCGTGTTCGCTCCCGGAGTCGGAGCCGGAGCCGGCCCGGGCCAGCCGATGTCGTTCGCGACGACGGACCCGGCGGGCGAGACCGGCCGGTCGAGATCCGAGGTCACCCCGGCCGCGACGGCGAACAGGGCCACGAAGGCGAAGGCGCCGGCGGCGACACGGATCCGGGTGACACGCAGGAACGACTGCACAAAAACTCCTAGGCGGAAGCGGAGGAACCAGATGCGGCGCGCAGTGGGCAGCGCCGCTTGCCGAGGAAACTAGTCCAGCGGTCACTGGCTTGGCAAGATATTGCCAGAGTCTTGGCAATTCTCGTCGGGCGGAGGGGCGCACAATCCCCGCCAACTCTCGCCACCTCTTGGGCAAGAATTTGCCCAGCCACCCCGACTCTGGCTAGCCTCGTCCCCAATCACCGGACCAAGGCGCGTATGCGGGCGCCCCTCTCCCGCTCCCCACTTCCCAGTGCGACCAATGGGGTTGATCACGTGTTGGAACAGCCTTACTTCGGGCGGCGACTCAAGCAGTTGCGGAGCGAGCGGGGCCTGTCCCAAGCCGCGCTCGCGGGCGACGGCATGTCCACCGGCTACGTCTCCCGGCTGGAGTCCGGCGCCCGGCAGCCGACCGCACGCGCCGTGCAGCACCTGGCCTCCCGGCTGGGCATCGGCGTCGCCGCCTTCGAGGAGGAGGGCCCCGCCGACTCGCTGGCACAGGCCCTGGCCATCGCCGCCTCTGCCACCTCCGACACGACCCTCGAAGCGCTGGAACGCGCGCTGCACCCGGGCGAGGGGCAGGACCCCCTGCTGCGCTGGCAGGGCCTCTGGCTCGTCGCGCAGGGGCGGCGGCAGCACAGCGATCACGCCAGGGAGCGGGTCGTTCTGGAGGAACTCGTCGCGCTGGGTGACGAACTCGGTCTGCCGGCCCTGCGGGCCCGCGGCTTCACCCAGCTGGCGCGCTGCCTGCGCGCCTGCGGGGAGATCGTCCCCGCCGTCGAGGCGGCCACGACGGCCCACGGGCTGGCCCGGGACAACGATCTCCCGGTGCCGGACGTGGCGGCCAGCCTGCTGGCCCTGGTGTCGGCCGAGGCCGAGGCGGGGCGGCTGACCGAGGCCCGCGCCCACGCCGACGAGCTGACGGCGCTGAACGTGCCGAGGTCGGAACCGCTGGGGGCGGAGGCCCTGTGGACGGCGGCCGCCGTGCGGGTGCGGCAGGGGGATCTCGACGCCGCGCAGAAGCTGCTGGAGGAGGCGCTGGAGGGCTTCGCCGGGGCGGAGAACCTGACGCTCTGGACCCGGCTGCGGGTCGCGGCGGCACGGCTCCACCTGCAGAAGTCCCCGCCGGAGCTGGGTGCTTCGGAGCGGTACACCGAGCAGGCCGAGACGGGCATGGTCTTCGTCGGGATTCCCGCGCTGGAGCAGGAGGTGACCTTCATCAAGGCCGAGATCGCCTTCCAGCGGGGGCGGTTCGCCGATGCGCGCGTCCTGCTGGACCGGGTGCGTGCGGCCGATCCGCGCATGACCTACCGCAACCGGGTGCGCCTGGAGATCCTCGACAGCCGGCTGCTGATCATCGAAGGCCGGGATCAGGAGGGGCTGGAGCGGATGCGGGCCCTGGCGGAGGAGGCCCAGGCGGCCGCCAGCATCGATCTCGCCGCCGACATCTGGCGGCTGCTGGCCGAGACGCTGGCCGCCGCCCGCACCACGCCCTAACCCAGGTGGCGGGCCGCCCGCACCACGCCCTAACCCAGGTGGCGGGCCGCCCGCACCACGCCCTAGCCCAGGTGGCGGCCGCGCGCCAGTGCGACCGCCGCGGGCAGCAGGAAGCCCCCGCAGCCCAGGACCATTCCCGTCCAGCCCCAACGCGCGTACAGCGCCGCGCCGGTGAGTGAACCCACCGCGCCGCCCGTGAAACTGGCCAGCATGAACAGGGTGTTGAGCCGCGCGCGGACCTGCTCGCCCAGCCGGAACACCCGCACCTGATTGGCGACCTGCGAGGAACTGGTCCCGTACACCAGCAGGTTCGTGCCGATGACGAGTGCGGTCAGCGAGTCCCCGCCCACCCCCAGGACCAGGAACGCGGCGCTGACGCAGATCAGGGCCACCGTGTTGACGTACCGCGGCCCGCGCCGGTCGCTCAGCCGGCCTGCCGTGTACGAGAGCAGCGCCGCGGGCAGGCCGAACAGGCCGAACAGCCCCGCCCACGCCACCCCCAGGCCGAACGGCGGCCCGGCCAGGTGGAAGGCGAGCGTCGCCCAGAAGGCGCTGAAGGCGGCGAAGACGGTCGCTCCCAGGAGGGCGGAGAACCGCAGCCCGGGATGGGCGCGGACCAGCCGGGGCAGCGATCCGATCAGCTCCCGGTACGGCACGGAGCGGCCGCCGCGTGACGCGGGAAGCAGCCGCGGCAGGACGAACACCAGGCCGCCGGTGAGCGCCGCCGCGACCAGATAGGCGGTGCGCCAGTCGCCGCTGAACCCGGCGACCGCACCGGAGAGGGTGCGCGAGAGCGTCGAGCCCAGGGTGATGCCGATCCCGATCACCCCCACGGCGCGCCCGCTGTGGCCGGGCCCGGCCAGGGAGGCGGCCGTCGGCACGAGTATCTGCGGCAGCACGGTCGTGGTGGACAGGGCGAGCGTGGCGACGGTGAGGGTGGCCAGGTTCGGCGCGGCGGCCGCGACCAGCAGTCCGGCCGTCGTCAGCAGCAGCAGCGTGGTCGCGAGCCGCCGCAGCCGGGCCGCGTCGGCGAGCGGCACCACCAGGGCGATGCCCAGCGCGTACCCGACCTGCGCGGCGGTGGCGATCAGGCTCGCGGCCGACCCGGAGACGTCCAGTCCCGACGCGACGGCGTCCAGCAGGGGCTGCGGGAAATAGATGTTGGCGACCGTGAGCGCGCTCGCGCCCGCGAACGCCAGCGCGGCGGGGCGTTTCAGGCCGGAACGGGACGGTGCTGCGGATGGCTCGGCGGGCGGTGCTGCGGACGGTACGGCGGAGGTCATGGCCGGTCCTCCCTGGTGGCTGGCGCCGCGAATGATGCCTAAGACATTGCCATTGATGTCAACGGTGTGGCAATGTTTTGCCAACCCCCGCGACCCACCCTGGCCGAATCCGGCTGTGGATGACCTCTGAGCGCAAGGTGAAGAACATGAGGAGCCCCGAACCACGCCCTGTGGCGGTGCTGGTTGATGCGTACACCACGGGTAATCATTTGCCCCCAGCTTTTGCCAAGCTGGGTGTGGACGTGGTGCACGTCCAGAGCAGCCCCGAGCTGATGACCTCGATGAGACTGCCCGATCTCACCGCATACCGGGCGGTCGTGCCGTACGGCACCCCGGCCGAAACCGCCGCGCGGTTGGTGGAATTCGCCCCGATCTGCGTGGTCGCCGGACAGGAACCGGGCGTACCGCTTGCCGACGAACTCTCCGAACTGCTCGCGTTGCCAGGAAACGGAACAGCTCAGTCCGTCGCCCGCCGGGACAAGTACGAGATGATCGAGGCGCTGCGCCGGGCAGGCGTCCGCTGCGCCGAGCAGTTCAAGAGCGACGACGCCGAGGAGCTCGTCGCCTGGGCCGAGCACCGTGGCTCCTACCCCGTCGTCGTCAAGCCGATGTCCTCCGCCGCCAGCGACGGCGTCGCCATCTGCAACGGTCCCGAAGAGGTCCGCAAGGCGGCCGAAGCCGTCCTCGGCACCGTCAACATCTTCCACGAGCGCAACGACGAAGTCCTCATCCAGTCCTTCCTCCAGGGCGAGGAGTACATGGTCGACTTCGTCTCGTACGGCGGGGAGCGGCACGCCTGTGGCATCTGGCAGTACCACAAGCGGCTCAAGGGCACCCACCGCATCTACGACCGCGACTCGATCACCCCGCCGGACTCCGGCCCGGGGCCCGCGATCATCGCGTACATGCACGAGGCGCTCGACGCCCTGGGCATCCAGTACGGCCCCACCCACGCCGAGGTCATCGTGACCCCCGAGGGCCCCACCCTCGTCGAGGTGGGGGCGCGGCTGAGCGGCGGACTGCTGCCCGCCTTCCACGACATCTGCCTCGGCGGAAACCAGGCCGACGTCACCGCGCTCGCCTACGCCCGGCCGCAGGAGTTCCTCGACCGGTACGCCGGCGGGACGTACCGCAAACTGACCCACGCCACCTGGATCCTCGCCGCCACCGACCTCGACGGGGTCGTCGAGGCGATCGACGCCGACGTCGTCGCGGAGATCGAGGCCCTGCCGACGGTCCACACGTTCGTCCCCAAGCTGGCCCCCGGCAAGCGCATCCGCCCGACCGTCGACCTGTACACCGCCACCTTCGCCGTGCACCTGTGCGACGCGTCGGCCGAGGCCGTGGAGCGGGACTACGCCCGCATCCAGGAGCTCAAGGACCGCGTCTACCGCCTGCGCGACGACGCGGGGGCCGCCGCATGAGCGCCGCGCCCCACCCCCGCGAACTGCTGCTCATCGGCGGCGGCGGCGAGATGACCCTCAGCGTCGACGTCGCCGTCCAGGCGCTGGAGCAGGCGCGCGCCCGCGGCCTGCGCACCCATGTCACCAACCGGGCCGACACCCTCGCCGCCACCCCGGCCGTCACCGCCGCCGCCGACACGGCCACCGCGGTCGACTTCGCCCGTCCCGGCGACACCGCCGACTGGGCGGCCGGGCGCGCCACCGACGGGGAGCGCCCCGCCCTCGTCTTCGGCGTGCGGGAGATGGCCCAGGAGGCGGTCGCCGCCACCGCGCAGGCCCTGGAACTGCCCGGGAATCCGCCCGCCGCCGTGCGCCGGATCCGTACCAAGGACGCCTGCCGGGCGGCGCTCGCCGCCGCCGGATTCCGCCAGCCCGCCGTGCGGGTGTGCCGGGACGCGTCCGAGGCCCGCGCCTTCCTCGCCGCCACGGCGGGGCCCTGGGTCGTCAAACCGCGCGACGGCGCGGACAGCGCGGGCGTCCGCAAGGTGACCGGACCCGATGATCTGCCGGCCGCGCTCGCCCAGCTCCCCGACCGCGAAGCGCCCTTCCTCGTCGAGGAGTTCGTCGACGGCAGGGAGTTCAGCGTCGAGGGCGTCTTCGTCGGCGGCAGCCCGCGCGTCCTGGCGGTCACGGCCAAGGAGAAGCTGCCGCCGCCGTACTTCGTCGAGATCGGGCACGTCCTGCCGGCGGACCTCCCCGAGGAGACCCGCCGCAGCGTCGAGGAGACCGTCACCGCCGCGCTCACCGCCCTGGAACTGCGCTTCGGCCTGTTCCACGTCGAGCTGTGGCTCACCGCGGAGGGCATCGTCCTCGGCGAGGTGCACGTCCGGATCGGCGGCGGCTGGATCCACCGGATGCTGCCCCACGTCCGGCCCGGTCTGGAGCTGTACGGGACCGTCTACGACGACGCGCTCGGCCTCCCCGTCGACCTCCCCACCGCGCTGCCCGCCCCCGAACGGGCCGCCGCCGCACGCTACTTCGCGCCGCCCGAGGGCCGGGTGAGCGCCGTCTCCGGCTGGGACGCGGTCCGCACGCACCCCGCCGTCCTCCACGCCGAACTGCGCGTCGGCCCCGGCGACGTCGTCCCGGGCTTCCGCAGCGGCGGCGACCGGGTGGGCGCGGTGGTCGTCGGCGCGGCGACCCCGGCCGAGGCACGGGAACTCGCCCGCGAACTGGTCGCGTCGGTGCGCTTCACGGTGGAGCCGGTGGACGCGGTGGACACGGGCGACGCCGTTCCCGAGGTGCGCGTCGACCTCGAACCCCGGCCGCTCACCAGCTCGTTCCGCATCTCGCACATGACGATCGAGACGGTCGACCACCTCCGGCTGCGGCTCTTCCAGGGCGGACGGACCGTCGGCGAGGGGGAGATCACCGCCGACAGCGGCTACGGTCAGGACGGCCCCGCCATCGCCGCCGAGGCGGAGGCGCTCGCCCGAACGCTGGCCGCGGCCCGCGACGACTCCCACCACGGCGCGGACGGGGCCGACCCGGTCGCCCCGCTGCGCGCCGCCCTGGAGAAGGCGGCGGCCGACGGGGTCGGCGCACCCGCCCGGATGCTCGTGGAGATGGCCTTCCTGGACCGCGCCGCCCGCCGGGCCGGCGTCCCCGTGTGGCGGCTGCTCGGGCTGCCGGAACCGGGACGCGTCCGGCTCCTGCACACCGTGCCGATCGGGGAGGACATCCCCCTCGACGGCCGCCCGCTCAAGATCAAGCTGGGCGGCGCCGACGACGAACAGATCCTGCGCTCGCTGCTCGGCGTCCCCGCACCGCTGATCCTCGACGCCAACCGGGGCTGGGACCGGCAGGACTGGGAGCGGCTGCGCCCCCTGCTCGCCGAACTGGCCCCCGCCGTCCTGGAGGATCCGGTACGCGATCCGGCGCTGCTGCCCGCGATCCGCGCGGCGCTGCCCGGCACCGCCGTCGTCCTCGACGAGGGGATCGCCACCGCCGGGGACGCGGCGTTCGCCGTCGGCACGGCAGGCGGCCTCAACGTCAAACTGATGCGCTTCGGCGGGATCCTTCCCGCGCTCGACGCCCTCACGGACGCCACCGAGAAGGGCGCGGCCCGGATGCTGGGCTGCTTCCTGGAACCGCCCCGGGCCATCGCGTACGCCGCCCAGCTCGCGGGCCTGTGCGACTGGTCCGACCTGGACGGCCACTTCTGGGTCAGCGACGACCGCCCCGTCCCCTCCTACGGGCTGGACAGCGACGCCCCGGGCATCCCCCGGATCGCGTACACCCCGGAGCCCGCACGCAGGGAGGCAGCGGCGATATGAGCGACACGAAAAGTGTTCTGCCGTACGGGAGTTGGCCCTCCCCGATCGAGGCCGACGACGCCGCCCGGGGCGACGCCCTGCTGGAGTGGGTCGGTTTCCTCGGCGACGACGTCTGCTGGACCGAGGTGCTCCCCGAGGAGGACGGCCGCAGCGGTCTGATGCGGCGGACCGCCGACGGCGTCGAGGAGGTGCTGCCGCCCGGCTGGGACGTCCGCACCCGGGTCATCGAGTACGGCGGCCGGCCCTGGCTGGCGCTGTCCGGCCGGGCGGCGGACGGGCTGGTCTTCACGCACGGCCCCGACCAGCGCCTCCACCGCTGGCGGCCCGGCTCCGACCCGGTACCGCTGAGCCCGCCGGGCGCCTGGCCCGGCGAGCTGCGGTACGCGGACTTCGCCGTCCACGGCGACGAGATCTGGTGCCTGCGCGAGACCGTGGCGGACGACACCGCCCGTACCGCACGACGCCATCTGGTGGCGATCCCGCTGGACGGCAGCGCGGCCGAGGACCCCTCCCGGGTCCGTGAACTGGCCGCCACCCACCACTTCATGACCGGACCGCGGATCGAACCCGGCGGCGACCGGGTGGCCTGGCTCGGCTGGGACCACCCCGACATGCCCTGGGACACCACCCGGCTGATGGTCGCCGCCGTCCTCCCCGACGGCACGCTCGGCGCGCCGGCGGTCCGCATGGGCGGCGAGGGCGAGGCGGTGACCCAGGCGGACTGGGCCACCGACGGCTCGGGCACGCTGTACGCGGTCAGCGACCCGGACGGCTGGTGGAACGTCCACGCCGTCGACCGGGACGGCGGGACCCGGTCGCTCTGCCCCCGCCCGGAGGAGTTCGGCGAGGCGCTGTGGCGGATCGGACTGCGCTGGTGCCTTCCGCTGCTGGACGGCACGCTCGCGGTGATCCACGGTGTCGGCGAGCGCCGCCTCGGCATCCTCGGGGCGGACGGGGTCCTCACCGACTTCGCGGACCCCGCCACCGAATGGCACTTCGCCGCGACCGACGGCCGCCGGATCGCCGCCGTCGCCTCCTCGCCCGGCCGCCGGCGCACGGTCGTGCTGGCCGACCCGGCGGACGGCAGCGTGCGGACGGTCCGGGCCCCGTCGTCGGATGGCCGGTCCCTGCCGTCCGACGCGCCGGCCCCGGACGCCGATGGCGCCGCCTCGTACGCCCGGACGCCGGCCCCGGACGCCTACGCCACCACCCCGTACCGGCGCACCTACCGGGGCGACGACGGCGAACCCGTCCACGTCCATGTGTACCCGCCGCACCACCCGGAGTTCACCGGACCCGGCGACGAACTCCCGCCCTACCTGGTCCTCGCGCACGGCGGGCCCACCAGCCGCTCCCACCTGGTGCTCAACCAGGAGATCTCGTACTTCACCAGCCGGGGCATCGGCGTCGTGGACGTCCAGTACGGCGGCTCCACCGGCTACGGCCGGGCCTACCGCGAACGGCTGCGCCACCGCTGGGGCCTGACCGACGTCCAGGACTGCGCCACCGCCGCACGCGGCCTGATCGCCGAAGGGCTCGCCGACCCGGACCGCATCGCGATCCGCGGCGGCAGCGCGGGCGGCTGGACCGCCGTGGCGTCCATCGCCGCCGAACCCGGCCTCTACCGGGCCGCCGCCGTCTACTACCCGGTGCTCGACCCGGTGAGCTGGCGCGAGGAGACCCACGACTTCGAATCCCGCTACCTCGACGGCCTGATCGGCCCCTGGCCGGACACCGCCGACCGGTACGCGCACCAGTCGCCGCTGCGCGAGGCCGACCGCATCCGCACGCCCTTCGTGCTCCTCCAAGGCCTCGACGACACCGTCTGCCCGCCCGCCCAGGCGGAGCGCCTGCTCCAGAAGATCGACCCCGACACGGTCCCGTACCGCTGTCTGACCTTCGAGGGCGAGGGCCATGGGTTCCGCCGCTCCGCGACCGTCGCCGCCTCGCTGCGGGCGGAACTGCGCCTGTACGCCGACGCGCTGGGCTTCACGCCCGCCGCCGCCTCGTCCAGTTCCCCCTCCTGAGCTCCCGCACCACCGCTCTTCCCGAACTCCTCGAACTTTCCGGCCTTTCCGCCCATTCCGTACCGAACGGAGGCTTCGTCATGTCCACTTTCGAGCAGCTGAACTTCGACCGGCTCGCCCCGGACATCCGCAAGGAACTGCGTCATCTGCGGACCCTGGACAACCACCACGCACCGCTCGCGATCCTCTTCGAATACGCGCTGATCGCCGCCTGTGTGGTGCTCTGCACCCAGGTGTCGTACGCGTTCTATCCGCTGGCCCTGCTCGTCATCGGTTCCGTACAGCGCTTCCTGGCCCACTTCCTGCACGAGTCCAGCCACAAGGTGTTCGCCCGGAACAAGACGCTGAACCTGGTCGGCGGCTCCCTGCTCTCCGGCTACCTCGTCTGGCACCTCTACGGGCCCTACCGCAGCTCCCACGTCGGCAACCACCACCGCAACCTGGGCGACGCGGTCAACGACCCGGACTACAGCTTCCACATCGAGTGCGGCCTCTACGACACCGAACGCTCCGACCGGCACTTCTTCCTCAAGGAGGTCGTCGCCTCCGCACTCGGCCTGCGCACCCTCAAGTACCTCGGCTACATCGCCCGCGAGCGGGTCTTCTGCGACAGCTCGCAGATCACCGTCTCGGTGCCCGTCGCCCTCCGCACCGAGCAGAAGGTCTTCGTCGCCCAGTGGGCCGCGATCTTCGGCGTCTGCGCCTGGTTCGGCGTGCTGCCCGAACTGCTGCTGTTCTGGTTCGTCCCGCTGTTCACCACCAATGTGGCCATCGGCTGGCTCGCCGAGCTGTCCGAGCACTACCCCATGCCGGAGAGCGAGAACAAGCAGGTCCTGCTGACCCGCAACCGGCACGGGATCTTCCTGGAGCGCTTCTTCCTCAGCCGTCACAACGACCGCTACCACCTGGTCCACCACATGAACGCCGGCATCCCGTTCTGGAACCTCGGCCGCGCGCACAAGGTGCTCCTCGGCGATCCCGGCTACGCCGCCTGGGACGGACTGTGGGCGGGCGCGTTCACCCGGCCGCGGGACCGCCGCGACAAGGAGACCGTGATCAGTTACGCCGCCAAGTACCGCACCTGGAGACAGCGCGGCGGCGACCCGGCCGCGGCCGGGCCCAGCTTCGCCCAGCTCATGGTGGCCGCCGCCCGGTCCGGCGCCCCCGACCCGGCCGCCTTCGTCCTCGCGGAGACCGCCCCGCCGCTCGACGGCGACATCGACCGCATCGGTCACATCGGCGAGAACGTCCACGACGCCTCCGGCGACGACGCAAAGGCCAAGGTCCTCTCATGAACACGGCACTCCCCGAGCGAACGCCCGTCTCCCAGCGCGCCCTGCACGAGGCCGCCGGCCGCGGTCTGCGGCTCCTGGCCGCCGACCCCCGGTGCCGCAGCGCGTTCACCGCCCCCGGATCCCTCCTCCAGGACCTCCTGTCGCCCGCCGCGCACCGGTACGTGCTCGCGGCCGACCGCGACGCCTTCCTCGACCACCTCCGCGTGCTGCGGGCCAAGTCGTACCGGATCGCGGTGGAGTTCGTCGGCGAGGAGGCCGCCGACCCCGCCGAGGTCGAGCGGGTCGTGGGGGAGTACCTGGCGGTCCTCGCCCATGAGCCGGTCCCCGAGCAGCTCGGCTTCGACCTCTCCAACGTGGGCCTCGCCCTCTCCCGGGAGCTCTGTGCGGCCAACACCGCGCGGATCACCTCGGCCGCCGCGGCCCGGGGCAGCGAGGTCGTCCTCAGCATGGAACGGGCGCCCGCCGTCGACGACGTCCTCGGGACCTACCGTGAGCTCGCCGCCGATCACGCCAACCTCGGCGTCACCCTCCAGGCCTATCTGCACCGCACCGAGGGCGACCTCGACGCCGTACCGGTCGCGGGCCGCCGGATCCGCCTGGTCAAGGGGGCCTTCGTCGCACCCCCCGAGGTGGCCCTGGGGCGCGGCCCGGCCCTCGACGCCCGCTATCTCCGGCTCGCCGCCGCGCTGGTGGACCGGGGCGCCCGGCTCAGCCTGGCCACCCAGGACCCGGCGATCCTCGAAGCCGCCGCGAGGAGCGGACTGCTGGACCGGGTCGAGGAGATCGAGATGCTCCACGGCGTACGCCCCGAACTGCTGCGCTCCTACCGCGAGTCGGGCCACGCCTGCCGTATCTACGCCACCTACGGCGAGAACTGGTGGCTGCACCTGCTGCACCGCCTCGCCGAGCACCCCCCGATGGTGCTCACCGCCCTGGCCGACATCGCCGAACGCGGTCAGGCGGAGGGCCGCACCGTGGGCGCCGGCTACTGACGCCTGTCCGACCGGCTCCCCGCCCCCGACCACGTAACCGAATCCACCCAACGGAGCGAGCGCACAGCATGATTCACCTGAACACCGCCGGAGCGGGCCTCGTCCCCGCCGAGGTGCGGCGGACCATGGCCGAGGTCCTCGACCGGGAGGCGGCCGCCGGCTGCTACGAGACCGAGAGCTTCTACGACGGCGTCGTCAACGACGAGGTCTACCGCCGCCTCGCCCGGATCCTCGACGCCCCGGTCGCCGATGTCGCCCTGTTCGACAGCGCCACCCGCGCCTGGTGCGCCGTCGTGCCCCGGCTGAACCTCGGGCCCGGCGACCGGGTCTGGGTCACGCCCTACGAGTACGCGGGCAACCTCATCTCCCTGTTCGACCTGCGCGACCGGACCGGCTGCACGATCGAGGTCGTCCCCCTCCTGCCGAGCGGCGACCTCGACCTCGACTGGATGGCCGCCCACATCGACGACGATGTCGCCCTCGTCTCCGTGACGCACATCCCGTCCGGCTGCGGCATCGTCAACCCGGTCGAGGAGATCGGCCGGCTGCTCGCCCCCCACCGCTGCTTCTACGCCGTCGACGCCTGCCAGTCGATCGGCCAGGTGCCCGTCAGCGCGGCCCGGATCGGCTGCCAGCTGCTCACCGGGGCGGGCCGCAAGTTCCTGCGCGGCCCGCGTGGCACCGCCTTCGCCTATGTCGCGCCCGAATTGCGCGCCGCCCTGCTGCCGGGCTTCCACGATCTGCACGTGGCGCACGTCGACTCGGCCACGGGCTACCGGATCGACGACCGCAGCGCCCGGTCCCTGGAGCTGGCCGAGCGCGGCACCGCCGCCGTGGCCGGGCTCAACACGGCGCTCACCCTCTTCGAGGAGGGCAAGCCGTTCGACCACGAGGACGTGTTCGGGGCCCTGCGGGCGGCGGTGACCGGCGCCCCGGGCGTCGAACTCATCGCCCCCGGCACGAAACAGTCCGGCATCCTCACGTTCCGCCACGCGGACGTCGATGCCGCGACGGTGATGGCCCGCCTCGCCGAGCAGCGGATCAACGTCTGGAAGATCGTCGGTCACCACACCCCGATCTACATGGCGGACCGGGGAGTGGACACGGCGGTGCGGGTCTCGGCCCACTACTACAACACCCCGGAGGAGATGGACGTCTTCGGGCGTGCCCTGCGTGAGGCGCTGGGGGCGGGGGCATGAGCGCGGCCACGGTGACCCCGCACGAGGTCCCGCACGCGGCCTCGCAGGAGGGCCCGCACGCAACCCCGCACGCGACCTCGCAGGAGGGTCCGCACGAGACCCTGCACGGGGCCGTCGCCCGGTGGGCGGCGAGGACCCCGGCGGCGACCGCGGTCGTGCACGGGGCGCGCCGGCTGAGTTACGCCGAGCTCGACCGGGCCGCCGACGCCCGGGCCGGGTCCCTGGCGCGCCGGGGTGTCGTCGCCGGTGACCTCGTCCCCGTGCTGCTGCCCCGGGGCACGGAGCTGATCGTCTCGGTGCTGGCCGTGCTGAAGCTGGGTGCGGCCTACGCCCTGCTCGACCCGGCGTGGCCGGACAGGCGGATCCGGGAGGTCACCGACCGGCTCGGCGCGCGGCTGATCGTCACGGGGGACCCGGGCTGCGAGCGGTCGGGCCTGCCGGCCTGGTCACCCGCCGAGGCCGCCTCCGGCGCCCCGGTCCGGGTCGGTGGCGAGGCTGCCTCCGGCGCCCCGGTCCGGGTCGGTGGCGAGGCTGCCTCCGGCGTTCCGGTCCGGGTCGGTGGCGAGGCTGCCTCCGGCGTTCCGGTCCGGGTCGGTGGCGAGGTCTCCTCCGACGCGCCGGCCTGTGTCTTCTTCACCTCCGGGACGACCGGCCGCCCGAAAGGAGTGCTGAGCCCGCACCGGGCCACCGCCCGCCTGGTGCGCCCGGACACCTTCGCCCGGTTCGGCCCCGCGACCGTGATCCCGCTGGCGGCCGCGCTGCCCTGGGACGCGTTCTCGCTGGAGCTGTGGGCCGCCCTGCTCAGCGGCGGCACCTCCCTCGTCGTCGAAGAGCCGTATCTCTCCGGCCAGGCACTGCGCGAGGCGGTCGCCGTCCACGGGGCCGACACGGTCTGGCTCACCAGCAGTCTGCTCAACATGGTCGTGGACGAGGACCCGGACGCCTTCCTCGGGCTGGCCCAGGTGATCACCGGCGGCGAACGGCTCTCCGTCCCCCATGTGCGCGCCTTCGTCCGGCGCCACCCCGGCATCGCCCTGATCAACGGGTACGGGCCGGTCGAGAGCACCGTCTTCGCCACCACGCACCGCATCACCGAGGCCGACTGCGACCTGCCCGGCGGCATTCCCGTCGGCCGCCCGGTCCCCGGCACCCGTATCCACGTCATCGACGGCGAGATCTGCGTCGCGGGCGACGGGCTCGCCCTGCGCTACCTCGGCGAACCGGAGCTCACCGAGGCCAAGTTCCCCCGGGTGCGGGTCGACGGCGAGGACGTACGGGTCTACCGCACCGGAGACCTCGGGCGGCTGGACGAGAACGGCGTGCTGCACTACGAGGGCCGTGCCGACCGCCAGGTGAAGGTGCGCGGTCACCGTGTCGAACCGGCCGAGGTGGAACGCCGGATCCAGGACCTGCTGCCCGCGGTCCGCGACTGCCGGGTGGTGGCCCACCGCAACGCGGCGGGCAACACCGAGGGCCTGGTGGCGTTCTGCGTGCCCGAGCGGCCGGGAGATCCGCTGAGCGCGGCCGCCGCGACGCTGGCGGCTGAACTGGTCGCCTACCAGCGGCCGGACGCCGTGCTGGCGGTGGCCGGGTTCCCGCTGACCGCCCAGGGCAAGCTGGACGAGCGGGCGCTGCTGGACCTGTGGGCCCCGGAGGCGGCCGACGGCACGCGGCAGCCGAAGGCCCCGACAGCCGCCGGGGCACCGTCCGGGACCTCGGCCGCGACCGCCGCCGCGCAGCCTTCAGGCACCTCGGCCCCGACTGCCCCCGCGCAGCCGTCCGGCACCTCGTCCGGCACCGCGCCCACGTCGTCCACCGGGGGAGCCGTGCGCCGCGCGTCCGACGAGCCGTCGTCGTACGTCCACCGCACCGCCGCCGTCTTCGCGGCCGTCCTCGGCCTGCCCACCGTTCCGCTCGACACCCCCTTCACGGACCTCGGCGGCTCGTCCCTGGCCGGTGGCCGCGTCTGCGCCCGCCTCGCGGCGGAACTGGAGCGTCCCGTACCCGTGTCGCGGCTGTACGAGCACCCGACCGCCCGGGGCCTGGGCCAGTGGCTCGCGGAGGAGGTGTCCGCCCCGCCGGCCCCCGTGGCGGCGGGCGACGACGTCCCGCTGACGCCCATGCAGACCGGCTACCTCACCAACCACCTCCTGCGCCCGCAGGACCGGTCCGCGCACTGCCTGCTGCTCTTCCGGATCGACGGCGACCTCGACCTGGACTCCCTCGACAGCGCCGTCGAGACCGTGCACGAGCGCCACGAGACGCTGCGGACGGCCTGTACGGCCACCCCGCACCCCGTGGCCCGTGTGACGGACCTCCCCGCCCCGGTCCTGGAGATCCTGGAGCCGGAACCGGACACGGACCGTGCGGTCGAGACGCTCCGCGCGACCCTGGGCGCACCCCTCGGCCTCGACGAGGGCGAGGTGTGGCGGACCGCGCTGGTCCCGCTGGAGCCCGGCCGGGCCTGGGTGTTCGGCTGCGTGGTCCACCACATCGCGTTCGACGGATGGTCGGAGTCGGTGCTCGCCGGAGACCTGGCGGCGGCCTACAACGCCGCCCGGGCCGCAGCCGGCGACGCGGCCCCCGCGCCGTCCCCGCCCCCGGCGCTCTCCGTCGCCGCGAGCGCGCGCCTGCGGGCGGAGCGCCTGGCGCACGCCGATCCGGAGCACCAACGCGCCACGCTGCTCGACGCCTTGGCCGGCGTACCGGAACTGACCTGGCCGGCCAGGACCGACCCGACAGACGCCCCCGTCGTGCCCGTGTTCCGCACGGAGCGCCTGCTGGAGCCGGACGCCGCGGCGCGTCTGGACGCTGGCGCCGCCCGCGCCGGCGTCACGCGGTACGCCGTTCTGCTGGCCTGCTACGGGCAGGTGCTGGCCGAACTCACCGGGCAGCGCGACTTCGCGGTCGGCGTCCCGGTGGCTCAGCGCTTCGACCCCCGCCTCGACGACGCGGTCGGCTGCCACATCGAGATGGCCTGCCTGCGGCTGCGCGGCGCGGTCCTCGACGGCGGGCCGGAGGCCGTCGCCGAAGCGGGCCGCGTCCTCGACCGGGCCTTCGCCGCCCAGGACGTGTCCTTCCACGAGCTGGTCCGGCTGCTCAACCCGCCGCGCACCGGGCGGCCCCCGCTCTTCCAGACCCTGCTGGTGCTCCAGGACAACGCGATCCCCGAACTGTCCCTGACCGGTCTCGGGACCACCCTGCTGCGCCCGCCCTACCTGGACATCCCGCTGGAGGTCCAGACCGAGGTCTGGCCGCTGCCCGACGGCCGGCTGCGGCTCGCCGTCAACCACCGCCCCGACGCGGTCGGGCACGCCACCGCCCACGAGCTGGCCGAGCGGCTCGCCGAGCTCGTCCACACCCTGCCGTCGCACGAAGGAGACCCGTCATGAACGTCCTCGCCCCCGAGACCGTCAGCCTCGTCGACCCCGAGCTGTACGCGACCGGCGACCCGCACCCCGTGTGGCGCTGGATGCGCGACCACGACCCGGTCCGCCGCCACGAGGCCGGGGAGTACCCGGCGTTCTGGTCGGTCACCCGGTACGAGGACGTCCGCACCGTCTACCAGGACGCCAAGGTGTTCAGCTCGGCGCAGGGCATCCTGCTGCGCCCCCGGTCGCACGGCCGGGACCCGGGCGGCGGCCGCACCCTCGCCCTGACCGACCCGCCCCGGCACAAGGCCCTGCGGTCGCTGGTCGCCGACTGGTTCACCACCCGTTCGGTGCGGGCGCTGGAGGACGCGATGCGCGGGGCCGTGCGCCAGGTCGTGACGCGCGCGGCCGGGCTCGGGACGTGCGACTTCGTCACCGATGTCGCGGCGCGGCTGCCGCTCTATGTGATCTGCCGGCTGATGGGGGTGCCGGACCATGAGCAGGAGATGCTCTTCGCCCTCACCAGCAGGGCGTTCGGGGCGGGCGAGCCGGAGGTCCGCAGCGTCGCGCACCAGGAGATCATGGCGTACTTCGTCGAGCTGATGTACCGGCGGATGGACCGGCCCGAGGACGATCTCGTCAGCGCCCTGGTCAACGGCGAGGTCGACGGGGAGCTGCTCACGGAGGAGGACATCCTCCTGAACTGCGACAACCTCCTGGTCGGCGGCACCGAGAACGTCCGCCTCGCGGTGGCCGGCGGGATGAAGACCTTCCTCGACCGGCCGGACGCGTGGGAGCGGCTGCGCGCGGACCGGGGGCTGATGCCGACGGCGGTGGAGGAGGTGCTGCGCTGGACCTCCAGCGCGACCCACATCATGCGGACGGTGACCGAACCGGTGATGCTGCGGGACCGTCCGCTGGAGGCGGGCGACCGCGTCGTCCTGTGGACCCCGTCGGCCAACCGGGACGAGCGGCACTTCGCGGACCCGGACCTGTTCGACATCGCCCGCCGCCCCAACCGTCATCTGGCGCTGGGCGCGGGAACGCACTTCTGCCTGGGGGCGATGATGACCCGCACCGAGATGCGCATCCTGTTCACCGAGCTGCTCGACTCGGTGCGTTCCATCGAACAGACGGGCCCGGCGGTGCCGTTGAGCTCGATCGTCGTGAACGGTCTGGAGAGCCTCCCGGTGAGGATCACGGCGAAGTGAACCTCTACACCCTCATCGGCCTGACCGCCGCGAGCGCCCCGAGCCCGCCCGCCGCGAAGGCCCGACGACGGCCTTGGCGACGGGCCGCCGCCCGCATAGCGTCTCGCATGTCAGTCAGCGTCAGAGCCAGCGCGAGAGAGGCCGTCCGTGCCGCACACCGTCCCGTCCCCGGACCCCGAAGCAGCCGCATCGGCTGAGCTCGCCCGGCGCGCCGCGCGCGTCGAGGCCTCCCTCACCGCGCCCGGTGCTCCTTTCGCCGTGGTGCTCGGCGAGCGGGGGACGCCGGAGTACGCCGACGGCCCCCGTACGCTCCGGGAGTTCGTCGAGACCACCTGGGCCTACGGGGAGGCGCCGTTCCTGATCGCGGGGGAACGGACCTGCTCCTACGGGGAGTTCTTCGCCGCCGCCTCGGCTCTCGCGGTACGTCTGCGGGAGGGGTACGGGCTGCGCTCGGGCGACCGTGCCGTGATCGCGTCGGGGAACCGTCCCGAGTGGCAGATCGCCTTCTGGGCGGCCCAGTTGGCCGGTCTCGTCGCCGTACCCCTCGACGCCGGGTGGACCGAGGACGCGTTCACGCACGCGCTGGAGGACTGCGAGCCCGGGGTGCTGCTGGTGGACGGGGAGCGGCTGGGGCGGGTCGCCGGCTGGGCCCGGCGGACCGGGACGCGCGTCGTCCTCTTCCCCGGCTCCGGCGACGAGGGCGCTTCGGGACCACGCGTCGAGTTCCCCGGCGGGGATCAGGCGGCGGACGGCCTGCGTGTCGAGCGGTACGAGGATTTCCCCGCCCCCGACCCGCTGGCCGCGCCGCCCGACGGGGAACCCCGGCCCGAGGACGACGCCACGATCCTCTACACCCTCGGCGCCACCGGCCGCCCCCGGGGCGCGGTGGCCACCCAGCTCGCCCAGACCGGTGCCGCGCTCAACGCCCGCTACCACGCGGCGGCCTCCGCGCGGGCGCGCGGCGCCATCCCGGGGCTGGAGCCCGCCCCGGTCTCCCCGGTGGCGGTCCCGTTCTCCGATGCCGCCGCGTTCACCGGCTTCTACGGTGCGATGGCGGCCGGCGGCGCCCTCGCCCTGACGGACGACGCCACCGCCGGGGACGGGCCGGCCGGTTACGGCCCGGCCGAGACCTGCGGCGTCGTCCTCGCGCCGCTCGGCGAGGAGCCCGGCGACGCGGGCCGGCCCGCCCCGGTCACGGAGGTGCGGATCGCCGGTCCGGCGGGCGTGGAACTGCCCGACGGGGAGCTGGGGGAGCTGTGGCTGCGCGGCCAGTCGCTGTTCCGCGGCTACTGGCGCGACGCGGCGGCGACCGGGGCCGCCTTCGGTGACGGCGGGTGGTTCCGTACGGGGGACCGTGCCGTACGCCGCGACGGGTGGGTCTCCGTCGTCGGCCGGCCCCAGGGCGCGTAGGCCGCGGGCCGGTGCACGGGCGCGTACGTCCTCGGGCGGCTCACGAGCACGTAGGTCCTCGGCCGGCTCACGGGCGCGTGACCCGTACCCGGTAGTTGCCGTCGTCGTCCTCGTCCAGCACGGATATCCGTACGCCGTTGGCCCGGTCGGTGAAGGTCTGGCCGGGCCGGAACGGGGCGTCGGACAGCTCCGCGTGCACGTTGGGGCGCCGGGTGCAGCCGCCGCTGTCCTCGGTGGCGTCGGCGACGGAGACCGGGCCCTGGCCGGTGTCCACGTCGGAGCTGACCTTGTAGATCAGCACCCCGGGCCGGCAGACCGCCTCGTCGTTGCCCCCGGCCGTGCGGACCTCCACGGCGTAGCCGGACTGCGCGCTCAGCGGGACGAAGGCGAGCTTGGTGCCGCCCTCGGTGGCCAGCGGGCCGAGCGTGTGCTCGCTGACGCCGGGCTGCGAGGCGCAGCTGATCTGCTCGTTGTCGAGCCAGCCGAGCTTCCACTTGTGCCAGGCCAGGAAGTCGTTGTTGGCGCCCCAGTCCTCGGACATGATGTCCCAGTGCCCGACGGAGCCGCCGCCCTCCATCGTGTAGAGGTCGGGCAGCCCGAAGACATGGCCGTTCTCGTGCGGCAGGACGCGGTAGCCGGTCTCGGAGTACGACCCCGATCCGTCGTCCTGGCGGCTGTAGACGAACGAGGTGTTGGCGAGCGGTACGCCGTCCGCCTCCGGGGCCTCGTCGTTGCCGGAGAAGGTCACGGAGAGCACGGTGTCCAGTGCGGAGGGGCCGGCGTTCGGGCTGACCAGGATGTTGACCAGGTCGTACTCCGAGAAGTCGACCCGGGGGTCGGCGGCCGCGACGATGTCCTTCACCAGCTGGCGGTAGCCCGGCTCGAACGGTGAGCCGCGCTCTATCCCGTACTCCGTGAACGCCATCGGCATCCGCAGCCAGTCCTTGACGGGGGCCTCGGGCCGGTAGACGAGCCGGCCGTAGGAGCTGGTCCGGAACCAGTCGGAGGTCTGCGGGAAGAACTCCGCGAACCGGTCCGTCGCGGGTTCCGTACCCTCCGCGTCCGGGAAGTCGATCATCAGGTTGAGCGCCCTGATCTCGCCGGTCGACCGGGCGTAGCCGGGCGGGGTCGGCAGGCCCTCCGACATCTGCACGCCCATGGTCGCGGAGATCCGGCACGGGGCGAGCGCGGAGTCCTGGGCGGTGGCCGCCGGGCCCGCCGAGGCGCGGCCGCCGGAGTGGAGGGTGGTGCTGGCCGAGGCCATGGCGGCTATGACCAGCGCGGTCGCTCCGGCCAGGGCGACCGGGCGGCGGTGTCTGCGTATCCGGTGGCGGGGCTGCTGCATAGAGGCGCCTTCGGGGTCCGCGGCAGCCGGCCGACCCCTGACTGCGCTCTGGCGATCAGCCTCTGCCGGGTGGTCCGGGGCCGCTCGCTGGGTGCGCCGATCGGTGGGTTTCCACCCAAGATCGATGTGATGCAGGTCACATCATGGGTGGGAAATAACCGGGGAACCTCTCCCCGTTTGCACACGTGTCCCCGCTAAACGGGGAAGCGGTCCCCGGTTACGGATGGGGTCCGACCGGCTACGCAGGGGAAGGGGAGGTGAGGGTCGCAGTGGAGACCGTCGCCAAGGGCGCCGCGCAGGCCGCCGTCACCGGCAACACCGCGCAGCCCGGCACCGGACGTGTCACCCGGACCGGCACCGGCACCGGCAGCGTCACGCGGACCGGCACCGGAAGCGCCACCCGGACCGACATCGGCACCGGACGTGTCGCGGAGGCCGCCGCCGGGAAGAGCGCCGCGCCGACGGCATCGTGCCGCGTCGCCCGTCCGCGGGCCGACGCGTTGCGCAACCGTGAGCGGATCGTCTCGGCCGCGCGCGAGCTGTTCGTCGAGTTCGGCCCCGACGTGGCGCTGGACGACGTCGCCCGCCGTGCGGGCGTCGGCAACGCCACGCTCTACCGGAACTTCCCCGACCGCGCTGCCCTCACCCATGAGGTCGTCCTCGCGGTCACCTCCCGCACCACCCTGAGGGCCGAGGAGGCCGTCGCCGCGGAGTCCGACCCGTTCGCCGCGCTCAGCCGCTTCGTGCACGCGGCCGCCGACGAACGGATCGGCGCCCTGTGCCCGATGATCTCCGGCGTCTTCGACAAGGACCACCCCGATCTGCTCGCCGAGCGCGACCGCCTCGAAGAGGCCGTCGCAGGGCTCGTGACGCGCGCCCAGTCCGCGGGGCGGCTGCGTACCGACATCGCCGTCGGTGACGTACTCGTCGCCCTCTCCCAGCTCACCCGGCCGCTCCCCGGCATCGCCTGCCAGGGCATCGACCGGTTCACCCACCGTCATCTGCAGTTGTTCCTGGACGGCCTGGAGACCCCGGCCCGCTCCGAACTGCCTGGATCGGCGGCGACCTTGGAGGATCTGCGGCGCTCCTGACGGCCGCACCGACCTGAACCTTCCCGGACCCGCCGACTCCATCGGCCTCATCGTCCCGCCCCACCCGAACACCGGCCCGTACGTCCCTGTCACGCGCGGGCGGCTCACACAACCGTCGCGCGTACGCCACAGCCCGTACCGCCGACGCCCACTTCGCGACGCCTCGGCGCCCTCGCACGTCCTTAGGTGGCTACACCCATGTCAAAAACGGCCGATCT
This sequence comes from Streptomyces rubiginosohelvolus, assembly GCF_014649875.1. Lineage (GTDB taxonomy): Bacteria > Actinomycetota > Actinomycetes > Streptomycetales > Streptomycetaceae > Streptomyces > Streptomyces rubiginosohelvolus. The sequence continues at coordinate 70,472 of NZ_BMTW01000012.1, read as the reverse complement.
GTCCAGAACAGCCGACACCGCCCTTCCCGATCCGAGCCGCTGGAAAGCCCTCGCCTTCATCGCCCTCGCCCAGTTGATGGTCGTCCTCGACGCGACCATCGTGAACATCGCGCTGCCCTCGGCCCAGACCGACCTCGGCATCTCCGACGGCAACAAGCAGTGGGTCATCACCGCCTACGCCCTCGCCTTCGGCGGTCTCCTCCTCTTCGGCGGCCGGATCGCCGACCTCTGGGGCCGTAAGCGCACCTTCGTCGTCGGCCTGATCGGCTTCGCGCTGGCCTCCGCGCTCGGCGGGGCCGCCCAGAACGAGGCGATGATGTTCGGCTCCCGGGCCCTCCAGGGTGTCTTCGGCGCCCTGCTCGCCCCGGCCGCGCTCTCCCTGCTCGCCGTGATGTTCACCGACGCCAAGGAGCGCGCCAAGGCGTTCGGCATCTACGGGGCCATCGCCGGTGGCGGTGGCGCGGTCGGGCTGATCCTCGGCGGCTTCCTCACCGAGTACCTGAACTGGCGCTGGACGTTCTTCGTCAACATCCCGTTCGCCATCGTCGCCGCCGTGGGCGCGTACTTCGTGATCCGTGAGCCCTCCGGCACCCGCAACCGCGCACCGCTCGACATCCCCGGCGTCGTGCTCTCCACCCTCGGCCTGGTCGCCCTGGTCTACGGCTTCACCCGCGCCGAGTCGGCCGGCTGGTCGGACGCCCTGACCGTCTCGATGTTCATCGCCGCCGCCGTGCTGCTGCTGGCCTTCGTCGTGACCGAAGCGCGCGTGAAGTCGCCGCTGCTGCCGCTGCGCGTCCTCACCGAGCGCAACCGCGGTGGGGTCTACCTCTCGCTGGGTCTCGCCATCATCGCGATGTTCGGGCTGTTCCTCTTCCTGACCTACTACCTCCAGGTCGTGAAGGGCTACTCCCCGGTCAAGACCGGCTTCGCGTTCCTCCCGATGATCGCGGGCATGATCACCGGCTCCACCCAGATCGGCACCCGGCTGATGACCCGGGTCCCGCCGCGCCTGCTCATGGGCCCGGGCTTCCTGGTCGCCGCGGTCGGCATGCTGTTCCTGACCCAGCTGGACCTGAACACCAGCTACGCGGCCGTCATCCTGCCCGGCATGCTGCTGCTCGGCCTCGGTATGGGTACGGCGTTCATGCCGGCGATGTCCCTGGCCACGCACGGCATCGAGCCGCGTGACGCGGGTGTGGCCTCCGCGATGGTCAACACCTCGCAGCAGGTCGGCGGCGCCATCGGCACCGCTCTGCTGAACACCATCGCCGCGAGCGCCACCACCGCGTACGTCGCCGATCACGCGGCCCGCGCCACGGACCCGAAGCTCCTGGAGCTCCAGGCCATGGTCAGCGGTTTCGCCTCCGCGATCTGGTGGGCGGTCGGCATCCTCGTCGCCGCGGCCGCCATCGCGATCGCCCTCATCAACACCGGCCGCCCCGGAACGGGGTCGGGCGGCACGGAGAGCGCGTCCGAGGCGGGCGCCGAAGAGGAGTTCAGGATCCCGGTGGTCGCCCACTGACGACGGCGACCGGTCCTTGACGAGGACCGGCCCCTGATCTGCCCGGATCTGCCCTGGCTCCGCTCAGCGGAGCCAGGGCAGATCCGCGTCCGTGCCCTCCGGTTCCAGACCGGTGGCGAGCGTCCGCATGATCTCCCCGAGGCTTTTCACCTGCTCGTCCGTGAGCCGGTCGAACATCGCCTGCCGTACGGCCTCGACATGGCCCGGCGCCGAGCGGCGCAGCATGTCGAGGCCGTCGTCCGTGAGCACCGCGTTCTGGCCGCGCTTGTCGGAGGGGCAGTCCTCACGGCGGACCCAGCCGTTCTTCTCCAGCCGGGCGATGGCGTGCGAGAGCCGGGAGCGGGTGATCTTCGCGTTACGGGCCAGCTCCGTCATCCGCATCCGGCGGCGGGGGGCCTGCGAGAGCTGGACGAGCAGCCCGTAATAGGTGTGCGGCATACCGGCGTCGCGCTGCAACTGGCGGTCGAAGTGATCCTCCAGCAGCGTGGTGGCATGCAGATAGGCGCGCCAGACGCGCTGCTCCTCGTCGGTGAGCCAACGCGGTGCGCTGGTGGATGCCGTGGTCATGGACTCCACTGTACGACCTTTTCTTGAAAGTTGAACTAGATAGAGCTAAGGTCTCCACAGGTAGGATCTTGAAGTTTCAAGAAGCCTTCCCGGGAGGTCCCCGCGGGGGATCCGAGGGGGAGATCCCGCGGTATTCCGTAGGACCCCTGCACAACCATCCCTCGGATGACCTCGGGGAACTACCGCTCTGACGAACTCGTGACCGGATCCGGTGACCCGGACGCCCAGCGCGGCGCCCGGCCGCCCGGGATCCGGCGCCCAGTGGATGGGGAGTGCCATGACAGCCACCGCGGAGCGCATGCCCGCCCTCTACCTCTCGCACGGCGCGCCGCCCCTGGCCGACGACCCCGTCTGGCCCGGCGAACTCGCCGCCTGGTCCGCGGGCCTGCCCCGCCCCCGCGCGATCCTGATGGTCTCCGCCCACTGGGAGGAGGCCCCGCTCGCCCTGGGGGCAACCGAGACCGTGCCGCTCGTGTACGACTTCTGGGGCTTCCCCGAGCACTACTACGGGGTGCGGTACGAGGCCCCCGGCGCGCCCGGTCTCGCCGACAGCGTCCGGAAGCTGCTGCGCGGCGCCGGTACGCCGGTCCAGGACATCCCGGACCGGGGCCTGGACCACGGGGCGTACGTCCCGCTGGTGGAGATGTTCCCGGACGCCGGCATCCCCGTACTCCAGATCTCCCTGCCGACCCTCGACCCGCAGAAGCTGATGGCCGTCGGGCGCAAGCTCGCGCCTCTGCGCGACGAGGGCGTGCTGATCGTCGGCAGTGGCTTCTTCACCCACAACCTGGCCGCCCTGCGCCACCAGGGCGGCGGGGTGCCCGGCTGGTCGGCGGAGTTCGACGACTGGGGCGACCGCGCGCTGCGGGCCCAGGACATCGACGCGCTGATCGACTTCGAGCACACGTCCCCGGCCGGAAAGCTCGCCCACCCGCGCACCGAGCACTTCGCGCCGCTGTTCGTGACGCTGGGCGCGGCCGAGGACGAGCTGGACCGGGGCCGGAGCGTGATCGACGGCTTCTGGATGGGACTGGCGAAGCGGTCGGTGCAGTTCGGCTGACCCCGTACGTGTCGGGGCCTGACCGGCTCTTCCCGTCGCGGACGCACCTGAGCAACCCGAACGCCACCGCAGCCGTCTCCCGGGGTGGGTACGGGGGGTTCGCGGGCGGGATCAGGGCGCATCGGGTGGACGCGCCGAATCCGGGTACCCGGCCGAAGAGTCGGCAAGGGCGCCGACAAGGAGCCGGAGCCCCTCCGCACCGCCTCTGACCTGCGCGTCCGATGGGATCCGGAAGCGGTGCCCGGCGGTCGGAGCGGGACAGGGTACTGCATGATCACGAAAATGAATGTGCCGCATGGGAATTCTGTCCGGATTCCAGTCGTTGTTTCCATCGGATGCAGGGCACCCGAAAGGGTGTCGCGACCTACTCAGCAAGGGAGCACGCATGGCAACCCGTGCCGTCGCCCGTCGTAAGTCCACCGCCTCCGGTGAGACCGACCGGGCAAGCAGTGTTCGCGCCGTGGGCGGGGAGATCGCCGATCGCGACCTGGTCGGCATGTACCTGGACGAGATCGCCCGCACACCGCTGCTCGACGCCGCCAAGGAAGTCGACCTCTCCCAGACCATCGAGGCGGGCGTCTACGCCCAGCAGATCCTCGACGGCGAGGTGGAGAGCGAAGCCGGTGACGCGAAGCGTGAGGAGCTGGAGGCGCTGGTCGCCGACGGCGAGCGCGCCAAGGACATATTCATCCGTTCCAACCTCCGGCTCGTCGTCGCCGTGGCCCGCCGCTACCCGCGCGCGGGGCTCCCTCTGCTCGACCTGATCCAGGAGGGCAACGCCGGCCTGGTGCGCGCGGTCGAGAAGTTCGACTACGCCAAGGGCTTCAAGTTCTCCACGTACGCCACCTGGTGGATCCGGCAGGCCATCACCCGGTCCATCGCCGACCAGTCCCGCACGATCCGGCTCCCCGTCCACCTGGTGGAGGAGCTCGGCCGGATCCGCCGGGTCCAGCGCGAGTTCAACCGCGAGCACGGGCGCGACCCGGAGCACGCGGAGATCGCCGCCGAGCTCGACTCCAACGCCGAGCGTGTCGGCAACGTCCTGGACTGGGCCCGCGACCCGGTCAGCCTCAACATGTCCGTGGACGACGACGGCGACACCCAGTTCGGCGACCTGCTGGAGGACACCTCCGCCGTCTCGCCCGAGCAGTCGGTGATGACCCTGCTCCGCAGCGAGGAGCTGGAGGACCTCATCGGCAAGCTCGACAACAGGACCGCCTCGATCATCAAGATGCGGTACGGCATCGAGGACGGGCGCGAGCGGACCTTGACCGAAGTGGGCAAGCAGCACGGCCTCACGCGGGAGCGGATCCGGCAGATAGAGAAGCACGCACTGCTCGAATTGAAGCGAATGGCTCACGACACGGGCTTTGACGCTGCGGCGTGAGCCAATAACCCGTAATCTCCCCATCAAGCCGGTTCGCACCGGCCGACCGACCGGGTCATTCCGGTCACCCGACCGGTTTTCCACCGGTCCACGAGCTGAGCCCCGGCGCCCACCCCCCCGGCGTCGGGGCTCATCCCTGTTCCGGGCCGGTCCCGTGTCGCGGTTCCGGGTCCGCCTCCTGACGCGGTTCCGCGGCAGCCCCGGCGGCGGCCCGGGTCAGCCGGGCGCCCAGCCCCTCCAGGTACGCCACCAGCTGCGGCGGCCCCTGTACGGAGAACTCGCAGTCCACCAGCGCCAGCCGCAGCGCCACCCACTCCAGCGAGTCGGTGCACGAGGCCCGCAGCCGGCAGCCGCCCTCCCCGTCCGGCTCCGGCGCCCCGAGGTGCGCGGGCAGCCGCGCCGTCACGAACTCCGCCGGCGCGCCGAACCACACGTCGAGGCGCAGCTCCGGCTGCATCCGCCGCATCGACCGTGCCAGGAACCTCGCCGCGTCCCCGCTTCCGGTATCCCCCCTCTCCGTGTCGCTCCCCGCGCCCTCGACGGGCAGCGGCCTCGGAGTGAACCGGGCCCCGGTCGCGTACGGCTCGCCGACCCGGTCCACCCGGAACGTCCGCCAGTCCTCCCGGCCGAGGTCGTACGCCACCAGGTACCAGCGCTGCCCGGTACTCACCAGCCGGTACGGCTCGACCTGCCGCTTCGTCCGGGTGCCGTCGCCGCTGCGGTACGCGAACCTCAGCCGCTCCCGCCCGGTGGCCGCGGACGCCAGCGTCGTCAGGGTCCGCGGGTCGATGGTGGAGCCGTCGCCCCGGGTCAGCGGCACCGTGGCGTTCTGGAGCGCGGAGACCCGGTGCCGCAGCCGGGAGGGGAGCACCTGTTCCAGCTTCGCCAGCGCCCGTACGGAGGCCTCGTCGACGCCCTCGATCGCGTGCCCCGCCCCGGCCCGCAGCCCCACCGCGATGGCCACCGCCTCCTCGTCGTCCAGCAGGAGGGGCGGCATGGCGGCGCCCGCGACCAGGCGATAGCCGCCGACCGAGCCGCGCGAGGCCTCGACCGGGTAGCCCAGGTCGCGCAGCCGGTCGATGTCGCGGCGGATCGTGCGCGGGCTGACGTCGAGCCGTTCGGCCAGTTCGCCGCCGGGCCACTCGCGCGGGGTCTGAAGGAGGGACAGCAACTTCAGCAGACGTGCCGGGGTGTCGGACATGGCTTCAGGATGACGGAGAATCAGGTCATGATCTGACCTAATGGCTGCCTAGGTTCTCTCCATGCCTTCTTCCGCACCGCCGCCGCCCGCGGCCTCACAACTCGTACCGCCCACGTCGCCCGCGACGGTGAAGACGCAGGTCGCATCGGTGACGACGCCAGTCGCACCGGTCAAGACGCCGGGCGCACCGATGAAGACGCCGGGTACACCCGCAGCCACAGCCACAGCCACAGCCACAGCCGCACCCGCGTCCGCCCCGGCCGACCGGCGTCGCTGGTTCGCGCTCGCCATCGTGATGACCGCGGCCTTCATGGACCTGGTCGACGTCACGATCGTCAACATCGCGATCCCCAGCATCACGCGCGAGACCGGAGCCTCCGTCTCCGCGATCCAGTGGATCACCGCCGGTTACGCGCTCGCGTTCGCGGCCGGGCTGATCACGGGCGGCCGGCTCGGCGACATCTACGGGCGCAAGCGGCTCTTCCTCATCGGCATCGGCGGCTTCACGCTCGCCTCGGCCCTGTGCGGCGTGGCGCCCACCCCCGAGATCCTGGTCGCCGCCCGCATCCTCCAGGGCGCGACAGCGGCCCTGATGGTGCCCCAGGTCCTCTCGATCGTGCACGCCACCTTCCCGGCCCACGAGCGCGGCAAGGTCTTCGGCCTCTTCGGCGCGATCGTCGGACTCGGCGCGGTCTCCGGTCCGCTGCTGGGCGCCCTGCTCACCGAGTGGGACCTCTTCGGGCTCGGCTGGCGGCCGATCTTCCTGATCAACCTGCCCGTCGGCATCGCCGGACTGGTCCTCGGCGCGAAGTTCATCACCGAGTCCAGGGCCCCCAAGGCGGTCCGTCTCGACCTGCCCGGCGTCGCCCTGATCACCCTGGCTATGCTGATGCTCATCTATCCGCTCACCCGGGGACACGAGCTGGGCTGGCCGCTCTGGGGCCATCTCTCGATGGTGGGCAGCCTGTTCGTCTTCGCGGCACTGGTGATCCACCAGCGGCGGAAGGCCCTGACCGATGGCTCGCCGCTGATCGAACTGTCCCTGTTCCGGGTGAAGAGCTTCGCCGCCGGCATCGCCGTGCAGCTGACCTTCGGCGTCGGCCTCGGCATCTTCTTCCTGGTCTGGACCCTCTACATGCAGATGGGCCTCGGCTGGAGCGTGCTGCGCGCCGGCGTGACGGGCATCCCCTTCTCCGTCGCGGTGTCGGTGGCCGCCGGAATCTCCGTGCAGAAGCTGGTGCCCCGCTTCGGCCGCAAGGTCCTCCAGGCCGGTGCGCTCCTCATGATCGCCGGGCTGCTGACCTACCTCTGGGAGAGCGAGCAGTACGGCATGGGCATCAGCTCCCGGCAGATGGCCGTCCCGCTGGTGGTCATGGGCGCGGGGATGGGGCTGATCGTGGCTCCGCTGACCGACATGGTGCTCTCCGAAGTGCCCAAGGAGCATGCCGGTTCGGCGTCCGGCCTGATCAACACCGTGCAGCAGATGGGGACGGCGCTCGGCCTCGGTCTGGTGTCCGTCGTCTTCTTCGGCGCGACCGGCGACCGGCCGGCTCCCGAAGCGGTCGGCCCGGCGTTCGTCGACGCGTTCCAGCAGTCGCTGTGGTGGGTGGCCGGGGTGCTCTCGGCGATCTTCCTGGTGATGTTCGCGCTGCCCGCCCGGCCGCGCGCCCACGGGGAGGACGGCGTGAACACGGAGGCTGACGCGAACTGACCGGCGCGGCAGGGGAATCGGGCCCGGAGGCACTGGCCTTGGGGGCGGCCCCGGCGGATCGGGTCAGCAGATCCGGGTGCGGCTCTCCATCGCCGCGCGGGCGGTGTGCTCGTCCTCGTACACCTCGCACATGTGCCGGCCGTCGGGCGTGGCCGTGTGCTCGACCTCCCACAGGCTCGTCTCGCTGCCGTCCAGCAGCAGGAACGCGTGCTCGTAGAGCGTGAATCCGGCGGGCCGGCCGTCGACATCGCACTGCCGCCCGAAGATCTGGGTGATGTGGTGGGCGAAGGCGGCCCGAAGCAGCCGCGCCCTCTCCTCGCCCGGCCGGTCGGCGTTCTCCGCACGGCGCAGCACCCGGCGGGCGTGGTCCGCGGAATTGTCGGGGGCGTACGTCCGGGGGAGCGGGGCCGGCGGGGCGGACATCAGGACCGTCAGCATCTCCAGGTCCCCCGGCGCCTCCTGCATCCCCTCGTCGCCGAAGGCCGGGGAGTCGGAGAAGCTCCCGGCCAGCCGGGACGCGGCGATACGGGCGTCGCCCTCGTCGTCGTACAGCTCGTGCCGACGCGGGCTCCGCACGTCCCGGCCGCCGCTGTGCACCAGCTCCCACAGAGTGAGGGCGGAGCCGTCGGCGAGGAGATACGTGTGACGGTAGGTCTCGCGGTGCAGCACGGAGCTGTGGTGCGACGAGTGCAGCGAACTGCTGTGGGCGAGCGCCGTGCCGAGGCGGTCGACCGTGCTGTCGGGAAGGTCGAAGGAGTTCAGGGCGCGTCGCAGGAGTCGGTCGAGGTGGTGCTCGGTTGTCTCGCACGGATCGCTCAAGGTGGTGTCTCCAGGCCGTCGCCGCGTGTTACTCGATGCGTGCTTAACGTAGTCCCTGGGCCTGACATCGTGACCGGGGTTGGGTGAAAACGTAAGGCGCACGCCGAAAGTTCCCCGCTCGTTCCCGGTGCATTTCGGGCGCTTGGGAGGAACTCCCTTACGTGGACGGCGAGTCGGCCACCCGTGCGCGCCCCCGGCTCACACCGCACGCCCCCTCCGCCGCGGCCTCACCGCACCCCGCCTCCGTACAACTCCGTGTACGAGAGCAGCCTGCCGCCCGGCCGCTCGGTGCTCCGGGCCGCGCGCACCGCCTTCACGATGGCCCGCGCCAGGACGTCGGCGCCCGCCGCGAGGATCTCGTTGACGGCGACCGGGTTCCCCGGCTCCACCGGCACCTGCCCGGTGGCCAGGGTGAACACGGTGTCCCCGTCCGTCAGCAGATGGACCGGGCGCACCGCGCGGGCCAGGCCGTCGTGCGCGGTGCCCGCCAGCTTCTGGGCCTGCGCCCGCGTCAGGTCCGCGTCCGTGGCGACGACCGCGATCGTCGTGTTGAACGGCGGGGCCCCGCCCCCGGCCGCCTCCGCCGCTTCCCGCTCCAGCGCGAGACGCCGCTCCGCGGCCGCGTGGACCTCGGCCGGAGGGTGGACCGGCGGCTCCCCGGCCCCGTACTCCCCGAACAGCACCCCGGTCCGGGGATCGACCACCGAGCCCGCCGCGTTCACCGCGACGACGGCGGCCACCGTGACCCCGGAGGCGAGGCGGGCGCTCGCCGTGCCGATGCCGCCCTTGAGCTGCCCGGCCACCGCGCCGGTGCCCGCGCCCACCGAGCCCTCGGCGACGGGCTCCCCGGGGCCCGTGGCAGCGGCGGCCTCCACCGCGGCGCGGCCGGTCGACGCGTCGGGGCGGGCCCGCCAGTCGCCGCCCCGGCCGAGGTCGAAGAGAGCGGCGGCCGGAACGACCGGCACCACCTGAGTGGGCCCGGGGCCGACCCGGACGCCCCGGCCCTGCTCCTCCAGCCACGCCATCACGCCGGACGCCGCGTCGAGCCCGAAGGCGCTCCCGCCCGTGAGGACGACGGCGTCGACCCGCTGCACCAGGTTGCGCGGATCCAGTGCGTCCGTCTCCCGCGTCCCCGGCCCGCCGCCCCGTACGTCCACGGCTGCCACGGCCCCGCCCTCGGGCGCCAGGACGACGGTCGTACCGCTCAACGCGCCCGCACCGGCGACCTCGGCGTGGCCGACGCGGATACCGGCCACATCGGTCAGCGCGTCCAGCAGCGGCGGCAGCTCGGGGGCCTTGTCCTCGCGCGTCATCGTGCAGCTCCTCCGGTCGGGATCGGGGCCCGCCGAAGAGCACGGGCCGCTACACCTCGAACGTACCGGCGAGCCGAAAGCGGTGCGCGAGACTCCGTGCGGTCGGTGCACAAGACCCGGCCGGGCAAGGCGGCCTGCGCAGCCCTGCCGGCGCCAGGCGGCCCCCGCGCCCCTCCGGCAGCCCCGCCCCGGCAAGGCGGCCCTTGCGACTGTCCGGGCGACCCGCTCACCCTCCCATCCCCTAAAACGGGTTCAAACGACCCAAACAGTCCTACGGTGGCCGGGTGACCGAGCCCTCAGGAGCCACCGCAGCAGCCGAGCCCCCCGCCCCCGGTGACCCCGAGACCACTCCTGCCGCCCCCACCGGCCCCCGGTCCGTCACCGCCCGGGCCACGCTCGCCGGAGTGGCTGTCTCCGCCCTCCTGATCGTCGCGATCGTGCTCGGCAGCCGCATGCTCCGTAACTTCGACTCGGCCCTCCTCCCGTACGCCGTCGCCACGGTCTTCCTCGCCTTCGGCGTCGCCTACCGCTACACCGTCTGGATCTCCGCCCCCGGTGCCCGACGCCTCTTCAAACAGGGCTGGCGCAGCCTCTTCTCGATGGAGAACTTCCGCAGGGCCCCCACCGCCCTGCCCAGGATGATCGCCACCTACCTCGGCTTCCAGAAGTTCCTCGGCGCCCGCTCCCACGCCCGCTGGGCCGCTCACCAGCTCATCTTCTGGGGCTGCGTCCTCGCCGCCCTGATCACCTTCCCGCTCACCTGGGGCTGGTTCACCTTCACCTCCGGCACCGGCTCAGGACCCGGTTACGAGATGCGGATCTGGGGCTTCAAGATCCTCGGCTTCGACTCCCTGAACCTGCTCGGCTGGCTGATGTTCCACGGCCTGGACATCGCCGCTGTCCTCGTCATCCCCGGCGCCTCGTACTTCCTGTGGCGCCGGATGAAGGACCGCGGCGCCATCACCGGCCAGCGCTTCGCCTACGACCTCGTGCCGCTGATCGCGCTCATCGTCATCTCCGTGACCGGCCTGCTCCTCACCTTCTCCTCGGTCTTCCTGCACGGCGGCGGCTACCAGTTCCTGGCGATCCTGCACATGGTGTCCGTCGTCTTCACCCTGATCTACATCCCGTTCGGCAAGTTCTTCCACATCGTCCAGCGCCCGGCCGCGGTCGGCATGCAGCTGTTCAAGTACACCGGCCGCAAGGACGACGAGGTCTTCGCCTGCCGCCGCTGCGAGGAGCCCATCGACACCGGGCCCTACGTCGAGAACCTGCGCGGCACCATGCGCGACCTCAGCCTCGACTTCGACGCCTGGGCCGAATACTGCCCGCGCTGCAAGCGGGTGCTGCGCGGCAGCGCCTACCTCTCCCATGTGAAGAAGGGCTTCAAGTGACCGCGGATCCGCGAGCTGCTGCCGACCGCCGCACCTTCATCCCCCTGGACCCCTCCCTCGCCCCGCCCGGCACCCGCGCCTTCCGGGACGCGGGCGGCATCCCGGCCGACCGGTGGCACGCCGACCAGAACGGCGAGACGCTCGTACCCACCCACTGCTGCTTCTGCGGGGTCCAGTGCGGGATGTATCTGCGCGTGGACCACGGCGGCAAGGTCTTCGGCGTCGAACCCCGCAACCACGACATCAACCGGATGCGGCTCTGCCCCAAGGGCATCAACGCCTACCAGCAGGTCAACCACCCCGACCGGCTCACCGCCCCGCTGATGCGCCGCTCCCGCGACGAGGAGTTCCGGGAGGTCTCCTGGGAGGAGGCCCTCGACTTCACCGTCTCCGAGGTCAGGCGCATCCAGCAGACGTACGGCAACGACGCCTTCGGGCTCCTCGGCGGGGCCAGCCTGTTCTCCGAGAAGACCTATCTGGTGGGCAAGTTCGCCCGGGTCGCGCTCAAGTCCCGGCACGTCGACTACAACGGCCGCCTCTGCATGGTCAGCGCCGCGGGCGCCAACAAGCTGGCCTTCGGCATCGACCGGGCCGGCAACCCCTTCTCCGACATCCTGCTCACCGACTGCCTGCTCATCGCGGGCTCCAACGTCGGTGAGTGCTTCCCCGTGATGACCCAGTACGTCTGGGGAGCCCGGGACCGCGGTGCGACCCTCATCGTCGTCGACCCGCGCGAGACCGCCATCGCCCGGACCGCCGACATCCATGTCGCCCTCAAACCCGGCACCGACTCCGCCTTCTTCACCTCCGTCCTGAATGTCGTCATCGAGGAAGGGCTCACCGACGAGAACTTCCTCGCCGACCACGCCACCGGCTGGGAGGAGCTCAAGGCCAAGGCCGCCGAATACCCGCCCTCCCGCGCCGCCGCGATCTGCGGCATCCCCGCCGAGCAGATCGTCCAGGTCGCCCGGGCCTTCGCCCGCGCCCCCAAGGCCATGGCCTGGCACGCCCGAGGCATCGAACACCACTCGCAGGGCGTCGAGAACTGCCTCTCCGTGATCAACCTGTGCACCGCCACCGGCCACATCGGCAAGCCCGGCGCCGGCTACGGCACCATCACCGGCCAGGGCAACGGGCAGGGCGGCCGCGAGCACGGCCAGAAGTCCGACCTCCTCCCCGGCGGACGCTCCATCATGAACGAGGAGCACCGCCGTCAGATCTGTGAGATCTGGGGCATCGAGGAGTCCGAACTCCCGCCCGCCGGCACCTCCATGATGGAAATGGTCTGGCAGATGCAGCGCCGCGAGATCCGCGGCCTGATCGGCATCTGCAACAACCCCTTCGTCTCCCTGCCCAACTACCGGGTGGTCAAGGAGGGGTACGACACCACCGAGTTCCACGCCCAATTCGACTTCTTCCTCTCCGAGACCGCCACCAACGCCCATGTCGTCTTCCCCGTCACCACCTGGGCCGAGGACGAAGGGGTGATGGCCAACGCGGAAGCCCGCGTGGTCAAGCACAACAAGGCCCAGGACCCGCCTCCAGGAGTCCGGACCGACACCTGGGTGATCTGCGAACTCGCCCGCCGCCTCGGCGCGGGCGACAAGTTCGACTTCCCCGACTCCCGGACGGTCTTCGACGAGTTGCGCGTCGCCTCCGCCGGAACCGTCAACGACTACTACGGCATCACCTACGAACGGCTGGAGGAGACCGGCGGCATCGCCTGGCCCTGCCCCAGCACCGACCACCCCGGCACCCCGCGCCTCTTCGAAGACGGGAAGACCTACCACCCCGACGGCAGGATCCACCTCCAGGTCGTCGAGTGGCACCCGCCGATGGACCCGTACGACGACGAGCACCCCATGTCGCTCACCACCGGCCGTACCGTCGCCCACTTCCTCTCCGGCAACCAGACCCGCAGGCTCGGCGCCCTCGTCGAACAGACGCCGCGCCCCTGGGCCGAGATCCACCCCTCCCACGGCTTCCGCAACGGCGAACCCGTCCGCGTCGTCACCCGGCGCGGCAGCGAGGTCTTCCCCGCCCTGGTCACCGAGGCGATCCGCCCCGACACCGTGTTCGTCCCGTACCACTGGCCCGTCCCCACCGCGGCCAACGCCCTCACCATCGACGCCCTCGACCCCCGCTCCAAGATCCCCGAGTACAAGGTGTGCGCCTGCCGCATCGAGCACGCCGAGCGGATCGACGAGGTCCCCGCCCCGCCGGTCGCCCCCGGCCATGTCGCCTACCCGGAGACCCAGGTCTCCCGTACCGACCCGCTGCCTCCCACGGCCCCGCAGGGCCGTGGCACCTCGGAGAGGAGCTGAGGCCCATGATGGGCAGAACGATCTTCATCGACCCGGGGCGCTGCATCGGCTGCCAGGCCTGTGTCTCCGCCTGCCGCGAATGCGACTCGCACCGCGGCAAATCGATGATCCACCTCGACTACACCGACGAGGGCCAGTCCGTCGCCTCCCTTCCGACCGTCTGCATGCACTGCGAGGACCCGGTCGCCCCGTGCGCCGAGGTCTGTCCCGCCGACGCGATCCTGGTGACCGCGGACGGTGTGGTGCAGCAGGCCGACACCACCCGCTGCATCGGCTGCTCCAACTGCGTCAACGCCTGCCCCTTCGGCGTACCGAAGATCGACCTCCAGGCGAAGCTGCAGATGAAGTGCAACCTCTGCTACGACCGCACCGCCTACGGCCTCGCCCCCATGTGCGCCACCGTCTGCCCGACCGGAGCGCTCTTCTACGGCACCGTCGAGGAGCTCCAGGCGGAGCGCCCCGGCGTCCAGGTCGCCGACACCTTCGTCTTCGGCGAGACCGAGGTCCGCACCGGCGTGGCCATGGTCGTCCCCGCCGAACGGGTCCAGTGGCCGGTTCCCGGCGGTCTCCCCGTCGTCGAGATCAACGGGAAGGACGTCCGCCGATGAGCGTCACCGACCAGCAGCCGGCCGGCGAGCACCCCGCCGGGGGAGACCCGCGCGAGGCGCTCCAGGACCGGATCGCCGCCGACTCCCTCACCACCCGGCGGGACTACCTCCGGATCGTCACCACCGTCTCCGGCGGACTCGCCGTCGGCGGTATCGGGGTGGCCGCGGGCATCCTCCACCGCCACGGCGACGGCGAGGAGGGCAAGGCCCCCGAGCCGAAGCGCATCGCCGCCGGGCTCCCGCCCGGCGAATCGATCGCCTTCCGCTACCCGGGCGAGGAGGACCGGGCCGTCGCCGTCCGCCTCGACGACGGCACCCTCGTCGGCTACTCCGCCGTCTGCACCCACCTCGCCTGCGCCGTGCTCTGGCGCAAGGACCGGGGCACCGAGGGCGAGCTGTACTGCCCATGCCACGAGGGGGTCTTCGACGCCCGGTCCGGCGAGGTCACCGCGGGCCCGCCGCCGCGCGGGCTGCCCAAGGTCGTGGTCGTCGAGCAGGACGACGGCAGCGTCTGGGCCGTGGGGACCACCCGGTCCGGCGAGAGCGTCGAGGAGGGCCTCTGCCGCCAGCTCGGCGGGGAGCGCCCCGAACTCGCCGCCCGTATCGGCTGCCCGGGCGCCGACGGCGGAGCCGAGGCCCCGCCCCGGGCCGCCACCGGAACAAGAGCCCGGAACCGGGCCGCCGGTGAAAGGCCCGCACCCCGGGCCGACGGCGCCAGGGATGCCGGCGGCCGCGTCACCGGCCCCGCCGCACGCCCCGCTCCCGCCGCCGGTTCCGGATCCGTCGCCGGCCTCGGTCGCGGAGCCGACGCGGCGTCCGCCACCGCCGAGAACCCGGGCGGGCGGGCATGAACGACACCCCGCACCCCGAGCAGCCTCTGCCGCCACCGGGCACCCACTACCCCGCCTACCACCCCGGCAGCGCCGACCCCGAGCTGAACCGGCCCGTCCACGAGCGCTATCCGCAGATCCGCCCCACCAGCGGATACGGGGACCCCCGGGTCCGGCACACCGGCCCCGGACCCGGAGCGGGCACCGACCAGGACCCCGAGCGCTCCTCGAAGCTGACCGCCCGCCTCGCCCTGGCCATGTCCGTCGTCGTCGGCCAGCTCTGGGGGCTGACGATCCTGATCGACGAGTGGATGGAGGGCAACACCGGCACGGCCTGGTGGGGGGCGGGTTTCCTCTGCCTGTCGTTCCTCGTCGTGCTCGGCCTGTGGCTCGTCGACCCGAAGGACCGCTGACACCCGCCGCCCGGCCCCACGGCGGCTCACCCCCCGTGGTGAGCCGCCGTACCCTGGAGACATGAGCGCCGCCCCCGCCCCCAGCCCGCGTGATGCGAAGAAGCAGCAGCCACAGGAGCAGCCGCACCCGGAACCGAAGCCCAAGCCGGTTCTGATCTTCGACGATCCGCTGGACCGGCAGTCCGCGGACGATACGGACCAGGGGTGGGGCGAGCGGCCTCCGACCGGCGGCAGCGCCGCGGACCTCGCGCGCTTCCTGGACGAGAAGCCGCCCCACCACATCTGAGCGAAGCCGCCCCGCCCCGTCTGACCGGCCGCCCGGAGGGCTACCGGTCCTCGCGCGGGCCGGCAGCGGCCCCGTCGGCTCCGCCCGGTCCTTCGCCCGAGTCCGGTCCGGGCGCGCCACCGGTGCGCTGGGCGACCAGTTCGTCGCGGATCTCCTTCAGCACCTCCAGCTCGCTCACCTCGATCGTCTCCTGCACACCTTCCTTGGCGGCCTGCATCGCCGCCCGCCGGGCCAGATACTTGGCCATCGGCAGCACCATCAGGAAGTACACGACGGCGGCGGTGATCAGGAAGCTGAGGGTGGCGCTGAGCACCGAGCCCCACAGGATCTCGATTCCGTCCATCTTCCCGGTCTTCGGGTCCGTGGTGCACGGGCCCTGGAGGCAGGAGCTGTAGTTGTCCAGGTCCTGCGTGCCGAACGCGCCGACCAGGGGGTTGATGATGCCCTTGACGAACGCGTTCACGATGTTGGTGAAAGCGGCACCGATGACGACAGCCACCGCGAGGTCGATCACATTGCCGCGCATCAGGAAGGCCTTGAAGCCCTCCAGCAGACTGACCTTCTTCTCGCTCACGGATGAGCCTTCCTTCGCATGGACGGTGAGGGGAGCACACTGCCCCACCACCCAAGGCGGGAGAAGGCGGGACTGTCCAATCCGCCGATTCCCCCAGATGCGGTGACGAGACGTCAGTTCGCATCGGACACCGCCACGGCCAGCCGCCCCGAAGCTCCCGCACCGAGCAGCGCCGTGGCCGTCGGCCGCTCCACGGACAGCACCACCAGCGCCCCGGCCCCCGTGGAGGCGGGAGGCACCTTCGCCACCCGCGCTCCTCGGGCCACCACACGCGCGTCGCCGCCGCCCGCCTCGCTCACCGCGATCACATCGACCCGGTCTCCCGGCCGCAGCAGCCGTACGGTCTCCGGGTCCGCGATCCGGACCGGCGCGGAGACCAGCCGCACCGGCGACCGGACCGCACCCGGCGGATCGTCCGGCGGGCCGGCCCCTCCGTCGGCGCTGCTCAGGCCTGTGGTGGCCAGCGCCGCGCCCGCCAGCGCGAGCCCCGCGGCCGCCGCACGCCGTTGGCGGCGCAGCATCCGCCGCAGCCGGTCCGCGCCACCGCTCCGCACCCGCAGAGGACCGAACGGCCCCACCCCGCACGGGGCGGGCACCGGAGCAGGGCAGGAGGAGGGAGAGGAAGAAGTGGACATGGCACCACCCGGGATCAGTGCGGACGAGCACAAAGGAAATGCGCAAAGGAAATGCGCAAGGGAAAGGGGAGTCCGGTCCGGTGTCACCCGGCCGAACTCCCCTCACTTTCCCCCGTCCGAGCAGATCCCGCTGGGGCCTGTGGACAGTCCCCGAACTGTGGACAACTCCGTCACCCGATCGGTGAGCTCCGCCCTGCCCGAGCGGCAGCCGTACCCGCTACGGCAGTGTGATCCCCGTGTCGATCCCGTCCAGCGCGTGGGCGCATGTGCAGTTGCGGCTCTCGCTCTTCGGCAGCCCCGCCACCGCGTCGAACAGCACCGAGCGCAGCCGGTCCACATTGGCCGCGAACACCTGGAGCACCTCCTCGTGCGAGACGCCCTCGCCGGCCTCGGCCCCCGCGTCCAGGTCGGTCACCAGGGTCATCGCGGTGTAGCAGAGCCCCAGCTCCCGGGCGAGGACGGCCTCGGGGTGCCCCGTCATGCCCACGACGGACCAGCCCATCGCCGCGTGCCAGCGCGACTCCGCGCGGGTCGAGAACCGGGGGCCCTCGACCACCACCAGGGTGCCGCCGTCCACCGGCTCCCAGTCCCGGCCGCGGGCCGCCGTGAGCGCGGCCTTGCGGCCCTCGGGGCAGTACGGGTCGGCGAAGCCCAGGTGGACGACGTTCGGCACGGTCCCGTCGGCCCGGGTCTCACCGTCGTAATAGGTCTGCACGCGGGCCTTCGTGCGGTCCACCAGCTGGTCGGGGACGAGCAGGGTGCCCGGCCCGAACTCCGGCCGCAGCCCGCCCACCGCGCACGGCCCGAGCACCTGCCGGACCCCGACGGAGCGCAGCGCCCACAGGTTGGCCCGGTAGTTGATGCGGTGCGGCGGCAGGTGGTGGCCGCGTCCGTGGCGGGGCAGGAAGGCCACCCGGCGGCCGCCGAGCTCGCCGAGGAAGACCGAGTCGCTCGGCTTGCCGTAGGGGGTGTCCACGGCGACCTCGGTGACGTCCTCCAGGAAGGAGTAGAAGCCCGAGCCGCCGATGACACCGATCTCCGCGGACCCCTCGGCCCCCGCCGTACCCGTACCGGAGTTCGTTTCCGTAAGTGCGTTCACCATGCGGTCACCGTATCCGCAGGGGTGCCGCCCGGGGGAAACGACCGGACCCCGCCGAGGGGTCTCGGCGGGGTCCGGTGAAAGGCGGGTGGTGCGTGCGTACGTGGGCTCAGGCGGCCGACGTACCGCTCGACGAGGCCGACGCGGGGGCCGACGACGAGGAGGAGGCGGACGACGAGGCGCTCGACTTCGTGTCCGAGCCCGTCGACGACGAGGACGAACCCGAGTCGGACGACTTCGAGGCCGTCGACGCCGGCGTGCTGCTCGACGAGGAGCCGCGGCTGTCGTTCCGGTAGAAGCCGGAACCCTTGAAGACGATGCCGACCGCGGAGAACACCTTCTTGAGGCGTCCGTCGCAGCTCGGGCACACGGTCAGGGCATCATCGGTGAACTTCTGCACCGCCTCGAGGCCTTCGCCGCACTCGGTGCACTGGTACTGATAGGTCGGCACTTGCTCCTCCTGGCACTCTCACTCAGTGAGTGCTAACGACGCTCCATACTGACGTATTCCGTCGGATCAGTCCACCGTGACCGGCTCGCGGTGACCGATCCCACGTGCCACCGTGCGTCCCTGGGACCTCGGAGTCAGCCGGGAGCGCAGGGCGAGCAGGGTCACCAGGGCCAGGGCGGTTCCGGCCAGGGGGACCAGGAACCCGGTGCTCGCGCCGTGGGCGTCGGCGAGTCGCCCCGCCACGGTCACGGCCGCCGCCTGGCCGAGCGCCACCGCGCCCGTCAGCCAGGTGAAGGCCTCGGTGCGGGCGGTGGCGGGCACCAGCGCCTCGACCAGGGTGTAGCCGCTGATCAGGGCCGGGGCGATGCAGAGGCCGACCAGCAGGCCGAGCCCGGCGAGCAGCGGCACCGAGTGCACGGCCCACAGGCCGGACGCGGTCAGGGTCAGGGCCACGTACCCGACGATCAGCCGGCGGCGCGGGCTGCTCTTCCAGGCGATGGCGCCGCAGGCGATGCCCGCCAGCATGTTGCCCGCCGCGAAGATCCCGTAGAGGACCCCGTTGACCCCGGGGTGGCCGATCTCCTCGGAGAACGCGGTCAGCGAGACCTGCATCCCGCCGAAGACCGCGCCGATGCCCAGGAAGGTGACGGCCAGGACGCGCACGCCGGGAACGGAGAGCGCCGAGGCGTGCGGCTCGGCCGCGGTGGCCTTGGCGCGCGGGGCGGGCTGGGTGGCGCGCTGCGCCGCGAAGAGGAGGCCGCCGATCAGCGTCAGGGCGGCTTCCGTGATCAGTCCGGCCGCCGGGTGCACGCCGGTGCACAGGGCGGTGGCGATCACGGGGCCCAGGACGAACGTGAACTCGTCCGTCACCGACTCGAACGCGGCCGCGGTGGACATCAGCGGGGAGGCGGGCCGGTCGGGGGTCGCCCCCAGCATCGCCGCCCAGCGGGCGCGCACCATGGGGCCGACCTGCGGGATCGACGCACCGGTCGGCACGGCGGCGGCGAACAGCGCCCACAGGGGCGCGTCCGCCAGCGCCAGTACGGTCAGGGCGCTCACGGAGACGGCGTGGAGCAGGACCCCGGGCACCAGGACGGCACGCTGGCCGAACCGGTCGGCGAGTTTGCCGCTCTGCGGGGCGAACAGCGCCATGGAGACGCCGGAGACCGCCGCGACGGCGCCCGCGCTGCCGTACGAGCCGGTCGTGTGCTGCACGAGGAGGACGATGCCGATGGTGAGCATCGCGAAGGGCTGCCGTGCGGCGAAGCCGGGGAGGAGGAAGGTCCACGCACCGGGGGTGCGCAGCAGTTGCCCGTATCCGGGGCGGTCGGAGACCGTGGTCGCCACGGTCCTTGCCTTTCTGCCGCCTGGTGGCCCTGCTTCCCGGCGCCCTTGTGGGGCGGGCCGGACGGAAGCGGCCGAGAGCTGTCCTCTTCGCGCGGAACTGCGGTAGATGCCGGGTGGCTCGCTGCCATCGGCGAAGAAACGCCGGGCGAAGAGACACCACGACCGCCATACGGTCGCGCCAGCTCTGCATCAGACAGAGTTGGTCGATCAGGTTTGCCTTCATGCTACAGGCAGGAAACCCTGTGCGCCTGTGAATGCGCACAGAGCTTCCGTATCAGCCTGTGATCTACGACGCGTTCGTCGCAGGTCGCCTTCGTCGTCACCCCAAAGGGAGCTCAGTCGTCACCCCTGAAGGGGCTCATGAGGGACTCAGGGACGGGTCTTCGTGCCGCTGCCGCCGCTCCCGTTGACGCCGGTACGGGTGTCGGCACCGGCGCCGCCGAGTTTCTTGGCCAGTTTCATCGCCTGGGGGATGGCCGACCCGCCCTGGGGGCCCGTGGCGCCGGGGGTCCCGGAAGCGGCGGATCCGCCCGTGCCCAGCCAGCCGGCCAGTTTGCCGCCCTCGGCGACCGCCCGCAGGCGTTCCTCCGCCCGGTCGCGCACCGGGTCGGTGGCCACCACCAGGAGCTCGTCCCCGCGGCGCAGCACCGTCGCCGGGGAGGGCACGAAGCTCTGGTTCTCCCGGACCACCAGCGTGACGGCGGCGCCGGCCGGGAGCCGCAGCTCGCCGACCTCGACACCGTGCATCTTCGACTTCGCCGGGACGGCGACGGACAGCAGGTGGCCGCGCAGCCGCTCCAGGGGGGCCGACTCGATGCCCAGGTCGTCGGCCTCGGCCGGGTCCTCGGCGATGTTCAGCTTGTTCGCGACCCAGGGGAGCGTCGGGCCCTGGATCAGGGTGTAGACGATGACCAGGACGAAGACGATGTTGAAGATGCGGGTACTGCCCTGCACCCCGGACACCATCGGAATGGTCGCCAGGATGATGGGCACCGCCCCGCGCAGCCCGGCCCAGGACATCAGGACCTTCTCGCGGCCCGGAATCCGGAACGGCGCGAGACTGAGGAAGACCGACACCGGCCGCGCCACCATGGTCAGCACCAGGCCCACCACGACGGCCGGCCAGAAGTCGTCGACCAGGTCGTGCGGGGTGACCAGCAGGCCGAGCAGCACGAACATGCCGATCTGGGCCAGCCAGCCGAGCCCGTCGGCGAAACCGCGCGTGGCGGGCCAGTGGGGCAGCTTGGAGTTGCCGAGGATCATCGCGGCCAGGTAGACGGCGAGGAATCCGGAGCCGTGGGCCATGGCGCCCGCCGCGTACGCCGAGACCGCGATGGCCATCACGGCGATCGGGTAGAGGCCGGAGGCGGGCAGCGCCACATGCCGCAGCCCCAGGGACCCCAGCCAGCCCACCGTGATGCCGATCGCGGCGCCGATGGCCAGCTCCATCGCGATCTCCGCGACCAGGATGTACCAGTGCTCGACCGGGCCGACCGCGGACAGCGCCACGACCATGATGACGACGGGAGCGTCGTTGAAGCCGGACTCGGCTTCCAGGACACCGGTGATCCGGGGCGGCAGCGGCACCCTGCGCAGCACGGAGAAGACGGCCGCGGCGTCGGTCGAGGAGACGACCGCGCCGATGATCAGCGCCTGACGCCAGTCCAGGCCGACGAGGTAATGCGCGGCGGACGCGGTGATGCCGACGCTGATCGCGACGCCGATGGTGGAGACCACCGCGGCGGCGGGCAGGACGGGTTTGACCTCTTTCCACTTCGCCCCGAGTCCGCCCTCGGCCAGGATGACGACCAGGGCGGCGTAGCCGATCACCTGCGTCAGCTCGGCGTTGTCGAACTTGACGTCGAAGATGCCGTCCTGCCCCAGGGCGATCCCGATGCCGAGATACAGGAGCAGGCTGGGGAGCCCGCTGCGCGAGGAGATCCGTACCGCCGCCACGGCGACGAGCAGGACGAGCGAGCAGACGAGCAGGAGTTCGTTGAGCGCGTGGACAGTCAGGGTCCGTTCCTTCCCTGCGTGCGCCTGCCGGATCGGCCCCCGGCAGCCAGGTACTTCGTTACCTTACCTAATCGTTAACGATTCCTTGACGGCTTCGACCATTCGTACGAGGAAGACGCAAATGGATGCATCCCTATACCGCGTCCGAGTGGCTTCTCCGCTGCGCCTATGGTTGCTCCTGCACTCCCAGGACCACCCTGCCCCCTCGAAGGACAGCGATGCCCGCCAACACAACCGACTCTTCCGGCCCTTCCGACGCGAAGAAGCCCGGCAGGAAGAAGGGGCGGCGCGCCCGCCTGCTCGTGCTCGTCCTGGTGCTGGCGCTCGTCGCGGGTGTCGGGTACGGGGCGTACTGGTCCGTATCCACCGTGCGGGCCTCGTACCCGCAGACCACCGGATCGATAACGCTCGACGGCCTTTCCGGCGACGTCGAGGTCAAACGCGACTCCTACGGGATTCCGCAGATCTACGCGGATTCCGACGCCGACCTCTTCCGCGCCCAAGGCTTCGTCCAGGCCCAGGACCGTTTCTGGGAGATGGACGTCCGACGGCACATGACGTCCGGCCGGCTCTCCGAGATGTTCGGTTCCGGGCAGGTGGAGACCGACGCCTTCCTCCGTACGCTCGGCTGGCGGCAGGTCGCGCAGGACGAGTACGACAAGGTGCTCGACGAGAGCACCAAGAAGAACCTCCAGTCGTACGCGGAGGGCGTCAACGCGTATCTGAAGGGCAAGGAAGGCCGGGACATCTCGGTCGAGTACGCGGCGCTGGGCCTGACCAACGACTACAAGCCCGGCGAGTGGACCCCGGTCGACTCGGTGGCCTGGCTCAAGGCGATGGCCTGGGACCTGCGCGGCAACATGCAGGACGAGATCGACCGTTCGCTGCTGACCAGCCGCCTCGACCAGGACCAGATCGAGGACCTCTACCCCGGTTACCCGTACAAGCAGAACAAGCCGATCGTCGAGCAGGGTGCGATCTCGCCCGTCACCGGGAAGTTCGACCCCGAGGCGACCCCGTCGGACTCCGTCGGCTCGACGACCCCTCAGGGCGCCGGCGAGGGATTGAACACCCAGCTCTCCGCGCTCTCCGACACCCTCGACGAGATCCCGGCGCTGCTTGGCCCGAACGGCAACGGCATCGGCTCCAACTCCTGGGTCGTCAGCGGGGACCACACCACGTCCGGCAAGGCGCTGCTCGCGAACGACCCGCACCTCGCGCCGATGCTGCCCTCCCTCTGGTACCAGATGGGTCTGCACTGCCGGAAGCTCTCGGCGAGCTGCCAGTACGACACGGCCGGCTACACCTTCTCCGGCATGCCCGGTGTGATCATCGGTCACAACCAGGACATCGCCTGGGGCCTGACCAACCTGGGCGCCGACGTCACCGACCTCTTCCTGGAGAAGGTCTCCGACGACGGCTACCTGTACGACGGCGAGACCAAGCCGTTCAAGACCCGCGAGGAGACCATCAAGGTCGCGGGCGGCCGGGACCGGACGATCACCGTCCGCGAGACGAACAACGGCCCTCTGGTCTCCGACCGCAGCAAGGAACTGGACAAGGTCGGCCAGAAGGCCCCCGTCAGCAACGCGGCCCCCGACCGGGCCGACGGGTACGCGGTGGCGCTGAAGTGGACCGCGCTGGACCCGGGCAAGTCGATGGACGCCGTCTTCGCGCTCAACCGGGCCAAGGACTTCACGACCTTCCGGGCGGCCGCCCAGAACTTCGAGGTCCCCTCGCAGAACCTCATCTACGCCGACACCGAGGGCAACATCGGCTACCAGGCCCCCGGAAAGATCCCGGTCCGCTCCGCGGGCTTCGACGGTACGGCCCCGGCGCCGGGCTGGGACCCGAAGTACGCGTGGAAGGACTACATCCCCTTCGACGAGCTGCCCTACGAGTACAACCCGGACCGCGGCTACATCGTCACCGCCAACCAGGCCGTCATCGACGAGAAGAAGTACCCGTACCTCCTGACCAAGGACTGGGGCTACGGCGCCCGCAGCCAGCGGATCAACGACCTCCTCGCCCAGAAGATCAAGGGCGGCGAGAAGGTCTCGACCGATGACATGCAGAAGCTGCAGATGGACAACTTCAGCGAGATCGCCGCGCTGCTGGTGCCCGAGCTGAAGAAGATCAACATCCCCGACCCGAGCGTCCGCGAGGCCCAGAAGCTGCTGGATGGCTGGGACTACACCCAGGAGCCCGACTCGGCAGCGGCCGCGTACTTCAACGGCGTCTGGCGCAACATCCTGAAGCTCGCCTTCGGCAACAAGCTGCCCAAGGAGATGCGGGTCAAGGGTGACTGCCTCAACGTGCCGCCGGCCAAGAACAGCGGCCCGGCCGATGCGCAGAAGAAGCTCGTCCGCGAGTGCGGCCAGCGTGACGGCGACACCGCGCAGCCGGACGGCGGCGACCGCTGGTTCCAGGTGGTCGGCAACATCATGGACGACCCCGACAACGAGTGGTGGAAGGCGCCCGCCCGGGGCCGCGAGGACGCCCTGGAGAACCGGGACGACCTGTTCGCCCGGGCCATGGAGGACGCCCGCTGGGAGCTGACCTCCAAGCTCGGCAAGAACATCTCCACCTGGAGCTGGGGCCGGCTGCACCGGCTCACGCTGAAGAACCAGACGCTCGGCACCGAGGGCCCCGGCCTGCTCCAGCGGGCGCTCAACCGCGGCCCCTGGAACCTCGGCGGCGGCGAGGCGGCGGTCAACGCCACCGGCTGGAACGCGGCGAGCGGCTACGAGGTCGTCTGGGTGCCGTCGATGCGCATGGTCGTCAACGTGGGGGACTGGGACAAGTCCCGCTGGATCAACCTCAGCGGCGCCTCCGGGCACGCGTTCAACGCGCACTACACCGACCAGACCGACAAGTGGGTCGACGGCGAACTGCTCGACTGGTCCTTCGGGGCCGAAGCGGTCGGCGCGTCCACCGTCGACACGCTGACGCTGAAACCGTAGGCCCTACAGAGGGTTCACGAAGCGCCGCGCTCCGGCCGGTGTGACGACGGCGTCCACGGGGTGGTCGTGCGGTTCCACAGGGACCCGCGCGACCACCTCGTTCTCGTACAGGAGCACGACGAGCGACGGGTGTGCCCCGGCGGCCGTCAGCCGGGCCAGCGCCCGGTCGTAGCTGCCGCCGCCCCGCCCCAGCCGCATCCCGGACCCGTCCACCGCCAGGCCGGGCAGCAGCACCGCGTCGGCGGCGAGAACGGAGTCGGGACCCAGACGCGGTCCGTCCGGCTCCAGGAGGCCCCGCCCGGCCGGGAGCAGGTGCGCCGGGCCCTCGTAGGCCGCCCAGTCCAGGTCGTTGTCGGCCAGGAGGACCGGCAGCAGCACCCGCACGCCGCGGCCGCGCAGCGCCTCCAGGAGAGCGCGGGTGCCCGGTTCGCGGCCCACGGAGACATACGCGGCGACCGTACGGGCGTCGGCCAGTTCGGGGAGGTGCAACGCCGCCTCGGCGAGAACCGCGGCGGCCCGGAGCGCGTCCTCCTTCGTCAGGAGGGCCCGTGCGGCGAGCAGTTCGCGCCGCAGGGAACCCTTCTCGGACGCCTTTCCGGACTTGTCGGTGTTCATTGGTTACTCGCACGATTCTCGTATGGGCATATTTAAGGACGAAGTTAACCGGAATATCAGCTTCCGGACGTGTGCACCCGTTAAGGTCGGCACATGACTCAGTCGCCCTCCAGGATCAGCAAGGCCGTCATCCCGGCAGCAGGTCTCGGCACCCGGTTCCTGCCCGCCACGAAGGCCACTCCGAAAGAGATGCTGCCTGTCGTCGACAAGCCGGCCATCCAGTATGTCGTCGAAGAAGCCGTGGCAGCCGGTCTCTCCGACGTACTGATGATCACCGGTCGCAACAAGCGTCCCCTGGAGGACCACTTCGACCGCAACTACGAGCTGGAGTCCGCGCTCACCCGCAAGGGCGACGCCGAACGCCTGTCCAAGGTCCAGGAGTCCAGCGACCTCGCCACCATGCACTACGTGCGCCAGGGCGACCCCCGCGGCCTCGGGCACGCCGTGCTGTGCGCCGCCCCGCACGTGGGCGACCAGCCCTTCGCGGTGCTGCTCGGCGACGACCTGATCGACCCGCGCGACGCGTTGCTGGCCCGGATGGTCGAGGTCCAGGAGCGTGAGGGCGGCAGCGTCATCGCGCTGATGGAGGTCGACCCCTCGCAGGTCCACCTCTACGGCTGCGCCGCCGCGGACGCCACCGTCGACGGCGACGTGGTCCGCATCACCGACCTGGTCGAGAAGCCGGACCCGGCCGACGCCCCCAGCAACCTCGCCATCATCGGCCGGTACGTCCTGGACCCCGCGGTCTTCGGCATACTGCGACACACCGAGCCGGGCCGCGGCGGCGAGATCCAGCTCACCGACGCGCTCCAGCTGCTCGCCGCCGACGAGAAGATCGGTGGCCCCGTGCACGGCGTCGTCTTCAAGGGCCGCCGCTATGACACCGGCGACCGCAGCGACTATCTGCGCGCCATTGTCAGACTGGCGTGCGAACGTGAAGACCTGGGGCCGGACTTCCGGACCTGGCTGCGCAAGTACGTCGCTGAGGAGATGTAACCCCGTGAGCAGCACGATCTGGTCGGTCGACGAGCATCTGGACGACATCCTCGACTCGGTGAGGCCGCTGGAGCCCATCGAGCTGCAGCTGCCCGACGCCCAGGGGTGCGTCCTCGTCAAGGACGTCGTCGTGCAGGTGGCCCTGCCGCCCTTCGACAACAGCTCCATGGACGGTTACGCGGTCCGCGTCGCCGATGTCGAGGGCGCGAGCGAGGAGTTCCCCGCGGTCCTCACCGTCATCGGGGACGTCGCCGCGGGCAGCGCGGGGCTCGCCGACGACCAGGTCGTGGGACCGGGACAGGCCGCCCGCATCATGACGGGCGCCCCGTTGCCCGCCGGTGCGGAGGCCGTGGTCCCGGTCGAGTGGACGGACGGCGGTACGGGCGAGGGCCCCGCCGAGGGGATGCGCGCCCACGCCGACGCGCCGGAGGGCGCCACCGGCGAGGTCCGCGTCCACCGTCCGGTCACGGCCGGCGCGCATGTGCGCGAGCGCGGCAGCGACGTCCAGCCGGGCGAGCTGGCCCTGGCCGCCGGATCGGTCGTCGGCCCGCCGCAGATCGGACTGCTCGCGGCGATCGGCTGCTCCACCGTGGTCGTACGGCCCCGCCCCCGCGTGGTCGTCCTGTCCACCGGCAGCGAACTGATCCAGCCCGGCGAGGGGCTGACGGGCGGCCAGATCTACGACTCCAACAGCTTCGCGCTGACCGCAGCCGCCCGGGACGCCGGAGCCATCGCCTACCGGGTCGGCGCGGTCGCCGACGACGCCGAGACACTGCGCGCCACCATCGAGGACCAGCTGATCCGCGCGGACATCGTCGTCACCACGGGTGGCGTCAGCGTCGGCGCGTACGACGTCGTCAAGGAGGCGCTGTCCTCCGTCGGCGACGCGGACGAGCCGGGCAGCGGGGTCGAGTTCCGCAAGCTCGCCATGCAGCCGGGCAAGCCCCAGGGCTTCGGCTCGATCGGCCCGGACCACACCCCGCTGCTGGCCCTGCCGGGCAATCCGGTCTCCGCCTACGTCTCCTTCGAGCTGTTCGTCCGCCCCGCCATCCGGGCCCTGATGGGCCTGCCCGATGTGCACCGCCCCACGGCCCGCGCCGAGCTGCGCGCCGACAAGGCGCTCACCTCGCCGGCCGGCCGCCGCCAGTTCCTGCGCGGCCGTTACGACGCGGAGGCGGGCACGGTCACCCCGGTCGGCGGTTCCGGCTCGCATCTGATCGCCGCGCTGGCCCAGGCCGACGCGCTGATCGTGGTGCCCGAGGACGTCACCTCGGTCGAGCCCGGCACGGAGACGGCCGTGGTCCTGCTCCGCTGACCACCGCCCGGTGGCGGTACGGTATCTGCCGCCGTGCCTTCCGGGGGACCCCCTCCGGGTCCGAGGCCCATCGGTGCCCCTACCGCTAGGCGGAGTGAGTTGAGTACGCAGAACAGGCTGACGCACATCGACGAGGCGGGCGCGGCCCGCATGGTCGACGTGTCGGCGAAGGACGTCACCACCCGCGTCGCCCGCGCATCCGGCCGGGTGCTCGTCGCGCCGCGCGTGATCGAGCTGCTGCGCGGCGAAGGAGTCCCCAAGGGTGACGCCCTCGCCACCGCCCGGATCGCCGGGATCATGGGGGCCAAGCGCACCCCGGACCTGATCCCGCTCTGCCACCCGCTGGCCGTCTCGGGTGTGAAGGTCGACCTGAGCGTGGCCGACGACGCGGTGGAGATCACGGCCACCGTGAAGACGACGGACCGCACGGGCGTCGAGATGGAGGCCCTGACGGCGGTGTCGGTGGCGGCCCTGACCGTCGTCGACATGATCAAGGCGGTCGACAAGAGCGCGGTGATCACCGACGTACGGGTCGAGGCGAAGTCGGGCGGCAAGTCCGGCGACTACCGGCGCACCACGCCGGCGGAACCGGCGGGACCGGAAGCGTGACGCCGCCCGAGCCGACCGGAGCCGCCGGCCACGAGCAGCCGGCAGGGGGGCCCGAGCCCACCGGAGCCGCGTCGCCCTCCCCGTACGCCGCCCTCGTCGTCACCGCCTCCAACCGGGCCTCCGCCGGCGTGTACGCGGACAAGGGCGGCCCGTTGATCGCCGAGGCGCTGACCGGCCTCGGCTTCACGGTCGACGGCCCGCAGGTCGTCCCCGACGGCGACCCGGTCGAGGCGGCTCTGCGCGCGGGCGTCGCCGCCGGGTACGACGTGATCGTCACCACCGGCGGTACGGGCATCTCGCCCACCGACGCCACCCCCGAGGCCACCCGCCGTGTCCTCGACCACGAGATCCCCGGCATCCCGGAGGCGATCCGGGCCGAGGGCCTCGCCAAGGTCCCGACCGCCGCCCTCTCCCGGGGCCTCGCGGGCGTCGCGTCCCGCACCCTGATCGTCAACCTCCCCGGCTCCACCGGCGGGGTGAAGGACGGGCTCGCCGTCCTCGGCCGGCTCCTGGTGCACGCCGTCGACCAGCTCCGCGGCGGCGACCACCCCCGACCGGGGAGCCCGAGCTGAACATCGCGACCTGGCCGGTGACGCTGACCGACGGCGAGATCGTCCTGCGTCCGATAAAGATGCGCGACCAGCGGGTCTGGCGTGAGGTCAACCGGCGCAACCGCGACTGGCTGCGCCCCTGGGAGGCGACCGTCCCGCCGCCCGCCCCCGGCGGCCCGATCGCGCAGCGCCCCACGTACCGGCAGATGGTCCGCCACCTGCGCGCCGAGGCGAACGCGGGGCGGATGCTGCCGTTCGCCATCGAGTACGAGGGCCGGCTGGTCGGCCAGCTCACGGTCGCGGGGATCACCTGGGGCTCGATGTGTTCCGGTCATATCGGCTACTGGGTCGACCGGAGCGTCGCCGGCCGCGGAGTCATGCCGACGGCGGTGGCGCTCGCGGTGGACCACTGCTTCCGCACGGTGGGCCTGCACCGGATCGAGGTCTGCATTCGCCCGGAGAACGCGCCCAGCCGCCGGGTGGTGGAGAAACTCGGATTCCGTTCGGAGGGCGTGCGCCCGCGCTATCTCCACATCGACGGCGCCTGGCGCGACCACCTGATCTTCGCGCTCACCGCCGAGGAAGTGCCCGAGGGGATGCTCCGGCGCTGGCGCCGGTCACGGCCGGTGACGCCGGGACGGCCCGGGCCGACCGAGGAAATAAAATAAGTGTTCGAATTTGATCGCCGGATGACCGCACGGGATAGGGCTATCGGCGTCTGTTGATCCGAACAATCACAAAAAAAGTCCGTGATATCAGCCGGATCGTGCGACACACCGGGCCAATTGGCGGATCCTTCCGCGCAAACCCCTCTACGGTGTGAGCGTGAGCAGCAGCGGCCTCATCTACGCAGTCATCGTCGGGGCCTGGGCCGCCTACTTGGTGCCGATGTGGCTCCGCAGGCAGGACGAGCTCAACGAAGCCCGTCCGACGGAACGCTTCAGCACCGCCATCCGGCTGCTGTCCGGCCGGGCGGCGATGGAGCGCCGTTACGCCAAGGAGCTGCGGGAGCGCACTGCCGAGGAGGCGGGCCACGAGGTCGACCCGGACCGGGAAACGGACCGTATGGAATCCGTGGACGTCCGGGCCTTTGCCGCGCCTCCGGCGCACACGGAAGCCCGGCTGAGCGACCCGGCGCACGCGCCCGAGCGCGCCCCGGGCCACCAGGCATCCGACCGCCCGGCGCACGACCGGCTTCCGCAGCAGTCCCCGGACCGTCAGCACCCGGACCGCCTGGCGCACGAACGCCGGCCCGGCGAGCGCCCCGGGGAGCACGTGCCCCCCGCCCGGCGACGCCCGCGCTCCGGTGCGGCCGACGCAGAGCGGGCCCGGCGCGCCCAGCGCTCCCAGGTCCTGGCGCGGCGCAGGCGGACCACCGTCGTCCTCTTCCTGGCCTTCACCCTCGGCGCGATCGTCGCGGCGGTCGGCGGCCTCGGCTTCCTCTGGGCCCCCGCGGTGCCGGCCGTGCTGCTGAGCACGTACATCGTGCATCTGCGCGCCCAGGAACGCCGCCGGTTCGCCTTCACGATGGACCGCCGCCGGGCCGAGGACGCGGCGCAGCGGCTGCGGGAGAACCGCCCGCGCCGGAACCAGCCCGCGGCCTCCGACTCCGCCGAGCCGGACGACGACTCCGAAGCGCACCACGCGGAGCCGGAACTCACTCCCACGGTCTCCCCCCAGGAGGCCGGCCGCCGCGCCCTCGTCGAGCAGACGGACCACGCGGAGTGGGTGGACCAGCAGCGCGAACGCGGCCGCGCCCAGGGCGACAGCTGGGAGCCCGTTCCCGTACCGCTGCCCACCTATGTCACCGCGCCCGTCGCCCCCCGGGCCACGGGCGGGGTGGAGGTCGGCGACCCGGAGACCTGGAGCGCGGCCCGCTCCAGCACCGCCGAGCCCACCCAGACGGGCACGTCGCACCCGACGGCCCCGGCGGTCGACCCGGCCCCGCGCCAGCGCACGAACCAGTCCCGCCGCAACCGCGACCGGGGCCGGACCCCGCTCTTCGACCAGTACGACGACGAGGACCGGCCGCGCGCGGCCAATGAGTGAGGCCCCCGGGGACACCCGGGGGCAGCGGGAAACCCGACACCGCTGACCAGCGGAGGAACGGATTTCCAAGCACCCCTGTGAGGGTGCTAGAGTTTCACACGTCGCAAGGGCCTGTGGCGCAGTCTGGTAGCGCACCTCGTTCGCATCGAGGGGGTCTGGGGTTCAAATCCCCACAGGTCCACAAAGGGCCGTTCACGAGTTAGCTCGTGAAGGGTTCACGAGATCCCGTCCAGTTACTTCAACTGGGCGGGATTTCGTGGTTCTCAGGCTTGGTACGACGCGGATGCCGCTCGGGGAAGCCCGGTCCGGCGCCGTGGGCACGGTGAGCGGAGCTGGCTGTGGTGGTGCGGGCATGGCGAAGCGGCCGCAGGACTCGGGTGGTCCTGCGGCGCGCTGACAGCTGTGTGGTTGCGCCTGCTCCGACGAAGCCGCTTCTACGATTCGGGCGGCGGGACGGAGTTGTCTCCTCCCGCTTCCTCGACAGGGTCCTCGTACGGGTCCGGGGTCTCGGGAATGTGGCCGAGGGTGTAGTTCTCTTCTTTCCACAGGCGCTGGTCGCGCAGGAAGGACTCGATGGTCCTCAGGTTCTCGACCATGAGCTGAATGGCGCTGAGCAGTGTCTGGGCGACGCGGCCCCGGCTCTGCCGCTTTTCGCGGGAGTGCAGAAAGGTGTCGACGTTCTTGGCGCGGCCGTTGAGTCCTTCGATGTGGCTGCGCAGGCTGCGGTAGGCACGCTGCCAGGCCTCTCGACCCCAGGGCAGGTCCTGCCGGAGCTTGGGCATGATGTCGACCGGCACGGTGATCGTGGACTGCTGGCAGATGGCCGGACGCTGGTGGGCGGGGCGTTCCGGTGGGCGCACGGTCGGTTTCGCGTCCGGATGGGCCTGTCTGGCGCGGCGGTTGGTCAGATCGATCGTGTGGGGCCGGCCTCGGACGGGGCGGCGTGCTGTGTGGCCTCGGCGCCGGTGGGCGCCGGAGGCGTCGCGTTCCTGGGCCCAGGGGCAGGTGACGCGGGGGCTGGTGCCGGCGGCGGGGCACTGGCGGCGTTCCAGACCGCGGTGGTCGGCGGCCTGTTTCAGCGGGAGGACGTAGGAGTCTGCCTCCAGCATCTCGGGCAGGAGTTCCTCGCGGGTCTTGCTCTGCTTGGCGGCGGCCATGCGGTGATAGGTTTCGATGATCCGTTGGGGGGTGTGGGGACAGAGGAGGTCGCCCGCGATGGCGAGGGTGCCTTCGACGGCGTTCTTGTCCTTGCGGACCATGGTGGTCTTGTAGTCGAGAACGGGTTTGTAGCCGACCGCACGTACGGGGTCGTGAAAGTTTTCGACCTTGGCGCCGGAGTAGGCGAGGTCCCCGGCCAGGTACCCCTGGATGGGCCACAGACGCTTGACGATCTGGAGCAGGCGCACGGCCTGGGGGCCGATCTGCTTGCCGGGTGTGTGCACGGACATGCCCATGCACAGCTGGGGATAGCGGCCGGCGCGGGACGCATCGGCATGTCCGGCGACCAGCAGCGTGGCGCTGTAGCCGAAGGTCTTGTGGCCGCCGCCGGAAACGTGCACGCCCGCACTCACTTCGAGCGAGGCGCGGCGCTTCGTGCTGTGGCGGGCCCAGGTGGGAAGGGCGGTGGCGTCCACCGACAGGTCGCCGGCCCAGTCGTCCATCAGCCCGCGGGCAACCGCGGTGCGTACGGGTGTGAGCACCAACTTGTTGGCGATCCGCGACAGGGCCGGCGTCGAGTCGTGGTGTGTCC
The DNA here is from genome assembly GCF_014649875.1 of Streptomyces rubiginosohelvolus. GTDB lineage: Bacteria > Actinomycetota > Actinomycetes > Streptomycetales > Streptomycetaceae > Streptomyces > Streptomyces rubiginosohelvolus. The sequence goes on along the minus strand of NZ_BMTW01000012.1, from coordinate 38,067 downwards.
GGTGCAGCCAGGCGCGCCGATAGGTGACGGCCTGATTGCGTGGCATACGGGTCCGGCGGTCGTAGCGGGCCGGGTCAAGCACCGTCGTGATGCGCGACCAGGCATCGTAGAAGCGCTTGGCCGACGCACGCGTCGCCTCGACGTCCGTACGGTCGACTTCCGTCAGCCCGAAGTACTTGAGCCAGGGCTTGCGCAGGCGGAACTGCACGCACTCCCAGGCGTCGTCCACGTTGGTGCTACGCAACTCCCGTGCCGCCAGCACCATACCGACCAGTACGGTCTCCGACCGGAGGCCGCGAGGGCCGGGGCGGCGGGCCTCCAGCACCGTGAGTTCGTCCAGGACTCCGCTGGCCCGGACGAGATCGACGACCTGCCGCACGAGGCGGTCGTTCAGCTGGGAAGGGTGCGGTGAGGGGGCGGGCCGGTGCTGCCCGCTGCGGGCCCTCATGCCCAGCCGCGCAGCATACGTACGGCGGCGTCGTGCGAGATCGCCGGTACCCAGGCCATGTAGGGGGCGAGCGCGGCGGTCGTCTTCATTCCTGCCGCGCGGGCCACCAGGTCGGCCGGGACACGGTCTCGCAACAGCGACACGATCCACGTGGCGCGCAGGCGCCGGGTGTCCAGGGCTGGGACCTTCGGATCGCCGGGCTTGGTGCGTTTGACCCAGTTGCTGATGGCGTTCTTTGGGTAAAGGACTTGGCGGTCGGGCGCGTACAGGTAGTTGTCCCCGGCGGCCTGGGCGAGGTTGGCGAGGGTCTTCTCCCACAGCGAGCGGCACACGATGAGCCGGTCGGTCTCCGGGACGTGGACGACGACGGCGTCGCTGGGCAAAACGTGGATGTCGGTGCCGCGCACGGTGAGCATCTCCTTGGGCGGCAGGCCGCAGCCGGCGCCGAGCGCCAGCAGTGCCTTGCCATTGCCCTGGCCGGTGGGGGTCGGCGGAAGGTTGTTGGACCAGACGTCCAGACGGGTCAGGTCGCTGGTGCCGTAGGGCTCGGCGCGGGAGCGGTCACCACTCAGGTGAGGACGGGGCGCTTCGCCGCGCTCGACCCAGATGAGGGTCTCCCGGACGCGGGCCAGGATCGAGGCGTAGGTCTGCGTGCTGTTTGGGGCGATGTCTGTATTCAGCAGGAGCGAGCGGGTGATGGTGCCTTGTTCCAGCCAGACAGCCGGATCGCGTGCCAGTCCTGCGCGCTCGGCGCTGACGGCAAGGGTCGCCATGACGCCCAGCACCGTGGTGAGCCGGTAGGGAACGTGGTCGGCGACGGTGGCGACGACCATACGCACCCCGTCGGCCACCGCCTCCCACTCGGGAGGAGCGTCCTTGGGGCGGTACCGCAGGATTGCCTGACTCATCTCGGTCTCCAGCGCGATGCACCACGAATACCGGCTGAACAAATAGCCGCTTTGTTCGACATAGTGCACATCAACCTGGAGGAGCGCATCTCGATGCCCGGTGGCACCCAGCGCAGTACGACGCCGAGGGACCTTGCCGAGGACCCGGACGCGTGGCCCCACGCGATCATGACCGGTCACCCTCAAGCTCGGGTCGTCCAGGCGCTCGCGCGCGCCCTCGGGGAGAGGCTGAAGGAGCGAGGGCTGAGCCTGCGGCAGGCCGCCACCCTTACCGGGGTCAACCGGCAGGCGATCGTCAATCTGCTCAACGGGATCAGCTGGCCCGACGTGGTCACCGTGAGCCTGCTGGAGGACGGTCTCGACGTCGCATTGTGGCCGGGGGCTGCGAGCCCTGCCTCGGAGAAATGCGGATGAGTTCGGTGGATAAACCGGCACGAAAGCCTACTTTCCATGCCATCGATGAGCGGAATGGCATACAGAACTAGGCCACGCGCCTCCCAGCGGACGTGCCGTCGACTAGGCTGGGATGCACGTGAACCATGATCAGGGGCACGTATCGGTGCCGCCGGATTGCCCTCCGGCGGCACCACCCCTCTCACACAACTGATCAGAGGCGCATATCTAGGTCAGGCAGCCTCAGCTTTCTGCGCTGTCGGTAGGTCCCGGGCCACGGCGTAGGTGGCGGCGGCGACCTTCTCCACACGCCCCTTGCCGACCAGCCGGTTGAGCGCGGTGCGCACGTCTTCGCTGGGGCGTTTGGAGTTTCCTAGCTTCTCCGTGCGCCCCCTGGCCCGCAGAATGACGATGGCTTCGACCACCTCATCGACATGCATGGCGCGATCGGAGGTGGCGAGAATCGTCATGACGAAGTCCTGCAGGCTGTTGGACTCGTCGTCCTGGAGCTCGTCCAGAGAAGCCGTGGCAGAACTCTGCGGCGGCATGGGCGGCTCTTCCTCTGAGCTCTCCGGCGCGTCCGCCCCGGGCGCAGGAATGCGGTCCTCGACGAACTGGTACATCGTCTCCGCCTGCTCCAAGCCTTGTTCCTCGCCCGCGAGCCGGTCCTGAAGTTCGCTGACGCGGTTGAGGGCCTGGGAGAGCTCGTCGCGCAGTGCCGCACAGTCAGCACGCCGTTCGTCCCGGTCCTGGCGGATCAGAGCCAGTGCGTCAAGGAGCAGGTCGGAGCGCCTACTCGCTCCGTGCGCCATGTGGCCTCCCGTGTCTGACGTTGCCTACAGGCACACCCTACGGGTCTGACAAGCAGAGCGTAATGTGGTCTTCCAATCTTGTGGGTTATGAGGGTCCGTTGGCGGGGGTGTGCTCTCGTGCGGCTTGCAGACCAAGACAGCTGAACCTACTTCGGTGCAGCAGGCGCATCATCAGGCTCTGTCCATGTATCGCCAGTTGGCGTATAGGGCGCTGCTTGAAGTCATCGATGCGGCATGGCCCACCGGGACTGCTGGCGCGGACTGCGTACTGGCTACGGTGCAGACGCCCGTCGAGGCGCTGCGCGAGCGCTATGAAAGAGCCCAGCAATCGCTTTCCGGCAGGAGGAGTCACGACGCAGCGAGTTCACCGACGACCTGCTGTACGGACGTGGCGACTTGGGACTCTGGTGGAGCGGGCAGAGCAGTTCGGGCTGAAGCTTTCCCACACAGTCGCCGTCGCCGAAGGCCCGCCCCCTACACCGAGGGCGAAGTCGTGCCCCGCCTCGTGGAGCGGGCCGTGAACGTGCGCTTCGGCGATCGCAACACCATGCTCACCATCAAGGAGCCTTCTCCAACCTCACGCTGATGCGTGGTGAAGGGCGAGGACTGCCTTCACCAGGTCGGTGATGCGCTCGGTGCTGCAGTGGAGCTTCTGCAGGAGCCGCCAACCTTTGAAGGTGGCCATGGCCTGCTCGCCGAGGCAGGAGATCTGGGCGTGGGTGCTGTTGTGCCTGCGCGGCCACCGCTTGAGGCGACGGCCTCAGGAGGGCACCTGGATGGAACCGCTGGCGCTCTGATAAGCCTTGCCGGCCCAGCACTTCAGTCCGGCCTCGGCGAGTGCGGCGACGATGTCGTGGGTACGGGCGGCGGTCAGGTCGCGAGTGGGGCCGGGGAGCGCGGGTGAAGCCCACAGCAGCCGTCCACATAGGTCGGTGAGGACTTGGACGTTCATGCCGTGCGCTGGTGCTTGCCGGGAGTGGTACGGGGTGTCGGCGGCGATTCGGTCGAGGATGACGAAGGCCAGCTGGCGTGCGGTCCGCATCGCCTAGGCCAGGCTTGGAGCGAGTGCGGCCAGGGCCTTTATCGCTTCGCTGACGTAACGGTAGACGGTCCCGATCCCGATGCCGAACGCAGCGGCTGGCTGAGCGTGGGGGTCGCCGCGGCGCAGGTGAGCCAGGACCACAAGCGCCTGCCTGTTCGGCGTGATGCGGCGCGGGTGCCGATCATGCGGCGATGAGCGGCCAGGCACCGGGCAAGGTGACGAAGGTGCGCGCTGGACAGATCGATCGCCGATGGGTAAACAAGCACGCGAAGCTCCCCGCGACATGGGTGATCTTGGTCGTGAACCCTGCTAGGAGCTTCGTCATTCACCTCACGCAGCGTGCCCCAACCTGCCAGCCACGCCCGAAGGTTGGAAAAGGCTCAGTATCCTGCCCGCCCCCACACCAGGCCCATGACCTACGAGCTTCATGATGTACAGGTCTCAATCGACCGACCGTCAACGAGCGTTTCAGAGAGGGGGATTTGTGGTGCGTAAGTGGTGGGTTACAGTCTGGCATCCAGGGCCGACGCTCCGTCGGAAGACGCGAAGACCCGCCTGCCCTGTGCTTGTGAGCACAGGGCAGGCGGGTTCGGGTGGGAGTCGGATCAGAGGTGGCAGACCGCGCAAGCCGCCGAGTCGTCATCCTCGTCGAGCGCATCGGAGAGGATCTCCAACAGCGGCCGGTTCGGCTTCACACGCTTGGCTGCGCGCTCAAGGGCAGCCTCGTGCTTGGCCTCGATCTCGTCGCGGCGTTCTATCAGTTCACCCAAGGACTCGCCCTGAGACCAGGTGTACTTGCGACCCTGCATGGCCGTGTCCTGGTGCTTGAGCTTGTCTTCGTAGGCGACGGCCTTCTCGTATAGCTCTGGGTGTCGGTCCTTGAGGCCCACCCACTCGTGCTTCCGCTGGAAGAAGCAGAAGTAGCAGCCGGAGCGGGTACGCCACTCGTAGTAGCCAGGCAGGCCAATGCCGGCCTCTTCGAGGATGCGGTCGACGCCCGCGCGGTCGATCCCGTCTTCACGGAAGGGGAAGACCGCCGTGATGTTTGGCTTGGTGCTGACGTAGCCCAGCCGATTCTCGTCGGCACGGATTGCGACGTATGAGATGGCTTCGTCGTCGCCGATCCACTCTTCGAGCGGCCGGATCTTCAGGTTCTTCGTGCACCAGCGCATCTGAGGGCTGGGCAGCGTCCCCTGGTAGACCTCCAGCCAGTGATCGAAGTCGCGGGAGGAGTTGAGCCGCTCAATGGGCTTGCCGAGCGCGCCTTCGAGGCGATTCAGGTACTCGTAGGTCTCGGGCAGCTCGGCCCCGGTGTCGCAGAAGAAGTACTCCATCTCCGGCACCCGGTCGCGCATGTAGATCGCGAGGGATGAGGAGTCCTTACCCCCTGAGATCCCGAGTACGTGGCGCTTCTTGCTGCTCGTGCCGTCGGCGTCTGTCACGGCTGCTCCTTCCTTTCGGATGTGGCGCTGTCCTGCTGAGACAGGCGCTCGGCCAGCGCGGCGAGGAGGATGCGTGCGCCGTCCGGGCCCAGTGCTTCCTCAGCTTGCCTGATGACACTGACAACGAGCTTGTCCGCGGCATTCCGCGACTTCTTGGGTACGTGGATGAGCGTGCGCTCTTCAGCACCCTGGGGGGTGGTGAGTGTCAGGAGGTGAGTGTCGATCTGCCGCGGCTTCGGCTTGGCCCGCTTTGTGGCTGCGGAGCGAACCGTGACAGGTGAATCCTTGGCCTCGGCCTCCTCTAGGTCCTCGACTTCCTCGGCCTCCGTGACACTGTAGAGGTGGCTGACCCGGTCGAGGGCGCGAGCCCTGTCCTGTACGACACGAGGGAAACGATCCATATCGCGGTCGGTCCAGTCCCCGAGGGCCTGGTTGACCAGCTGGACCACGACCGTGCCGAGCCAGTCGTCATCGGGGAGCATCTCGTTCGTTACGCGGGACACGAAGCCGTGAAGGCTGACCTCAAGAGACGCGTCCGCGAAGCCCTGGAGCCGCTCGGCGAGACCTGCACGGAGTTCCGTGATGCTGGTGGCAGGAAGCCTGAACTCCTTGGCCAGAGTGTCCACCACGTACCGCTGGAGGCTCTCACTCGCGCCGGTGAGCTCGTTGAGCGCGGAGGTGAGCCGCTCGATGAACGACTCGGCCGCTTCCGCGTCCTTCTTGGTTCCAGGAGTGATCTCCTCGAAACCAAGCGCTTCCGGCAGCTCCTCGAAGACAAGATTGTCCGGGTCGGTGGCCCTGGACAGAACGTCGCGGACTGCGAGGGTGTCCTCACTGAGCCGCTGAGTCTTGCGGGAGTACTGATCCAGGACCAGGATGCGGTCCAGCATCCCGCGGGTGACGGCCAGCAGCGCCGGGTTGCGGTTTGCACGACTGCGAGGAATGTCGACGTCGAGCGACTTCACCAGGCCATCGAGCACGAGCCTGCGCTGTCCCCGGTCCACGGGGGTCGACTTCACGGTAAAGCGTTCCGGGTAGGGAACGTTGAGGCGCTCCACGATGGCGGCGGTGAGGCGAGGGCAGTAGTTGCCCTCCTCGAACAGCGCTACGTCGTTGCCCCGCAGGATGAGCCCTGCGACCACCAGGATCGGGACCACACCGGCCTTCACGCCGTACGGCGCAGCCATGAGACGCTCGTAGATGTCGACGATGGGGGTCGGCTCGGTGGCCTCGCTCAGGGCCTCCTCGAGGGCTTCCCAGACGGGCATGACGCTGGAGTTCTTCTCAGCGTTGGGGCGAGCCATGCCATGGGTGTGGAGGGTGCCGCCCGAGCTCGCGCCGCCGCTGACCTCGCCGGTGGCGCGGTGCAGACCGAGGTGCTCGACGACTCCGTCGTAAAGGGCACGCTCCGCGGGGAACTTGTCCTCGGGCCAGCCGAGCCGTGCCAGGCCGGTCTTCTCGATCATCGCCGTGAGGACCTCACGCCGCGTGCGAGCCGCGTTGCTGGTGAGCTGGTGGCGGCCCACCATTTCGTTCCTGACATGCGGGGTCTGGTGGTAGACCACGTTGCACGCCTCAGAGACGAGCCCTGCGTAACTGCGGGCACTGAGCTCCTGGGCGGGATCCCCGTCGGTGTCCTCACCGCTGGCCCAGAGGTACCAGCTCGACTCGTCGCTGCCAGGGCGGAACGCCTCCGCGAGCAACGCCGTGATCTTCTGGGAGAACTCCCCGGCTCGTTCTTTGATCTCTCGCCGGGCGACATGGTCGAGTTCCTCGTCGCCCATGAGGTCCTGAAGAGCTACGAGAGTGGTACCCGCGGCCAGCACCGCCTGCGGATTCCGGGTGAGCCCAACCACGACAGGAAGGGGAGAGTCCACTCGCGGGCTGTTCTTCAGTTCACCGAGGTGGAAGACCAACATGCCGTCTGCTGCGTCCTGCACGATCTTCGGGCCGCGCAGCTTCTCGGTCTTGTGGCTAACAGCGGTCACGAAGTGGCGCTGCATGCCGGTGAGCTGGCTGTGGGCGCCGGCAGCGACCGCGTTCGGGAGAACGTTGGTGCCGAGGTGCTTGTTGAAATAGCGGACGACGTCATCAGGCTGGAGCTGCGAGGCGATCTCGCTGACCCGGGCGTCGATATCGACATCGGTGCCCTGCCAGATTCGGTACTCGTCGCTGTACTCGCGGTGGACGACGAGCCCGTCCTTCACCAGCTTGTCCAGCCGCTTCTTCAGCTGCTCGAAGCGGTTGACGTCGGTAGCGTCGATCGGGTCGTTCAGCGCGAACTGAATCATCGCTGGCGTCGCCCGCAGCATGCCGTCCGCGTCGATGAGGTTCAGGACGCCGATGGCCTTGAGGAGCGACTGGTCTTCTTCCGGGAGGCCGTTAGCCTCTTCGAGCCGGGTGTTGATCTCCAGCCAGCGGCTCGCCTTGGAAGAGGCGAGAATCGTGGTCCGCCCGGCAGAGAAGAAGAAGTCGTACAGCTGCGGAATGCGCAGCGTTGAGGCTCGTTCCGGAGAGCTGGCCGCGAACGTGTCCAAGCTGCGCCGCACGGTGAACGGTTCGTCGTTGACGAGGAAACCGCTGAGGCTGCGGTCGTTCTGGCCGATCTGAGATGCCATGAGCGGCGCGGCAACTGCAGTGAGCGGGTGCAGCGGGTACAGGTTGGCGAATGACTCTACGGAGACATCGACCACCGAGTGCAGCGACTGGTGACGCCAGATTCCGTGGGCGGCCTGAGCCTGCGCCTTGATCAACTTGTGGCTCTGCTCCGGCAAGGCGGAGTGGTCCAACTTCCGCTGAAGAAGGTAGAGCGCGTCACCGAGGTTCGGGGCGAAGGTGACGTCCTCGAAACGGCCCTGGATCTTGGCCCATTCCTGGGTCTGGACCGAGTTCGACCGAGAGGTGTAGTCACTGAACGCCAGGTGCTGCAGGGTGAAGATGTAGAGCGGGAGGCCCTTTGCTCCGGCACCCTTCTCCGCGAGGAGTTGGAGCAGGAAGACGTCGCTGTCGGCGTTCTTCCTGTTCGCCTCGACGGACACCAGGTGTTCCAGCGTCTTGCCGAACTCATCGATGATCAGTAGAAGCGGTGCCCTGCCGCACAGCGTGGTGACGGCATTCAGCAGGCTGTCCGTAGTCGGGACGTCCGTCTCAGCGCAGGCAGCCATGACGGACGCGATGTCCTTCGGAACACGCTTCTTCCACTTACGTTCCACCGCAGTCTGGAGTGCCCGGTGGACGGTAACCGCCAGCGGCTCACGACGAGCCGTGGTGACTGCGCCCAGGAAGCCGTCGCCAGGGTGGGTATCCCGGTTCTCGGCGATCTCCTGCGCAAGTGCTGGGTGCGTTGCCGAAACGGCCTCGTGAGCAGCGGCTCTGCGGTTCGTGTCGTGACCGAGCAGAGCGTCGATCAAGTTGGAGAGCGTCGACTTGCCGGACCCGTACGGTCCGGTGAAGGACCATGCGCGGGAGCGCTTGAGGTCGCCCAGAGCGTTGCCCACGCGGTCGAGAACGTCGAACGCGCGTACACCGACGTACGGGGAATGCAGGTCCGCGTCGTATACGTCGCGTTCGAGGTTGGTGGAGCGGAACTCCGTGCCAACGAAGCTGATCCCGGCGGGGATCTGGGCACCAGTGTGCTTCGCCCTGGTGCGAGCAGAAGGCTGGGTGGCCGTGGTCACGCGAGCTCCTCGTTCTTGTCAGCCTGCAGGGGGAACAGCTCCTGGGCGGTCTCAGCGTCATCCGTGGCCTTCTTGAGGCCCGGCTTCTCCCGCATCCACTCCTCAGGGGTCGGGAAGCCGTCGCGGTCACGTACGCGGCCGTACTGCTCGTCGAGAATGTCCCAGGCGAGAGTCTCGGGATTGTCCGCGAAACGCAGACTCCGCTGTCCGAGAGACTCGACGATCTCCAGCTGCGGGTGCTTCTCGACGAGCGCTTCGATCGACCGCGCGAGCTCAGGTTCACGCATTCGGAAGGCGAGCCCGGGTGCTCCAGGCTCGTTGGCGAGCCGGGCCAATGAGATGGAAGCCGGCCTGCGCGAGAAGCGCGCGGCATAGTCAAGGCAGGCGTACAAGAGGACGCGAGGCGGGAGGCTGGGGCGGATGCCGCTGGTGAAGCGGTAGGTGCGCTCCTTACCGCGCCCTCCCTGGTACTCCAGCAGGCCGAGCTCGCGGAAGGGGCAGAGGAGCGAGTCCTCGAAGCTGCCCGGGGACAGGGGGTTCGCGTCGGGGTCGGGTGCGTACATCTTGATGAAGCACTCGGCATCGCGGGTGACGGACTCAGCCGCCGGCCACTGCTCACGCTCGAAGCTTTCGTGCACCTCGCGCGTAATGAGTGCGGTCATCTCATCGATCGTGACGCGGGCCAGCGGAGCGAGGTGGAACATCGTGTACCAGCTCGGGGCAAGGCAGGGAGCTTCCTCGCTGCCCGAGACGAGCCACCAGTGCAGCAGCCACAGGCTGCCGGTGTCCTCAAGGTAGGGATCGGCCCCGTCCTCGTCCAGGAGCCACCGGGCACGCCAGGTCGGTGCGGCTGCGAGGGAACGTGACTGGTTCTCGGCACTGCGGTATTCATGGGTCAGCTTGAAAGCCTGCGACCAGTAACGCATCGAATAGACCATGTTCTTACCCACACCGAGACGCACAAGAGCGTCTGGAGCATGGAAGAGCATCTCGTCCTGCTTGACCTGAAGGTATGCCTTGTGCAGCCAGCCGAAGCGCGGGGGGAAGCTTTCGTGGCGGTTGAATTTGAGTCCGACGACGTCGGAGAGGCGGCCTTCTGGCATTACAGTCGAGCCCTTCATTGCGAAGTGTGGATAAGAAGTTTTGGAAAGTCCGGTCAAGGGCCGGCGGTGGCACTCATGAGCGCTTGGACATGTGTGACGGCCTGCGCTGTGGAGGCCACGGCCCGACGGACCTCTTGTTCCGTTGTGGAATAGCCCAGCGAAAAACGGATCGTGGCATCGGCGTCTTCGCGGCTGAGGCCCATGGCGACAAGAACATGACTTGGGCTTGGAGCGCCCGCAGCGCAGGCGCTGCCGTCGGAGGCGGCCACATCCGGCATGGAAGAAAGTACCGCGTCGGCGGGAGCGCCGGGGAAAGTGATGCTTGTTACGCCGGGTAGCCGGGGTGCTCCGGCGCCGTTGACATAGCTACCAGGAAGACGGGCAAGTAGCTCGCCTTCCAGGAGGTCTCGCAGCTTGGTGCTGCGGGAGGCGTCCTCAAGGAGATCTCGGTTGGCGGCCTCGGCGGCAGCCCCCAGGCCGGTGATGCCGGGAACGTTGAGAGTGCCGGCACGCCAGCCACGCTCGTGACCGCCGCCGAAGGTCAGGGGACGCTGTGGCAGCCGGATACCACGCCGGATGAACAGTGCACCGACGCCTTGCGGGCCCCCGAATTTGTGCGCGGAGAGCGACATCAGGTCGACGTTGAGCACCCCCAGGTCAAGGGGGAGCTTGCCGACGTACTGTGTCGCGTCCGTGTGAATCAGGGCTCCAGCCGAATGGGCGGCCTCGATCATCGGACTGAGGTCGGTGATCACGCCGGTCTCGTTGTTCGCGAGCATCAGCGAGACGAGGGATACGTCTCGCCCCAGGAACGAGGCTTTGAACGCCTCTGTGTCGAGTTGGCCTTGTCGGTCTACAGGCAAGATGGTGAGGGAGTCTGAGGCGCCGCAAGTGAGAGCTCGTGCGGTCTCCAGCACGGCCGGGTGCTCGACGGCGGAGGTGACGATTACCTGCTGCCCGGTGTGAGCGGCGTGCAAGGCAAGGTTGTTGGCCTCGGTGGCGCCAGAGGTGAAGATGATCTCGCCAGGGGAGCAACCCAGTAGATCTGCGAGGCTTCGGCGTGCTCGGTCGACCCTGCCTGCGGCACTGCGGCCGTGATGGTGGACGCTGGAGGCATTGCCTACGGCGCTGAGCGCTTCGTTCATCGCTGCGAGTGCTGCCGGGCGCATGGGAGCTGTGGCGTTGTAGTCGAGGTACGCCGACCGCGACTCGATCGCATCAGGTTCCATGAAATGCCCCCACTCGTCGTGATTCGCTCCTTATGCCGCTCGTCCTGGTGGGCGTTCTCGACCGGTAGCTCAGGTTCCACCAGGAGCGTCCTGCGATCCTAACGAACCTTCGGGGCTAGTGGGACCGGCACGCCGCAGGTAGTGCAGGCACTAGCGCTGCGTGAGCATCTCGCATCGAAGAGTGTTCTCTTTTGTTCGTGAGCCTCTGATCAGGGCGGATGTGCGCCCGGTGAAGCCGAGCCTGAATCGGCGATCTTCGGCCCGTTGTCAGTGGTGGCCTCTACTGTGGATCGCACGTCGTGACCCGAGTCACGGCGGCAACAAGGATCGGACAGCACGGCGTGGTGGAGAGTCGGCAAGTGCAAGGTGGGGACGCGAGAGGCGCGGAAGCGCCTCGGCTGAGGCGCGAGGGAGCTGAAGCGGGATGAGTTCACCCGGCATCGCATTCGCGCGCGTCCTAGATGCGGCCTCCCTTGATTACGTACGCGGCCTTCTCGGTGAGGAGGCGTGCACGCTCCTTGACCTTCTGAGTGGTGGGGATGCCGACGAGGCAATGCTTCGGTCGGTAGCGGCGGCGGCTGTATCCCCTGAGCAGATTTTGTCCGATGTCGATAAGCGGCAAGAGTTTCTGGATATTTTGCCGGGTGGCAAAACGGATGAGCTTGCAGGAAGGCTGGGGTGGAAGGGGTCTGGTCGAGCTGCGACGTTCCTGCGGAAGTGCGATTGGACGGCGGAACAGCGCAGGACCCTTTTGGGTTTTCTGGGCTTGATTGTCGAACGAGCGCCGAAGGCTCCTCCTGCAGTGCGGGGTACGGCAGAGGCGGGCTACGCGCTCTTCTCGCATCAGCGTCGCGCGGCGGCACGAGCTAGCGAGCGGTTGTACGCGGATGAGCGGCGGGTCGTCCTCCACCTACCGACTGGGGTAGGGAAGACCCGGACGGCGATGAACATGATCAGTGATCATTTGCGATCACACGAACCGACACTCGTTGTGTGGCTGGCGCGCGGGAACGAGCTTCTAGAGCAAGCCGCTTCGGAATTCGAGCGAGCGTGGGCAACCCTCGGGAACAGGGATGTGCACGTGGCCCGGATGTGGGGGGACGCAGCAGCTGATCTGACAGGGGTCACCGACGGGATCGTGGTCCTGGGGCTCGACAAGGCGGTCGCCGCGATCAAGAAGGACCGAGACTTTCTCGACCGCTTGGCACTGAAGACGACCCTGACTGTTTTCGATGAGGCGCATCAGGCCATCGCGCCGACATACAGCAGGGTCACGGATGCACTGACGCTTCGCCGGGACTCAAGCCTGCTGGGACTGACCGCGACTCCTGGTCGGACCTGGGCAAACGTCGAGGAGGACAAGCGGCTGTCTGAGTTCTTCGCTCGACACAAGGTCATGCTGGAAGTCGAGGGGCACGACAACCCGGTCAGCGCCTTGATCGAGGACGGTTACCTGGCTCGTCCTACCTTCCGGACCGTCGCTGCCGACTCCGGCATGAAGTTGAGCAGAAGCGACTGGCACGCGTTGGTGGATGCGTTCGACATCCCCGAGAAGCTGATGGCTCAGCTGTCGACGAGCGCGCAGTGGAACCTGCAAGTCGTACGGACGGTGCTTGAGCTGTCGAAGGAGCACTCGAGGATCTTGCTATTCGCGGCCTCGGTGGAGCACAGCCGACTGTTGGTGTCCACGCTGTCTGCTCTCGGTATCGATGCGGAGCAGGTGACCGCCGACTCTTCTAAGCAGCACAGAGCGAAGGTGATCGCTCGGTTCAAGGGGAAGTCGAACCGCCCCATGGTGCTGTCGAACTTTGGAGTGCTGACGACCGGGTTTGATGCTCCGGCTGCCAGCGCTGCTGTTATCGCACGTCCTACAACCTCTCTGGTGTTGTATAGCCAGATGGTGGGGAGGGTGATCCGCGGGCCGAAGGCCGGCGGCACCTCGACGTGCGAAGTTGTGACCGTAATTGACCCTGATCTTCCGGGGTTTGGCGATGTGGCAGATGCGTTTACCAACTGGGAGGACGTGTGGAGCAGCAGATGATCGATGTCGACAGCTACCCGATTGTCAGCGCGGACATGACGGTCAAGGCGATGCGAGACAGTGGGTACAAATCCACCGCGCACGCCATCGCCGAGCTGATCGACAACGGCATCGAAGCGAAGGCGGACGTCGTTGAACTCTTCACCGTAGAGGCGACTGAGAAGCCCACGGAACGATCGCGCTACCCGATCGCGAAGATCGCGGTGATGGACAACGGCACCGGTATGGATCGGGAGACGCTTCGGAGGTCGCTCCGGTTCGGCGTGGGAAGCCGCCAGGAGCGCAAGGGCATAGGGCGTTTCGGCGTGGGCCTCCCCAACTCCAGCATGTCCCAGTGCACTCGCGTGGACGTGTGGTCGTGGCAGAACGGTCCTGAGAACGCACTCCACACGTACCTCGATCTGCACAGGATCGACGGCACCGACGCGCAGGTTCCGGAGCCGGCGCTGAAAGCAGTTCCGCAGGAGTGGCAGAAGTTGAGCCAAGGGCTCGGGACGTCCGGAACCTTGGTCCTCTGGACCGATCTCGACCGCGTTCAGTGGATCGGCACGGCCACAACGCTGAAGCACACCGAATGGCTCATTGGCCGGATCTATCGCAGGTACATCACGGATGGGCGGTGCCGGATCCGTCTGGTCTCGGTCCGTGGAGGGGAAGAGCTCCCTGGGGCTGCCGACGCTCTGCCTAACGATCCGCTGTACCTGACGCCGAAGTCATCCACCCCTGCACCGTTCGATACAAAGCCGATGTTCAGGCCGATCGGCGCAGGGTCCGTGGGAGAGATCGGCGTCGAAGAGTTCATGGTCAAGGGAGTTGACGGTAAGTCGTATCCGGTCACAGTCCGAGCCTCGATCGCTACGGACGCTGCTCGCCGCTCGGATATCGAGGATGAGCCCTGGCCGGAGGACGTCACTCCGACGCTGGATCCTGGTCGAACTCTCTGGGGCAAGCACGCAGCCCGGAATCTCGGTATCTCGCTCATGCGGGCGGACCGTGAGCTGGACCTGGACAACGGCTGGACCAGCACGTCCGATCCGGTGGAGCGGTGGTGGGGAATCGAGATCGACTTTCCGCCTCAGCTCGACGAAGTCTTCGGCGTGACGAACAACAAGCAGTCAGCCACGAAGTTCACGGCCCTCTCGCACTTCAACTGGGAGGAGGAAGGAGAAGGGCTCACCCAGCTGGAGTTCAAGGAGCTGCTGAAGGAGGAGGGGGACGGCCGTGTACCGCTGATGGAGATCGTCTTCCACGTGCGGGACAAGCTTCTCAAGCTGCTGAGGGACGAGCTGAAGCAGCAGACTCGAGGTACGCGGAAGGCGCGTAGCCGCCATGAGTCGGCTGAGAAGCAGGCCGAGCAGGCTGTAAGGCGCAGGCGTGAGGAAGCCAGCCCCAGCGAGACGGACTTGCTGGAGGATCAGAAGACGGCCGAAGAGAGTCGGCAGGAACAGATCGACGACTTGGTCAAGGAGCATGAGTACACGCCTCTTGACGCAGAACGGATGGTCGCCGAGACCATGGCGCAGAACCGCCATGTCCGGCTGATCACCAGCCGTTCCCCTGATTCACCTGCGTTCTTCAACATCAAGTACTACGGCGGTGTGCTTCAGGTTTCGTTGAACATGGACCACCCGGTGTACGACGACCTGGTGGCAGTTCTGGACGATGAGTATCAGGACTCCAGCCCGAGCGAGCTCAAGGACAGACTGGAGCGGGCTTCGAGCGCCTTCAAGTTGCTGCTGTTCTCCTGGGCGCGCTTCGAGGATGAGACGACGCAGCCGCGCACGAAGGAGCGCATCAAGAGCTTCCGGCAGGACTGGGGTCGCATGGCCAGGGAGTTCTTTACGGTCGACGAAGAGGACGATGAGTGAGACCGGATTACGTCTGGGGGCAGCTTCACGAGCTGTTGAGCTCGGCGAGCGAACGTGTCGTGCTGGTGGCGCCCTTCATCAAGAAGGAAGTGTTCGCTGCGGCTGTTGCTGCCCTCGGTGATCGAGATGTCGAACTGCTCTGCGTGACCCGCTGGGCAGTCATGGAGATTGCGGCCGGTGTCTCCGATCCGGAGATCGCGGAGGTCGCAGAGCGGGACCCTCGTGTCTCCATCGTGCTCTGCCACGACCTCCATGCGAAGGTGTACGTGGCGGATGATCGCTGCCTCGTGGGGTCGGCCAACCTGACGGGGCGGGCGACCGGGCGGAGGATTCCGAAGAACCTCGAAGTGCTCGTCGAGGTACCCGCCGATCATCCGGAGGTGAGGTTGGTCCTTGACCAGGTTCAGCGGACAGCCGTGCCGGCAGATGCAGAGATGGGGCGGCGCCTTCGAGAGCAGGCGAACCTCCTCGCTAACGATGAGGACCGGCCGGATCTTGTGGTCGTCGTGGACGAGGTGGATTCGACCCCCACACGGTGGCGTCCGGAAACGCGCATGCCGGCTCGCCTCTCCAGGGTCTATCGCGGGCTGAAGTGCGATTTCCCGCATGAGATTCTTGCTGGCGTTGTACGGGACCTGGCGCATCTGGACATCTCGCCCGGCTTGGACGAGACAGCCTTTTCCTCGGCTGTACGGACCCGTCTCTACGAGCTCGCCGAAGTCGCCGCGCTCGCGAGGACGGGGAGCCTCAACCAGGTGGACCTTCAGCGGTCGATCATGGAGGCGGATGGCTGCGAGGAGGAGGTCGCGCAGCGCGCGGCTGAGAACATTGCTGAGTGGCTCAAGTACTTCGACGAGGTCAGGATCGTCCAGACCGGGCCCTGGGAGCTGATGCAGGGGCGGGAGATTCGATGATCTTGAAAGGGTGTTCCTGATGAGGGCGGGCGGGAAGCTCGTACGGGACCGGATCCCGGAGATCATCCGCAGGAACGGCGAAGAGCCGGTTTCGTACGTCGCCGATGCGTCGGAGTATCGGCAACGGCTGCGTGACAAGCTGAGCGAGGAGACTGACGAGTTCCTTCAGGCAGACGGCGAGATTGCCAAGGAAGAGCTCGCCGATGTACTTGAAGTAGTTCAAGCGCTTGCGCGCAATCTAGGCATGACTCTGGACGATCTGGAACGCCTTCGCGCGAGCAAGGCCGCCGAGCGGGGTGGTTTCGAGAACCGCATCATCTGGATGAACAAGGTGGGCGGTGAGGGTCGCGAGTAGCTGAGCTTGGCCTCTCTACCAAGGGTTGGGGGTGCCTGTGAGGCGGATGAGCCACCGACGGGAAGCGCGGCGACCACGCAAGTAGACGATCTCCGCCTCTGGGGCGAGGCGTGAGATCGCCGCTTCGTGGCGTGCCGCGGCCGAGTCGTGGCGGAGGCGCCGGATGAGTGCACGGTGCGGATGAAGGGCGCGGTGCGGCTTCAGGATGACGACTATGTCGCAGGCTGACAGGTGACTGTCGGTAGGTGGCGGTGATCGGTTTCGCGTACCTAGGGTGCCACGGGCGGGACCTGGCTGGTGCGCTCGGTGCGGCGGCGGAGGCGGTGCTGACCGAGCAGATCCGCAGTATTTACATCGAGACCAAGGGCGCCTACGGCGTTCCTCGGATCACGCGTGAGCTGCGGGAATCCAGTCCGGTGGTGAACCACAAGCGGTTGGCGAGGCTGATGCGGGCCGCCGGGATCACCGGCCGCCACCTGCGGAAAGGCAAGCGCACCACCGTCCAGTACGCACGGGCGCCGAAGGCCCCGGGCCTGGTGGGCCGGGACTTCACCGAGCCGAGGACGGATGTCCGCTGGTTTCGGAAACATCACGTACTAGCCGGTCAGGAACGACTGGTTGTACCTGGCCACGGTCATCGAAATGCATTCAAGGCGCATGGTCGGCTGGTCGATGGCCGAGCACATGCGGGGCAAGTCACTGTCACCTGAAGGTGCAGCAGACCCGATGACATGTTAGTCCAAAGTGATCGGTCCGTCTGGAAGCCAGCCGTCAAGGTAGCCGTAGGTGAGGACCTTCACGGTCTCGACCTCGGGGTGGTCCAGCCAGAGGTCGAGGGCGGCTCGGGGAGTCCAGAAGATGTTCCTGCCCGAGATTTCATCAGCTGACCCCGCAGCGACTCGGACGATGTGAAAGCGCTCCTCCCTCCGCAAGGTGGCGCGTTCGGGGGCGGAAGCCCAGCGGTGGCCAGTGACTGTGCCGATTCTCATCGGACGCACGGGGAAGAGGTCGCGACAGAGTCGGTATGCGGTGTCTGTGTAGTTGTCGCCCAGCAGGGCCGGGCGCTGAGGGAGAGTCCACTTCGGGTGACCGGCCTCTGGGGGCAGCAGGGCGATGCGGTGAGTGAGGTCGATCGCGATGACCTTCGCGATGCGGTGCAATCGTGGAGCTGGCAGGTATCCCATGTTCGAAGGCTTTCTTGTGGCTAATCAAATAGCCAACTTGGTGCGGCGTGCGGGTGATGCGTTTGTTGTGGACATGGTGATTCGGGAAGTGGTCATGCGGTTCGCGGGAAAGAGGGTGTGAAGACCTGGCATCGCCGCAGGTCAGACCTACTCGTGAACGCCCCACAAACACAAACGACAGTTCGCGAGTAGCTCTCGGGAACGGTGACGAGATCCCGCCCGATCGAAAGATCGGGCGGGATCTCGTCGTTTCGGGCTTCGTGCGATGCGGATGCATGAAGGGTGCCCAGAGGTCAGAGCGGCTTGGTGTCCGCGGGCAGACGCAGGTAGCGGTCGTAGGCGTCGCGGCTGTCCGAGACGAAATTCCAGTCCGCCATCGCCTGCTGCAACTCGGTGCCGGACAGCCAGCCGTGCCAGGCCACTTCGGCCACCCGCGGAGCCACCCGCTCGTGGTCCACGGTCGCTTCGTACACCGCGAACCAATAGGGGCTCAGCTCGCCCCGGCAGAGGAACTTGAACAGCGGGCGGACCGGTGCCGTGACTCCCATCTCCTCGTCGAGTTCACGAGCGGCGGCCGCCTCGTATGATTCCCCCGCCTCCACGGCACCGGCCACCAGCCAGCTGTATTCACCGGGAAAGCGCGAGCTGTTCTCGGGGCGACGGTGGACGAGATAGCGGCCGGTCTCGTCCCGGCACAGCACCATGGACATGCGATACAGCAATCCGGCGGCGACGGCTTCGTTCCGGCGTACCACGCCGATGACCCGGTCGTGTTCGTCGACATGGTCCACAAGTTCGCTCATGGGCTTGATACTTCATGACTCGCTCCGCCCGGCGCCAGCGATTGACGTGGTTGAAGGCCGTCCGTATCGCCGTGGTGGCCGTCGAGGGCGGTTGCGCAGGTCCGGCTGGGTGCGGCGCGGTGAACAGCCGGTCGTTTCTCTACAGTTCTCGGCCAGTTCTGTAGAAAAGAGCCCCACCGCCACTTCTTGTCGCGGCAGTTCCGGCTGCGACAGAGTTCGAGGCGCGGCGACAGGAACATGTCATCGCCGCCGGGCAGTGTCCATGGAACACATCGCGCTTCCCCAGGCGCGGTGTGGCCACCCCCCCATTGTCTGGACGCTCGCCTGCGTAGCGGAAGGAATCGCGTGAAGCACGGAAAGAAGAACGCGCGCAGATACATCGTGGCCGCCTCGATCGGCGCCCTTCTGTCGGCCGGAGTCGCCACAGGGGCCTACGCCGGTACGACGGAGGAGCCCTCGGCGCCCGCGGCGGCGCCGGCGTACCAGCCGGAGATGGTCAAGGCGCTCGCCGTGACCCTGGGTGTCAGCGAGAAGGCCGCGGTCGAGCGGCTGGACCGTGAGGCCGAGCAGCAGGACCGGTTCGCGGAGCTGCGGAAGGACCGGGTCGACACGCTCGGGGCCTTCTTCGCCAAGGACGGTTCGCTGGTCGTCAACGCCGCCGACGCCGAGGCGGCGAAGGACGTCCGGGCCGCGGGTCTGAAAGCCCGGGTTCCCGAGCGTGGCGAGAGCGAGCTCGACCGGATCAAGGCCCAGCTCGACGCCAAGGCGCTCAAGAGCGCCCCGGCCGGGGTCTCCGCCTGGTCCGTCGACCTCGCCTCGGACACCGTGACCGTCGAGGTGAACGGCGCCACCGACGCCGCCACCCGCAGCTTCCTCAAGGCCGCGCAGAGCAACGGCGACGCCGTGCGCGTGGTCAAGGGGCAGGAGAAGCTGGAGACCCAGGCCGTCGTTCCGCCCGGCAGCCGGATGACCTTCAACGGCTACCTCTGCTCCGTCGGTTACGGCGCCAAGGACCGCAACGGCAAGCAGGTGCTCGTGACCGCCGGGCACTGCATCGAGGACCTGCCCGCACTGGCATACAACGGCACCCGGTTCGCCAAGGGCACCCACACCCGGTTCGCGCTCGGCACCCGCAGCGTCGACATGGGTATCGCCGCCGTCGACGCCGGCAATTCCATCGGCCTCGACATCACCACGTACGGCAAGGCCGGCACCGTCCCGGTCAAGGGCAGCAAGCGGGCCCCCTCCGGCGCGGCGCTCTGCAAGTCCGGCCAGACCACCAACTGGACCTGCGGCAAGGTCGGTTCGTACAACGTCAGCGTCACCTACACCGACCAGAACGGCGGCCCCGACACCGTCGTGACCGGGCTGGCCAGCTCCAGCGTCTGCACCCAGGGAGGGGACAGCGGTGGCGCGTACGTCTCCGGTGACCAGGCCCAGGGCATGACGTCCGGCGGTCCCACCAACCAGCGCTGCAACGGGCAGGTCAACTCGCCCGGCTCCTCCTACTTCCAGCCGCTGGACGACGCCCTCGCGTACTACGGGCTGACGCTCAACACGAAGTAGTCGCACCGCAGAAACAGACCGGCAGAATGGCCACCCCCCCAGACGCGGGAGACCGTCCACTCATCCTGGGCGGTCTCCCGTTCCACTTGGCCCCGTGCCACCGGTTCCCGTTCCGTACTCCCATGCCACTCCGTGCACACCCGGCTTGCACCGGGAGGTGAGCACATGGACGTCGTGCGCGTCGCTCAGCGGGATACGGCGGCGGCCGCGGGGCGGGTCGCCGACCTTGTCCCGGACGTAGCGGTGGCAGTCGGCGGGCAGGGCGCCGGGGTGGAAGAAGACCTGCTGGAGGTATTCGTGGAGGTTCGTCCGCGACCAGCGTTCGTAGTGCGTGGCCGGGGTCTCGGACGGGCTCACCTCGACCGCGTAACTCACCACCGTCGTATCCAGCTTGGCCAGTTCCCGGCCGAAGTGGATCTCCAGCACCAGGGACTTGAGCCCCTTCAGATACGTGGCCTCCGCCAGGCGGCCGCACGTGACCTTGATGTCGACGGGTTCGGCCGCCTCGTCGTCGAAGCTGAGCACGAAGATCGCCCGGTCGGCGCCGGCCCGCTTGGCGCGCAGCACGTTCGTGGTGGAGATGCCGCTCAGCGTGCCGGTCTCACCGACCCTGACGATGTCGTGGACCATCAGCGAGCTGGTCTCCTGGTTGAAGTGGCGGAAGCGGGCGCCGAGCGCCTTCTCCACCACCGAGTCCTCGCCGAGGATCTGCAGCGCCGCTCCCTCCGCGTCGGGCGGGGTGGTCCGGCCGCGCGGGCGGCGCGGGCCGAGCAGCGAACGCAGGGCTCCGGCGGGCAGCTCCAGGATCTCCTCCAGCACGTCCACCGCCTGGAGGGAGCGGGCCCGTTCGGGCTGGCTGCGCCCGCGCTGCCAGCTGCTCAGGGTGGCCTGGCTGATGGTGATGCCGCGCACCCTGAGCCGTTCGCTCACCCGCTCCAGGGAGAGGCCGCGGCGGTTCAGCGCCTCCCGCAGGACCCCGGGGAAGGTGTCTGCGCCGGTCGCCGCCGCGTGCAGGGCCGAGGTGGTGATGGCCTCGCCCGTCCGCGCCGCGGTGGTGTGCGCCTCGGTGGCCCGCGGATGCGTGGCCTGCGATCCGGTGGCGTGCGCCTCGTCGGTGTCCGTGTCGCTCGACATGTCTCTCCCCGCTCCCGCACTCTCTCGGCGGGACTGCCTGCCGGCCCCCGCATACTGGTTGACCACCGGGCGGGGGGCGGATAACAAAACCCCCAGGGGTGACCTGGCCCACATTCCGGTGGCGAACCGAACGAAGGGCGTGAACGGCGTGGACAGCACCGCTCTGGTCATCGCGGCGAGGAACGGCGACCGGGCCGCCGGGGAACGGCTGGCCGCCCAGTACCTCCCGCTGGTCTACAACGTCGTCGGGCGCGCCCTCAACGGCCATCCGGACGTGGACGACGTGGTGCAGGAGACCATGCTCCGGGCGCTCTCCGGCCTGCCCGCCCTGCGCGATCCGGCCCGCTTCCGCTCCTGGCTCGTCGCCATCGCCATGAACCAGGTCCGCAGCCGCTGGTCCAACCTCGGCCACCGCCCCGCCCCGCTGGAGGAGACCGACGACCCCGCCGATCCCGCCGCCGACTTCGTCGACCTGACGATCCTGCGCCTGGAACTCTCCGGGCAGCGACGCGAGACGGCCGAGGCGACCCGCTGGCTGGACGTCATCGAGCGCGATGTGCTGTCCCTGTGGTGGCTGGAGACGGCCGGCGACCTCACCCGGTCCGAGCTGGCCGAGGCGCTCGGCCTTTCCCCGCAGCACGCGGCCGTACGCGTCCAGCGGGTGAAGAACCAGCTCGACGTCGGCCGCACGGTCGTCCGGGCCCTGGCCTCCGACCCCCGCTGCCCGGCCCTGGAGGACCTGCTGGGCGACTGGGACGGTACGCCGACACCGCTGTGGCGCAAGCGGATCGCCCGCCATGTACGGGGCTGCGCCTCCTGCTCCGACGGCAGCGCGGGGCTCGTGCCGGCAGAGGGCCTGCTCTCCGGTCTCGCGCTCGTGGTGCCGCTCTACGACAGCGGGCAGCAGGTGGCGGTGGCCGTCGCCTCCTCGGCGGCCCCGGCCACCGCCGCCGCGCCCTCGGCCGCCGCGCACGCCGCCCCGGCCGCCTTCTCGGCCGGGAAGGCGGCCGGGCTCATAGCCGGGGCGGCCGCCGTGACCGCCCTCGCCGTACTGATCTGGCCCTCAGCCCCGGCCGGGCCGGAGTCCCGGGGCGGCCCCGTCACCGCCAGCCCCGCGCCCCCGCCGGTGACCGCCCCCGCCGAGCCCGGCCCCAGTCCCTCCACGGTCCCGCCCACGCCGACGCCCACCCCCAGCCGGACCGCCGCCACCCGGCCGCCCACGGTCCCACCGTCGCCCTCCGCCTCGCCGGCGCCCGCGCCGCGCCCCGGCCCGGACGCCCGCGTGGTCACCCGGGTCAACACCCTGCGCGCCGCGAACGGCTGCCCGGAGCTGGAGACCGACCCCCGGCTGACCGAGGTCGCCCAGCGGCACTCCGAGGACATGGCCGCGCGGAACTACTTCGACCACACCGACTCCTCGGGCCGGGGCGCGGGCGACCGGGTCGGCGCCACCGGCTACGCGTGGTCGGCCGTCGGGGAGACCATCGCGACCGGCATGAGCGATCCGGCGGCGGTCGTCGAGGAGTGGCGCAACAGCCCCGGCCGCGACGACGACATCTTCAACTGCGACTTCGTCCACGTCGGCGTCGGTATCGCCGACTCCCCGCGCGGCCCCTACTGGACCCAGGTGCTGGCCACCCCGAGGTGAGCGGCCGGGCCGGTTGTCAGTGGCGGGTGCCAGACTCGGTCGGCATGGAGAACAGCGTGCAGATCAGGGATGTCGTGCCCGAGGACCTGGAGGCGTTCCTCGCGTACGAGCACGATCCGGAGGCGGTCCGGCGGTCGCGGTTCGCTCCCCGGGAGAGGGACGCGTTCATGACGCACTGGAAGACGCGGGTGCTGGGGGATCCCGCCAACTTCGTGCAGACGGTCGTCGTGGACGGGGAGACGGCGGGGAGCATCGTGGCCTGGTGGGAGGAGGACCGGCGCTTCATCGGCTATTGGCTCGGCCGTGCGTACTGGGGCAGGGGCATCGGTACGCGGGCGCTGACCGCGTTCCTGGAGCGGGAGACGGCCCGCCCGCTGTACGCGGACCCCGCGGCCGGAAACACCGGTTCGGTACGCCTGTTGGAGAAGTGCGGGTTCACGGCGACCGGCACGGTGCGGCACGGGGAGGAGGAGCACGTGGTCCTGGTGCTCGGCGGGAGCACGTGACCGACAGCCCTGTCCGGGGTGCGTGACCGAACCGCCCGGCCCCCTACGGCTGCCGCAGCGGCTTCGCCATGCAGATGCTGCTGTCGTACGTCCGGTAGTGGCCGAACTTCACATCGCAGACGGTGTAACCGCACGAGGTGTACAGCGCGACCGCCTCGGGCTGCTGGTCGCCGGTCTCCAGGACCATCCTGGTCCGGCCCGCGGCCCGGGCGTCCTCCTCCAGGGCGGCGAGCATCCGCCGGGCCAGGCCCCGGCCCCGGCCCTCGGGGATCACGAACATCCGCTTGATCTCGGCGTCGCCGTCCTCGTAGCCGTCGGCGTTGAGGTTCTGGGTCCGCCAGCCGCCGGTCGCCACCGGGCGCTCCTGCTCGTCGTAGGCGAGCAGATACAGACCGTGCGGCGGTACGAACATCGACGGGTCGAGCGGTGTGACATCGCCCTCGTCGCCGTAGCGCACCGCGTATTCGAGCTGCACCTGGTCGTTGAGTTTGACGGCGTCGGGGTGGTCGAAGGAGCGAGGGTGAATAAGCATGCTGAATATCGTATATCTGTGCGTGGGGGTGGAGTAGGTACTGTTCGGGGATGCTGACCGTTACCAGTGTGAATGTTAATGGGCTCCGGGCCGCCGCCAAGAAGGGCTTCGCCGAGTGGCTGGCCGGGACCGACGCCGATGTGGTCTGCCTCCAGGAAGTGCGGGCCGAGCTCGCCCAGCTGCCCGAAGGGGTGGGCGCCCCCGAAGGGTGGCACACCGTCCACGCGCCCGCCGCCGCCAAGGGCCGCGCGGGAGTCTCGCTCTACTCGCGGCAGGCCCCCGAGCGGGTCCAGATCGGCTTCGGCGGCCACGGGGTGCCCGGGGCGGAGGAGTTCGACACGAGCGGCCGGTATGCGGAGATCGACCTTCCCGGGGTCACGGTCGCGAGCCTGTACCTGCCCTCCGGCGAGGTCGGCACCGAGCGCCAGGACGAGAAGGAGCGCTTCATGGCGGCCTTCCTGCCCTACCTCCAGGGTCTGAAGGCGCGGGCGGCCGCGGGCGGCCGCGAGGTCGTGGTCTGCGGTGACTGGAACATCGCCCACCAGGAGGCCGACCTGAAGAACTGGAAGGCCAACCGCAAGAGCTCCGGCTTCCTCCCCGAGGAGCGCGCCTGGCTGACCCGGGTCCTGGAGGAGGCCGCGTACGTGGACGTCGTACGGTCGCTGCACCCGGATGTCGAGGGGCCGTACAGCTGGTGGTCCTACCGGGGGCGGGCCTTCGACAACGACTCCGGCTGGCGCATCGACTACCAGATGGCCACCCCGGGGCTGGCCGGTCGTGCGGTGAAGGCCTGGGTCGAGCGGGCGGCCACGCACGGCGAGCGCTGGAGCGACCACGCGCCGGTGACCGTCGTCTACGAGCGGTAGTCCCGTCGCCGTCGTCCCCGAGCGGTAGGCCCCGCTTCGGGGGCGCTCGCGTCTCCGGGGGCGTCTACGCCTTCGGAGGCTGTGTACCGTCCTCGCGGCGCAGCCTCCGGTCCAGGGCCATCGACAGCTCCGCGTCCACCACCGCGCGGGCCAGGGGCCGGAGTTGGGCGGGTTCGGTCTCCTTCGCATGGGCATGCAGTACGCGTACGAAGATTTCCGCGAGCGCCTCCGCGTGCTCGCGGACGCGGCGGCCCGAGGAGAGCACCGTGGACAGCGGCACCCCTTCCCGTACGAGCTCGGCCGACACCTCCAGGAGGCGGCGGCTGATGTGCACGATCTCGTCCCCGTCGGTGGCGAGATAGCCGAGGTCCAGCGCGGCGGCGAGGTTCTCCGGGGTGACCTCGCCCTCGAAGTAGTCCGCGAGCTG
Organism: Streptomyces rubiginosohelvolus; assembly: GCF_014649875.1. Classification (GTDB taxonomy): domain Bacteria; phylum Actinomycetota; class Actinomycetes; order Streptomycetales; family Streptomycetaceae; genus Streptomyces; species Streptomyces rubiginosohelvolus. The sequence goes on along the minus strand of NZ_BMTW01000012.1, from coordinate 13,169 downwards.
CTCCGGGGTGAGCCGGACCGGGGTCTCCTCGGTCGGTTCGCCCAGGCCCAGCACCTCGGCGACATCGCGGCCGCTCTCGAAGGTGGCCGCCAGATCGGCGATGCCGTTGAGCGTGTGGCCGCGCTCCAGCAGGCCCGCGATGGTTCGCAGCCGGGCCAGGTGGTGGTCGTCGTACCAGGCGATCCGGCCCTCGCGGCGCGGTGGCGGGATCAGCCCGCGCTCCCGGTAGAAGCGCAGGGTCCGCACGGTGATGCCGGCCTCCTTGGCCAGCTCCTCCATGCGGTATTCGCGGTGCTCGCGTCCTTCAGCCACAGGGGCACCCTATGTTGTACCGCCGGTAACTTTCCTTGGTCCGCCCCCTACCCATCAGTACGGTCCTGCTCTACTCTCCGAACCATGCCAGTGATTGCTGGCAAAGTCGCGGACCGCGGGAGGCGGCAGCATGGCCCAGCAGGAGCACGTACGTGTGGCGGTGATCGGAACCGGATTCGGGGGCCTGGGGGCCGCCGTCCGGCTGCGCCGCGAAGGCATCACCGATTTCGTCGTCCTGGAGCGGGCCGGCTCGGTGGGCGGCACCTGGCGGGACAACAGCTATCCCGGCTGCGCCTGCGACGTACCGTCCCACCTCTACTCCTTCTCCTTCGCGCCCAACCCGGACTGGCCGCGCACCTTCTCCGGCCAGGAGCACATCCGGGCCTACCTGGAGCGCGTCGCCGACACCTTCGGGCTCCGCCCGCACATCCGGCTGAACCACGAGGTGAAGCTGATGAGCTGGGACAAGGAGAACCTGTACTGGGTGATCGAGTCCGCCAACGGGTCGGTGCTCCGCGCGGATGTCGTCGTCTCCGCCACCGGGCCGCTCTCCGACCCCAAGATGCCCGACATACCCGGGCTCGACTCCTTCCCCGGCAAGGTCTTCCACTCCGCGCGCTGGGACCACGACTACGACCTGGCCGGCAAGCGGGTCGCGATGGTCGGCACCGGCGCCTCCGCGATCCAGATCGTCCCCGCGATACAGCCGAAGGCCGCGAAGCTCACGCTCTTCCAGCGCACCCCGCCGTGGGTCATGCCGCGCATGGACCGCACCATCAGCAAGGCCGAGCGCGCGCTCCACCGGGCGGTCCCCGTCACCGGCACCGCGCGCCGCGGACTGCTGTGGGGCATACGGGAGTTGCAGGTCAGCGCCTTCACCAAGCACCCCGACCAGCTGGGCCTGGTGGAGACGATAGCCAAGTCCAACATGGCGCGGGCCATCAAGGACCCGGCCCTGCGGGCCAAGCTGACCCCCGACTACCGCATCGGCTGCAAGCGGATCCTGCTCTCCAGCACCTACTACCCGGCGCTCGCCCAGCCCAACGTGGACGTGGTCGCCTCCGGGCTCAGCGAGATACGCGGCTCCACGGTCGTCGCCGCCGACGGCACCGAGGCCGAGGTCGACGCGATCATCTTCGGCACCGGCTTCCATGTGACGGACATGCCGATCGCCGAGCGGGTCGTCGGAGCGGAGGGCATCACCCTCGCCGAGACCTGGAAGGACGGGATGAACTCGCTGCGCGGCGCGACCGCCTCCGGGTTCCCCAACTGGATGACGATCATCGGCCCCAACACGGGCCTCGGGAACTCCTCGATGATCCTGATGATCGAGTCCCAGCTGAACTACATGGCCGACTACCTCCGCCAGTTGAACGTGCTGGGCGGACGCGCCGCGCTCGACGCCCGGTCGGCCTCCGTCACCGCGTGGAACGACAAGGTCCAGCAGCGGATGAAGCGCACGGTGTGGAACACCGGCGGCTGCACCAGCTGGTACCTGGACGAGGCGGGCCGCAACACCACCGTCTGGCCGGGCACGACGGGTGAGTTCCGGCGGCAGACCCGGTCGGTGGACCTCGCGGAGTACGACGTCGTCCGGGCCGGGGCTACAGGGGGTGAGCGGCGGGCCGTCGGCACCGGACGCGTCCCCGAGCAGCCCGGGCGTACCGACCGCGAGACCGTGACCGCCGCCGCTGAGGCCGGGCCCGTCGCCGAGGAGGCCACGCGATGAGCCGGCTCCTGCACCGCGACACCGTCCCGCCCGTGCCCGCCGCCGAGCTGACCGCACGCTCCGCCGACGGGGCGCGGATCCATGTCGAACTGCACGGCCCCGAGGACGCGCCCGCCGTCGTCCTCGCCCACGGCTGGACCTGCAACACCCGCTTCTGGGACGCCCAGATCCGCGACCTGGCCGCCGACCACCGCGTCATCGCCTACGACCAGCGCGGCCACGGACTCACCCCCGAGCCCGGACCCGGCGGCTACAGCACGAACGCCCTGGCCGACGACCTCGAAGCGGTCCTCGCCGCGACGCTCGCCCCGGGGCAGAAGGCGGTGCTCGCCGGGCACTCGATGGGCGGGATGACCGTGATGGCGGCGGCCTCCCGCCCCGGGGTGCGCGAGCATGCCGCCGCCGTGCTGCTCTGTTCCACCGGCAGTACGCGGCTGGCCGCCGAGGCCCTGGTCCTGCCGCTTCGCGCGGGGGCGCTGCGGACCCGGCTCACCACCGCCGTACTGGGCGCGAAGGCCCCCCTCGGGCCGGTGAACCCGGTCTCCAGGAAGATCCTCAAGTACGCGACGATGGGACGGGGTTCGGCACCGGACCGGGTCGACGCCTGCGCCCGGATCGTGCACGCCTGCCCGCGCCGCGCCCGGGTGGAGTGGGGCCATGTGCTCGGCGAGCTGGATCTCGCGGCGGCCGTACGGGAGTTGCGGATGCCGACCGCGGTGATCGCCGGCACGGACGACCGGCTGACCCCGCCGGTCCACGCGCGGGCCATCGCGGACGCCCTGCCGGTCGGCCTCGGCCTGACCGAGCTGACGGGCATGGGACACATGACGCCGGTCGAGGCCCCGGAGGCCGTTTCGGCGAAAATCAGGGAGCTGGTCACCCGGTACGTCACCACGGGCGCGGCCGCCACGGCGGAGAAGGAGGATGTCGCATGAGCGGCAAGCGGAATCTGGAGGGCCAGGTCGTCGTCGTCACCGGCGCGGCCCGGGGCGTGGGCGAGCTGCTCGCCCGCAAGCTGTCCGCACGCGGGGCGACCCTCGCGCTCGTCGGCCTGGAGCCGGACGAGCTGAAGCAGGTCTCCGACCGGCTGCACGGCGAGAGCGACCACTGGTTCGCCGACGTCACCGACCACGAGGCGATGGCCCAGGTGGCGCGCGAGGTCAAGGAACGATTCGGCAAGGTCGACGTGGTCGTCGCCAACGCGGGCGTCGCCGCGGGCGGACCGTTCGCCGACTCCGACCCGGCCGCCTGGCGGCGGGTCATCGAGGTCAACCTCATCGGCGGCGCGGTCACCGGGCGGGCCTTCCTGCCGGTGCTCATGGAGAGCCGCGGCTACTTCCTGCAGATAGCGTCGCTGGCCGCGATCACCCCGGCCCCGATGATGACCGCGTACTGCGCGTCCAAGTCGGGCGTCGAGGCCTTCGCGCACAGCCTGCGTGCCGAGGTCGGCTACAAGGGCGTCAAGGTCGGCGTCGGCTACCTCTCCTGGACCGACACCGACATGGTGCGCGGCGCGGACCAGGACGACGTGATGCGCGAGCTGCGGCAGCGGCTGCCGTGGCCGATGAACCGCACCTACCCGCTCGGCCCGGCCGTCGACCGGATCGTGGACGGCATCGCGCGGCGTTCCCCGCACGTCTACGCCCAGTGGTGGCTGCGCGGGATGCAGTCGGTCCGGGGCTACCTGCCCTCGGTCATCGCGCTCGGCGGACAGCGCGAGATGCGGCGCTTCGAACCGCGCCTCCACACTGTGTCCAAGGGCTTGGTGGGGGCCGGGGGAGCGGCGGACCAGGACGCGCGTGCGGAGCGTGCGGACCGGGCGTAACGGGGCGGACGGGCAACACCTCACGGTGGGTAACGGTCCGAAATGCGCGGGATGTCGGGGCGTGTAACGCTGAGCACGGCCCCGCTGGGGGCCACCCCCACATCCGTCCCACGCATCCCACAGGAGTGAACAGCATGGGTATCGCAGACCAGTTCAAGGACAAGGCGCAGGAGCTCGCCGACCAGGCCAAGCAGAAGGCCGGCCAGGGCAAGGACCAGGCCAAGGAGCGCGGCCAGCAGGCCCGCGACCAGCGGTCGGACTCCTCCTCGGGCATGCAGGACCGTGCCCAGGACGCTGCGGACCAGGCGCGCGAGCGTTTTGACCGTTGACGGTCGTTGAGGTGTGACGCGTACGTGCTGCGGTCAGCGCGTGCGTACGCGTCGCGTCAGGAGGCGCACCCGGATTGCCGGGTGCGCCTCCTTCTTTGCGCGGGGCCGCCCTCCCCGGGGCGCGGGTCAAAAGATGTCCTCAAGCGCCGGACGGGCTGAAAAGATGCCCTCAATCGCCGGGCGGGCTGGGGGTGTCGGACGGGCTGGGGGTGTCGGGCGGGGTTGGAAAGGATGCCCTCCCACCCTGGGGGTGCCGGACGGGCTGGAAGGATGCCCTCGAACTCCGGGGTGTCGGGCGGGCTGATTCAACCCAGCCCGTCCGGCGATTGAGGACATCTTTGGCCCGGGTCAGGGCACCAGGCCCTCGCAGGGGCGGGTGTCCGCCGTGGTGCGCGGGGCGAGCGGGACGCCGTTCGTGCGCAGGACGTCGCGGACGTCCAGGATCAGGCTGAAGACCTCGTGGTTGCGGTCCTCGCCCTGCTCGTCCCACGCCCGCTGCTCCGCCTCGACGGCCATGCGGTCCTCCGCGAAGACCCGTTCGGTGAAGTGCCGGATGAACGGCCAGGCCACGCTCAACGCGGCGGGGATCCTCGGCTTCTCGATCATGAGCAGCCCGTACGCGTGGCAGACGCGCTGCTCCGCGTCCTCGGGGACGTACACCGCCCAGAGGCGCAGCGCCGGGTGGTCGGCCTTCTCCGGGACCAGGTCCAGCGTCTGGTAGGGGTACTCGGTGCGGATCGTCATGACGTCGCTGGACGGCTGGCCGCCCAGGCCCTCCGCGGCGAGCAGGCTCGCGCTGCGGTTGCGCTTGCCGCCGGTGTGCGTGAACAGGTAGCGGGCCTCCACCGAGGCCGGGCCGCTCTCGTACCCCAGCAGCTTCGGCTGGAGCTTGCCGACCACGCCCCGGTGCAGGAACTGGTGGTTCATGTCGAGCAGGTTCTCGTGCAGGAACGAGTAGTGGCAGCGCACCGTCCGGGAGAACGTCATCGTCCTGTAGCGCGGTGAGGCGAAGGCCGGTACGTCCGGCAGCGGGGTGACCGCCGCCTTCTCCGGGTCGCCCGGGAAGACGAACACCAGGCCGTACGCCTCGCGCACCGGATAGGCCCGCACACCGCGCGGCGGCCGGGCGTCGCCCTTGGCGAGGTAGGGGATCTGCGAGATGCGGCCGTCGCCTCGGTAGGCCCACGCGTGGTAGCAGCAGCGGAGCGTCTCGCCGTCCACGACGCCCATGCTCAGCGGCACCTGCCGGTGGGCACACCGGTCCTCCAGCGCGTGGACGGTACCGCTCCGGGCGCGGTAGAGCGCGATGCGCTCCCCGGCGAACACGGCCGCGGCCACCCCTTCCTTCCGTACGCTCCGGGAGAGGGCGACCGGGTACCAGAAGTCCGGGTTGGCCCCGATCCGCCGCAGGTCGGGCGGGGCGGGGGCCGCGCCGGGGTCCTCCCCGGGCCGGCCGCGGGCGATCTGGTCCGAGCGGTTCTCGGTCATGCGTCTCCCTCGTATGTGGGCAGCCCCTTCCATCGTGTCCGCCGCCCACGCGCGAGCGCCCGCCCGGAACGCCCGGACGGGTGCTCACCTCCCACGCACGGGGGACCCCGGGCCGGTGTGACCGGCCGTCACCTCGGGGGGAGTGGTGGCCTGCGCAGGTCGGGGGCCGTGTCGTACGACGGGGGCGTAGCCGCCGGGTGGGCCGCCAGCAGGTCCAGCGCCAGGCGGACCGCGTCGTCCAGGACCGCGTACCGGCCCTCCGCCCAGTCCAGCGGGGTGCGCAGGGCCTCCACGTCCGGCTCCACGCCGTGGTTCTCCACCGACCAGCCGTAGGTGTCGAACCAGGCGGCGTTCATCGGGACCGTGATCGACGTGCCGTCGCCGAGCCGGTGGCGGCCGGTCATCCCGACCACCCCGCCCCACGTGCGCTGGCCCACCACGGGCCCCATCTTCAGCAGCCGGAACGCGGCGGTGATCATGTCGCCGTCCGAGGAGGTCGCCTCGTCCGCCAGCGCCACCACCGGGCCGCGCGGCGCGTTGGAGGCGTAACTGACCGCCTGCGCGTTACGGGTCAGGTCCCAGCCGAGGATCGTGCGGGTGAGCTTCTCCACGACCAGCTCGCTGATGTGGCCGCCCGCGTTGCCCCGTACGTCCACGATGAGCGCGGGCCGGGCCACCTCAAGGCGCAGGTCCCGGTTGAACTGGGCCCAGCCCGATCCGCCCAGGTCCGGGATGTGCAGATAGCCGCACTTCCCGCCGCTCAACTCCCGTACCACGTCACGGCGTTTGGCCACCCAGTCCTGGTAGCGCAGCGGGCGCTCGTCCACCAGCGGCATGATCGCCACCCGGCGGGACGGGCCGCCGCCCGCCGGGGAGAACGTCAGCTCCACCGTGGTGCCGCCCGCCGCTGTCAGCAGCGGGTACGGGCCCGCCACCGGGTCCACCGGCCGGCCGTCGACATGGGTGAGGACCGCCCCCTCCCTGATCCCCGTACCCGCGAGCGGTGAACGCGCCTTGGAGTCCGAGGAGTCGCCGGGCAGGATGCGCTGGATGGTCCACGCGCCGTCCCGGCAGACGAGGTTGGCGCCGAGCAGGCCGATCGCCCGCTGGTAGTGCGGCGGGCCCTCGTTGCGGCGGGCGGGGGAGACGTACGCGTGCGAGGTGCCCAGCTCGCCCAGCACCTCGCGCAGCAGATCCGCGAACTCGTCGGGGGACGCGACCCGTTCGACCAGCGGGCGGTACTGGTCCAGCACCCCGTTCCAGTCGATGCCGCACATGTCCGGTTCCCAGAAGTAGTCGCGGATGATCCGGCCCGCTTCCCCGTACGCCTGCCGCCACTCCGCCCCCGGGTCGACCTCGTGCAGGATCCGGCGCAGGTCCAGGTAGACCGTGGTGTCGCCGTCGCCGGGCTCGGTGGCGGGGAGGGCGCGCAGTTCGCCGTCGTCCATCACGACGAGGCGCGAGCAGTCGCCGCTGACCGCGAACCAGTCCAGGTGGTCGACCAGTTCGGTCCTGCGGGCCTTCGCGATGTTGAAGTGTTCCAGGGTGGGCCGCCCCGACATGTCGGCCGGGTTCGCGAACGTCTCGCCCAGCGCGCCCGAGATCGGCCAGCGCAGCCAGACCAGACCGCCGCCGCTCACGGGGGCGAGCGCCGAGTACTTGGAGGCGGAGACCGGGAACGGCGTCACCCGGCTCTCCAGCCCCTCGAACTCCACCATCACCGTCGACCCCTCCGACGTACTCCCGTCCGGCACGTCCACCGGGTCCAGGCCGCCCGCCGCCGGGCGTCCGTCGGGTGAGAGCGCGAAGGGGGACGGGGTCGCCGAGGAGAGCGGGACCAGATACGGGCGGCAGCCGAGCGGGAAGGAGAGGTCGCCGGTGTGGACGTCGTACACCGGGTCGAAGCCGCGCCAGGACAGGAACGCCAGATAGCGGCCGTCCTCCGTGAAGACCGGGTTCTCGTCCTCGAAGCGGCCGTTGGTGACGTCCACGATCACCGGGGCGCCGGGGCCGGAGATCCGGGCCAGCTTGATCTGCCGCAGCGAGCGGCCGACGCCCGGGTGCGACCAGGTCAGCCAGTCGCCGTCGGGGGAGAAGGCCAGATCGCGGACCGGGCCGTTGACCGAGCGGATCAGCTCGCTGAGCCCGGGGTGCTCATCGACCGGAACGGCGCTGTCCGGGGTCGCCGCGCCGGTGGCCGCGTGCAGATCGGCGCGGGTCGAGCCGCTGGGGGCCCTCTCCACGGGCTCCACCGGTTCCGTCTCCGTCTCCTCCTCGCCCGTGTCCAGGAGCAGCAGGCGGCCGTCGTTCGAGGCGATGGCCAGGCGCTCCCCGTCCGGGTCGGAGATCATCTCCTGGACCCGGCCCAGCAGCCCGGAGGCCAGCCTGCGCGGTGGGCGGTCGCCGCTGGCGCGCGGCAGATAGGCGATCTCGACCGCGTCCGGGCCGTCCGCGTCGGTGACGTACGCGACCTGCCCGCCGCTGCCGAGCATCTCCGGCAGCCGCACCCGTACGCCCGGGGTGTCGGCGATGGTGCGGGCGGGGCCGTCGCGGTGGGTGAGCCAGTAGAGGCTGCCGCGTACGGTGACGGCGCTGGCCCGGCCCGTCTCGTCGACGGAGAGCGAGTCGACGTTGCTGGCGGCGGGCACCTGGTGGACGCGGCGGCCGGTGCGCGGGCCCCCGAGGCGCACCTCCAGTTTGCGCGGGGTGGCGTCGGGCGACTCCAGGTCCTCCACCAGCCACAGCTCGCCCGCGCACTGGTAGATCACCCGGTGCCCGTCGCTGGAGGCGTTGCGGGCGTAGAAGGCGTCGTGGTCGGTGTGGCGGCGCAGGTCGGTGCCGTCCGTCCGGCAGGAGTAGAGGTTGCCGACGCCCTGGTGGTCGGAGAGGAACGCGATGCGGCGGCCGACGAACATCGGGTTGGCGAGGTGCCCGTCGATGTCCGGGAGCAGCCGCTCGCCGTGCAGCCACAGGCGGCCCATGGCCCCGCCCCGGTAACGCTTCCAGGCAGCCGGCTCGTGCGGGGGCGTGCCGGTGAGCAGCAGGGTGCGGCGCTCGCCGTCGATGTCGGCGACCGCGATGTCGGAGACCGGGCCCCAGGGGAGCCTGCCGCCGGGGCTGCCGTCGGTCGGGACGCTGTAGGCCCAGGAGAAGTACGAGAACGGCTGGTTGTGCGAGGAGACGGCGAGGATCTGGCATGCCTCGCCCGGATCGGGGCTCCAGCCGCAGACCCGGGCGTCCGTCGAGCCCCAGTAGGTGAGCCGGCGCGCCGGGCCGCCGTCCACCGGGGCGAGGTGGATCTCGGGGTCCAGGGTCCGCCAGGTCGTGTAGGCGATGGAGGTGCCGTCGGGCGAGAAGCGGGGATGGCTGACCCGGGTCCGGTCGACGGTCACCCGCCAGGCGCGTCCGGGCCGGTGCCCCGCGGCGGCGAGGGGGGCGACCCAGAGATCGTCCTCGGCCGCGAAGCACAGCAAGTCCTGGTGGAGGTGCGGGAAACGGAGATACGCGACGTCGTCACTCACCCCCCAATGTTTTCGGTGCGGGGGGCCCGGGGCAACTTGTGGTGCAGGACACAAGCGAAACGATTTCGTTTCGCTGGCGGATGGGGGTACGGTTCAGGTGTACGAAACGGTTTCGTTCGATGCTGAGTGAAGCCGTCGGCAGGGGAAACGAGCGCGAAGGAGGTCGGCACATGGCACGCACCAGGCTGACCCCCGAGCGTGAGGGCGAGCTCTACGAGGCCGTCCTCGACCTGCTCCGCGAGGTCGGTTACGACGCCCTGACCATGGACGCCGTCGCCGCCCGTACCCGTTCGAGCAAGGCCACCCTCTACCGCCAGTGGGGCTCCAAGCCCGAGCTGGTCGCGAAGGCGCTGCGGCACAACAAGCCGGGGAACCTCGCGGACATCGACACCGGTTCGCTGCGCGGGGACTTCCATACCGCGCTGAGCCGGACCGACGACTGCCAGATGGAGAAGGACGCCGCGCTGATGCGGGGTCTGAGCCATGCCGTCCACGAGTACCCCGAGCTGCTCCAGGCCCTGCGCGAGCTGCTGATCGAACCGGAGATGACCGGGTTCGACCAGATGCTGCAACGGGCGGTGGACCGGGGTGAGCTGCGTCCGGACAATCCGGCGCTGAAGTACATCCCGCACATGCTGGTCGGCGCGCTGGCCGCCCGGCAGCTGATCGAGGACCGTCCTGTCGACCAGGCGTTCCTCGTCGATTACGTGGACTCCGTGGTTCTCCCCGCCCTCGGCGTCTGACGTCCCCGCACCACCTGCACGGCCTCTCCCCGAAGCTCCACCTGACACGCCGCTCTCGTCGTCGGGCTGGTTCCTCATGCCCGATTTCCACTCATACGACCTGACCGGGAGTACGCCCCCGTGGCCACTTTCCTCTACAAGCTCGGACGGCTCACCTTCCGCCGCCGCGGCTTCGTCGCCCTGATCTGGGTGGCGTTGCTGGCGGTCGCCGGAATCGGTGCGGCCACCGCGTCCACCGCCACCTCCAGTTCCTTCTCCATCCCCGGTACGGAGGCGCAGCGCGCCTTCGACCTCCTGGAAGAGCGCAACCCCGGCGGCAGTGCCGACGGCGCGACCGCCCGGGTCGTCTTCCAGGCGCCCGAGGGCGAGAAGGTGACCGACGCCGAGAACAAGCGCGAGATCACCGGGATCGTCAAGGAGCTGCAGTCCGGCTCGGACCAGATCGCGGGGGTCGCCGACCCCTTCCAGCAGAAGGCGGTGAGCCAGAACGGCTCGACCGCGTACATCTCGGTCTCCTACAAGGTCAACTCCATGGAGCTGACCGACGCGACCCGGGACGCCCTGGAGGACGCGGGCAAGGATGCCGAGAAGAGCGGCATGAAGGTGGAGATCGGCGGTGACGCCCTCCAGGTCATGCCGCACACCGGGACCGCCGAGATCATCGGCGTCGTCATCGCGGCGATCGTCCTCGTCATCACCTTCGGTTCGCTGATCGCGGCGGGACTGCCGCTGGTGACCGCGCTCGTCGGGGTCGGCATCGGGGTCTCCACGATCACCGCGCTGGCCAGCGTGATGGACCTGGGCTCCACCACCTCGATCCTCGCCATGATGATCGGCCTCGCGGTCGGCATCGACTACGCCCTCTTCATCGTCTCCCGCTACCGCGCCGAACTGGCGGAGGGCCGGGAGCGCGAGGAAGCCGCCGGGCGGGCCGTGGGCACCGCCGGTTCCGCGGTCGTCTTCGCGGGCCTGACCGTGGTCATCGCCCTGGCCGGCCTCGCCGTCGTCAACATCCCGATGCTGACGAAGATGGGCCTCGCCGCCGCCGGTACGGTCGCCATCGCCGTCCTCATCGCGCTCACCCTCGTCCCGGCCGCCCTCGGCTTCGCGGGCAAGCGGATCATGGGGCGCAAGGCCCGTAAGGCCGCCGAGATGGAGAAGAGCCCCGAGGCCAAGCCGAACATGGGCACCCGCTGGGCGCGGTTCGTGCTGCGCAAGCCGGTCTGGGTCATGCTCGTCGGCGTCCTCGGCCTCGGCATCGTCGCCGTACCGGCCGCCTCGCTGGAGATGGGCCTGCCCGACGACGGCGCCCAGCCGAAGTCGACCACGCAGCGCCAGGCGTACGACATGCTCTCGGACGGCTTCGGCCCCGGGTTCAACGGTCCGCTGATGGTCGTCACCGACACCAAGAACAGCTCCGACGGCAAGGCCGCCGCCAACCGGGTCGCCGAGGAGATCGAGGCGCTCGGCGTCAGCGCCGTCCTCCCGCCCGCCTTCAACAAGGCCGGCGACACCGCGACGATCACGGTCATCCCGAAGGACCGCCCGTCCTCCCACGCCACGGAGGAGGTCGTCCACGACATCCGTGACGTGGGCAAGGACATCAAGGCCGACACCGGGGCCGAGGTCCTGGTCACCGGCGCCACCGCGATGAACATCGACTTCTCGCAGAAGATGAACGACGCGCTGCTGCCCTACCTGGCGCTCGTCGTCGGCCTCGCGTTCCTGCTGCTGATGCTGGTCTTCCGCTCGATCCTCGTCCCGCTGAAGGCGGCCCTGGGCTTCCTGCTCTCGGTGGTCGCGGCCCTCGGCGCGGTCGTCGCGGTCTTCCAGTGGGGCTGGCTCGGCTCGCTCTTCGGCGTCGAGCAGACCGGTCCGATCATGAGCATGATGCCGATCTTCATGGTCGGTGTGGTCTTCGGACTCGCGATGGACTACGAGGTCTTCCTCGTCACCCGGATGCGCGAGGCGTACGTCCACGGCGAGAGCCCGGGCCAGGCCATCGTGACCGGCTTCAAGCACGGCGCACGGGTGGTCACGGCCGCAGCGGTGATCATGATGGCGGTCTTCTCCGGCTTCATCGGCTCCAGCGAGCAGATGATCAAGATGATCGGCTTCTCGCTCGCCATCGCCGTCCTCTTCGACGCCTTCGTGGTGCGCATGGCGATCGTGCCCGCCGTCCTGGCTCTGCTCGGCAAGAAGGCCTGGTGGCTGCCGCGCTGGCTGGACCGGGCGCTGCCCAACGTGGACGTGGAGGGCGAGAAGCTGCAGAAGCAGCTGACTGACGCGTCCGGTTCCGCAGGGTCCGGTGACGGCGGCGGCGAGGGTGAGCGTGAGCTCGTCCGCGTCTGACCCGTCCGTCCTGACGGAGTCCTCCCAGCTCCGGGTCCGCGTCTGAGCGGAGCGTGGCCCCGGAAGCGCCGGTTACCTGTGGGGACGGGGACCGGGGCAAGCGAAAGCCCCCGTGCGAGCGGCACGGGGGCTTTCCTCTTGCCCGCGGGCTTTCTGGGTGCGGGCTTTCCCTTGTGTACGGGTGAGGCGCGGGCGGGGCGCCGCACGTGATCAGCGCGCCGCCGGGTCGCGGCGGAAGAGGGACTTCGACCACAGGTAGCCGAGTACGGCCAGGGCCAGGCTCCAGCCGACGGCGAGCCAGCCGTTGTGGCCGATCTCGGTGCCGAGCAGCAGGCCGCGCAGGGTCTCGATGACCGGGGTGAAGGGCTGGTACTCGGCGATCGGCCGGAACCAGCCCGGCATGGTGTCCGCCGGGATGAAGGCGCTGGAGATGAGCGGCAGGAGGATCAGCGGCTGTGCGCTGTTGGCGGCCGCCTCCGCGTTCGGGCTGGCCATGCCCATCCCGACCGCGATCCAGGTGAGCGCCAGGGCGAACAGCGTGACCAGCCCGAAGGCGGCCAGCCACTCCAGGGCGGTGGTGTCGACGGACCGGAAGCCGATGGCCGCGGCCACGGCGCCGACGACGACGAGGCTCGCGAGGATCTGTAGCACGCTGCCGACGACATGACCGATGATCACGGAACCGCGATAGATGGCCATGGTGCGGAAGCGGGCGATGATGCCCTCGGCCATATCGGTGGAGACGGACACCGCGGCCCCGATGACGGTGGAGCCGATGGTCATCATCAGGATGCCCGGGACGATGTAGGCGATGTAAGCGGAGCGGTCGGCCCCCGCGCCGCCGATGCCGGCGCTCATGACGTCGCCGAA
>NZ_BMTW01000011.1 GCF_014649875.1 Streptomyces rubiginosohelvolus | reverse complement strand
TTCAACAAGTACGACGTCGAGTGGTACGGCGAACGCGGCCGCACGATCTTCTTCCAGAACGAGAAGGCGTACGACGCACCCAACCAGGCCGCCATCCAGAACGGGAACACGAAGGGCTACGCGGCCTACCGGGTCGACGACTCGGTCGAGCAGCACGAGGGCTGGGGCATGGGCAGCTACTGCTACTACAACGTCGACCCGACCATCGTGCAGGAACACGGCTTCAAGGCACCGGTGAAGCCCGGCGTGAAGTTCCACAACCTGCTGGTCGTCTCGCTCGGCGGCAACGGCCAGTACCAGCACGTCATCAACAACATCGGCTCGCCGACATCGGGAACGTCGACGATTCCTTCGACCGTCACCAACTTCCCCTAGATCCGCTCTTCTTCGGCCCGGACCGGTGACCCGGGAGCGGTGAGCAGGTCCGGTGTCCGGCGGCCCGGACCGGCCCGCCGCGAACGGAGGGCGGCCTCCGGTGGACGTAACCGTCCGCCGGAGGCCGCCCGTTCCGCGTTGTGGGGCCGGGCGTATCAGGAGATGCACCTGCCCGGCCCCGAGGCCCCATCAGGAGCGGGACAGCAGCGCCCCGCCGGCGTACTGCGCCGAATCGCCCAGCTCCTCCTCGATCCGGATCAGCTGGTTGTACTTGGCCGTGCGGTCGGAACGGGACAGCGAGCCGGTCTTGATCTGGCCGCAGCCCGTCGCCACCGCCAGGTCCGCGATGGTGGTGTCCTCCGTCTCGCCGGAGCGGTGGGACATCACGGCACTCCAGCCCGCACGCCGGGCGGTGGCGACCGTCGCGAGGGCTTCGGTCAGGGTGCCGATCTGGTTGACCTTGACCAGGACCGAGTTGCCGACGCCGGTACGGATGCCCTCGCGCACCTGCGCCTCGTCCGTGCAGAAGACGTCGTCGCCGGTGAGCTGGCAGCGGTGGCCGACGCGGGCGGTCAGCTCGCGCCAGCCGTCCAGGTCGTCCTCGGCCATCGGGTCCTCGATGGAGACGATCGGGTACGCGTCGATCAGCTCGGCCAGGTAGTCCGCCTGCTCCGAGGGCGTACGGCGGACCCCCTCGCCCGCGTACACGTAGGCACCGTCGCGGAAGAACTCCGACGATGCCGGGTCCATGATGAGGCCGATGTCCTCGCCGGGACGGTATCCGGTACGTTCGACGGCGCTCAGGACGAAGTCGAGGGCCTCCTCGGCGGTGCGCAGCGCGGGGGCGAACCCGCCTTCGTCGCCGACGCCGGTGGAGTGACCGGCCGCGAGCAGGTCGCGGCGCAGGGTGTGGAAGATCTCGGAGCCCATGCGGACGGCTTCGGCGAAGGTCTTCGCGCCCACCGGCGCGATCATGAACTCCTGGAAGTCCAGCGGATTGTCGGCATGCGCACCGCCGTTGATGATGTTCATCATCGGCAGCGGGAGCAGGCGGGCGTCGGCGCCGCCGAGATAGCGGTAGAGCGGCTGACGGTGGGCCGTCGCCGCGGCCTTCGCGGCGGCGAGCGAGACCCCGAGGACGGCGTTCGCCCCGAGCCGGGACTTGCCGGGGGTGCCGTCGAGCCCGACGAGCGCCGCGTCCAGGCCCGCCTGGTCGTCCGCGTCGCGGCCCACGACCGCGGCCGCGATCTCCCCGTTGACGTGGCCGACCGCACGGTCTACGCCCTTGCCGTGCCACTGTCCGGCGTCCCCGTCACGCAGTTCCACGGCTTCCCGCGCACCGGTGGAGGCACCGGACGGGACGGCCGCGCGCCCGAGGGATCCGCCGGCAAGGCGGACGTCGACCTCGACGGTGGGGTTGCCCCGGCTGTCGATGATCCGGCGGGCGGTGACGGACCGGATGGCGGCGGGCTCAGCTGTCGTGCGGGACATGCGAGGTCCTTCCGTAGGTGCCTGCCGCGGCACTGGTGCGACAGCGCCGGCGCGAGCCGCGACAGCAAAACTCTACAGCAATGCTGTTCAGATTGGCTGTTTAGCTTGGCTGTGCAGTTGTGCTGTTGAGTTTCACCGGGGACCTCCTGGGCCGACCACCTGGGCGGACGCGCCCACAACCGCGGGTTAAAGTGCCCTATGCCCACCCCGGAACCCGCCACCGTCGCCGCCGATCTGCGCACCGCCATGGGCAAACTCGCGCGACGCGTGAAGCATGAGGACCGGATTCCGCACGGCCAGGTCGCCGTGCTGGGCGTCCTCGACCGGGACGGGGCCATGACCACCAGCGACCTCGCCGCGGACCAGCGCGTACGGCCCCAGTCGATGGCCCGCGCGGTCGGCCTCCTGATGGAGCAGGGCCTCGTCGTCCGTCGGGCGCACCCGACGGACGGCCGCAAGTCGCTCGTCGATCTCTCCGAGGTCGGCCGGGCGGCGCTGAAGGCGGAGCGCGACCGGCGGGCCGACTGGCTGGCCCGGGCCATCGACCTCGAACTGACCGCCGAGGAGAAGCAGCAGCTCGCGCACAGCGTGGTCCTGATGGAGCGGCTCGCCGCGTACTGAGCCCGGCCGCTTTTCCCTGTCCCATCCCCAACAGCCGTTCAGGGCCGTTGGGTTAGGCTCGCCTTACAAGAGGTGGAGCCCATTTCGGCCTGCCTCTCCGCTCTTCCCTTCGCACAAGGAGACGTTCATGCCTCCGGTGGACGCCGAGAGCCCCTTCGCCGCCTTCGGTCTGCCGGGCCGCCCCGGCACCGACGCGTTCTGGGCGGCGGCGCGCACGCCCGCGCCGGTCCCCGCCGACGGCGGCTGGCGGACCCTCTTCCTGTGGCGCGGCTCCGAGGCCGTACTCGACTTCGAAAGCTGGTCGCCGCCGGTGCCGTTGCGCCGCTGGGAGGACACCGACTGCTGGTACGCGGAGGTGTCCCTGCCCGCGCGGCTGCGGGTGACCTACCGCGTCCTCGTGGCGGGCGAGGCCAATGCCGATCCGTTCAATCCGGTCGGCGCGGGGGCCGACCGTTCCGTCGCCGCGACGCCGGACGCCCCGCCCCAGCCGCACTGGCCCGCCCTCGGCCCGGACGATGTGCCGCCCCTTCCCCGGACCCGGATCCGCTGGAGCAGCGACCGGCTCGGCGGGCGGCGTACCGTGCGGGTCCATCCGGTGGGCGGCGGCGGTCCGGTGGTGCTGCTGCTCGACGGGGACGACTGGCTGTATCTGCATCCGGCCGCGGCCGCCTTCGACGCGGCCTTCGACGCGGGCGACCTGCCCCCGGTCACCCTGGTGTTCCTGCCGGCCAAGGACCGGGAGGCGGAGTTCGGCTGCCGCCCGGAACTGTGGGAGGCGGTCCGGGACGAGCTGCTGCCCCTGGTGGGCGACTGCGGTGTGCCGGCCGGCCTGGACCGGCTCGTGGTGGCCGGGCAGAGCCTCGGCGGTCTGAGCGCGCTGTACGCGGCGCTGGAGTTCCCGGAACTGGTCTCGCGGGTCGCCTGCCAGTCGGGGTCCTTCTGGTGGGCGCCCGGGGCCGTGGACCTGCCGGATCCGCTGGGCGGGGCGGTCGGCGGCGCCGTCGCCGAGCGGCTGCGCCGGGGGGCCGACCTGTCGCGGCTGCGGTGCGCGTTCGACGTCGGGGAGCATGAGACGCGGATGCTGCCCCACTGCGCGCTGACCGAGTCGCTCACCGAGCGGGCCGGTGCGACCGTGCGGGTCTCGCGGTCCGCCTCGGACCACGACCGGGCGGGCTGGCGGCACGCCCTGCTCAGGGATGTCACCTGGGCCCTGGGCTGAGCCACGGGCAGGGGCGGGCGGTGGCTGGGCCGCCGGGTCGGGGCGGTGCCTGAGCCGCCGGGTCGGGGCGGTGCCTGAGGCCTCGCCCCTACAGGCAGGTCACCGGGCCACGGCCAGGCAGTACGCCTCGTCCCCGGCGAGGAGATTGCGGTGGGTGTCCTCGGCGGTGATGACGCCCCCGTCCAGGACGAGCACCCGGTCCGCCGCGTCCAGGAGCGCCGGGCTGCTGGTCAGCACGAGCGTGGTGCGGCCCCGGCGCAGCTTCGCGACGTTGCGCGCGATGAGCTGTTCCGTGACCGCATCCACGGCCGTGGTGGGGTCGTGCAGGACGAGCACGTCGGTGTCGGCGGCCAAGGCACGCGCCAGGGACAGCCGTTGACGCTGACCGCCCGAGAGGTTCGCCCCCCGGTCGCGTACCACGTGGTCGAGCCCCTCCCGGTGGAGGGCGACGACGTCGGTGAGCATGGACGCCTCCACGGCCCCCGCGATCTCCCGACCGCTGCCCGACGGGTCGATGTTCGTCCGGAGGGTGCCGGCGAAGATCTCCCCGTCGTACGGGTTCACCAGCAGGTGGGCGCGGACCGCCTCGATCGACAGGTCACCGATCTCCCGGCCGCCGACCCGGACCACTCCCCCGTACGTCTGCGGGGCGGCGTTCACCGCGAGAACGGCGGCGAGATCGGCCGCCGCGCGCGGCTGGTAGGCGGCGATCGCCACGAACTCACCTGCGGCGACGGTGAACTTGACCCCCTGGAGCGTGCCATGGTGGACGCCGTCGACTTCCAGGGTGCCGCCGGGCTCCGGGCGTTCGGGGCCCGGTGTCGTCACCGGAGGCGCGTTCAGGACGAGGGCCATGCGCTCGGCCGAGGCGCGGGCCATCATCACGTACTTGGGCATCTCGGAGAACATCTTGAGCGGTTCCATGATGAACTGCGCGAGCCCCACGGCCATGACGAGCTCGCCGATGGTGATCCGGCCCTCGAACGCCAGCCAGCCGGCGGTCAGCGAGACGGCCGTGGCGAGAGCCGCGTTGAGAGCGAGCGCGGTGCCCGCGTAGGTGCCGTTCACCCGGGCGACGGTGATCGCCTGGCGCTTCGCGTCCGCGCTGACCTCGCGGTAGGCCCCGAACGCGGCGTGGTTGCCGCCGAAGCCGTGCAGCGGGCGCAGCCCGATGATCAGGTCGGCGACCTTGGCGCCCGCCCGGGCCACCCGGGCCTGCTGTTCCTGCGTGCTGGCCCCGATCCGCCTGGACATCACGGCGAGGACCGACAGGATCGCGACGGTGCCCACCATCACCAGCAGGCCGAGCCGGAGGTCGGCGAGGCTCAGGGCGACCGCAGCGACCACGATGGCGACCAGGGAGCTGATCAGCAGCGGCACGACCTCGATGATGTCGGCGGTCTGGTCGGCGTCCTCGGTGGCGACGGTCAGGATCTCGCCGGACTTGAGGTCCACGTCCCTGGCCACCGGCTGGAGCCCACAGGCGGCCACCTGCACCCGCCAGCGGTGCGCCTCGGTGGTGTTGGCCTTCTGCAGCACGCGCATGCCGAACCGCCACGACAGGGACACCGTCGTGATGATCACGGCGAGCGAGCCGATCGAGACGCCGAGGGAGCCGAGGCTGCGGTCCTGCATCGTGTGCTCGACGATGAGTCCGAGCGCGATGGGGAACGCGGTCTCCGCCGCCTGGTACAGGCCCATCAGGACGGTGCCCGCGGTCATGGCGCCGATGTTGCGGCGGAGCGCCGTCCGCAGGATGGCGGCCCCGGGGCGGGGCCGCTCGGTGTCAGGAGTCTTCATCAGGGTCAGGAGTTCTCGTCGAGGTGGCGGGCGATCGCTTCGGGGGTTCGCAGGGTGAACAGGTCGCGGATGGTGATGACAGGACCGTACTCGCGGCGGAGCAGTCCGACGAGCCGCACCGCCAGCATGGAGTGCCCGCCGAGGGACACGAAGTCGCTGACCGCGCTGACCTCGTCGTCGTCGAGGTCGAGCGCCTCGGCGTAGAACTCGCAGACGACGCTCTCGGTCTCGGTCTCGGGGCCTCGCTCCCCCGCCGTGGTGAGGGCGCCGAGCGGCCTGGCCTCGGGGAGCGCCTTGGTGTCGGCCTTGCCGTTCACGGTGAGCGGGATGCTGTCGACCTGGGCGTAGTGCGTCGGGCGCAGGAAGTCCGGCAGCCCGGCGCCCACCTCGCCCGCGACCTGCGCGAGGTCGGCGGGGCCCGTGAGGACGAGATGGGCGGCCAGCCGGTACGCGCCGTCGACCCCCGGGTCGGGCTGGGCGACGGCGGCGACGAAGCGCACCGCCGGGTGCGCGGCGAACGCGGCCTCGACCTCGCCGAGTTCGACCCGGTGGCCGCGGATCTTGACCTGCTGGTCGGTGCGGCCGAGGTAGGCGATGTTCCCGTCGGGCCGGCGGATCACCAGGTCCCCGGTGCGGTACATCCGCTCCCCGGGCGCGCCGAAGGGGCAGGCGACGAAGCGGTGCGCGGTCTGGGCGCTGCGGCCCAGGTAGCCGCGGGCGATGCCGATGCCGGACACGTACAGCTCGCCGGGGACGCCGTCGGGCAGCGGTCGCAGCCAGGGGTCCAGGACGTACACCTCGGTGTTGTCGATGGCCACGCCGACGACCGGGTCCTGGCACTCGAAGGTGCCGACGCCGAGGGTGTTGATGGTGTACTCGGTGGGCCCGTAGAGGTTGTAGCCGACGGTGCCCTCGGTCTCGGCGAGGCGCTGCCACAGGGTCGGGGTGACGGCCTCGCCGCCCAGCAGGACGAGCGCGGGACGCCGTTCGGGGTCCTCCAGCAGCCCTTCGGCCACCAACTGCTGCGCGTAGGTGGGTGTCACGTTGATGACGTCGATGCCGTGCCGCAGGCAGTAATCGACGAGCCGGGGTGCGTCGCGGCGCAACTCCTCGTCGCAGATGTGGACTTCATGGCCGTCGGCGAGCCACAGCAGTTCCTCCCACGACATGTCGAAGGCGAACGACACGGTGTGCGCGATGCGGAAGGTCCGGTGGCCGTGCTCGGCGAGGACGGGCTCGAAGATCCGGCGCTGATGGTTGATCAGCATGTTGGTGAGACCAGCGTATTCGGTCACCACACCCTTGGGCTTTCCGGTCGATCCGGAGGTGTAGATGGTGTACGCGGGGTGGCGCAGCCGGTCCGGGTCGCCCGGCGTGAACGTCGTGTACGGCGCGGCCTCCGGCAACGGGCGGTCCAGTTCGATGAGCTCGCCGGTCAGCCGGGGCGACACCGCGCTCACGGTGAGGATCACCTCGGGCCGGGCGTCCTCGACGATCGCGGCGATCCGCTCGTCGGGGTGGTCAAGCTCCAGCGGTACGTACGCGGCCCCCACGCGCAACACCGCGAACAGGGCGGCGATCCAGTCGAGGGAGCGCGGGATCGCCAGGCCCACCGTCGTCTCGGGCCCGATGCCGCGTGCGGCGAGGACGCCCGCCACGGCCCGGCTGCGTTCCTGGAGTTCGCCGAAGGTCAGGGTCGCGCCGCCGGCGACGAGGGCGATCCGGTCCGGGTCGCGGTCGGCCGCGTGGTCGAAGCGGTCGACGACGGTGTCGGTGCCGACCTCGGTGCGCGCGGCGGGTGCGGGGTCAGGGCCGAGTCCGGGCAGCGCGCCCATCGGGCCGGTGGCCCTGGCCAGGTCCTCCAGGACGCGCAGGTAGTCGTCGAGGAGGCGGCGGGCGCTGTCGGCGTCGCCGTGGCGGTGCTCCAGCTTGACCGTGAGCCGGTCGCCGGGTGTGACGACCCAGGTGTAGGGGTAGTGCGTGGAGTCGTCGGCCTGGACCTCGGTGATCCCGTGGCGGGCGTTCATCTCGGCGAACGCGTCCAGGTCCAGGAAGTTCTGGAGCACGAACAGGTTGTCGAACAGGATGTCGTGCCCGGCGGCCCGCTGGATCTCGCCGAGGCCCAGGTGTTCGTGGTCCATCGCCGCCACGCGCGCCGCTTGTACGGAGGACAGGTACGCGCCGACCGAGTCCTCGGGCCTGGCCCGTGTCCACAGGGGGACGGTGTTGAGCAGGACGCCGACGATGTCGCCGTGCCCTTCGCCCTCACGCCCCGAGACGGTGACGCCGAAGACCGCGTCGCTCCGGCCGGTACGGGCTCCGAGGAGCAAGCCGAAGGCTCCGGTCAGTACCGAGTTCAGCGTCACGCCCCGGGCCCGGGCGGCTTCGCGCAGCAGCTCAGACAGCTCGGCGGAGAGGGCGCGCACAAGGGGCTGCGGCAGCGCGTCGGCCAGGGCCGGGGCCGGTCCGGCGAGCAGCGTCGGCCCGGCCAGACCTGCCAGGTGCTCCGCCCAGAAGCGTTCCGCCACGGCCGGGTCCTTGGCGGCGAGCTCCCGGGCATACTCCTCGAAGCCGGGCACGGCGGGCCTGGCGTCCCAGGGTTCGGCGGCGACGACGGCCTCGTACGCGTCGAACAGGTCGCGCAGCAGGATCTCGCGGGACCAGCCGTCCCAGAGCAGCAGGTGGTAGCTGAGCAGCAGCCCGTCGCGGCCGTCGGGCAGCCGCACCACGGTCATCCGGACGAGCGGCGGCTCCCCCGGGTCGAAGCCCTGTTCGCGGTCCCGGGTGCGCAGCTCCTCGATCTCGGCGTCGGTGGCCAGGTCGAGCGTGCGGACGGGGACCCGGAGGCCGGCCGTGAGGAGCTGGACCGGGTTTCCGTCCGCGTCGGTGGTGAAACCCGCGCCGACGACGGGGTGGCGGCCGATGACGTACGCCATCGCCTCGGCCAGCGCGTCGGCGTCCAGACGACGGTCGAAGGCGAACCAGCTCTGCGCGACGTAGTGCCCGGTCTTGCCCGCCGCTTCCGTGCCGGTGCCCGCCAGCTGAGCCTGGAAGTACAGGCCGCGCTGGAGCGGGGTGACGGGTGCGGTGCGCTCGGCCGTCGCGGACGCGTCCGCGATCTGCTCCAGGGCGGTCAGCCAGTGGTCGGTGATCGCGTCGGGGACGGAGTCGGCGAGGGTGAAGGCCGCGTGGAGCGAGCCGGTGCTCTCGTCGGTCCAGGCGTTGACCTCGACGGCGTACGGGCTGTCGCCCTGGTCGGCGCCGGTGATCCGCAGGGCTTCCGATTCGCTGCCCCGGCCGAGGTAGTTGAAGAGAACCTGCGGCCGGGCGGTCAGCAGCGGGGCCGTCTGCGGGTTGAGGTAGCGGAGCCGGCCGTACGCGATGTGCCCGTCCTCGTCCGGCTGGCGTTCAGCGATCTCGTGGGCCGCGGCGACGGGGTCGGTGTGGGCGGTCAGGCGTAAGGGGGCGATGGAGGTGAACCAGCCGACGGTGCGGGAGTAGTCGTGATCGTCCCGGGCCGGGACGCGGCCGTGCCGCTCCAGGTCGACGGCGAGGTCCGTGGGCTCGGTCTGGATCCGGGTCAGCGCGGTGCGCAGGGCTCCGCAGAGCAGCTCGGTGAGTCCGAGGCCGAGCGCGCCGGGCGCGTTGCGGGTCACCCGGTCGCTCGCGCCGGGAGGGAGGACGACGGTGGTCTCCCGGGCGCCTCGGATCGCGGGCACGAGCGCCGGGGCGTCGAGAGTGGTGAGCCAGTGGCCGAGGCCGTCGGCCGCCTCGGCGGACCGCAGGGCCAGCGCTTCGGCGTACGCGGTGTAGGAGGTGGTCGGCGGCGGCAGGGCGGCCCCGCTGCTCAGGGCGGTGGTCAGGTCGTCGAGGAGGACGAGCCAGGACACCGCGTCCACGGCGAGGTGGTGGGCGGTGACGACCAGGGTGCGGCTCGCGGCGAGCCAGGAGAACGCGATGACCTCCCCGGTGGTGGGGTCGAGCCGCCCGGCCGCCTCGTTGGCGGCTGCGGCCGCGTCGGTGGTGTGCCCGGTGACGACGGTGGCTTCACGGGCGGGTTCGGTGCGCAGGGACCAGACGCCGTGCTCGATGTGCAGCCGCAGCCGCAGGGCCGGGTGTGCGGCCACGACGGCGTCGGCCGCGCGCCGGATGTCCGCGGGGACGGTGCCTGCGGGGACGGTGAGGGCCCTGGCCTGGGCGAACCGGTCGAGTGAGCCGCCCAGTTCGCGTTGGCGCAGGATGATCGGGGTGAGGGGCAGGGGGCCGTCCTCACGGCGGGAGGGTCCCGACGGCTCGGGAGCCGGGGCGCGCGTGGCGAGGTGGCCGGCGAGGGCGCGCGGTGTCTTGAACAGGAACACGTCCCGGGGTGCGATCGGCAGGCCGAGTGCCCGGGCGCGGTTGATCACCGTGATGGCGACGATGCTGTCGCCTCCGGCGCCGAAGAAGTCGGTGTCGGCGTCGACGGTGGCGCCGGGCAGGGTCTCGGCGAAGATGCCGGTCAGGGCGGTGAGGGCGGAGTCGTCGGAGCGCGGCGAGGTCTCGTGCCGGGCGGCGTCCTGCTGTGCGGCCCGCTCGGTCAGCGCCCTGCGGTCCAGCTTGCCGTTGACCGTCAGCGGCAGCGCGTCGATCGGCAGGACCCGGCCCGGCACCATGTGCGCGGGGAGCTTGGCGGCGAGCAGGGCGGTGACGTCGGCGGGCGGCTCCCCGACGACATGGGCGACGAGGTGGTCGCCGCTGTCCGCCACCGTGACGGCCACATCGACGACTCCCGTCAACTCCCTGACCGCACCCTCCACTTCGCCCAGCTCGATACGGAAGCCCTTGAGCTGCACCTGGTCGTCCGCCCGGCCCGCGAACTCCAGCTCTCCGTCGAGCGTCCGGCGGGCGAGGTCGCCCGTGTGGTACATCCGGGACCCGTCGGCGGCGAACGGGTTCGCCACGAAGCGCTGGGCGGTGAGCCCGGGGCGGCCCAGATAGCCGAGGGACACCTGGTCGCCCGCGACGTAGATCGCGCCCACCCGGCCCGGCGATACCGGCCGCAGCCGGTCGTCGAGCAGATGGACGGTCAGGCCCGGGATCGGACCGCCGATGGGGCTGGCGTCGTCGCCCCGGGCGAAGTCCTCGTCCGTGAGCACCCGGTGGGTGACATGGACGGTGGTCTCGGTGATGCCGTACATGTTGACCAGTTCGGGCGTACGGGTGCCGTGCCGCTCGACCCAGCCGCGCAGCCGCCCGAGGTCGAGCGCCTCGCCGCCGAAGACGATACGGCGCAGCGCCGTGACCGGCTCCTCGGCGTGCAGGTCGGCCTCGATGAACTGGTAGAAGGCGGACGGGGTCTGGTTGAGGACGGTCACGCCGCGTTCGCGGACCAGCCGGTGGAAGTCGACCGGCGAGCGGGTCAGCCCGAACTCGGGTATGAGCAGTTCGCCTCCGTGAGCGAGTGCGCCCCACAGCTCCCAGACAGCGAAGTCGAAGGAGAAGGAGTGGAAGTGGACCCATACGTCGGCGGGGCCGAAGTCCATGTCCGGCCGGGTGTTGGCGAGGAGCGTCGTCACCGCGGAGTGCGGGACGACGACGCCCTTGGGCCGGCCGGTCGAGCCCGAGGTGTAGATGACGTACGCCGGGTCTCCCGGGCGGACGTCGGGCGCGGCGGGTTCGGCCGCGGACTGCGGGAGGTCCTCGCCCTGGACGAGCACGCGGGCCGCAACCCCGGCCCTCTCCAGCAGAGCGGTGAAGCGGCCCTGCTGTTCGCGGTCCACGAGGACGACCTGCGGGGCGGAGTCGGCGAGGATGTACTCCAGCCGCTCGTCCGGGTAGGCCAGGTCCAGCGGTACGTACGCGCCTCCGGCGGTGACGACGGCGACCAGGGCGACGACCTGTTCCAGGGAGCGCGGGACGGCGACGGCGACCCGTTGCCCGGGGCGGATCCCGGCGGCACGCAGGGCGGAGGACAACGCGCCCTTCTCGGCTGCCAGTTCACCGTAGGCGAGGGAGCGGGTGGCGCCGTCCAGCGCGCACTGGGTGACGGCGGTGGCCGCCGGGTCGCGGTGCGCGGCGGCGTCGAACAGCTCGCCCAGAGTGGCCAGGGCCGCCTCCTGCGCCGGAGCCCTGCCCGGCGCGGCGAGCAGGGCGTCGACCGGTGTGTCCGGGCGGCCGAGCAGTTCGGTGAGGGTCCGGGAGAACGTATCGAGAACGGCCTCGGCGCTTGCGGGGCGCAGAAGTTCACCGTCGTAGATGAGGTTGAAGCGCACCCGGCCGCTCTGTGCGCGTTCGACGACGAGCGTCAACGGGTAGTGCGGCGCGCCCTCGTTGACGATGCCGGTGATGACGAGGGTGTCGTCGGGTCCGCGCAGGGCGGCCACATCGGTGGCGACGTCGAAGACGACCAGCGTGTCGAACAGGGTGCCCGTGCCGCTCTGCCGGCCGATCCGGGCCAACGAGACGTGCTGGTGCGGCAGGACCGCGCCCTGGTGCCGCTTCACGGCGTCCAGCAGGTCGTACGCCGTGTCGGTGGCGGACCAACGGGCCCGCACCGGAATCGTGTTGATGAAGAGG
Source organism: Streptomyces rubiginosohelvolus (assembly GCF_014649875.1). Taxonomy (GTDB): domain Bacteria; phylum Actinomycetota; class Actinomycetes; order Streptomycetales; family Streptomycetaceae; genus Streptomyces; species Streptomyces rubiginosohelvolus. The sequence goes on along the minus strand of NZ_BMTW01000011.1, from coordinate 234,913 downwards.
CCCACCAGGTCACGGATGCCGGGGACGTCGGCGTCGCGTCCGGAGACGGTGGAGCCGAAGACGACGTCCCTGCTGTGCAGCAGCCCGCCCAGGGTCGCCGCCCACGCGCTGTGCACGGCCACGCTCAGGGAGACTCCTGCGGAGCGTGCGGCGACGTCGATGTCCTCGTCGGGCTCCGCCATGACGTCGGCGAACCGGTCGGAGGGGGTGTGGCCCTCGGCGACCAGGGACGGGCCGGGCAGTCCGGCGAGCTCCTCGCGCCACACCCGGTCGCTCTCGTCCTGGTCGCGGGCGGCGAGCCAGTCCACGTAGTCGCGGTAGCCGCCGTGCGCGTACACCGATCCCGGCGCGTGGTACTCGGTCAGCAGGGTGCGGAGCATGGGCGGCACCGACCAGCCGTCCGCGATGATGTGGTGCACGGTCTGGACGAGGACCCAGCGGCCCGCGTCGGAGCGGACGAGCGTGTAGCGCATCAGGGGTCCGGTGGCGAGGTCGAATCCGGCCCGCCGGTCCCGCTCGGCGAGGTCGCGGATCTCCTCGTCCGTGCGGGCGGGGCCGTCCAGGGTGGTGAAGGGCGCGCGCCTGCCGTGTTCGACGACGGAGACGACCCGTCCGTCCGCGAGGGCCGTGAAGCGGGCTGCCAGGTTGGGGTGGAGGGTGAGCAGCCGGGTGGCCGCCGCCGCCAGCCGGTCGGCGTCCACGTCGCCGTCCAGCGTCATCACCTGCTGCTCGACATAGCTGCCCGTGGCGTCGTCGTCGAAGACGGAGTGGAAGTAGAGGCCTTCCTGCAGCGGGGTCAGCGGCAGGATGTCGTGCAGTGCCGGGCCGTCCAAGGCGTCGACGTCGGCCTGGGTCAGCGGCACCAGCGGGAAGTCGCTGGGTGTGTGGCCGCCGTCCTGGAGCGCGGCGATTCCGGTGAGGGCAGCGCGGAAGTGGTCGCCGAGGGTGGTGATGTCGTCCTCGGTGAACACGCCTTCGGGCCAGGACATGGTGGTGACCAGTTCGTAGGCCCCGCTCGCGTCGGGTTCGGCGATCGCGTTGAACTCCAGGGCACGCGGCAGCCGCATGCGGGGGTCGCGCTTCTCGCCCAACTGCCCTGTCGTTCCCGCGAGCTGCCAGTCGCCCCCGCTGCCCGCGTCGAAGCGGCCCAAGTAGTTGAAGAGCACCTGAGGTGCGGGGGTGCCGGTCGGTCCGTCGGGGTTCAGATAGCGCAGGGCCCCGTAGGAGAGGCCGCCCGCCGGTACGCGGGCGAGGTCCTCCTTGACCGCTTTGAGGGCGGCGGCGAGGTAGGCGGGCGCGGTGACGTCGCTCGCCGTGCCGGGATCCACAGTGACCGGGAAGAGCGTGGTGAACCAGCCGACGGTACGGGACAGTTCGGGCTCGAAGCCGGCCGCGGGCGCGACGAAACGGCCTTCGCGGCCGTGCCCTTCCAGTTCGATGTGGGCGAAGGTCTGATCCTGGCCCTGGTCCCGCCGCCAACGGGCGAGGGCGACGGCGAGGGCGGTGAGCAGGACGTCGTTGACGCCCGCGTGGAACCTGGCGGGGATCTCCCCGAGCAGTGCGGCCGTGTTGGCGGGGTCGACGGAGACGGTCCGGGTCCGTTCGCGTGCCACGGTGTCGGCCGCGGTGAGGGCCCGCCTGCCGATCGGTGCGTCGGCGGCGGGCAGCGTGGTGGCGTAGTGCGTACGGTCCGCGTCGAACGGGGTACGGCCCAGGAGCTGCGTCCACCGCCTGAACGACGTTCCGACCGGCGCCAGTTCGACGGTCCCGCCCGCCGAGGCCTGTCGCCAGGCAGTGGCGAGGTCGTCCATCAGGATGCGCCAGGACACCCCGTCGATGACCACGTGGTGGGCGACCAGGACGAGTTGGCGTGCTGCGCGGCGCCAGACGGCGCGCAGCATGATGCCTCGGTCCGGGTCGAGCGCGGCGGTCGCGAGGGCGACGCAGTCCTCGACCGGGGCGTCGCTCTGCTCCCAGCAGCGGGCGGTCGCACCGGCCTCGGGGATGTCGAAGCCCCAGCGCTCGCCGCGTACCAGCCGGGCGCGGAGCATGTCGTGCCGGGTGAGCACGGCTGTGAGGAGGTGGTCGAGGGCCTCGGGGGTCAGTTCGGCCGGGGTGGTGAGGACGACCGACTGCACGAAGCCGTCGATGGCGTCGGTGGTCTCGCCGAGCCACTGCACGATGGGTGATCCGACGACGGTGCCGGTGGCGACGTCGCCGTGGTCCACGGCGGCGACGGACTCCCGGCTCGCCACCGCCGCCAGTGCCCCCACGACGGTGTGGGTGAAGATCTGGCGTGCGCTGACATGGAGGCCGACCTCACGCAGGGCGCTGAGCAGGGAGATCGCCAGGATGCTGTCGCCGCCGAGCTGGAAGAAGTCCTGGTCCGTGCCGACGGCGTCCAGGCGCAGCACCGCCGCGACGGCCTCGCACACCAGCCGTTCGTTCTCGGTGGCGGGCGTCTGGAGGGCGCCGGTGTCCGTGGCGGGCTCGGGCAGCGCGTTCCGGTCGACCTTGCCGTTCGCGGTGAGCGGGAACTCCGGCAGGACGACGACATGGGTGGGCACCATGTACTCCACCATGTTCGCCGCGGCCCATGCCTTGAGGTCCTCGGCGCTCAGGTCCTCGTCGCGGCCTGCCGGGATGACGTAGCCGACCAGGTAGGTGCCGCCCGCCGTGTTCTCCTTCGCGACGACGCAGGTGTGCCGTACGCCGGGGTGCTCGGCCAGAGATGCCTCGACGTCCTCCAGCTCCAGCCGCATGCCCCGGATCTTGATCTGGTTGTCGGCGCGGCCGAGGAAGTCCAGTGATCCGTCCGGGGCGTATCGCGCCAGGTCGCCGGTGCGGTAGAGCCGGGAGCCGTCGGTGGCGAAGGGGTTGGCGACGAAGCGGGAGGCGGTGAGGCCGGGCGCACCCACGTAACCGCGCCCCAGCAGGAGTCCCCCGACGTACAGTTCGCCGCCGACGCCGACCGGGACGGGGCGCAGTTCGTGGTCGAGGACGTAGAGCTGGGTGTTGGGGTTGGCCTTGCCGATCGACGTCGACAGGCGTGTCGCGGCTCCCCGGTAGATGACGTGGGAGACGCCGATGGTCGTCTCGGCGGGGCCGTAGCCGTGGTAGAGCGGGATGTCGAGGCGGGTGCGGAAGCGTTCGTACAGCTCCGGGGTGAGGACCTCGCCGCCGCACCAGACGTGCCGCAGGCTGTCGAGGCGGCCGGAGTCGCCCACGAGCTCCAGGAGGACGTCCAGCATGGAGGAGACCAGGTAGGTGAAGGTGACGCGCTGTTCGGCGATGACGCCGAGGAGGTGGTGCGGGTCGCGTTCGCCGCCGGGCCGCAGGACGATGAGCCGGCCGCCGGTGGTGAGGGGCAGGAAGATCTCGTTGACGGAGATGTCGAAGGAGAGCGGGGCCTTGAAGAGCGAGGCGTCGTCGTGGCCGAACCGCAGGATCTCGCGGGACTGCCAGAGCAGGCGCTCGCTGATCGCCTCGTGCCGGATCATGGCGCCCTTGGGCCGCCCGGTCGAACCGGACGTGAAGATGACGTAGGCCAGCGAGTCCCCGGGGAGGGTCACGTCGGGCGCGTCCGTCGGGTGGGCGCCGTACTTCCAGTCGTCGAGGTCGACGGCGACGGCGTCCGGTTCCCCGGCGTCGGCCTTGCCCGTGGCGTTGAGCTGGAGGATGATCCGGGCGTCCTCGGCGACGACGGACCGGCGGGCGGCGGGCCATCGGGGGTCGAGCGGGACGAACGCGCCCTTGGCCTGGAGGACGGCGAGGAGGCCGACGACCATCTCGGCGGAGCGGCCGAGGGAGATGCCGACGACCTGCTCGGGCGCGAGGCCGCGCTCGAGCAGATGGTGGGCCAACTGGGCTGACAGCTGGGCTGTTTCGCGGTACGTCAGTGAGCGGCGCTCGTCGACGATCGCGACGGCGTCCGGCCGCAGGCGTGCCTGCTCGGCGAACAGCTCCATGACGGTCGGGCGGGCCCGGTCGGCCCGGGTGTCGTTCCACCGGGCCAGTTCCTCGGCGCGTGTCCGGGGGTCGGACGGGCCGATGGTGCCGAGGGGCCGGTCCGGGAAGTCGGCCAGGTCGTCCAGGGCCCGCTGCGCGTCGGACCGGTCGACGCCGGGCGGCACGGTTATGCCGAGGGTCTGTACGTCGGTCTCCCACCCCCCAGCGCCGCTCGTGCCGTTGTCGAACCGTCCGAGGAGGTCGGGAAAGGGGGTGGTGGGCGTGAGGTCCATGCCGTCGGGGCCGGTGCCGGTCGCCCAGTACGCGAGGGAGACGGCACACGCCTCGACGACGGCCCGTTCGCTGTAGTCGCCGATCCGCCGACGCAACGAGGCCAGCCGAGTGGGGGAAAGCAGTATGCGAGAAGCGCCCGGTTCCGACATCGAAGTCTCAGCATCCTTTCGAGGCGTGCGAGTTGAACGAGCGTTGGTCTGGTTCTCCGCTAACTTCCCTCGCGCCAGGCGCGCCACAGCCGGGCGTACTGGCCTCCCAGCTCGACCAGTTCGCTGTGTGTTCCCTCCTCCACCACGCGTCCCGCCGAAAGCACGGCGATCCGGTCCGCGGCCATCGCCTGGGTCAGCCGGTGGGCCACGAACAGGGTGGTCCGGCCGGAGCAGGCGGCCAGCACGGCGCGGTCCAGCTCGGCGGCGCCCTCGCTGCCCGCCTCGGCGGTCGACTCGTCGAGCACGACGACCGGCGACCTGGCGAGCACCAGCCTGGCCAGGGCCAGTTGGGCGACCTTGGTGACGTCCAGGCGTTCGCCGCCCTCGCCGACAGGGGTGTTCAGGCCGTCGGGGAGGGAGGCGGCCCATTCCCCGGCGCCGACCGTGCGCAGGGCGTCCATCAGGTCGTCGTCGCTCGCGAGGGGTGCGGCGAGCCGCAGGTCGTCGGCGAGCGGTCCGGAGAACACGTGGGTCTCCTGGGTCAGGATGCTCACCAGGGCACGGGCCCCGGCCTCGTCCATGCCCGCGAGGTCGTGGGTCCCGATGTGCACCGCCCCGGCCTGCGGTCTGCCGATGCCGGCGATGAGGGCGGCCAGGGTCGACTTGCCCGCGCCCGTCGCCCCGACGAGGGCGAGCGAGCCGCCGGCCGGGATGGACAGGGAGACGTCCCGCAGCACCGGGTCCTCGGCCCCGGGGTAGGTGAACGTCAGGTCCCGGACCGTGACCGGGTAGGGCGCGACGGCGGCGGTGGCGACCGAGGCGTCGCCCACCAGGCGCTCCTCGGAGGGCTCCGAGAAGACGCCGACCAGACGGGTGAGGCTCGCGCCGGACTTCTGGGCCTCGTCGAAGGTGAACATGATGGCGCCCAGCGGGGTGAACAGGCGGTGGAACATCAGCGGGGCCGCCGACACCTCGCCGAGGGTGGCGGCGTCGGCCTCCAGCAGGGCGTACCCGACGACCAGGATCAGCACGAGTCCGATGAACTCGGCCCGGTTCTCGCGGCCGACGAACCGGCCGAAGAAGCGGAACACCTCGATGCCGAGGTTGCGCACCCGCCAGGACTCGTCCGTGACCTTCTCGCGTACGGCGTCCTCCAGGCGGTAGGCCCGGACCGTGTCGATGCCGTTGAGTCCGCTGATCAGGGCCTGGGCGCGGTGGGCCTGGGCCGCCCGCTGCTTGCGGTAGAGGGGCGCGGAGCGGGGCAGGTACCAGCGCAGTGCCAGCGCGTAGGCGGGCAGGGCGCAGGCTCCGGCCAGGCCGAGCCGCCAGTCGAGGCCGAACATGCCGATCGTCGCGATGCCGACCAGGACACCCGCGGAGAACACGGTGGGGACGGCCGTGCGGATGCCCTTGGAGATGACGGCCACGTCGTCGCCGACGCGGGAGAGCACGTCTCCCCGGCCGACCTCCTCGACGCGTGCGCTGGGCATGCCGAGCACGGCGCGTACGGCTTCCTCGCGGAGCCGGGCGAGCAGTTCGGCCCCGAGCTTCCCGATCAGGAAGGTGGAGGCCGCGGTGGCCGCCGCGCCGAACAGGGCGGCGGCCACCATCAGGATGCCGACGGTGAGGAGTATCGAGCGTGACTCGCCCCCGACGACCCCGTCGACGACCTGGCCGAGCAGCAGCACCGGGAGCACTTGGAGCGCGGCCCCGGCCACCGTGGTGAGGACGGTGGAGGCCGACAGCCAGGGGGCCTGCCGGCAGTGCCGGGCCACCCAGCGGGCGGCTTCTCCCCCCGTCGCGGTGCGCAGGGTCGTGGGGGTGATGGGGGTGTCGGTGACAGTCACACGGAGACCGATTCTCGCCGGGGGACGGGCCGTCGGGTGGTCATCGCTACTTGGCCGACTCGACGAGCTCGTCGATCGCGTACGGCAGGGAGAGCAGGGTGCCCTGGGACATCGCGGCGCCGACCGCGGGGCCTTCGCTGTCCAGGAGGTAGGAGACCTTGCCGTTCTTGACGGCCGGCAGGTTGGCGAACAGCTCGAACTTCTTGAGCGCTTCCGTGTCGGCCTTGTCGTTGACGACGAAGATGCGGTCGACGTCGATCAGGTCGATGCGCTCGGGCGAGAGCTCGGTGGAGAAGCCGCCGTCGGCGATCTTGTCGATCTCGGTCTGGTAGGTGAATCCGGTGCCCGTGACGAGCCGTCCGCGTACGTCGGTGGAGGTGAAGGCCGAGATGGAGTCCTTGTACCAGGACAGGGCGACGGCCTTCTGCCCGCCGAAGTCCGGGTTGGCCTTCTTGGCGGCGTCCAGCTGGGTCTGGATGCCCTTGATCAGTTCGGCGCCCTCCTTCTCCTTGCCGAGCGCCTTGGCGATGTGGGCCGCGTTGTCCTGCCAGGGGGCGCTGAAGAGTTCCTTCTCGCCCTTGGTGCGGCCGACGGTCGGGGCGATCTTGGAGAGCTTCTCGTAGGCCGCCTTGTCGACCTCGGAGTAGACCGCGATGATCAGGTCGGGGCGCAACGAGGCGATCTTCTCGAAGTTGGGTCCTGCGTCCCCGTTCTTCATGACGACCTCGGGGCGGGCGTCGCCCCACTTGTCCTTCACCCAGGGCCACTGGGTGTTGATGTCGGGGGTCTGGCCGGCCGGGTTCGGGTACTGGTCGACCATGCCGACCGGCTTGATGCCGAACGCCAGGACGGCCTGGTCGTCGGTGTAGCCGACGGTGACGACCCGCTGGGGGGCCTTCTTCACCTCGGTGGACCCGAACGCGTGCTCCACGGTGACCGGGAACGCGCCTTCGGCGGCCGCCGGGGTGTCGTCGTTCTTCTTTTCGTCGGCCGAGTCGCTGCCGCATCCGGCGAGGAGGCCGACACCGAGGGTGGCAGCGGACACCGCCGCGGCCAGTCTCTGCCACGGCTTCCGGTGCGTCGTTCGATGGAGAAGCATCCGTCAAATCCCTTGCTTTCGCGCTGTCCACTGCGCCCCGGTATGAGGGCAGCCAGACTGTACCCCGAGCAAGTGAGGCTAGCCTAGCCTTACCGGTCAACTTTCCACTGGTCAGGACGAGTTGAACCTGCCGTATCGTCAAGATCCTTCAAGCGCGCTTCTGTTCGATTCTCGGATTACGCTTCGGTTCGCACATGGGCCCGGCCGATCGGAACGATCAGCGGCCGGTCGCCCACCGGGTCGTCGATCACCTTGGCCCGCAGCCCGAACGCCTCGTGCAGCAGCTCCGCGGTGATCACGTCCCGGGGGTGCCCCTGGGCCAGGACGGCTCCCCCGCGCATGACGACGAGGTTGTCGCTGTAGCGCGTGGCCAGGTTGAGATCGTGCAGCACCATGACGACGGTGCAGCCCGACTCGTGCAGATCGTCGACCAGATCGAGTACGTCGATGGCGTGGGCCAGGTCCAGATAGGTGGTCGGCTCGTCCAGCAGCAGCAGATCGGTGCCCTGGGCGAGGGTCATCGATATCCATACCCGCTGGCGCTGGCCACCGGACAGGGAGTCCACGGTCCGGTCGGCGAGGTCCGCCACCCCGGTCATGGCCAGGGCGCGCCGCACCACGTCGGCGTCGTCCGACGACCACTGCCGCAGCCAGCTCTGGTGCGGGTGGCGCCCCCGGGCGACCAGGTCGGCGACGGTGAGCCCTTCCGGGGCGACCGGCGCCTGCGGCAGCAGGCCGAGCTTCTTCGCCACGTCCTTGGTCCGGAGTGTGCCGATATCCTCGCCGTCCAGGACGACGGTGCCGCCGGCCGGTTTGAGCAGCCGGGTCAGGGTCCGCAACAGGGTGGACTTACCGCAGCCGTTGGGGCCGATGATCGTGGTGATCACCCCGGACGGGATCGCCACGTCGAGCTGGTCGATGACCGTCCGGTCGCCGTACCCGACGGTGACGCCCCTGGCGGCCAGCCGCGGGGCGTCCTTGACGCCGGCGTCGGTCCGGGCGGTGAACTGAGCGGCCACGAGCCCCCCTTGTTGAGGTCAGCCTTACTTCTACCATCTAGCGGAGGTTCGCCCGTACCAACAGGTAGACTAGGAACGGGCCGCCGATCACGGCGGTGACCACGCCCACCGGGAGACCGATCGGCAGCGCCGCGCGGGCGATCAGATCGGAGCCGATCAGCAGCAGCGCGCCCACCATGCCGGAGGCGATCAACGGCGGTGTGGGCCACCGCGCCAGACGCATCGCCACCTGTGGGGCCACCAGCGCGACGAACGGGACCGGACCCGCCGCGCTCACCCCGACGGCGGCCAGCAGGACCGCGCAGAGCAGCAGGACGGCCCGCACCCGGCCGAACCGCACGCCCAGCCCGGCGGCGACGTCGTCGCCGAGGTGCATCGGTTTGAACGGGAAGGCCACGGTGGCCACGACGGCCAGCAGGACGAGCGTGGCCCAGAACGCCACCCGGACCTCGTCCCAGGACCGGTTGTCCAGCGAGCCGACCAGCCACACCTGGGCGCGCGCCACGTCCCGGATGTCGGCCGAGACCAGCAGCCAGGTCGTGATCGCCTGCATCACGGCGGTCACCGAGATGCCGATGAGGATGAGCCGGAAGCCGTCGACGCCGCGCCGCCAGGCGAGGAAGTAGACCAGCAGCCCCGTACCGAGGCCGCCGAACAGGGCGGCGGCGGGCAGCCCGACCGAGCCGGTGATCGCCGCGGCGGTCCCGCCCGTCGCCGTCACCAGGAACACCGCGACGGCCCCGGCCCCGGCGGTGATCCCGAGGATGTCCGGGCTGGCGAGCGGGTTCCGCGCCACGGACTGGGTGATCGCCCCGGAGACGCCCAGGGCCACGCCCACGATGAGACCGGCCAGGGCCCGGGGCATGCGGAGGTCCATGACGACGAACTCGTCGACCTGTTCGCCCCGGCCGAGGATGGTGGCGATCACCCGGGAGAGGCCGATGGGGAAGTCGCCGACGCTGATCGAGAGGCAGAAGATCAGGAAGGCCGCCGCCGCGAGCACCAGGGTGACCAGCACGAGCCAGGGCCGCCAGACGAACGACACCCGGCCGAGCCGCACACCGGCCGGCATCGACGCCTTCACTTCGGCCCCACCGGCCCCACCGGCCCCACCGGCCACTTCGGTCCCGTTCATGCGCTCCTGAACTCTTCTCATGCGCTCTTGAACTTCCCTCGCCACACCAGGACCGCGAAGAAGGGGGCCCCGAGGAGGGCGACCACGACACCCGCTTCCAGCTCGCCGGGCCGTACGACCACCCGGCCCACGATGTCGCAGACCAGCAGGACACCGGCCCCGAGGAGACCGGCGTACGGCACCAGCCAGCGGTAGTCGGGGCCGGTCAGATAGCGGGCCACATGGGCCACCATGAGCCCGAGGAAGGCGATGGGGCCGCAGGCGGCGGTGGCCGCCCCGGCCAGCAGGGTGACGGCGACGATGCCGAGGGTCCGGCTCGCCGCGATGTTCACTCCCAGTGCCCGCGCCACGTCGTCGCCCAGGTTGAGCAGGTTGAGGGCGGGCAGGGTGATCAGCGCCAGGACCAGTCCGACGGCGATGAACCCGGTCACCGGCCAGATGACGTCGAAGCGGACCCCGGCGACGGAGCCCGCGTTCCAGAACCGCAGCGCGTTCAGCGACTCCTTGTCGGAGAGCGCCACCGCCGCGGTCATCGCCGCGAGGAACACGGTGACGCCCTGCCCGGCCAGGGCGAGGGTCAGCGGGTTGCCCGCACCCCTGCCGATGCTGGCCAGACCGAAGACGACGAGACCGGCGAGACCCGCGCCGACGAACGCGAACCAGACGTACTGGAACGGGTCGGTGAACCCGAACACGGCGATGACCGACACGACGGCGAAGGAGGCCCCGGCGTTCACCCCGAGCAGTCCGGTGTCGGCGATGGGGTTACGGGTGAACCCCTGGATCAGCGCCCCGCCGACCCCGAGGGCCAGGCCCGCCACGATCGCGAGAACCGTCCGGGGCACGCGTACGGTCTGGACGATGAGCCGGATCTCGGTGAGCTTCTGGTCGGGTTCGGGCTCCGCGAACAGCCCGTGCCAGACCTCGGCGGGGCTCAACGCGCGCGCCCCGACGGCCAGGGACACCGTCGCCGCGACCAGCAGGGTCACCGTGAGGACGACCAGCCCCACGACCCGGCGCCGACGGGTGTCCGTCGCCCCTTCCGGGGCGGGGCGCTCCACTGCGGTGGTCAACATGACGACGAACGATATCCCTTTGATCGGACCGGTCGTGCCTGGCCCGCCCGATGGGTCATCGGGCGGGCCAGGCGCTGAACTCGCATTGTTTCAGCGGTTGCTACGGCCGTGCCTGGCCGCCTGCGCCCTCGGCGACCTCGACCGTCGGCCGGGACTCGTCGGAGGTGGACGTGACCCGCCGGTCGAGCAGCGAGTCCAGGATCTCGCCGACCCGTATCGCCGTGTTGGAGAGCAGCGAGGTGGTGATGCCGTGCGTGTGCTCCGTACCGCCCTGGAGGTAGATGCCGCAGCGCAGGGCGGGATCGGTCGAGATCCGGTAGTCGCGCTGTACGCGTACGCGGCCCGACTCGTCGCGCAGGCACTGCTCGCCGACCTGGCCGAGGAGGCCGAGCGGATCGGCGGGGCTGTAACCGGTGGCGAACACCACGACATCGGCGTCGAGTTCCGACTCCTCGTCGGTCACGAGGGATCTCACGGTGGCGCGGACGCTGTCGGGCTTCTCCACCACCCCGGTGACCCGGGACACGTTGAGGAAGCGCAGCCGTTCGGTGCCGAGGACCTTCTCCCGGTACATCTGCCGGTAGAGGTCGTCGATCAGATCGATGTCCACCACGGAGTAGTTGGTGTTGCCGTGGTAGGCCATCAGCCGCCTCTTGACCTCCTCGGGGGCGGCGAAGAACTCGTCGACGGCGTCGGGGTCGAAGATCCGGTTGGCGAAGCTGCTGTCGTCGGCGGGGCTGTAGCCGTAACGGGAGAAGACCGCGCAGACCTCGGCGTCGGGGAACCTGCGGTGCAGGTAGGCGACGTTCTCGGCGGCGCTCTGTCCGGCGCCGACGACGACGAACCGGGAGGGCGAGTCGTCTTCCAGCCCGTCGACCTTGCGCAGCAGATCGGAGTTGTGCCAGACGCGGTCGCCGCGTTCCACGCCGTCCGGCATGAGGGGACGCAGGCCGGTTCCGATGACGAGGTTGCGGGCCCGGTGGACGGAGAGCCCTTCCGCGGACCGGACGGTCACGTCCAGGTACTCCACGGTCCCGTCGTGCGCGAACGGAGTGACCGCGACGACTTCGTGTCCGTAGGAGACCAGGTCGTCGACCTTGGCCGCGGCCCACTCGAAGTAGTCGTGGAACTCCACCCGCAGCGGGAAGAGGTTCTTGTGGTTGATGAAGTCGATCAGCCGGCCCTGGCTCTGCAGATAGCAGAGGAAGCTGAATTCGCTGGCCGGGTTCCGGAGCGTCACCAGATCCTTGAGGAAGGAGACCTGCATGGTGGCGTCGTCGATGAGCATGCCGCGGTGCCAGCCGAAGCTCGACTGCTGCTCGAAGAAGTGGGCGGTGACCGAATCCTGCCTGCCGACTTTGCTGTTGTGCTCGCTCAGCGCGATCGCCATGGCCACATTGGACGGGCCGAAGCCGATGCCGATGAGGTCGTGGACCAGTGGTGTGTCGCCAGGAAGACCCTGAGACATGTCACTCCCATCATCCGGGAAAGCCGCCTGTCAGGCGTGAGGGGAAGGGCTCGATGAGTGGGCACGCCAAGGGGGTCACGCACCCGAACTTAGGTGAGCCTAAGCTCGCCAACTCACCTTGTCGATAGGGCACATGGGACGCCATGATGGTGATGATCTGTCAATCATGGCCGGAAATAAGCGCTGTTGCCGCGCCATGTGCGACGCCTCGCGGCCCCGGCCCGCAGCACCCGCGCCCATCCAGGACCGGCCACTGCCGGAGTACGGCCGAAATTCGCGCCATGGATCCGGACGCCGACGGTCCGGTGCTCAGGCGTCGGGGTCGGCACCCGGGGGCTCCGAGGCGTCGAGGCGGACCAGCCGGTACCCCTTGAGTCCCGCCTTCCTCTTCCGGCCCGGCGACGCGCCCCTGCGGCGCAGGTTCTGCGCCGCGCCGAACAGGGCACCGAGCTGGGGGTTGCCTCGCCTCAGGCGGTAGAACGTGTCCCGCTTCACGCCCACGAGGGCGCCCGCCTCGATGAACGGCACGCCGCACAGGATGGCGTCCAGGGCCACCTTGAGCACAGCGGGGTTGGTGGCGACGTCCGGCACCACGTCGTGCACATGCGCCAGGGACCTGGCTGTCGACAGGGCGGCGTCGAAGACCGGGTCCTCGGCACGCCAGGACGCGAGCAGCCGCTCGGAGACGCCGGCGGCGGAAGCGCAGCCCGCGGCGTCGAGCCCCATGGCCGCCGCCCGGACCGCCTCGGCCCGCCGCTGCGCCTTCTCCTCCTTCAGGGACATGGCCGGCCGCAGCGCGTCCGCCAGAGCACGCTCCGCGGCCTTCGCTCCGGCAAGTCCGGCCACTACGTCTTCGGCCCAGGCTTCCGGCGCCCCGGCCGCCGCGTCACTCCCCGCCCCACCGACCGACCGGTCGCCCATCGATCCGCTCCTTCACCCGCACGCCGTGTTGTTCAAGATGCAACTATATGGCCCGCTCCCCTCGATCCGGCCCTGCCGACCGGCCGCTCTCGTAACCGCAGGTCCTTACGGTCCCGTGACCTGTGCGCGCCGGACCCCGCCCGACGCCGCGCCCGGCCCTAGCGTGGCGGTCATGCGCGTACTGATCACCGGCGGAGCCGGGTTCATCGGGTCACATGTCGTCGCCGCCCTCGCCGCGGCCGGGCACGAGAGCGTGGTGCTGGACGCCCTCCTGCCGTCGGCCCACCCCGGCGGCACACCGCCACAGCTGCCGGGCGACCGGACGGTCGTCGGCGACGTCCGGGACCGGGAGGCGGTGGCGGACGCGCTGGCCGGGGTGGACGCGGTGTGCCACCAGGCGGCCATGGTCGGCCTCGGCAAGGACTTCGCGGACGCCCCGCTGTACGTGGGGTGCAACGACCTCGGTACGGCGGTGCTGCTGGCGGAGATGGCCGCGGCCGGGGTCCGGGACCTGGTGCTGGCCGGGTCGATGGTGGTCTACGGCGAGGGGCGCTACGACTGCTCCCGGCACGGCACGGTCCGCCCCGGGCCGCGCGCGGAGGCCGATCTGCGAGCGGGTGACTACGAGCCCCGCTGCCCGCACTGCGGCACGGCACTGACACCCGGCCTGGTGGCCGAGGACGCACCCGTGGACCCGCGCAACGTGTACGCGTCGACCAAACTCGCCCAGGAGCACCTGGCCGCCGCGTGGGCGCGGGCCACGGGCGGCCGGGCGGTGTCCCTGCGCTACCACAACGTGTACGGGCCGGGGATGCCGCGCGACACCCCGTACGCCGGTGTCGCCTCGTTCTTCCGCTCGGCCCTGGCGCGGGGCGAGGCACCCCGGGTCTACGAGGACGGGGGCCAGCGGCGCGACTTCGTCCATGTCCACGATGTGGCGGCGGCGAACGCGGTGGCCCTGGAGGCGGTACGGGAGCGGCGGCCCACGTCCTTCGCCGCGTACAACACCGGCAGCGGCGAACCGCACACCATCGGCGAGATGGCGGCCGCCCTGGCCGGCGCGCACGGCGGGCCGGACCCGGTGGTGACCGGGGAGTACCGCCTGGGCGACGTACGCCATGTCACGGCGGACTCGCGGGCGCTGCGCGAGGAGCTGGGCTGGCGGCCCCGGGTGTCCTTCGCCGAGGGGATGAAGGACTTCGCGTCCGCCCCGCTGCGCGATGCGCGGGGCCGCGGCCGGGAGAGCCGGGGCCGCAGCGAGGAGAGCGCCGTCACGCTGTCGGGAGCGTGACCGAGAAGCAGCAGCCGCCCCGGACGTTGCGGACCTCGGCCCGGCCGGCGTGCGCCTCGACGATGCCGCGCACGATGGCGAGCCCGAGGCCCGCCCCGGCCGGCGGGGTACGGGCGTGGCTGCCGCGCCAGCCCGTGTCGAAGACCCGGGGCAGATCCTCCTCCGGGATTCCGCCGCAGCCGTCGGTCACCGACACCACGACACCGCTGTCCGAGCGGTGCGCGGCGACGGCCACCGTGCCGTCGGGCGGGGTGCGGCGGATCGCGTTGATCAGGAGGTTGCCCAGAACCCGGCTCATCTCCTTGCCGTCGACCTCCACCGGCACCTCGTCGATCCGGTCGCCGACCAGCCGCACCCCGTGCTCACGGGCGAGCGGGTCGGCCCCGGCCAGCGCGTCGCCGACCAGGTCGTAAAGGGAGATCCGGGCCGGCGCGAGGGCGAGCGAACCGGCCTGGATGCGGGAGAGCTCGAAGAGGTCGCCGACCATGGAGTTCATGCGCTCGACCTCGACCCTTATCTGCCGCAGATAGCGGCCGGAGTCGGCGGCCATGCCGTCCTCCAGTGCCTCGGCCATCGCGCGGAGTCCGGCAAGCGGGGTGCGCAGATCGTGCGAGATCCATGCGACGAGTTCGCGCCGCGAGGTCTCCAGCGCCCGTTCCCGCTCCCGCGAGCTGTCCAGTTTCGCGCTGGTGGCGGCCAGTTCACGGGCGAGCGCGGCCAGCTCGGCGGTGGGCTGTCCGGCGGGCGCGGCGAAGGTGCCGCCGTCGCCGAACGACCGTGTGGCCAGTGTCAGTTCACGGCTCCGGTCGGCCACCCAGCGGCCCAGCAGGACGGCGGTGGCCAGGGAGATGAGGGCGGCCATCGCCACGACGGTCGTGACGACGTAGAGGTCGTGCGGCGAGAGGAACATCGCCCAGGCGACCGTCAGGGTCCCGGCGAGCATCGCCGCCACGGCCACCCCGGCGACGACGCTCAGCGAGACGATCAGCGAACGGTGGCGCAGCAGGCGCAGGACGCCCGCGCCGATGAGCCCGGCGGCGGCTGCCCCCAGGAAGGCGAAGAGCGCGATGAGCAGGACGTCGGTCACCGCGACCGGCCCCCGGCGGGCGGCACGGCGGGGGCGGCGGGCGGGCGGTCGTCCGCCCCCGGGCTCTCCGGGGCCGGGTCCAGGCGGTATCCGACGCCCCACACGGTCCGGATCAGCCGGGGGCGGGCCGGGTCGTCCTCGACCTTGCCGCGCAGCCTGCGGATGTGGACGGTGACCGTCGAGAGGTCACCGAAGTCCCATCCCCAGACCTCGCGCATCAACTCCTCCCGCCCGAACGCCTTTCCGGGGTGCCGGAGAAGGAAAGCGAGCAGGTCGAACTCCCGCAGTGTCAGGGCGAGTCCGCGCCCGTCACGGGTGGCCTGCCGGGACGCGGGGTCGAGGTTCAGCCCGCCCCCGGAGAGCGGACCGGTGCCGTCCGCGGGTGCGGCGGCCCTGGCTCGGCGCAGCACGGAGTCGACCCGCAGGACCAGTTCGCGTGGGCTGAACGGCTTGGTGACGTAGTCGTCGGCGCCGGTCTCCAGCCCGAGGATGCGGTCCTCCTCGTCACCCCGGGCGGTGAGCATGATGACGGGGACCGGCCCGTGCTCCCGCATCCGGCGGCAGACCTCGAACCCGTCCATGGCGGGGAGCATCAGGTCCAGGACGACGAGATCAGGCCGGCGTGCCGCGAACCGTCCCAGGGCGGCGGGCCCGTCCTCGGCCTGCTCGACCGCGTATCCGGCTCGGTGCAGATAGCCGACGACGACTTCGGCGACGGTCGGGTCGTCGTCCACGACGAGGACCCGGCCGCGCGTTCCCGGGGAGCCGGACGGCGGGCAGTCGGGCGGGGTGTTCTCCATGGTGTCCACTGTGGCACCCCGCCCCCCGCGCGCCGGGGTCCGAGCACCCCCCATCCGGCCGACGTCCATGTTTCGTAAGAACCTGATGCCCTGAATGCCGGTTTTGCCTCCGTAGGGTGATGCGGGTGACTGATTCTTCTGCCGCCCTTCCGTGTCCACCCTCCCCGCACACCGGCCTGCTGACGGCCGATGTCGTTCTGCCCTGCCTCGACGAGGCCGCCGCCCTGCCCTGGGTACTCGATCGCATCCCCGACGGGTGGCGCGCGATCGTGGTCGACAACGGCTCGACCGACGGTTCGGCCGAGCTCGCCCGGTCCCTCGGCGCGAGCGTCGTCACGGAGGAACGGCGGGGGTTCGGCGCGGCCTGCCACGCCGGGCTGCTCGCCGCCGAGGCCGAGTTCGTCTGTTTCTGCGACTGCGACGGCTCGCTGGACCCCGCGCTGCTGACCGGCTTCGTGCGGCGGATCGCGGACGGTGAGTGCGATCTGCTGCTCGGCCGCCGCCGCCCCGAGGGCCGGGGCGCCTGGCCGCCGCACGCGCGCGCCGGCAATCTGGCGCTGGCCCGGATGCTGCGCCGCCGTACTGGCCTGCGCCTGCACGACCTCGGCCCGCTGCGAGCGGCCCGCCGCGCCGATCTGCTGGACCTGGACCTCACCGACCGGCGCAGCGGCTATCCGCTCCAGATGGTGGTCCGGGCCTCGGACGCCGGGCTGCGGGTCGCCGAGAGCGACGTCCCCTACCGGCCGCGCACCGGGAAGTCGAAGGTGACCGGCACCTGGCGCGGGACCTGGCACGCGGTGCGGGACATGCGGGGCGTCCTGCGCGAGCCGCCGGCGGACCCCGCTCCCGGTGGGGTCGTGGGTGCGGGAACGGGGGCCCTGCGATGAGCATGTACGGGTCGATGCCCGTGGGGCCGACGGAACTACTGGTCATCGCGAAGGAGCCGGTGGCCGGACGGGTCAAGACCCGGCTCTGCCCTCCCTTCTCCCCCGTCGAGGCCGCCGAGCTGGCGACCGCGGCCCTCACGGACACCCTGGAGACCCTGCTCACCCTTCCCGCCCGGCGGCGGGTCCTCGTCCTCGACGGGCGGCCGGGCCCCTGGGCGTCCCCCGGGTTCGAGGTGGTGCCGCAGAGCGCGGGCGGTCTGGACGAGCGCCTCGCGGCGGCCTTCGGCGGGTGTACCGGGCCGGCCCTCCTGGTCGGCATGGACACCCCGCAGCTGACGGCCGGTCTGCTCGCCCCCGCACTCGCGCCGGACGCCTGGGACGGCTGCGGGGCCTGGTTCGGTCCGGCCGAGGACGGCGGGTTCTGGGCATTGGGCCTGGCGGAACCCGATCCGGCTCTGCTGCGCGGGGTGCCGATGTCCCTCCCGGAGACCGGCGCGGTGCAGCGGAGCAGGCTGGTGGAGGCGGGGCTCGCCGTGCGCGATCTGCCGGTGCTGGTCGACGTGGACACCGCAGCCGATGCCCACCGGGTCGCGGCTGCCGCGCCGGGCGGCCGGTTCGCCGCGGTGCTCGACCGGCTGACCGGGGCGGGGGTGCGATGAGTACGACCGTGCCCTCGTCCGAGCTCACGGCGTCGGCCCCCGCCGAATCCGCCGACATCACCGAAGCCGGTACGGGTCCGGCCACGCCGCGCACCGCTTCCTGGGGTGCCGACCCGTACGCCAACGCCCTGCGCACCGGCCGGGGTCCGCTGTTCCTGCGCCGCAGCGACGGCTGGCTGCTGCCCCTGGACGTGGAGCGCTGGTGCTCCGACGCCGGCTCCGCCGATCTGTCCGCGCTGCACCGGTGCGAGGGGCCGGTGCTGGACATCGGCTGCGGGCCGGGGCGGCTGGTCGCCGAGCTGACCTCGCTCGGGCACCGGGCGCTGGGCATCGACGTCAGCGAGGCGGCGGTGGACCGTACGCGCCGCCTCGGGGGTGCGGCCCTGCTCCGCAGCGTCTTCGACCCGCTGCCCGGGGAGGGCCGTTGGGGTACCTTGCTGCTCCTCGACGGCAACATCGGGATCGGCGGCGACCCGGCCGCGCTGCTGGCACGGGCGGCCGATCTGCTCGGCGTCGGCGGGCTGCTGATCGCCGAGACCGCCCCCGTCGACGTGGACGAACGGGTCCGGGTCCGGCTCGACGACGGCCGGGGCGGACCGCCCGGGGAGTCCTCCCCCGCCGCCGTGTGCGGGGCCGCCGCCGAGCCGTTTCCCTGGGCGCGGATCGGGACACCCGCCCTGCTGCGGCACGCCCGCGCGTGCGGCTGGCGTACCGCCGATCAGTGGGGCGCGGAGGGGCGGACGTTCGTGTCCCTGCGCCGCCCGGTACGGGAGCGGAGCGCCCGGGCCAGCAGCCAGAGCGCGGAGAGCGCGAACAGCACGCCGGTGATCAGCAGCCAGTTGCCGAAGTAGACGCCCGGGGTGGTGCCGGCGGCGGCCTCGTACCGCCGTTCGGTCCGCCGGGCGATCAGCGGGAACCAGATCAGCAGGAGCAGCCCGGAGAGGAACGCCGGTACCCGGACGAAGTTCACCAGGGCCGTCCGGGGGCCGAGCGCGGCGCGCAGCGCCCGGTCGGCCCCGGCGTACACCGGCAGCAGCACCAGATCGTGCAGGACGGCCGCCCCGGCGAACCAGAGCAGAACCCCGACGGTGTCCCCGTCCAGCAGCCGTACGCCCGCGTAGCCGGCCAGACAGAACGAGGCGGCGAGCAGGATCAGGTGGAACGGGCCCTCGCCGTACAGACGGCGCGGCGAGAAGCGCGGGCGACGGGAGGTGGCGGAGCCCGGCGGCACGGCTCGGGTGGACATCACAGCTCTCCGAACGTCAGGGTCTCGACCCACTTGGTGTTCAGGACTCCGGGCGCGGCGGGGACGATGATCCGGGCCGGGTAGCCGTGGTCGGGCGACAGCGGGGCGCCGTTCACCTCCAGCGCGAGCAGCGAACGGCCGTCACGGACCTGGTTGTCGCGCAGCGCGGTCTTGCGGAAGGAGCCGCCGCGCTGGAGCGACTCGACGAACACGCCCGGCGGCCGGTCCGGGAATCCGGCGAGCGCCGCCAGATCGGAGAGCCGCACCCCGCGCCACTGCTGGTCCGAGGTCGACCAGCCCTCCACGCAGGCGATCGGGAGCGCCGCGCTGTGCTGTTCCATGGCCAGCAGTTCGGCCCGGGAGAAGCGGAATTCCCCGGCGGGCCCGCGTACGGTCAGCCGCCAGCGCTCCCCCGTGTCGGCGGGGGTGATCCGTACGGCGGCGGCGGTCTTGTTGACCTGGAAGGCGTTCGGTCCCGGCCCCGGGTCGGTGCCGCCGCGCGGGGTGAGGAGAGCGATGCGGCGCAGCGGCCCGTCGAAGCTCCGGCCGGCCGAGGTGATCAGCAGCAGAAGTGAACCGGCGCCCACCATGGCCAGCGCGCCGCGCCGGGACAGGGTGGCGGGGAGCGGGTCGGGGGCGGCGAGGGTGTCCGGCTCGCCGCGCGGGATGCCGTTGCGCAACACCCGTACGGCCTGCGGCGCCTTGAGGACCGTATGGGTGACGAACCCGGCGAGGAAGACCCAGGCGCCGTAGAAGTGCAGGGTGTAGAAGGACCCGGGGAAGAGGTAGTCCAGCTGGATGTTGAGCAGTCCGGTGATGAACTGGAACAACGCCCCGCCGATGAGCAGCAGCAGCGAGAGCCGCTCCAGGGCGTGCCCGACGGAGCGGGCGGGCGGCAGGGCGAAGAGCCGGGGGATCACCGACCAGAGCTTCGCGAGCAGGACGGGCACGAGCACGATGCCGATGGTGACGTGCAGGCCCTGGGTGAGCCGGTAGAGCCAGTGCGGGCCGGTCGGCCAGGAGAACAGGTAGAAGCCCAGCAGGCCCTTGCCCGGCGTCTTGTCGTTGACCGGGTTCAGGTCCGGGTTGTAGGCGGCGTACGAGAGCAGACCGGTGACGAACAGCAGCGTGAGTCCGGCTAGCAGCACGATGCCGAGGACGGCGGTGAAGCGCGCCCCGCGCACGGGGCTGCGCCAGAACCCCGGGTCGGCGGGCGTACGCAGGGAGCGGAGGGCGCCTGGGAGGGATCGGGTGGGGCGGCGTTCGGGCATGGGACCGACGCTAAGCGCGGAGCACCCTCCACGGGCGGGTACGACTCCTGACGGAATTCTGACGTCGCGGCCGGACGACGCGACGGATATCACCGCGAGAAGCAGCTGTGGGAGCAGATCTGACGGTTCGGTGACGCGGCCCCGCCGGACCGCCCGATCGCCGCCCGATGTGCATAACGTGCCACCGTGAAGACCGAGGACGTCACCCCCACGGACACCGCCGACGGCACCGGACACGGCCCGCCCGCACCGCCGGAACGCATCGACGAACGCGCGCGGCGCGCGGGACGGGCCGACCTGGTCGCCGCCGCAGCGGGCGTGCTGCTGGTCACCGCCGCCGTGCTCATCGGCCGGGTCATCCAGGACCGGGACCAGACCCTGTTCGCGCAGTGGCCGCCCTTCCTGGCCTCCTGGGACCCCCACCTGGGCCCCGGCACTCCCGCCGCGCTGACCATGGCCGTCCTGGTCGTCGCGTACGGCCCGTCGCTCGCCGCCCGGCTGCCCTGGCGCGGGCTCCTCGCGGCGGCCTGGGCCGGGTCCACGGCCTGGGTGTTCTCGATGGCGCTGATCGACGGCTGGTACCGGGGTGTCGAGCGGCGGCTCACCACCAAGCACGAGTATCTGCAGGTCATCGACCGCTTCGCGGACATCCCCGCCACGCTGCGCGGCTTCACCGACCACATCCTGTTCGACGCGCCCGGCAACTGGCCCGCCCATGTCGCCGGGCATCCACCGGGCGCGACGCTGACCTTCGTCTGGCTGGACCGCATCGGGCTCGGCGGCGGCACCTGGGCGGCGGTCTGGTGTGTCGTGGTGGGCAGTTCGGCGGTACTGGCCGTCCTGATCACCGTCCGGGTGCTGGCCGACGAGCGGCTGGCCCGGCGTGCCGCGCCCTTCCTCGTCCTCGCCCCGGCCGCCGTCTGGGCGGGCGTCTCCGCCGACGGGTACTTCGCGGCCGTCGCCGCCTGGTCGGTGGCGCTGCTCGCCCTCGCCGCCACCCGCCGGGTCCGCTTCCCGGCCCTGGCGGCGGCCGGCGGGGGTCTGCTGTTCGGGTGGACCTGCTACCTGAGTTACGGGCTGGGGCTGATGGCGGCCGTTCTGCTCGCGGTCCTGGTGCTCGCCCGGACCGCCCGCCCGGTGCCGGTGTTCCTGCTCGGCGCGCTCGTGGTCCCGGTGGCCTTCACCCTCGCCGGGTTCAACTGGTGGACGGCCTACCACCTGTTGGTCGAGCGCTACTACCAGGGAGCGGGGGGCGTCCGCCCGTACGGCTACTGGGTCTGGGCCAACCTGGCCTGCGCGACCGTCGCGGCCGGGCTCGCCGCCGTCGCCGGGCTGCGCCGGAGCGCGGTGGCCGCGCCCGGTGCCGTACGAACTCTGCGGGGCGGATCCGGGGCGGCCTCCCCGGAAGGGCGGCTGGCGTTGCTCGTTCTGGCGGCGCTGGTGGCGCTGCTCGCCGCCGACCTCTCCGGGATGAGCAAGGCGGAGACGGAGCGCATCTGGCAGCCGTTCCTGCTGTGGCTGCTGCCCGCGGCGGCGCTGCTGCCCCGCCGGGGCGTGCGGTGGTGGCTGATCGCGTCGGCGGTGCCGGCCCTGCTCGTCAACCACCTGCTGTGGACGGGGTGGTGAGGTCCGGCCCGTGGTGAGCTGCCCCTACTTGGTGTCCAGGTCCCGGCGGCGGAAGCCCGCCAGTCCCAGCGCGATCAGTCCGGCCGCGACGGCGGTCAGGGCGAGCAGCGGGGTCCAGGTCATGGGCGCGGCCGGGAGTTGGGGCACATGGCCGAAGGGCGACAGGTTCGTCAGCCCGTCCGGGAGCTGGAGGATGGGCCCCAGGTATCCGACGAGGAACGCGTACACGGGCACGATCCAGGCCACCGCCCCCGCCCTCGGGAACCAGCCGAAGAGCAGCACGGCCACACCGACGGTGACCCACAGGGCCGGGGCGTACGCGGCCGCCGCCAGGGCCAGTTCGAGGACCAGGCTCCCGTCCCCCGCCGACGCCGCGCCCGCGACGCCGAAGCACAGCCCGGCCAGGACCAGCAGCGCCGTGCCGCCGGTCAGGGCGACGGCGACATGGCTCCCGAGCCAGCGGTTGCGGGAGAGACCGGTGGCCAGGAGCGGTTCGGCGCGGCCGGCGTTCTCCTCGGCACGCGGTCGCAGCGCGGCCATCACCACGTACACAGCGGCGACGACCGCGACGACGACCATCACCATGGACGCGAACGACTCGGCCACGGTGGCGCCGCCGATATCCTTCAGCGCCTCCTGGAGCTGCTCGACGCTCTCCACCATGTCGGCCGCCTCGCCGAGGATCGAGCCGTACATGACTCCCATCAGGCACAGCCCCGCGGCGAAGCCCAGCAAGGTCGCCCGGTGCAGCCGCAGGGCGAAGCCGAAGGGCCGGGTCAGTGCGTCGGACGCCGTACGCCGGCCGAGCCGGGCGGGGCGCAGGCCCGCGCCGACATCGCGCCGGGTGCTCAGGACGAAGCCGTAGGCGGCGGTCGCGGCGGCGAGGAGCAGGCAGAGGGCGAGCGGCCACCACCGGTCGTCGACGGAGACGTAGGTGCGCTGGATCCAGCCGATCGGGCTGAGCCAGGACAGGGCGTCGTTGCCCACGTCGCCGGAGGCCCGCAGCACGTAGGCCGCGCCGATCGTCGCGAGCGCCAGGCCCGCCGCGCCCCGGCTGTGCGCCGTGAGCTGCGCGGTGATCGCGGCGACACCGGCGAAGACGAGGCCGATCGCGGCGTGCGCGAGGCCGTACAGCAGCGCCCCGCCCGGACCGACTCCGTCGACGCCGGTCGCAGTGAGGCCCAGGGCCAGCAGCAGGGCGAGGCCGAGGTCGGCCACGACGGCGACGGCCAGGGCGGCGGCGAGGTGCGCGTGGTGGCCGACGACGGTGGAGCGGACCAGTTCGGCGCGGCCGGTCTCCTCCTCGTCGCGGGTGTGCCGGATGACGGTCAGGATGCTCATCAGGCCGACCAGGACGGCCATGAAGCCGAGCATCTGGTGGCCGAGCATCGCGCCCGCGGTGTAGTCGGACAGATAGGGGCGGGGGCCGGTCATGGCGAGCGCGGCCGGACTGTCCATGGAGCTGACGGCCGCGGCGCGCTCCTCGGGGGTGGAGTACAGCGTCTTGTACTCGGCCGCCGTGGCCAGGGTGCCCAGGGTGAGGGCGAGCAGCCATACGGACATGCGGACGCGGTCGCGCCGCAGGTTGAACCGGAGAAGGGTCCCGGTGCCGGTGAAGGCGGCGGGCTGGATCCTGGCGGGCACGGACCTGCCGGGGGCGTCGAGGGGTGCGGCGACACCGGTCATCGGGCAACGCCCCCCGAGGCGGACGAGGAGGGGGAGGAGGCGGAGAGCGCGATTTCGTCACCGTAATGACGCAGCATCAGCTCTTCGAGCGTCGGCGGGTGGCTGGTGAGACTCCGGATGCCGAACTCGCCGAGCCTGCGGATCGCCGCGTCGAGGTGGGCTCCGTCCACGGCGAAGTGCACCCACAGGTCCGTCGCCGTCAGCCCGTGGACACCGGGCAGGTCGTCGAGTCCGGTGACCGGGCGTTCGGTCTCGGCCTCGACGGTCGTCCGCGTGAGGTGGCGCATCTCGCCGAGCGTTCCCGACTGGACGGTGCGGCCCTGGCGGACGATGCTGACGCGGTCGCAGAGCTTTTCGACCTGGGCCAGGATGTGGCTGGAGAGCAGCACGGTCTTCCCCGCCGCTTTCGCCTGGAGGATGACGTCCTGGAAGACGACCTCCATCAGGGGGTCGAGGCCCGCCGTGGGCTCGTCGAGGAGGAGCAGTTCGGCGTCGGAGGCGAGCGCGGCGACGATGGCGACCTTCTGCCGGTTGCCCTTGGAGTAGGCGCGGCCCTTCTTGAGCGGGTCGAGGTCGAACCGGTCGATGAGTTCGTCGCGCCGCCGCCGGTCGAGGCCGCCGCGCAGCTTCGCCAGCAGGTCGATGGCCTCGCCTCCGGTGAGGCCCGGCCACAGCTCGACGTCCCCGGGGACGTAGGCGAGCCGCCGGTGCAGTTCGACCGCGTCCTTCCACGGGTCCTTGCCGAGGAGTTGGACGCCTCCGGAGTCGGCGCGCAGCAGACCCAGCAGGACGCGGATCGTCGTGGACTTGCCCGCCCCGTTGGGTCCGAGGAAGCCGTGGACCTCGCCGGCCTCCACATCGAGGTCGAGGCCGGTGAGGGCGTGTGTCGGGCCGAACGACTTGTGGAGTCCGGAGACGGTGATGGCCTTCTTCATGTTTCGAAACTACGCTTCTTTCAGAAATGTGTGAAGTTAAAGAAGCGTATGAATCGCTCGTAGACTGGCCGGAGGCGCGGTCGGCACGCGAGCGCCGGGAGATACGGAGACCGGGGTCGGAACATGGATGAGCGGCGGACGGACAACGGCACGGACGGCGACGACGAGGCGGCGGCCGTCTCCCGGTTCGTGGAGCGGTTCGCCGCCCAGCTGGTCCAGGCGGGCATGACCCGCATGCCGGCCAGGGTCTTCGCCGCCCTGCTCTCCTCGGAACAGGGCGCGCTCACCTCCGCCGAACTGAGCGAACAGCTGAAGGTCAGCCCGGCGGCCGTGTCGGGAGCCGTCCGCTATCTCGCCCAGGTCAACCTGGTCGGCCGCGAGCGGGAACCGGGGTCCCGGCGTGAGCGCTATCGCGTCCAGGGCGACCAGTGGTACGACGCGCTGCTCGAACGGGACGCCTTCCTGAGGAACTGGCAGACCACGATGCGGGAGGGCGTGCAGCAGTTCGGACTCGACACCCCGCAGGGCCGCCGGATCAACGAGACCCTGGAGTTCTTCCTGTTCCTGGAGAAGGAGCTCGGCTCGCTGATGCAGCGCTGGGCGGCACACCGGGCGGAACACCTCGGGGGCTGAGCACCTTGAGGGCTGAGCACCTTGAGGGCTGAGCACCTTGAGGGCTGAGCATCTCGGGGGCTTGGGGCGCCCGTCAGCTCACACGTTGTTCGGCGAGGTCGAGCCAGTGCTCCACCTCGGACGGGGTGAAGTGCCGGATGGCCCAGTCGACCATGCGCAGACTCATGTGCGCCCACGCGGGCCGCAGGACGTCCGCGGGGAGCGCGTCGAGGACGGCGTCGAGATGGCGCGCCACTCCGGGGTCCGCTCCCCCGCCGTGGATGCCGAAGCGCAGGGTGACCAGATCGAACCGGCGGTCGCCGCGAGCGGCCCCGTCCCAGTCGATGACGCCGGTGACAGAGCCGCCGGACGCCAGCAGGTTTCCGGGGTGGAAGTCCATGTGCACGGCATCGTCGCCGGCCAGCCGGTCGGGATGGTCCGCGCCGACGGCGGCGACCCATCGCTCCAGCGCGGCACTGCGACGGCTGTGCCGGCGCAGTGGCTCGTGCAGGCAGTAGCCGGGGCCGTCCTGACGCAGGAACAGCCGGGCGGCGGGGACATCGGGATGCCCGGCGAGCCGGCCGGCCTGCGACCGGTTGAGTTCGAGGGCCTGAACCAGACCGTGGTGGTCGAGGCGGTCGATCACGGTACCGGGCAGGAGCTCCTGAACCGTGACGACCGCGTGTCCCACCTGGGCCACCAGCTCGGTGTCCGGAACCGGACAGCCCGCACGCCGCAGCACCCGGCTGACGGTGAGCGGCCCCGCCTCCATGTCCGCCACGCGGCTGTGCGGCCGCCACTTGAGCACGGAGCGACGACGGTCCGTCCGGCGCACATAGGCGGCGCCGACCTGCCCGCCCGGGCACGGGCCGTCCAGGACCAGCCGGACACCGGTCTCGGCATGGAGGGCGTCGAGCATCCGGGCGGCGTCGAGGCGCTCGGCCCGCGCCCAGCCGTGCGATGGAGAGGTCATGGAGCCATGATGACCGCGCCCACGGTCGCGGGATCCGGCGGCCCAGGCCTGGCGGCCGGACGCTCACCGCATCCCCGCCGTACTGGCAGGCCGTACCGCGCCCGCCCCGAAGCGGGCCCGGGCGCGATCGGCCGCGGCCTCGATGCGGCGGGCGCGGTCGTCGTCGGGGCCGAAGGTCAGCTGCCGGGAGGTGGAGGCGGCGTCGCCGAGGTCGCCCGCGCGCAGGGCCAGCGAGCGGACCCGGGCCCGCTGGAGTCCCAGAGCGCCGTGCAGCGCGTGGGCCGTGGCGCGGAGTTGGGGGGTGTGCGCGGTGGCCTCGGGCAGGGTGCGGCTTCGGGTGATCGACGCCTGCCCCGTACGGTCGGCGTACTGGACGGTCAGGGTCAGCACCCGGCAGGTCTGCCGCTCGTCGCGGAGGCGGGCGCCGAGCTGTTCGGTCAGGTGGGTCAGGGCGGCCTCCCGGCGGGCGGCGTCGGACTCGTCCTGGGCGAAGCGGTGTTCGGCCTCGACCGTGCGGGGCGGGGCGCCGGCGGTGACGCGGCTGGGGTCGATGCCCGCCGCGCGGTCGCGCAGTTCGCGCCCGGAGGCCGCGCCCAGGATCCGCTGGAGGGTGAGCAGCGGGGTGGCCGCGACCCGGTCGGCGGTGCGCAGGCCGTACGAGGCCAGGGTGCGGGCGGTGGCCGGGCCGACCCCGGGCAGCGCGGAAGCGGGGAGCCCGGCGAGGAACCGGGTGACGGCCTCGGGGTCGTCCGGGACCGTGCGGACGGCGCCGGGCTCCCCGCGGTGTGCGGCGAGCCGGGCGAGCAGCGGGTTGGGGCCGATGCCGACCGTCACGTCGAGTCCGTGGAGCGCGGCCGCGCGCATCCGGATCAGGCCCGCGAGCCCGGCGGCGTCGCGGTCGAAGTAGCGGGTGCTCCCGGACACGTCGGCGAGGGCCGCGTCCGGCGGCAGTGCCTGCGCGACGGGGGTGAACTCGCCGACCATGTCCAGGAGTCGGCGGTATACGGGCTCCGGCTGCGGGTCGCCGAAGTGGAGATAGAGGATCATCCCGGTCACCCCGCGCTTCCGGGACTCGCGTGGTGGAAGGACCGTCCGTCGAGCGCGTCGAGGGCGGGCAGACCGGCGGAGGCGGGCGTGCCGGGCGGCTGGAGGTCGACCCAGGGGTGCAGGGCGTAGCCGTTCGGCTGGGTGAGGGTGCGGTGCGGCACGGCCCGGCGCGGGGTGGACTCGGCGCGGGTGAGCCGGTCGGCGACGGCTGCGGGGCCGCCCTCGCGGTACAGGTCGATCAGCTCGGCCAGGTTCCAGGCGGCCGTGCCGGTGATGCTGAAGGCGCGCGGCGGACGGCGGGCGAGGGTGCCGCGTACGAGCAGCAGGCCGCTGTGGAACACCGTATGGGCGCAACGCCCGTGGCTGTCCTCGAAGAACGCCAGGTCGGACAGGCCGGTGGGGTCGTCCAGGGTGGCGAAGATGACGCGCTTGCCGGAGCGGATCGGCGGGGTCTGGGTGGCGACCTTGACGCCGGCGACGAGCACGGTGGAGCCGTGCCGGAGGCCCGCCAGATCGGCGGCGGGGGTCGCGCCGATGTCGGCGAGCAGCGAGCGGTGTTCGTCGAGGATGTGGTGGGAGATGTCCATGCCGAGTACGTCGAGTTCGGCAGCGAGCTGTTCGGACGCGTCCATGGCCGGCAGGCCCGTGACGGCGTCGGCCGCGCTGTCGCCCTCCGCCTCGGAGCAGGTGCCCCCCGCGCCTTCCGTGCTCCCCATGTCCGCCATGGGGAGCTGACCGGCGGCGGATCCGCCCGCGCCGCGCCCCGAGCGGTGCAGTTCGGCGACTTTCAGCAGCAGTTCGCGACGGGACCCGAACGCGCTCAACGCACCGACCCGGGCGAGGCGTTCGGCCAGCGGCCGGCTGGGCCGGGCGCGCTGCCAGAAGTCCTCGACCGAGGCGTACGGCTGCCCGGCCACGATGCGTCCGCTCTCGGCCTCGGTGATGCCGCGCACCTGCGCGAGACCGATCCGCACCCCCCACTTACCGGACACCAGTTCGATTATATGAGCGACCTGGGAGTGGTTGACGTCGGGCAGCAGCAGCGGCACCCCGTGACGCCGGGCGTCCGCGGCCAGGACCCGCTTGTGGTACATCCCCGGGTCGTGCGTGAGCAGCCCGGCGAGCAGGGCCGCCATCCGGTGCGCCTTGAGCCAGCTCGACTGGTAGGCGGGCTGTGCGAAGGCCGCGGCGTGCGCCTTGGCGAAGCCGAAGCTGCCGAAGTTCTCCAAGGTCTTCCACACGTCCCGTACGACCTGGACCGAGTAGCCGCGCCCGCGCGCCCGGTCGGCGAACCAGGCGCGGACCCGGCCCTGCCGCTCGGGGACGGACAGGGCGCGGCGGGCCTCGTCGGCCGTGCCCCGGTCACAGTCGGTCATCACCTTCATGATCTCGATCACCTGTTCGTGGTAGACCACCTGCCCCTCGGTCTCCGCCAGGATCTTCCGCAGGTCGCGGTGCGCGTAACGGGTCACGCTCCGGCCGTCCCGGGCCTTGATCAGCGGATCCACCATGTTGGCCGCGACCGGTCCGGGCCGGAACAGGCTGATGTCGAGCGCCAGGTCGCCGAACGACCTCGGCCGCAGATTTTGCACCAGCTCTCTCTGCCCCGGACTCTCCAGCTGGAAGGTGCCCAGGGTGTCCCCGGAGGAGATCAGGTCGTACGTGGCGGGGTCGCCCGGCGGCACCTGCGCGGGATCGTCCAGGTCGACGGGTTCGCCGGTGACGCGTTCGATCTCGGCGGCCGCGTGGGCGAGCGCCGACTGCATCCGCACGCCGATGACGTCGATCTTCGGGTGTCCGGTGTCCTCGATGTCCTCCTTGTCGAACTGGGACATGGCGATGTTCTCCACGGTGGTCGGCGCCATCGGGGTACGCCGTACCAGCGCCGCGTCGGAGACGAGCAGCCCGCACGGGTGCATCGCCGCCTCGAACGGCAGCTCGTCGAGCGCCTCCACCAGCTCCCAGAGCCGCCCGTGGTCCTCGGCGGCGACCTCGCGCAGCTCCGGCAGCTCGGCGAGCGCGGCCCTCACGTCCTTGGCCCGGATGTGCGGGAACGCCTTGCCCAGCCGGGCCGCCCGGTCCGGGGCCATGCCGCGGGCGCGGGCCACGACCTCGATCGCCCCGCGCGCCCGGTACGTCTTGTAGACGGCGAGCGTCGCCACCCGGTCGGCCCCGAACCGCTCCCGTACCGCCTGGTAGACCTCCAGGCGGCGGGCGGACTCGACGTCCAGGTCGATATCGGGCAGGGCCGAGCGGTGCGCGGACAGGAAGCGCTCCATCACCAGGCCGTGCGCCACCGGGTCGACCGGGCTGATCCCCAGCAGATGCGTGACCAGTGAACCCACGCCCGAGCCGCGCGCGGCCACGCGGACGCCGAGCCGCCGGGCCTGTGCCACGACCTCGGCGACGGCCAGGAAGTATCCGGCGAAGCCGTGCCCGGCGATGATCCGCAACTCCTCCTCCAGCCGGTCCCAGCGCTTCCCCTCCCGGTGGTAGCCGCGGCCGAGCATTCCCGCCGCGCACCGGTCCGCGAGCGCCCGGTCCACCGACTCGGCGCTCGCGCCCACCAGCTCGGGCTCGGGCAGGTTCAGCCGGCCGAGCCCGAACGCGCCGCCCGGATCGACCACGCAGGCCTCGGACGCCTCCTCGGTGGCCGCGAGCAGCCGCCGCGCGTCCCCGCTCCGGCCGCCCGCGGCCTCCGCGATCCGCCCGGCGATCCGTTCCATCTCCCCGGTGTCCTTCAGCCACCGCTGCCCGGTGTCGAGCCGGGACGCGTCACGGGCGTCGATCGGCACCAGGAGACGGGCGGAGTCCAGGATGTCGGCGACCTCGCCCCGGTCCGGGTCGGCGTAGCGCACGGCGTTGGTGAGCACGGGGGTCACCTGCTGCTCGCCGGCGAAGCCCAGCATGCGCGCGGCCAGCCGCAGTGACCCCGGGCCGGTGCCGGTGCGCCCGTGCCAGGACGTCTCGATACGCAAGGACCTGCCGAACCGCTCACGCCAGGGGCCCAGCAGGACCGCGGCCCGGTCCGGCCGGCCCGACGCCAGCGCCTGCCCCACCTCGGAGTCCGCCCCGAGGAGGACGAACAGCTCGTCGTCCGGACAGGACAGGTCCTCCCAGGTGACACCCTGGTCCGACGCCGCCGTCACCAGTCGGCACAGCTCGGCCCAGCCGCGTTCGGTCCGGGCCAGGAACACCGCGCGCTGCGGCGACTCCGTGACGAACGCACCGCCCCGGGAGGGAGCGGTCCGCTGCCGCTTCCCCGGCACCGGCCCGGGCGCCGGTACGCCGGGCACCGCAAGATCGACGCCGAACAGCGGCCGGATCCCGGCCTCCGCACACGCCTTGGCGAAGCGCACCGCGCCCGCCAGGGAATCCCGGTCGGTCAGCGCCAGGGCGTCGAGGCCCCGCTCGGCGGCCCGCTCGGCCAGCGCGGACGGGTGGCTGGCCCCGTACCGCAGCGAGTAGCCGCTCGCCGCATGGAGGTGCGTAAACGACATACACACCTCCTGTTACCCATGACCCCCCTTTACGGATCTCTGCCATCTCATCCGGATTCATCAAGGTTCATCGAGATTCATCGGGATGAGGAAGAAGCACTCTAACCCCATGTTCGCATATTCGTTCGAATCGAGGGTGGGAGGTCACGCCCGGGTCGTCGGCGGAGGAGCTCCTCGGCAGTAACCGGAGGCCCGGGAGGCGTACCGGGAGACGTATCGCACCACCGGCCCGCCCCAAGATGCGGCGCCCCTGAATCTGACGAGACTGGGCGCTATGGCAGACCAACGTTCGGCGCGGGCCACGAGCCCGACCAGGGCCCAGAAGAAGACCGCGCCCAAGAAGGGGCCCGAGCACGCTGCTCGCGCCGCCTGCCAGAGCCTGGAGGGGCTGATCGGCCATCGCGCCGAAGGCGTCTCCGCGGTCCGGCGTTCGGACGACGACGGCTGGTGCGTGGTCGTGGACGTTCTCGAGGTACCCCGGATCCCGGACACGACGAGCCTGCTCGCCTCCTACGAGGTGCAGCTGGACAAGGCCGGAGAGCTCCAGGAGTACCGCCGCGTCCGTCGCTACCGGCGCGGTGCCGCAGACGAGTGATCCGAGATCGTCCGAACAGCTGGAAGGACCCACCCCATGGCAACCACCACCACGACCTACGCCGACGAGATCGCTCCGTGTCCGCCCCGCGCCGGCACCTTGTACGACGTGCTGGAACTCATTCTCGACCGGGGCATGGTGATCGACGTGTTCGTCCGGGTCTCCCTGGTCGGCATCGAGATCATCAAGATCGATGCCCGCATAGTCGTGGCCAGCGTGGACACCTACCTCCGCTTCGCCGAGGCGTGCAACCGGCTCGACCTCGAACGGGACTCCGGCAGCACGACCGTCCCCGAGCTGCTCAGCGGCGGTGTGGCGAAGTCCGTCGGCAAGCGCAAGGTGCGCAAGGCCGCGGAGTCGGTGGGCGATTCCGTGCGCAAGGCGGTGGGGTACGACGACGATGCCGACGAGGCGGACGAAGAGGACGAGCGCCCGAAGAAGCGTCGTGCCCCGGCCCGCAGCGGCAGCGGCACAAGCCGGCGCCGCCGAGCGGAGGCCTGAGCCATGGACGGCGACGGACTGTACGTCTACGCGGTGGTGAGCGACGGAACCGCGCTCCCCGAAGGGGCCGGCGGCGTGGGCGATCCCCCCGCCGCCCTGCGCGTCATCGGTACGGGGAAGATCGCCGCGGTCGTCAGTGACGCCCCCGCCCGGCTGCGCGCACGGCGACGGGACCTGCTGGCACACCAGGACCTGCTGATGGATCTGGCGGACAGCGGCCCCGTCCTGCCGATGCGTTTCGGCATGGTGGCGCCGGACGAGGACTCGCTCCTCGCCCAGCTGGCACTGGCGGAGACGAGTCACCTCGCCACCCTGAAGAACCTGGACGGGCACGTCGAGGTCAACGTCAAGGCCCTGCCCGCGCAGGACTCCCTCGCCGACGTGGTGGCCGAGGACGCCGCCGTACGGCGGCTGCGTGACGCGGCGCGCAGACGACCCGGTTACGAGGCCAGCGTCCGGCTGGGCGAGGCGGTGGCCTCCGCCCTGGCGCGGCGTGCGGCCGAAGCGGGCAAGGCGGTGCTGCGCGAGCTCGCTCCGCTGGCTCGCGCGGTCGCCGCAGGGCCCGACGTGCAGGGGTGCGCGCTGAACACGTCCTTCCTCGTCCCGCGCGGCCACAGCGAACGGTTCCGTACGACGGCCGAACGGCTCGCCGGCGCACGCCGGAGCCATGTCGACATCCGCATCGCGGGCCCGCTGCCCTGCTACAGCTTCGTCGGTGACTCGGCCGCCCCGCGCCGGCCGGCAGCGGTGGCCGGAGGCTGACGATGGGACTGATCTCCGGACTCCTGCTCCTGCCCCTCGCTCCGGCGCGCGGCGTGGTGTGGATCGCGGAGCAGCTCCAGGAAACCGCCGAGCGCGAGTTGTACGACCCCGGCGTGATCCGTGCGCAGCTCGCCGAACTCAACCGCGATCTCGACGACGAACTCATTGATCTCGAAGAGTTCGAAGCGGAGGAGGAAAAGCTGCTCGACCGGCTCCACGCCGCTCAGAAGCGCTGCGACATCGACAACAGAAGGTGACAGACATGGATGACCAGGCCAAGGTGGCACTGGCAGCCGCCGTAGTGGGCGGGTACGTGCTGGGCCGGACGAAGAAGGGTCGGCTCGCACTGAGCGTCGCGACCTATCTCGCGGGACGGCGATTCGGGCTCGAACCCCGTCAGCTGGCGGCCGAGGGGATGCGCCGACTCGGAGAGGTGCCCCAGTTCGCGGAGTTGCAGGAACAGCTGAGGGGCGAGGTCCTGGACGCCGGGCGCCAGGCCGTGACCGCTGCCGCCAACCGGGGCGTGGCCTCGCTGGCGGACGCGATCAGTGACCGCACGCTGCGCCTCGGTCAGGCCCCTGAGGAGGACGAGGCCGACGAGGACGAGCTTGAGGGGGAGTACGAGGAGGAAGAGGGCGAGCCGGAGGCCGAGGAGGAAGAAGAGTACGAGGACGAGGAGGACGAGGAGGAGCCGGACGAGGAGGACGAGCCCGAGGAGGACGAGCCCGAGGAAGAGGAGCCCGAGGAAGAGGAGCCCGAGGAAGAGGAACAGGACGAGGACGAGGAAGCCCCGGAGGAGGAAGCCCCGGCTCCGCGAGCGCGCCGCAAGAAGGCGCCTGCCGCCCCCGCGAAGAAGGCCCCGTCCCGGAAGTCCGCTCCGGCGAAGAAGTCGGCCCCGGCGAAGAAGGCTCCGGCCAAGAAGGCTCCGGCCAAGAAGTCGGCCCCGGCGAAGAAGTCCGCTCCCGCCAAGAAGACCGCCCCTGCCAAGAAGACGGCAGCCAAGAAGTCGAGCCCGGCGAAGAAGACGGCAGCGAAGAAGACGGCAGCGAAATCGACCGCCAAGAAGACGACGGCGAAGAAGGGGTCCTCCAAGTCGGCCTCGTCGAAGCGGACAACGTCCAAGCGCTCCGGTAGCGGGAGGTAGACGTCATGGTGAAGCCGGACAAGACCGAGCCGGAAGAAGCGCAGGGGTCGGGTGTCGACCGTCTGAAGGACGAGTTGTCGAAGTACGCGAGCGCCCAGGTGCAGAAGCTGACCGAGAAGGCCGGGGACAAACTCACCGACCTCACCGGACAGTTGAGCGATGTCGCGGAGAACGGCGGCTCGTTGCCCGCGATCGGCTCCCGTGTGCTCCAAGGCGAATCCCCGCTGAAGGCCTTCGTGTCGGAGAAGACCAAGGGTGCCAAGGACGCGGTCGTGGACAAGGCGAAGGAAGCCCTCGGAGGTGGGGGCAAGGGCAAGCGCAAGTCCAGCGGCAGCAAGATCATGAACATCATCGAGGTCCTCGATGTGGGCGTGCCCCTGCGTACGGCTTACGACGCCTGGACGCAGTACGAGGAGTTCAGCAGCTTCGCGAAGGGCGTCCGCGACGTCTCGAAGAGCGACGAGACGGAGAGCGACTGGAAGGTGAAGGTCGGCCCCTCGTCACGCAGCTTCAAGGCCACGGTTCTGGAGCAGGTGCCGGACGACAGGATCGTGTGGTCGTCGGAGGGCGCCAAGGGAACGACCAGCGGAGCGGTCAGCTTCCACGAGCTCGGGCCCACACTGACCCGGATCATCCTGGTCGTGGAGTACTACCCTTCCGGGTTCTTCGAGAAGACGGGCAACCTCTGGCGCGCCCAAGGGCGCCGTATGCGGCTCGACTTCAAGCACTTCCAACGCTACGTCACCCTCACCGAGGAGGAACCGGAAGGCTGGCGGGGCGAGATCCGCGACGGTGAGGTCGTCGTCTCCCACGAGGAGGCCGTCGAACAGGAAGAGGCGGAGGAGCAGGAGCGGGAGGACGACGAGCCGGAGGACGACGAGGACGAGGAGTACGAGGACGACGCGGAAGACGGGGACGACGAGGACGAAGGAGAGCCGGAGGACGAATACGAGGAGGACGAGGGCGAAGAGGACGAGGGCGAAGAGGAGCCGGAGGAGGACGACGAGGAGCCGGAGGAGGACGACGAGGAAGAGGAAGAGCCGCCCGCTCCGAGGCGTCAGAGCCGCAGGCGTCGCGCGAAGGAGTCGCGGTGACCGACCTCGACTTCCGGCAGGGCGATCAGCCGATCCCCGGACCTCAGACCAACAACCTCGCCGACATCCTCGAACGCGTCCTGGACAAGGGCATCGTCATCGCCGGCGACATCAAGATCGACCTTCTCGACATCGAGTTGCTCACCATCCGTCTCCGCCTGTTCGTCGCCTCGGTCGACACCGCGAAGAAGGCGGGCATCGACTGGTGGGAGACCGATCCCGCGCTCAGTTCCAAGGCGTCGCGCAACGCCTTGGAGGACGAGAACCGTGAGCTGAGGGAGCGTCTCCGGGCGCTCGAACCGTCCGCCGACACCGGTCGGGAAAAGGAGAGCGAGCAGAGATGACACAGCCCTCGGACTCACGGGTGGCGTCCTCGTCCGCGAACGCGGCGGTCACGTATGTGTTCGCGGTCTGCCGCAGCACACGTGCCACGAGCGCGTTGGATGTCACGGGCGTGGCCGGCCTGCCGGGCGGTGAAGCGGTCCGGCTGCTTCCGTCGGGTCTGCTGACCGCAGTGGTGCAGACCGTGCCCGCCGCCGACTTCACGGACGAGGTCTGGCAGCGTCGGCTGTCCGACCGGGAGGAGATCGAGCGGTACGCCCGGGCCCACCACGCGGTGGTGTCGGCCGTGGCCACGCACGGGCCCGTTGTTCCTCTGCCTCTCGCCACGCTGTACCACGACGACGACCGGGCCCGGAGCCGCCTGGCCGACGAGGCGGACCGCTTCCACACCGCGCTGAAACGCGTCGCGCACCACGCCGAATGGGGAGTGAAGGTGTACCGGCCCCTGGCGCCCGAGCCGGGCCCGGCGGCCGACGCACCGCCCCCGGAGGCGGCAGGTGGCCGCGCCCCCGGGGCGGGTCTCGCCTATCTGAACCGGAAGCGGGGCGCCCAGGCGCGGCGGGAGAAGCTCCGGGAACAGGCGCTGGACGTCGCCGATTCCGTCGACGCCGAACTGCGCGGGCTCGCCGCGGCATCGCGCAGGTTGCGTACGCACGGTGCGGCGCTGTCGGGCGATCAGCGGGTGCACGTACTCAATGCCACATACCTCGTCGCCGACGAGCGGGCGCACGAAGTCGGCCGGCTGGTGGCGGCGTTGGGCGAGCGTACAGGCGCTCAGATCGAGCTGTCGGGCCCCTGGGTGCCGTATTCCTTCGTCGGAGAGGTGTGACCGTGGCGCACGACGTGGTGCCCTGGGACAGCCCGGAACCCTTGAGTGGCCCTCTCGGGGTGCCGCTCGTCGATCTGCTGGACCGTGTGCTGGCGACCGGTGTGGTGGTGAGCGGCGACGTGGTCATCGCGATCGCCGACGTACCCCTCGTACGGCTGTCGCTGCACGCGCTGTTGTCGTCGGTCAACGAGCGGGTGCCCTCGCCGTGGAGTGACGGGGGGCCGCTGTGACGGGCCCGCGTGTCGATCTGGACTCCGAGCAGATGGGCCGGGATCTGGTGGCCCTGGTCCTGACGGTGGTGGAACTGCTGCGGCAGCTGATGGAGAGACAGGCGATCCGCCGGGTGGAGCAGGGCGATCTGAGCGACGAGCAGGTCGAGGAGATCGGCACCACGCTCATGCTGCTCGACCGGCGGATGAAGGAACTCTGCGAACAGCACGGCGTACGGCCGGAGGACCTGAATCTCGATCTCGGGCCCCTCGGGACCCTGCTGCCCCGCAACTGAGAGCACACGGTGCACCACACCACTCGAATGGCGTATGTGGTCTAGCAGGAGCAGAGTGAAGGAGGGGGCCGCACGGGCCGGGAGGGGGCCAGACTCGTGGCAATCACTCTCTGTGAGGCAGACATGGCCGACACCGAAAACCTGGGCACAGGCACCACCGACCGCGGCTCGGCGGGATCCCGCGGCCGCGGCAGGACGACCATCGCTGACAACGTCGTCGCCGCCATCGCCGGCATCGCGATAAGGGAGACCGACGGCGTTCATTCGATAGGCCGAGGAGCGTCGAAGGCTCTGGGGGCCGTCACCGGGCGTATGTCCGGCTCGTCCGGCTCCTCCGCCGCGGGGCGCGCCGTCAAGGTGGAAGTGGGCGAAAAGCAGGCCGCGATCGACGTCGACGTCAAGGTGGAGTACGGCACGACGATCCACGAACTCGCCGACCTGATCCGGACCCACGTCACCGACGCCGTGGAGACGATGACGGGGCTGGAGGTCGTCGAGATCAACATCGTCGTCTTCGACGTCCACATCCCCGGTGACGATGATGACGACGACGATTCCGACGGCCAGAGCGGGTCCAGCTCGGGCGGAGGCTCTCCTCGCGTGCAGTGAGGGCGGCTCCGGGCGGGCCGAGAGAGTTCCGGGATGCCTCGCCCATGGGCCGAACGGGCGTGGCAGCGGACGTCCTGGCGTGCCCGGCGTGCTTCTCCCCCGGCGGCGCAGGACTGTGGTGATCGTCTCTGTTCGGTGCCCGCTGTCGCGCGGCGCGCACGCCGGTCGGTCGCGAACTCTCTCAGGTGATGCGCAAACGAAAGCGAACGGGGTACGCGTCCGTGCGAAGTGACGAACCGTTCGTCACCCCACCCGTCGAAAGGGCGTCAGGATGGGCCGTCCCGAGCCCGCGGACCACCACTCGTTCGCCGCCGAGTGCCAGCAATCGTCCTTCACCCGGAGCGGGCGCCCGCACGATGCGGCGCCGCCCCACACTCCGGAAAGCGTCGACGCGGATGTGACCGGCGCTGTCGTCCGAACCGCACAAGAGGTTCTCGCCGAACGGGCCGCCGAGGCCGCCGTCTGCGACCCGTCGTTCTCCGACGAGCTGGCCCGGCGGGTCGCCGACTTCACCCTCGGCGGTGGCAAGCGTATGCGGCCCCGCCTCCTGTGGTGGGGGATGCGAGCCTGCGGTGCGGCGGAGACCACGGCCGCTCTGCGGCTCGGCGTGGCGCTGGAGCTGATCCAGACCTGCGCGCTGATCCACGACGACGTGATGGACCACTCACGGTTACGCCGGGGGAAGCCTGCCGTCCACATCGGCCTGGCCGAGGGTGCCGGTCTTTCGCCGGATTCCGAGCAGGGCTCCGCGTTCGGCACCTCAGCGGCGGTGCTGGCGGGGGATCTCGCCCTCGTCTGGGCCGACGACACGGTGGCGGAAACCGTGCTGTCCGCTGTGCAGCGCCGCCGGATCGGCGGCCTCTGGCGCGCCATGCGCACCGAGATGGTCGCGGGCCAGTACCTGGATCTGCGTGGACAGGCCGGTGGTGGTTCCTCGGAGGCCCACACTCTGCGGACCGCCTGCCTCAAGAGCGCCCTGTACTCGGTCGAGCGGCCTGTGGCGATCGGTGCCGCCCTCGCCGAGGCCGACGAGCGGACCACCGAAGCGCTGTGCTCCGCCGGCAAGTACGCCGGTATCGCGTTTCAGTTGCGGGATGATCTGCTCGGGGTCTTCGGTGATCCGTGGGTGACCGGGAAGCCCTCGGGGGACGACATCCGCGAGGGCAAGTCGACCTATCTCCTCGCCGTCGCCCGGTCGCGGGCCGAGGCGGCGGGCGACCACGCGGCGCTGGCCGTGCTGGGCCGGGTCGTCGGCAACAACGAGCTGAACGAACAGGACCTCGCCGACGTTCGCGGCATCCTCGAAGTGACGGGCGCGCGTGCCCATGTGGAGGGGAAAGCGGAGCGCCTCCGAGAGCAGGCCGCGCACCGGCTGGGCGAAGCCGTCGACGTCGAGACGGGCGTGGGCGGCCGGCTGCTGGACCTGTTGCGCACGGTGTCGGGAGGACGGTCCCCCGGCTCACCAGCCACCGGCACATCACACGCGCATGCCAACCCGGTGTCGGCGACGGACTTCGCCGCGGTCGAAGGAGGCCGCACTCGATGATCACCGTCAAGGGGCCCGTCGACCACGTGGTGGTGGTCGGCGCCGGTCTGGCAGGGCTGGCCGCCGCGCTTCATCTGCTGGGCGCGGGCCGCCGCGTGACGGTCGTCGAGCGGGATCCCGGGCCCGGGGGCCGGGCCGGGCTGCTGGAGTCGGGCGGCTTCCGCATCGACACCGGGCCGACCGTGCTGACCATGCCTGACCTGGTGGAGGAGGCCTTCGCCGCCGTCGGGGAGCGCATGGCCGACCGGCTGGAGCTGATCCGACTGGACCCCGCCTACCGGGCCCGCTTCGCCGACGGGTCCCAGCTCGACGTGCACACCGACGGCGCGGCGATGGAAGCCGCCGTCGAACAGTTCGCGGGTGCCCGGCAGGCTGTCGGCTACCGGCGACTGCGGATCTGGCTGGAACGCCTCTACCGGGTACAGATGCGCCGCTTCATCGACGCCAACTTCGACTCGCCGCTCCAGCTCGCCCACCCCGACCTCGTCCGGCTCGCCGCACTCGGCGGCTTCGGCCGGCTCGACGCGGGGATCGGGCGCTTCGTCTCGGACGAGCGGCTCCGCAGGGTCTTCTCCTTCCAGGCCCTGTACGCGGGGGTGCCTCCGGCGCGGGCGCTGGCCGCGTATGCCGTCATCGCCTACATGGACACGGTGGCCGGGGTGTACTTCCCCCGAGGCGGTATGCACGCGCTGCCCCGCGCGATGGCGGACGCGGCCTCAGCCGCGGGCGCCCTCCTCTGCTACGGACAGAGCGTCACCCGGCTGGAGCGCTCGGGTGACCGGGTCACCGCCGTCGTCACCGACCAGGAGCGCCTTCCTTGCGACGCGGTCGTCCTGACACCTGATCTGCCCGTCAGCTACCGGCTTCTCGGCCGCGTCCCGCACCGGCCGCGC
The DNA here is from genome assembly GCF_014649875.1 of Streptomyces rubiginosohelvolus. GTDB lineage: Bacteria > Actinomycetota > Actinomycetes > Streptomycetales > Streptomycetaceae > Streptomyces > Streptomyces rubiginosohelvolus. Next base: position 195,517 of record NZ_BMTW01000011.1, on the reverse strand, counting down.
CCTCTGCGTCACTCGCCGTCCGCGGTGATCCTGCACGCCGGAACGGACCGCACCTGGCCGGACCTGGCCCACCACACCATCTCGTTCGGCGCGGCCTGGAAGAGCACCTTCCACGAGCTCACCCGCTCAGGGAAGCTGATGTCGGACCCTTCCCTCCTGATCACCCGGCCCACCGCGACCGACCCCTCCCTCGCCCCACCGGGCAAGCACCTCCACTACGTGCTGGCTCCCTGCCCGAACACCGAGGTCGGGCCCGGTGTACGGGAGTGGCGGGAGCTGGGCCCCCGCTACCGGGATGAGCTGCTGACCGAGCTGGAGCGCCGCGAGATGCCCGGTCTCGGCGCGGCGATCGAGGAGGAGGGGCTGGTCACGCCGGTCGACTGGACCGCGCAGGGGCATGCGGCCGGCACCCCTTTCTCCGTGGCCCACACGTTCCCTCAGACCGGTCCCTTCCGCCCGCGCAACCTGGTGCGGGGCACGGCCAACGCCGTCCTCGCCGGATGCGGCACCACGCCCGGCGTCGGCGTGCCGACCGTCCTGATCTCCGGGAAGCTGGCAGCGGAAAGGATCACCGGCGTCCGGAACGCCCCACCCGCCCCGCACTCTGCTCCGAGAGGTACCAGCGCATGACCGTACGCGAACTCGACGCAGCAGGCATCGAGGACCCCGCGCTCCGAGCCGCGTACACCCGCTGCCGTGGCCTCAACGCACAGCACGGCAAGACGTACTTCCTCGCGACACGGCTCCTTCCCGTCGACCGGCGGCCGGCCGTGCACGCGCTGTACGGCTTCGCCCGCTGGGCGGACGACATCGTCGACGACCTCGACAGCGCGGCCACTCCCGAGGAGCGCGCCCGCGCCCTGGTCGAACTGGAATCCCAACTGGAGTCGGGTCTGCGGCACGGCCGGTCCGCCGAGCCCGTGATCCGCGCTCTCGCCGACACCGCGGACCGGTACGGCATCGAATCCCGGCACTTCACCGACTTCCTGGCCTCCATGCGCAGCGATCTGACCGTCGGCGGGTACGCCTCGTACGAGGAGCTCGGCCGGTACATGCACGGCTCGGCCGCGGTGATCGGCCTTCAGATGCTGCCGGTGCTCGGGACGGTGGGGCCGCGCGAGGAGGCGGCCGGGCACGCGGCCGCGCTCGGCATCGCCTTCCAGCTGACCAACTTCTTGCGGGACGTGGGCGAGGACCTGGACCGGGGCCGGCTCTATCTGCCCACCGATCTGCTGGCAGCTCACGGGGTGGACCGGGACCGCTTCGAGTGGAGCCGGAGCACGGGAAGGCGGGACGGCCGGATCACCGACGTCCTGCGGGCCGCCGGGGACCACAACCGGACCGTCTACCGGGACGCCCTGCCCGGGATCGCGATGCTGGCCCCGGTGTCGCGGCCCTGTATCCGGACGGCGTTCGTGCTGTACAGCGGCATTCTCGACGCGATCGAGGCGGACGGCTACGCGGTTCTGCACCGCCGGGCGGTCGTCCCGCGCCGTCGACGGGCCGCCGTGGCACTGGACGGACTGGCCCGGGTGCTCACCGCACGCGCGGTGACCCGGCTGCGGGATGGGCCGGCTGCGGCAGGGCGCATCTCCGCCGTCGCCCGTCCGGCGGTGGCCGGCACCGCACGCGCGGTACGGAAGGAGGCAGTGTGAGCCCCGTGCCGGGACGTCCCCGGCGCATTCCGCTGCGGCTGCGGCGCACGGCCGTTCCCTGGGAGCGGCAGGCTCCGACGTGGCGGGACGCGAAACCGGTGCTGATCGCCGAGGCCCTCAAGCGGGCGCAGAGCAGGCCTTCGGGCAACTGGTACGTCATCGGTGCCTCGCGCGACCTTCCTCCGGGGCGGGCGCTCGGGGCCACGGTCGGTTCCACCGAAGTAGTGGCGTGGCGCGACGGCGAGGGGAAGCTCCGCACAGGTCCGGGAGCCTGCCCCCACCTGGGGGCGCCGCTCCGCGACAGCCCCGTGCACTGCGGCACGCTGGTCTGCCACTGGCACGGACTGAGCCTGGACGGCGGGCCGTTCGCCGGGTGGGAGCCCTACCCGGCCTTCGACGACGGAGTCCTCCTCTGGGTGCGGCTCGACCGGATGGGCGGCGAACCTCCTTCGGAGCGGCCGTACGTACCCGTGCGGCCCAGGGCGCGGGACGCCGTGGAGGCGGTCTACCGCGGCATCGGCCGCTGCGAGCCGGAGGATGTGGTGGCCAACCGCCTCGATCCGTGGCACGGCGCGTGGTTCCACCCGTACTCCTTCGTCGACCTGACGGTGACAGGGACACCCGCCGACGACCCGGCGGACGACGACGGTTTCACCGTCGAGGTGTCCTTCAAGGTGGCCGGGCGGCTTGTGGTGCCGGTCCGGGCCCGGTTCTCCGCGCCCGAGCCTCGCACGGTCGTCATGCACATCATCGAGGGCGAGGGCGCGGGGTCGGTGGTGGAGACCCATGCCACGCCCCTGGCTCCGGACGGGCCGGGGCGCCCCCGAACGGCCGTGACGGAGGCGCTGGTCGCGGCGTCGGACCGGCGCGGGTTCGCCGTGGCCCGGGCGGCCGCGCCACTCCTGCGCCCTTTGATGCGCGCGTCGGCCGGCCGGCTGTGGCGGGACGACCTGGCGTACGCGGAGAGGCGCTGGGAACTGCGCGACAGCGGGAGGTTTCCGGGCTGATAAGCGCTGCCAATCGCCCGGAAGGCGGCGTCTGCTTCTCCCCCAGCGCCTACTTCTCCCCGAGCGCCGCCAACCGGCGCAGAACGGCCGAGCGTCCCCTGCGGGGGACGGTCCAGAGTGTCTGCCCGCGCACATGCCACCGTTGCAGCAGGGCGTTCGCCGCGAGGAAACCGCTGGTGGCCGCGCGTTCCATCAGGGCCACCGGCAGCCCGGTGCGGACCATGTCCCCGGCCACCGTGAGGGCAGGGTCGGGGCTGCGCACGCCCGGCCGGTCCCGGTAGCCGCCGACCGGGAACATCGGGCAGTCCGCGCGCCATTCGTGGCGCTCGTCCATGACGCGGGCGCTGCGGGTCTCCGGGTAGATCTGGTGCAGTTGCCGCAGGGACTCGTCCTGCACGGCGGACCGGTCGGCGTCCGGTGCGACGGCGTAGGCGTGCAGTTCGACGACCGACCCTCCGGTGCGCCGGGCCCAGCGGGCGGCCTCTCCCTCCCAGCGGTCCAGGATGCTCACGTTGTCCAGGGGCCCGTAACCGCTGGTGCCCAGGAAGCCCGGGCGGTCCAGTGCCACGGGCCGGTCGAGCCAGAGCCGTGACACCAGGAACGGCGGCGCGGTGCGCAGCCGTGCGATCCGTGCGCGCCAGTCGGCGTCGCCCAGGTCCGGTGAGGCGGCGACGACGTGCCGCAGGCCTCCGCTGTCCAGGGCGAGGACAAGGGCGTCGTAGCGCGTGGAGCGGTCGTCGGTGTCGATGTCGAGACCGCCGTCCGGCCGGGGACGCACCTGACGGACCGGTGTCCGGGTCCGCACGACGACGCGGTGGCTTTCGAGATAGCGGTGCAGCGGGTCCCACAGGGCGGCCGGGAACGGTTCGGCGGGAACGTCGAAGAGCAGGCCCTCGCTGGACCCGAGGAAGTAGATGTGGAACATCAGCGCCAGTTCGGCCGCGGACAGCTCCCGTGGATCGGCGAAGAAGCTGCGGGAGAACACCTCGAACGCCAGGTGGTGGGCGGCTTCCGGGAAGCGGATGCGATCGAGGAAGTCGGTCGCGCTGATGCCGTCGATCCGGTCGTAGATCTCGGGAACCCGCACGTCCAGCAACGGCAGAGCCGCCTTCGGGTTCATCCGGGCCAGGTCCCGCAGACCGAAGGTGGGGCTGAGGGCGACGAATCCCATCGCGCTGAGCGGAGGCGTGCGCGGCACCCGGGCGAAGCTGTCGTGCAGACCGGAGCTGTGCCGCAGCGGATAGTCGGGCAGCGGGGTCAGCGAGCCGAGGCCGGGGTCCACCCGGCGCAGCAGGCCGCGGAGGTTGTAGTACTGCCGGAAGAAGGCGTGGAACCCGCGGCTCATCGTCACGGGAGTACCGTCGGCGAGCTCGGTGGGCCACCCCGAAAGCCGTCCCCCCAGGCCGGGTTCACGCTCGTAGAGGGTGACGCGCACGCCGCGCTCGGCCAGGAGAGTGGCCGCGGCGATCCCGGCGATACCGCCGCCGACGACCGCTACCGCGGGGGCCTCACCCGTGAACCGGGCGCGGCCGTCCGGAGCCGGCACGACGGCCGCCCGCCGGTCCCGGCCACGCCGGTGGCCCGCACCGTTGTCGCGCAGTGACATCATGACCGCTCCCTCGCGCCGGGGGTGGAACGGGCCACGAAGGTATGGGTGATCCCGGTCTGCCAGCCGGGCAGCGGCAGGACGCGTACGCCGGCGAAGCCCGCCCGGCGCAATCGCCGGGCGAACGCGGGAGCCGCGTCGAACCGGGCGACGCTGTCGCGGAGGTGACGGTAGAGCTCGGGGTCACCGGCGAGCCGTCCGGCGGGCTGGATGATCACCGAGCAGACGGCGTTCCAGACGGCACGGTGAACGGGTGAACCGCCGAGCGTGTACTCGTGGACGGCGAGGCGGCCGTCCGGGGCGAGCAGGTCACGGACCAGGGCGAGCGCGCTGTCGGGGTCGTCGAGGTTGCGGAAGAGGTAGCCGGCGAACACCGCGTCGAAGGAGCCGGGCCGCCACCGGCCGGCCAGCTCCTCGACGGGGGCGTGCACGAAGTCGACGCCGGGCGGCCAGCTTTTGCTCATGGCACGGTCCAGCATGCCCGCGGACGCGTCGACTCCGGTGATCCGGGCGTGCGGGGCGGCGGCGAGGAGCGCCGCCGTGGAGGCGCCCGTGCCGCATCCCAGGTCGAGCACGCGCAGCCCGCGCCCCCCTTCCGGAAGGCGTAGTCGGCGTGCGGAGCGGCGCAGGTGCGCGTGGTAACCGGGGCTGGCCGCGACGAGCCGGTCATAGGCGACGGAGCCGTGGTCGAAAGCCGCTGACAGAGCGTCACCGCGCAGCAGGGTCATGAGGTGCTCTCTTCGTGGTCGGTCGGTGCGGGGGGAACGAGGGCCGGGGGGCGCTCGCGCCGGGGCCTGAACGGAAGCTCGACGACGGTTCGCAGCATGGGGACGACGGGTGTGCGCAGGCCCATGAGCAGGTCCTCGTGCATCCGCGAACTGCCGTCCATGAAGCCCAGGAGCCGCTCGCCGGGAACGCCGCGGAAGAGGCGGCCGAAGAAGTCGGCGCCGTCCACGCGGCCACTGTCCAGGGCTCGTAGCATGACCGCGTCCATCATCCGCGCCCGTCGTCCGTACGGCGCAGGCACGCGCAGCGGTCGTCCGGCTCGCAGTCGGGCAGCGATGGCCCGGCTCTGCCGCTGCACGGCGGCGAACGTGTAACCGGTGGAGGGGCGGGTGGCACCTCCGGCGGTGCCGATGTGGTACACCGACCGCCCCTCGCGGCGCGGGAAGCGACCGTCCGTCATGGGGATCACCCCGTGCTCCTGGGCCGTGATCCGGAAAGGCCCCAGCCCCAGGACGTGGTCGGTGTAGTGGCGCAGAGCTCGCCGGTAGCCGTCGGCGTCCAGGGCGAGGGGGGAGAACTCGGTGTACTCGACCAGCGCCGTGTGCGGGTCCAGCGGCAGGACATAGCCGAACGAGAGCCCGTGGGCGGGCTGCGGTGTACGGAAATCCATCAGGTCCGCGGTCGTCGGGTCGAACACGGCACGATCTGCGTGGACGAACCAGCCACCGAAGTGCTGGAGCAGGGTGGTGCGGGCAGGCGGCAGACGGCGCGGCGGTCGGGAGTCGAAGACGAGACGGCCCCGCAGGAGGACGCGTTCGCCATGGTCGCCCTGAGTGAGGACCTCGCCGCCGGACGCACCATCACGTACGCCGCTCACGGTCGCCTCGATCCTGACCAGGGTCGGTGTACGGGACAACCGTTGTCCGACCAGTGCCTCGAAGGCGTCCGACCGCACCATCTTGTAGCGCAGCCGGGAAAGCCGGGTGACCGTGGGAACCCCGTCTGCCGCCCTGACCCGCAACCGGGACCACGAGGCGGCCAGGATCGAATCGTAGGCCCCGCCCGGCGGCTCCCAGAAGCACCAGGTCCGCGGGGGCGCCCTCAGCGGTCCCGGCGGGGCATCGACGAGGGCGACCGACAGCGCTACGGGGCTGTCCGGCGCGCAGAGACGGTACGCCAGGCTCAGCCCGGCCGCTCCGGCTCCCACGATGACCACATCGAAGTCGGCTGGCACGGTTCCCTCTCGGTCGGACGTGTACGGACCCCGGCGGCGGGAGAGAAGTCGATGCCCTCCGGACGAAGCAGCACGCGGGGTACGTGCCAGGCGACCGTATCCCGCTGTCCACTGCCGGACCCGGCCTGATCGGCCTCGCACACCTGAGTGGCGGTAGGGTCTGCCCGGCCGCTCCGCGCGTGCGGCACGGCCGGGCCTTGGCCCGAACCTTCTCATCGGCGCCCATGACACCCACACCCTGCTGTGCCCGACGTTGCGGTCCGCGCACGGGTGACCGCTCACCGGCCCGTCAAACCTGCCGTTGCCGCGTCTGCTCCCCTCCGCTCCGGTCCCGTGCGTCCTCGCCCGCCGACTGCCACCGACCGGGCCCGGTTGCGGGGGCCGACTCGTGGCGTGACGGTGGTGCGGGGGCAGCCGGGCTCACAGCGGCGAGCGCGACGACCGAGGAGGAACGATGCACGACAGCCCGAGCGGGCGCGGGATCAGCCGTGGACCCACCCGTCCACTGCACGGGCGGGTCGCGGTCGTCACCGGCGCTGCTCGCGGCGTCGGTGAAGCGCTCGCCCACAGCCTTTCCGGGGCCGGGATGCACGTCGCGCTGCTGGGGCGGGAGAAGGCCACCCTGCAGGAAGCGGCGGCGTCCCTCGCCGGCCCGAGCATCTGTGTCGAGTGCGATGTCACCGACCGCGACGCGCTGGCGGACGCGGCGCGCCGGGTGGAAGCCGAACTCGGGCCCGCGTCGGTGGTCGTGGCGAACGCGGGCATCGCGGTGAGCGGCCCCTTCGGCCGTACCGCCGCCGAACTCTGGCAGCGGGTCATCGACGTCAACCTCATCGGTTCGGCGAACACCGCCCGCGCATTCCTGCCCCAACTCACCGCCACCCGCGGATACTTCCTCCAAATCGCGTCCACCGCCGCGTTCGGCGCCGCGCCCATGATGAGCGCCTACTGCGCCTCCAAGGCCGGGGCGGAGTCGTTCGCCCTCGCTCTGCGCGGCGAGGTCGAACCGGACGGCGTCCAGGTCGGCATCGCGTACCTGCACTGGACCGGCACCGATATGCTCACCGGCATCGACGATCACCCCGTCCTCGAAGCGCTGCGCCGCAACCAGCCCCGCCCGGCCCGCCGCGTCCACTCCCCCGCCCGGGTCGCCCAATGGCTCACCCGAGGCATCACCCGGCGCGCCGCCCACATCTACTCCCCGCCCTGGCTCCGCTGGTGTCAGCCTCTGCGCCCCCTGTTCCCGGCGCTCGTCGCCCGGATCACCCGCCGCGAACTGCACAGCCACCACCGCGAAACGCTGTCCGCACCGGCTGAGGTCCTGGGAGCCGGAGGACAGGCCGACTGGAACTCCTACCGGGTCTCCCGGTCCTCCCCTTCAGCCGAGCCGTAGCCCGAGCCCTCACGCGGCCCGCGGCTCCGCGCCCGGTCCCGGGCCCGAGCGTGGGAAGGAACCGTGGCGACGACCGGGCCGGGAGGCCGGCCGCACGGATGTGTCCGGCAGGTCGAGGACCCTCACCTCGTACGCGGGCGACGTCGCCGGTCCGGCCCCGGTGGGCCAGCAGTCGCTGGACGGCAAAGAGAGCGGCCGTGGCCGTGGTGCCGCGTGTGGAGCGGATGGCGGCGCGGGCGGCGTCGGCGCCCGGAGCGCCGTGCACCCCGCCGCCGGGATGTGCGGACGCGGATGCCGGATACAGCCCCTTCACGGGGCGTTTCGGGGCGGCCCGGATCCGGCTGCGGAAGCCCGGGCGTACCGCTCGCCGCGCCTCCATCCGGTCGGCCATCCGCTGCTGTTCCCCGGCGCCCCACCGACCGGTCAGCCCGTCCGCGCCCGCATCCGCCTTCACCGTGTGGGGCACATGGGTGTAGGCCCGGGCTGATTCGGTGTCCAGCGGGGACCGGGTGGTGTCGGCCTTGGTCATCTGCCCCATCAGCAGGAACGGGCGGTCCGGGACCAGGCCTCGGGCGATCCGGGACGCGCACCGGGTGAGTTCGTCGACGCTTTCCGCCAGGTGGACCGTCCCCGCGGAGGCCGCAGCGGCGCTGCTCCACGGGACAGGGCCGTTGAGCACCCAGTCCACCTTCAAGGTGGCGAAGTCCCACGAGAACCGGCGCATGTCGTCCAGGAGCCGGCCTCGGCCTCCAGCTCCAGCGTCCGGGGCCTCTCGATGCGCCGCACCACCGTGCGGCCGGTGAACGCCTTGGGCCCCAGCCGCACCCTGTAGGTGATCGAGGACTCGTCGCCTCGTCGCCTGGGCCCCCGAACGCCTTCAGGCTCGCGGACGGTTCGGTTCGAGCTGTCGGATACGTCCGTCGAGTTCGCTGCGGTAGAAGTCGATGAAGCCGTCGGGGTCGGGGCCGGCGTTCTGCATGACCAGCCGGTCGAAGCCCGCGTCGACGTACCGCTGAGCCACCTCGACGTACCGTCCGGGATCCGCTCCGCAGGCGAACTTCTCCAGGATGTCCTCCTCGCGGACCGTGGCGGTCGCGGCGTCGAAATTGACCGGGTTGGGCAGCTCGCTCATCACCTTCCAGCCGGTCAGCGCCCAGCGCGAGGTCTCGAGCGCGGCCCGTGCGGCGGTGTGCGCGTCGGGGGCCCAGGCCATCGGGACCTCCCCGTAGCACGGACCGGTGCCGCCTGCGTCGCGGTAGTGCCGGACGATGCTCATCTTGTCCTCCGTGGCGAAAAGGCCGTCGCCCAGTTCGGCGGCGATCCGGGTCGATTCCGGGCCGCTGGCGGCCACCGCGATCAGTGGCAGCTCGTCGGGGAGGTCGAAGACCCGGGCGTCCTGGAGCCGCAGATGCTTGCCCTCGTAGGACTGGTACCCCCCGCTCCACAGCAGCCGGATGATGTCCAGCGCTTCCCTGAGCAGGTCGTGCCGGGGCTTGACCGCGTCGGGGAAGCCGGGGCCGACGACGTGTTCGTTGAGCCGCTCCCCCGAGCCGACGCCGAGGACGAAGCGGCCTTCCGAGAGCAGGGCGAGGGTCGCGGCAGCCTGAGCGATGACTGCGGGGTGGTAGCGGACGGTGGGACAGGTCACCCCGGTCGCCAGGCCGATGTGCGAGGTCCGGGCCGCGATGGTTCCCAGCACCGTCCAGGCGAACGGCGAGTGCCCCTGGTTGTCGAGCCAGGGGTGGTAGTGGTCGCTGATCTCCACGAAGTCGAATCCCGCCTCCTCGGCGAGCACGGCCTGCCTGACCAGCTCTGCCGGGCCGAACGCCTCCGCCGCCAGCTTGTAGCCCACCTGCATGTGATCCTCGTTCCTTGTGCGTCGCGGCCGTTCTCTTCGCTTTTGCTTCCTTCACGTCGTTTCGTACGCACAGGGGTACCCCTCGACGCCGGCACGTAACGCCTGTCCGCTCACCGGCACGGCGACAGCGGCCGATATCGCACCGAGCGGGCGGACTGGCTGCGACTCCTTCGCACACCGTCCCAGGAACGCTCGCCCCCAAGCCGCTATAGGCTCATGCCGCATGATCGACGAGTTCGCGAAAGACACCCTGCACGGGAGACTGCGGCGGGACCGTGAGGCGCTTCTCTGGAAGCTCGACGGCTTGTCCGAGTACGACGCCCGACGGCCGTTGACGGCGACCGGAACCAACCTCCTGGGCCTGGTCAAGCATGTGGCCACCGTCGAGGCCAGGTACTTCGGCGAGGTCTTCGGCCGCCCGTCCCCGGAGCCACTGTCCCGGTGGCAGGACCACGACGGCAGCGATCTGTGGGCGGCCGAGGGCGAGACCCGCGACCGGATCACCGGGTTCTACCGGCGCACGTGGGACCACGCGGACGCGACGATCGCCGTGCTCCCCCTCGACGCCCCCGGCCATGTGCCGTGGTGGCCCGACCCCCACTCCGAAACGAATCTGTTCGCCGTCATGGTCCACGTCCTCGGCGAGACCGTCCGGCACACCGGGCACGCCGACATCCTGCGCGAGGGGCTCGACGGCCGGACCGGGCTGCGCCCCGAACACGAGAAGCCGATCGACGAGGAAGCCCGCGCGGCGTACCGCGCGAAGATCGAGCGGGCCGCCGCCGCATCGGCGGCATCCGCTCCCTCAGTGATCTCCGGGAGCCGGCCGGGCTTCTAGGATCTGCGGCATGGCAACACGACTCGTGCAGATCAGCATGAAGGCCCATGACGACGCCGCGCTCGGCCGGTTCTGGGCGGAGGCGCTCGGCTGGGGTATCGACAGCGAGGGGCCCGGGGTGACCAACCTCGAACCCGTGGGCTTCGCCTACCCCGACCCCGCGGCCGTCTGCATCGACCTCGTCGCCCGACCGGAACCCAAAACGGTCAAGAACCGTGTGCACCTCGACCTGGCCACCACCTCGACGGCCCATCAGGAGGAGCTGGTCGCACGCCTGAAGAGCCTCGGTGCCACGCCCGTCGACGTGGGGCAGGGCGACGTCCCCTGGACGGTGATGGCCGACCCGGAGGGCAACGAGTTCTGCGTCCTGGAGCCCCGCCAGGTCTACCGGGACACCGGGCCGATCGCCGCCGTGGTGGTCGACTGCACCGATCCACGGGAGATGGCCCGGTTCTGGGGCGAGGCGATGGACTGGACGCTGCACGAGGTCACCGACGACAGCGCGACCATGCGCTCCGCCAAGGGCGTCGGCCCCTACCTGGAGTTCCTCCGTACGCCCGACACCAAGAGCGGGTGGAACCGTGTCCACCTCGACGTCCGCCCCTACCCCGGTGACGACCCGGCGGCAGAGGCGGACCGGCTGCGCTGCCTGGGCGCCACCGACCCCGGTATCGACCAGTCCGCGATCCACTGGACCATCCTGGCCGACCCGGAAGGCAACGAGTTCTGCCTGCTCACGCCTGCCTGACCTCAAGCGCCGGGCGCCTGGTGAGGATTCCGGTGCGGGCGAGGACGATGACCGATGCCGAGCAGGCGAGTCCCGTCGCGACGAGTGCTCCCCACGTCAGCCACTCCGCCCGATGGCTCTGCGCGAAGTCCCATACGGCTCCGACGGCCAGGTTGCCCAGGGTGATGCCGAGGCCGGAGACGGTGTTGTAGAGGCCGTAGTGGGTGGCGACCAGCCGGTTGTCGCACAGGACGACCACCGTCTCCATCTCGAAGGGATAGAGGATCGCTCCGCCGACGGCGAGAAGCACCACGGCGGTCACCAGGGCGGTGAGGGCCATGGCGGGCGCGTCGTGAGAGGTGAAGGCGAGAGGGACGAAGGCCAGACCCATGAGGGCGAGTCCGACGGCCAGCGCCTGGTGCGAGCTCCAGCGCTTCTTCGCCCAAGCCGTCAGGCGGAGTTGCCCGACCACGGCGACCGCGGCGGAGACGACGAACAGGCCGCTGGTGACCTCGGTGGCGTTCGGTCCCAGGAATTCCCCGGCGGCGAGCGGAAGCGCGAGGTAGACCTGGAAGGTGAGGACGTACGAGCCGATCATGGCTGCGGAGAACAGCAGGAACGGCCGGTTCGCCAGCACCGATCGCCACTGCGCCAGAATGCTCTCGGCCGGCTCGGATACGTCATCCGTACGCGCGGTACGGCGGTCGGGCAGGGCGCGCCATTGCAGGGCGGTGAGGAGGGCGAAGATCGCGGCGGCGGCCGTGCACACGGTCCGGAAATCGGCTGCGAGCAGGGCGAGGCCGACGAGGGGGCCCAGGAACATGCCCGCCTGGTAGTAGACGTTGAAGGTGGCGAAGGCGTCCACCCTGCGCTCTCCCGCCTCGGCAGCCAGATAGGCGCGTACGGCCGGGTTGAACAGCGCGCCGGCGAAGCCGGTGGCGGCGGACGCGGCGATCAGCGCGGGCAGGCTGTCGACCCAGCCGAGCAGTCCGAACCCGGCGGTGCGCAGCAGGCAGCCGGCCATGATGGGCGCCTTGTAGCCGAGCCGGTCGGCGATGGTCCCGCCGATGAGGAACATGCCCTGCTGGGAGAAGTTGCGCACCCCGAGGACCAGCCCGACGGCCCAGGCGGCCAGCCCTAGGGGACCGGCGAGGTGGGCGGCCAGGTAGGGCATGAGCATGTAGAAGGCGAGGTTGATGGCAAACTGGTTGGCCATCAGCAGCCGGGTGGGGGCGGAGAAGGTGCGGGTCTGCCGCCACAGCGCCCTCATCGGCGGGCCTCGGCGAGCAGCTGCCCGTCGATGGCGAGGGGGTCGGTGACGTTGGTGCATCGGGTCCAGCGGGTGACGACCCGGTCCTCGGACCGGGTGATCTCGTCGGGGTCCTCGGCGGGCGGATGGTCCAGCAGGCTGTGCTCCCGGCAGTAGGCGTCGTCGAAGACAGTGCCGACGTACCGCTGCGGCCCGTCGGGGAACACGGTCAGGATCCGGTTCTCCGGCGGCAGGCTGCGGGCCAGCCAGCGGGAGACGAGAGCGACCGCGCCGACGCTCCAGCCACCGGTGGCGTAGTGCGCGCGGGCCAGCCGCCGCGCCGCCCAGACCGCTTCCGGGGCAGCCACCCAGTGGACCTCGTCGAACAGCTCGTAGGCGACGTTACGGGGGTGGATGCTGCTGCCCAGACCGCGCATCAGCCGCGTCGCTGCGGGCTGTCCGAAGATGGTGGAGCCGGTGGTGTCGACGCCCACGACACGCAGGCCGGGGAAGTAGCCGCGGAGCACGCCGGCGATGCCCGCGGAGTGGCCGCCGGTGCCGACGCTCACCACCAGGGTGTCGATGCGCCCGAGTTGGGCGACGAGTTCGTGGGCGAGCGGCGCGTACGCGGTCACGTTGTCCGGGTTGTGGTACTGGTCCGGGCACCATGAGTCCGGGGACGCGGCGAGGATTTGTGCTACCCGTTCGCGCCGGGCCTCCTGCCAGCCGCCGACCGGGTGCGGGGCGTCGACGATCTGGACGTCGGCCCCGTAGGCGGTGAGCAGGCCGGTCATCAGGGGTTCCATGCCGGGGTCGCCGACGACGGTGACCGGGTGCCCGAAGGTCACCCCGGCCAGGGCGAGCCCGAGTCCGAGGGTGCCGGAGGTGGATTCCACGATACGGGCGCCGGGCAGGAGCCGGCCGCGGTGGCGTGCCGCCCGGACCATGTGCAGCGCGGTCCGGTCCTTGATGCCGCCCGGGTTGTGGCCTTCGAGCTTGGCCCAGAACCCTCCTCGGCCGTGGGTGAAGGGATCCCCGATCCACAACAGGGGCGTGTCGCCCACGAGTCCGGCAGGGGTGTGCAGAGGGCGCTTGGTGTGGGCGAGCAGCTGCGCCGGCGAGGCGGGGGCGGTGCTGCGGTCCTGGATGTTCATGGCGTGCTTCTCCCAGTGCCGGTGCGACGGGGCGCGACCGGCCGGTGCGTGCGGGCGGGTGGTGAGGGCGGAACCTGCCTGGGCCGGTCAGGTCCGCCACACGCTCAGCACGGACGGGGAGCGGTGGATCAGGAAGGGCACGGTGGCGCCGGCGCCCGGCGGGCCGGCGCGTGTCGTCCCCGGCGTGGAGACGGCGAGGTCCGACCGGGGTGTGATCGCGGTGGGGCCCGGCTCGGGCAGGCCGGTGCACCGGGGTCCCTGGACGGAGAGCTCGTCGTCGGCGCATTCGACGGACCGGGGAGCGTCCGGTCGGGCCGCTTCGGGGGCGGTCGCGTGCGGGGCTTCGGCCGCCGGGGTCGCGACGGCGGTGGCCGAGGCGGGCAGCGGGGTGTCCGCACGAACGGCAACGGCCCCCACCGCAGGGCCGTGTGAGCAGCCGAGCACGTGGATCAGCGCGATCAGGACGACGTACAGCGCCACCCGGGGCCAGGGCACCGGGTGGGGTCCACGGAACGCCGACCGGATCACCACAATCACGAAAGGTAATCGATCAATCACGTAAAGCGCCGATAAGCGGGGCTGCCCGACCACCCCCCGAAGGGGCGCGCGGACACCTGGTCGGCGCGGGTCGGGCGCCGGGCGGAGCGAGGCTCTCCGTCACCTGCCCCCGGGGCGCAGTTCACCGGATCGGGTGAGTACGGGCGGGCGCGGCGTTCGTTCGGCCCCCGACGGCACACGCGTTCCCTGATCACGCTTGGATACCAGCCACTAAGTTGATTAGTATGCGAGGCCCAGCCTCTGTACGACCGGTCATCCGCCTGGAACTCCGGTGGAGGTGTCGCCGAATCCCCCGCATCGCGGAAGAAGTTGACCGGCCCCCAGGCCGCCCGACAGCGGCCGAGGAAGAAGGAGCCCGCCTCAGTGGCGTCCCACCGTCGTCCAAAGCAGCCCAGCCACGGATACGCCTCCGTGCTCACCGCGACCGCGACCGCGGCGGTGACGGTCGCCCTCTCGGCGCACTCGGCCTCGGCCGATCCGCTGCCGGACCCGAACAAGAAGGGCGTGCAGGCCCAGATCGACCGGCTGTACGAGGAAGCCACCCAGGCGACGGAGAAGTACAACGGGGCGAAGGAAGCCGCCGGAACACTGAAGAAGGAGGCCGAGAGCCTCCAGGACTCGGTCGCCCGCAAGCAGGAAGCCCTCAACGAGCTGCGCCGCCAACTCGGTTCGGTGGCCACCGCCCAGTACCGTTCCGGCGGGCTCGATCCCTCCCTCCAGCTGCTGCTCTCGGCCGACCCCGACGCCTATCTGGACCGGGCCTCGGGCCTCGACCGGCTCAGCGCACGGCAGTCGGAGACCCTCCAGCGATTCCTCTCCCAGCAGCGCGGCCTGCAGCAGCAGCGCGGCGAGGCCGCGAAGAAGCTCGGCAGCCTCCAGGACTCCCGTGAGGAGCTCGGGGAGAAGAAAGCGGAGATCCAGGGCAAGCTGGCGCAGGCGCAGCGGCTCATGAACACGCTGACAGCCGAGGAGCGGGCCGAGCGGGCCGCCGAGGAGCAGCGTGCCAACCGGAACAGCGAGCGGGTCGACCTCGGCGACGAGGCCAGTGCGTCCGGGCGTACGGCGTCGGCGTTCGACGCGGCGAAGAGCCGGGTCGGCATGCCGTACGTGTGGGGCGCCGCCGGACCGGGGTCGTTCGACTGCTCCGGTCTGACCTCCTGGGCGTTCCGGCAGGCGGGTGTGTCGCTGCCGCGCACGTCTCAGGCCCAGGCCAACTTCGGTACCCGGATCAACTCGCTCAGCGCCCTCAAGCCCGGCGACCTCATCATCATGCGCACCGACCTGAGCCACGTCGGCTTCTACGCCGGGAACGGCCAGATACTCCACTCACCGAAACCGGGCGCCCAGGTGCGCTACGAGTCCATCGCCCGCAGCGGCATGCCCTTCATGTGGGGCGTACGGATCTGATTCCGGTCCGATTCATGCGGGGCGGCTACCCCAGTCCGGCGTGACAGGTCAGCAGCAGGGGCAGGACGAACGTCGCCAGGGCGCCCGTGCCGGCCGCCCAGCGCACGACCGGGTGCGCGTCGTGCGCCGGCGCCAGGACACGCTTGAGGCGGACCAACGCCGTCTGCCCGCCCGCCGCCAGCGCCCCGCGGGGCGCTTCCCCCGACGCCAGGGTGAACATGGCGGCGGCCAGCGCACCCCGCGAGCAGCGGCGCAGTACGCGATCGTCGGCGGCCATCTCCAGGAGCAGGGGCACCTGTTCCTGGAGATGGCGGGCGAGCGGCAGGCGGGGGAAGACCCGGGCGAAGGCGGCGGCGGCCGCGAGGACGAGGTGGTGGCGGCCGTGGATATGGGCCCGCTCGTGCTCGACGACGGCACTGAGCTCCTCGGCGGACAGCAGCCCGACGGCTCCGCTGCTGACGACGATCCTCGGGGCGCGGCCCGGCAGGCAGTACGCGGCCGGCTCGGCATGCTCCAGCACGGTCGCCCGCGAACAGGCCGAAGCGCGGCCGACCTTGTCCAGGACGTCCCGGTGCCGGGCCCGCGCGGCGTACGCGCGCCCGGCGTGCAGGGCGAACGCGGTCAGGTGGCCGACGACCACGACGAGGGCCACCGCGCCTCCCAGGGCGGGCAGCAGCCCGTCGGTGGACGGGGCCTCCAGCCCCACCGCCACGCGGCAGGAGTAGAGGACACCGTGCAGATGCGCCCCCGGCGTCGCGAGGTGCAGGGCCGCCAGCGCCACGCAGAGGGAGAAGGACGCCGCCAGCGCGAACCACACGGCCACCGCCAGCAGCGGTGACCGCTGCGGCCAGCTGCTGCGGAGCACCAGTCTGGGGGCCAGCCCGCCGACGGCGGCCGCGTAACCGAGGAAGAAGGGGGCGGCGTTCACAGCTCACCGTCGCGGCCGGTCGCGCGCAGCGCCTCGCGCAGGGCGGCGACCTCCTCGTCCGTCATGCGCTCGACGAAGTGCACGAGCGCGGCCGACCGGTCCCGGCTCGCCCCCAACGCGTCCTCCATCAGCGCCGCCGAGTACGCCTCGCGGCTGCGGACCGGCGTGTAGAGCCACGCCTGGCCCTGCTTCCGCCGGGTCAGCCAGCCCTTGTCGTAGAGGATCGTGGCCACGGTCATCACCGTCGTGTAGGCGGACGGCCGGCGAAGGTTGATGTCGTCGACGATCTCACGGACGGTCGCCGGCCTGCCCCACGTCCACAGGCAGTCCATGATCTCGGCCTCGAGCTCTCCGAGCCGTCGCATTCCCCGTCCCACTCCCCGCTTCCCGGCACCTGCGCTCCCCCACCCCCTCCATAGTAGGGACGCTCACCACAGGAGGAGAACGCGGACGTGCGGGTCGTGGGGAGGGGTGGTGCCGGCCTCCTGGTCACTCGGCGAGGCGGTCGTCGATGAGCTTCTTGAACTCGTCGTACGAGGCCGGGTTCTGGATCCTGGTGCCGCCGACGACGAAGGTCGGGGTTCCCTGCACGCCGAGGCCCAGGCCGTCGCGCTGGTCGGCCTTGACGCGCTCCGCGGTGGCCGGGTCGGCGAGATCCGTGTCGAACTTCGCCATGTCGAGGCCGAGCTGCTTCGCGTAGCCGCGGAAGACGCTCTCCTTGCTCTCCTGCGCCTCGCCCCATTCCTTCTGCGTGGTGAAGAGCTTGCTGTACATCTGCTCGAACTTGCCCTGCCGGGCCGCGGCTTCGGCGACGCGGGCGGCGAGCTCGCCGTTGCGGTGGCCGGGCATGGGGAAGTACCGGGCGACGAAGGTGACCCGGTCCCCGTACTCCTCGCGGAGCTTCTCGACCGCCGGGTAGTACGCGCCGCAGGCTTCGCACTCGAAGTCCAGGAACTCGACGACGGTCAGCTCGCTGCGTTCGGGCTCGCTGAGGCGGTGGCTGGTGTCCCGTACGGGCAGGGCCTGCGCGGCGGGCTGCACGTTCGTGGCGCTGTCGGACGGGGTGTCGGGACGCAGGAGGAGATAGGAGCCGAGACCTGCCGCGAAACAGGCGACCAGGACGGCGGCGATGATCAGGTTCTTGTGCAGCTTCTTCATGAGGGCCTCTGGGGGGTTGCGGGGACCGGCGCACGCCGGTCGACCCCCCACAGGGGTACGTCTGTCAGGACACGACAGGACGGCCGACCGGCACCAGCCGGGAACGGATGAGAAGATCACCTGCACGCGGAGGCGCCCGGCCGGAGCGCAGCCGCACGAGAACGGCTGGCTTCAACAGCGTCCCGGCCGTCCGGAGCCCTCGCTGCGGGCCCTTACCGCGCACGACGAGCAACGGCCGGACGAAGGCCAGCAGGCGCAGCACGACGTCCAGAAGCGGCCTGCTCCGCCACAGCATCTGTTCGGTCAGCCCGAGCACCCGGGCAGCCACCACCAGGGCGATCACGTGACCGGAGAGCAGCACTCCCTCGGGCAGTCGCAGGGTCGCACCGTGCTACACCCACGCCGGAAGACCCGAGGTGGCGTCGGCTCCGCCCGCCGCCCGGCACATCCCGGGCAGGGCGTACGTGGCGTGGTGGGCGACCTGCGCCGCGACCAGCACCCCGAGCAGTTGCCCGTCGGTGAGCTTGCGCCGGGTCAGGAGCACTGCTCCCGGCACGGCTACGAGCCCCGCCATCGCCACGACGACCCATTGCGGCGCGTGCCCCAGGGCCAGCGCGTGTCCGGCCATCGGCAGCAGGACGCACAGCACGGCAAGAACCGCAGCACGCACACCGCACAGCACGCCGGAGGCCGGCGAGGCGGTACGGGGCAGCAGCAGCGGTCGCATGGGCGGGTTTCCGAACGTCACGATGGGAGAGGCAGCTCTGGTGGGGAAAAGATTACTCACGGCAGTGCGCCTGCCTGTCTTTCGGGTATCCGTGTGACCGAATTACCCGTGCGCACCAGGAAGCGTCCACTGATCGGACGGGACGGGATCGGTGAAAGAGACCGGCTTGCCGGTGGCGTGGGCGTAGGCGATCTCCCTGCGCGTGGACTCGCCGATGTACCCGCCGGGGTTGACGACCAGAACCCGGTCAGCCAGGTCGATCTTGCGCAGGTGGAGGGCGTCCAGCGCGGCCTTCTGCTCATCGGTGATCAACTCGTCGGCTTCGCCCGGCGCGACGACGATGACGCCCGCGAAGGTCAGATCACGGTTCGCCCTACGCATCTGGTGCAGGAATCGGGTCGAGCCGCAGATGCAGACGATCTCCGGTCGGTCGGGCACGGCTCAGTCCTTCGGTCGAACGGGAAATCGTCTGTGTGCATGCTCCTTCCTGCGTCAGCGCCTCCGGCTCGCGGTCATCGGCGGTCAGGCCCCTGCGGAGTTTCGTGGCGACCCGCTCTTCCACGTACCGGCGCCGAGCCGCCGGGGCCCACGGCTTCCGGTCCGCCGGGTCCCGGTCGGACTTCTGCACGTTGGTGCGTGCCGCCACCGCGACCGGGAACGCGTTCGTGCCCTGGTCGCTCGCGCAGTGGATCCCGGGCCGAGCGACGGTCGAGGTAGGAGGTGACCGGTGCCGCCGCGACCCCGTGGACCACCACGGAGGTCAGAACGGCGAAGACGACGACCGCCCACATCTCCTCCTCGTACACCCCGAACTCGCCCTCCCCGCAGGCGTAGGCGAGGTAGAAGAGCGAGCCGATGCCCCGGATCCCGAAGCAGGCGATGGCCGCGCGTTCGTTCGGGCGGCCCGGGCCCCGCAGTTGGGCGAGCCAGCCGGAGGCCGGGCGTATGAGGAGGTGCAGCAGTACGCCGACCGCCGCACCCTTCCAGGTGAGCGCGGCCAGACCGCCCGACGCCACATAGGCGCCCACGGCGAACAGGAGCAGGGCCATCAGCAGGCGCTCGATCTGCTCGACGAAGGAGTGCATCACCCGGTGATAACCGTGGCTGTGCTCGGCCCTGCGCAGAGCACACGCGGTGACGAAGACCGCGAGGAAGCCGTAGCCGTGGAGAGCCTCGGTGAGGCCGTAGGCCAGGAAGGTCGCCGCCAAAGCCACGAAGCCCTCGCCCTGCTCGGCGAGCCGCAGCGGTTTCGCCCGGGACCGGAAGAGCAGCCGGCCCAGCAGGAAACCGATGGCGAGGCCCGCCGTCACGCCTACGGCGATCCGTATGAGCACGTCGCTCCAGACCCAGTGCACCATCCAGCCACCGGTCCAGCTGTTCCCGGCGGCGGCCAGGGCGAGGGCCGCGAGGACGAACGGGAAGGCGAGGCCGTCGTTGAGTCCGGCCTCGCTCGTCAGCGCGAAGCGGACCTCGTCCTCGTCCTCCTTCTCGGCGGACGGCTCCCCCACGCGCACCTCGGAGGCAAGGACGGGGTCCGTCGGCGCGAGGACCGCGGCCACCAGGAGCGCCACGGACACCGGCCAGTCGAGCAGCGCCCATGCGGCGAGCGCCGTCGCCCCGATCGTCAGGGGCATCGCCAGCCCGAGGAGTCGCCAGGTCGCGGCCCAGGAGCGCCACCCGAAAGGCCGGTTGATGGCGAGGCCTGCTCCCATCAGCGAGACGATCACGCAGAGTTCGGTGAGGTGGTGGACCCAGATGCGATCGGCCACCGGGTCGAAAGCGGGCAGCGGCAGTGGTGTCAGGTGGAGGACCATCCCGGCGGCCAGGAAGACGATCGGCACGGACACCGGCAGCCGGGAGAGCAGCCGGGGCAGAGCCGCCGCAAGAAGGGCCCCGATACCGAGGCATGAGTAGACCGCGCCCTCGGTGGATAGGTGCACGTCCGGGTTCACCTTCCGTGTCGTGTCGGCGGGCCCAGCCCCGGGCACGGAGCTGTTGCGGGTGCGCGGGCCGGCGAGGTCCCGGGCGCCGTGTACCCCTGTGCACGTGTTCAAACGGATGACGCCGATGGCCGAGGACCGGGAACCCCGGCGCCCTTCCGTTCAGAGGTAATCCGTGGTGCCGCCGCCGCGTGGGTACCGCCCGCCGAGTCCGCCAGGTGCGCGTACCGAGGTGTCGGATGAGGGGCTGCCGGGAACCCGTTGATCCATTGAGCGCGGGTGATCCAAGGAGGATGCTGTGGAAGCTGGCCTGGTGCGATGGGTGGGCGCGGCGACCGCTGCCTACGGTGTGGGCATTCTTGTGCGCCCGGCCTTGATGGCCCGCCCGTGCGGCCTGGACGACGAGGACGGTTCCGTCCCGGCCCCTGCCGCCCTGCTGATCCGTGCGCTGGGTGTTCGGGATGCCGCGATCGGCATCGCCATGATGGTCGCGAAGGACCACTCCGTTCGACGAGCGGCAACCGCATGCCGGGTCGTGGCCGACCTCGGCGACGCGGTGCTCTTCGGTACGCAGCTCCCCGATCCGGCCGCCCGCCCCAAAGCCGCGGCGGTCGCAGGAGGCTGGGGAGCGCTCTGCGCGGTGGCCGGCCTGGCGTCGGAGCGAGCACAGGGACGCGGCGTCGGCTCCGTTCGTGTGAGGTAGCGGCGATCGGTCAGCTGTGGAGGAGGGCTTCCTCTGTGGCGGACTCCACCAGCTCCTCCGGGCCCGCCTGCGGGAACACGGCGCGGTAGGCCCGCGCGCCGGTCAGCGCGGTCCAGGGGGATTCAGGGAGGACCTCGCCGTCGACGAGGGGGCACAGCGCGGTGCCGGTGCGCATGGAGGCCGGCGTACCGACGTCGAGCGTCAGCCGGTCAGTGCCCTGCGGGGTCACGTCGATCGGCAGGGACAGCAGCACCACGGGGGCCGAACTCGACCGCCTGCCTCGTCCCCTCCCAGCGGCGCCGGTGCGGAAAAGGCCTGGGGTACGAGGGAGGGGCCTGCGGTGCCGAAACAGGTGGATCACCGCGGGCGCCGCGAAACGATCGCCCGCGCCCTGTGGCGGGTGGGGGAGCAGCACGGCGTCATACAGCTGACGATGCGCGTGGTGGCACGGGAGGCGGGCATGTCACGGACTACGCCCCCTGATCGAACTCGACATGATCGAGCACCAGGACGCACTCACCGCGATCGACGCGCACCTGAACCGGCTGTCCAGCGGCACGTGACCTGCCCACGGGGATGGGGCCCCCGGCCACGGTCATGCGCACGGGGAGCCGGCCTCCCACGGGCTGCCCTGCGGAATATGGTCACCAATAGTGCCGGCGTCCTCCTACCGCGTGCCCCAGAGCTCCGAGAACCCAGAGCACCGCGCCGATGGCGACCAGGATGATTCCGATGGTCCACAGAGCGCCGATACCGGCGATCAAGCCGATGATGAGAAGAATGAGGCCGAGGACGATCATGGTGCCTCCGATCAGGCGCACCCCCGCCTATTCAGTTTGACGTCGTAATGGCCGGCCCACAACAGGGGCGCTTCGATCAGCCCGCGGTCCTGGTTCGCGGTGGAGCGTTACGGGCGGCGGGGTGTGGGCACTCGGGACACATCCGCTCCACGGCGTCGGCCCCACCCGCCGAGCGCACCCGCAGAAGGGCAATCAGATGAACAACCGCACCCGCCTTCCGTATCGGACCAAGGGCCCAGGGGCCCTGGTCACCGGCGGTTCCCGGGGCCTCGGGCTGTTCATGGCCCGGCAGCTGGCGGAGCGTGGGTGCGTCGTGACCATCGCCGCCCGGGATGCCGACGAACTGGAGCGAGCGGCGACGCAGCTGATGGAGGGTACCGGGGCGACCGTGCGTACCGCCGTGTGCGACGTGCGCGACCGCGCCGCTGTACGCGCCCTGGTACGCGAGGTCCATCAGCGTGACGGTCTCGACCTCGTCATCGCCAACGCCGGGGTCATCCAGGTCGCGCCCGTCGAGGCGGTGGGTGCGGCGGAGTTCCGTGACGCCATGGACACCATGTTCTACGGCGCTCTGCACACCTCGCTGGAAGCGCTGCCGTACCTGAAGGAAACCCGGGGCCGTCTCGGCCTCATCGGGTCGGTCGGCGGCCTGCTCGGCGTTCCGCATCTGCTGCCCTACTCGTGCGCCAAGGCCGCGGTCGGGGCGCTCGCCGAGGGGCTGCACGCCGAGGCTGCCGCCTCCGGCGTGAGCGTCACCGCCGTTCACCCGGGACTCATGCGGACCGGATCGCACCGGCAGGCCGAGTTCGGCGGAGACGCGGCTGCCGAGTTCGGCTGGTTCAGCACCGCGGCGGGCGCCCCGCTGCTGTCGATGGACGCCGAGCGGGCCGCCCGCAGGATCGTCGACGCGGTCATCCAGCGGCGTACCCGGCTGGTGCTCTCCGCGCCCGCCAAGGCGGCCCAGCTCGCGCACGGCGTGGCGCCCGGCCTGACGACCCGGCTCAGCGGCGTCGCCGCCCGGCTCCTGCCGTCCGCGTCGAATCCGGGCGCCCTGCGCCAGGGCGCCGAGGCCGGGGAGCCGCGCAACCCGGTCGCGAAGCTCGTCCGGGCCTGGGGCAGCGCGCGCAACGACCGGGCGGTGCGCCGGGCCAATCAACACGAGCCCGGGCCGCGCACCAGCTCGTGAGTGGGCCTCCGACGGCCGATGGGCAAAACGCGGGGGCTGTTCCGCGTCCGGAACGGCCCCCGCTCGTGCAGGTGAAGCAGTCAGCTCGCGCCGGTCGGTGTGCCGGCGTGGCCGGTCAGGAGGCGGGCCGTGCGAGCCCGGCCGCGAAGCCGTTCTGCCAGAGCTGGTTCACGCGGGCTCGCTCTCTGGCGTCCGGCTGGGCGTTGGTGCAGGACGGGCCGGGACCGCCGCCGGACATCAGCTGACTGCACGGGCCGGAGTAGGTGTCGGGCAGACCGAGCACGTGCCCGGTCTCGTGTGTGGTGACGCGGGTCGAGTTGTACTGCTGGTTCTGCCGGTAGTCCAGGAAGATGAAGCCCCGGCCGTGTCCGTCGGTCGAGGCGTACGATCCGCGCGGGTCATTGCCCTCGCGGTAGGTGAAGTCCGCTCTGGAGCCCTCCTGGAGCCGGACGTTGGAGACCGAGCTGTTCCAGATGCGGGTGCTGTTGGCTATCTGGGTGCGGAAGCTGGGCGCGGAGGCGGCGCTGTAGGTGACGGTGACGGCCTGAGCCCCCGGGTTGGCGGCCCGCTTCTCAGCGACCGACTTCATGACAGCGTCGAAGAACGCCCGATTCGCGGCGGCGTTCTCGCCCGATCCGTTGTACGCGGCGAAGCCGACGGAGGCGGAGGGGGCAGGAGCAGGAGCGGCGGAGACCGCGGGAGCCGCACCTAATGCGGCGACAAGGCCGAGGCCGGCAAGGGCGCGGGCGGCGGCGGTCGAGATGTGTTTCATGGGGGATTTCTCCTACTGTCCGATGAACCCGCGTCCTGGGGTTTGTCCGCTCAGCGGACGGGGCGCGGGACGGTACGGGGAGAGTGTGAGGGCGCGGGCGGCCGCCGGGGATGATGCCAACTCGCGATGACATCGCCCTATCACCCGGCGGGAACGGACGGCCCCGCTACCGGCTCGACCGCCGCCCGGCCCGCGTCCGGCCTTTGCGGCGGCATCGACGAAGAGGGGAGCAGCGACTTCCTGCGGTTACAGCACGGGACGCGGCGGGTGCTCCTGCCCTGGGCTCGGGCGGCCGCGACATCTCCGCCGTCGAGATCCTGCACGCGCTCCCCTATTCCGCGGCCTGCGCCATCGTCATCACCGGCGTGTTCATGCTCCTCGCGCTGATCCGCTTCCGGCGCATCACCCTCGGATGAGTCGAGCGGACGGCGCACACACCGATGTCGGCCGGTACAGGACCGGACCGACGCCGGGCGTCGTCGGGCGTGGAGTGTTCGCGGCACAGGCCGCCTTTGCGGTGGCACCGGACACGCCACGTTGGCATCATCACGTTGGAGTACCCGGAAGCCGTCCCTCAAGATCAAGGACCACCGCCGCAAGCCGCCCCGGACCACCAAGATTCACAACTGGCCACCCCCTTCCTCACCTGGAAAAACGCAGGTCCCGAAGTCCTCTGCCACGCACACCAGGAGACCGGCATGAAAATGCTCATCAACGTTCCCGAGACCGTGGTCGCCGATGCTCTGCGGGGCATCGCGGCCGCGCATCCCGAGCTCACCGTCGATGTGGAGAACCGGGTCGTCGCCCGGCGGGACGCGCCCGTGGCGGGGAAAGTGGGGCTCGTCTCCGGGGGCGGTTCCGGGCATGAGCCGCTGCATGCCGGGTTCGTCGGGCCCGGGATGCTGTCGGCCGCCTGTCCCGGGGAGGTGTTCACCTCACCCGTGCCGGACCAGATGGTGCGGGCGGCCGCGGCCGTCGACAGTGGGGCGGGGGTGCTGTTCGTCGTCAAGAACTACACGGGTGACGTGCTGAACTTCGAGATGGCCGCCGAGCTCGCCGAGGACGAGGGGGTCCAGGTCGCCCAGGTGGTGGTGGACGACGACGTGGCTGTGAGCGACAGTACGTTCACCGCCGGGCGGCGCGGTACGGGAGCGACGCTCTTCGTCGAGAAGATCGCCGGAGCGCTGGCGGACGAGGGCGCCCCGCTGGACCGGGTGGCCGCGGTCGCGCGGCAGGTGAACGGGGCCTCGCGCAGCTTCGGGGTGGCACTCGGCGCCGTCACCACACCGGCCAAGGGCAGCCCCACCTTCGACCTGCCCGCCGGCGAGCTGGAGTTGGGCATCGGCATCCACGGTGAGCCGGGGCGTGAGCGGCGCCCGATGATGACGTCCGGGGAGATCGCCGACTTCGCCGTGAACGCGATCCTGGAGGACCTGCGGCCCACCGGCCCGGTGCTGGCGCTGGTCAACGGCATGGGGGCGACACCGCTGCTGGAGCTGTACGGCTTCAATGCCGAGGTCCATCGTGTGCTGTCCCAGCGAGGTGTCCCGGTGGCTCGTACGCTCGTGGGGAACTACGTGACGTCGCTCGACATGGCAGGCTGCTCGGTGACGCTGTGCCAGGTCGACGAGGAACTGCTGCGCCTGTGGGACGCGCCCGTGCGGACGGCCGCGCTCCGCTGGGGCTGCTGAACCGCCGACGGGGCCAGGGACCGGTAGAGGAACAGGAGATCATGTGCTCGACACCGACTTCTTCCGCCGCTGGATGACCGCTGCCGCGGCGTCCGTGGAGCGTGAGGCGAACGATCTGACCGAGCTGGACTCGGCGATCGGGGACGCCGATCACGGCAGCAACCTCCAGCGCGGCTTCTCGGCGGTGACGGAGGTGCTGGAGAAGGACGCCCCCGCCACCCCCGGTGCGGTCCTCACCCTGGCGGGACGGCAGCTCATCTCCACCGTCGGCGGGGCCTCGGGCCCGCTGTACGGGACGCTGCTGCGCCGTACGGGCAAGGCGCTCGGCGACGACGACGAGGTGACGCAGACACAGTTCGCCCAGGCGTTCGCGGCGGGGGTGGCCGCGGTGGGGCAGCTGGGCGGGGCCCAGGCCGGGGACAAGACGATGCTCGACGCGCTGCTGCCTGCGGCGGAGGCCCTGGCCACCTCGTTCGAGGGAGCCGCCGAAGCGGCCCGTGCGGGTGCCGTGGCGACGGTGCCGATGCAGGCGCGCAAGGGCCGGGCCAGCTATCTCGGCGAGCGCAGCATCGGACATCAGGACCCGGGCGCGACCTCGGCGGCGCTGCTGGTCGAGGCCCTGGCGGCGACAGCGACGGCGACGGACGGAGTGGATGCGTGAGCGACGAGCAGCAGGTGGGCATCGTGCTGGTCTCCCACAGCGGTCCGGTCGCCGAGTCGGTCGCCGAGCTGGCCCGGGGGCTTGCCGCCGGAGGGGTGACCGCGCCGGTCGCCCCGGCCGGCGGGCTGCCCAACGGCGGGCTCGGGACGAGCGCGGAGCTGATCGGGCGGGCCGCCGCCTCCGTGGACCGGGGTGCCGGCGTCGCGGTCCTGGTGGACCTGGGGAGCGCGGTCCTCACGGTGAAGTCCATGCTCGCCGAGGGCGACGAGCTGCCCGAGGACACCCGGCTCGTGGACGCGCCGTTCGTCGAGGGCGCGGTGGCCGCCGTGGTGACGGCCTCGGCCGGTGGTGACCTCGCGGCCGTGGAGGCGGCGGCCTCGGAGGCGTACGGCTACCGCAAGACGTAGAGGGTCCAGCCCCCCGGGCTCAACGCCCCCGCGTGGCGCCCCGCACTCCGTCGCCGCAGACTTGACGACATGTCGACAGGCAGGCGCAGTGCGGGGCTCCTTCTCTTCCGGGTCACGGAGGACGAGGACGCGGGCGAGCGGGATGTCGAGGTACTGATCGGGCATATGGGCGGGCCGTTCTGGGCGGGGCGGGAGGCGGCCGCCTGGTCGGTGCCGAAGGGCGAGTACGGGGCGGAGGAAGGTGCGGAGGCGGCCGCCCGCCGCGAATTCACGGAAGAGCTGGGGGTGCCCGTCCCGCCGGGTGAGTGGATCGCGCTGGGCGAGGCGCGGCAGCGCAGCGGCAAGACGGTGACCGTGTGGGCCCTGGAGGCCGAGCTGGACCTCGCGTCCGTCGTGCCCGGGACGTTCACGATGGAGTGGCCGCGCGGGTCCGGCGTGCAGCAGGAGTTCCCGGAGATGGACCGGTTCGCCTGGTGCACGCCGGAGCAGGCCGCCGAGCGGCTGATCGCCGGTCAGCGGGTGTTCGTCGACCGGCTGCGCGCTCAGGTACGCGGGGCGGCCACCTCCCCCGACGCGTAGACCGGGGCCGGGGCCGGCTCCTCGCCCACCTGGCGGCCTGACCGCAGTTCCAGGACGTCGCCGGTGAAGCGGGCCCGGAAGCTGCGGTCGTGCGAGACGACGACGACCGCGCCCCGGTACTGGTCGAGGGCCTGCTCCAGCTCCTCGACCAGGCTCAGCGCGATGTGGTTCGTCGGCTCGTCCAGCACCAGCAGATCGGCCGGCCGGGTCACCAGACGCGCCAGGGCCAGCCTGCGTTGCTGGCCGACGGAGAGGGACGCGACGGGTACGTCGAGGTCCTCGGGGCGGAACAGGCCGAGGGCCAGGAGGTCGTCGGCGTACTCGTCGGGGAAGCCGGGCCGGCCCGCCGCGAAGGTGGCGAGCAGGGTACGCCGGGTCGGGCGCGCGGGCAGTTCCTGCGGGAGGTAACCGATGCGGGCATGGCGGGTGACCGTTCCCGTGTCGGGGGCCAGGTCGCCCGCGAGGACCCGCAACAGGGTGGTCTTCCCGGCCCCGTTCTCACCGGTCACCAGGAGCCGGGCTCCCGAGGTCACGCGCAGGGAAGGGAGATGGAGCCGGTCCCCGACGGAGACGGAGTCCAGCTCCACGAGGGGCCTCGCCCGGCTCGCGGGGCCACCTGTCGTGCCGGTCGTGCCGGTGGTCCCGGCGGTACGGCCCGCGGGTCCGCTCGCGGCTGTGGTCCCGGCGTGGTCCGCTCCGCCCGTCTCCTCGGCCACCGACGGGCGGCCCGTGAAGGCGAGCGGGCGGGGCGGGGGCGGCACGGGAGACCTGAGCAGGGCGTCCAGGCGGGTCCGGGCGGCCCTGACCCGGCCGGACAGCTTGGCCTCGCTGGAACGGCGGTGCTTGCCGAAGCCCTGTTTCGGGTCGCCCCCGGTGGCCGCGAGCCGTACGCCCGCCGCCTCGACCAGTTCCTCGGTGCGGGCCAGGTCCGCGAGGTACTCCTCGTGCTCCTGGGCCCAGCGGCGGCGGGCGGCGGCCTTGGCGGTGCGGTAGCCGTCCCAGCCGTCCCCGTACCGGGTGACCGTACGCAGGTCCCGGTCGACCTCCAGGATCACCGAGGTGACCCGCTCCAGGAACGCCCGGTCGTGGGTGATCGCCACAAGGGTCCCCCGGTGGGCGCGCAGGTGGTCCTCCAGCCAGCCGACGGCGCGGGCGTCGAGGTGGTTGGTCGGCTCGTCGAGCAGCAGCAGTTCGGGGGCGGCGGCCAGCACGCAGGCGAGTGCGAGCCGGGACTGCTCGCCGCCGGACAGCGTGCCGAGCGGGCGGTCGCGGGTGAGGTGGGCGAGGCCGAGGCCGTGCAGAGCCGCTTCGGTACGGGAGTCCGCCCGGTAGCCGTCGCGGTCCTCGTAGGCGGTGAGGAGGTCCCCGTACGCGGCGAGTTCCGCGTCGGTCGGCCCCGGGTCGCCGGGCTTCCGTTCCGACAGGCCCGCCTCCGCCTCGCGGATCCGGTGTTCGAGGGCGCGCAGTTCGGCGAGGGCCGCGTCGACGGCGTCCTGCACGGTGTCGGCCGGGTCGAGGTCGAGCGTCTGGGCGAGGTAGCCGGTGGAGCCGGGGAACCGGACGGTGATCTCACCGGTGTCCGGGGCTTCGGCCCCGGCCAGCAGGCGGAGCAGGGTGGACTTTCCGGAGCCGTTCTCGCCGATGACGGCGGTCTTCTCACCGGGCCGGACGGTGAGGGTCACCTGGTCGAGTACGGAGCGGTCCCCGTACGCCTTGGAGACGTCCTTCATGGCCAGTTGAGCGCGGTCGCGCTGGGGGTGCATGGGTGCCTTTTCCCTGAGTGACGGCCCGCGACGGCGCGCGCCGAAGCGCGGCGGGAGCGGGGCGTGGATGCCGGACGGCGGAGGGACGGCGGCGGGCGCGGGGGGTGACGTCGACGTCACCAGAACATCGTCACGAGAGAACGTCGTCACGAGGACCTTGGCACCGGGGCGTCTCAGAAGGACACGCGGTGCGGCGCGCTGCGGCCGTCCGGGCCGGGAATCAGCGGAAGAAGTAGAAGCGGTACGAACCCATACCGGTCAGTCTAGCCGCGGGCGGCCACCCCGTGCCGGGATTTTCCGGCCGCCCCCGCCCGGGGGCGGGGGCGGGGACCGGCGACGGCGGGAGGTCAGCCGTTGGGCAGGATGACGGCCCGGCCGTTGATCCTGCCGTCGTGGAGGCGCTCGTACGCCAGCGGGGCCTCGTCGAGGGAGTACGTCTCCACGTGGACGTCCACCGCTCCGGCGTGGGCCAGGTCGAGGACCTCGGCCAGTTCCTTGCGCGAGCCCCAGTAGGGAGCGCAGACGTTCGCCCCGTACGGGAGCGTCCCGAAGCCGACCGGGAGCGCGCCGCCGCCGATGCCCACGATGGTGACGTCGCCGTCCACGCGGGCGACGGCCCCGGCGGTCTGCACGGTGGGCGGCGCTCCGACGAAGTCGAGGACCACGTGGGCGCCGAGTCCGCCGGTCAGTTCCCTGACGCGGGCGGCCGCCTTCTCGTCCGAGAGGACCGCTTCGTGCGCACCGACGGTCCTCGCCAGGGCGAGCTTGTCCTCGGTGACGTCGAGGGCGATCACCCGGGCGGCCGTCATGGCGCGCAGCAACTGGATCGCGACGTGGCCGAGACCGCCGGTGCCGATGACGACGGCGGTGGAACCGGGCACGAGCTTCGCCAGGGAGCGCACGATCGCGTGGTACGGGGTGAGTCCGGCGTCAGTGAGGGGCACCGTCTTCACGGGGTCGAGGTCACCGATCGGAACGAGGTGGCGGGGGTCGTCGACGATCATGTACTCGGCCATCGCGCCCGGGGCGCCGAGGCCGGGCGGCATGATGCCGAGCTCCTTGGCGCGCAGGCAGTAGTTCTCCTTGCCCTCGGCGCAGTTCACACAGGTGCCGCAGCCCCAGGGGCCGTACACCGCGACGGAGTCGCCGACCGCGAAGCCGTCGACGCCGTCACCGAGCGCGGCGACCGTGCCGACGCCCTCGTGGCCCAGGGTGAGCGGCAGGGGGAAGGGGATCTGGTCGGCGGGCCAGCTCATCACGGCGATGTCGGAGTGGCAGACGCCGGCGGCGGTGACCTTCAGCAAGACCTGGCCGGGGCCGGGCTCGGGATCCGGGACCGTGACCACCTCGGGGGCGGCGCCGACGGCTCGGTACTGAACGGCTTTCATGGATCTCCTCGCTTCTTCCTTGCTTCTTGTTCGTCCTCGCCGCCCCCGTGTTCCTTTGTCGCCCTCGTGCCCCCCGCCCGCCACTCGGGCCCTCGGTCACGGGGCGGAGTAGCCGCCGTCCACCAGGTGGTAGCTGCCGTGGATGAAGGAGGCCCTGTCGGAAAGCAGGAAGGCGGCGAGTTCGGCGACCTCCTCGGCGGTCCCGAGACGTCCGGCCGGGTGCAGGGAGATCAGGTGCTCGCGGGCCGCCGGGTCGGCGTTCCGCAGGAGCGGGGTGTCGATGAAGCCGGGGCCGACCGCGTTGATCCGGACGTTCCTCGCGGCGTATTCGAGCGCCGCGGTCTTGGTGAGGCCGACGACGCCGTGCTTGGCCGCGACGTAGGCGGGCGAGCCCGCGAAGCCGTTGGTGCCGAGGATGGACGACATGTTGACGATCGCGCCTCCGCCCGCCGCGACGATGGCGGGCAGTTCGTAGCGCATGGAGTGGAAGACGCCGCTGAGGTTGGTGGCGACGACGCGGTTCCAGTCCTCGACCGGGTACTCACCGGTGGGGCTGCTGGGGCCCGCGATACCGGCGTTGTTCACGGCCAGGTGGAGGGCGCCGAAGGTGTCCACCGCGAACCGCACGCCCGCCTCCACGGAGGCCGGGTCGGTGACGTCCATCGCGACGGCGGCGGCCCTGGCTCCGGCGCTCTCCAGCTCGGCGGCGGCCTTGCGCGCGTTCTCCTCGTCGTAGTCGGCGACGACGACCGCAGCACCGCCGGCGGCGAGCCGCCGGGCCAGGGCGAGGCCGATGCCGGAGGCGCCGCCGGTGACGAGGGCCGTGCGGCCCGCGAACTCGGCGGAGGACACGGCCGCGTTCGTGTGCGTGCCCGTGTTCGCGAGGGTGGAGCTGTGTTCGGTGCTCATGAGGTTGCCTCTGTTTCCGCTGCTTCTTCTGTTACTTCTGCTGCTTCTCGGGCTGTTTCCGCCAGTGCGTCGAAGGCCTCGGCGACCCGTTCGGGCAGGGCGTCCGGACGGCCCCCGCGCACCCAGGCGGCCTGAGCCGCGAGGAGCGCGCCCGCTCCGGCGGCGACGGTCACGGCGGGCCGGATGTCCTGCCGGGGATCGACGCCGAGCCGGTCCGCGACGATGGCGATCGAGTCCTCCTGGGCGTCCACCCGGATGTGGTGGAAGACGGCGTAGAGCGTCGGTTCCTCCTCGGCGACCACCAGCAGCTCGAAGATCCGGGGGCGGCGGTGCCAGGCCTCCGCCCCGGGGTCGGCGAGCCAGTCGAGGACGGCCCGCCGGTAGGCGAGGAGCGGGGGTTCCGGGGCCGGGCGGGCGCGCAGGGCCGCGTTGATGCGGTCGCCGTCGCCCCGCAGGGAGTCGAGGGCGGCGGCCTCCTTGCTCGGGAAGTACCGGCTGAACGTACGGCGGTCGACGTCCGCGGCTTCCGCGATCTCCTCGACCGTCACGTTCCGCAGCCCCCGGTCGAGCACGAGCTCGAACGCGGATTGCGCCAGGGTGTCGCGGGTGCGGCGCGCCTTACGGCTGCGCCGTTCCGGGATCTTCCGTTCCGGAGTCATACATGCACCGTACACCTGAAAATGTCCCCACGCGACATTCGTCTCGTGGGGACATCAGGGGGACGTGTCAGGGGGTGGCTGCGGGAGCGCGGCGCAGCGCCAGCGCGGCGACGTCGTCGCGCCGGATACCGCCGGAGAACTCCTCCAGGTCGCCGTGGAGCGCGTCGAGCAGCTCGCGCGGACCGTGCCCGGCCCAGGCCACGACGCGCTCGTCCAGCGGGTAGAAGGCGCCGGTGGCGTCACGGGCCTCGGTCACCCCGTCGGTGACGACGAGCAGCGTCGCGCCCCGCGGGAAGTCGAAGGACTCGGCCGAACGGGCCTCCCGGCTGAGTGCGGCGAGGCCGAGGGGGACGGAGGTCCGGTGGAGCGTGACGGCCGAGGTCCGGCCGTCGTGCAGCAGACGCGGCGCCAGATGGCCGCAGTTCACGGCCTCCACCCGGCCGCCCTCGTCGAACCCGAGCACGAGCGCGGTCACGAAGCGTTCGGCCTCGCCGGTCTGGGCGGAGAAC
The DNA here is from genome assembly GCF_014649875.1 of Streptomyces rubiginosohelvolus. GTDB lineage: Bacteria > Actinomycetota > Actinomycetes > Streptomycetales > Streptomycetaceae > Streptomyces > Streptomyces rubiginosohelvolus. The sequence goes on along the minus strand of NZ_BMTW01000011.1, from coordinate 163,325 downwards.
TCGTTGTGCCGGACGACCGCGTCCTCCAGCGCCTGGACCACTCCGGTCAGCGTGGGTTCACGGATGGCCGCCTCACGGAACGCGGCGATGGCCGCGAATCCGGCGCCGATGGCCGCGAGCCCCTTGCCCTGGACATCCCCGATGATCACCCGGGTCCCGTACGGCGACTCGACGACCTCGTAGATGTCTCCGCCGACGAAGCGGTCCTCCTCGATCGGCTCGTAGAGCCCGTACGCGAAGACGTGGTCGGTCACGACGGGCAGCGGCCGCAGGATCTGGCGCTGCAGGGTGACGGCGGCGGACCGCAGCCGCGCCATCTCGGTGGCGTGCCGGATACGCGCCGCGCAGGCGGCGACCCCGAGGGCGCAGGCCAGTACGGCGAAGCCGATGCCGAAGACGAAGTCCCAGAAGGTGCCGTCCGCGCCGGCCCGGAAGCCGACGACGACCGTGGTGATCCACACCGCGACCCAGATGGTCTGGCGGAGGCTGCAGTAGACGGAGGCCAGTGCCGGGACGACCACCAGCAGGGGCACGACCCGCAGGTCGTTGCCCGTGCTGGCGTCGAGGAAGACGACCAGCAGGGTCAGCAGGGTCAGCCCGCCGAGCAGCGCCCAGTTGCCGATGCGGCCCTGGGACACCACCGTGATGCTCGCGTCCGGGCTCTGCGCGGCACCGTCCCGGTGCCGTACATCGCTCCGCCTCTTCGGCTTCTGTGGCTTCTGTGCCATGTCCAGCAACCTCATGGGCACGGCCTGTCCTCCCGGTGGTGCCTCGGCGCCGTCCGCAGTTTCGGCCGGTCCCTTCCAGTTGAGCGGGAGGCGGGCCCGCGCACAGGAGGCCATAGGACCCCGAGGGGGTGCCGAAGGTCCCGTTCGGGACTTCCGGCCCGGGACCTCCGTCCCGGGCCGGGGGTGCCTCAGGTCCCGTGGGCCGAGGGGAAGGCGGCGGGGACGAGGGCGGAGAGGAATTCCGTACGCCGGCGGAGCCGGAAGCCGAGGGACTCGTAGAGCCGGATGGCGCCGGTGTTGGAGGCGGACGCATGCAGGAACGGCGTCTCGCCGCGCTCCCGGATCCCGTGTGCGACCGCCAGGACGAGCCGGCTCGCCAGCCCCTGCCCCCGTACGGACTCGTCCGTGCAGACGCCGCTGATCTCGGTCCAGCCGGGCGGGTGCAGCCTCTCCCCCGCCATCGCCACCAGGACGCCGCCCCGCCGGATGCCCAGATACGTGCCCAGCTCGACCGTGCGCGGCAGGAAGGGGCCAGGGCGGGTGCGCGCCACCAGGTCCAGCATCTCCGGCACGTCCAGCGGGCCGAGCGGGACCGCCTCCGGGTCGGACGCGGCGTCCACCGCCGCGTCGACCAGCTGGACGCCGGCGCCCCGGAAGACGATCTCCCAGTCCGGCGGTGGCGGCGCCTGGAGCGCGGCCAGGGCGACGGGGCCGCCCGGCCCGGCGAGCGCCGCGAGATCGGCCCAGTCCCGGGCGTCCGGGACGTCGGGGAGCGCGATCCACGGGGAGACGTCGACGGGATAGCGCAGAACCCGCCCACGGCTCTCGGCGAAGTGGGCGTGCGGACCGGTGAGGGAGGACCGGGCGGGGTTGTCCAGCGGGTGGAGCCGGGGAAGGGCATCGGTCCGGGGCCGGGTGTCGTTCTGGGTCATGGTCTCCTCGGTCTCGTTCCGTACAACGTGCGGTTTCCTCGGCGGCGGGCCTCCGGCGTGCGGAGCAGCGCGCCCCGCCGGAGGAAAGGCCAGTGGATACGGCGGGTATTCCGCGAGGCACATCTGTTCATGGCGCCGCAATCATCGGGAGGCGTGCGGGAGGTGTGAGGAGGCGTCGCGGCCTGTGCCCGCACGCGGACGAGCGGCGAAATCAACTCATCCCTCGGCCAATACGTGCCGGTGCGGTCCCAACGGCCCTCCGCCTGTGGCACTCTGGTGGCGACCGCCCCACCGGGCTCCCCCGTACCGGTGGGGCGGTTCTTCGCACCTCCACGCTCACGCCCCCCACGCGCGGTCCGCAACGCGCGCCTGTCACTCGCGCCCCTCGGGCAGCCGGGCGTGACGGTTCCTCAGGACCGAACCAGGCGTGTTTCCGGCCAACTCGATCCGTGTGGCCAGATCAACTCCCTCCGCGACGCATGAGAGCCGCACCGCCGGGAAGGCGAACAGGCCTCAGGGCTTACGAACCAGGAACCAGGGAGCGTGAAGCGACATGACCGTGCACACCGCACAGACCGCGCAGACCGCCGGCGCGGAGCGGACGGGCACCACCGAAGAGCTTCCGTGGATCGAGGATGCCGGGAAGATCGCCCCGCTGGACGCGCGTCGGCTCTCGCGTCTCTTCTTCGATCGCCTCCAGGTCCTGGAGGAGGGCACGCACGAGTACCAGTACGCGCGCAACACCCTCATCGAGATGAACCTGTCCCTCGTCCGCTTCGCCGCCAACCGCTTCCGCAACCGGGGCAGCGGCGACATGGAGGACATCATCCAGGTCGGCACCATCGGGCTGATCAAGGCGATCGACCGCTTCGACCTCTCCCGGGAGGTCGAGTTCACATCGTTCGCGGTGCCGTACATCGTCGGCGAGATCAAGCGGTTCTTCCGTGACACGAGCTGGGCCGTGCACGTGCCGCGACGCCTCCAGGAGCTGCGGGTCGATCTCGCCAAGGCCAAGGAGTCCCTGGCCGGCGTCCTCGACCGGGACCCCACGGCGAAGGAGCTGGCGGAATACCTGGGGATCGAGGAGTCCGAGGTCACGGAGGGGATCGTCGCCTCCAACGGCTATACGGCGGGCTCCCTGGACATGCCGACCGACACGTCGGAGGCCGGCCCCGGCCAGAGTGCCGGGCGGACCTTCGCCGATGTGCTGGGCGATCCGGACCCCGCCATGGAGGCCGTGGAGAACCTCCACGCCCTCGCGCCCCTGCTGGACGAGCTGGACGAGCGGGAGCGCCGGATCATCGACATGCGCTTCGGCCAGGAGATGACCCAGGCGCAGATCGGTGCTGAGCTCGGGATATCGCAGATGCACGTGTCCCGGCTGCTGAGCCGGATGCTGGGCAAGCTGCGGAGCGGGATGCTCGTCCAGGAGTGACGACCGCCGCCGGGGCGAACAGCGCGCAGGAGGGGTGTTGCGGTTCTGACTGATGCATCAGTCAGAACCGCAACACCCCTCCTCTTTCATGTGTTGCACCCGCTCATGTTGAGGTTTTCTCATCACGTCGTTACGGTGGCTGACCATGCAGCAGGACGAGGTGGCCGCACGGGTCCGGCAGGTGATCGACGCGGCGGGTGTGAGCGCGCGCGAGTTCGCGCGGCGGATCGTCATCGATCCGTCGAAGCTGTCCCGTTCCCTGAACAACACCCGCCGGTTCACCGCCGCCGAACTGGCCCGGATCGCGGACATCGGCGCCGTCGACGTCGGCTGGCTGCTCGGCTCGACGGCCGGTGCGGCAGCCGGCGCCGACACGGACCCGGACGCGGCGGGCCGTACGGCGGCCGGTGCGGCCGTGACGGCGTCGCCCGTACGTTCTCCGTCGGCCCCTCGCCCGCCGGTGCCCTCGCCGGAGGGCGGCAGACCCCTGCAGATCGTGCGCGAAACCGTCCGGCTCATCGCCGAGCGCGGCTTCCATGCCGTCCGGGTCGCGGACATCGCCGCGGCCTGCCGCACCAGCACGGCGGCGATCCACTACCACTTCCCCGGCCGTGACGAACTGCTCGAAGCCGCGGTCCGCTGGTGCATGGACGAGGACACCCGTCGCCGCGCCGACGCCACGGCAGGGACGCGGCACGCCGGGGACGAACTGCGCCTGCTGATCGAACTCCAGACGCCCCGCACCGAGCAGCAACGGCGGCAGTGGTGCGTCTGGCTCGACCTGTGGGCCGAGGCCGCCCGGTCCACCACGGTCGGGCGGCTTCATGGGGAGTACTACCGCCAGTGGCAGGGAACGGTCGCCGACGTGATCCGGCGCGGCGTCGAGCAGGGCGTGTTCCGCCCGGTCGACGCGAACGGCGCGGCCCTCACCCTCACCGCACTCATCGACGGACTGGCCTCCCAGGTCCTGGCCACCGAACCGGGCGGCCGGGACGACGGAGTCCCCGGCACCGGTGCGCAGGCCATGCACGACGCGCTGACCGCCCATGTGGACGCCTGCCTGACAGCTCCCACGGCCGACTGACCCCACACAACGACGAGAAGGTCCCCCACAACTCCCCGGAGGAGATGTTTCCGCATGCCCGTGAACCAAGACGTCATCATCACCTGCGCCCTCACCGGAGCCGGCGACACCGTCGGCCGCAGCCCCCATGTCCCGGTGACGCCCGAGCAGATCGCCGCCTCCGCCGTCGAGGCCGCCGGGGCCGGCGCGGCCGTGGTCCACATCCACGTCCGCGAGCCGGAGACCGGCGCCCCCTCCCGCGATCCCCGGCTCTACCGGGAGGTCGTCGAGCGGATCCGGGAGACCGGCACCGACGTCGTCATCAACCTGACCGCCGGCATGGGCGGGGACCTGGTCATCGACCCGGAGGCCCCGCTCCGTCAGCTCCCGGGCACCGACCTGGTCAGCGGGCTCGACCGGCTGCCGCACGTGGAGGAGCTGCTGCCGGACATCTGCACCCTCGACTGCGGTTCGCTCAACTTCGGCGACGGCAGCAACCTCTACGTCTCCACCCCCGACATGCTGCGCACCGGTGCGAAGCGCATCCAGGAACTCGGTGTCAGGCCCGAGTTGGAGATCTTCGACACCGGGCAGCTGTGGTTCGCCAAGCAGCTCCTCGCCGAAGGGCTGCTCGACGATCCCACGGTCTTCCAGCTCTGCATGGGCATCCCGTGGGGCGCGCCCGCCGACCCGGGGGTCCTCCAGTCGATGGTCAACATGCTTCCCCGGGGCGCGCAGTGGGCGAGCTTCGCGCTCGGCCGGATGCAGATGCCCTGGGTCGCCCAGTCGATCCTGCTCGGCGGACACGTCCGGGTCGGTCTGGAGGACAACCTCTATCTGGGCAAGGGCGTCAAGGCCACCAACGGGCAGCTGGTCGAGCGCGCCGTGCGGATCACCGAGTCCCTGGGCTCCCGGGTCGCCACGCCCGACGAGGCCCGCGAGAAGCTCGGCCTGCGCCCGCGCGCCTGATTCCCCCGTTCTACCGACTCCCCTCCCCCCTCACCCCTCACCGTCTTTTCCGGAGTGTCGCCCGTGACCGTCATCCCCTCCCCCACCCCGCCCCCCGGTTCCCCCGCCCCCTGTGCCCCGGAGGACGTACGCCGTGTGGCGTGCGTCGGGGCCGGGGTGATCGGCGGCGGCTGGGCCGCCCACTTCCTCGCCCGCGGTTACGACGTCACCGCCTGGGACCCGGCCCCCGACGCGGCAGTCCGGCTGCGTCGGCTCATCGCCGCGGCCTGGCCCGCGCTCGAACAGCTCGGCCTGGCCGACGGGGCCTCGCAGGACCGCCTGACCGTCACCGCGACGCTCGAAGAGGCCCTGACGGAGGCACAGTTCGTCCAGGAGAGCGCCCCCGAGAAGCTGGACCTCAAGCGCGATCTGCTGGCCCGCCTGGACGCCGCCGCACCGGCGGGTACGGTGATCGCCTCGTCGACCTCCGGCTACCCGATGACGGACATGCAGACCGAGGCCGCCGACCCCGGGCGGCTCGTCGTCGGGCACCCCTTCAACCCGCCCTACCTGATCCCCCTGGTCGAGGTCGTCGGCGGTGAACGGACCGACCCCGCGGCGGTGGAGTGGGCCTCGCGCTTCTACGAGGTCGCGGGCAAGTCCGTGATCACCATGGACCGCGAGGTGCCCGGCTTCATAGCCAACCGGCTCCAGGAGGCCCTGTGGCGCGAGGCACTGCACATGGTCGCCAACGGTGAGGCGACGGTGGCGGAGATCGACGCGTCGATCACCGAGGGGCCCGGGCTCCGCTGGGCCGTGATGGGGCCGATGCTCACCTTCGCGCTCGCGGGCGGGGAGGGCGGGATGGCCCACATGCTCGACCACTTCGGCCCGTCGCTGAAGTCGCCCTGGACCCGGCTCGAAGCACCCGAGCTCGACCGGGCCCTGTACGAGGCGGTGGTGGCCGGCTGCGACGAGGCCGCGGACGGCCGGAGCATCGCGGACCTGGTCGCCGAACGCGACCGGGGCGTCATCGACATCCTGCGGGCGACAGGCCGCCTGCCCCGTTCCGCCGAGGAGGCGACCCGATGAGCGAGCAGCCCGCGCACGAGGAGACGGCCGTGACCGAGCAGAACGCCGTGACCGAGCAGAACGCCGCGGCCGCCGACGACGGCACCTCGCTCCCCCTGTTCCACCGGACCGTACGGCCCGAGTGGATCGACTACAACGGCCATATGAGCGAGGCGTTCTACGTCCTGGTCTTCGGGTACGCCACCGACGCGATGATGATCGAGACCGGTCTGCACGCCGGATACCGGGAGAGCACCGGCTGCTCGCTCTACACCGCCGAGTCACATCTGCGCTATCTCCGCGAGGTGGCCGCGGGATCCCATCTCGCCGTCCGCACCCGGCTGTTGGGCGTGGACGCGAAGAAGGCGCGCTTCTGCCACGAGCTGTACGTGGTCGGCGCCCCCGACGACGTACCGGAGCCGGAGGCCGCACCGGTGGCGACGACCGAGCTGCTGGCACTCCATGTGGACCAACGGGCGGGCCGCACCGCCCCGTTCCCGGACTCCGTACGGGAACGTCTGGCCTCGCTCGTCGAGCCCGCGCCCGCGTGGGCGGGCCGTTCGATCGCCGAGGTCCCGGCGGCCCGCTGAACGCGCGCGCATGCCCTGCCCCCGCCCCACGGCCGGGGCATGGCATGCGCGTTGCCGCCGTATTGCGGGCCATGACGGGCCGTTGCGGGTTCGTGGCCAAGCGGGCGACACGCTTCCGAGGGTGCTGAGTGCGTCCTACGGTCCGTATTCAGCCCGTCACCGCCCCGTGCGAGGAACCACATGAGCCAGCCCCTCGACTCCGTCACCGCAGGCCACACCCCCGAGGACCAGGACCGGCAGGACCCCGGCGCCGCCTGGTCGTTCGAGACCAAGCAGATCCACTCCGGCGCGGCCCCGGACCCGACGACCGGCGCCCGCGCGGTGCCGATCTACCAGTCGACGTCCTTCGTCTTCCGCGACACGAAGCACGCCGCCGACCTGTTCTCGCTCGCCGAGCCGGGCAACATCTACACCCGCATCCACAATCCCACCCAGGACGTCCTGGAGCAGCGCGTCGCCGCGCTGGAAGGCGGGATCGCGGCCGTCGCGCTGGCCTCCGGGCAGGCGGCGGAGACGCTGGCGATCCTGACCCTGGCCGGGGCGGGCGACCACGTCGTCTCCTCCTCGTCCCTCTACGGCGGCACCTACAACCTCTTCCGCCACACGCTTCCCCGCTTCGGCGTCGAGGTGACGTTCGTCGAGGACCCGGAGGACCTGGCGGCGTGGCAGGCGGCGGTCCGGCCCAACACGAAGGCGTTCTTCGCCGAGACGCTCGGCAATCCGCGCGGCGACGTGCTGGACGTGCGGGCCGTCGCGGACACCGCGCACGAGGCCGGGGTGCCGCTCATCGTCGACAACACCGTGCCCACGCCCTATCTGCTCCGGCCGATCGAGCACGGCGCGGACATCGTGGTCCACTCCGCGACCAAGTTCCTCGGCGGGCACGGCACGACGATCGGCGGCGTGGTCGTGGACGCCGGTACGTTCGACTTCGGGGCGCACGCCGGGCGTTTCCCCGAGTTTCACGAGCCCGACCCGAGCTATCACGGGCTGCGCTACTGGCCGGATCTCGGACCGAGCGCGTTCGCGGTGAAGCTCCGGGTGCAGCTGCTGCGCGACCTGGGACCCGCGCTCTCGCCGCACTCGGCGTTCCTGCTGCTCCAGGGCATCGAGACGCTGAGCCTGCGGCTGGAGCGGCACACCTCCAACGCGCTGGAGCTCGCCCGCTGGCTGGAGCGGCGCGACGAGGTGGCGGCCGTGCACTACGCGGGCCTGGAGTCGAACCGCTGGTACGAGGCCGGGCAACGCTATCTGCCGCGCGGGGCCGGGGCCGTGCTGGCCTTCGAGCTGAAGGGCGGGGCCGATGCGGGCCGGCGGTTCGTGGACGCGGTCGAGCTCTTCAGCCACCTCGCCAACATCGGTGACGTACGCAGCCTGATCATCCACCCGGCCTCCACCACGCACAGCCAGCTCACCGAGGAGCAGCTGATCGCCACCGGCGCCACGCCCGGTCTCGTGCGACTGTCGGTGGGGCTGGAGAACGTCGACGACCTCAAGGCCGACCTGGAGGCGGGTTTCCGGGCGGCGAAGGCGGCGTCCTGAACCGGAAGGACCCGCACCGCGCACGCCCCCTCCCGCCGGCCTCCGGTGGCCGACGGGAGGGGGATCCGCCCGGTCGTCGCCGCTGGGCGGCGATCGAGGACCCGCTGCCCCTGGAGTCCGGGATCAGGCTGCCGGGGGTGCGCCTGGCGTACGAGACCTGGGGGCAGCGGGCGGCGGACGGGTCCAACGCCGTGCTGGTGCTGCACGCGCTGACGGGCGACAGCCATGTGGCCGGTCCCACCGGTCCGGGGCATCCGACGCCCGGCTGGTGGGACGCGCTGGTCGGTCCGGGCCGGGCGCTCGACACCGACCGGTGGTTCGTCGTCGCCCCCAACGTTCTCGGCGGCTGCCAGGGCAGTACCGGCCCCTCCTCCCCCGGGCCCGACGGCACTCCGTGGGGGTCCCTGTTCCCTTATCTGAGCGTGCGGGACCAGGTGACGGCGGAGGCGGCCCTCGCCGATGTGCTGGGCATCGACCGGTGGGCGGCCGTCATCGGCGGGTCGATGGGCGGCATGCGGGCCCTTGAATGGGCGGTGAGCAGACCCGGGCGCACCGGTTCGCTGTTCGTCCTCGCCGCCCCGGCCGCCGCATCCGCCGACCAGATCGCCTGGGGCTCGGCGCAGATCGGCGCGATCCGCTCCGACCCGGGGTGGCGGGGCGGCGACTACCACCGCGCGCCGCCGGGCGAAGGACCGCACCGCGGCCTCGGGCAGGCGCGCCGCATCGCCCACATCACCTACCGGAGCGCACCCGAGCTGGACTCCCGCTTCGGCGGCGAGGCGCAGCCCGGGGAGGAGCCCGCGCACGGCGGCCGCTACCGGGTGGAGTCCTATCTCGACCACCACGCGGACAAGCTGGTGCGCCGGTTCGACGCCGGGAGCTATGTGACGCTCACCGAGGCGATGAACGGCCACGATGTCGGCCGGGGCCGGGGCGGCATCGCCCGCGCCCTGGCCCGCGCGGAGCTGCCCGCCCTGGTCGCGGGCGTCGACTCGGACCGGCTGTACCCCCTGGCGCAGCAGGAACGTCTTGCCGCGCTGCTGCCGGGGGCGGACGCCGCGCACACCATCGCCTCGCCGTACGGGCACGACGGCTTCCTCATCGAGACGGAGCAGGTGGGCGCGCTCGTAAGGGAGTTGCTGGCGACGCTCCCGCTGCCCCGTACCGCCCCCGTCCCCACCCCCACATCACCCCTGACCTGACCCACAAGGAGTTGCCATGAGCCCGGTGCCGACCGAGGACGTCTACGACCGGATACGGATGCGGCAGTGGTCCCGCGGCCGGGCGCGTTCGGCCGGGATCGACCGCCGCGACCTGCTGAAACTCGTGGCGGCGGCCTCCGCCGCCGTGCCGCTGGCCTCGGTCTCCGCACCCGCCCGCGCGGCCGACGGGCTGCCCGGCGTGGTCAAGCCGCTGCCGCCGGAGCTGTTCACGCTGCGCGGCACCAACGCCGAGACGAACTTCGCCGCCCTCCGCGAAACCGGGCTCCTCACCCCCGCCGACCGGTTCTTCGTCCGCAACCACACCGCCACCCCACGCATCGACCGGGCGGACTGGAAGCTGACGGTGTGGGGCGACGGGCTGCGGGGCGGCCCGGTGGACTTCACGTTCGCGGATCTGCTGGCCCTGCCGCAGGTGACCCGTACCGCGTTCGTGGAGTGCGCGGGCAACGGCCGCAGCTACTTCACCTCGCAGCAGGGACAGACGGTCAGCGGCACCGCGTGGACGCTCGGGGCGATCGGCACGGCGCGCTGGCGCGGGGTGCGGCTGGCGGACGTCCTGCGCCGGGCCGGCATCGGGCGGCACGCGGTGGACGTGCTGCCGCGCGGCCTCGACGCCGAGGTGGTCACCGACGGGGTGAACCTGGGCCGGGTGCGCCGCCCGCTGCCGGTGGCCAAGGCGCTGGACGACGTCCTGCTCGCGTACGAGATGAACGGCGAACCGCTGCCGCCCGACCACGGTCGTCCGGTCCGGCTGATCGTGCCGTCGTGGGTCGGCATCGCCAACATCAAGTGGGTCGGCGACATCGAGGTGAGCGCCGAGCCGCTGCTCACCCCGTGGAACACGGGCCTCTACCGGCTGTTCGGCCCCGGGCATCCGCCGGAGGGCAGCCCGCCGCTGACCCGGCAGTCGCTGAAGAGCGCCTTCGAGCTGGCCCCGGGGGCCGCATTCCCCGCCCACCGGCGTGCGCTGCTGACCGGGCGTTCCTGGTCGGGCGGGGCGCCCGTACGGGCCGTGGAGGTCAGCACCGACGGGGGTGCGCGCTGGCGGGCGGCCCGGCTGCGGGACGAGCCGCGGGCCGGGAGCTGGGTCCGGTGGACGGCCGACTGGGTGCCGAGGGAGCGGGGGCCCGCCGTGCTGCTGGCGAGGGCGACCGACCGTTCGGGGCGCAGGCAGCCGGTGGCCACCGCGCACAACACCCAGGGCTATCTGTTCGACGCGGTGGTGCGGCACCCGGTGACGGTGACCTGAACCCCTTCGGTGGTGGACCCGGCCCCGTCACGCGGCCGGGCGGGCTCCGGCCAGTACGGCGCCGTGCACGGCGCGGGCGATCCGCGCGCCCCAGGTGGAGCGGGGTCCGGCGAAGGGCTCGCCGCCGTGGGGCCCCGGTTCGGGGGCGGCGACGCACACGGCGTCGGTCGGGGTGCCCGAGCAGTCGAGTCCGGCGTCCAGGAGGGCCTGGACCTTGGCCTCGGTGGCGGTGGCGACGGCGTTGACGAGGGCGGCGTCGGAGAGCGCGGCGGGAAGGGTGACGACGATGTTGACCGTGCCGGGCCGGAACGCGGGCGCCCGGTCGCCGTGGGGGGCCGCCGCCCATCCCCGTACGCCGAGGCCCGCCGTGACGGTCGCCGTGACGCCGCCGTCCCGGGCGGTCGTGTACGCGGCGACGTCGGCGGCGGTCATCAGCCCGGCACCCGGGCCCGAGAGCCCTTCCGCCGCGGCGATCTCGGCGAGGTGACGGTCCGGGTCGAGGCGCGGGTAGCCGCCGGGGACCTGGGCGTTGAGGATCCAGGCCCGGGAGCCGATGCCCCCGCCGAGGACCGCGCTGCTGCACACCCGCACGCCCGGCCCCAGCCGCCACACGAGGTGGTGGAGGTGGTGCCCGTCCTCGCGCCGGTCGCGCAGTTCGCCGCGTTGCGCGGGCAGCCCGAGACGTACGGAAGAGATGGCGCACCCCTGGTGGCTCGGCGGGTCGGCGGTGGTCCGCCCTGCGGCCGCCACGGTCCGCCGATCCTATGCGAGCCCCGGCCGCTCACCCGATTGGCCTAACGCCATCCGGAGCGGCCCGGTACCGCCGCGCGGGGCCGGGGCCCCGCACCGGGCTTGCCGGAGCCACGATCGGGGCGGGCGGGCGGTTGCAGCGTCCAAGCGGGTGAGGCGCGATGGAATCCGGACGCGCCACCTCCGGTGGAGCCAACCACAGGGCGTGCCCGAGAGGAGGAATCGGTTATGGGAGCCGCTGACGGTTTCACGGATTCCGGAGAACTCGACGGTCTGACCGTGTACGACAACGACGGCGAGAAGGTCGGCAGCGTGGGCCGGGTGTACGTCGACGACGACACCGGCAAGCCCGACTGGATCACGGTCAAGACCGGCATGTTCGGTATGAAGGAGAGCTTCGTCCCGCTCGCCGGAGCCCGTCGAGTGGGTTCCGACCTGCACGTCGCCCATCCGAAGGAGAGCGTCAAGGACGCGCCCCGGGTGGACGCGGACGCGCACCTCTCCGTGGCCGAGGAGGAGGAGCTGTACCGGCACTACGGCCTGAGCAGGAAGTCCGGCAACCTCGGTGACAACCGGCCGGGCGGCACGGACGCGCCGACCGTCGCCGGGACCGGCGCGATGGGCGCGGCGGGTGCCGCAGGCGCCGCGGGCGCGGCCCGGGGCACCGGAACGCCCCCCACCGCCAAGGCGACCGGGAAGGCGACCACCGCCGGGACGAGCGCCGGGATGGCCGGCGCGGGAACGACAGGAGCTGCGGGCATGGCAGGAGCAGGCAGCGGTAAGGGCAGGCACCGCGATACGGAGGCCTCCACCACGGAACGCCCGCTGGCGGGCGCCGGTGCGGGCACGTCCCGGGCGGCCGACATGAGCGGCAAGGAGGAGATGATCCGCTCCGAGGAGCAGCTGCACGTCGGCAAGGAGGAGTACGAGAGCGGCAAGGCACGGCTGCACAAGTACGTGGTGACCGAGGAGGTCACCCGGACGGTGCCGGTCTCCCACGAAGAGGTGCGGGTGGTCCGTGAACCGCTCCAGCCCGGCGAGAAGACCACCGGGACCACGGACTTCGGCGAGCAGGACGTCGAGGTCACACTGCACGCGGAACGCGCCACCGTACGCAAGGAGGCCGTGCCGGTGGAGCGGGTCCGGCTGGAGACCAACCGGGTCACCGAGCAGAAGGAAGTCTCGGCCGAGATCCGCAAGGAGAAGATCGACTACGCGGACGGCAAGGACATGGGCACCGGCAAGGACGCCGGTGGCGAGTTCGGCCAGGGGCGACGCCGCTGACCCGCACGACCTCAGGTGGCCGGAAGGCCGCTCCCACGTCCTCGGCCGCCGGGCGGGCTCGCAGTTTCGAGTCCGCCCGGCGGGCTGTCCGGGGGCGTTGTCCGTGTGCCCGTCCGGTCAGCGGCGCGGCAGGAAACGTACCGAGGGGCGGCCGTCGGGACCTTCCGGGGTGACGACCGCCCGCACTCCGTAGACGTCCCTGATCAGTTCCTCGGTGATGACCTCGGCCGGGGTGCCTCCGGCGACGACGCGGCCGGCCTTCATCACGGTGATCCGGTCGCAGAACATCGCGGCCAGGTTGAGGTCGTGCAGCGCTACGACGCTGGTGACGGGGAGGTCGGCGACCAGGGCGAGCAGATCCAGCTGGTGCTGGATGTCGAGGTGGTTCGTCGGCTCGTCCAGGAGGAGTTCGCGGGGCTGCTGGGCCAGGGCACGGGCGATCTGGACGCGTTGGCGTTCGCCGCCGGACAGGGTGTGCCAGGACTGCCCGGCGCGGTCCGTGAGCCCGGTGCGCCGCAGCGCGTCGGAGACGGCGTCCTCGTCGGTGCGGTCGGGGGCGGACCAGGCGCGCCGGTGCGGGATGCGGCCGAGGCGGACGACGTCCAGGACGCTGAGGTCGACCTGGGTGACCGCGTGCTGGTCGACGACGGCGATCCGGCGGGCGACGGTGCGGCGGCCGAGACCGGCGAGGGGGTCGCCGTCCAGGGTGACGACGCCGGTGTCCGGGGCGAGCAGGCCCGCGAGGATCCGCAGCAGGGTGGATTTGCCGGAGCCGTTGGGGCCGAGGAGCCCGACGGTCGAGCCGGGCGGCGGGGTGATGGCGACGCCGTCGAGGATGAGCCGGCCGCCGGCCTCCCGGCCGACACGGTCGGCGCGCAGGCCCGTGGGAACGCTCATGATGTGCTCCGGGTGCGGTACAGGACGAGGACGAAGGCGGGGACGCCGATCAGCGCGGTGACCACGCCGACCGGTACTTCCTGCGGGTCGAGGACGGTCCGGGCGAGGGTGTCGACCCAGACCAGGAAGATGGCCCCGGCGAGCGCGGTGACCGGGAGGAGCCGCCGGTGTCCGGAGCCGGTGAGGGCGCGGGCGGCGTGCGGCAGGACCAGGCCGACGAAGCCGATCGCCCCGGCAGCGCTGACCAGGGCGGCGGTCAGCAGGGCGGTGGTGCACAGCAGCACGATCCGGGTTCGGGCGACGTTCACGCCGAGCGCGGCGGCGGCGTCCTGCCCGAAGGCGAAGGCGTCCAGCGTACGGGCGTGGGCCAGGCAGACCACCAGGCAGACGGCGAGGACGGCGGAGCACAGGGCGACCTCGCTCCAGCCGACGCCGCTGAGCGAGCCGAGGAGCCAGAACAGCACCCCGCGGGTCTGCTCGGCGTCGGCGGAGGTCATCACGACGAAGGAGGTGAGGGCGGAGAAGAGCTGCATCGCGGCGACGCCGGAGAGGACGACGCGGTCGGTGGAGCCGCCGAGGGTGTGGCTGAGCAGCAGCACCAGGGCGAAGGAGAGGAGCGCCCCGACGAACGCCCCGGCCGACAGCGACACCGCTCCCCCGCCGACCCCGAGGACGACCACGACGACCGCTCCGGTGGAGGCGCCGGAGGAGACGCCGAGGACGAAGGGGTCGGCGAGCGGGTTGCGCAGCAGCGACTGCATCACCGTGCCGCACACCGCGAGCCCCGCGCCGCACACGGCGGCGAGCAGGGTACGCGGCATGCGGAGGTTCCAGATGATGCCGTCCCGGATCGGGCTGAGGTCACTCGCGCCGAACCCGAGGTGAGCGGCGACGGTGGACCAGACGTCGGGGACGGAGATCCGGGCGGGCCCGATGGTGACGGCGACCGCGACGGAGGCCAGGAGGAGGAGCAGTCCGCCGCCCCACAGCAGCACGGTGACCGGCGCGCCGACCCGGGCGGGAACGTCCGGGCGGGCGGCAGGCGGCGCGTCGGCCGTCTTCGCGGCCGTACGGCTGTCGGTGCTCACCCCGCGAGCCCGAAGTCGCGCAGTCCGGCCGCGACACGCTCCAGTCCCTCGACGGTCCGGATGGTGGGGTTCATGGCCTGGCCGCTGAGCAGCACGTAGCGGCGGTTCTTGACCGCGTCCATCGTCTTCGTGACCGGGTTGGACTCCAGGAACTCGATCTTCTTCTCGGCGCTCTCGGCGGTCTGCATGGTGCGGCTGAGGTCGCCGATGACCAGGACGTCGGGGTTGCGGTCGGCGACGGTCTCCCAGCTGATCTGGGGCCATTCGTCCTGGGTGTCGTCGAAGACGTTCTTCGCTCCGAGTTCCCTGGTGATGACGCCGGGGGCGCCGCAGCAGCCCGCGAGGTAGGGGGCCTTGGAGTCGGAGAACCAGTAGAGGAGGGAGGCGTCGATGCCGTCGGTGGCCTTGTCCACCCGGGCCCGGAGCTTCTTCACCAGGGCGTCGCCGCGTTCGGGGACGCCGAACACCTGGGCCAGTTCGCGTACTTCGGTGTAGACGCTGTCCATCGTCAGGGGTGCGGTGCGGGCTCCGTCGCCGCCGCCGCTGTTGTCCTTGCCGACGCAGTCGGCGGGCGAGACGTAGGTCGGGACGCCGAGCTTCTCGAACTGTTCGCGCGGGGCGACGCCGCCCTTGGCGAGGGTCGAGGCGAAGGAGGCGGAGAGGAAGTCGGGCTCCTTGTCGAGGACCTTCTCCGAAGAGGGCCGGTTCTCCGATATCCGCTCGACGCCCGCGTTGGCCTTCTCCAGCCCCTTCATCACCGGGTCGCTCCAGGTGGCGGTCCCGGCGAGCCGGTCGGCCAGGCCGAGCGAGAGGAGGATCTCGGTGGACCCCTGGTCGACGGAGACGGCCTGCTGGGGCGGGGCCTTCACCGTGACGGTGCGCCCGCAGTTCTTCAGCGTGAGCGGGAAGCCCTCGGCCTTCTTCCCGTCGGCGGCTCCGGTGCTCCCGCTCTCGCCGCAGGCGGTCAGCAGGAGGAGCCCGGCCGCGAGAAGGGCGGCGGTACGTATCGGGGCGGGGGTGGCCGTGGACAGCACGAAGGACCTCTGTGTCTCTGGGCCCAGCCGCGGAGCCCGTCGTACGGTTCCCGTGCCCCGGTGCGGGCGCGGGTGCCAGCAGGTCTTCGGACTCGGGTTCGTCCGGGCGGGACGCCTTCCCGGAGCACGCGTGTGCTCCAGTGGCCGTGGCCCCGCCCGTCCCCCTCACCGCTGCGCGTCAGTTCCGGATTCGCACCGGATTCCCTGACCCCGTCGCTGGGGTTCGACTGGCCCCGGCAAGCTATCACGCGTCTTCTCGCAGCTCGGGCGCGGTGCGGCGGGTCACGGCCGCGGGGCCGGTACGGCGCGGGGTCGGCCCGCCGTACCGGCTGTGCGGATTCCGCTCGGACAGGCCCTACGGAGTCTGGAGGGCGATCACCGCGTTCTGGCCGCCGAAACCGAAGGAGTGGCTGACGGCCCGTCGTACGGGGACCTCGCGCGCGGTCTTGGTGACACAGTCGATGGCGAACCCGGGCTCGGGGGCGTCCAGGTTCGCGATCGGCGGGATCACCCCGTGCTGGATCGTGAGGATCGTCAGGCCGGCTTCGATGGCGCCGGCCGCCCCCATGCAGTGGCCCAGTACGCCCTTGGGGGCGGTGACAGGCGGCCGGTGCGGGTAGGCCCGGCCGATGAGGGCGGCTTCGGTGGCGTCGCCCTGCGGGGTCGACGTGCCGTGCGCGTTGACGTGGTCGACGTCCTCGGCCCGCCAGCCCGCGTCGTGCAGCGCGGCGTCGACGGCCGCCCGCGCGACCTCCCCCGAAGGGTGCGGGCTGGTGGGGTGATGGGCGTCGGTGGTGGCCCCGGCGCCCGCGATCAGCGCTCGGGCGGAGGCTCCTCGGGCGCGGGCCTCATCGGCCCGCTCCAGGACCATGATCGCCGCGCCCTCGCCCATGACGATCCCGGTCCGGTCGGCGGCGAAGGGGCGGCAGAGGCGGGCGGGGTCGCCGTCCCGCGGTGCCGCGGCGCCGGAGCGGGCGAAGCCGGTCATGGCGACGGGGAAGACGATCGACTCGGTGGCCCCGGCGATGGCGATGTCGCACTGGCCCAGCGTGAGCATGTCCCGGGCCACCGACAGCGCGGTCACCCCGGACGAGCAGGCGGTGCACGGGGCCAGACTCGGCCCGGTGGCCTTCATCGCGATGGCGATCTCGGCCGCGGGCATGTTCGGGATGGTCAGCAGGATGCCCGAGGGCGAGGTGGCCTCGGGGCCGCGCCGCTCCAGGGCGACGGCCTGTTCGGTGAGTCCGGCGGATCCTCCGCTGCTGGTGCCGACCACGACGGCGACCCGGGCCCCGTCCCAGTGCGCCGGGTCGAGCCCGGCGTCGGCGACCGCCTCCCGGGCGGCCAGGAGGGCGAACTTGACGTACCGGCCCATGCGGAAAGCGGACCGGCCGCCGACCGCGTCGTCGAGGTCGATGCCGGAGACCGTACAGGCGAAGTCGACGGCGCAGCCTTGCAGTTCGGGGACGGTGCGGGCGGGTGAGACGCCGGCGCGGACTCCGTCCCAGGTGGTGTCGGTGGTGTGGCCGACCGGGGTGATCATCCCCAGTCCCGTCACGGCGATGGCGGGTCGTTTCATCGGGTGTTGCTCACCGGCACCGTCGCCTCGGCCGCCGTGCTGCCGACGGCCTCGTCGATGTACGCGGAGATGTCGGCCAGCGTGGCGTCCTTGTAGAGCTTCTCGGAGTCGGCGTCGACGCCCAGGGTCTCCTTGATGATGACGGCGAACTCGGCGACCGCGAGGGAGTCCATCTCCAGGCTGTCCATGGTGGACTCCGGCAGGACCTCGTGGGCGGGCACCTTGAACGTCCCGGTCAGCACCTCGGTGATCTTGGGGTGAATGGTCTTCATGGCGATTCCTCTCATCGGGTTCGTCGAGATCGTCCGAGCGGCGGGAAAACCGGTGCCGCCCACCGCCCGAAATAACTGGATGACGATCTTCCGGTTACGCCTTCCGGCGAACCGATTCATCTACGCTCACCTGCGGCTTCTCGAACCATCGGGAGAGCACCGATGTGGTTCCCCAGTACGCCAGGAGGACCCCACGGGTGCCGAGCGCCGCGACCTTCTCGCGCAGTGGGCGCCTCCGGCTGCCGCAGACGGGCCGCCGGAACTCCGCCGCCCGCCCCCGGATTCCCGCCCTGCGGCTCCGGTGCCACGCCCCATCGGGGTCGTCGTAGACGTCCGCGTACCGGGGTCCGGCGATCGGCCAGTCCGACATCAGGCGCTCGGGCAGGGCGAAGGTCGCCACCAGGGCGGGGGTGTGTCCGGCCACGACGACGGTCGCCTCCTCCACCGCGTCGGGCAGAAAGGTGACCTGATCGGCGGTCAGCCGTCCGGAGGCGAGCAGGTCGCCGCTGTTGCGGGCGATCCACCGGAGGGCGAAGAGCCGGCGCAGCTCGGTGAGCCGATCGCGCGCCGCGCCCCCGGGCAGGGTGGCGACCGCCTCGGCGTACGCTTCGTCCGCCTGCCGGTAGGCGTACGCCTCGACGCCGCGCAGCGCGGCCGACGACGCGGCGTTCCAGCGCCCGAGCGGGTCGCCGGGCGGGGCGGCGCTCATCCGCGTCCGGGCGCGGTCGAACCAGAGGTCCTCGACGGCCGCGAACAGCCGGCCGAGGAAGGCGGGGTCGTCCAGGTCGCCGGGGCCGTCGTCGTCGGCCGTGTCCCGGTCGGTGGCGCTGAAGAGCATCTCGGCGGCGGCCTTGGCGTGGACGGCGAGGTTGTCGCCCTCGGCGGTGATCGCGCCCTCGATGCCGGTGATCAGCTCGGTCATTCCGTTGTTCTCCAACAACCCCTGGGCTCCGCACCGTTCGCGGCATTCGACGATGACGTCGCGGGCCTGCCAGGTGATCCACCCCTTGGCGACGGCCACCAGGCGTTCCGCCTCGCCCCGGTCGGTCTCGGAGGCCGACTCCCAGCCGTCCAGGGCCCTGCGGTGCAGCAGGCTCATCGCGTAGACGGTGGCCATCGCTCCGGCCAGGGGGGCGTGGTGGGTGCGGTGCGCGTACACCGGGATCCGCCGGGCGGCACGCGATCCCGAGATCATCCGATGGCCGGCGTACCGGACGGCGATGGCCAGGGTGACCCGGGCGGAGCCGACCGCGCAGGCGCTCATGGAGAGCTTGCCGGGGGTGACCCTACCGATGGAGGCGAGGAACCGCCTTCTGCGGTTAGGGACTTCGCTGCGGAACCGGCCGTCGTCGCCGATCCGCCCGTGCTGTCCGGCGAGGAGCGCATCGCGGGGGACGAAGCAGCGGTCGAAGGAGGTCAGGCAGTGGTCGACCGGGGAGCCCATCCGGGCGGGCAGCCGCCGCACCCGGACGCCGGGCAGGGCGCGGTGGGCGTCGGTGAGCGGGGCGAGGAAGAGGAAGACGCCGTGGTCGGCGCCGTCGGCGAGCAACCGGGCCGCCACCACACCGGACTTGGGACCCCCGGCGGGGCTGGTGTTGGGCATGAACTTCTGTGCCCCGGCGTGCGGGGTGTGCAGGACGAAGCCCTCGCGTTCGCGGTCGTACGTCGCGGTCGTCTCGATGGCCGCGGCGTCGTTGCCGTGCGCCACCTCCGTACAGAGGAAGGTGCCCACCCGCCGCAGGGCGAGGAAGTCCGACAAGTCGCGCCGGGTGTCGGCGTCGTGGTCGAGGAGGCTGCCGAGGAAGAGGTTGTAATGGATGCCCGCCACGGTGGTCAGCGCCGGGTCGGCGGGGCCGAGCCACTCGTGGAGGGCGGCCAGCGCCCGGGGGTCGGCGGCCAGCCGCGCGCCGCTGTCGAGCGCGTTGTTGAGGATGCGCAACCGGTGGTAGGAGAGGGCGAGTCGTTCGTCGGGGGTGCCGCCGCCGGGGCGGCGAAACGGTTCTGTTGTCAGCAGGCCGCGCCAGAATCCGTGCTCCTGGCGGAAGTTCGGCCCGAAGAGCACTGCGGTGAGCAAATCGTTCGTGGACGGCGAGGCCGCGTCGTTCGTGGGTACGGTCACAACAAAGTAACGATCAAGGAACGGCGAGGACACCCCCGCCGTCCCGAAATGCCCCCGTATATCAGGCTCGTTGGAAGGCCAGTACGACGTTGTGGCCGCCGAAGCCGAAGGAGTGACTGAGCGCCGTCTCGACCCGCCGGAGACGGGGTTCCTTCGTCACACAGTCGAGGGGGAAAGCGTCGGGGAGCGCGTCCAGGTTGGCGATCGGGGGGACGGCGGAACGTTCCAGCGTCAGGACGGTGGCCACCGCCTCGATCGCGCCCGCCGCCGCCAGGGTGTGTCCGGTGACGCCCTTGGGCGCGGTGACCGGCGGCCGGTGCGGGAAGAGCCGGGAGATGAGGGTGGTCTCCATGGCGTCGTTGAGGGGGGTGGAGGTGCCGTGGGCGTTGATGTGGTCGACATCGCCCGGCGTCCAGCCCGCCTGGTCGAGCGCCGCCTGTACCGCCCGCTCGGCGCCGTGACCGTCGGGGGCCGGGGCGGTGGGGTGGTGGGCGTCGGTGCTGGAGCCGGCCCCGGCGAGCAGGGCGCGCGTCCTGCCGCCCCGGGCGCGTACCCCCTCCTCGCGCTCCAGGACGAGCATGGCGGCGCCCTCGCCGATGACGAAGCCGTCCCGGTCGGCGGCGAACGGGCGTGAGGCGGCGGCCGGTTCGGCGGTACGGGTGGACAGCGCCCCCATCCGGGCGAACGCGGTCACCACCAGTGGGGTCAGCACCGACTCCGCGCCGCCCGCGACCACCACGTCGCAGCTGCCGCCGAGCAGCAGATCGCGGGCGACGGCGACGGCCGTGGCCCCGGAGGCGCAGGCGGTGGCGGGGGCGAGGCTCGGGCCGCCCGCCTTCAGCGCGATGGCGACCTCGCCCGCCGCCGCGTTGGGGATCATCATCGGCACGAGGAGCGGGGAGACCGCCTCGGGGCCCGAGGCGGCCAGCTTGGCCGCGTTGTCGACGAGTACGGAGACGCCGCCGACGCCCACGCCGAGCACCACGCCGACCCGGGTGCCGTCCCATCGGGCCGGGTCGAGGCCGGCGTCGGCGACGGCCTGCCGGGCGGCGACCAGCGCCAGCTTCACGAACCGGGCCATCCGCCACACCGACCGGCCGCCCACCGCCGCGTCCAGGTCGATGCCGTCGACCGGGCAGGCGAAGTCGACTGGCAGGCCCGCGAGTTCCTCGATCCGCCGGGCGGTGGACCGCCCGGAGCACAGCCCCTCCCAGAAGCTGTGCTCGTCCGCCCCTGCGGGTGTCACGAGGCCGACCCCCGTCACCGCGACGGCGGTGCCGGCTCGGGCCTCGGTGCCCTGATCAGCGGGGAGCGACATGCTGTGTTCCTTCCATAGATTCCGTGCACATGGTCTGCGGGGTCCCGGGCCAGCGAAGTGCCGCCGAACCCCAGGTCAGTCCGCCCCCGAAGGCGGTGAGCAGCACCCGGTCGCCGGGGTGCAGAAGCCCGTCGTCGGCCGCGTCGGCGAGGGCCAGCGGGATGGAGGCGGCGCCGGTGTTGCCGACCCGCTCCAGATGGGTCACGCAGCGCTGGGGCGCGATGCCGACCCGCTCGGCGACGGCGCGCAGGATCCGGGCGTTGGCCTGGTGCGGCACGAAGCGGTCGACCTCGGCCGGGTCCCAGCCGACCCGGTCCAGGAGCGTCCGGCAGGAGCCGGTCATCCGCTCCACGGCGTGCTGGTAGACGGTGCCGCCCTGCATCCGGAAGAAGCCGTCGGTCAGGCCCGCCGGCTTTCCGTTCGCCCGCGCGCGGGCCCCGCCGCCCGGGACGGTGATCAGGTCGTAGCCCGTACCGTCGCTGCCCAGGTCGAACGCGAGCAGCTCCCCGGGATCGCCGCGGCGCCCGGCCGCGACCAGGGCGGCGCCCGCCCCGTCACCGAAGACGACACCCGCCGAACGGTCGGCGGGGTCGAGCCAGGTCGAGTAGACGTCGGCCCCGACGAGCAGGATCCGCCCGTAGAGGCCCGAGGTGACGAGACCGTGACAGACGGCGAGTCCGTAGACGAAGCCGCTGCACACGGCGGCGATGTCCAGCGCCGGTACGGTGCCGAGCCCCAGCCGGGCCGCGAGCGCGGGGGCGGTGCCGGGGCACAGGTGGTCGGGGGTCGCGGTGGCGAGGACCACCGCGTCCACCTCACCCGCCGCCGGGGCGCGGGCCAGCAGCCGGGCGGCCGCCTCGAACGCGAGGTCGCCGGTGGCGACGCCCTCTCCGGCACGGTGCCGGCTGCCGATGCCGGTGCGGCGGCGGACCCAGGCGTCGTCCACGCCCCAGTCGGCGGGCAGCCATTCGTTGCCGACCGGCTCCCCCGGCACCCAGCCCGCCACGCCCTGCAGCACCGCCGTGCGCGCCCCGGCCGCTAAGACGCCCGCCCGCGTCCCCGGCTCCGTCCCGCTCCTCGCCACCCGTCGCCCCGTTGCCACCCGTCGCCCCGATCCCGTTGTCGTACTGCATCGGGTTGACGAACGGTGGAACGTCTCACGAGGGTGCGTTCGACTGCGCCGAACGGGTCATGACGTGGCGTCAGTTGACGCCGAGCGCCTCGCGGAGCTCGTCGGGCCCCGGCGGGTTGGCCCCGGCCCGGGAGACGGTCACGGCGGCGGAGGCGACCGCGTGGCGCAGGACGTCGGCGACGGTGCCCCGGTCCACGGCGTGCAGCCGGTCCCGGGCGTCCGGGCCCAGGAGCCCGTGCGCGGCGAGGGCGTGGAGGGTCCCCGACATGAAGGCGTCGCCCGCGCCTACGGTGTCGGCGACCTCGACCGCCGGGGCCTTGACGGTGATCCGGCCGCCGCGGAACAGGGCGGACGCGCCCGCCTCGCCCCGGGTGACGAGGACGAGGGCGGGTCCGGCGGCGAGCCACCGCCCGGCGATCCGCTCCGGCTCCTCGTCCGGGTGCAGCCACCGCAGGTCCTCGTCGCTGGCCTTGACGACGTCGCTCAGCGCGACGCAGCGCTCGACGCGATCCACGGCCCGGGCGCGCTCGCCCATCAACTCGGGCCGCACGTTGGGGTCGTAGCTGACGGTGGCGGCGGCCCGCAGCGACTCCAGGGCGGCCAGGACCGTCGCCGCCCCGGGTTCGACGACGGCCGCGATGGAACCGGTGTGCACATGCCCCGGCACCCGGTCGAGCGGGACGGGACCCAGGGTCCAGCCGACGTCGAAGGCGTACGTGGCGTGCCCCTGGCCGTCCAGGGTGACCACGGCCGAGGGGGTCGGCCCGGTGGCGTCGTCGGTACGGACCTCGACCCCGGCGGCGGTCAGATGGTCACGGATGAGCCGCCCGTGGCCGTCGGCGCCCAACTGGGTGTGCAGAGTGGGGTGGTGGCCGAGCCTGGCCAGTCCGTACGCGACGTTCGCGGGGCTGCCGCCGGGGTGGACCCGGTCGGCCCGGTCCGGCTGCCGGACGATGTCGGCGACGCATTCGCCGATGACCAGCGGCTCAAGTCGGTCGGGCATGGGGGTGGATCTCCTCGGGTGCGGTGTCGTGGAGCGGCCCGGCGGGAACAGGGGCGGCGACCGGGCCCCCGGTCGCCGAGGGGCCGTGGTGGGGCGGGGCCGGGGCGGCGCGCCTGACCCAGAGCAGCGCGCCCGCCAGTACGGCCGTGGCGGCCAGCAGCCAGGGCAGCGGGCCCGGGGGCAGGGCGCCCGCGCCCAGTCCGGCGCCGGCGGCGACCAGTTGCAGGGAGAGCGACTGGACGGAGAGGGCGGTGGCGCGGCCCGAGGCGTCGACGCGGCGGTGCAGCAGATCGTTCTCGTTGGGGCCCGCGGCTCCGAGGCCCAGGTAGACGAGTCCGTAGCCGGTGACGGCGACCGTCGTGGCGAGGGGGCTCATCGTGTGCGTGGTGAGGCCGAGCAGGGTCAGCCCCAGCGCCACCAGCCCGAGGCTCGCGAGCACCGCGCGCTCGCTGCTTCCGGTGAACCGGGCTACGAGCGGGGCGAGTTGGCTGCCGAGGGCGGAACAGAGGAACCCGGCGCAGGCGAGCCCGGCGAAGACCAGCGCGCCGGATTCGGCGGTGCCCATGAGGGCGGCGGCCCGGCCGGGGGTGAGGAGTTCGACGGCGGCGAGGGCGGCCCCGGCGGCGCTCGCGGTGAGCAGGATGCGGCGGATCAGGGCGTCCCGGGCGCCGAGCCGGAGCCCGGCGGCGATGGCAGCGGGCACACCGCCCATGACCCGGCGCAGGGTCGTCCGGGGCCGGGGAGGTTCGGGCAGGGCGCTCAGCACGTAGAGCACGAAGACGCCTTCGACCAGGGCGCCGAGCAGGGCGGGCAGGGAGAGCGGGATGACCAGGCCGACGGTCGTGTCGGCCAGCCACTCCCCCGGGCCGGGGGCGAGGCCGAGCAGCCAGGGCAGCCCGCCGCCGAGGAGGGTGCCGAGCGCGAGGGCGGCCGAGGTGGCGGAACTGCCGCGCGCCAGGCCCGTACGCAGGTCGGCGTCGGGTCCGGCGTGGGTGTGGACGGTGTCGACGTACCAGGCCTCGGCGGGTCCGCTGGACAGGGCGCGGGCGAGACCCATCAGGCCCATGCCGAGCGCGATGGCCCAGCCCGCCGCGCCGAGGCCGATGAGGGTGAAGGCGGTGAGGTTGAGCAGCCCGGCGATGGCCAGGACGGGGCGCCGCCCGATGACGTCGGAGAGGCCGCCGGTGGGCAGCTCCATCGCGGCGGCCGTGAGGGAGTGCACGGCGTAGAAGCCGGCGATGGCCGCGAGACCCATGCCGCGTTCGGTGAAGAGGAGCACGCCCGTCGCGATGGACATGCCGATGGGGAGCCAGAAGAGGAAGGAGACCGTGACGTAACGGCGGCGCGCGGTCGCGCCGTCCAGGCCGCCGTGGCCCGGGGAGACGGCGGCGGGGACCGGCCGGCCGGTCATGAGCCTTCTCCGGCATCCGTGGCCTCCGGGGCCAGCGGAAGCCCTGCCGTGAACAGGACGACCTGTTCGGCGCGGGGATCCTGGGCGTCACGGGCGGTCAGCTCGGCCGTCTTCGCGCGGAACACCTCCCACAGCTCGGCGAGGGACTCCGGGGTCAGCCGGGGCATCAGGTCGCTGAGCCCCGACGGCTCCTGCCATTCCTCACCCAGCCGGCCGCTGTCCAGGTCCGCCTCGTGGCGGTCCAGGGACTGCTGGAGGTGCTCGATCTGTCGGCGGTGCAGGACGCTCAGGATCACGCTGCCGCCGGGGCTGGCGTGCATCGCCTCGTTGCTCCACGAGGTGACGTCGTGCACGGACTTCCAGCGGCGTTCCCTGCTGTCTCGGTGGTCGGCCTCGGCGACGAACGCGTACTTGGCGAGCACCCGCAGGTGGTAGCTGGTGGACGCCGAGGACTCCCCCGTCCTGACCGCGAGCTCGCTGGCGGTGGCCGGGCCGTGCTGGCGCAGCAGTCCGAGCAGGGTGAGGCGCAGGGGGTGGGTGAGGGCCTTGAGGGCGGCCCCGTCCTGCGCCGGATCGAGTACGCGACCGCTGTCTTCGCTGTCCATGGCAGCAGCGTAGGCTGACGGAAGCACTTTCCCAAAGAGTTTTTGCAGAATATTTTTGGGAAAGTTGGGGAGTCGGTCGTCAGACCTCCCCTCCGGCCGCTCGCCGCGCCCGCAGCACCTCCATCACATCCCGGCACCAGTCGCGGTTGGCGCGTTCGAAATCCCGCCCGCGGCGGCAGGTGAGATACGGACCGACGCGCGCCCCGCGGAGCAGGAACTCCGCCTCGCCCAGGCCGCCGCGCATCCTGCGCAGCTGCTCCTCGAACAGCGCGGCCTTGGCCTCGGCGAACGCGTACCGCTCGGTGAGCCGCTCGATCAGCACGTCGGCGTCGAGATGATCGGCCGCCTGGACCTGGACCAGCAGGTCCTCCCGCAGGAACGCGGGCTTGGCGGCGGCGGACGCGAAGCCCTCCAGCTCGGCCAGCCCCTCGCCGGTCACGCGGAACAGCCGCTTGTTGGGACGCCCCTCCTGGACGACCTCGCGCCCGGCGACCAGGCCCTCCTTCTCCAGCCTGGCCAACTCCGCGTAGACCTGCTGCGGCAGGGCGTGCCAGAAGTTCGCGACGCCCGCCGCGAAGGCCTTCGTCACCTGGTAGCCGCTCAGCTCCTCGTCGAGCAGCGCCGCCAGCACCGCATGGCGCAACGCCATCGGACCGCCTCCCTCTCCACCGGGCCGGGACAGATCCCCGTCCACCCCTGTCCGGAACACCGGCCCTCATGATAGTCAAGAAACTGACTAGTCACTTTCTTGACTATGAGGAGGACACATGACCACCGCAGTGGACCGTTTCCGTGCCGCCGTCGACAACCGCGACCTCGGCGCCCTGGACGATCTGTTCACCGAGGACATCCGGCTCTACAGCCCGGTGAAGTTCACGCCGTTCGAGGGCCGGGCGGCGGTCCTGGGACTGTTCGGCGTCCTGCTGCGCACCTTCGAGGACTTCCGTTACGTCGGCGAGTTCGCGGGCTCCTCGCAGACGAGCGCCGACGGGACCGAGGCCCCGTCGGCGGTCCTGCTCTTCCGGGCGACGGTCGCGGGCAAGGAGATCCACGGCATCGACCTGGTGCATCTGGACGAGGACGGACGCATCAAGGAGTTCACCGTGATGGTCCGCCCCGCCTCCGCCGTACAGGCGCTGGGCGAGGCGGTGCTCGCCGGACTGGTCGCCGACGGCCTCGTCCCCGCCCCGTAGAGCCTCGGCTCAGCTCGCCCGCGCCGCCTCCAGGGCGTCCGCGACCAGGTCCAGGAAGCGGGCGTGGTCGCGGGGCCCGTAGAGGGGCTCGGGGTTCCACGGGACGACGGGCGTCGGCGTGCCCTCACTCCCCCGCAGCTCTTCCAGGGGCGCGGCGTGGGCGCGGATGTCGGTCAGGATCACCTCGGGGCGCAGCGCGAAGGTGTCGGCGCGGTCGAGCGTGGACCAATTGGCCCCCGGGCCTTCGGCGGGCTCCACGAGCCGGACGCCCAGTTCGGTGAGGACCCGCAGTTCGGGCCACATCCTGGGGCGCGCGACATGGGCCTGGTCCGGGCCGGCCGGGGAGAGGGCGAGCACCCGGGGCGCGTCGGCGGAGGTGGCGGCGACGACGGCGCGCAGCCGCTCCCGGGCGGCGTCGAGGTCCTGGTCCGCGTCCGGCCGCCCGGTGGCGCCGAGCGAGCGGGCCAGTTCGGCGAACCGG
Organism: Streptomyces rubiginosohelvolus; assembly: GCF_014649875.1. Taxonomy (GTDB): domain Bacteria; phylum Actinomycetota; class Actinomycetes; order Streptomycetales; family Streptomycetaceae; genus Streptomyces; species Streptomyces rubiginosohelvolus. Next base: position 136,378 of record NZ_BMTW01000011.1, on the reverse strand, counting down.
TCGCCGATCTCACCGAACGTACGGGCCTGGCTGACGTCGAGGACGACCACCGGGACCCGCTCCTCCAGGGGCTTGGCCGTCTCGGGGGCCAGCCCGTAGACATGGCCGCCGCCGTAGCTGACGGCCACCACGAGGTCCGGCTCGGCGCCCAGCAGCCGCTCGACGCCCAGGGCGCTGCCCGCACCCACGTACTCGACGTCGGTGAGCGGCAGGGTGCCGGTCTTCGCCGTGTCGGGGTCGGGTCCGTCGTGGTCGGAGCCGAAGATGGCCACCGGCCGGATCCCGAGGTCCCACAGGGTCGCCCCCGCCTGGATGTAGGCCAGCACCCGCCCGGGCGGCCGGGGCGCCGTCGACTGCTGACCCCGGTCGTCGGAGAACCGCCATTCGCTCTGTTCCGTCACGTCACACACGCCCCTCTGCCGCCGACTGCCGTTCCATTCGTGCGAGTTCGTACACGTGTACCTGCCCACCTCCTCACCGCCACACCCCTCTGGCCAGCGAATAAACGGCCCGTCGCCGGGGGCGGGCCCAACAGGCGCGCAACGTCACGGAGTGTTAAAAGTGAGTCACTTTCAGCTATCGGGCGGCGCCCCTCACGGACGGAGTCGACTCCCCATGCGCGCGAACCTCGTGAAGGCAGTTCTGGCCGTCGGCATCGGTGCGTCGCTCTGCGCGGCCTCCGCCACCGGGCGCGCCGCGGCGGAAGCGCCGCGGGCCGCCCCCTGCCCCGTGGTCGACGTGCTGGTCCTCTACACACCGAAGGCCGCGCGGCAGGTGGGCGGCGAGCACCGGGTGCCCGCCTCGGCCCAGCGGATCGCGACACGGATGAACCGGTCCCTGGCGGGTGGCGGGCTCTGCGGCATCATCCGCGTCGTCCACCCGCACACGGTGACCGGTTACGAGGGGTCGGAGGAGTTCCGTGCCGCGCACGCCCTCCTCAAGGACCACACGTCGGCGGGGGTCGGACGCGAGGCGCACGAGCAGCGGGCGCGGTACGGCGCCGATCTGGTCACGCTGGTCGTCGACCGGCCGGAGCGGGGCGGCGGCACGGCCGACTACACGCCCGCCCTCGACAGCTCCACGGACGAGTACGCCTACGCGGTCGTCGACGTCGACGGGATCGACCTGGACTCGGCGAGCCACGAGATCGGCCACAACCTCGGCCTCGCCCACGACCGTACGACGCTGGCGGGCAACCCGGACGGCTCGATGAGCGTGAGCCGGAACCGCCCGTACAACACCGGCTGGGTCACCGCGGACGGCACCCACTACACGATCATGGCGTACCGCTCCGCGTGCGGGGACCACTGCCGCCGTATCAGCCGGTTCTCCAGCGCGACGGGGACGTGGCAGGGCCACCGGCTGGGCGACGCGGACAACGACGGCGTACGGGTGCTGCGCGAGACCATGCCGGTCGTCGCCGGGTACCGCACCAAGGGGTGAGCCGGGGAACGCGCCCGGCCCGGCTCAGCCTGCGGCCGGGGCGGACCCGTCCGCGTCCGTGCCGGGATCCGGCTGCGGTTCGGGACGCCGCAGCTCGACGTTGAACTGGGCTCCGGCCAGCAGGGAGAGGTTGGCGAACCAGACCCAGATCAGGAAGACGACGAGCCCGGCGAGCGATCCGTACAGCCGGCTGTAGCTGCCGACCTGGGTCGCGTAGAGGGCAAACAGCGCCGATGCGGTGAGCCAGCAGAGCGCGGCCAGTATCCCGCCGGGCAGGCCCCGGCGGACACCCCGTGCGGAGCGGGGGCCGGTGCTGAACAGGACCATGATCAGGCAGGCGACGAGGAGGACCAGCAGCGGCCACTTCAGCGCCGCCCACAGGGTCTCCCCCTCGTGCGGCAGGCCGACGCGACGTCCGAGCCAGCGGGCCAGCGGGCCGGTCATGACGAGGGCGAAGGCGCTGGTCATCAGCAGGAGGAGCAGGCCGATCGCCGAGACGACGATGATGTGCGCCTGGCGCAGGGGCGGGCGGTTGTCCCGGACGCCGTGCATCGCGTGCATCGCGCGGCGGAAGACCGCGAGGTAGCTGCACGCGGACCAGACGGCGCTCACGGACCCGGTCGCGACGAGCAGCCAGACGGCGGAGCGCTGCTCGGTCGCCGCTTCCAGCGGCCTGCGCAGCGCCTCCCCCGACTCGGCGGGCGCGAACGCGGTGATGTCGGAGATCAGGGCGCTGGTCGCGTCGGGATTGGCGAGGCCGATCACGGACACGGTGACCAGGAGCGCCGGGAGCAGGGCGAGGATGGCGTAGTACGTGAGGGCCGCGGCCCAGTCGGTGATGTCGTCGTTCCACAGCGAGACCGGGGTACGGCGCAGAGCGGTGAGCCAGGAGCGGGGCGGGGAGGCGTGCCCGTCGGCGGGGGCGGTGCTGTCCGCGGCGGACGCGGTCTGGGTGGGCAAGCTGGTACTCCGGGGACGTGGGTGGCTGTGGTGACCGGGGTGACCTGCCCGTTCCCGGACGTGCCGACCCCGCTCGATCCTCTCCTGCCACGTCGTGGCCGGGACACACCTGGGGGTGTCCGGCGATCGGTGTCCGGTCAGTCGTTGACGGCGGTGAGGAGGACCACGGCGTCGCTGAGCGCCAGCAGCCCGTGCCGTTCCTGCGGGATCGGGTGCAGGGTTCCGGCGGGCAGTTCCGCGTCGCCGGACGCGGCGGTGAGGCGGACGCCGCCGCGCAGGACGAGGAGCGAGGCGGCGGGCGGCGCGTTGTGCTCGTCGAGCGCGGTCCCCTCGGTGAGGGCGATCACCGTCTGCCGCAAGGGGGGCTCCTGGAGCACGAGGTGGGCGCTGCGGCCGTGTGCGGAGGCGCGGGCGGCGGTCAGGTGTTCCTCGGCGAGTGCGTTGAGGTCGTCCATGTGCCCCACTGTGCCGCAGCCGCACGCACCCCGCGATCCTGGCGTGCCCCGTCGGCGGTGGATGGACCGGTGCTCCGGGCTCAGCGGGGCGCCTGCGCGGTGGAGCCCCGGACCACCAGCTCCGGCTCGAACAGCAGCTCGTCCGGCGGGAGCGATCCGCCCTGGATGCCGGCGCAGAGCAGTTCGACGGCGGCCCGGCCCATGGCCTCGATGGGCTGGCGGATGGTGGTGAGCGGGGGTTCGGTGCAGTTCATGAACGCCGAGTCGTCGTAGCCGACGACGGAGACGTCGGACGGCACGCCGAGGCCGCGCCTGCGGGCCGCGCGGACGGCGCCGAGGGCGAGGGGGTCGCTGGCGCAGATGATGCCGGTGACGCCTCGCTCAAGCAGCCGGGAGGCCGCCGCCTGGCCGCCCTCCAGGGAGAACATCGAGCGCTCGACGTGCGCCTCGGTCAGCTCACCGCCGGTGGCCGACGCGACGGACCGGGCCGCGGCGAGCTTGCGGCGGGAGGGAACGTGGTCGGAGGGGCCCATCACCACGCCGATGCGCTCATGGCCGAGGGAGGCCAGATGGCGCCAGGCGCGCTCGATCGCGACGGCGTCGTCGCAGGAGACACAGGGGAAGTCCAGCCCCTCTATGGGGGCGTTGATCAGTACGACGGGGATACGGCGCTCGGCGAGCCGGTGGTAGTGCTCGTGGGCCTCGTCGGCCTGGGCGAACAGGCCGCCGGCGAAGACCACCCCCGAGACCTGCTGCTGGAGCAGAAGGTCCACGTAGTCCGCCTCGGACACCCCGCCCTTGGTCTGGGTGCAGAGGACGGGGGTGAGCCCCTGCTGGGCGAGGGCGCCGCCGATCACCTCGGCGAAGGCGGGGAAGATCGGGTTCTGCAGTTCGGGCAGGACGAGGCCGACGAGCCGGGCGCGCTCGCCCCGCAGTTGGGTGGGGCGCTCGTAGCCGAGGACGTCCAGGGCCGTCAGCACGGACTGCCGGGTGGCCCGGGACACCCCGGGCTTTCCGTTGAGCACCCGGCTCACCGTGGCCTCGCTGACCCCAACCTTCTTGGCAACCTGAGCAAGTCGTCGCGTCATGCCGCAAGGTTAGCGCAAGTAGCGCAAAGACTTGACTTATCAACGCAAGGATTGCACGCACAGGGGGCACTTCCCAGCCATCGGGAAGCGCCCCCTTGCGATCACTCCGCGACCCCTCTCCTCACCTACGGGTTGATGTTGATCTTGAAGCCGGGCGTGGTGTTCTTGATGTCCTGGGCGTTGCCGCTGAACTTCACCCCGTTGAAGGTGACTTCGCCGGAGGCCGGGCCCTGTCCGGCCTCCGGCATCTCGTTGGCCCACAGTCCGAAGCCGGACTTGGCGTCGAACGCGTCACCGCTCTTGCGCGCCCCCGAGATGGAGATGTCGCTGAGCACGGTGTCCTTGATCGGGAACTGGGGCTGTCCGCCGACGTAGTTCGTCTGGAACATGATCCCGCTGTAGGTGGGATCGACGATGTCCACGTTGTTGATGCGGATCCCCTGGAACACCTTCGACGCCGAGAACAGCCAGATGCCGGGGAAGGTCTGCGATCCCCAGAAGTGACCGCCCGCGCGCACGATCGAGACGTTCTCGATCGTCGTCGGTGCGGTCCCGAATCCGTTCATCGGGTAGCCGAAGTCCAGCGAGCTGACCGTGATCCCGGAGTACACGAGGGTGTCGGCGATGTGGATGTTGCGGAAGGTGTTGTCGTACCCGCCGTAGACGGCGATGCCCGCCGCACGCCAGGTGAGGATCGAGGTCAGGTTCTCGTAGACGTTGTTCTTCATGTCCGCTCCCCCGGCGTCGATCGCCGAGAACAGCGCGAAGCTGTCGTCTCCGGTGGCCCGCGCCTCGTTGTTGGTCACGAGGTTGTCGGTGGACCCGTTGGTCATGTTGACGCCGTCGGCGAACATGTTGCGGATACGGGAGTTCTTGATGGTGATGTTGTCGGTGTTCGCGCCCCAGTAGAGGCACACCATGTGCTCGTTCCAGATGTTGTCGATCACGATGTCCGAGACGTTCGAGAAGTCGAAGACCTTGCCCGGCCCGTCGATCCGGGACGTGTAGTTGCCGAAGTACGCGAAGTTCGCGAACGACGACCCCTTGGCACTGGCCTCGGCCCGGAAGCCGACGTCGGTGTTGTCCTGCGTGGCCGGTGCGTTGAAGCGGGTGTACCAGGGCCCGGCCCCGATCACCCTCACGGCCTTGCCGTAGACCTGGAACTTGCTGGCCGTGCTGTACTCGCCCGCCGGGAGGTAGACGCCCACCAGGGTGCCGGTGGTGTCCATGCGGACCTTGTCCAGGGCGTTCTGGACGTCCTGGTGGGTGAAGCCGGCCGGCACGGTGTACGTCGCCGGGTTCGGGTTGGCGACCGGGGCGACCTGCTCCAGGTTGATGAAGTCGATCGCGTACGTCGAGGTGTTGGCGCTGTCCTTCTGGAGCCGGATCTTCGAGCCCGCCGGGACGGTCTTGCCCAGCATCACGTTCGCCTCGTCGTAGATGTGACGGGGCGCCCCGGAGCCCGGGGAGTTGCCGGGAGCGGTCTCGTTCCCGTACAGCCAGGCGTACTTCGAGGTGAGGTCGATCGCCTTGAGGAAGACACCGTCGACGTAGACGTTCAGCGTGGAGTCGATACCGCCGCCGCCCGGGGCGTCGGGGATGGAGAACCGGGTCACCAGCGTGTTGGTGGAGGCCCGGGTGGTGAACTCGACGTAGTTCCCGTTGTTGTTGAGGGTGACGGCCTTGCGGCCGGAAGCTTCGCCCGCGATGTCGCCGACGGTCCGGTTGGGGCCGACGACCTGGGCGCCGCCGCCGGTCGTCCCGTCCTCCGCCTCGTACATGTCGTACGGCATGTTGGCGCCGCGCCCGACGAAGAGGGCCTGGGTGGAGGTGTTGTTCTCGCGCTTGACCGGGAGTTCGTTGGCGTCGGCCGCGATCACGGTCCGTACGGTGTACGAGCCGTTGGCCGCGGTCCAGGTGCCCAGCGAGACGGGTGTGGTGGTGGCGCCCGCCGCGATGGCCCCGTTGTGGGCGCCGGTCAGGGTCTTCACCGTGGCGCCCTTGCTGTCGACGAGGGTCAGCGTGATGCCGTGCGCACCGCTCGCCGAAGCCACCGTGCCCTGGTTCTTGAGGGCGACGGAGAAGGTGACCGTGTCGCCGGCGGAGGCGGCCGAGGGCGAGGTGGTGACCGCGGCGGCCACCAGGTCGGAGCTGGAGACCGGCTTCACGACCAGCGGGGAGGCGCTGGTCCAGGTGTTGTTGGTCTCGTTCTGCTCGATGACCTCATTCGCCGGGTCGGCGACCGCGCTCAGTTGGTAACTGCCCGCGTTCCGCGCCCCGATGGACGCGCTGACCTGGGTGGAGGCGCCCGATGCCAGGGCGCCGACCGAGGCGGTGGCGACCTTGGTGGAGCCGAGCCGCAGCTCGACCTTGCTCGCCGGGGCGGCGAGCGCTCCGGCGTTGCGGACGGTCGCGGTCAGGGTGATCTCGTCCGTCTCGACCGGGGCGGCGGGAGCAGCGGTGATACCGGTGACCTGGAGGTCGGGGTTGGCCGCCGGGGCGCCCAGGACCTGGAACTCGGCGACCTGGCCGGCGCCGGAGCCGCTGTTGGCGGTGAACTTCAGCTGGACGTCCGCGACGCGGGCGGAGACCGGGATGGTCACCGTGTTTCCGGACGCCGGGCTGAAGGCGTAATCCTTCGCTGCGGAGAGGGAGTTGAAGGAGGAGGAGCTCTGTTCCCGGCCGAGCACCTCGATGCGCTGGGTGCGCGGTCCCCAGCTGCTGTCGGGGTTGAGCTTGACGACGACGTTCTCCGTGTCGGCGTTGGAGCCGAGCTTCACGGTGAGCGTGTTGGGGTAACTGCCGCCCGCGCCCTCCCAGTAGGTGGAGGTGCTGTTGTCGTTGGCGTTCTCGGCGACGTAGGTGTGGACCACGGAGGAGGCCGTGATCGGCTTGTTCACGGCGAGGTTGGACGCGGAGCCGCTCTGCCCGTTGCGGGTGACGGTGTTGCTGTCGCCGGAGACGTTGCCCGCCGCGTCCTTCGCACGCACGAAGTAGCTGACCGTGGTGGACGCCGACGGGGTGTCGGTGTAGGTCAGCACATTGCCCGCGACACTGCCGCGCAGCACGTTGTTGGCGTAGACGTCGTAGCCGGTCACGCCCTTGTTGTCGGTGGACGCCTGCCAGGTCAGCTTGACCGAGCCGGCGGACGGTTCGGTGAACGCCAGCGCGGAGGGGGCGGTGGGGGCCTGGGTGTCGCCGGAGTCTCCCGCGCGGGTGACGGTGTTGCTGTTGGCCGAGACGTTGCCCGCCGCGTCCTTGGCGCGGACGAAGTAGCTGACGCTCTGCCCGGCCGGCCGGGTGTCGGTGTACGTGGTGACGTCAGCGCCCACGCTGGTGAGCAGGGTGTTGTTCGCGTAGACGTCATAGCCCGTGACGCCCTTGTCGTCCGTCGACGCCTTCCAGGTCAGCCGGATCTGGCCGGTGGCGGGCTCGGTGAAGGCGAGGTTCGCCGGCGCGGTCGGGGCCTGCGTGTCCCCGGTGGTGGGACCGTAGATCTCCAGCTCGGCCAACTGGGCGGCCTGTGCACCGGTGTTGGCGGTGAACAGGACACGGACGTACCGCGTCGTCGTGGCGTCGAAGCTGATCGTCGCCGACTGTCCGCCCGCCGCGTCGAAGCGGTAGGCCTTGGACGCGGTGAGGTCCGTGAAGTCCGTGCCGTTGGCGCTGCCCTGAAGCTTCAGGGTCTGGCTGCGTGCCGCCCAGCCGTCGGGCAGCCGCAGCACCACCCGGTCCACGCCCAGCGACGCGCCCAGGTCCGCCTGGATCCACTGCGGGAACTGGTCGTTGCGGCTCGCCCAGTGGCTGTCACGGTTGCCGTCGTTGGCGTTGGCCGGGGTCTGTGAGCCGTTGCTGCTGCTGGCGGTGAGGGTCTTGCCCGCGGCGAGGTCTGCCGAGGAGTCCCCGGCGCCCCGGACCTCCAGCTCGGAGAGCTGGGCGGCCGGCCAGCCGGTGTTGGCGGTGATGCTGACGCGTACGAAGCGGGTCAGGGTGGCCGGGAACGCGATGGTGACCTCGTTCGCGGCTCCGGGGGCGAAGCTGTACGTCGCGGAGTTCTTCAGGGTCGCGAAGCTGGTGCCGTCCGCGCTGCCCTGGAGGGACAGGGTCTGGGTGCGGGTCTCCCAGCCCGCCGGAAGGGTCAGCTTCACCTCGTCGACGCGGGTGCCCGCGCCCAGGTCGGTCTGGACCCACTGGGGCAGTCCGCCTCCGCCACTCTCCCAGTACGTCGACCGGTTGCCGTCGGTGATGTTGGCCGCGCCGTACTCGGCGTGGGCGCTGCTGGCGGCCGCGGCCCGGCCCGCGGCGAGGTTGGGTCCGTCGGCCGCAGCGGCGGCGAACGACGGTATGCCGATCATCAGAAGACTGGTCGTGATGACGGCGGATATCGCCCGCCATCTCCAGTGTTGGGCTCTCATAGCTCCCCGATCTTCGGCCTCGGCGCGGGGCGCGCCGAGGGCGCGGCTCTGTGACCGCAGCCAGGGAACACGGAATTCTGCGTATGCTGCGGCCTGTTTTGCGTTGTGCCGTCAGAGAGTTGCAGAGAAATGAGAGACAGTCCACCGTTCCGACAACAGCCAGACGGCCTGCCCGGCCCGGTTTCGGGGGGCCGGGCAGGCCGTTTGAGGGATCGTCAGAGGCCGCCGGTGTACAGCAGCCGGTCGGGCGAGCCCTGGCCGAGGCCGGAGAGCACGTCGGGAGTGGCCGTGTCGTTGAGCCACCGCGCGACGGCGGCAGGCGAGGCGGAGGGGTTCTCCTCCTTGTAGAGCGCGGCGACGCCCGCGACGTGCGGGCTGGCCATGGAGGTGCCGTTCAGCGAGACGGTGCCGCCGCCGAGCCGGGCGGAGACGATGTCGGCCCCGGGGGCGTACAGCGCGAGGCAGGAGCCCCAGTTGCTGAAGGAGGTCTCCCGGTCCTGCCGGTCGCTCGCGCCGACCGTGACCACGCCGTCGGCGGCGGCCGGGGAGACGTCGCAGGCGTCCCGGTCGTCGTTCCCGGCGGCCACGACGGGCAGCACGCCCGCGTCCGCGACGGCCTCGACCGCCGCGTCGACCGCGCTGGAGCGGGCCCCGCCGAGCGAGGCGTTCAGCACACCGGGGGCCTTGGTGCGCTCGGCGTCCTTGGCGACCCAGTCGAACCCGGCGAGGATGCCGGCCCAGGTGCCCCGGCCCTCGCAGTTCAGGACGCGTACGTTCACCAGCGAGGCGTCCTCGGCGACGCCGGAGGTCGCACCGCCCGCGGTGCCGGCGACATGGGTGCCGTGTCCGTTGCAGTCCATGCCGTCGCGGCCGTCGCCCACGGCGTCGTACCCCTTCACGACCCGGCCGCCGAACTCGCTGTGCGCGGCGTCGATCCCGGTGTCGACGACGTAGACCTTCACGCCGTCGCCGGTGGCCGTGGTGGTGAAGGTGTCGTCCAGCGGCAGGGCGCGCTGGTCGATGCGGTCGGTGCCCCAGCCGGCCGCGGGAGCCCGGAAGAGGCTTCCCGCCCGGGGGGCCTCCACCGCCACCTCGGCGTTCTCCTCGACGGCGAGGACGCCGGGAACGGTGCGTACCGCTTCGAGTTCGGCGGCGGTGAGCGTGGCGGCGAAGCCGTGCAGGACGTTCCCGTAACGGAACAACGGGTCGAGCCCGAGCTCCCGCAGGACGGTGTCCGGCGAGAGCTCGGGCTCCAGGGTGACGATGTACTGCCCGGGTACGGCCCGGGTGGACTGCTCCACCACGACCCCTTCCGGTCCGCTGTCGGCCGAGGCCGGGGCAGGGATGGCGATCATCGGGGCGATCAGCAGCAGGGCGGCCGTGGCCCATCGGGCGGGCAGGCGCATGCATTCTCCTCGGGATGGGGATCCGTTCGCGGAGCGAGTGCATCCGCGAAGCGCGAACACCCGTTCCTTCGTCCCCGCCCGCCGGTCGCCTTAGCCGGTTCAGCCGGACAGCGCAACGCCGGCGGTGAGCTCCAGCTCGTCGAGACCGGACGCGACGGACGGGCGGAGGTCGTCGACGGTCCAGGTGCCCAGAGCCGTCTCGGCGGTGATGCCGGGTCCGAAACCGGCGATGAGGCCCTGCGCGGACTCGGCGGCTCCGCCGTCGTCGAAGAGCCGGGCCAGCGCGTCGAAGACGACGGAGCTGGCGATGTTGCCGCGTTCGGTGAGGGTGGCCCGGCTGTAGCGGAACATCTCCGGCGGCAGCTTCAGGAAGTGGCAGAGGTCGTCCAGGATGCGCGGCCCGCCCGCGTGCACGATGAAGAAGTCCATGTCCGGGACGGACCAGCCGTGCAGGTCGACCAGATCCTGGAGAACCGGGGCGAGCATCTCCATGGTGCCGGGGACCCGCTTGTCCAGCAGGAAGTGGAATCCGGTGTCGCGGACCGCGTAGGAGATCCAGTCCTCGGTGTCGGGCACCAGGTGCGAGCCGTTGCGCTCCAGCCGCATCCCCGTGCCGCCCTGTCCCCGGACGACGGCGGCGGAGAGGGCGTCCCCGAACAGCCCGTTGGAGAGCAGCGAGCCCACGCCGATGTCGGTGGGCTGGTAGCACAGCGAGCAGAACTCGCAGGAGACGATGAGGACGTTGGCCTCGGGGTAGGCCACGCAGAAGTCGTGCGCGCGGTTGATGGCCGCGCCGCCCGCCGCGCAGCCGAGCTGGGCGATGGGCAGTTGGCGGGTCCCGGGCCGGAAGCCCATGGTGTTGATGAGCCACGCGGTCAGCGACGGCATCATGAAGCCCGTGCAGGAGACGTAGACGATCAGGTCGATCTCGGACGCGTCGGTCTCGGCGTGGGCGAGGGCCTGCCGGACGACGTCGGGCACCCGCCTCTTGGCCTCGGCCTCGTACACCCGGTTGCGGAGCTCGAATCCGGGGTGCTTCAGGGTCTCCTCGATGGGCTGCACGAGGTGCCGGGTCTGGACGCCGGTGTTCTGGATGAGCCGCAGGACGAGATCGCGCTGCGGGTGCCCGTCGTGGGTCTCGCGGGCCAGGTCCAGGGTCTGCTGCATCGTGATGACGTGCTCGGGCACAGCGATGGCGGGTCTGCACAGGGTCGCCATGGGTTCTCCTCGTATCTCGGAGCGGAGGCTCTCGTCACCACGTGACGGGCAGGGCGAGCGGGTAACGCCAGATGGACGTCGTGTTCCACTCGATGTCCTCGGGCGGCACGTCCAGACGCAGGGCCGGGAAGCGGGTCAGCAGCGTGGAGAAGGCGACTTCCAGCTCCATGGTGGCGAGCGGCGCGCCCAGGCAGTGGTGGGCGCCCCAGCCGAACGTCATGTGGGGGATGGACGGGCGGTCGGGGTCCAGCTCGTCGGGACGGTCGAACTTGGCGGCGTCCCGGTTGGCCGTCAGATAGGACACGTGCACCACGTCCCCGGCCTTGATGAGGACACCGCCGAGCTCCACGTCCTCCAACGCGATGCGCGGGATGCCGACGCCCTTGCGGAAGGGGATGTGGCGCAGCAGCTCCTCCAGGGTGCGGGGCAGCCGCGCCGGTTCGGCCTGGAGGGAGTGGAGGAGTTCCGGGCGGGTGAGCAGGGTGTAGGCGATGTTGCCGAGCTGGTAGGTGGTGGTGTCCTGGCCGGTGATGAGCAGGACCATCGCCATGACGGCCAGTTCGTCGTCGTCCAGCAGTTCGGCGCCGTCCCGCGCGGTGGCCAGGGTGCTGATGAGGTCCTCGCCCGGGGAGCGGCGCCGGTCGGCGGTCAGCTCCTGGAAGTAGCCGCGCAGCTCCGCCTTGGCGCGTACGGCGTCCTGCTTGCCGGCGGCCCCGACGTTCATCATGGTCATGGCGTGGGCGCGGAGCCAGGGGCGGTCGGCCTCGGGGATGTCGAGGGCCTCGCAGATGGTGATCAGCGGCAGCGGCGAGGAGACCCGGGCCACGAAGTCGGCCGGTGCGCCCTCCTCCGCCATCTCGTCCAGCAGCCGGTCCACCACCCGCTGGGTCCCGCCGCGCATCTGCTCGACGCGGCGGGGGGTGAAGCTCTTGGCGACCAGGCTGCGCAGCCGGCTGCTGGCGGGCGGGTCCATGAGGTTGATGGACTCGGCCTGGACGATCGGCTCCGGGGTCATCCGGGGGAAGTCACGGCCGAGGACGGCGCTGCGGCTGAACCGCCGGTCGGTGGTGACCGTCCGGACGTCCTCGTAGCGGGTGACGAGCCAGGCCTCGCCCTCGCCGTACGCCATCCGGATGCGGGAGACCGGCTCCTCGGTCAGCAATTGCCTGAGCTGGGGGTCGAACTCGAGCTGCTGCGCGTAGTCGAACGGGCAGGTCCGTACGGTTTCCTTGTGCTGCACCGAGGTGTTCTCCACCGAGGTTCTCCCCATGGCCGGTTCGGGGTGTTCAGGACATCCCGGTGCCAGGCCCGGGAACAGACCTCCCCTGTGTGCCCCGCCGCGCCGCGAAACATGTCACTCACTGTTCGCAGTCAGCCGATCAGGGGGGCGCACGCCCCGGCGCTCGGCCTCCCGGCCCAGGCGAACCGCCCCGCACGGAGGAAGCGGCGCTGAGCTGGTGCTCCGTGCGGTAGGGGTGAGAGGGACAGAGCAGTCCGTCCGCCTCGCGAAAAGAGAACGGCCATGACGGAAAGTGACCAATACCGGGACGCGCGTCTCGGCCGACGAACCTTCGTGCGGGGTGCCGCGAGTGTGGTGGGGGGCGCGGGACTGATCGGCACGGTGTCGGCGGGCGCCGCTGCCGGTGCCCCCGCAGTGGCTTCGGACGAGGACCGGGTGCCGTTCCACGGCGCGCACCAGGCGGGGATCCTGACCCCGCAGCAGCGGTTCGGCGGTTTCGCCGCCTTCGACGTGCTCGCACGGGACCGGAAGGAGCTGGCGGCGCTCTTCCGGAAGCTGACCGTGCGGTCCCGTGTCCTCACCGCCGGGGTCACCCCGAAGGATCCGGACGTGGCGGCGGTGCGGGGCCCGGAGGACCGGCTGACCATCACCGTCGGGGTGGGTGCCTCGCTGTTCGACGGGCGTTTCGGGCTGGCCGGGGCGCGGCCGCCCGGCCTCACCCGGATGCCGCGCTTCCCCGGAGACCAACTCGAACCGGAAGCCTGCCACGGAGATCTCTCGGTGCAGGTCTGCGCGCAGCACCCGGACGCCGTCCTCCATGTCGTACGGGATCTGGCGCGGGAGACCTCGGGGCTGCTGCAGGCCCGGTGGCGGGCCGACGGGTTCGTGAACCCGCCGCGCCCCGAGGGCAGCCCCCGGTCGTTCACCGGCTTCAAGGACGGCACCGCGCACCCGGACACGACGTCGGCGCGGGAGATGGACCGGCTGGTCTGGGTCGGGCCGGAGGGGCCGGACTGGGCGCGGGGCGGGAGCTACCAGGTGCTGCGGACGATCCGGTTGGGGGCCGAGGCGTGGGACCGGGTCCCGTTGGGCGAGCAGGAGCGGATCTTCGGCCGGCGCAAGTCGACCGGCGCGCCGCTCGACGGGAAGAAGGAGAGCGACCCGCTCGACTACGGGCGCGATCCGCAGGGCCGGGTGACACCGCTGGACTCCCACATCCGCCGGGCCAACCCCCGTACCCCCGGGAGCGAGGACTCGGTCCTGCTGCGCCGCAGCTACAACGTGGACCGGGGCCTCGCGCCCGACGGGACGCTCGATGTGGGGCTGGTCTTCTGCTGCTACCAGCGGGATGTCGACCGGCAGTTCGCGACGGTGCAGAAGCGGCTCGAGGGCGAGCGGTTCGCGGACTTCAGCACCACGACGGGCGGCGGCTACTTCCTCGTGCTGCCGGGGGTGGCCGACGCCTCGGACTGGTACGGCTCGGCGCTGCTCGGTTCCTGAGGGACCGGTGACGCGGCCAGGTCCGCGCCGTCGAGCACGTGGTGGCGGCCGATCGGGAGCATCAGGGGCCGCCCGGACACGGGGTCATCGATGATGCGGCTGTCGAGGTCGAACACCGCCCGGACGGTCTCCTCGGTCAGCACCTCGGCCGGGGTGCCGGAGGCGTGGAGGCCGCCGTCGGCGAGGGCGATCAGGTGGTCCGCGTACCGGGCGGCGAGGTTGAGGTCGTGCAGGACCATCACGATGGTGGTGCCGCGCGAGCGGTTCAGGTCGGTGAGGAGGTCGAGGACCTCGATCTGGTGGCTTGCGTCGAGGAAGGTGGTCGGCTCGTCGAGGAGCAGCAGGTCGGTCTGCTGGGCGAGCGCCATGGCGATCCATACGCGCTGGCGCTGGCCGCCGGAGAGTTCGTCCACGGCCCGTTCGGCGAGCGGTTCGGTGTGCGTGGCCTCCAGTGCGGCGGCGACGGCGGCGTCGTCCTTCTCGTTCCAGCGGGAGAAGATCCCCTGATGCGGGTGGCGGCCGCGGCCGACGAGGTCGGAGACGGTGATGCCCTCGGGTGCGATCGGCGACTGCGGGAGCAGTCCGAGGGTGCGGGCCAGTTCCTTGGCGGGCAGCCGGTGCACCTCCTTGCCGTCCAGGACGACGCGGCCCGCCCTGGGGGCGAGCAGCCGGGACATGGAGCGCAGGAGGGTCGACTTGCCGCAGGCGTTGGCGCCGACGATGACGGTGATCCGGCCGGGCGGTACGGCGAGGTCGAGGGAGTCGACGACCGTGCGGTCGCCGTAGCCGAGGGTGAGTCCTTCGGCGGTCAGTCGGTGGTGCGTGGTCATAGCGAGCCTCCCGCCCGGTTGGTGCGGATGATCAGGTAGACGAGGTAGGGGGCTCCGAGGACGCCGGTGACGACGCCGACGGGGTAGCGCTCGCCGAAGGCGAACTGGCCGGTGAAGTCGGCGACGAGGACGAGCAGCGAGCCGACGAGCCCGGCGGGCACGAGCAGCGAGCCGCCCGCCCCGACGATGCGGGCGGCGATGGGCCCGGAGAGGAACGCCACGAACGCGATGGGTCCGGCCGCCGCCGTGGCGAAGGCGATCAGCCCGACGGCGGCGACGATCACGGTGATCCGGGTGCGTTCCACGCGTACGCCGAGGGCGGAGGCGGTGTCGTCGCCGAGCTGGAGCGCGGAGAGGTTACGGGCCTGCCCCAGCAGCAGCGGGGTGAGGACGGCGGCCGCGGCGAGGGCGGGGATCACCTGGTCCCAGGTGGCGCCGTTGAGGCTGCCGGTCAGCCATCGCATGGCCTCCTGGAGGTCCCATTCGGCGGCCTGGGACAGGACGTAGGAGGTGATGCTGTCGAGCATCGCGGAGATCCCGATGCCGATGAGGATGAGCCGGGTGCCGGCGACTCCGCCCTTGAACGCCAGCGAGTACACCAGCAGGGCGACGCCGAGTCCGGCGGCGATGGCGAGGACGGAGACCTGCACCTCGCCGAGGGAGAGGGTGACGATGGCGATGGCGGCCGCGGCGCTCGCCCCGGAGCTGATGCCGATGATGTCGGGGCTGGCGAGCGGGTTGCGGAGCATCGTCTGGAAGGTGACGCCGGCCAGGCCGAAGCTGAATCCGGCGACCAGGGCGAGGACCGCGCGCGGCAGCCGCAGCCGGCCCACGGTGAAGGACGCGCCGGGCACCTGCTCGCCGAGGATCACCCGGAGCACGTCGCCGGGCGGGTAGTAGGTGCGGCCCGCCATCAGGGTCACGGCGAACGCGGCGGCCACGAGGAGGACCAGCACCAGGACGACGCGGCGGCGGCGCGAGGCGCCCCGGACGCGGCGGCGGGTGGCGGCCTCGACGGAGGCGGGCCGGGTGAGGACGGGCGCGCTCACAGGGCACGTACCTTCTGTCGGCGGACGATGTAGATGAAGAACGGGGCCCCGATCAGGGCCGTGACGATGCCGACGTCGATCTCGGAGGGTCGTGCCACGATCCGGCCGACGACGTCGGCGGCGGTGAGCAGGACCCCGCCGAGCACGGTGGAGAGCGGCAGGAGCCAGCGGTGGTCGACGCCGACGAGGAGCCGGCAGGTGTGCGGGACGACGAGACCGACGAAGCCGATCGGCCCGGCGACGGCGGTGGCCGCTCCGCAGAGCAGTACGGCACCGAGGGCGGCCACCGCCCGTGCCACGGCGACCCGTTCACCGAGACCGGCGGCCAACTCGTCGCCGAGGGCCAGGGAGTTGAGAGCCCGGGCGGAGAGCAGGCAGACGACGAAGCCGACGGCGAGGAACGGCGCGACCTGGCCGATGCGTTCGAAGGACGCGCCGCCTACGCCGCCGATCTGCCAGAGCTTGAAGCTTCCGGCGATGTCGTTGCGCGGCAGGATGACCGCGCTGACCAGCGAGGCGAAGGCGGCCGATGTGGCGGCTCCGGCGAGCGCCAGCTTGAGCGGGGTCGCCCCTCCCCTGCCGAGCGTGCCGACGGTGTAGACGAACAGGGCGGACAGCGCGGCGCCCACGATGGCGACCCAGATGTAGCCGGTCGGCGAGGTGAGCCCGAAGAACGCGACGGCCGTGACGACGGCGAGGGAGGCCCCCATGTTGACGCCGAGGATGCCCGGGTCGGCGAGCGGGTTACGGGTCACGCCCTGCATGACGCCGCCCGCGAGGCCGAGCGCCGCGCCGATGACGACGGCGAGGACCGTACGGGGGATGCGCTTGGTCGCGGCCGCCTGCCCCAGGGTGTCGTCCGAGCCGCCGAACGCCGCGACGACGTCGGACCACGGCACGTCGCGGGAGCCGAAGGCGACGGAGGCGACCATGACGGCGGCCAGGGCGAGCACGGAGAGCAGGACCCACAGCAGGCGCACGCCCGCCGGACGCCTGGTGACGGCGTCCGGCGGGGTGCGGGTGTCGAGCGTGGTCACTTGACCTTGTCCGCGGCCTCGGCGAGGGCGGCGGCGTAGTCGTCCAGCACGTAACTGATCGACAACGGCGTCGGGTTGGCGGCGGTGGCCAGCGGGCTGCTGCCGGGCAGGAGGTAGGTGGAGCCGCGCTCGACGGCGGGGATCTTCGAGAGCAGCGGGTCCTTGGTGATGGTCTTCAGCAGCTCACCGGTGTCGTCGCCGTAGCCGGTGATGATGTCGACGTCGTCGAAGGCGTCGATCTGCTCGGCGCTCTTGGTGAGGGCGAACTTGTCCGTGCCCTCGGACGCCTTCGCGATGGAGCCGGGGATCTTCATCCCTAGGTCCTGGAAGAACTGGGTACGGGTGTCGTGCGTGGTGTAGAAGCCGACCTCGCTGACGTCGTTGGGGTCGACGTGCGTCATGAACATCGCCGACTTGCCCTGGAGCTGCGGGTACTTGGCGGCGGTCTTGGCTATGTCGCCGTCGAGCTTCTTGATCAGCTTCTCGCCCTCGTCCGCGAGCCCGATCGCCTTGCTGTTCGTCCGGATGATCTCGCGCCACGGCGTCGCCCAGGCGGCGTCCGGGTAGGCGACGACGGGGGCGATCTCGCTGAGGGTCTCGTAGTCCTTCTTGGTCAGACCCGAGTAGGCGGCGAGGATGACGTCCGGCTTCGTGTCGGCGACGGCCTCGAAGTCGATGCCGTCCGTCTCGTCGAACAGCACCGGCGTCTTGGCCTTCAGCTCGTCGAGCTTCTCCTCGACCCAGGGCAGCACACCGTCGCCGTTGTCGTCGCCGAAGTTTGCCGCGGCCATGCCGACCGGTACGACGCCGAGCGCGAGCGGCACTTCGTGGTTGGCCCAGTTGACGGTCGCGACGCGCTTGGGCTTGGCGGGGATGGTGGTCTTGCCCAGGGCGTGCTCGACGGTCAGGGGGAACGCGCCGCCGGAGCGGCTCTCGTCGTCCTTGCTCCCGGCGTCGGAGGACCCGCCGCAGGCGGACACGCCGACGAGGGCGGCCGCCACGACGAGCAGGCGAAGGCGGTGTGAAGACATGGGTGTGTACCCGGCTTTCCGGATGTCGGGGCCGCGGCGGGACGCGTACGTCAGTGGCTGACGCGATCCTCGCTGGCTTAGGTAAGGCTTGCCTTGGAACCTTATGAGAGGGGCCCGACTGTCGCAATCAAGCGTTTGAGACATCCGCTGTAGCGATACGGACATCCAGGTCGGCGGTCAGGCCGGCCGGAAGGTCCCCGGGGTGAGTCCCGTCGTACGCCGGAAGGCGACACCGAACGCGCTCGCCGAGCGGTAGCCGACCTGTTCGGCCACGCTCTCCACATCACATCCGCGGGCCAGCAGGCCGATCGCGTGCTGGGCGCGGACCGCAGCGACCCAGCGGACGAAGTTCATGTCGGTCTCGGCGGTGAACGCCCGGGCGACCGTACGGGTGCTGACGCCGAGGGCGGACGCCCAGTCGCTCAGCGTCCGCTGGTCGGCCGGGTCCTCGCGTACCGCGTCGGCGATCGGGCGCAGCAGGTCGGAGACCGGGACCCGGACGAGCAGTTCGCGGGGCGACGGGGTGAGCACGTCGAGCACCAGCGCCTCGGTCGCGGCCCGCGAGGACGCGGCGAGGCCGGGTTCGCCGAGCCGTTCGAGGAGCAGGCGCAGCAGCGGGGTGATCTCGACGGCGACCGGGGTGTCGGAAATCGACGCGGTGGTGCGGAAGCCGAAGAAGCTGGCGCGCAGCCAGGTGCCGGCGGTCGCCGCGCCGGTGTGCAGGGTGCCCGCGGGCATCCAGAGGCCGAGCGTGGGGGTGATCGTCCAGACGCGTTCACCGACCACCGCCGTGGAGGCGCCGCGCTCGTTCCAGAGCAGTTCGTGGAAGGGGTGGGAGTGCGCGTCCCAGTGCGTGTCGTGGGAGACGACCTCGCCATAGTCCTGGATGACGAACGGCGTCTCCACCGAGCCGGGCGCGAGCGCGGGCAGCGTGCGGGTCTTTCTGGTCATGGGAGGCGGCCCTGGACGGTACGGGAACCGCTCGCGGCGGACGGGTGACGCATCCGCCCAGGGTAGAGCCTTCCGTTCGGCACCCACCGGGGGGCGTGCGGGAATCGTGAGCCCCTCCGTCTGCCTCGACTCGACGTTTACGCGGGCCCGGGTACGTCCTTCAGGTGAAGGGATCACCTCTTTCGCCGCGTACGCCCTCGCCCGGCCGGACAGTGGGTGGGCCGGCCCGGCAACAGGGCCGTGGCCGGTGGAACGTGACGTGCGGAGAAGGGTGACGGATTCATGGGCACTGAGGCCACCAGGCGGGTCGCGCTCGTTTTCTCCCTGTTCGACGCCAATGCCAACGGCGTCCTGGAGCAGGACGACTTCGATCTCATGGCCGAGCGGGTCGTCCGCGAGGCGCACGCGTCGGACCAAGAGGCGAAGGACGCGATGCGCGCGGCGTTCAGGCGGTACTGGACGACCCTGCTGACCGAGCTGGACGCCGACGGGAACGGCGAGATCAGCTTCGAGGAGTTCACGGCGTGCGTGCTGTCGCCGGAGCGGTTCGACGCCACCATCGCCGTGTTCGCCGAGGCGCTGGCCGCCCTGGGCGACCCGGACGGCGACGGTCTGATCGAGCGCCCGCTGTTCATGGCGCTGATGCGGGCCATCGGGTTCGAGCCCGGGAACATCGACGCGCTCTTCGACGCCTTCGAGCCGACGGACGGCGACCGGATCCGGGTGGAGACCTGGGTCACCGGGATCAAGGACTACTACGCCCCGGGCAAGGCCGGTATCCCCGGGGACCACCTGGTCGTCGGTACGCCGGTCTGACCGGACACCCATAACGGACTGGTGGAGGGCGTCCCGCCCGTGATGGACGGGACGCCCTCCCTTCCCGTGCGGGCGGGGGAAGCAGCCTCCGCCCTCCCTGCCCGCGCTCAGCCCGTCAGAAGGTCCGGGTTGCCCGCCAGCGCGGCCAGGCGGCCCTGCGGGTCCGGGACGAGGCGGCGTTCGGTCAGGTCGAGGACGCCGGCGACTCCGGTGATCTCCGCGGCCACCGTGCCGTCCTCCTTGACGATCTGCTGCTCCATGGTGAACGTCTTGCCCGTGCCGTAGTCGAACCGGCAGGTGACCCGTACGCGCTCGCCGCCGCGCAGCTCGTGGCGGTACTTGACCGTCACCTCCAGCTGCACCGGGCCGATTCCGCCGGCCAGCAGCTTCTCCTGGGGCAGTCCCGCGGCGCGCAGCAGCTCCCAGCGGGCGTGCTCCGCGTACTGGAGGTAGACGGCCTGATTCAGGTGTCCCTGGGTGTCGAGCTCGTAGCCGCGCACGGTCACATCAACGGAGAAGGTCATGACCGTGCGAACAACCGGGCCCGGCCGTCCATTCCGGGCGGACCGGGGGTGCCGGATCCCTTTACGCACCTGTCATGCACCGGTAACTTCCACCCCGCAAGGAATTGCAGCAACATTCCGGCAGAGCTTGCCGTCGGATCGTGTTCACTCAACCGAACCCCGAGGCGCGTCAGGGTTCTCCCCTCCCCTGGAGACACGCATGAGACGCACTCCTCACCGGCTGCTGCGCCGTCCGCTCGCGGCGGCCGTGGCAGCGGCCGGGCTGCTGGGACTTCTGACCGCCGTACCGCAAGCGCGTTCCGCCCCGGCGAGCGAACCCGTCGCCTCCTCGGCCGCCACCGAGAACACGGCGACCGTCTTCTACTCCACGAAGACCCGCAACTGGTCGGCGTACTACCTGCATTACTCCCCCGACGGCGGCTCCTGGACCACCGTCCCCGGCACCCGGATGCAGGCCGCCTGCGCCGACTGGGTCAAGCTGACAGTCCCGCTCGGGAGCGCGGGCGGGCTGAAAGCGACCTTCACCAACGGCTCGGGCACCTGGGACAACAACGCGGGCAGGAACTACGACCTGGGCACCGGGAACATCACGGTCCAGGACGGGGTCGTGGCGCACAGCGACCCGTGCGCGGGTACGGGTCCCGAGGAGCCGGAGGAGCCGAGTGGGCCGAACACGGCCTCCGTCTTCTACGCGACCTCCACCGTCGGCTGGTCCACCGTCAACCTCCACTACCGACCGCACGGCGGGGCGTGGACGGCCGTCCCCGGCATCGGCATGGAAGCCGTCTGTACGGGCTGGGTGAAACGCACGGTCGACCTCGGGAGCGCCGCAGGGCTCCAGGCCGCGTTCAACAACGGCAACGGCGTCTGGGACAACAACAACGGCAGCGACTACACCCTGGCGGCCGGGCTCACCACGGTGAAGGACCGTAAGGTGACGGCCTCGGCCAAGGACCCGTGCGCCGCCGAGGAACCGGACACCGAGGCACCGTCCGTGCCCACCGCGGTGAAAGCCACCGCCGACGGGGTGGCGGTCGTGGTCACCTGGGAACCCGCCACGGATGACAGTGGAGTGACGAAGTACCAAGTCGCCAGGACCGGTGGGACGAAGGGCACGGTGGTCACCGACACGACCTCGACCGTCTTCTCCGACACGGGACTTGAAGCGAAGACCGCCTACCGCTACACCGTCCGGGCCGTCGACGCCGCCGGAAACGTCTCGGCCGAGTCAGCCCCGGCCTCCGCCACCACCGGCGAGAAGCCCACTGCCCCGGCCACGGGCACTCCGCTGGGCACCGATCCCCGCAAGGACCCGATCTACTTCGTGCTCACCGCCCGCTTCAACGACGGCGACCCCACGAACAACCGGGGCGGCCGCCAGCACGAGAAGTCCGGCAACGCGGCCAACGACGACCCCATGTTCCGCGGGGACTTCAAGGGGCTGGTGCAGAAGCTCGACTACATCAAGGGGCTCGGCTTCTCCGCGGTCTGGATCACCCCGGTCGTGCTCAACCGGTCGGACTACGACTACCACGGCTACCACGGCTACGACTTCTACAAGGTCGACCCGAGGCTGGAGTCCGCCGGAGCCTCCTACCAGGACCTCATCGACGCGGCCCACGCCAAGGGCATGAAGATCTACCAGGACGTCGTCCACAACCACTCCTCACGGTGGGGCGCCAAGGGCCTGTTCACCCCGAAGGCGTACGGGGTGCGCGACGCGCAGTGGAGCTGGTACTACGACGAGAAGAACGACGGGTTCACGTACGACGGCCTCACCGTCGAGCCCAAGTCCGGGAAGTCGTACTACAACGGCGACCTGTGGTCCACGGCCGAGCCGACGGGCAACACCTGCGTGGGCTGGGGCACGCCCACCGGGCACACCTCACCGGAGGGCTACCGCATCTACAACTGCCAGTGGCCCAGCCCCACTTCGGGAATGTTCCCGAAGGCGCTCTACCACACCTGCTGGATCGGCAACTGGGAGGGCGAGGACTCCCGCTCCTGCTGGCTGCACGACGACCTCGCCGACTTCAACACCGAGAACGCCCAGGTCCAGAACTATCTGATCGGCGCGTACAACAAGTACATCGACATGGGTGTCGACGGCTTCCGGCTGGACACTGCGGTGCACATCCCCCGCACCACCTGGAACCGCCGTTTCCTGCCCGCGATCCAGGAGCGCGTCACGCAGCGGTTCGGCGCGGAGGCGGCGAAGAACTTCTTCGTCTTCGGTGAGGTCGCGGCCTTCGTCAACGACAAGTGGAACCGCGGCTCGGTCAACCACTCGGCGCAGTTCTTCACCTGGAAGGAGCGCAAGGAGTACAGCGCGGACGACGAGAAGGCCGCTCTGGAGATGTACGACTACGAGCAGCAGCAGGGCACGGCGGCCCAGCCCGTCTCGGACAACGCGTTCCTCAAGGGCAACGCCTACCACGCGCCCGACCGCAGCCGGTTCTCCGGGATGAACATCATCGACATGCGGATGCACATGAACTTCGGGGACGCGAACAACGCGTTCCACAACGGCAAGGACTCGGACGACGCGGTCAACGACCCCACGTACAACGTGGTCTACGTCGACAGCCACGACTACGGTCCCAACAAGAGCAGCGAGCGCTACACCGGCGGTTCGGACGCCTGGGCCGAGAACATGTCGCTGATGTGGACCTTCCGGGGCATCCCGACGCTCTACTACGGCTCCGAGATCGAGTTCCAGAAGGGGAAGAAGATCGACTGCGGCCCGACGTGTCCGCTGGCGACGACCGGACGGGCCTATTTCGGGGACCACCTGGCCGGTGAGGTGACGGCCTCGGACTTCGGCAAGGTCTCCTCGGCCACCGGCAAGGTCGCCGACACCCTGGCCGCCCCGCTGGCCAAGCACCTCCAGCGGCTCAACGAGATCCGGCGGGCCGTGCCCGCGCTCCAGATGGGCCAGTACTCCACGGAGGGCATCAGCGGCTCGATGGCGTACAAGCGCCGCTACACCGACGCGGCGAGCGGCACGGACAGCTTCGCCCTGGTGACGGTCTCCGGGAGCGCCACGTACACCGGCATCCCGAACGGGACGTACAAGGACGCCGTCACGGGTGACACCAAGCAGGTCACCGGCGGCACCCTCACGGTCCCGGCCCCCGGCAAGGGCAACCTGCGCGTGTACGTCCTGGACCTCGGCGGAAAGAACGCCGCGCCGGGGAAGGTCGGCGCGGCGGGGCCGTACCTGAAGTAGCGGACCCGGCCGGCCCGGCCGCCCGGATGCGCGCCTAACCCGCCCGCAGGTGCGGGAAGCGCCATTCGGTGCGGCTGCGCAGGGTTTCGCCGGGGCGCAGCACCGTGCTCGGGTGGTCGGGGCGGTTGGGTGAGTCCGGAAGGTGCTGGGTCTCCAGGCAGAGCGAGCCGTGGCGTTGGTGGCGGCGGCCGGTGCCGTCGGTGAACGCGCCGTCGAGCTGGTTGGCGGTGTAGATCTGGAGACCCGGTTCGGTGGTCCACAGCTCCAGGGTGCGCCGGTCGCCGGGGGTGGTGAGGCGGGCGGCGCGGCGCAGGGTGCCGGGGGCGGCGGGACGCAGGACCCAGCAGTGGTCGTAGCCGCCGGCCTGGCCCAGCTGGGCGTCCGGGTGGGCGAGGCGTTCGCCGATGCGGTGCGCGGTGGTGAGGTCGAAGGGGGTGCCGGTCACCGGGGCGGGCGGTCCTTCGGGGATGGAGCCGGTGTCGACGGGGAGGTAGGCGTCGGCGTCGACCTGGAGGGTGTGGCCGAGGATGTCGTCGTCGCCGAGGTTGAGGTAGGAGTGGTTGGTGAGGTTGACGACGGTGGGCCGGTCGGTGGCGGCCGTGTAGTCGACGGCGAGGGTGCCGGTGGTGTCCAGGGTGTAGGTGGCGGTGACGTCGAGCGCTCCGGGGAAGCCCATGTCGCCGTCGGGGCTGTGCAGGGTGAGCCGGAGGACGGCGGCGGTGTCGGTGCGGTGCCCGGCGGCCTCCCAGATCTTGGTGTGGAAGCCGTCGGGGCCGCCGTGCAGGGCGTGGCCGCGGTCGTTGGCGGGGATGTGGTGCGTGGTGCCGTCGAGGGTGAAGCGGCCGTGGGCGATGCGGTTGGCGTACCGGCCGACGATCGCCCCGAAGTACGGGTTCTTGTCGGTGTAGTCGTCGAGCGCGGGCAGCGAGCGGACGACCGGGCCGGGTTCGCCCGCGGTGTCCGGCACGGTGAGGCTGTGCAGGACACCGCCGTAGGTGAGGATCTCGGCCCGGACGCCGGTGCCGGAGTCGAGGGTCCAGAGGTCGGTCTCGCTCTGCCCGTGGGCGCGGCCGAACGGTTTGCGGTGCACGGTGGGCATGAGGAGTTCCTTGGGGGTGCGGAAGGGGCCTCGCGAGGGTGCGTCAGCTCGCTGGGCCGGAGGCATCGCGGGGCGTGGTGGATTCGCGGACGACGAGGCGGTAGCCGGGGCGGGGCCGCCGGGGTTCGGCGACCGGGGTGCCGGCGAGGCGTTCGACGAGGCTGTCGACGGCGAGCCGGGCGATGGCCGCCTTGTCCGGGGCGATGGTGGTGAGCGTGGTGGCCCCGTACCGGCTCTCCTCGATGTCGTCGAAGCCGACGACGGCGATGTCGTCCGGGACGGTGAGGCCGCGTTCGGTGATGGTGCGCATGGCCCCGATCGCGATCAGGTCGTTGTACGCGAACACCGCGTCGGGACGCTCCCCCCGGTCGAGGAGGGAGGCCATCGCGGCGGCCCCGTCCTCACGGCCGTAGCCGTCGGTGACGACGACCAGGGACTCGTCGGGGGTGATGCCGCAGGCGGCCAGCTCCTCGCGCCAGCCGCGCAGCCGGAGGTGGGCGGGCTGGCGTTCCCGCCCGGTGCGGGATCCGAGGAAGGCGATACGCCGGTGGCCCAGCGCGATGAGGTGGGCGACGGCCTCGCGGGCGGCGGCCACGTTGTCGATGGCGATGTGGTCGTACGGGGCCTCGTACTCGCGTTCGCCGAGCAGCACCAGCGGCGCGGTCTCGGTGCGGGCCATCAGGTCCTCGGTCTCCAGGTGGATGGGGCTGAGGATGAGCCCGTCGATGACGTGGGAGCGGAATCCCTGGCAGACCAGCAGCTCCTTCTCGCGCTGGCCCGCCGTGTGGTCGACCAGGACGGTGTAGTCGTGCCGGGCCGCCGCGTCGACGACCTCGCCGGCCAGCTCCGCGAAGTACGGGTTGCCGAACTCGGGGACGGCCAGCGCGATGATGCCGGTGCGGCCCTTGCGCAGATGACGGGCGGTGAGGTTCGGCCGGTAGCCGAGCTCGTCGATCGCCTGCTGCACCTTGGCCCGCATCTTCGGGGTGACGTGCTGGTAGTTGTTGACCACGTTCGACACGGTCTTGATGGACACGCCCGCCCGTTGAGCTACGTCCTTGAGGCTGACGCCCACGGCACTCCTTGTTTTTCTTGGTTCGACTGGGCCCGATCCGTACGGCTCAGGTGGTTCTCCGGCTGCGTGCGAGGTAACGCTGCGCCACCACGACAACGATAAGGAAGCCGCCGCTGACCACCGACTGGTACGAGGAGTTGAGCGAGCCGATCTGGTTGATCAGGTTCTGGATCACGGCGAGCAGCAGGACGCCCCAGAGGGTGCCGCTGATCGAGCCCGCCCCGCCGATGAGGAGGGTGCCGCCGATGACGACGGCGGAGATCGCGTCCAGTTCCATGCCGACGCCGACGATGGTGACGCCGGAGGAGAGGCGGGCGGCGTTGAGCGCTCCGGCGAGTCCGGCGAGCAGCCCGCTGAGGGTGTAGACGAGGATCTTCGTCCGGGCGACGGGCAGCCCCATGAGGGTCGCCGCGTCGCTGCTGCCGCCGACCGCGAACAGCGTCTGCCCGAACGAGGTCCGCTGGAGGAGCAGGCCGCCCGCCCCGAAGAGGGCCAGCGCGATGAGGATCGGATAGCCGAAGCCCCAGACGCTGCCCTGGCCCAGCTCGGCGAAGGCGGAGTCCTTGGGCACCAGATAGGTGGTGGCGCCCTCGTCGGTGAAGGCGAGCAGCATGCCGCGCGCCGCGAGGAGACTGGCGAGCGTCACGATGAAGGGGGCCATGTTGGCGCGGGCGATGAGCAGACCGTTGACCAGGCCGATCGCGCCGCAGACCACCAGGGGCACGAGCAGGGCGGCGAGGAAGCCCCATTGGGAGGCCCAGGCGGCGAGGACACCGCCGAGGGCGAAGACGGAGCCGACGGAGAGGTCGATACCGCCCGTGATGATGACGAGCGTCATGCCGAGCGCGACGATCGCGAGGAACGACGCCTGGACGGTGACGCCCCGCGCGTTGTCGAGGCTGGCGAACGTCGGGTAGACGAACGAGGCGATGAGGATCACGGTCAGCAGGACCGCGAGGACGCCCTGGCGCTGGACGAGTTCCCCGATCCGGGAGCCGGTGGAGCGCTCGGGGCGGGGTTCGGGGCGCGAGGGGGCGCTTTTCAGGGGCGCCGGGGCCTCGGCCGCGGGCACGGTGGCCGGTGTGGTCTTGTTCATCGGGACCTACGCTCCCGGGCGACGTAGACGGCGGCGATGATGATGGCCGCCTGGGCGATCTGTGCGGTGGAGTCGGGCAGGTCGTGCTTGACGAGGGTGGCGCGCAGCAGCTGCATCAGCAGGGCTCCGGCGACGGTCCCGAGCACGCGGATGGAGCCGCCGTTCAGCGGGGTGCCGCCGACGACGACCGCCGTGATGGCGGACAGCTCCATGAGCGTGCCGAGGGATGACGGGTCGCTGGCGGTGAGCCGCGCGGTGGCGAGGATGCCGGCGAGGGCGGCCATCACCCCGCAGAGGATGTAGACGCCGATCAGGACGCGCTTGACGGGCAGTCCGGACAGGGCGGAGGCCGAGCGGTTGCCGCCGATGGCGACGATCTGCCGGCCGAAGGTGGTGCGCTGCACCAGGAACGCGACGGCCAGCGCGAGGACGCCCGCGATGAGGACGACCGTCGGGATGCCGAGGAAGGAGCCGGTGCCGAGCGCGAGGATGTCCGGGTTGACGATCTGCTTGAGCTGGCCGTCCGCCATGACGAGGGCGAGCCCCCGGCCGCCGACGAACAGGGCGAGCGTGGCGACGATGGGTTGCAGCCCGACGAGGGAGACGAGCGTCCCGTTGATCGCGCCGACCACCGCCCCGGCGAGCAGGGCGATCAGGAGCGCGGGGACCAGTCCGTAACCGAGGTAGAGCGGCAGCAGGGCGGCGGCGAGTGCCATGGTGGAGCCGACGGAGAGGTCGATGCCCTCGGTGCCGATGACCAGGGCCATGCCGAGCGCGACGATCACGATGGGCGCGACCTGGACGAGCTGGGTGCGCAGGTTGTCGGCCGTCATGAAGTGTTCGGTGAACAGGGCGTTGAACAGCAGCACGACGGCGACGGCCGCGTACACCCCGTACTCCTGGTACCAGGCGGGGTCGCGGAGCCGGGCCAGCGGCTTCGCGGGGCGTGGCAGGGTGGCCTGGGTGGTCATCGGGGGTCCTCCTGGCCGGCCGGGACCTTCCCGCCGGGTTCGGGCACGGGGTGTGCGGGCGCGGCGCCGGGGGTGTGATCGTCGGGCGTGCGGTCGGCGGGGACGGCGCCGGGCGTGTGGTCGGCGAGCACTTCGAGGAGGCGGCTCTCGTCCACCTCGTCGCCGGCGAGTTCACCGGCGACCGCGCCGCCGCGCAGGACGACGATGCGGTCGGCGCCCTCGATCAGCTCCTCGATGTCGGAGGAGATCAGCAGCACGGCGAGCCCTTCGCGGGCGAGTTCGTCGATGAGGGACTGCACCTCGGCCTTGGCGCCGACGTCGATGCCCCGGGTGGGCTCGTCGAGCAGCAGCACCTTGGGCTCCAGGCAGAGCCAGCGGGCGAGCAGCACCTTCTGCTGGTTGCCGCCGGAGAGTTCGCCGACCTTCTGTTCGGGGCTGGACGCCTTGATCCGCAGTCGCTTCATGAAGATGTCGACGATGCGGTCCTGCTTGGCGCGGGAGACGATCCCGGCCTTGGAGAGCCGCGGCATGGCGGCGAGCACGATGTTCTCGCGGACGGAGAGCCCGGGGACGATGCCCTCGGCCTTGCGGTCCTCGGGGAGCATGCTGATGCCCGCGCGGATAGCGGCGGCCGGGGTCGGGCGGCCGATGCGCTTGCCGTCGACGGTGATCTCCCCGCCGTCCAGGGGCAGCGCTCCGGTCAGCGCCTTCGCGGTCTCGCTGCGCCCGGAGCCCAGCAGACCGCCGAGTCCCAGCACCTCACCGGCGTACAACTCCACGGATATGTCGTGCAGTTGATGACGCCGGTCGAGGCCGGTCGCGGTGAGGACGGGGGTGCGGGCCGCGTCGTGGCCCTCGGCGGCGAAGCCGGTGAGGCCGTCGCGGCGGACCTCGGCCATGTCGCGGCCGAGCATCATCGACACGAGCTGCATGCGTTCCAGCGGGGCGAGTTCGCCGGTGTGGATGTGGCGGCCGTCGCGCAGCACGGTGACCCGGTCGCAGATGCGGTAGAGCTCGTCCATGCGGTGGCTGACGTAGAGGACGGCGATGCCCTGGCCGCGCAGGTTCTCGATGACCCGGAACAGGGTCTCGACCTCGCGGGGCTCCAGCGAGGAGGTCGGCTCGTCCATGATGACGACCTGCGCCTGTACGGAGACGGCGCGGGCGAGGGCGACCATCTGCTGGGTGCCGATGCCGAGGGTGTGCAGGGGCCGCTTGGGGTCGACGCGGACGCCGAAGCCGTCGAGGAGTTCGGTGGTCTCGCGGTTCATCCGGGGGAAGTCGATGAGCCCGAAACGGTTCTTCGGCTCCCGGCCCAGGAAGATGTTGCGCGCCACGCTCATCAGCGGGACGAGGTTCACCTCCTGGTAGATGGTGGAGATCCCGGCCTGCTGCGCCTCGAAGGGGCGGGCGAAGCGGACGGGTTCGCCGCTGACGCGCACCTCGCCCTCGTCGCTCTGGTAGACGCCGGTGAGAACCTTGATGAGGGTGGACTTGCCGGCCCCGTTCTCGCCGACGAGCGCGTGGACCTCGCCCGCGCGCAGGGCGAAGGAGACGTCGTCCAGGGCGACGACGCCCGGGAACCGCTTGCTCACGGAGCGGGCTTCGAGGACGGGTTCGGCGACAGCGACCCCGGCCCCGGAGGTCTCCGGGTGCGAGGGTGTCGCGTGGGTGGGTGCCATGAATCCTGGCCTTCCGGTGGTACGGGAACGGTCCCGGGCCGCCGCGTCGCCCCGGGGGAGGCCCGGGGTCGAGGCGGCGGCCGGAGTGCCGGTCGGAGTGCCGGTGCGGGTTCCGGTGGGAGCGCCGGCCGGGTCAGTACGCTCCGCCGAGCGATTCCTTCGCGTTGGCCTCGTCGTACTCGCGGTCGGTGATGATGACGTTCTCGGGGATCTCCTCACCGGCGTAGAACTTCTGCGCGGTGGCGAAGGCGAGCGGACCGAAGCGCGGGTTGGACTCGATGACGGCGTTGTACTCGCCGTTGACCAGGGCCTGGACGGCGTTGCGGGTGCCGTCGACCGACACGATCTTGACGTCCTTGCCGGGCTTCTTGCCGGCCGCCTTCAGCGCGGTGACCGCCCCGAGGCCCATCTCGTCGTTCTCGGCGTAGACGGCGGTGATGTCGGGCTTGGACTGGATGAGCTGCTCCATGACCTGCTGGCCCTTGTCGCGGGCGAACTCGCCGGTCTGCTGGGCGACGATCTCCAGCCCGGGGGCCTCCGCCTTGACCTGGTCGACGAAGCCCTTGGTGCGGTCGGTGGTGACGTTGTTGCCGGAGGCGCCGAGCAGGATCGCGACCTTGCCCTTGCCGCCGGTGACCTTGATCATCGCGTCGGCGGCGCGCTTGCCCTGCTCGACGAAGTCGGAGCCGAGGAAGGCCACGTAGTCCTTGCAGGCGGTGGAGTTGACCTTGCGGTCGATGGTGAGGACGGGGACCTTCTTGGCGGCCGCCGCCTTCAACGCGGGCTCCAGACCGTCGGAGTTGAGCGGAGCGACGATGAGGAACTGCGCGCCCTGGGACAGCATGTCCTGGATGTCGCTGATCTGCTTGGACAGCTGGGACTGGGCGTTGGTGGTGAGGAGCTTCTTGACGCCGATCTTCTTCGCCTCGTCCTTGATGGACTGGGTCTCGGCGATCCGGAAGGGGTTGGCCTCCTTCTCCGACTGGGAGAAGCCGACCACCGCGTTCTTCAGGTCCAGCTTGGGCGCGCCGTAGGTCTCCAGCGTGCAGCCCGAACCGGACGAGGTTTCGGGGGTCTTGGCCTCCTGGGCCGCCTGACTGCTGTCGCCGCCCGCGTTGTTGGAGGTCTCCGACTTGGCGCAGCCGGCGGCGGCCAGCGTGGTGGCGGCGAGGACGCAGGCCACGGCGAGGGTACGGGATCGACGCTGGATCATCATGCGCGGAACGCTCCTTGGCGGGTTGACGGCACGCTGATCGGCGTGCGGTCGGACATGCGGGACGAGGCATCGGCCACGGGGCAGCTGATGCCACTGCATTCCTCACACCCCTGCTCCGGACTGCGGGAACAGCGGTCGTGAGAGCCTGCACAGCCTGTCGGCGGCTCGGTTTACAACGTTATATAGGCGGTGCGGCACGGGCGGCAAGAGCGTTGTCGATGCGTTTCCAAAAAGTGTCGGCCGACCGCCCAGGCCGCTCCGCGACCGGCGACCCGCCGCGCGGCACAGGCTCTGCGCGGGGTCTGGACACCCGCCCGACACCGTGCTGTCATACCGCCGGACGCCTGATTTCTAACGTTGCAAGAACAGCTCTTGTCCGACCGCCCCGCCGCGCGACGGCGGTCCTCGGCATGCGCCCGGCCGTTCGGCCCGCCGCTCCGCCCCGCACCTCAGGTCACGTGCGTACCACCGGCAGCCCCGCCCTGCACGGCCACCGTGCCGTGCAGCCACCCCCACCGAGCCCGGCCGCGGCACAGGCGGCCGCGGCCGAGAGCAGGAGCCGCACCGATGCCCCTGAACCGCAGGCAGCTCATCACCACCGCGGTGGCCACCGCCGTCGCCACCGGCGTCACGAGCCGGTGGGCGACCGCCGCCACGCCCGACCGCCACCGGGTCCAGGCCGCCCGGGGCGGCCACTACTCCCCCAACGCCGCCCCGTTGCACCCCACCGCCTTCCTGAAGCTGCCCCCGGGGAAGGTGACGGCGCACGGCTGGCTGGCCGGACAGCTGAAGCTCCAACTGGAGGGGCTGTGCGGCCGGTACGAGGAGTTCTCGCACTTCCTCGACTTCACGGCCACCGGCTGGGTCCGCCCAGACCGGGGCGGCTGGGAGGAAGTCCCGTACTGGCTGCGCGGTTACGCCGATCTCGCGATCGTCACCGGTGACGCGACCGCGCTGGCCACCACCCGCCGCTGGATGGACGCGATCCTCGCCACCGGCCAGAGCGACGGCTTCTTCGGCCCGAAGGCGCTGCGGACCTCGCTCAACGGCGGGCCCGACTTCTGGCCGTTCCTCCCCCTGATCCAGGCCCTGCGCTCCTGGCAGGAGTACACGGAGGACAACCGGATCATCCCTTTCCTCAGCCGTTTCTTCCGCTACATGAACGCCCAGGGCCCGGGAGCTTTCGACACCAGCTGGATCGCCCTGCGCTGGGGCGACGGCCTGGACAGCGTCATGTGGCTCTACAACCGGACCGGCGACGCCTTCCTCCTGGACCTCGTCGACAAGATCCACCGGTACGGGGCCGACTGGGGCGACAACCTGGTCAACCCGCACAACGTGAACATCGCCCAGGGCTTCCGGGAGCCCGCCCAGTTCGCGCTGCGCAGCGGCTCGGCCACCGACACCCGGAACACCTACGGCACGTACACGAAGGCCATGGACGCCTACGGGCAGTTCCCCGGCGGCGGGTTCGCCGGCGACGAGAACGCCCGGCCCGGGCACGGCGACCCCCGCCAGGGCTTCGAGACCTGCGGGATCGTCGAGTTCATGGCGAGCCACCAGCTGCTCACCCGGATCACCGGGGACCCGCTGTGGGCCGACCGCTGCGAGGAGCTGGCGTTCAACTCGCTGCCGGCCTCGCTCGACCCGTCGGGCAAGGCGGTGCACTACATCACCTGCGCCAACAGCGTGGACCTGGACAACGAGCCCAAGCGCGACCGCCAGTTCCAGAACCCGTTCGCGATGCTGGCGTATCTGCCGGGCGTGGACCAGTACCGCTGCTGCCCCCACAACTACGGCATGGGCTGGCCGTACTTCACCGAGGAGCTGTGGCTCGCCACCCCCGACGGCGGGCTCGCGGCGGCGATGTACGCGCCCAGCGAGGTCACCGCGAAGGTCGCGGACGGAACAGAGGTGACGTTCGTCGAGGAGACCGGCTACCCCTTCACGGACACGGTCGAGCTCACCCTGACCGCCCCGAAGCCGCTGGCCTTCCCGCTCGTCCTGCGCGTCCCTGCCTGGTGCGCCGAGCCTGACGTCCGGGTCAACGGGCAGCGGGTCGCCGCGCCCGCAGGTCCGGCCTTCACCCGGATCGAGCGGACCTGGTCCAGCGGCGACCGGGTCACCCTGCGGCTGCCGCAGCGGACCACCGTACGCACCTGGGCGGAGAACCACGACTCCGTCAGCGTGGACCACGGGCCGCTCACGTACTCCCTGCGGATCGGGGAGGAGTACGAGCGGATCGGCGGCAGTGACACCTTCCCGGAGTACGCGGTCCACGCCACGAGCCCGTGGAACTACGGTCTCGTCCTGGACAGCGCCCGGCCGGCCGCGTCCCTGCGCCACCGCTCCACGGGCCGGGCCCCCGGCGACAACCCGTTCACGCTGGACGGCACCCCGCTCACCATGACCGCCCGCGCCCGCCGCATCCCCGAGTGGACGGCGGACCACGAGCACGTGGTGGCGCCCCTCCAGCCGAGCCCGGCGCGCTCGACGGAGCCGGTCGAGGAGGTCACCCTCGTCCCGATGGGCGCGGCCCGGCTGCGGATCACGTCGTTCCCGACGGCCGCCCCGAACGCCGAACCGTGGCTCGCGGACCGGTGGTACCGGATCGCCAACCGGCACTCCGGCAAAGTGCTCGGCGTGGACGGCATGTCGACCGCGAACAGCGCCCACGTGGTGCAGTTCGGCGACACCGGCACGGCGGACCATCTGTGGCGGCTGGTCGCCAACGGCGACGGCTGGTACCGGATCCGCAACCGGCACTCGGGCAAGGTGCTGGGCGTCGACCTGATGTCCACCGCGAACAGCGCGCACGTCGTCCAGTTCGACGACAACGACACCGCCGACCACCTGTGGCAGCTCGTGCCGGACGGGGGCGGCTGGTACCGGATCCGCAACCGGAACTCGGACAAGGTGCTCGGCGTGGACGGGATGTCCACCGCCGACAGCGCGCACGTCGTGCAGTACGACGACAACGGGACGGCCGACCATCTCTGGCGGCTGCTGCTCTGAGCGCTCCCTTCCCCTCCCCTCCCCGACGTACGCCCTTCCAGCCCCGTACGACCGTAGAAAGGGATGTCCATGCGACCAGCACCCGCACCCCGCCGCCGCACCTGGTGGCGGAGATTAACGGCCACCACCGGCCTGCTCGCCCTGGTGGCCACCGCCCTCGTGGGGACCGGCACCGCCCCGGCCGCCGCAGCACCCGCCGCGTGGGAGCCGAAGCCCGCGCCCATGACGACGCCGTGGACGAACAGCGTCCCCGTCGACAAGCCGCTGCCGGAGTATCCGCGTCCGCAGCTGACCCGCCCTGACTGGACGAACCTCAACGGCATCTGGGACTTCGCGGTCACCGGCCGTGACGCCGGGCAGCCGACGACGTTCCCGGAGCAGATCCGGGTCCCGTTCGTCGCCGAGTCCGCGCTCTCCGGCATCCAGCGCCGCATCACCGAGAACGACAAGCTCTGGTACAAGCGGACCTTCACCGTCCCCGCGAACTGGAACAACCGCCGGGTCAAACTGCACTTCGGGGCCTCCGACTGGCAGACCACCGTCTGGGTCAACGGCACCCAGGTCGGCGCGCACAAGGGCGGGTTCGACTCGTTCGCGTACGACATCACCCCGCAGCTCAACGGCGGGACGAACACGGTCGTGGTCTCCGTCTACGACCCGAGCCAGACCGGCGGCCAGGCGGTCGGCAAGCAGCGCATCAACGATGTGAAGCCGCACCCGGGCGGCGGGATCTTCTACACCGCGGCCTCCGGCATCTGGCAGACGGTCTGGCTGGAACCGGTGGCCTCCGCCCACATCACCCGCCTCGACATGACGCCGAACCTGGGCAACAACACCCTGCGGGTGAAGGTCCAGACGGCGGGCGCGGCGGGCCGGAGCGCCCGGATCACGGTCTCCTCCGGCGGTACGGTCGTGGGCACGGCGACCGGCGCGGTGAGCGGCGAGATCTCCGTACCCGTACCGAATCCGCGGCTGTGGACGCCCGAGGATCCGTTCCTGTACGACGTGAAGGCGGATCTCCTCGACGGTTCGGCCGTCACCGACACCGTGGGCAGCTACACGGGCATGCGGTCGATCGGGATCGCCAAGGTCGACAACATCCTGCGGCCGGTGCTGAACGGGAAGTTCGTGTTCCAGACGGGCACCCTGGACCAGGGGTACTGGCCGGACGGCATCTACACCGCGCCGAGCGACGCCGCGCTGAAGTACGACCTCCAGGCGCACAAGGACCTCGGGTTCAACATGGTCCGCAAGCACATCAAGGTGGAGCCGCAGCGGTGGTTCTACTGGGCGGACAAGCTGGGTCTGCTGGTGTGGCAGGACATGCCGTCGATGGACACCGGCAAGGTGCCGGACGGGCCGGCCCGCACCCAGTGGGAGGCGGAGTACCGCAACATCATCGACCAGCACCGCAGTTCGCCCTCGGTGGTGATGTGGGTCAACCAGAACGAGGGCTGGGGGCAGTACGACCAGGCGAGGATCGCCGACGAGGTGAAGGCCCAGGACCCCTCGCGTCTGGTCAACAACATGAGCGGGGTCAACTGCTGCGGCTCGGTCGACGGCGGAAACGGCGACGTGGTGGACAACCACATCTACGTCGGCCCCGGGAACACCGCGCCGAGCGCCACCCGGGCGGCCGTGCTGGGCGAGTTCGGCGGGCTCGGCTACAAGGTGCCGGGCCACGAGTGGTATCCGGGCGGCGGCTTCAGCTACGAG
The DNA here is from genome assembly GCF_014649875.1 of Streptomyces rubiginosohelvolus. Classification (GTDB taxonomy): domain Bacteria; phylum Actinomycetota; class Actinomycetes; order Streptomycetales; family Streptomycetaceae; genus Streptomyces; species Streptomyces rubiginosohelvolus. The sequence continues at coordinate 101,316 of NZ_BMTW01000011.1, read as the reverse complement.
GACCAGCCGAGCATCGCCGCGCTCAACAACCGGTTCGTCGGTCTCCTGGACGCCATCCGGATCGGCCAACTGCCCGCCGGGCTCTCCGCGTCGGTCTACACGGAGATCACGGACGTCGAGAACGAGGCGAACGGGCTGCTGACGTACGACCGCCAGGTCGTGAAGGTGGACACGGCCCGGGTGAAGGCCGCCAACCAGGCCCTCATCCAGGCGTCCCGCAACCCCGCTCCCCCGGTGAACCTCCCCACCGGGCAGAACAGGTCGCTGCGGGTCACCACCTCCGGGCACACCACCAAGCACCTGCGCCACTACGACGGGCTGGCCTTCACCGAGGTGGTGAACAGCGGGAGTCCGGCCGTCCTGAAGGCGGACGCCACCTGGAAGATCGTCCCCGGGCTCGCCAACAGCAACTGCTACTCCTTCGAGTCCCGGAACTACCCCGGCGAGTTCCTCCGGCACCGGGAGTTCCGGGTCCGCCGCGACGCCAACGACAACTCCGCGCTGTTCAAGGCGGATGCGACGTGGTGCGCGGTCGCGGGCACCGGCGGGGTGCGGTTCACCAGCGCCAATCTGCCCGGCAGCTATCTGCGCCACATCGACTCCGAGGTGTGGCTCGCAACGCCCGGCGGCAAGCAGCCCTTCGACAACCCGGCGCTGTTCACCGAGGACACGACGTGGGCGGTGGACGCGCCGTGGGCGCCGTGACCTGACCTGAGGAGGGGCACGGGCAGGGGCCCGGCAGCGGCGGAGGACATACCCTCCGCCGCCGCCGGGCCCCTTTTACGGGAGCCGTGCGGCCGGGCTCAGCGGATCAGAAGCGGTTCGGGGCACGTTCCGGGACCGGGGACCCGGGGAGCGCGTCCGGCTTCTCGTTCTGGCGGGCCTGCGCGTTCGACGCGGCGGTCGCCTTGCAGGTCACGTCCTTCGCGGGCAGCTTGCCGGTGGACAGGTAGCGGTTGACCGCGCCGTCCGTGCAGGTGTTGCCGCTCGGGTAGACACCGTGGCCCTCGCCGCCGAGGACGGTGACCATCTTCGAGCCCTTCAGCTGGGCGTGCAGGGCCTGGCCGCTGGGCAGCGGGGTCTGCGAGTCCCACTCGTTCTGGACGACCAGGGAGCCGACCTTGTTCTTGACCACGGTCACCGGCTCGGCGGACTTCCCCCAGAACGCGCAGGGCTTGATGCTGGACGCGAAGTCCCCGAAGAGCGGGTAGCGGCCCTTGTCCTCGATGGCGTCCCGCCGGTAGGTCTCCGGATCACTCGACCACACGGCCGAGTTGTCGCCGCACACCACGGCCCAGAAGCTGGCCGTCATGTTGTCGGCGGGGGTCTCGGCGGCGAGTGCGGCCTTCCCGGCCCACTCGGGCGCCGGGGTCCCGCCGCCCTCGGTGATCCGGGCGAGCTTCTTCGCGGAGGCGGGCTTGCCGGCCGCGGCCTTCTTCAGCTCCACGACCGCCTCGGACGCGGACTGCGGGGTGAAGGCCAGCGCGCGCATCCCCTGGCGGATGTCGTCGCCGTTGGTGGGCTGTCCGTCCACCTCGATCGGGTCCTTGTCGGCCCGCGCGACGAGATCCCAGAAGGTCCGGTCGACCTTCTTCGGGGTGTCGCCGAGGCCGTACGTCTTCGAGCGCGCGGCGGCCCACTCGGTCCACCGGTCGAACGCGGGCTCGGCGCCCTCGGCCCACCACTGGATCATCCCGCGCCAGGCGCGCTGCGGGTCGACCGCGCTGTCCAGCACGAACCGGTCGGCCCGGGCCGGGAAGAGCTGGGCGTAGACGGCCCCCAGATAGGTGCCGTAGGAGTAACCGAAGTAGGAGATCTTCTTCTCGCCGAGGATCGCCCGCACCAGATCCATGTCACGCGCGGTGTTGCGGGTCGTGATGTGCGGGAGCCGGTCCCCCATCTTCTTGCGGCACTTGTCCGCCACCGTGCGCGCCCAGGCGACGTCCTTGGCGTGAGTCTCCGCCTTGTAGGGCCGCAGCCAGTTCTCCTGCTCCGGCGTGAGGTTGCAGGAGACCGGGCTGGAGCGGCCGACACCGCGCGGGTCGAAGCCGACCAGGTCGTAGCTCTTCAGCACCGACTTGGGCAGCTCCTCCTTCATCATCAGCGGCATCCACAGCCCCTCGCCGCCGGGGCCGCCGGGGTTGGAGAGCAGGATGCCGCGCCGCTTTCCCGGCTCGGCGGTCTTGATCCGGGATATCGCCACGTCGATCCGCTTGCCTCCGGGCTTGCGGTAGTCCAGCGGCACCTTGACGGTGGCGCACTGGTAGGCCGCCGAGGTCTCGGCGTCGCACCGCTTCCACGCGGGCTTCTGCTTCGCGTACCGGTCGAGCACGCTCTTGGCGGCGGGCGAGGAGACGGCCGAGGGGGTCCCGGCCGAGGGGGCGGCAGCCGGGGCCGCGGTGGCCGTCGAGGCGGCGAACGCCGGGGCCAGCGTCGCCAGGGCGCTCACGGCCACCAGGGGCGCGAGACGTCGTCTGCGCACGATATCGATCCTTCCGGTCGCATGTTCGGACAGGAGGATCTTGTCGGACCTGTGTACGTCTGCGTATCCCTCCCGGGGGCCCAACTCCTCTACGTCTCGGGAATGACGGCAAAAGGCGTGAATGGTCCGCGAGTTGGAGAACCATTCACGCCATTGCGGGGTCCGCTCCCCTCCCGGCGCGCCCGGAGGTTCCGGATGCGCCGGAAGGGGGTCCCCCCGGTCCTTGCGGGTTACGGCTTCTGACGGCCGTGCAGCGCGGACACCTCCTTGGCGGTCAGGGCCTTGTCGTACGCCTCGACCTGATCCACGGAGCCGTTCCAGAAGTCGACCTTGGCGCCGTCGTACTGGGCCCGGCCGACGGAGAGCGGGCCGGTGCTCACATCGGCCGGCCCGGCCTCGGTGGTGGCGGCGGGCTTCCCGTCGACGTACAGCGTGATCGCGTCACCCTTGCGGACCCCGACCAGGTGGTACCACTTCCCGGTCTCCGGGGTGATCTCCAGGCGGGCGCGCTTGCCGCCCGGGGTGGAGAAGGCGAACGCCCCCTGGCCGTACTGGAGGTAGAAGGGGTTCTCGGTGCGCCGGCCGTCCTGGCTGACGACGGTGGCGTAGTTGCCGGGTACGGCGTCGAGCGAGGCCCACGCGGAGACGGTGTAGTCCTTGGTGGTGTCCACGACCGGACCGGCGCTCTGCGCGTACTGCCCCTCGCCGTCGAACTTCAGCGCCGAGCCCGTGACGCCCGGGGCCCAGGAGGAGCCGCCCTCCAGGGTGAGATCGGCCTTGTTGGGGCCGCTGTCCCGGGCGGTCGTGCCCTTGTTCTCGTCGAGCGACCAGGAACCGCCGCCCTTCAGCTCGTCGCGCTCACCGGCGTTGGCCCCGGCCGCGATGACCTGGCGGTTGATCTCCCGGACCTTCTTCGGGTCGACCTTGATCTCCCGGCGGTCGTACGTCCAGAGCCCGTTGAGCTCGTTCTCCAGGTCGCTGACCTGGGTGTAGACGGAGCCGGACAGTTCCGCGCCGGCGGCCGCGAGGTAGTACGTACGGGTGTTGTCGACGTACTTGGCGGTGAGAGCGGCCTTGTCCGCGACGCCGGAGTAGATGTTGGCCGGGGCTCCGGGCCACATGTGACCGGGCGTCCGCAGCGTGAAGCCGCCGTGCTCGCCGTCCATCGCGGCGCGGTGCTCGTCCGGGAAGGCCGGGTCGTTGTTCACGTAGTCGTGGTGGTCGATGATCTCGCCCTTGCCGGAATCACCCTTGGAGGCACAGCAGTTGACGCCGCTGTGCGCGTTGACCACGCGGGACGGGTCCAGCGCCTTGACGTCCTCGGCGATCTTGCCGGTCTCCGTGCGGTCCCACTCGCCCCAGCCCTCGTTGAAGACGATCCAGCCGCTGATCGAGGGGTAGTTGTGGAACTGCTTCATCAACTCCTTGCCCTGGGTGAGGAAGGCGTTCTTGCCGACGTCGTTGTCGATGTCGGCGTTGACGAAGTCCTGCCACACCAGAAGTCCGAGCCGGTCGGCGTGGTAGTACCAGCGCGGCGACTCGACCTTGATGTGCTTGCGCACGGCGTTGAACCCGAGGTCCTTCTGGGCCTTCAGGTCGAAGGTGAGGGCCGCGTCGCTGGGCTGGGTGTACAGCCCGTCGGGCCAGAAGCCCTGGTCGAGCATGGCGAGGGAGAAGAACGGCTTTCCGTTGAGGACGAGCTTCTGGTAGCCGCCCACCTTGTCGACCTTCAGCTGCCGCATGCCGAAGTAGCTTTCGACGCTGTCCTTGGAGCGGCCGTCGGTGAGCGAGACGTCGAGGTCGTACAGGTACGGGTCGTCGGGCGACCAGAGGTGCTGGTTCTTGAGCTGGAGGCTGAGCTTGCGGTTGGCGGGGCCGCTGACGGTGCCGACGACCTTGCCCTTGCGGTCGCGGGCGACGGCGGTGATCCGGGCGTCGGCGGACGCCTTCGCGGAGTTGACGGTGACCGCGAGGCGGCCGGTGTCGATGTCCGGGGTGGTGGTCAGGGAGTCGATGGCGGCGGGGGCGACCGGCTCCATCCACACGGTCTGCCAGATGCCGGAGGTCGGGGTGTAGACGATGCCGCCGGGGTTGGTGGACTGCTTGCCCTTGGGCTGGTTGGGGCCCGTCTTGTCGGTGACCGCGACGACGATCTCCTGGGGGCCGCTGCCCTTGAGCGCGTCGGTGATGTCGGCGGTGAACCCGGTGTAGCCGCCGGTGTGTTCGGCAACCTTGGTGCCGTTGACCCAGACGGTGGACCGGTAGTCGACGGCGTCGAAGTTGAGCTTCAGCCGCTTGTCCTTGCCGGACGCGCCCTTACCGCCCTTACCGATCGACCAGTTCTTCGGCACGGTGACGAGCTTGCGGTAGAACATGTGGTCCTCGTCGCGCTCCAGGCCGGAGAGCTGGGACTCGACCGGGAACGGCACGATGATCTTCTCGTCGAGCTTCTTGCCGAAGACCGGCTGCTCGCCCTCGGTGGCCCCGGCGAACTCCCAGGGGCCGTTGAGGTTCTTCCACTGGTCGCGGACCTGCTGCGGCCGGGGGTACTCGGGCAGCGGGTGGTTCTTGTCCAGCTTGTCGCCCCAGGGGGTGGTGAGGCGGTGCGTGGAGAGGTTCTTCGCGGTGCGGCCGATCTCCGGGACCATCTCGGACCCGGACTTCAGACCGGCCTTGCCGTCGTAGGCGACCTTGACGCGCTGGTCCTTCTGCACGGGTGCGGCGAGGTCGATGACCAGCGCGTTCGGGTTGTTCGAAGCCCGGTTGACCGACTTCACCGGCATCGGTGAGGTGTCGACCTCGATCTTGAGGTGCTCTCTCACCTTCCGGTAGTCCGCGACCCGGTCCCTGAAGGTGGCCTGGAGGCGCTTGCCGTTCTGCGCGACACTCAGGGCGACCGGGTAGACCTCGAAGTCGGCGGGCGGGGTGAACGCGGACTCGGGGACGATCTGCTTCTTCAGTCCGTCGGCCTCCCAGCGGAGGAACATGCTGGCGCCGCCGGTGTCCTGGAACATCTCCAGCTTGAAGTCGTGCTTCTCCCCCGCCTTCAGGGAGATCGGCTCGCTGCGCTGCTCCTTGTCCCAGTCCGGCTCCCAGTGGTCGATGACAACGTTGCCGTCGAGGAAGAGCCGGAACCCGTTGTCGCCGATGGCGGAGAAGACGTACTCGCCGGTCTCGGGGGCCTCGATCTGGCCGGTCCACCGGGCCGTGGTGTGCTCGGTCTTCCCGGTCGCCGACTCGAACGTACCGGTGAGTCCGGGGAAGTTGATGTCGGGGTCGAGGGTGGTGGCGCCTAGCTCGGCGAAGTCACGGGCGCCCGGGGCGGACATGCTGAAGTACTCGCCCTTCAGCCCGTGGACATCGGTGACCGGGTCGTCGGCCGTGAAGGCCTTCGTGGTGGCTTCGGCCGGTACGGCGGGTGCGGCGGCCGCCGTCGGGACCAAGGTGGCACCGACCGGTACGAGCAGCGCCGCAGCGCAGGTCAGGGCCCTGAACAGGGCACGGGGGCGCGGGTGTTGTCGTCTCAAGGCGTCGTCCTCGTCGAAGAGCCGGGGGTGCCTCCAACCTGCGAGGCACTGCACATAGTCGAACATTGAGCCACAACACCAAACACTGCACAACGGTCGTGCACACGAAATTTTCAACGATAGAAAGAGCAGGCCTCACACCAGGAACGATGCGACCGCAGGAACCGGCCGAGGCGGGGCGAAGGCTGGGCCGATCGGCGTACTGAGCGCACCTTCCGCCGCCGGGTCTCCATGAAATGCCGATTCGGGGGTACGCGAACGGCCAGACAGAAGGCTCACGCGACGGGGTGAACGCAATGAACGACCGCATCCTGATGACGTTTTCACCGGACGGCGAGACCCGTACCGATTTCGTCTGCCGGCCGGAGAGGGCCGCCGACGCGCGGGACGCGGTCAGCGCCTTCGTCGCCCGGCTGCATCCCGCGCCGAACTCGCACATGGTCCAGAACCTCCTGATCCTCGTGTCGGAGCTGGTCACCAATGCCGTCCGGCACGCGGGGGCCGTCACCGCGCTGTGGCTGACCGCGGACCGCAGGGGCGTCCATGTCCGGGTCACCGACCCGAGCCCGGCGCACCCACAGGACCGGACGCCCGACCTGACCGGCCGGGCCGGCGGATTCGGCTGGCCCATGGTCCAGCGGCTGGCCCAGGAGGTGCGGGTCCGCGAGACGGTGGGCGGCGGGAAGGTCATCCTCGCCACCGTGCCACGCTGAGGACCGCTCCCGGAATACCGGAGGGACTCCCCTACGACGGGTGCCCAGAACCTCGACGGCGGGCGCCGATCGGTACATATCGATAGAATTCAGACATGGGAGAGCGGCCTGCGACGCCGACTGCGCCCGAACTCGTTCTGGAGACCGATCTGGGCTCCACGGTGATGAGTCCGAGCCGGGACTACCATGTCGGGCGCGATCCCGAGAGCGACATCGTCATCGACGACGACCGGGTCTCCTGGCACCACGCGATCCTGCATCCCGAGGACGGCCACTGGACGCTCGAGGACGAGGACAGCACCAACGGCACCTACACCGCCGGCCGGCGCGTCCACGCCTCGGACGTCGGCGCGGGCAGCGAGATCCGCTTCGGCAATCCGAGCGACGGACCACGCGCCGTCCTGCTGGGCCGGGAGCCTCCCGCGCCCGCCGCGACGCCCTCCGCCGACCGCCCCTCGGCCGTCTCGATGCCCGCGGCGACCGGCACCTTCCGCCGGCCGACGACGGTACGGCCGCTGCCCGCCAGGACCGTACGGATCGGCCGCGACGCCGGGAACGACCTCGTCATCGACGATCTGGTCGTCTCGCGCCACCACGCCGAACTGCGGGCCCTGGCCGACGGCACGTACGAGATCGTCGACCTCGGCAGCCACAACGGAACCTTCCTCAACGGCCAGCCGGTCGCCCGCGGCCCCGTCGGTCCCGGTGACATCGTCGGTATCGGGCACTCGGCGTTCTGCCTGGTCGGCGACTCCCTCCAGGAGTTCGTGGACACCGGCGAGGTGTCGCTGGACGTCCAGGACCTGGAGGTGACGGTCGGCCGCGCGGGCAAGGGCGGCAAGACCCTGCTGGACAAGGTCTCCTTCCCCGTCGGCGAGAAGTGCCTGCTCGGTGTGGTGGGGCCCAGCGGTGCGGGCAAGTCCACGCTGCTCAACGCGCTCACCGGCCAGCGCCCGGCCGACCGGGGCACGGTGCTCTACGACGGCCGTGACCTCTACCGTGACTTCGCCGAGCTGCGCCAGCGCATCGGCCTCGTACCGCAGGACGACATCCTGCATGCGCAGCTGACCGTGCGCAAAGCCCTCGGTTACGCCGCCGAGCTCCGCTTCCCTCAGGACACCGCAAAGGCGGAGCGGCAGGCACGGGTCACCGAGGTGATCCAGGAACTCGGCCTCGAACAGCGCGCCGACCAGCCGATCCACTCGCTCTCGGGCGGCCAGCGCAAGCGGGTGAGCGTGGCCCTGGAGCTGCTGACGAAGCCTTCGCTGCTCTTCCTGGACGAGCCGACCTCGGGGCTCGACCCCGGCATGGACCGGTCGGTCATGCACATGCTGCGCGGACTGGCCGACGACGGCCGCACCGTCATCGTGGTGACGCACAGCGTGTTGAGCCTGGAGGTCTGCGACCGGTTGCTCGTCCTCGCGCCCGGCGGACGCATCGCCTACTACGGCCCGCCCGAGGACGCCCTAGCCTTCTTCGGTTTCGAGGAGTGGCCGGAGGCGTTCGAGGCGTTCGAGAACGACCGCGACCGCGACTGGGCGGCGACCTATGCCGGCTCGCCCTTCCGCCGGCAGTACATCGACAACGCCACGGCCCAGCCGCATCTGCCGCCCGCCGCGCCCGGAGCGATGGTCGCGCCTCCGCCCAAGACCCGTAACTGGGGTGCGCAGCTGAACACTCTGGTGCGCCGGTACGCCTCCGCGCTGAGCGCGGACCGGACGTTCCTGATCATCATGATCGCGCTGCCCTTCGTCATGGGCGCCATGGCCCGCGCACTGGCGGGCAGCCGGCTCACCCAGGAGACGGCGATGAACGCGCTGCTGATCCTGTGCGTGGGCGGAGTGCTGACCGGAGCGGCCAACGCGGTACGGGAGTTGGTCAAGGAACGGGTGATCTACCAGCGCGAGAGAGCCGTCGGCCTGTCCAGATCCGCGTATCTGATGTCGAAGATCGTGGTGCTCGGAACCATCACCGTGCTCCAGGCCGTGGTGCTGACCCTCGTGGGTCTGGTGGGTGTCGATCTCGGCGCACCGGGCGGCGAAGGGGTGTTCCTGCCGCCACTCGTCGAGATCACGCTGGCCGTGGCCCTGCTGTCCTTCACCGCGATGATGCTCGGTCTGCTGGTCTCCGCGCTGGTGCGCAAGGAGGAGGTGACGATGCCGTTGCTCGTCCTCCTCGCGATCGTCCAGGTCGTCTTCTGCGGCGCGTTGCTCAAGCTGCACGGTGTCCCGGGCGTGGAGCAGCTGTCCTGGCTGGTGCCGTCGCGGTGGGCGCTCGGCGCGATGGCCGGGACGATCGATCTGGCGCGGATCGTGCCGGGCGAGCTGACCTCCGATCCGCTCTTCGAGCACGCGGCGGGGATCTGGCTGCTCAACATGGGCATGATGGTCGTCCTCTCGCTCCTCTTCGGATACGTGGTCGCGAAACTGCTGAGGCGGCACGAGCCCGCGGTCATGCGGAAGTGAGCTGGTTCCATGGCGACCCCGACCCCGGAATTCCGCCCCACGCACGTCGTCCCGCCGGACGGGCTGCCCGCGTGGGAGTCCCCCGACGTCGCCCGCCCGACCGATCCACTGGACGCGCTGCTGCCGGTGGAGCTGCGGGACCGGCGCGGGGACTGGGCGTACGTCGCCTGCTCCAACGGCTGGTCGGCCTGGGTCGACGGCCGCCTCCTCGTCTCCGTACCGCAGACGCCCCCGGCCCCCGGGGCGCCGATGGCACGCACCGCGGACCCGCGACCGCTACTGGCCCGGGCGGAGGAGTCGTTGAGCCGGTACCGCCGCGCGGCCCAGGACCTCGCCGAGGGCCGCAGCGACGGGGAGGGCTTCCGCCAGCGGACGCGAGGGCTGCGGGTCGGGATGGTGGTGGACGGGGAGTCGGTGTGGCTGTACGACGCCGAGCACGAGCGGTGGGTGTTCTGCGACGGGGCCCGGCTGAGCACGTACGCGGCGGAGGCGGGGCCGGGAGCGGCGGCACCGGTCTCGGCGTCCGGGGAGGCGGAGACGCCGGAGCGCTTTCGCGTAGCGGGCGGTGAGGGGCCGGAGCCGACGCGGGTGGTCCCGCCCGACGGGCCGGAGCCCACTCGTGTGGTCCCGCCCGAAGGACCCGAGCCGACGCGTGTGGTCCCGCCCGACGGACCCGAGCCGACGCGGGTGGTCCCGCCCGACGAGCCCGAGCCGACGCGGGTGGTCCCGCCCGACGGACCCGAGCCGACACGAGTGGTCCCGCCCGACGGACCCGAGCCGACACGAGTGGTCCCGCCCGACGGACCCGAGCCGACACGAGTGGTCCCGCCCGACGGACCCGAGCCGACACGAGTGGTCCCGCCCGACGGACCCGAGCCGACACGAGTGGTCCCGCCCGAGGAACCCGAGCCGACACGCCTCGTCGCACCCGATGAACCCGAACCCACCCGCGTCGCACCGCCCGAAGGCCCCGAGCCGACACGCCTCGTTACGCCGGGAGAGGCCGGACCCGCCCCCGTCGCGCCGCCCGCAGGGCCGGAACCGACGCGGGTGGTGACCCCGGACGAAGAAGGCCGTACGCCCGACGAGCCCGAGCCGACACGCCTCGTCGCCCCCGAGCCCACCCGCGCGATCACCGTCGCCGGGCCCGATGAACCGTCCGGCGGCGGGGCGTCGGGCGATGCGGGGCGGTGACCGGCGATGGCGCCGCCGCCTCCCCCGTCGCACGACGCCGGGGTGCCCACCGGGCGCGAGGACGATCTCGTCGGCAAGCGGATCGCGAGCTATCTCGTGGAGGCCGAGATCGGCCGCGGCGGCATGGCGGTCGTCTACCGCGCCAAGGACCTGCGGCTCGACCGGATCGTCGCGCTGAAGCTGCTCGCCCCCGAGCTGGCCCGTAACGACACCTTCCGGCAGCGGTTCACACACGAGTCGCGGGTGGCGGCCGCGATCGACCACCCCCACATCGTGCCGGTGTTCGAGGCGGGCGAGACGGAGGGGCTGCTCTACATCGCCATGCGGTTCGTCGCGGGCGCGGATCTGCGCGTCCTGATCGACCGGCGCGGGCCGCTGGACCTGACGGCCGCCGTCCGGATCGCCGCCCAGGTCGCGTCCGCGCTCGACGCGGCCCATGACCACGACCTGGTGCACCGGGATGTGAAGCCCGGCAACATCCTGGTGGCCGCGGGCACCGACAGCGACCATCCGGAGCACGTGTACCTGACGGACTTCGGGCTGACGAAGAAGTCGCTGTCGCTGACCGGGTTCACCACGGTCGGCCAGTTCGTCGGCACCCTCGACTACGTGGCGCCGGAACAGATCTCCGGGCGGCCCGTGGACGGGCGGTGCGATGTGTACAGCCTCGCCTGCGTCGTCCAGGAGACCCTGACCGGGGCGCCGCCCTTCCAGCGGGACGACGACATGGCGCTGCTGTGGGCCCACCAGTACGACCCGCCCACCCCGCCGAGCGGGCTGCGGCCCGGGCTGCCCGCCACCGTCGACGGCGTACTGGCGAAGGCGCTCGCCAAGTCGCCGGAGGACCGTTACGAGACCTGCCTGCGGTTCGTCGCCGCGCTGCGGGCCGCGGCGGCGGGCATCGGGCCCGGTGAGCACTCGCCGACCCGGGTGGACGCACCGGCCGGCTCTTGGTCGGCCACCCCCGAACCGCCGCCCGCCCCGCCGCGCTGGGCCGCCCCGGTGTTCCCGGGAAGCGGCTGAGCGCAGGAACGACGCCCGTTCAGGCGTCGGAGCCGGAGCCGGGGCCGGGGCCCGGCTCCCGGTCCACGACCTCGCCGCGCCGGTGCACCCGGGTGGCCGCCAGGCCGCCGAGGAAGCCGGTGACCAGGCCCCACAGCACCGCGAACCCGAGCGCCGTCCACAGTTTCGCGCGCAGCGACACCTCCCCGCCGAGTCCCCCGCCCAGGTCCCCCAGGCCCAGCAGGGAGAGCCCGTAGTGGGCGGAGATCCGGGCGGTGAGGCAGATGAACAGCACCGTCAGGGTGAGCGCCACCGCCATGTGGACCGCGTGCTGCCACAGGCGCGTCCGGGCGGGCGACCTCGCCGCCATGAGGAACGCGGCGGCCAGCACCAGCACGGCGACGACGACCACGAGCCAGCGGACGCGCCCGTCCTGTTCGGCGAGGGTGCTCAGGTTCAGGGTGGAGAGGTCAGGGGTGCGCAGGACGGTGTCGAGGACCTGGGGCATGGGCAGCCCGAAGGGGCCTTCGACCTTGCCCTCCCAGGACGCGCCGAGGCCGAGGGTGAGCGCGAGCCAGACCAGGTTGGGCAGTCCGAGCAGGATCACCGCGGCGGTCTCGGCCGGATGGCCGCGCGTGATCATCACGATGATTCCGGCGAGGACACCGAGCGCGACGCAGGCGAGGAGCAGCACGACCATGGCGAACGCCGCCGGGCGCACCGCCTCCTGGAAGCGCAGCAGCCGGGCGGGGAGCGGGGCGCGGCGCGAGACGATCAGGGCCAGCACGAGGACCCCGGCCAGCCACAGCAGCCCGAAGACCAGGGTGAGGGGGATCTCCGCCCGGAATCCGATCTTCGGGTCCCCGCCGAGGAGGTCCCCGGCTTCACTGCCGGTCAGGTCCTCGGCCGAGAGGGTGAAGGTGTGCCGGGCGATCAGCGAGAGGACGATCAGCGCGACGATCCACAGGGCGGCGACGCGGCCCGCCCAGCCGGCCAGTTCGCGGCCTCCGGCGACGGCCCGGTGGTGCAGCGGGCGGAGGAAGCCCCGGGCGACGAGGAGCGCGCCCACGAGGGTGACCGAGAGCGGCAGGACCGAGAGGTCGGCCTGCGTCCCCACGAGGGAGCCGGCGTCCCCGGACAGCCCGACCGAGCCGCCCGCCGCCATCACCACCACCGCGGCGACGACTGCCGGGAAGGCGCCGCCGGGCAGCCCGGCCGCACCGGCGGCCCACAGGCCGAGCGCCGCGGTCACCACCATGGCCAGCACGCCGGTGAGGACCGCAAGGAGCGCGTCGCGCCAGCCGTGCGGGGTGCGTGCGGTGTTCTCGTCGTTGCTCGCCCGGACGTTCACGCCCTCACGCTAAGCAGGGACCGGACGCTTCGCTCCCCGAGGAAACGGTTGTCTCCTCCGCTTGCGGGGACCGCCGGGCCGGAGCAGACAATGGTGCGAAATGCCCTGGATCGTCACTCTCTGGCCCCGGTACGGAATCGGGGTCGGGCGGGGACTCCGGGGCGGTACCGACAACGGGGAGCAGAGCCCGTGAGTGTCCAACCGCCGCCTTCCGGCCGCCCCACAGGACCGCCGTCCGGCCCGCTCTCGGGCCCCTCGGAGTCCGGCCCCACCCCGCCCCCTCCGACCGTTTCGGGCCCGCCGCCCGGCCCGCCCAGCGGCGGCGACCACGGTGGGCCGAACGGCCCCGGTGGCTCGGGCGGTTCGGGTGACGGGGGCGATGGGGGCGGCTCCGGGGCTTCCGGTGGTGGCCCCGGCGGTCCGGGCGGCGGCTCGGGTGCGGCCCCCGGTCCCCGCCCCGACCGGCCCTGGTGGCGTTCGGTGCCCCGGATCGCGGCGATCGCGACGGCTCTGGTCGCCGCGGTGGTGCTGGTGGTCGTGCTGACCCGGCCCGAGGGCGGCGGGTCGAAGGAGGGCGGCGAGGTCTTCCTCCAGGCGGCGGGCGAGTCCGGGCCGGATCCGTTCACGGAGTCCACGGCGAACGACGACGCCCCCGCGCCCGGGGCCGCCAGCCCCTCCGTCGCGCCGAGCCCGTCGAAGACCGGCGCGCAGGTGACGCGGGGCGTGGACGGCGCGGCCCCGGGGCTGTACGGGGGCACGCAGAAGATCGCGAGTTGCGATGTGGAGCAGCAGGTCAAGGTGTTGCGGGCGGCGCCGGACAAGAACCGGGCGTTCGCCTCGGTCCAGGACATCGAGCCGTCCGCCGTCCCCGGCTATCTGCGCGGGCTCACCCCCGTGACGCTGCGCATGGACACCAGGGTCACCAACCACGGTTACCAGGACGGCGAGGCCAACGCCTATCAGGCCGTGCTCCAGGCGGGTACGGCCGTCCTCGTCGACGACCGGGGCGTCCCCAGGGTGCGGTGCGCGTGCGGGAATCCGCTGCTGCCGCCCGTAGCCCAGGACGACCCGCGGCAGACGGGCAAGGCGTGGCCGGGCTACCGGGCCTCCGACGTGGTCGTGGTGGAGCCGTCGGAGAAGCCGGTGAAAGAGTTCGTGATGGTCGATCCGGAGAACGGCGACTGGTTCAAGCGGCCGGCCGGTGACACGGGCGACGGCGACGAGAAGACGGATCCTCCGAAGAACGCCTCCGAGTCCCCCTGCCCGCCCGGGTCGGACCCCTGCCCCACCTCGTCCGGGGCCACCACCCCGTCGGAGCCGGCGCCGGACGACCGGACGTCGCAGCCCGGTGAGGACCCGGCGACGTCCGAGCCCCCGCCGGACGACCCGGCGACCTCGGAGCCGCCGCCCGACGACCCGGGGACGGAGCCCGCGCCGGAGGACCCGCCGGGTTCGCCCGACTCGCAGTCCGCCCCGCAGCCGCCCGCCCCGGACACCGGGGCCCCGCAGGAGCCCGGCGCGGGGACGCCCCCGCCGGGCGCGCCCGCCTTCGGCTGAGCCGGTTAGGAAGACGGTGGCCGCCCGCCCCTCAGCCCACGGCGTCGGGGCGGCGCTCCACCGGGGCCGCCGGGGTCTTGGCCCGCGTGCCCGTTCCCGTACGCACTCCGGCCGCGGCTGCCGCCGAGTGCAGGGAACGCAGGGCGACCAGCAGGAAGCCGATGTCGTCGAGGTAGACGGGGTCGGGCAGCAGGTCGACGGGCGACACGGTGTAGATGACGGCGGCCCAGACGAGCGCCTTGCTGCGCAGCGGGATGCCGGCGTCGACCAGCAGCTTCCTGGCCCTGAAGACGCGGACCAGCAGCACGACGGCCAGGGCCAGCATGATCAGCGCGGCCACGGCGCCGAGAACGAGCCAAGCGGTGGTGTCCATGGCTCATCGTGTACCCACTCGTTCCCGGATCACGAACACCTCTCCGGGCGGCACTCCGCGGCGTACGGGTCAGGCCGCGCCGCGTCCCCGGGCCTCCGCGCGCCTGCGGCTGCGGCGCTTCAGGGCGCGTCGCTCGTTCTCGGACAGGCCGCCCCAGATACCCGAGTCCTGTCCGTTCTCCAGGGCCCACTCCAGGCAGGCGGCCTGGACGGGGCAGGTCCGGCAGACGGCCTTGGCCTCCTCGGTCTGGACGACCGCGGGGCCGGTGCTCCCGATGGGGAAGAACAGGTCCGGGTCCTCCTCGCGGCAGGCGGCGTGCAGGCGCCAGTTCTCCGTGCTGCTCAACTCTGCTCACTCCCGAATGTCGTGATGTCGTAAGTCGGTTGCCGTACGTGTCTTCCGTGCGGGTGACCGACGATCGACGCCTCAAACACGTATCGGGCGGACAGAACCGGCCGCCGGAGCGCGTAGGGCCGACTACGCGTGCGGGGGGACCGGGGGGCGATGGAGGGCGAGCAGGGCCTGATCGTCCTGGATCCGGCCCCCGGTGTGATGGCCGACGTCCTCGATCAGCAGGTGGAGGATCTGCGCCGGGGAGGCCGGGTCGCCGATCAGCGCGCGGTGGTGGACGAGGAACGGCAGCCGGACGGACGCGTCGTAGAAGACCCCGGACTCGTCACGGGCCTCGGTGACCCCGTCCGTGTAGCAGATGAGGGTGGCGCCGGGCGGGAACGGGAACGTGTCGACCGGGCACGACCAGGTCCCCAGGCCGCTCATGCCGAGCGGGGGCGCCTCCTCGGAGGGTTCGAGGACGGTGGCCCGGCCCTGGGCGTCCAGGAGTACCGGCGGTGGATGCCCCCGGTTGACGACCCGTACGGTGCCGAGGTCATCGGCGAACTCGGCGATCAGCGCGGTGGTGAACCCTTCCTCCTGCTCCTGGCCGCCGCGCCTGCCGCCCTCGCGCTGGAGGGCCCGTTCCAGCGCGGCGACCAGCCCGGGCAGGTCCTCCGCCTCGTCCGCGGCGTAACGGAAGGCCCCCAGGTCCGCGCAGACCGCGCTCACCGCACCCAGGCCCTTGCCCCGGACGTCCCCGACCATCACGCGCACCCCGTGGGGGGTCTCCTGGACGACGTAGAGGTCGCCGCCGATCATGGCCTCGTCCTCGGCGGGCACGTACCGGGCGGCGATCCTGAGCTCCCCGAGGCGCGAAGGGGGCCGGGGCAGGACGGCGCTCTGGGCCACGGCGGCGATATGGCGGGCGCGCCGGGTACGGGCGTCCCGGCCCTCCAGCGAGCGGTTGATCAGGACGGCCAGCACGGTTACGGCCAGAAGGGTGAGCTGGTTGGCGACGCCGCGCTGCCAGCCGAAGGTGCCGTCGTGCCAGGCCAGGAGCGCGTGGACGGCCATGGCGAGCGCCCCGATCGCGATGATGCCGCGCAGACTCAGCAGCGGCGCGGCGGCGACCGGCGCCGCCATCAGCAGGGGCGCCGAGGTGACGTCCGTCGGGGTCACCAGGTCCAGCACGACGCCCAGCACGATGACCCCCAACGGGATCCACTTGGCCCTGCGCAGCTGCACCACTCCCCCACGCTGTACGGGGTCGGGTCCCGCCGCATCCCGGCGGCGGGCCGGACGCGGTCACTCCGGCAGCGGGGTCCCGGGTCCCGGCGCGGCGGCGCACGCGGCGTCGAGCCGGATGCGGTGGGCCATCACGGTCTCGGGATCGTCGATGAGGTCGACCCGGACGCCCGGGGTCTCCAGCACCGCCTGGTCCCCGATCTCGGGTGCGGGCACCCGGAGGATGTGCAGGGGCGGTACGCCGGTCAGGGGGTGCGGCGGGTGGTCCATGGGCACCACCTGGACGGTGACGTGCTGCTCCCGCATGGCCTCGGTCAGCGCGGCCCGCTGCCCCTCCATGGTGTCCGGGCCGCCGACCCGCGTATGGAGGGCCGCGGCCGGGAGCAGGGCCCACAGGTCGGCCCCGCGCTCGCACAGCCGGCGGCGGCGCTCGCGCAGCAGCTCGACCCGGCGTTCCCGGCGGGCGGGGCTGTCCCCGGGGTACTGCGTGCGGTAGAGCGCGGCGGCGTACGCCGGGGTGCGCAGCAGTTCGGGCACGAGCGCCGGGTGCCAGGTCCGCACGAGGCTCGCCGAGGACTCCACGCCGATGACCTCCTGCTGCCAGGTCTCCATCGCGTCCCGCCAGCGGTGCCACCAGCCGGGCAGGTTCGCGGCCGCGAGCCCGGCCATGATGGGCCCGGCCACGGCGGGCGGTACGCCGTAGCAGCGCAGCAGTTCGCCGACCTGCCGGGCATCCAGTCCGGTCTCCGCGCGCTCGATACGCCGTACGGTGGCGGGGTGGGCGTCCAGCGCCTCGGCGGCGGTCCGCAGGCTGATGCCCGCGCGTTCCCGCAGCATGCGGAGGCGGACCGCGAGGACGCGGTGTTCCACCGTGGGGCCGGACCGGGCTCGCATGCGCATACCTTCTTCGTCGAGCCCCGTGGCGGAGCATTACACACTCTGTCGGTTGCAAAGTATGCGTTTTGCGTCGAGAGTGCATACATGTCGGAAATAGTCAGTTGCGCGGAGCGTGCCCCCGATGACGGAGGTGTCCGAGGTGCCCGAGGTGCACACAGCTGGTGGGTTCCTCGATTGCCCGGGGGTGTGCCGGAGGCCCGGCACCGGGTCCAGGAGGCCATGCGGGCCTGGGGCGAACCGGCCGAACGGATCGAGGCGGCGGCTCTGATAGTGACCGAACTGGTCACCAACGCGGTGCAGCACACCAGCACCCGGCGGATCCGCTGCCGGCTCCTGCGCTCAACGGAGGGCGTGCGCATCTGCGTGTGGAACCGGGGCCGGGCCCGGATACCGGCCCCGGCCTCCCCGGCCGACTCGGCCGGCCTTCCCGTCGGCCAGGTCCCCGCAGCGGCCGACCTCGCGGGCGACGACGCGCTCGACCACCTCTCCGAGGACGGCAGGGGCTTGCTGCTCGTCGACGCGCTGGCGGCCCGCTGGGGCACCCGCGCGGCACTGGCGGGCCGGCTCGTCTGGGCCGATCTCTGAGACTTCCTCCGTCCCGCCCGCGTCCCCTCCTGATCAGGCGGGGACCGTACGGCACTCCGGGTGACCCCAGCCGTTCGGGTTCTTCGCGATCGGCTCCTGGGCCGCGTACGGCTTGCCGCAGTGGCACCGGCCGGCGAAGCGCGCCTTGATCGTGCCGGTGGACCGCCCGCTCCGGGACGCGCCCCCGGCGCTCCTCCCCTTCGAGCCGCCCGCCGCCCCGGACGATTCCGTACGCCCCTTCGTGGACCGCGCGGGCGCGGGCACCGGCAGAGCCGTCGCACCGTGCGCCGTACCGGCCGGAAGCTGGGTGACCGCCACTTCGCTGGCCGCCTGGTCGGCGATCGCGTTGAGCGGGTCGCCGTTCACCTGGTGGGCGGGAACATAGCGGAACGTCACCGAGCGGTCGGCGAGCAGGGCGTCGATGCGGGTGACCAGCTCACGGTTGGCGACGGGCTTGCCGCCGGAGGTCTTCCAGCCGTTGCGCTTCCAGCCCGGCAGCCACTTGGTCACGGCGTTCATGGCGTACTGCGAGTCCATCCGCACCTCGACGCGCACCGACGGGTCGGTGGACTCCAGCAGCTCCGCCAGGGCGGTGAGCTCGGCGACGTTGTTCGTCGCGGTGCCGAGCGGACCGGCCTCCCAGCGCACCGGGTTGCCCTGTGCGTCGGCCGCGACCCACGCCCAGGCGGCCGGTCCCGGATTTCCCTTCGACGCCCCGTCACACGCGGCGATGATGCTCTCGTTCATCCCTCGATCATGCCAGCCCCGCATGACCGCTCCGACCGGCCACGGGGCGCCCCGGCACCCGGTCAGGGCAGGATCGAGTCCACATAACCGCCGTCGACCCGCACGGCCGCCCCGGTCGTCGCCGAAGCCTGCGCGGAGCTGAGGTAGACGACCAGGTTCGCGATCTCCTCGGGCTCGATGAGCCGCTGGAGCAGGGACTGCGGCCGGTGCAGCCGCATGAACTCGCGCTGCGCCTCGTCCCAGGGCAGCTCCTTGTCGACCAGCTCGTACACGAAGTCCTCCACGCCGCCGGTGTGCGTGGGTCCGGCGATCACGGAGTTCACCGTCACGCCCGTGCCCGCGGCCTCCTTGGCGAAGCCCCGGGAGACGGCGAGCAGCGCGGTCTTCGACATGCCGTAGTGGATCATCTCGGCGGGGATCACGATCGCGGAGTCGCTGGCGATGTTCAGCACCCGGCCCCAGCCCTGCCCGGTCATCCCGGGAAGGTAGTGGCGGATGAGGCGCACGGCGCTGAGCACGTTCGTGTCGAAGTAGGTCTTCCACTCCGCGTCGGTGATCTCCAGCGGCGGCCGGGATCCGAAGATGCCGAGGTTGTTGACGAGGACGTCGGCCGCGGGCACGGCCGCGTACAGCAGCCCGGCGCCCTCCTCGGTGGTCAGGTCGCAGGCCACGGAGGCCACGGAGGCGTCCGGCACCGCGGCACGGACCGACCGCGCCGCCTCGTCCAGCCGCCCCGGGGTCCGCCCGGTGAGGACGACCCCGGCGCCCGCCCCGGCCAGTCCGGTGGCGATGGCGAGGCCGATGCCCTGCGAAGACCCGGTCACCACAGCGTTCCTGCCTGTCAGATCGATACGCACGCCGCTCTCTCCCTCATCCGCTCGCCGTCGCCGTCCCCGCCAGGCTCGCACTCCCGTCCCCGCCACGCCCATCGGTCTTGACCTCAAGCAAACTTCAGGTTTTAGCGTTCTCAGTGACCCCGGGGCCGCACGGCCGACGGGGATCCGCAGGCCGTCGGGCGATCCGGGGGCCATCGATTTCGGAGCGCCCCATGGACATGGAAGTCACGGCGTGGCATTCGCTGCACAGCGCGATGAACGCCCAGGAGGACCGCCGCCCCTTCTCCCGGGCGTCCTTGCGCCGCATCATGCTCTTCGCCCGGCCCCACCGACGGCGGATCCACCGCTTCCTGTTGCTGAGCGTCCTGACCGCGCTGCTCGCGGTGGCCACTCCGCTGCTGGCCGGGAAGGTCGTCGACACGATCGTCAACGGTGAGGACACCGGCACGGTCACCCGGCTCGCCCTGCTCATCGCGCTCATCGCCGTCGTCGAGGCCGGGCTCGGCCTGCTCACCCGCTGGCTGTCGGCGACGCTGGGCGAGGGCCTGATCCTGGACCTGCGCACCGCCGTCTTCGACCATGTGCAGAAGATGCCGGTGGCCTTCTTCACCCGGACCCGGACCGGCGCCCTGGTCAGCCGGCTCAACAACGACGTGATCGGCGCACAGCGGGCGTTCAGCAACACACTCTCCGGCGTCGTCTCCAACCTCGTCACGCTGCTGCTGACCCTCGCGGTGATGCTCACGATCTCCTGGCAGATCACCCTGCTCTCGCTGGTGCTGCTCCCGGTGTTCGTCGTACCGGCCCGCCGGATGGGAGCCCGGATGGCCGGACTGCAGCGGGAGGCGGCCGACCACAACGCCGCGATGGGCACCCAGATGACCGAGCGGTTCTCCGCCCCCGGCGCGACGCTCGTCAAGCTCTTCGGCCGCCCCTCGGACGAGTCGGCCGAGTTCGCCGCCCGCGCCGACCGGGTGCGTGACATCGGCGTCCGTACGGCGATGGCCCAGTCGGCGTTCATCACCGCCCTCACCCTGGTCTCCGCCCTGGCGCTGGCCCTGGTCTACGGGCTAGGCGGCTTCTACGCCCTGCGCGGCAGCCTGGACCCGGGGGCCGTGGTGGCGCTGGCGCTGCTGCTGACCCGGCTGTACGCGCCGCTCACCGCCCTCGCCGGGGCCAGGGTCGAGGTGATGAGCGCGCTCGTCAGCTTCGAGCGGGTCTTCGAGATCCTGGACCTGAAGCCGCTGATCGAGCAGAGGCCGGACGCCCGCCGGGTGCCCGAAGGGCCGGTCTCCGTGGAGTTCGACGAGGTGTCCTTCGGCTACCCCACCGCCGAGAAGGTCTCCCTGGCCTCGCTGGAGGAGGTCGCCACGCTCGACGACCGGGGCGGCACGCCGGTCCTGCACCAGGTGTCCTTCCGGGCCGAACCGGGCCAGACGATCGCGCTGGTGGGTTCCTCGGGCGCGGGCAAGTCGACGATCGCGCAGTTGCTGCCCCGGCTGTACGACGCGGACGCCGGTTCCGTACGGCTGAACGGTGTCGACGTCCGCGACCTGAGCGCCGACTCGATCCGGGACACGCTCGGCATGGTCACCCAGGACGGGCACCTCTTCCACGAGTCGGTGCGCGCCAACCTGCTGATCGCCCGGCCCGGCGCCTCCGAGGACGAGATCTGGGACGCCCTGCGCCGCTCCCGGCTCGACGGCCTGATCGCCTCGCTGCCCGACGGCCTCGACACCGTGGTCGGCGAGCGCGGCTACCGGCTCTCCGGCGGGGAGCGCCAGCGCCTCACCATCGCCCGGCTGCTGCTGGCCCGTCAGCGGGTCGTGATCCTCGACGAGGCGACCGCGCACCTCGACTCCACCTCGGAGGCGGCCGTCCAGGAAGCGCTGGCCGAGGCCCTGTCGGGCCGGACCGCCCTGGTGATCGCCCACCGGCTCTCGACCGTACGGGCGGCCGACCGGATCCTGGTGCTGGAGGCGGGCCGGGTCGTCGAGAGCGGCACGCACACGGAACTGCTGGCGGCCGGCGGACGGTACGAGGAGCTGTACCGCACCCAGTTCGAGCGGCCGTCCTCGGACGGGGAGCGCCCGGTCCAGCCGGTCGGCTGAGCCGGGGCCCACGGCCGTGTCGACGCGCGCTGACGCCGCCCGGCCGGACCTCACCGGCCGGGCGGCGTCAGCGCGTGCCGATGCGGGCGAAGGAAGGCCGCTCGGCGGTCCGCAGCCGCCGCAGGGCGTGGCCGCCGCACCGGCTCCACTCCTTCGGCGACACGCGCGGGCGGTGCCCGTTGGTGACGAGCGCGTTCACCGAGGTCATCGGGTCCGCCGCCATGGTCTTGGCCAGCAGTACGCCGACCACCAGCGGGAGCAGCGTGACGGCCAGGGCGGAGCCGGCGGTGGTGACGTGCTCGATACGGGGGCGGCGCGGCGCTTCGGAGGTCATACGACCATCGAACAGCGGCCCGGGAAGCCGGACATCGGGGAACGTACTCAGGAGCGGAGGACCGGCATACTCAGGCGCTCGCCGGGGGACGCTCACAGCGGCCGGGCACATGGCTCCCGGCCGGCCGCCGGACCACGGAAGGACCGCCTCGATGGGTGACAGCCAGGGACGTGCGGGCGAGGGTCACGGGAGTCCGGCCGCGGCCGTGTTCGACGCGCTGGGCGCGGAGTACGAACGGGCCTTCGCCGCTTCGGCCGCCCACCGGGAGTCGCTGGAGCGGCTGCTGACGGATCTCGCCCCGGGCAGCCGGGTGCTGGACGTGGGCAGCGGGACGGGCCGGCCCACGGCACAGACCCTGGCGGAGGCGGGGCATCAGGTGCTGGGCGTCGATGTGTCTCCCGTGATGACCGCACTGGCGGGCCGACAGGTTCCGGGGGCCGAGTTCCGGTGCGCCGACGTCCGCGATCTCCCCCTGGCGGAGGGCGAGTTCGACGCGGTCTGTGTGTACTTCTCGCTGCTGCAGCTGGAGCGCGGCGAGCAGGCCGGGCTGCTGGAGCGGCTCGTGCGGTCGCTGCGCCCCGGCGGGCTGCTGGTCGCCGCGACGGTGCCGGTGGACGTCGCGGGGGTCGACGCGGTGTTCATGGGGCAGCCGGTCCGGGTCTCCAGCTTCGGCGCCGAGGAGTTCACCGCCCTGATCGCGCGGGCGGGGGTCGCCGTGGAGTGGACGCTCAGCGCGCTGTTCACCCCGGACCATCCGGCGGGCGCACCCGAGCCGCACGTCTTCGTGCACGGCCGACGCATCTGACGGCGCAGGCATACCTCTCGGAACTCTCCACCCATTGGCTATCACAAAGAACAAGCCGAATGAATGACTTGGGTGGCGCATTCACGTTCCTTCACGAGAAGGTAATGCGATAGCAAAGTTCTGGTCTATATGCTGGGCTGTAGTCGTATCCGTACGGAGCGGCCGGAGCAGACCTCATCACGGCTGCCATCCGGCAAACCGCAAGGTGAGGAACCCTTCATCTATTCCGAACACGTATACGGATACAACTAGCGCATTCGTCAATATGACCCGACCACACCGCTCCCCGGCACCGCCGGATGCAGGAGGCAGGCCACCATGCAGTCCCTCGTAGAACACGCCCGGACATTCACCGAGCACGTCGCCGCGAACGCAAAGGATTTCGAACGTCTCGCGGACGGCCAGACCCCCGAAGCACTGTTCGTCACGTGCTCGGACTCGCGTGTCGTCCCCTCGCTGATCACCGGCGCCCGCCCGGGTCAGCTCTTCGAACTCCGTACCGCGGGCAACATCGTCCCGCCCTATCCGGGCCGGGACCGGCCCACCGGCGAGGCCGCCACCATCGAGTACGCGCTGTGCGTGCTCCAGGTGCGCGACATCATCGTCTGCGGGCACTCCCACTGCGGCGCGGTGGGCGCGATCCTCCGCGGTGACGACCTCTCCGCCATGCCGGCCGTCCGCCACTGGCTGGAGCACTCAACGGACGGCCGCACACCCCCCGCCGACGCCGGGGATCTCCCCGGCGCGGTCCAGGCCCACGCCCTCGCGCAGCTCGACACCCTGCGGGGCTACCCCGCGGTGCGCGAGCGGCTCGCCGATGGCTCCCTCGGCCTGCACGCCTGGTACTACGAAGTGCACACCGGCTCCGTCAGCGTCCACCGGCCCGAGCGCGGCACCGAGTTCGCCCGCCTTTGACGGCTCTCCCTCCCCCCACGTCCCCGCGCTCG
Organism: Streptomyces rubiginosohelvolus; assembly: GCF_014649875.1. GTDB lineage: Bacteria > Actinomycetota > Actinomycetes > Streptomycetales > Streptomycetaceae > Streptomyces > Streptomyces rubiginosohelvolus. The sequence continues at coordinate 77,812 of NZ_BMTW01000011.1, read as the reverse complement.
GCCTCGGCCGGGCGCGACCGTACCCCACAAGGGAAGCCATCGTGATTTCCGCGAAGGACCTCAAGAACCCCCACGTCGTACGCCGTGATCTGCTGGCGTCACTCGTCGTCTTCCTGGTCGCACTGCCGCTGTGCGTCGGCGTCGCCGTCGCCTCCGGAGTCCCGGCCGAACTGGGCCTGGTCACCGGCATCGTCGGCGGACTCGTCGTCGGCCTCCTCCCCGGAAGCAAACTCCAGGTCAGCGGCCCCGCCGCCGGACTCACCGTCCTCGTCTTCGAAGCGGTCAGGGAATTCGGCCTGAGCACGCTCGGTCCGATCGTGCTCGCGGCCGGACTGCTCCAGGTCGTGCTGGGCGTCGCGCGCTTCGGCCGCTGGTTCCGCGCCATCTCCGTCTCCGTGGTGCAGGGCATGCTCGCCGGCATCGGCCTGATCATCGTGCTGGGCCAGGTGTATGCCATGGCCGACCTCGAACAGCCGGGCAGCGGACTCGCCAAACTGGCCGGGCTCCCCGGTCTCGCCGTCGACATCGTCACGAACCAGGAGGCCCTGACCGCCTTCGGCCTCGGCGCGGGAACCATCGCCGTGCTGCTGCTGTGGCCGAAGCTCCCGGCCCGGGCCCGGATCGTCCCGGCGCCCCTCGCCGCGGTGGCCCTGGCCACCGCCGTCGCCTCGCTGGCCGGGCTGCGGCCCGCGGTGGCCGACGTCAACGGGCTGCTGAACGCCATCGATCTGCCGGGCGGGGCGGAGTTCTCCCGGCTCGCCGATGTGGCGGTCATCGGCACCGTTCTGGCCTTCGCTCTGATCGCCTCGGCCGAGAGCCTGTTCAGCGCGGCGGCCATCGACCGGATGCACGACGGCCCCCGTACGGACTACGACAAGGAACTGGTGGCCCAGGGCGTCGGCAACACCATCTGCGGGGCGCTCGGCGCCCTGCCGATGACCGCGGTCATTGTCCGCAGCGCCGCCAACGTCCAGGCCGGGGCGACCACCGCGCTCTCCCGGGTCGCCCACGGTCTGTGGCTGCTGCTCTTCGCCGCGCTGCTGCCGGCCGCCGTCGGGATCATCCCGCTGGCCGCGCTCGCCGGAGTCCTCGTGCACGCCGGGTGCAAGCTGGTGCCCGCCAAGGAGTTCGGACCGCTGTGGCGCGAACACCGCGGGGAGGCGATCCTGTTGGCGATCACCGCGATCGCCATCGTGGTGACCAACCTCTTCGAGGGGGTCGTGCTCGGCCTGCTGCTGGCGGTCGTCAAGTCGGCCTGGGAGACCTCGCACGTCCAGCTCACCACCCATGAGCTCACCGGCGGCCGGGTCGTGGTGACCCTCACGGGGAACGCCACCTTCCTCCGACTGCCCCGCATCCTGGAGCAGTTGGAGAAGCTCCCGCAGGACCAGCCCATAGAGCTGGACCTCACCGGACTGCGCCATCTCGACCACGCCTGCCGGGTCGCCCTGGAGAACTGGGCGCGCCGGCACAACAACGCGGAGATCGAGCCGGTGACGATCCGCCAGTAGTCGCCCGACCGGGGCCTCTCGTTCAGGTCGAACGAGAGGCCCCGGTGACACTGCGGCCCATACCCAGAACCCAACTTTTCTTTGGTACAGACCTCTTGACGATTGGTCTAGGCCTTCTTAGGGTCACGGCAACACTGCGCGGTTGCTGGACAGAGTCCTGCACTCATGGGCCCGCAGGGTTGACGGGCCAGGGATTCCCCTGTTCCCCATGGAGCCATTCATGGAGCAGCCTTGAGTACAGAAATACGATGGCGCCGTACCGGATCTCCGCAGAGCGCCTCCCCCGGCAAGCGGTCCAGGCTCGTCGCGGGAGCCACTGCGCTTCTCGTGCCGCTGGCCGCCATGGTGGGACTCGCGACCCCGGCGGAGGCAGCCGCCTCGGCCACCGCCACCTACACCAAGGCATCAGACTGGGGTAGCGGCTTCGAGGGGAAGTGGACGGTGAAGAACACCGGCACCACCACTCTCTCCACCTGGACCGTCGAGTGGGACTTCCCGGCGAACACCAAGGTCACCTCCGCCTGGGACGCCACCGTCACCAACTCCGCGAACCACTGGACCGCCAAGAACCTCGGCTGGAACGGCACCCTGGCCCCCGGCGCGTCCGTCTCCTTCGGGTTCAACGGTTCCGGCTCCGGCGCGCCCTCCGGCTGCAAGCTCAACGGCAGCCCGTGCGACGGCGGTTCCACCAACCCCGGTGACAACGCCCCCTCCGCTCCGGGCAAGCCCACCGCGAGCGACATCACCAACTCCTCGGTGAAGCTGTCCTGGGCGGCCGCCACGGACGACAAGGGCATCAAGAACTACGACGTCAAGCGCGACGGCGCCACGGTCGCGACCGTCACCGGCACCACGTACACCAACACCGGCCTGACCGCGGGCACGGACTACGGCTACTCCGTGGTGGCCCGCGACACCGCCGACCAGACCGGACCGGCCTCGGCCGCCACGACGGTCCGTACCACCGGTGGCGGAGGCGGCGGCGAGAACCCTGGCGGCAACGGGAAGATCAACCTGGGCTACTTCACCAACTGGGGCTCCTACACGGTGAAGAACCTCGTGACCTCCGGCTCCGCCGAGAAGATCACCCACATCAACTACGCGTTCGGCAATGTGCAGAACGGCAAGTGCACCATCGGCGACGCGTACGAGGACTACGAGAAGTCCTACACCGCCGCCCAGTCGGTCGACGGCAAGGCAGACGCCTGGGACCAGCCGCTGCGGGGCCACTTCAACCAGCTGCGCAAGCTGAAGGCGCAGTACCCGCACATCAAGATCCTCTGGTCGTTCGGCGGCTGGACCTGGTCCGGCGGCTTCGGCCAGGCCGTCCAGAACCCCGCCGCCTTCGCCCAGTCCTGCTACGACCTGGTCGAGGACCCCCGCTGGGCCGATGTCTTCGACGGCATCGACCTGGACTGGGAGTACCCCAACGCCTGTGGTCTGACCTGCGACACCAGCGGCCCGGCCGCGATCAAGAACATGATGCAGGCCATGCGGGCCAAGTTCGGCCCGAACAACCTGCTCACCGCCGCCATCACCGCGGACGGCTCCAACGGGGGCAAGATCGACGCCGCCGACTACGGAGGCGCCGCCCAGTACATCAACTGGTACGACGTGATGACGTACGACTACTTCGGCACCTGGGCCGCGCAGGGCCCGACCGCCCCGCACTCCCCGCTGACCTCGTACCCCGGCATCCCGGCACAGGGCTTCAACTCGGCGGACGCCATCGCCAAGCTGAAGGCCAAGGGCGTCCCGGCTTCCAAGCTGCTCCTCGGCATCGGCTTCTACGGCCGTGGCTGGACGGGAGTCACCCAGTCGGCTCCCGGCGGTACCGCCACCGGCCCGGCGGCCGGAATCGAGCCCGGCAACCAGTACTACAAGGTCCTCAAGACGACGTGCCCGGCCACCGGCACGGTCGGGGGCACGGCGTACGCCCACTGCGGGAACGACTGGTGGAGCTACGACACCCCGGCGACCGTCGGCACCAAGATGGCCTGGGCCAAGAGCCAGAGCCTGGGAGGCGCGTTCTTCTGGGAGTTCAACGGAGACACGGCCAACGGCGAACTCGTGACGGCGATCAACAACGGTCTCAAGTAGTCCTCTGGTCCCCGGTACGTTCCTGGGCCCGCCTGCTCCGAGCAGGAGCGGGCGGGCCCGTACGGTCGGATCAGGCAGCCTGGGCGAGGAGTTCCGCACGGCCGAAGAGGAGCGCGTAGCCGGGCGGCAGGCATCCGACGACCTCGGCGGCGAGGTCGTCGCCCACCAGGGCGGCGATCTGGCTGAGAACCACCCCGGCGTCCCACCGGGCGGTCGCCTGGGTGCCGCCGGTGCGCTCGGCGAGTTCGCCGACGAAGGCGGCCCCGGCGAGCTGCTTCACGGCCGGGACGTCCGCGGTGAAGACGCGGGCGGCCTCCTCGGGCAGGGCGGCGGCCAGGGCGACGCGTTCGTCGCCGGTGATCTGGCGGCCGAGCGCGCCCAGTACGGCACGCAGGCTCTCCTCGGCGCGTTCGCGCGTCGGGTAGGCGCCCTCGTACCGGATCTTCTCCAACAGCAGGCCAAAAGTCGTGTCCATCGGTGCGCCGGCGTTCCGAGGCTCGTGGGTCATCGTGGCGGCAGCCCTTCTCGTCCGTACTGCTCGTGTCGACACGCTGTTCGCCCCCGCGGCTCGTCGTCGAGCGGGCGCGGGGGCGGACAGCGGTGGATCAAGGTCAGGTGCTCTTCGCATGCCCGCCGCAGGGCAAGTCATACCCGGGTCCTGGCCTCAGTCCAGCAGTTGGGCGAGAAACAGCCGTACGGCTGCCGGCTAAGGCTTGCGCGCGACGAGCCCCCACTGGTCGACCGGCACCGCGCCGTCCTCCTCGGGCCGCCAGCGGTCGATCGGGACGAAGCCCGGCTCGACCAGCTCCAGGCCCTCGGCGCAGCCGGTGATCTCCTCCGGCTCCCGCACGAGATAGGGCGGGTTGTCGCCCGACGCGTACGCCTCCTGCGCCGCGAGCGTCTGCGGGGTCTTCACCGTGTCGCAGAGCACCAGATGGCTTCCCGACGGCATCCGGGCCAGATACCGCTGGACGACCTCGATGCCCTCGGCCGGAACGAGATGCCCGAGGGTCGAGAGCAGGAGCACGGCGACGGGCTCGGACAGGTCGAGGGTCTTCGCCGCCTCGTCCACCACCGCGTCCGTCGCGGAGAGGTCGGCGTCCACATAGGCCGTACGCCCCTCGGGCGCGCTGGTCAGGAGCGCCTCGGCGTGGGCGAGGACGATCGGGTCGTTGTCGACGTAGACGATCCGGGACTCCGGCGCGATGCTCTGCGCCACCTCATGGGTGCTGTTCGCCACCGGCAGCCCGGTGCCGACGTCCAGGAACTGACGTACCCCCACCGAGGCGAGATAGCGGATCGCACGGATCTGGAAGGCGCGGGAGGCACGGGCGATATCGACCATCTGCGGGTAGGCCGCGCTCACCACCTCGGCCAGCTCCCGGTCCACCGGGTAGTGGTCCTTGCCGCCCAGCCACGCGTTCCAGACGCGCGCCGAGTGGGGAATGTCGGACCGGATCCTGCGGCGGAATTCGTCGTCGACGCTCATGGTTCTCCTCTACCCGCTTGCCATACCTGGCGGTTGGCCGGACGTACGACGACCGGCCCCCTGCCGGCGACCGTACCTCGCGCTCCGTCACGCGGTGTTCGTGGGGCGGCGCACCCGCGAGCGGGCAGCAGGGCGGACGCTCAGAAGATCCGGCCGACAAGGCCGAAGATCCAGCTGATCAGCACCGCGAGCAGGATGAAGATCCCGACGGTGATGACGCCGCACCACGACCAGCCGCCTCCGGTGTCCAGCCCCTGGTCGTCCCGACCGCCCAGCTCCCCGTCGAACAGATCCACGGTCCACCCCTCCCCCGTACCCGGAACCCCCCGGTTCCGCAGGGAGGTAATCTCCCACGCCGGCCTCCTCCCGGTCGAGCCGGGTGGGCCGCCGGGGAGCGGGCTCACGGCAGTTCGGTCCACCCGTGGGCCGTACGCCAGTGGTCTCCCGTTCGCAGGTGGCGGACCAGGGCGCGGTGCAGGGTCGTCGTCTGCGGCAGGCGGTCGAGGTCGGCCGTCCCCGGCGGTGTGTGGAAGACGAACTCCAGCACGTCGTCGTCGCCCACCGGCCGGGCTCCGAAGGCCGTGAAGCGGCGCTGGAACGCGAGGATGTTGGAGCCCGCGGGGAGGTGGTCGGCGAGCTGCCGGTCCAGGAGCCAGGAGTGGCAGGTGGCGTGCCGGTGGGGGGCGCCGGGGAAGTGCCGGGCCTGGAACTCCCTGGCGGCGGCGAAGGAGGCCTCGCAGCCGGCGGGGTCGAGCGGGCCGTCGCCGGGGATGTGCACCTGGAGGACCGGGTCGCCGTGGGCGGGGCCCCCGGCGGCCGCCGCGTCTCCGCCCGAGGCGCCGGCGTCGAGGACGCCCCGCTCGAACTGGAGGCGGCCGAGCCGGTGCAGGGTGCCCCGGAAGTGGCGGACCATCCACCCCTGGCGGTCGAAGCCGCCGGTGCCGTGGCCGAGCCGGTACGTGGTCAGCTTCGCGCCGAGGTCGGCGAAGGTGGCGGCGACGATGTCGTCCGGGATGCCGAGGCGGCGTTGCAGCTCCAGGGCGTGCGGGAGGGCCAGGAGATAGAGGTGGACGTAGAAGTACCGGCCGGCGCTGCCGAGGGCGACCGGCGCGGTCGGCCAGTCGGGCACGGTCGACGGGGCGTCGGGGCCGGGATCGGCGTAGAGCTGCTGGTGGCAGCGGACGAGCGCCTCCCACCGGGCGGGGCCGCGCGCGGGGTCCGGCAGACCGGCGGCCACGGGCTCCCGGTCCTGAGCGGGGACGGCCAGCAGGTCCATCCGCTCGGCCAGTTCCGCACCGGTCGGCGGTGTCGGGTCGGCGACGGTGGTGACGGCGGGTTGTCCGCCGAGAGTGGCCAGCCACTGCCCTGCGGCGGCTTCCGGGGCGGCGGGACGTTCCGCGGGCCCGGTCATGCGTGGGCCGCCGCGGTGAGCTGGTGGCGGAGCCGGTCCAGCTCGCGGATGCTGTCGTCGAGGCCGCCCGGGCGGGACCTGAGCAGCCAGCAGGCGCGTTGCTCGGCGAGCAGCGGCTCGATCCGGCGCAGCAGGCGGCGCGCGGTCGCCGGGTCGATCGCGTCGGCGTCGGGCACGGAGCCGGCGTCGGCCGTTACGGCGGCGCGGGCGCGCAGCACGTCCAGGGCGAACTGAGCCAGCGCGACGGCGTGGTGGAGCTCGCGCCGCACCACGTCGCCGTCGGCGGCGGCCGGGTCGGCGGCGGTGAGGTCGTCCCGGCAGGCGGCGAGCGTCACGGCCACCCGGTCCAACGCATCGGGCGCCGGAAGGGCCGGCAGCGGGACGGCGGGGTCGGGGAAGAGGGCGCGGGCGATCGGCGAACCGTTGAGCAGCGGCACCCCCAGGTCCCGGTGGACCCGGCCGAGACGCATCAGGACGCCGCCCGTCAGACGGGCCTCGTCGAGCAGGACGTGGTCGTCGAGTACGGCGGCGATGTCGAGGTCCCGGTTGGCCTCCAGGGACCAGCTCACCGCCCCGCCGAAGACGACCGGGCCGTACGCCACCGAGGGCGCGTCCCAGTGGCCGTGGTCGCCCCAGGAGGTGAGCAGGAATCCCTGGGCGGTGTTCTCGCGGCCGGTCTCGGCGGCGTCCAGCATGTTGTCGACGGCGTTGTCGATCCGGCCGAGGAGGGAGTTCCAGTTGCTCGCGCCGGGGGCGACCCAGAAGGGCACTCCGGCCTCGGAGAGCAGCTTGCCGCGCGAACGGAAGCCCTCGCGGAGGTTGTCGAGGTCGGCGCCGAGCCGCTGCCAGGTGCGGGCCTCGGGCGTGTCGCCGTCGATGACCTCGGACAGCAGCCGGGGCCCGTCGTACTGCCACACCACGGGGACGGCTCCCGGCGGGACCCGGTCCATCAGTTCGGGGTGTTCGGCGAAGACGTCGGCCCAGAACTCGACGGTGTACCCGGCCTCCAGCCAGGGGGCCATGAGCCGGGTGACGAAGGAGAAGTAGACCTCGCCGACACCCTGTTCGGCCACCCGCTCCGCCGACCGTCCGCGTCCCAGCTCGAAGGGCTCGTCGGCGCCGATGTTGAGCCGCCGTGAGCGGACCTCGCGGGCGACCTCCGCGACCAGGGCGGTGGCGAAGGCGGCGTTGTCGTCGGTGGGTTGCAGGGTGCTGGGCGGGCGGTGGGCGCCGCCGCGTTCGAAGCCTTCGGGGTTCTCGGCGCGGTGGGCGTGGCGGGGGTGGCGCAGGAAGCGTTCCATGTGGCCGAAGGTGTTCTGGTTGGCGACCAGTTCGATGCCGGCGGCGGCACAGCGTGCGTCGAGCCAGCGGAGATCCTCGGCGGTGAGCGGAGAGGCGTCCTGCCAGACGTCCCGGTGGCCGCGGAAGGCGTAGGTGTGCTCGCCGTACAGCTCCAGCTGGGTGAAGCGGGCCAGGGCCAGGATCTCGATCCAGCGGGCCAGGGTGCGGCGGGTGGGGACGCGGTCGCGGCTGATGTCGAGGAGGAAGCCGCGTACGGGGAAGTCGGGGTGGTCGCTGATGTCGTAGCCGGTGGACGTGTAGTCGTGTCCGGCGCGGAGCTGGTCCAGGGTGCGCAGGGCGTAGCGCAGGCCGAGGGCGTCGCGGTGGTCGACGGTGACGCCATCGGGGCCGGTGCGCAGGCGGTATCCCTGGGGCGGGAGGTCCGGGTCGGCGGTGACGTGGACCGGGGCGTCGAGGGCCGCGCCGCCGGGGGTCGTCGTGAGGGAGCGCGGGGCGGGGAAGGGGGTGACGGGCACGGTGGGGCTCCGGGGTGCTGGGGCGGGAGGTGTGGCCGGGTGGCGCGGGGCCGGAGCCCCGCGCCACCCGACGACGTGCGGGTCAGGTGCAGGAGCTGAGTTCGCAGATGTCGTTGCGGTCGGTGGAGACCTTGAGGTCGTCGTACCAGATGAAGCTGTTGTCGTTGTTCGGGGCGAAGGAGGGGGTCGCGCCGCCCGCGAAGCTGGAGAAGTAGGCGCGGTCGACCTGGTCGTTGTTGGTGACGAAGCGGAGGCCGGTCACCTTGGCGGCGGACCGGCCGTTGTAGAAGACCTCGATCTCGCCGTCGGGGTTGGCGTTGCCGCCGGTGACGGTGTTGACCTTGACGCGCTGGGCGACGTTGACCCACTGGTTCTTCGGCCAGTGGATGTCGGCGCCGTTCCTCTTGAGGACGGCGTAGTCGCCGTACTGGCCCGCGTGGCCCATGTGGTAGTAGTACACGGCCGCCTGGCCGTTGTTCTGCCGCCAGATCATGCGGGAACTGAAGCCGTTGGTGCCGTCGCAGACCTGTCCGCCGGAGCAGGAGGCCCCGCCGGCGAGTCCGAGCCCGACCTTGCCGGCGTACTCGGTGGTGCCCCAGCTGAAGTCCCCGCTGAACTTCACCCAGAACGAGAGGTAGTACTCGCGTGCCTTGGTGAGGGCGAAGGGGGCCTGTGCTCCGGAGTCCTCGGGGCCGATCTTGCCCTTGGGGTAGTGGATGCGCAGGGACTTCGAACCGCCGTGCGCGGGTGTCGTGTTGTCGATGCGGGCCCGGGTCTCCATGCCCTGCTGCCAGGGCGCGGTCCAGCCGTCGGTGGCCCACTGGCCGAGCGGGTAGCCGTTCCCGGCGGCGGGGCGTTCGAAGGTGTTGACCTTGTACGTCGGCGCCTTCGCCGCCGGGGCGGGTCCGGCGGTGGCCTGCGGGGCCAGGACGGCGGCGGGGACGAGCAGCGCGGCCGCGGCGGTCAGGAGCAGGGTTTTCGTCTTCATCGTTCCTCTTCCCTGTGGGGTGGGGATGCCCGGTGGGGCGGGCGTCTCCCCGTGGGTGGGTGCGGGGTGATGTCAGGCGAGCCAGCGCGGCAGGGCGCCGGCGACGAACATGTCCTCCTCTGCGAGCCAGGGGTAGGTGGTGTGCACGCGGTCGATCTCCCGCGCCTGTCCGGGCGAGAGGCCTTCCGCGGGATCGAGGCACCAGACGCCGTTCAGCAGGCCCTGGCGGCGGAGCACTTCGTGGACGCCCGCGATGACTCCGGCGAAGGAGCCGCGGACGTCGTAGACGGCGGCGTTGGCGTCGGTGTCCCCGGCGAGCCGGGCCAGCGCCCGCTGCCGGGCCGCTTCGTCCCCGGCGTCGGCGGCGTGGACATCGGCGAGCAGCCGGACGGCCGAGCGGGTCCAGACGGCCCAGTGGCCGAGCAGCCCGCCGACGAAGCGGCGGACGGCCGGGCCGGTGGGGGTGGTCACGTGGTACGGGGTCAGGAGGTCGGCGACGATGGTGTCGTCGTTGCCCGTGTAGAGGGCGACCTCGGCTCCCCGGCCGGAGTCGGCGATGCCCTGGACCAGTTCGAGGGTGCGGTAGCGGTCGAAGGGGGCGGCCTTGACCGCGACGGTGGACTCCTGGTCGGCGAGCGCTCGCCAGTAGGCGCGGGGCAGTTCGCGGCCGCCGACGGCTTCCTGGAGGTAGAAGCCGATGACGGGGAGGATCTCACCGACGGCGGCGCTGCGGTCCAGGAGGTCGTCGAGCGTGGCGTGCGGGAGCCCGGCGGGCGAGACGAGGACGGCGTCGTAGCCCAGTGCGCGGGCCGTGACGGCCTCCTCGACGGCCTGGCGGACGGGTCCGGCGACTCCGGCGATCCGGCAGAAGGGGCGGCTCGCGGCGGCCGACGCGCTTTCCTCGGCGGCGAGTTCGAGGACGGGCCGGAACAGGCCGTGGTCGCGGATGGCGAACTGGGTGGTGTGCACGCCCACCGCCACTCCCCCGGCGCCCGCCTCCAGGTAGTAGCGGGTGAGGGCGCGCTGCCGCCGTTCGTCGAGGGTGCGGTCGGCGGTGAGTGCGAGGGGGTGGGCGGGGATGACGGTTCCCCGGTGGAGGAGTGCGGCGGTCGCCGGAGCCATCGGGGCGGGCATCAGAACCACCCGTCCCGTCGCTCGAACTTGGTCGGCTTGTCCCAGAGTTCGCCTCCCTCGGTGATCCATCGGGCCTGGAGTTCGATGAGTTGGCCGAGTGTGCGGTCCGGGTAGCCGAAGAGGGTGTGGCAGAGCGTGCCATCGGCGAGCAGGCTGGTGGCGGGTTCCTCGCCGGTGAACCCCGGTACGACGTCGAGGTGGTGGGCCAGCCTGGTGGCGAGAGCGCGTACACCCGCCGTCTCGGGCCCGGTCAGGTTGAGGACGAACGGCTCGGGTGCGGCCGCGTGACCGACACTGCGCAGGACGACCTCGTTGGCGTACCGCTGCCAGACGACGTTCACCGCGCCCGCGCCGAGGTCGACCGGTTGTCCGGCGAGCAGGGTGCGGGCCAGGTCGGCGAGGACGCCGTAGCGGGGCTCCACCGCGTAGTTGAGGCGGATCAGGGCGACGGGGGTGTCCTCGGTGCGTGCGGCGTGGGTGAAGACCTGTTCCCGGCCCCGGCAGGTGACGGCGTAGTCGCCGACGGGGCGGGGTTCGTCGCCCTCGCGCGAGCCGCCGGTGACCGGGGCGGTCATGCCGTAGACGTTGCCGGTGGAGAGCGCGACGACACGGGCGCTCCGGTAGCGCCGGGCCACGAAGGCGGGCAGCACCGTGTTGGTCATCCAGGCCTGTTCGGGCGCGGAGGCGGTGCCGAACTTCGCGCCGACCAGGTGGATCACGACCGCCGCGTCCGGCAGGGCGTCCACGGCGGCGGGGTCCGACAGATCGGCGACGACCGTGCGTACGCCGAGCTTCTCCAGTCCGGCCCGGCCCCGCGCGTCCGTCCACCGGGACACCGCCAGCACCTGGACCTCCTCGCGGCCCGCCGCGTCCAGTGCCCGGCGGGCCATCGAGGCGATGCCCGCCCCCGTCTTGCCGCCGGCTCCCAGGACCACCACGTCACCGGACCAGTCGGCGGCCTCGGCCGCCAGCGCCGGTCCCGGGCGGCCCAGTTCCTCTTCGAGGTCCGGGACGCCGATCCGGATTTCCTTCATCGCATTCTCCCGCCCAATTCATTCCCTTAAAAGGAATGAATTTCTGCATTTCTTGACGCTGGGGTTACAAAAGCACCGCCAAGTGCTTGACGCAAGAGATTGATTGCTGCAATCTCACCGGCATGAAATCGGCAGAGAAGAAGGATTCATTCCTTCGCGGGCCCAAATACCTGCAAGTCGCCGAGCGGCTGCGCAGGGAGATCACGAGCGGCTCCTGGGCGCCCGGGGCGCAGCTGCCCGTGGAGCGGGAGCTGGCGGACACGCTCGCGGTCAGCATCAACACGCTGCGTCGGGCGGTCAGCGAACTCGTCGACGAGGGCATCGTGCAACGGCGGCAGGGGGCGGGCACGTTCGTGTCGCCGCTGCCGGAAGCCGCTCCCGCGGAGGCCGGTTCACCCAAGGGCCGCCGTCTGGTGGGCGTGCTCGTCCCGTCGACGACGTACTACTATCCGCGGGTCGTCGACGGCATCCAGCGGGTGCTGCGGGACGCCGGCGTCGGAGTCGTCCTCGCCTCCTCGAAATACGACCTCGGCATCGAGCGCGACGAGGTGCGGGCGATGCTCGACAGCGGTGTGCAGGGGCTGTTGCTCGTGCCGAATCTTCATCTGCTGGACGAACCGCAGGAGTACGTGGACGACTTGCGGCGGCTCACCGTGCCGTACGTCCTCGTCGAGCGGCGTCCGCCCTCTCCGGCACCGGACGATCCCACGTCCTACGTGGCCACGGACCACCCCGGCGGGGTCGCTCTGGCCGTCCGCCATCTGCGCTCGCTCGGCCATGAGCGGATCGGTCATCTGGGGCGGCTGCGCACCGGGACGTCGGACGCCGTGGCGCGCGGGTTCGACGAGGCCGCGGCACTGCTGGGCGCTGATGTGGTGGAGGGCGCGGTGGCCCGCGCGGACATCTGGTCCGCCGAGGGTATCGCCGCCTACGCGCGGCACTGCGTCGACGCGGGCATCACGGCGGTGTTCTGCCACGGCGACCGGGACGCGGCGGCCCTGGTGGTGGCCGCCCGGCGGCACGGCCTGTCGGTCCCCGAGGACCTCGCCGTCGTCGCGTACGACGACGAGGTCACCGAAGTGGGCGACATCCCGCTGACGGCGATCTCCCCGCCGAAGGAGGAAGTCGGAGCGCTGGCCGCCCAACTGCTGCTGAGCCGGATGGACTTCGGGTCCGGCGCGGTGTCCCACCGGGTCGACGTACAGCCGCGCCTGATCGTCCGCGCCTCCTGCGGCGCGGCGCCGGGCGACCGCTGACCCCGCCTCCCCCTTCTTCCGACCTGCCTCTTACCTCACCTCACCTGGAGATCCCCATGCCCCCCGCCCCGTCCGCCGGCCGGCTCCGTATCGGCGTCCTCGGCGCGGGAGGTGTCGGCGCCGCGCATGTGCACGCGGCCGCCGGCGCCCCCGACTACGAGATCGCGGCGATCTGCGACACCAACCGCCCGGCGGCCCAGGCACTCGCGGAGTCAGCCGCCGTGCCGGCCTACAGCGACCACCGGGTGATGTTCGCCGAGGCCGGTCTCGACGCGGTCGTGATCGCCGCACCGCACGCGCTGCACGCCCCGATGACCGTCGAGGCCGCGCGGGCCGGACTCCACGTCCTGGTGGAGAAGCCGATGGCCACCACCACCGAGGACTGCGCCCTGATGGCAGAGGCGTGCGAGGCGGCCGGTGTGCTGCTGGCGGTCGCCCATGTCATCCACTTCGACCCGGTCGTCCGCGAGACCCGGACCTTCATCGCCTCCGGGCGTTACGGACGGCCGCTGCTCATCACGCACCGGCGCTCCTCCCATTACGAGCCCGGCTCCCGCCCTCCGTGGTTCTTCGACCGGGCGGTCGCCGGAGGGGGCATCGTCCTCAACGTCGGCACCCATGGTCTCGACCGCATCCAGCTGTTCGCCGACTCCGCCGTCCGCCGCGTCAGCGGGGTCGTGCGGGGCCGCCCCGGACTGGAGGTGGAGACCGACGCCCTGGCGCTGGTGGAGCTCGACAACGGCATCAACGCCAGCATCGCGCTCACCAGCCGGGGCATGCCGTACTTCGACGAGACCGAGGTCGTGCTCGACGAGGCCACGCTGCGCATATCCGCGACCGAGGGGCTCTTCGTCCTCCGCGACGGGCAGGCCACGCACCTCCTCAAGGCCGACCCGGGCCACCAACAACATTCCTTCCGTGCCCAGTTGGACGGCTTCGTGACAGCGGCACGCGGCGGCCCCGGCCACTACGTCGACGGCGCGTACGGGCGCGGTGTCGTCGCCGCCGCCCTCGCGGTGTACGACTCCGCGGAGCGGGGACAACGGGTCGACGTGGCCGCCGAGCGGGTGGCCCCGTGAACCCCCGGGCGTTCAGCACCCTGGGCTGCCCCGGCGCCGACCTGGACGAGGTGGTCCGACTGGCCCGTACCGGCCCCTGCTCCGGAGTCGAACTCCGTTGCGCCGATGGGCAGTTGATTCACCCCGACTCGGATCCGGCCGAGGCGGACCGCATCGCGGGGGCGCTGCGCCGGGCAGATCTCGCGGTGCCGGTGCTCGCCTCGTACGTCCAGGTCGCCGCCGACGGGCCGGACATCGTCGAGCAGTTGGCCCGGCACATCGCCCTCGCGGCCCGGCTCGGCGCGGGCCAGGTGCGGGTCTTCGGCGGCGGGGCCGGGCTGCCGAGGGGACGGCGGGAGCGGGCGGTGCGTCATCTGGCCGCGGCCGCGCCTCTCGCCGCCGCGGCCGGGGTCGGCATCGCGCTGGAGACCCACGACGAGTTCCTGACGGGCGCCGAGGTGGCCGAGGTGCTGGAGGCCGTCGGCTCTCCCGCCGTGGGGGCCGTGTGGGACGCGGTCAACCCGTGGCGGGCGGGCGAGAGCCCGGAGCGCACCGCGGAACTGCTGGGGCCCTGGCTCCGCCACGTACAGCTCAAGGACGTCGCCTCGCCCACCGATCTGCGGCCGGTCCTGCCCGGCCGGGGTGTGCTCCCGCTCGGCGATGTACTGGAACAGCTCCGCCGTCTCGGTTACGACGGCTGGATCAGCCTCGAATGGGAGCGCGCCTGGTACCCCGAGGCGGCTCCGCTCGCCGAGGCGCTCCCCGCCTTCCACCGGGTCCTCGACGCCGCCTGACGGCGCGCGTACCCCCGTCTCCGTCCTCATCTCCCTTCCCATTCCCACGAAAAGGGGATCCCCCATGCGTTCTTCCTGTCCCATCGTCGCCGTTCTCGCGCCGGGGGTCCGTCATGGCTAGCCCGGCGCTCGGCAGACGGCGCCTGCTCTCCGCCGGGCTGTGGACCGCCCTGGCCGGCGTCACCGCCACCGCGTGCGGGGGTGGATCCGATGCGGGGCCGAGCGGCCCCGACGGCCCACTGACCCTGTGGTCGGCACTGCGCGGCACGGACACCCTGGTCGCGGCCTGGAACGAACTGCACCCGGAGGAGCCCGTCGACTTCTCCCCGATGACGTCCGGGCTCGCGGGCGGAAACGCGAAGCTGTCGAACGCCGCGCGGGCCGGGAACGCGCCGGACATCGTGACGCTCGTCGACGCCGATCTGCCGTCCTTCGCCATCGACGGCGTCTGTGCGGACCTGACCGGTCTCGTCACGCCCCGGCTGCGTGAACGGCTCGGTCCGCAGGCGTGGACCAACGGGGTGCTGGACGGCCGGACGTACGGCATTCCGGTCGACCTCGGGCCGATGCTCTTCGCCTACCGCGAGGACATCCTGACCCGGCACCGTATCGAACCACCCACCACCTGGGAGGAGTTCGGGGAGGCGGCCCGCCGGCTGAAGCGGGACGCGGGCGTCGACCTCGCGACCTTCCACCCCAACGCGTACAACGTGCTGGCCGGGCACACCATGCAGAGCGGCGGGCAGTGGTTCGCCATCGAGGACGACGCCTGGGTGCTGGACTTCCTCGGCGGACCGAGCCGGCGGGTCGCGGAGTTCTGGCAGGGCCTGGTCGACGAGAAGGTGCTGATGTTCGCCCCCGGCTCCAGCCAGCAGTGGCTGTCCGCGCTCGCCCGGGGCGCGGTCGCCTCGCATCTCGTGGGGCCGTGGGGGCTCGCCGCCCTCGTCCGGTCCGTGCCCGGCACGTCGGGGCGCTGGCGGGTGGCCCCGCTGCCCCGCTGGGAGGGCGGCGAGGACATCGTGGGGACCGACGGGGTCTCCGTGCACGCCATCACCGCCGACAGCGACAAGAAGGAACGCGCGATGCGGTTCCTGGAGTGGATGACCACCGCGCCCGAAGCGATCACCGCCCGCCTCTCCGGCGGCCGCTCCAGCATCCTGCCGGCAGACGCCGGTCTGGTGGCCAACGCCTCCCGCGAGTTCGACACGGTGTTCTACGGCGGCCAGGACGTCTACCGACTCGTCGAGCAGCAAGCCAGGTTGCTGCGCACCGGCTGGACGTGGGGTCCGCGTATGCAGGCGACCGCGACCTCGCTGCACCAGGGGCTGGCCCGGCTGGAGTACGGCACGACCATCACCGAGGCGCTGCGCACCGCCCAATCCGAGACGCTGCCCGACCTGCGCAGCCTGGGTCTTTCTGTGAGGCAAGCATGAGCACCGCCGCCGACCGTATGAGCACAGCCACCGAAGGCATGACAGCCACCGACTCCCGCCTTGCGCGCCGCCCGCAGCGGCTGGCCGTCTCCACCCTTCTCGGTCCGTTCGGCGTCCTGCTGGTCGCGGTGTTCGTCGTCCCGACCCTGTACGCCGTCTACCTGAGCTTCTTCTCGACCTCGCACAGCGGCCTGGGCTTCGGCAACGCCCGCACGGCCTTCGCCGGGCTGCGCAACTACACCGCCGTCCTGTCCGACCCGAGTTTCGTCCGGGGCGTCGGGATCACCCTGCTCTACGCGGTGGTCTTCATCCCGCTGGTCCTGGTGGGCGCCCTCGCCCTCGCGCTGCTCTTCGACTCGGGGCTGATCCGGGCGCGGCAGCTCACCCAGACGGTGCTGTTCGTACCGCACGCGGTGCCGGGCATCATCGCCACGGTCATCTGGCTGTACCTCTACACCCCGGGGATCTCCCCCGTGCTGGACGCCCTCCAGGGCGTCGACATCACGGTGAACTTCCTGGGCCTGACGATGATCGTGCCGTCGCTGGTGAACATCGCGCTGTGGAGCGGCCTCGGCTACACGGCGGTCATCTTCTTCGCCGCGCTCAAGGCCATTCCCCGGGAGCTGATCGAGGCCGCCGCGATGGACGGGGCGGGCCCGGTGCGCACCGCGCTGACCATCAAGGTGCCGCTGGTGCGCTCCACGCTCTCGACAGTCGCGATCTTCACGACGATCGGCGCGCTCCAGTTGTTCACCGAGCCGATGCTGCTGGCGAAGGCCACCCCGCTGATCAGCCCGCGCTACACGCCCAACATGTACATCTTCGACGCGGCGTTCACCCGGAACAACTACGGCCTGGCCTCCGCCGCCTCCGTCCTCCTCCTCATCGTCTGCTGTGCCCTGTCCTTCGCCGTGACGCGTGGTTCGGCCGGTTCGGCGCGACGGAAGACACGTGTCACCTCTTCGAGAAAGGCCCGCCCGTGAGTACGTCGGTCCGCACCACCCCGCCGGCGCCGGCCGCGTCGGCAGACTCCTCGCCCGCGACCGGGCGTCCGCCGGGCCGCCCGCGCCGGACCGGCTGGTACGGCCCGGCGGCGGCCAACCTCGTGGTCGGGGTCAGCGCCCTCTACGCGCTCCTGCCGCTGCTGTGGCTGCTCGTCGCCTCCGCGGTGGACTCCGAGGCGCTGTTCGCCTCCGAATTCTTCGACCTGTCCCACTTCGCGCTGTTCGACAACATAGGGACGCTGCTCGCCCAGGACGACGGGGCGTATCTGCGCTGGTACGGCAACAGCCTGCTGTACGCGGTCGGCGGCGCGGCCGTCGGGGCGCTGATCAGCACCGCCGCCGGCTATGTCTTCGACAAGTTCGAGTTCACCGGGAAGCGTCCGCTGTTCGCGCTGATCCTGATCTCCGTCATGGTCCCGGCGACCGTCCTCGCGCTGCCGATGTATCTGCTCGCCTCCGACCTGGGCCTCGCCAACACGGTGTGGTCGGTCCTGATCCCGGTGCTCTTCAACCCCTTCGGCGTCTATCTGGCCCGGATGTTCTCCGCTTCCTACGTGCCGGACGAGGTGCTGGAGGCAGCACGGGTGGACGGGGCGAACGAGCTGCGGAGCTTCTTCTCGGTCGGTCTCAGGATGATCGCCCCCGGCTATGTGACGATCTTCCTGTTCCAGCTCACCGCGATCTGGAACAACTTCTTCCTGCCGCTGGTGATGCTGTCCGACGAGTCGCTGTATCCACTCAGCCTCGGCCTGTACAGCTGGAACGCGGCCGCCCCCATCAACCCCGACTACTACCCGTTGATGGTGATCGGTTCGCTCCTGGCACTGTTGCCGCTGGTGGTCGCGTTCCTGCTGCTCCAGCGGTACTGGCGGTCGGGGCTCACGGCGGGCAGCGTGAAGTAGGCGCGTCGCCGCTCCTCTCCCCCGCACCCCTCACCCATGCGCACCGCCCGGGAGGCCGGGTCGCGGCGGCGGGGCCAGAATCGGAGGCGCTGAGCTCCGGGACGCCCCGTGCCCCACCGCGGCGGCCGTCCTCGCGGGCGGAGAGGGCGGACCGATGGCGGGACCTGCACGCCGGGGGCGTACTCCCCGGCGCGAACGTGACAACGTGGCCGTGGAGCGCATGGTCCGCACCCTCATCCGGCGGCGGAAGAAGTCGTACCAGGAGGACGACGTCACCGTCACCGATCCGCCGAAGGTCCGGCGGGCCGTGACGGCGGCGGCCCTCGGCAACACCATGGAGTGGTTCGACTTCGGGGTCTACGCCTATCTGGCCGGCACGCTCGGCAAGGTCTTCTTCCCCTCCAGCTCGCCGGGCGCCCAGGTGGTGTCGACGTTCGCGACCTTCGCGGCGGCCTTCCTGGTGCGCCCGCTGGGCGGTCTGGTCTTCGGTCCTCTGGGCGACCGGGTGGGGCGGCAGAAGGTTCTCGCGCTCACGATGATCATGATGGCGGCGAGCACCTTCGCCGTCGGGTTCCTGCCCACGTACGCGGCCGTCGGCTTCGCCGCCCCGCTGCTGCTCCTGGTCTGCCGCCTGGTGCAGGGTTTCTCCACCGGCGGCGAGTACGCGGGCGCCACGACGTACATCGCGGAGTACGCCCCCGACAAGCGGCGCGGGTTCCTGGGCAGCTGGCTCGACTTCGGCACGTTCGTCGGCTATTCGCTGGGGTCGGGTCTGGTCACCGTGCTCACCGCCGTTCTCGGCACGGACGGGATGACGGACTGGGGCTGGCGCATCCCGTTCTTCGTCGCGGGCCCGATGGGCATCATCGGGCTGTACATGCGGCTGAAGCTGGAGGAGACGCCCGCCTTCCAGAAGGAGGAGGCCTATCAGGCCGCCGAGCGCTCGGGTTCCGGTTCCGGGGACGATCCGGTCGAGGAGGCCCGGCAGTCGGGCAAGGGACGGCTCAAGGAGATCTTCACGAAGCACTGGGAGGCCGTGCTCATCTGCATGGGTCTGGTGCTGCTGTACAACGTCACGAACTACATGGTGACGTCCTATCTGCCCACGTACATGTCCTCCACCCTGGGCGAGCCGGAGACCACCTCGCAGCTGCTGGTGCTCGGCACGATGCTGCTGGTGGTGCTGCTCATCACCACCGTGGGCCGGACCTCGGACCGGTGGGGCCGCAGACCCGTCTTCATGGCGGGCAGCGTGGCCCTGATCGCGCTGGCCGCGCCCGCCTTCCTGCTGATCCGGCAGGGCGGCATCCTGCTGCCCGCCCTCGGGTGCGCGGTGCTCGGGCTGCTGCTGGTCTGCTTCGCGGGAACGGCGGCCTCGACGCTGCCGGCCCTGTTCCCGACGCGGCTGCGGTACGGGGCGCTGTCGATCGCCTTCAACATCTCGGTGTCGCTGTTCGGCGGTACGACCCCGCTGTTCACGTCGGGTCTGGTGGAGGCCACGGGCAACGAGATGGTGCCCGCCTACTACCTGATGGTGGCCGGGGTGATCGGTCTGGTGGCCACCTTCTTCCTGCACGAGACGGCGGGGCGGCCGCTGCGCGGTTCGGGCCCGATGGTGGAGACGCCCGAGCAGGCCCGCGAGCTGGTGGCGCGGAGCCGGACGGCGGCGGGCCGCCAGGCGCGCGATGTGTGGCTGCGGGTGCGGAACCTGTGGCGGGGGTCGCCGCGCTGAGGGCGGGCGGCGGTCCCGTACACGTACCGGCGGTCCCGTACGCGCTCAGGCGTCCGGGACCGCGGTGGCCGCGGGCTCGTTGAGCTTGCCGAACGGTACGTGCACGCTCGGGGTGGTCCGCGAGGTGCTGGCCAGGTGACCCTGCTGGTCGTCGAAGAAGATGTGCGGCTTCAGGATGCCCATGATCCGGCCCTTGTCGATGCCACCGAGGAAGAACGCGTCGTTGACGGTCACACCCCACCCCTTGAGGCTCTGCACCGCCCGCTCGTGCGCCGGCGCGTTGCGTGCCGTGACGATGGAGACGTGCAGGCGGATCCGGTAGTCGGGATCCTTCCGGCGCTCCTGCTCCTCCCGGTGCTGGATCCGGTTCACGTTCGCCAGGAAGTCCCGCAGCGGCCCGGCGTCGTGCGGGACGGCGGCGTTCGCGACCTCGTGGGCGCGGAACTTCTCGATCCCGCCCTCCTGGAACACCTGCTCCGAGGCGTCCGTGGCGAGGACCCCGTCGAAGTCGAAGGAGATCCGCAGGTCGTGGTCGTCCGCGTCGTCCTCGTACGGGGCGCCCAGGACGTGGCCCGCGGGCAGTCCGGCGGCGACCGCCTCCCGGACGTCCCCCTCGTGCGCCGACAGGAACAGGGACATGTTGAGGGCGGGCATGAAGCGGTGGGGCGAGCGGCCCTGCGTGAAGATGGCCCGGCTGATGGGCAGGTGGTGGCTCTCTATGGAACGCATGACCCGCAGCCCGGTGTCGGGGTCGTTGCGGGACAGGACGATCACCTCGACCAAGGGGTCGTTCACCTCGCCGAGGTCGTTCAGCGACAGCAGCCGGCGGATGAAGGGGAACGCGGCGCCCGGGCGGAGCGGGTCGCCCACGTGCTTCTCCTGGTAGGCGCGGTAGCTCTCCTCGCCCTGCTCCCGGAAGACGGCGTCCGACTCGGACAGGTCGAACAGGGCGCTGGACGCGATCCCGATGACCAGCCGGTCGGCGAGTTCGTAGTGCACGGGCGATTCCTCCGGTCGGGGCCTGACGGGGTGGCCCCTACTATCGCACCGGCGTACGACCGCGCTCAGCTCAGCATCAGGGCGCTGTCCCAGGAGGTGACCGGCGCACGGCCGGTGGCGTACGTGTGCAGGGCCAGGGCGATGCCCGCCGCCCCCTCCAGGAAGCCGGGGCGGTCGAGCGGTCTCCGCGCGAGCGCGTGCGCGTAGCGGAAGCCGAACGGCGAACCGGGGTCGAATCCCTCCAGCACGCGGGCCGCCAACCGGTCGGCGGTGGCGTGGAGTTCCGGGTCGCCGGTGTCCTCGGCGGTGCGCAGCGCGATCTGCAGGAGCCCGGCCCAGCCGTGGCACAGCGCGGAGTCGCGGATCGACTCGTCGCTCGCCACCGTCAGCGCACCGCGCAGCGCGGCCTCCGCGTCGGCACGCCAGTCCGGCCGGTCCAGGGCGGTTCCGGCGAGGTGGACGGCGCGGGCCGCACCGGCCGCTCCGTAGCACCAGGAGTCCCGTCCGCGCTCCGGCGGCTCCTCCTTCTCGATGCGCTCGCGTGACATCAGGTGCGGCCAGCGTGGGCCCGCATCGTCACGGGTGCGCAGGCGGGTCAGCAGCGCCATGATCCGTTCGACGGCCTCGTCCTGGCGGTCCACCCGGACCCCCGCCCGCCAGGCGAGGGCGAGGAGGGCCAGCGGGCCGGGGACACCGTGGGCGAGGCCGAGGTTGACGTGCTCGGGGAGCCCGTGGTCCAGCCCGTCGGTGACCCACCACGCGGGCAGCCGAGAGCCGTGCCGGGTGATGTCGTCGGCGGTGGCCACGGCCACCAGGGACGTGAGCACCTCGGTCAGCGCGGCTCCGGCCGCCTCCCGCGCCTCCTGCCCGTCCGCCGCCAGGTGGCGGGCCAGCAGATAGCGGCCGATCCCGGCGGTGCCGGCGAGGACGTCGTAGCGGCTCCACGCCCCGGCGGGCTCCCCGGCGCGGGACCGCTCCAGGTCGGCGCGGGCGCGGGTCCGGGCCCGGTCGAGGATGTGCCGGTCCAGTCCGGCGAGCATCGCGGTGTAGCCGCCGGAGCCGACGGCCGTCGTGTGTCCGGCGTACGCGAGCGCCACCATGCCGCCGAACAGCGACTGGGGCACCGGCCTGATCCCGGCCGCGAGTCCTGCGGACAGGTGTGCGTGGGCCCGGTGGCGCAGAGCCGGGTCCGTGACGGCCAACTCGGCGTACAGCAGGGCGACTCCGGGGTGTCCGTCGGAGAGCTGGAGCGGGTCCCACACCGGCTGGGGGTCGCCCGGGTAGTGCATGAGGTTGTCCGGCACACCGGCGATGCGGGCCACCCGCTCGGGGTCGGCCAGCCGGTCCGCGACCTCGGCGACGACCCGGGCGGCGGCCTCCCGGTGCGCCGGCTCGCGGTCGTTCCCGGTGGCGGTCTCCCTGCCGGCCTGCCCGCGGGGCGAGCGGTCAGTGGGCGTCGACGCGGATGACGGCACGGAAGCTCTCCAGTTCCTGCAGCAGGCGGCGGACCTCCGCGCGGCCGGTCTCGGGCAGTTCACCAACCCGTACCGCCTCCCCGGCGTCCAGCCGGCGCAGGACCGCGAGGGCTTCGGCGGTGGTCGCGCCCGAGGTGACATGGCCGCCGGTGGCCCAGCGGCGCGGGCCCTTGCCGGGTGCGGGCAGCAGCGGGGCGCAGCCGCGTACGGGGGTGTCGTCGTCCAGGGGGCGGGGCGCGGCGGGCGGTTCGGTCGGCCAGAAGCCGCCCGCCGTTCTCACCCGCAGGGCGAGCTCGGTGGCCCGGTCGGCGAACCGGTCCTGGTCCAGGCGGGC
Source organism: Streptomyces rubiginosohelvolus (assembly GCF_014649875.1). GTDB lineage: Bacteria > Actinomycetota > Actinomycetes > Streptomycetales > Streptomycetaceae > Streptomyces > Streptomyces rubiginosohelvolus. The sequence goes on along the minus strand of NZ_BMTW01000011.1, from coordinate 55,341 downwards.
CGCGAAGGCGTCCACGGCGTCGGCGAGGGCCGTGGGCAGTTCGGCGGCGAGGCGGCCGCCCGGGGCGGCGTCCGGGGTGAACAGCGGGGCGGACGCGGCGGGCCGGGTGCCCCGGAACAGGTCCTTGATCTCGTAGTACGGCCGGTGCTCGCGGCGCGGGATGCCCACGTTGACGCTGGTCGCCGGGGCGTCCCCGGTGCTCTCCCCCACGTGGTAGTAGCGCGAGGGCCAGTAGAGCAGGTCGCCGGGTTCGACCTCGGCGACGAACGAGGAGGCCAGGTAGGGCTGGTAGTCCAGCACCGTGTGCACCGGGTCCGACCACGGGCGCTCGGCCCAGAACCTCATCCGCTTCGTGCCGCGTACGCAGAACATGAAGGTGGCGAAGCGGTCCTGGTGCACGCCGACCGGGCTGTGCTCGTAGGAGCCGTGGAACATCGTGGAGCCCGCGCTGTGCGTGGGCTGGCCGACCCGCTCCCACAGTCCGGCGTAGAACCGCTGCGCGCGGTCCCACAGCGGGTGGGAGAAGGAGTGGAAGCGGTGGACGACGAGGGCGTAGCGCTGTCCGCCCAGCCGGTCGGCCATGCGCTGTTCGTAGCCGTCGAACGATGCGTCGGACAGCTCGGGCAGATAGTCGTGGGGCCGGGTCTGCTGCCTTCGCCGTACGAGGAACTGGAGGTTGCCCGGTACGGCCAGCGGGTGGGGCGGGCGGCTGCCGAGCACCGCGGACCGGAACACCTCGGACTCGGCGAACGGCACGGCGTCGACGGCCTTGTAGAGCACGGGCTGCCGGTCCCAGAACCGCTCGGTGAAGGTGTCCCAGTCGAAGGACTTCTCGACGGTCAGCGTCATCGTGTCCCCTCCTCGGCCAGGTCGATGCCACGCAGCCGGTACAGCTTGTCGAGCAGCGCGAGCACCGTCGCCGCGTTCCGGTCGTCGTCGCCCGCGGCCAGCGCGCGGCAGACCTCGTCGGCCCCGGTCTCCTCTCCGTCGCCGAGCGCGGCGTACACCCGGTCGCCCGCCGCTCGCGGCAGGGTGAAGACGTTCCCGTCCACCGCCCAGACCTCGTGCGCGGGCCCGTCGGGCATCCGGACGATCTCGCCGGTGCGGCGGAAGCGGGTGGACCGGGTGATGGTGACGCCCTCGCGGGGCACCGGGATCGGTTCGAGGCCGGCGGCGGAGCGCAGGGCGGCCCAGCGGATCCGCAGGGTCCTGCGCAGGTGTTCGCCGTCCACGACCGTGCGCAGGTCGTCGCCGAGCCCGGTCAGCCGGGGCAGCACGCCGTCCTGGCCGTCGATGCCGGTTCCGGGGCCGAACGGGAAGTAGGGCACGGTCTCGTCGTTGCCCTGCCCGGCGTGCACCAGGTCCGCGAGCAGGTCCCGCAGGGCGGTGAACGGCAGGGTCCGGTCGACGGGGATCCGCAGGCGTAGGGCGACGCACCGGTCCCGGTAGGTGTCCACGTGCCGTTGGTCGCCGGGCCAGTACAGCAGCTCCCCGGCCCCCGCGCTCAGGGTGCGCACCCCGGGTACCGCCCGGTCCGGGTCGGCGATGTCCGGGGGCGGGGGCCCGCCGCGCTCGTCCCACAGCCGTACGTCCATCCGGCCGCGCAGCACCCAGGTCAGCGCCGCGTGGGTCGGGGCCTCGGTCGCGCCGACGTGCTGGGTGAACCGGTCGCCGGTCAGCACCTCGGCGACGACGGGGAGGTTGGGCCAGCCGACCTGCCGCCACAGCCCGCTGACCGTGTCCCGTACGGCGGACCACAGCGCGTGGTCCAGGAGGAGCGGCTGACGCACGGTCAGCAGGTAGCCCTGGCGCCCGCTGTCGGCGTCGAACCGGTCGAGGTAGGCGTCCAGGCTCGGATCGGTGGCGTCCGGCAGGAGGGCCCCGGGGGCACGCAGCCAGCCGTCGCCGACGAGGAACCGGACGTCGGGCATCACCCAGAACCGGGTTCCGACGCGGAAGGGGGCGCACGAGGCGACGTTCAGGGGGTGGACCGCGTCGAGGCCGAACGGCGGCCTGGCGTGCAGCCGGACGGGCCGCCGGTCCCAGTAGCGCTGCCCGAACAGCTCCCAGTCGACACCGCCGGGCGGCGTCCGCCGTGTCTCGGGGGCGAGGGTGCTCATGTCGCTTCCCTTCCGGCCGGGGTCCGCCCGGCGTCCCCCAGGGGGAAGCGCCGCCGGATCCGGTCCGTGTGATCGGCCAGGGGTTCCATGCCCAGCGCGGCGCGCCGCCGGTCCACCTGCTCCGGCTCCTCGACCGGCCAGGGCACCAACTCGCCCGCGACGGGCTCGAACTTGGTCCCGTAGACCTGCGGGCGCCCTTGGTCGACGCGCAACTCGTCCGTGAGATAGGCGACTTCACGCCACGGCAGATCCCGGCGCTCCGCCGCGTCCCGCATCAGCTCCAGGCAGCGGTGCCGGAAGTCGAGGTTCTCCCTGGCGTGTTGTACGAGGCGGCTCGCGGCGGCGGCCGCCTCCGCGCCCACGAGGGCGTGTCCCGGCCATCCGTGGTCGGCCACGACCGTGGCGAGCCAGGCGATTCCGGCGTCGGTCAGTTCCCGCAGCCGGCGCTCCGCGCTCTCGTCGCACATGCCGCCGTCGGCCCACGGCATCCGGATCGTGCCGTCGAGCCGGTCCAGCCGCAGCAGCCTGCGCCGGATCTCCCCGGCGGGCGCGGGCTCGGCGGGGGCCTCGGGCGCGTCGACCGGGTCGATGCTCAGCCGCACCTTCTGCCGGTCCCAGAGGTAGGTGATCCGCCGTCCGGCCTCCGGCCAGTCGAAGGAGACCCGGCCCTCGGAGGGGCTCTGCAGATGCAGCCGCACGCCGAGCGCGGCGTCCGTGACGACGTGGTCGGTCACATCGTCGAAGACGTGCTCCACGGCGTCCCGCAGGGCCACCCCGAGACCGGCGAGGGTGAGGTTCCCCCCCTCCAGCAGCTGGGGCAGCGGGGGCCAGCCGCCCTCGGGTTCCGGCCGGGCCGCGACCCGGGACGTGCCGAACGGCCCGGGCGGGGGCTCGACGCCGAGCACCGGGCCGCCCTCCAGCGAGCGGACGAAGTAGGGCACGTCCATGCGCCGCAGCTGGTCGGTCTCGGACCGGTCGAAGTGGACGTCTGGTTCGGCGGGACGGGGTGCGGCCCCGCCTCCGGACAGCCAGCGGGGCACGAGCGCGTCGAAGTACCGGAACGTGGGCTGCCGCAGGACCCTGACGTAGTGGCCGGCGGTGGCGGTCGCCAGGAAGTCCCGGATGGCGGGCCGTTGCCGGCACATCAGGGTCCAGGCGTCGAACATGCCGCGCAGCATGGCCGGGAGGTAGGGCCCGTAGCCGGTCCGCCCTTCGGTGTCGGCGACGACGTTCCTGGTCTCGTCCCGGGCGAAGGAGACCCGGCGGCGGTGCAGGCTCAGCGCGCCCGCCGGCCGCGGGCTCCAGACCACCGGCGGGCCCTCGGCGCTGCACCAGCGGGCGGTGCGTTCCAGGCCGACGTGGTGCTGGTCGATCTCGGCGGTCGCGTCGTGCAGGAGGCCGGTGTCGTAGAGGCGCGGGACCCGGCAGAAGTAGATCTCCAGGTCGATCGGGTGGAGCAGCGGTTCCGGGTCGCCGGGTCTGCTCCCGGTGACCACGTTGCCGCCAATCATGTCGGTGATCCCGAAGGCGAACGTGGCGGCGGTCAGCGAACCGGTCCGGTGCCAGAACCGCCCCGACTCCGCCGGGGTCAGCCGGGTGCCGGTCAGTTCCCACGGCCCGGAGGTGCGGATCGGCCCCCACTGGGCGGGCGGTTCGATCCACTCCTGCCAGAGGTAGCCGGGCTCGGCCCCGGGCCAGCAGGACAGCACGGGGAGCCGGATCCCGCCGGACGCGGCGGGTGCCTGGTTGAGCAGGTCGAACAGCGAGGCGGGCGAAGCTGTCGCGCCGGTTCGGGCGGCCTGGGTGAACAGCAGCTCACCGGAGGCCGGACGGGGCTTGTAGGCGACTCGGCCGCCGCCCGCGCAGTCGAGGCGCAGGACGCGCTGGCGTCCGTTGTGGGTCTCCTCGCCGTGGGTCCAGAGTCCGACGACCGGGCCCCGGAACGCCGGTTCGTGGGGCCAGCAGGTGTTCATGTCCCGCAGCAACCGGTCGAGGAAGAGCGTCAGGAATTCCTCGCAGCGCACCGACCACTCGGCCACCCGGTCGTGGGCGTAGCGCGGCTTCCCGGCAGCGCAGGCGACGAATGCCTCGGATACCACGGGGCCGAATAGGTCGGCGTTCGTGATGTCGAGTATTTCGGGAGAAATAACGGACGAATAGCGCTGCCGGGAATGGGCGCACCAGCCGTCGAGCCGCTCCCACAGCTCCAGCAGCGGCGCGAACCGCCGGTCGCGGAGGGCATGTTCGATCATCCGCGCGTCGCTCTCGCCGCCGAGCAGCCGGTCGACCGCGACGGTCCCCTCGGGGCCCGCGGCGACCACAGGCGGGAACATTCCGCCGGCCTCGCCCTTGCGGACGGCGTCGACCATCCGCCGTGCCGCTGGTGGCAGTTGGGGAGTTACGTCCCGGTCAGCGGCCGTTCCGGAGGCCTCACCCGGGGCGCGCATCTCCCAGAGCACCCGGGGGTCCAGGGGGGAATCCGGCACAGCAGCCTCCGACTCGTCACCGATGGACGGACGGCGCGACCGGGTGACGCCGGACCAGGCCGGCGCCACCCGCCACGCATCAACAGCAGTAGACGCCCGCGCACGTACCACAGGCGGTGCCGCTGCCCGAGTTCGTCGGAGAGGCGAGCGGCGGAATTTCCTGTTCCAGATCGCCGATCACCAGATCGAATACCTCATCGGCGTTCCGGTCCGTTCCGCTCTGGACCTTTTCCTCAACTGCCTGCATGAATATCCTCCTCCCGTACTGGCCAATTGATCCGCCACTCAGTAGAACAATGCGGCATGCACCTGTCAACGAGGCGTATGCGGGCGCGGCACCGGCGCGAGAGCTCTACTGGCCGGTAGACATCTATGCGACGCAGGTCACACTGCTCTACGGTCGGGGCACTGCCCCGGCCCCCACGTCGGTGAGCCGCCGACCGGGCCCCGGCATCCCGTCTCCCGCCCCAGGAGGTTCCATGCCACCCCCCACCGTCCGCCGCTCCCGGCGCCGGCTTCCCGTCGCCCTGCTCGCCGCAGCCCTCGGAGCGGTCACCCTCGGCGCCCCCTCCCCCGCGTCCGCGTCGGGCGCTGCCGAGGACACGGGCTACCTCGTCGGGCGCGGCATCGCCGATGTCACGGGCGAGGCGGCCGAGACAGGGATGATGGGCTACTCCAGCTTCGACCAGAAGACCTCGGGCATCCACCAGCGGCAGCGGTCGCGCGCCTTCGTCGTCGTCGACCGGGCGAGCGGCAAGCGGGTGGTGTACGTCAACGCCGACCTCGCGATGATCTTCCAGTCCGTCCGGCAGGGCGTCATGGCGCAGTTGAAGGAGCGTTACGGCAGCCTGTACGGCGAGGACAACGTCCTCCTCTCGGCCACCCACACCCACTCGGGGCCGGGCGGGTACTCCCACAACGTCGCCTACAACCTCTCCGTCCTCGGCTTCCAGAAGGAGACCTACCGGGCGATCGTCGACGGCATCACCGAGTCCGTGGCCGAGGCGCACGAGGACCTGAAGCCCGGCACGATGAGCCTCGGCACCGGGACCCTGACCAACGCCAGCGTCAACCGTTCCCGGGAGGCGTTCGACCGCAATCCGGCCGCCGACCGGGCCGCCTTCCCCGACGGCATCGACCCGGCGATGACCGTGCTGCGCTTCAAGCAGGGCGACAAGGACGCGGGCGCGATCAACTGGTTCGCCACCCACAACACCTCCATCACCAACAAGAACACGCTCATCAGCCCCGACAACAAGGGCTACGCCTCCTACGCCTGGGAGCACGACCACGAAGGCGTCCGCTACCTCGACGACACCCCGGGGTTCGTCGCGGCCTTCCCCAACACCAACGCCGGCGACATGTCCCCCAACCTCAACCTGAAGCCCGGTTCCGGGCCCACCGAGGACGAGTTCGAGAACGCCCGCATCATCGGCGAGCGCCAGCTCGACAAGGCCCGGGAGATCTACGAGGACGCGCGGCCCGTCGCCGGAGGGGTCGACTCCCGGCTCGCCTATGTCGACATGGAGAACGTGACCGTACGGCCGGAGTACACCCCGGACGGCAAGGAGCACCGCACCTGCCCCGCCGTCGTGGGCGCGTCCACGCTCGCGGGCAGCGTCGAGGACGGCCCGGCCATCCCGCTCTTCGAGGAGGGCATGCGCACCCCGATCGCGCCCATCCTCGAAGCGCTGCGCATCGACACCCCGTCCTGGCTCCAGTCCTGCCAGTACCCCAAGGCGAGCCTGATCCCCACGGGCCTGCTGAGCAACGTCCACCCGGTCACCCCGAAGCGGCTCCCCCTGCAGATCATGAAGATCGGCGAGCTGCACCTGGTGGCCGCCCCGGGCGAGTTCACGATCGCCTCCGGCCTCCGCGTACGCCGCACGGTGGCCGAGCGGCTGGGCGTGCCGCTGGACCGCGTCCTGCTCCAGGGGTACGCCAACGCCTACAGCCAGTACGCCACGACGCCGGAGGAGTACGACACCCAGAACTACGAGGGCGGCTCGACGCTGTACGGCCGCTACACCCTGCCCGCCTACCAGCAGGAGTACGCCCGCATCGCCGAGTCCCTGCGCGAGGGCACGGCCCTGGACCGGGGCACGTCGCCGGCGGACGAGTCGGCGAGGCAGTTCACCTTCCAGACGGGGGTCGTGTACGACAACCCGCCCTCGGGCAAGGCGTTCGGCGGAGTCCTCAAGGCCCCGGAGAACTCGTACGCGCGCGGCTCCACCGCCACCGTCGAGTTCGCCACCGGCCACCCGAAGAACAACGTCCGCCGGGGCTCCACCTTCCTGGAGGTCCAGCGGCTGGAGAACGGCACCTGGAAGCGGGTGCTGGACGACGGTGACTGGGAGACCACCTACCGCTGGACCCGGCTCAACGGTCTGACCGGCACCTCGAAGGCCACGATCACCTGGAAGATCGCGGCGGACACCGCACCCGGCACCTACCGGATCGTCCACCACGGGGACGCGAAGAACCTGTTCGGGAAGATCACGCCGTTCACCGGGGCGACCGGGACCTTCACCGTGGAGTAGAGGTGACGGGAACCCTAACCGTGCAGGAGAGGTTCAGGTCGTGCGCGGGGTGGGCTGGAACCAGGCGGGCCCCTCGGTGAGGGCCTGCTTGATCCGGAACAGGGCGAACTCGCCGAGCGGCGGGAGCCCGTCCAGCGGGAACCAGCCCACCTCCAGCGACTCGTCGTCGTTGACCCGCGCCTCGCCGCCGGTCGCCCGGCAGCGGAAGGTGACGTCCAGGTACTGGCAGCGGTCGCCGTTGGCGTACTGCACGGGCTCCAGCGCCTGGGTGAGCACGACCCGTTCGGCCACGCAGTGCACCCCGGTCTCCTCCAGCACCTCGCGCTCCGCCGTCGCCGCCGGCTCCTCCCCGGGCTCGGAGATCCCTCCGATGACCGACCACTTCCCCGTGTCCGCGCGCCGGCCCAGCAGCACCCGGCCCTCGTCGTCGAGCACGATGGCCGTCACGCCGGGCAGCAGGAGCAGCTGGTGCCCGGCGGTGGCGCGGATGTCACGGATGAAGTCGGGAGTAGCCATGGATCCGAGCCTACGTGGCCGGTTGTGGTGCTACTTCCCGGCGCCCGGCACCTTGCGGGCCCGGAGCGCCGAGACGGTCACCCAGCCCAGGCCCGCCAGGGCCAGCAGCGCGATGACGCCCTCGGGCAGCGGGCCCATCCGGGTGGCGGGGGTCAGCGAGGAGCGCAGCGGGACCTCGTCGACGAGGGCGTCGGGGGTGAACATCCCGCTCTTCTCCACGATCGTGCCGTCGGGCCGGATCACCGCGCTGACCCCGCTGGTGACGGGGACGACGACGGCCCGGCCGTGCTCGACGGCCCGCACCTGGGACATGGCCAGCTGCTGGTAGGTCATCTCGCTGCGGCCGAAGGTCGCGTTGTTGCTCGGCACGGCGATCATCTGCCCGCCGTGGGTCACGGTGTCGCGTACGGCGTCGTCGAAGGCGGCCTCGTAACAGGTCACGAGCCCCACCTTCGTCCCCGCGAGGTCGAAGACGCCCACCTCGGTGCCGGGGACGAACTCGCGCTGCACCCGGTCCACGTCCTCGCTGAAGAAGCGGGCGACCGTGCGCATCGGCATGTACTCGCCGAACGGCTGGATGTGGCGCTTGTCGTAGGTGTCGACGGGACCCCGGTCCGGGTCCCACTCGATCAGCGTGTTGCGGAGGCTGTCGGAGCCCTTCTCGACCACCGAGCCGACGACCGTGGGGGCGCCGATCGCCTTGACCGCGTCATCGATGACCTGGCGGGCGTCCGCGTTGAGGTAGGGATCGAGGTCGGAGGAGTTCTCCGGCCACAGCACGAAGTCGGGCTGCTTCTCCTTGCCCGCCTTCACCTCCTCGGCCAGCTCGGCGGTGCGCCGGGCGTGGTTGTCGAGGACGGCGCGGCGCTGGGCGTTGAAGTCGAGGCCGAGGCGCGGCACGTTGCCCTGGACCGCGGCGACGGTGGCCGTGCCGTTCTCGGCCGAGTCGTCGACCAGGGGCAGCGCGGCGAGGGCCCCCGCGATGGGTACGAGGACACTCGCGGCGGCCCCGGCGACGGCGGCGCGGGGGATCTTCCCGGTGGAGCGGTACGCCATGACCTGGCGCACCGCCTCGTAGAGGCCGAAGCCGCACAGCACGACGGCGAAGGAGAGCAGCGGAGTGCCGCCGAGCGCGGCGAGCGGCAGGAAGGCGCTCTCGGACTGGCCGAAGGCGATCTTGCCCCAGGGGAAGCCGCCGAACGGGATGCGGGCGCGGACCGCCTCGTCCAGCGTCCAGACCGCGGCCGCCCACACGGGCCAGTACGCGAGGCGGGTCACCGCGGCGACGCCCAGGCACCCCACGGCGATGAAGAGCCCCTCCGCGGCGGCGAGGGCCAGCCACGGCACCGGGCCGACGTCCTCGCCGGTCCAGTGGAGCAGCGGCAGCATGAAGCCGAGGCCCGAGAGGAGGCCGAGGCCGAACGCGGCCCGCAGCCGACGCCCGTGCAGCACCCAGCCGAGCAGCGCGAACCCGGGCAGCACGAGCCACCACACGGTCCGGGGCGGGAAGCTCGCGTAGAGCAGGAGCCCGGACAGCACGGCGGCGGCCGGGCGGAGGAGCCGCCGGGGCAGTCCGGCGGCCCGAGGGGCTGCCGGGGGCGGCGAATCGTCGACGGGGGTCATGGTGGCGCTCACCCGCCGGAGTCTACGGTGGGCGGCTGTGAGCGGCGGCGTTGACCTGCGCGGGGCCGGGTCACCGGTGGCTGTGGGGCGGCTCGTCGCCGGGGCGGCGTGGGTGCCGGGCGCCGGGGCCGCCCGCCGACCAGGCGGGGTGCTCGCCACCGGGGCTGCCCGGCCACCGGACGCGATGCCCGGCGACGCCCCTGCCCGGTCAGTCGCCGGGCCGTTTCCCCGAGGACGGCAGATGCAGGCGTTGCCGGATGAACCGTACGGCCGTCTCCGCGTCGTCGACCGTGACGGTGAAGGTCCGGCCGTCGCCGAGGCGCAGGGCCATGCCCTCGCCCTTGCGGACCACCACGGCGGTGCCCTGTTCGGGGCGCCAGCGGTAGCCCCAGCCGCCCCATTCGCGCGGATTGATCCGGGGGACGAACTCCGCGCCCGTGACATGGCTGAGCAGGATCCGGCGGCGCGGCAGGCCGGCGTGGCCGCAGCGGACCTCCAGGCTGTCCCCGTCGACCTTGACGGCCACATGGACGAAGGCGAGCGTGCCGAAGAGGATCAGCAGTCCGGCGGCGAGGCAGCCGATCACGGACATGAGCAGCGGGGCGATGCCCGAGGTCCAGGCTCCGTCGACGGCGAGTTCGATACCGAGCGCCACACATCCCGCGCCCGCGAGGGCCAGCAGCCACTGGAGCCGGTTGGTGGCGCGGCCGTTCCACTCCGTGGGCGGCGCCTGGCTCGACCCGTGCCTCGCACTCTCGGGGTGGTCGGTCATATTCAGCAGCGTAGCCGGGTTCCGGGCTCCCGGCCGGGGCTGCGGGGGCCGATCGGGCGAGCCGTCCGATCGGCTGTACGGTCAGCGGACGGGCGCTCCGGCGGCCAGGATCCGGCCTTCCGCGTAGGTCAGGGCGGCGTCCGGGAGGACGGCGACCCGGCCCGCCCGCAGCACGGTGAGCGCGCCGGAGGGTGCGGCCGTCGGGGTGGGTTCCGCGCCGATGCGGCGCAGCGCCTGGGCGGCGACCGCCCCGGCGGAGGCGTGCAGGGCGAGCGGCGGGCGGCCGGGGCGCTGCACGGCGTCGCGGATCCGGGTCGCGACCAGCTCGTAGTGGGTGCAGCCGAGGACGACGGCCCGGACGTCGGGCGGGGTGAGGGCGGCGGCCGCCGCGACGGCCCGGTCGATCGCGGCCTCGTCGCCGTGCTCCACGGCGTCGGCGAGTCCGGGGCACGGGACCTCGGTGACCTCGGCGGTGCCGCCGAATTCCGCGATCAGTCCGCGCTGGTAGGGGCTGCCGGTGGTGGCCGGGGTGGCCCAGATGGCGACGGAGCCGCCCCCTGCGGCGGCGGGCTTGATCGCGGGGACCGTGCCGATGACCGGCAGGGCGGGTTCCAGCTCGGCGCGGATCGCCGGCAGGGCGTGGACCGAGGCCGTGTTGCAGGCGATGATCAGCGCGTCGGGGCGCTGGGCGGCGGCGGCGCGGGCGACGTCCAGGGCCAGGGCGGTCAGGTCCTCGGGGGTGCGCGGCCCCCAGGGCATCGAGCCGGGGTCGGAGGAGAGCACCAGCTCGGCGTCGGGCCGCAGGCGGCGCACGGCGGCCGCTGCCGCCAGCAGGCCGATTCCGGAGTCCATGAGCGCGATCTTCACCCGGTCACCCTAGCCGACAGCCCTTGCGAACCCGGCTCGGTGGGGCAGACTTCGGCGGATGAGCGCCGTTGCCTGGATCGCCGTGGGTTCGCTGATCGCGTGGGTGTGGCTGCTGCTGGGGCAGGGCTTCTACTGGCGGACGGACCAGCGGCTCCCCCGGCGCACCGACCCGGCGCGCTGGCCGTCGGTCGCGGTGGTCGTGCCTGCCCGCGACGAGGCGGCGATGCTGCCGGTGAGCCTGCCGTCGCTGCTGGTCCAGGACTATCCGGGAGAGGCGGGGATCATCCTCGTCGACGACTGCAGCAGCGACGGCACCGGGCAGCTGGCCCGGGACCTGGCCGCCCGGTACGGCGGTCTCCCGCTGACGGTGGTGACGCCCGGGGAGCCCGAGCGGGGCTGGACGGGCAAGCTGTGGGCCCTGCGGCACGGGATCGCGGTGGCCCGGCGGGACAAGCCGGACTTCCTGCTGCTGACCGACGCGGACATCGCGCACGAGCCGGACAGCCTGCGCGATCTGGTGACCGCGGCCGGCCCCGGCGGGCCCGACGGTTTCGACCTGGTGTCGCAGATGGCGCGACTGCGGGTGGAGAGCGTCTGGGAGCGCCTGGTGGTGCCCGCGTTCGTCTACTTCTTCGGGCAGCTCTACCCGTTCCGCCGGGTGAACAGCGCCCGGTCGCGGACGGCCGCGGCGGCGGGGGGCTGTGTCCTGCTGCGTACGGAGGCCGCCGAGCGGGCCCGGATCCCGGAGTCGATCCGGCAGGCGGTGATCGACGACGTGTCGCTGGCGCGGGAGGTGCGGCGCAGCGGCGGCCGGATCTGGCTGGGGCTCGCGGAGCGGGTGGACAGCGTTCGGCCGTATCCCCGTCTCGCGGATCTGTGGCGGATGGTCGCGCGCAGTGCGTACGCGCAGTTGCGGCACAGCCCGCTGCTGCTGGCGGGGACGGTCCCGGGGCTGCTGCTCGTATATGTGGCGCCGCCCGCGACGCTGGTGGCGGGGCTGCTGGCGGGTGACGCGGCGGCGGCCTGGGCGGGCGGCGCGGCCTGGGCGGTGATGACGGCGACGTATCTGCCGATGCTGGCGTACTACCGGCAGTCGCTGTGGCTGGGCCCGCTGCTGCCGCTGACGGCGGTGCTGTACCTGCTGATGACGGTCGACTCGGCCGTGCAGCACTACCGGGGGCGGGGAGCGGCCTGGAAGGGCCGCACCTACGCGCGCCCGGAGGCCGCGCCCGACCGGTGATGCCGCCGGAAGGCGGGCGGCCGGTCCGGGCGGGCGCGGGTCGTCACTTGCGGCCGGGCGTCCAGTTCATGCCCCAGCCGTAGGCGGCGTCGATGGTGCGCTGGGGGCTGACGCCCCGGTCCGGGACGAGGTAGCGGGCCTCGCGCTGCACGGTGAGGTCGCCGCCGTCGTTGGTGATGAGGGCGAGGGCGCAGACGGTGGAGGGCACGGTGCACTCGTCGAGGGAGAAGTCGACGGCTGCGCCGTTCTGCGGCTGCAGGGTGACCGTGGCATGGAGATCGGCGAAACTCCGGGCACCTTCATAGATGGTGACGAAGATCAGTACGCGCCGCAGCTGGTTCTTGTGGTCGAGGTTGATGGTCATGTTCTCGCCGGTGGAGAGCGCGCCGGTGCGGTCGTCCCCGTCGAGATGGATAAAGGGCGGCTGATTCAGAGAACCGAACGCGTTTCCGAGAGACTGCACAACTCCCTTGCGTCCATCGGTGAGTTCGTAGAGTGCGCAGAGATCAAGATCGAGATCGGCGTGCATGGCGACGGCCCGTCCGAGTTTCGCTCCCCAGCCTTTGAACTGTTTGCGCACTTCCCAGTTGAGGTTGACGCGCAGCGCACCGGAGGTGCCGCCCTGCTTGGCGAGCGAGACGGACGGGGCGCTCTTCGTCAGCGTGATCTTGGTCAGTCGTACGGGCTGCGTGACGGGCGGGGCCGCCGGAGCGGGGGGCTGCGGGGCGGCCGGTGCCGCGGCGGGCTCGGGAGCCGGGGCCGGGGCGGCCGGGGCGGCAGCCTGCGGGGCGGGCGGGGCCTGCTGCGGTTCGTCCACGGAGATGCCGAAATCCGTCGCCAGGCCTTCGAGGCCGGTGCTGTAGCCCTGGCCTACCGCCCGGAACTTCCAGGCGCCCTGACGGAGGTACAGCTCGCCGAGGATGAAGGCGGTCTCGACCGTGGCGTCCGCGCTCTCGAAACGCGCCAGTTCCGAACCGCCCGCCGCGTCCGTGACCCGCACGTACAGTCCGCTCACCCGGCCGAAGCTCCCGCCGTCCGCCGAGGCCGCGACGACGATGCGCTCGATCCCGGGCTCGACCTTCCCGAAGTCGACGAGGAGGGTGTCGGTGACCCCGTCGGGGGCGGTCCGCTTGCCCTCGTGCCGGACCGCTCCGGAGGCGTGGGCCGGCTGGTTGTAGAAGACGAAGTCGGCGTCGCTGCGGACCTTGCCCGCCACCAGCAGGAGCGCGGAGGCGTCGACGTCCGGGCCCCCCGGCGCGGCGTGCCATCCCAGTTCGACGCGGACGATACCGGCCGGCACCGGAACGTTGCTTCCCTTTTTCATGCTCATACTGGCCCCCATCGCGTGTCCGGCTGCCCGCAGGCTTTCCCCCACAACCTAACGGCCGGTGGTGGGAAAGCCTCGGGGCGCCGGCACCCTAGCGGGCGCGCGGAGGGCCTTCGCCGTCCCGGGCGAGCCCCGCGAGGGCGGCCTCGCGCGGTGTGCCGTCCCTCGCCGGTCCGTCGAGCCGCACGGCTCCGCTGTGCGTACTCCACGCTTGGAGTGCGGTGCGGCAGGCGTGGTCGAGGTGGCGGAGCTGCGAGAGGTCGAGCTCCACAGGTCGGTCCTTCGGCAGCGCCTCCAGCGTGTCCAGGATCTGCGGCAGCCGGAGGAAGGTGGCGCTTCCGCTGAGGGAGACGGTGGTGCGGTCCTCCCGCTCGTCGATGTCGAGCCGGACCGCGGAGGTCTCCCAGGCGGTCTTGACCACGGCGAGCCCGATGCCGAGCAGGACGCCCATGAACATGTCCGTGAGGACGATGGCCAGCGCGGTCACCATCAGGACCACGGCCTCACCCCGGTGTTCTCGCCAGAGCGGACGGATGGTGGTGACCGGGATGAGCTTGGCGCCGGCGTGGACGAGGATCCCGGCGAGGGCGGCCACCGGTATGAGGCCGAGCATCGCGGGGAACAGGGCCGCGAACACCAGCAGCCACACGCCGTGCAGGATCCGGGACGCCTTGGTGCACGCGCCTGCCTGCACGTTGGCGGCACTGCGCACGATGACGGCGGTCATGGGCAGTGCGCCGACGAGGCCGCAGATGGTGTTGCCCGTCCCCTGGGCCACGAGCTCCTTGTTGAAATGCGTGCGCGGACCGTCGTGCATCCGGTCCACGGCGGCAGCGCTGAAGAGGGATTCGGCCGAGGCGATGAGCGTGAAGGCGAGGATGACGCCCAGAAGACCGACGTCCGCCAGGAGACCGAAGTCCTCCAGGCCCGTCAGCCGCAGTGAGTCGATCAGCCCCTGGACCTCGATCGGGGCGACGGGCAGGTCGAACACGGCCACCGCCGCGGTGGCCAGCCCCACAGCCGCCAAGGGCCCGGGGAGCGTCCGGGGCAGCCGCCCGGGAATCCGCTTCCACAGGACCAGGACCAGGATGGTGCCCACGCCGACAGCGCAGGAGGAGATCGCCGGGGCTCCGTGGATCCGCGTGAACAGGTCCGGCAGTCCGGCCAGGTTGTCGAGACCGCTGCCGGGAGCGCTGAACCCTGCCACGGCGTAGAGCTGGCTGCTGATCAGCACGAGACCGATGCCGGCGAGCATGCCGTGGACGACGGCGGTCGAGATCGCGCGGAACCACCGGCCGAAGCCGATGAGACCCAGCCCGATCTGAAGGATTCCCGTGGCCAGGACGAGGATGCCGAGGGCCGCGACCCCGTGGGTGGTGACGGCCTCGTAGACCAGCACGGTGAGTCCGGCGGCCGGACCGCTGACCTGGAGCGAACTGCCCGGCATCGCGCCGGTGACCAGTCCCCCGACGATGCCTGTGACCAGGCCCAGTTCGGCGGGGACGCCCGAGGCGACCGCGATCCCGACGCAGAGGGGGACGGCGACGAGGAACACCACGATCGAGGCGAGGACGTCACGGGACAGGACGTCGGGGCGTAACCCGCGGTGGGGTGAGGACATGAGATCTCAGCTCCTTGAGGAGTGGTGGGGGGAGACGGCGGGTGGCGGCAGGGGCGGCCGCCGCGCTCACCGCCGGATCGCTGTCACAGGGAGGAGAAGGTTCCGGTGGAGACCTGGTGGGTCAGCACGGAGCCGGTGTGGACCTCGTAGTACCAGGCGTGCAGTCCGAGCCGGCCCTCGCCCACGGCCCGGCTCACACAGGGATAGGCCCGCAGGTTGTCCAGCTGCGCCACCGCATGGCGCTGTACGGGCTGTTCGCAGTCGGGGCCGAAGCCTTCGGGGTCCTGGAAGCCGCCCGCGGGGGCGGCCCGGCCGAGCCAGCCCCCTACCGCCGGCAGGGTCCGCAGGTCCTCGCCCCGGGCCAGGGCGCCGACGGCGCCGCAGTGGGAGTGTCCGCAGAGGATGATGTCGGACACCTGCAGCACGCAGACGGCGTACTCGATGGTCGCCATCTCGCTGGTGGGCGCGTCCGGGTCGTACGGTGGGACGATGTTCCCCGCCGTACGCAACTCGAACAGTTCACCGGGGCCGGAGTCGGTCAGCAGGGCGGGGACCACTCGGGAGTCCGAGCAGGTGATGAACATGGTGGACGGCCGCTGGCCGGCCTCGAACTCCTTGAGGTCGCGGCCTGCCCCGCCGCAGCGGGCGGGGAAGGCGCGGGCATGGTCGATGAGTCGTCGCACGGGGGTCCTCCATACGGGTGTACGGCAGCGGCGTGCGGCTCGTCGCGCGAGAGTGGGGCCGCTGCAACCGCCATCGGGGCCGCTCACGGGCCTCGCGTCACCGGACGACCCGCAAGGAGCAGTCTGTGAGCGGGCGATGAGGTGGCGGTGAGACAGCAGTGAGACTGTTCTCATCGCGTACGACGGCACGCGACCGCCACCCCGGCGCAGTGGTCCGGCCGGGGCGGCGTTGCGTCAGGCCCGCAGCCGGTAGCCGACGCCCCGCACGGTCTGGACCCGTTCGGCACCGATCTTGCGCCGCAGGTAGCGGATGTACACGTCGACGATGTTGGAGCCCGGGTCGTAGTCGAACCCCCACACCTGGCTGAGCAGCTGCTCCCGGGACAGGACCCGGTCGGGATTGCGCATGAGAATCTCGGCGAGGGCGAACTCCCGGGCGGACAGGTCGGCGACGCGCTCGCCGACCTGGGCCCGGCGGGTCCGAAGGTCCAGCAGCAGATCGCCCACCCGCAGCAGGAAGTTCTCCAGCGGCTCCTCGCGGCGCAGACGCAGCCGTACGCGGGCGAGCAGTTCGTCGAAGGCGAACGGTTTGACCATGTAGTCGTCGGCGCCGCTGTCCAGGCCCGCCACGATGTCGCTCACGCTGTCGCGCGCGGTGAGGATGACGACCGGCAGACTGACGCGTGCCTTCCGCAGCTTGCGCAGCACGGTCAGTCCGTCGTCACCGGGCAGGCCGAGGTCGAGGATGAGGAGATCGAAGTCCCGGCCGCGAGCGTGCTCGTAGGCGGCGACGCCGTCGGCGACGACCCGGGTGACGTACCCGCTACGGCGCAGGCCTTTTTCGACAAAGGCGGCGATGCGCGCCTCGTCCTCGGCTATCAGGATCCTGCTCACAGAAGGTTCCTTCGGTTGTGGGGTGCAGTGCGGGCAGGTCGATGACGAATCTCGCGCCGCCTCCGTCGGCCTCCTCGACGCGCGCGACGCCGTCGTGAGCCTGGGCGATCTCGCGGACCAGGGCGAGCCCCAGGCCGATGCCGGTGACGGCCCGGCCGGGGACCGCCGTGCCTCCCTGGTAGAAACACTGGAAGATCTGTTCGCGGTCCTCCGGGGCCACACCGGGCCCGGTGTCCGCCACCCACAGCAGAACCCGGCCGCGCCACAGGCGCGACCCGATCTCGACGGTGTCGCCCGCACCCGTGTGACCGGCCGCGTTGGCCGCGAGCTGCATCAGAGCCTGGGTAACCCGTTGTCCGTCCAGAAGCACGCTGACGTCGGCGACCTCGGCCACCGTCCAGTGCCGGCGCCCCAGTGCCTGGGCCTTGGCCGCCGTGTCGACCACGAGGTCGGTGAGACTGGTCCGGCCGAGTGTGAGGAAGTCGGGTCGCTCGGCTCGCGCCAGGAGCAGCAGGTCGTCCACGATCCGCCGCATCCGGTCCAGTTCGTCGAAGAGCAGGGTCCGGGTCTGCCCGTGCGGGCTACCGGGGTCCTCCTCCATCAGCTCCAGGTGCCCCCTCAATACCGTGATGGGGGTCCGCAGTTCGTGCGCCACCTCGTCCAGGAACCGGCGTTGCGCGGTGAAGGCGCCCGACAGCCGGTCGAGCATGTGGTTGAACGTCTCTGCCAGGGCGGCCACGTCGTCGCTCCCCCGCACCGGCAGCCGCTGGCTGAGGTCCGTCTCACTGATCCGCTCGGCCGTCTGCCGCACCAGCCGGATCGGCGCCAGGACCCGGCCCGCGACCAGCCAGCTCGCCAGCCCGGCGAGCACCAGGGCCAAGCAGCCCGAGAGCAGCAGCAGCCGGGCCATGTGGCGCTCCTGGCGCAGTTCCTGATCCCGGAAGGACAACAGGACGAGCCGGGTGTCGGCGGTGTCTCCCGCCATCTGAACCGGAACGACGCCATAACGGACCTTGCCGGCCGGTGAGTCCAGCCACCGGACGCGGGTGTCGGAGGTGCGCGCCATCAGGGCCACGACCGACGGGTCCCGGTCCAGGCGGGCCGGGGCCGGGCCGGGGCTGCGCCGGTCCGCCCGCCCGTCGACGACGCTGAAGAAGGCGGCGTTGTGCTCGGGGCGGTGGACCGCCATGAACGCGGTCAGCAGCGCGGCCCCGGAGGTGAAGCGCTCACCGGTGTACGGGTCTCGGGAGGTGCGGGCGAACTCTCGCAGCTTGTCGGCCTCGGAAAGAAGCTTCGCGTCGATCTGGCGGTCCAGTTCCGTCTGCCACACGATCGTGATGCCGAAGGTGGGCACAGCCAGGGCCGCGCCGAGCAACAGGAGCATCCAGCCGACGATGCGGGAGCGCGCGCTCAGTGTGCGCCAGATCATCAGTCGTCCCACTCGTCGTCCGCATCCTCCGCAGGGCCGTCCGAAGCTTCCGTCTCTTCGTCGTCGCTCTCGACGCGCCACCCGTCGTCGCCCTCGTCATCCACCTCGCTCCGGGGGGCCCGTGAAACCTTCTCCTCCTCGCCGGCGACGCGTGACGCCCGCTCACCCCCGTCGTCGGCGGCGGGCGGTGGCGACGGGGGCACCGGCCGGCCGCCCGAGCACGTGCGGAGCGGGCCGGGTACGGCGGCCGACGGCGTCACAGCAGGGCGGCCCGGGCCGGACGGAAAGGTGGCCGAGGGAGTCGGGGCGTGCGGAACGGGCACGACCACCACCGGCCCCATCGAGGGCGGCACACTCTGGCCGGGCCATAACCAGACGGCCAGCAGCGCCACAGCACCAGCGCCGCAGCCCGCTAATACCGACCCCACCCCTCGCCAGAACATATGGCCATTCTGCCTTCGCAAGACTCTGTGAACGGACTTGAGGAGAGCATTCTCATCTTCGAGGGCGGCGGCCCCGTCCATCACCCGTGACCGCGCTGCCGGGCGGCCGGCCAGGAAGTCTCCGCGCACCGCTGTCCACCCGTGTCCATCAGGGACTTCGCGGATGGCGCGGCGCTGTGGGCCGGGGCGGCCATGGCCCGTGCGTCATGCTGCGGGATCGCGCCGAATCCAACCCGTTCGGGGCCGATTCCCGTGGTTCGGCATTGCCGTTCGTTGACAGTCGCTCAATCTTCCTTTTACCTTCGGCGAGCGGGTCGAGGGGAAATCCATCGCCCGTCGACCCCATGACCGGAAGCACCTTCCGCACTGTCATCGGAGGACCTCATGGAACAGCTCATCAAGAAGATGGCCGAGGACGGCATCTGGCAGAACTGGATCGCCGTGAACTCGGCACAGGGATCCGCGAAGTACGGTTGTATCAGCGCAACACCCAAGAGCGGCTGCATCAGTGCCGCACCGAAGGCCGGCTGTATTTCCTGACGGATCGCGGGGGCTCCGGGGCCGACTGTGCGAGAGCTCGTTCCCCGACGGTGGCGCATTCCCCGGATCCCCTGCCCCGGCTCTCACCGCCCGCATTTCTTCAGCTGTGCGAAACATGAGAAGGAATTAATGAAGGGCCAGCCGACCGACGCGGTCATCGAGCATATACGCGACATACCGATCTATCAGGAGTCCCTGGCCAAGGGCTACTTCCCGGTACTGGACAAGCCGGAGATCGCCCGCGGGTTCCCCGGCAACTGGATGACGCCCCGCCTGGCAGCGGCGCTGGAGAGCGGTGAGGCGGAGTTCGTCCTGACCACCGGCACCAACCACGCGCGGATGCGGATCATCCGGCCTCCGTACTTCCTGCTCCGCTCCTACTACGAACTGTGGCGTGACCACCCCGACATCGGCGGCACCTGGGAGTCGGGCTGCCCCCGTGTCTCGCTGACCACGGTCCTGGCCACCGAACACGTGGCGCGGGTCAATGCCGCCCGGCGCGGCGTCGAGCCGAAGCGGACTCCGACCCTGGCCGACCGTCGGCTGGATGATCGGACCTGCTACCTCAACCTCCGCCTCGACCCCGCACGTTGGGACCGATCGGAGGTGCTGCGGATGCTCCGGGAGATCGACCAGGCCCGTTCTTCGCATCCGCAGGGCCACTACCATCTCGACTGCTCCGGCTACCACTTGGCGCATCTGGTGCGGAAGGCCGAGGCCTGGGGGCTGGGGGACGCGTTTCCCGAACCGGCCAGCATCATCCACGCCTACGAGTACACGCCGGTGAACGTGCGGCGATTCCTGCACCAGCGCTTCGCCTGCCCGGTCATCGACCTCTTCGGCAGCACGGAGTTGGGCTATCTCTTCTCCAGCGACCGGGAAGGAAGGTACTGGCCGCACTTGGACGGGATGAGCGTCGAACTCCTCCCGGTGGCCCCCGGAAGCACGATGCAACAACTTGTCGTCACCAGCGTGCGCAATCCCTACATGCCGCTCGTCCGCTACCGGTCGGGCGATTGTGTGCGCACTCTGGACGGCGCGCCCGATCCCGCCGGGATCGTCCAATTCTGCGGTCGGCTCGCGGAATTGCTCCCGACACCGAAGGGACCGGTCGCCCAGGGCGACCTCGACCGGCTTATCGCGGCCGCATCCCCCCGGATCTTCCTGCACCAACTCCGGCTCCACGGAGACACGGAGGCCACTCTGCTGTACACGACGTTCACCGGCGAGCCACTCGGGGAGTCCGAGACGGAGTCGCTGCGGCGCAGCACCGGCGAACTGACCGGACGGAACTGCCGGGTCGAGCACCGCACCCGCATCCCGATAGGACCATCCGGCAAGTACGCCTGGCTCACCGGCCGACGCACCTGACGCACCGCCCTCCACGGAATAGGAACGCCATGACCAGCGGACAGAAAGTCTCCGCCGACGACCTCAAGCACCTGCTCGGCGAGAACCTCCACACCGAAACGGTGCGGCACTTCCGGGAGAAGGCACCGGAGGCACCGCCCGGCTTCGTGGAACGGCAGGTCACCGAATGCCTGCGCTACCTCTACCTCGTCTCCCTCCACCGGGATCGGCTCAGCGGCCTTTTCCTGCCGGTCGAACAGGACATCGACGAGATCTGGCACTATCTCATCCTGCAGACCCGTGAATACCGCGCACTGTGCGAGGAACAGCTCCCCGGGCGGTTCTTCATCAATCACCGCAGCATCGCCTACGAGAACTATCAGGAAGGTCCGGGGCGCGAACAGGCACTGGAGGAGGCATTGCGCTGGATTCCCTTGTACTGCCAGGAATTCGGACCCTTCGACGAGGGCGCGTTGCCGCACTGGACCATGGTGAGATTCCTCCACGAGCAGATGCTCTTCTCACTCGCGGACATCGCGGCCCTGGAACCCGTTGCCGTGGCCTGAACGGAGCGCCCCACCCTTACGGCGGCAGGAAGCACCCGCGCTCTCCGTGACGTCGGCCGGGCCCTCCCCCGGCCGACGGCACGGGACGCGTGGCGACGGGTGGTCTCCGCACCGGGACGTCCACGCCCCGGTGGGCGGGCGCAATACCGCCGTCGACGCTGACGTGACGAGCCGTACCCGGACCGTCATGATCGCGACCGCGACCGGTGCCCCGTCCCCGGACCGGCGAGGCATCGTCCTTTGCCCTCTGCTATTCGCTTCCCGTCCGAGTGCGTCCGGCACCGTTCCCGATCAAGGCCGGGAGCTCCCACCGAAGCCACTGGCCACCAGCGGAAAGACTCTTGCCGTTAACGAAGTCTTTAACGCCGTTTCGGCGGGCCAGGCGCACAGAACCCGCGTAAAACGGATAACCCGAAGATTGGGGCTCCCCATCCGGCACATCGTGGGCTTAACTTAGGTGGCATGACGTCCCCCCGCTCCACCTTCGGC
Organism: Streptomyces rubiginosohelvolus; assembly: GCF_014649875.1. GTDB lineage: Bacteria > Actinomycetota > Actinomycetes > Streptomycetales > Streptomycetaceae > Streptomyces > Streptomyces rubiginosohelvolus. The sequence continues at coordinate 33,835 of NZ_BMTW01000011.1, read as the reverse complement.
GGCGGCTACTACGCCGCGTCGTTCCCCGACACTCCGATCTACGACTCCTTGGTCGCGGAGCGGGGAACCCCTCAGATCGCCCCCATCCGTGTGCCGGCCGCGTACGACACCGGCAACAGCTACCTGCCGGCCCTGCCGTCGGCGCTGCCTGCCCTGCCCGCGGCCCCGTCGCAGCAGACCGGCTCCTACGGCTACCCGCAGCAGCAGCCGATGCCGCAGTACCAGCAGGCCCCGGCGCAGCCGATGCAGCACGCCCAGCTGCAGCACGCGCCCGCGCCGTACATCCCGCAGCAGCCCTCGGCGGTCCGCGGCTATCCGCAGCAGCCCCAGCCGCAGCGCCCCGCGCCCGCCACCGGGTACGAGTCGATGCGCCCGGCCTCGCCGCGCCCCGTACCGGCCCAGTCGCCGTACGAGGACCCGTACAACCGGCCGTACCAGAGCCGGGGGTACTGAACCGCCAACCCTCTCCGTACGGCACGGCGCGCCGGGGGACGCACCAGGCAACCTCGGACGGCTGAAAGCGGTCTAGGGGTACGGAGGCCGGGCTCGGCATCTCGACGATCCACCGCACCACGGGCCCGCAGTAGCAGGCCGCGGGGACATCGATCGACGGGGAGACGGGGGCACGGCGTGAGGGGGCAGTGGGCACTGCTGCGGGGGCTGTCGAGCGGGCGGGACAATCCGCTGCGCCGCGCCACCGACCGCCGCGAGGCCTGGGTGGCACTCGGAGCGCTGCTGCTCCTCGTGATCGGCGCCCCGGCCGCGGGCTGGGCCGGCGGTTCCCTCGCCGATGACGCCCTCCAGCGGTCGGTACGCGCCCAGCACCAGGAGCGCCATCCCGTCGACGCGGTCGTGGTGGGCCGGGCGCCGGGAAGGGAGCGGTACGTGGGAGATCCCGAGGGCGGCTCCGAACGGGCCGCGCGCATCTGGGTGGTGGCGTCCTGGCAGGCCCCGGACGGCAGCCGGCGCACCGGAGAGGTGGCCACCGCGTCGAGGTCCGGCGCATCGGGGTCCCCGCTGCGGATCTGGACGGACGCGGCGGGCCTTCCGGTCGCCCCGCCGATGGACGGGCGCGCCGCCCGGTCCCACGCGGTGCTGGCCGGTATCGGTACGTTCCTGCTCGCCGCCGGATGTGTCGAGGCGGGCCGCAGGGTGGTCGTAGGGCGCATGGTGCGGCAGCGGTACGCGCGTCTGGACCGGGAGTGGGCCGCGGCGGGCACGGACTGGGGCCGGGCCGGAACGGGCGGCTGACCACGGTCCCCGTCGGCCGGACGCGGCCGCCGGCGACATCACCCCGCGGGGCCGACTCGTCAACTCCCGGCCCTCACGCGCGCTACGGTGGTCCGACCCCGTCCGCCTCCCCGGCGACGGACGGGCCCGAGGCAGCGCACAGCACGAGGTGGGGGCACAGCAACGCCATGGCACAGGGCACGGTCCAGGTGACGCACACCGGCACATCGCGATGGCGCCGCCGCACCGGCGAGTACGCCTCCCTCTCCGCGGCCCTGGAGGCGGCGGCCGAGGGCGACGTCCTCACCGTCGCGCCCGGGACCTACCGGGAGAACCTCGTCGTCCCGCGCGCGGTGACGCTGCGCGGCCCCGAGGGCTCGGCCGGCTCCGTACGGATCGCGCCGCTCGACGGCGTACCGCTGACCGTGCGCGCCTCCGCGGTCGTCCAGGGCCTCCACATCGAGGGCCAGGACTCGGCGGCCCCGGCGCTGCTGGTCGAGGACGGCACGGCAGAGCTGACGGACCTGCGGATCGTGACCCGGTCCGCCGCGGGCATCGAGGTGCGCGGCGCGGCGCGGCCCACCGTGCGGCGCTGCACGGTCGACAATCCGGCCGGGGTCGGGATCGCCGTACTGGACGGCGCGGGCGGAGTGTTCGAGGAGTGCGAGATCGTCTCGGCGGGCCAGTCAGGGGTGTCGGTCCGCGACGGCGGGCACCCGCGTCTGGACCGCTGCCGGATCCACCACGCGTCCGGGGCGGGCATCGGCGTCACCGGCGACGGCAGCGGTCTGGAGGCGTTCGGCTGCGAGGTGTACGAGATCAAGGGCAGCGGCATCCAGGTCACGGCCCGCGCCTCGGCCCACCTCACCGACTGCACCGTGCACCGCACGTCGGCGGACGGCGTCACGCTGGACACGGACGCGGTGCTGACGCTCGCCGACTGCGACATCCACGACATCCCGGAGAACGCCGTCGACCTGCGGTCGCGTTCGGTGCTCACGCTGACCCGTTCCACGGTCCGCCGGTTCGGCCGCAACGGACTCTCGGTCTGGGACCCGGGGACCCGGGTCGACGCCAACCAGTGCGAGATCCACGACAGTACGGGCGACTATCCGGCGGTCTGGGTCAGTGACGGCGCGACGGTGATACTGGACGCCTGCCGGGTGCACGACGTGCCCGACGCGCTGTTCGTCCTCGACCGGGGTTCGCGGGCCGATGTGGTGGACAGCGACCTCTCCCAGATCCGTAACACCGCCGTGTCGGTGAGCGACGGGGCGACCGCGCAGCTCGACGACTGCCGGATCCGGGAGGCGTCCACGGGCGCCTGGTTCCGTGACCACGGCAGCGGCGGCACGCTGAACAACTGCACCATCGACGCGGCGCAGACCGGGGTCATCGTCACCAAGGGCGCGGACCCCACCATCGAGCGCTGCACGGTCACCTCGCCCGCCGAGGCGGGGTTCTACGTCTCGGCCGAGGGCCGGGGCACCTTCGACGGCTGCCGGGTGACGGGCAGTGAGGGGTACGGCTTCCATGTCATGGAGGGCTGCCGTACGACCCTGACCCGGTGCCGTACCGAGCGGTGCGCGCGGGGCGGTTACGAGTTCCCCGAGGGGGACGGCGGTTCCGCGGCCGGGCCGGTGGCCCGGGACTGCACGAGCGACGAGAGCGGTCTGCGGACGGCTCCGGCGCCGCCTCCCCCGGTGCTGACGGCCACACAGTCGACGCCGGGTCTGCTGGGCGCGCTGCCCGGGCAGCGCGCGGTCGAGCCCGCCCCCGAGCCCCTCGCCCCGGCGGAGCCGGCCCGGGACTCCTCGGCGGTCCTCGGTGAACTGGACGCGCTGGTGGGCCTGGAGAGCGTCAAGCGGGAGGTGCGGGCGCTCACGGACATGATCGAGGTGGGCCGACGCCGCGCGGAGGCCGGTCTGAAGGCCGCGTCCGTCCGCCGCCACCTCGTCTTCACCGGCTCCCCCGGTACGGGCAAGACCACGGTCGCCCGGCTGTACGGGGAGATCCTGGCCTCGCTCGGTGTGCTGGAGCGCGGCCATCTGGTCGAGGTGTCCCGGGTCGACCTGGTCGGCGAGCACATCGGCTCGACGGCGATCCGGACCCAGGAGGCGTTCGACCGGGCGCGCGGCGGGGTGCTGTTCGTCGACGAGGCGTACGCCCTCTCCCCCGAGGACTCCGGCCGCGACTTCGGCCGGGAGGCCATCGACACGCTGGTGAAGCTGATGGAGGACCACCGGGACGCGGTGGTCGTGATCGTCGCGGGCTACACCGTGGAGATGGAGCGGTTCCTCACCGTCAACCCCGGTGTGGCCTCACGGTTCTCCCGGACCATCACCTTCCAGGACTACCTCCCCGAGGAGCTGCTGCGGATCGTCGAGCAGCAGGCCGAGGAGCATGAGTACAGCCTGGCGGCGGGGACCGGGGAGGCGCTCCTGAAGCACTTCACGGCGCTCCCCAAGGGCCCCGCCTTCGGCAACGGCCGCACCGCCCGCCAGACCTTCGAGTCGATGGTGGAGCGGCACGCGGGCCGGGTCGCCCAGCTCGCCGAGCCGAGCACGGACGACCTGACCCTGCTCTACCCGGAGGACCTCCCCGACGTGCCCTTCTGAGTCCGCGCCTCCGCCTGCCGAGGGACGTGCGGGCCCAGCTCCGCCAGGAGGTCGGCGCGCGCGTCGGCGAAGGCCGGGTCGGCCTGGTAGTCGGAGTGCCCGAGGATCGGTTCGGGCAGCGGGAGCTCCGTGGTCCGCCCGTAGGCCAGCGGGTCCCTCAGCGGGCCCCGGTCGACGCCCGGGTCGGGGTCGGCGCCGATGCGGACGGGGCCGCCGATCGGGTCGGTGGCCCGCCACAGATTGCGCCAGCAGTGCACCGAGCGGTGCAGCCCGAGCAGCGGCCCCGGGCCGAAGTAGGCCGGGAACCACCGTCCGTACAGCCGCTCCAGGGGCGAGCCGTAGGTGAGCAGCGCGACCCGCGGGCGGGTGGCGTCGGGCAGTTGCCAGACGGCGGAGGCGGCGAGCACGCTGCCCTGGGAGTGGCCCGAGATGACGAGCCGGCCCCGGGGTGTGGTCGACGTCCACGCGGACATCCGCGAGGCGAGGTCGGGGACGGCGCGCTCGGCGTAGCAGGGGGGCGCGAAGGGGTGGGCGGCGCGGGGCCAGAAGGTGCCCACGTCCCAGAGGATGCCGATGGTCCGGCGGGCCGAGGCGTCCTTGTAGGCGCGGCGGCCGCCGGCGACGAAGAGGAGGAAGCCGAAGCCGATCAGCCAGGAGCCGGTGGCCTGGGCGGCCTCGGCGAACGATTCGAGGAGCGGACCGCTGCCGTCGGCGGCCCGGCCCGGCACCTGCTCGCTGTACCAGGAGCCGGCGATCGCGACCGCCCCGAGCAGCAGGGAGGCGGTGGAGACCACGCCGACGATCCAGGGCGCGGAGTCGGTGAGGGCGGCTGCGGCGCGGATCCGGGCGATCCGGCGGGTGCGGCCCTCGTCGGACGGTTCGGGGGCGTACTCGGCCTCGATGACCGGGCCCAGCCGGCGGGCGGTGCGCGCGGTGCGGACGACCAGCACCAGGACGGGGACGAGCAGGAGCAGCAGGAGCACCGGGATGACGGAGGCCTGCCAGCTCAGCAGAACCGGCGGCCCGGCGATGTCGGAGCTGCGGCCCATGCCCGGGGTGCCCGGACCGTCCAGCCAGTCGGCGACGCGCTGGGCCACCCCGCCCGTCATCACACCGCCGAGGGCACAGGCGAGCATCGCGACCGCGGGGCCGCCGAGGCCGTACAGGACGGTGCGGGGTTCGGGGATGCGCCGGTAGAGGCCCAGGGCGACCACGGCGAGGGCGATGACGAGGATGCCCTGGCCGAGGGCGAGGAACCGGAAGGCGGCCTCGCCGGGCAGGGTGCCCGAGGACTGCCAGCCGGGGCGCGACCAGGACGCGTACAGCACGGCGAGACCGAGCAGGGCCAGCGCGGAGCCGGGCAGACAGCTGATCAGGGCGCCGTCCAGGCGGGTGTCGCGGGTCCGTTCGCTGCGGCCCCGGCGGCAGACGACCCAGACGACGACGAGCGCGCACAGCACGATGCCGCCCTCGACGGCCGCGCCGATGAACCGGGGCACCGGTCCTTCCGTGCCCCGGTCGTAGCGTGCGGCGGCGCCGGCGACGGCCGCGGCGACGGTCAGGAACCCGGCCGCCGTGTGGGCGGCGCGGAGCCGGGCGACGAGCCGCCTGCCGTACCAGAAGCCGGGCCTGCCGAGCGCGGGGCGGACCGGAAGGGGCGGGCGCGGGTGGTCGTCGGCGTCCGGGCCGTGGTCCGCCGCCGCCCCGAAGGACTCGTCCTCTGCGAAGTCCTCTCCGTCCAGGGGGCGTTGGGACTCGTACGCGCTCCAGGTCCGGTTGGACAGGTACCACAGGAGTCCCACCAGGGCCGCGGGCACGACGGCGGCCAGGGCGAGGCGGCGGCCGGGCTGGGACCACCAGCCGCCCTGACGCTCCGACAGGAAGCCGAGCCAGGAACGGCGTTCGGCACAGGCGTCGGCGCCGGCGCACTGCCAGGCCAGCAGGTCGAGGGCGACTTCGCAGGCGGCCGCCGTGAGCAGCACGGTGAGGCTGAGGGCCACGAGCCGCACCAGGACGCCGTACAGCCGAACCGCGCGGGTGCGGCCGGTGGCGGTGGGGCGCATCCAGTGGGCGAGGTTGACCACCATGAACGGCAGGAGCAGCAGCCACAGCGCGCGGGAGCCGTTGCCGGAGGTAAGGCCGGACCAGCAGTACGCCTCGGCGACGGGCTCGTCCCGGTAGCGCTCGGGGTGCTTCTCGCCATGGGCGTCCTCGGTGCGCCGGTACACGGCGGCGGTCGCGTCCCCGGTGACCCGGACGGTACGCGGGTCGTCCAGCATCTCCTGCGGGGTGGCGCCGCCGACGCCGTGGACGAGCAGTTCCAGGGCTGTCCCGGAGTGCTGGGAGGGCTCGGTGGCGGGCTGAGAGGCGGACGGGGGCGGGGTGGCAGGAGCCAAGGGGGAACTCTTTCTCGGGCGAGCGGCACAGCGGGAAGCGGCACAGCGGTCACGGATGCGGGCAGAGCGGCGGGCGGGCCGGGAGGCGGGGATGCGGCGGGTCGCCCGGAGCCACGATCCCCGGCCCGGGGCGGCCGCGTGAGCGGTCTCACGGAATCTCCCCAGGTGATACGCCGGACATGCCTGCGTGGCAGGATGAGCGTGGCCCGCAGACCGCTGCGGACGGTACGGCAGAGGGAAGGACCGGACCCGGCGTTGAGCGAGAATCAGAACCTGCTCGCGGAGCAGCGCCGTGCGCTGATCCTCGACGAGGTGCGCAGGCGTGGTGGGGTCCGGGTCAACGAGCTGACCCGCAAGCTGAACGTCTCCGACATGACGATCCGCCGGGACCTGGACGCGCTGGCCCGCCAGGGTGTCATCGAGAAGGTCCACGGCGGTGCGGTCCCGGTCGTCGAGGCGAGCACGCACGAGCCCGGGTTCGAGGCGAAGTCGGCGCTGGAGCTGAGCGCCAAGGAGGACATCGCCCGGGCGGCGGCGGCGCTGGCGGTGCCCGGCAGCGCCATCGCGCTCTCGGGCGGGACGACGACTTTCGCGCTGGCCCGGCATCTGCTGGACGTGCCGGACCTGACGGTGGTGACCAACTCGGTGCGGGTGGCCGACGTGTTCCACGACGCGCAGCGTCCGGCCGGGGGGCGCGGCGCGCGGCCCGGGGCGGCGACGGTGGTGCTGACGGGCGGGGTGCGCACCCCCTCGGACTCCCTGGTCGGCCCGGTCGCGGACCGGGCCATCGACTCCCTCCACTTCGATGTGCTGTTCCTCGGTGTGCACGGGATCTCGGCCGAGGCGGGGCTCTCGACGCCCAATCTGGCGGAGGCGGAGACCAACCGCCGTTTCGTGCGGGCGGCGCGCCGGATCGTGGTGGTGGCCGACCACACCAAGTGGGGCACGGTGGGCCTGAGTTCGTTCGCCGCGCTGGAGGAGGTCGACACGCTGGTCACGGACGCGGGCCTGGCTCCGGAGCTGCGCGCGGAGATCGAGGAGCATCTGCCGGGTCTGCTGGTGGCGGGCGACGCTCCCGCCGGGACCGCCGAGGCCCCGCCCGCCACCGAGGGCTGACGCGGGTTCCGCTCGGCTCCCGGTGTGCGGGACTAGGATCGGGCTGTGGCCGTCTTTCGGATCGAGCGTTTCTCCCCTCTCCCCGCAGCCGAGGCCTGGCGTCGGGTGACCGACTGGGAACGGCACGCCGCGCAGGTGCCGTTGACCGCGATCTCGGTTCCGACCGGGCTTCCCTCGCAGCTCGGCACGGTCTTCGTGGCGCGTACGGGGCTGGGCCCGCTGGCGTTCGACGATCCGATGGAAGTGGTGCGGTGGACGCCGCCCGCCGGGGGCCGGGCCGGGGTGTGCCAACTGGAGAAGCGGGGCGCCGTGGTGTTGGGCCGGGCCTCGATCGACGTGCTGCCCACGGATTCCGGTTCCCATGTGGTGTGGGTCGAGGAGCTGCGGGTGCGGCTGGTGCCCCGGTGGGGTGACCCGCTGCTCGCCTCCGCAGGACGACGGATGTTCGGCAGGGTCCTGGACGCCCTGCTCGCCTCCCCCGGCGGCGCGCACGGCTGAGGCGCCGCGTACGGGTGATGTGACCGTCACACGATTGACTCGTTTGTCGGTATGACACCCCCCGCCACGGCCCCGGAAGGCACCGATTCCATGCCGATCCATCAACCGCAGCAGCGGACCGACGTACAGAGCGACCGCACGGGCGTGCAGCAGGCCGAGGCCGCCCTCGTGGAGCACTACCCGCGCCTGGTTCGGCTCGCCTATGTCGTCCTGCCGCCGGCGCTCGGCCGGCACCGCCGGGTCCTGACCGCCCACGCCGTCGTCCAGCGGGCCCTGCCCGCGGCCGGGAGCAAGGCGTCGGGCCCGCGCGTTCCGGCCCAGTCCCGCCGGACCGGCCCTCCGGCGGGCGCGGAGGGCGCCGCGGCGGACCGGGTCCCCGCGCATCCGGCGTACGGGTGGGTGCGGCTGCGGGTGCTGCGGGCGGCGCTGGCCCACGAGCGGCGGCCCCGCTGGTGGCCCGGGCGGCTCCCGGCCCCGGCCGCGCTGCGTCCGGCCCTGCCGGTGGTGTGGGGGCTGCGGCTCTTCCCCCGGGCGGGCGGCGTCGACGAACTGGCTCTGGACCGGGCGCTGTCGGCGGTGGACGGGCCCGTCCGGGCGGCGTTCGCGCTGCAGCTGCTGGAAGGGCTCGACGAGTCCGGGGTCCGGGAGCTGCTGGCCGGCGCCGCGGTGGCGGATCCGGCGGGCGCGGTGCGCCGGGCGGCCCGGCTGGGGCGGCCGGACCGGGCCGGGGCGCAGGCGATGCTCAGGTCCGGCGAGTTCGACCCGTGCACGGTCCAGACCCGCCCGAGCGACCTGCTGCGGCGCAGGCACCGGGTGCGGGCGGCGGCGGTGGCCGCGGCGCTGTGCGTGGTGGCGGGGGGCCTGGCGGTCGCCGTCGAGCAGGGGGCGCGGGACGGGGGCGAAGAGCGGTCCCCGGCGGGTGTGTTCGCGCCGGTGCTCGATCCGGCGGAGCTGATGCGGACGGCGGCGGAGCGGTGGGCGGACACCTCGCGCGTCGACTTCACCGCCTGGCCGGCCAGGGGCGGGCGTACGGACGACGACGGACTGCTGGGCCGGGCGCTGCGGGCCTGGGCGGGGCCGCCCGAGTCGGTCCGGGTGTCCACGACGCCGGGCACGGTCACGGTGCCGCCCGCGCAGCCGCCCCGGCTGCTGTTCGCGGGTGAGGTGGACGGAGCGGCGGTGGTGCTGTTCCACGACGGCGGGGTCCGGGTGGTGCGGTACGCGGAGCCGCTGTCCGGGTCCGGCGGGGCGGCGATCGACTTCGCCCGGACCGACGACGCGGACGTGACGACGGGTGCGGCGGTCGTCGTCAGCCGTACGGGCGACGGCGCGCGGTTCCTGCTCGCCCCCTGGATCGCGGAGTCCACCACTCGGGACCTGCTCGCTCCCGACACGCCCGGACGGCCGCTGGAGGTGGACCCGGACGGCGTCACCGCCGAGGTGCCCCGGCCCGCCGCGGGCGGCGCGTGCGAGACGTGGCCGGTGCTCCAGTTGCGGTCCTCGGAGCGGATCGTGGAGAAGCACGCGTTCCTGGTGACGGATCTGGGCGATCTGGCTCCCGCGCATCTGACATACACGCCGAAGCCCGGGCGCGGCGCGCCGGCCCGGCAGCCGCGTGAGGCGACGAGCACCGACGCGCTGCTCGCCTGGGCGCGTACGGCGTGTTCCCTGCGGACCCTGGCGGGCTCCGGCGTGCGGTCGGTCAACAACTGGGCCTTCGCCGAGCAGAAGCTGCCCGAGGGCGGCGCTTCGGCCGGCTGGCTGTGCACCCGGGCCGACACCTGGCGGGGTCCCGGCCGCGTCCTGGTGCAGTTCCTCGCGCCCGCCCCCTCGCCCACGGACCCGGCCGTGGTGGTCGCCGACCGCGACGACACGGCGCTGTGCAGCAGGTTCGGGCAGCACGTGCTGGCGGGCACGCACTGGAAGGCGTCCTCCGGCCGGTGGTACGTCCTGGCCGCGGGGAGCCGGGCGGTGACCCGTATCGAGGCGAGCGGGGCAGTGCGGGGCGCGGCGGGCGGGCCGACGCTCGCGGTGCGGGCGCCCCGTGACGCCGATGTGGAGCTGACGGCGTCGCTGCGCGAGGGCGGGACGCTCACGGCGGTGCACTGAGCCGGCGCGAGGGCCGGGGCCGTCACCGTACCGATGGCCTCGATGCCGCCGTACGGAGTCCTCGGCCGGTCCCGGGAGCCGTCCGGTGTCACACTCGGACAGGTGACGGATCTTGAGAACGGCCACGGCGACAGCACAGAACAACCCGACGACTCCGCTCCGCGCTGCCTGGTGACCGGGGCCACCGGTTACATCGGCGGCCGGCTGGTGCCCGCACTGCTCGATGCCGGGTACCGGGTGCGCGCGCTGGCGAGAACGCCGCAGAAACTGCGCGACTACCCGTGGGCGGACCGGGTCGAGGTGGTGCGCGGCGATGTCACGGACGCCGACTCCCTGGCGGAGGCGATGCGGGGCGTCGACGTGGCGTACTACCTGGTGCACGCGCTCGGCACCGGCTCGACCTTCGAGGAGACCGACCGCGAGGCGGCCCGGACCTTCGGCGAGCAGGCGCGGGCGGCGGGGGTGCGCCGGATCGTGTATCTGGGCGGGCTGACTCCGGCGGGGGTGCCGGAGAAGGACCTGTCGCCGCACCTGCGTTCACGGGCCGAGGTGGGTCACATCCTGCTGTCCTCCAAGGTGCCGACGGCGGTGCTGCGCGCGGCGATCGTCATCGGCTCGGGGTCCGCCTCGTTCGAGATGCTGCGGTATCTCACGGAGCGGCTGCCGGTGATGGTCACCCCGCGCTGGGTACGGACCCGGATCCAGCCGGTGGCCGTACGGGACGTGGTCCGCTACCTGGTGGGGTGCGCGGCGCTGCCGGCCGGGGTGAACCGGGCCTTCGACATCGGCGGCCCGGACGTCATGACGTACCGGGACATGATGCAGCGCTACGCGGCGGTGGCGGGGCTGCGGCCGCGCGTGATCCTGCCGGTGCCGGTGCTGACCCCGACGCTCTCCAGCCGCTGGGTCGGGCTGGTCACTCCGGTGCCCAGCTCCATCGCCCGGCCGCTCACGGAGTCGCTGCGCCACGAGGTGGTCTGCCGGGAGCACGACATCAAGGAGTACGTCCCCGATCCGCCGGACGGGACCATCGGCTTCGACCGGGCGCTGCGGCTGGCGCTGAAGCGGATCCAGGAGGCGCGGGTCGACACCCGCTGGTCCAACGCCGCGGTGCCGGGCGCGCCGAGCGACCCGTTGCCCACCGACCCGGACTGGGCGGGCGGCAGCCTCTACCGCGACGAGCGGGAGATGGCCGTTCCGGTCGGGCCCGAGGCGCTGTGGCGGGTGATCGAGGGCATCGGCGGCGAGAACGGCTGGTACTCCTTCCCGCTGGCCTGGGCGGTACGGGGCTGGCTCGACCGGCTCGTCGGCGGGGTGGGGCTGCGGCGCGGCCGGCGGGACGCCCAGCATCTGCGGGTGGGCGACTCGCTGGATTTCTGGCGGGTGGAGGAGATCGTGCAGGGCGAACTGCTGCGGCTGCGGGCCGAGATGCGGGTGCCGGGTCTGGCCTGGCTGGAGCTGTCGGTGCGGCGCGACGGGCGGGGCCGCACGGTGTACGGGCAGCGCGCGCTGTTCCATCCGCGCGGGCTGTTCGGCCACGCCTACTGGTGGAGCGTGTGGCCCTTCCACTCGGTGGTGTTCGGCGGCATGGCGCGCAATATCGCCAAGGCGGCGGCCACGGAGGAGAAGCGGCGCGAACCGGTGACCGGCAGCGGTCGCGAACCGGTGACCGACAGTGGTACAGACAACTGACGGTCCTGCCGCTAGGGTGTGCGCTCCACAGACCACACACCGCACACCGCGGACCGCCGGGAGGTGCACGGGATGGCACGCCGACTCCGTACCGTGGGAAGGGACTTCACCGACTCGGCGCCGATGCGGCTGGTGTTCGCCGCCGAGGTGTCCGCCCCGCCGGACGTGGTGTACCGCGCGCTCGCCGATGACGTCGCGTCCTGGCCGTCCTGGTTCACGGCCGTCACCCGGGCCACGCCCACCGACGGGGGCGCGGGCCGGGAGGTGCGGCTGCGGGGCGGGGTCCGTTTCCGCGAGACGATCGTCGCCACCGAGCCGGGCAGCTGTTACGCCTACCGGGTCGACGAGACCAACGCACCCGGTCTGCGGGCCCTGCTGGAGGAGTGGCGGCTCACTCCGGAGGGGGCGGGGACCCGGGTGCAGTGGACCTTCGCGGCCGACGGGACGGGGCTGTTCCGCCTGGTGCTGAGCCTGGGCCGGGCCGGGGTGGGCCGGTCCTTCCGGCACGCCGTACGCCGCCTGGACACACGGCTGGCGGCGACGACGCCCTGAGCGGACCGGGTGCGGGCCCTCAGCAGGGCCAGGTGCCGGTGGCCAGGAAGTCGTCGATGGCGGCGGCGTACGGAGAGATGTCCAGGCCCTGTTCCTCCAGCCAGGAGTCGGAGTAGTACTTGTCCAGGTAGCGGTCGCCCGGGTCGCACAGCAGCGTGACGACGCTGCCCTGCTCGCCGCGCGCCACCATCTCGGCGATCAGCTTGAACGCGCTCCACAGGCCGGTGCCCGTGGAGCCGCCCGCCTTGCGGCCGATGGCGCGCTCCAGGGCGCGGACGGCGGCGACGCTGGCCGCGTCGGGCACCTTCATCATCCGGTCGATGGCGCCCGGCACGAAACTGGGTTCCATGCGCGGGCGGCCGATGCCCTCGATGCGCGAGCCGCGGTCGCTGGTGGCGTGCGGGTCGTGGCGGGTCCAGCCGTCGAAGAAGCAGGAGTTCTCCGGGTCGGGCACGCAGATGCGGGTGTCGTGCTGGAGGTAGTGGACGTAGCGGGCGATGGTCGCCGAGGTTCCGCCGGTCCCGGCGGTGGCGACGATCCAGGCGGGTTCCGGGTAGCGCTCCAGGCGCAGCTGCTGGTAGATCGACTCCGCGATGTTGTTGTTGCCGCGCCAGTCGGTGGCGCGCTCCGCGTAGGTGAACTGGTCCATGTAGTGCCCGCCGGTCTCGGCGGCGAGCGCCGCGGACTGTTCGTACATGGTGCGCGAGTCGTCCACGAAGTGGCACTGCCCGCCGTGGAATTCGATGAGGCGGCACTTCTCGGGGCTGGTGGTGCGCGGCATGACGGCGATGAACGGGACGCCGATCAGCTTGGCGAAGTACGCCTCCGACACCGCGGTCGAACCGCTGGACGCCTCGATGACCGGCTTGCCCGGCCGGATCCAGCCGTTGCAGAGCCCGTACAGGAAGAGCGAACGGGCCAGGCGGTGCTTGAGGCTGCCGGTGGGGTGCGTGGACTCGTCCTTGAGGTACAGGTCGATGCCCCACGCCTCGGGCAGCGGGAAGCGCAGCAGGTGGGTGTCGGCGGAGCGGTTCGCGTCGGCCTGGACCTTGCGGACGGCCTCCTTCAGCCAGGACCGGTACTCCGGGTCGCTGCGGTCGACGTCCACGGTCGCCCTGGCCCCGCCCCCGGCCGTGTGTTCACTGGTCTCCATGGGCCTGCTCCTGTTGGTCGTCGATCCGGTGCTCGCACCTCCCACGATAGGCACCCCACCTGCACAAACGGTCACTTTGATGGCCCATAGCCCTGCCTTTGAGCGCCGCCTGCGGGGCGGCTGTGACGGGCGGTGCGGGCGGCCGGGCGGCGGGCTTCCGGGCCCTCTGGCGGTCCGGCCCGCGTCCGGGCACACTGCAACAGCAGGAGTAGTGACGAAGGGGGGCGAATCCGCGATGGCGGACGTCGAGTTCAGTGCGTCGGGGGTCAGGATCGAACGGTTCACCAGGTCCCTGACCAGGGCCGGTCAGGTGGTGGTGAAGGACGGCCGGCTGTCGCTCCTCACGAGCAACGGGCGGGAGATCGACAGCGCCCCGGTGGGCACGGTCAGCGCCCGTAAGTGGTGGTTCATCGCGGCGGATTCCGTCATCGCACGGGTGAACGGGGTGCGCTACCGGTTGACGATGGGGCAGCGCAATCGCAGACGCGACGGGGCGGCGCCGCTGCGGCGCTTCCTGGAGACGCTGCGCAGCGCGCGCGGCCGCCGGGACTGAGGCGGCCGTACGTTCACGGCGACCGGGGTCCGGGGCCGTCGGGCTCCGCCGCGAGTTGCGGAGCCACAGCCCCTGGGCCACGCTGGATCCACGTCACTGAAGGTGCAGCCTCGGTGACAGAGCGATCCGCTCCACGGACCGGGTCGCGCGACACGAGCAGACACGACAAGAGCAGAGCGGATTCGGCAGTCAGTCGTCCGCCGGGCCCGTTCGTGTCTCTTCTCTTCTTCCGGACCTATTTCGGGGAGTCGCAGCCGTGATCAGCGAGCCAAGCAGGCACTGCACGGTGGAGCTCCAGGCCCTGCCGGCGCGGATCGGTCAAGTCCGCAGAATCATCTCGGCGCAACTGCGCTACTGGCATCTCGATCCTCTGATCGACCAGGCGGCCCTGGGCGTCACCGAGCTTCTCACCAACGTTCACCGGCACGCTCAGCCGGACAAGTCATGCACCGTCGACATCGAGCTGCTGCTCGACCGTCTGACGGTCTCCGTCCACGACCACGATCCGCGCCTGCCCACGGTGAACGAGGCGGATTCGTTCGCCACGTCGGGCCGGGGGCTGGCGCTGATCGCCGCCGTCAGCGAGAGCTGGGGCGTGCGGCCGATCGGCTCGGCCGGGAAGGCCGTCTGGTTCACCCTGCCGGCGGTCACCGGCGCCTCGACCCTGCCGCCGCTCGCGGTCTACGGGTCGATGACCGACGGGCCGTTCGGGGCCGTGACCATCACCCCCGACGACATCGCGGCCCTGCCCGCCCGGTCGGCCGTCGTCGGCTGACCGGGCGGTTCCGCCCGGCGGGCCGGCGTGGGCCCGCCGGGCGGAACCGGGGCACGGGGTCACGCCGGGCCGCCGCCGGCGGTCCGGCCGAACTGCTCGTCCAGCACGGACAGTCGGCGCCAGTACTCGTCCTCGTCGATCTCCCCCGCGGCGAACCGACGGCCGAGCAGCGCGATCGGCGAGGACGGTCCGGGGGCGCCCTGCGGAGTGCGGGCGGCCGCCCACGGGCCCTTGCGTCCGCGCCACACGGTGCGGCGCAGCAGGGTGACGATCCCGATGACGACCGCCGCCCAGAAGAGCGGGAAGAGCAGGACCCAGGGGCCGGGTCCGCCGGTGTGCGCCAGGGTGTTCATCTCGGTCAGCTCCCTCGTTCGCGGATGGCGTGATGCCTTCCGGTCGCTTTCGAGCCTGCCGGGACGAGGTGCTCCGGGGCGTCGTACGCGAGGCGGCCGTGTGCGTACTGCGGCGGGAGCACGCCTCCCCGCGCGATGACCGCCCGGCAGCCCCTCAGGCCAGCGCGGCGAGCGGGTCGTCGAGGACCGGCTGCCAGGCCAGTTCGGCGGCGCCCACCAGGCTGTTGTGGGCCAGGGTGCACGGCAGGATCGGCACGCTGCCGCTGCGCCCCCACAGGCTCCGGTCGGCGACGACGGCGCGCAGCCGCTCCGGGTCGGCCTCCAGCAGGTCGCGGTGGAGGCCGCCGAGGATGATGCGGTCGGGGTTGAGGATGTTGACCAGTCCGGCGAGTCCCAGGCCCAGGCGGTCGATCAGGGCCTCGGCGGCCTGTCGCACCGCCGGGTCGTCGTACTCCGTGCGGAGCAGGTTCCCGGCCTGCTTGAGGAGGGACTCCTCGGGGCCGGGTTCGCGGCGGGCGGTGGTGAGGAAGGCCAGCGGGTCGGTCTCCACGTCGAGGCAGCCGCGCCCGCCGCAGTGACAGGGCCGCCCCTCGGGGTTCACCGTGAGATGGCCCACCTCCAGGGCGAGGCCCGAACTCCCGCTGTGCAGACGGCCGTCGAGCACTAGGGCCCCGCCGACGCCCCGGTGTCCCGTGGCCACGCACAGGAGGTGCTGGGCGCCGCGGCCCGCGCCGTGCCGGTGCTCGGCCAGTGCGGTGAGGTTGACGTCGTTGCCGGTGAACGCTGGGCCGGTGATGCCCGCCCGGCGTACGCAGGCGGCGAAGATGTCGCGGACCGGGGAGCCCGCGGGCCAGGCGATGTGCAGCGGATTGAGGGCGGTGCCCTCCGGTTCGGCGACCGCCGACGGCACGGCGAGGCCGGCGCCGACGCAGCGCAGCCCGCTCGCGCGGAGCAGTTCGGCTCCCGCCTCCACGACCTCGCCGAGCACCTGCGCGGGGTCGGCCATCACCGCGACACAGCCCGGCGAGGTGGCGACGATCCGGCCGCCGAGCCCGACGAGCGCGGCCCGGAAGCCGTCGGCGTGCACCTGGGCGGCGAGGACGACGGGGCCGGTCTCCAGGACGGACAGCCGATGCGAGGGGCGGCCCTGGGACCCGGCCGCCGACCCGGGGCTGGAGTCGACCCGGATCAGGCCGAGCGCCTCCAGTTCCGCGGCGACCGCCCCGGCGGTGGCGCGGGTGACGCCGAGTTCGGAGGTGAGGACGGCCCGGGTGGGGGCGCGTCCGGTGTGGACCAGTTCCAGTGCGGGCCCGAGCGCGCTGCGGCCCCTCTCCAACTTGGTCCGGGTGGTGGTCGCCTTGCCGTTCATGGGGGCGAGTCTCCCATGATCCGGAGGCTTCCCGGACGCCCAGGGCCGGTTCGGGGACCCGGTTCCGGCCACCGCCCGCGCCCCCGGAACGCGCGGTGTGCGGCGGTGTTGCGTCCGTCGCCGGAGCGCCCCTATGCTGAGTTTGTGCCGCAACTAAACAAACTGCGGACGGCCCTACCCGGGGGACCCGGCGGAGACACCGCCCCACCCTCGTCGGCCCGCCTCCGTACCGCGCTGACCGTGTTCTTCGCCCTCGACGGGTTCCTCTTCGCCGGCTGGGTGGTCCGTATCCCGGCCATCAAGCAGCAGACCGGAGCCTCCGCCTCCACCCTCGGCCTCGCCCTGCTCGGCGTCTCCGCCGGTGCGGTGATCACCATGATGCTCACCGGCCGGCTCTGCCGCCGCTACGGCAGCCATGCCGTCACCGTGGCCTGCGGCGTCCTGCTCCCCCTGAGCATCGCCCTGCCCGCCCAGACCCACTCCGCGCTCTCCCTGGGCCTCGTGCTGCTCGTGTTCGGCGCGGCGTACGGCGGGATGAACGTGGCGATGAACAGCGCCGCCGTCGATCTGGTCGCCGCCCTGCGCCGGCCGGTGATGCCGAGCTTCCACGCGGCGTTCAGCCTCGGCGGGATGGTCGGCGCCGGGCTCGGCGGCCTGGTCGCGGGCGGTCTCTCCGCCTCCACCCATCTGTTCCTGCTGGCCGGGATCGGCCTGCTGGTCACCGCGTTCGCGGGACCCGCCCTGCTCCGCCACCGCCCGGCCCCCGCCGCCGTGGAGGCCGCCGGCCCGCGCGAGCCGAAGCAGCGGCTGTCGCCCCGAGCCCGCCGGATCGTCGTGCTCTTCGGTGTGATCGCCCTGTGCACGGCGTACGGGGAAGGCGCCCTCGCCGACTGGGGCGCGCTCCACCTGGAACAGGACCTGGGTGCGCACCCCGGGCTCGCCGCCGCCGGATACGCGCTGTTCGCCCTGACGATGACGGCGGGCCGGCTGACGGGGACCCTGCTCCTGGAACGGCTCGGCCAGACCCGCACGCTGGTTCTCGGCGGGGCCACGGCCGCGGCCGGGATGCTGCTGGGTTCGCTGGCCCCGACCGCCTGGCTGGCGCTGGCCGGCTTCGCGGTCACCGGACTCGGGCTCGCCAACATCTTCCCCGTCGCCGTGGGGCGCGCGGGCGAACTGGCAGGGCCCAGCGGGGTCGCCGCCGCCTCGACGCTCGGCTACGGCGGAATGCTGCTCGGCCCGCCCGCGATCGGCTTCCTCGCCGACTGGTTCTCGCTCCCGGTGGCCCTGACCACGGTCGCCCTGCTGGCCGCCGGGGCTGCCGTACTGGGCTACACGGCCCGCAACGCCACCACGAGCGCGCCCGTCTGACCGCCCGCCCGGCCGACGGAGCCGCGCAACCCGGTCGGGCCCCGCGCGGCACTGGCACAATCGCCGCCATGCAGATCACCGAGCACATCGCGTCGTTGTCGGAGGAGGGGCGGCTGCTCGCGGCGGCCGCCGAGCAGGCCGTTCCCGGCGCATCCGTCCCGACCTGCCCCGGCTGGCAGATACGCCATCTGCTGCGGCACACCGGCATGGTCCACCGGTGGGCGGCGGCGTTCCTCACCGAGGGACACACCGCGTACCACCCCGACGGCGGCGAGCCCGATCTCGACGGGGCCGAACTCCTGGCCTGGTTCCGCGAGGGCCACAGCCATCTGGTCCGGTCCCTGGAGGAGGCGCCCGCCGACCTGGAGTGCTGGACGTTCCTTCCGGCCCCCTCGCCCCTGGCTTTCTGGTCCCGCCGTCAGCTCAACGAGACGACGGTGCACCGGGTGGACGCGGAATCGGCGCTCGGCGGTCCGCTGACCCCGGTGCCGGCGACCCGGGCCGTCGACGGCATCGACGAACTGCTCACCGGCTTCCACGGCCGCCCCAAGAGCCGGGTCCGCTCCGACAAGCCGCGCACGCTGCGGGTACGGGCCGTGGACACGGCGGCGACCTGGACGGTACGGATCTCCGAGGACCCGCCGCAGACCGTACGCACGGCGGGCGGCGATGGCACGGAGGACGTGGACTGCGAGCTGAGCGGTACGGCCGAGGGGCTCTACCTCACCCTCTGGAACCGGCTGCCGCTCACCGCCGTCACCCTGCGCGGCGAGCGCGCGGTGGCCAGGCTCTGGACGGACAACTCCGCGGTCACCTGGTGAGGACGGACCGGCTCAGCCGAGCCAGCCGGGACGCACCAGCCCCGATTCGTAGGCGAGGACCACGAGCTGGGCGCGGTCGCGGGCACCGAGCTTGACCATCGTGCGGCTGACATGGGTCTTCGCGGTGAGCGGGCTGACGACCAGCCTGCGGGCGATCTCCTCGTTCGACAGGCCGATGCCGACCAGCGCCATCACCTCCCGCTCCCGCTCGGTGAGCAGGGCGAGCGAGGCGGCGGCGGTCGGCTCCTTGGAGCGGGCCGCGAACTCCGCGATCAGCCGGCGCGTCACGCCCGGGGAGAGCAGCGCGTCCCCGCCGACCACCGCCCTTACCGCGCGCAGCAGTTCGTCCGGCTCGGTGTCCTTGACCAGGAAGCCCGAGGCCCCGTTGCGGAGCGCCTCGAAGACGTACTCGTCGAGTTCGAAGGTGGTGAGCATGACCACCTTCACCTCGTTCAGCTCCGGGTCGCCGGTGATCCGCCGGGTGGCGGCCAGCCCGTCCAGCCGGGGCATGCGGATGTCCATCAGCACGATGTCGGGGCGCAGTTCGCGCACCAGGCGGACGGCCTCCTCGCCGTCGGCGGCCTCCCCGGCGACCTCGATGTCGGGCTGCGCGTCCAGCAGGGCGCGGAAGCCCGCCCGTACGAGCAGCTGGTCGTCGGCGAGCGTTACGCGGATCACGTCGTCTCCTCGGGAGGCCCGGGCGGGCGCCGGTCGCGGTCCGGGCCGGTGAACGGCAGTTCGGCCAGGACCCGGAAGCCGCCGTCCGGGCGTGGGCCCGCCTCGATCGTGCCACCGAGGGCGGCGGCCCGCTCCCGCATCCCGACGAGTCCGTTGCCGCTGCCACCCGCGTCGCCGGCGGTGGCCGGTCCCGCGTCGTCGATACGGAGGCGGAGACGCCCGGAACCGTAGCCGACGCACACCTCGGCGGTACGGGAGCCGGAGTGGCGGACGACGTTGGTCAGGGCTTCCTGGACGATGCGGAAGGCGGCGAGTCCGGCGCCGGGCGGGACGGCGGCCGGGTCACCCTCGCTCCCGACGGTGACGGTGAGTCCGGCGGCCGCGGCCTGTTCGACGAGTTCCGACAGCCGGTCGAGGCCGGGGGCGGGGGAGGTCGGGGCGTCGCCGGGCGTACGGAGGTTGGCGAGCACCTGGCGTACCTCGTCGAGCGCCTCCTTGCTGGCCCCCTTGATGGTGGTGAGCGCGGTGCGGGCCTGTTCCGGGTCGGAGTCGAGCAGCGCGAGCCCGACCCCGGCCTGCACGTTGATGACGGAGATGGAGTGGGCCAGCACGTCGTGGAGTTCGCGGGCCATGCGCAGCCGTTCCTCGTCGGCCCGGCGCCGCTCCGCCGCCTCGCGCTCCGCCCGGGCGGCCGCCCACTGCTCGCGGCGCACGCGCAGCAGTTCGGCGGCGGCCACGACGGCGACGACCCAGGCGGTGATGAAGCCTTGCTGCGTCCAGGGCGCGGCCCGGTCGCCGTCCGGTGGCAGCCAGTGGTAGAGCCAGTGGGAGACCAGGACGTGCCCGGCCCACAGCCCGCCCAGCGACCACCAGGCGGCCTTGCGGTGTCCGGTCACGATCGCGCTGAAGCAGCCGACGGCGACGGCGACGAACACCGGACCGTACGGATAGCCCGCCGCGAGGTAGACCAGGGTCGCCGCGCAGGTCGTGGCCACGGCGACCACGGGTCGGCGGCGGCGCAGGAGCAGCACGCCGACCGCGACGAACAGCAGGAGCCGGGCCGCCAGGTCCAGGGGCCGGCGGCCTTGGCCTTCCTCGGCGAAGCCCGTACCGACCATGACGAACACCAGGAGCACCGCCGTCGACACCCAGGGCAGCCCGGCGGTCCGCGAGCGCGCGCCGGACAGCCACGGCGGCCCGCCCCGGTGCAGCGGTTGCAGTTCGTCCATGGCGGCCACGCTAGACGGCGGGCGGGTGCGGAGGCGTCCGCCGTGCGTGGTGATCACCCGTACTCCGTGGGGAGTACGCACCGGGAAAGCCGGGAAGGGCGGCGCCCGGCCCGGTCGGGCGGGCGCCCGGTCCGTCAGGCCGTACCGGCGTCGCGCAGGCCCACCGAGCGGGCCAGCTCACCGGCGGTCTGCCGGAACAGCGCCTCACGCTCCTCGACGACCCGGTTGAACTGGCCGAACAGCTCGAAGGAGATCAGGCCGAACAACTGCGCCCAGGCGGCGACCAGAGCCGCCACGGACTCGGGTGGGACACCCTCGGCGAAATCGGCGGCCATCCGCTCCGCGTCGGCGCGCAGCCCGTCCGCGAGCGGCGGCAGGGTGAGGTCCCCGGCCCGGTACGCGCCGCGCACGATGTCGATGAGGACCAGGCCCACGCGCGCAGCGGGCCCCACCGTGTCCATCGGGGCGATGTAACCGGGGACGGGCGAGCCGTAGATCAGGGCGTACTCATGGGGGTGGGCGAGCGCCCACTCCCGTACGGCGCAGGAGACGGCGACCCAGCGCTCGGCGGGCGGCGCCTCCCCCGCCGCCTGTTCCGCCGCCGCTTGCTCTGCGGCCGCGCCGATCGCGTCGAACGCGTCGACGATCAGCGCGGTCAGCAGATCGTCGCGGCTGGGGAAGTAGCGGTAGAGCGCGGAGGAGACCATGCCCAGCTCGCGGGCGACGGCCCGCAGCGAGAGCTTCGGCGCGCCCTCCTCGGCGAGCTGCTTCCTGGCCTCGTCCTTGATCGCCGCGGTCACTTCGATACGGGCGCGTTCCCTGGCCCCTCGGATGGTGCTCATGCGGTCAGTCTGCCATGCGATCGGAGCACTGACCATGAACGAGAGCAGTGCTCTTGCTTTGGATAGCCCTTCCGTGCACACTGATCTCAAGCGAGAGCACCGCTCTCCTCGTAGCCTGGGAGTCATCATGTCGCAGCAGCCCTACTACCTCCGGGCGAGCGCCACCGCCAACCGCTTCAACAAGGTCGTCGGCTGGCTGGCCCGGCACGGCTTCAGCCTGATGGGCTCCGCCGAGCTGTCGGTGCGCGGGCGCAAGAGCGGCCGGATGCAGCGCATCCCGGTCAACACCCACACGTTCGAGGGCGACCGGTACCTGGTCTCGGCGCGCGGTCACTCGCAGTGGGTGCGCAACATGCGCGTGGCGGGAGGCGGGGAGCTGCGCCTGGGGCGCAAGGTCAGCCGCTTCACCGCCGTGGAGATCCCCGACGACGCGGAGAAGGCCCGGATCATCCGGGCCTATCTGGAGCGGTGGGGCTGGGAGGTCGACCAGTACTTCCAGGGGATCACGGCGAAGTCCACGGACGCCGAACTGCTGGCCGCCTCCCCGGACCACCCCGTCTTCCGCATCACCGTCGAGGCATGACGACGCCCCCGTCGCCGTACGGGCAACGGGGGCGCGGTCGCGACAGGTGAGCCGCTAGCGGTCCATAGCGTGGAGCGCCCGCTGTGCCAGCGGATGCGTACGGACGAGCTCGGCCAGCGACGTCGTGCCCCGGGTGATTCCGGCGAACGACTTCCAGGCCGGGCGGAAACCGGTCAGCACCGCGTGCAGCAGGCCGGGGCGGCGCTCGAACAGCTTGAGCATGCGGCGGCCGACGCCCATCTCCACGCCGAGGCCGGCCTTGATGGCGAAGGCGTAGTTGAGGGCCTGGCGCCGGGCGTCCACCGCGTCGTGGGCCTCGGCGATCCTGACCGCCCACTCCCCCGCGAGCCGGCCCGAGCGCAGCGCGAAGGAGATGCCCTCGCGGGTCCACGGCTCAAGGAGTCCGGCCGCGTCGCCGCAGACCACGACCCGGCCGCGGGAGAGCGGCGAGTCGTCGCTGCGGCAGCGGGTGAGATGGCCCGAGGAGATGGACGGCTCGAACCCGGCGAGGCCGAGGCGGGCGATGAAGTCCTCCAGATACCGCTTGGTGCCCGCGCCGTCGCCGCGCGCCGAGATGACGCCCACGGTGAGGGTGTCCCCCTTGGGGAAGACCCAGCCGTAGCTTCCCGGCAGCGGGCCCCAGTCGATGAGGACCCGGCCCGCCCAGTCCTCCGCGACGGTGGCCGGAACGGGGATCTCCGCCTCCAGGCCCAGGTCCACCTGATCGAGTTTCACCCCGACATGGGCTCCTATCCGGCCCGCGCTGCCGTCCGCGCCGACGACGGCCCGCGCGAGGACGGTCTCGCCACCGGCCAGCACCACGGCGACCGTTCTCCGGTCGGGCACGGCGGGGCCGTGCTGCTCGACCCGCACCACCGATGCGCCGGTGCGCAGTTCGGCCCCGGCCTTCTGCGCCTCCTCGACCAGACCGGCGTCGAACTCGGGGCGGTTGATGAGCCCGAAGAGCATGCGCCGGGAGCGGCGGGTGCGGGCCAGCTTGCCGTTGAGCGAGAAGGTGACCGCGTGGATGCGGTCCTTCAGGGGCAGTTCGAACCCGGGCGGCAGGGCGTCGCGGGAGAAGCCGATGATGCCCCCGCCGCAGGTCTTGTAGCGCGGCAGTTCCGCCTTCTCCAGCAGCAGGACTCTCCGGCCCGCCACGGCTGCCGCGTACGCCGCCGATGCCCCGGCCGGTCCGGCGCCGACCACGACGACATCCCACACCAACGACTCTTCCGGCTCACGTCCGGCGTCTGCGTTCTCGCTGCTCACGATGTGCTTCTGCTCCTGATCCGACCAGTGGCCCCAAGCTGCTCACGGCATCCTACGGCGCGCTTCGGGCCGGCCCTCCTGTGGGAGGATCGGCCATGATTTCGTCGTACATGCGTCGTCACAAGCACGGCGTCGCACACGGTCGCGTACACACCGCGCCCTACCCATAACGTCGCACCCACGAGGAGCGTGCCCATGACCGCCCGTCCGATTCCCGAGACCGTCGCCTCGCTGATGCCCCGTGCCCGGGAGGAGCTGGCCGAGCTGGTGGCGTTCCAGTCGGTGGCGGACCCGGCGGTGTTCCCGAAGAGCGAGTGCGAGGGCGCGGCGAACTGGGTAGCCGACGCGCTGCGCGCCGAGGGGTTCACGGACGTCGCCCTCCTGGACACCCCCGACGGAACGCAGTCCGTCTACGGGTATCTGCCCGGGCCGGCCGGGGCGCCGACCGTGCTGCTCTACGCCCACTACGACGTGCAGCCGCCGCTGGACGAGTCGGCGTGGATCTCCCCGCCGTTCGAGCTGACCGAGCGCGACGGACGCTGGTACGGGCGAGGCGCGGCCGACTGCAAGGGGGGGTTCATCATGCACCTGCTCGCGCTGCGCGCCCTCAAGGCGGACGGCGGCGTCCCGGTCTCGGTGAAGGTGATCGCCGAGGGCTCCGAGGAGCAGGGCACCGGCGGTCTGGAGCGGTACGCGGAGGCGCACCCGGAACTGCTCCGCGCGGACACGATCGTCATCGGCGACACCGGCAACTTCCGGGTCGGGCTGCCGACGGTGACGGCGACGCTGCGCGGGATGACCATGCTGCGCGTGCAGTTGGACACCCTCGAAGGGAACCTGCACTCGGGGCAGTTCGGCGGCGCGGCCCCGGACGCGCTGGCCGCGATGATCCAGCTGCTGGCCTCGCTGCGCGCCGAGGACGGGACGACCACGGTCGACGGTCTGACCGGTGACGCCGACTGGGACGGCATCCAGTATCCGGAGGCGGAGTTCCGGCAGGACGCCAAGGTGCTGGACGGCGTCGAGCTGATCGGCACGGGTACGGTCGCGGACCGCATCTGGGCCCGTCCCGCCGTCACCGTCATCGGCATCGACTGCCCGGCGGTGGTCGGCGCGACCCCGTCCGTGCAGGCGAGCGCACGGGCGCAGGTCAGCCTGCGGGTGCCGCCGGGCCACGACGCGGCCGAGGCGACGAAGCTGCTCACCGCCCACCTGGAGTCGCGGGCCCCCTGGGGTGCGCGGGTGAAGGTGGAACAGGTGGGCCAGGGCCAGCCGTTCCGGGCCGACATGAGCAGCCCGGCGTACCAGGCCATGGCGGACGCGATGCGGGACGCCTACCCGGGCCAGGAGATGCAGTCCTCCGGCATGGGCGGCTCCATCCCGCTGTGCAACACCCTGGCGGGCCTCTACCCGGAGGCGGAGTTCCTGCTGATCGGGCTGAGCGAGCCCGAGGCGCAGATCCACGCGGTGAACGAGAGCGTGTCGCCCGAGGAGCTGGAGCGGATGTCGGTCGCCGAGGCGCTGTTCCTGCGCAACTACGCGGAGTCGAAGAAGGCCTGATCCCGCGGGTGGGCTTCGCCCTCGGCGAAGTCGCCCGGAGCGTAGATCCGTGCGGCGAACGTCCGCCGCTGCGTACGTTCGCCGCATGGATCTCGTCGAGGTGCTCCCCCAGTTGCACAGGTTCCGCTTCCGGATCGGTCAGGCGTACCTCTGGCGCGACGGGGCGGACCTGACCCTGGTCGACGCGGGCGACATCGCGTCGGCCGCCGCGATCGAGGACGGGGTCCGGGCGCTCGGCCACGACCCGGCCCGGATCCGCCGCATCGTCATCACCCACGGCCACCGCGACCACTACGGGTCCGCGCAGGAACTGGCGGACCGGTACGGAGCCGAGATCCTCGCCCACGCGCTGGACGCCCCGGTGATCCGGGGCGAGCGCCCCGTGCCGGAGCCGGACCTGCTGGACTGGGAACGGCCTTTGTACGCACGCGGGTTGACGTGCCCCGAGGCCCCGCCCACCCGGGTCGACCGTGAGGTGACCGGCGGCGAGGTGCTGCCGTTCGGGGACGGTGCGCGGGTGGTCCACGCCCCCGGTCACACACCGGGCTCCATCGCGCTCCATCTGCCGCGCCACGGCGTGCTGTTCACCGGGGACGCCGTCGCCTCCGCGGAGCAGGTGATGCTCGGCGTGTTCAACGTGGACCGTGCCGGGGCGGCGGCCACGTTCCGGCGACTGGCCGCGCTCGCACCCCGTACCGTCTGCTTCGGCCACGGCGACCCGCTCACCGAGGACGCCGAGGCGGTGATGGAGGCGGCGGCGAACGGCGTATGAGGCCGCACGGGTGTCCGGCGCGCGGCGCTTCCCCAGCGCCGCCCGGCCGGGGGCTCGCCCCGGCCCCCGTACAGGCCCCGCTCAGCCCACCGGCACCCCCGCCTCCAGGTTGAGCACCGTCTTCCGCTCGCGCGCCCGCAGGGCCCAGCGCAGCCGCTCGTACCGGGTGGGCGGCAGCATCCCCGCCGCCTCCTCCTCGGTGACGAAGCGCCAGCCGCGCAGCTCGGAGCCCGGCAGCAGCAGCCGGCCGGCGTCCTCGGAGCGGAGCAGGCCGCCGTCGAAGAGGAAGCGCAGCCCGCCGTAGCCGGGCGGGCGGGGCGACTCCCAGTCGACGAGCAGCAGGGTGGGCACCCGGTCCAGGCTGAGGCCTATCTCCTCGGCGACCTCACGGATCCCGGCCTGCGCGGGGGCCTCGCCCGCCTCCACGACCCCGCCGGGGAACTCCCACCCCGGTTTGTACGTGGGGTCGACGAGCAGCACCCGGTCCTCCTCGTCGAAGAGCAGCACCCCGGCGGCCACCGTCTCGCCGGTCGGCTCGGGAGTCTGCACGATGGGGCACGGCGGCACGCTCCCGGTGCGCACGGCGTCCGCGATCCGCTCGGCGGTCTCCCGGGGGGTGAGGGCGCTGTTGTCGACCACGTGCGCGTCCCGGGCGATCCAGCCGAGGGCGTCGCGGTACGGGCCGATGTGCTCGTACGACCACCGGCGCACCCGGTCGCTCTGTTCGTCGTCGCCGGGAAACTCCTCGCGGCCCGCGATCCGGCTGCGCAGGATCGTTTCCTCAGGTGAGAGCGCCACATGCCGGACCGGGATGCGCCGGGAGGCGAGCCCGCCGAAGATCTCGTCGCGGTACTCCTGGCGCAGCAGGGTCATCGGCACCACCAGCACCCCGGACACCTCGGCGAGCAGCGCCGCCGCCGTGTCCACCACGAGCCGCCGCCAGATCGGCAGGTCCTGGAAGTCGGTGACCTCGGCGAGCCGCTTCTGCGGCAGCAGGGCGCGCAGCCCCGCGCCGGTGACCTCCGGGTCGTACAGCGTGCTGTTCGGAATCAGATCGATCAGTTCGCCGGCGGCGCTGGTCTTGCCCGCGCCGAACGCACCGTTGACCCAGACGATCACGGTTCCCCCTCTTCCGTAGCCCCCTGTGGCTTGCCCGCAACACCCTGCCGCGGAAACCCCGCGAGGGCGACGGCGTTGGCCGGATGCGGCGTCCGGGACGAGCAAGGCCTCTCCACGATAGGGAAGCGGGTTCCGGGGCAGACGTAACCATGCCGGTCCACAGCGCCTGCGGGCCGGATTCGTCGGAGCGTCGGCATCCGGACACCCGGGGGCCGGAAGACCAGGGGGTGCGCCGTGCGGCGGACTGTTCTTGAGCACTTTCCCGCGGGAGACCCGCGCGGCAGCAGGACCGCGGAGGAGTTCGCGGCCCGGCAGCGTGGTGAGGGCCTGGCCGCGGAGGTCGTGATGGACCTGGACCAGGACGCTTTCCTGGTGATCGTGGAGCAGCAGGCGGGCAGCACGGCACCGGCCCCCTAGGACGTGTCGGCGGAGCGGCGCTCACCCGAGATCCGCGTGTACGGGCCGGGAACGTGCGGCGCGGGATGCGGCCCGGCGGACGCCCGGCCTGACGAACCGGGCGTCCGCCGGAAACCCTTGCGGTCTCCGGACCGGCCTTACCGCAGGGCGATGGCCGCCGCCGCGGCCCCGACCAGGCCCGCGTCGTTGCCCATGACGGCGGGCGCCACCGTCAGCCGGCGGAGGTAGGAGAGCGTGGCGTACTCGCGCAGGCTGCGGCGCAGCGGTACGAAGAGGACGTCACCGGCCCCGGCCACTCCCCCGCCGACCACCGCGATGTCGAGGTCCGCCAAGGTCGCGGTGGCGGCGATGCCGGCGGCCAGCGCCTGGGCGGCTCGCTCGTAGGAGGCGATGGCGACCGGGTCCCCGGCGCGGGCGGCGACGGCCACCGCGGCGGCCGTCGCATCGCCGTCCGGGCCGGGTCGCCAGCCGTTCTCCAGGGCGCGGCGGGCAATGTTGGGGCCGCTGGCGATGCCCTCGACGCAGCCGCGCGCACCGCAGGGGCACGGGTCGCCGTCCAGGTCGACGCTGATGTGGCCGATGTGCCCGGCATTGCCCGAGGGACCGGGGCGCAGGGTGCCGCCGAGGACGAGGCCGCCGCCGACGCCCGTCGACACGACGAGGCAGAGCGCGTTGTCGTAGCCCCGGGCGGCGCCGAGCCAGTGCTCGGCGGCCGTCATCGCGACCCCGTCGCCCACCAGCGCGACCGACAGCCCGCCCGCCGTCTTGTGCACCCGCTCCACCAGCGGGAAGTCCCGCCAGCCGGGGACGTTGACCGGGCTGACCGTGCCGGCGGCGGCGTCCACCGGTCCGGCGCTGCCGATACCGACGGAGCCGGCCCTGCCCCACAGCGGCGAGGCCATCAGCTCGCCCAGCACCTCGTCCACCGCGCCCATGACCGCCTCGGCGCCCTCCCGGGCGGGCGTCGGCCGCTGCGCCCGTACGAGGAGGGATCCGTCGCCGTCCACCAGCGCTCCGGCGATCTTGGTGCCGCCGATGTCGAGCGCGGCGACGAGGTCGGTATGCATCGGTGTGGGCTCTCCGGATCGGTGAAGGGGCGGGACCTGCGGGTTCCGTCCATAGTCTGCACAGTCTTCATCCTCTTGACAACGTTGTCCAGGGCCTATGCTCGACGCCACAGCCTCCGATCACCTGCGCGGCGCCCCTTCTCGGCCCCGCTCGGCCCCGGCCGGAGCACCGCACGCCCCGCCCGTATCCGACGACAGGACAGCGCACGTGGACCGGACCGCCCGTCATTCCGAGACCCGCTACGGCAACCGGCCGACCATGAAGGACGTGGCGGCCCGGGCCGGAGTCGGCCTGAAGACGGTCTCCCGGGTGGTGAACAGCGAGCCCGGCGTCACGCCCGACACCGAGCGCCGCGTGCAGGAGGCGATCGACGCACTGGGCTTCCGCCGCAACGACAGCGCGCGGGTGCTGCGCAAGGGGCGTACGGCGTCCATCGGACTGGTCCTGGAGGATCTGGCGGACCCGTTCTACGGTCCGCTGAGCCGCGCGGTGGAGGAGGTCGCCCGCGCGCACGGCGCGTTGCTGATCAACGGTTCCAGCGCCGAGGACCCGGAGCGGGAGCAGGAGTTGGTGCTGGCGCTGTGCGCCCGCCGCGTCGACGGCCTGATCGTGATCCCGGCGGGCGACGACCACCGCTATCTGGAGCCGGAGATCAAGGCGGGCATCGCCACGGTCTTCGTGGACCGCCCGGCGGGCCATGTGGACGTCGACATGGTGCTCTCCGACAGCTTCGGCGGCGCCAGGGAGGGCGTGGCGCATCTCATCGCGCACGGTCACCGCAGGATCGGGTTCATCGGTGACCAGCCGCGGATCCACACGGCCACCGAGCGTCTGCGCGGCTATCACGCCGCCATGCGGGACGCGGGCATCACCGTCGAGGACGGCTGGGTCTCCCTCGGCTCCACCGAGCCGGAGCGGGTGCGGGCCGCGGCCGAGGAGATGCTGGGCGGCCCCGAACCGGTCACCGCCCTGTTCGCGGGCAACAACCGGGTGACGGTGACGGCGGTACGGGTGATCGCGGAGCGGGAGCGGCCGGTGGCACTGGTCGGGTTCGACGACATCGAGCTGGCCGACCTGCTCGGCATCACCGTGATCTCGCAGGACGCGGCGGCGGTCGGCAGGACCGCCGCCGAGCATCTCTTCCGCCGCCTCGACGGGGCGGAGCACGCCCCGGCGCGGGTGGAGCTGCCGACGACCCTGATCCCGCGCGGCTCGGGCGAACTGCCTCCTGCCTGAGCCGGGTCAGGTCCCGCGCGGGGCTCCCGGGTCAGCAGGGCCAGGAGCCGCGCGGGTCCGGGGCTGGACGGAGAGCCCGCCGCCCCGAAAGACCCTCGCCCCCGGGGCACCCGCCGTCAGGCCGCGGCGGCCACCGGCCGGAACTCCCGGGTGAGCAGCGCCAGGAGCCGCGCGGGCGCGTCCTCGGGCGTCGCGTGGCCTGCTCCCTCCAGCCAGTGCAGCTCGGAGTGCGGGATCAGCGCGTGCAGCTGCTCGGCGAAGGGCGGCGGCAGGAAGCCGTCCTCGCGCCCCCAGATGATCCGGGTCGGCACCGGTACGGACCCCAGCAGATGCTGGAACTCGTCGGTGGCCGCCTGCTCCAGCTGTCCGTACTGGCGGTAGTACGCGGCCCTGCCCTCCTCACCGCGCCACGGGTCGAGATGGGCGGCCAGGACGTCCGGCCGGTAGCCGGTGTGGCTCGCGAAGCGCAGGTGGCTCTCGGCCAGCGCCTCGTGCGCGTAGACGGGCAGTTGCTCGAAGAGGTGCGCGTTCTCCCGTACGAGCCTGAACAGCCCGGTCCCCCAGTCGCCGCAGCCCACCGCGTCGACCAGGGTGAGATCGGCGTACCGGGCCCCTTCCAGCAGCAGGGCCCGCAGGGCCACGGCCCCGCCGATGTCGTGGGCGATCACCCTCGGGCTCTCCAGCCCCCAGTGGTCCAGGAGTCCGGTGAACACCCGCGTGTGCGCGGCCAGCCCGAGATCCTGCCCCGCGCGCTGCTCCGACTGCCCGAAGCCGAGCAGGTCGAAGACGTGGACCCGGTGGTCCTGGGCGAGCGCCGGTGCGATCTCGCGCCAGATGCGCGACGAGAACGGGGTGCCGTGGATCAGGACGACCGGATCGCCCTCCCCCAGCACGTCCCAGCGGACCGTCCCGTCCGGGGTCTCGAATGTCCTGGTCAGTTTGCCGTTCATGACACGCCTCCTGATGTCGGGTGCAGAACCCTGCCTGACTCTCGACGTTACCAGAGCATGCCGCTTGTCGGTAACGTTGATAAAGTGGGGATCATGCGACGGAACCCGGCACCCGCGGAACTCGAACCGGTCGAGGCGTTCTGCAACACGGCGACCCTGCTCCACGAAGAGGACGAGCTCGCCCGGCCGGGGACGGCGGGCGGATGGCTGCGGGCGCACGGGTATCCGGAAGCGGTCGCCCCGGCCGACCTGGCGGCGCTCACGGAGGCCCGGGAGACCGTGCGGGCCTTCCTGGTGGACCGGACCTCGCCCGAGGCCCTCGACGCCCTCAACCACCTGATCCGCTCCGTGGCGGGCGCCCCTGCCGTACGCCCGGACGGCACACTCGCCCTGCGCCCGGCCGACGACGGGCCGGCGGCGGGGATCGTACGGACGGTGCTCGAAGCCCTGCTGCGCGACGGCCTGACCGGGCGTCACGCGACGCGGCTCAAGGCCTGCGCGGCGCCGGAATGCCGCTGGGTCTTCTACGACCGGGCTCCGTCGTCGAACGGTCTGTGGTGCGACATGGACGTGTGCGGCGCCCGGCACAAGATGCGGGCCTACCGCGCCCGTGGCGGCGCGGCCGCACGCCGGGACGGCTGAGCAGACCCCAGGGCTGTTGGGGTGGCGGGTCGGCCCGTCGGGGCGTGGTGCCGACGGATCGGCGGGGACGGCTCCCTATCGTCGGCGGCCGACGCCCCGCCCCCGTACGGCACGCTCCGGCGGACCGAGCGGCGGACCCGGGTGTCGGACCGTCACCTCCCCAGCCCCTCGGCACGCCCGCTCCTTCGCCCGTCGGCTCGGGCGGCCGCGCGGACCGGACCACGGGGGCGCCCCTCCCCTTCCCGGGCCGGTACGGCAGCGGGCAGGGCATCCAGAACAGGTACGCACCCATGAGCCGTCCCACCACGACCCCGCCGATCCCTTCAGCCCCGAAGCAGGGGCGCAGACAGCCCCGTTGGCGGCTCGCGGCGACGGCCGCGGCGCTGATGCTGTGCGCGGCGCCGGTCGCCTCCGCCGCACCCGGGACCACCCCCGGCACTGCGGACGGGCGCCCCCCGGCGCACGGCGCGGCACCCCTGTACATCTCCGACTACAGCGACAACACCGTGCTGCGCCTGCCGCCCGGCGGCGGGGCCCCGGTCATGGTCGCGGTGACCGGCCTGATCCGCCCGACCGGGATGGCGCTCGCCCCCTCGGGCGACCTGTACATCTCCGACACCGGCAACAACCGGGTCGTACGGGTGCCGGGTGACGGCGGCCCCCAGACCGTCGTCCCGACCACCGACCTCTCCCGCCCCATCGGGCTGGCGCTGAACGCGGACGGCGACCTCTACATCGCCGACAGCTTCAACGACCGGGTGGTGAAGGTCCCCGCCGACGGCAGCGGCCAGGTCACCGTCCCCACCACCGGGCTGCTCCACCCCAACGGTCTCGCCCTGGACACGGCGGGCAACCTCTTCGTGGCGGACTTCGTCAACGACCGCGTGGTCAAGGTGCCCGCCGACGGCGGCCCTCAGTCGACCGTGCCCACGACCGGCCTCTCCCAGCCGACCGGCCTGGCCTTCGGCCGGGGAGGGGACCTGTTCGTCTCCGACAGCGGCAACGACCGGGTGGTACGGCTCCCGGCGGGCGGCGGACCGCAGCGGACCGTCCCGGCGGTCGGACTCAACTCCCCGTACGGGCTGGCCTTCGACCCGGCGGGCGCGCTGTACATCGCGGACTTCAACAACGACCGGGTGGTGAAGCTGCCGGTACGCGGCGGCCAGCGGACGGTGCCGGTCGCGGGCCTGCGCACCCCGGCGGGACTGGCCATCCCCTCGGAGCGCGCAGGCTACTGAGTCACCCGTTCCGGTCTTACGGAGCGGTGACCGTCAGGTCGCCCCGGCGCGGGGAGGCGAAGGCGTCCAGGTCCGCGCGGGTCAGACCGGTCAGCCGGGCGACCTCGGCGGTGTCCAGTGCGCCGCAGTCGATGCCGCGCAGCAGGTAGCCGCTGAGGGCCTTGGCGGTGGCGGGCTCGTCCATGACGTCACCGCCGGCCTTGGCCACGTAGGCCGCGAGACGGGCGGCGGCGGGCTCCAGGCCCTCGCGGTAGAAGGCGTACACGGCCGCGTAGCGCGTCGGCAGGTGGCCGGGGTGCATGTCCCAGCCCTGGTAGTAGGCGCGGGCCAGAGCGCGGCGGGTGAGGCCGTAGTGGAGCCTCCAGGCCTCGTGGACCTGGTCGGTCGGGCCGACGGGCAGGACGTTGGTGGAACCGTCGGAGACGCGTACGCCGGTGCCGGCGGCGGCGACCTGCATGACGGCCTTGGCGTGGTCGGCGGCGGGGTGGTCGCTGGCCTGGTAGGCGGCGCTGACCCCGACGCAGGCGCTGTAGTCGAAGGTGCCGTAGTGCAGCCCGGTCGCCCGGCCCCGCGCCGCGTCGATCATGCGGGCGACGGCTGCGGTCCCGTCGGCGGCGAGGATGGACTGGCTGGTCTCGATCTGGATCTCGAAGCCGATGCGCCCGGCGTCGAGGCCGTGGGCCTTCTCGAAGGCTTCGAGGAGCTGGACGAAAGCGGTGACCTGCTCGGGGTACGTGACCTTCGGGAGGGTCAGCACGAGCCCTTCGGGGAGCCCGCCCGCCTCCATCAGGCCGGTGAGGAAGACGTCGGTGGTGCGGATGCCCCGGTCGCGGACACCGGCCTCCATGCACTTCATCCGGATGCCCATGTACGGGGCGGCGGTGCCGTTCGCGTACGCCTCGGAGACCAGGCGCGCGGCACGGGCGGCGGCCTCGTCCTCCTCGGCGTCGGGGCGCGGGCCGTAGCCGTCCTCGAAGTCGATGCGCAGGTCCTCGACGGGCTCGCGCTCCAGCTTGGCGCGTACGCGGTCGTGGACCGGGCCCGCCAGTTCCTCGGGGATGCCGAGGACGGCGGCGAACGACGAGGCGTCGGGGGCGTGTTCGTCGAGGGCGGCCAGCGCCTGGTCACCCCAGGAGCGCAGGGTGCCGGGCTCGAAGACGTCACCGGGTACGTAGACGGTGTGCACGGGCTGGCGGGTACCGGGATCGCCCGGGTAGCGACGGGCGAGCTCCGCGTCGACCGCCGTGAGGGAGGCGCTGATCTCCTCGCTGACCGCACCGGCGAGGCTCGTTGCCACCTTCTCCTGCTGACCCATGACCGTACCCTCCACGCTCTCGTTGTTTCCGCTTCCCGGAATCAACAATCCGTATAGTGAAGTTATAAGGCCGCTCGACCTGCGTCAATGGTCGCCCGGAACGGCACCGGGCCGCGCGGTGGGGTTCACCGTGCGGCCCGGGCGGGGTGATGCGGGGTGGTGCTGGGGGATCAGCCCTTGCGGGTGTTGATGTCCTCGGTGAGCTGGGGAACGACGGTGAAGAGGTCACCGATGACGCCGTAGTCGACGAGTTCGAAGATCGGGGCTTCGGCGTCCTTGTTGATCGCGACGATCGTCTTCGAGGTCTGCAT
>NZ_BMTW01000010.1:197030-254889 GCF_014649875.1 Streptomyces rubiginosohelvolus | reverse complement strand
TTCCAGGTTCTTCGCTTTCGCGTTTTCCCTTTCCGGCGGTTCCAACTTTACCAGACTCTTTTTCGTTCCGTTTCCGGTCCGAATTCGATTTCCGGTGGCCTGTGGAGTGGCCTTGCCTTTCGGCGTGTCCACTACGTTAACCGATTCTCTTGGCAGCTCATAATCGAGCCGATAGGGCGAATTACGGGCATGCCGAACTCGCACCCGCCAGGGTGAGTCGTAGGTGGTGGTGTGGCCGCTTCGAGTGGCTCGGTCCGGTCCGATGGACTGTGCCGAGAGCTGTACCCGTGTCAAGCGGCTCGGACTACATTAGGGCTCCGCCGAGGGCGCGTCAAGTCGCCTTGCGGCTCTGCCGATGGCGCGGTGCGTGGGCGCGGTACGGACTCACCGTGGGGTCCCCCTCGATCCAGAAGCGCCACGGCTGGTGGGCTCCGTCGCCGCCCACTCCGGTGCGGGGGCCGCTCCGTACGAGGTCAGAAGGCGGCGGGGTGCCGTGCAGGATCGACAGCGCCGGGGTGGGGCCGCCGAAGAGGTCGCTGCCGTTCAGGTCGCGGTCGACATCGAGGGCGGTGGCGAGGCGGGCCGGGCCTTTGGCCAGTTCCTTGTCGTTGCGGGCCGAGATGCGTCGGTCGCGTGCCAGGTGGGCGCCGACGTTGATCTCGCCGGCCCGGAGCAGGACTCCACTGGCATGCCCCTCCGGGCCGCAGACCAGGTTGAGGCAGTGCCACATCCCGTACGTGAAGTAGACGTACGTGTGGCCGGGCGGGCCGAACATCGTGCTGTTGCGGGCCGTGCGGCCGCGGAAAGCATGCGAACCCGGGTCGATCTCACCCGCGTACGCCTCCACCTCGGTCAGGCGCAGCTCGATCGTGCCCGTCGGCTCCCTGCGTACGAGGGTGCGGCCGAGCAGGTCCGGGGCGACCTCCAGGACGTCGCGGTCGAAGAAGTCTCGCGTCAGTGGAGTGCGGTCCGGGCTTTTGGTCATGGCGTCCGAGGGTACTGGGATCGCTCCGGCGGGAACCGGCTACCGTCGTGGCGCGTATGTAGGGGTCAGGACCAAGAAGGAGTGACTATGGGCTTCAAGCGGCTGCTCGCGAGCATGGGTGCCGGCGGTGCCTCGGTGGAGACCGAGCTCACCGAGGTGAATGTCGTCCCCGGTGGGGTCGTCCAGGGCGAGGTGCGGATCCAGGGCGGTTCGGTCGCCCAGCAGATCGAGGGACTCAACGTCGGGCTCCAGGCGCGGGTCGAGGTGGAGAGCGCTGACCAGGAGACCAAGCAGGACATCGAGTTCACCAAGCTGAACCTCGGCGGCGCCTTCGAGGTGCAGGCGGGCGCGGTGCACGTGGTGCCGTTCGGTCTGGAGATCCCGTGGGAGACGCCGATCACGATGTTCGGCGGCCAGCAGCTGCGCGGGATGAACATCGGGGTGACCACCGAGCTGGAGATCGCCCGGGCGCTGGACTCCGGTGACCTGGACCCGATCAACGTGCACCCGCTGCCGGCGCAGGAGGCCATCCTCAATGCCTTCCGGCAGCTGGGCTTCGGCTTCCGCAGCGCGGACATGGAGCGCGGGCACATCCGCGGGACGCGTCAGCGGCTGCCGTTCTACCAGGAGATCGAGTTCGTCCCGCCGGCGCAGTACCGCGGGCTGAACCAGGTGGAGCTGACCTTCGTCGCCGACGACCGTGAGATGGACGTCGTCCTGGAGATGGACAAGAAGCCGGGGCTGTTCAGCGAGGGCAGCGACTCCTACCGCGCGTTCAAGGTGGGGCTGCACGACTACCAGCAGACCGACTGGGCGGCGTACCTCAACCAGTGGCTCGCCCAGGTCGGCGGTCAGCGCAACTGGCTCTAGGCGGCGGTAAGCCCTCCGGAACGAGGGCGGTACGCCCCCTACAGTCGGGGAAGAAGGCAGACGAACCGATCAGGAGAGGTGCGAGACGTGACCGAGCCGAACAGGGCCCCGCTGCCGCATGACTTCCATCCGGAGGTACCGGCGTTCACCGTGGTGAGCGACGACCTCGCGCCGGGGGCCGTGCTGGGCGACGCTCAGGTGCTTGCGGCCGGGAACACTTCGCCGCAGCTGCGGTGGGAGGGTTTCCCCGAGGGGACCAAGAGTTTCGCCGTGACGTGCTTCGACCCGGACGCGCCGACGGGCAGCGGGTTCTGGCACTGGGTGCTCTTCGACCTCCCGGTCTCGGTGACCGAGTTGCCGGCCGGTGCGGGCAGCGGGGAGTTCAAGGGGCTGCCCGAGGGCGCCGTTCAGGCGCGTAACGACTACGGGTCGAAGGAGTTCGGCGGCGCCGCGCCGCCGGCCGGCGAGAACCACCGGTACGTGTTCACCGTGTACGCGGTGGACACCGAGACGCTCGGGATCGACAGTGATTCCTCGCCCGCGGTGGTCGGGTTCAACCTCCGGTTCCACGCGCTCGGGCGTGCGCAGCTGATCGGTGAGTACCGGGCTCCCGCCGGCGATTAGTTCGTCTGCTGTTTGCCCTGCTCTGGTCTTGGAGAGATCAGAGCAGGGCATTTTTTATTGCGTTGTCCATCGCGGCCTGCCCAGCCAGAGTTGATCCGGGCCTGCCAGGGGGCGGGCGGCACACGGGAGGTGGGCAGGATGCGTGACACGCTGGTTCTCAACGCGAGCTTCGAGCCGCTGTCGACAGTGACGCTCAACCGTGCGGTGGTCCTGATCCTGACGGACAAGGCCGTCGTCGAGCAGTCGCATCCCGAGCTCCGTATGCGTGGTGCCGCCGTGGACATTCCGGCGCCCCGGGTGATCAGGCTCTGCCGGTACGTACGGGTGCCGTTCCGAAGACAGGCCCCGTGGTCCAGAAGGGGTGTGCTCATACGGGACCAGCACCGGTGCGCGTACTGCGGACGGCCGGCGTCCACCGTCGACCATGTGGTGCCGCGTGCCCAGGGCGGGCAGGACACCTGGCTGAACACGGTGGCCTCCTGTGCCGAGGACAACCACCGCAAGGCGGCCCGGACGCCCGAGCAGGCTGGGATGCCGCTGCTGAAGCAGCCGTTCGTGCCCTCCCCCGCCGAGGCGATGCTGCTGGCGATGGGGGCCGGCGACCGGGCGGAGCTGCCCGAGTGGCTGGACCGGGCGGCCGCGGCGGCGTAGTCGGCGTACGCCCGATGATGGATGTACGGGCCCGTCCCCGGGAGGGGGCGGGCCCACGTGCGTCAGCGGAGCAGCAGCTGGACGATGGCCACCGTACCGACGGCCACGATGAGGGCGCGCAGGACGGTGGGGCTCAGGCGGCGGCCGACCTTGGCGCCTATCTGGCCGCCGATGGCCGAGCCGACCGCGATGAGGGCGACGGCCGTCCAGTCGAAGTGGGCGACGAAGAGGAAGAACAGCGCCGCGATGCTGTTGACGATGGCGGCCAAGACGTTCTTGACCGCGTTGAGGCGCTGCATCGTGTCGTCGAGCAGCATGCCCATCAGCGAGAGGTAGATGATCCCCTGGGCGGCGGTGAAGTAGCCGCCGTAGACGCTGGCGAGCATGAGGCCGGTGAACAGGAGCGGGCCGCCGTCGGTGCGGGCCTCGGTGCCGGTGTGTTCGCGGCGGCGTTGCACGGCTTTGCTGATGCGTGGTTGCAGGATGACGAGGACGAGCGCCATGGCGACCAGGACCGGGACGATCGTCTCGAAGGCGGTGGAGGGCAGGGCGAGCAGGAGCGTGGCTCCGGTGAGGCCGCCGATGGCGGCTCCGATGCCCAATTTGATGATGCGGCGGCGTTGCCCGGCCAGTTCCTTGCGGTAGCCGATGGCTCCGCTGATGGAGCCGGGGATGAGGCCCAGCGCGTTGGAGACCGTCGCCGTGACCGGGGGGAGGCCGGTGGCGAGCAGGACGGGGAAGGTGATCAGGGTGCCCGAGCCGACGATCGTGTTGATCGTGCCCGCGCCGACTCCGGCCGCGAAGACGGCGAGTATTTCCCAGATGGACAAGGCCATCTCCTTCGGTGGTCAGTGACGCCTCCCCGCCATGAAGGTCGAGGGGCCTCACTGATCATGCACGAAGGGCTTTCCGGGTCAGGAGACCGGGGGTTCCTCGCGTCGTTCCACCGCGGGGGCCGGGATGCCGCCCTTGGGTCCCCCGCCGTTGCCGCCGTCGCCGCCGGTGTTGAAGCCGGGCATGCCGCCGCCGAGGTTGCCGAAGGCGCCGCTGAGGCCTTTGAGTGCGTCGCCGATCTCGCTGGGCACGATCCAGAGCTTGTTGGCGTCGCCCTCGGCGATCTTCGGGAGCATCTGGAGGTACTGGTACGAGAGGAGTTTCTGGTCCGGGTCTCCGGCGTGGATGGCCTCGAAAACCGTGCGGACGGCCTGGGCTTCACCTTCGGCGCGCAGGGCGGCGGCCTTGGCCTCACCCTCGGCGCGCAGGATCGCGGACTGCTTCTCACCCTCGGCGGTGAGGATCTGGGACTGCCGGATGCCCTCGGCGGTGAGGATCGCGGCGCGCTTGTCGCGGTCGGCGCGCATCTGCTTCTCCATCGAGTCCTGGATGGAGGTCGGCGGCTCGATCGCCTTGAGTTCGACGCGGTTGACGCGGATGCCCCACTTGCCGGTGGCCTCGTCGAGGACACCGCGCAGGGCCGCGTTGATCTCCTCGCGGGAGGTGAGGGTCCGTTCCAGGTCCATGCCGCCGATGATGTTGCGGAGGGTGGTCACGGTGAGCTGCTCGATCGCCTGGATGTAGCTGGCCACTTCGTAGGTCGCGGCGCGGGCGTCGGTCACCTGGTAGTAGATGACGGTGTCGATGTTGACGACCAGGTTGTCCTGGGTGATCACCGGCTGCGGCGGGAAGGGCACGACCTGTTCACGGAGGTCGATCCGGTTGCGGATCGAGTCGATGAACGGGACGACGATGTTCAGGCCCGCGTTGAGGGTGCGGGTGTAGCGGCCGAATCGCTCGACGATGGCGGCGCTGGCCTGCGGGATGACCTGAATCGTCTTGATCAGGGCGATGAAGACGAGCACCACCAGAATGATCAGAACGATGATGATCGGTTGCATCGTGTCTCTCGTGCCCTTCGGTTGGCCGGTGGATCGCGGTGATCGGGTCGGTCCTCATGTGCGGCCGGTGACCGGTGAGTTGCGGCCGGGCCGAGGTCCCATGATGATCGACATGATCGACTTCGAGTCTGGCAGACGTGGGCCCGCCCCGTGCGCGCTTCGGTCACATGACGACGGCCGTCGCTCCGTCGATGTCGATGACATCGACCTGGGTGCCGGGCTCGAAGACCTGGTCGGCGTCGTAGGAACGGGCGGACCAGACCTCGCCGGCGAGCTTGATGCGGCCGCCGTCGGCCGATACCCGTTCCAGCACGGCTGCCTGACGGCCCTTCAGGGCGTCGATGCCGCTGGCCTGTCCGGTCTGTCCGGCCCGGTGTCTGGCGGCGATCGGGCGCACGACGGCGATCAGCGCGACCGAGACCAGGACGAAGACCAGCACCTGGGCGACGATTCCGCCGCCGAGGGCCGCGACGGCCGAGGCGGCCACCGCCCCGACGGCGAACATGCCGAATTCGGGCATCGCGGTCAGGACGAGGGGGATGCCCAGTCCCACCGCGCCGATCAGCCACCACACCCATGCGTCGATGTCCACATGGTCATCGTAGGACTGTCGGTGCGTCACCGACAGGGCGCACGGGGGTCAACTCCGGTGAAATGCCTGCCGATCGGGGTGCGGCGGTCAGGAGAGGGGCAGGCCGTGGGCGGTGTAGCGGTCGCCGGTGTGCTCGACGATGAGCGGCAGGCCGAAGCAGAGGGAGAGGTTGCGGGAGCTGAGCTCGGTCTCCATGGGGCCGGCCGCGAGGATCTTGCCCTGGCGGATCATCAGGACGTGGGTGAAGCCGGGTGCGATCTCCTCGACATGGTGGGTGACCATGATCATGGAGGGGGCGAACGGGTCGCGGGCGAGGCGGCCGAGGCGGCGGACGAGGTCTTCGCGCCCGCCGAGGTCGAGCCCGGCGGCGGGCTCGTCGAGGAGCAGCAGCTCGGGGTCGGTCATCATGGCGCGGGCGATGAGCGTGCGCTTGCGCTCTCCTTCGGAGAGCGTGCCGAACTTGCGGTCCAGGTACTCGGTCATGCCGAGGCGGTCGAGGAAGGCGCGGGCGCGCTCCTCGTCGACGGCTTCGTAGTTCTCGTGCCAGGTGGCGGTCATGCCGTACGCGGCGGTGAGGACCGTCTGCAGGACGGTCTGGCGCTTGGGCAGCTTGTCGGCCATCGCGACGCCCGCCATGCCGATGCGGGGGCGGAGCTCGAAGACGTCGGTGCCGACGCCGCCCAGCTTCTCGCCGAGGACGGTGGCCGTTCCCTTGCTCGGGAAGAGGTAGCTGGACGCGAGGTTGAGGAGGGTCGTCTTGCCGGCGCCGTTG
This sequence comes from Streptomyces rubiginosohelvolus, assembly GCF_014649875.1. Lineage (GTDB taxonomy): Bacteria > Actinomycetota > Actinomycetes > Streptomycetales > Streptomycetaceae > Streptomyces > Streptomyces rubiginosohelvolus. Next base: position 248,500 of record NZ_BMTW01000010.1, on the reverse strand, counting down.
GGGCCCAGGATGACCCAGCGCTCCCCCTCCTTGACCGACCAGGAGACGTCTTCCACCAGAGCGCGTCCGTCGCGGACCACGGATACGTCCACCAGCTCCAGTACATCGCTCATGGCGCGTTGTCTCCCCATGCAGTCTCGTCGATCGTCGCGTGCCGGTGGGCACGGCTCCCAGGGAAAACCTACGCCACCGCGTGAGTGGTTCGGGCGTGAGGTCCGGACCCCGGGCTCGGCCCGGACGTTCCTTAGGCTGTCGGCATGCTTGTCGAACCACGTTCAGGGTTGTTGGCCGCTTGGGGAAACGCGCTTCTGGCGGGACTCGTCTCGCCGGACGAAGCGGCCCTCGCGATTGTCGGAGAGGACGCGGTGCACCGCGTCGAGGGGCTGCCGGGTGAGGCGGGGCCGGTCGGGCTGACGCTGGCGCTCGGCCGGCTGAGGGGTCTGGGGGCCACCGGTTTCCGGGTGGCGCTGCCGGTGCCGGGGCATCCGCTGGGGCTGAGCGGCCCGCCGGACTTCAACGCGCGGGCGCTGGAGGCGGAGGAGGCGGTCGTCGCGTACGGGGTGCCGTACGGGCTGGTGCCGGAGGTGAGCGAGGCCGGGCCGGAGGGGGACCTGCACGTCGAGGTGGTGTGGCGGGTGCTGCCGGTACGGGAGGCGCCGCCCGCGGACGTGCCGTCGCTGGGCGAGGCGGAGCGGGAGCTGGCGGAGGCGTTGCGGGATGCGACGGCGGTGCTGTCGCGGCTGGACGTGGCCGGTTCCGGGCCGGTGGCGGAGGCGGCGGTGGACGCGTACCGGGCGCGGGTGGAGCGGGGTGGGGGGCGCGAGGTGCTGGCGCCCGGGTATCCGCCGCGGGCGGTGCGGGTGCTGGAGATGGCGCAGCGGGTGGGGCTGCTGGTCTCGGTGGCGTACGAGAACGGGCACGGCGGTGCGGTGAGCTCGTCGGAGATCGCGGCGCGGGGGGAGGCGTTGCGGCCGGTGGAGCGGGTGGCTCGGCGGGCGTTGGTGGCGGCGTACAACGCGTATGTGGAGGGCGGGGAGGTTCGGCGGTAGGCCCGCGGGCCTTTTGTCCTCAAGCACCGGACGGGCTGGGGTGGTGCGGTGCCCGGGCGGGGGCCTTGTTCTGGTGCGGGAGCCCCGCCGTGGGGGTTCCGTCCTCAAGCGCCGGACGGGCTGGGGGTGTCCGGACGGGCTGGGTGAGATGCCCTGGCGGGCTGGGATGCCCCGGGCGGGGAGCCCGCTGGTGTGCGGGACCCCCGCCCTGAGGGTTCCGTCCTCAAACGCCGGACGGGCACGGCTAGGGCTTCAGTGGTTCAGGCCGAAGTTGCCGAAGGCCGGGTTGAGCAGGCCCACGACGTTGACCGTGTTGCCGACCACGTTCACCGGGACGGCGACCGGGACCTGCACGAGGTTGCCGCTGGCGACGCCCGGGGAGCCGATGGCCGCGCCGTGGGCGCCGGCACCGCTGTGGCCGGTGGCGGAGGCGGCACCGGCGCCGGCGGCGATGAGCCCGCCCGCGATCATCGTGACGGCGGCGGCCTTCTTCAGGTTCTTCACTTCAGGATCCTCCTAGAAAGGCTGCGACAAGCCGCCGCAGCACGTCCTGGAGAACGCCGGGCCGCCCGGAAGGATGCGCCGTTCGGGTGACATACACCCGACAGTATGAATCTCAGCCCGGACGGGAACCCGCACCCGCGGCCGCGGCGTCAGCCCACCGCTCCGTGGCGTACCGCCCACAGCGCCGCCTGGGTGCGGTCGGCCAGGTCGAGCTTCATCAGGATGTTCGAGACGTGGGTCTTGACCGTCTTCTCGGAGAGGACGAGGGTCCGGGCGATCTCCCGGTTCGAACGGCCGTCCGCGATGAGGCCGAGGACCTCGCGTTCCCGCTCGGTGAGGGTGCTCCCCCGGCCCGTGCCGGTGCCCGCGTCCTCCTGGGCGAGGAGGGCCCCGGCGACCTCGGGCTGGAGCAGGACGTGTCCGGCGTGGACGGAGCGGATGGCGCCGGCCAGGGCGTCCGGGTCGACGTCCTTGTAGACGTAGCCGGAGGCTCCGGCGCGCAGGGCGGGGACCACGGTGCGCTGTTCGGTGAAGCTGGTGACGATGAGGACCTTGGCCGGGTTGTCGAGCGCGCGCAGGCGGCGCAGCGCCTCGATGCCGTCGGTGCCGGGCATCTTGATGTCCATCAGCACCACGTCGGGGCGCAGCTCCTCCGTCCGGGCCACGCCCTCCGCGCCGTCGGACGCCTCGCCGACGACCTCTATGTCCTCCTGGATCTCCAGGAAGGTGCGCAGTCCGCGGCGGACCACCTGATGGTCGTCGACCAGCAGCACCCTGATGATCTTGTCAGCCACCGGGGACCTCCATCTCGATCGTGGCGCCCTTGCCGGGCTCCGATGCAACGGTGAGTCGGCCGCCGACGCTGCTCGCCCGGTGGCGCATGGAGACGAGGCCGAGGTGGCGGCCCGCCCGCCGGACGGAGGTGGGGTCGAATCCGCCCCCGTCGTCGGTGACGCGCAGGACGGTGGCGGTGCCGCGCCGGGCCAGGGTGACGCTCACGCGCTCCGCCCCGGAATGGCGCAGGGCGTTGTGGAGGGCTTCCTGGGCGACCCGGAGCAGCGCTTCCTCCTGGGCGGCGGGCAGTGCGCGCACTCCGCAGCTCTCGAAGGCGACCTCGGCGGTGTGCGCCCGGTCCAGGACCTGGATCTGGGTGCGGAGGGTGGCGATCAGGCCGTCCTCGTCGAGGGCCGCCGGACGCAGCTCGACGACGGCGGCCCGCAGTTCGTCGACGGCTTCGGCGGCGAGGGCGGCGACCTGCTGGAGCTCCCCCTTGGCGCGGCCCGGGTCGCGGTCGACGAGGGCGGCGGCTGCCTGGGCGGTGAGGCGGAGCGAGAACAGCTTCTGGCTGACCGCGTCGTGCAGCTCGTGGGCGAGGCGGGAGCGTTCCTCGGCGATGGTCAGCTCGCGGCTGCGTTCGTAGAGGCGGGCGTTGGTGAGGGCGATCGCGGCGTGCTGGGCGAGGATCTGGAGCAGTTCCTCGTCCTCGGCGGTAAAGCCGCAGCCGCCGTCGGGCTTGGGGCACATCTTGTTGGCGAGGAAGAGCGCGCCGATGATCTCGTCGCCGTCCGTGATGGGCAGGCCGAGGAAGTCGGACATGTCGGGGTGGGCGTCGGGCCAGCCCTCGAAGCGGGGGTCCTCGCGGACGTCGGCGAGGCGTTCGGGCTTCGCCTGGTGGAGCATCGCGGCGAGGATGCCGTGCTGGCGGGGCAGCGGGCCGATGGCCTTCCACTGTTCGTCGCTGACGCCGTCGACCACGAACTGGGCGAAGCCGCCGTGGTCGTCCGGGACGCCGAGGGCCGCGTACTGGGCGTCGAGCAGCTCGCGGGCGGAGGCGACGATCGTTTTCAGGACGTCGCCCACTTCGAGGTGCCGGCTCATGGCGAGCAGCGCGGCACTCACCGCGGCGAGGCCCGACGGTGGGCGATGACTCATGGGATCACCGTACCGGCGGGGGCCGGGCGGTCGTATCGGGCCCGGGTCGGTGCTCGGCGCGCCGGGGCCTAGGCCCGGGTGGACCGGCCCCTCGGCCGGAGGTCGTAGGACTGCCCGGGACCTACGCCGAAGTGCCGGGTACGGGTGCGGCTCCCGGGCGAGGCGCGGTCCGGCCGGGCCTTCCTACGGTGAGATCGCCGGGGTCTCCCGGCGGACGCCGAGGGTACGAAGGGGACGGTCACCATGCCGGTCGCGATGATCACGGGTGGTTCGAAGGGGCTGGGACGGGCGTTGGCGGGGGCCCTGGCCGGGGAGGGCTGGGACCTGGTGCTGGACGCCCGGACCGCCGGAGTGCTGGAGGAGACGGCGCGGGAGCTGCGCGGGCGGTACGGGACGCGGGTGGTGGCGGTGCCGGGGGACGTCACGGACGCGGCGCACCGGGCGGATCTGGTGGCGGCGGCCGGTTCGCTGGGCGGGCTCGACCTGTTGGTGAGCAACGCGAGCGTGCTGGGCGCGGAGCCGTTGGTCCGGCTGGACGCGCTGCCGCTGGAGGGGCTCAGGCGGGCGCTGGAGACGAATGTGGTGGCGGCGCTCGGTCTCGTACAGGAGGCGTTGCCGTCGCTGCGGGCCTCGGAGGCGGGGGCGGTGGTGGTGATCAGCTCGGACGCGGCGGCGGAGCCGTACCCGACGTGGGGCGGTTACGGGGCGTCGAAGGCGGCGCTGGACCAGCTGGCGGCGGTGCTGGGCGAGGAGGAGCCGGGGCTGCGGGTGTGGGCGGTCGACCCGGGCGACATGGCGACGGACCTGTACGCCGCGGCGGTCCCGGAGGACACGGACGCGCGGCCGTCGCCGGAGAGCGTGGCTCCCGCGTACCTGCGGCTGGTGCGGGAGCGGCCGGCCGGCGGCCGGTACGCTGCTCCGGCCCTGCTGGAGGGGCCGGCGGGGCAGGGCGGGGGTGCGCGATGACCGCGCGGGGGCGGTGCGGGAGCGGCGACGTGGCCCTCGCCGTGCCGGGGGCGGGCGGGGCGGAGCCGGCGGCGACGGCCGCCGCGGATTCCCCGGCCCTGGACGCGCGGCCGGGCCGAGCCGAAGCCGCGGAGGCCACCGCCCTGGAGGCCCTGCGGGTGCCGGACGCGTTGTCGGCCCGGGTGCCGGCCGAGCAGCGCGGGGCGGGGCGTGACGACGTACGGCTGCTCGTGTCCCGGGGGCGGGCGGTCACGCACCATGCGTTCCGGGAGCTGCCGGAGCAGCTGCGGGCCGGGGACGTGCTGGTGGTGAACACGTCCATGACGCTGCCCGCCGCGGTGAACGGGCGCGTCGGCGGGGAGCGGGTCGTCGTGCACTTCTCGACGCGGGGTGCGGACGGGCGGTGGGCGGTGGAGCTGCGGGCGCCCAGGGGGGCGGGTGTCACGGGGCCGCGGCCGGGTGGCCCGGCGGGGGCGGTGGTGCGGTTGCCGGGCGGGCGGGCCCTGGTACTGGAGGAGCCGTTGGGGCCCTCGGCCGGGGCCCGGCTGTGGTGGGCGCGGGCGCCGGAGCGGGTGCCGGAGATGTTGCGCAGGTACGGGCGGCCGATCCGCTACGGGTACACGGATAGGGATCAGCCGCTGTCGGCGTACCGGACGGTGTTCGCGGTGGACTCCCCGGACGGGAGCGGTTCGGCGGAGATGCCGAGTGCCGCGCGGCCCTTCACGGTCCCGTTGGTGGCGGAGCTGGTGCGCCGGGGGGTGCTGTTCGCCCCGCTGTCCCTGCATACGGGGGTGGCATCGGCGGAGGCGGACGAGCCGCCGTACCCGGAGCGGTTCGCGGTACCGGCGGCGACGGCCTGGCTGGTGAACGCGGTACGGGCGGCGGGGAGCGGTCGGGTGGTCGCGGTGGGGACGACGGCCGTGCGGGCGCTGGAGTCGGCGGTGGGCGCGGACGGGGTGGTGCGGCCCGCCGAGGGGTGGACGGACCTCGTGGTGACGCCGCGGCGCGGGGTCCGGGTGGTGGACGGGCTGCTGACCGGGCTGCATGAGCCGCAGGCCTCGCATCTGCTGATGCTGGAGGCGGTGGCGGGGCGCGAGGCGCTGCGCCGCGGGTACGAGGCGGCGCTCCAGGAGCGGTACCTCTGGCATGAGTTCGGGGACGTCCACCTCATCCTGCCGGATGAGGAACGTAACGCTCCGGATTGCTTCAGCAACGAGTGGTGAGACTGTTACGTCGCCGATGTGAGCCCAGGCATAGGGTGTACGTCACTTACGAAGGTACCTAGTGGGTCCATAAGGGCGTTTTGAGCAGGCGCACACGAGGGTCATTTCGGACTAACGGGACCCTTCTCCACTACCTGGCTTCGTACGTCACACCTTTGCCTCAGGATTTTGCTGCCGCTAAGAATTGCTCTCGTCCCCGACGGAGGTGCGCATCACCGCCTCCGGTCTCGTCCTCCGTGAGGACACCTGAGCATTCGAAGAGGTAGCCCTACATGTCTGCGACTCGCATTCCCAGTCGTCTCCGTCGTCTGAACAAGGTCCAGAAGATCTCCGTGGCCGGTGTGTCGGCCCTGGGCGTCGCCGCCCTGACCTTCTCGCTCGTCCCGTCGAACGCCGATGCCGAGATTGCCCCGCAGGCGGCAGCCGCCGCTGCGCCCGTGGCCTTCACCAACGCCACGGGTACCGCACAGGCCAAGACCGTGCAGAACAGCATGATCGAGCAGCACTCCACCGCCGAGAAGCTCGTGAAGGCCGCCGACGCCGCCAAGGCGAAGGCCGCCGCCGAGACGAAGGCCAAGGCCGCGAAGGCGAAGGCCGCGTCCGAGGCGAAGGCCAAGGCCGCAGCCGACGCGAAGGACAAGGCCGAGAAGGCCGCCAAGGCCAAGGCGGACGCGAAGAAGCGCGCGTCCGAGAAGGCCAACCGCTCCACCCCGCGCAAGCCGGTCTACGCCAACAACCTGGACGGCTGGATCCGCGAGGCCATGTCGATCATGAAGAAGGAAGGCATCCCCGGCTCCTACGAGGGGATCCACCGCAACATCATCCGCGAGTCCAGCGGTAACCGCTGGGCCATCAACAACTGGGACATCAACGCCCAGAACGGCATCCCGTCCAAGGGTCTGCTCCAGGTGATCCAGCCGACCTTCGACCGCTACCACGTGGCGGGCACCAAGAAGGACCTGTACGACCCGGTCGCCAACATCGTCGCCGCCTGCAACTACGCGGCCGACCGCTACGGCTCCATGGACAACGTGGACAGCGCGTACTGATCCGCCGAGCCCAGCCGTACACACGCCGAAGGCCGGCACCCCTGCGGGGGTGCCGGCCTTCGGCGTCGTACCCGGTGCCTACTTGCGCATGACCTCGGGCTCGTGGCGGCGGAGCAGGCGCGCGACCACGAAGCAGCAGATCACGCCGAGCGCGAGCAGGATCGTGATGTTGATGCCCCACTGGCTCGCGGTGTGCTCCCACAGCGGGTCGACATCGGTGGGGTTCTTCGGGTCCCACGGAGGCGTCAGACGCCCCAGGTCCAGCGTGGTGCCGGCCGCGGCCATCGCCCAGCGGGACGGCATCAGCCAGGCGAACTGCTCCAGGCCGGGCGACCCGTACACCTGGAAGAGCACGCCGGTGAAGACGACCTGGACGATCGCGAACATCACCAGCAGCGGCATGGTCTTCTCCGCGGTCTTCACCAGCGAGGAGATGACCAGGCCCACCATCATCGACGTGAAGCCCAGCGCGATGATCGAGAGACAGATCTCGACGGCCGGGGGCATGATCAGGCCCTCTTCCGGCAGCTGGCGGGTGGCGAAGCCGATGCCGCAGATGATCACGCCCTGGAAGGCGGTGATCACACCGAGGACGATCACCTTGGACATCAGGTACGCGGAGCGGGAGAGGCCGGTGGCCCGCTCGCGCTCGTAGATGACCCGTTCCTTGATCAGCTCTCGTACGGAGTTGGCGGCGCCGGAGAAGCACATGCCGACCGCGAGGATCAGCATGATCGTCCCGGCCTTGCCGTTGAACCGGGACGGCGGGGTGGGGTCGCCCAGTCCGAACTCCGCCGGGATGACCACACTGACCACGCCCAGCACCGCGGGCAGGATCAGCATCAGGCCCATGAAGCCCTTGTCGGACGCGATGACGGAGGAGTATCTCCGGATCAGCGTCCACAGCTGGGCCGTCCAGCCCTGCGGCTTCGGCGGGCGCATCTGCTGCGGGGGCGGCATGTTGACCGGCTGGGCCGCGACCGCGTCGATGTCGGCGGCGTACATCTGGTAGTGCTGCGAACCGCGCCAGCGGCCCGCCCAGTCGTAGTCGCGGTAGTTCTCGAAGGCGGAGAAGACGTCGGCCCAGCTGGTGTAGCCGAAGAAGTTCAGCGCTTCCTCCGGCGGACCGAAGTAGGCGACGGAACCGCCGGGCGCCATCACGAGGAGCTTGTCGCAGATCGCCAGCTCGGCGACCGAGTGCGTGACCACGAGCACCGTGCGGCCGTCGTCGGCGAGACCGCGCAGCAGCTGCATGACGTCGCGGTCCATGCCCGGGTCGAGGCCGGAGGTCGGCTCGTCCAGGAAGATCAGCGACGGCTTGGTGAGCAGCTCCAGGGCGACCGAGACGCGCTTGCGCTGGCCGCCGGAGAGCGAGGTGATCTTCTTGTCCTTGTGGATGTCGAGCTTGAGCTCGGCGAGGACCTCGGTGATCCGGGACTGGCGCTCGGCCTCGGTGGTGTCCGCGGGGAAGCGGAGCTTGGCCGCGTACTTGAGGGCCTTGGTGACGGTCAGTTCCTTGTGCAGGATGTCGTCCTGCGGGACCAGACCGATGCGCTGGCGCAGCTCGGCGAACTGCTTGTACAGGTTCCGGTTGTCGTAGAGGACGTCACCCTGGTTGGCGGGCCGGTAGCCGGTGAGCGCCTTGAGCAGGGTGGACTTTCCGGAACCGGACGGGCCGATGACCGCGATCAGCGACTTCTCGGGGACGCCGAAGGAGACGTCCTTGAGGATCTGCTTGCCGCCGTCGACCGTCACCGTGAGGTGGCGGGCGGAGAAGGAGACCTCACCGGTGTCGACGAACTCTTCCAGCCGGTCGCCGACCAGCCGGAACGTCGAGTGGCCGACGCCGACGATGTCGTTCGGGCCGATGAGGGCCGAGCCGGACTTGTGGAGCGGCTGGCCGTTGACGTACGTGCCGTTGTGCGAGCCGAGGTCGCGGATCTCGAAGCGGCCGTCGGGCGTCGCGTGGAACTCGGCGTGGTTGCGGGAGACCTGGAGGTCGGAGACGACCAGTTCGTTCTCCAGCGCACGGCCGATGCGCATGACCCGGCCGAGGGCCAGCTGGTGGAACGTGGTGGGGCTGCGGTCGCCGTAGACCGGCGGCGCCCCCGCGGCACCGCCCTGTCCCGGTCCGCCCTGCTGCCCGGGGTGCTGCTGGTGCGGCACGTTCTGGTGCGCGGGCTGCTGGTGCGGGACCTGCTGCTGGGGCGCCTGCGGCTGCTGCCATGCCTGCTGCTGGGCAGGGGCCTGTTGCTGGGCAGGGGCCTGGTGGTGCGCCGGGGCCTGGTGCTGGGCGGGTGCCTGCTGCCCGTGCCAGCCCGCGGCACCGCCCTGGGGCTGCTGGTGGGGCTGGTGCGCCGGGGCCTGCTGCGCGCCGGCCGCCTGGCCGCCGGCGACACCGGCTCCCGCGGCGGCGCTGAGGCTCACCCGGGGTCCGTCGGTGGCGTTGCCGAGGTGCAGCACCGAGCCGGCGCCGAGCTCCACCTGCTGGATCCGCCGGCCCTGCACATAGGTGCCGTTGGTGCTGCCGTGGTCCTCGATGGACCAACTGCGGCCGTTCCAGCTGATCGTGGCGTGCCGCCACGACACTCTGGCGTCGTCGATCATCAGGTCGCCCTGCGGATCACGTCCAAGGGTGTACGACCTGGACGGATCGAGCGTCCAGGTGCTGCCATTCAATTCCAGTACGAGTTCCGGCACTCCGCGCCCCACTAGTTGTCCCCCGTGATACCCCCGTCGCAGGGAGTCTAGGGATGCTGAACATCGTGGGGAACTATTCCAGGATCGGTCCCCGATCCGAAAGTCGGGCGGGTGAAGAGCGCGAGGAGACCTGCGCGAACACCCCGATACCGGGGGGCGAAACGGGAGTGGACGCGGACAGGACCGGACGAAGGTGCGGTTACCTCCCAGAAGATGTCCAGCGACGCCATACCGGAGGATACGAGACAGCCGGTGCGGCCGGGCGCAAGACCCGTACCGGCCAGATCCGGACGCGGCGTCGGCGGCAGCGGTGCGATTCCGTCCGGCACTCGGGACGGGCGGCCGGAGGAGGTGGCGGGACCGATACGGTGGGAACACCATGAGCGCATCTCAGCCACCTCAGCCCCCCTCCTCTTCTGAGCCCTCTGAGTCTCTTGAGCCCCTCGGGCCGCCACCGGGCAGTGACGCACCCACGCTGCTGGTCAAGATCTTCGGCAAGGACCGCCCCGGCATCACGGCCGGGCTCTTCGACACCCTCGCCGCGTACGCGGTCGACGTCGTGGACATCGAGCAGGTCGTCACCCGTGGCCGCATCGTGCTGTGCGCCCTGGTCACCGCGCCCACGGCGGGCGGGACCACCGAGGGCGATCTGCGGGCGACCGTGCACAGCTGGGCCGACTCCCTGAAGCTGCAGGCCGAGATCATCTCCGGCATCGGCGACAACCGGCCCCGCGGTGACGGCCGTTCCCATGTGACGGTGCTGGGGCACCCGCTCACCGCCGAGTCGACCGCCGCCATAGCGGCCACCATCACCTCGACCGGCGGGAACATCGACCGTATCTTCCGGCTGGCGAAGTACCCGGTCACCGCAGTCGAGTTCGCGGTGTCGGGGACCGGGACGGCCGAGCTGCGGACCGCGCTGGCGACCGAGGCCGCCGAGATCGGCGTGGACGTCGCGGTGGTCTCGGCCGGGCTGAGCCGGCGGGCCCAGCGGCTGGTGGTCATGGACGTCGACTCCACGCTGATCCAGGACGAGGTGATCGAGCTCTTCGCGGCGCACGCGGGCTGCGAGGACAAGGTCGCCGAGGTGACCGAGCAGGCGATGCGCGGCGAGCTGGACTTCGAGCAGTCGCTGCACGCCCGGGTCGCGCTGCTGGCCGGTCTGGACGCCTCGGTGGTGGACAAGGTCCGCACCGAGGTACGGCTCACCCCCGGCGCCCGCACCCTCATCCGTACGCTGAAGCGGCTCGGCTACCAGGTCGGCGTCGTCTCCGGCGGCTTCACCCAGGTCACGGACGATCTGAAGGAGCGGCTCGGCCTCGACTTCGCCTCGGCCAACACCCTGGAGGTGGTGGACGGCAAGCTCACCGGCCGGGTCGTCGGCGAGGTGGTGGACCGGGCGGGCAAGGCCCGGCTGCTGCGCAGCTTCGCCGAGCAGGCGGGCGTACCGCTGGCCCAGACGGTGGCGATCGGGGACGGGGCGAACGATCTCGACATGCTGAACACCGCCGGGCTCGGCGTCGCGTTCAACGCCAAGCCGCTGGTCCGCGAGGCGGCGCACACCGCGGTGAACGTGCCGTTCCTGGACACCGTGCTCTATCTGCTCGGCATCACCCGGGAAGAGGTCGAGGCGGCGGACGGACTCGTCGACTGAACCCGTCCGAGCGCAGGCACAGGGCCCCGGCACCGATGTGGTGCCGGGGCCCTGTGCCTGCGCTCGGACGTTCCGCGCGTGCTCAGGGGCTCTGTGCGTGATCAGTCGTTCGGGGTCCAGTACTCCGTGAGCCGGCCCGCTCCGTGCTCCACGCTCTTCCAGGAGCCGGGGAACTCCACCACGGCGTAGGCGGCTGTGGGGAAACCGTCCCGGGTCATCCGGGCCAGGGTGTCGCCCTCGGCCGAGCCGGAGAGGGCGTCGGCGGCCCCGTGCATCCCGGGGTTGTGACCGATGACCAGGAGGTTGCGCACCTCGTCGGGGGTCTCGTTGAACAGGGCGATCAGTTCGCCGAGGGAGGCCTCGTACAGCCTCTCCTCGTAGACCGTCCGGGGGCGCTGGGAGAATTCATGGACCGCCAGCTTCCAGGTCTCCCGTGTCCTGGCCGCGCTGGAGCAGAGGGCCAGATCGAAGTCGATGCCGGAATCGGCGAGCCTGCGGCCGGCCACGGGCGCGTCCTTTCGGCCGCGCTCGGCCAGCGGGCGCTCATGATCGGAAGCCTGTGACCATTCCGCCTTGGCATGCCGGAGAAGGACGATCCTGCGAGGTGTCTCGACGCTCATACATCTCAGCTTCGCATGAAACGCGCCCTCCGGCGCAGGGTGTTGACGGGCTCGTCCGGACAGTTCACGCGCTGGTCCGGGGCGGCTTCGGCTCAGCGGAACAGCAGCTGGTACGTGCGCTCGATCAGCTGTCCGAGCGCGGGATCGGCGGTGGCGGCCTGGGCCTGTCCGGGGCTGAGGATCATCAGCAGCAGCGCGGCGAACGCGACGGCGGGCAGGGCGACGGCCCACCAGGGCAGCCGGATCTCGACACCGTCGGCGGCCGGTCGGTGGGACCTGGTGTGCGTCGGTGCCGGCATGTCCGCCTCCGTCGAGTCATCGGTTCGTCACCGAAGAACTTACGGAACGGGGACGGTGGGTCCCATCCGGTGACCCACCCACTTCACCCTGACCCTGGCCCCCTAGGGGAAGGTGGGGCTAGCCCCACCCCTCGGGGGGTCACGGGCGTCAGGGTGAGGCGATCGTGGCGATCACACCGATGACGACGGTGATGAGGAGCATCGCCCCGAACACGAGGAGAAGCTTCTTCTGTCCGTTCTGGGGATTCGGATCGAGCACTGGCATGAGGTCAGTGTCGCATCTCAGCTCTCGTCCTCGATCGTCCGGTCCCGGCCGGCCAGGATTCCGGCCACCATCTGGGGAATCATGAGGCCCGCCATGAGGGCGATCGGCAGCCCCCAGCCGCCGCTGTGCTGGTAGAGGACGCCGACGAGCAGCGGGCCGGGGATCGAGAGCAGGTAGCCGGTGGACTGGGCGAAGGCGGAGAGCCGGACCACGCCCGCGCCGGACCGGGCCCGCATGCCGATCATGGTGAGGGCGAGCGGGAAGGCGCAGTTCGCGACCCCGAGGAGCAGGGCCCAGGCCCAGGCCCCGGCGGCGGGCGCGAGGTAGAGGCCGCTGTAGCCGATCAGGCCGCACAGGCCGAGGACGACGACGATGGGACCCTGGTTCTTGAGCCGGGAGGCGACCCGGGGGATGACGAAGGCCAGCGGGACGCCCATCGCCATGGTGACCGCGAGCAGGAGTCCGGCCGTGCCGGCGGAGACCCCGGCGTCGCGGAAGATCTGCGGCATCCAGCCCATGGTGATGTACGCGGCGGTGGCCTGGAGCCCGAAGAAGCAGGCGAGGGCCCAGGCGGTGCGGCTGCGGGCGATCTTCAGGGTCGGCGCCTCGGTGGCGTTCGCGGCGAGCGGCGCCGGCTGGCCGGGGGCCGGGGTGCGGTCGCGTACGAGGACGATCCAGGGCAGCACGGCGACGGCGGCGAGCACGGCCCAGACGACCAGGCCCGTCTGCCAGTTGCCGCCCAGCGCCCCGGTGACGGGGACGGTGAGGGCGGCGGCCAGGGCGGTGCCGAGGGCCAGGGCCATGGAGTAGAGGCCGGTCATGGTGCCGACGCGGTCGGGGAACCAGCGCTTGACGATGACCGGCATCAGGATGTTGCTGACGGCGATGCCCATCAGGGCCAGGGCGCTGGCGGCCAGGAATCCGGCGGTGGAGCCGATGTACGGGCGGACGACCAGGCCCACCGCGATGGCGGCCATGCCCGCGCAGACGACGGCGCCCGCGCCGAAGCGGCGGGCGAGGCGCGGCGCCATGACGCCGAAGACGGCGAAGCAGAGCGGCGGTACGGAGGTGAGGACTCCGGCCACGCTGCCGCTCATGTGCAGCCCTTCGCGGACCTCTTCGAGGAGGGCGCCGAGGCTGGTGATGGCGGGGCGGAGGTTGAGCGCGGCCAGGACGAGTCCCACGGCGATGAGGCGCAGCAGCCACGGTGAGGGCCCCTCGGCGGCTCCGGGGAGCGGCTGGGCCCGGGTGGCGTGGGGCGTGCGCGCGGTGGCCTCGCGGTTCAGGGTCGGGGTCTGCGTCTCGTCGTCCGGCATGGAGCCATCATAGAATCATGGGATGATTGATTGTCCAATCCGGCCATAGCCCGGGTTCCCCCGCATGCGTTGAGAGAATGCGGGAGAGAATCCGGCCCGGACCTCAAGCTCACGAGCAAGGAGCACCATGGCGCTGACGTCTCCTCGGCGTTCGGCACTCTCCGACCAGGTGATCGCCCAGTTGCGGAACCAGATCACCTCGGGCGAGTGGCCGGTCGGCTCGCGGATTCCGACCGAGCCCGAGCTGGTCGAGCAGCTGGGCGTGGCCCGTAACACCGTCCGCGAGGCCGTGCGGGCGCTCGCGCACAACGGGCTGCTGGACATCCGGCAGGGCTCCGGCACGTATGTGATCGCCACGAGCGAGCTGGCCGGGGTGATGCACCGCAGGTTCGCGGCGGCGGACCCCCGGCATGTCGCGGAGCTGCGCTCGACGCTGGAGTCGTCGGCGGCCCGGCTGGCGGCGGCCCGGCGCACCGAGCGGGATCTGCGGCAGCTGGACGCGTTGATGGCGCGCCGGGAGGATGCCTGGGCGTCGGGCGACGCGGAGGCGTTCGTGGCGGCGGACGCGACCCTGCACCTGGCGGTGGTCGCCGCGTCGCACAACGACGTCCTGACCGGGCTCTACGCCGACCTCGGGGATCTGCTGCGCGACTATCTGCGCGGTGACGTGGGTCCCGAGCTGCGGCCGGAGAACCACATGGACCACGGCCGGCTGGTCGAGGCGATCCGGGCCGGGGACGCGGAGACGGCGGCGGCCGAGGCGGCGAGCCACGCGCTGAACTGTCTGACGGACCGGGTGTAGCACCGGGCGCGGCCCGGAGGCTCGCTCACAGCGGGGCGGGGCGGTGGCTGACCCAGGCGGTGGCAACCTCTTTCCAGCAGCGGTCCTCCAGCCGTACGGTCCGGCCGGGCTCCACCGCGACCGCCGCGCCGTCCGCGTCGACGTCCCACCAGCGGTCGCACTCGGTGTGCAGCCGGACGAGGTCGGTGGAGGGGTAGGGGTTGTGGCAGTACGCGACGACCCGGGAGCCCTCGACGGACGTACGGCACTCGGAGCCGGCCGGTTCGGGCTTCGGGGGCGCCACTTCCGTACCGGAGTCGGCTCCCCTGGCGGCGTGCACTCCCAGGGGTACGGCGAGAGCCGCGGCGGCCACCGAGGCGGCCAGGAGGAGACGGGTTCGTCGGCGCGTGGGGCGCACAGCAGTCTCCCTCCCGCAGCCTGACCAGAAGTCCGGTTCCTCCACATTCTGCGGTGGATCGGCGGACTTTTCGACCCGAGCGACCACGCACGGCGACGGCCCCCGGTCGTGCCACCGTCTCCGTGTGCGGGAGGGGTGACGCGGCCGGGGGCCGTTCAGCTGGGGCAGTGCGCGGTCAGGCGCCCATCATGTGCACGCCGCTGTCGACGTGGATGATCTCGCCCGTGGTGCGCGGGAAGAAGTCGGAGAGCAGGGCGACGATGCCGCGGCCGGCCGGCTCCGGGTCGGACATGTCCCAGGCCAGCGGAGCGCGGTGGTTCCAGACGTCGGCCAGCTCCGAGAAGCCCGGGATGGACTTGGCGGCCATGGAGCCGATCGGCCCGGCGGAGATCAGGTTGCAGCGCAGCCCGTCCTTGCCCAGGTCACGGGCGAGGTAGCGGGAGGTGGCCTCCAGCGCGGCCTTGGCCGGGCCCATCCAGTCGTACTGCGGCCAGGCGTACTGGGCGTCGAAGGTGAGGCCGACGATCGAGCCGCCCTCGCTCATCAGCGGCTTGCAGGCCATGGCCAGCGACTTCAGCGAGAACGCCGAGACGTGCATCGCGGTGGCGACGGACTCGAACGGGGTGTTGAGGAAGTTGCCGCCGAGCGCGTCCTGCGGCGCGAAGCCGATGGAGTGGACGACACCGTCGAGAGAGCCGAGCTCCTCGCGGACCAGGCCCGCCAGCCGGTCCAGGTGCTCCTGGTTGGTCACGTCCAGCTCGATGACCTTGGCCGGCTTCGGCAGCTTCTTGGCGATGCGCTCGGTCAGGGTGGGACGCGGGAAGGCCGTCAGGATGACCTCGGCACCCTGCTCCTGGGCCACCTTCGCGGCGTGGAACGCGATGGACGACTCCATCAGCACCCCGGTGATGAGGATGCGCTTGCCGTCGAGAATTCCGCTCATGGTGATCAGTGACCCATGCCCAATCCGCCGTCAACGGGAATGACGGCTCCAGTGATGTACGACGCGTCGTCGGAGGCGAGGAAGCGCACGGCGGCGGCGATCTCCTCGGGCCGCGCGTAGCGGCCGAGCGGCACCTGGGCCACGATGCCCTTGCGCTGCTCCTCGGTGAGCGCCTGGGTCATGTCGGTGTCGACAAAACCGGGGGCGACGACGTTGAAGGTGATGTTCCGCGAACCGAGTTCACGGGCCAGCGACCGGGCGAAGCCGACCAGCCCGGCCTTGGAGGCGGCGTAGTTGGCCTGACCGGCCGAGCCGAGGAGGCCGACGACGGAGGAGATCAGGACGACCCGGCCCTTCTTGGCGCGCAGCATGCCGCGGTTGGCGCGCTTGACGACCCGGAAGGTGCCGGTGAGGTTGGTGTCGAGGACGGAGGTGAAGTCCTCCTCCGACATCCGCATCAGCAACTGGTCCTTGGTGATGCCCGCGTTGGCGACGAGCACCTCCACGGGACCGTGCTTGTCCTCGATCTCCTTGTAGGCCTGCTCCACCTGCTCGGTGTCGGTGATGTCGCAGCGGACCGCGAGGACACCGGCTTCGGTGAGGGCCTGAGGGGGCTCGCCGGAGCGGTAGGTGATCGCGACCTGGTCGCCGTTGTCGGCGAAGGCGCGGGCGATGGCGAGGCCGATGCCCCGGTTTCCTCCGGTGACGAGAACCGAGCGGCTCAACGGATCACCCTTTCCTTGGCGGTCTGGTGCGTGTTCCCGGGCGGTCGGGTACGTCGAAAACCTATCGGTACCGTGCTCCGATCGGGGAATCGGGCCCTGACAGTGGCTTGTCCGGGGGGCTGTGGGGTTCCTACAGTCCGCGTCACCACGTGTGTTCCACGTACCCGGCGGGCCCGGGGCATACCGGAACGCCCGGATCCGCCCGTATCAGGGTGTCCGCAGGTCCGACCGGGACAGCTCGTCGCCGAACTCCCTCACGGTGGCGTCGTGCAGCACGGACCGGTGGGACAGGATGTTGCGCACCTTGACCAGGAGCCTAAGCAACTGCGCCTCGTGTCCGGGCAGCGCCACCGCGCCCTGCCGGTGGGCGTGCAGCAGCTCCCCCACCTGGATTTCGAGGAACGCGCGCTCGGGCCGGGTGCGCAGGTGAAGGGCGGGGCGCTCGATGTAGTCCTCAACGACGCTCTCGACGGGACGGTTCAGATGGTGCAGGGAGCGCGCGGCCAGCCGCTGCCGGGCCTCCTCGATCCACGGCAGCACCACCCGCTGCTGGGCCTGAGCGATCAGGGCGGCCAGCCGCGCCCGGGCGTCCCCCGTCAGTTCGGCGGCCGGGCCGACGGGGTACCAGGTGCCCGGGTGCGTGCGCAGCCGCCCCTCCCACGCCGCAATGGCACCGCCCGACCACGCCTCACGCACGTCGACTCCCGGGCGGTGCCGGGCACCCATCCGCGTGGGCGCCTCCGGGGAGCCGCCGGTCACCGGCGTACCGGCGGCGAGGCATCGCCGGAGTGCGGCGTCGAGCGTGCGCTGCCTGCCGTCCCAGTCGAGGGCTAGCCGCCGTGCCAGCTCCAGATCCGGACCGCAGACCTCGATGACCGTCTCCGCCGTGAGCTGGCGTAGTACGCGGTCTCCCAGCGAGTCCCCGTCCCGCCCCGCGGTCCGGGCGGCGGTCAGGCACGACGCGACGGCGGTCGAGACGTCCAGCCGCCCCAGCGCGCCCCACCACCAGTGCACGGTCGTGGCCGCCGAGTCGAGGTGCAGCGCGTCCGGCAGCCCCGTCGGCAGGTCGCGCAGCCGGGCGGCGACCAGCAGCCTCGGCCGCTCCCCCGGTGGCAGGCCGGCCGCCTTGACCGCCGCGGACAGCGAGCGGTACAGCCGCTCGACGGCCGCTCCGCGCACCGGCCCGCCGTCCGGTTCCGCCCAGGCGCGTATCCCGATCACGGGTGGCGGCCCGTCGCTGCCCGGCGCCACGAGCCACGCGATGACGTCGTCGACCTGGACCGAGAGTTCCTTGGCGACCCGCAGCGTCAGATCGTCCTGCGATACAGCCGCACGGGTGCTCTCCGCCCTGGGCGCGGGGATCACCGGGACGTACCCGTCCGTTTCCCAGCCGAGATCGAATCCATCGTCGTACTGGTCGAGGTAGGGGAGCTGATCGGCGTCGGCCCCGTACCCGGCGACCCGCGCCGGACGGCTCTCGGTCTGCCGTGCGGACAGTAGGAGTTCGGCGTCGGCCGCCAAGGTCGAGGGCACGTCGATGTACGGCCGCGCGCCGGACAGGGCCCGCAGATACAGTTCCTCGGCCTGCCCGTTGGCCACCAGCCGGTCGGGCAGCAGCCAGATGCTGTTCAGGCCCGCGCGCAGGTCCTCCGTCAGCCCGCGCAGTTGTGCGCGGGCGCCCGGAAGATCAGCCAGGACCGGCAGCCCGGCCGGTGCCTCCGACATCTCACCTCTCCCCGGCGGCGGCCCTCGCGCGCACCGCGCGGTAGGTCACCGGTTCCACGGCGAAGCCCTGGTCGGTGGTGTCAAGGAGGCCGAGCCGCTCCAGCCGGGTCAGCCACTCGTCGGTCTCCGGTTCGGTCAGCTCGACCGCGGCCTGGATATCGTCGAGCGGCGCGCCCTGCCCTTCCTCGACGTAGTTGGTCCAGGCGGTGAGCAGGTCCAGGTCTCCGGTGTCCAGACCGGCCTGGCGCAGGTGTAGATCCGCGTTGGTCGGCCGGTCGATGACGGCCCGGATGCGCTCGACGGCCTGCACGAGAGTGGAGCCGTGTACCGAAACGTCCGTCACCGCCGCCTCCATCCAGTGCGGCCATCCTCCGGTTGCCGCGACCAGTCGGCTCCGGTCCTCGCGGGAGACGAACGGGCACTCGGACCACGCGCGCAGCGCGTCGGCCGTCCAGCGTTCCGGCCGCAGATGCCGGACCGAGAGCTCCTCCCCGGGGGCCGCCTCCATTTCGGCGACCGCAGCCGCGTCGGCCACCACGACGGCGGAACGGTTCGCGGTGCTGCTAGTGCGGCCCGCGACCTGCCTGACCAGGTCGTCGGAGGCCGGACCGGCGTGGTTGAGCAACACTTGTACCGCTGTGCGCAGCTCTCCCGCGCTGCTTCCGCGGAGATCGGCGATGAGGAGGTGCGCCTTGCGCCGGCGCTGCTTGACCAGCGCCGGCAGGTCTCCACCGCGCTCGTGCTTGAGCACCTCCACGCCCCGGTTCTCGGCGAAGGCGACCACCGCCTGCCGCACCAGCTCTGGTCGGAAGAGCTCGGTCGTGCCGATGACGCTCACGCCCGGCTGGGCGGTGTCGTGCAACTGCTCCTCGGTAAGCGGACTGTAGCGCTGAACGCTGTGCCGGTCCCGGCCCAGGATCCGTCGCGCGGCCCTCGGGTTGTAGTCGTAGGGCAGACCGAATTCGGTCTCCTTCAGCTCGAGTTCGAGCTCCTCACGGGTGCCGAGCATGTTCACGACGTTGGGGCTGCGGACCGCGAACCGGGACCGGTCACCGAGCTGGATGAGCAGGCCGAGGCCGACCATCTCGGTCAGGAAAATCTGGGCCTGCTTGGCGCTCAGCATCTCGAAGCCCTGCGGCCACGCTTCCCGCGCCTCCTGCAGCAGGGCGCTCGCGGTGTAGTCGCCCCGATAGCCGTCCTTGAGGCTGCGCAACGCGATGACGAGGGCGAGGACCCGGTAGCGGTCCTCCAGGTTGATCGTGAAACGGAGCCGCTCGGCGATCTGCCGTCGCACGGTCTCCGAAGCGGCGACCTTCTGCACGTCGTCCTCGCTGATACGCACCGGCCCGTCGGAGAACGCGTAGGGGCGGGAGTGCAGGGTGCGCACCAGCTCGCGGCAGAAGATCTGCACCAGGTTGGCCTGGTAGTTGGTGATGGCGAGGATCCGCCACACCAGCTCGGCCCGCTCGAAGGAGTGGCCGAGGGCGGCCATCGGCTCGGTGACCAGACGGATGGCGGCCTGCTGGCCCAGCGGGCCGACCAGCACGTCGGGACCGCCGTGCACGGTGGAGACGTTGGAGAGGTGGCCGAACCGCTGCACCTGGTGCAGACCGGCGAAAACGATCTTGAAGCGGCGTTCTGTCTGCTCCATGAGCCGCTGGAACAGCATGACGTTCGGGAAGGTCGACTCGCTGCCGACCCGGAAGGCGCGACGGGAGTCGGTGTTAAGGAAGGCGTCCGCCTCGTCCGCGAGGACCAGCACGCGGCGGGTGTCGTCCTCGTCGAGCCAGGCCCGGAGGTTCTTCACCACGACTTCGGGGCTGGCCTGTTCGGACATCTTGTTGTTGAAGACCCCCTTGCGCTTGAGGTCCTCCACCAGCCTGCTCCAGATGCGCTCCGGCGCCTCGGCGTGGCCGATCTCGGCCTTGAGCAGGTCCAGGTAGACCGCGACGTGCGTGTCGGAGCGGCTGGGGAATATCTCCGCGACCCGGCGCAGCAGGGCGGACTTGCCGAGCTGCCGGCCTCCGTAGAGGAACATCCCGCCCTCGCGCCCCATGACTTCGCGCATCTCGTCGTCGCGCCCGTAGAAGACCTCGGGCGGCACGAGTCCGGCGACGAAGGGGGTGTAAGGGTTGTACGCCGCCCAGGGCAGGGTCACGCGCTGGAGCGACCGGAAGGCCCCGGGGGCGCGCGCGGCCATCCAGCCCATGACGGCGGAGTCGACGACGAGGGCCTGCTGCGCGAAGGAGCGGGCCGACTCCGCGAGGCTGCGCCGCCCCTCGGAGCCGAGAGGGTGCAGATAGAGGACGATGTTGGCACCCACGTCGGCGTCCTCCAGGTGAGCGAGCGGCCCGTCGGCGGGCTGCTCCTCCCAGACGAGCAGGACCGTGTACGACGTGGCGCGTGAACCTAGGGCCGCGACGTAGCCGACCCGTTCGGCGACGTTCGCCCGCACCTTGAAGCGGCGCATTCCCTGGCCGAGGGCGGCACGGTCGGTGTGGAGCTGGCTCCCTGAGAGTTCGAGGCCCAGCAGTCTCAGCACCCGGGGCAGGTGCTGCTGCCACTCGCTGCTGCGACCCTGCTTGGTGCACAGGGACCGCCAAGAGTCGAGGCCCGCGCGGGCCGCCTGGGTGAGAGAGGCGCTGGGGTCGCTGTACCGGTCGGCCCACCAGTGCGCTTCGACGCCCTCTCCTCCGGCGCGGGGCGCGTCGGGGGCGACGACGCCGGCGAGGAAGCCCGCCAGCTCATCACCTTCGTCCGCGATGCGTTCGGGCAGGGGCTGGTGGCTCGACGCGAGCGCGAGGAACTCCTGGGCAGTGACCGTGTCCCCCTCGTCGATGAGGCGCGCGATGCGCTCGTGGTCGACCGGGTCCATCGGATGGTCCGGGTCCCGGCGGAGCTGGGCCAGGTCCTGGCGGAGGGCGCGGGTGGCCTCGTGGACCAGGGAGGACAGTTCCGCCTCCAGGGCGTGCAGCGAGTCGAGGGCGAAGCGGTAGCGCCCCGACTCCTCCCCGTCCGCGAACTCCTGCAGTTGGCCGGCGAACTCGCGTTCCCGGTCGGGTGCGAGCTGGTTGAGCGTCCGCATCTGGGCCAGCAGTCCGGCGGCGGCGCGGTGGCGTGAGCCGACCTCCCGGCGCCAGTCCTCGTGCCCCTGAGCCAGGCGCTGCTGTGCGGCGTCGGCCCACTCCGGACCGGCGCCGAAGGCAGCTGGCTCGCGTTCGGCGGCCGTGATGAGCGCGCGGGCGAGGTGAAGATCGCCGTTCTCCAGATAACGGTCGAGTGCCGACTCCGCGTCCCCGGGGGCCAGGAGGGCCGCCATCCGCAGGGCCGTCCGCGGGTCGCCGAGCCGAGGTTCGCCGTCAGGCCCTCGGGGCAGGTCCGGCAGGCCCAGCAGGCAGTCGGCGGGCGGGACCGGGCCGCCGTTCTCCCGGATGCGCTCGGCGCTCTCCGTCAGCGGCACGGGTTCACCGGCGAGCCACCTGCGCAGCAGCCCGAGCGCGGCACCGCCCACACCGGTCGGCTCGGGGTGATCCGCCAGGTCGCGGACCACCGAGACCAGTTCGGGAATGCCCCGCTCGTTGGCCCCGGGCTGGGGACGGGTCGCGACGGCCGCGGCTTCGGCCCGCATCATGACCTCTCCGACGGAGCGGCACGCGGTGTGGAGCTGTCGCAGTGCACCTGCGGTTATCGGTTCCTTCGCCTGCTTGGAGGTACGGAACAGCGCGTCGGTGTCCTGGATGAGGCGGTCGATGTCCTCGGGGCGCCACAGTTCCTCGCCGAGGACGCGGAATCCGCCCGCCTCGGCACCCTGGTTACCCTCGGCCCATTCGATGACCCGGTTCAGCGCCTGACGGAGCCGCCCGGACGGGCCGACCAGGTGCTGGAGGACCTGGGAGGCGCGCTGGTACTTCATCTTGCGGCGCGGGAGGTCGTCGAGCAGCCTGCGGGCGGTGCAGCCGATCTCGTCGCGGGCGTTGGCCTCCAGTCCGCCTTCGTCGGTCTGCAGCATGCCCGGCTCGAAGACCCTCCCGTCGCGGACGGCGGAGACCATGACGTTGAGCAGGTGCTGCCAGGGGCCGGAGAGACCGGCCGGTGAGACGAACCCGCTGATGAGGACGTGCGGCCAGCGGGTGGTGACGCCGGTCCGTAGCGCGGCGGCCAGCGCGACGAGGTGCGCTTCGCGGTCCTCCGTCGCCAGGGCGGGCTCGAACTCGTGGGCGATCTGTACGGGAGTGGCCTCGGCGTCGGACACACAGCCGAAGGCGGCGGTGGCGAAGGCGAGGGCCCTGGCGCGTACAGGGCTCTCGTCGGAGGCGACGGTCATCCAGTACGCCTCGGCGACCCGGCCCTCCGCGAGCAGGCGCACCACGGGCGAGACCGTTCCCGTGTCCCAGGGCGCCCGCGGGTCCCAGTCGGGGCGGTCCACACCTTCGGGCCACGACTCTTCACTCGGCGGGGCGGGCTGCCGCGACTGGAGCCCCGCCGGGCTCTCGGCGACCATTTCGGCGGCGGAATCGGCCGCGACCGGCTCGGCCTCGGCGGAAGGTGCGACCGGCTCGGCCTCCGGCGCCTGTTCGGGCGCCTCGCGGAGCACGGGCTCCGGCTGCTCTGGTACGGGGTCCGGACGCCGCCGCGGGGCCGGAAGCTCCTCGGCTGAGGCAGCAGCGTAAGTGACGGGCCTGGCAGGCTGCGCCTGTTCGGGTGGAACGGGAGCCGCCTCAGACGGTCCGGCCTCCCCTTTTCCGGTCCCTCCGCCCTCGTCGATGCCAGCCTCTCCGGCGGCCTCCGCCCCCGCTCCCGCACCGGTGCCCGACGGCCTCGCGGCTGTGCCGGAGGCCTCCGGGAGAACAGTGCCGACCACATCGCCGTACTGCTCCAACTGCTTCTGGATGCGCAGGAGATGGCGCCGCAGGTCGTCGGCCTCCTCCCCGTCGTCGGCCATCTCCAGGAGCTGGGTGTACGTGGCCGCCTTGCACCGGAGCGCCTCGGCCTGCTCCTGCCGAGCGCTGTGCACGCGGGCGAGTGCGGACTCGGCCACCTCGTACCCGGCGTCCGCGGGCCACGGACAGCCCTCCGCGCCCAGAGTCTCGGCGGCCCTGGCCCGGTCGTCCGTCCACCGGATCAGCTCGTCGGCGGCGCCGGCCACCGGCATGGTCCCGGCCTCGACTGCGACAGCCGACGCGCGCAGGGCAGCAGCCAGCCGCTGCCCCGAACTGCGCAACTCCGCCAACACGTCCTGCGCGGCCACGGCGGGCGCGGTTCTCTCCATCGGGACGACGACCTCATTCTCCGGCCCGGAACTCCGGGGAACTTGGGGGAAGAACCGGGATCAACCCCACCGGCCACCCGTGTATAGGCGGATCTTCTCACCGCAGCGCCTTCGGGGTCCATGAAGTTGGCGGATCTCATGACGAAAGGTCAGGCTCCACCCCGGTGCGGTCACCCTCCGCGTGGTTCACTGCCGTGGTGTATCGAGAAGGGAACTCCCTGTGCCCCACGAGGTAGATCAGTCATTCCTGGCACTGCCGTCGCGCGCGCTGGCCGACGCGGCGCTCGCCCGAGCGCGGGCCCTCGGCGCGACGCACGCCGACTTCCGGCTGGAGCGGGTGCGCAGCGCCACCTGGCGGCTGCGGGACGCGCGGCCCGCCGGGGCGTCGGACAGCACGGACCTCGGGTACGCGGTCCGCGTGGTGCACGGCGGGGCCTGGGGGTTCGCGTCGGGGGTCGATCTGACGATGGACGCGGCCGCGAAGGTGGCCTCGCAGGCCGTCGCGATGGCCAAGCTGTCGGCGAAGGTGATCGCGGCGGCCGGCTCGGACGAGCTGGTGGAGCTGGCGGACGAGCCGTCGCACGGTGAGCGGACCTGGGTCTCGGCGTACGACGTCGACCCCTTCTCCGTACCGGACGAGGAGAAGGCGGCGCTGCTCGCCGAGTGGAGCGGGCGGCTGCTGGGCGCGGAGGGCGTCGCGCATGTGGACGCGTCCCTGATGACCGTGCACGAGAACAAGTTCTACGCGGACACGGCGGGCACCGTCACCACGCAGCAACGGGTGCGGATCCACCCGCAGTTCACCGCCGTCGCGGTGGACGGCACGACCGGCGAGTTCGACTCGATGCGCACCATCGCGCCGCCGGTGGGCCGGGGCTGGGAGTATCTGACCGGCACCGGCTGGGACTGGGACGCCGAGCTGGAACAGATCCCCGGGCTGCTGGCGGAGAAGATGCGGGCGCCGGGCGTCGAGGCGGGGGCGTACGACCTCGTCGTCGACCCGTCCAACCTGTGGCTGACGATCCACGAGTCGATCGGCCACGCCACCGAGCTGGACCGTGCGCTGGGGTACGAGGCGGCGTACGCCGGGACCTCGTTCGCCACCTTCGACCAGCTCGGCAAGCTGGCGTACGGCTCCCCCGTGATGAACGTGACGGGCGACCGCACCGCCGAGCACGGCCTCGCGACCATCGGGTACGACGACGAGGGCGTCGAGGCGCAGTCGTGGGACCTGGTGAAGGACGGCACGCTCGTCGGCTACCAGCTGGACCGCCGCATCGCGAAGCTGACGGGCCTCGGCCGTTCCAACGGCTGCGCGTTCGCGGACTCGCCGGGCCATGTCCCCGTCCAGCGCATGGCGAACGTGTCGTTGCAGCCGGATCCGGGCGGGCTCTCCACGGAGGACCTGATCGGCGGGGTCGAGCGCGGGATCTACGTGGTCGGTGACCGGTCCTGGTCCATCGACATGCAGCGCTACAACTTCCAGTTCACCGGGCAGCGGTTCTTCCGCATCGAGAACGGCAGGCTCGCCGGACAGCTGCGCGATGTGGCGTACCAGGCGACGACCACCGACTTCTGGGGCTCGATGGAGAAGGTCGGCGGCCCCCAGACGTATGTGCTCGGCGGCGCGTTCAACTGCGGCAAGGCCCAGCCGGGCCAGGTCGCGGCGGTCTCGCACGGCTGCCCCTCCGCCCTCTTCCGGGGCGTCAACATCCTCAACACGACGCAGGAGGCCGGGCGATGAGCCGCGTCAGCAAGCCGTACGAGATCGTCGAGCGGGCTCTGGAGCTGTCCACCACGGACGGTCTGGTGGTCATCGCCGACGAGCAGTCCTCCGCCAATCTGCGCTGGGCGGGCAACGCGCTCACCACGAACGGGGTGACCCGGGGGCGGACCCTGACCGTCATCGCGACCGTGGACGGGGCCGAGGGAACCGCCTCCGGTGTCGTCTCCCGGTCCGCCGTGACCACCGACGACCTGGAGCCGCTGGTCCGCGCCGCCGAGGCCGCCGCCCGGGGCGCGGGTCCGGCGGAGGACGCGCAGCCGCTGGTGAGCGGGGTGCCCGCATCGCCCGACTTCACGGACGCGCCCGCCGAGACCGGCTCGGAGGTCTTCGCGGACTTCGCCCCGGCGCTCGGCGACGCCTTCGCCCGGGCCCGCTCGGGCGGCCGTGAGCTGTACGGCTTCGCCAACCACGAGCTGACCTCCACCTACGTGGGGACGTCGACGGGGCTGCGGCTGCGCCACGACCAGCCGAACGGGACGCTGGAGCTGAACGCGAAGTCGCCGGACCGGACGCGTTCGGCGTGGGCGGGCCGGGCGACCCGGGACTTCAAGGACGTCGACCCGGCGGCGATGGACGCGGAGCTGGCACAGCGGCTGCGCTGGGCGGAGCGGCGCATCGAGCTGCCCGCCGGCCGGTACGAGACGCTGCTGCCGCCGACCGCGGTGGCGGACCTGCTGATCTACCAGCTCTGGTCGTCGACCGCGCGGGACGCGGTGGAGGGCCGGACGGTGTTCTCGACGCCGGGCGGCGGGACCCGGCTCGGCGAGCAGCTCGCGCCGCTCCCCCTCACCCTGCGCAGCGACCCGCACGCCCCGGGTCTGGAGTCGGCGCCGTTCGTGATCGCCCACTCCTCCGGCGACAGCGGTTCCGTCTTCGACAACGGGCTGCCGCTGGCCCCGACGGACTGGGTCCGGAACGGGAAGCTGGAGCGGCTGACGACGACCCGGCACTCGGCGGGCCTGACCGGCCTCCCGGTCGCCCCGGGCATCGACAACCTGCTCCTGGAGGGCGGCGGCGAGAAGTCGCTGGAGGAGATGGTCGCCGCGACGACCGGGCGGGCGCTGCTGCTGACCTGCCTCTGGTACATCCGCGAGGTGGACCCGGCGACGCTGCTGCTGACCGGGCTGACCCGGGACGGCGTCTATCTGGTCGAGGACGGCGAGGTGATCGGCGAGGTGAACAACTTCCGGTTCAACGAGTCGCCGGTGGACCTGCTGTCGCGGGCCTCGGAGGCCGGGCGTACGGAGAAGACGCTGCCGCGTGAGTGGGGCGACTGGTTCACCCGTGCGGCGATGCCCGCGCTGCGCATCCCGGACTTCAACATGAGCTCGGTCAGCCCGGGCGTATGACCCGCCTAGACTGACACGTACATCTCTACCAGGCATAAGGAGCACCGGAACCGTGACGGACATCGTCGACGAGCTGAAGTGGCGCGGGCTGTTCGCCCAGTCCACTGACGAGGACGCATTGCGCAAGGCTCTCGCGGACGGTCCCGTCACCTTCTATTGCGGCTTCGACCCGACCGCGGCCAGCCTGCACGTCGGGCACCTGGTGCAGGTGCTCACCATGCGGCGGCTCCAGCAGGCCGGGCTGAAGCCGCTGGCGCTGGTCGGCGGGGCCACGGGGCAGATCGGTGACCCGCGGCCCACCGCCGAGCGCACGCTGAACGACCCGGAGACCATCGCCGCGTGGGTGCAGCGGCTGCGGGGCCAGATCGAGCCCTTCCTCACCTTCGAGGGCCCGAACGCGGCGACGATGGTCAACAACCTGGACTGGACCGCGGGCATGTCCGCGATCGAGTTCCTGCGGGACATCGGCAAGCACTTCCGGGTCAACAAGATGCTCACCAAGGACTCCGTCGCCCGGCGGCTGGAGTCGCAGGAGGGCATCAGCTACACCGAGTTCAGCTACCAGTTGCTCCAGGGCATGGACTTCCTGGAGCTGTACCGCCGGCACGGCTGCACCCTTCAGCAGGGCGGCAGCGACCAGTGGGGCAACCTCACCGCGGGCATCGACCTGATCCACCGGCTGGAGCCGGGGGCGGTCGTGCACGCGCTGGCGACGCCGCTGATGACGAAGGCCGACGGGACGAAGTTCGGCAAGTCCGAGAGCGGCGCCGTCTGGCTCGACCCGGAGATGACCACGCCGTACGCGTTCTACCAGTTCTGGCTGAACGTGGACGACCGGGACGTCTCCCGCTACCTGCGCATCCTCAGCTTCAAGAGCCGTGAGGAGTTGGAGGAGCTGGAGAAGCTGACCGAGGAGCGGCCGCAGGCCCGCAACGCGCAGCGTGCGCTGGCCGAGGAGCTGACCACGCTGGTGCACGGCGGCGAGCAGTGCGCGGCGGTCATCGCGGCGTCGAAGGCGCTCTTCGGCCAGGGCGACCTGGCCGAGCTGGACGAGGCGACGCTCGGCGCCGCTCTCTCCGAGGTGCCGCACGCCACGGTCGCCGAGCTGGGTCCGCTGGTGGACCTGCTGGTGGAGGTCGGTCTCGCGCCGAGCAAGTCGGGGGCCCGCCGTACGGTCAAGGAGGGCGGCGCCTACGTGAACAACGTGAAGGTCGTCGACGGCGAGGTCGCGCCGGACGCCGGTGAGCTGCTGCACGGGCGCTGGCTGGTGCTGCGCCGCGGCAAGAAGAACCTGGCGGCCGTGGAGGTCAGCCCGGCGGGCTGACCTGCTCAGTACGACGCCGCGGCCGGACACGCTTTCCTCGCGTGTCCGGCCGCGGCGTTCGATGGAGCGGTGGAGCGGTGACCGGTCAGGTTCTCTGACTGCGGCCGCCCCGGATCTTCTGCCAGGCCATGTCGCCGACGGCGACGACCGCCACGGCGCCCGCCAGCTGGAGCACATGGCGGATCCAGTCGATGCCCTTGGTGTCCTCCACACCGATCCAGCCCGCCACGGCGTTGCCGAGGATGCTGCCGAGGATGCCGAACACGGCCGTCAGCCAGAGCGGGATGTCCTGCTTACCCGGCAGGATCGCTCTGGCGATGACACCGAGCACCAATCCCACGATGATTGCCCACAACCAGCTCATTTCGCCTCCTCGTACGGCGCGGAGTGCGCGTCCGCCCAGTCTCGGCCCGCCGTCCGGGCGCCCGCATGCCCGGTTGGGCCGTCCGGGGGACCCCGGGTCCCACCTGTCGGGCCGGGCCCGGTCGCCCGCCCGGCGGATGACGGGCGTACCGTGGATGCGGCCCGGTCCGTGAGCGTCCGGCGACGACATCTGGTGGTGGAGCATGCTGCGGAAGAACGCGGATTCGGAGGTCATCCGGATCACGGGCGCCCGTCAGGGGCTGACGGAAGACGTCCGCGGCCGGCAGCGGCGCTATGTGATCTCGATGTCGGTGCGCACGGTGTCCGTGGTGCTCGCCGCGGTGCTGTGGAACGTGGAGCGGCATGTGGCGATCGTGGCGCTCGTGCTCGGCGTCCTGCTGCCGTACGTGGCGGTGGTCATCGCCAACGCGGGCCGGGAGAACGTGACTTCGCTGCCGACGACGTTCGTGCCGATGCCGATGCGCCCGGCTCTGGAGGCCGCTCCCGTGACCGGTTCGGCGGAGCCGGGGGACGCTCAGGGGGCGTCCGGCCGGGTTCCGCCGTCGCATGAGCCCGGCTGACCCCGCAGGTCGCGCGAAGCTCAGGAAAAGCTCAGATCAATCATGACGTTCCGGTGCACCGCACCCCGGTCCCCGTGACATACTTCGAAAGCGCTCCGCATCCCCCGTCGGAGCGATGGACCGACGCCGGGCAGCTCCCCCCGTGGCTGCCCGGCGTCGCCTTTTCTCCGGCAGGGGATGCGTCCGCAGGGGATGCCTCAGAAGGCTTGCGATCCACCTGACTTGGCTCGCGAGCACCTGTCCTAGGCTGGGACCCGTGATTTTCCCCGAGACGTCCGCCGAGAGCCCCTCCGGTGCCCCGCTCTGTTCCGCCAAGGGCTGCCGGGCCGCCGCCGTGTGGGTGCTCGCCTGGAACAACCCGAAGCTGCACACGCCCGAGCGGCGCAAGACCTGGCTGGCCTGCGACGAGCACCGGGAGCACCTGTCCTCGTTCCTCGGTGTACGGGGTTTCCTCAAGGATGTCGTGGCGCTGAAGGACTGGGACCCCGGACCCGAGGGCTCGCGGGACGCCTGAGCGTCGGCCCCCCGGAACGCCCCGGCGTCAGCCGCCGATCGCCGACATCGGGCGGTCGGGCTGCAGGAAGGACGGGTCGTCCAGTCCGGAGCCCGCCTTCTTGCCCCACATCGCCGTCCGCCAGAGCTGGGCGATCTCCTCGTCCGGCGCGTCCCCGCGCAGCGCCCCGCGCAGGTCCGTCTCCTCACGGGCGAAGAGGCAGGTGCGGACCTGGCCGTCGGCGGTGAGCCGCGTACGGTCGCAGGCGCGGCAGAACGGGCGGGTGACGGAGGCGATCACCCCGACGCGGTGCGGGCCGCCGTCGACGGTCCAGCGCTCGGCGGGGGCGGAGCCGCGGGACGCGTCGCTCTCGGGCGTCAGGGTGAAGCGGGTGCGCAGCGAGGTGAGGATGTCCCCGGCGGTGATCATGCCGTCGCGCTTCCAGCCGTGCTGGGCGTCGAGCGGCATCTGCTCGATGAAGCGGAGCTCGTAGTCGTGGGCCACGGCCCAGGCGAGCAACTCGGGGGCCTCGTCGTCGTTGAGTCCCGGCATCAGGACGGAGTTGACCTTCACCGGGGTGAGCCCGGCCTCGTGGGCGGCCTCCAGGCCGTCCAGCACGTCCCTGTGGCGGTCACGGCGGGTGAGGGTCTTGAAGACGTCGGGCCGCAGGGTGTCCAGCGAGACGTTGACCCGGTCGAGACCGGCGGCCTTGAGGGCGGTGGCGGTCCGCTTGAGTCCGATGCCGTTGGTCGTGAGGGACATGCGGGGGCGCGGGGTGAGCGCGGCGCACTGCTCGACGATGGAGACGAGGCCGGGGCGCAGCAGAGGCTCGCCGCCGGTGAAGCGGACCTCGGTGATGCCGAGCCGGGTGACGGCGATCCGGATCAGGCGGACGATCTCGTCGTCGGAGAGCAGCTCGCTCTTGCCGAGCCACTGAAGGCCCTCTTCCGGCATGCAGTAGGTGCAGCGGAGATTGCACTTGTCGGTGAGTGACACGCGCAGGTCGGTGGCGACCCGGTCGTAGGTGTCGATGAGCACGGTGGGTCCCTCCCCCGGTGGTGCGATCGCTCTTCTTCGCTTCTGGTACTTCCGAGCCTACGTGAGACATGTGACAACGGCGTGGCCCGTTTGCCACGAGGTGCGGCCGGGCCGCGTCGTAGGACTCTACGACGCGGCCCGGCCGCAGGGGGTGGGCGATGGGCCGAACGGGCCCGCCCGCTCCGGTGTGCTCAGTGGGCTCCGACGCCGGTGAGGGACTTGACCTCCAGCTCGGCGTACTTGTCCGTGTCGGCCTTCTCCTTGGAGATCAGCGAGCCGATCCAGCCGAGCAGGAAGCCCAGCGGGATCGAGATCAGGCCGGGGTTCTCCAGCGGGAACCAGGCGAAGTCGACGTCCGGGAACATCGAGGTCGGCTTGGAGGAGACGACCGGCGAGAACAGCACCAGCAGGACGGAGGAGGCGAGACCTCCGTAGATGGACCAGAGGGCCCCCTGCGTGGTGAAGCGCTTCCAGAAGAGGCTGTAGAGGATCGTCGGCAGGTTGGCGGAGGCCGCGACCGCGAAGGCCAGGGCGACGAGTCCGGCGACGTTCAGGTCGCGGGCGAGTGCACCGAGCGCGATGGAGACGATGCCGATCGCGACGGTGGCCCAGCGCGCCGCGCGGACCTCCTCCTTCTCGGTGGCCTGCCCCTTGCGGATGACGTTGGCGTAGATGTCGTGCGCGAAGGACGAGGAGGAGGCGAGGGTCAGTCCGGCGACGACGGCCAGGATGGTGGCGAAGGCGACCGCGGAGATGACCGCGAGGAGGATGGCTCCGCCCGTGGACCCGGAGCCGCCGCCGATCTCCAGTGCGGCGAGTGGCGCCGCGGTGTTGCCGGCCTTGTTGGAGGCGATGATGTCGTCCTGCTTGAGGATCGCGGCGGCGCCGAAGCCGAGCACGATCGTCATCAGGTAGAAGGCGCCGATGATGCCGATCGCCCAGTTCACGGACTTACGGGCGGCCTTCGCGGTCGGCACGGTGTAGAAGCGGATCAGGATGTGCGGCAGGCCGGCGGTGCCGAGGACCAGGGCGATGCCGAGCGAGATGAAGTCCAGCTTCGAGACCCCGGTGGCGCCGTACTTCAGGCCGGGCTCCAGGAAGGCCGCGCCCTTGCCGCTGTTGCTGGCGGCGGTGCCGAGCAGGTCGGAGATGTTGAAGTTGAACTTCAGCAGGATCAGGAAGGTGATGAGCAGGGTGCCCGCGATGAGCAGGACGGCCTTGACCATCTGCACCCAGGTGGTGCCCTTCATGCCGCCGATGGTGACGTAGAGGATCATGAGGATGCCGACCAGGGCGACGATGACGATCTTCCCGAAGTCGCTGGTGATGCCGAGCAGCAGCGAGACGAGGACGCCGGCTCCGGCCATCTGGGCCAGCAGGTAGAAGATCGAGACGACGATCGTGGACGTACCGGCGGCGGTACGGACGGGGCGCTGGCGCATCCGGTAGGCGAGGACGTCGCCCATCGTGTAGCGGCCGGAGTTGCGCAGCGGTTCGGCGACCAGGAGCAGGGCGACGAGCCAGGCGACGAGGAAGCCGATGGAGTACAGGAAGCCGTCGTACCCGAAGAGGGCGATGGCTCCGGCGATGCCGAGGAAGGACGCGGCGGACATGTAGTCGCCGGAGACCGCGAGTCCGTTCTGGAATCCGGTGAACTGGCGGCCGCCCGCGTAGAAGTCGGAGGCGCTCTTGGTCTGGCGGCCCGCCCACACGGTGATGAAGAGGGTGGCGACGACGAACGCGGCGAACAGCGTGATGATCAGCGGCCGGTGCTCGCTCGCCCCCTCGGTGGCGGCGAGCTGGACGGTGGGATAGAGGGCGTGGGCGGCGCTCATACGTCGGCCTCCATACGGGACTTGATGGCCTCGGCCTTGGGGTCGAGCTTGCTCGCGGCGTGCCGGGAGTAGAGCCAGGCGATGAGGAAGGTGGTGGCGAACTGGGCGAGTCCGAGGACGAGCGCCATGTTGATGTTGCCGACGACCTTGGTGGCCATGAATCCGCCCGCGTAGTTGCAGAGCAGGACGTAGAGCAGGTACCAGGTCACAAAGGCGATGGTCAGGGGGAAGGCGAAGGAGCGGTAGGAGCGGCGCAGGTCGGCGAACTCCGGGCTCGACTGCTCCGCGACGAACGCCTCGGTGGTGGGCTGTACGGGCCCGGTGGGCGATGTGCCCTCGGGGGGCGGTGCATCGGTAGCCACGGAATCTCCTCGCGACGCGGGTGCGGTGATCTGGGGGACGTTGGGTGCCAAAGGGAGGCCTCTTTGCCGGCGGGGGACGGTGATGTACCTCCTGGACAACGGCACGGAGGGCACGACGAAGCGGTTCACCGCGTCTTTCGCCTTCTCGTTCGCCTTCCCGGAGGGGTCGCCGTTCGGCCGGTTGGCGGGGCGTCACCCGTTCACATTCGGCCGCATCGGTCACTCTTCGAACTCACTTGCCCGTAAACGTTGATGCGCCGGGATGATCAGCGATAGCTTCACTCGTCATGTACGCGACCGAACACGCCAGGTGTCCGGTCGTTCGGCACGGATGATGTGGAGAACCCATGGCTCATCTGGCATCGAGACGGACCCGCGCACTCGCGGTGCCCGTCGGACTCGCGCTGACCGCCTCGATCGGCTTCCTGCCGACGGCGACGGCCACGGCGGCGCCCACCGGCGAGCAGGCCGCCGCGAGCGTGCGGACCGACGGGCCGAAGCTGTCCTACGTGGTCAACGTCCGGGGCGGCCACGGCACGGTGAAGGACGTCAAGAAGGCGATCGCCAAGGCCGGCGGCACCGTCGTCATCGCCTATGAGCAGATCGGCGTCATCGTCGTCCACTCGCAGAACCCGGCCTTCGGCGAAACGATCCGCCGCGCACGGGGCGTGGAGTCGGCGGGCGCCACCCGCACGAACCCGATCGTGCCGCAGGCGACGAAGGACGTCGGCTCGATAGCGGAGCCGCTCACCGCCGAGCAGGCGGCGGCCGCCGCCGCGGACGCGAAGGCCGGCGAGGACCCGCTGGAGCCGCTCCAGTGGTCGCTGCCCGCGATCAAGGCGGACAAGGCGCACCAGAAGTCGCTGGGCTCGAAGAAGGTGACGGTCGCCGTCATCGACACGGGCGTCGACGACACCCACCCGGACCTGGCCCCGAACTTCGACGAGCGCGCCTCGGCGAACTGTGTGTCGGGCGCTCCGGACACCACCGCCGGCTCCTGGCGTCCGGCGGCGGGCGAGAGCGACCACGGCACGCATGTGGCGGGCACCATCGCCGCCGCGAAGAACGGCGCCGGTGTCACCGGTGTCGCCCCGGGCGTGAAGGTGTCGGGCATCAAGGTGTCGAACCCGGACGGGTTCTTCTACACCGAGGCCGTCGTCTGCGGGTTCCTCTGGGCCGCCGAGCGCGGTGTCGAGGTGACCAACAACAGCTATTACACCGACCCGTGGCTGTTCAACTGCAAGAACGACCCCGACCAGGGCGCCCTGGTCGACGCGCTCACCCGCGCCGTGAAGTACGCGGAGCGCAAGGGCACGGTCAACGTCGCGGCGGCGGGCAACTCCCGCCACGACCTGGCCCTCGACGCGATCGAGGACACGACCAGCCCGAACGACACCGAGCCGGTCACGCGGACGATCGACCCGAGCGCCTGCCCGGACATCCCGACCATGCTGCCGGGCGTCGTGACGGTCTCCGCGACGGGTGCGAAGGGCCTGAAGTCCTCGTACTCGAACTACGGCAAGGGCATCATCGACGTGGCGGCCCCGGGCGGTGACTCGACGGTCTACCAGACCCCCGAGCCGCCCGCCGTCAACGGCCTGATCCTCTCCACGCTGCCGGGCGGCAAGTTCGGCTACAAGGCCGGTACGTCGATGGCGTCCCCGCATGTCGCGGGCGTCGTGGCGCTGATCAAGTCGAAGCACCCCTACGCTTCGCCGGCCGCGGTCAAGGCGCTGCTGACGGTGGAGGCGGACGCGAAGGCGTGCGGCGAGCCGTACGACATCAACGGTGACGGCGTCATCGACGCGGTCTGCGAGGGCGGCAAGAGCTACAACGGCTTCTACGGGGCCGGAGTGGTGGACGCGCTGGACGCGGTGCGCTGGTAACGGCACGTCGCGGCACGGCCGAGGGCCCGGGGAGACCGTTCTCCCCGGGCCCTCGGGCCTTCCCTGGGCTCACGCCCCCGGCTTGTGCTTCGTCTTGCGCTTCGTCAGCACCCCGAGGGTCAGCAGGGCCTGTGCGGCGATGTAGGTGAGCATCACCCAGAAGTCGGGGGCGGGCGCCTGCGGCCACTCCGCGATACCGGTGGCGATGAGGGCGTCCGAGAGCAGGAAGAGCGCGCCGCCGGCCGCCGCGTACGGTCCGAACACGCCCGCCCGCCAGGCCATGGCGGTGAGCAGCAGGCTGTAGCCGGTGAGCGGGATCCGCAGATCCGCCGGGAGGTCCGGCCAGATCAGCACGAGGAAGACGACGAGGAGGACGGCGTAACCGGCCCCGGTGACCAGCGGTGCGGGAGCCCGGCCTCGCCCCTCCCCCCGCCCGAACAGCGTCAGGTAGCAGACATGGCCGACGGCGAACGACCCCATGCCGACGAGGAAGGCCAGGTCGTTGTCGGCGAGCAGGAAGACGTCGCCGCCCCACCCGAACAGCAGGGCCGCGACAAGCAGCCGGGGGGCGCCGCGCAGCGCAGCGTACCCGGCGAGCAGCGGCATCAGCAGCGGCTTGGCGACCAGATGGACGGTCTCGGCCCCGGCGAGGAGCCCGGCGAGGTCGGCCGCGGCGACGAGGAGGAAGGCGAGGAGCACGGGGCGGGCGAAGCGCTCGGCCCGCCCGTCGGCCCCGGTGGAGCCGGGGCGGGCGGCGGTGGCGGTCACAGGGCGCGTTCCGGGGCGGGGGCCTGGTCCGGTACGGATACCGCTGCGGCCTGTACGGGTGCCGAACCGTGCGCAGGCGCCCCCGCCTTCGCCGCCGGCTGCCAGCCCGGCCCTCGGAAGACCCGGCCGGCCCGCTCGCTCCAGGTGTCGGCGGCCCGGACGTCCCGGGCGATGGCGGCGTACTCGTGGGTGGCGACGCGCAGCGGGTTGTAGGTGGAGATGTTCTTGGTGAGCCCGTAGACGGGCCGCTCGGCCTCCGCCGCGAAGGACCCGAACATCCGGTCCCAGATGATCAGGATGCCGCCGTAGTTGCGGTCCAGGTAGCCGCCCTGCGAGGCGTGGTGGACGCGGTGGTGGGAGGGGGTGTTGAGGACGTACTCGAAGGGGCGCGGGAGCTTGCCGACCCGCTCGGTGTGCACCCAGAACTGGTAGACGAGGTTGGCCGACTGGCAGAACGCGAGCGCCGCCGGGTGAACGCCGCAGGCGATCAGCGGCAGGTAGAAGGGCCAGACGGTCGCGGAGGTCCAGGGCTGGCGCAGCGCGGTGGTGAGGTTGAACTTCTCGCTGGAGTGGTGGACCACATGGCAGGCCCACAGGATCCGGATCACGTGGTGGCCGCGGTGGGACCAGTAGTAGAAGAAGTCCTGGGCGAGGAGCATCAGCAGGACGGTCCACCACACCACGGGCACCCGCAGCGGCGTCAGCTCGTAGACCCCCATGTAGATCGCCAGGATGGGGATCTTCCACAGCAGGTCGAAGCCCAGGCTGCCGAGCCCCATGGTGACGCTGGTGGCGGCGTCCCTGGTCTCGTACCCGGCCGCGTCCTCGTCCGGATGGAGGCGGTAGCTGACCATCTCGATCACGGTGAGCAGCACGAAGGCCGGTATTGACCACAGCACGACATCGGGCAGGTTCGGCTCCATGCGAGCACCGTAGGGCCGTCGGTCGGTGAGGGCTAGAGGTTGTTACCCACAAGTATGCGAGACCTGCTGTCAGCAGACTTTGGCACCTTCTGCCAATGGACCTCCGCCCGTCGGTCGGCCTGATAAATACGTGGCGCCCTTCAACACGCCTCCCTAAGCTCCTTCTTGCGCGGGGGCGGCTCCGCGGTGTGCTTCCTTCTCCACCTCTACGACACTCGTAGCGCACCCACTCTCCGCCCCCGCTGCCTCTCTCCTTCTCCTCACCCGCCCCGGGGGCCTGTTTGTCCGTGTCGCCGTCGCTGTCGTCCGTGCTGCTCCGCCGTCTTCGGACGGTGTACGTCGGGGAGGCAGGGCACCGGCCCGGTGATCCGCCGACCACGACCGGGCTGGTGGCCCTGGAGGCCGAACTCCTGGACCGCGGGTTCGCCCTCACACCGGCTCTGCACGCGGCCCTCGCGTGGCTCGGGCCCGCCGGACTGGCCGACGCGGGGAAGCGGCTGGTGGGGCACATCGACGCCGAGCTCGGCGCGGACCGTACGCACATGCCGCTCTTCCGCAGCTTCCCGGCCTCGGTGCCGGACGACACGCTCCAGCTGTACGTGGACCGGGTGTTCACCCTGCTGCTCCAGTGGCCGCACCAGCCGTGCGTGCTCTGTTCCACGGTCGGCAGCGTGCACCCGGTCGCCCCCTGCGCCCACCTCGTGTGCCGGGAGTGCTGGGACGGCGCCGACTACTCCGGCTGTCCGGTCTGCCACCGCCGCACCGCCGACGACGACCCGTTCCTGAGGCCCGCGCCGCCGCGCCGACGGGTGGACACGGCGGCCGGGCCGGTGCAGCCGCTGGCCCTCGGCACCGACGCGGCGGCGGACGCGGTCACGGCGCTGGGACGGCTGCTCGCACGGCGCACCCCGTTGCCTCCGCAGGACCGGGACGACGTCGTGACGCTGCTGGCCCACACTCCGGCGGGGCTCGGATGGCTGCCGGTGGAGATTCCCGTACGGGAGACGAAGGCGCTGGTCCTGGGCACGCTGCTGCGGGACCGGCGGACCCGGGACGCCGTGCGGGCGGTCCTGCCCGCCCGGCTGACCACCGCCACCGATGTGCTGCGGCTGCTCGCCGTGTGGTCGGGCGGCGGGGCCGACCTGCTGGACACCCCCCGGCACCGGTCCCTGCCGCGCGGGCTGCGGCGCGAACTCCTCGGCGTACTCGACGGACTGGACCCCTCCGCCCTGGTCGAGGACGTCCTGCGGCACCCCGAGCGGTGGAAGCGGGCCGCCGAGACGCTGCACCCGAACGAGCAGCACGCCCGCCACCCCCGGGCCGCCCTGGCCTTCGCCGTGCTGCGGGCGACGCATGTGTCCACGGTGTCGGAACCGCTCGCGGCGACCCTGGTCCGTACGGCGGCCGAGAACCCGCTCGCCGTACGGGCGGACGGGGCGCTGTTCAAAGCCAACACCTGGACCGGGCGGGTCGAGCAGGCGTTCGCGGCGCGCGAGAGCGGCACCGTGATCGCCCTCCTCGCCCAGCGCCCGGGCACCCTGCTGCGCCGGCTCGACCAGGTGCTGCGGCTGGAGGGGGACGGGACGCTGCCGGACGCCCTGGCCGGCGTGCTGGAGCACGGGCTCGCCGGTGCGGGGCCGGGCCCGCTGCTGGCGGCGCTGGGGCGGCTGAGGATCCGTGACGTTCCCGGCGGGCGGCGGGTCTTCTTCCCCCGGGGCCAGGTGACGCACTCGTACACCCTGGATGACACCCGTCCCCCGCTGCCCGCCCCGACCGTGGAACGGGTCTGCGCGCTGCTGGAGCGCGAGGTGCTGCGACGACTCTCCACCGCGTCCCGCTTCGATCTGGCGGTGCTCGACGAGGGGCTGGCCGCGCTCGCCGTGCCCTCCGCCGAGAGCGCGGCGGCCAAGGCGCTGGTCGCGGTTCCCCGGGGCAGTACGCAGCCGTTGCCCGGGGGCGAGGTGCTGCGGATGTTCCTGCACTGGATGCAGCCGCCCGCCGAGACCGTCGATCTCGACCTGTCGGTGGCCTTCTTCGACGCCGACTGGACGTACCTCGGGCTCTGCGACTACACGAACCTGGTGTACCGGAACCGGGTGGCCGTGCACTCCGGCGACCTGACCTCCGCGCCCGCGCCGAGGGGCGCCAGCGAGTACGCCGACCTGGACCTGGACGGGCTCACCCGGGCCGGGGTGCGGTTCGCGATGCCGGTGGTGTTCAGCTACAACAACATGCCCTTCGAGCTGCTGCCCGACGCGTTCGCCGGGTTCATGGCGCTGCCGTCGGTGGCCGGGCGCGTCGCGCACTTCGACCCGCGGACCGTCCGCCAGCGTTATGACCTGATCGGCCACTCCCGGGTCCATGTGCCGATGGTGGTGGACGTGGAGCGGCGCACCTTCCTCTGGACCGATCTGCATCTGCCGCCGTCGGCGGGCCACCACAGCGTGAGCCGGCACATCGACGAGCTGGGCCGGGCGGGCCGGGACCTGTACCAGTACTTCTCCGCGGGGCGTACGACGCTGTGGGACCTGGCGGTGTGGCACGCGGCGGCCCGGACCGACGAGGTGGCGGTCTCCCGCAGGCACGGACTGGTGCGCTACCGGCGCGGGGCCGGGGAGGACACGGCCGCCTTCGCCGGCCGGATACGCACGCTCCGCTCCCCGGACGCGGAGGAGCCGCACGGTACGGGGTCCGGCGACGGGGACGGGGTCGCCGCGGTGGAGCGGGCGGCGGCCGGGAAGCGGGTGCTGCTCGCGGTGGTGAACGGGGACGCGGCCCCGGAGAAGGTGAGCGGCACGGTCTACCGGTTGCTGCCCGGTCCGGTGGACGGCTGCGGTCTCGACCGGCTGGCCGCGGGCGACCTGGTGGCCGCGCTCGGCTGACCCGAAGGCGGCGGGCGGGAAACGGAGTTGCAAGTTCCGCGATGCCACTCCAGACCTGGCCCACCCGGCCGAATGGGGCACTGTCAGTCGCGGCCCGTATTCTCTGTGACCATGCTCGACGACCGCCAGACAGCCGCACCGTGGCCGACCGCCTACCCCCAGGGGTACGCGGTCGTCGACGTGGAGACCACCGGCCTCGCCCGCGACGACCGGATAGTCTCCGCCGCCGTCTACCGGCTGGACGCCCTGGGCAACGTCGAGGACCACTGGTACACGCTGGTCAACCCGGAGCGCGACCCCGGGCCGGTCTGGATCCATGGGCTGACGAGCGATGTGCTCGATGGGGCTCCGCTCTTTCCCGAGGTGGCCGAGGAGTTGTCCGCGCGGCTCGCGGACCGGGTGCTCGTCGCGCACAACGCGGCGTTCGACTGGTCGATGATCGCCCGGGAGTACGCCCGGGCATCCGTGGTCGCCCCGGTCGAGCACCGGCTGTGCACGATCGCGCTCGCCAAGGAGCTGCGGCTGCCGCTGCCCAACCACAAGCTGGCCTCCCTCGCCGCGCACTTCGGGGTCGTCCAGCAGCAGGCCCACCACGCCCTGGACGACGCCCGGGTGCTGGCCGAGGCGTTCCGGCCGAGTCTGCACGCGGCGGCCCGGGGCGGGGTGCGGCTGCCGTTGCTGGAGTGCCGGCCGCTGACCGAGTGGTCCGACTCCCCCGTCACCCCGCGCGTCGGGTATCAGACCTCGCGGCAGCCGAACGGCTGGCGGCCCTCGCGGAAGCGGCCGGCCTGCCCGTATCCCAATCCGGGGCGGTACGAGAAGGAGAAGCCGCTCCAGCAGGGGATGCGGGTGGCCTTCTCCGGGGACACCTCGATCGACCGGGAGTTGCTGGAGGACCGGGCGATCGAGGCCGGGCTCCATGTGGCGACCAGCGTGTCGCGGCTGACCAGTCTGCTGGTGACCAACGATCCGGACGCGGCCACCTCCAAGACGCAGAAGGCCAAGTCCTTCGGCACGCCGATCCTGGAGGAGAGCGCCTTCACCCATCTGCTGCGCGATGTGGCCCCCGCCGACGGGGCCGTCCTGCCGCAGCAGGCGTCCCCGCCGCCACCGGAGGCGACCCCGTCATCGGAGTGAACCGGGCACGACTCGCCCGGCAGCCGCTCGCCCGGGGGCGCCGGGCGTCCCACCCTGTGGCGCATGGCACGTTGTGAGGTTTGCGGAAACGACTACGGCATGTCCTTCGAGGTGCACGCACAAGGTGCGGTGCACGTCTTCGACTGCTTCTCCTGCGCCATCCACCGCATGGCGCCGATCTGCGAGCACTGCCGGGTCCAGGTGATCGGGCAGGGCGTCGAGGCCGACGGGCACTGGTACTGCGGCGCCCACTGCGCCCGCGCCGAAGGGA
The DNA here is from genome assembly GCF_014649875.1 of Streptomyces rubiginosohelvolus. Taxonomy (GTDB): domain Bacteria; phylum Actinomycetota; class Actinomycetes; order Streptomycetales; family Streptomycetaceae; genus Streptomyces; species Streptomyces rubiginosohelvolus. The sequence continues at coordinate 208,064 of NZ_BMTW01000010.1, read as the reverse complement.
AGGCGGGCATCGTGGACAAAGTGTGACGGATCACCTCATTGCCGGGCTTGCCCGGCAGCACCCCTGAGTGCCGCACCCCATGACCCCGGTTGTACGGTCATGGGGTGTACCGCTTCCTGTTGACCCGGCAGTGGGTGATCCTCACCCTGCTCGGCCTCGCGCTGATCCCGACGATGATCGAGCTGGGTTTCTGGCAGTTCCACAAGCACGAGCACCGGGTCGAGCAGAACGCGCTGATCTCGCGGAACCTCGAAGCGCAGCCGGTCCCGGTCACCGACCTCACCTCCCCCGGGCACACCGTCCCCCGCTCGGACTACTGGCGGACGGTCACCGCGACGGGCACGTTCGACACCGGGCACGAGGTGGTCGTCCGCCGCCGGACCTCGGACGACGATCGCATCGGCGTCCACGTCCTGACCCCGCTGGACCTCAAGGACGGCGGCACGGTGCTGGTCAACCGGGGCTGGGTCCCGGCCGCGCCGAACCAGACCGCGTTCCCCGACGTGCCGCCCGCGCCCCGGGGCGAAGTGACCGTCACCGGCCGTCTGAAGGCGGACGAGACGACCGGCAGCAGCGGCATCAAGGACCTGGCGGGGCTGCCGGACCGGCAGGTGATGCTGATCAACAGCGAGCAGCAGTCCCAGCTGCTGTCCCGGAAGGTCCTCGGCGGATACATCGAGCAGACCGAGCCCACGCCGTCGGGTGATCTGCCCGAGCAGATCGCCCGCCCCGACGACGGATCGATCGGCCCGCACATGGCCTACGCCGTCCAGTGGTGGCTGTTCGTCGCCGCCGTCCCGGTCGGCTGGATCATTCTCGTACGCCGGGAGAAGCGCGACCGCGAGGAGGCCGCGGCCGGGAACGCGACGGCCGACGCCCCCGAGCAGCCCGAACCGGCGAGCGCCTGAGACCCACGGCACACACCCGTCGGGTCACACGGGCTGGTTGACAACGGCCCGGTTCGGGAAAACGCCTGGCGTGACCCCACGCATCGAGGACTACGCCCTGATCGGCGATCTCCAGACCGCCGCGCTCGTCGGCAGGAACGGTTCCGTCGACTGGCTCTGCCTGCCCCGCTTCGACTCCGGCGCCTGCTTCGCCGCCCTGCTCGGCACCGAGGAGAACGGCCACTGGCGCATCGCGCCCAAGGGAGCGGGCCCCTCGGACGCCTGCGCCCGGCGCGCCTATGTGAAGGACTCCCTGGTCCTGGAGACGTACTGGGAGACGCGGACCGGCACGGTGAAGGTCATCGACTTCATGCCGCAGCGCGACAAGGCGCCGGACCTGATGCGGATCGTCGAGGGCGTCAGCGGCACCGTCGACATGAGCTCGGTGCTGCGGCTGCGCTTCGACTTCGGGTCCGTGGTGCCCTGGGTGCGCAAGTCCCACGGCCACCGGGTCGCCGTCGCGGGGCCCGACTCCGTGTGGCTGCGCAGCGAACCGGCGGTCAAGACGTGGGGCCAGCAGTTCAGCACCTGCTCCTCGTTCACCGTCGCCGAGGGCGAGAGCGTGGCGTTCGTGCTGACCTGGCACCCCTCGCACTCGCCGCGCCCGAAGCTGATCGACCCGCACAAGGCGCTGAAACACACGCTGCACGACTGGGCGAAGTGGACCGAGCGGTGCACGTACGAGGGGCCCTACCGCGACGCGGTGCTGCGTTCGCTGATCACGCTGAAGGCGCTGACGTACGCCCCGACCGGCGGCATCGTGGCGGCCCCGACCACCTCGTTGCCGGAGGAGATCGGCGGCGTGCGGAACTGGGACTACCGCTTCTGCTGGCTGCGGGACGCCACGCTGAGCCTCGGGGCGATGGTCTCGGCCGGCTATCTGGACGAGGCGGAGGCCTGGCGGGACTGGCTGCTGCGGGCCGTCGCCGGGGACCCGGCCGACCTCCAGATCATGTACGGGCTGGCGGGTGAGCGCCGGCTCCCCGAGATGGAGCTGCCGTGGCTCTCCGGATACGAGCACTCCCGTCCGGTGCGGATCGGGAACGCGGCCGTGCGTCAGCGTCAGCTCGATGTGTACGGCGAGGTCATCGACGCGCTCCGCCTCGCCCGCGTCGCCGGGCTCGACGACAAACCGCACGCCTGGAACCTCCAGCTCAGCCTGCTCGGCTTCCTGGAGTCGAGCTGGCGTGAGCCGGACGAAGGGCTGTGGGAGATCCGGGGCGCGCGGCGGCACTTCGTGCACTCCAAGGTGATGGCGTGGGTCGCCGCCGACCGGGCGGTGCGCTCGCTGGAGGAGAACCCGGAGCTGCCCGGCGACGCCGACCGGTGGCGGGCGATGCGGGACGCCGTGCACGCCGAGGTCTGCGAGAAGGGGTACGACCCCGAGCGGAACACCTTCACCCAGTCCTACGGTTCACGGGAGCTGGACGCCTCGACGCTGCTCATCGTGCGGACCGGGTTCCTGCCGCCGGACGACCCCCGGGTGATCGGCACGGTCGACGCGGTCCGCGCCGAGCTGGGCAGCGACGGGCTGGTCCGCCGCTACAGCACCGAGGGCGCCTCGGTGGACGGACTGCCGGGCGACGAAGGGGCGTTCCTCGCCTGCTCGTTCTGGCTGGTCGACGCGTTGCAGCGGATCGGCAGGCCGGACGAGGCGCGCGAGCTGTTCGAGCATCTGCTGGAGCTGCGCAACGACATGGGGCTGCTGGCGGAGGAGTACGACGTGGCGGCGGGGCGGCAGCTCGGCAACTTCCCGCAGGCCTTCAGTCATATCGGACTGGTGAACTCCGCTGTCGACCTCGCCGGGGACGACCCGGCAGGATAGGGCCATGGATCTTGGATTGAAGGACCGCGTCTACATCGTCACCGGAGCGACCCGGGGCCTCGGCAACGCCACGGCCCGGGCGCTGGCCGCCGACGGAGCGAAGGTGATCATCACCGGCCGGGACGAGAAGTCCGTCGAGGAGGCCGCCGCCGAGCTGGGCGGGGACGTACTGGGGCTCGCCGCCGACAACGCCGACCCGAGCGCCGCCCAACGCCTCGTGGACACCGCGAGGGAACGTTTCGGGCGGCTCGACGGCATCCTCGTCAGCGTCGGCGGACCCGCCCCCGGCTTCCTCGCGGACAACACGGACGACCAGTGGCAGACGGCGTTCGAGACGGTGTTCCTGGGAGCGGTACGGCTGGCCCGGACGGCGGCGGCCGCGCTCGGCGAGGGCGGCGCGATCGGCTTCGTGCTCTCCGGGTCGGTCCACGAGCCGATCGCGGGGCTGACCATCTCCAACGGACTGCGTCCCGGTCTCGCCGGTTTCGCCAAGTCGCTCGCCGACGAGTTGGGCCCGCGCGGCATCCGGGTCGTGGGCGTGCTGCCCGCCCGGATCGACACCGACCGGGTCCGCGAGCTGGACGCGCTGTCCGGCGACGCGGAGGCCGCCCGCACCGCGAACGAGGCGCGGATCCCGCTGCGACGCTACGGGACGCCGGAGGAGTTCGGGAAGACCGCGGCCTTCCTGCTCTCCCCCGCCGCCTCGTACCTCACGGGCATCATGGTCCCGGTCGACGGCGGCTACCGGCACGGCTTCTGAGCCCGCAGGCCCCAGTACGCCGCTGGGCCGTCAGGACACCCGTTCCGCGCGGTGCTTGACGGCCTTGAGGCGCACCTCGGCGGGGAGCTCGTCCAGACCGGCCGAATCGCGTGCGTGCGCCAGCGCCCCGTCGGCGACCGCCTTCAGCGTCCCGAGCGGCGCGGCGTGCGGCTCCATCAGCAGCCGGAGCCGGGACCGGGGCTCGGTGCGGCGGCCGGTCAGCATCGCCTGGGCGCGGGCCACTCCGTCCAGCTCGCCCGCCTCCTGGACGAGCACACCCTCCAGGGCCCGGCCCCGCAGCTGGGCCCCTTCGCCGTCGCCGCTGTCCACCAGGACCTCGGTGAGCCGGCCGCGGCGGAACTGGGCGAAGAACCACCACAGGGCGAGGACCACGAGGACGGCCAGGACGGCGATCACGACCGGCCACCACCAGCCCTCGTCGCGCCAGCGGTGCCGGTCGGCCACGCTGAGCAGGACGTCGCTCTTGCCGTCCCAGGGCGACCAGGACGGTACGGACGCGCCGAGGCCGGTGGCGAGCACGGCTCCGCCGACGGCGACGAGCACCAGTCCGGCCAGGGCCAGCAGGACCCGGTTGACGGTGGAGCGCATACGGCTCATCCCTTCTTCGCCGGTCGGTGCACCTGGACGGAGAGGGCCGGCGGCCTGGCCAGGCCCAGTTCCCGGACGGCCTTCTCCATCGCGGAGTCCAGGTCGGTCCGCACGTCGTCGAGTTCCCGGAAGTGCGAGAGGGCCCGCACCTTCGCCTTCCGCCGTCCCATCCTGACCCGTACGGACTGCACGCCGGACACCTCGACGGCCCGGTCCCGCAGCACGAGGGCCGCGGCGGTGCGGTCGAGTCCGGCCCGGATGTCGGCGCGGTCGCGGCGCATCGGCAGCAGGTCACGCAGCCCGGGGGTGAGGGCCAGCAGGATCAGCCAGAGGCCGATCGCCGCGGCCACCCCGGCTCCGATGAGCACGGGGGTGTCATCCAGGCGCTGTTCGGCCAGGCCGTCGGCGAGGGAGCGCCGCCACTGCATGGCCGGGTGATCGGCCCGTACGGCGGCGATGTCGTAGAGGAGCAGTCCGGCCGCGCCGAGGAGCACGAGGGCCAGCAGGGCGGCCGGGACCCGGCGGGCGGACCAGAAGCGGCCGGCCCTTCCGTCGCCCCGCTCCAGGGTGGGGACCGGTTCGCGGGCGTCGGCCGGCGCGTCCGGGGCGGGGGTGCGCGCGTCGTCGCCGCCCGGTTCCACGGTGGGCATCCGTCGGGTGGAGCCGGTCGGTTCGCCGGGGTCGGTCATCGGATCCTCCCGTGTGCGGCGTTCGCTCCGGCGGGGTGCAGCCGTTCGACCTGGACGGCCACTTCGGGCACCTCCATCCCTGCCAGCGCCTTGACCCGCTGGGCGACCCGGCGGCGTACGGCACCGCACTGGCGGCCGATGTCGCTGGGGTAGCCGAGCTCCAGGCTGACCCGGACCCGGGCGGCGTCGCGGTGCACGGTCACCGTGGCACGCGGCGACGCCCCGTCGGCGGGCAGTTCCTCGACCGCTTCCTTCGCCGCCTGGGCGGCGATCTTGGCGACGACACGGTCGGCGATCCGGGTCTCGCCCCGTTCGGCGGCGGCGACCCGGCCGGTCACCGCCGTCACCGTCGCCGGTCGCCGCGATCGCGACTCCGGAAGAAGTCGCCGGGCTCCAGGTCACCGTCCAGGAAGCGGCCGGCGATGAAGCCGATCGCGCCCAGCGCGGCCACCAGTACGAAGGCTCCGAAACCGCCGAAATAGCCGGCGAATCCGAGCGCCATGCCGGCCAGCAGACCGGCGACAGCCATGCTCATCGTGTCTCTCTCCTCAACTGCCGTGCGACGGAGGTGCGGAAGGGCTACTGAACTCGCTGTTCGCTCTCGTCCTCGTCGTCGTCCTCGTCGGGCAGCTTGACGTCGCTGACCGCGATGTTGACCTCGACGACTTCAAGACCGGTCATGCGCTCCACCGCGGAGATGACGTTCTCGCGGACGTCGCGGGCCACGTCGGCGATGGACACGCCGTAGTCGACGACGATCTCCAGGTCGAGGGCCGCCTGGGACTCGCCAACCTCCGCCTTCACGCCGCGGGTGACGGACTTGCCGCCGCCGGGGACCCGGTCGCGGACCGCGCCGAACGTCCGCGACAGGCCGCTGCCCATGGCGTGGACGCCGACGACATCGCGTGCCGCCATTCCGGCGATCTTCTCGACGACGCCGTCGGCGATGGTGGTGCGGCCCCGGGTCCCGGGGTCACCGCCGCCGCGCTTGCCGAGGGACTTGTCGCCCGCACCGCCGGTGGGGTTGTTGCGCTGTGAACTCTCAGTCATCGCCGCTCTTCCCTTCGGGACAGGGTTGGACTTCCGTGCCCACGTTAAGTGCGCTTTCCCCATCCCGCGCCGTGGATACGGCAGGCTGGGGGGATGACAACGGCGCGGGGCCCGCGGAGGGCCGACGAATGGACCGCTGGGGTACGGGAACGGCTGGGCCTGGGCCGGCTGCTGCCGCTGGGCGGTCCGGCGGACGGCGTGTGGATCGCGGAGACGGCTGCCGCGTCGGTGCTGCGCGGGGCGGCGGCCCACCCGGGGGCGGTGCTCGGGCAGCTGCGGATCGGCCTGGCGGAGGAAGCGGTTCCCGTGGAGGGCACGGTGGAGGGTGACCCGGTGGCGGGCGCGGGCGCCGGGGGCGGCCCCGCTGGTGCGGGGGCCTCTGCGGACCCGGGAGGCCCGGGGGCGCCCCCGGCTCCGCCGAGCGCGCTGCCACCGGGGCCGCTGCGGATCGAGGCGGAGTTCGCGGCGGCCCCGGACCGGCCGCTGCCGGACACCGCCGCGGCCCTGCGCGCGGCGCTCCTGACGGCCGCCGCGGCCCGGCTGGGCCTGGAGATCGCCGAGGTGGACCTGACGGTGACGGCATTGCTGGAGGACGGTGCGTCCGATCAGGTGACCGTGACCCCGGCCGCGCCGCCGGCCCGGGGCGCGGAGCCGGAGGATCCGGCGGCGAAGGCGGCCGCCGGGGTGCCGGGCGTCGTCTCGCTGACCCGGGTCCTGGGCAGCCCGGTGCATACCGCGCGGGACCACGTACGGGTCGAGGTGGCGACGGCCGGGGACCACCGGGCGCTGGATGTCGCCCGGTCGGTGCGTACGGCGGTGGCGGCGGCCACGGAGGAACGGCTGCCGGTGTCGGTGCTGGTCACGGACGTGGTGGGGGCGGGCCGGGCTCCGGGGGCGGAGCCCGGCCGGGACAGCGGCGTATGACAGCCGCCGTTCGCGGGCCTTCGTGGGGTGCCAGGTGTCAGTCGGTGATGCCCGCCAGGTCGCGGAGCCGGCGGCCCTGGGCGGCGCGCTCGGCGACGCGCTGCTGCTCGTAGTCGCGGGAGAGCGCGCCGGCGAGGAGGGCCTTCGTCTCGACGACGGCGTCGCGGGGTGCCGCCAGCAGGGCCCCGGCGAGGTCGCGGGCCGCCGCGTCGAGCTGGTCGGCGGGGACCACGAGGTTGGCGAGGCCGGTGCGCTCGGCCTCCTCCGCGTGGACGAAGCGGCCCGTGGCGCAGATTTCGAGCGCGCGGGCGTACCCCACGAGGTTCACCAGGGGGTGGGTGCCCGTGAGGTCGGGGACGAGACCGAGGCTGGTCTCGCGCATGGCGAACTGCACGTCCTCGGCGACGATCCGCAGATCGCAGGCGAGGGCGAGCTGGAAGCCGGCGCCGATGGCGTGGCCCTGGACCGTGGCGATCGACACGAGGTCGTTGCGGCGCCACCAGGTGAACGCCTCCTGGTACTCGGCGATGGTCGCGTCGAGCTCGGCCTCCGGGCCGCGCGCCATGTCGAGGAACGACGGCTCGCCGTCGAAGCCTTCGGGGGTGAAGGCCTGCCGGTCGAGGCCGGCGGAGAAGGACTTGCCCTCGCCGCGGAGCACCACGACCCGCACCGTGCCGGGCAGCGCCCGTCCGGCCTCGGTCAACGCCCGCCACAGAGCGGGAGACTGAGCGTTGCGCTTGGCCGGGTTGGTGAGCGTCACCGTGGCGACGGCATCGTCGACGGTGAGCCGTACGCCGTCCTTGTCGAGCACAGTGTCGAGCGAGGTCATGGGGCGCCTCCGGATGGGGTGCAGTCAGCACTCGGTAGTAAGTGACTGAACAGTAACCACCCGGGCGACCTTGCGGTCAGCCGGGTGGCCACCCCGAAATCCGTCGGTCCCGAATGACGCCGACGACGCCGAAATTCTGAGGCCTCAGGCCGAAGCGGCCTTCTTGCCCCGTGTCGCGCCGCCGCGTCCCCGCAGCGTCACTCCGGACTCGCTGAGCATCCGGTGGACGAACCCGTAGGAGCGGCCGGTTTCCTCGGCCAGCGCCCTGATGCTCGCACCGGAGTCGTACTTCTTCTTCAGGTCTGCCGCGAGCTTGTCACGCGCGGCGCCGGTAACCCGGCTGCCCTTCTTCAGAGTCTCGGCCACCCGTGCCTCCTCATGGGAAGTGCGCTCTGGACTTCTCATGATCACCCCTCCCGCGCTTCCTGGCCACCCATTCGGCAAGGTCGGTGCGAGCGGTTTCCCTGACGAGAGGCGCGTCGACACGAGCGGAATCCCTGATTCCCGCGGGCGCACGAGGGCGCACGGCCCTCACCGACCGGAGAACCGGCAGGTCAGGGCCGTGCGGGGAGGAGCACCCGGAAAAGGGGCGTGCGACGGGTGAGCGCCGGGCGCACCACCGGAGTACGAGACGCTCTCACGCAGATGACGGATCACGCGTAGGCCGAATGATCTATCCCCGGTGAATCGGGCAGTCGCCCCGGTGGATCAGGCGAGGGCGACGAGGTCGCGGTAGTCCGCTCCCCAGAGGTCCTCGACACCGTCCGGGAGCAGGATGATCCGCTCCGGCTGGAGCGCCTCGACGGCGCCCTCGTCGTGGGTGACGAGGACGACGGCGCCCTTGTAGGTGCGCAGCGCGCCGAGGATCTCCTCGCGGCTGGCGGGGTCGAGGTTGTTCGTCGGCTCGTCGAGCAGGAGCACGTTGGCGGAGGAGACGACCAGGGTCGCGAGCGCGAGCCGGGTCTTCTCGCCGCCGGAGAGGACGCCCGCGGGCTTGTCCACGTCGTCGCCGGAGAAGAGGAAGGAGCCGAGGGTCTTGCGGACCTCGACGAGGTCGAGGTCGGGGGCGGCCGAGCGCATGTTCTCCAGGACCGTGCGCTCCGGGTCGAGGGTCTCGTGCTCCTGGGCGTAGTAGCCGAGCTTGAGGCCGTGGCCCTCGATGACCTCGCCGGTGTCGGGCTTCTCCGCGCCGCCGAGCAGGCGCAGCAGCGTGGTCTTGCCGGCGCCGTTGAGGCCGAGGATGACGACGCGGGAGCCCTTGTCGATGGCGAGGTCGACGTCGGTGAAGATCTCCAGCGAGCCGTACGACTTGGACAGGCCCTCCGCCATCAGCGGGGTCTTGCCACAGGGCGAGGGGTCGGGGAAGCGCAGCTTGGCGACCTTGTCGGAGACGCGCACGGCCTCCAGGCCCGAGAGCAGCCGGTCGGCACGCTTGGCCATGTTCTGGGCGGCGACGGTCTTGGTGGCCTTGGCGCGCATCTTGTCGGCCTGCGCGTTGAGGGTCGCGGCCTTCTTCTCGGCGTTCTGGCGCTCGCGCTTGCGGCGCTTCTCGTCGGCCTCGCGCTGCTGCTGGTAGAGCTTCCAGCCCATGTTGTAGACGTCGATCTGGGAGCGGTTGGCGTCGAGGTAGAACACCTTGTTGACGACCGTCTCGACCAGCTCGACATCGTGGGAGATCACGACGAAGCCGCCGCGGTAGGTCTTGAGGTAGTCACGCAGCCAGACGATGGAGTCGGCGTCGAGGTGGTTGGTCGGCTCGTCCAGGAGCAGGGTGTCGGCGTCCGAGAAGAGGATCCGGGCCAGCTCGACACGGCGGCGCTGGCCGCCGGAGAGGGTGTGCAGGGGCTGGCCGAGCACCCGGTCGGGCAGGCTGAGCGCGGCGGCGATGGTGGCGGCCTCGGCCTCGGCGGCGTACCCGCCCTTGGTGAGGAACTCCGTCTCCAGGCGCTCGTACTTCTTCATCGCCTTCTCGCGGGTGGCGCCCTGCCCGTTCGCCATCCGGTCCTCGTTCTCCCGCATCTTGCGCAGGATCGTGTCGAGACCGCGGGCGGAGAGGATGCGGTCCCGGGCGAGGATGTCGAGGTCGCCGGTGCGCGGGTCCTGCGGGAGGTAGCCCACCTCGCCGGACCGGGTGATGGTGCCGCCGGCGGGGGTGCCTTCGCCCGCGAGGCACTTGGTGAGAGTGGTCTTGCCCGCTCCGTTGCGGCCGACGAGGCCGATGCGGTCGCCCTTGGCGATACGGAAGGAAGCGGATTCGATGAGGATGCGGGCGCCGGCGCGCAGCTCGATGCCGGAAGCGGTGATCACGGGAAAAACTCCAGGGCAGTCAGGACGGCGGAGGGACGAGGGCGGAGGTCTCTCGACGCCGCTAATGCACAAGGAGGTAGGCCATAGGGCCATTCTACTGGCGGTGCGCAACTGCTTTTCCGCGTGCCCGGTGGGACGAACCGTCCGATACTCGCCCCAGGGCGGCACGCCGTCGCCCGCCCGATCCCGAGGGTGGTGCGAGCGTGCAGTTCGACGACGACGCCGATCTGGACACCTCCGAGGTCCAAGACGTCCGCGGCAGCCGGATCCCGGGCGGGCGGGCCACCGTGGGCGGGGGAATCGCCGGGGTGATCGCCCTGATCCTGGGCCTGCTCTTCGGCGTGGGCCCCGATCAGCTGGGGCTCTCCTCCGACGGCGCCGACCCGGCGGCGACCGCCTCGTCGGCCGGGCAGGTGCAGGAGAGCTGTCTGAAGGGGCAGGACGCGAACAGCCGGGAGGACTGCCGGACGGTGGCGGTGGTCAACAGCGTGCAGGACTTCTGGCGGCTGGAGTTCCAGCGGCGGGACGCCATGTACGCGGGGGCCCGCACGGTCCTGTTCAGCCAGCAGGTGGGCACCGCCTGCGGAGCTGCCACCTCGGCGGTCGGGCCGTTCTACTGCCCCGGCGACCGGAAGGTCTATCTGGACCTCGGTTTCTTCGAGGACCTGCGGACGAAGTTCGGCTCCAGCGGCGGCCCGTTCGCGCAGGCCTACGTGGTGGCGCACGAGTACGGCCACCATGTGCAGAACCTGATGGGCACGCTGGGCCGGTCGCAGGACGGGCGGCAGGGCGAGAACAGCAACGCGGTAAGGGTGGAGCTGCAGGCCGACTGCTACGCCGGGGTCTGGGCGCACCACGCCACGACGACACCGGACGAGTCGACGGGCCGGCCGCTGATCACCGAGCTGACCCGGGCGGACATCCGGGACGGCCTGGACGCGGCGGCCGCGGTCGGCGACGACCGGATCCAGGAGCGGTACCAGGGCCGGGTCACCCCGGAGTCGTGGACGCACGGTTCGGCCGCGCAGCGGCAGCAGTGGTTCTCCACCGGGTTCCGCACGGGCGACATGGAGCGGTGCGACACGTTCGCCTGA
>NZ_BMTW01000010.1:0-196917 GCF_014649875.1 Streptomyces rubiginosohelvolus | reverse complement strand
GCCGGTCCGGGAAGCCGGTCCGGGAAGCCGGTCCGGGAAGCCGGTCCGGGAAGCCGGTCCGGGAAGCCGGTCCGGGACGGCCTGCCGTTGTCAGCGCCTGATGGAAGACTGAGATACAGATCACATCGGACGGTGCCTAGGGGCAGGAGAGGTGAGTGTCATGGCGGGCGCGGCGAGCGGGGTTCCGACGATCTACCCGACGATCCTCTACGACGACGCGAGGGCGGCGATCAGGACGCTGACGCAGGGCCTCGGCTTCACCGAGGAGGCGGTGTACGAGGGTGAGAACGGCAGTGTGCTGCATGCCGAGCTGTCCTTGGGCAACGGCAGGGTGATGCTCGGTTCCAAGGGGCGCGAGGGCGTGTTCGCGCGGGCGATGGCGGGCGCGGGCCCGGCGGGGGTGTACGTGGTGGACGAGCACTGCGCCCGGGCCAGGGAGTTCGGCGTGGAGATCCTGATGGACCCGACCGACCAGGACTACGGCTCCCGGGACTACATGGCGCGGGACGCCGAGGGCAATGTGTGGAGCTTCGGGACGTACGCCCCGGGGTCCGCCGGCTGAGCGGGGGCCCGGGGCGTACGGATCAGGCTCCTCCGGTGTGCACCTGGAAGGCGGCCCGGCGGACCGCTTTGGCCAGGGCCGGGTCCGGGTGGGCCGCGGCCAGGGCGACCAGGACCTGGACGGTGCGGGGGTGGCCGACGGCCCTGACCTCGTCGAGGAGGGCCGGGACGGTGCCCTGGACGGCGGAGTCGAGGTGGCGCACCAGCAGTCCGGTCTCGCCGTGGTCGGCGACGGCGGCGGCCGTGTCGACCCAGAGCCAGGTGGCCTCCTCGCGGCTGAGGACGTCCTGCGCGTCGTCGGGGTCGTTGCCCTCGTACTCGGCGAGCCAGAGCAGCGCGTAGGGGCGCAGCGAGGGTTCGGCGAGCACGGCGCGGACCTCGGGTTCGGCGGGGGCGCCGACGACGCGCAGCGCCTCGAAGGCCAGTCCGCGCAGCAGCGCGTCCTCGCCCCGGGCGACGGCGAGCAGTTCGGCGACGGCGCTGCCGACGGTGCGGGCGGCGAGCCAGGCCCGGTATTCGTCGCGGGCCGGTCCCGGGGTGAGCCGGGCGCAGCCGAGGAGCATGTCGGCGGCGGACTGTTCGATGTTTCCGGCCGGGCTCTGGGCGGCGACGCAGATCTGTTCCAGCTTGACCCAGACCGCCCAGTTGCCGAGCGGGGTGAGGGTGGCGTGCCCTTTGCCGAGGGTCAGCGCCCCGACGGCGGCGAGGCCTTCCAGGGCCCAGTCGAGCAACAGGGCGTTGAGGTCGGCGCTCCGGGCGGGTCCGGCGGTGGCGGCGGTCTGGGCGGCAGCCGTCTCCGCCGGGGCGGCGGACGCGGCGGACGCGGTTCTGCCGGGGCCCAGGGGCACTTCGCAGCGCTCCTCATGGAGTTCGGCGACGCGCTGGCCGAGGAGGTCCAGCAGGGCGGGGACGGTGACGGAGCCCGCGGAGAGCTGGAGGAGGGAGAGCACCTGGGGCACGGCCTCGACGGCTTCGGCGACCGCGCCCGCCTCGATGCCCTCAGGGGCGGCGTGGACGAGCGACCAGGCGTCGAAGAGCGCGACCCAGCCGCGCAGCACGGCGGAGTCGTCCCGGTCCCAGGCGCGCAGCCGCCAGCCGGGGCGGGCGGTGTCGCCGTGGAGTTCGACGAGTCCGGCCAGCCGGGCCCGGTCCCAGCCCGCGCGGACCTGCGCCGGGGAAAGCTCCAGGGCGGTGGCCGCCCGTTCGAGGGCGTGGGCCGCGAGCGGGGCGGCGGTGCCCGGCCCCGGGGTGCCGGCGGCCCAGTGGGCGATGCGCACGGCGTCGGCGAGCACCGCCCTGGCCTGGCGGGCCAGTTCCGCGCGGGGCGGGGTGCCCTCGGGGGGCCGGGGGGCCGGCCTGGTGCGCCGGGTGGTCACGGCCTTGCGGGCGGTGGCAAGGGGTCGCGGGCGGACAAGTCGCAGCCTGGAGTCGCGCGGAGTACGGGACGTCACGGGAGCAGTCTTGCCCCTGACGGCCCGAAAGCCCAAACGGAAGCCGTTTCACCGGTACGTGAAAGGTTCCCCGGGCGGGGCGGCAAGGGGGAGAGTTCACCCCATCGGCTCACATCAGGGGCGTGAGGAAGCGTCGCAGGGTCTCTTCGTAGCGGGCCGGGCCGACGTTCCACATCGACGCATGCGGAGCCTGCGGTACGGCGTGCAGGCTGACCAGATCCGCGCGGCGGGCGGCGAGTTCGCGGGACGGGCCCCACGGGGCGATCGTGTCGTCGGGGCCGTGCAGGATCAGGGTCGGGGTGCGCAGGGAGGCCGGTACGGAGGTCTCCAGCACCGGGGTGGCGCCCATGCCGGTGCGGCCCTGGGCGGCACGGACGGCGAGCGGCAGCAGGGCGGCCGGGACGCCGCGGGCGGCGGCCAGGGCGCGCAGGGTGACCGGCCAGTCCAGCACCGGGGAGTCGAGGACGATGCCGCTGATCCGGTCGCGGAGCGGGGATTCGACGGCGGCGTACAGGGCCATGGTGGCGCCGGTGGACCAGCCGTGGACGATCACGTTCCGGGCGCCGTACCGCAGGGCGTAGCGGAGGGCGGCGTCGAGGTCGCGCCACTCGGAGGCGCCGAAGTGGCCGAGGCCGTCGGCGGGGCGGGGGGCTCCGGGGTCGCCCCGGTGGGCGAGGTCGAGCACGGGGAAGCGCTGCTGGTGCAGGAACGGCATGAGGTTCATGGGCTGGGCCCGGGTGGTGCCGAGGCCGTGCACGGTGATGATCCAGGTGTCGCGCGCCCCGGGGACGTACCAGGCGGGGAGGGGCCCGAGCTCGCCGGGGATCTCGACCTCCTGGTGGTCGAGGCCGAGGTCGCTGCCGGGGTCGCCGCCGTACAGGGCGGGGGTGAGCCGGACCTTCACGCCCGGTTCGAGGATCCCCTGGCCGACGCTCTCCAGCCTGCGGACGACGGTGTCGGCGCCTTCGGAGGCCCCGTCGACGACGGGGCCGACCACCGCGTGGACCCCGGGTCCGGCGATGCCCCAGGTGCCGGGCCGGAGCGCCGAGAGGGACCGGGTCAGGGTGACCTGCCCGGCCGCGGTGGCGTGCACGGTGAGTCTGCGGTCGGCGGGGAGGGGACGCCCGGGCGTCGCCTTGAGGGCGACGTCGCTGGCGTACCGGCCGGCCGCGACCGCTGCCGCACCGACGCCGAGGATCGAGGTGACGGCCACTGCCGTCGCGGTTACCGGGCGCACCGCTCCAGTGTCGTGGGGCGGGCGGCGGGCGGCCAGCGGGCGGGGGCCGTCCGGGGCGGGACCGAAGCCCCGCCTGCCCCGCCCCGGTGCCGGCCTCGGGCGGCGCCCGGTCAGCCGCGCTGGCCGTACCCCTTGAGCGCCTCGGTCACCTCGGCCAGCTGGGCCGTGGTGAGTAGGGCCGGGGTGCGGCCGGGCACCGAGCTCGCGGTGAGCCAGAGGTGGCACAGCCACTCCAGTTGGGCGGTGCGGTCGTAGGCCTGGTCGAGGGTGTCGCCGTAGGTGACGGTGCCGTGGTTGGCGAGCAGGCAGCCGGTGCGGTCCCGGAGGGCTTCGAGCATGGCGTCGGCCAGCTCCGGGGTGCCGTAGCGGGCGTAGGCGGCGGTGCGGACGGGGCCGCCGAGGATGGCCGCCGCGTAGTGCACGAGCGGGACCTCGGCGACGAGGGTGGAGACGGCGGTGGCGTGCACGGCGTGGGTGTGGACCACGGCGGCGGCGTCGGTGGAGCGGTAGACCGCCAGGTGGAGGGGGAGTTCGCTGGTCGGCCCGAGGTCCCCGATGACCTGGTGTCCTTCCAGGTCGACGCCGACCGCGTCGTCGGGTCCGAGCCGGTCGTAGGGCACCCCGCTGGGCGTCACCAGGACGACGTCGCCGACGCGGGCGGACACATTGCCGGAGGTACCGACGACGAGGCCCTCCGCCGCGCTCCGGCGGGCCGTGCCGACGACGTCCCGCCAGGCCTGACGGACGGATTCCGGCTGCTGCTCGCTCATGGGGCGAGCGTAGGGGTGAAGGCGCGCAACCGGAACGTCACACAGGGAGTGACAGGGATCTCTTCCGGGTGCCGAACGGCCGTTCAAAATGTTCGTCAACGGGCGGCAAAGGGCAGTCCACGCCGCGCCCCACCGGCCTCGCACAACCCCACCCGCACACAAGCGGAAGCACCCGACTCCGCTTGGGGTCACCGTAGCGCCCTGCCCAGTTCATCTTCCGTTCACTCAGGTTGCCTACGGTCCACGAGCCACTGACGTCGAACGATTGCCTGGGTAAATGGAACACATCACGCTGCTGCTTGCGATTGTGGTCGTAACAGCTCTCGTGTTCGATTTCACGAACGGTTTCCACGACACCGCCAACGCGATGGCGACCACCATCTCGACCGGCGCGATGAAGCCCAAGACAGCGGTGGCCATGTCCGCCGTTCTCAACCTGATCGGCGCGTTCCTGTCGGTGGAGGTCGCCAAGACGATCTCCGGCGGGATCGTCAACGAAGACGGCATCAGAACAGAGGTCATCTTCGCGGCGCTCGTCGGCGCCATCCTGTGGAATCTCCTGACCTGGCTGCTGGGGCTGCCCTCCAGCTCCTCCCACGCCCTGTTCGGCGGTCTGATCGGCGCCGCGGTCATGTCGGCCGGCTGGTCCTCGATCAACGGCGGCACCGTCGTCACCAAGGTGCTGCTCCCCGCGATCGCCGCCCCGCTGGTCGCCGGTATCGCCGCGATGCTGGCCACCCGGCTGACGTACCGGATCAACCGGAACGTCACCGACCCGAACCAGCTGAAGTCGACCGCCAAGGGCTACCGGGCCGGGCAGATCGCCTCCGCCGGTCTCGTCTCGCTCGCCCACGGCACCAACGACGCCCAGAAGACGATGGGCATCATCACCCTCGCCCTGGTCACAAGCGGTGTCCTGGCCCCCGGCTCCAACCCGCCCATGTGGGTCATCGTCTCCGCCGGTGTCGCCATCGCGCTCGGCACCTACCTCGGTGGCTGGCGCATCATCCGCACCATGGGCAAGGGCCTGACCGACCTCCAGCCGCCGCAGGGCTTCGCCGCCCAGACCAGCGCGGCGACCGTCATCCTGGCCTCCTCGCACCTCGGCTTCTCGCTCTCCACCACGCAGTCCTGCTCCGGCGCCGTGATGGGCTCGGGCCTCGGCCGCAAGGGGGGCGTGGTCCGCTGGTCCACCGCCACCCGGATGTTCATCGCCTGGGGTCTGACCCTGCCGGCCGCGGGTCTGGTCGGCGCGGGCGCCGAGTTCCTGACCAAGCAGGGCCCCTGGGGCATCGCCGTCACGGCGGTCATCCTGGTGGGCGGCTCGTTCGCCATCTGGGTGGCCTCGCGTCGCCAGCCCGTCGACCACACCAACGTCAACGACACGGACGGCGACGAGCCCCAGGGCGTCGTCACCACGGCCATCGCCGCGGTCCAGCCGCCGCCCATCGGAGTCCCGGCCTCCGAGCCCGAGCTCATCTCCAGCATCCCGGCCCCGGCCTCGGCGCCCGACGACCCGGCCCGGCCGCCGGCCAAGGTGTAAGGAAAGATCCGCATGAAAATCGACTGGGCAGCTCTCGCCTCCGTCTTCGGTGTCAGCCTCGTGGTCACCGTCGCGCTGGTCGGCCTCTTCACCCTGGGCATCGTCGCCCTCTCCAAGCAGTCCGCCACGGCCGGAGGCAGCGCCTCCGGCGGGTCGGTCGCGCTGGCGCGCACCGGCGCGTACGCCTGCTTCGCGCTGTGCGTCGCGGCGGTCTCTTACGGGATCTATCTGATCGTCGCCTGACGCCGCACCCCCGCGTTCCTCGCACTCCCTTCGGGCCGGACACACCCTCGTGTGTCCGGCCCGATGTGCGTCCGCCCACAGTGGAGCCTCGCAGGTCAACAGCGAGTTGACGGCTGTTCTCGGGGCGTGGTGGACTGCCGGAGCCATTTACGGCGACAGCAGAGGAAGCCGGTGTGAATCCGGCGCGGTCCCGCCACTGTCACCGGGGAGCACTCCCCCACACCGGATGTCACGGCTCGCGGTACGCGGGCTGGAAGGCCGGGGGAACTGCGGATCCGGGAGCCAGGAGACTCTCGTCGTCGGTCACGTCGAACCAGGGCGCGGACCCTGAGTGAGGACCTACGCCATGCCCGGCCGCCGTGCGCCGTTCCCCGCGCCGCTCCCTGTACCCCTCCGTGCCGGAACGCCTCTTTCCGCGACGGGCTGAGCCGTGCGTGCCGATCGCATCTTCGCGTACGGCGCCACGGCGGGGATGGTCGCCGACGCACTGCTCGGCGATCCCCGGCGGGGCCACCCCGTCGCCGGATTCGGCCGCGCCGCGGCGCGGGTCGAGTCCCTGTTGTGGCGTGACGACCGTGGCCGGGGCGCGCTGCACACCCTGGTGTGCGCCGGAGGCGCCGTGGGGGCCGCCGCGCTGACCGCCCGCGCCGTTCGGGGACGTCCGCTGCTCGCCGTCGCGCTGACCGCCGCCACCGCCTGGTCCGTCGTCGGCGGTACGTCGCTGGGCCGGGAGGCCCGCGCCATCGGGGGCGCGCTGGCCGCCGGGGACCTGGAGGTGGCCCGGGAGCGGCTGCCGCATCTGTGCGGGCGCGATCCGCACGCCCTGGACGGGCCGGGGATCGCCCGCGCGGTCGTGGAGTCGGTCGCCGAGAACACCTCGGACGCCGTCGTCGGCGCGCTGGTGTGGGGGGCGATCGGCGGGGTGCCGGGTCTGGTCGGGTTCCGGGCGGTGAACACGCTGGACGCGATGGTCGGCCACAAGTCGCCCCGCCACCGCCGTTACGGCTGGGCCTCGGCCCGCCTGGACGATGTGGCGGGGTGGCCGGGCGCCCGGCTGACGGCCGCGCTGGCGGTGGTCGGCGGCGGGCGGCCCGCGGAGGCCGTACGCGCCTGGAAGGCGGACGCACACCGCCACCCGAGCCCGAACGCGGGGCCCGTCGAGGCCGCGTTCGCGGGGGCGCTCGGCGTACGGCTGGGCGGCACGCTCGCGTACGCGGGGCGCGTCGAGCACCGGCCGGTGCTGAACGGGGCGGCCGGGCGGGAGGTGCGGGGCGCGGACATCGAGCGCGCGGTGCGGCTGTCGCGCCGGGTCGGTGCGCTGGCCCTGGGGGTGTGCGTGGCGGGCCGGCTGGCGGCGGGCCACCTGGCCGCGCGGCGGTCGGTCGCGGGGCGGAAGCGGGGACGGGCATGACAGGCGCAAGTGGTACGGCACGGTCGCGTGCGGTACGGGAACGGGGGCGGGCATGAGGGGCGGCGGGCTGCTGGTCGCGGGAACGACCTCGGACGCGGGCAAGAGCGTCGTCACGGCGGGCATCTGCCGCTGGCTGGTGCGCCGGGGCGTGAAGGTCGCGCCGTTCAAGGCTCAGAACATGTCCCTCAACTCCTTCGTGACCCGCGAGGGCGCGGAGATCGGGCGCGCCCAGGCGATGCAGGCGCAGGCCGCCCGGGTGGAGCCGACGGCCCTGATGAACCCGGTGCTGCTGAAGCCCGGCAGCGACCGGTCCAGCCAGGTCGTCCTGATGGGGAAGCCGGTCGGCGAGATGAGCGCCCGGGGGTACCACGGGGGCCGTCAGGAGGCGCTGCTCGGCACGGTGACCGACTGTCTGGAGGAGCTGCGGTCGACGTACGACGCGGTGATCTGCGAGGGGGCGGGCTCCCCCGCCGAGATCAACCTCCGGCGCACGGACATCGTGAACATGGGGATCGCGCGGGCCGCCCGCTTCCCCGTGCTGGTCGTCGGGGACATCGACCGGGGCGGGGTCTTCGCCTCGTTCTTCGGGACGACGGCGCTGCTGAGCGCGGAGGACCAGTCGCTGGTCGCGGGCTATCTGGTGAACAAGTTCCGGGGCGACGTCTCGTTGCTGGAGCCGGGGCTCGACATGCTGTACGGGCTGACCGGGCGGCGGACGTACGGGGTGCTCCCGTACGCCCACGGGCTCGGGATCGACGAGGAGGACGGGCTGCGGGTCTCCCTGCGCGGTGCGGTGCGGGAGTCGGTCGTGGCGCCGCCGCACGGGGAGGACGTGCTGCGGGTCGCGGTCTGCGCTGTGCCGCTGATGTCGAACTTCACGGACGTGGACGCGCTGGCCGCCGAACCGGGCGTCGTGGTGCGGTTCGTGGACCGGGCGGAGGAGCTGGCCGACGCGGATCTGGTGATCGTGCCGGGGACGCGCGGCACGGTGAAGGCGCTGGCCTGGCTGCGTGAGCGCGGTCTCGCGGAAGCACTGGTGCGGCGTGCGGCGGAGGGCCGGCCGGTGCTGGGGATCTGCGGCGGGTTCCAGGTGCTCGGTGAGCGGATCGAGGACGAGGTGGAGTCGCGGGCGGGGGTCGTGGACGGGCTGGGGGTCCTTCCCGTACGGATTCGCTTCGACCGGGACAAGACGCTGGCGCGGCCGGTCGGTTCGGCGCTGGGCGAGCCGGTGGAGGGGTACGAGATCCACCACGGGGTGGCCGACGTTCGGGGCGGGGAGCCGTTCCTGGACGGGTGCCGGGTGGGGGCGGTGTGGGGGACGCACTGGCACGGGTCGCTGGAGAGCGATGCGTTCCGGCGGCGGTTCCTGGTGGAGGTGGCCCGGGCCGCCGGGCGGCGGTTCGTGCCCGCGCCGGACACGAGTTTCGGGGTGCTGCGGGAGGAGCAGCTGGATCGGCTGGGGGACCTGGTGGAGGAGCACGCGGACGCGGATGCGTTGTGGGGGTTGATCGAGGGTGGGGCGCCGGCCGGGTTGCCGTTCGTGCCGCCGGGGGCGCCGCCGTTGGGGGCCGGTGGGGCGGAGAGCCGGGGCGCTGCCCCGGACCCCGCTCCTCAATCGCCGGAGGGGCTTGAAGTTGGCGGGTCCGCGGAAGCCACGCCCCACGGGCTCGGGCAAGAAGCTGAACAGCATGTCGACCAGGAGGCCTTGTGAGTACGCCGTATCCCTTCACCGCGATCGTCGGGCAGGACGACCTGCGGCTCGGGCTCTTGCTGAACGCCGTCAGTCCGGCCGTCGGCGGGGTGCTCGTGCGGGGTGAGAAGGGGACCGCCAAGTCCACCGCCGTGCGGGCGCTCGCCGCGCTGATGCCCGAGGTCCCCGTCGTACCCGGGTGCCGGTTCTCCTGTGATCCGGCCTCGCCCGATCCGGCGTGTCCCGATGGGCCGCACGCGGAGGCGGCCGGGGTGTCGCGTCCGGCGCGGACCGTGGAGCTGCCCGTCGGGGCGTCCGAGGACCGGCTCGTGGGGGCGCTGGACATCGAGCGGGCGCTCTCGGAGGGCGTGAAGGCGTTCGAGCCGGGGCTGCTGGCCGACGCGCATCGCGGGATCCTGTACGTCGACGAGGTCAACCTCCTCCACGACCACCTGGTGGACCTGCTGCTGGACGCGGCGGCCATGGGTGCTTCGTACGTCGAGCGCGAGGGCGTCTCCGTACGGCATGCGGCGCGGTTCCTGCTGGTCGGGACGATGAACCCGGAGGAGGGCGAGCTGCGGCCGCAGTTGCTGGACCGGTTCGGGCTGACCGTGGAGGTCTCCGCGTCCCGGGACACCGACGAGCGGGTCGAGGTCGTGCGGCGCCGGCTCGCGTACGACGACGACCCCGAGGGGTTCGCCGCGCGCTGGGCCGAGGAAGAGGGCGCCCTGCGCGAGCGGATCGCCGCCGCGCGCGTCCTGCTGCCCCGGGTCGTGCTGAGCGACGGCGTGCTGCGGCAGATCGCGGCCACCTGCGCCGCGTTCGAGGTCGACGGGATGCGGGCCGACATCGTCATGGCCCGTACCGCCACCGCGCTCGCCGCCTGGGCGGGCCGCGAGGAGGTCACCGCCGACGACGTACGGCAGGCCGCCCTGCTGGCCCTCCCCCACCGGCGGCGCCGCAACCCGTTCGACGCGCCGGGCCTCGACGAGGACAAGCTCGACCAGACCCTGGACGAGGCCGGGCCGCCGGAGAACAGCGACGGCGACGACCAGCCCGATCCCGACGGGGGCGGGGACGATGACGGCGGCGGAGGCGGTGGCGGTGGCGTGCCGCCGCAGGCCGACGGGGAGGACCGTACGCCGCCCCAGGGCTCTGAGGGCGACTCGCCGTCCCCGGCCCCCGAGGGCGCGCCCGACGCGCCCGGACGGCCCGCCGGTGGTGAGCAGCAGCCGGTGGCGTCCGCCGAGCCGTTCCGGACGAAGATGCTCAGCGTGCCGGGGCTCGGCGAAGGTGCTGCGGGCCGGCGCTCCCGGGCCCGTACCGAGCACGGCCGTACCACCGGCGCGCGGCGGCCCGAGGGGTCGCTGACCAAGCTGCACCTGGCCGCCACCGTGCAGGCCGCCGCCCCGCACCAGCGTGCGCGCGGGCGTGCGGGGCGCGGGCTGGTGGTGCGCCGGGACGATCTGCGGCAGGCGACCCGCGAGGGGCGTGAGGGCAACCTCGTGCTGTTCGTCGTGGACGCCTCCGGGTCGATGGCGGCCCGGCAGCGGATGAGTGCGGTGAAGGGGGCCGTGCTGTCGCTGCTGCTGGACGCCTACCAGCGGCGGGACAAGGTCGGTCTGGTGACCTTCCGGGGCAAGGAGGCCGAGGTGGCCCTGCCGCCGACCTCGTCCGTGGACGCGGCCGCCGCCCGCCTGGAGTCGCTGCCGACCGGGGGTCGCACTCCGCTGGCCGCCGGGCTGCTGAAGGCTCATGACGTGCTGCGGGTGGAGCGGCTGCGCGATCCGTCGCGGCGGCCCCTGCTCGTCGTGGTCACGGACGGGCGGGCCACCGGCGGGCCGGAGCCCGTGGCGCTCGCGGGGCGGGCCGGGCGGCTGCACCGCTCGGAGGGGACCGCATCCGTGGTCGTGGACTGCGAGTCGGGGTACGTACGCCTCGGTCTCGCCGGGGAGTTGGCCCGCGAGCTGGGAGGCACCGCCGTCACGCTCGACGAGCTGCGGGCCGACTCGATCGCCGGGCTCGTCAAGGACGTCACCGCAGCCGGGAGGGCCGCTTAATGCCGCAGGGACAGCCGACCACCGTGCCGGACGACGGGCTCACCACCCGTCAGCGGCGCAACCGCCCGCTCCTGTTCGTCCACACGGGCATAGGCAAGGGCAAGTCGACGGCGGCCTTCGGGCTCGCGCTGCGGGCCTGGAACCAGGGGTGGCCGATCGGGGTGTTCCAGTTCGTGAAGTCCGCGAAGTGGAAGGTCGGCGAGGAGAACGCGCTGAAGGTGCTGGGCGCGAGCGGCGAGGGCGGCACCGTCGACTGGCACAAGATGGGCGAGGGCTGGTCCTGGGTCCAGCGCGACGGCCAGCTCGACAACGAGGAGAAGGCCCGCGAGGGCTGGGAGCAGGTCAAGCGGGACCTGGCGGCGGAGACGTACAAGCTGTACGTGCTCGACGAGTTCGCCTATCCGATGCACTGGGGCTGGATCGACACCGACGAGGTCGTCGAGGTCATGCGGAACCGGCCCGGCACCCAGCATGTGGTGATCACCGGCCGCAACACGCCCGACAAGCTCATCGAGGCCGCCGACCTGGTGACCGACATGTCGAAGGTCAAGCACCCGATGGACGCGGGGCAGAAGGGCCAGAGGGGCATCGAGTGGTGAGTGTGCCCCGTCTGGTCATCGCCGCTCCGGCCTCCAACAGCGGCAAGACCACCGTCGCCACCGGTCTGATGGCCGCCTTCGCCGCGCGCGGTCTCGCCGTCTCGCCGCACAAGGTCGGCCCGGACTACATCGATCCGGGCTACCACTCGCTGGCGACGGGCCGCCCCGGCCGGAATCTCGACGCGTACATGTGCGGGACCGACCTCGTCGCCCCGCTCTTCGCGCACGGGTCGGCGGGGTGCGACCTCGCCGTGGTCGAGGGCGTGATGGGGCTGTACGACGGTGCGTCGGGCCAGGGTGAGCTGGCGTCGACCGCGCAGGTGGCCAAGCTGCTCAGGGCGCCCGTGGTGCTGGTGGTGGACGCGTCGTCGCAGTCCCGTTCGGTGGCGGCCCTGGTGCACGGGTTCGCCTCGTGGGATCCGGAGGTGCGGATCGGCGGGGTGATCCTGAACAAGGTGGCCTCGGACCGGCACGAGGCGCTGCTGCGGGACGCGCTGGACGAGTCGGGGCTGCAGGTGCTCGGGGTGATCCGGCGGGCGCCGCAGGTTGCGACGCCCTCGCGGCATCTGGGTCTGGTCCCGGTGGCCGAGCGGCAGAGCGACGCGGTGGACGCCGTACGGGCCATGGGCGAGCGGGTGCGCGCCGGGTGCGATCTGGACGCGCTGATGGCGCTGGCGCGGACGGCGCCCGCGCTGGCGGACGAGCCGTGGGCACCGGCGTACGCCCCCGGGCCCGGCGCCGAGAAGCCCGTCGTCGCCGTGGCGGGCGGGGCGGCGTTCACCTTCGCGTACGCGGAGCACGCCGAGCTGCTGGCGGCGGCCGGTGCGGAGGTCGTGACCTTCGACCCGCTGCGGGACGAGAAGCTGCCGACGGGAACGGCGGGGCTCGTCATCGGCGGCGGGTTCCCGGAGATGTACGCCCCCGAACTGTCGGCCAACGAGCCGTTGCGGCGGGCGGTCACGGAACTGGCCCTGAGCGGTGCGCCGGTGGCCGCCGAGTGCGCGGGGCTGCTGTATCTGGCCCGGGAGCTGGACGGGAAGCCGATGTGCGGGGTGCTGGACGCCGAGGCCGGGATGTCGGAGCGCCTCACGCTCGGCTACCGGCAGGCGGTGGCGGTCTCGGACAGCCCGCTGGCTGCGGCGGGGACCCGGATGCGCGGCCATGAGTTCCACCGCACGGTGCTGGAGCCGGCGGCGGGGACCACCCCGGCCTGGGGCATGCACCAGCCGGAGCGGCGGGTCGAGGGGTACGTCCAGCGGGGCGTGCACGCGAGCTATCTGCACACCCACTGGGCCGCGTCGCCCGAGGTGGCCCGGCGGTTCGTGGAGCACTGCCGGGCGTTTCCGGCGCGGTGAGCGGATCACCTCCGCCCGGCGTCGCGGACCGCGTATCGGCGGGCATCTCCGGCCCGGTCGGCGGCGGCGCGTCCGGCGCACCGGGACGTGCGGGGCGTACGCGTGGCTCACTCGGCGATGCCGACGACCAGCCAGATGAAGCCCACGCCCCCGATGGTGCAGAGAAGGGTGGAGCGGGCGGGATGGGTGTGGTGCGCCTCGGGAAGGATCTCCGCAGCGGCCAGGTAGAGCAGGGCTCCGCCGAAGAAGCCGAGATAGCCGCCGAGCAGTTCCTCCGGAAGGGTGAACAGCAGCGTCGTCGCCGCGCCCACGACCGGTGCCACGGCGGCCGCGAACAGCATCAGGAGCGCTTTGCGGCGGGCGTTCCCGTACAGACTGGTGAGGGTGTACGTGTTGAATCCGTCGGCGAAGTCATGACTGATCACCGCCAGCGCGACGGCCACGCCCATGGAGCCGCTGACCTGGAAGGCGGCGCCGAGCGCGATGCCGTCCATCAGGCTGTGGCCGACCATCGCGGCCGCCGCCGTCAGCCCCACCTGCGGTACGCGGTCGCCGTGGTGCCCACCGCCCGCCCCGTGTGCCACCTGGCGTGCGGAGAGCAGCCGCTCGACCAGATGGGCCACCAGGAAGCCGCCCACGAAGAGCAGCAGCGCCATCGGCACCCCGAACACCGGCTCGCCCGCCGCCTCGATCGCCTCCGGCAGGAGGTCGAGGCCGACGACGCCGAGCATCAGCCCGCCCGCGAGGCCGAGCACCAGATGGCGGCGGTCGGTGACGCGTTGGGCGACCCAGCCGCCGGCCAGGGTCATCAGGAACGCGCCGAGCGCGACGAACACCGCCATGGGGCCTTGCTAGCCGATCGGGCCCCCTCCGCGCATCTCAGGGTGTCCTTACCGGCGGCGTTCCCGCCGCCCTTCCCCGCGCCCGGGTCCGTGCTTCGTATACGGACCGGCCCCGCCCCCTTCCCCGTACCACCGAGACGTATGACCTGAAAGGCAGGACTCCGCCGATGACCGGAGCTTCCGTCGGCCCCGGACCGGAGTCCGGCGCCCGCAGTCTGGTGGTGGGGGTCGGCGCGCGCCGGGGCGCCTCGGGCGATGCGGTGTTCGCCCTGATCGAGGCGGTGCTGAGCGGGGCGGGGCTGGACCCGGCGGATGTGGTGGAGGTGGCCACGGTCGACGCCAAGGGGGACGAGCCGGGAATCGTGGGGGCGGCGGCCCGGCTCGGGGTGCCGGTGCGGACCCATCCGGCCGGGGCGCTGGCGGCGGTCCGGGTGCCGCACCCCTCGGGGGCGGTGGGCGCGGCGGTGGGGACTCCGTCGGTCGCGGAGGCGGCCGCGCTGATCGACGCGGACGAACTGCTGGTGCCGAAGACCCGCGCCCCGGGCGGGAAGGCGGCGGTGAAGGGGGTGGCGACCTGTGCGGTGGCCCGCCGTTTTCCGGCCGCCGACGGGACTTTCGGTGTTTCCGGCAGGAAAACTTCCACCTCACCGGTGACGGCAGGCTCCCGCCCGTTCACCATGGCTGCCATGAACCCCCCCACGCATCCCCCCATGCGGGACATCGAGAGCGCCGGGCCCGACCTGCGGCACCATGGCGACGCGGAGGTGCGCGGCGAGAATCTGACCGATCTCGCCGTGAACGTCCGTACCCACACCCCTCCCCCGTGGCTGCGCGAGCGGATAGCCGCGTCGCTCACCTCGCTGGCCGCCTATCCCGACGGGTCGTCCGCCCGGGCCGCGGTCGCCGGCCGGCACGGGCTGCCGGTGGAGCGGGTGCTGCTGACGGCGGGCGCGGCCGAGGCGTTCGTCCTGCTCGCCCGGGCTCTCCCGGCCCGCCGCCCGGTCGTGGTGCACCCGCAGTTCACGGAGCCGGAGGCCGCGCTGCGGGCGGCCGGGCACGAGGTGGGGCGGGTCCTGCTGCGGGCCGAGGACGGTTTCCGGCTCGACCCGGCGGCGGTGCCCGAAGAGGCGGACCTCGTGGTGGTCGGCAATCCGACGAACCCGACGTCCGTGCTGCATCCGGCGGCCCTGCTGGAGAAGCTGGCGCGGCCGGGGCGGACGCTGGTGGTCGACGAGGCGTTCATGGACGTCGTGCCGGGCGAGCGCGAGGCGCTGTGCGACCGGACGGACATCCCGGGGCTCGTGGTGCTGCGCAGCCTCACCAAGACGTGGGGGCTCGCCGGGCTGCGGATCGGTTACGTGCTGGCCGAGCCGGGGACGGTGGCGCGGCTCGCGGAGGCGCAGCCGCTGTGGCCGGTGTCCACACCGGCGCTGGCGGCGGCGGAGGCGTGCATGGAGCCGCGGGCGCTGGTGGAGGCGGCGGAGGCGGCGGACCGGATCACGGTGGACCGGGCGCATCTGCTCGCCGGGCTCGCGGAGTTCAGCGAGGTGGAGGTGGTGGAGGCGGCCCGCGGGCCGTTCGTGCTGGTGCGTCTGGAGCGGGCGGCGGAGGTCCGGGAGCGGCTGCGGCTGCTGGGCTTCGCGGCCCGGCGCGGCGATACGTTCCCCGGGCTCGGGCCGCGGTGGCTGCGGCTCGCGGTCCGCGACCGGGCCACGACCAATCGTTTCCTCCAGGCACTGGACCAGGCCGTGCAGGCGCTGCCCGCGAGATCGGGGCGCTGAGCGGCCCCGCACCTGGGGGCGGCGCTCTTCGTGCGAACGCCGCCCCCTCCCCCCGTCATGCCGCCCCCGTCCCCCGTCGTACGGATCAGCTCTGGCCGCTGCTGCGCCTGCGCGCCAGCACCGTGGCCCCCGCGCCGACGGCGAGGAGGAGGGCCGCGCCGCCCGCGATGTACGGCGTGGTGGAGCTGCCGCCGGTCTCGGCGAGGTTGGCCTCGGCGGGCGCGGGGCCGGTGTCGGAGCCGGTCTGCGTCTTCACGTCGTCGCCCGTGGAGCCGCCGTCGGTCGAGCTCGGCTCCTCGGGCGTCTTGGGCTCCTCGGGCGTCTTCGGCTCCTCGGGCGTCTTCGGCGTCTCGCAGGTCGCCTCGGCGAGGGTGACCTCGCCGTTGACCTCGGCCACGTTGAGCTTGAGCGGGTTGACCGCCACCTTGAGCTGCAGCGCCGTCGCGGCCGCCGTGCGCTCGGTGGTGACCGTCTTGGACAGGTCGAGGGAGACCTCGCCGACGCCCGGCACCGACACCTGGGTCGGGCCGCCCGCGCTGAGCGTCACCTTCTTGCCGAGCACCGCGACATGGCCGAGCACGTTCGATTCGGCGACGGGCTGCTTGCCCGCCTCGCAGAGCGCCTTGGAGGTGACCTTCTCGACCTCGATGAGCGGGAGCGCCGCGAGTCCGGGGACATGGATCCGGGCCTTCGCCAGGTTGGTGTAGCCCTCGGCCTTGTGCTCGTCGACGGTGGCGTTGGAAGTGGCCACGTCCGCGCGCAGGACGTTGACCGGGCGGCCCTGCACCCCGTCCAGGTTGACCGTCAGCGCGGTCTTCTCGGCGCTGGCCGGGGCCTGCACCTCGTTGAGCGTGACCTTGAGGGGCACCTGGATGGACTTGTTGAGGAGCGAGACGTCGAGTCCGGTACGGAGCACGACCGCGCTCGCCCTGCCCTCACCGCCGGTGGCGGGCGTCGCCGGGGCTGCGTGCGCGGGGACGGCGGCAAGCAGGGCGACGGGGGCGGCGGCGACCGCCACGGCGGCGAGACGGAAGGTGTTGCTGTTCAAGATGGTGGAACCCCCACAAGAGACATGGAGCCACCGGCACAGTCCAATGGGGGACATCGCCTGCGCCGGTGGCCTCGACTCCGTGAATCTTTACGCACTGAGGGTGAACTGGCGGATACCTGAAGTGAGTTCACCCCAAAGGGGGGTTTCCGCGCGCATATTCGAATCTTTCGGCACGTGCGTTCCCTCCCGCCTCTCCCCGTCACCCGTTTCACACGGCGTGGGCCGGGTGCGTGGACGAGCCGGGCTACACCAACGAGCCGACGGCCGCATCCGTCACTGCCCGTCAACACACCGCCGGTTCAGCCGACGACCCGCCCGTTCAGCACGATGTGCCGGGGCGCCGCCAGCACCCGGACGTCCGCGCGCGGGTCCGCGTCGTACACGACCAGGTCCGCCGGAGCCCCCTCCTCCAGGCCGGGCCGCCCCAGCCAGCGCCTGGCTCCCCACGCGGTCGCGGAGAGCGCCTCCAGGGGCGGGATGCCCGCCTTGACCAGCTCGGCGACCTCGCCCGCGACCAGGCCGTGCGCCAGGGAGCCGCCCGCGTCGGTGCCGACGTAGACCGGGATCCCGGCGTCGTACGCGGAGCGCACCGTGTCATAGCGGCGGTCGTACAGCTGCCGCATATGGGCCGACCAGCGGGGGAACTTGGCCTCGCCGCCCGCCGCGAGGTCGGGGAAGGTGGCGATGTTGACCAGCGTCGGGACGATCGCGACGCCGCGTTCGGCGAAGAGCGGGATGGTGTCCTCGGTGAGGCCGGTGGCGTGCTCGATGCAGTCGATGCCCGCCTCCACCAGATCGCGCAGCGACTCCTCGGCGAAGCAGTGCGCGGTGACCCGGGCGCCCAGCCGGTGCGCCTCGGCGATGGCCGCCTCGACCTCGCCGCGCGGCCAGCAGGCGGTGAGGTCCCCGGCGTCGCGGTCGATCCAGTCCCCCACGAGCTTGACCCAGCCGTCGCCGCGCCGGGCCTCCTGGGCGACGTACGCGACGAGGTCGCCCGGCTCGATCTCGTGCGCGTAGTTGCGGATGTAGCGGCGGGTCCTGGCGATGTGGCGGCCGGCTCTGATGATCTTCGGCAGGTCCTCGCGGTCGTCGATCCAGCGGGTGTCGGAGGGCGATCCGGCGTCCCGGATCAGCAGGGTGCCGGCCTCCCGGTCGGTCAGCGCCTGCTTCTCGGCGGTCGCCGCGTCGACCGGGCCGTGCCGGTCGAGACCGACATGGCAGTGGGCGTCGACGAGGCCGGGCAGCGCCCAGCCCCTGACCGTCACCGCGTCGACGGCGCCGGGCGGCCGCTCGTAGGTGATCCGCCCGTCCACGGCCCACAGTTCGTCCCGCACCTCGTCCGGGCCGACGAGCACCCGGCCCTTCACCCGCAGCACCGGCTGCTCCTCCCGGTCACGCACGCCGACCACCCGCCAGGCCCCTCACCCGATCACTCACCTGATCACTCATACGCGGCACTGTACGAGGCCGCCGACGGGCCGTCGGTAGGCTGCCAGTGCCTTTCGACCGACGGACGAACCCGAAGAGAGCCCCACCGTGACGCACCCCTTCCTCGACCTTCCCCCGCTGACCGCCGGCCACTTCGCGGCGATCGAGCGGCGTGTGGCCCGGCTCCTCGCCACGGAGCAGGACGTCGTCATCACCCAGGGCGAGGCGCTGCTGCCGCTGGAGGGCTGTATCCGCAGCGGCGCGCGGCCCGGCTCCACCGCGCTGAACGTGGTCACCGGCCCGTACGGGCAGACCTTCGGCAACTGGCTGCGGGACTGCGGCGCGCAGGTCGTCGACCTCGTGGTGCCCTTCCACACGGCCGTGACCGCCGACCAGGTCGCCGAGGCGCTCGCCGAACACCCGGAGATCGACTTCGTCTCGCTGGTGCACGCGGAGGCGGCGACCGGCAACACCAACCCGGTCGCGGAGATCGGCGAGGTGGTCCGGGCGCACGGCGCGCTGTTCATGCTGGACGCGGTCGCCTCGGTGGGCGCCGAGCCGCTGCTGCCGGACGCCTGGGGCGTCGACCTGTGCGTGATCGGCGCGCAGAAGGCCCTGGGCGGCCCCGCCGGGGTCTCCGCGGTGTCGGTGAGCGCGCGGGCCTGGGAGCGGATCGCCGCCAACCCGGCCGCCCCGCGCCGCTCCTACCTCTCGCTGCTGGACTGGAAGGAGCGCTGGATCGACGGCGGCCGCACGGCTCTGCCGCACGCCCCGGCGCAGCTGGAGATGCTGGGCCTGGAGGCGTGCGTGGCCCGGATCGAGGACGAGGGGCTGGAGACGGTGATGGCCCGCCACGCCTCGGCCGCCGCGGCGACCCGGGCCGGAGCGGTGGCGCTGGGCGGCGGTCTTGAGCCGTACGTCCACGCGGCGCGGGACGCGGCCCCGGTGGCGACGACGCTGCGCGCCCCGGCGGGTACGGACGCGGCCGCGCTGGTCGCGGCGGCACTGGCGGCTGACCCCGCGCTGCCGCTGGTCGCGGGCGGCGGGGCGCTGTCCAAGGAGATGATCCGGGTCAACCATTACGGGGCGGATGCGACGCGGGGCGCGGTGCTGTCCTCGCTCGCGGCTCTGGGGGCGGCGCTGACCGATGCGGGCCGGCAGGTCGATATCGCGGCTGCCCGCCGGGCTGTTTCGGAAACCTGGCCGAGCCGATAAATTAACCACCGCGCGGGAAGCTGTTATTCCGAAAACAGCTTCCCGCATTCTTCTGCCCGCTTTTCCGTCGGCTAAACGCGGCAGTTTTCACGCAGATCGAACTTCATGATTCGGACACGTTCCAGGAGAGTTACGACCCTGTGACCGACTCCACATCGACGGCGTTATGCCCGTTAAATTCGGGACAAAGCGGGGGAAGTTCCCCCTGGATCATGGGGTGACTCGCGCACGCCTGATAACACATGATCCCCTTCCACCCAACCCCTTTCGCCGATGCAATTTTGAGATTTGCTGGGTAAATTCAATTTCATGACCGCCGCACCAGCAGATTTTGCCCGTGCCCGAAGCGAATTCCTCAGTATCGATGCGCCGCGAGTGGAGGACGGAGCCGCGATCTGGCGCATTGCCCGCGACTCCCAGGTCCTGGACCTGAACTCCTCGTACAGCTACCTGCTGTGGTGCCGTGACTTCGCCGCGACCTCCGTGGTCGCCCGTGGCGAGGACGGCGAGCCCATCGCCTTCGTGACGGGTTACATCCGGCCCGACCGCCCCCAGACCCTCGTTGTCTGGCAGGTGGCCGTCGACTCGGCCCACCGTGGCAAGGGGCTGGCCGCGACCCTGCTGGACGCGCTGACCGCCCGGGTCGCCGCCGACCAGGGCCTGTCGTCCGTGGAGACGACGATCACCCCGGACAACGCGGCGTCCGACCGGCTCTTCACGTCCTACGCCCAGCGGCACGACGTGGCGCTGGAGCACGAGGTCCTCTTCGACGGCGACCTGTTCCCGGAAGGAACCCACCTGCCCGAGGTGCTCTACCGGATCGGTCCGTTCACCACCTGAGCCCGCCAGGGCGCGCGCCTCCCGCGTACCCGACCCGTACGCCCGCCGCCCGACACCCGCCCGGCGCACCCGACCCGTGCGCCCGGCCCCACGACTTTTCGCGCCGGCCGACCACCCGGCGCGGTCCCGGCCGCATCCGTGCGGCGGGGAGCACCAGACCACCGCCCGTCACACCCCCTCACGCAGGAGACCCGCTGTGACCATCACCCCGCCCGCACTGAGCGTCTTCGAGACCCTGGAGTCCGAGGTCCGCAGCTACTGCCGCGGCTGGCCCGCCGTCTTCGACCGCGCGCAGGGCGCCCGGCTGACCGACGAGGACGGCCACTCCTACCTGGACTTCTTCGCCGGGGCCGGCTCGCTCAACTACGGCCACAACAACCCGGTGCTGAAACGAGCGCTGATCGACTACATCGAGCGCGACGGCATCACCCACGGCCTGGACATGGCGACCACCGCCAAGCGGGCGTTCCTGGAGACGTTCCAGAACGTGATCCTGCGCCCGCGCGACCTGCCGTACAAGGTGATGTTCCCCGGCCCGACCGGCACCAACGCCGTCGAGTCGGCGCTGAAGCTGGCCCGTAAGGTCAAGGGCCGCGAGTCCGTCGTCTCGTTCACCAACGCCTTCCACGGCATGTCGTTGGGCTCGCTGGCCGTCACCGGCAACGCCTTCAAGCGCGCCGGGGCCGGGATCCCGCTGGTGCACGGCACCCCGATGCCGTTCGACAACTACTTCGACGGCCAGGTCCCGGACTTCCTGTGGTTCGAGCGGCTCCTGGAGGACCAGGGCTCCGGGCTGAACAAGCCCGCCGCGGTGATCGTGGAGACGGTCCAGGGCGAGGGCGGCATCAACGTCGCCCGCGCCGAGTGGCTGCGGGCGCTGCAGGAGCTGTGCGAGCGCCAGGACATGCTGCTGATCGTCGACGACATCCAGATGGGCTGCGGCCGGACCGGCGGCTTCTTCTCCTTCGAGGAGGCCGGGATCACCCCGGACATCGTCACGCTGTCGAAGTCCATCAGCGGGTACGGGCTGCCGATGTCGCTCTGCCTGTTCAAGCCGGAGCTGGACATCTGGGAGCCGGGCGAGCACAACGGCACCTTCCGCGGCAACAACCCGGCCTTCGTCACGGCCGCCGCCGCGCTGCAGGCGTACTGGGCGGACGGCCAGATGGAGAAGCAGACCCTGGCCCGCGGCGAGCAGATCGAGCAGACGCTGCTGGCCATCTGCGCCGAGGAGTCGACGGCGAGCTTCCGTGGCCGGGGCCTGGTGTGGGGCATGGAGTTCGAGGACCCGGCCCGCGCCTCCGCGGTCTGCGCCCGCGCCTTCGAGCTGGGGCTCCTGCTGGAGACCTCCGGCCCGCAGAGCGAGGTCGTCAAGCTGCTGCCGCCGCTGACCATCACCCCCGAGGAACTGGACGAGGGCCTGCGCACGCTGGCCCGCTGCGTCCGCGAGACGGCCTGACCCGGCGCTGCCGGGGCAGGCGGAAGAGGAAGAGGGGCCCGGGCTTCGCTGCCCGGGCCCTGTGCAGAGAAGAGAAAGGCAACCGCTCACCGTGATCGTCCGATCGTTCAGTGACATCGAGAACACCGACCGGCATGTGAAGGCCGCGTCCGGCACCTGGGAGAGCAAGCGCATCGTGCTCGCCAAGGAGAAGGTGGGCTTCTCGCTCCACGAGACCGTGCTGTACGCGGGCACGGAGACCTCCATGTGGTACGCGAACCACATCGAGGCGGTGCTGTGCACCGAGGGCGAGGCCGAACTCACCAACGACGAGACCGGCGAGAAGCACTGGATCACGCCCGGCACGATGTATCTGCTGGACGGGCATGAGCGGCACACCATGCGGCCCAAGACCGACTTCCGCTGCGTGTGCGTCTTCAATCCCCCCGTCACCGGACGGGAGGACCATGACGAGAACGGTGTCTACCCACTGCTGACCGAGGAGGGCTGAACCATGACCACCGAAGTACGCGCCGATCTGTACCCATCGCGCGGCGCCGCCGAGATGACCACTCCCCGCCAGGACCCGGTCATCTGGTCCGCGCCGGGCGCACCGGGTCCGATCGCCGCCAAGGACCTGCAGAGCTACGAGCACGACGGCTTCCTCAGCATCGAGCAGCTGATCACGCCGGACGAGGTCGCCGCCTACCGGGCGGAGCTGGACCGGCTGGTCTCCGACCCGCTGATCCGTGCCGACGAGCGCTCCATCGTGGAGAAGCAGACGCAGAACGTGCGGTCCGTCTTCGAGGTCCACAAGATCAGTGAGGTCTTCGCCGGGCTGGTCCGCGACGAGCGGGTGGTGGGCCGGGCCCGCCAGATCCTCGGCTCGGACGTGTACGTCCACCAGTCCCGGATCAACGTGAAGCCGGGCTTCGGCGCCTCGGGCTTCTACTGGCACTCGGACTTCGAGACGTGGCACGCGGAGGACGGTCTGCCGAACATGCGGACGGTGTCCGTGTCGATCGCGCTGACGGAGAACTTCGACACCAACGGCGGGCTGATGATCATGCCCGGTTCGCACAAGTCGTTCCTCGGCTGTGCGGGCGAGACGCCGAAGGACAACTACAAGAAGTCGCTCCAGATGCAGGACGCCGGCACCCCGTCCGACGAGGCGCTGACGAAGATGGCCGACCGTCACGGCATCAAGCTCTTCACGGGCAAGGCCGGTTCGGCGACCTGGTTCGACTGCAACGCCATGCACGGTTCGGGCGACAACATCACCCCGTACGCGCGCAGCAACGTCTTCATCGTCTTCAACAGCGTGGAGAACGCGGCGCAGGAGCCCTTCTCGGCTCCGGTCCGCCGCCCCGAGTTCATCGGGGCGCGGGACTTCACCCCGGTGAAGTAGCGCGACGCGCAGGCGCGAGGGGCCGGGACGGCACGCCGTCCCGGCCCCTCGCGCTGCCGTACGGGACCGGGGCGCGGGCGGCTCGCCGCGTAACTCGCTGGACCGGGGCCCGAGTCGGCGGGGAGGGTGTCCGCCATGACTTCCCATGTACGCCACATCACGATCGACTGTGCCGACGCCTACGCGCTGGGCAGCTTCTGGGCCCAGGTGCTCGGCGCACCGCTCTCCGACGAGGACCTGCCCGGCGACCCGGAGGCGCTGCTGGAGACCCCCGGTGCTGCGGTGCTCTTCGTGCAGGTCGCCGAGAAGAAACAGACCAAGAACCGGGTCCATCTCGACATCCAGCCGCACGACCGCTCCCGCGACGAGGAGGTCGAGCGGCTGCTCGCGCTCGGTGCGACTCTCGTCGGCGACCACCGCAGGCCGAACGGGCGCGGCTGGGCGACGCTCGCCGACCCCGAGGGCAACGAGTTCTGCGTGGAGTGCAGCGCGGCCGAGCGGGCGGCGCTGACCGGGACCCGGCTGCCGGTGACCGCCGACGACGTGACGACCGCCGTGCGGCTCGCGGTGGGCACGCTGGCCGGCGCCCCGGCGGACCGCTGGGACGAACCCGCCGGGAGCCTGACGTGGACCTGCTGGGAGACGGTGGAGCACCTCAGCGACGATCTGTTCGCGTACGCCGTCCAGTTGGGACCGCGTACGCCCCCGCTGGACGGCGAGGTGCCCTACCGGTGGGCGCCCGACCGGCAGGGCGGGCCGCACAACGCGGTCTTCGCCGACCGTGCCGCCGGGCCCGCCGGACTGCTGGCCACACTGGAGGCGAGCGGGGCGCTGCTGGCCTCGATGGCGCGGACGACGTCGCCCGGGGTCCGCTCGTACCACGGTTACGGGATCTCCGACCCGGAGGGCTTCGCCGCGATGGGTGTGGTGGAGACCCTGGTGCACACCCATGACCTCGCGGAGGGTCTTGGCCTGGAATGGGCGCCGCCCGCCGCGCTCTGCGACCGGGCGCTGGCCCGGCTCTTCCCGGACGCGCCGGCGGGCGGCGACCGGTGGGCCGTCCTGCTGTGGGCCACCGGCCGCGCCGAA
Source organism: Streptomyces rubiginosohelvolus (assembly GCF_014649875.1). GTDB lineage: Bacteria > Actinomycetota > Actinomycetes > Streptomycetales > Streptomycetaceae > Streptomyces > Streptomyces rubiginosohelvolus. The sequence goes on along the minus strand of NZ_BMTW01000010.1, from coordinate 172,905 downwards.
CTGCCGGGCCACCCGCGCCGCACCGCGTGGCGGTGGGACGGGCGGCCCCTGGAGGATCAGACGGCGTCGAGCGCCGGGTAGTCGGTGTAGCCCTTGGCGTCGCCGCCGAAGAAGGTCGACGGGTCGGGGGTGTTGAACGGGCCGCCCGCCTTGAGCCGGGCGGGCAGGTCCGGGTTGGCGAGGAAGAGCGCCCCGTAGGAGATCAGGTCGGCGATGCCGTCGTCGATCACCGTGTGGTCGCCCGGGCCGGTGGGGCCCTCGGAGTGCACGTTGATGACGAGGGTCCCGGAGAAGGCCTTGCGCAGGGCGAGGGTCAGCTCGCGGATCGGGACGGCCTCCAGAATGTGCAGGTAGGCGAGGCCGAGCGGCTCGATCGCGCGGACCAGCGCGGTGTACGTGGCTTCCGGCGCGGGCTCGTCGATGTCGTTGTACGGGTTGCCGGGCGAGATGCGCAGGGCGGTGCGCTCGGGGCCGATCTCGGCGGCGACGGCCTTGACGACCTCGACGGCGAAGCGGGTGCGGGCCTCGTCGGAGCCGCCCCACGCGTCGGTGCGCAGGTTGGTGTTGGGGGCCAGGAACTGGTGGATGAGGTAGCCGTTGGCGCCGTGCAGCTCGACTCCGTCGAACCCGGCCTCCACGGCGTTGCGGGAGGCGGTGACGAAGTCGGCGACGGTCGCGCTGACCTCGGCGTCGGTCAGCTCGTGCGGCTCGACGAAGTCCTTCGGTCCGACGTGGGTGTAGACCTGCCCCTCGGCCTTGACCGGGGAGGCGCTGACGGGGACGAGCCCGTCCGGCAGCAGGACCGGGTGGCCGATGCGGCCCGCGTGCATGATCTGGGCGAAGATCCTGCCGCCCCGCTCGTGCACCGCGTCGGTGACCGTACGCCAGGAGGCGACCTGCTCGGCGCTGTGCAGGCCGGGCGTGGAGGGGTAGCCCTGGCCCACGACGGACGGCTGGATGCCCTCGGTGATCACGAGTCCCGCCGAGGCGCGCTGGGCGTAGTACGTGGCGGTCAGCTCGGTGGCGGTGCCGCCCTCACCGGCCCGGCTGCGGGTCATCGGGGCCAGCGCGATGCGGTTGGCCAGAGGGGTGCCGGACAGGTCGATCGGGTCGAAAACGGTGGTCACGATGGCTCCCGGATAAGTATGTGGTCGGCCAAGAGAAAGTATGTGGTCGGCCAACGATCGCCGCCGGGGGCAACTGTAACTCATTCATTGGCCGACCAAGGTAAAGTTGCCGGAAACCGTCGGGCATCATCGGAAGCCGCCACCGAGGCCACGACCGAAGCCGCCGCTCACCGCCCCGAGGACCCCAGGAGCCCGCCATGACCCGCGCCACCCCCGCGGAAGACGCCTGTACGAACGCGCTGCCCACGGCGGCGCTCGGCGGGCCCGTCAGCCACGCCGTCTCCCGGGTGGCCCGGCTGCACCGGATCGCGGCGGGCAAGGTACTCAAGGGGGTGGACCTCTACCCGGGGCAGGAGTTGCTGATGATGCATCTGTGGGACCGGGGGGCGGTCCGGCAGACGGAGCTGATCAAGGCCATGGAGCTGGACCCGTCCACGGTCACGAAGATGCTCCAGCGGCTGGAGCAGACCGGGCATGTGCGCCGCCGCCCCGACCCGGCCGACCGGCGGGCCGTGCTGGTCGAGGCGACGGACGAGAGCTGCGCGCTGCACACCGCGGTGGAGGCCGCCTGGGGCAGCCTGGAGGAGCACACGCTCGCGGGCCTGGACCCGGCCGAGCGCACGGAGCTGGTCCGGCTGCTGGCGAAGGTCGAGGAGAACCTCTGCCGGGAGACCGAGGACTGCCCCGACCGGCGCCGCGCCGCATCCGGCTGAGCCGTACCCGTACGGCCTGAGCCGTTCCCGTAGGCCCTGAGCCGTTCCCGTACGGCTTGATCCGCGTTCGTACGGCTCAGGCGAGGAAGTCCAGCAGCCGGTCCACATCGGCCTCGGTGTTGTAGAGGTGGCACGAGATCCGCAGATTCCCGGCCGGGGCGGAGACGGCGATCCCGGCCTCCACCAGCTCGGGCTGCCGCCCGTCGAGCCCCGGCACGGCGACGATCGCCGACTCCCCGGGGACGGCCTTGTGCCCGAGGGTCGTCAGCCCATCCCGCAGCCGGGCGGCGAGCCCGGTGGCGTGCGCGTACAGGGCGTCGGAGCCGACTTCGGCGAGCAGGGCGAGGGAGTGCTCGGCCCCGTGGTACGAGAGGAAGGCGGGCGGCTCGTCGAAGCCCCGGGCGGTGGGAGCGAGACGCTCCAGCGCGCCGTAGTTGCTCGTCCAGGGGGCGCCCGCGGCGACCCAGCCCGCGAAGAGGGCGGGGAGGGTGTCCTGCGCCTCCTCGGTGACCGTCAGGAACGACGTACCGCGCGGGCAGAGCAGGAACTTGAAGCCGCCGGTGACGGTGTAGTCGTACGCCCCGGCGTCCACCGGGAACCAGCCCGCCGCCTGGGTGGCGTCCAGCAGGGTGCGGGCCCCGTGCGCCGCGGCGGCGGCACGGACGGCGGCGAGGTCGGCGACCCGGCCGTCGGCTGACTGCACGGCGGAGAAGGCGACCAGCGCGGTCGACTCGCGGACGGCCCCGGCGAGGTCCGCGAGCGGCGCGTACCGCATGCGCAGATCGCCGCGGAGAGCGAACGGGCTGACCACGGAGGAGAACTCGCCCTCGGGGCAGAGGACTTCGGCGCCGGGCGGCAGCGAGGCGGCGATCAGGCCGACATGGACGGTGACGGAGCTGCCGGTGGCGACCCGGTCAGGGTGGACCCGGACGAGCCGGGCGAAGCCGACACGGGCGGCCTCCACGGCCTCGAAGCTGCCGGCCCCCACCCGGCGGCCCGCGGCGTTCTCGTCGGCCAGGGCCTTGACGGCGGCGATCGTCCGGCGGGGCAGCAGGCCCCAGCTGGAGGTGTTGAGGTAGGTGACCTCGGGTGCGAATTCGACGGCTGCGGCGTGGATGGGCGCGAGGATCGTCATGCGTCCACCCTGGAGCCCCCTCAACCCGAAGTCAATTACGGAGAGTTAAGGGGTGCTCCAAAGAAATACTTATGGAACTTCGCAGGCGCCATCGGTGTCGCAGGCCGCCGCATCCCCGCCGACGGTGGTGAGGGCGGTGGCGGGGCGGTCCTTCCAGGCCTGCTCCAGCGCCTGGACGAACACCTCGGAGGGCTGGCCGCCGGAGATGCCGTACCGCCGGTCGAGGACGAAGAACGGCACGGCGTTGGCGCCCAGTTCGGCCGCCTCGCGCTCGTCGGTGCGGACGTCGTCCGCGTACGCCTCGGGTTCGGCGAGCACCGCGCGGGCCTCGTCGGCGTCGAGCCCGGCCTCCTCGGCGAGGGCGACCAGCACCTCGGCGTCGAAGACGGAGCGCTCCTCGGCGAAGTTCGCCCGGTAGGCGAGGGTGAGCAGTTCGTCCTGGCGGCCCCGGGCCTTGGCCAGGTGCAGCAGCCGGTGGATGTCGAAGGTGTTGCCGTGGTCACGGCCCTCGGTGCGGTAGCCGAGCCCCTCGGACTGCGCGTTGGCGGCGACGTTCGCCTCCATCGCGGCGGCCTCCTCGCGGCTGCGGCCGTACTTCTCGGCCAGCATGTCGATCACGAGCGCGGTGTCGCCCTTGGCCCGGGACGGGTCGAGTTCGAAGGACCGGTGCACCACCTCGACCTCGTCCCGGTGGGCGAACTCCGCGAGGCCCTTCTCGAAGCGGGCCTTGCCGATGTAGCACCACGGGCAGGCGATGTCGCTCCAGATCTCGACGCGCATGACTCTTCTTCTCTCCCAGGCTCACGAGGGGGCGTGCGGAGAGGCCCTCCGTACGTCACGTCTCCGTACGAACACCAAAGCTGACCTGGTGATTCCCGCGTCGCAACCCGCTGGCGCCCGGAGCGGAAATCGGGAAGGCTCGCGCGCATGGTCTCAGTGGTGCAGAACGTGGCGATCGACTGTGTGAACGCGTATGAGCTGGCGCGGTTCTGGAGCGAGGTGACCGGCCGTCCGCTGCATCCGGAGGACGAACCGGGCATGCCGGAGACGCAGGTGATGATGGCGGAGGGCCCGATGCTCTATTTCCATCAGGTCCCCGAGGCCAAGGTGGGCAAGAACCGGCTCCATCTGTGCCTGCGCCCTCAGACCTCGCGCGAGGAGGAGGTGGAGCGGCTGCTGGCCCTCGGCGCCACCCTCGTCGCCGATCTCCGCGACCCGGACGGCTCCGGCTGGGCGGTGCTCGCCGACCCCGAGGGCAACGAGTTCTGCGTGCTGCGCAGCGAGTCCGACCGGGCCGCGACGGTGTCCTGACGCTCTCCACGCGCACCCGGCCCCTCGCGCCTCACCGCCCGTCGCGCAGGTTCGCCACTCCCCCGGGCAGGAACGCGATCCGGTCGAAGACCGCGCCGCAGCCCTGGCCCGTGGGCGACTGGACGAGGAAGCCGACGCGGGCGGCCGCCCGCTCCTCGGGCGTACCGAGGGTGAAGACGCGGACGAAGGTCCAGCTGTCGCCGTCGGCGGAGGCGTGGAAGGCGTAGGCGCTGCCGGTGCGGCTGAGGCGCAGCCAGCAGACGCCCTCCTCCACCACGAAGGCGTTGGCGTCGTCGGAGTGGCCCCGGGTGACGACGGTGCAGACGGTCGGGAGGTCGGCGGAGCGCTCCAGGCAGAGCTTGGCCCACTCCCGGTCCGCGACCTGGAGGAGCAGCGCCCCCGCGTCACCGGCCGCCACCAGCCCCGGCCGGACCCGGGCCACCAGCCGGAAGTCCCCGTCGCCCACCGCGCCGAGCAGGCGCGGCGCGTCGGAGGCCGGGTCGAGGGAGTCGCCGGACGGCGGGACGAAGAGGTCCTGGCCGGGGCCCGCCCGGCCGGTCAGGACGCCGTCCGCCTGTGTCCAGCGCCCGTCGGGGCCTGCCGGGTCCAGGGCGAAGGGGATGCGGTCCAGGTGCAGGCTCATGCGCGGCGTCCGTCCACCCGGCGCGGCAGGCCGAGCGGGTTGTCCTCGCGGAGCTCGGCCGGGAGGAGCGTCTCGGGGGTGGACTGGTACGTGACCGGGCGCAGCCAGCGTTCGATCGCCGTCGCGCCGACCGAGGTGGAGGTGGACGTGGTCGCCGGGTAGGGGCCGCCGTGGTGCTGGGCGGGGGCGACGGCGACGCCGGTCGGCCAGCCGTTGACGAGGATGCGCCCGGCGAGCGGGGTGAGGGCGGCGAGCAGCGGGCCCGCGTCGGGGTCCCGGCCCTCGTCGGTGGCGGTCTGGAGGGTGGCGGTGAGGTTCCCCGGCAGCCGGGCGAGGACGGCGGCGATCTCGTCGACGGAGGCGTACCGGGCGATCACGGTGACCGGGCCGAAGCACTCCTCCAGCAGCGCGTCGTACGGGCCCTCGGCGGTGAGCCGGGCGGCGGGCACGGTGAGGAATCCGGCGGAGACGGAGTGCGCGCCGGCCGCGCCGGGGGTGACCGGGGCGTCGACACCGGGCAGCGCGGCCCGCTCCCGTACGCCCGTGACGAAGGCGTCCCGCATGCGGTGGTCCAGCAGGACACCGGAGCCGGTCGAGCTGACCGTCTCGGTGAGGGTCTTGATGAGCTGGTCGCCCGCCGCGCCCTCGGGGACGAGCACGAAGCCGGGCTTGGTGCAGAACTGGCCGGCACCGAGCGTCATCGAGCCGCCGAGGCCGGTACCGATCTCCCCGGCGCGCTCGGCAGCGGCGGCCGCGGTGACGACGACCGGGTTGAGGGAGCCGAGTTCACCGTGGAAGGGGATGGGGGCGGGGCGGGCGGCCGCCGCGTCGAACAGGGCGCGTCCGCCGCGTACCGAGCCGGTGAAGCCCGCGGCGCGCACCAGCGGGTGGCGGATCAGCTCGACGCCCGCGTCCAAGCCGTGCACCACGGTCAGCACGTTCTCGGGCAGCCCGGTGCGGGCGGCGGCGCGGCGCAGGACCGAGGCGCAGAGTTCGGAGGTGGCCGGGTGGTCGGGGTGTGCCTTCACGACGACCGGGCAGCCGGCCGCGAGGGCGCTGGCGGTGTCGCCACCGGGGACGGAGAAGGCGAGCGGGAAGTTGCTGGCCGCGTAGACGGCGACGACCCCGAGCGGGATCTTGTAGCGGCGCAGGTCGGGCCAGGGCGGGGTCCGGGTGGCGTCCGGGTGGTCGATGTGGACGTCGAGGTAGGCGCCTTCGTCGACGACCTCCGCGAAGGCCCTGAACTGGGCTGCGGTACGGGCGAGTTCGCCGGTGAGCCGGGCCGGCCCGAGGGCGGTCTCCGCGTCGGCGGCCTCGATGATGTGCTCGCCGGACTCCTCCAGCAGCTCCGCCGCCGCCCGCAGGAACGCGGCGCGCGCCACCCGGTCGGCGAGGGCGTCCCGCACGGCGTGGGCCGACCGGACCGCGCGGTCGACCTCCTCGGCGGTGGCCTCCACGGCAACCTGCTCGCGCGGGTTCCCCGTTCGGGGGTCGACACTCCAGACTGGTACTGCGCTCACCGTGATTCCCTTCCGTAGCGCGACCGGTCCCCGGCCGGTTCCCGGTCGCCGCGCGACCGACGCCCCGCCGGCGTCCCGGCCGACTTCGGCCGCACATCAGCAAGTGTTCGGTATTCTGAACAGAGTTCCTGATCGTGAATGTCCTGGGACTCTATTTCCGGGCGTTCCGTGTTGGCAATCGTGTGGCGGCTTTTCGGACGGCGACGCCGGCTCCGACGCGGACGGCGATACGGACGAGAAGTCGATGAGCTGGAAGAAGAAGGGGGCGTGGGCGATGTCGGTCGCCGAGTCCGGTGGGGCACAGGTCAAGTCCGCGGTACGGACCGTGGAACTCCTCGAATACTTCGCGGGGCGGCCCGGCATGCACTCGCTGGCCGCCGTCCAGGAGGCGGTCGGCTACCCCAAGTCCAGCCTGTACATGCTGCTGCGCACCCTGGTGGAGCTCGGCTGGGTCGAGACGGACGCGACGGGCACCCGGTACGGGATCGGGGTCCGCGCCCTGCTGGTCGGCACCTCCTACATCGACGGCGACGAGGTCGTGGCCGCCGCGCGGCCGACGCTGGACCGGCTGTCCGACGACACCACGGAGACCATCCACCTGGCCCGTCTCGACGGGACGAACGTGGTCTACCTCGCGACCCGGCAGTCCCAGCACTATCTGCGCCCCTTCACCCGGGTCGGCCGCCGGCTGCCCGCGCACTCCACCTCGCTGGGCAAGGCGCTGCTGGCAACCCACAGCGACGAGCAGGTCCGCAAGATGCTGCCCGAGACGCTGCCCGCGCTGACCGAACACACCATCACGGACCGCGAGAAGCTCATCGAGGAGCTGCGGCTGGTCCGGGAACAGGGCTACGCGGTGGACCGCGAGGAGAACACCCTCGGCCTGCGCTGCTTCGGGGTCGCGATCCCCTACCGGACGCCCGCCAGGGACGCGATCAGCTGCTCGGTGCCGGTCGCCCGGCTCACCCCCGGCCACGAACAGATGGTCAAGGACGCCCTGTTCGACGCCCGGGACCGGCTCTCCCTCGCGACGCGGCGGCTCTGATGGCCCGGACAGCACTGCGGGCGGTGGAGGACGCCGACCTGCCGCTCTTCTTCGCCTGGATGAGCGATCCGGCGGCGACCCGGGTCGCCGCTTTCACCGCGAAGGACCCCACCGACCGCGCCGCGTTCGACGCCCACTGGGAGCGGATCCGGTCCGGGTCCGGCGGGGTGGTGATGCGCACGGCGGTGGCCGACGGCGTCGTGGTGGGCCATGTCGGGGCGTACGGGGAGGCCGGCGACCGCCAGGTGACGTACTGGATCGACCGCGCGCACTGGGGCCGCGGACTGGCGACGGCCGCGCTGCGGGCGTTCCTCGCCGAGACGCCCACGCGCCCGCTGCACGCGCGGGCGGCGGCCGACAACCTCGGCTCGCGCCGGGTGCTGGAGAAGTGCGGCTTCGTGGTGACCGGCACGGACCGGGGGTTCGCCCAGGCCCGGGGCGAGGAGATCGACGAGGTGCTGGTGACGCTCCGCGCGTGACCTCTCGGGTTCTCCCCCGCGCGGCGGAGGCGGATCGTCGGCGGGCAGGACGTGCGGGGGCGGCCCGCGCGGAAGCCTGGTGGCATGACAGCGAACCGGCTCATCGACACCGGCGCACCGCCCGGAAAACGCACCGGCACCGGCGCACCGCCCGGGGATCCCCCGTACCGCGTCGGCCGCGCGCGGTCCGTGCTGCGGGTGGTCGCCATCGCGTCCTGCCTGCCGTACGTCGGCCTCAAGACGGCCTGGATGGCCGGCAGTCGGCTCGGGATCCCCGACGGCAGTCCGCTGCTGCACGGCGGTCCCGCGCTGGCCGTCGCCAACGGGGCCACCGTGCTGATGGACGGTGCCGTCGTCGTCCTCGCGCTGCTGCTCACCCGGCCCTGGGGTCTGCGGGTGCCCGCCTGGCTGCTGGTGCTGCCGATGTGGGTGGCGAGCGGTCTGCTGCTGCCGATCATGACGGCCTTCCCCGTCCAGCTGGTCGTACGGCTCCTCGGCGGTGGCGGCGGGCGGCCGGTCGGCGAGGGGAGTTCCGAGCCGTTCCTCGACCCGTGGGTGTTCGGCGTCGTCTACGGCGGCTTCATCGTCCAGGGCCTCGCCCTCGGCGCCCTGTTCGCCCTGTACGCCAGGGAGCGCTGGGGCGATCTGTGGCGGGGGCGGCTGCGGGATCTGCCGGAGAGTCCCACCGCGCCCGCCCTGCGCGCGACCGCCGTCGCCGCCGCGTCGGCCGCCCTGGTCCCGGGCGTCACCCACCTGTTGTGGGCCACCGGTTCGACCGCCGGGCTGGAGCCGGCCCGGGCGGCGGACCGCACCAGCGACTTCTACGTCCTCGAAGCGGTCGGCCTGCTCTTCGTCGTGGTCACCGCCGTCGGGGTGCTGCTGCTCGCCTTCCGGCGCACCGGCCGCCTCTCCCTGCGGCTGCCGCTCGTCCTGGCGTGGTGCGGATCGGCGCAGCTGGCCTGCTGGGGCGGGTGGTTGAGCCTGGCCGGGCTGATGGGCGCGGGCGAGGCTGCGGACCGGCCGACGGCGGCGACGATGGTGACCTACGCTGTCCAGATGCTGGCCGGGGCGCTCGTCGTGACGCTGGGCGCGTACTTCTTCGCGGAGCGCGCGGCGGCTTCCGCGCCGTCCGCACGCGGTGCGCTCGACGAGAGCCGGGGGTCGTGAAGCAGCTCGCCGCGCTGTTCGGGCGGCGGGCCCGGCTGCGCTGGCTGCACCTGATCATCGGTGGCGCGCTGCTGATGCCGTACTTCCTGGTCGGCACGGTCCTGGTCGGCATGGCGGGCGGCGGGGAACAGCTCTTCTCCTCCGTGCCCGCACAGCTCGCCGCGTTCGCGCTCGCCCTGCCGATGGCGGCGGTCACCGGCTTCTTCGCCCTCGTCCGGCCGCTGTCGGTGGCCGCCGCCCGTGCCCTGTGCGGGGTCCCGCCCGCCCTGCTGGCCGACGGGCCCGCCCGGACCCGGCAGGCCCGGGTGCGTACCGCCGGCTGGTACACCCTGCATCTGGCGCTCGGCGGGATCATCAGCGGGGCGACGCTGGCGCTGCCGCCGTTCGCGGTGGCGGTGATCGCCCTGCCGTTCTTCGCGGGGCTGCGCGAGACCTGGCTGCTGGACGGGCCCGAGGCGCTGCGGGAGCCGTGGGCCCTGGCCCTCGCGCCGTTCGCGGGGCTGGCGATGCTGGTGGCGCTGGCGCTGGCCGCCGCCGCGGCCGGGGAGGCGCTGGCCCGGCGGGCGCCGGTGCTGCTGGGGCCGACGCCCGAGGACCGGCTGGCCGCCGCCGAGCGCCGCGCGGCGGATCTGGCGGTGCGCAACCGGCTCGCCCGGGAGCTGCACGACTCGGTGGGGCACGCGCTGAGCGCGGTGACCCTGCAGGCGGGGGCGGCGCGCCGGGTCCTGGACCGGGACCCGGAGTTCGTCCGCGAGGCGCTGACCGCCATCGAGGAGACGACGCGGCGCACGGTCGGCGAGCTGGACTCGGTGCTGGGGCTGCTGCGGCAGGACGCGGAGCCGGACGAGGAGGGCACGGCGTACGGGCCGGGTCTCGACGCGCTGGGCGGGCTGCTGGCGCACTGCGGGGTGCTGGTGGCGTACGAGCGGGAGGGCGATCCGGAGGACCCGGGCACGGTGGATCCGGTGGTCGCGCGGGAGGCGTACCGGATCGTCCAGGAGGGGCTGAGCAACGCCCTGCGGCACGGCAGGGGCGACACGGCCTCCCCGGTGCGGCTGCTGATCGCGGTACGGGAACGGGAGAGGGAGCTGGAGATCGTGATGGAGAACCCGCTGGGCGAGCGCCCGGCCGTGGCACGGCCCGGGGGCGGCCGCGGGCTGCGCGGCATCGCGGAGCGGGCCGTCCTGCTGGGCGGCCGGGCCGAGGCGGGACCGTACGACGGCGGCTGGCGGCTCACCGCCCGGCTGCCGCTGACGATGTCGGAGGCGACGGGGGCGGCCGACCGGACGGAGGGACGGGGATGAGCGGGGCTCCGGTGCGGGTGGTGCTCGCGGACGACGAGCGGATGGTGCGCACGGCACTGCGGGTGATCCTGGACGCCGAGGAGGGCATCGAGGTCGTCGGGGAGGCGACCACCGGCGCGGAGGCCGTCTCCGTGGTGCGGGAGCTGCGGCCCGATGTGGTGCTGATGGACGTGAGGATGCCGGAGATCGACGGCATCCGGGCCACCGAGCAGATCCTCGCCACGCTGGAGGACCCGCCGAGGATCGTCGTCGTGACGACCTTCGAGAACGACGCGTACGTGTACGACGCCCTGCACGCCGGGGCGGCCGGGTTCCTGCTGAAGCGGGCGGCGGCGGAGGAGCTGGTGCAGGCGGTGCGCCTGGTGGCGTGCGGCGACTCGCTCCTCTACCCGGCGGCGGTGCGCACGCTCGCCGCCGAGCACGCGGCGCGGCAGCCGGCCATGGCCCCGGCGTGGGTGGCGCGGCTGACCGACCGGGAGGCGGACGTGCTGCGGCTGATGGCGGCGGGGCTGACCAACGCGGAGATCGCGGGCCGGCTCTCGGTGGGCCCGGCGACGGCGAAGACCCATGTGGCGGCGGTCCTCGCGAAGACCGGCGCCCGGGACCGGACCCAGGCGGTCATCGCGGCGTACGAGTCCGGTTTCATCACCCCGGGCTGAGCCGCGCGGGCGTCACGCGCCGGATGAGCGGCGTCGCGCGCCGAGGAGGAGGCCGGCTCGCGCGCCGGGTGAGAAAACGGTGAGAAGCGGCACGATCGGGAACGGCCGGACCGGGCCCGCTCGTCCCTCCAGCGGGATGAACAAGACAATCAGGCGCGCTTCGGTCTTCTGCCTGCTCATGGTGCTCGCCCTGCTGGTGCGGGCGACCTGGGTGCAGGGCTACGAGGCCAGGGCGCTCGCAGACGACGAGCACAACCGGCGGAACACGATCGCGCAGTACGCGCAGCCGCTCGGGGACATCATCGTGGCCGGTTCGCCGGTCACCGGATCGAAGGGGACCAGTGGCGGCGACCTCCGGTACAAGAGGACCTACACGCAGGGGGAGCTGTACGCGGCCGTCACCGGCTACAGCTCGCAGGCGTACGGGGCGACCCAGCTCGAAGGCATCCACAGCGACGTCCTGGACGGCACGGACGACCGGCTGAAGAACCCGAAGGACCTGATCACCGGCGGACAGGCCAAGCCGGGCAACGTCCTCACCACCATCGACCCGGGCGTCCAGAAGGCGGCGTACGAGGCGCTCGGCGACGACAAGGGCGCCGCGGTGGCGATCGACCCGAAGACCGGCCGGATCCTCGGGATGGCCTCGACCCCCTCGTACGACCCGTCGAAGATCAGCGGGACGACGGACGGGGACGCCTGGCAGAAGCTGCTGGACGATCCGGACAAGCCGCTGGTCAACCGGGCGCTGCGGCAGCCGCTGGCGCCGGGTTCCACGTTCAAGCTGGTGGTGGCGGCGGCCGCGCTGGAGAACGGGCTCTACGGCTCGGTCGACGAGCGCACCGACAGCCCCGACCCGTACACCCTGCCCGGCACCAGCACGGTCCTGCGCAACGAGAACGCGTCCGCCCCCTGCGAGAACGCGACCCTGCGCACCGCGCTCCAGTACTCCTGCAACAACGTCTTCGCGAAGGCGGCGGCCGACCTCGGGCAGGACAAGGTCAAGGAGATGGCGGACGCCTTCGGGTTCGACACCGAGAAGCTGGACGTCCCGGTCCGGGCGGCGAAGAGCGTGTATCCGACGGACATGGACAAGGCGCAGACGGCCCTGACGGGGATCGGCCAGTTCGAGGTCACCGCGACCCCGCTCCAGATGGCGATGGTCACCTCGGCGCTGGCCAACGGCGGTGAGCTGGCCGCGCCGCACATGGTCTCGTCGGTGACCGACGGGGACGGCTCGGCCCTGGAGGAGACCGAGGACGGCGACACGAAGCGCGTGGTGGAGGAGAAGACCGCCGAGCAGCTCCGCAGCGCGATGGTGACCGTGGTCGAGAAGGGCACCGGCACCAACGCCAGGATCGCCGGGGCCGAGGTCGGCGGGAAGACGGGCACCGCGCAGAACGGGGTCGACAACAGCAACACCCCGTACGCCTGGTTCACCTCGTACGCGAAGGACGACAGCAGCGGCAAGGAGGTCGCGGTCGCGGTGATCGTCGAGGACTCCGGCTCGGCACGCTCCGAGGTCAGCGGCAACGGGCTGGCCGCGCCGATCGCCCAGAAGATGATGAAGGCGGCGCTGGAGAGGTGAACGAGCCCCCGGAACCCCTGACTTAGGTTACCCTTACCTCACTTGGCGCCCCGGACGGTCCCGGGGCGCCAACGTGCCGATGTGCCGACGTGTGGGAGGTACGGGGATGGCTCCGGCGGAGCACGGAACGGGGCGCAACGCCGACGCCCCCGCCCACAGCCAGGGCGAGGCGGGCCGGGCCCGCACCCGCGACGGACGCGAGCTGTACTACCAGTGGCTGCCGGGCCCCGCCGGTCCTGACCGGGCCCGGCCGACCGTGGTCTTCGAGGGCGGGCTCGCCGCGGGCCGCTCCTACTGGGCGGGCGCCCAGGCCGTGCTGGCCGATGTGGCGCCGACGGTGGTGTACGACCGCAGCGGTCTCGGCCGCAGTCCGGCCGCCCCGGCCGGGGCCTCGCGCCGGCTGCACGCGCTCGCGGAGGACCTCGGGGAGCTGCTCGACCACCTCGAACGTGTCGGCCCCGGCGGCCCGTTCCTCCTCATCGGCCACAGCTGGGGCGGGCCGCTGGTGCGGCTGGCGGCCGCCGCGCAGCCCGCGCGGGTGGCGGGCCTGGTACTCGTCGACCCGACCGACGAGTCCTGCGAGCTGCTGTTCCGGCCCGCGATGCGGCGGGCCGAGCGGATCGGGCAGGTGGTGACGGTCGCGCTGGCCCGGCTCGGACTGCTGGGCCGCGCCTACCGCTCGCTCACCGCCACGCTGCCGCCGGACGCCGCGGCCGACATGCGGGCCGAGGGCTACACCGTCGCCATGACCCGGACCCGGGGCCGGGAGCTGGAGGACGCGGCGGGCGACCTGCGGGCCATGCTGGAGAACCCGCCGGGCCTGGCGGGGCTGCCGGTGACGGTGGTGTCGGCGGGACGGGTCTCCCCCGGCATGCCGAAATCGGTCCGCGACCGGGCGACCGCCTCGCACGCGTACCGGGCCCGCCAGTCACCGCACGGCCGGCATGTGGTGCTGCCGGAGGCGGACCACATGGTGCTGACCACGTCGGCGGCGGAGCTGGCGGAGGAGATCCGGCGTTTGGCGGTCGGCGCCGACGACTGACGCGCGCCGCACACTGACACAGCGCCGCACACGCAGGGCCGGCCGACCGCTACCGCGCCCCGCCCGCGAACGGGATGTCCGCGCCGCCGGCCGCGCGCACCGGGCCGCCCGGGTGCGCCCAGAGCCCCGCCTCGGCCAGCCGCGGCAGCACGCCCTCGCCGAACCAGTACGCCTCCTCCAGATGCGGGTAGCCGGAGAGCACGAACTCGTCGATGCCCAGGGCGTGGTACTCCCGGATGCGGTCCGCCACCTCCGTATGGCTGCCGACCAGGGCCGTGCCCGCGCCGCCCCGGACCAGGCCGATGCCCGCCCACAGGTTCGGGTGGATCTCCAGACCGTCCCGGCCGCCCCCGTGCAGCTCCAGCATCCGTCGCTGCCCCTCGGACTCGCTGCGGGCCAGGCCCTCCTGGACCGCCCGCACGGTGGCCGGGTCGAAGCCCGCGAGCAGCCGGTCCGCCTCCGCCCAGGCCGCCTCGGAGGTGTCGCGGGTGATCACATGGAGCCGGATGCCGAACCGTACGGTACGGCCCTGCGCGGCGGCGAGGGACCGGATGCGGGCGATCTTCTCCGCGACCTGGGCGGGCGGCTCGCCCCACGTGAGGTAGACGTCGCTGTGGTGGGCCGCGACCCGGGCGGCGGCCGGGGAGGAGCCGCCGAAGTAGACCTCCGGCACGGGGTCGGGGAGCTGGGCGAGCCGGGCCTGCTCGACGTGCAGGTGCTCCCCCTTGAGGTCGACCGTCTTGCCGTCCCACAACTGCCGGACGATCTCCAGGAATTCGCCGGTGCGGGCGTAGCGGGCGTCCTTGTCGAGGAAGTCCCCGTACGCGCGCTGCTCATGGCTCTCGCCGCCGGTGACGACGTTCAGCAGCAGCCGTCCGCCGCTCTGCCGCTGGAAGGTGGAGGCCATCTGGGCGGCGAGGGTGGGCGAGACGAAGCCGGGGCGGAAGGCGACGAGGAACTTCAGCCGCTCCGTGTGCTGGCTGACCATCGCGGTGGTCAGCCAGGCGTCCTCGCACCAGGCCCCGGTCGGGGTGAGCGCCCCGGTGAAACCCAGGTCCTCGGCGGCGCGGGCGATCTGGGCGAGGTAGCGGACCGTCGGCGGGCGGTCGCCGCCCGCCGCCGTGACCGGGGTGCCGTGGCCGCCGCCGACGACATGGCGGCTGTCGCCGTTGGTGGGCAGGAACCAGTGGAAGGTCAGGGGCATCGTTTCTCCGAAGGGGGTGGTGAGTCAGAGCAGGCCGTGGCGGGGCGGGCGGGTGCCGTTCAGGACGTACCGGCCGAGGTGCTGGATCTTCCAGCGCGCCGGGTCGTGCAGGGTGTGGGTGCGGGCGTCACGCCAGTGCCGGTGCAGGTTGAGACCGTCGAGGGCGGCGCGCGTCCCGGACACCTCGAACAGCGCGTCGGCGATCTCCAGCGCCGCGCTCCCGGCGTACGCCTTCGCCGCCGCCACCGCGATCGACGCCTCGGCCGCGCTGTCGTCGTCGAGGTCGCCGCGTGCGGTGTCGACGGCCCGGGCGGCGGTGGCGAGCAGGGCGTCGGCGGCCCGGTGGCGCAGGGCCAGTTCGCCGAAGCGCTGGATGAGGAGGGGGTCCTCGGCGGCGGTCTCGTACCCGCTCTCGAACCAGGGCCGGCTCCGGGTCGTCACGAAGTCGGCCGCCTCGGCCAGCGCGCCCGCCGCGATCCCCGCGTCGATCGCGGCATGCAGCAACTGGGCAAGTGCGCCGTGGAGTTGGGGGCCGGCGAACGTGAGGTGGTGCGGGACGACGTGGGCGGCGGGGACCACGACGTCCGCCAGTTCGACCGTGCCGCTCGCCGTGGTCCGCTGGCCCATGCCGTCCCAGTCGTCGGTGACGGCGAGGCCGGGCGCGTCGGCGGGGACGTACGCGACATGGAGCAGCTCGTCGTCGGCGCGTGCGAGGACGGGGATCCAGTCGGCGAAGAGGGCGCCGGTGGAGTAGTTCTTCACCCCGGTCAGGCGGTACGAGCCGTCGTCGGCGGCCACCAGTCGGGTACGGATGTCCTGGAGGTGTTTGGTCCCGGCCTCGGACTGGGCGTTGCCGAAGCGCCGGCCGCCCAGCACCTCGGCGAAGAAGAACGCCCGCTGCTCCGGGCTGCCCTGCTGCCGCAGGACGTTGACGTACGCGAAGTGACTCTGCGGGATCTGCGCCAGGCTGGCGTCGGCGGAGGCGAGCAGCCGGAAGACCTCGGAGAGGGTGGCGGCTGAGACGTCGGCCCCGCCGTGCTCGGCCGGGACGGTGACGGCGAGGAGGCCGGTGGCGGTGAGCCGGTCGAGTTCGGCGCGGGGCAGTTCGCGGCGGGCGTCCCGTCCGGAGGCGCCCGGGCGGAACTCCTCGGCGAGTTCGGCGGCGGTGCGCAGCGCCTCGGCGTCGTCGCGGATCACCCGCGCGGTGAGGGGAGGTCGTCGTCGGGTCGGCGCGGTCACGGGCCTGCCTCCAGAGTGGGTACGGATCAGGGTCAGCGGGTGGCGGGGACGGGGGCGCTCCGGTCCAGGGCCGCGGCGAACTGGGCGACCACCTGGTCGAGCGGGGCGGCGGAGGCCGGGTCCAGGACCACTCCCCCGTCGTCGCCCGCCGTGATGTGCCGGTCGAGGACGAACCAGCCCGGGACGATGTGGGCCGCGCCCATCGAGGAGAGCACCGGGCGCAGCGCGTAGTCGAGGGCGAGGACATGGGCGGTGGTGCCGCCGGTCGCCAGCGGGAGGACGGTCTTGCCGGTCAGGGCGTACTGGGGCAGCAGGTCCAGGAGGGTCTTCAGCAGGCCGGAGTAGGCGGCCTTGTAGACGGGGGTGCCGATGACGATGCCGTCGGCGCGGGCGAACAGCTCGGTGGCGCGGACGATCTCGGGGTGCGCGAAGTCCGCGCCGAGCAGGGCGTCGGCGGGCAGAGTGCGGACGTCGAGCGGTATCACCTCGTGGCCCTGGGCGGCCAGGTCGGCATCCAGGTGGCGGAGCAGGCGGGCGGTGCGGGAGGTGGCGGAGGGACTGCCGGAGACGGACAGGACGGTGGCCATGGGGGCCTCTTTCCAGGCGGGAGGTGTACCGGGCCCGGGGCGTCGGGATGCCGCCCCGGGCCCGGCGGGTCAGGAGTACCAGGTGGGTTCGGGGAGTTCGCCGGCCAGGACGTGGCGGCCGACCTCGCGTCGCTTGTAGGCGACCGGGTCGTGGAGGGTGTGGGTGCGGACGTTGCGCCAGAAGCGGTCGAGGCCCTCGGCGGAGGCGGTGGCGCGGGCGCCGGTGACCTCGAAGATGCGGCTGGTGACCTCCAGCGCCACATCGGTGGCCCGGGCCTTCGCTGCGGCGACCCGCACCTCGAACGCGGCACGGGACTGCTCGGTCACCTCGTCCGGCGCGTCGTGCAGCTTCTGCCCCTCGGCGGCGACCGCGTCGGCCAGGGCTTCCACGGCCCAGAGTTTGGCGGTGAGGTCCCCGTAGGTGTCGATGACGTACGGCTCGTCGACCGCCTGGTCGTACCCGCCGTGCAGCCAGGAACGGGCCTTGGTGCGGGTGTAGGTGGCGGCGGTCTCCAGGGCCCCGGCGGCAATGCCCAGGTAGAAGCTGATGAACACCAGCTGGATCGTGGGCACGTTGAGGGTGTTGTAGACGCGGGGCCGGAACTCCTTGTCCACGTAACCGGCGGCGGAGGCCCACGGGGTGCGGACGCCGTCGATGGTGACGCCGCCGCTCTCGGTGAGGCGCTGGCCGATGTTGTCCCAGTCGTCGTGGAAGGTGAGCCCCGGGCTGTCGGAGGGCACGATGGCGAAGATGTGCCGGTCGGTGCCTTCCAGGACGCCTTCGAGGACGGTGACGTCGGAGACCTTGCTGCCGGTGGAGAAGGTCTTGGCGCCGGTGAAGACGAGGTCGTCGCCGTCCTCGGTGACCACCACATCGCTGTCGCGCGGGTTGACCGCACCGCCGAAGAACCAGGTGTGGCGGACCGCCTCGGCCTCGACGTGCTCCCACTGCTCACGGGTGCCGACGAGGCGGGCGGCCCAGTTCCAGAGGTAGTGGTAGCCGAGGAGCTGCCCGATCGAGCCGTCGGCCTTGGCCACTTCGCGGATCACCCGGTAGGCGGTCGTCCAGTCCTGTCCCCCGCCGCCGTGCTCGGCCGGGCCGAGCAGGGTGACGAGCCCGGAGTCCTTGAGCAGCTGGATCTCGGTGTACGGGGTGGCGCCCGCCTTGTCGCGGGCGGCGGCGTCGGTGGCGAGAAGCGCGGCGACCTCGGCCGCGCGCTCGATCCAGGCGGCGGGGCTGTCGGGGGCCGGGAGGGTCTTCCACTGGGTGGGCGCGGCAGTGCTCATGACGAACCTTTCGACGACTGACGGGCTTGGTGGTCCTCCAGCTCCCGCACGAGCGGCAGCACCTTCTTGCCGAAGTACTCGACCTCCTCGTGGTAGTGGAGGAAGCCGAGGAGCAGCAGATCCACACCGAGGCGCTTGTAGGCGACGATGCGCTCGGCGATCTGTTCCGGGGTGCCGATCAGCCCCGTACGGAATCCGTCGTTGTACTGGACGAGGTCCTCGAAGGAGGAGTCCTGCCACATGCCCTTGCCATCGGCGGTGGAGCTCCCGGCCTGCTTGACGGCCGAGCCGAAGCCGTGGACGGCCTCGGTGTCGGCCTTGGCGACGATCTCGCGCAGGGTGTCGCGGGCCTCCGCCTCGGTGTCGCGGGCGATGAGGAATCCGTTGAGGCCGAAGCGCGGCGGGGTGCGTCCGGCGCTCTCGGCGGCTGTGCGCACGTCCTGGATCTGCTCGGTGACGCCGTCGAAGTCCTTGCCGTTGGAGAAGTACCAGTCGGAGACGCGTCCGGCCATCTGCCGGGCGGCGGTGGAGTTGCCGCCCTGGAAGATCTCCGGGTGCGGGCGCTCCGGCGAGGTGATCGGCTTGGGCTTCAGGGAGAAGTCCCGGATGCGGTAGAAGTCTCCGGCGAGTTCGGCGTGGTCCTCGGTCCAGACGGCCCGCAGGGCCCGGATGAACTCCTCGGAGCGGCGGTAACGCTCGTCGTGCTCCAGCCAGGGTTCGCCGAGCGCGGTGAACTCGTCCTTGAACCAGCCGCTGACCACGTTGACGGCGAAGCGTCCGTTGCTCAGGTGGTCGGCGGTGGCGCCGAGTTTGGCGAGGACGCCGGGGTGCCAGAGGCCGGGGTGGACGGCCGCGATGACCTTCAGCCGCTGGGTGGCGAGCAGCAGGGCGAGGCTGAAGGAGGTGGACTCGTGCTGGAACTCGGCACCGTAGCTGGCCATGTAGCGGACCTGGCTGAGCGCGTAGTCGAACCCGTTGTTCTCGGCGAGGACGGCGAGTTCGCGGTTGTAGTCGTAGCCCCAGTCGGTGCGTTGCTCGATCGTGCTGGTGACGAGGCCACCGCTGACGTTGGGGACCCAGTACGCGAAGCGCACCGGGTCGGCGGAGGGCGGAGGGGACATGAGGTTCTCCCGGAACAGGGACAGGAAGGCGGGTCGGGCGTGGTGGCGGGCACGGCGATCCGGCCCCGGTGATCGAGAAACCCGATCAGGGGCGATGGGCGCGGCAAGGGAGCCGCGAGGGCGTGCACGGACTCACACGGCCGGACATGGGCGTACGTGTGGGGCGCGGGAGCGCGAAGGAGGGGCAGGCCCCTCGGACCTCGCGGTCAGCGGGAACAACAGAAGGCGCTGGAAACGCGGCCGAGGTCGATGTGGCGGCGACGGGTCAAGCGGCGCACATCCCTCTCCTTTCGCGTTCCGCGGCGGGCGCCCGGTGGGTCACCGGGCACCTTCGGGTTCCAGAGTAGGGCGCGGGAACGCTCCAGGTCGAGAAGGCATCGACGAGGGAGCGATAGGGTTCCCCTTCCACCGCCTCCGGAGGTGAGGAAAGGCGATGCGGATCGAACAGCTGGAGTACATCGAGGCCGTCACCCGGCTGGGGTCCCTGCGCCGGGCGGCGGAGGAACTGCACCTGTCCCAGCCCGCGTTGAGCGAAACCGTACGGAACCTGGAGCGCGAGCTCGGGGTGACCGTGCTGGACCGCAAACGGTCGGGGGCGACGATCAGCGACGCCGGGCGCGAGCTGCTGCCGCACATCATCGGGGTGCTGGACGCGGTCGACCGGCTGCGCCGGGCCGCCGACGAGCAGCACCGCACGAGCCGTACGGTCCGGCTCGGCACGGTCTTCGCGGCGACGGTCCCCCTGCTCGTCCCGGCGATCCGGGAGTTCCACGCGCTGCACTCGGCCACGGAGGTGGAGGTGATCGCGGCCCAGCAGTCGGTGATCCACCGCTCCCTGCTGGAGGGCGGCGTCGACCTCGGCCTGGTGAACTACCTGGAGGGCGACGACCTGGCGCCCGACCTCCACACCACGGAGCTGCTCCGGGGCCGCCCGGTCGTCTGTCTGCGCCCGGGCAGCCCGCTGGCGTCCCTGGAGTCGGTCGGGGTGGACGACCTGCTGAGCGAGCCGCTGATCGTGATGCGTTCCGGCTATCTGATGCACCGCTTCACGCACCGGCTGCTGAAGGGCCGGGTGCCCTCGTTCTCGTACTCCGCCGACGGCGCGGAGATGGGCAAGCTGATGGTGGCGGAGGGTCTTGGCGCCACCGTGCTCCCGGACTACAGCGTCATCGGGGACCCGTTGGAGCGCACCGGCGCGATCACCTGCCGCCCGCTGAAGGACGACACGACCACAGTGCTCCTGGTGGTGCAGCGCAGCCGTTCGGGCTCGGTCACCCGGGCCGCGCGCGATCTGCACCGGATCTTCGTGGAGCGCGCGGAGGCGCACCGCACGGACGACGCCTAGGGCATCCGCCCGATGCCGTCGCCCGGCCTTACTCCCCACCATGAGCCGCACACAGCGCGGATGCGGAGCGTGGAGCGGAGAGGACGGCGGCATGGGCGACGGCATGGGCGACGGCATGGGCGGCGGTTCGGCGGTGGTGAGGGTCCTGCGGGACCGGACGGCGGGGCGCTGCCTGGCGGGGGTGGTCGTCTCCGGTTTCGGTACGTCGGCGCTGTGGCTCACGGCGGGGATCTGGGTCAAGTCGCTGACCGGGTCGGACAGTCTGGCGGCTTTGACGGTGTTCGCGATGTGGGCCCCGGTGCTGACCGGGCCGGCGCTCGGCGCGCTCGCGGACCGGATGGACCGGAAGGTGCTGCTGGTCCGGGGCAATCTGGTGACGGCCTGCCTGCTGGTCCCGCTGGTGCTGGTGGACTCGGGCCGCACCGTCTGGCTGCTGTTCGCGGTGCTGGTGCTCCACGGGGCGAGCGGCGTCGTGCTCGACGCGGCGGAGTCGGCGCTCGTCGCGGGGACCGTGCCCGCCTCGCTGCTGGCGGATTTCAACGGGCTGCGGATGACGGCCAACGAGGGCATGAAGCTGGTCGCCCCGCTGGCGGGCGCGGGGCTGTACGTCAGGTTCGGCGGCCCGGCCGTGGCGCTGCTGGCGGCGGCGACCTGCGCGCTGGCCGCCCTGGTCTTCGCCCGGCTGCCGGTACGCAGGACGCCCGCGACCGCGGACTCGGCTCCGGCGGGCACCTGGCGCGATGAACTCGCCGCCGGACTGCGGCGGATCCGCGCCTCGGCCGTGCTCCGCCCGCTGGTGACGGCGGGGGCGGCGACGATGTTCCTGGCGGGGGTGAACGGGGCCGTGACCTTCGCGTACGTCGACGAGGTGCTCGGCCGGGCTCCGGCGTACGCGGGGGTGCTGTACGCGGTGCAGGGCGCGGGTTCGGTGGCGGTGGGGCTGCTGGCGGGCCCGCTGCTGCGCCGGCTGCCCGAGCGGGTGTTCGCGGCGGGCGGGATCGCGGTGTTCGCGCTGGGGGTCGGTGCGCGGACGGTGTCGCCGGACGCGGTGGCGCTGGCGGCGAGCGCCGCGATCGGGTTCGGCCTGCCGTGCGTGCTGATCGCGGCGATGACGGCGGTGCAGCGGGAGACGCCGGAGGCGGTGCTGGGGCGTACGGCGGCAACAGCGGGCTCCTTGATGACGGCGCCCAACGCGGTGGCCCTGGCCCTGGGGGCGGGGCTCGTCGCGGTGGTGGACGTGCGGGTGCTGACGGCGGCGGCCGGGGTGGCGGGGGTGCTGGCCGCGATGGTCCTGGCGGCGGGGGCGCGACGCCACCGCCTCACCCCGGGCATGAGGGTGCGGGACCGGTCGCGCCGGGCGTGAGGGTGCGGGGCCGGGCGCGGGGCGCGGGCCCGTCACCCCAGCCGTGAGAGCGCCGCCGCGACCGCCTCCAGGTCCGGGCCGGAGGCCAGTCCCGCGTGGTACAGGCGCAGTTGGTCCGCGTCGAGCGAGGCGGCGTGGGCCGCGTCGCGCTCCAGGGTGCGGGGGCTGCCGCCCATGCCGGTGACGACCCCGAAGTTGGCGGCGCGCACACCGCCGCGCCCGGCGAACGGCCCGAGGACGGCTTCCCGTACGGCATCGGATCCGGTGCAGGGCAGCACCACCCCGTCGGCCACGGCGAGGATGTGGTCCGGTTCGACGCCGACGTTCGCCCCCGTGCGGTACGGGACGGGGTCGGCGTGCAGCAGCACCTGGAAGCCGGGCGGGGCCGCCGCCCGTACGGCTGCGACGGCCGCCTCCTGCACCGTACGGGCCACCCGGCCGCGCCACCGCAGGGTGGCATCCGCGTACGTCGGCCCGAGCAGCTCCGCGATGCCGTCGCGGCCGGACTCCGGGGAGCCTCCGCCGGACCAGACCTGCTCCAGGGCCCGGCGTACGGCGGTGGACAGCGCCTCCGGGTCGGCGCCCTCCTCCCCGCACCCCTCGCGGCACACCGCGCAGAAGCACAGCGACATCAGATACTGCGCCGCATCGCCGAGGCCGACGCCCGCGACCTTGTCGTGGGCGTGCAGATGGGCGAAGCCGTACCAGCCGCAGGACTCCAGTTCGGTGCCGCGCGTGCCGGGCCGGGCGGCGGCCTCCGCCGCGAGGTCCACGAGGTAGGCGCGCACGTCGGGGCGGGCGATGCAGGGGGCCCAGGGGTAGCGGTCGCCGTAGGCGTTGACCACCGAGGTGTCCGGGTGCTCCGCGCCGAGCCGGGAGCTGTGCGCGAGGACCACCCAGCTGTGCACCTCCAGGCCCGCGGCGGCCAGCGCCTCGGCGGCCTCCCCGTACGGATCGTCGCAGGCCGTCCAGCTCTGGCGGTACGGGGCGAGGGCCCGGCCCGCCCAGCGGTCCGGGTCCGGCGGGTAGAGGACGGCGGCGTGCCCGGCGGTCACGATGCGGTGGGCGGGGTGGCGGGGGGTCAGGGCCCGGGTGGAGTGGTAGGCGGAGGCCAGGGTGACCTGCCGGACGCCGAGGTCCGCGATCCGGCCGACGGCGTCCGGGTCCCCGACGACGTCCCAGGGGTAGAGGAAGACACCCGCCTTCACGCCCGGCCTCCCGGAGCGGCGTGGCCCTCGACGCTGCGCCCCTCGGCGGCGTGCTCCTCCAGCAGGGTGCGGCCGCTCGCGATGATCTCGATGAGGTCCTTGACGTGCGCGGCGGACGGTTCGGTGAGCGGGGTGCGGACCTCGCCGACGTCCAGCCCCTGGAGCCGGACACCGGCCTTCACCAGGGAGACGGCGTAGCCGCGCCCCTGGGCGCGCAGTTCGACGAGCGGCCGGTAGAAGTGGTCGAGCAGCGCGTTGGCCAGGGCGTCGTCGCCGGAGTCCAGGGCCCGGTGGAAGGCGAGCGCGATGTCCGGGGCGAACGCGAAGACGGCGGAGGAGTAGAGGGTGACGCCGATGCCCCGGTAGGCGAGGCCGGTGAGCTCGGCGGTGGGCAGTCCGTTGAAGTAGAGGAAGTCGTCGTCGGGCCGGTGGGTGCGGACCGCGCTGACGATGCGCTGCATGAGGTCGAGGTCGCCGAGGCCGTCCTTGAGCCCGATGATGCCGGGCGTGCGGGCCAGGGCGACGACGGTCTCCGGGGTGAAGACGGCGTTGTCCCGCTGGTAGACGATCGTCTCCAGGCCGGTGGCCGCCGCGAGGGCCGCGTAGTGGTTCAGCAGCCCTTCCTGGTCGGCGACGACGAGGTAGGGCGGCATGGCGAGGAGCCCGTCGGACCCGGCCTCCTCGGCGGCCCGCGCGTACTGGACGGCGAGGGCCGTGCCGTAACCGGCCCCGGCGACGACCGGGATCCGCCCGGCCGTCTCCTCGACGGCGGCGGCGACCGCGAGGCGGAACTCCTCGATGGTCAGCGCATGGAACTCGCCCGTGCCGCAGCAGGCGAAGACCGCGGCGGCTCCGGCGTCGATCCCGGCCCGCACATGGGCGCGGAGGACGTCGGGATCGACGGTGCCGTCCGGCCCGAACGCGGTCACGGGGAAGAAGAGCGGCCCGGCGACTTCACGGAGCCGGGCGGCAAGGGGGGCTGAGGTCACGGGCGCTCCCTGAGCAGATCCAGGCGTGCACAGTTCTGATCGATGTCCATATTTCTGAACACCGTTACGCTAAGCCAGCCTTCGGCGACAGGTCAAGGTGGACGCAGCCTCTTGACGCCGCCGATCACCCATCCCTACGTTGTCCACGCATGTGAATGCCGGACAGCATGTCGCACAGCACGTGAGTGCCGCACCGAGGAGACCCCGTATGACCGCTCCCCGCACCGTCCTGCTCACCGGCGCCGCAGGCGGCCTCGGCACCCTGATGCGGGGGCTGCTGCCCGCGTACGGATACGACCTGCGGCTGTTCGACCTGGTACCGGTGGAGGGCGAGCCCGAGGCGATCACCGCCGACCTGAACGACCGGGAGGCGCTGCGCGAGGCCGTGCGCGGCGTGGACGCGGTGATCCATCTGGCGGGCATCTCGCTGGAGTCCACGTTCGACAAGATCCTCCGCGCCAACATCCAGGGCACGCACCACCTCTACGAGGCGGCCCGCGAGGAGGGCGTCCGGCGCATCGTGTCCGCCTCCTCCAACCACGTCATCGGCCACACCCCGCGCCCGGCCGCCGGCGATCCGCTGATCCCGCTGGACACACCGCGCCGCCCGGACACCTTCTACGGGCTCTCGAAGTGCTTCGGCGAGGACCTGGCCCAGCTCTACTGGGACCAGCACGGCGTGGAGACGGTCTCGGTGCGGATCGGGTCCTGCTTCCCGGAGCCCACCTCGGTGCGGATGCTGTCGGTCTGGATGAGCCCCGCCGACGGCGCCCGGCTGTTCCACGCGGCCCTCACCGCCGAGGACGTCGGCCACACCGTCGTCTACGGCTCCTCCGCCAACACGCGCCTGTGGTGGGACCTGGCCCCGGCGCGGGCGCTGGGCTACCGGCCGCTGGACGACTCCGAGCCGTACGCGGCGAAGCTCGTGGCCGACCAGGGCGAGCTGGACCCGGACGACCCGGCGCACGCCTGCGTGGGCGGCCACTTCGTGACGGACCCGCCGATCTGGCCGCACTGAGCCGCCCGGGAGCGGCGGCGGGGACGGCGGGCGCAAGGCCGGGAACGGCGGCGGGCGCAAGGCCGGGACGGCGGAAATCCGGGCGACGCGGGCACGCCCGGGCGGGCAGGATACGGCCATGCCGAGACCTTCCGGATTCCAGTACGAACAGCAGGGCGACCAGAGCGTCACCATCACCCACCACGGCAGGCCCGCGGGCACGCTGCGGGGCGGCCGGGCGGAGAAGTTCCTGGCCGAGGTGGTCTCGGGCGATGCACAGCTGGTGATGGCGCGCTGGACGGGCGCGTACAAGCACGGCAACGAGCGCACGGCCCGCAACCATCCGCGCAACCGCCGCTGAGCCGCTTCCGGGCCGCCGGTGAACCGTTGTCCGACGGCCGAAAAGCATCTGGCTGACGGGGGCGAAGGTAAGGGAACGGCAAAGCCGGGTCGTTCGTTACCCCGTGCATGACCGCAATGACCCCCGGCTCGAACATTCCCCTCTCCGCCGCCCGCGTGGCGGTGGACGTCGCCGCTCCGGTGCGGCTCGACGTCTCGGGCCTGCTGCTCACCGCCGACGGCAAGGTGCGCTCCGACGACGACTTCATCTTCTACAACCAGCCCTCGGGCCCCGGCGTGACCTACCGCGCCGGCGGGGGCTCGGCGCCCGACGCGATCGTGGTGGACACCACCGCCGTGCCGCCGGGCATCGAGAAGATCGTCGTCACCGCGAGCCCGGACGCCGCGGGCCAGACCTTCCAGGGCATCGAGCCCACCGCCACCGTGCGCAACGCGGACGACGGCAGCCCGATCGCCACCTTCACCCCGCCGCAGCTGGGTGCCGAGACGGCGCTCGTGGTCATCGAGATCTACCTGCGCAACGGCGCCTGGAAGGCCCGCGCGGTCGGCCAGGGGTACGCGAACGGGCTGGCCGGGATCGCCACGGACTTCGGCGTCTCGGTCGAGGAGCCCGCGGCCCCGGTCGCCCCTCCGGTTCCGGCGGCCCCCGCCCCGGTCGCCCCGCAGCCCCCCGCTCCGGTCGCCGCCCCCGTCGACCCGAGGATCGCGCCGCCCGCCCCGCCCGCTCCCCCGGCGGCGCCCGCCCCGGGCTCCGGCAAGATCAACCTGGACAAGGGCCGGGTCAACCTCCAGAAGAACCAGACCGTGTCCCTCGTCAAGGGCGGCGCACCGCTGCTCTCGCGGGTCAGGATGGGCCTGGGCTGGGAGCCCGCGTTCCGCGGCAAGGACATCGACCTGGACGCGTCGGTGATCGCCTACGGCCCCAACCGCAACCACCTGGACAGCTGCTACTTCGGCAAGCTGACCATCCTGAACGGGGCGATCAAGCACTCCGGCGACAACCTCACCGGTGAGGGCGCGGGCGACGACGAGACGATCATCGTGGACCTGGGCCGGATCCCGGCCGATGCGACGGGCCTGGTCTTCACGGTGAACTCGTTCACCGGCCAGAAGTTCAACGAGGTCGCCAAGGCCTACTGCCGGCTGATCGACGACGCCTCCGGCGAGGAGCTGGTCCGCTTCGACCTCACCGGCGCCGAGCCGCAGACCGGCGTGATGATGGCCAAGCTCATCAAGCAGTTCACCGGCGAGTGGGAGATGACCGCGATGGGCGAGTTCGTGAAGTCACGCACCGTGCGCGGCATGGTGAAGCCCGCCGCCCAGGCGCTCTAGACGTGTCCGGGGCACCTGAACCGCTGCGGTTCGGGTGCCCCGGATCCGGAGAAGGTGAGGGCCTCAGAGCTTGGTCAGCTTGGAGTAGGGGCTCAGGATCCTTCCCTGACGCCCCGAGAAGTCGATGAGGACCGCGTCGTTGTCGCCCTCGACAGCAAGAATCCTGCCGAGTCCGAACTGGTCGTGCGACACCCTGTCGCCCACATCGAAGCATTCGACCGGTGGGGCCTCCTGGGCCGGGCGGTTGAAGGGACTGGACGGCAGGTGACGCCGGGAACCGGCTGACTGTTTCATCAAGTCGAGTATGCGCCCTGTAAGTGCGTGACGCCATGCCCGTCTGCCGCTCGACCCCCAGACGTACCGCATTCGTGACCCGCGCCGACCGGGGCCGGTCAGCGCTTTCCCCGGCTTCCAGCGGCAGATTCACGCGGAACGGGGCACCGGAAAAGCACCCCGAACGTGTGGTGATTCCCTCAGCCGCCCGCGCGCGACCGAGCCTTGAACGCCGCCTTGCGGGCGTCCTTGGCGGCCTTCTTGTCGCTGTGCAGGCGGCCCATGGCCTCCAGCACATCGGAGGTGGCCGGGTGGTCGACGCGCCAGACCTCGTCGAAGAAGCCGCTGTGCTGGGCGGAGAGGCCCTCGATCAGGCCCTGGAGCTCGTCCAGCTCGCCGTCCGCGTCCAGGTGGGCGGCGATGGTGTCGATGGCCAGCCAGAAGATCATGTCCTCCGGCGGGGCGGGCACGTCGGCGGCGCCGTGCTCCGCGAGCCAGACGCGGGCGAGGCCGCCCAGCTCCTGGTCGCCGAGCACCGCGCGCACGGCGGGCTCCGCCTCGGGGCCGGCCAGGGCGAGTGCCTGCTGGCAGTGGAGGCGGCGCAGCGGTCCACCCTCGTCCGCGCCGCGCGCGGCGGCCAGCAGCTCGGCCGCCGCCGACACCGCGCCGTCGGCGTACCCGGCGAGCCAGAGCTTGACCTCGGCGCGGGCGGCGGACTCGGGGTAGTGGGCGATGCCGTCGAGGAGGGCGTCGGCGCCCTTGTCCGCGAGGTCGCCGACGGCGGGGGCGTCCACCCCGGCCTCCAGCATCCGGGCCCGGACGCCGTACAGGCCGAGGGGGGTGAGCTTGACCATGCCGTACCGGGTGACGTCGTCCTCGTCGCCTGCGACGGTGTCGACCGGCGCCTCGCCCTCCTCGACCATCAGCGCCTCGTCGACCGGCCGGTACTCGACGATCCCGATGGGTTCGAGGAGCCGGAACTGGTCGTCGAGGCGCATCATCGCCTCCGACACCTGCTCCAGGATGTCGTCCGTGGGCTCGCCCATGTCGTCGGGGACGATCATCGACGCGGCGAGGGCGGGCAGCGGGACCGGTCCTTCGCCAGCGCCGTTGTCCGCGAGGGTGAGCAGGTAGAGGTTGCCGAGGACGCCGTCGAGGAATTCCGCCTCGGCCTCCGGGTCCCAGTCCAGGGCGTCGAAGTCGATCGAACCGTCCTCGCCGACGAGGTCCGCGAAGTCGTCCAGGACGGGCGCGGTGGCGTCGGCGTGCACGGCGTCCAGGCCGTCGAGCCAGATGGACAGGACGTCCTGCGGGGAGCCGCCGGTGAGCAGGCCCAGGTTCTCGCCCGCGGAGGCGGTCCCCTCGGCGTCCTCCTCTTCGGGGTCGGTGACGTCGAGGAGGCCGGTGTCCACGGCGAGCCGCCAGGCCTCGCTGGCGTACGCGGCACCGTCCTCGTCGGCCGGGAGCCCGAGGTGCTCGGCGGCCGCGGGCAGTTGTGCCTCGACGAGTTCGCCGCCGGCGCCGACCCGGGTGTCGGGGCCGGCCCACCGGGCGAGCCTGACGGCCCGGACGAACAGCGGAGCGGCGAGCGCGTCCCGTGCAAGTTCGGCCTCGGAGTTGAGCCGCACCGGCGGCAGGGAGGGGCGCTCTGCGGACATCGGGGGTTCTCCTCGGTGCGTGCTCGGGAGCGTACGGAGTGCGTACGCGGTTCAGCCGCCCAAGCCTAGACGCATTTCACCGCATGCCGCCCACGGCTTCGGCGGCCTGCCCTCCCCCTCAGGCGCCCCCGCCCGGTTCCATGCTGAGCGCGGGCGTGTAGCGGTGCACGCCGCCGCCGGTCATGCCCGGGTACTTCTGGACGCGTTCCCAGAGCGGGGACGGGGATCCGACGCCCTCGCCGGGTGCGGCGAGAGCCGCGATGTGGTGCTCGGCACTCTCCCACTCGGCGTAGTTGAGGACCCGGGTGCCGTCGGTGCCGACGTGGAAGTGTGCGGCGATGCCGCCGGCGGGCAGGCTCTCCTCCTGTCCGAGCGCCTCGAACACGCTGTCCACCCAGTCGCGTTGGCGCGCCGCGTCGGGCCCGTCGAACTCGACGTCGACGATGACGACGCAGCCGGTCTCCCGGGTGTCGCCCTCGGCCCGCAGCCCGGAGCGGTACAGCTCGTACGTGTGCAGCCCGAGGCGTTCGATGCCGGGGACGGCCGCGTCGATCTCGGCGTTGCGGGTGTCACGCCCCTCCCGTACGAAGTCCTGGTAGGCCTGTTCGCCGGTCCACTGGGAGTAGTGCAGCAGGGTCGCGCCGTCCTCCCCGGCGTGGACGCTGTAGGAGAGCAGCCCGGGATGCGGCCATTCCCGGCTCCCCCAGACCTTCCGGATCGCGGCGACGGCCTCCTGCTGCCGCTGCGGTGTCCCGACGTTCCAGGTGCTGGCCTTGGCGATCCCGGCATCGGTGCGGGCCGGGTCGGGGCGGTCGGTGACGTGCGTGGTCATGACGGTGTTCCCCTCTCCCGCGCACCGTTCGGTGCGCATGACCACCACGTTCACACCTCAAGTTCGGTTGAGGTCAAGGCCGTTCCGCGGCATGCGGCCGGACTCCGTTCACGGTTACGGGCCGCCCTCGGCCGGGTGCTCGTCCTGAACCCGTTCCCGCTGCCCCTGCATCTGGTGACGGGGAATCACGACGCACCCGAGGCGCTCGTGGGCGGGTTCGGCGGGACGCGCTTCCTGGGCGGAGGGAGGCTGACGTCGTACGTGGTCGAGCACCCGGCGTTCACGGTCGTGGTCCTGGACTCGTGGGTCCCCGGTTCGCCGGGCGGGCGTCTGGGTTCCGGGCAGGTGGCCTGGCTGGGACGCGCCCTCGCCGAGCGCCCCGGCGTACCGGCGTTCGTCTGCCTGCACCATCCGCCGGTTCCGGTCGGCATCCCGTTCCTGGACGCGATGGGTCTGGCGGACGGCCCCGCGCTCGCCGAGGTCGTGGCCGCGCATCCCCGGGTCGTCCGGGTGCTGGCGGGCCATGTGCACCGCCCGGTGACGGCGCCCTTCGCGGGCAGCACGGTGGCCGTCGCGCCGAGCACGTACCGGCAGAGCGGACTGGTGCTGCGGGAGGGCGTGCCCGGCTATCCGGACGAGCCCCCGGGTTTCCTTCTCCATGTACGGCCCGGGGCGCCGGCGGGCGCGGCCTGGGTCACCCACACCGTCCCCACGTCCGCCCCTGGTGTCAGCCGCTGAGTTCGGTGCGCCAGGCCGTCGTGTTGAGTTCGTCCATCAGCCGGATGTCGTGCCCCTCCAGTGGGAAGACCCGCACCGGGAGGCCGGGGGCGGCCGAGATCGCCAGGGCGTCGCCCTCGATGAGGTCGCCTCCCTCGGGCGTGGAGACCCAGGCGAGGATCGACTTCACGGTGAGGCCGGGGTCGAGCAGGAGCTTCTTCGGGCCGGGGTCGTTGCCGAAGTACGAGCCGTCCTCGTTGACCCTGACGGGGAGCGGGTTGCCGTCCTCGCCGAGGGCCTGGACCCAGGGGTAGCCGTCGACGGCGTAGGGCTTGCGGCCGCAGTTGGTGAGGGTGAGCACGACGGCCCGGTGCATCATTCCGGTCTCCACCGGTCCCATGTCCACCACGACCCCGGAGGCGGGGCACGTCCCGGGCGGGGCGGCGGTCGGGCCGGTCTGCGCGGGGGCTCCGTAGGCGGGCGCGTCGGCCCCTGGCGTGGGGGGCAGCGTCTCGGCGCGGGGTGCGGAGGCGGACGGGGTGGGGTCCGGCCGTTCGCCCTCGCCGGCCGGGACCAGGAAGCCGGAGCAGCCCGTCAGTGCCGTCAGCGTGGCCGACAGCAGGGCCACCCGGACCCGTCTCCGTACCCGTACGCGCTCGTTCATGTCGCCCACCCCTCGCCGCGGCCGGTCGTCCGCGCGTTCGATCTTGTCAGAGGAACGGCAGCGGTCACCGCACTCTTCAGCAGCTCTTGCCGTTCACCACAAGGAGATCTAAGTGGACCTTCATGGTTCCGGGCGTCGAGACTTCCCCCATGACCGCCACCGCACCGCGCCCCTTCGGCCGCACGCTCTGCGCCATGATCACGCCCTTCACCGCCGCCGGGGCCCTGGACCCGGACGCCGCCCGCGCGCACGCCGCGCGCCTGGTGGCCGAGGGCTGCGACGGGATCGTCCTCAGCGGCACCACCGGCGAGTCCCCCACCACGACGGACGCCGAGAAGTCCGCCCTGCTGCGGGCCGTCCGGGCCGAGGTCGGCGACGGGGTCCCGCTGCTCTCCGGCGTCGGGGGCCCGGACACCGCGGCCACCCTGCGCCTGGCCCGGCAGGCCGAGGAGGCGGGCGCGGACGGGCTGCTGGTGGTGAGCCCGTACTACAGCCGCCCTCCGCAGGCCGCCGTCGAGGCGTACTTCCTGCGGGTGGCCGAGTCCACCGGTCTGCCGCTGATGGTCTACGACATCCCCGGCCGCACCGGCGTCCGGATCGAGCCGGCGACCCTGCTGCGACTGGCGGAGCACCCCCGGGTGGTGGCGGTGAAGGACTGCTCCTCCGACCTGCTCGGCGCGACGAAGGTGCTGGCCCGCACCTCGCTGGCGTACTACTCGGGCAGCGAGGAGCTGAATCTGCCGCTGTACGCGGTGGGCGGCGCGGGCTATGTCAGTACGGTCGCGAACGTGGCCCCGCGCCAGGTGCGGGCACCGCTGGACGCGTTCGACGCGGGCCGCACCGACGAGGCGGCCCGGCTCAACGGACTCACGGCCCGGCTCGTCGAGCTGATGATGGCGAGCGGGCTGCCCGGAACCGTCACGGCCAAGGCCCTGCTGGACGCGGGCCCGGTCCGGGAACCGCTGCAGCCCGCCGGGCGCGAGACGGCCGACGGGCTGCGGAAGGCGTACGAGGAACTCCTCGCGGCCTAGAGGACCGTCCGGCGGATCAAGGCCGGACGCCCCTTGGCGAACAGGTCAGTTGTGGGCGTGCAGGACCTCGTTCAGGCCGCCCCAGACCGCGTTGTTCGGACGGGCCTCGACGGTGCCGGTGACCGAGTTGCGGCGGAAGAGGATGTTCGAGGCGCCGGACAGCTCGCGGGCCTTGACGACCTGGCCGTCCGGCAGCGTGACGCGCGTACCGGCGGTGACGTACAGACCGGCCTCGACGACGCACTCGTCGCCCAGCGCGATGCCGACGCCCGCCTCCGCGCCGACCAGGCAGCGCTCACCGATGATGATGCGCTCCTTGCCGCCACCGGAGAGGGTGCCCATGGTGGAGGCGCCGCCGCCGATGTCGGAGCCGTCGCCGACGACGACGCCCGCGGAGATCCGGCCCTCGACCATGGAGGTGCCGAGGGTGCCCGCGTTGAAGTTGACGAAGCCCTCGTGCATGACGGTGGTCCCGGCGGCGAGGTGCGCGCCGAGCCGGACGCGGTCGGCGTCGGCGATGCGGACGCCCTGGGGGGCGACGTAGTCCGTCATGCGCGGGAACTTGTCGACCGAGGTGACCTGGAGGTGCAGGCCCTCGGCGCGGGCGTTGAGCCGCACGCGCTCCAGGTCGTCGACGGCGACCGGGCCGAGCGAGGTCCAGGCGACGTTGGCGAGCAGGCCGAAGAGGCCGTCGAGGTTCTGGCCGTGCGGCTGGACGAGCCGGTGCGAGAGCAGGTGCAGACGCAGGTAGGCGTCGTGCGCGTCGAGCGGCTTGTCGTCGAGCGAGGAGATGACCGTGGACACGGCGACGATCTCGACGCCGCGCCGGGCGTCCACGCCGATCGCCTTGGCGGCGCCCTCGCCGAGCCGGTTGACGGCCTCGTCCGGGGTGAGCCGCTGCGTACCGGCCGGGCCGGGGTCGGAGGTCAGCTCGGGGGCGGGGAACCAGGTGTCGAGGACGGTGCCGTCACCGGCGACGGTGGCGAGGCCGGCGGCGACGGCGCCGGTGGTGCGGGCAGAACCCTGGGAAGTCGTGTCGGTCATGAACAGCAACCTAACCGGCCGGGGCCCGCTCGGGCGAACCGGTCTCAGCGTGCGGCCCCTTTCCCGCCGCCGGTGCCCGCTCGCCCGGCCCGGGCAGCCGCCGCGCCGCCAGCACCGCTCCCCCGGCGGCCACCGCGAGCAGGGCGGACACCGGCCAGAGCAGAGAGGGGGCCGCCGCGTACAGGGCGGCCCCGAGCGGCGGGGCGAGCACCTGCCCGCTGATCGACGCACCGGCGTACAGGCTCTGGAAGCGGCCCTGGGCGTGGCCCGGCGCCTGGTCGGCGACGTAGGCGGTGGCGGGGGTCTTGTAGAGGATCTCGCCGAGGGTGAGGGAGAGCATCATCGTGACGGCGAAGAGCGCGCCCGCGCCGGGGATCAGTACGGCGTAGCCGAGCCCGACGAGCAGGAGTCCGGCGCCGACGAGGCCGAGCGGGGTGCGGCGGCGCAGGGCGTGGGCGGCGGGCAGTTCGAGGCAGAGGATGACGCCGCCGTTGACGGCGAGCAGCCAGCCGTAGAGCTGGGTGGTGTGCCCGTGGTCGGCGAGGAAGACCGGCAGAGTGGAGTACTGCTGCCGGTAGACGGTGTCGACGACCACGATCGCGGCGAGGAGCACCAGGACGGCGGGTCTGGCCCGCAGTTCGCGCCAGAGGCCCGGCGCGTCCGGGTCGTGGGAGCGCACCGCGTGGGCGCCGCCGCGGGCGGGCAGGATCCGGGCGGCGTAGAGCGCGAAGAGCAGGGTGCCGAGGCCGTCGGCGACGAAGAGCCAGTCGTACGAGAAGCGGGTGGCGACCAGTGCGCCGAGCGGCGGGCCGATGGCGAAGCCGCCGTTGGAGGCGAACCGGAAGAGGGCGAAGCTCTGGCGGCGGCTTCCGCCCCCGGGTACGGAGACCGCGACGAGGGCGGCGTTGGCGGCGCGGACGACGCCCGCCGCGTACTGGGCGACCGGGAGCACCGCGTACAGGGCGGCGACCGGCAGGAGGGGCAGGACGACGAGCGCCGCGCCGCTCACGCAGGCGCCGGTCAGCAGGGCGCGGCGGTGGCCGAACCGGTCGCCGAACCAGCCGCCGGTGAAGTTCCCCGCGACCAGGCCGATACCGCCGACGCCGCTGATCACTCCGGCCTGGGTGACGGTCAGACCGCGCGGCCCGACGAGGTACACGAAGAGATAGACGAAGGTGAAGCTGACGACGGCGTTGAGGAACGCCCCGAGCGCCAGCAGCCGTACCGTCCGCGGCACTCCGCGCACCATGCCCATACCCCGCCCCCTCCGTACGGCTCCCACATGCCCGAGCGAGTTCCTTATGGGAACGGACTATGGCAGCATGATTCCATCGGGGTCAACCGAAAGGCCCCGGCGGGGTGGGCGGGGCCGACAGCGGCCACAACCGGAGGACGACCATGCCCCAGCGCACCAGCCTGGCCGACGCCGACTGCTCGATCGCCCAGGCGCTCGACGTCGTGGGCGACTGGTGGACGCTGCTGATCGTGCGGGACACCGCGCGCGGAGTGCACCGGTTCGACGCGCTCCAGCAGGAGCTGGGCGTCTCGCGCAAGGTGCTGACCGAGCGGCTGCGGCTGCTGGTCGACGCCGGCGTGCTGGCGCGGGAGCCGTACCAGGACCGCCCGGTCCGGTACGAGTACCGCCTCACCCCGCGCGGCCGGGCCCTGCTGCCCGTGCTGATCGCGCTCCAGGACTGGGGTGACACCTGGGTGCTGGGAAAAGGGGAGACGATGGCGACGACGACGGAGGCCTCGCAGGAGGCGTCCCGGGTACGGGCGCTCAAGGGGACGCGACTGCCGGAGCTGCTGCTGCCGGGGAACGACGGCCGGCTCCGCGACCCGGTCGCCGACACCCCGTACACCGTCCTGTACTGCTTCCCGAGCGCCTACGCCACCCGCGACGCCTATCCGCCGGGCTGGGCGGGAATCCCGGGGGCGAGCGGCTGCACCCTCGAATCGTGCACGTACCGCGACCAGTTGGCCGAATTCACGGCGGCGGGCGCGACGGTGCACGGGGTGTCCGTGCAGCGCCCGGACGAGCAGCGCGCGTTCGCGGAGAAGGAGGGGCTGCGCTTCCCGCTGCTCTCGGACGCGGACCTGGCCCTGACGGCGGCGCTGCGGCTGCCGACGTTCCGGGCGGCGGGCGTGAGCAGACTCAAGCGGCTGACGCTGGTGGTGGACCGGGAGCGGACGGTCCACGAGGTGCTGTACCCGATCACGGACATCGGGGCGAGCGTGCGGGAGGCGCTGGAGGCGGTGCGCCGAGGGACGGACTGACGGGGGCGGGCCGACGAGGGCGGGCCGACGGGGGCCGCGACGCGGTCAGGCGTCGCCGCCCGCGACGATCCGCTCCAGCATCACGCGGGTGTACGACGCGTCGAACGCGCCCCCGGTCAGCAGGACCTGGAGGCAGACGCCGTCCATCAGCGCGACGAGGGCCCGCGCGGTCTCCGGATCGGTGCGCCGGGACAGCAGCGCGACGGCCTCCTCGGTCCACTCGGCGGCGACGGGGCGAAGCGCGGGGCGGCGCAGGGCCGCGAGGTACAGCTCGTACTCCAGCTCGATCGCTCCGCGTTCACCCGCGAACCACCGGTCGAGCAGCCGGGTCAGCTCCCCCGCGAGGTCCGCCTCCGCCGCACCCCGCTCGCCGCACCCCTCCTCGGCGAAGAGGCCGCTGGCGCGCAGCGCCTGGACGAAGTTCTCGTTGCAGCGGCGCAGGGCGGCGACGAGGAGTTCGTCGAGCGAGGCGAAGTGGTACGTGGTCGAGCCGAGCGGCACGTCGGCCTCGGCGGCCACGGTGCGATGGCTGAGCCCGGCTATACCGTCGTTCGCGATCACCGTCAGCGCCGCGTCGATGATCCGCGTCCGCCGCTCGGGGTCGTACCGGCGGGCCATCAGTGGGCCCCTCCCAGGTTCAGGACGACGACCCCGACGACGATCAGGGCGATGCCCGCGATCTTGACCAGGCTGCTGGACTCCCCGAGGAACAGGATCCCGATGAGGGCGACGGCCGCGGTGCCGACGCCGGCCCAGATGGCGTACGCGGTGCCCACGGAGAGGGTCTTGAGGGTCTGGGCGAGCAGGGTGAAGGCGATCAGGTAGCCCACCACGGTGCCGATCGAGGGCCAGAGCCGGGTGAAGCCCTCGCTGTACTTCATGGCCGTCGTCCCGGCCACCTCCGCCGCGATGGCGCCGGCGAGCAGTCCGTATGCGTATCCCATGTGTACGACTGTACCCAACGTTGCGTACGGCCGTACATATCATCGGTCCGCGTCGGGGGCGCTACGGTGTGCCGACAAAACGAACGGCCCGGCCGACCGGGCCGACGACTCGACGGAGACGCAGTGGCGCAGGATGCAGGGTGGGGCGGTGGCCCGTACGGGGGCGCACCTCACGGTGGGGGGCCCTTCCACGGGGGCGCGCAGGGACCGGGCGGCGGCTGGCACGGCGGATGGGCCGCACCGCCGAAGCCGGGGGTGATACCCCTGGCGCCGCTGAGGATCTCGGACATGCTCAGCGGCGCCTTCACGACGCTCGGACGGTACTGGAAGCCGCTGATCGGTATGGCGCTGACGCTGTTCGGCGCGGCGACGCTCGTGATGATCGTCGCGCTGGTGGTGGCCGCCTCCGCCGTCGCGAGCCAGTGGGACGAGCTGACGTCCGACGCCCCGGGGTCACCGACCTCGGCACAACTGGTCCCACTGGGCGTGGCGTTCGGCGTGCTGATGGTCATCGGCCTGATCAGCTACCTGCTGGCGTCGGCCGTGGTGCAGGCGGCGGTCCCCGTCGTCCTCCAGGAGGCCGTCCTCGGCCGGCCGATCCGCTTCGGGGAGGTCTGGAAGCGGGCCTGGGCGCGGGTCTGGTCGGTCATCGGCACGGTGTTCCTGACCGGGCTGATCATGCTCGTACCGATGACGCTCTTCCTGGCCGGTTTCGCCGGACTGATGATCTACACGATCTCGCTGGGCGACGAGGACGGCGTCATGCCGCTGGTCGCCGTCGGACTCATCGGCGCGCTGCTCATCGGCCCGTTCGCGATCTGGCTCTGGGTGCGGTTCTCCCTGGCCCCGACGGTGGTGGTCTTCGAGGGGCAGAGCCCGGTCGCGGCCCTGCGCCGCTCGGCCCAGCTGGTGCGCGGCACGTGGTGGCGGGTCTTCGGCGTCGGGCTGCTCGCCTACGTGCTCGCGTCCATGATCGGCTACACGATCCAGATGCCGTTCCAGATGCTCGGGCTGCTCCCCGGCCTGTTCCAACCCGAGGAGATGGGCTCCGACCCGAGCGGCGGGGAGCTCATCGCCGTGTTCGGCGGTCTGATGCTGCTGTCGTTCATCAGCCAGCTGATCGCCCAGCTGTTCACGGCGATCTTCCCGCCGCTGGTGACCGGCCTGCTCTACGTCGACCTCCGGATGCGTACGGAGAACCTGGGCCCGGTCCTGGCCGAGGCGGCGGGATCGACACTGCCCGAGCAGTACGGCCCGCCGCCGCCCGCCCACGTCTGACGCGGCGCCCGGGGGCCGGGCTCAGTCCAGCAGGGTCCGCTTGGGGCGCAGCACACAGAACTCGTTGCCCTCGGGGTCGGCCATCACCACGAAGGTGACGTCCGGCCCCTGCCCGACGTCCACCCGCCGGGCGCCGAGCGCGAGAATCCGCTGGACCTCGGCGTCCTGGTCGTCCGGGGACAGATCGATGTGCAGCCGGTTCTTGCCGGTCTTCCCCTCCGGCACGGGGACGAAGCACATCCCCGGCAGCGCGGCCGGGTGCGCACCGATGATCATCTCCTCCTCGTGCTCGAAGAGCACCTGCCAGTCCAGCACCGCACTCCAGAAGCGGGCCATGCGCGGCAGGTCGTGGGAGTCGACGGTGATCTGGTACAGGGAAACGGCCATGCCCGCCAGTGTGACTGGCGGGCATGGCCGTTCATCGCTCTTGCGAGAGCGTGTCAGACGTTGAACCCCAGCGCCCGGAGCTGCTCGCGTCCGTCGTCGGTGATCTTGTCCGGGCCCCACGGCGGCATCCAGACCCAGTTGATCCGGAGCTCGTTGACGATGCCGTCCGTGGCGGACTTCGCCTGGTCCTCGATGACGTCGGTCAGCGGGCAGGCCGCGGACGTCAGGGTCATGTCGAGGGTGGCGATGTTGGCGTCGTCGACGTGGATGCCGTAGATCAGGCCCAGGTTGACGACGTCGATGCCCAGCTCGGGGTCGACGACGTCGTACAGCGCCTCGCGGACCTCCTCCTCGGAGGCCGGCTTCATGGTCGCGGTCTCGTTGTCGCTCATGCGGTCTTCCCTTCGGACAGCGCCTTGGCCGTCGCGTCCTTCCACGCCATCCAGCTCAGCAGCGCGCACTTGACCCGGGCGGGGTACTTGGAGACGCCGGCGAACGCGACGGCGTCCTCCAGCACCTCCTCCATCGCGTCGTCCGGCTCCAGCTGGCCCTTGGACTGCATCAGCTCCAGGAAGGCGTCCTGGATCTTCTGCGCCTGGGACAGCTCCTTGCCGACGAGCAGCTCGTTCAGCACGGAGGCGGAGGCCTGGCTGATGGAGCAGCCCTGGCCCTCGTAGCTCACGTCGGCGATGGTCTCGCCGTCGTACTTCAC
The DNA here is from genome assembly GCF_014649875.1 of Streptomyces rubiginosohelvolus. GTDB lineage: Bacteria > Actinomycetota > Actinomycetes > Streptomycetales > Streptomycetaceae > Streptomyces > Streptomyces rubiginosohelvolus. Next base: position 134,323 of record NZ_BMTW01000010.1, on the reverse strand, counting down.
GCGCAGCGTGATCTCGTCGCCGCACGTCGGATTGACGTGGTGCACCTCGGCGTCGCCGTCCCGCAGGCCACGCCCGTGGGGGTGCTTGTAGTGGTCCAGGATCACTTCCTGGTACATGGAATCAAGCTTCACCAGTCAGCCCTCAGCCGAAGAAGTTCCGTACGTGCTCCAGGCCGTCCACCAGGGCGTCGACCTCGGCGGGCGTGGAGTACAGATAGAACGACGCTCGCGTCGTCGCGGGAATTCCGTACCGCAGGCAGACCGGGCGGGCGCAGTGGTGGCCGACCCGGACGGCGATGCCCTGCTCGTCGAGGACCTGGCCCACGTCGTGCGGGTGGATGTCGCCGAGCGTGAAGGAGATCGCCGCGCCGCGGTCCTCGGCCGTCGTCGGACCGATGATCCGCAGGTCGGGGACCTCCAGCAGACGCTTCAGCGCGTACTCGGTGATCGCCTTCTCGTGGCTGTGGATCCGCTCCATGCCGATCGAGGTGAGGTAGTCCACGGCCGCGCCGAGGCCGACGGCCTGGGCGATCGGGGGCGTACCGGCCTCGAACTTGTGCGGAGCGGGGGCGTACGTCGACGAGTGCATCGACACGGTCTCGATCATCTCGCCGCCGCCGAGGAACGGAGGCAGGTCCTCCAGGAGCTCCTGCCGTCCCCACAGCACGCCGATGCCGGTCGGGCCGACCATCTTGTGGCCGGTGAAGGCCACGAAGTCCGCCTGGAGCGCCTGCACGTCGAGCACCATGTGCGGGGCCGCCTGCGAGGCGTCGATGCAGACCAGCGCGCCGACCTGCTGGGCGCGGCGGATGATCTGCTCGACCGGGTTGACCGTGCCCAGGATGTTGGAGACCAGCGTGAAGGAGACGATCTTCGTCTTCTCGGTGATGATCTCGTCGATGTTCGACAGGTCGAGCCGGCCGTCGTCGGTGATGCCGAACCACTTCAGCTTCGCGCCGGTGCGCTGCGCGAGCAGCTGCCACGGCACGATGTTGGAGTGGTGCTCCATCTCCGTGGTGACGATCTCCGTGTCGCGGTCCACCCGATAGGGCTCGTCCGCCCAGCCGAGCATGTTCGCCACGAGGTTCAGCGACTCGGAGGCGTTCTTCGTGAAGATCACCTCGTCGCGGCTGGGTGCGTTGATGAAGGCGGCGACCTTGTCGCGGGCGCCCTCGTACAGCGCGGTGGCCTCCTCGGCGATCGTGTAGACGCCGCGGTGCACGTTCGCGTTGTGGCGCTCGTAGTACGTGTTGAGCGCGTCGAGGACCTGGCGCGGCTTCTGCGAGGTCGCCGCGGAGTCCAGGTACACGACCTTCTTGCCGTCGTGGACCGTGCGGTCCAGGAGCGGGAAGTCCTTGCGGATCGCCTCGGTGTCGAGGAGGCCGGAGAGCCCCTGTCGGGCGTCAGTCACGCGGAAGCGCCACCCTTCGTGTAGGCCTCGTAGCCCTCGTTCTCCAGCTGGTCGGCCAGCTCGGCACCGCCGGAGGCCGCGATCCGGCCGTTGGCGAAGACGTGCACGAAGTCGGGCTGGATGTACTTCAGGATGCGGGTGTAGTGGGTGATCAGCAGGGTGCCGACCTCGCCGGTCGCGCGGACCCGGTTGACGCCCTCGGAGACGGTCTTGAGCGCGTCGACGTCCAAGCCGGAGTCGGTCTCGTCCAGAACGGCGATCTTCGGCTTGAGGAGCTCCAGCTGAAGGATCTCGTGGCGCTTCTTCTCACCGCCGGAGAAGCCCTCGTTGACGTTGCGCTCGGCGAAGGCCGGGTCCATCTGGAGCTCGGCCATCGTCTCCTTGACCTCCTTGACCCACGTCCGCAGCTTGGGGGCCTCGCCGCGGATGGCGGTGGCGGAGGTGCGCAGGAAGTTGGAGACCGAGACACCGGGGATCTCGACCGGGTACTGCATGGCGAGGAACAGGCCGGCGCGGGCCCGCTCGTCGACGGACATCTCCAGGACGTCCTCGCCGTCCAGGGTGACCGAGCCGCCGGTGATCGTGTACTTGGGGTGACCGGCCAGCGAGTACGCGAGGGTGGACTTGCCGGACCCGTTGGGGCCCATGATGGCGTGGGTCTCGCCCTGCTTCACGGTCAGGTCGACGCCCTTGAGGATCTCCTTCGTGGCGTTGTCGGCCTCGACGGTGACGTGCAGGTCGCGGATTTCAAGCGTTGCCATGGGTGACTCAGGACTCCTGGGTGACGGAGACGAGCACATCGTCCCCTTCGATCTTTACGGGGTATACGGGGACGGGGCGCGTCGCGGGAAGACCGGACGGCTTGCCGGTGCGGAGGTCGAACGACGATCCGTGCAGCCAGCACTCGATCGCGCAGTCCTCCACCTCGCCCTCCGAGAGGGAGACGTTCGCGTGCGAGCAGATGTCGTTGATCGCGAACACCTCGCCCTCGGTGCGGACGACGGAGACGGGTGTGCCGTCGAGCTCCACCCGCTTGGGGGTGTCGTCCTCCAGCTCACTCAGCGCACAGGCTTTGACGAAGGACATCAGACGGACGCCTTCAGCTCGGCCTCGATCTTCTCGATGAGCCGCTCCTCGACGTCCGGCAGGCCGATCTGCTGGACCAGCTCGGCGAAGAAGCCGCGCACGACCAGGCGGCGGGCCTCCTCGGCGGGGATGCCGCGGGACTGGAGGTAGAAGAGCTGCTCGTCGTCGAAGCGGCCGGTCGCCGAGGCGTGGCCGGCGCCGACGATCTCGCCGGTCTCGATCTCCAGGTTGGGCACGGAGTCGACCCGGGCGCCGTCGGTGAGGACGAGGTTCCGGTTCATCTCGTAGGTGTCGGTGCCCTCGGCCGCGGCCTGGATGAGGACGTCGCCGATCCAGACGGCGTGCGCGCCGTCGCCCTGGAGGGCGCCCTTGTACACCGCGTTGGACTTGCAGTGCGGGGTGTTGTGGTCGACCAGGAGGCGGTGCTCCTGGTGCTGGCCCTTGTCGGTGAAGTACAGACCGAAGAGCTCCGCCTCGCCGCCGGTGGCCGCGTAGGCGACCCGGGGGTGCAGGCGCACGACGTCGCCGCCGAAGGTGACGACGATCGACTTGAAGGAGGCGTCCCGGCCGACCAGCGCGTTGTGCTGGCCGACGTGGACGGCCGTGTCGTCCCAGTCCTGGACGGAGACGACGGTCAGCTTGGCGCCGTCACCGAGGACGTAGTCGACGTTGGCGGCGAGCACCGCGTCACCGGTGTGGTCGATGACGACGACGGCCTCGGCGAAGGCGCCCAGCTCGATGAGCTGGTGGCCGAAGGCGGTGCCGCCCTCGCCGTGCACGGCGATCCGGATCGGCTCGGTGAGCACGGCTTCCTTGGCGACCGTGACGACCGAGGCCTGCTCGAAGGAGCTGTACGCCTGGGCGGCGACCCGGTCCACCGGGGTGCCGGCCTTGCCGAGCCGGGAGTCGTCCCGGCCGACGGTCTCGACGGTGACACCCTCGGGGGCCTCGATGGCGACCTTCACGCCACTGCCGGTGGCGACGGCGGTGCCGTCGTGCAGTCCGCGCAGGCGCTCCAGCGGCGTGAAGCGCCACTCCTCCTCGCGGCCGTGCGGGACGGGGAAGTCCGCGACGTCGAAGGACGGGGGTGCGCTCATGCGGGTGGCGACGGTCGACTCGGCGGCGACCGCGATGGAGCCGGCGGTGGTGGAGCCCACCGGAGTGTTCTGAGCCTCAGCCATGGCTGTTGTAGTGCTCGCTTTCTCAGTCAAGAAGGGGGGTGGTTCGGTGGGGGGCCGGGGCGGCCGCGTGCGACCGCCCCGTATCGTCCTCGGGTCGAGGACTAGCCGACCGAACCCTCCATCTGCAGCTCGATCAGCCGGTTGAGCTCCAGGGCGTACTCCATGGGCAGCTCCTTGGCGATCGGCTCGACGAAGCCGCGCACGATCATCGCCATGGCCTCGAACTCGGTGAGTCCGCGGCTCATGAGGTAGAAGAGCTGGTCCTCGGAGACCTTGGAGACGGTCGCCTCGTGGCCCATCGACACGTCGTCCTCGCGGACGTCGACGTAGGGGTAGGTGTCCGAGCGGGAGATCGTGTCGACGAGCAGAGCGTCGCAGAGGACGTTGGACTTCGCGCCCGGCGCGCCCTCGCCGATCTCGATCAGTCCGCGGTAGGACGTACGGCCGCCGCCTCGCGCCACCGACTTGGAGACGATGTTGGAGGAGGTGTTCGGGGCCATGTGGACCATCTTGGCGCCGGCGTCCTGGTGCTGGCCCTCGCCCGCGAAGGCGATGGACAGGGTCTCGCCCTTGGCGTGCTCGCCCATCAGGTAGACGGCCGGGTACTTCATGGTGACCTTGGAGCCGATGTTGCCGTCGACCCACTCCATGGTCGCGCCCTCGTAGGCCACGGCCCGCTTGGTGACCAGGTTGTAGACGTTGTTCGACCAGTTCTGGATGGTCGTGTAGCGGCAGCGGCCGCCCTTCTTCACGATGATCTCGACCACGGCGCTGTGCAGCGAGTCCGAGGAGTAGATCGGGGCGGTGCAGCCCTCGACGTAGTGGACGTAGGCGTCCTCGTCGACGATGATCAGCGTCCGCTCGAACTGGCCCATGTTCTCCGTGTTGATACGGAAGTAGGCCTGGAGCGGGATGTCCACGTGGACGCCCTTGGGCACGTAGATGAACGAGCCGCCGGACCACACGGCCGTGTTCAGCGAGGCGAACTTGTTGTCGCCGACCGGGATGACGGTGCCGAAGTACTCCTTGAAGAGCTCCGGGTGCTCCTTCAGCGCGGTGTCGGTGTCCAGGAAGATGACGCCCTGCTCCTCCAGGTCCTCGCGGATCTGGTGGTAGACGACCTCGGACTCGTACTGCGCGGCGACACCGGCGACGAGGCGCTGCTTCTCCGCCTCGGGGATGCCGAGCTTGTCGTACGTGTTCTTGATGTCCTCGGGCAGGTCCTCCCAGGAGGCGGCCTGCTTCTCCGTGGAGCGCACGAAGTACTTGATGTTGTCGAAGTCGATGCCCGACAGGTCCGAGCCCCAGCTGGGCATGGGCTTCTTGCCGAAGAGCTTGAGGCCCTTGAGCCGCAGCTTCAGCATCCACTCGGGCTCGTTCTTCTTCTCCGAGATGTCGCGGACGACAGCCTCGGAGAGACCGCGCTTCGCCGCCGCGCCTGCCGCGTCGGAGTCGGCCCAGCCGAATTCGTACGTACCCAGACCCTCGAGCTCAGGGTGGGCAGTCTCCGTGGGGAGCGTCATGCGGGGTTCCTCCCGGCCGTGCTTGCAGATGCTGAATGGGTGGTCTGTGGGGGTGCTGCGTGGCCACTTCGCGGCACGTAGGTCGTGCACACGCCGTCGCCGTGGGCGAGGGTGGCCAGCCGCTGCACATGGGTCCCGAGGAGGCTGGAGAAGAATTCCGTCTCCGCCTCGCACAGCTGTGGGAACTGCTCGGCGACATGCGCCACCGGGCAGTGGTGCTGACACAGCTGTTCGCCCTGCTGCGGGCCCGGCGCGCTTCGCGCCGTAGCAGCGTACCCGTCGGCGGACAGGGCCTTGGCCAGGGCCTCGGTGCGCCCTTCGGGCTCCGCGGCCTCGACCGCCGCGCGGTACGCCTCGCCCGTCGCGGCCATCCGGGCGCGGGCGAAGGCGATGACCGCCTCGTCCCCGCCGGACTCGGCGATGAAGCGCAGGGCGTCGGCGGCCAGCTTGTCGTAGGACTGGTCGAAGGCGTCCCGGCCGCAGTCGGTCAGGGCGAACACCTTGGCGGGCCTGCCGCGGGTCCGTGCCCCGTACACCCGCTGTTCACGGGCTTCGACGACATCGTCGGAGACGAGGGCGTCCAGGTGGCGGCGGACGGCGGCCTGGGTGAGGCCGAGTCGCTTGGCGAGGTCCGCGACGGTGGAGGGACCGTGGTCCAGGATGGAGCGCGCGACCCGGTTGCGCGTCGAGCGCTCACCGGTCGCGAGTTCCTCCTGAGGAGCCCGTCCGTCGTATTTCACAACACCATTGTTGCGTAATTCATTCGACCCTGACAACCACGGTCCGAAACGATCTACGGTGTGGTTCGTCACTTAGGGTTACCTAATCTGGCCCCGCGGGAAGGCCCCCGCCGACCGCTGCCTAGACTGGTGCGCCATGGAGAACGAGCCCGTCGTACAGGTCACCGGCCTGGTGAAGCGGTACGGCGCGAAGACCGCGGTGAACGGCCTCGATCTGGCCGTCGCGGCCGGCGCGGTGACCGCCGTCCTCGGCCCGAACGGCGCCGGGAAGACCACCACCATCGAGACCTGCGAGGGCTACCGCCGCCCCGACGCGGGCACCGTACGGGTCCTCGGCCTCGACCCGGTCGCCGACGCGGAGCGGCTGCGTCCGCGGGTGGGGGTGATGCTCCAGTCCGGCGGCGTGTACTCCGGCGCGCGCGCCGACGAGATGCTCCGCCACATGGCAAGGCTGCACGCCCATCCTCTCGACGTGGACGCCCTGATCGAGCGCCTCGGCCTCGGCGACTGCGGCCGCACCACCTACCGGCGGCTCTCCGGCGGCCAGCAGCAGCGGCTCTCGCTGGCCCTGGCGGTCGTCGGCCGGCCCGAGCTGGTCTTCCTGGACGAGCCGACCGCCGGCCTCGACCCGCAGGCCCGCCGGTCCACCTGGGACCTGGTGCGCGAGCTGCGCGCCGACGGGGTGTCCGTGGTGCTGACCACCCACTTCATGGACGAGGCCGAAACGCTCGCCGACGACGTCGCGATCATCGACGCGGGCCGGGTCATCGCCCAGGGCAGCCCGGAGCAGCTCTGCCGGGGCGGCGCGGAGAACACCCTGCGCTTCACCGGCCGCCCCGGGCTCGACCTCGGCTCCCTCCTCAAGGCGCTGCCCGACGGCTGCGGGGCCGCCGAGCCGCTGCCGGGGACGTACCGGATCACCGGGAGCGTCGACCCGCAGCTGCTGGCCACCGTGACCTCCTGGTGCGCCCAGCACGGCGTGATGCCCGACGGCATCTCGGTCGAGCGGCACACCCTGGAGGACGTCTTCCTCGAACTGACCGGCAAGGAGCTGCGCGCATGAGCGCCGGTACGTACGCCCCGCGCCCCGGCGCCGCCCCGCTCCCCCGGATGATCGCCGCGCAGACCGCGCTGGAGACCCGGATGCTGCTGCGCAACGGCGAGCAGCTGCTGCTGACGGTGATCATCCCGACGCTGCTGCTGGTGCTGTTCAGTGCGGTGGACATCGTGGACACCGGCGCGGGCGCGTCGGTCGACTTCCTCGCCCCGGGCATCCTGGCGCTCGCCGTGATGTCCACCGCCTTCACCGGCCAGGCCATCGCCACCGGCTTCGAACGCCGTTACGGGGTCCTCAAGCGGCTCGGGGCCTCCCCGCTGCCCCGCTGGGCGCTGATGACCGCGAAGACGCTGTCGGTGCTGGTCATCGAGGTGCTCCAGATCCTGCTGCTGACGGCGATCGCCTTCGCGCTCGGCTGGTCACCCGAGGGCAACCCGCTCTCGGTGCTGCTGCTCCTCGTCCTCGGGACCGCCGCGTTCTCCGGGCTCGGGCTGCTGATGGCGGGGACGCTGAAGGCGGAGGCGACGCTCGCCGCCGCCAATCTGGTCTTCCTGCTGCTGCTGGTCGGCGGCGGGGTCATCGTGCCGCTGGACAAGTTCCCGGACGCGGTGCAGTCGGTGCTGGGGCTGCTGCCCGTCTCGGCGCTCTCGGAGGGGCTGCGGGACGTCCTCCAGCACGGCGCGTCGATGCCGTGGACCCAGGCCGGGATCCTCGCGGTGTGGGCGGTGCTGGGGCTCGGCGCGGCGGCGAAGTTCTTCCGCTGGGAGTAGCGCGGCGGCAGGGATCTTCACGGCAAGCCGCCACGAACCACCCCTCGTGAAAACGCGCACAAGCCCCGTCCTACGATGGTCCGCGTGGAAACCCCCATCTCCCTCATCGCCAAGCGCTGGACGCCGTCCACCAAGGTGGTGAAGCGCGCCGCGCTCTCCGCCATTCTGATGAGCGTCTTCATCATCATCACCGGCGGGGCCGTCCGGCTCACCGGTTCGGGTCTCGGCTGCGACACCTGGCCCAAGTGCACCGACGACAGCCTGTTCGCGACGCCCGAGCAGGGGCTGCACGGCGCGATCGAGTTCGGCAACCGGATGCTGGCCTACGTGCTGTCGGCCGCGGTCGGCTGGGCGATCATCGCCGTCAGTTCGATGAAGCCGCGCCGCCGCAAGCTGACCCGGCTGGCCTGGTCGCAGTTCTGGATCGTGCTGGGCAACGCCATTCTCGGCGGGATCACGGTCTGGGCGGGACTCAACCCGTGGACGGTGGCCGGGCACTTCCTGCTGGCCAACGTGCTCCTGGCGATCGCCGTGATCACCTGGGTGCGGATCGACGAGGGCGACGGCCCGCCGCGGCCCCGGACCCCCCTGCCGGTGCGCCGACTGTCCTGGGCGATCCTCGCGACCACGGTCGTCCTGATCGTGCTGGGCACCTCGGTGACCGGTTCCGGCAAGCACGCCGGCGACAGCAGCGACGTACCGCGCATGCCGTGGGACTGGTCGGCCGCCGCCCATGTCCACGCCATCGCCGCCTGGGTGGTCTGCGCGCTGGCCATCGCGATGTGGCTGGCCCTGCGGGTGGTCGACGCGCCCGCCGACACCCGGGCCCGCGCCCGTGACCTGCTGCTCGTCCTGCTCGCCCAGGGAGCGATCGGTTACGTGCAGTACTTCAGCGACGTCCCCGAGATCCTGGTCGGCATCCACATGTTCGGCTCGGCCGTCCTGTTGATCGCCGTGGTCCGGCTCGTCCTGAGCATGCGCGAGCGCGGCGACGACACGCCCGCCCCGCTGCCCGGCCCCTCCGCCGAGCGGCCGGAGACGGCACCGGCGACGGCCGCCTGAATCAGACACACGTACGGCGGGTGAGGGGCGGCGGGCCGGGGGGCCTGCCGCCCCTTCCTCATGTCCCGGCCCCTCACCCCAGCCCGTACACCCGGCGCGCGTTGCCCGACCCGATCATCCTGGCGACCCTGGCCGCGTCCTGCGGGGTCCACGCGCCGTCCTCGACCCAGGCGCCCAGCACCCGCCCCAGCGCCTCGCGGAACTGCCGCGCGCCCACCAGGTGCAGTTCCGGCAGGGCCTGCGCCCCGCTGGAGAACAGCAGCTTGCCGAACGGCGCCAGCTCCATGACCTCCGCGAGCACGGCCGCCGCCCGCGCCCCCGTCCGCGCCGGTACGGCCCCGAGGTCCGCGTAGACGTGGGGATGCCGGCCTGCCAGCGCGGCGGTCTGCCGGTGGTACGGGTAGCCGTGCAGGAGGACGAGGTCGCAGCCGTGCCCCTCGGTGGCGGCGGCGAAGTCGGCGAGGCGGGCCGGGTCCGCGGTGCCCAGGCGCAGTTGCAGCGGCAGCCCGCAGGCCACCGCGGACCAGCGCAGATGGTCCAGCAGCTCCGGTTCGACGGGCGCCCCGCCGCCCTCCCGGCCCGCCGCGCCCCGGCGGGCGGCCCGGCGCTCCGCCTCCCGCCGGGCCAGCCAGCGCCCGGCCGCCGCCCGCACCCGGACCGGTCCCGGCGGCTCGGGGGCGGCGTACGGGGCGGCGCCGACGGAGGTGAAGGCGACGGCCGACGAGGCGGCGGTGTGCACGGCCTCGCCGAGGTTGACGAGGAAGGCGTCGACGGTGCCCGAGGTGTCGGCGACCTGCTCGGCGAGGACCTCCAGCCGGACGATCTCCCGGGCGTCGGACCCGGCCGCCGAGGCCATCTCGGCCGGTCCCGTGAGGTCGCCGGGGAGGCCGGTGTCGACGAGGTGGGCGGAGACCCCGGCGGCGCGCAGTAGGCGGCGGGAGGTCTCGGCGACGCCCAGTTCGCGCCGCCGGGCCAGATAGGAGGCGGGCGGGCAGTGCGCTTCGAGGCCGAGCAGGGGCGGGCACCAGCGGCGTACGGCGAAGCCGGTCTGGGTGTCGAAGAAGGTGGTGCCGGGGGCGGCCGGGGAGCGGGCGGCGCCGAGCCGGGCCTCGAAGGTGCCGAGGCCCAGCTCGGTGCGGAGCACTCCGTGGCAGTTCTGGTCGACCAGATCGGCCACGGGCACGGGGTCGGTCATCCGGGGCTCCCTGGGACGGCGTGTCTACGCACGGCCTAACGGGTGAGCCCCCGGACGGGACACCGTCCGAGGTGGAAGCCTCAGCGGTCGTTGGACGGGCCGCCGACCTGGATCCCCGCCATCCGGGACCACTCGTACGGGCCGGTGCGGACCTTGAGCGCGAACTCGCCGTCGAACTCGTCGTGCATCGTGATGCCGGACTTCGCGGCCGCGCTCTCGGCCACCGCGTAGGTCGGGGCCACGAGGTCGCCCCAGGCGCCGTCCTGGCCGACCAGGACGATACGGGCGCCGGCCTGGCCGATGTAGGCGAGCTGCCCCTCCGCGCCGCCGTGCTCCTTGGCGAAGGCGCCGATCTCGCGGGCGAGCTTCGCCGCCCTGCGCCCGTCGCGCGCCGCCTTCCTGGCGTCCGTCCGTGAGGTCTGCTCGGTGTCCGCTGCGTCTGCTGCCGTCTCTGCCATGAACAGGATGCTACCGACGGGTAGATGAACTGGCGACGGGCGGGTCGCGTGGCTTGTGCCACGCGACCCGCCCGTACACCGGAAGCGGGGGTGTCAGCGGAGGAAGGGGTCCACCGCGACGGCCAGGAAGAGGAGCGAGACGTAGGTGATGGACCAGTGGAAGAGCCGCATCTCCTTGAGCTTGGCCCCGGTCACCCCGGCCTTGGCGCGGTTCTGCAGGCCGTGGGCCTCCCAGAGCCAGGCGCCGCCGGAGAGCAGCGCCACCGCGGTGTAGAACCAGCCGGTGTAGCCCAGCGGGGTGAGCAGCAGCGAGACCGCGACCATCACCCAGCTGTAGAGGACGATCTGCTTGGCGACCACCCGGTTGGTGGCGACGACCGGGAGCATCGGGACGCCGACCCGGGCGTAGTCGTCCTTGACCTTCATCGACAGCGGCCAGTAATGCGGCGGCGTCCAGAAGAAGATGACGGCGAAGAGGATGACGGCGGCCCAGGAGACCGTGTTCGTCACGGCCGACCAGCCGATGAGGACCGGCATGCAGCCCGCGATACCGCCCCAGACGATGTTCTGGGAGGTGCGGCGCTTCAGCAGCATCGTGTAGACGACGACGTAGAAGAGCAGCGCGCCGAGCGCGAGGGCGGCCGAGAGCCAGTTGACCAGCAGCCCGAACCAGAGCGTGGAGAACACCGCGAGGCCGATGCCGAAGGCCAGGCATTCGCGGGGGCTGACCATGCCCGTGACCAGCGGGCGCTGGGACGTACGGTCCATCAGCGCGTCGATGTCCCGGTCGATGTACATGTTGAGCGCGTTGGCGCCGCCCGCGGAGAGGTATCCCCCGATGGTGGTCGTGAGAACGAGCCACAGGTCGGGTACACCCTGGGCAGCGAGGAACATCACCGGAACGGTGGTGATGAGCAGCAGCTCGATGATCCGTGGCTTGGTAAGCGCCACGAATGCCTTGACGCGGGCCCCGAACGGGCGATGGCCCCCTGGGCTGGGAGTCAAGGCGACCCCTGCGGGTCGGGACTCGACGGCCGTCACGCACACCCCTGACAGAGAAATCCCAGCAAGCTCCGGGCATGGAGGCCCTTGTGAAGACTTGCGCGAACTCGACCACTCTAGACGTTGGGGATACACCGCCCTTCGCGGGGGTGGGGTCGTGTTGGGGGTGACTGTTCGCCGGATGTGCATTCCGCCGGGAGGCGAACTCCACGGGTCGCCCACACCCTGGAAAGTGCACGGAAAGTGCGCCCGGCAACGGGGGTAGGCTCGACAGCGCCCGGTGCGGTAACGGTCACCGGTTTACAACAGTGGAGAGGAGCCCTGACTCAGGGTGAGCATCAAGCCGACCACCACAGACCTCCAGTGGACCGATGTGGACCAGCGGGCCGTGGACACCGCCCGCGTCCTCGCTGCGGACGCCGTACAGAAAGTCGGGAACGGCCACCCGGGCACGGCGATGAGCCTGGCTCCTGCCGCGTACACCCTGTTCCAGAAGGTGATGCGGCACGACCCCGCGGACGCCGAGTGGACCGGTCGCGACCGCTTCGTCCTCTCCGCCGGCCACTCCAGCCTGACGCTCTACATCCAGCTCTACCTGGCCGGCTACGGGCTGGAGCTGGACGACCTGAAGGCCTTCCGCACCTGGGGCTCCAAGACCCCGGGCCACCCGGAGTACGGCCACACCACCGGGGTCGAGACGACGACCGGGCCGCTGGGCCAGGGTGTCGCCAACGCGGTGGGCATGGCGATGGCCGCCCGCTACGAGCGCGGCCTGTTCGACCCCGAGGCGGCCCCCGGCACCTCCCCCTTCGACCACATGGTGTGGGCCATCGCCGGCGACGGCTGCCTCCAGGAGGGCATCTCGGCCGAGGCGTCCTCGCTGGCCGGGCACCAGAAGCTGGGCAACCTGGTCCTGCTCTGGGACGACAACCACATCTCCATCGAGGGTGACACGGAGACCGCGGTCTCCGAGGACACCATCAAGCGGTACGAGGCGTACGGCTGGCACGTGCAACGTGTCGACCAGTTGCCGAGCGGCGACCTGGACCCGGCGGGTCTGTACGCGGCGCTGCAGGCGGCGAAGGCCGAGACCGAGCGCCCCTCGTTCATCGCGGCCCGCTCGATCATCGCCTGGCCCGCCCCGAACGCCCAGAACACCGAGGCCGCGCACGGCTCGGCGCTCGGCGACGACGAGGTCGCGGCGACCAAGCGGGTCCTCGGCTTCGACCCGGAGCAGACCTTCGAGGTCTCCGCCGAGGTCATCGGCCACACCCGCGAGGCCCTGGACCGCGGCCGCGAGGCCCGTGCCGAGTGGGACAAGTCGTTCGCCGCGTGGCGCACGGCCAACCCGGAGCGCGCCGCCTCCTTCGACCGGATCGCCGCGGGCGAGCTGCCCGAGGGCTGGGAGGAGAAGCTCCCCGTCTTCGAGCCCGGCAAGGGTCTGGCCACCCGGGCCGCCTCCGGCAAGGTGCTCCAGGCGCTCGGTGAGATCGTGCCCGAGCTGTGGGGCGGCTCCGCCGACCTCGCGGGCTCGAACAACACGACGATCGACAAGACGTCGTCGTTCCTCCCGGCGGGCAACCCGCTGCCGGAGGCCGACCCGTACGGCCGCACGATCCACTTCGGCATCCGCGAGCACGCGATGGCCGCCGCGATGAACGGCATCGCGCTGCACGGCAACACCCGCATCTACGGCGGCACCTTCCTGGTGTTCTCCGACTACATGCGCAACGCGGTGCGGCTCTCCGCGCTGATGCACCTGCCGGTGACGTACGTGTGGACGCACGACTCGATCGGTCTCGGCGAGGACGGCCCGACCCACCAGCCGGTCGAGCACCTGGCCTCGCTGCGCGCCATCCCGGGCCTGAACATCGTGCGCCCGGCCGACGCCAACGAGACCGCCATCGCCTGGCGCGAGATCCTGCGCCGCTACACCAAGGTGTTCGGCAAGGGCACCCCGCACGGTCTGGCGCTGACCCGCCAGGGCGTGCCGACGTACGAGGCGAACGAGGACGCGGCCAAGGGCGGTTACGTCCTGTTCGAGGCCGAAGGTGGCGAGCCGCAGGTGCTGCTCATCGCGACCGGTTCCGAGGTGCACGTCGCCGTCGAGGCGCGCGAGCAGCTCCAGGCGGCCGGTGTGCCGACCCGGGTGGTCTCGATGCCGTCGGTCGAGTGGTTCGAGGAGCAGGACCAGGGTTACAAGGACAGCGTGCTGCCGCCGTCGGTGAAGGCGCGCGTCGCCGTCGAGGCGGGCATCGGCCTGACCTGGTACCGGTACGTGGGCGACGCCGGCCGGATCGTCTCGCTGGAGCACTTCGGGGCCTCCGCCGACGCGAAGGTGCTGTTCCGCGAGTTCGGCTTCACGCCGGAGCACGTGGCCGCCGCCGCGCGGGAATCTCTCGAAGCCGCAGCACGCTGACGCCGGTAGATACGACTAGTAGGAGATGCAACTCATGACAGACGCACTCAAGCGCCTCTCCGACGAGGGCGTGGCGATCTGGCTCGACGACCTGTCGCGCAAGCGGATCACGTCCGGCAACCTGGCCGAACTGATCGACCAGAGCCATGTCGTCGGCGTCACCACCAACCCGTCGATCTTCCAGAAGGCGATCTCGCAGGGCGACGGTTACGAGCAGCAGCTCACCGACCTCGCCGCCCGCAAGGTCACCGTCGAGGAAGCGGTCCGCATGATCACGACGGCGGACGTCCGCGACGCCGCCGACATCCTGCGCCCGGTCTTCGACGCCACCGACGGCCAGGACGGCCGGGTCTCCATCGAGGTGGACCCGCGTCTGGCCCACAACACCCTGGCCACCACCGCCGAGGCCAAGCAGCTGGCCTGGCTGGTCGACCGGCCGAACACGCTCATCAAGATCCCGGCCACCAAGGCGGGCCTCCCGGCGATCACCGAGACGATCGGCCGGGGCATCAGCGTCAACGTGACGCTGATCTTCTCGCTGGAGCGCTACCGCGCGGTCATGGACGCCTACCTGGCGGGCCTGGAGAAGGCGAAGGCCGCGGGCCTGGACCTCTCCAAGATCCACTCGGTGGCGTCCTTCTTCGTGTCCCGCGTGGACACCGAGATCGACAAGCGTCTGGACGCTATCGGCTCCGACGAGGCGAAGGCCGCCAAGGGCAAGTCCGCCCTGGCCAACGCCCGCCTGGCCTACGAGGCGTACGAGGAGGTCTTCTCCTCCGACCGCTGGACGGCCCTGGACAAGGCGCAGGCCAACAAGCAGCGTCCGCTGTGGGCCTCGACCGGCGTCAAGGACCCGTCGCTGAAGGACACGCTGTACGTCGACGACCTGGTGGCGCCGAACACGGTGAACACCATGCCGGAGGCGACGCTGGAGGCGGTGGCCGACCACGGCGAGATCACCGGCAACACCGTCGCCGGCGGCTACGACCAGGCGCGCGCGGACCTGGACGCCATCAAGAAGCTCGGCATCTCGTACGACGAGGTCGTACAGCTGCTGGAGGACGAGGGCGTCGAGAAGTTCGAGGCGTCCTGGAACGACCTGCTCAAGTCGACCGAGGCGGAGCTTTCGCGCCTCGCCCCCTCGGAGGGCTGACCACTTTGTCTGCTGTTCCCGGAGCCAACCCGCTCCGTGACGCACAGGACCGACGGCTCCCGCGTATCGCGGGGCCGTCGGGCCTGGTCATCTTTGGCGTCACGGGCGATTTGTCCCGTAAAAAGCTGATGCCCGCCGTCTACGACCTGGCCAATCGCGGCCTGCTGCCGCCGGGCTTCTCGCTCATCGGCTTCGCGCGCCGCGACTGGGAGGACGAGGACTTCGCGCAGGTCGTCCATGACGCCGTCAAGGAGCACGCCCGTACGCCGTTCCGCGAGGAGGTCTGGCAGCAGCTCATCCAGGGGATGCGCTTCGTCCAGGGCAACTTCGACGACGACGAGGCGTTCGAGACGCTGAAGGCGACCATCGAGGAGCTCGACAAGGCACAGGGGACGGGCGGCAACTTCGCCTTCTACCTCTCCGTGCCGCCGAAGTTCTTCCCCAAGGTCGTCCAGCAGCTCAAGAAGCACGGCCTGGCCGACCAGAAGGAGGGCTCCTGGCGGCGTGCCGTCATCGAGAAGCCGTTCGGTCACGACCTGGCCAGCGCGCAGGAGCTCAACCAGCTCGTGCACGACGTCTTCCCGCCCAACGAGGTCTTCCGGATCGACCACTACCTGGGGAAGGAGACGGTCCAGAACATCCTGGCGCTGCGGTTCGCCAACACGATGTGGGAGCCGATCTGGAACCGGTCCTACGTCGACCACGTACAGATCACGATGGCCGAGGACATCGGCATCGGCGGCCGGGCCGGCTACTACGACGGCATCGGCGCCGCCCGTGACGTCATCCAGAACCACCTGCTCCAGCTGCTGGCGCTGACCGCGATGGAGGAGCCCGGCTCCTTCCACCCGAAGGCCCTGGTCGCCGAGAAGCTCAAGGTGCTCACCGCCGTCGAGCTGCCCGAGGACCTCGGACTGCACACCGTGCGCGCCCAGTACGAGCACGCCTGGCAGGGCGGCCAGGAGGTCCTCGGCTACTGCGAGGAGGACGGCATCGACCCCAAGTCGACGACCGACACCTACGCGGCGATCAAGCTGACGATCAACAACCGCCGCTGGGCGGGGGTTCCGTTCTACCTCCGCACCGGAAAGCGGCTCGGCCGCCGGGTCACGGAGATCGCGGTCGTCTTCAAGCGCGCCCCCTACCTGCCCTTCGAGTCGAGCGCGACCGAGGAGCTGGGCGGCAACGCCCTGGTCATCCGGGTCCAGCCCGACGAGGGCGTCACCGTGCGCTTCGGCTCCAAGGTGCCCGGCACCTCGATGGAGGTCCGGGACGTCACGATGGACTTCGCGTACGGCGAGTCGTTCACGGAGTCCAGCCCGGAGGCGTACGAGCGGCTCCTCCTGGACGTGCTGCTCGGCGACGCCAACCTCTTCCCCCGCCACCAGGAGGTCGAACTCTCCTGGACCATCCTCGACCCGATCGAGGAGTACTGGGACAAGCACGGCAAGCCCGCGAAGTACGCGGCCGGCACCTGGGGTCCGGCCGAGGCCGACGAGATGCTCGCACGTGACGGACGGAGCTGGAGGCGGCCATGAAGATCGATCTCACGGAAACCACGTCCAGCAAGATCAACCAGGCGCTGGTCTCGGCCCGCCGGGCGATCGGCACCCCCGCCATCGGCATGGTGCTCACGCTGGTCATCGTCACCGACGAGGAGAACGCGTACGACGCGCTCAAGTCGGCCGGTGACGCCTCGCGCGAGCACCCCTCGCGGATCATCGCGGTGATCAAGCGGGTCAGCCGCTCGCCGCGGGCCCGCCGGGACGCCCGGCTCGACGCCGAGGTCCGGGTCGGTTCCGACGCGGGCACCGGCGAGACCGTCGTCCTGCGCCTCCACGGCGAACTGGCCAACCACGCCCAGTCGGTGGTCCTGCCGCTGCTGCTGCCGGACGCCCCGGTCGTGGTGTGGTGGCCCGAGGACGCGCCCGCCGACCCGGCGAAGGACCCGCTCGGGGCCCTCGCCCAGCGCAGGATCACCGACACCTACTCCGCCGAGCGTCCGCTCGACGAGCTGGCGGTGCGGGCGGCGACGTACAGCCCCGGCGACACCGATCTGGCCTGGACCCGCATCACGCCGTGGCGCTCGATGCTGGCCGCCGCGCTGGACCAGCAGCCGGCCGAGGTCATCGGCGCGACCGTCGAGGGCGAGAGCGACAACCCGAGCTGCGAGCTGCTCGCCATGTGGCTTGCGGACCGGCTCGGCGCCCCGGTGGAGCGCACCCACTCCGCGGGACCGGGCCTCACCGCGGTCCGGATGGAGACGAAGAACGGCGTCATCGTCCTGGACCGGGCCGACGGTTCGCTGGCCACGCTCTCCATGCAGAACCAGCCCGACCGCGCGGTGGCGCTCAAGCGCCGGGACACCTCCGAGCTGCTGGCGGAGGAACTGCGCCGGCTCGACCCGGACAACACCTACGCCTCGGCGGTGAAGTTCGGCGTCGACAAGCTGCACTCGGGCGGCGAGGTCACGGCCACGCCGGTCGGCGGCGCCGCGGACCAGGCGGACAAGCCCGCCGAGGCCAAGGCTCCCGCCGCGAAGAAGGCCCCGGCCAAGAAGGCGGCGTCGAAGTGACGCCTCCCCAACTGGTCGTCCACCGCGACAAGGAGCTGATGGCCCAGGCCGCGGCGGCCCGGCTGATCACGAAGATCGTGGACGCCCAGGCCTCCCGGGGCCACGCCTCGGTGGTGCTGACGGGCGGGCGCAACGGCAACGGCCTGCTGGCCGCGCTCGCCGCCGCGCCCGCCCGGGACGCGGTGGACTGGTCGCGCCTGGACCTGTGGTGGGGCGACGAACGGTTCCTGCCCGAGGGCGACCCGGAGCGCAATGTCACCCAGGCCCGCGAGGCGCTGCTCGACGCGGTGCCGCTGGACCCGGCCCGGGTGCACGCGATGCCCGCGTCCGACGGCCCGTACGGCGACGACGCGGACGCCGCCGCAGCCGGTTACGCCGACGAGCTGGCCGCTGCCGCGGGTCCCGAGGACCACGGACCGGTGCCCACGTTCGACGTGCTGATGCTGGGCGTCGGGCCGGACACGCATGTGGCCTCGCTCTTCCCGGAGCTGCCCGCGGTACGGGAGACCGAGCGCACCGTGGTCGGTGTGCACGGGGCGCCCAAGCCGCCGCCGGTCCGGGTCTCGCTCACGCTGCCGGCGATCCGTGCGGCGCGCGAGGTGTGGCTGCTCGCGGCGGGCGAGGACAAGGCGGAAGCGGCGGCCATCGCGCTGTCCGGGGCCGGGGAGATCCAGGCCCCGGCGGCGGGCGCGTACGGCCGCAGCCGCACGCTGTGGCTGCTGGACGCGGCGGCGGCCTCGCAGCTGCCGCGCGCGCTCTACCCTCCGGCCTCCGCCTGAGCGTTCACTCCCTGAAGGCCCGGTCCGCTTGTCTTGAGCGGACCGGGCCTTCGGCGTGAAAGGCTCGGCCCCATGGTGCATATCGGAACCGTGGTGATGGGCGCGACCGACGTGAGCAGGGCCGCCGCCTTCTGGAAGGCCGCGCTCACGTACACCGAGCGTGAGCCGGGGACGGACGACTGGGTGGTGCTGGTCCCGGTCGAAGGGCCCGGCGTCGGCGTGGCGCTGGGGCGCTCCACCTCCCCCGTGCAGGAGGTCCCGCGGGTCCACCTGGACCTCTACTCGGACGAGCAGGAGGCCGAGGTGGAGCGCCTGATGGGCCTGGGCGCCGAGCGGGTCGCGTGGGAGCTCTACCCGCCGGACCCGGATTTCGTGGTGCTCGCCGACCCCGAGGGCAACCGCTTCTGCGTCATCGACACGACGCACGGCGGCTGACCGCCCCGGGCCTCAGGCGCCCCTCGGGGACCGCTCCAGGAAGGGCTCCAGCAGCCCCGGGACCGCCTCGGCGGCGAAGGTCAGGCCCTCGGAGGCGTCAGTGTCGTACGCCGTGTACGCGCCGCCCCCGGCGGCCGTGGTGGCTGTGACGCTCAGCAGGCCTGCCCGGCGCTGGAACACCGACTGCTTGACCGTCCAGCCGATCACGCCGGCCCGTTCCAGGGCGGCCGTGGAGCGGCGGAGCGTGCCGGAGCGGGTGACCAGATAGCGGCCGGAGAGCGCGTGGCCGAGGGCCCGGTACGCGTCCAGGGCGAGCATCACCGCCACGGGGACGGCCGCCACCGCGCAGCCGAGCGCGATCCACAGCAGCACGGGCGTGAGCAGCGCCCCGAGCAGGGTCAGGATCAGGACCGGGCCGAGGACCGCGGCGAGCGACCAGCGCAGCCGGCGGCCCCGGGCGGCGCGTGGGTGCGGGGTGAGCGTCGCGCCGGTCGGGGTGTCCGCCTCGCGCAGGACGTCGGCGGCGACGGTGTCGGCGCGGGTCCGGGGCGCGGCCGGGAGCAGGGTGTTGTGGTCGGCGTTCCTGGCCTCGTGGTCCTTGGCCAGGCCGGTGGTGATGGCGTCGAGGCGGGCCGCGCCGAGCAGCCGGACGCCCAGCGGCTCGACCAGGTCGACGCCGCGCAGCCGGGCCTCCTCGACGGAGATGGACCGGGAGGTGAACAGCCCGCGCCGGACCCGCAGCGTGCCGCCCGGTTCGCGCTCCAGGCGGTAGTTCCACCACATCTCGATCCAGAGGCCGAGCGCCCCGACGACACCCGCGACGAGGGCGGCCAGGACCAGGGCGATGATCGTCCAGAGCAGCGGGGTCTCCCGGAAGCGATCGCCGACCCACTCGATGACCTGGCCCTGGGCCCCGACCCATTCGCTGACCTGCATCACGGCCCCGGCGGCGGCCCCGCCGAGCATGGGGGCGACGAAGGAGACCGGGGCGTAGCGGATCCAGCGGGGGTCCAGGACGGCCAGTTCGCCCTCGTGGTGGACGCCGCCGGCCGGTGTGGTGGCGGCGCGGTCCAGGAGGAGGCGGCGCAGCCGTTCGCCCTCGGCGCGGGTGACCGGGTCCAGTTCGAGGGTGGACTCGGAGCCCTGTTCGCCGGTGCCGATCCGGACGGTGACCAGGCCGAGGAGGCGGAGCATCGGGTTGGCGGTGAGGTCGACCGTACGGACGCGGTCGCGGGCCAGGGAGCGGCGTTTGACGAGGAGGAGGCCGGTGTGGAGGTCGACGTGCTCCTGGCCGATGCGGTAGCGGGTGCGGTGCCAGCGGACCCGGTCGGCGCCCGCCGCGACCCCGATGACCAGGACGGCTCCGGCGAGCACCTGGAGCACGGCGACGGGGAGGCTGAACCAGCGGGTCAGCCCGAGCGTGAGGGGGACGGCGGCGCCCGCGACGACCCCCGCCACGACGAGTGCGGTGACCAGGACCGTACGGGGGTCGAGGCGGCGCCAGTCGGCGGGCGGGGCGACGGTGCTCATGTGGCGTCGCCGGGGGTGTCGCGGGTGATGCGCGTGAGCCGCTCGGCCAGGTCGGCGGCGACCTCGTGGTCCAGGCCCTCGATCCGTACCGCGCCCTTGGCTGAGGCGGTGGTGACCGTGACGGTGGCGAGCCGGAAGAGCTGCTCCAGCGGGCCCCGTACGGTGTCCACGGTCTGGATCCGGGACATCGGGGCGATCCGCCACTCCTGCCAGAAGAAGCCGGTGAGGACGTACACCGCGTCCTCGGTGACCTCCCAGCGGTGCGTGCGGAACCACCACAGGGGGAAGAGGACGGCGGTCGCCGTGCCCGCCGCGGCCAGGACCGCGGCGGGCAGCAGCAGCCAGAAACGGGCCGGCTCGATCAGCGCGCCCAGCACCGCGAGCGGCACGACGGGCACGGCGGTCATCAGCAGCCACTGGGCCCGCCACCAGCCGACGGCGCGCTCGTTCAGCGTGTTGCGCGGCGGCCGCAGCCGGACCGTCTCCCCCTCCCCCTGTGGCATCGGCTCAGCGCCCGCGCAGGGTGCGGTAGGCGTCGACCAGGGCGGCGGTGGAGCTGTCGAGCTGCCCGGCGTCCGCTCCCCCGTCACCGGTCAGCAGCGGTTCGATCTTCTTGGCGAGGACCTTGCCGAGCTCGACGCCCCACTGGTCGAAGGAGTCGATGTTCCAGATGGCGCCCTGGACGAAGACCTTGTGCTCGTACAGCGCGATGAGCTGGCCGAGGACCGAGGGGGTCAGTTTGTCGGCGAGGATCGTCGTCGTGGGGTGGTTGCCCCGGAACGTCTTGTGCGGGACCAGCTCCTCGGGCACGCCCTCCGCCCGGACCTCCTCGGGCGTCTTGCCGAAGGCGAGGGCCTGTGTCTGGGCGAAGAAGTTGGCCATCAGCAGGTCGTGCTGGGCGATGAGGCCGGGCAGCAGGTCGTGGACCGGGGCGGCGAAGCCGATGAAGTCCGCCGGGATGAGCTTGGTGCCCTGGTGGATCAACTGGTAGTAGGCGTGCTGCCCGTTGGTGCCGGGCGTGCCCCAGACGACCGGGCCGGTCTGCCAGTCGACGCGGTCGCCCTCGCGGTCGACGGACTTGCCGTTGGACTCCATGTCGAGCTGCTGGAGATACGCGGTGAACTTGGACAGGTAGTGGCTGTAGGGCAGCACCGCGTGCGACTGGGCGTCGAAGAAGTTGCCGTACCAGACGCCGAGGAGGCCCAGCAGGAGCGGGGCGTTCTCCTCGGCGGGGGCGGTCCGGAAGTGCTCGTCGACGAGGTGGAAGCCCTCCAGCATCTCGCGGAAGCGGTCCGGGCCGATGGCGACCATCAGCGAGAGGCCGATCGCCGAGTCGTAGCTGTAGCGGCCGCCGACCCAGTCCCAGAACTCGAACATGTTGGCCGTGTCGATGCCGAACTCTTCGACCTTCTCCGCGTTGGTCGACAGCGCCACGAAGTGCTTCGCGACGGCGTCCTGACCGGCCCTCAGCTCGGTCAGCAGCCAGTCCCGGGCGGAGGTGGCGTTGGTGATGGTCTCGATCGTCGTGAACGTCTTGGAGGCGATGACGAACAGCGTCTCGGCCGGGTCGAGATCTCGGACGGCCTCGTGGAGGTCGGCGCCGTCGACGTTGGAGACGAAGCGGAGGGTGAGGTCGCGGTCCGTGAAGGAGCGCAGCACCTCGTACGCCATGGCGGGGCCGAGGTCGGAGCCGCCGATGCCGATGTTGACGATGTTCTTGACCGGCTTGCCGGTGTGGCCGGTCCACTGCCCGGAGCGGACCTGGTCGGCGAAGGAGGCCATCTTGTCCAGGACGGCGTGCACCGCCGGGACGACGTTCTCCCCGTCGACCTCGACGACCGCGTCGCGCGGGGCGCGGAGCGCGGTGTGCAGGACCGCCCGGTCCTCGGTGGTGTTGATCTTCTCGCCGCGGAACATCGCGTCCCGCAGCTCCGCGACCCCGGTGGCGGCGGCCAGCTCGCGCAGCAGGCGCAGCGTCTCGTCGGTGACCAGGTGCTTGGAGTAGTCGAGGTGGAGGTCGCCGACCCGCAGGGTGTAGGCGGTGCCCCGCTCCGGCTGCCGCGCGAACAGCTCGCGCAGCCGGGGTGCGCCGAGCTCCTCACGGTGCTTGGCGAGGGCCGTCCACTCGGGCGTCTGGTTGAGCTTGGTTCGGCTTGCTGCGTTCATCCGGGATATCAGCCCACTTCTCACTCGTCATCAGCATCCCCGCTGCCCCTCCAACCTAATTGATCGAGGAGGCCGACGGCGTGGAGGAGGGCGGTGGCGCGGGAACGCGATACGGCCGGACACCTGTGGGTGTCCGGCCGGTGAACGACTGGGGTTTCCGTGGAGCTGGGCGGGGAGAGATGTCAGATCTCGCCGCGGAGTTTGGCCAGGGCCTCGGCGAGGATCGCCTCGCCGTCCTCGTCGCTGCGCCGCTCGCGTACGTACGCCAGATGCGTCTTGTACGGCTCGGTGCGGGGCGGGTCGGGCGGGCTGTCCTTGTCCTGGCCGGCCGGGAAGCCGCAGCGCGGGCAGTCCCAGGTGTCCGGCACCTGCGCGTCATGGGCGAAGCTCGGCTGCGTCTCGTGCCCGTTCGAGCACCAGAAGGAGATGCGGGCGCGCGGCGCGGATTCACCGCGCTCGGCCTCCCCCATCGGCCCCGCTCCGACCCGGCTTCCCCGGATCGCGTTGCCACTTGCCACGGTCGTAACTCCCTGCGTGATGGTGCTCGAAGGATGCCTCAGTCTACGTAAGGCCCAACGTGCGTCCAGTGGAAGGAGTTACACCGTTACCGGAATCGCGGAACGGGTCGTTCAGTCGAGCTTGATGAGCAGACCGAGGACGACGATGCACGCGAACCAGACCAGACCGACCACCACGGTGATCCGGTCGAGGTTACGCTCGGCGACCGAGGAGCCACCGACGGAGGACTGCATTCCGCCACCGAACATGTCGGAGAGGCCGCCGCCCTTGCCCTTGTGCATGAGCACCAGCAGCATCAGCAGCAGGCTGAAGACGATCAGGGCGATCTGGAACGCCAGAATCACGGCTGGTCCCTACTTTCCGGATTTCTCGAATACTGCCTGTACGTACAGCGGGGGCCGGAGGGTGAC
Organism: Streptomyces rubiginosohelvolus; assembly: GCF_014649875.1. Classification (GTDB taxonomy): domain Bacteria; phylum Actinomycetota; class Actinomycetes; order Streptomycetales; family Streptomycetaceae; genus Streptomyces; species Streptomyces rubiginosohelvolus. Next base: position 110,852 of record NZ_BMTW01000010.1, on the reverse strand, counting down.
CACCCCCTCGGCCCCCGCAAGGGTACGACGGATCGGCGCTACCGCATACTCACTGGTCGCGGAAGCGGACGATCTTGACGAACTCGTCGGCGTCCAGTGCGGCGCCGCCGATGAGGGCGCCGTCCACGTCGGGCTGCGCCATGATCGCGGCGACGTTGCCGGACTTGACGGAGCCGCCGTACTGGATGCGGACGGCGTCGGCCAGCTCCTGCGAGTACAGCTCGGCGAGACGGCCACGGATCGCGCCGCAGACCTCCTGGGCGTCCTCGGGGGTGGCGACCTCGCCGGTCCCGATGGCCCAGACCGGCTCGTAGGCGATGACGATGGTCTCGGCCTGCTCGGCCGGGATGTCCTTCAGGGCGCCGTCGAGCTGCGCGAGGGTGTAGGAGACCTGGTCACCGGCCTTGCGGATGTCCAGGCCCTCGCCGACGCAGAGGATCGGGGTCAGGCCGTTCTTGAAGGCCGCCTTCACCTTGGCGTTGCAGATCTCGTCACTCTCGCCGTGGTACTGGCGGCGCTCGCTGTGGCCGACGGCCACGTAGGTGCAGCGCAGCTTGGCGAGCATGGGGCCGGAGATCTCACCGGTGTACGCGCCGGAGTCGTGCGCCGAGATGTCCTGGGCGCCGTACTTGATCTTCAGCTTGTCGCCGTCGACGAGGGTCTGCACGGAGCGCAGGTCGGTGAAGGGCGCCAGGACGGCGACCTCGACGTCCTCGTAGTCCTTGTCGGTCAGCGCGAAGGAGAGCTTCTGGACGTGGGCGATGGCCTCGAGGTGGTTGAGGTTCATCTTCCAGTTGCCCGCCATCAGCGGGGTGCGGGTGGTCATGAAAGGTCAGTCCTCCAGTGCGGCGAGCCCGGGAAGCGTCTTGCCCTCGAGGTATTCGAGGCTCGCGCCGCCACCGGTCGAAATATGTCCGAAAGCATTCTCGTCGAAGCCCAGGATGCGGACGGCCGCGGCGGAGTCGCCACCGCCGACGACGCTGAAGGCCGGGGAGTCGACGAGCGCCTGGGCGACCGCGCGGGTGCCGTCGGCGAAGTCGGGGTGCTCGAAGACGCCCATCGGGCCGTTCCAGAAGACGGTGGCCGCGTCGGCGAGCTTCGATGCGTAGAGCTTGTTGGTCTCGGGTCCGTTGTCCAGCCCCATCTGGCCGGCCGGCATGGCGTCGGCGGCGACGGTGGTGGGGTGGGCCGGGGCCTTGGTCTTCAGGTCGGGGAAGGCGGGGGCGACGACGACGTCGACGGGGAGGACGAACTCCACGCCCTTCTCCTCGGCCCGGCGCAGGTACTCCTGCACGGCGGGGATCTGGTCCTCCTGGAGCAGCGAGCTGCCGACCTCGTGGCCCTGGGCCTTGAGGAAGGTGTACGCCATGCCGCCGCCGATGAGGATGCGGTCGGCCCGCTCCAGCAGGTGGTCGATCACGCCGAGCTTGTCGGAGACCTTGGCACCGCCGAGGACGACCGCGTACGGGCGCTGGACGTCGGTGGTGAGCTTCTTCAGGACGCCGACCTCGGTGGCGATGAGGTAGCCGGCGTAGTGCGGCAGCCGGGCCGGGAGGTCGAAGACCGAGGCGTGCTTGCGGTGGACGGCACCGAAGCCGTCGCCCACGTAGACGTCGGCGAGCTCGGCCAGCTGATCGGCGAAGGCACCGCGCTCGGCGTCGTCCTTGGAGGTCTCGCCGGGGTTGAAGCGCAGGTTCTCGATGACGGCGACCTGGCCGTCGGCGAGGCCGGCGACCGTGGCGCGGGCGGACTCGCCGACCGTGTCGGTGGCGAAGGCGACGTCGGCGCCGAGGAGTTCACCCAGGCGGGCGGCGGCGGGCGCCAGCGAGAAGGCCGGGTCCGGGGCGCCCTTGGGGCGGCCGAGGTGCGAGGCGACGACGACACGCGCGCCGGCCTCGGCGAGCTTGGCGACCGTCGGGAGGACGGCGCGGATCCGGCCGTCGTCGGTGATCGTGGTGCCGTCGAGCGGCACGTTGAGGTCGGCGCGGACGAATACCCGCTTGCCCGCGACCCCTTCGGCGAGAAGTTCGTCGATCGTCTTCATCTGTTCCGTTTACTCCTTGGAAGGACCGATGAGCATGCTAAGGGGCTCGACCCGCGCTCCGTTGCGCCGGTCGAGCCCCTTCACTCACATCGATGTGCCTGCCGACCCGAGGATCAGAGCTGCTCGCCGACGAAGACCGTGAGGTCGACGAGGCGGTTGGAGTAGCCCCACTCGTTGTCGTACCAGCCGAGGATCTTCACCGAGTTCCCCTCCTGGACCATGGTCAGGGAGGAGTCGAAGGTGCAGGACGACGGGTCGCCGACGATGTCTGAGGAGACGATCGGGTCCTCGGTGTACGTCAGGAAGCCCTTGAGGGCGCCGTCGTCGGAGGCCTTCTTGAACGCGGCGTTGACCTCGTCCTTGGTGACCTCGCGCTGGAGGGTGACGACCAGGTCGGTGGCGGAGCCGGTCGGGACCGGGACGCGCATCGCGATGCCGTCGAGCTTGCCCTTGAGCTGCGGGAGGACCAGAGCGGTGGCCTTCGCGGCACCGGTCGTGGTCGGGATGATGTTCTCGGCGGCGGCGCGGGCGCGGCGCAGGTCCGAGTGCGGGAAGTCCAGGATGCGCTGGTCGTTGGTGTACGCGTGGACCGTCGTCATCAGACCCTTGACGATGCCGAAGTTCTCGTCGAGGACCTTGGCCATCGGCGCCACACAGTTGGTGGTGCAGGAGGCGTTGGAGATGACGTTGTGCTGGGCCGCGTCGTACTGGTCCTGGTTGACGCCCATCACGATGGTGATGTCCTCGTCCTTGGCCGGAGCCGAGATGAGGACCTTCTTGGCGCCGCCCGCGATGTGCTTCTCGGCGTCGGCCTTCTTGGTGAAGATGCCGGTCGACTCGATGACGATGTCGACGCCCAGCTCACCCCAGGGGATGTCGGCCGGGTTGCGCTCGGAGAGCACCTTGATGGTGTGACCATCGACGGTGATGGTGTCGGCGGTGTGGCTGACCTCTGCCTTGAGGCGGCCCAGGATGGTGTCGTACTTCAGCAGGTGTGCAGTGGTCGCAGTGTCACCCAGGTCGTTGACAGCCACGATCTCGATGTCCGCGCCCTGCTCGAGCAGCGCGCGGAAGTAGTTGCGACCGATGCGGCCGAAGCCGTTGATGCCTACGCGGATCGTCACGAACCGATCTCCTCGTTAGGTACGCCGGTTTTCGACGCCGGCGAGTTGTATAGGGATGTCCCCGACCGCTTCCGACCCTACCTCTCCGAGGGCCGGGGAGTGACATCGAGAGGGGCACTGTGCGCCACCGGAAACGGCCGGAGGCCCGTACTCGCCAGTAGGAGTACGGACCTCCGTTTCGCCTGCCGGGACGTGGGTCCCGCCGGCCCGGGACCGAGGTCCCGGTGGGTTCGGGACCAACGTCCCCCGCTCGCGGCCGAGTCAGCCGACCAGGCCGTCGGCGAGCTCCTCGCTGAGGGTCGCCTCGGTCCCCGGGATGCCCAGGTCCTGGGCCCGCTTGTCGGCCATCGCGAGCAGCCGGCGGATCCGGCCGGCCACCGCGTCCTTGGTCAGCGGCGGGTCGGCGAGCGCGCCCAGCTCCTCCAGGGAGGCCTGCTTGTGCTCCATGCGCAGCCGTCCCGCGGCGGCGAGGTGCTCGGGGACCTCCTCGCCGAGGATCTCCAGCGCGCGCCCCACCCGGGCCCCGGCGGCGACCGCGGCGCGGGCCGAGCGGCGCAGGTTCGCGTCGTCGAAGTTGGCGAGCCGGTTGGCCGTGGCGCGGACCTCGCGCCGCATCCGCCGCTCCTCCCAGGCGAGCACCGCGTCGTGCGCGCCGAGCCGGGTGAGCAGGGCGCCGATCGCGTCGCCGTCGCGGACGACGACGCGGTCCACGCCGCGCACCTCGCGGGCCTTGGCGGCGATGGAGAGCCGGCGGGCCGCGCCGACCAGGGCGAGGGCCGCCTCGGGGCCCGGGCAGGTGACCTCCAGGGAGGAGGAGCGGCCGGGCTCGGTGAGCGAGCCGTGGGCGAGGAAGGCGCCGCGCCAGGCCGCCTCGGCGTCGCAGGTGGCCCCCGAGACCACCTGCGGGGGCAGCCCGCGGATCGGCCGGCCGCGGCCGTCGACCAGACCGGTCTGGCGGGCCAGCTGGTCGCCGCCCGCCACCACGCGTACGACGTAGCGCGAGCCGCGCCGCAGTCCGCCGGGGGCCATCACGATCAGCTCCGAGCTGTGCCCGAAGATCTCCAGGATGTCGCGCTTGAGGCGGCGGGCGGCGTTGCCGGTGTCCAGCTCCGCCTCGATCACAATCCGGCCGCTCACCAGGTGCAGCCCGCCCGCGAACCGAAGAATCGCCGAGACCTCTGCTTTCCTGCAGCAGGTCCGGGTGACGGGAAGATGAGAGATTTCGTTCTTCACCGCTGGCGTCATCGCCATGGGCCGATCCTTCCATGCATCCGAAAAATACGGTCGTACGCGGCGGCCAACAGCTCCTGATCATGGACCGGAACGCCGTCGGGCGATGCCACCGGCGCCAGCTCGACCGCGGCTCCGAGCCGCTGGGCGGCGTCGGCGAGGGACTCACGGTCGGGCACGGCGGCCTCGTCGGCCAGCACCACGTCCAAGGCGAGTTTAGGGGCGTGTCGCCCCAAAACCTCCAAATGACGCTGCGGTGAGAAGCCTTCTGTTTCGCCGGGCTGGGGTGCGAGGTTCAGCGAGAGGACCTTGCGGGCCTTCGTGGTGACCAGGGCGTCGAGCAGCTCCGGCACGAGGAGGTGCGGGATCACCGAGGAGAACCAGGAGCCGGGGCCGAGAACCACCCAGTCGGCGTCCAGGACCGCCGCGACGGCCTCCGGGACGGCCGGCGGGTCGGGCGGGACCACGTGCACGGACTGCACCTCGCCGGGCGTGAGCGCCACCGTGGCCTGGCCGCGCACGGTGACGATCGCGTCGGGCAGGTCGGGGTCGTGGCCCTTGACCAGCGCCTGGAGCTCCAGCGGGACTGCCGACATCGGCAGCACCCGGCCGTGCGCGCCGAGCAGCTTGCCGACCAGGTCGAGCGCCTGGACGTGGTCGCCGAGCTGCTCCCAGAGGGCGACGATCAGCAGATTGCCGACCGCGTGCCCGTGCAGGTCGCCCTTGGACTCGAACCGGTGCTGGACCACCTGGGACCAGGTGCGGCCCCAGTCGTCGTCGCCGCACAGCGCGGCGAGCGCCTTGCGGAGGTCGCCGGGCGGCAGCACGCCCAGCTCCTCGCGCAGCCGGCCGCTGGAGCCGCCGTCGTCGGCGACGGTGACCACGGCCGTGAGATCGCCGGTGATCCGGCGCAGCGCCGTCAGGGACGCCGAGAGGCCCATGCCGCCGCCGAGCGCGACGACCTTGGGCTGAGCACCGCGCTTGCGGCCCGAGAGCGCCGATGTGGCGCGGCTCAGGCGCCGCATCCGCAGATTGCGTCCGGTCACTCTCGCCCCATGTCGCGGTGCACGAGGACGGTCTCGATGCCTTCGGCGGCGAGGCGGGCGGAGAGCTTCTCGGACATGGCGACGGAGCGGTGCTTGCCCCCGGTGCAGCCCACGGCGATGGTCACGTACCGCTTGCCCTCGCGGCGGTAGCCCGCGGCGATCAGCTGGAGCAGCTCGGTGTACTGGTTGAGGAACTCCTTGGCGCCCGGCTGGTCGAAGACGTAGTCGGACACCTCCTCGTTGACGCCGGTGAAGGGGCGCAGCTCGGGAACCCAGTGCGGGTTGGGCAGGAAGCGGCAGTCGACGACGAGGTCGGCGTCGACGGGCAGGCCGTACTTGTAGCCGAAGGACATCACCGTGGCCCGCAGCTCCGGCTCCGACTCGCCCGCGAACTGGGCGTCCATCTTGGCCCGCAGCTCGTGCACGTTGAGGCTGGAGGTGTCGATGACCAGGTCGGCGTCGCCGCGCAGCTCGCGCAGCAGGTCGCGCTCGGCCGCGATGCCGTCGACGATGCGCCCGTCGCCCTGGAGGGGGTGCGGGCGGCGGACGGACTCGAAGCGGCGCACGAGGGCGTCGTCGGAGGACTCCAGGAAGACGATCCGCCGGGTGACGTGCTTGGCCTCCAGGTCCGCGAGGGACTCGCGGAGGTTGTCGAAGAAGCGCCGGCCGCGTACGTCGACGACGACGGCGATCCGGGCGACGTTGCCCTGGGAGCGGGCGCCGAGCTCGACCATGGTGGGGATCAGCGCGGGCGGCAGGTTGTCGACGACGAACCAGCCGAGGTCCTCCAGACACTTGGCGGCGGTGCTGCGGCCGGCGCCGGACATCCCGGAGATGATCACCAGCTCGGGGATGGCCGCGTCACCCGTCTCGTTCGGGGTGTTCGTACTCACGTCTGCTGCTCCGTCTGCTCGGTCTGCGGTGTGCTGTGCGGTCTCGTGGCTGTTCTCGGTCATGAGCTGCCCCCGTCGTCCTCTTCAATGATCTCTCCTGTGGCCGTGTTCACGGCAGGTGCCGCGGGAGCGGTCGAGGCGAGGGCGGCGGCCACCGATTCCGCCGTCCTTCGCCCTATCCCGGGGACCTCGCAGATCTCGTCGATTGTCGCCTGCCGGAGCTTCTTCACCGAGCCGAAATGCTTGATCAGTGCCTGCTTCCGGGTCTCGCCGAGGCCGGACACGTCGTCGAGGGGGCTGGTGCGGATGCGCTTGGCGCGTTTGGCCCGCTGATAGGTGATGGCGAAGCGGTGCGCCTCGTCCCGGACGCGCTGGAGGAGGTAGAGGCCCTCGCTGGAGCGGGGCAGGACCACGGGATCGTCGTCGTCGGGGAGCCAGACCTCTTCGAGGCGCTTGGCGAGGCCGCAGACGGCGATGTCGTCGATGCCCAGCTCGTCCAGGGCGCGCCGGGCGGCGGCGACCTGGGGCTGCCCGCCGTCGACGACGACGAGCTGCGGCGGGTAGGCGAACCGCTTGGGGCGGCCGTCGTCCTCCCGCGGCTCGGCGTCCTCGGCGGTCGGGCCTACGGCGGGGACGGGGCCGGTGGGGGCGGGGCCGGTAGCTGCGGGCCCGTCGGCCGGGGTGTCCCCGGTCTGCTCCTCCCACTCCCCCGTGCGCTCCTTCTCCTGGAGGTAGCGCTTGAAGCGGCGGCCGATCACCTCGTGCATCGAGCGGACGTCGTCCTGGCCCTCGAAGCCCTTGATCTGGAAGCGGCGGTACTCGCTCTTGCGGGCGAGGCCGTCCTCGAAGACCACCATGGAGGCCACCACGTCGTCGCCCTGCAGGTGGGAGATGTCGTAGCACTCGATGCGCAGCGGGGCGGTGTCGAGACCCAGCGCCTCGGCGATCTCCTCCAGGGCGCGGGAGCGGGTGGTCAGGTCGGAGGCGCGCTTGGTCTTGTGCAGCCCGAGGGCCTGCTGGGCGTTGCGCTGGACCGTGGCCATGAGGTCCTTCTTGTCGCCGCGCTGCGGGATGCGCAGGCTGACCTGGGAGCCCCGGCGCTCGGCGAGCCACTGGGAGACCGCTTCGGTGTCCTCGGGCAGGGCGGGGACCAGGACCTCCTTGGGGACGGCGTCGCCGCGCTCCTCCCCGTACAGCTGCTGGAGGGCATGCTCGACGAGGCCGGAGGTGTCGACCGCCTCGACCTTGTCGGTGACCCAGCCGCGCTGGCCGCGCACCCGGCCGCCGCGTACGTGGAAGATCTGGAGGGCGGCCTCCAGCTCGTCCTCGGCGACGGCGATCAGGTCGGCGTCGGTGGCGTCGGCCAGGACGACCGCGCTCTTCTCCATGGCCCGCTTGAGGGCCTCGGCGTCGTCGCGGAGGCGGGCGGCCCGCTCGTACTCCATCTCCTCGGCCGCCTGCATCATGTCCTTCTCCAGGCGGCGGATGTAGGTGCCGGTGCGCCCCGCCATGAAGTCGCAGAAGTCCTGGGCCAGCTCGCGGTGTTCCTCGGGGGTGACCCGTCCGACGCAGGGGGCGGAGCACTTGCCGATGTAGCCCAGCAGGCAGGGGCGGCCGGTGCGGGCGGCGTTCTTGAAGACCCCGGCGGAGCAGGTGCGGACGGGGAAGACGCGGAGCATCAGGTCGACCGTCTCGCGGATCGCCCAGGCGTGGCCGTACGGACCGAAGTAGCGCACGCCCTTCTTCTTGGCGCCGCGCATGACCTGGACGCGGGGGAACTCCTCGTTGAGCGTGACCGCGAGGTAGGGATAGCTCTTGTCGTCCCGGTACTTGACGTTGAACCGGGGGTCGAACTCCTTGATCCAGGAGTACTCCAGCTGGAGCGCCTCGACCTCGGTGGAGACGACCGTCCACTCGACGGACGCGGCGGTGGTGACCATCGTGCGCGTACGCGGGTGGAGGCCCGCCAGGTCCTGGAAGTAGTTGGCCACGCGCTGGCGCAGGTTCTTGGCCTTCCCGACGTAGATCACCCGGCGGTGCTCGTCGCGGAACTTGTAGACCCCCGGGGAGTCGGGGATCTGTCCCGGCTTGGGGCGGTAGCTGGAGGGGTCTGCCATGTCTCACACCCTACTTGCGGGCAGTGACAGTGCGTCGTCCTCAAGTATGGCCGGGGGCGGTGCCGCGCTCCGGAGTGCCGTGGGGTGTTCCGCACCCCGGAGCGCGGGCCTGTAGGCCGCTGAAGTCGCCGCTCAGGCGTCCGTGGCCGGGGATCGCCCGGTACGGCTCCGGCGGCGCAGCGCGGCGGCCCCGCACAGGACCAGGGCGAGCAGCGCCCCGACCCCGGCGGTGGTGGAGACCGCGGTCAGGGCCGTGTCGGGGCCCTGGGCCGCGCCGGCCAGTGCGGGGCTTCCGCCGCGGTCCGCCGCCGGGCCCGAGACAGGGCCGGGGGCGGGAGCGGGTCCGGTGGCCGGTCCGCCGGCCGCGTCGGGGCCGTAGCCGCCCGCCTTGCCGGAGCGGGCGTATCCCGAGCCGGGCAGCTTGTCGCCGTACGCCTCCTTCACCCGGGCCCGGTAGGCGTCGAGCGTGGCGCCCTTCGCTCCGACGGCGGCCTTCGCGTCCTGGTCGAGCGGGAGCACCCGGGAGCCGTCGTGGACGTACCAGGCGTCGATCTGCGGTTCGCGGAAGACGGTGCCGCCGGGGAGCGCTCGGGCCCCCTGGGCGACGTAACGGGCCTCGTCGTCGCCCGTGGCGATGTTCACCACCTGCCAGTCACCGCTGCCGCCCGCCCCGGGGAGGGTCCACAGGGAGGCCCTCTGGCCGTCGGAGGAGACGGCGGTGCTGGCGAGGTAGTCCAGGGTGCTCGGGGCGGCCCCGGGCTCTCCGGCGACGAAGGCGGCCGAGAGCGTACGTACGGGCACGGCCTCGCCCTCGATCCTCGGTGCGCTCGCCTTCCTGCTCACCGCGCCCTCCCGGGCGAAGAACCGGGACAGGGTGTCCAGAGTCTCCGGCTCGGCCGCGGCCTCGTGGGCGGCTTCGAGGGTCGACGCGGTCAGCTTCGGCGGGGCGGCGGGGCCGCTGTCGGCGAGGGCGGGAGCGGCGGCGGTGAACAGGGCGGCACCGGTGAGGGCGGTGGCTACGGCGATACGCCGGGTGGCGGCCGCGTTCCGCGTGGTGGCTGTGCGCCGGGTGGTGGAGTTCATGTCCTCACGCCCCGATCCGGTAGAGCGAGTGGGTCCAGGAGAACTCGTTGTTGTTCACGTACCAGGCGTGTGAGGCCCAGTTGTAGCGGTCGCTGGAGGGCCAGGGATCGCCCCAGTAGACCCAGCTGTTGGCGTCGTCGTACCCGTAGATGACATGCATGTGGCCGCCGCCGGACGACCACTGGATCCGGGTCTCGATGGGGCGCTGGGCGGATATCTCGGCCTGCACGGTCGGGTAGCGCAGCCAGCCGGTGACGTAACTGCCGGGCCTGACCCCGGCCCAGGACAGGCCGGTCTGGACATTGCCCAGGGTGGCCTGCGAGTTGGGGCACTGGGTGTTCTGGTTGCGGTTGAAGGCGGCGTTGCAGAACTGGTTCTGGGAGTAGTTCCGGCCGAACCAGGCGGCGATGGTGTTGCCGCCGGCCGCCCAGCACCAGTTGCTCTGCTGCTGCGCCTGCATGGTGATGTTGAGCCGCTGGGCGGCGGCGACGGTGGAGCCGGTCGTGGCGGGGGACTGGACGGCGGTGGCGGTGGCCGCGGGGACGGCGAGGAGGGCGGCGGCCAGAAGGGCTGTGAACGAGAGTTTTCCGCGCCTTCCGGACCTCAGGGACCGTCTGGGGCTGACTTTTCGGTTGCGCATGGCGTTCCTCCCGAAACGGGGGTGGGGATCGGAGGAGCGCGTCCGGACGCTGACGAAGAGCATCCGGCGTTGTCCGGAGCAGGTCAACACGCTTCAATGCGAGGTGACATCACGGTGTGAACGGCACGGCGTCCGTGTGAACGGCACCGCCCCGGTCACCTGCTCCCCCGCATCCCCCGGGGGTCGGTGTCGCCACTCCCCACGTGAACGTTCACCGGAGGCCCGCCCATGCGGCAGACCGAGACCGAGACCGAACTGGCGCAGGTTCTGCGGACCGGACCGTTCCATCTGGCGTTGCGCACGGCCCTGTCGGTGCGCGGGCTGCCGCTCCAGCGGGTGCAGCACCATCTGGCGCACCGGGGCGTCAAGCTCGGGGTGACCAGCCTCAGTTACTGGCAGCAGGGAGTGCGCCGCCCCCGGCGGGCCGAGTCGCTGCGGGCCGTGCAGGCGCTGGAGGAGGTGCTCGCGCTGCCGGACGACTCGCTGCTGCGGCTGCTGCGCGACGGCGACACCCCGGGCGAGGGGGACCGCCCGGCGGGACGCTCGTACCGGTCGCTGATGGAGGCGTCGGGCTCGGTGGAGCGGCTCCTCGCGGCGATGGAGTCACCCGTGGACGGCGGGCTGCACACGGTGGGCCACCAGGAGCGGGTACGGATCGGGGCGCGCCGGGAGCTGGCGGGCCGCACCTCCCGCCATGTGGTGCGCGCGCACCGGGACGGCGTGGACCGCTACCTCGCGGTGCACCGGGGCGACCCCGGCTGCGACCCGTCGCGGATCGCGGTGCGGGCCCTGGAGAACTGCCGGACGGGCCGGGTCCGCTGGGACGGTGTCGCGGGGGTGCTGGTGGCGGAGCTGCTGTTCGACACCCGGCTGCGGTCCGGCGAGACGTACCTCTTCGGTTACGGCTTCGACGACGGTACGGGTGGGGCGAGCGGTGAGTACGTGCGCGGCTTCACCTTCGGGGGCGGCCAGTACGTGCTCCAGGTCGGCTTCGACGAGGCCGCGCTCCCGGTGCGGTGCCGCCGGTTCGCCCAGGCGTCGGCGGGAGCGGCGCGCGGGGCCCGCGGGGACCTCACGCTGACCGGCCGGCACCGGACCGTGCACCTGGTGGAGGAGGGCGTACGGCCGGGGCTGATCGGGATCGACTGGGACTGGGAGTGAGGCACGGCCGGTGAGCCGACGAGGCAGCGCTCGTGGTTCAGGAGCGTCCGTGGTTCAGGCGTCGGGGCCCGCGACGAGGTTTCCGCCCTCGGCGGTGAGGGGGACGGCGGGCAGCGGCACGGTGGCCGGGCCCTCGATGACCTCGCCGGTGGTCGTGTCGAAGCGGCTGCCGTGGCAGGGGCAGTGGCCCTCGGTGCCCTCGATCTTGGTCAGGACGCAGCCGCCGTGGGTGCACTGGGCGCTGAACGCCTTGTACTCGCCCTTGGCCGGGCAGCTCACGACGAGGCGCGCTTCCCGGTAGAGCTTGGCGCCGCCGACCGGCACCTCGGAGGCCGCGCCGAGGGGAACGGGGGCGGTCGGCGTGGGGTTCTTGGCATGCCCGAGCTTGGACTCGGTCGAGCAGGCGGCCGCTCCCAGCCCGGCGGCACCGGCGAGCGCGGCGCCCTTCAGCACGGTACGGCGGGCGGCGGGCAGGCCGGGCATGCGGACTCCACGGGGTGTCGTTCGAGGCGGATCGCGGTGGATCACCGCGGTCGGGATCGCCGGACGGGCGCGGAGCGACGACGGCGGCCGCGTGTGCCGGTGACAGAACCGACGATACCGGCGGGGATCGGGAGCCTTGCGGGCGGGCCGGTCGAGAGGGGACGGCCGCGGGCGGGGCCGGCCGCCTGGGCGGTCCCGGCGGGACCGGTCCCGTCCCCGCCGAGGACGGCCGCCTACGCCGATGGCGGCGGCCCCCTCGTCCTGCGGGGGCCGCCGCCATCGGTGAGCCCGGCGTTCAGGCCTTGCGGGCCCGGGTCGTCTTCTTGGCGGCAGCGGCCTTCGTGCCGGTGGCCGTGGCCTTCGCCTTGGTCGCCGTGACCTTGGCCTTCGCCGTGGTGGCCGTGGCCTTCTTGGCGGCTGCCGTCTTCTTCGCCGGGGCGGTCTTGCGGGCGGCCGTCTTGCGGGGTGCCCTGCCCGAGGGCACCGCGGCCTCGGCGATCCGGTCCGCGTCCAGGATGCCCTGGAGGAACTTCCCGGTGTGGCTGGCGGGCACCGAGGCGACCTGCTCCGGTGTTCCCTCGGCGACGACCAGTCCGCCGCCGTTGCCGCCCTCGGGGCCCATGTCGACCACCCAGTCGGCGGTCTTGATGACATCGAGGTTGTGCTCGATGACGATCACCGAGTTGCCCTTGTCCACCAGGCCCGAGAGCACCGTGATCAGCTTGCTGATGTCCTCGAAGTGCAGACCGGTGGTCGGCTCGTCCAGGACGTAGACCGTGCGGCCGGTCGAGCGCTTCTGGAGCTCGCTCGCCAGCTTGACGCGCTGCGCCTCACCGCCGGAGAGGGTCGGCGCGGACTGGCCGAGCCGGACATAGCCGAGGCCCACGTCGTTGAGGGTGCGCAGATGGCGGGCGATCGCCGGGACGGCTTCGAAGAACTCCAGGCCCTCCTCGATCGGCATGTCCAGCACCTCGGCGATGGACTTGCCCTTGTAGTGGACCTCCAGGGTCTCCCGGTTGTAGCGCGCACCGTGGCAGACCTCGCACGGGACGTACACGTCGGGCAGGAAGTTCATCTCGATCTTGATCGTGCCGTCGCCGGAGCAGTTCTCGCAGCGGCCGCCCTTGACGTTGAAGGAGAAGCGGCCCGGCAGATAGCCGCGCACCTTCGCCTCCATCGTCTCGGCGAACAGCTTGCGGACGTGGTCGAAGACTCCGGTGTACGTCGCCGGGTTGGACCGGGGGGTCCGGCCGATCGGCGACTGGTCGACGTGCACCACCTTGTCGACGAGGTCGTCGCCGTCGACCCGGGTGTGGCGGCCGGGCACCGACTTGGCGCCGTTCAGCTCGCGGGCCAGGTGGGTGTAGAGGATGTCGTTGACCAGGGTCGACTTCCCGGACCCGGAGACGCCGGTGACGGCGGTGAGGACGCCGAGCGGGAAGGAGACGTCGATGTCCTGGAGGTTGTTCTCCCGGGCGCCGTGCACGGTGAGGCTGCGGGCAGGGTCGACCGGGCGGCGGATGTCCGGGGTCGGGATGGACCGCTTGCCGGACAGATACTGGCCGGTGATCGAGGCCTTGTTCCCCAGCAGCTCCTTCAGCGAGCCGGAGTGGACGACCTTGCCGCCGTGCTCACCGGCGCCGGGACCGATGTCCACGACCCAGTCGGCGACCTTGATGGTGTCCTCGTCGTGCTCGACGACGATGAGCGTGTTGCCCATGTCGCGCAGCCGGACCAGGGTCTCGATGAGCCGGTGGTTGTCGCGCTGGTGCAAGCCGATGGACGGCTCGTCGAGGACGTACAGCACGCCGACCAGGCCGGAGCCGATCTGGGTGGCCAGCCGGATGCGCTGGGCCTCGCCGCCGGACAGGGTGCCGGCCGCGCGGTTCAGCGACAGATAGTCGAGGCCTACGTCGACGAGGAACTTCAGCCGCTCGTTGACCTCCTTGAGCACCCGCTCGGCGATCTTCTTGTCGCGGGCGTTCAGCTTGAGGCGGCCGAGGAACTCGGCGCACTCGCTGATCGACATCGCGGCGACCTCGGCGATGGACTTCTCCATCACCGTCACCGCGAGGACGATCGGCTTGAGCCGGGTGCCCTCACAGGTCGGGCAGGGCACCTCGCGCATGTAGCCCTCGAAGCGCTCCCGGCTGGAGTCGCTCTCGGCCTCGGTGTGCCGCCGCTTGACGAACTGCACCGCGCCCTCGAAGGCGGGGGTGGTGTAGGCGCGCTCGCGCCCGTAACGGTTGCGGTAGCGGACCTCGGTCTGGATCTTGTGGCCGAAGAGCAGGGCCTTCTTGGCCCGCTGCGGCAGCCCGGCCCAGGGGATGTCCGTACGGAAGCCGAGGGCTTCGGAGAGCGCGCCGATCAGACGGCCGAAGTACTCCTTGGTGTGCCCGTGGGACCAGGGGTGGATGGCTCCCTCGTCGAGGGACTTCTCCTCGTCCGGGACGATCAGCTCCGGGTCGACCTCCATGCGCGTTCCGATGCCGGTGCAGTCCGGGCAGGCGCCGAAGGGCGAGTTGAAGGAGAAGGAGCGCGGCTCCAGCTCCTCGAAGGAGAGGTCGTCGTACGGGCAGTAGAGGTGCTCGGAATACATCCGCTCGCGCTCGGGGTCGTCCTCGGGGAGGTCGACGAAGTCGAGCACGACCATGCCGCCGGAGAGGCCGAGCGCGGTCTCGACCGAGTCGGTCAGCCGGCGCTTGGCGCTGTCCTTGACGGTGAGGCGGTCGACGACCACCTCGATGGTGTGCTTCTCCTGCTTCTTGAGCGTGGGCGGCTCGGCGAGCTGGATGGTCTCGCCGTCGACCCGGGCGCGGCTGTAGCCCTTGGTCTGGAGGTCGGCGAAGAGGTCGACGAACTCGCCCTTGCGCTCGCGCACCAGCGGCGAGAGGACCTGGAAGCGGCTGCCCTCGGGCAGACCGAGGACCTTGTCGACGATGGCCTGCGGCGACTGGCGGGAGATGGGCCGGTGGCACTCGGGGCAGTGCGGCTTGCCGATCCTGGCGAAGAGCAGCCGGAGGTAGTCGTAGACCTCCGTGATGGTGCCGACCGTCGAGCGCGGGTTGCGCGAGGTCGACTTCTGGTCGATGGAGACGGCCGGGGACAGACCTTCGATGAAGTCGACGTCCGGCTTGTCCATCTGGCCGAGGAACTGCCGGGCGTACGAGGAGAGGGACTCCACGTAACGGCGCTGCCCCTCGGCGAAGATCGTGTCGAACGCGAGGGACGACTTGCCCGACCCGGAGAGCCCGGTGAAGACGATGAGGGAGTCGCGGGGCAGGTCGAGCGAGACGTTCTTCAGGTTGTGCTCGCGCGCGCCACGGACGATGAGACGGTCGGCCACGCCGGTCCGCACCTTTCTAGAGAGAAGCGGGGGAACTGAGCCCCTCTCCCAGGGTATGGGGGGCGCCACAGCGGTGTCAGAGGCTTTCGACTCCGAGCGTATAGCACGCACATTCGATTTACGGCCGCCCTTCCCCTCCTTCACCCGAATGAGTGGCGGGGCTAGGCTCAGCCGCATGATTGATCATGCGCACGACCTGGGAGCTGTACGCGAAGCGACCGAACGGCTGCTCGACGCAGTCGGCAAACTGGACAACGCCGCTGTCGCCGAGCCGTCACGGTTGCCCGGCTGGAGTCGGGGCCATGTCCTGACCCACCTGTCACGTAACGCCGACGCGATCGGAAATGTTCTCCGGGGACTCCCGATGTACGCGAGCAGCGAAACCCGCGACGCCGACATCGCCGACGGCGCCCCCCGCCCGGTGGCCGAGCAACTGGCCGACCTGCGGGAGACCGCGGACGCCCTCCGGGCGGTCAGCGCCGAACCGGCCGACTGGTCGCGTACGGTCACCCTGCGCAACGGTGTGACGGACTCGGCGGCCCGGGTTCCCTTCCGGCGCTGGGTCGAGGTGGAGCTGCACCACGTCGACCTCGACATCGGCTACGAGCTGGAGGACCTGCCCGCCGAGTTCGTGGAGCGGGAGATCGCCTTCCTCGCCGATCGCTTCCTGGGCAACGAGAGCGTGCCCGCCACCGGGCTGACCGACCTCGACGGCCGCACCTGGAGCACGGGCGGCGGCCCGCCGAGCGCCCTGGTGACGGTGCAGGGGCCCGCCGCGGAGCTGCTGGGCTGGCTCTGCGGACGCCGTGACGGCTCCGCCCTGACGGTGGCCGGAGGCCCGTTGCCCACGCTGCCCCCGCTATAGGCTGAGCCGCATGACGTACAGCGGAGCGGTGAAGGTCGGCGGACCGGCGAGCGTGCACGAACTGACGGATCTGATGATCTCCAAGGTCGCCGTCGGCGCGATGAACAACAACGCGTACCTGCTGCGCTGCCGGGCCACCGGCGAGCAGTTGCTGATCGACGCGGCCGCCGAGCCGGAGACCCTGCTCGCGCTGATCGGTGACGACGGGATCGCCTCCGTCGTCACCACCCACCAGCACGGGGATCATTGGCAGGCACTGGCCCAGGTGACCGGGGCGACGGGCGCCCGGACGTTCGCGGGCCGCTACGACGCCGAGGGCATCCCCGTGCCGACCGACGTCCTGGTCGAGGACGGCGACACGATCACCGTCGGCCGGGTCGAGCTGACCGCCCGCCATCTGGTCGGCCACACCCCGGGCTCCATCGCCCTGGTCTACGACGACCCGCACGGCGCCCCGCACCTGTTCACCGGGGACTGCCTCTTCCCCGGCGGGGTCGGGAACACGCACCAGGACCCCGAGGCGTTCGCGAGCCTGCTGAACGACGTCGAGACGAAGCTGTTCGACCGGCTGCCCGACGAGACGTGGGTCTACCCGGGCCACGGTCACGACACGACGCTGGGCGCCGAGCGCCCCCAGCTGCCCGAGTGGCGCGCCCGCGGCTGGTAGCCCGCACGCGCCGACCCGCACCTGCGGCGCACCCGTACCCTCCGCGTGAGCGCCTTCCGGGCGCGCACGCGAAAGCGGCCGGGGTGGACGGCTTTCGCCGTGTCCACCCCGGCCGCTGCCGGTGTGTCCCTGTGCCGCTCGGGGCGGCCCCGGGTCAGCTGAGGGTCTTGCTCTCCTCGTCGGCCGGGCCGGCGGTCTCGGCCTTCTCGGCCACCTCCGCCTTCGCAGCCTCCTCCGCCTCGGCCGCCGCCTGCTTCTTGCTGGCGATGAGGCTGGTGATCGTGGTGATCACCAGGACTCCGCAGATGACGGAGAGCGAGAACGGGATGGTGATCTCGGGCGTGTGCACACCGTTCTCGTGCAGGGCGTGCAGCACCAGCTTGACGCCGATGAAGCCGAGGATCACCGACAGGCCGTAGCTGAGGTGGACCAGCTTCTTCAGCAGACCGCCGATGAGGAAGTACAGCTGCCGCAGACCCATCAGCGCGAACGCGTTGGCCGTGAAGACGATGTACGGGTCCTGGGTCAGGCCGAAGATCGCCGGGATCGAGTCCAGCGCGAACAGCACGTCGGTCATACCGATGGCGAGCATGACCACCATCAGCGGGGTCATGATGCGCTTGCCGTTCTTCTGGATGAAGAGCTTCGTGCCGTGGTACTTGTCGTCGACGCCGAAGCGCTGCTCGATCTTCTTGAGGAGGCGGTTCTCCTCGAACTCCTCTTCCTCCTCGCCGGCCCGGGCCTCCTGGATGAGCTTCCAGGCGGTGTAGATCAGGAACGCGCCGAAGATGTAGAACACCCACGAGAAGTTCGCGATCACGGCTGCGCCGGCGGCGATGAAGATCGCGCGGAGCACCAGGGCGATGAGTACACCGATGAGCAGCACGCGCTGCTGGAGGTGCGAGGGCACCGAGAACTTCGCCATGATCAGGACGAAGACGAAGAGGTTGTCGACGCTCAGCGACTTCTCGGTGATGAATCCGGCGAAGAACTCGCCGGAGGCCTGGTTCTCGCCGGCGACCATGAGGCCGAGTCCGAAGAGGATGGCCAGCGCGATCCAGACGATCGTCCAGATCCCGGCTTCCTTGGTCGACACGTCATGGGGCTTGCGCCCGATGAAGAAGTCGACGGCGATGAGGGCCGACAGACCAAAGATGGTCAGGGCCCATACGGTCCATGAAACGTCCACTGCGCCTCCGGCAGTTCGCTACGGCTACTGAATCAGCGTCGTCGCTGCCGGAGGTCTCTTCCATCCCTGCACGTGGTGCGCGCCTGGACCGACGCCCCGGGACCGATTGCGGTCCGTATTGACGGGCACGTCGCGTAAGGAGTACTCCCCTCCGTTCCCCGAACAGTACAGGCATCACCAAGGGTAGGTAAAGAAAAGGGTAAAGAAGTCGTCAAAACCGCAGGTCGGAGCCGCCTGCTCCGTCAGCGGCCGGCGGCTCTGCGGGCCGCTGCCACCGCCGCGAGCACCTGCTCCAGGACACGGCTGCCCGGCGGGATCGTCAACGGCTCGTACGTCCAGGCGTGCCCGACCCAGGGGTCGGCGAGGTGGCTGTCGGCGACCGGGGTGATCCGCAGCAGCGAACGCCACAGCGGATCGAGGACCGGCCCGTACGCGCTGGCCTCCTCCCGGTCCGCGACCATCAGGAGGTGCACCCCGACCGCGGGGCCCTCGTCGGCGAGGTAGCGGAGCTGAGTGACGGCCCGGTCGTCGAAGCCGTGCGGGAAGTCGTTGACCACCAGGAGCTGTTCGCCGGTGTCCAGGTCGGGCGGGAGCGAGTCGGCCGCCCGGGCCCGCACCGCCATCTGCACCAGGTCCACCCGCCGGGTGAGGTGAGCGAGGACCGAGGCCACTCCCCCGGGTCCGGCGGCGGGCGGTCCGGCGAGGACACCCGCCTCGACCAGCGGCGCGAGCGGGCCGGCCGCCGAGCCCGCCGGGTCGATGACGTGCACCGCGAACTCCCCGGGCGGATACACCGCGAGCAGCCGCGCCGCGTGCGCGACCGCGGTCTCCATGGCCAGCCGTCGCAGCCGGTCCGTGTCCATCAGGGCGGCCGCCTCGGACGCCGCCCGTCCGCTGTCCACCCACATCCCGCGCTCCAGCGGCAGCCGGACGAGCAGCGGGATGCGCAGGTCGGTGCGTTCGGGCAGATGGAGATCGCCGATGCGCAGGGCCATCGGTATCTCCATGGGGATCCGGTGGGCGTGCCAGACGGGGTTGCCCCAGCCCGCGTACGCCGCCGGGAGCGCGGGCTCGACGACGGCCGCCTCGGCGGCCAGCTGGGCCAGATCGCGGTCGAGGGCCTCCCGGGCCCGGGAGGCCAGCTCGTCGCGCTTGGCGCGGGCCGCCTCACGGGAGCGGTCGCCCGCACCGCCGATCCGGTTGCGCGGGTCGGACAGGGCCCGGTCGAGCTCCTGGTCCATCCGGGACTCGGCGAAGTCGACGGCGCTGCGGTAGGCGGCGACGGCGCGGGCCAGGTCCTCGAACATGCCCCAGATCTGGTTGTAGAGGCGCTCGTCCATCGACCAGCCGGTGGCGTCGCCCGCGACCGGCTGCGCGGGCTGTCCGGGCTGGGCTGGGGGCGCGGCGGGCGGCGGCGAGGGGGGCGCGGCATGCTGCCGCCGCGGGTGCGCGTAGTTGATGGGCCCACCGGTGGAGGGTCCCGCGGCCGAAGCTCCCGCGGCGGCCGGTCCTGGGGCGGTGTGCGGCTGGGCTGTGTGCGGCTGGGTGGTGTGCGCCGGGCCGGTGGTGGCCGGGTCGGCCAGCGGCTCGGGGGGCTCCGGGGCCGGGGGCGGCGCGGCCGGGCGGTGGTCGGCGGAGCCCGTCGCGTGCCGTACGCGGTCGGCTTCCGGGGTGCGGGGCGGCGGGGCCACCGAGCGGGCCAGGCCCCGGGTGACGGCTTCCTGGATCGATCCGGCCAGTGCGGCGGGGTCGGTCACGCCTTGGTCGGCGAGCATCTCGGCGAGCCCGCCCGCATACCCCTGTCCGACGGCCCGGACCTTCCAGGCGTCCTGGCGGCGGTAGAGCTCCAGGGCGCTGACCGCGGACTCGGCGTCCAGGTCGGTGAGCGTGAAGGTGGCGATCTCGGTGCCGTCGAGTCCGGTGACGGCGACGAAGGGGGCGGGGACTGCGCCGAACCGCACCGGGCCGCCGGCTCCGACGGGCAGCGCGAGCAGCACGGTGACCCGGTGGGCGCCGGCGGGCAGGGCCTCCAGGTCGACGGCGAGCCGGTGGTCGGCCGCCGCCTGCTGGGAGACTTCGAGCCCGGGGAGCTGGGGCGAGCCGGGGTGGGCGATCCACTCGACGCCGCGCACCGTGCCCCGCTCGTCGCCGAGGGTGGCGCCGGCCACGACGGGCGTGCCCGCCGACACCCGGATCTCCAGACGGGTCTGGGGCAAGGTGTGGTTCTGCCCCCGGACCAGTTCGGCCGTCATTGCCCTGTCCCCCTCGACGATGGCCCGCGGCCCGCTGTGGGCGCCGGGCCGTGCGATGCCGTGTTCCTGCTGCGTACTGCCGTGCTGTGCGTGGGGCGGCTCCCGGCGGCCTGTGCCGCCGGGAGCCGCCCCCGCCCGTTTCGACGCCGGGTCGGGACCCGGGCCTGTCCGGGTCCTACAGGTGCGGGAGGATCGACGGCATCAGGTCCTGGAAGGTGCGGCCGTTGGCCGGGTTGCCGAGGGCCGTCATCTTCCAGCCGGTGCCCGCGCGGTGCACCTTCGCCATGATCTGGGCGGTGTACTGGCCGCCGCCGTCGAGCGTGTACCGCGCGAGCTCCTGGCCGTTGGTCTCGTCGACGATGCGGCAGAAGGCGTTCTGGACCTCCTGGAACGTCTGCCCGGTGAAGGAGTTCACCGTGAAGACGATCTGGTCGATGTGGACCGGGACGCGCTGGAGGTCGACGAGGATCGCCTCGTCGTCGCCGCCGGAGCCGGCGCCGCCGACCAGGTTGTCACCGGTGTGCTTGACCGAGCCGTCGTCGCTGACGAGGTGGCGGAAGAACACGACGTCGACGGGCTGCTTGTCCGCGAAGAGCACCGCCGAGGCGTCCAGGTCCACCTCGCGGGTGCGCGAACCGAACAGGCCACGGCGCGGAGCCGCCTGCCAGCCGAGCCCCATCCGTACCGCGGTCAGGGTCCCCCCGTCGCTCTTCTGCAGGTTGATGGCCTGACCCTTGGTCATATTGACCGTCACGCGCTGTCCCCTCTCGGCATTGCCCCGCAGCCATCCGTGTGCGGTTTCCCCGCACCCTACGCATTCCACCCCGGGTGGCAGCAGGTTCGGTCCGTTTTTGTGTCGGTCTTGCAACACACCCGGCGCGGCCCGCCCGGTGCGGTGGAAACGGTGTCGGTCGCCGGTGCCGGAAGCGGTCCGGCACAGGCGACCGGCACCGATGATCGACGGCGGAATCAGGCCATGCCCGCTTCCTTCATCTGCCGCAGTTCCTTCTTCAGTTCGCCGACCTCGTCGCGCAGCCGGGCGGCCACCTCGAACTGCAGATCCGCGGCGGCGGCCCGCATCCGGTCGGTCATCTCCTCGATGATCCCGGCCAGTTCGGTCGCGGGCCGGTCGCTGACCACCGCGCCGGACTTGGCGGCCTTGCCCTTCGCCCCGCCCTTGGCCGCCTTGCCGCCGAGCGCGGGGACCGGGGCCTTGGTCTCCTTGCCCTGCCGGTAGCCGGTGCCGAGGAGCTGCTCGGTGTCGATCTCCTCGCGGGCGATGGTCGCGACGATGTCGTTGATCTTCTTGCGCAGCGGCTGCGGGTCGATGCCCCGCTCGGTGTTGTAGGCGATCTGCTTCTCGCGGCGCCGGTTCGTCTCGTCGATCGCCTGTTCCATGGCCGGGGTGACCTTGTCGGCGTACATGTGGACCTGGCCGGAGACGTTACGGGCGGCGCGGCCGATGGTCTGGATGAGCGAGGTGCCCGAGCGCAGGAAGCCCTGCTTGTCGGCGTCGAGAATGGCCACGAGGGACACCTCGGGAAGGTCGAGGCCCTCGCGCAGGAGGTTGATGCCGACGAGCACGTCGTACTCACCGGAGCGCAGCTCGCGCAGCAGCTCGATACGGCGCAGGGTGTCGACGTCGCTGTGCAGATAGCGGACCTGGATGCCGAGCTCCAGGAAGTAGTCGGTGAGGTCCTCGGCCATCTTCTTGGTGAGCGTGGTGACCAGGACCCGCTCGTCGCGCTCGGTGCGCTCGCGGATCTCGTGGACCAGGTCGTCGATCTGGCCTTCGGTGGGCTTGACCACGACCTGGGGGTCGACGAGACCGGTGGGGCGGATGATCTGCTCGACGAACCCGTCGCCGCGCGAGAGCTCGTACTTCCCCGGGGTGGCGGAGAGGTACACCGTCTGGTCGATCCGCTTCAGGAACTCCTCCCACTTCAGCGGCCGGTTGTCCATGGCCGAGGGCAGCCGGAAGCCGTGGTCGACGAGGGTCCGCTTGCGGGAGGCGTCCCCCTCGTACATCGCGCCGATCTGCGGGACGGTGACGTGGGACTCGTCGAGGACGAGCAGGAAGTCGTCCGGGAAGTAGTCGAGGAGGGTGTTGGGGGCGGTGCCGGGCGCGCGGTCGTCGAAGTGCATCGAGTAGTTCTCGACGCCGGAGCAGGTGCCGATCTGGCGGAGCATCTCGATGTCGTACGTGGTGCGCATGCGCAGGCGCTGGGCCTCCAGCATCTTGCCCTGCTTCTCCAGCTCGGCCAGGCGCTGCTCCAGCTCCTGCTCGATGCCGCTGACGGCCCGCTCCATGCGCTCGGGCCCGGCGACGTAGTGGCTGGCGGGGAAGACGTGGACCGTGGGGTCCTCGCTGATGATCTCGCCGGTGAGCGGGTGGAGCGTGGACAGGTTCTCGATCTCGTCACCGAACATCTCGATGCGGACGGCGAGCTCCTCGTAGACCGGGAAGATCTCGATGGTGTCGCCCCGGACCCGGAAGGTGCCGCGGGTGAACGCCAGGTCGTTGCGGGTGTACTGCATCTCGACGAAGCGGCGCAGCAGCTGGTCGCGGTCGATCTCCTCGCCCACCTTGAGCTGGACCATGCGGTCCACGTACTCCTGGGGCGTACCGAGGCCGTAGATGCAGGAGACGGAGGCGACCACGACGACGTCGCGCCGGGTGAGCAGCGAATTCGTCGCGGAGTGGCGCAGCCGCTCGACCTCCTCGTTGATGGAGGAGTCCTTCTCGATGTAGGTGTCCGACTGCGGGACGTACGCCTCGGGCTGGTAGTAGTCGTAGTACGAGACGAAATACTCCACCGCGTTGTTCGGGAGGAGCTCGCGGAACTCGTTGGCCAGCTGGGCGGCGAGCGTCTTGTTCGGCGCCATCACCAGGGTGGGGCGCTGCAGCTTCTCGATCATCCAGGCGGTGGTCGCCGACTTGCCGGTGCCGGTCGCGCCGAGCAGGACGACGTCCTTCTCGTCGGCGCGGATACGCCGCTCCAGCTCGGCGATGGCCGTCGGCTGGTCACCGCTGGGCTGGTAGGGACTGACGACCTCGAAAGGCCGCGTGGAACGTTCGATCTGGGAAACGGGCCGCATGCAACCACCGTACGACCCACCACTGACAACGGCCTCGGATCAGCGGTACCGGGCCCTTCTCGCGCCCTCCCGGGCGGTGCTCCGCGGGCGCCGGTCGCGCGCGTGGGGATCGTTCCGCGGGCGCCGTCGCGCCTGTGGGACCGGGTGGTCCCGGTGGTCCCGAGGGCGGGGGGCCTTGCCGGGCTCGCCCGTCACGGCCCCGGGGTCGAACAGGAGCACCACGGCGGCGAGGAGCAGGAAGCAGCCGGGGCCCACCAGCATCGGGCCGATCATCTCGGCGGGCCGGTCACCGGGCAGGACGGCGGACAGGTCGGACGGCAGGGTGGGCGGCAGGTGCAGGTGCACGTCGAGCGCCGCCATGCCGGTGTAGTGCATCCCGGTCACCGCGACGGCCATCAGGACACTCGCGCCGAGGCCGGAGAGGGCGCCCCGCAGGGTGACGGCCGCCCACAGCGCGCCCGTGGCGGCGCACCCGGCGATCAGCACCGAGAGGACGACGAGGGGGGTGTCGTACGCGAACCGCGCGGCCATGCGCATGCCCGCCATGCCGAGATAGTGCATCGAGGCGATGCCGAGACCGGTGATGGTGCCGCCCGTGATCAACGCCATGCGGGTCGCGCCCCGGTACCCGACAATGAAGATGCCGATGCCGATCATCACCACGGCCACGGCCAGGCCGGCGAAGGTGAGGGGCTTGTCGTAGGAGATCGGCGTCTCCTGGACGGTGAAGCCCGTCATCGCGACGAAGTGCATGGTCCACACCCCGGAGCCGATGGACAGCGAGCCCAGCGCCAGCCAGCCGACCCGACAGGAGCGTGTGGCGTGAAGCGACCGGGTGGTGCAGCGGAGCCCGAGGGCGGCTCCCAGGGCGGCCATGAGGAACGCCGCGACCGGAGTCACCAGGCCGTAGGTGAATCCGTCGACTGTTCCTTGCATGCGCGTACGCCCTTCGAGAATGCCCGGGGTCGAGGAGGGTCCCCAAGGGGCGAGTCCCGGCAGACAGACAAAAGAAGGCGCATTTTATCGGCACGGCCGCACGCCGTGCTCCGGCGGTGGTCCCCGGGACCGAAGGTTCCGTTCATTTCGCGGCCATCGCCACCCCGCCGGGCGTTGGCGGGCCGCTGTCACTCTCTGCGTGTCCGCACACTCCCGACGTGAGGAGTCCCCGTGTTCGTCCGTACCGCAACCGCCTCCACCACGGCCGCCGCCCTGCTCGGCGCCGGCGCCCTGCTGCTGCCCGCCGACCGGCCCGATGCCCCGGACCAGGTCTCCGCGCAGCGGGCGAACCCGGTCGTCGTGGCCCACCGGGGGGCGTCGGGCTATGCGCCGGAGAACACCCTCGCCGCCGTCGACGCCGCGGACGCGCTCGGCATCGACTGGGTCGAGAACGACGTCCACCGCAGCCGTGACGGCGTGCTCGTCGTGCTGCACGACACCGACCTGAAGCGCACGACGGACGTCGAGGAGGTCTTCCCCGACCGGGCGCCGTGGGCGGTCAAGGACTTCACCGCCGCGGAGCTGGCGAAACTCGACGCGGGCAGCTGGTTCGGGGAGCAGTTCACCGGGGCCCGGATCCCGACGCTGACCCAGTTCCTGAACCGCCTGGAGCGCAACCGGCAGAAGCTGCTCCTGGAGATCAAGAGCCCGGCGACCTACCCGGGCATCGAGCGGGACATCATCCGGACGCTGGGCCGGTCGGGGTGGCTGGACCGTTCCCACGTACGGGACCGGCTGGTCATCCAGAGCTTCGGCGCCGACAGCGTGAAGACGGTGCACGCCCTGCGCCCCGACATCACGACCGGCTTCCTGGGCACCCCGGCGGTGGCGGACCTGCCCTCGTACGCGGCGTTCACCGATCAGATCAATCCGTCGTACGCGACGATCGGCGCCGACTACGTGGCGGCCGTCCAGCGGCTCAAGGGCCCGCACGGCAAGCGTCTGCGGGTGAACACGTGGACGGTCAACAAGGCGGCGGACGCGGTGAAGGCCCGTGACTACGGGGTCGACGGCATCATCACCAACTTCCCCGACGTGGTGCGCGACGCGACGAGCTGAGGCGGGGGCCTTCCCGGCTTCTCACCGATGGGCCCGTCGCTGTCAGTGGCGGGTCGTACGGTGGTCGGCATGGACAGCTACGGGGTCGGTGGAGAGCCGGCCGTCGAGTGGGACGTCGTGGACAGCGGCATCGGCCCGCTGCTGCTCGCCGCGACCGCGACCGGCCTGGTGAACGTGGCCTTCCACGCCCGCCCCGCCGTCCGGGACGCGGCCCTCGACCGGCTGCGGACCCGGTTCGGCACGGAGCCGGTGGCGGCGCCCGGATCGGCCCGGCTCGCCGAGCCGATACGCGAGCTCGCGGCGTACTTCGCGGGCGAGCCGCGGGACTTCGATCTCGCTCTGGACTGGTCGCTGACCTCCTGCTTCCACCGTGAGGTGCTCCGCGAGCTGGCGTCCGGCGTGCCCTACGGGACGGTCGTCGGGTACGGCGAGCTGGCCGCGCGGGTGGGCCGGCCGGAGGGGGCGCAGGCGGTCGGCGCGGCCATGGGGGCCAACCCGCTGCCGGTGGTGGTGCCGTGCCACCGGGTGGTGGAGAGCGACGGGGGCCTGGGCGGGTTCGGCGGCGGTCTGGAGACCAAGCGGCAGCTGCTGGCGCTGGAGGGGGTGCTGCCGCAGCCGCTGTTCTAGGGATCCGACAGCGCCCGGGCGCGGTCCTCGCGAGGGCCGGTTTCACCCGCTCGGGTGCACGGCGACGGCCGAGCGGTGGCACACTGCGCCGGTGACCCGACCCCTCTCCCTTCCCCCGGTCCCGGCCGTCGGTCTGCCCGCTCTGCAGCGGCGGACGTCGGCCGTGCTCGTCGTCAGCCAGATACTCGGCGGCCTCGGCGTGGCCATCGGCATCGCCCTGGCCCCGATGCTCGCCGCCGAGGTGAGCGGATCGGAGGCGCTGTCCGGACTCGCGCCGACCGCGTCCGTCCTCGGCACGGCGCTGCTGTCACTGCCGCTGGCCGCCCTGATGGCCTCCCGGGGCCGCCGGTCCGGGCTGATGGTCGCGTATCTGATCGGTGCGCTGGGCGGCGGCCTGGTGGTCCTGGCCACGATGCTGCCGAGCTTCCCCCTGCTGCTGCTCGGCATGGCCGGGTTCGGCGCGGGGTCGCTGGCCGGTCTCCAGGCACGGTTCGCCGCGGCCGACCTGGTGGGGCCGGAACGCCGGGGGCGGGCCATCTCCACCGTCGTCTGGGCGACCACGATCGGCTCGGTCCTGGGCCCCAACATCTCGGCCCCGGCGAGCCGGCTGTTCCGCGGTACGCCGGTGCCCGAGGCGGCCGGGCCGTTCCTCTGCTCGGCCGTCGTCTTCCTGCTCGCCGGGCTCGTCGTGGCGCTCGCACTGCGCCCGGACCCGCTCCTCACCGCCCGCGCCTTGGCCCCGGAGGGCCCGTCGGGGCCGCCGAAGCGCTCCCTGCGCGCCGGGATCGAGGCCGTACGCGCGTCGCCGATGGCGCGGCTCGCCCTGGTGACGGTCACCGTGTCGCACACCGCCATGGTGTCGATCATGGTCATGACCCCGGTCGATCTGAGCCGGCACGGCGCCGACCTCCAGTTGATCGGGCTCGTCATCAGCGGGCACATCGCGGGCATGTACGCGTTCTCGCCGGTGATGGGGTGGCTGGCCGACCGGTTCGGCCGGCTGACCGTGATCGGGCTGGCCGTCGGACTGCTGAGCTGCGCCGCGCTGCTAGCGGGCACGGCCGGGCCCCGGCACGGGCAGACCGCGGCGGGCCTCTTCGTGCTGGGTCTCGGCTGGTCGGCGGGGATGATCGCCGGTTCTGCGCTGCTCACCGACGCGGTGCCCCGGCCCGCCCAGGCGGCGGTGCAGGGTCTTTCGGACCTGACCATGAGCGCGGCGGCGGGCGTCGGCGGGGCGACGGCCGGGGTGATCGTCGCCCAGTGGGGGTACGGGCCCCTCAACGCGATCGGCGCCGCGCTGCTGCTGCCGGTCGCCGCGCTCGCCCTGCGCCGGAGCCTGCGGCGGCCGGGGGCGGTCGGCGGCTGACCCGCACCGCCGGACCGGCCGAACAACGCGGCGGCAAAGGCCCAGCAGGCCCCGATGGCCCCGCAGGCCCTCAGAGGCTGATGTGGTACGCCTTGCGGAGCGTCTCGTGAACGGTCCAGGTCGTCCGGTCGCCCTCGCGCAACACGCAGGCGTCCCCCGGGCCGATCTCCAGCGTCGCCCCGCCCTCGACCGCGACCGTCGCCCGGCCGCTGACGACCACGAACAGCTCGTTCGCCTCGGTGTCGGTGACCACGCCGGGCGTGATCTGCCAGATGCCCCGGATCTGCTTGCCGTCGGGCGACTCCCACAGCACCTTGCCCGTCACCACGGGGTCGCCCGAGACGATCTGCGCCGGATCGAGGGGTTCCGGTACGAGCTCGGCATCCGGGATGTGCACGGCGAAGGAGGCGGGGACCTGGTCGTTTGTCGTCATGGCCGGTCACCTTAGCGACCGCTTCGAGCCACCGGGTGACCAGGACCCGCCGGAGAACGTCCGGCCGTGGTTTGCGCCCCTCCCGGCCGCGACAGGGATGGGGCATGCCTCAGAACTCACCAGAACCCTACGAGCCGGTGCTCTCGGCAGAGGTGCACGCGGCTCTGAGCACCGGTCTGCCCGTCGTGGCGCTGGAGTCGACGATCATCGCGCACGGTCTGCCGCGCCCTCGCAACCTCTCCGTGGCGCGGGAGTTGGAGGGGCTAGTCCGGTCCGCGGGCGCCGTCCCGGCCACCGTCGCCGTTCTGGACGGCCGGGCCCATGTGGGCCTGGGAGATGACCAGTTGGAGCGGGTCGCCGGGGACCCGGCGGTACGCAAGCTGGGGCACCGCGATCTCGCCCCCGCGCTCGCGGCCGGGGCGAGCGGGGCGACGACGGTGTCCGCGACGGCGTTCCTGGCGGCACGGGCGGGCGTCGGCGTCTTCGCGACGGGCGGGCTCGGCGGCGTACACCGGGAGTGGGCCGCCGACCAGGACGAGTCGGCCGATCTGCGGCTGCTCGCCGGCACTGGGATCACCGTGGTCTGCGCGGGGGTGAAGTCGATCCTCGACGTCCCGGCGACCCTCCAGCGGCTGGAGACCCTCGGCGTCTGTGTCGTCGGCTACGGCACCGGGCACTTTCCCGGCTTCTATCTGAGCAGTTCGGGCGAACCCGTCGACTGGACGGTGCACAGCCCCGAGGAGGTGGTGGAGGTGATCCGGGCGAGGGAGGCGCTGGGCGAGCCGGCGTCCGCGCTGATCGTCGCCAACCCCGTGGCGGAAGCGGATCAGTTGGATCCGGCCCTGCACGACCGGGTGCTGGCGGAGGCGCTGGACGCGTGCCGGGAGCGGGGCATCTCGGGGCAGGGCGTCACGCCGTTCCTGCTGGACCAGCTGATGCGGCGGACCGGGGGCGCGTCGCTGGAGGCGAACCTCGCGGCCGTACGCGGGAACGTGACGCTCGCGGCGCGGATCGCCGTCACGGCGGCCGCCCGGTGAACCGTCCGGCGGCGGGCGGCGGACTCCTGGTGGTGGGGGAAGTGGTCACGGACGTGGTGGCGCGGTACGGGTCGGCGCTCGCGCACGGTACGGACACGTCAGCCCGGATCCGGACCCTGCCGGGCGGCGCGGGGGCCAACGTCGCCTGTTGGGCGGTGCGTTCGGGGTGTGCCGACGTGCGGCTGCTCGCCAGGGCCGGGGCGGGGTCCGCCGTCTGGCACCGGGAGGCGTTGGAGCGGGCGGGGGTGCGGGCGTTCCTCGCGGTGGACGAGGAGGTTCCGACGGCGACGGTCATCGCCCTGGTCGACGCGGCGGCCGAGCGGACGTTCCTGACCGACGCCGGTGCGGTGCTGCGGCTCGCCTCCGACGACTTCGCGCCGTCGATGCTGGAGGGGGCCGGGCGGCTGCATCTCTCCGGCTACCTCCTCTTCGCGCCGTCGAGCCGGGCGGCGGCGCTGCTCGCCCTGCGGACCGCCGTGGAGCGGGGCGTTCCGGTGAGCGTCGATCCGGCGTCGGCCGGGTTCCTCGGCGAGCTGGGGCCGAAGCGGTTCCTGGAGCTCGCGGAGGGCGCGGAGCTGCTGTTGCCGAACGCGGACGAGGCCCGGCTGCTCACCGGACTGCCCGAACCCGATGCCGCGGCAGCCGCGTTGAGCCGGTGGTTTCCGCGCGTCGCCGTCACCCTGGGCGCGCGGGGGGCCGTGGTGGCCGCCGGGGGCGAGGTCATCGGCCGCGTCCCCGGTGCGGCGGTGCGCGAGCCGGTCGACTCGACGGGGGCGGGCGACGCGTTCACCGGCGGGTTCCTGGCGGCCCTGCTGGCCGGGGCGGACGAGAGGGGCGCGGCGGCCGAGGGCTGCCGGGCGGGAGCGGCGGCCGTGGCGACGGTGGGCGGTCGGCCGCCGGTGCGCTGAGAACAGGCGGCCGCCCGCGCCTGCGGTGAGCCGCACCCCGTTCGGCCCGTCCGCCCGCGGTCGGTTCCGACCAGCGGGGCGCGGCGGCTCATCCGCTCCCGGGGAGCCCCGACCACGCCGGGTGCGCGGGATCGTCCGCCCGGACCACCACGTCCGCCCGCTCCATGGGCGCGACCTCGTCCTCGTACCGGGCGAAGGCGGGCAGGGTCCAGCGTTCCGGCTCCGGCGTGCGCCGCCGCAACGCGCCCGGGGACAGCCGCAGATGGACGGTGAGCGCGAACGGGAACCAGTGCCCCAGCAGGAACGGGCCGTGCACGACGACCACCCCGCCCTCGGGCAGCGGGTGGTACGGGGTGCGGGTGGCCCGGTCCGTGACGGGGTCCCAGAGGTCGGGCAGAACCCGGCCGGAGCCGCCCGCCTCCAGCGGCCCGAACACCTCGCGCCACAGCGCCCCGGTGTCGAACCAGCCGTCGAGATACGCGTCCGCGTCCTGCTTCCCGTACTCGAAGCGCAGACTCGCCGGACGCAGGAACCCCTCGGTGGGGACCACCAGGACCGAGCGGCCGCGCAGCCGCAGCTCCTCGGCGAGGCGTTCGGCCCTCTCGCCGGTGCGGGCGGCGGGCGCGCCGTCGATCCCGAGGGCGAGCCAGGGACCGCCGTCGGCGACGGACAGCCCGTCGCCGTACCGGGCCAGTTCGCCGGCCAGCCGTTCCCAGGTGATCGCTTCGAGTCGCACGGCTCCATCATGGCCGAGGGGTGAGGGGTTTCTCCGTGCGGATGCTCACTCCCCGCGCAGCTCCGCCGCCAGCGGGCCGTCACCCAGCACCTCGACGCGGCCGTCCTTCACCGCCTCCGTGAGGGTCGCCCCGCCCTGCGCCAGATCCAGGCAGACCTCCGCGCCGAGGACGATCCGGGCGTCGGGGCGGTCGGCGGGACCGTACCCGTACACCGCCCCGTACGCCTCGGCGCCCGGCAGCACGAACCCCGCTCCCCCGCCGGCACGGAGACCGACATGGAGACCGACATGGAGGTGGAACTCGCCCTCGTCGAGGCGGACTTCGAGGACGCCCTCCCGGGTGAGCCCGGTGAGGGCGCCGAGCAGCGGCAGAGCGAACCAGTGGGCCCGCACCGCGTCGGTCGGGCGGCGTTCGGCGAGGGCGGGTGCGCCCCACTCGGCGAGGGCGGCAAGAACCGGCAGAAGGCCGTGGCCACGCTCAGTGAGCTCGTAGACCGACGCGGCCGACGGGGGCGGCAGCTTGCGGCGCAGGGCCAGTCCGGACTGCTCCATGTCCTTCAGGCGGGAGGCCAGCACGTCCGTGCTGACACCCGGCAGGTCGGCGTGCAGGTCCGTGTACCGGCGCGGCCCGCCCAGCAGTTCACGGACGATCAGCAGGGTCCACCGGTCGCCGACGGAGTCGAGGGCGCGGGCGGTGGCGTCGAACTGGTCGTAGCTCCGGCGACGGACGGGGCGTGCTGCTGGACGTGCTGCTGGCTGCTGCTGACGTGGCATGCGACGCAGTCTAGACATGTTGTTGGACTTTCCAAGCTCAAGCTTGGTAAAACCAAGTATCGCAATTCGGCTCGGGAGGCAGCGCATGGAGTTCCGGCAGTCCAGCAAGCTCAACGAGGTCTGCTATGAGATCCGGGGCCCGGTCATCGAGCACGCCAACGCCCTGGAGGAGGCGGGCCACAGCGTGCTCCGGCTCAACACGGGCAACCCCGCGCTCTTCGGCTTCGAGGCGCCCGAGGAGATCGTCCAGGACATGATCCGGATGCTGCCGCAGGCCCATGGCTACACCGATTCGCGCGGCATCCTCTCGGCCCGGCGGGCGGTGGCCCAGCGCTACCAGTCGATGGGGCTGACCGAGGTCGGCGTGGACGACGTGTTCCTCGGCAACGGGGTCTCCGAGCTGATCTCGATGGCCGTGCAGGCGCTGCTGGAGGACGGCGACGAGGTTCTGATCCCGGCCCCGGACTTCCCGCTCTGGACGGCGGTGACCACGCTCGCGGGCGGCAAGGCCGTGCACTACGTCTGCGACGAGGAGTCCGACTGGAACCCGGATCTCGCCGACATGGCGTCGAAGATCACCGACCGGACCAAGGCCGTCGTGATCATCAACCCGAACAATCCCACCGGCGCGGTCTATCCGCGCGAGATCCTGGAAGGCATCCTCGATCTGGCCCGGCGGCACGGGCTGATGGTGTTCGCCGACGAGATCTACGACCAGATCCTGTACGACGGGGCCGAGCACCACAGTGCTGCCGTCCTCGCCCCGGACCTGGTCTGCCTGACCTTCAGCGGCCTGTCGAAGACGTACCGGGTGGCCGGGTTCCGCTCCGGCTGGATGGTGGTGTCCGGCCCGCACCAGCACGCCCGCAACTACCTGGAGGGCCTGACGATGCTGGCCTCCATGCGGCTGTGCCCCAACGCGCCCGCGCAGTACGCCATTCAGGCCGCGCTCGGAGGCCGGCAGTCCATCAAGGAGCTGGTCGCCCCGGGCGGCAGGCTGCACGAGCAGCGCGACCGGGCCTGGGAGCGGCTGAACGAGATCCCCGGAGTCTCGTGCGTGAAGCCGAAGGGCGCGCTGTACGCCTTCCCGCGCATCGATCCGAAGGTCCATCCGATCGTGGACGACGAGAAGTTCGTGCTGGACCTGCTGCTGCGGGAGAAGATCCAGGTGGTGCAGGGCACCGGTTTCAGCTGGCCGCGTCCGGACCACTTCCGCATCCTGACCCTTCCGTACGCTGATGATCTCGACGCGGCGATCAGCCGCATCGGCCGCTTCCTGAACGGATATCGCCAGTGACCTGCGTCCTCTGCTCCGTCCCCGTGCACACCCAGTTCGCCACTCCGGAGCTGGTGGGGGCGATCGTGGAGGGCGGGCTCGATCCGGCCGAGGACCCCGGCTGGGCCGATTCGGGGGCCGGTTCGCCCGCCGAGTACGGGCGCTGGGCCGGTCATCTGTGCGGTATGACCTGTCTGCGCATGGCGCTCGGCGCCGACGCCCCCTCGCTGTTCGCGCTGCGGGACGGGGCGCTGAAGTACGGGGCGTACACGGAGGACGTGGACGGCACGATCCGGGGCCTGGTCTACGCGCCGTTCGCGGAGTACGTCAGCGAGGTGTACGGGCGCGAGGCCACGGTCCACCGGCACCTGGACGTGGCGGAGATCCCCGGTCTGCTGGACGCGGGCCGGACCGTGCTGGCCTCCGTCCACTACGGGATCCGGCATCCGGAGCGGCCGGCTCCGGGGCGGGGCGGGCATCTGGTGCTGGTGACCGCGCGCACGGCCGACGGGTCCGGCGTCCACTTCCACAATCCGTCGGGAACGGATGCCGGGACACGGGCGGCCGTGCTGCCGCTGACGGAGTTCGGGCGGTTCTTCGCGGGCCGGGGCGTGTCGCTGGGAGCGGCGGAGGCATCGGAAACGGGAGCGGGCCCGGAGGCGTAGCCGGCCTCCGGGCCCTGTGAATGCCACCCATCTGGCACGCCGGCACGTTTAAGGGTCCGGGTCAGTCATGATGTCGTCGCGTCCTGCCTTTGGACCACCGCAGATCGGAGCTCTGCGGGCCGGACTTGAACCGGCATCTCGACGCGCGCGGGCCCGGGCCCGTTCGATCCGGCGATCGGCGGCGAATGCTGAGTCTGGAGCAAGAGTCTGAGATTGACGGCGGTCTGCCTCTGCCTGCTTGGGCTACTCCGGCCCGTGCCGGAGGGAGGAGTCGAACCTCCACTGGGACCGCGCCTTCACGACAAGCTTCAGTTTCAGCTTGCGCTCCTCGCGCACCCCGGTCACCGTCAACGGCGGCCGGGGAATCCATGGTCGGTCACCCGAAGAGGTAACCGAATACCGCATCACCCACCCGCTGGTCGGTGACCTCCGCGCCGTTGGCCTCCTCGCGGGCGAACTTCACGGCCTGCTGGAGCTTCTCGATCCGGTCCAGCAGTTCGTTGACGCGCCGCGCGGGCAGCGCCCCGGAGAACTTCACGGTCGTCCAGTACCCGACCGGGATGTCCTCGTAGTACACCTCGACCTGCGCCGGGTGCTTCTCGGTGGCCTCCGCCTTCACATGGTTGCGGGGGACCTTCTTGGTGCGGAGCGTACGGACCGGCTCGGTCTTCCAGGAGTCGGTCGACGGGTCCTGCACCCAGGCCTCGGCCGCGTCCAGGACGGGCAGCTTGCGGACGAAGGTGTTGAGGTCGGTCAGCTGCTTCTCCAGGAAGAGCAGATACGCCACCGGCACCTCGCTCACCAGCACCCGGCCGTCGACCTTCACATCGGCGCGGGCCGAGCAGTTCGCCCAGTCCTTCGTGGCGGTCACATCGAAGAGGCGGGTCAGCGTGGTCGCGGTGTCCCGCAGCACGTCCTCGGCCTTGACCTGGACCAGCGTCGACTCGGGCGGAAGCTGTTCGCCCTCCTCGTCCTTGGGCTGGTAGGTACGGGAGATCCCGGCCAGCAACGCGGCCTTCTGGAGGCCGTGATGGGCCGCCGTCAGGTCCTGGTGCGCCTTGGACTTGACGCCCTTCTCCACTGCGATGATCTGATTGAGTTTCGCCACGTCGAGGACGCTAGCAAGGTCAACGCCCTGACGGCCAAGGGTTTTACCGTACGTAATGGGGGTCGTCCCCGGCCGTGTCCGGGACGGAGTCGCCGGCGAGCAGGGCTTCGAGGGCGGAGACCGGGTCGGGGTCCGGGGCGGCGCGCGGCCACCAGTCGTCGGCCCCGGGGTCGGACTCGTAGCCGTACCAGCGCATGTCCTGGCCGAAGCGGAGCTGGAGCGAACCGGCCGGGTGGGTGAGGTGGTTGCGCCAGGGCGTGAAGCGCGGGAAGCCGGCGGCGGCGAGCGCGGGCCTGGCCCGGTCGAAGGGGCCGGCCGGCGGGTCCCAGGGCGTTTCCAGGGCGGCCAGGCCCTCTGCCTCGCCCTGGCGCCAGGCGGCGACGGCGCGGGCCAGGTCGGTGGTCGTACGGCCGGTGGCGTACGCCAGCTCGCGGTAGAGCGCGCGGGTGGTGGCGGTGAGCCCGGCGGTCGGGCGCGCGGCGGCGAGGCGGACGGCGTCCTGCCACGCGGTGAACCCGGCCAGCGGATCGCGGCCGGTGGTCAGCAGGGCGTGGGCGCGGGCGACGGCGTCGGTGGCGAGGTGGTCCAGGCCCAGTGGGTCGCGGGCACCGGGCAGGTCCGGGTACGACGGCGGCTGGCCGGGGTGCGGCGGGACGGGGCGGGGTGGCGGGAGGGGCGGCAGGAAGCGGGTGGCGAAGGCCTCGCCCGCCGCGACCGAGGGCATGGCCGGGGCCGCGGGGCGCTCGCGGGCGGAGTGTTCGGCGTTCCGCCGGGCGAGCGCGTCCAGCAGCTCACGCTCGCCCCGGCCGCGCATCAGCAGCAGGACGAACGGATCGCTGTCGAGCAGCAGCGCCGTCTGGAAGCAGAGGGCGGCGACATGCTTGCAGGGCCGCCCGTGGTCGGGGCAGGTGCAGCTGGGGTCGAGGTCGTCGGCGGCGGGCAGCAGCCGGACCCCGGCCTCCTCGGCCGTCCGGGCCAGGGAGTGCGGCATCTCCTTGGCCAGCAGCGCGGACAGATGGCCGGGCCGCTCGGCGACCGCGTCGAGCAGGGCCTCCCAGCCCAGGTCGGCGAAGGTGCGCAGGCGCAGCTCGGCGCGGTAGGGGCGGGCGCGGCTGCCGTGCACATAGGCGACGACGCGGCCCGGGGTGACGGTGATCGCGGCGACCTGGCCGTCGTCGGCGTACGCCCGGCCGCGGGCGAGGCGGGCCTCGTCCATCGACAGGGACTCCAGCGCGTCCACCCAGGCCCGGCCCCACCAGCTGTCGGCGAAGGGCTCACCCCCGGCGGAGGTGCGGGCGGGCACCGCCTCGAAGGTGCGCCGCAGGTCGTCCGGGCCGATCCGGGCGCGCGGGGCGGATCTGCGGGCGGCCGGGCCCGTCGTCGGACGGGGGCTCATGCGCGGGCTCATGCGGGCCTCCGCAGGGAGACGAGGTCGGCGAGGTCCCGGTCGCTCAGCTCGGTCAGGGCGCTCTCCCCGCTGCCGAGCACCGCGTCCGCCAGGGCCCGCTTGGACTCCAGCAGCTCGGCGATCCGGTCCTCCACCGTGCCCTCGGCGATGATCCGGTGGACCTGGACGGGCTGGGTCTGGCCGATGCGGTACGCCCGGTCGGTGGCCTGCTCCTCCACGGCCGGGTTCCACCAGCGGTCGAAGTGGACGACATGGGCGGCCCGGGTGAGGTTCAGTCCGGTGCCCGCCGCCTTGAGGGAGAGCAGGAAGACGGGGACCTCGGCGGACTGGAAGCGGTCCACCATCCGCTCCCGTTCGGGCACCGGTGTACCGCCGTGCAGGAGTTGGGAGGGGATCGCACGGGAGGCGAGGTGCGCGGAGAGGAGCCGCGCCATCGACACGTACTGGGTGAAGATCAGGACCGAGCCGTCCTCGGACAGGATCGTGTCGAGCAGTTCGTCGAGGAGGGCGAGCTTGCCGGAGCGGCCCGTGAGCCGGGTGGGCTCCTCCTTCAGATACTGCGCGGGGTGGTTGCAGATCTGCTTGAGCGAGGTCAGCAGCTTCATGATCAGGCCCCGGCGGGCGATGCCCTCCGCCCCCTCGATCTGCGCCATCGTCTCGCGGACCGCCGCCTCGTAGAGCGTGGCCTGTTCCCGGGTGAGGGAGACGGGGTGGTCGGTCTCGGTCTTGGGCGGCAGCTCGGGGGCGATGCCGGGGTCGGACTTCTTCCGCCGCAGGAGGAAGGGGCGCACCAGCCGGGACAGCCGCTCGACCGCCTCGTCGTTGCCGAGACCGGCGGCCGTGTCCGTGTTCTCCACGATCCGGGCGTGCCGGGCCCGGAACGCCTTGAGCGGGCCGAGCAGTCCGGGGGTGGTCCAGTCGAGGAGCGCCCAGAGCTCGGAGAGGTTGTTCTCGACGGGGGTGCCGGTGAGGGCGACCCGGGCCGGGGCGGGGATGGTGCGCAACGCCTTGGCGGTGGAGGAGTGCGGATTCTTGACGTGCTGCGCCTCGTCGGCGACGACCAGGCCCCAGCTCTGCTCGGCGAGCCGGGCCGCGCTGGAGCGCATGGTGCCGTAGGTGGTGAGGACGAATCCGCCGTCCGGATCGCTCAGGCTCCGGTCCGTGCCGTGGAAGCGGCGCACGGGCACGCCGGGGGCGAAGCGGTTGATCTCGCGGTGCCAGTTGCCGAGGAGGGAGGCGGGGCAGACGACGAGGGTGGGCGAGGGGTGCGCCCGGTGCAGGTGGAGGGCGATGAGGGTGATCGTCTTGCCGAGGCCCATGTCGTCGGCGAGGCAGCCGCCGAGACCGAGCGACGTCATCCGGTCCAGCCAGGCCAGACCGCGCAGTTGGTAGTCGCGCAGGGTCGCGTCGAGGCCGGGCGGCGGTGCGATCGTCGTGTCGTCGGCGAGGAGGCGGGTCCGGAGCGCGGCGAGGGCCCCGGCCGGGACGGCGTCCACCCGCTCGCCGTCCACCTCCGCGCTGCCGGTGAGCGCGACCGCCAGCGCGTCCACCGGATCCAGGAGCCCCAGCTCCCGCTTGCGCGCCTTGCGTACGAGCGCGGGGTCGACGACCACCCACTGGTCGCGCAGCCGCACCACCGGGCGGTGCGCCTCGGCCAGGAGGTCCATCTCGGCCTCGGTCAGCCGCTCGTCGCCCAGGGACAGCTGCCAGTCGAAGGCGAAGAGGTGCTCGGCGTCGAAGAAGGACGTGCCGTCGGTGGCCGATCCGGGCGCGGGCCGCACGACGGCGGCCGCGGTGAGCGAACGGGCCAGCTCGCGCGGCCAGCGCACCTCGACCCCGGCGGCGGCCAGCCGGGCCCCGGCGTCGCTCAGCAGCTCGTACAGCTCGTCCTCGGTGATCGCGAGCACATCGGGGACGGGCTGCCCCAGGAGTCGTTCCAGCGGGGTCCAGACGCGGGCGGCGCGGCGCAGGGCCAGCACCGCGTCGACCTGGGAGCGGGGCCCGAACGGCTCGCCCGCCCCGCCGTTCCACAGGGCCGCC
Source organism: Streptomyces rubiginosohelvolus (assembly GCF_014649875.1). Classification (GTDB taxonomy): domain Bacteria; phylum Actinomycetota; class Actinomycetes; order Streptomycetales; family Streptomycetaceae; genus Streptomyces; species Streptomyces rubiginosohelvolus. Next base: position 73,180 of record NZ_BMTW01000010.1, on the reverse strand, counting down.
GCGTCCACCACGTACGTCGGGTCGGCGAGGCTGTGCACCTGCACGATCGCCGCGGCGGCGGGGCGGACCGCCGGGTCGTCCGCATGCTCCGGCCGGGCGGCTTCGCCGGCGGTCTCCGCCTCCTCGCGGGCGACGGTGAGCGCATAGGTGTCGGCGGTGTCGAACAGCTCGTACGCGGAGAGGTCCAGGCGCAGCGAGACCCGCACGCCCGCGTCCAGGCCCGAGGCCACCTCGACGGCCCAGGCGGCGGCCTGGGGCAGATGCTGGGGCTCGCGGGCGGCGAACGGCGCGCCCATCGCGAACGCGGCGGCGGGCGTGCGCGGCAGCGTGTCGGCGACGGCGTCCAGGAACGCACCGGTCAGCTTCTCGGGGTCGGGCAGCCGGGGCGGCTCGGAGCCGGGGACCGGCACCGCGTGCCCCTCGGGCGGCAGGGCGGCGGCGACCGCCCGCAGATGCGCCACGTCCTCGGCGTCCGAGGGACCGGCCCGCCAGGCGTCGTGGCCGTCCGCCGTGAGACCGGGGAGGATCCGGCCCCGGGCGACGAGGTGGAGGGCGTGCAGGGCTGCCGCGCCCCAGCAGCGCGTGGCGGGGTGGGCGGACGCCTGCTGCCGGGCCCGGACGAGCAGGGGCAGCGCGTCGGCCACGGACAGCAGGGCCGCGGGTACCTCGGCGGTGCGGACGCCCCCGGGGCCCGCGGCGTCGTCCGGCCGGACGACCGTGAGCCGGGCGGCGGTGTACGGGACGGTGTCGGGACGCGCGGTGGCGTCCGCGTACGCGAAGGGCGTCCCGGTCCGCTCCGGAGCGGGGTCGGGACGCCACGGGCCGCCGTCGGCATGGGGGCCGACGTCGGCGCGGGGGTCCCAGAAGGCGATGCGGCCTTCCCTGGGCACCGGTCCGGGCAGGAAGACCGCGGGATGGCGCAGCAGGCGGGCGACGTCGGCGGTCCGCGCCTCGCCCTCACGGGTCTGTTCCGTCATGTGCACTCCCCCTCCCGCTCGATCCCCGGTCTCCGGGGCGCCGATATCCGGGGCTCCGGTCTCCGTCGGCACGGAATGTGCTGACTCAGCGAGTCTAGGCGGGAGGTCTGACACTGCGGACGCCCACCGCATCGCACCAGCTCAGGAGCGTCCCCACCGGTCAGGAGTACGCCTCGGGCGCCCCCGGCTCCGCGAGCGGGCCGCCACGCTCGGTGAGGGCCGAACGGCTGCGGCCGGTGAACCCCCGTCGCTCCGCTGCTCGCCCGGTCGGCCGCGCCCGGGATGCCGGGGGTGACCGGGCCGGGCAGGGTGGCCAGCGCCAGCACGTCTTTTCCGACGTACCGACTTCACCGGACGAGCACCGGACGAGCAGACGAGGACCCGCCCATGTCCGTGACCGCCACCGTTCCCCGCCGCCGACGCCGTCTCGCCGTCACCGCCGGAGTCTCGCTCCTCGCCCTCGCCGCCACGGGCTGCTCCGGGCTCGGCCGCACCGCGGTGGGCCCAGTGACCTACACGACGGAACGCGAAGCGGTGATCCAGGTGAACAGCCCGTCGGTACGCGGCTGCCACCGGATCGCCCCGGCGGGGGCCCACGAGGTGGAGAACGGGACGCTGGTCGACGTGATCCTCTACCGCACCCGTGACTGCACGGGCCGGGGGACGACCTACGTACCGACCCGCTTCAGCGATGTGACGGCGCCGGGCAGCGGCCCGTGGCGCAGCTACAGCTTCGTGCACTGACCCGCGAACCAAGGACCTGCCCGGTCAAAGCGTCGGGCGGGCCAGCAGCCAGGTGCCGTCGTCGGTGAGGGTGCGCTCCACTGTGAGCCCCGCCGCCGCGAGATGTCCGGCCAGGTCCTCGTCGGACAGCTCCCGGGAGAGGAAGGTCTGCGTCCACCGCGCGTCGTCGAAGTGATACTCCGCGCGCACCGAGCGCACACCGTCGCCCACCGGATCCGCCGAGACGATCCGGACCAGGCACCCGGACGGGTCGCTCCGCTCCCACGGAAGCTCCGAGCGGTGCGCCACGCCCTCGCGCTGGACGAGGACGATCCCGTCGTCCCGCACATGGGCCCGGCAGACACGCAGCATCCCGTCGCGCACCCGGTGCTCGCCCGCGTGGACCAGGAACGAGCCGAGCAGCACCACGTCGAACCGCTCGTCGCCGAGGTCCAGCGACTCGATGGAGCTGCGCACCGTGCGCGCCCCGACGATCTCCTCCAGCATCTCCGGCGACTCGTCCACCGCCGTCACCCGGAACCCGCGCCGCACCAGCGGGTGGGTCACCCGGCCCGCCCCGCAGCCCAGTTCGAGGATGCTCGCCCCTTCGGGGGCCACGCCCGCGATCACGTCCGGCTCGTCGCCGACGGCCAGCCGGCGGTACAGCTCCACCGCGCAGCCGTCCGGCGTGATGGCTCCGGGACCCGTCCCCGCGTACCCCTCACGTACCAGTGATTCGCCCATGGAGGGGGAACGAGCCGTCTCCGGGCGCGGTTCCCCGCCCCGCCGCTGTTCCGGCCACCGCTTTCCGTTCCGCCGCCGGGTGGGTCCATGCTGGACAGTGAGGTGATCGCCATGCGTACGGGCAGTGAACCCGCGACCGCCCGCAGTCCGCTGCGGATGCGGCTCTGGCTGAGCCTGTGGGGAACGGCCTGGGCCCTCTTCGGCCTGGTGGCCTTCGCGATGAACGGGCGGCCGGGCTGGGCGGCGGCCTGCGCGGTGGTGCTGCTGCTCGCGGTGGTGGACCTCTGCGTGATCACGTACCGCATGCGCCAGGGCCCGCACTACCAGCCGGGCCGTGACATCCCGCCGTACGAGCCGGACCACGGCGACGGCCGTCCGCGCGGGCAGAGTCCCGGCGCCGACAGCGGGCGGGCGGGTGGAGGACGAACCGATCCGCCCTCCGGGCGCCCCTGACGCGCCCCGTCAGCCCCGCTCGTCGAACTTCGCCGCCCGCAGGTACTCCGGCTTCGGATCCAGCGCCGCCGCCAGGCGGAAGTGCCGGGTCGCCCGCTCCGGGTTGCCGGACCGTTCGAAGGTGCGGGCCAGGGCGAAGTGGGCGAACGCGTTGTCCGGTTCGCGCTCCAGCACCAGCTCGAATTCCAGCTCGGCGGGACGCAGTTGGGCGGCGGCGAAGAAGGCCCGGGCGCGGAGCAGCCGGGCGGCGGTGTTCTCCGGGTGGGCGGCGATCACCGAGTCGAGGAGCTTGACGGCGCCCCGGGGGTCCCGGGCGTCGAGCAGTTGCTCGGCCGCACGGAAGTCGATGACGTCGGTCTCCGGGTTCCTCTCGGGCACGGTAGCGTCCCTTCCTCTCCTCGCGGTCTCCCCGCGCGTGTCCAACATCCGGCCCTGCTGCGCTGTTCCGGCCGGAGCGTTCCGTTCAGCCACGCTCAGCCGGCAGCGGCAGCCCTGCGGACCAGTTCGTCCCAGACCTCGCGGACCCGGGCCTCCAGCGCCTCCCGCGGCCCGTCGTTGTCCACGATCAGGTCGGCGACGGCCCGGCGCTCCTCCCGGGTGGCCTGGGCGGCCATCCTGGCACGGGCGTCGGACTCCGTCATTCCGCGCAGCGTCACGAGCCGGTCGAGCTGGGTCTCGGCGGAGGCGTCGACGACCACGACCAGGTCGTAGAAGGGGGCGAGCCCGTTCTCGGTGAGGAGGGGGACGTCGTGGACGACGACGGCGTCCTCGGGGGCCGCCCGTTCCCGTTCGGCCGCGCGGGCGCCCACCAGGGGGTGGACGATCGCGTTGAGGGCGGCCCGCCGCCCGTCGTCGGCGAAGACGAGCGCACCGAGCGCCGGGCGGTCCAGGGTGCCTTCGGCGGTCAGGACGTCCGGCCCGAACTCCTCGACGACGGCCGCGAGTCCGGGCGTTCCGGGCTCGACGACCTCACGGGCGATCAGGTCGGAGTCGATGAGGACGGCCCCGTACGAGACGAGCAGCCGCGACACTTCGCTCTTGCCGGCGCCGATGCCGCCGGTCAGGCCCACTTTCAGCATGGGCGGCAGCCTACGGGCCGGTCCCGGGCGCTCAGCCCTCGCCCTCCCGCTCGGCGAGGAACCGCTCGAACTCGCGGCCGATCTCGTCGGCGGACGGCAGGTCGACCGGCTCGGCGACGAGGTTGCCGCGCGTCTCGGAGCCGGCGACGGCGTCGTACTGGTGCTCAAGGCCCTCGACGAGGGAGACGAGCTCCTCGTCGCCCTGGCCGATCTGCCGGTCGATCTCGGTCTGCGTGCGGTGAGCCTCGGTGCGCAGGGAGTGCGCGAGGGCGGGCAGCACCAGACCGGTCGCGGCGGTGATCGCCTCCAGCGCGGTGAGCGCCGCGTCCGGGTAGGCGGAGCGGGCCACGTAGTGCGGTACGTGGGTGGCGACCCCGAGGACGTCGTGGCCGGCCTCCATCAGCCGGTACTCCACGAGGGCCTCGGCGGATCCGGGCACCTGGGCCTCGTCGAAGGGGCTGCGGTGGCCGGGCATCAGGTCGGTGCGGTTGCCGTGCGGGGTGATGCCGACGGGGCGGGTGTGCGGGACGCCCATGGGGATGCCGTGGAAGTTCACCGCGAGCCGGACGCCGAGGCGCTCGACGATCTGCTCGACGGCGGCGGCGAACCGCTCCCACTCCACGTCCGGCTCCGGGCCCGACAGCAGCAGGAAGGGCGCTCCGGTGGCGTCCTGGACGACCCGGACCTCCAGGGCGGGCTCTTCGAAGGACGCCCAGCGGTCGCGCCGGAAGGTGAGCAGGGGGCGCCGTGCGCGGTAGTCGACGAGCCGGTCGTGGTCGAAGCGTGCGACGACCTGGTGGGGCAGCGTCTCCAGCAAACCCTCGACGATCTGCTCGCCGGTCTCACCCGCGTCGATGTAGCCGTCGAAGTGGTAGAGCATGACCAGGCCGGCCGACTCCTGGGCCAGCGCCATGTCGACGACGGCCAGGCCCTTCGGCTCCCATTCGTACAAACTCTGCGGATCAGGCACGGTTACCGCTCCTCCTCGTGTTCCTAGACAAGAACACGACCGGCCGCACGCGCATTCCCCGCGCCCTGATCTTTCCCCTCCGAGGGCGGGTCACGGCGCGTCAGTTGCGGTGGGGGCGAAGGCGCTTCACCGCGTCCGGCACCATCCCCGCCGATCCTGGTCCAGACCTTGACGCGCCCCGCCCGGGTCCCTACCGTCACTGGGCAACGCGTTCAGAGACGCGTCTCACATTCATGTACGAGAACATCTGGACTCCTCCGACGGGAAGGCACCCCCATGCGCACCCGCTCCCCCCTCACCGTCCTGCTCGCCGCCGCCCTGGCCGCCGGCGGTCTCACCCTGGCCGGCGCCGGGCCCGCGAACGCCGCGGTCATCGACGTGAGCACCGCGGCCCAGCTCAAGTCGGCGCTCACCACCGTCTCCCCCGGCGACACCATCCGGCTCGCCGACGGCACGTACACCGGCAACTTCAAGGCCACCCGGCCCGGCGCCTCCGGAGCCCGGATCACCCTCACCGGCTCCAGCAAGGCTGTGCTGACGGCGGGCGGCGGCTACGGGCTGCACCTCAACGGCGCCTCGTACTGGACGGTCCACGGGGTCACCATCAAGGGCGGGCAGAAGGGCATCATGGCCGACGCGGCGAACGGTGTCGTGATCGACGCGGTGACCGTGCACGACCTCGACATGGAGGGCGTCCACTTCCGCAAGTCCAGCAGAGACGGCGTCCTGAAGAACTCCCGGATCTACGACACCGGGCAGAACGGGCGCGGCATGGGCGAGGGCGTGTACGTCGGTTCAGCCGGCGATCTGTCCGACCGGAGCGACAACGCGCAGATCCTGAACAACACCATCGGGCCGGACGTCGGCGGCGAGTCCGTCGACATCAAGGAAGGCACGACCGGCGCGCGGATCATCGGCAACACCTTCGACGGCCACGGCCTGACCGGCGCCAACTACGACGACTCCTGGGTCGACGTGAAGGGCAACAACGTCCTGGTCGAAGGCAACAAGGGGTCGCGGACCACCAACAACGGCTACGAGACGCACACCCAGCAGAGCGGCTGGGGCTGCGGCACCGTCTTCCGGAACAACTCCTCGAACCTGACCGGGGCCACCGGCGACAGGCAGCTCGCCATCAACGTCACCAACAACAGCTCCAGTTGCCGCACCACCGTCTACGCCAGCAACACCGTCACCGGCGGCAAGGGGCTGACCAACATCGCCGTCACCCCCTGAGCGTCCGGATACGCGAGTGAGGCCCGCCCCCCGAAGGGAACGGGCCTCACTTACCGCTCTACAGCTACTGCAGCCGATGAGCCGCCGGGGTCAGAGCGTCAGCTCTGGCCGCCCGCGAGCTTCTCGCGCAGCGCGGCAAGGGCCTCGTCCGACGCCAGGGCGCCGGAGTTGTCCGCCGACTCCGAGGAGTACGAACCGCCGCCGCCACCGCTGCCGCCGGAGGCGGCCGGAGCAGCGCCGGCCGGGGCAGCAGCGCCCTCGGCCGCAGCGGCCTCGTCGGCCTCGCGGGACTTGATGACCTGGGCCTGGTGCTGCTCGAAGCGCTGCTGCGCCTCGGCGTACTGGGTCTCCCAGACCTCGCGCTGCGCCTCGAAGCCCTCGAGCCAGTCGTTGGTCTCGGGGTCGAAGCCCTCGGGGTAGATGTAGTTGCCCTGGTCGTCGTACGACGCGGCCATGCCGTACAGCGTCGGGTCGAACTCGACCGAGGCCGGGTCGCCACCGAAGGACTCGTTGGCCTGCTTCAGCGAGAGGCTGATGCGACGGCGCTCGAGGTCGATGTCGATGACCTTGACGAAGATCTCGTCGTTGACCTGGACGACCTGCTCCGGGATCTCCACGTGGCGCTCGGCCAGCTCGGAGATGTGGACCAGACCCTCGATGCCCTCGTCGACGCGGACGAACGCACCGAACGGAACGAGCTTGGTGACCTTACCCGGGACGACCTGACCGATCTGGTGCGTCCGGGCGAACTGCTGCCACGGGTCTTCCTGCGTCGCCTTGAGCGACAGGGAGACACGCTCGCGGTCCATGTCGACGTCGAGGACCTCGACGGTGACTTCCTGGCCGACCTCGACAACCTCGGAGGGGTGGTCGATGTGCTTCCAGGACAGCTCGGAGACGTGCACGAGACCGTCGACGCCACCCAGGTCCACGAAGGCACCGAAGTTGACGATCGAGGAGACGACGCCGGAGCGGACCTGACCCTTCTGCAGGGTGGTGAGGAACGTCTGGCGAACCTCGGACTGGGTCTGCTCGAGCCAGGCACGGCGGGACAGGACCACGTTGTTGCGGTTCTTGTCCAGCTCGATGATCTTCGCCTCGAGCTCCTTGCCCACGTAGGGCTGGAGGTCGCGGACACGACGCATCTCGACGAGCGACGCCGGGAGGAAGCCACGGAGGCCGATGTCGAGGATGAGACCACCCTTGACGACCTCGATGACGGTACCGGTGACGATGCCGTCCTCTTCCTTGATCTTCTCGATGGTGCCCCAGGCACGCTCGTACTGAGCGCGCTTCTTCGAGAGGATCAGGCGGCCTTCCTTGTCCTCCTTCTGGAGAACCAGGGCCTCGATCTCGTCGCCGACCTTGACGACCTCGTTCGGGTCGACGTCGTGCTTGATCGAGAGCTCGCGGCTCGGGATGACACCTTCGGTCTTGTAACCGATGTCGAGGAGAACCTCGTCCCGGTCAACCTTGACGATGACACCGTCAACGATGTCGCCGTCGTTGAAGTACTTGATCGTCTCGTCGATCGCCGCGAGGAACGCGTCCGCGTCGCCGATGTCGTTGACCGCAACCTGCGGAGTGGTGGCGGTGGTCTCGGTGCTGCTCGTCATGTGGGAAAGGGCTCCGGTACGGACAGAGAGTCGTAGGTACTGCTACGCCGAAAGCCCGTATCGCCTCTGCAGAAGCCGGACAGCCTGGAAAGCGCGCAATCCGTTTCCGGAGAGACGCCTCGACAACCGAGGGGACATGCAACAGACGCGAGCGCGGCCTGCTAGGTCTGAGGCGCGCAGGCTCGCAGCGCAACTTGTAGCATACGGGGGCAGCCGGACAGGGTCAATGCGCGAAGGCGCACACCCGGGGCGCATCGCCCCAAACCCGGCACAACTCGTGTTCTCCGAGGCCACATCGGCCCGAGAACACTACGGCACGGCGCCGCGAGCACGCCTCCGTACCCCCGGGGTACGCCCCTGGTACGGACCGCACGCGGCGGGTGAAGGCAAACTACAACGACGGGCACGATGAGCCAAGAGATCCACGGGACCTACTCCTCGGAACCCGGAGAACCCGCAGAGTCCGCGGAGCCGGAAGCCACGCGCCGGGCGGCGGACGAGGCCGAGAGCAGCCGGGCCAGCCGCGGCTGGTGGGACCGCAACGCCGACGAGTACCAGAGCGACCACGGCGGTTTCCTGGGGGACGACCGGTTCGTCTGGGGTCCCGAGGGGCTGGACGAGGCGGACGCCGCCCTGCTGGGGCCCGCGACCGCCCTCAAGGGGCTGGACGTCCTGGAGATCGGGGCCGGGGCCGCCCAGTGCTCGCGCTGGCTGGCCGCGCGGGGCGCCCGCCCGGTGGCGCTGGACCTCTCCCACCGCCAGCTCCAGCACGCCCTGCGCATCGGCGAGGGACTCCCCCTGGTGGAGGCGGACGCGGGCCGGCTGCCCTTCCGGGACGGCTCCTTCGACCTGGCCTGTTCCGCGTACGGGGCGGTGCCGTTCGTCGCCGATCCCGTGCGGGTCTTCCGCGAGGTCCACCGGGTGCTGCGGCCCGGCGGGCGGTGGGTGTTCTCCGTGACGCATCCGATCCGCTGGGCGTTCCCGGACGAGCCCGGGCCCGAGGGGCTCTCCGTCGCCGCCTCCTACTTCGACCGCGTCCCCTACGTCGAACAGGACGAGGCCGGCGACGCCGTCTATGTGGAACACCACCGCACGCTCGGCGACCGGGTCCGGGACGTGGTCGCGGGCGGTTTCCGGCTGGTCGACCTGGTCGAACCGGAATGGCCCGCCTGGAACGACCAGGAGTGGGGCGGCTGGTCCCCGCTGCGCGGCAACCTGATCCCGGGCACGGCGATCTTCGTGTGCGAGCGGGACTGACCGTCCGGACCGCGTCCGCCCCGTACGACACTGGGGGCGTGATCCGTACCGAAGCCCTGGACCGCCTGCCCGTCCGCACCGCCGTGCCCGCCCTGGAGCGCGCGCTCGACGACCGGGGCGTCGCCGTCCTGTGCGCCCCGCCGGGCACCGGCAAGACGACGCTCGTCCCGCTGGTGCTGGCCGGGCTGACCGGCAACGGGCCGGTGCGCCGGGTCCTGGTCGCCGAGCCGCGCCGGATCGCCGCGCGGGCGGCGGCGCGGCGGATGGCCTGGCTGCTGGGCGAGCGGCCGGGCGAACGGGTCGGCTTCACGGTGCGCGGCGAGCGCGTGGTGGGGCGGGAGACGGTGGTGGAGGTCGTGACCACCGGGGTGCTGCTCCAGCGGCTCCAGCGCGACCAGGAGCTGGCCGGGGTCGACGTGGTGATCATCGACGAGTGCCATGAGCGGCACCTGGACGCGGACACGGTCGCGGCTTTCCTCCTGGACGTACGGGAGGCGATCCGGCCCGATCTGCGGCTGGTGGCGGCGTCCGCGACCACGGACGCGGAGGGCTGGGCGCGGTTGCTGGGCGATGCCCCGGTGATCGAGGCCGAGGGCGTCTCGTACCCGGTGGAGGTCCTCTGGGCCCCGCCCGCGCGGCCGGTGAAGCCGCCGCACGGGATGAGGGTCGATCCGGCGCTGCTGACGCATGTGGCGGCGACCGTGCGGCGGGCGCTGGCGGAGCGGGAGGGGGACGTCCTCTGCTTCCTGCCCGGCGTCGGGGAGATCGGCCGGGTGGCCGGGCAGCTCGCCGGGGTGGACGCGGAGGTGCTCCAGGTGCACGGGCGGGCTCCGGCCGCCGTGCAGGACGCGGTGCTGGCCGGGTCGTCCGGCGTACGCCGGGTGGTGCTGGCGACCTCGGTGGCGGAGTCGTCGCTGACGGTCCCGGGCGTGCGGATCGTCGTCGACTCGGGGCTCGCGCGGGAGCCGCGTACCGACCACGCCCGGGGGCTGAGCGCCCTGACGACTGTACGGGCCTCGCAGGCGGCCGGGCGGCAGCGCGCCGGGCGGGCGGGGCGGGAGGCTCCGGGGGCGGTGTACCGGTGCTGGGACCAGGCCGAGGACGGGCGGCTCGCGCGCTTCCCTGCCCCGGAGATCAAGGTGGCCGACCTCGCGGCGTTCGCGCTCCAGGCGGCGTGCTGGGGCGATCCGGACGCCTCCTCACTCGCCCTGCTGGACCCGCCGCCGGCCGGGGCGATGGGCGCGGCCCGGGAGGTGCTGGACGCGATCGGCGCGGTGGACGGCGGCGGCCGGGTCACCGGGCGCGGTGTACGGATGTCCCGGCTCGGGCTGCACCCCCGGCTGGCGCGGGCCCTGCTGGACGGGGCGGCGGAGGTCGGGGCGCGGCGGGCTGCGGAGGTGGTGGCGCTGCTGAGCGAGGAGCCGCCGAGGGAGTACGGGGACGATCTCGCGGCGGCGCTGCGGACCGCCCGCCGGGGCCAGGACGGGTACGCGGCGCGCTGGAAGCAGGAGGTGCGGCGGCTGTCGGGCCAGGTGGACGGGGCTGGCTCCGGCTCCGGCTCCGGCTCCGGCTCCGGCTCCGGCTCCGGCTCCGGCTCCGGCGAGGGTCGTTCCGATGACGCCGTCGTCGGGCTCGTCGCCGCGCTGGCGTTCCCCGAGCGGGTGGCGCGGGCCCGGGGCGACGGGGCGTTCCTGATGGCGTCGGGCACGGGCGCGGAACTGCGGGACGGGTCGCCGCTGCGCCGCTCGCCCTGGCTGGCGGTGGCGGTCGCGGACCGGCCCTCCCACGCGGCGTCCGCGCGGGTGCGGCTGGCGGCGGTGCTCGACGAGGACACCGCGCTGGCGGCCGCCGGGCATCTGCGGGTGCGGGGCGAGGAGGTCCGCTGGATGGACGGCGAGGTGGCCGCCCGGTCCGTGGACCGGCTGGGGGCGGTCGAGTTGGCGGTACGGCCGCTGAAGCAGCCCGATCCGGAGCTGGTGCGCGGGGCCCTGGTGGACGGGCTGCGGCGCGAAGGGCTCGGGCTGCTGCGCTGGAACCGGGACACCGAGCAGCTGCGGTCGCGCCTGGCGTTCCTGCACCGGGTGCTGGGGGCGCCGTGGCCGGACGTGTCGGACGGGGCGTTGCTGGCGGATCCGGACGCGTGGCTGGAGCCTGAGCTGTCGCGGGCCCGGCGGCGCTCCGATCTGAGCCGGATTGACGCGGGCCAGGCGCTGCGGCGGCTGCTGCCCTGGGCGACCGGCGAGGCGGCCCGGCTGGACGAGCTGGCGCCGGAGCGGATCGAGGTGCCGAGCGGGTCCCGGATCCGGGTGGAGTACGGCGGGGACCAGCCCGTACTGGCGGTGAAGCTCCAGGAGTTGTTCGGGCTGGCCGAGACGCCCCGGGTGGCCGGGGTGCCGGTCCTGGTGCACCTCCTCTCCCCCGCCGGACGCCCCGCGGCCGTCACCGCGGACCTGGCGTCGTTCTGGCGGGAGGGCTACAAGGCGGTGCGGGCGGAGCTGCGCGGCCGCTACCCGAAGCATCCGTGGCCGGAGGACCCCGCGACCGTACCGGCGACGCGGTACACGTCGGCGAGGCTCAAGCGTTCGTAGGGGTCTCGGGCCGCCGCGAGCGGGCCTCCAGCCACAGGGCCAGCGCGGCCAGTCCGATGCCGAGGCCCAGGAAGCCCCAGGGCAGGTACGAGGTGAGGAGGAGGACCAGGACGCGCTGGGACTTCACCAGGCCGACGGTGTCGACGATGTAGTCCTCGCGCATCTTCACATGGCCGGAGAACGCGGTGACGGTGTCCTCGGACATGCCCATCTTCTTGGCGTCGCGCAGCTCTTCGCGGTGGATCTCCTCGCCGTTGACGGGGGCGCCGGTGACCGGGTCGACCCAGAACATGCGCTTGGTGGTGTACCAGCGGGTCATGCCGGTCTGCGCGATCTGCTCGGCGGTGATGCCCTCGATGGGCATCTTCTTCGGCATGGGGACCTTGGTCCACGGGATGGTCTGCTCGAAGTAGTAGACCTCCAGGCCGCGGAAGGTGCGGGTGCCCCGGTAGTGGATGGGGGCGGTGGTGCGGGTCTGGGCGTCGAAGTACTCGTAGTCCCGTTTCTCGGTGAGGAAGGGCCACTTGAACTCGATGCCCTCGCGGCGGACCGGGTCGCCGTCGACCATCTCGCCGGTGGCGTTGACGGGGGCCTGGGTGTGGGCGTCGAAGATGTAGCGCTCGGGGATGGCGGAGACCATCTTGCCGTCGGGGCCCTGGACGTAGGAGAGGGCGTCCCAGACGACGACGTCGCGTCCGGCGCTGCGTTCGATCTTCTCGGACTCCTCCACATTGCCCTTGAGGGTCTGGACGATGGTGACCTTGTCGACCTTCTTCGCCTTGAGGGTGGAGTAGTCGAGGAGGACGGCGGGCTTCGCCTCCAGGACGACTTCCTGGTACTGGCCGGCCGGGATCTTGGCCAGCCGCGGGAAGGCGTACCAGCGCAGCAGCGGTGACAGGGCGGCGAAGAACACGGCGAAGGCCAGGAGTACGAGACCGGCTCGGCGGCGCATGGTGGTGACCTCTTCCCTCTGCGGCGGCTATCTCTTCGGTCCCGGGACGGTGGTCAGCAGGGGTTTCGGCGAGGTCTCCCCGGCCGGGGAGCCGATGGCGGAGACGGTGAACACGAGCGCGAGGGCGGCGGCCAGTCCGATGGCGGCGGCGACGAGGGCACGCATGCTCGGCCTCCCGGGGCGGTGGTCCGGCGACGGCGGCCTGATGGGCCGTCAGGGCTGGGGCACCGTAGCAACCGGGGCGCGAGATGAGAACAGAGCGGACAGCCCCTCGGCCGGGGGGCCGAGGGGCTGTGGGACTCGCTGCGGGGAGAGCCGGGTCAGGGCTTGGTGGCCGCGGGGGTCCCCGTCGCGTCCGGCGCCGGCTCCTCCGGGGTCGTCTCCTCCGGTGCCTTGACGGTGAGTTCGATGACGACCGAGGCGCCGCCCTCGGTGGTGAGGCGCAGCAGATACGTGCCCTCGTTGTCGTCGGCGAAGATCTCCGGGAGCCGCAGCTGCCCGTCGGCGTCCGTCGTCAGCGTGGTGAGGGTGCGGACCGGCTTGCCGTCCGCGTCCTTGAAGTACGGGCCCTTGTCGTTGTCGATGACGCCCAGGCGGTCCTTGACCATGGTGGCGGTGACGGCCACTCCGGCCGCGGCCGCGTCCTTGTAGGTGGCCTTGACCGTGACGGCGTCCGCGAACTTCTCGCCGGGGGCGGCGACGAGCGCCTTCTCGTCGGTCCGGGCGATCGCGTCGGCCTGGCGGGCGGTGACGGTCGCCGCGTACGTCAGGGTGCGCGGGCGGCCGGTGCCCGCGACGGCGGTCACGGTGAACTCCCCGGCCTTCTCGCCGGCCTGGAGCTTCGGCGCGGTGGCGGTGCCGTCGGCCCCGGTCCGCACCGTCACGGTCTTCTTGCCGCCCGCGAAGAGCGTCCCGGTGCCGCCGGTGACGGTGAAGGTGACGGGCACCTTGGCGAGCGGGGCGCCGACCGCGTTGCGCGCCAGCACGGAGACCCGCTCGTCGAACTCCTGGCCCGCGGTGGCGCGCAGCGGTCCGGTGCCCGCGTTCTCCAGGGAGCCGAAGGTGGCGGACGGCGGTGTCGGCTTGGGGGTGGGCGGCTTCGGCGTCGGGCTGGTGGAGCCCCCGCCACCGGGCTTCGAGGGGCCCGGGCTCGGCTTGCCACCGGGCTTGTCCGGGGACGGCTTCGGGCTCGGGGTGGCGCTCGGGCCCGAACCGGTGCCCGGACGCGGGCTCGGGGAGGGGGTGCTCGGGGTGCTGGGGAGCGTGCCGGTGCCGTCGGGGATCTCGTGCGTGCCGCGCTGGTAGTAGGAGTACCAGGAGCGGACCGTGCGCAGGTACTCCGTCGACCGGTTGTAGCTCAGCACGGCCTGGTCGAGGTCGGCTGCGAGGGCCAGATCGCGGGCGTTGGCGCAGAGGTAGCGGCCGGCGGCGAGCGCCGCGTCGTAGATGTTGTTGGGGTCCTTGCGGCCGTCGCCGTTGGCGTCCTGGCCCCAGGAGGCCCAGGTCGAGGGGATGAACTGCATCGGGCCGACCGCACGGTCGTGGACGGCGTCGCCGTCGTACGCCCCGCCGTCGGTGTCCTTGATCAGCGCGAAGCCCTGGCCGTTGAGGGCCGGGCCGAGAATGCGGGGGCTGGCGGTGCCGTTCGCGTCGACGCGGCCGCCGCGGGCCTGGCCGGACTCGACCTTGCCGATGGCCGCGAGGAGTTGCCAGGGCAGTCGGCAGGAGGGGTCGGTGGTCGCGACGGTCCGCTCGGCCTGCTTGTACGCGGCCAGGACGGACGCCGGAATGCCCGCTTCGGCGCTGCCCGCCGCCGGAAGATTGCTGGACGAACCGGGCTTGTCGGGCGTGACCAGGGGCGGAAGGTCCGTGTAATAGGGCGAGTTGCCGGTGGCGGCGCCGTCGGTCTCGCCGCTCGCGGTGTCCTCTCCCGCCGCCTTCGGGTCGCCGCTGCCCGCGGATCCGTCGGCCAGGGTCGCCGCGGGCGCCTGCGAGGCCGCGAGCGCCGCCACCGCGGCCGCTGCCACGGCGGTGGTCGTGGCCCCCTTGCGCAGACGTCGGCGAATGTGCGCTGCCATACGTTCCGGTCCCTCCCCCTCGAAGGCTGCTCGCGCTCCCCAGCGCAACGACTCCAGCGACCCTACGGCACCTTGTGTCGCCCAGGCACCGAGGGCTGACCGCTTCTTACTGTTTTTTCACGTTCGCGGGCGCACGTTGTCCGGTGGGCCACGAAAGGCTGCCCCGACGGTCCCGCATACTTGCCGCCATGCCGTTCACGCTCAGTCATGCCGCCGCCGTGCTCCCGGCGATCCGCCGGAACGGGACCGCCCGGTGGCCGCTGTTCCCCTCGGCCCTCGTCGCCGGTTCGTTCGCGCCCGACATCACCTACTTCGCGGACACGGTGGTCCCCGGGGCGATGGAGTTCGGGTCGTTCACGCACACCCTCGCCGGGATCGTCACGGTGAACGTGGCCATCGCCGCCGCGCTGGTCGCGGTGTGGGCGCTGCTGCGGGAGCCGCTGGTGGCGCTGTTGCCGGTACGGGTCCGGGGCCGGGTCCACGCGTTCGTCCGGGGGCAGCGGTGGACGCGGGCCTCCTTCGGTCCGTCCGCCTGGCTGTGGTTCGCCCTCTCGGGTGCGCTGGGCGCGGCCACGCATGTGGTGTGGGACGCGTTCACGCACCACAGCCGGTGGGGCACGGAGCTGCTGCCGTTCCTGAACCGGAGCGTCGGCGGCTTCCCGGTGTTCCAGTTCGTGCAGTACGGGAGTTCGGCGCTGGCCCTCGTGGTCATCGGCTGGTTCGTCGCCACCGGGCTGCGCCGGACCCCGGCCGTCGCCGCGCCCGTGGAGGTGCCGGTGCTCGGCCGCCGGGAGCGGTGGGGTGCGCTCGGTCTGCTGGCGCTGTGCGTGCTGGCCGGTGTCGTCCACCGGTGCGCCCGCTGGTACGCCCACTTCGGCCGGGTGGAGAGCCCGCTCGACATCATTCCGACGGCCTGCTTCGGCGCGGGCGCGGGGCTGGCGGCCGGACTGCTGCTGTACGGGGCGTGGATGCTGCTGCGGCGGAGGACGCGGGGACCCGGCGGGCCCGTGTCCGTACCGGAGGAACCCCGGACGGAGGCACCGGCCGGCCGGGGTTAGCGGCAGAGAGGAAGGGGCGGGCCCGGAACCATGGTTCCGGGCCCGCCCCTTGCGTCCGTGGCTCAGTGCGCGGCGGACTCCCAGTCCTTGCCGACGCCGACCGAGACGTCGAGCGGGGCGCGCAGTTCGACGGCGTTCGCCATCTCGTGGCGCAGGATCTCCTCCACCTGCTTCCGCTCGCCCTTCGCGATCTCCAGGACGATTTCGTCGTGGACCTGGAGCAGCATCCGCGAGGTCAGCCCGGCCTCGGTCAGCGCCTTGTCCACCCGCAGCATCGCGACCTTCACGATGTCCGCCGCGGTGCCCTGGATCGGGGCGTTGAGCGCCATCCGCTCGGCGGCCTCGCGGCGCTGGCGGTTGTCGCTGTTGAGGTCGGGGAGATAGCGGCGGCGGCCGAGGATCGTCTCCGTGTAGCCGGTGGCCCTGGCCTCCTCGACGACCCGGTGGAGATAGTCCCGTACCCCGCCGAACCGCTCGAAGTAGGTGTCCATCAGCACCCGGGCCTCGGCGGGGTCGATGCCCAGCTGCTGGGAGAGGCCGAAGGCGGAGAGACCGTAGGCCAGGCCGTAGGACATGGCCTTGATCTTGCGGCGCATCTCCGCGTCGACCGCGTCCTTCTCGACGCCGAAGACCTGCGAGGCGACCGTGGTGTGCAGGTCCTCGCCGGAGGTGAACGCCTCGATGAGACCGGCGTCCTCGGAGAGGTGCGCCATGACCCGCAGCTCGATCTGGCTGTAGTCGGCCGTCATCAGCGTCTCGAAGCCCTCGCCGACGACGAAGCCCCGGCGGATCGCCCGGCCCTCGTCGGTGCGGACGGGAATGTTCTGCAGGTTCGGGTCGGTGGAGGAGAGCCGGCCGGTCGCCGCGACCGTCTGGTTGAACGTGGTGTGGATGCGTCCGTCGGCGGCGATCGTCTTGATCAGGCCCTCGACGGTGACCCGCAGCTTGGCCTGCTCGCGGTGGCGCAGCATCAGGACCGGCAGCTCGTGCTCGGTCTGCGCGGCCAGCCAGGCCAGCGCGTCCGCGTCCGTCGTGTATCCCGTCTTGGTCTTCTTCGTCTTCGGCAGGCCCAGCTCGTTGAAGAGGATCTCCTGGAGCTGCTTGGGCGATCCGAGGTTGAACTCGCGGCCGACCGCCGCGTGCGCCTCCTTCACCGCCTGCTGCACGGTCCCGGCGAACTGCTGCTCCATGCCTTCGAGATGGGTCCGGTCCGCGGCGATCCCGTGGCGCTCCAGGCGGGCCAGAAGGATGGAGGTCGGCAGCTCCATGTCGTGCAGCAGCTCCGCCGCGCCCACCTCCTTCAGCCGGGCGGTGAACGCGTCGCCCAGGTCGAGGACGGCGCGGGCCTGGGCCATCAGGGCGTCCTGCTCGGCCCGGTCGTCCGCGCCGAAGGCCAGCTGCCCGTCGGAGGAGGCGGCCGGGGCCAGCTCGCGGCCCAGATACTCCACGGCCAGCGCGTCCAGGGCGAAGGACCGGCGGCCCGGCTTCACCAGATACGCGGCGAGCGCGGTGTCCATGGCGACGCCTTCGAGCTGCCAGCCCATCTCAGGGAAGACCCGCATGACGTTCTTCGCGTTGTGCAGGACCTTGGGGCGCGCCGGGTCCGCGACCCAGGCGGCGAACGCCCGACCGTCGGCCTCGTCCAGCTGCGTCGGGTCCAGCCAGGCGGCGGCCCCGTCGGCGGCGGCGAGCGCGACCTCGGTGACCGTGCCGGCCCCGAGCGACCAGGTGTCGACGGTCATGACGCCGAGCGGCTGTGCGCCGTGCGCCTCCAGCCAGGGGGCGACCTCGCCGGAGCCGAGCACGGCCCCGTCCAGCTCGATCCCGGCGGCGGGCGCGGGCGGCTCGGCCTCGGCCGCCCCCGGGTCGACGGCGAGGAGGCGCTCGCGCAGGCTCGGGTTGCGGATCTCCAGTATGTCCAGGACACCGGTGACCGCCGTGCGGTCGTACGGAGCGCGCTCCAGGTCGGCCGGGGTCTTCGGCAGCTCCACGTCCCGGACCATCTCGGTCAGCACGCGGTTCATCTTCACCGCGTCCAGGTGGTCGCGGAAATTCTGCCCGGCCTTGCCCTTGACCTCCTCGGCCCGCTCGACCAGCTCGGCGAACGAACCGAACTGGTTGATCCACTTCGCGGCCGTCTTCTCACCGACGCCGGGGATACCCGGGAGGTTGTCCGACGGGTCGCCGCGCAGGGCGGCGAAGTCCGGGTACTGCTGGGGGGTGAGCCCGTACTTCTCGACGACCTTCTCCGGGGTGAACCGGGTCAGCTCGGAGACCCCCTTGGTGGGGTACAGCACGGTCACGTTGTCCGTGATCAGCTGGAAGGAGTCCCGGTCGCCGGTGACGATCAGCACCTCGAACCCGGCCGCCTCGGCCTGGGTCGCCAGCGTCGCGATGACGTCGTCCGCTTCGAACCCGTCCACCGCGAACCGGTCCGCGTGCATCGCGTCCAGCAGCTCGCCGATCAGCTCGACCTGCCCCTTGAACTCGTCGGGGGTCTTGGAGCGGTTCGCCTTGTACTCCGGGAACTCCTGCGCCCGCCAGGTCTTGCGGGACACGTCGAACGCGACCGCGAAGTGCGTAGGGGCCTCGTCACGCAGGGTGTTGGCCAGCATCGACATGAAGCCGTACACGGCGTTCGTCGGCTGCCCCACCGCCGTCGTGAAATTCTCCGCGGGCAGGGCGAAGAACGCCCGGTACGCCAGGGAGTGCCCGTCCATGAGGAGCAGGCGCGGTCGGTTGTCTGCCGTCTTGTTCGATGCCGTCTCAGCCACGCCCCCGATCCTGCCACGCCCCACTGACAATCCGGACCGGCACGGCCTTGCGCGGCCGTGACAGGATCGATGGTGAGGACATGCACCACCTCGCCACGCGGAAGAGCGCTCGAAGGGGAGCAGCATCATGGCCACCAAGCCGCCGACCGGTGACCCGGTCCAGGACGCCCCGCAGGTCGAAGCGGCCCCGCACGCCGCCGCCGGGCTGCCCGCCGTCGCCCACTCCCTGCGCATCTCCCAGCAGCAGATGGGGGTGCGCCGCACCGCGCAGACCCTCCTCAAGGTCAACCAGAAGGACGGCTTCGACTGCCCCGGCTGCGCCTGGCCCGAGGGCGACAAGCGGCACATCGCGGAATTCTGCGAGAACGGCGCGAAGGCCGTGGCCGAGGAGGCGACCCTGCGTCGCGTCACGCCCGACTTCTTCGCCGCGCACCCGGTCGCCGACCTCGCGGAGCGCAGCGGCTACTGGCTCGGCCAGCAGGGCAGGATCACCCAGCCGGTGTACCTCCCTGAGGGCGCCGACCGGTACGAGGCGATCACCTGGGACCGGGCGTTCGCGATCATCGCCGAGGAGCTGACCGCGCTCGGCTCCCCCGACGAGGCCCTCTTCTACACCTCCGGCCGCACCAGTAACGAGGCCGCGTTCCTCCTCCAGCTCTTCGCCCGTGAGTTCGGCACCAACAATCTGCCGGACTGCTCCAACATGTGCCACGAGTCGTCCGGCTCGGCGCTCAACGAGACCATCGGCATCGGCAAGGGCAGCGTCTCCCTGGAGGACATCCACCAGGCCGACCTGATCATCGTCGCCGGGCAGAACCCCGGCACGAACCACCCCCGGATGCTGTCCGCCCTGGAGAAGGCCAAGCAGTCCGGAGCGAAGATCATCTCGGTGAACCCGCTGCCCGAGGCCGGGATGGAGCGGTTCAAGAACCCCCAGACCCCGCACGGCATGCTCAAGGGCACCCCGCTCAACGACCTCTTCCTGCAAATCCGCATCGGTGGCGACCAGGCCCTCTTCCGGCTCCTCAACAAGCTGGTCCTGGCCACCGAGGGCGCCGTCGACACCGCGTTCGTCGCCGAACACACCCACGGTTACGAGCAGTTCGCGAAGGCCGCCGAAGCGGCCGACTGGGACGAGACGCTGAAGGCCACCGGCCTCACCCGCGCCGAGATCGAGCAGGCGCTCGCCCTGGTCCTCGCGTCGGAGCGCACCATCGTCTGCTGGGCCATGGGCCTCACCCAGCACAAGCACTCCGTGCCCACCATCCGCGAAGTGGTCAACTTCCTTCTGCTGCGCGGCAACATCGGCCGCCCCGGCGCCGGGGTCTGCCCGGTGCGCGGCCACTCCAACGTCCAGGGCGACCGCACCATGGGCATCTTCGAACGGCCCGCACCGGCCTTCCTCGACGCCCTCGACAAGGAATTCGGCATCGCCTCGCCCCGCCACCACGGCATGGACGTGGTGCGCTCCATCCAGGCGCTCCGCGACGGCGAGGCGAAGGTCTTCTTCGCCATGGGCGGCAACTTCGTCGCGGCCACGCCCGACACCGCCGTCACCGAGGCCGCGATGCGCCGCGCCCGCCTCACCGTCCACGTCTCGACCAAGCTCAACCGCAGCCACGCCGTCACCGGGACCCGCGCCCTGATCCTCCCGACGCTGGGCCGCACCGACAAGGACGTCCAGGCGGGCGGCAAGCAGTTCGTCACCGTCGAGGACTCCATGGGCATGGTCCACGCCTCCCGCGGCAACCTCACCCCCGCGAGCCCCCACCTGCTCTCCGAGCCGGCCATCGTCGCCCGCCTCGCCCGCGCGGTCCTCGGCGCCGGCTCCCGTACGCCGTGGGAGGAATTCGAGCGGGACTACGGCACCATCCGCGACCGCATCTCCCGCGTCGTCGCCGGCTTCGAGGACTTCAACACCCGCATCGCCCGCCCCGGCGGCTTCGCCCTCCCGCACGCCCCCCGCGACGAGCGCCGCTTCCCCACCGCCACGGGCCGCGCCAACTTCACCGCCGCCCCCGTCGAGTACCCCGAACTCCCCGACGGCAGGCTCCTGTTGCAGACCCTGCGCTCCCACGACCAGTACAACACCACCATCTACGGCCTGAACGACCGCTACCGGGGCATCAAGGGCGGCCGCCGCATCGTCATGGTCAACCCCGAGGACGCCGCCGCCCTCGGCCTCGCCGACGGCGTGTACACCGACCTCGTCAGCGAGTGGAAGGACGGCGTGGAACGCCGCGCGGAGGGCTTCCGCATCGTCCACTACCCCACCGCCCGGGGCTGCGCCGCCGCCTACTACCCGGAGACCAACGTCCTGGTCCCCCTCGACTCCACGGCCGACACCAGCAACACCCCGGCCAGCAAGTCGGTCGTCGTCCGCTTCGAGGAGCCCCGGCGCACCCCCGGCAGCGACTGAAAACCGCCACTGGCTAAGCGTGCGCTCAGCCGTCTGATAAGAACAGTGCAGACAGCAACGAACCGGCGCAGCAGACGAACGGAGCAGGATCCATGGGCGAGCACACCGCACCCCTCTTCCCGCAGGAAGTCATCGACGAGTACGCGGCACTCGGCATCGACCTGCCCGCCCTCTTCTCCGCCGGCCACCTCGGCGAGCGCATGGGCGTGACCATCGTCGAGGCCGCCGCCGACCGCGTCGTCGGCACCATGCCCGTCGAGGGCAACACCCAGCCCTACGGCCTCCTGCACGGCGGCGCATCCGCCGTCCTCGCCGAGACCCTCGGCTCCATCGGCTCCATGCTCCACGGCGGCGCCAACAAGATCGCCGTCGGCGTCGACCTCAACTGCACCCACCACCGGGGCGTCCGCAACGGCCTCGTCACCGGCGTCGCCACCCCCGTACACCGGGGCCGCTCCACCGCCACGTACGAGATCGTCATCACCGACGAACAGGACAAGCGGGTCTGCACCGCACGTCTCACCTGCCTGCTCCGCGACATCCCCCAGCCCGAAGCGGGCTGACCCGTCACCGACCCCCGTCACAGCAAGCGAACGGCCCGCCGGCCACGACCGGCGGGCCGTTCGCCGTCCGCGGCCGCACCGCATTCCGGACCGCGCATCCCCATATCCGGCGCGGCTACCGGAAGTTGATGGAAACGCACGGTCAACACCCTTGACGGCCGCACCCGTTCCATGACCTGCTTCAACAGCGACACCGACCCGTCGGCGCAGCACACATATCCCACACATGTAACACTGTGTAACGTTTGCGCAATACACGAAAAACCCGGCACCCCCACCCCCGCGCCCCCGGCCGGCCTCCCCCCGCCACCCTCGCGCCCGGCCCGCGCGACAGCACCAAGATCACCCCAAGCCCCTTAGCAGAGCTGCGCGTTCTCACCATGTGGGCAATGCGCAGTCCAGGCGAAACCCGCACATCCCCTCACAGGAACCTCAAGCCTTGCTCAAGGGCATAACAAGAGAGTCACATCCGCAGCCGACCCATCCCGATGGCCCCCGGCTGCGCTTAGAGTCACGGCCAGTCACCGCGCCGCCGGGCGCGTCTGCTGCACGGCCCTGTACCACCCCAGTACGGCCCGGCGATGATCACGGCACCTCATGCCCGAGGAGCGCCGCGCCAGGGAAAGGACCCTCTCGTGCGACACCGTTCTTTGCTCATACTCACCGCAGTGCTCACCACCGGAGCACTGACGCTCACCGCCTGCGGGTCGCGCGACGAAGGCAGCAAGGACAGCGGCGACAGCGGTGGCAAGACCACCGTCGTCATCGGCGTCGACGCGCCCCTGACCGGCTCCCTCTCGGCGCTCGGCCAGGGCATCAAGAACTCCGTGGACCTCGCGGCCAAGACCGCGAACAAGAACAACGAGGTCCCCGGCATCGAGTTCAAGATCGAAGCCCTCGACGACCAGGCCGTCCCCGCCTCCGGACAGGCCAACGCCACCAAGCTCGTCGGCAACGACGACGTCCTCGGCGCCGTCGGCCCCCTGAACTCCGGCGTCGCCCAGTCCATGCAGGGCGTCTTCGAGAAGGCCGACCTCGCCCAGGTCTCCCCGGCCAACACCAACCCGGCGCTCAGCCAGGGCGACAACTGGGCCAAGGGCGACATCCAGCGCCCCTTCAAGACCTACTTCCGCACCTGCGCCACCGACGTCGTCCAGGGCAAGTTCGCCGCCCAGTACCTCTACAACGACGCCAAGAAGAAGAAGGTCTACGTCGTCGACGACAAGCAGACCTACGGCGCCGGCCTCGCCGCGATCTTCTCCGCCGAGTTCAAGCGCCTCGGCGGCAAGGTCGTCGGCACCGACCACGTCACGGTCAAGGAGACCGACTTCTCCAGCACCGCCGACAAGGTCAAGAGCTCGGGCGCCGACTCCGTCTACTACGGCGGCCAGTACCCCGAGGGCGGCCTGCTCTCCGACCAGATCAAGAAGACCGGCGCCAAGATCCCCACCATGGGCGGCGACGGCATCTACGACCCGGCCTTCATCAGCGCCTCCGGCGAGGCCAACGACGGCGACTACGCCACCTCCATCGGCTACCCCGTCGAGGCCCTCCCGACCGCCAAGAAGTTCATCGAGGACTACAAGGCCGCCGGCTACAAGGACCCGTACGCGGCCTACGGCGGCTACTCCTACGACGCCGGATGGGCCATCATCCAGGCCGTCAAGGCCGTCGTCGCCGACAACGACGGCAAGCTCCCCGAGGACGCCCGCGCCAAGGTCACCGAGGCCATGGCCAAGGTCTCCTTCGACGGTGTGACCGGCAAGGTCTCCTTCGACGAGAACGGCGACACCACCAACAAGCAGCTCACCGTCTACGAGGTCCAGAAGGGCGCCTGGAAGGACGTCAAGAGCGCCACGTTCGAGGACTGATCCCCCCAGCACAGCCCCGCCCCACCTGACCCAGACCGCGCGAGGGCGCAAACAGCGCCCTCGCGCGGAGTCATATCCGACAAGCTCATCGGAGGCCCTGCGGTGCACGAACTGCCGCAACAGCTGGCCAACGGCCTTGCCCTCGGCGCCCTTTATGGCCTCATAGCCATCGGGTACACCATGGTGTACGGCATCGTCCAGCTCATCAACTTCGCCCACGGCGAGATCTTCATGATCGGGGGCTTCGGCGCCCTCACCACCTACATCATGCTCCCCAGCGGGACCACCCTCCTGGTCGCCATCCCGCTCATGATCATCGGTGGTGCCATCGCCTCCGTCGCCGTGGCCACCGCCGCGGAACGGTTCGCCTACCGGCCCCTGCGCGGCGCCCCCCGCCTCGCTCCGCTCATCACCGCGATCGGCCTCTCGATCGTGCTCCAGCAGCTCGTCTGGGGCTTCTACCCCGACGCGAAGAAGCCCCGCAGCTTCCCCGAGTTCCAGGGCGAGTCCTTCAAGCTGCTCGACAACCTCTACCTCCAGCGCGCCGACGCCTTCGTCCTCGTCCTGGCCCCGCTCTGCATGCTCGCCCTCGGCCTCTTCGTCGCCAAGAGCCGCAGCGGCCGCGCCATGCAGGCCACCGCCCAGGACCCGGACACGGCCAAGCTGATGGGCATCAACACCGACCGCATCATCGTGATGGCCTTCGCCATCGGCGCCGCCTTCGCCGCGGTCGCCTCGGTCGCCTACGGCCTCGACAAGGGCCAGATCAACTTCGAGATGGGCTTCATCCTCGGCCTCAAGGCCTTCACCGCCGCCGTCCTCGGCGGCATCGGCAACATCTACGGAGCCATGGTCGGCGGCGTCGTCCTCGGCCTCGCCGAAGCCCTCTCGATCGCATACATCGAAGAGATCCCCGGCATGGAGCAGCTCGGCGGCGGCGCCTGGGCCAACGTCTGGGCCTTCGTCCTCCTCATCGTCGTCCTCCTCGTCAGGCCACAAGGCCTGCTCGGCGAGCGCGTCACGGATCGGGCGTGATACCCATGACCACCAAGACCCACCAGACGACGCCCGTCCTCGCCATCCCCGCAACCGTGGCCCGCGCGGCCACCGCGGCCGGAGCCGCACTCACCCTCGGCTCCACCTTCCTCGCCTGGACCTGGACCGCGAAGTTCCCCGGCGACCTCACCGTCACCGGCTACCCCGGCGGCCTCCAGGTCCTCACCCTCGTCGGCGCCGCCCTCACCCTGCTGTTCACCCTCTCCGGGTACGGCATCAAGGGCCTCCGCTGGCTCACCCCCGGCGGCACCAACAGCCCCGTCCGGCTCGCCGCACTCGGCCTGCTCGGCACCATGGGCTTCACCGTCGGCGCCATCTCCGTCGAACTCGGCGGCGTCGTCAACCTGGAACCCGGAGCCTGGATCGGCCTCGTCGGCGCCATCATCGCCTTCGTCGCCTCCCTCGGCCTCCCGCACGACCAGGACATCACCGACACCGCCACCCCCTCCCCCCTCGAAAAGTTCCTCAACAGCCTCCGCGCCCCCGCGCCCGGACGCCCCAAGGAACTCCCCTCCTGGGCCGAGATCCTGATCATCGTCGCCGCGTTCGGCATCGGTCTCTTCGTCGTCACCTACGGCATCGACACCGCCTACCCCGAACTCTTCGTCGGCTACCTGCTCATCACCGGCTTCGCCGTGACCGCACTCTTCAAGGCCGGCCTCATGGCCCGCCTCTCCGCGATCACCACGAAGTACCGCTCCATCGCCGTCGCCGCGGCCTTCGTCGCCGCAGCCGTCTTCCCGTTCACCCAGAGCACCGACCAGTACACCCTCATCGCGGTCAACATCCTCATCTTCGCGACCGTCGCCCTGGGCCTGAACATCGTCGTCGGCCTCGCCGGACTCCTCGACCTCGGATACGTCGCCTTCCTCGGCGTCGGCGCCTACACGGCCGCCCTCGTCTCCGGAACCAGCGCATCCGCGTTCGGCGTCCAGTTCCCCTTCTGGGCCTCCGTCCTCCTCGGCGCCGCCGTCTCCCTGATCTTCGGCGTCGTCATCGGAGCACCCACCCTCCGCCTCCGCGGCGACTACCTCGCCATCGTCACCCTCGGCTTCGGCGAAATCTTCCGCATCGCCGTCGGCAACCTCGACGGCGTCTCCGGACCCCGCGTCACCAACGGCCCCAACGGCGTACCGAACATCCCCGACCTCAACTTCTTCGGGTACGACTTCGGCGAATCCCACACCATCCTGGGCTTCGAACTCGGCGCCTACGCCAACTACTACATGCTCATGCTGCTCGCGATGATCCTCGTGGTCCTCGTCTTCAGCCGAGCCGGCAGCTCCCGCATCGGGCGCGCCTGGGTCGCCATCCGCGAGGACGAGACCGCCGCCACCGCCATGGGCATCAACGGCTTCCGCGTCAAGCTCATCGCCTTCGCCCTCGGCGCCACCCTCGCCGGCATCGCCGGCACCGTACAGGCCCACGTCCAGAGCACCGTCGTCCCCGAGATGTACGTCTTCGCCGGACCCGTGCCGCCGAACTCCGCCTTCCTCCTCGCCGCCGTCATCCTCGGCGGCATGGGAACCATCAGCGGACCCCTCATCGGCGCGGCGCTCCTCTACATGATCCCGGCCAAGCTCCAGTTCCTCTCGGACTACCAGCTCCTCGGCTTCGGACTCGCCCTCATCCTCCTCATGCGCTTCCGCCCGGAGGGCCTCATCGCCAACCGGCGGGCCAAGCTGGAGTACCACGAGACCGGCCAGCTCGACGTACCCGACGAAACCCTGGCAGGCACCACCTCCGGCACCACGAAGGCGGGGGCGTGAACACCATGACCACCACCACACCCGAGACCGCCACCACGGTGCTCGACGCGAGCGGCGTCACCATGCGCTTCGGCGGACTCACCGCCGTGCGCAACGTCGACCTCACCGTCAAGGCGGGCGAGATCGTCGGTCTCATCGGCCCCAACGGCGCCGGCAAGACCACCTTCTTCAACTGCCTCACCGGCCTCTACGTCCCCACCGAGGGCAAGGTCCGCTACAAGGGCACCGTCCTGCCGCCCAAGCCCCACCTCGTCACCCAGGCAGGCATCGCCCGCACCTTCCAGAACATCCGGCTCTTCGCCAACATGACCGTGCTGGAGAACGTCCTCGTCGGACGCCACACCCGCACCAAGGAAGGCCTCTGGTCCGCCCTCCTGCGCGGCCCCGGCTTCAAGAAGGCCGAAGCCGCATCGCACGAACGCGCCATGGAACTCCTGGAGTTCATCGGCCTCCAGGACAAGGCCGACCACCTCGCGCGCAACCTCCCCTACGGAGACCAGCGCAAGCTGGAAATCGCCCGCGCCCTCGCCAGCGACCCCGGCCTCCTCCTCCTGGACGAGCCCACCGCCGGCATGAACCCGCAGGAAACCCGCGTCACCGAAGAACTCATCTTCGCGATCCGGGACATGGGCATCGCCGTCCTCGTCATCGAGCACGACATGCGCTTCATCTTCAACCTCTGCGACCGCGTCGCCTGCCTCGTCCAGGGCGAAAAGCTCGTCGAGGGCACGCCCGGCGAGGTCCAGGCCGACGAACGCGTCGTCGCCGCCTACCTCGGTACCCCCTTCGAAGGCGACCCCGGCGCCGACGAAGTCGCCGAGGTCGAGGCCGCAGAGGCCCAGAGCGCCACCCGCACCACCCGCACGGAAGGGGAAACCCAGTGACCGCCCTGCTAGAGGTCGAAGACCTCCGCGTCGCCTACGGCAAGATCGAAGCCGTCAAGGGCATCTCCTTCTCCGTCGAAGCCGGCCAGGTCGTCACCCTCATCGGCACCAACGGCGCGGGCAAGACCACCACCCTGCGGACCCTCTCCGGGCTCCTCAAGCCCTCCGGCGGCCGCATCACCTTCGACGGGAAGCCCCTCGGCAGCGTCCCCGCGCACAAGATCGTCGCGCTCGGACTCGCCCACTCCCCCGAAGGCCGGCACATCTTCCCCCGCCTCACCATCACGGAGAACCTCCAGCTCGGAGCGTTCCTCCGGACGGACAAGGCGGGCATCGAGAAGGACGTCCAGCGCGCCTACGACCTCTTCCCCATCCTCGGGGAACGCCGGAAGCAGGCCGCCGGCACCCTCTCGGGCGGTGAGCAGCAGATGCTCGCCATGGGACGCGCCCTGATGTCCCAGCCCAAGCTGCTCATGCTCGACGAGCCCTCCATGGGGCTCTCCCCGATCATGATGCAGAAGATCATGGAGACCATCGTCGAGCTCAAGGCGGCGGGCACCACGATCCTGCTCGTCGAGCAGAACGCCCAGGCCGCCCTGTCCCTCGCGGACCAGGGTCACGTCATGGAGGTCGGCAAGATCGTCCTCTCCGGCCCCGGCTCGGACCTGCTCCACGACGAGTCGGTCCGCAAGGCGTACCTCGGCGAGGACTGACGTCCCTGCCGTACGGAAGAGGCCCGCACCCGGTTCGTTCCGGGTGCGGGCCTCTCTCGTGGCGTCCGTACGAGTACGTGCACGTCGTGTACGCGGCTACTCCGCCGACTTCTTCTTCTCCTCGGCGTCCTCGATCAGCGCCTCCGCGAGCTGCTGCATCGACATCCGGCGGTCCATCGACGTCTTCTGGATCCACCGGAACGCGGCCGGCTCGGAGAGCCCGTAATCCGTCTGCAGGATGCTCTTGGCCCGGTCCACCAGCTTGCGGGTCTCCAGCCGCTGGGACAGGTCCGCGATCTCGCTCTCCAGCGCCTTCAGCTCGGCGAACCGGGAGACGGCCATCTCGATGGCCGGCACGACGTCGCTCTTGCTGAACGGCTTCACCAGGTACGCCATGGCCCCGGCGTCCCGGGCCCGCTCGACGAGGTCGCGCTGCGAGAAGGCGGTGAGCATGAGGACCGGGGCGATGGACTCCTCGGCGATCTTCTCGGCGGCGGAGATCCCGTCGAGGACCGGCATCTTCACGTCCAGGATGACCAGGTCCGGCTTGTGCTCCCGGGCCAGCTCGACGGCCTGCTGCCCGTCGCCCGCCTCACCGACGACGGAGTAGCCCTCCTCCTCCAGCATCTCCTTGAGGTCGAGGCGGATGAGGGCCTCGTCCTCGGCGATGACGACGCGGGTCGTCAGCGGCGGGACGTGCGACTTGTCGTCGTCGACGGCGTCTACGGGCTGGGGCGACTCGGGGGTGGTCACGGGGCTCCTCGGTAAGGACAGGGGTGAGCTCCCAAGAGCCTACCTAGTTACGGTATGTTTGAGGCACGGAGGGTCACCGGTATCCTTCGTTTCGAAGGGGCCCCGGTAGCCCAGCGGCAGAGGCGATGGATTCAAAACCCATACAGCGTCGGTTCGAATCCGACTCGGGGCACTTCTCCTTGGATTCCAAGGTCTAGCGACAATTTGACGATCTTCACCCTTGCCGGTGAACGCACCTTCGAATCGAGCGCGCACTTTCGAAGACCGCGCAAGACTCCGCCGCATGGAGCAGCACAACCCGTCGAAACGCGACGAAGCACTCGCCCTCCTGCGGAGCGGCACCACCAACCGAGCAGTGGCGGAACGCCTCAACGTGCCGCGCGGCACCGTGGGCTGGTGGCTGCACGAGGACCGCAAGCAACGCGGAGTGCAGTACGAGCAGCCCACCGACTGCCCCGTCTGCACGGGCCGGGAGCTCGACCGTGCGGCGTACGCCTACTTGCTGGGCCTGTACCTCGGCGACGGCCACATCACGTCGAAGCGCAAGCAACACCACCTGTCGATCTTCTGCGACGCCGCGTGGCCGGGAGTCATCGACGAGGCGGAGGCAGCTATGCGCAGAGTCATGCCCATGCCGCGCACCGGGCGGCGGCAGAGGAGCAACTGCGTCGAAGTGAAGTCGTACAGCAGACACTGGACCTGCGCTTTCCCTCAGCATGGGCCGGGCAAGAAGCACGAGCGGCCGATCGCACTCGCAGCATGGCAACAGGAGATCGTCGACTCCCACCCCTGGCACCTCGTCCGGGGCCTCGTCCACTCCGACGGATGCCGGAACATGAACTGGACGACCCGGATCGTCAAAGGCGAACAGAAGCGCTACGAATACCCCCGGTACTACTTCACCAACGTCTCCGACGACATCCGCCGCCTCTACACCGACACCCTCGACGCGCTCGGCATCACCTGGACGCACTGCACGCGCGCGGGCAAGCCCTACAACATCTCCGTAGCCCGACGGGCATCCGTAACCCTCATGGATGCGCACGTCGGGCCGAAATACTGAGCCGCCCTACTTAGGGCTGTCGTCCTCGCCGATGTGGTGCACGCGGACCAGGTTCGTCGAGCCCGCGACGCCGGGCGGGGAGCCGGCCGTGATGACGACCACGTCGCCCTTCGCGCAGCGGCCGATGCGCAGGAGCTGTTCGTCGACCTGGGCGACCATCGCGTCGGTGGAGTCGACCTTCGGGCCGAGGAAGGTCTCGACGCCCCAGGTGAGGTTGAGCTGGGCGCGGGTCGCTTCGTCGGGGGTGAAGGCGAGGAGCGGGATGGGTGAGCGGTAGCGGGAGAGGCGCTTGACGGTGTCGCCGCTCTGGGTGAAGGCGACGAGGAACTTCGCGCCGAGGAAGTCGCCCATCTCGGCGGCGGCCCGGGCCACCGCGCCGCCCTGGGTGCGGGGCTTGTTGCGCTCGGTGAGGGGCGGGAGGCCCTTGGCGAGGAGGTCTTCCTCGGCGGCCTCGACGATGCGGGACATGGTCCGCACCGTCTCGATCGGGTACTTGCCGACGCTGGTCTCGCCGGAGAGCATCACCGCGTCCGTGCCGTCGATGATCGCGTTGGCGACGTCGGAGGCTTCGGCGCGGGTGGGGCGGGAGTTGTCGATCATCGAGTCGAGCATCTGGGTGGCGACGATGACCGGTTTGGCGTTGCGCTTGGCGAGCTTGATGGCGCGCTTCTGGACGATGGGGACCTGTTCCAGGGGCATTTCGACGCCGAGGTCGCCGCGGGCGACCATGATGCCGTCGAAGGCGGCGACGATGTCGTCGATGTTGTCGACGGCCTGGGGTTTTTCGACCTTGGCGATGACGGGGAGGCGGCGGCCTTCCTCGTCCATGATGCGGTGGACGTCGTCGATGTCGCGTCCGGTGCGGACGAAGGAGAGGGCGATGATGTCGGCGCCGGTGTGCAGGGCCCAGCGGAGGTCGTCGATGTCCTTCTCGGAGAGGGCGGGGACGGAGACGGCGACGCCGGGGAGGTTGAGTCCCTTGTTGTCGGAGACCATGCCGCCTTCGATGACGGTGGTGTGGACGCGGGGTCCGTCGACGCCGGTGACTTCGAGGGTGACGCGGCCGTCGTCGACGAGGATGCGTTCGCCGGTGGTGACGTCGGCGGCGAGTCCGTCGTAGGTGGTGCCGCAGATGTCGCCGGTGCCTTGGCCTTCGAGGGGTTCGACGGTGATGGTGAAGGTGTCGCCGCGTTCAAGGAGTACGGGGCCTTCGCGGAAGCGTCCGAGGCGGATCTTCGGGCCTTGAAGGTCGGCGAGGATGCCGACGCTGCGGCCGACTTCCTCGGACGCCTTGCGCACGTGGTGGTAGCGCTCTTCGTGTTCGGCGTAGCTGCCGTGGCTGAGGTTGAAGCGGGCGATGTCCATTCCCGCTTCGACCAGGGCCTTGATCTGGTCGTATGAGTCGGTGGCGGGTCCCAGGGTACAAACGATTTTCGCTCGGCGCATAGGTCGAGCCTAAACCTTACCTACGGGTAGGTATTTGGCTCCGTATGACACCTCAACAACCTTTGAGTGAAGGGTTATTGACAAGTGTTGAATTGTGCGGCGGCCCGCTCTGATGAGCGTTTATCCGAGGTTCGGCGGGATGAGGGTGAAGGCCGCTTCGACCTGGGCGTCGACGTTCTGGCGTACGGGTTCGAGGTCGATGGGGGCCGCGTCGGCTGCGCTTTCCGCGCGGGCGGAGCGGAAGGCCCCGGCGCCGCCGTAGGTCGCGGTGGCGAAGGTGGCTCCGCCGACACTTCCGGTGTCGCTGAGTTCGAGGAGGGCGCCGATGCGGGTATCCAGGGCTTCGGCGTACTCGCGGGCGCGCTGGAGCGCTTCCTGGACGGCCTGGCGGCGGGCGGCGGCGTGGTGGGGGGAGGTGGGGCGCAGGGCCCACCAGGGGCCGTCGACGCGGATGAGCTCTTGGTCGGCGAGGCGGGCGACGAGTTCGCCGAGGACGGTGAAGTCGCTGAGGGTGGCGGTGAGTTGGATGCTGCCGTGGTAGGCGCGGATGCGTTCGCCGCGGCCGTGGCGGGCGAGTTCGGGGCGGATGGTGAGGGTGCCGGTTTCGAGTTTCTCGACGGCGTCGCCGTAGCCCTTGATGAGGTCGAGGGTGGTGGCGTTGCGGCGGGTGAGGTCGTCGAGGGTGGTACGGCGGTCGGTGTTGCGGGCGGTGAGGGTGACGGCGATGCGGGCGATCTCGGGGTCGACTTCGAGGTGGGCTTCGCCGCGGACGGTGACGCGGGGGGCGGTGGGGGTGCCGTGGGAGGGGTGGGGTGCGGGGGTGGCGGTTTCGGTCATGTGTTCACTGTGGCACGGCGGGTGGCGCCAGGGGATGTGTGTCGGGTGGTCATCAGATCGAAACCTGCGCGGGGTGTTGCGGGTGTGGGGTGCTGGGCCAGAATCTACGCGCGTTGCCCTACTGAACGAGGAGTGAAGAGATGCCGTTGAACCGTAGGACGTTTCTGGGCCGTTCGGCCGCCGCGGGTGCGGGTGTGGCGATGGCGGGCGGTGCGGTCGTCGGCTCGGCCGGTGCGGCGCAGGCTGCGGGGCAGGGCCACGGGCATGGCCATGGACGGCCTGCGAAGCGGTACTCGTTCACGGTGATGGGCACGACGGACCTGCACGGGAACGTCTTCAACTGGGACTACTTCACGGACAAGGAGTACGACGACTCCACGCACAACGACGTCGGTCTGGCGAAGATCTCGACGCTGGTGGATCAGGTGCGCCGGGAGAAGGGGCGCCGGAACACGCTGCTGATCGACGCGGGTGACACGATCCAGGGCACCCAGTTGTCGTACTACTACGCGAAGGTCGACCCGATCACGGCGCGGCGCGGTCCGGTGCATCCGATGGCGCGGGCGATGAACGCGATCGGTTACGACGCGGCGGCGCTCGGGAACCACGAGTTCAATTACGGCATTCCGGTGCTGCGGAAATTCGAGGAGCAGTGCGATTTCCCGCTGCTGGGGGCGAATGCGCTGGATGCGAAGACGTTGCGGCCGGCGTTCGCCCCGTATGTCATCAAGCGGATGCACACGCCGTGCGGGCGTGATGTGCGGGTGGCCGTGCTGGGGCTGACGAATCCTGGTATCGCGATCTGGGACAAGGCGAATGTGGGCGGGAAGATGGTGTTCCCGGGTCTGGAGGAGCAGGCGGCGAAGTGGGTGCCGAAGCTGCGGTCGATGGGTGCGGACGTGGTGATCGTCTCGGCGCATTCGGGTTCTTCGGGGACGTCGTCGTGGGGTGACCAGTTGCCGTACGTGGAGAACGCGGCGGCTCTGGTGGCGGAGCAGGTGCCCGGCATCGACGCGATTCTGGTGGGTCACGCGCATGTGGAGATCGCCGAGCACTTCGTGACGAACAAGGAGACCGGCAAGCGGGTCGTGCTGTCGGAGCCGGCGAAGTGGGGGCAGCGGCTGACGCTGTTCGACTTCGACCTGGTGTGGGAGAAGGGCCGCTGGGCGGTGGAGAAGGCGGGTTCCCGGGTGCTGAACTCCAACACGGTGCCGGAGGACCCGGAGGTGACGTCGCTGCTGCGCCGTGAGCACCGCAAGGTGGTGGAGTACGTCAACCAGGTGATCGGTACGTCGGTGGTGGCGATGTCGACGGCGGACGCGCCGTGGAAGGACGAGCCGATCATCGATCTGATCAACCAGGTGCAGACGGAGACGGTGAAGGCGGCGCTGGCGGGCGGGGAGTACGCGGCGCTGCCGGTGCTGTCGCAGGCGTCGTGCTTCTCGCGTACGGCGGGGATTCCGGCCGGTGAGGTGACGATCAAGGACGCGGCGGGGCTGTATCCGTTCGAGAACACGCTGGAAGCGCGCCTGATCACGGGCGCCCAGCTGAAGGATTACCTGGAGTATTCGGCGCGGTATTACGTGCGGACGGCTGCGGGCGGTCCGGTGGACACGGCGAAGCTGACGAACGCGGACGGGATTCCGGACTACAACTACGACGCGGTGTCGGGCGTGACGTACGACGTCGACATCGCGCAGCCGGCGGG
Organism: Streptomyces rubiginosohelvolus; assembly: GCF_014649875.1. Classification (GTDB taxonomy): domain Bacteria; phylum Actinomycetota; class Actinomycetes; order Streptomycetales; family Streptomycetaceae; genus Streptomyces; species Streptomyces rubiginosohelvolus. Next base: position 39,593 of record NZ_BMTW01000010.1, on the reverse strand, counting down.
TTCGCGGATCGTGGGTCTGTCGTTCGAGGGGAAGGCGATCGATCCGGCGGCGCGGTTCGTGTTCGCGGTGAACAACTACCGGGCGAGCGGCGGGGGGAACTTCCCGCATGTGCCGGGCGCGCAGCAGCTGTGGGCGAATTCGGACGAGATCCGGAACACGATCATCGGGTGGGTGCGGGAGAAGGGTTCGGTGGACCCGGGGGCGTTCGCTTCGGTGGGGTGGCGGCTGACGCGTGAGGGGACGCCGGTCTTCCCGTAGTCCTGGTTGGTTCGTTCGGCCCGGGTCTCCCTGTGTGGGGCCCGGGCCGTTCGCTGTTCCTGGGGCTAGAAGGTTTGGCTCAGGGGGACGAGTGCGGGGCTCTGGGCGGGGATGCCCGGGGGGTGGGGGGTGAGGCCGAAGGTGGTGAAGGCGGTGCGTTCGGGGAGGGGGTAGGGGTTGGCGCCGGTGAGGTTGTTGAGGATGGTGGCGCTGCGCCAGGCGGCGAGGCCGAGGTCGGGGGCGCCGACTCCGTGGGTGTGGCGTTCGGCGTTCTGTACGTAGACGTGTCCGGTGACGGCGGGGTCGAGGACGAGTCGGTACTGGTCGTCGATGCGGGGGCGGTGCGAGGCGTCGCGGCGGAGGTAGGGGCCGAGGCCGCCGAGGAGGGCGTCGAGGGGGCGTTCGCGGTAGCCGGTGGCGAGGATGACGGCGTCGGTGGTGAGACGGCTGCGGGTGCCTTGCTGGGTGTGTTCGAGGTGGAGTTCGACGCGGGTGTTGGCGAGGCGTCCGGCGGTGCGGACGTGGACGCCGGGGGTGAGGGTGGCGTCGGGCCAGCCGCCGTGGAGGGTGCGGCGGTAGAGCTCGTCGTGGATGGCGGCGATGGTGTCGGCGTCGATGCCTTTGTGGAGCTGCCACTGGCGGGGGACGAGTTCGTCGCGGGCTGATTCGGGGAGCGCGTGGAAGTAGCGGCTGTAGTCGGGGGTGAAGTGCTCCAGGCCGAGCTTCGAATACTCCATGGGGGCGAAGGCCTGGGTGCGGGCGAGCCAGTGGATCTTCTCGGCGCCTTCGGGGCGGGCGCGCAGGAGGTCGAGGAAGATCTCGGCGCCGGACTGGCCGGAGCCGATGACGGTGATGTGGTCGGCGGTGAGGAGCCGTTCGCGGTGGCGGAGGTAGTCGGCGGAGTGGAGCACGGGGACGGCTTCGGCTTCGGCGAGGGGTTTGAGGGGGTCGGGGACGAAGGGTTCGGTGCCGATGCCGAGGGCGATGTGGCGGGTGTAGGCGCGGCCGAGTGCTTCGGCTTCGCCGTCGCGGTCGAGTTGGGTGAAGTCGACTTCGAAGAGGGCGCGGTCGGTGTTCCAGCGGACGGCGTCGACCTGGTGGCCGAAGTGTAGGCCGGGGAGTTGTTCGGTGACCCAGCGGCAGTAGGCGTCGTATTCGGCTCGTTGGATGTGGAAGCGCTCGGCGAAGTAGAAGGGGAAGAGGCGGTCGCGGGTGCGGAGGTAGTTGAGGAAGGTCCAGGGGCTGGTGGGGTCGGCGAGGGTGACGAGGTCGGCGAGGAAGGGGACTTGGAGGCTGGCGCCGTCGAGGAGGAGGCCGGGGTGCCAGTGGAAGGCGGGGCGTTGTTCGTAGAAGGTCGCGGCGAGGGGGCGGGGGTCGTCGGGGGCGGCGGGGATGTCGTGGGCGAGGGCGGCGAGGGAGAGGTTGAAGGGGCCGATGCCGATGCCGACGAGGTCGTGTGGCTGGTCGGGTTCGTGGGCGGGCCGGTCGGTCATCGCGGGGTGTCGCCTTCCGTGGGGTGAGGGGTGGGGTGGGTTGTGGCGGGGGCGGGAGTCGGTGCGGCCTCCGGGGCCTTGGGTGCAGGTGGGGTCTGCGGGGCGGCCTCCGGTGCGGGCGGTGTGGCCTCCGGCGCGGGCATGGCGGCCTCCGGTGCTTCCCGTGCCGCTGGTGCGGACGATGCGTGCGGTGTTGCCGGTGCCTGCGGGGCCGGCTCCCGGGCCTCCGGTGCGGGTGGGTCGGTGAGGAGGTCGGCCTGTGAGCCGGTGAGGGGGTCGGCCGGGGGGCCGGTGAGGAGGTCTGTGGTGGTGCCGGTGACCAGGTCCAGGAGGGTCTGGAGGTCCTGGGGTGTGGTGTGGGGGTTGAGGAGGGTCGCCTTGAGCCAGAGGCGGCCTCCGGCGTGGGCGCGGCCGAGGACGGCGTGGCCGCGTTGGAGGAGGGTGCGGCGGACGGTGGCGACGGTGTGGTCGTCGGCGCCGGTGGGGCGGAAGAGGACGGTGCTGATGGTGGGGCGGTCGTAGAGGTCGAGGGCCGGGGTCCTGGTGATGAGGTCGGCGAGGTGGTGGGCGGTGGCGACGGTGCGGTCGACGAGGTCGGCGAGTCCGCTGCGGCCGAGGGCCTGGAGGGTGACGGCGATCTTGAGGGCGTCGGGGCGGCGGGTGGTGCGCAGGGAGCGGCCGAGGAGGTCGGGGAGGCCGGCTTCGGTGTCGTCGTCGGCGTTGAGGTAGGGGGCGTGGTGGTGGAGCGGCGTGAGGTGGTGGTGCTCGGGTACGGCGAGGAGGCCGGCGGATGCGGGCTGCCAGCCGAGTTTGTGGAGGTCGAGGGTGACGCTGTGGGCGCGGTCGAGGCCGTGGAGGAGGGGGCGGTGGGTGGGGCTGAGGAGGAGTGGTCCTCCGTAGGCGGCGTCGATGTGGAGTTCGGCGTCGTGGGTGGTGCAGAGGTCGGCGATGGCGTCGAGGGGGTCGATCTCTCCGGTGTCGGTGGTGCCGGCGGTGGCGACGACGAGGAGGGGGCGGTGGAGTTCGGTGAGGGCGTCGTCGAGGGCGGCGAGGTCGAGGGTGCCGGTGGGGGCGGGTACGACGACGGGTTCGGGGAGTCCGAGGAGCCAGGCGGCGCGGGCGATGCTGTGGTGGGCGTTGGCGCCGCAGACGGTCTGGACGGGGCCGTGGCGTTCGCGGGCGAGGAGCAGGGCGAGTTGGTTGGCCTCGGTGCCGCCGGTGGTGATGACGGCGTCGGGTGAGGGGGCGCGGGGGTAGATCTCGGTGGCGAGTGCGCTGGTGAGGTCGGCTTCGAGGGCGGAGGCGGCGGGGGCCTGGTCCCAGGAGTCCATGGAGGGGTTGAGGGCGCTGGCGGCGAGGTCGGCGGCGGCTGCCAGGGCGAGGGGCGGGGTGTGCAGGTGGGCGGCGCAGTGGGGGTGGGCGGGGTCGGCGGCGCCCGCTGCGAGGGCGGTGACGAGGGCGCGCAGGGCGTGGTGGGGGCCGGTGCCGTGGTCGGGGATGAGGGGGTGGGTGGCGGTGCGGGTGCGGGGGGTGACGGTGTCGGGGCCGCCGGCGGGGAGGGGGCCGCCGCGGAGGGCCGCGCCGTCGTGGAGTGCGGCGAGGACGGTGTCGAGGAGGGGGCGCAGTGCGGCGGGGCCTGCGGTGCCTCCGGCGAGGGGCGGGGTGGGCATGGGTGGGGTGGTCCTTCGGGTGCGCGGGGGTGGACATGCCAGCTTGTCCGTGGTTTCGGGTGGCGCGGCCGAAGAGCCCAACGATTCGAACTCGAAAGGGGTACTGGCGGCCGGAGCGGCCTGATGGGGGCGGGCGGGGGTGGTATGGGTGTGCGATTTCTGGACCGGCGTACGGGGGCGGCCCCCGGCCCGGCGTGCGGGGGTTGCCCCCGCCTGCCCTCGCCTGCCCTCGTCTACCCAATGAGTGAATTGCAGATTTATGCAATTCACTACATGCTGTACGGGTCGTTCCGCCCTGACAGGGAGCCAGCACGATGCTCACGCCGCCCGATCCATTGCCGTACCGGCATGTGCTGACCCTGCCCACGACGGGGCAGGCCGTGCGTGTCGCCCGGGAGACCACCGAGCAGGTGCTGGAGCAGTGGGGGGTGGCGGCGTGGGAGCCGTGCCGGGATCCGGCGCTGCTGATCCTCAGTGAGCTGGTGGCCAACAGCGTGCGGCATGCGGCGGCGCTCTCGCCTCAGGTGACGGTGGTGTTCGCGGGCGGGCCGGACACGTTCGCGTTCGGTGTGCACGACCGTCATCCGTACCGCCCGGCGCTGTTCGCGTCCGCCGGGACAGCGCCGGGACGGGGGCTGGCGACCGTGATGGAGCTGACCCATGGTCTGGGCGGCAGCGCGGTGGTGCGGGGCGATGCCGACGAGGGCGGCAAGAGCATCTGGGTCACCCTGCCGCTGCGGCGCGGCCTCCGGTGACCCTCGGGTGCACGCCCGGGGTGCGAAGGCGCGAGGATGACCCCATGGAGAAGAGTTCAGGTCAGCAGTGGTGCGGCGGGCTCCCGTCGTACGGAACGGGGTGCCGCAGGTGAGCACGCCGCTGTACCGGTTGAAGGCGGAGTTCTTCAAGACGCTGGGGCATCCGGTCCGGATCCGGGTGCTCGAACTGCTCAGTGAACGCGATCACGCGGTCTCGGAGATGCTGAACGAGGTGGGGGTCGAGGCCGCCCATCTCTCGCAGCAGTTGGCGGTGTTGCGCCGGGCCGGTCTGGTGACGGCCCGGCGGGAGGGGTCGGCCGTCCATTACACGCTGGCCGATCCGGGGGTGGCGGAGCTGCTGCGGGTGGCGCGGACGATTCTGACCGGGGTGCTGGCGGGCCAGGCGGAGCTGCTGGCCGATCTGCGGTCGGACGGCGACGGCCCGGACGATGCTCGCCCGGGCCGTCAGGACACCCCGTAGAGGTCAGTAGAGGTCAGCCGCCGGCCGACGTGCGTACGACGAGGGCGCGGCGGAGGTCGTCGAGCTGGTCGACGAGCTTGCGGCGCAGGGCGGGGATGAGCTCGGGGTCCTCCAGGGCCCGGGTGCCGGTGGCGAGGCTGCCGGCGTCGATGGCGTACGCGGGAAAGGCGTACCGCCCGGCGGCCTCGGCGATGGCGGGGCCGCGGCGGGCGGCGAGCGCGACGGCGTCCGGGTAGAAGCGGGACACGTAGTCGTCGGTCAGCTCTTCCTGTCCGGGCTGCCAGAAGCCCTGGGCGGTGGCCGTGAAGAGGTAGTTGGACAGGGTGTCGTCGGTGAACAGGGCGCCCCAGGCGGCGGCCTTGGCCTCGGGGGTGGGCAGCGCGGCGCGGCAGCGGGCGGCGCCTTCGCGGCCGGTGGCGCTCGGGTCCGCCGCCAGTTCGGTGGCGATGGCGGTCTCGTCGGTGGCGCCGAGGACGGCGAGCCGGGTGAGGATGCGCCAGCGCAGCTCGGGGTCGAGCTCGGGTCCGCCGTGGACGGTGCCTTCGTCGAGCCAGGTCCGGAGCGTGTCGGGCTGGGTGGCGGCGTCGATGAAGTGGCGTACGGCGATGAGCCGCAGGCCCGGCTGTGAGCCGTCCTCGGTGCGGCGGATGAGGTCGCGGCAGAGGTCGGTGAGGGTCGCGCGGGCGGCGGGCAGGTCCTCGGGGACGGTGTAGCGGTCGACGACCTGGCCGGCGGCGAAGGACAGGACGCCCTGGACGAGCGCGAGGTCCGTCTCGTACGGGAGGTGGGTGCGGGCGGCCTTGAGGTAGGTGGCCGGCGGGAGTTCGGCGTCGCGGACCATGTCGCGGGCGGTGTTCCACAGGACGGCCCGGGTGAGGGCGTCGGGGATGCCGGAGAGGCCGGCCAGGACGGTGTCCCAGGAGGCGGTGTCCAGGCGGATCTTGGCGTAGGTGAGGTCGCCGTCGTTGAGGACGACGAGGGCGGGGCGGCGGCCGGGGCGGACGACGGGCGTCCCGTCGCCGGGTACGTCGGTCTCGAAGCGGTCGCGCAGGGCGAGGTGGCCGGGTCCTGCCTGGGTGTTGAGGGCGTGGTCGTAGGCGCCGACGGTGATGCGGTGGGGGCGGGAGCCGTCGCGGGTGACGGTGAGGGCCCAGGACTGGCCGTTGCCGTTCGCCGGGGTTCCGGCCGGTTCGGTGGGCGCGGGGGTGCCGACCTCGGCGGTGAGGGTGTCGATGCCGGTGGTGCGCAGCCACTGTCCGGCCCAGGCGTGGACGTCGCGGTCGGTGGCGGAGGCCAGGTTGTCGATGAAGTCGGCGAGGGTGGCGTTGGCGAACTTGTGGCGGGCGAAGTGGGCGTTGATGCCGGCCAGGAAGTCCTTCTCGCCGAGCCAGGCGACGAGTTGGCGCAGGGCGGAGGCGCCCTTGGCGTAGCTGATGCCGTCGAAGTTGAGGAGGGCGGAGGCGGTGTCGGGGACGGCGTCGGGGTCGGGGGCGACGGGGTGGGTGGAGGGGCGCTGGTCGGCGTCGTAGCCCCAGCCCTTGCGGGCGACGCCGAAGTCGACCCAGGTGTCGGTGAACCGGGTGGCTTCGGTGAGGGTCTGGTAGCCCATGTACTCGGCGAAGGACTCGTTCAGCCAGATGTCGTCCCACCAGGTCAGGGTGACGAGGTCGCCGAACCACATGTGGGCCATCTCGTGGGCGATGACCATGGCGCGGGTCTGGCGCTCGGTGTCGGTGACGGCGGAGCGGTAGACGAACTCGTCGCGGAAGGTGACGAGTCCGGGATTCTCCATGGCGCCGGCGTTGAACTCGGGGACGAAGGCCTGATCGTAGGAGTCGAACGGGTAGGGCTCGTCGAACTTCTCGTGGTAGCGGTCGTAGCAGGCGCGGGTGATGTCGAGGATCTCGTCGGCGTCGGCGTCCAGGTAGGGCGCCAGCGAGCGGCGGCAGTGGATGCCGAAGGGGAGTCCGGCGTGCTCGGTGGTGACCGAGTGCCAGGGTCCCGCGGCGATCGCGACGAGGTAGGTGGAGATGAGCGGGGTGGGGGCGATGGTCCAGCGCCCCTCCCCCGTGCGTTCGGCTACGCCGTTGCCGAGGACGGTCCAGCCCGCGGGGGCGGTGACGTCGATGGCGAAGACGGACTTGAGGTCGGGCTGGTCGAAGGCGGCGAAGACGCGCTGGACGTCCTCCATGAACAGCTGGGTGTAGAGGTAGGTCTCGCCGTCGGTGGGGTCGGTGAAGCGGTGCATGCCCTCGCCGGTGCGGGAGTAGTGCATCGCGGCGTCGATGCGCAGCTCGTGGGGGCCTGCGGTGAGCCCGGTGAGGGGGTAGCGGTTGCCGTCGAGGAGGGCGGGGTCCAGGGGCTGTCCGTCGAGACTGATCGAGCGCAGGGTGGCGGGCTTGACCTCGACGAAGGTGTCTCCGGCCGCGCGGGCGGTGAACCGGATGGCGGTGGCGGAGTCGAAGGTCTCCTCGCCGGTGGTGAGGTCGAGGGCGATCGTGTACCGCTCCACGTCGAGGATCTGGGCTCGGGTCTGCGCTTCGTCGCGCGTCAGTACGGACATGGCCCCATGCTGCCGTACGGGGGACGGCGGGCGCAGCGGGGTTCTCCCTGGGCGGACGGGCGGGCAGGTGGCGTGATGGTGCCGGTGGATACCCCCCCCCGGGGCTGTTGCCGCTTACCATCTCCTCGGCGCGGCACACCGAGTACCGAGGACGTCCCTCATGACGCTCACGCCTGCGCCCGAACCCGTCGTTCCGAGACCCGGGCCGGAGATCCGGCCCACCGCGACCGGTCACCGAGCCCCGGAGTCCCCGCACGGTCCCGATGCCGATACAGGTCCCGGCCCTGATGCCGGTCCCGGTCGCGATACCGGCCACGGTCCCGATACCGGTCCCGGTCCCCTGCTGCCGCGGGCCGTCTGCGAGGCGGCGCTGACCGCGCTGCTGCTGTTCCTGATCGTGACGGCCGTGCGGTGGCTCGTCGGGCCGGACCCGGGGGCGGCGGCCGCCCGTCCGGCGGTGCTGGGCGCGGTCGTCGGGACCCTGCTCGCCCTGTTCATGGTGTCCCCGCCCGGCCGCTGCTCGGGCGGCCATCTGAACCCGGCCGTCTCCCTCGCGCTGTGGCGGCTCGGGGTCTTCCCGGGCCGTGAGGTCGTGCCGTACGCCGTGGCCCAGTTGGCCGGGTCGGTGTTCGGGGTGTGGTGCGCGGGGCTGGTGTGGGGTCCGGTCACCGCGCGCCCACCGGTGCGCCACGCCTCGGTGCGGGCCGATCCGGCGTGGGGCGACGCGGCGGTCCTGGCGGCCGAGGCGGGGGTCCTGGCGGGGTCGACGCTGATGCTCGCCGTACTGCTGGCATCCCCGGCCGGGCGCCGGGTCCTGCCGTACGCGGTGGGGCTGACGACGGCCCTGGTCATCGGGGTGCTCGGCCCGCTGAGCGGCGGATCGGCGAACCCCGCGCGGCAGTTCGGCCCGGCGCTGCTGGCCGGGGACACCGGGCGGCTGTGGGTGTACGTGCTCGGGCCGGCCGTGGGGGCGGTGCTCGGCGCGTGGCTCGCGGGGCGGACGGGACTCCGGAGAACGGCCGGGTAGCCGCTCAGGCGTTCCGCGCCTGGCCGTTCTCCACCTGGCCGTTCTCCGCCTGGCCGTTCTCCGCCTCCTCGGCGATGCGCTCGTGGTGGCGGATCACCTCGGCGATGATGAAGTTCAGCAGCTTCTCGGCGAAGGCCGGGTCCAGGTTGGCGCTCTGTGCCAGTTCCCTGAGCCGGGCGATCTGGCGGGTCTCGCGGGCGGGATCGGCGGGCGGCAGCTTGTGGTCGGCCTTGAGGCGGCCGACCTGCTGGGTGGCCTTGAAACGTTCGGCCAGCATGTGGACGACGGCGGCGTCGATGTTGTCGATGCTCTCGCGCAGCCGGTTCAGCTCGGCCCGGACGGTCGCGTCGATCTCGCTCGTACTCATGGTCAGCGAGCTTAGACGGCCGCCCTCACGGCCCGATCGTCGGCGGGTCGTCGGGGTCGGGCACCTGGTCGCTCCAGCCGCCGGGCACGCTGCGGCCCTGCTGTTCGCGGAAGCGGACGGGGGCGGTGCCGACCCGGCGGGCGAAGAGCCGGGAGAAGTAGGCGGGGTCGTCATAGCCGACGCGGCGGGCCACGGCGGCGACCGGGAGGTCGGTGGCGGCGAGGAGTTCCTTGGCCCGGCCGAGGCGGATGCCGAGCAGATAGTCCTTGGGGCTGCAGCCGGCGCCGCGCCGTACGGCGGTGCGCAGTTCGGCGGGGGTCATGCCGTGCCGGGAGGCGTGCTGGGCGACGGTGAGCGGCTGGTAGGCGTCGCGGGCGAGCGCCTGGAGCACCGGGTCGCCGTCGGGGCCGATGTCGGCGCGGGCGCGGCGCAGGGAGACGAGGAGTTCGTGGACGGCGGCCCCGGTCTCGACCTCCAAAAGGGGGTTGCCGCGGCGGGCGGCGCGCACGATACGTCCGACGGCGGCGCGCGGGGCGGCGGTGTCGGCGAGCGGGACGAGGGGGCGTTCGGGCTCGATGTAGCCGAGTTCGGTGTACGTGGCGGTGGCGGGGCCGGTGAAGTCGACGAAGCTCTCGTCCCAGCCGGTGCCGGGGTCGGCACCGTAGTGGTGGGGGGTGCCGGGGGTCAGCCAGATGAGGCTGGGGCCGGTGACGGGGGTGCGGCGGCCGTCGGGGCCCTTGAACCAGCCGGTGCCGGAGTTGACGATCACGGCCACGTGGTGGTCGAGGGTGCGGGGTCCGACGGTGGGCAGCGCCCCGTGCTGGAGGCCGACGCCGAGGCAGACGAGGCCCAGGCGGTGGTGGAGCGGGCTCGGGGTGAAGAAGCGCATCCAGGTGTGGTATGTCACGGTCTTCCCCTCCCAGGTGGTGCTGCGCCGCCGGACCCGGCCGGTCCGCCGCGCCCCGTCGACATCGATCTGTGTCCCATCGACAGCGATCTGCGTCCAATCAACAGCGATCTTTGTCCATGGACCCGGTGCGCGCCAGAGGTGACAGTGGTCGGACCAATCGACCCGGGGGCCGCCGGGTGCGGCCGAGCACAGGAGCGTAACTGCACCATGACCGACTTCACCGTGGGGGACGACGGCTTCCGGTCCGACGGGAAGCCCGTACGGCTGCTGTCGGGCGCCCTGCACTACTTCCGGGTGCACGAGGAGCAGTGGGAGCACCGGCTCGCGATGCTCGCCGCGATGGGCCTGAACTGCGTCGAGACGTACGTACCGTGGAATCTGCACGAGCCCCGGGAGGGCGAGGTCCGGGACGTGGGGGCGCTCGGCCGGTTCCTGGACGCGGTGGAGCGGGCGGGGCTGTGGGCGATCGTGCGGCCGGGTCCGTACATCTGCGCCGAGTGGGAGAACGGCGGCCTGCCAGTGTGGGTGACGGGCCGGTTCGGGCGGCGGGTGCGGACCCGGGACGCGGAGTACCGGGCGGTGGTGGAGCGGTGGTTCCGGGAGTTGCTGCCGCAGGTGGTGCAACGGCAGGTGACGCGGGGCGGTCCGGTGATCCTCGTCCAGGCGGAGAACGAGTACGGGAGTTTCGGCAGCGACGCGGTGTATCTGGAGTGGCTGGCGGGGCTGTTGCGGGGGTGCGGGGTGACGGTCCCGCTGTTCACGTCGGACGGCCCGGAGGACCACATGCTGACCGGGGGTTCGGTGCCGGGGCTGCTCGCGACGGCGAACTTCGGTTCGGGGGCGCGGGAGGGCTTCGAGGTGTTGCGCCGGCATCAGCCGCAGGGCCCGTTGATGTGTATGGAGTTCTGGTGCGGCTGGTTCGACCACTGGGGGGCCGAACCGGTGCTGCGGGACGCGGAGGAGGCGGCGGGGGCGCTGCGGGAGATCCTGGAGTGCGGGGCGTCGGTGAACATCTACATGGCGCACGGCGGGACGAACTTCGCGGGCTGGGCCGGGGCGAATCGCGGTGGCCCTCTGCAGGACGGGGAGTTCCAGCCGACGGTGACGTCGTACGACTACGACGCGCCGGTCGACGAGTACGGGCGGGCCACGGAGAAGTTCCACCTGTTCCGGAAGGTGCTGGAGGGTTACGCGGAGGGGCCGTTGCCCGCGCTGCCGCCGGAGCCGAAGGGTCTCGCGGTGCCGGTGCGGGCGGAGTTGACGGAGCGGACGGGGCTCGGGGACGTACTGGAGGCGCTGGGCGGTCCGGAGACGGAGTCGGGGGTGCCGCCGGCCTTCGAGGAGCTGGGCGTGGACCGGGGTCTGGTGCGCTACCGGGTGGCCGTGCCGGGGCCGCGCCAGGCGTATCCGCTGGGCGCCTCGGGGCTGCGGGACCGGGCAGTGGTGTACGTGGACGGGGTGCGGGCCGGGGTGCTGACCGAGGAGTCCGGCACGCTGCCCGAGCCGGTGGCGGGGCCCGCGGAGGTCGAGCTGTGGGTGGAGTCGCTGGGCCGGGTCAACTACGGGCCGCGTCTCGGCGAGCCGAAGGGGATCACGGGCGGGGTGCTGCACGAGCGACAGTATCTGCACGGGGTACGGGCCCGGGGGCTGCGGCTGGACGCCTTCGAGATGCCAGGCGCGGTGGCGGCGCTCCCGTTCGGACCGGTGGAGGCCGCGGGGGCGGGCGAGGCGGGGCGGACGGGGCTGTTCCGGGGGGAGTTCACGGTCGAGGGCGCGGCGGGTCTCGGCCACGCGGGACTCGAACTTCCCGGCTGGACGCGCGGGTTCGTCTGGGTGAACGGCTTCTGCCTGGGCCGGTACTGGTCGGCGGGCCCGCAGCGGACCCTGTACGTGCCGGGTCCGGTGCTCCGCGAGGGCGCCAACGAGGTGTGGGTGCTGGAGCTGGAGGACGCGGGCGGGCCGTGGGTGGAACTGGGTCCGGGGGTGCCCGTTCGAACGGGCACCCCCGGGGTGGATCAGCGGTGATCAGCGGCAGGCTCCGACCGGGTCAGAGCGAGTCGGCCGCGGAGGCGATGTCGGCCGCGAAGTGCGAGACCTGGGTGTAGACGCCCGGGTAGTTCGGCCGGGCGCAGCCCTGGCCCCAGCTCACGATGCCGACCTGGACCCACTCGTCGGAGTCGTCCTTGCGGAACATCGGGCCACCGGAGTCGCCCTGGCAGCTGTCGACACCGCCGGTGTCGAGGAGGCCGGCGCACAGCTCCTCGTCGGCGACGAGGTTGCTGTAGGCGCCCTGGCAGTCGGAGTCGGAGACGAACGGGACGTCGGCCTTGAGGAGGTGGCGCTGCTGGCTGCCGCCTTCCTTGTCGGCGCCCCAGCCGGCGACGGTGAAGGTGCCCTCGTCGTAGGTGGCGTCGGTGGCGATCTTCAGGGTGGGCTGGTCGATCGGCTTGTCGAGCTTGATCAGCGCCCAGTCCTTGCCGGTGCCGTTGTAGCCCGGGGCCTGGAGGACCTTGGTGGAGTTGACCGTGATCGCGTCGGGCGACTCGAGGTCGGCGACGCCGCCGGTCACGGAGATCGAGGTGTTGTCGCCCGAACCGTCCACGCAGTGGGCGGCGGTGAGGACGATGTCCTGGGTGTAGAGCGAACCGCCGCAGCCCATGGAGAGCCGGACCATGAACGGGAATTCGCCCTGCTCGGCGCGTTCCCCGCCGACGATCGGCTGGGGGGCGGCGGAGGCCGGCTGGAGGCTGACGGTCGCGAGGGCGACGGCGGCTATGGCGACGGAACACCTTTTCAGCGCGCTCATAAGCTTCACAGATGCCTGCTTTCGTGGGGGGATTTCGTGTGGGGGGTTGCTGTGGGAGGTTGCCGTACCGCGTTGCCGTGCAGGAGTCCCTATAGGCGGTGCTGACGTACGGGACGTACCGGCACGGAAACTGAACTCGTCATGTACGCGACAAGAACAACACTCCGATTATCGGTACCGAGTGACCGCTGACACAAGGTGCAGTTTTCGGCCAAGATCACCCGGCGGCTTTCCGGCCCCTCTCCCCCGCCCGACTTACAGTCTTTCCAGCCCCCCTCCCCCACCCGGCATACAGTGGAGATCCGTCGACCGTCGCGGATGGGGGATTCCGGCGTGACGAACAGTCCTCCGGGCGCACCCGTCGCCCATGGCTTCCCGCATCTGGACACGGTCCGCTCCGCGATCACGGCGCTCTACCGGCGGCTCTCGGCGGACGGCGTCCGCACCTATGCCACCAGCCTCGCGCCCGTCGACGCCGCGTTCGCGGACGAGGACGATCTGCATCTGGGAGCCCAGCGGGTGGCGCGTTCCCTGGTCCAGCATCTGCGCCTCCCCGACGCCCGGATGATCGTCGGGTTCCGCGCGATGGAGCACGCGGCGAGCGTGGAACTGACGGCGGGCCCCGAGTACTTCATCGAGCTGAACGACCGCTTCCGCACCCACCGCAGGGATATCGGCGCGGCGCTCGCGCACGAGATCACCCATGTGCTGCTGCACCGGCTCGGCCTGGAGTTCCCCGGCACCCGCGCCAACGAGATCCTGACCGACACGACGACGGCCTACCTCGGCACGGGCTGGCTGCTGCTGGACGCGTTCCGGGAGGACGCCACGTCGCGCCAGAAGCTCGGCTATCTGACCCCGGAGGAGTTCGGATACGTCCTGGCCAAGCGGGCGTTCGCCTTCGACGAGGACCCCTCCCCGTGGTTCACCAGCCCCCAGGCGTACACCGCGTACACCAAGGGGCGTCAGCGGGCGCTGGACGATCTGCGCCGACCGCCGCTGACCGCCGCCGGCTGGGCGGGCCGCCGCCGCTACGCCAAGGACCGGCGGTACGCCCAGGACCATCCCGGCACCGCCCCGGACCCGAGCGTTCCGTACGCCTTCGAGACCGGCGCCGAAGGGCTGCGCGTCTCCTTCCCCTGCCCCACCTGCCACCAGCGCATCCGGCTCCCCGTCCGGGGCCGGGTCAGCGCACGCTGCGGGCTGTGCCGTACGCGCCTGGAGTGCGACACCTGACCTCGGGCGTTGTCCGTGTCCGGCCGTAGGGTCGAAGGATGACGAACGAGCCGATCAGGGACGAACCAAGCCTGTTCGACGCGCTGTACGAGGACGAGAACACGGTCGTACGGGCGCTGCGCGCGGGAGCGCGGGCCGAGGCGAGCGACGAGGAGGGCACGACCGCGCTCTACACGGCGGCGGTCCAGGACCGCCCCGAGATGGTGCGGCTGCTGCTCGCCGCCGGGGCCGACCCCGACCGGGCGAGCGGGCCCGAGGCCGGTGATCTGCCGCTGTGCGGCGCGGCGTGCGGCGGGCACACCGAGGTGGTGGAGGCGCTGCTGTCCGCCGGGGCCCGGCCGGATCTGCGCGAGGAGTTCGGCTTCACCGCGCTGCGCTGGGCGGTCGGCCTGGGCCACGCCGCGACGGTGGAGGCACTGCTCGCCGGGGGCGCGGACCCGCTGCTGCCGGGCCCGCAGGGCGAGGCGATGCTGGTGCTGGCGGCGCAGCGCGGCTCGGTGCGTACGGTACGGGCGCTGCTCGCGCACGGTGCGGCGGCGGAGGGACAGGGATCCGCGGTCGCGGTCGCCCTGGCCGAGGCACGGCGCATCGCCGGACTCGATCCGGAGCGGGAGCTGCTGCGGCGGCTGGAGGAGATGTACGGCTCCGGGCTGGACACGGTGGTGCTCCGCGAGCGGCGGGACGGCGAGGAGACCGTGGCGGTGGAGCTGCTCCGGGACGGGGTGCCGTCGGCGGGGGTGGACCAGCACACGGGGCACGCGGAGATCGTGGCGCTGCTGGAGGGGTGGGGCTGAGCGGGGGGGGTGAGCCCGGCCTGCCGGGGGTGGGCCGTGCGGGGCCCGGTGGGCCTGAGCGGGGCGCGGGCCGGACGCGATCCGGGCGGGCCTGAGCGGGGCGTGAGCCGGGCGCGGGCCGGGCGGGACCCCGGTGGCCCTGACCGGGGCGGGCCCCGGTGGGCCTGAGCCAGGCTCGCCCCTCCCTCACCGTCCGCGCGCCCACGCCTCCCGCGTCAGTTCGTATTCCACCTCGCCGTGTTCGGAGCCCTCGATGGCCTCCGGCCAGTCCTCGGTGTAGGCCCGCAGAAAGGTCAGCCCCGCCTTCTCCATCACGCGCCGGGACCCCGTGTTGACCGCCATGGTGTTGGCGGTGACCCGCTGGACCCCGAGGTCCGTGAACCCCTTGTCGACCAGGGCCCGGGCGCCTTCGGTGGCGTATCCGCGGCCCCACGCGGCCCGGTTCAGCCGGTAGCCGAGCTCGACCACGGCGGGGTCGTGGTCGGTCAGCGGCCGGAGTTCGAACCAGCCGAGGAACGTTCCCGTGTCCTTCGCCTGTGCGATCCAGTAGCCGCGGGTTCCGGTGCACGCGTGGTCGTGGAGGAGCCTCGGCAGGGTCCGGTCCCGGATGTCCTCGGCGCTCGTGGGCCGGCCGCCGTTGATGTACCGCATGACGGCCGGGTCGTTGTCGAGGGCGAGCAGGTCGGGGGCGTCGGCGGCCGTGGCGGGGCGCAGGACGAGCCGGTCGGTCTCCAGGAAGGAAGGGAAGGCCTGCGGTGCGGTGGTGAGGCGGACGGTCAGCCCCTCCGGGCTCGACAGTCGTGCGGCGCCTCCGGTGAGGGTGACGAGCTCGCCGCCGAGCTCGCGGGCCCGGGCGGCAACGCGGTCCGGATCGCCCACGGCCACGGACACCTCCCAGTGCGGCGCGGTCCCGGGGGCGGCTTCCAGGAACGTGGTCCGGGCGAGCGGGGCGCCGGTCGTCCCGGTGTAGAAGTGCCGGGCCCGCTCGGGGTCCGCGCAGACCAGGACCATGTGGTGAGGGATCGCCCCGCCCTCGTCCGGAGGCGATACCGGCCACCCCGCGAACCCCCGCGGCCGCCAGAGGGAGACGGCCGCGCCCACGGGGTCGATCAGGGTGGCGATCCGGCCCTGGTCCCCCGCGTCGAAGGGCGGTACGAGGATCCGGGCGCCGTTCTCCGCCGCCACGGCCGTGCGGTGGTCCACGTCGTCGACCGCCAGGTAGTAGGCGACATGGGCGGGCAGGCCGGGCGGGTAGACGGGCTGCGCGAGGTCGCTCACGCCGCCGATCCGGTGGTCACCTGCCCAGAACACGACGGCCCGGCGCCAGTCCGTCTCGTCCACGGCGAAGTCCCAGCCCAGCACCGCGGAGAAGAAGGCGGCGGTGCCGGAGGGGTCGCGGGTCTTGAGGTCCATCCAGCAGAACTCGTTCAGGGGGCCGTGCCGCGTCATCGTGCGCTCCTCGGGTGTCCTGTGCTGGATACCGGGCGCCCGGACGTCCGCGCAAACGAGTTTCCCCCGAAGTCCCTGAGACTGCGGCTGCGGCTGCGGCTGGGGAACCGCCTACGACGCCCCGTACACCTGCCCCGGTTTCTCCGCGTCCGCCAGCAGGCGGCGTACCGTCTCCCCCGCCTCGGCCGGGGATCTGCGCGCGCCCCGGTCGTCGGTGGGGCCGGGGCGCCAGCCCTCCATGACGGTGATGCGGCCCGCCTCGGCCTCGAAGACGCGGCCCGTCACCCCGTCGCTCGCGGCGGAGCCGAGCCAGACGACGAGGGGCGAGACGTTGGCGGGTGCCATGGCGTCGAACTCCCCCTCCCCCGGGGCCGCCATCGCCTTGGCGAAGGTCCGCTCGGTCATCCGGGTCCGGGCGGCGGGCGCGAGGGCGTTGACGTGGACCCCGTAGCGGCCCAGCTCCGCCGCCGCGACCAGGGTCAGGGCGACGATTCCGGCCTTGGCTGCCGCGTAGTTGACCTGGCCGACGCTGCCGAGGAGTC
This sequence comes from Streptomyces rubiginosohelvolus, assembly GCF_014649875.1. GTDB lineage: Bacteria > Actinomycetota > Actinomycetes > Streptomycetales > Streptomycetaceae > Streptomyces > Streptomyces rubiginosohelvolus. Next base: position 23,241 of record NZ_BMTW01000010.1, on the reverse strand, counting down.
CGGCGCCGGAGCTGGTGTTGATCACCCGGGCGACCGGGGCGCGGCCCGCCTTCGTCTCGGCGCGCCAGTGGGCGGCGGCGTGCTTGAGGGGCAGGAAGTGGCCCCTGAGGTGGACCCGTACCACCGCGTCCCAGTCGTCCTCGTCGAGGTTGACCAGCATCCGGTCGCGCAGGAAGCCCGCGTTGTTGACGAGCGTGTCGAGGCGGCCGAAGGCGTCCAGGGCGGTGGCGACCAGGGAGGCCGCGCCCTCGGCGGTGGCGACGTCGCCGCCGTGGACGACGGCTTCGCCGCCCGCCGCCACGATCTCCTCGACGACCGCGCGGGCAGGTCCGCCGGAGCGCTCACCCCCACTCCCGTCCGGTCCGACGCCGAGGTCGTTGACGACGACCCGGGCCCCTTCGGCGGCGAAGGCCAGTGCATGGGCCCGGCCGAGCCCGCGCCCGGCGCCGGTGACGGCGACGACCCGGTCCGCGCAGAGTCCGGCGCGGTGTGCGGTGGGTGCGGTCATCTCATCTCCCGTGGAAGTGGGCCTGGTTGGCGGGCGGGGGCGCCTGCTACCGTCCACCTAACAAATGTTTGGTGGAAAGGTAGCTGATCCTCCGATGACTGTCTCCACCTCCTCCCCCTCCGGGACCGACGGCGTCCGTGTCGTCACCGTCGACCATCCGCCCGTCAACGCGCTGCCCGTGCGGGGCTGGTACGACCTGGCCGATGCTGTGCGGGCCGCCGGCCGCGACCCGGAGGTGCGCTGCGTCGTCCTGGCCGCCGAGGGGCGCGGCTTCAACGCGGGCGTGGACATCAAGGAGTTGCAGCGCGACCCGGGGCACGCGTCCCTGATCGGCGCCAACCGGGGGTGCGCGGAGGCGTTCGCGGCGGTGTACGCGTGCGAGGTGCCGGTCGTGGCGGCGGTGCGGGGGTTCTGCCTGGGCGGCGGCATCGGGCTCGTCGGGAACGCCGACGCGATCGTGGCGAGCGAGGACGCGGTCTTCGGCCTGCCGGAGCTGGACCGGGGAGCGCTCGGCGCCGCGACCCACCTCGCCCGGCTGGTCCCGCAGCATCTGATGCGCACGCTGTACTACACCTCGCGGACCGTCACGGCCGCCGAACTGCACGCGCACGGCTCGGTCTGGCAGGTGGTGCCGTCCGCCGGACTCCAGGACGCGGCACTGGCGTTGGCGGCAGAGATCGCCGCCAAGGACGGCCATCTGCTGCGGCTGGCCAAGGCCGCGCTCAACGGCATCGACCCCGTCGACGTACAGCGCAGCTACCGCTTCGAGCAGGGGTTCACCTTCGAGGCGAACCTCGCCGGGACCGCAGCCCGGGTCCGCGACACCTTCGGCAAGGAGGCCTGACCGTGACCACCGCCCCGTACGCGCGCGACAAGACGATGACGCCCGAGGAGGTCGTCGACCGGCTGAGCAGCGGGATGACGATCGGGATCGGCGGCTGGGGGTCGCGCCGCAAGCCGATGGCCCTGGTCAGGGCGCTGCTCCGGTCATCGGTCACCGATCTCACCGTGATCTCCTACGGCGGCCCGGACGTCGGTCTGCTCGCCGCGGCGGGGCGGATCCGTCGTCTGGTCACGGCGTTCGTGACGCTCGACTCCATCCCGCTGGAGCCGCACTACCGGGCGGCCCGGCAGCGCGGGGCGTTCGCACTGACGGAGATCGACGAGGCGATGTTCATGTGGGGGCTGCACGCGGCGGCGAACCGACTGCCGTTCCTGCCGGTGCGGGCGGGGCTGGGCTCGGACGTGATGCGGGTCAACCCGGAGCTGCGGAAGGTGACTTCACCGTACGAGGACGGGGAGGAGTTCGTCGCGATGCCCGCCCTGCGGATGGACGCGGCGCTGGTCCACCTCAACCGGGCGGACCGGCTCGGCAACGGGCAGTACCTGGGCCCCGACCCGTACTTCGACGACCTGTTCTGCGAGGCGGCGGACGCGGCGTACGTCTCCTGCGAACGCCTGCTGGAAACGCGGGAGTTGACCGAAGGCGCGGGGGCGCTGCCGACCCTCCTCGTCCAACGGCACTCCGTCACCGGGGTCGTGGAGACGCCCGGCGGGGCGCACTTCACCTCCTGCGTACCCGACCACCCGCGCGACGAGCCGTTCCAGAAGGCGTACGCGGCAGCGGCGGCGGACCCCGTGGCCTGGGCCGATTTCGCAGCGCGCTTCCTGCCGCCGGACGGCGACGAGAAGAGCTACCGGGAAGCCGTCCGCGTCTGGCACGAGGAGCAGAAATGAACGCGTCCGCCGTGGAGAGCGTCACCCGTGCCGAGTACTGCGTGATCGCCTGCGCGGAGGCCTGGCGGGGCGACGGGGAGATCCTGGCCAGTCCGATGGGCGCGGTGCCTTCGGTCGGGGCCCGGCTGGCCCGGCGGACCTTCGCCCCCGAACTGCTGCTCACCGACGGCGAGGCGACGCTCGTCGGCCCGGACGGTGAGCCGGAGGGCTGGCTGCCCTACCGCAGGCATCTGGCCCTGGTGACGGGGGGACGGCGGCACGTGATGATGGGCGCGAGCCAGATCGACCGCTTCGGCAACCAGAACATCTCCTGCATCGGGGAGTGGGAGCAGCCGTCCCGCCAGCTCCTCGGGGTGCGCGGCGCACCCGTCAACACGCTGAACAACCCCGTGAGTTACTGGATCCCCCGGCACTCCCCCCGGGTCTTCGTCGAACGCGTCGACATGATCTGCGGGGTCGGACACGACAGCGCGCGGGCGGCGGGTCCGTCGGCCACCCGCTTTCACCGCATCCCCCGGGTCGTGAGCGATCTCGGGGTCTTCGACTTCGCGACGCCGGACCGTTCGATGCGGCTGGCCTCCCTCCATCCCGGCGTCACGGTCGACCAGGTCCGCGAGGCGACGGGCTTCGCACTCACGGTCCCCGCCGACGTCCCGAACACCCGCGCCCCCTCCCCCGCCGAACTCGCCCTGATCCGCGAGGTCATCGACCCGGCGCGCACCCGGGACCGGGAGGTCCGGGCCTGATGCGCACCGCCCTGACCGACCTCGTCGGCGTCCGGCACCCGATCGTGCAGACCGGGATGGGCTGGGTGGCGGGCCCCCGCCTGGTCACCGCGACCGCACGGGCCGGGGCGCTCGGCATCCTGGCCTCCGCGACCATGACGCCGGAGCAACTGCGGTCCGCCGTAAGGGAGGTGAGGTCCCGGACCGAGGCGCCGTTCGGGGTGAACCTGCGGGCGGACGCGGGGGACGCCCGGGAGCGGGTGCGGATCATCGTCGAGGAGGGCGTCCGGGTGGCGTCGTTCGCGCTCGCCCCGTCGAGGGAGCTGATCGCGGAGCTGAAGGACGCGGGCGTTCTCGTCGTCCCGTCGGTGGGGGCCCGGCGGCACGCGGAGAAGGTCGCGGGCTGGGGTGCGGACGCGGTGATCGTGCAGGGCGGGGAGGGCGGCGGCCACACGGGCGAGGTCGCCACCACGGTCCTGCTGCCGCAGGTGGTGGACGCGGTGGACATCCCGGTGGTCGCGGCGGGCGGCTTCCACGACGGCCGGGGGCTGGTGGCGGCGCTGGCGTACGGGGCGGCGGGGGTGGCGATGGGGACGCGTTTCCTCCTCACGTCGGACTCGACGGTCCCGGACGCGGTGAAGGCCCGCTACCTGGCGGCGACCGCGAAGGACATCACGCGGACGCGTGCGGTGGACGGGCTCCCGCACCGGATGCTCCGTACGGAGATGGTGGCGGAGCTGGAGGGCGGGGCGGGCCGGCTGCGCGCCCTGTACGGGGCGGTGCGCCGGGCTTCCCGCTTCCGCCGGCTGTCCGGCCTGAGCTGGCCGGGGATGATCCGGGACGGTCTGGCGATGCGGCACGGCAAGGAGCTGAGCTGGAGCCAGGTGCTGCTGGCGGCGAACACGCCGATGCTGCTGAGGGCGGCGATGGTGGAGGGCCGGACGGACCTCGGGATCATGGCCTCGGGCCAGGTGGCGGCCCTGATCGAGGACCTGCCGAGTGTGGCGGGGCTGGTGGAGCGGGTGATGGCGGACGCGGAGGGGATCCTTGCGGCCCTGGGCACGCTGTCGAGCCCACCACTTGAGCCCCGGGCCGCCCCTTCAAGCCCGTCCGGCGCTTGAGGACCCGGCCACCCCCATCAAGCCCGGGCCCGGGCTGGAGGACTGGGCGACCCCATCAAGCCCCTCCGGCACTTGAGGACCCGGCCACCCCCATCCAGCCCGGGCCCGGGCTGGAGGACGACTCCGGCCACATCAAGCCCGTCCGGCGCTTGAGGACGTCTTTGCCCGAGGCCGAGGACCGGGCGGCCACATTCCAGCCCGTCCGGCGCTTGAGGACAAAGCCCCGTCCCGGGGCTTTCGGGGCTCTGCCCCGGACCCCGGTCCTCAATCGCCGGACGGCTTGAAATGCCCCCGGTCCGCAACCGTCAGGTGGCCGGAAGTGTCCCGGTCCGCAACCGTCGGGCGGCCGGATGCCTGCCCGTCCTCAACGCCGGACGGCTTGAAATGCCCCCGGTCCGCAGCCGTCAGCGGCTGAATGCGGGCCCTACGCTGCCCGGCGGCGCCGCGCAGGGGCGCCAGAACGGGCAGGCGCACCGGAGCGCGCCGCACCGCCCTGCGCGCCGGTACCGGCACCGGCACCCGACCCGCGCCGCCCCCGCCCCCGGCTCCCGGAGCGCACCGCTCCACCGCCGGCGCCGGAACCGGAGCCCGACCGGGTCCGCTGCTTCGGCGGGGTCGGCTGCGGGACCTCGATCACGATCGCGACGCCCGACGGCTCACGGGCACCCGTGATCCGGCTCAGCTCCTCGTCGCTGGACGTGACCCGCGTGGTGCGCGGCGCGATACCCGCGTCCTGCATCAGCCGGGTCATCTCGCGCTTCTCGTCGGGCAGCACCAGCGTGACGACACTGCCGGACTCCCCGGCGCGCGCCGTGCGCCCACCGCGGTGGAGGTAGTCCTTGTGGTCGGTCGGCGGGTCCACGTTGACGACCAGGTCGAGGTCGTCGACGTGGATGCCGCGGGCCGCGACGTTCGTCGCGACGAGCGCGGTGACCTGACCGTTCTTGAACTGGTCCAACGTCCGGTTGCGCTGCGGCTGCGAGCGCCCGCCGTGCAGCGCGGCCGCCCGGACACCGCTGGCGAGCAGCCGCTTGGCGAAGCGGTCGGCGGCGCGCTTGGTGTCGACGAACATGATCACCCGGCCGTCCCGGGCGGCGATCTTCGTGGCGACGGCCTTCTTGTCGGTCTCGTCCAGGACGTGGAGCACGTGGTGCTCCATCGTGGTGACCGCACCGGCGGACGGGTCGACGGAGTGCACGACCGGGTCGGTGAGGAACATCTTGACGAGCCGGTCGATGTTCTTGTCGAGGGTCGCGGAGAACAGCATGCGCTGGCCGTCCGCCTCGACCTGCTTGAGCAGGGCGACGACCTGCGGCATGAAGCCCATGTCGGCCATCTGGTCGGCCTCGTCGAGGACGGTGATGGCGACCTGGTCCAGGCGGCAGTCGCCGCGCTCGATGAGGTCCTTGAGCCGGCCCGGGGTGGCGACGAGCACTTCGGCGCCGCGCCGCAGGGTGGTGGACTGCTTGGTGATCGACATGCCGCCGACGACGGTGGCCATCCGCAGGTTCACGGCGGTCGCGTACGGGGTCAGCGCGTCGGTGACCTGCTGGGCCAGCTCACGGGTGGGGACGAGGACCATGGCGAGCGGGGCGCGCGGCTCGCTGCGGCGGCCGGCGGTGCGGGCCAGCATCGCCAGGCCGAAGGCGAGGGTTTTGCCGGAGCCGGTGCGGCCCCGGCCGAGGATGTCGCGGCCGGCCAGCGAGTTCGGCAGGGTCGCGCCCTGGATCGGGAACGGCTCGGTGACGCCCTGCGCGGCGAGGGTCTTGAGCAGCGCGGCGGGCATGTCCAGGTCGCCGAAGGCGTCGACGGACGGCAGCGCGGGGGTCACGGTCTCCGGCAGAGCGAACTCGGCGGGCGCTGCGACGGCGGGCTTGCGGCGGGCCGCGGGCTTGGAGCCGCCCTGGGTCCGGGAGCGGGGTGCGCCGCCCCGGCCGTTCGCGGGGGCCGGGGAGCCGGCACCCTGGCCGCGGCCCCGGCCACGGGCCGGTCGCGAGCGGGGGGTGCGGTCCTGGCGTTCGGATCGCTCGGAGCGTTCGGAGCTGGTCATACGGAATTGCCCTCCTGGGGGGATTCCTGGGCAACTGCCGAATGGGTTGGTGCGATGTGCCGGCCCGGCCGTTCCCCGTGCGCCCCCAGGATGTGCGCACAGAACGGTTGGTTTGCTCGGACAGCACAAACCGGGGCCCGCACCTTCACGGTGCGGGCCCCGGTCAGCGAGGTACGCGTCCGACGATTAGGCCGGGACGATGTTCTCGGCCTGCGGGCCCTTCTGGCCCTGCGTGACGTCGAAGGAGACCTTCTGGCCCTCCTGCAGCTCACGGAAGCCGGAGGCGTTGATGTTGGAGTAGTGGGCGAAGACGTCGGCGCCGCCGCCGTCCTGCTCGATGAAGCCGAAGCCCTTTTCCGAGTTGAACCACTTCACGGTACCGGTGGCCATGTCATTCTCCTAAAACAGGTGCAGTGCCGGAAATCCGCACTTTACGAATTCCAAGTCGCCGCATTGAGCCCCATCCGGAGAAAGCCGGAAAACAATAAAGCGCCTGACGAAGCATTCCCGTCAGGCGCACATAATGTTCATGGGTACCAAAACTGCAACGCGGACCACCTTAGCACGCCCTCCCCCGCGGCGGTGGATCATGACACGCCGCCGCGGGTCGGGGCGCCGCTCAGAGCCGCTCGATGACCGTGACGTTGGCCTGTCCGCCGCCCTCGCACATGGTCTGGAGGCCGTAGCGGCCACCGGTGCGTTCCAGTTCGTGGAGCAGGGTCGTCATGAGCCGGGCGCCGGTGGCGCCGAGCGGGTGGCCCAGGGCGATGGCCCCGCCGTTGACGTTGACCCGCTCGGGGTCGGCACCGGTCTCTTTGAGCCAGGCGAGGACGACGGGGGCGAACGCTTCGTTGATCTCGACGAGGTCGATGGCGTCGAGGGTGAGGCCGGTCTTCTTCAGGGCGTACGCGGTGGCGGGGATCGGGGCCGAGAGCATCCGGATGGGGTCCTCGCCCCGTACGGACAGGTGGTGGACGCGGGCCCGGGGGGTGAGGCCGTGTTCGGCGACGGCCCGTTCCGAGGCGATGAGCAGGGCGGCGGCCCCGTCGGAGACCTGGGAGGAGCAGGCGGCGGTGATGGTGCCGCCCTCGACGACGGGGCGCAGTCCGGCCATTTTCTCCAGGGTGGTGTCGCGGCGCGGCCCCTCGTCGGCGGTGACGTTCCCGTACGCGACGGTCTCGCGGGTGAAACGGCCCTCGTCGAGGGCGCGGGCGGCCCGCCGGTGGGAGGTGAGGGCGTACTCCTCCATGTCGCGGCGGCTGATGCCCCATTTCTCGGCGATGAGCTGGGCGCCGTGGAACTGGTTGACGGGCGCGTCGCCGTAGCGGGCGCGCCAGCCCTCGCTGCCCGCGTACGGCCCCTGGGTGAGGCCGAGGGGTTCGGCGGCCTGACGGGAGGCGAAGGCGATGGGGATCTGGGTCATGTTCTGGGTGCCGCCCGCGACGACGAGGTCCTGGGTGCCGGAGAGGACGCCCTGGGCGGCGAAGTGGAGTGCCTGCTGCGAGGAGCCGCACTGCCGGTCGATGGTGACGCCGGGGACCTCCTCGGGCAGTCCGGCCGCGAGCCATGACGTACGGGCGATGTCGCCGGCCTGCGGTCCGACGGTGTCGAGGCAGCCGAAGACGACGTCCTCGACGGCCGCCGGGTCGACGCCCGAGCGGGCGATCAGCTCGCGCAGCACATGGGCGCCGAGGTCGGCGGGGTGGACGGCCCCGAGGCCTCCCCCGCGCCGTCCGACAGGGGTGCGTACCGCTTCGACGATGTAGGCCTCGGTCATGGCTGCTGCTCCTCACGCAGGCAGGAGGGACGTACGGCTAGGTGCGCAGGGCGATGCCGTCCAGGACCATCGAGAGGTACTGGCGGGCGATCTCCTCGGGGCTGTGGTGTCCGCCGGGCCGGTACCAGGAGGCGGCGACCCAGACGGTGTCGCGGACGAAGCGGTAGGTGAGGCGGACGTCGAGGTCGTCGCGGAAGACGCCTTCGGTGACGCCGCGTTCCAGGGTGCCGAGCCAGGCCTTCTCGAACTTGGTCTGCGAGTCGGCGAGATAGGCGAAGCGCGGCTGGGTGGCGAGGTGCTTGGCCTCCTTCTGGTAGATCGCGACGGCGGGGCGGTGCCGGTCGATCTCCCGGAAGGACTCGGTGACCAGGGCCTCGATGGTCTCGCGGGGGCCGAGGCCGGCCGCCAGGACCTCGTCGTAGCCCTGCCAGAGCTCGTCGAGGAAGGTGGAGAGGATCTCGTCGAGCATCGATTCCTTGGAATCGAAGTGGTAGTAGAGGCTGCCCGCGAGCATCCCGGCCTCGTCGGCGATGCGGCGCACGGTGGTGGCGTTGTATCCCTGGGCGGCGAAGACCTCGGCGGCGGTGGCGAGCAGTTCCCGGCGTCGCTCCGGCGTGGGGGTCACCTGGGGCTTCTTCTTGGTAGACACCCGGCCATTGTCCTTCCACGGCCTGTGTGTTCACGCATGCTGGCTGCTGACGGGGACGACCTCGCCGGTCATGTACGAGGAGTAGCCGCTGGCGAGGAAGACGATGACGTTGGCGACCTCCCAGGGCTCTGCGTATCGGCCGAAGGCCTCCTTCCCGGTGAGTTCGGCGAGGAGTTCGGCGGAGGTGACCTTGGCCAGGTGGGGGTGCATGGCGAGGCTGGGGGCGACGGCGTTGACGCGTACGCCGTAGTCGGCGGCCTCGACGGCGGCGCAGCGGGTGAGGGCCATGACGCCGGCCTTGGCGGCGGCGTAGTGGGCCTGGCCGCGCTGGGCGCGCCAGCCGACGACGGAGGCGTTGTTGACGACGACGCCGCCCCGCCCGGCGGCCTTGAGGGAGCGGAGGGCGGCGCGGGTGCAGCGGAAGGTGCCGTTCAGGGTGACGTCGAGGATCTTCGTCCACTGGTCGTCGGTCATCTCGGTGAGTTCGGCGGTGCCGCCGAGTCCGGCGTTGTTGACGACGATGTCGAGGCCGCCGTGGGTGCGCTCGGCGTGGGCGAAAAGGGCGGCCACCTGGTTCTCGTCGGTGACGTCGCAGGTCAGGGCGGTGACGCGGTCGGCGCCGAAGGCGTCGGCGAGGGCGTGGGCGCTCTCCTTCAGCCGCCGGGCGTGGGCGTCGCTGACGAGGACGCGGGCGCCCTCCTCCAGGAAGCGACGGGCGGTCGCCCCGCCGATCCCGGCTCCGGCGGCGGCGGTGACGACGGCGGTGCGGCCGGTCAGCAGTCCGTGTCCCGGCAGGTACGGCGGTGCGCTCATCGGCCCATCCCCCTGACGTCTCATGACTCCTCGACGGTGCGTGAGCCGTACGTTAACCTACCAAACACTTGTTAGGGAACGGCCTCACGGAAGGCGGACCCGATGGATCTGGAGCAGACAGCACGGACCGAGGCGCTGCGGACCGAGGCCCGGGCCTGGCTGCGGGAGCACGTACCGGCCCGCCCGCTGCCCTCCCTGGAGACCGGGGAGGGGTTCGCCGCGCACCGGGAGTGGGAGGCGCTGCTGCACTCCGGCCGGTGGTCGGCGGTCTCCTGGCCCGAGGAGTACGGGGGCCGGGGCGCGGATCTCTTCGGCTGGCTGGCGTTCGAGGAGGAGTACTGGGCGGCGGGCGCGCCGGGCCGGGTCTCGCAGAACGGGGTCAGCCTCCTCGCCCCGACGCTCCTCGCCCACGGCACGGCCGGGCAGCGGGCCCGGGTGCTGGGGCCGATGGCGAGCGGCGAGGTGATCTGGGCGCAGGCGTGGTCGGAGCCGGAGGCCGGGTCGGATCTGGCGGCGCTGCGGTCGAGGGCGGTGCGGACGGAGGGCGGCTGGCTGCTGTCGGGGCAGAAGACGTGGTCGTCCCGGGCGGCGTTCGCGGACCGGGCGTTCGGGATCTTCCGTACGGACCCGGGGGCCGCGAAGCCGCACCAGGGGCTGACGTATCTGATGTTCGGGCTGCGGGACCCCGGGGTGACGGTCCGTCCGATCGGGCGGCTGGACGGGAAACCGGCCTTCGCCGAGATCTTCCTCGACGAGGTCTTCGTACCGGACGAGGACGTCATCGGGGAGCCGGGGCAGGGCTGGCGCATCGCGATGTCGGCGACCGGCGACGAGCGCGGGCTCACGCTCCGCTCCCCCGGCCGTTTCCTGGCCGCCGCCGACCGGCTGCGCGAGCTGTGGCACCGGGCGGGCGACCCGGCGGACACGGCGTTGCGGGACCGGGTGGCGGACGCGGCGATCGGGGCGCGGGCGTACCAGCTGTTCACGGCCGCCTCGGCGTCACGGTTCGCGGCGGGCGCGGCGCTCGGGCCGGAGTCCAGCCTGAACAAGGTTTTCTGGTCGAGCTACGACATCGCGCTGCACGAGACGGCGCTCGACCTGCTGGGCCCGGACGCGGAAGTCGCGGACACACCCTGGGCGGAGGGGTACGTCTTCGCGCTCGCCGGGCCGGTCTACGCCGGGACGAACGAGATCCAGCGCGACATCATCGCCGAGCGCCTGCTCGGCCTGCCGAAGGGGCGGCGCTGATGCGTTTTCTACTCACCGACGAGCAGCGGGAGTTCGGACGGTCCCTGGACGCGCTGCTGACGGCGGCGGACACCCCGGCGGTCCTGCGGGCGTGGGCGGCCGGGGACCACGGTCCGGGGCGGGCCCTGTGGGGGCGGCTCGCGGACGCGGGGGTGTTCGCGCTCGCGGTCCCGGAGGCGTACGGGGGTGTCGGGCCGCTGCCCGTGGAGGCGGCCGTCGCCTGCGTCGAGCTGGGTCGGCACGCGGTGCCAGGACCGGTGGCGGAGACCCTGGCGGCCGGGGTGCTGCTGGCCGGGGCGGGCGGGCCGGTGGCCGAGGAGTGGCTGCCGGGGATCGCGTCGGGGGCGGCGGTGGTGTCGCTGACCCTGGAGGGGTACGGGCCGTACGCCCCGGACGCGGACGCGGCGGACGCGGTGTTCACGGTGACCGGCGACGAACTGCGGCTCGCCCCGGGCCCCGGAGAGCCGTCGGCGTCGGCCGACCCGGCGCGCCGCCTGTTCCGGCCCGAGCCGGGCGGCGCCCCGGTCGCCAAGGGCCCGGCGATACGGGCAGCGGCACGGGCGGCGGGCGACACGGCCGCCTTCGCCACGGCGGCCCTGGCGCTCGGCTGCGGGGAGGAGTTGCTGCGGGCGACGGTGGCGTACGTGAAGCAGCGCACCCAGTTCGGCGTGCCCGTCGGCTCCTTCCAGGCGGTCAAGCACCGCCTGGCGGACACCCTGCTCGGCCTGGAGTTCGCCCGCCCGCTGCTGTACGGGGCGGCGGTGGAGCTCGCCTCGGAGGTCTCCCGGACCGGGGCAGGAACGGGATCGGCCGAGGGGTCGCCCGGGGCCGGGGCGGCGGTCGCGGCGGCGAAGGTGGCGGCGGGCGAGGCGGGGTACGCGGCGGCCCGCACCGCCCTGCAACTGCACGGCGCGATCGGCTACACCGAGGAGCTGGACCTGGCGTGGTGGCTGCGCCGGGCCCGGCCGCTGCGGGACGCCTGGGGGACGCCGTCCGCGTGCCGGGCCCGGGTGCTGGCGGGGTGAGCGGCCCCTGCGGCCGGGTCCGCCCGGCCGCAGGGCACGTGGTCACTTCCGGCGCACGGTGCGCAGCGGCTGCCCCGGCCGCCAGGACTGGATGACCAGTTCGTCGTTGTCGAGCCCGATACGGACCACCTCGGTCAGTTCCGCCCGGAAGAGGTGGAAGGGCTCGGGCGGGGTGGCCTCCTCGATGAAGCGGGCGATCACCTCCGGGTCGGTGATCTCCACGGCCCGGCCGCTGACCCGGACGTCGCCGTCGTTCATCTCGGCGTCCGGGCCCGGGTTGGCGTGGAGCGCGAAGCGCGGGTCGCGGCGCAGGTCCAGGGCCTTCAGCGAGTCCGGCATCATGCCGAGCAGCATTTCACCGAAGCGGAAGTCGGCCTCCAGGCCGGTGACCCGGGGCGAGCCGTCCTTCCGCAGAGTGGCGAGGACATGGTGCTTGTAGAGGCGGAAGCGGCGCTGGACGGTGTCGGCGAAGTCGGGTTCGGCGGTGGCGAAGCCGCCCCAGGAGAGGGGTGCAGAAGACGTCATGGGCGCCATGGAACACGGGATACCCGACACCTTCTGTCCGATTTCCCCGGCTCTTCGCGGATCCTCACCCGCCCGAGAAGGTGATCAGCACCGCCTGGCCCATCGTCCGCAGCACCCCGGGCGACTCCCCGGCCGCCAGCACCGCGTCGTAGCGGTCCAGCCGGACACCGCCGGCCCCGCCACCCTCCAGCTCCGCGCCGTCGTCCAGGGAGACGGCGAGCACCGCGCCGCCCTCCGGCGGCAGCAGGCGGACCGTGCCGCAGACGACGGCGGTCTCCGCCCGCGTACGGGCCCTGCGGTACATGACGTTGAGATTGACGACCGGGCCGCCCAGCAGGAAGCCCTCGGTGGGCAGGTCGCCGGGGAAGCCGTGCGGCCACAGGGGCTCGTCCACGATGTGGTGCTCACCGCCGACGACGAGGTCCATGCCCGCGCCCTCGACCACGGTGAGGATGCGGTCCACCCCGGGGAAGGCGGAGAACGGCCCGTCGGCGGTGACGTCCGCGAGGCTGACGCGCCAGTCGAAGGCGTCGGCCCCCGCGCCCTCGGGGCCGGTGGCGATCTCCCGGGTGAGGCCGCCGCCGTTCTTCCAGGGGGCGGGGGTCAGATCGGCGGCGCGCAGGATCCGTACGGTCACCGGACGATCCCCTGCTCGCGGGCGGCGGCCAGCCAGAGCGGGAACTCGGCGACGAGCCGGTCGTACAGCTCGGAGTCCGGGACCTTCCGGGGGTCGAGCCCCGCGTGGAAGTACCCGGCGTTGTCGACGGGCCGCTTGGCGGGGACGGCCAGTTCGTCGAGCTTGCGCAGGAAGTCGAACTGACTGCTGCGGGTGTTGCCGAAGCCGACGAACTGCCAGAACAGGGGCAGCTTCGCGGCCTTGCAGAGGTAGCGTTCGGCGGCGAGCTTGTTGATCGGCCCGCCGTCCGTCTGGAAGACGACCAGGGCGGGCGCGGTGGAGCCGCTGTCGAGGTAGTGGTCGATGACGGCGTCCATCGCCAGGTGGTAGCTCGTCTTCCCCATGTGCCCGAGGCCCGCCGCGATCTTGTCGATCCGGCCGTGGTGGTTGTCGAGGGCGATGTCGGTGACCGCGTCGACGTCGGTGGAGAAGAAGACGACGGGGACCGTGCCGTCGTCATCGAGGTTGGCGGACAGGCCCAGGACCCGGTCGGCCAGCGCCTGGACGCTGCCGTCCTGGTAATAGGGCTTCATCGAGCCGGAGTAGTCGATGACGAGGTAGACGGCCGCGCGGTGGCCTCCCAGTCCGTGCTTCTCCAGCGAGACCCCGGCGCTCTTGTACAGGCTGACCAGGGCCGGAGCCGTCTCCTGGACCTTGGTCAGGCTGATGGCCGGGCCGCTCCTGCCCACGGCCGTGTCCACACCGTGCATGACGGCTCCCCCCCCACTCGGCGTTCCGCGTTCCGCGGAGTTCGAGCCTAGGCCACCCCCGGCCCCCGGGCACACGGCCCGTCACCCGGGTTCGCTATCTTGATCGCCGCCGCCCCCACCGGCCCCGTTGCCCACCCCCAGTGAAGGAGCCGGCCATGGAGGCCGCCGCCACCACGTGTTACCGCCATCCGTCCACCGAGGCGTATGTCCGCTGCACCCGTTGCGACCGCTACATCTGCCCGGACTGCATGCGGGAGGCCTCCGTCGGCCACCAGTGCGTGGAGTGCGTGAAGGAGGGGAAGCGTTCGGTGCGGCGGCCCCGTACGGTCTTCGGCGGTGCGGTGTCCCGGGCGACGGCGCCGGTGGTGACGTACGTCCTGATCGCGCTCAACGTGCTGGCCTACCTCGGCGAGGTGGTCCGGCCGGAGATCGTGGACCGGTTCGCGGTGCTGGGGGCGGCGCTCACCGGGCCGGACGGCGAGCAGTACTACTACCGGGGCGACACCTTCCCGGGGTACGAGCTGACGGGCATCGCGGACGGCGAGTGGTACCGGCTGGTGACCGGGGCGTTCCTGCACCTGCCGCCGGACGCCTCGTTCGGCGTGATGCACCTGCTGTTCAACATGTTCGCGCTGTGGAACATCGGCCGGGCGGTGGAGGGGCAGCTCGGCCGGGCCCGCTATCTGGCGCTGTATCTGCTGTCGGCGGTGGGCGGTTCGGTGCTGGTGTATCTGCTGGCCCCGGACACCTCCACCGTCGGCGCCTCCGGTGCGGTCTTCGGTCTGGCCGCCGCGTACTGGGTCATCCACCGGCGGCTCGGCCATGACATGGCGGCCGTGAACCGGTTCATGGCCGGGTTCCTGATCTGGATGGTGCTCTCGGCGCTGTTCACCTCATGGCAGGGGCACCTGGGCGGGCTGCTGACCGGGGCGCTGGTGACGTACGGGCTGGCCTACGCACCGGCGAAGCTGCGGACCGGGGCCCTCCAGCTCGCGGGCGGGGCGGTGCTGCTGGGGCTGTTCGCCGTGGCGGTGGCGGTGCAGACCTCGGCGCTGACGGGCTGAACCGGCTGAGGCGTCCGGGACGGCTGAAGGAGCTGACCCGGACGCGCCACGGCTGAGGAGCTGACCCCGGACGCGCCACGGCGCCCGCTGAGTCCGGTCGGGGACAGGCAGGCGCCGCGTTCAGTTCCGTACGCCGTTGTACGGGACGTATCAAGGGGGTGCCCCCGGGCCGCGTGGCCCAGGGGGAACCCGGGTGGTGCTCAGACCAGCAGGGACCGGTCCGTCGGGCGGATCGGCGCGTGCAGGGCGCTGGTCCCGGTCAGGAAGCGGTCGACTCCGCGGGCGGCGGAGCGGCCCTCGGCGATCGCCCAGACGATCAGCGACTGGCCGCGTCCCGCGTCACCGGCGACGAAGACGCCGTCGACGTTGGTCGCGTAGCTCTCGTCGCGGGCGACGTTGCCGCGCTGGTCGAGCTCCAGGCCGAACTGCTGGACCAGACCGTTGGACTGGTCGGTTCCGGTGAAACCCATGGCGAGCGTGACGAGCTGCGCGGGGATGCGCCGCTCCGTGCCGGGCTTCTGCTCCAGCTTACCGTCCTTGAACTCGACCTCGACCAGGTGGAGGGCCGCGACGTTTCCGTCCTCGTCGCCCTCGAAGTGGGTGGTGGAGACGGAGTAGACCCGCTCGCCGCCCTCCTCGTGCGCGGAGGTGACCTTGTAGAGCATCGGGAAGGTCGGCCACGGCTGACCCGGGTTCCGCTCCTCGCCCGGCTTCGGCATGATCTCCAGCTGGGTGACGGAGGCCGCACCCTGGCGGTGGGCGGTGCCGACGCAGTCGGCGCCGGTGTCGCCGCCGCCGATGACGACGACGTGCTTGCCCTCGGCGGTGATCGGGGGAACGGTGAGGTCGCCCTCCTGCACCTTGTTGGCGAGCGGCAGGTACTCCATCGCGAAGTGGACACCGTTCAGCTCACGGCCGGGGACCGGCAGGTCGCGGGAGACGGTGGCACCAGCCGCGATGACGACCGCGTCGTAGCGGCGACGGAGCTTGGCGGCGTCGATGTCCTGGCCGATCTCCACCCCCGTCCGGAACTTGGTGCCCTCCAGGCGCATCTGCTCGATGCGGCGGTTGATGTGCGACTTCTCCATCTTGAACTCGGGGATGCCGTAGCGCAGCAGGCCCCCGATGCGGTCCGCGCGCTCGTAGACGACGACGGTGTGGCCGGCCCGGGTCAGCTGCTGGGCGGCGGCGAGTCCCGCCGGGCCCGAGCCGATGACCGCGACGGTCTTGCCGGAGAGGCGCTCGGGCGGCTGCGGGGTGACGTCGCCGCTGTCCCACGCCTTGTCGATGATGGAGACCTCGACGTTCTTGATGGTCACGGCGGGCTGGTTGATGCCGAGCACGCACGCCGACTCGCAGGGGGCCGGGCACAGCCGCCCGGTGAACTCCGGGAAGTTGTTCGTGGCGTGCAGCCGCTCGGACGCGGCCGTCCAGTCCTCGCGGTAGGCGTAGTCGTTCCACTCGGGGATGAGGTTTCCGAGCGGACAGCCGTTGTGGCAGAACGGGATGCCGCAGTCCATGCAGCGGCCGGCCTGCTTGCTGATGATCGGGAGCAGCGAGCCCGGAACGTAGACCTCGTTCCAGTCCTTGACGCGCTCGGCCACGGGGCGGGTCTGGGCGACCTCGCGTCCGGTGGTCAGGAAGCCCTTGGGGTCAGCCATGGGTCGCCGCCTCCATCATCTTCTCGGTGGTCTCCTGTTCGGAGAGACCGGCGAGCTCAGCGGCGTCCTTGGCGGCGAGCACTGCCTTGTACGTGGACGGGATGATCTTGCTGAAGCGAGTCACGGCGGTGTCCCACTCGGCGAGGAGCTTCTCGGCGACGGTGGAGCCGGTCTCCTCCTGGTGGCGGCGCACGACGTCGTGCAGCCACTGCTTGTCGGTGTCGTCCAGCTCCTCGACCGCGCCGAGGTTGCCGACGTTGACGTTGTCGCGGTTCAGGTCGATGACGTACGCGACACCGCCCGACATACCGGCGGCGAAGTTGCGGCCGGTCTCGCCGAGGACGACGGCGTGGCCGCCGGTCATGTACTCGCAGCCGTGGTCGCCGACGCCTTCGGAGACGACGAGGGCGCCGGAGTTGCGGACGCAGAAGCGTTCGCCGGTGCGGCCGCGGAGGAAGATCTCGCCGCCGGTCGCGCCGTAGCCGATGGTGTTGCCGGCGATGGTGGAGTACTCGGCGAGGTGGTCGGCGCCCCGGTCCGGGCGGACGATGACGCGGCCGCCGGAGAGGCCCTTGCCGACGTAGTCGTTGGCGTCGCCCTCCAGGCGCAGGGTGATGCCGCGCGGCACGAACGCGCCGAAGGACTGGCCGGCCGAGCCGGTGAAGGTGATGTCGATGGTGTCCTCGGGCAGGCCCGGGCCGCCGAACTTCTTGGTCACCTCGTGGCCGAGCATCGTGCCGACGGTCCGGTTGATGTTGCGGATCGCGACCTGGGCGCGGACCGGGCGGGCGGCCTCGGGGCTCTCGGCGCCCAGCGCGTCGGCGGCCAGCTTGATGAGCTGGTTGTCGAGCGCCTTCGTCAGACCGTGGTCCTGCTCGACGATGCGGTGGCGGACCGCGCCCTCGGGCAGCTCGGGGACGTAGAAGAGCGGAGCGAGGTCGAGGCCCTGCGCCTTCCAGTGGGAGACGGCCCGGTCGGTGTCGAGGAGTTCGGCGTGGCCGACGGCCTCCTCGATGGAGCGGAAGCCCAGCTCGGCGAGGAGTTCGCGGACCTCTTCGGCGATGAACTCGAAGAAGTTGACGACGTACTCGGCCTTGCCGGAGAACCGGTCGCGGAGCACCGGGTTCTGGGTGGCGATGCCGACCGGGCAGGTGTCCAGGTGGCAGACGCGCATCATGACGCAGCCGGAGACGACGAGCGGTGCGGTCGCGAAACCGAACTCCTCGGCGCCGAGGAGCGCGGCGATGACGACGTCGCGGCCGGTCTTGAGCTGGCCGTCGGTCTGCACGACGATGCGGTCGCGCAGGCCGTTGAGCAGCAGGGTCTGCTGGGTCTCGGCGAGGCCGAGCTCCCAGGGGCCGCCCGCGTGCTTGAGCGAGGTGAGCGGGGAGGCGCCCGTTCCGCCGTCGTGGCCGGAGATGAGGACGACGTCCGCGTGGGCCTTGGAGACACCGGCGGCGACCGTGCCGACGCCGACCTCGGACACGAGCTTCACGTGGATGCGCGCGACCGGGTTGGCGTTCTTGAGGTCGTGGATCAGCTGCGCGAGGTCTTCGATGGAGTAGATGTCGTGGTGCGGCGGCGGCGAGATGAGGCCGACGCCGGGCGTCGAGTGACGCGTCTTCGCGACCCACGGGTAGACCTTGTGGCCGGGCAGCTGGCCGCCCTCGCCGGGCTTGGCGCCCTGGGCCATCTTGATCTGGATGTCGTCCGCGTTGACCAGGTATTCGCTGGTCACACCGAAGCGGCCGGAGGCGACCTGCTTGATGGAGGAGCGGCGCTCCGGGTCGTACAGGCGGTCCGGGTCCTCGCCGCCCTCGCCGGTGTTGGACTTGCCGCCGAGCTGGTTCATCGCGATGGCGAGGGTCTCGTGGGCCTCGCGGGAGATGGAGCCGTACGACATGGCGCCGGTGGAGAAGCGCTTGACGATCTCGGAGGCGGGCTCGACCTCGTCGATGGAGATCGGGGCCCGGCCGGAGGTGAAGCCGAAGAGGCCGCGGAGCGTCATGAGGCGCTCGGACTGCTCGTTCACCCGGTCCGTGTACTGCTTGAAGATGTCGTAGCGCCGGTTGCGGGTGGCGTGCTGGAGGCGGAAGACCGTCTCCGGGTCGAACAGGTGCGGTTCGCCCTCGCGCCGCCACTGGTACTCGCCGCCGATCTCCAGCGCGCGGTGGGAGGCCGCGATGCCGGAGGCGGGGTACGCCTTGGTGTGCCGGGCGGCGACCTCCTTGGCGATGACGTTCAGGCCGGCGCCGCCGATCTTGGTGGCGGTGCCGTTGAAGTACGTGGCGACGAACTCCTCGTCGAGGCCGACGGCCTCGAAGACCTGGGCGCCGCGGTAGGAGGCGACGGTGGAGATGCCCATCTTGGACATGACCTTCAGGACGCCCTTGCCGAGCGCGTAGATCAGGTTCCGGATGGCCTGCTCGGCCTCGATGTTCTCGATGAACGTCCCGGCGCGGACCAGGTCCTCGACGGACTCCATGGCGAGGTACGGGTTGACCGCGGCGGCGCCGTAGCCGATGAGCAGTGCGACGTGGTGGACCTCGCGGACGTCCCCGGCCTCGACCAGCAGGCCCACCTGGGTGCGCTGCTTGGTGCGGATGAGGTGGTGGTGGACGGCGGAGGTGAGCAGCAGCGAGGGGATCGGTGCGAGCTCGGCGTCGGAGTGCCGGTCGGAGAGGACGATGAGGCGGGCGCCGTCCTCTATGGCGGCGTCGACCTCGGTGCAGATCTGCTCCAGCCGCGCGGCGAGCGCGTCGCCGCCGCCGCTGACCCGGTAGAGACCGGAGAGGGTGGCGGCCCGCATGCCCGGCATGTCGCCGTCGGCGTTGATGTGTATCAGCTTGGCGAGCTCGTCGTTGTCGATCACCGGGAAGGGCAGCGTGACGCTGCGGGCCGCGGCGGCGGTCGGCTCCAGGATGTTGCCCTGGGGGCCGAGCGAGGAGCGCAGCGAGGTGACGAGCTCCTCGCGGATGGCGTCCAGCGGCGGGTTGGTGACCTGGGCGAAGAGCTGGGTGAAGTAGTCGAAGAGCAGCCGCGGGCGCTCGGAGAGCGCGGCGATCGGCGAGTCGGTGCCCATGGAGCCGAGCGGCTCACCGGCGGTGCGGGCCATCGGCGCGAGGATGACGCGGAGCTCTTCCTCGGTGTAGCCGAAGGTCTGCTGGCGGCGGGTGACCGAGGCGTGGGTGTGCACGATGTGCTCACGCTCGGGCAGGTCGCTCAGCTCGATCTCGCCGGTCTCCAGCCACTCCTGGTAGGGCTGCTCGGCGGCGAGGGACGCCTTGATCTCGTCGTCCTCGATGATGCGGTGCTCGGCGGTGTCGACGAGGAACATCCGGCCGGGCTGGAGGCGGCCCTTGCGGACGACCTTGGCCGGGTCGATGTCGAGGACGCCGACCTCGGAGGAGAGGACGACGAGGCCGTCGTCGGTGACCCAGTAGCGGCCGGGGCGCAGACCGTTGCGGTCGAGGACCGCGCCGACCTGGACGCCGTCGGTGAAGGTGACGCAGGCCGGGCCGTCCCAGGGCTCCATCATCGCGGAGTGGTACTGGTAGAAGGCGCGCCGGGCCGGGTCCATCGAGTCGTGGTTCTCCCACGCCTCGGGGACCATCATCAGCACGGCGTGCGGCAGCGAGCGGCCGCCGAGGTGGAGCAGCTCCAGGACCTCGTCGAAGGACGCGGAGTCGGAGGCGTCCGGGGTGCAGACGGGGAAGATCCGGTCGAGCTGCGCCTGGCCGAAGAGGCTGGAGGCGAGCTGGGACTCGCGGGCCTTCATCCAGTTGCGGTTGCCCTTGACCGTGTTGATCTCGCCGTTGTGCGCGACGAAGCGGTACGGGTGGGCCAGCGGCCAGCTCGGGAAGGTGTTGGTGGAGAACCGGGAGTGGACCAGGGCGACCGTGGAGGCGAAGCGGCGGTCGGAGAGGTCCGGGAAGAACGGCTCCAGCTGCCCGGTGGTGAGCATGCCCTTGTAGACGAGGGTGCGGGCGGAGAGCGAGGGGAAGTACACCCCGGCCTCACGCTCGGCACGCTTGCGCAGGACGAACGCCTTGCGGTCCAGGACGATGCCGGTGCTCTCGCCGTCGGCGACGAAGACTTGGCGGAAGGTGGGCATGGTGGCGCGGGCGCCGTTGCCGAGAAGTTCGGGGGTGACCGGGACGTCGCGCCAGCCGAGGACCTTCAGGCCCTCCTGGGTCGCGATCTTCTCGATCGTGCGGACGGCCTCGGCGGAGTCGTCGGCGGGGAGGAAGGCGATGCCCACGGCATACGAGCCGGCCTCGGGAAGCTCGAAGGGGGTCTCGGCGCGCAGGAAGGCGTCCGGGACCTGACAGAGGATGCCGGCGCCGTCGCCGGAGTCGGGCTCGGAGCCGGTGGCGCCGCGGTGTTCGAGGTTGCGCAGTACGGTCAGCGCCTGCTCGACCAGCTCATGGCTGGCCACACCGGTCAGAGTGGCCACGAACCCGACGCCACAGGCGTCGTGCTCGTTACGGGGGTCGTACATCCCCTGCTGGGCGGGGCGACCGTCCATGGGCGACCAGGCGTCGATACGCATCGGCTCTCCCGTCGTCGTCGTGGCATTTGCGGTGCCGAGGGACGACGTTGGCCCTCTGCGAAATTTCGTGCAGGTTACATGATGGGGCGCTTCTCAAGAAGCGGAAGGCTTGTTCCAACATACGGACACCATGGTGACCGGAAGTGACTGGGTGACCAGAGGTGACCGGCTGACCAGGGGGTGGGTCGCTGTCGGAACGATCGGCGCCCGGGGAGTCGCAGAGAGCAGGCGTCGTTGCCTGCGGTGCTTACGGCTCTTGCCCGGCGGCAGGGGGAACGAAACCACCGAGTAACGGCTACTTATGTGTAGCGCTGCATAGCGTCTCATTTTACGGCTGCAGGGCCGGTCGCGCCCAGTGGGCGGCGCCAAGACGTACGTCACACGCATTGCTTGGCGGTTACGCCGTTCGGGCGGCCCGACGTCGGAAAACAAGTGGGGGAACGATCGTTCCAGCCTGTAGATTCAGTCCGTTTGCATCCGCATAACTGGGGGGATCCACATGCGTGGAACCAAGATCATCGGCATGGCTCTCGCACCCACGCTCACCTTGACGCTCGGCGTCGTGGGTGCGGGCGCCGCCACGACCCTCGTCCTGGGGGCTTCGGCGGCCGTCGCCGCCGAGCGGGCTTGGGGGAAGCCCGCCGCACTGACCGACGAGCGCGGCGCCAACACGAGCGCGGGCGTGAAGGTCACGACGGATGGCACCGCCGTCACGGTATGGACGAGCGGCACGGGCGATGACCCGCAGGAGCTGTGGGGCGCGACCCGTGCGGCCGACGCCACGGCGTGGAGCGCCCCGGTGCGCATAGCCACCGGGCAGCAGCGCGTGAGCGAGGTGCACCTGGTCACCAGCCGGGACGGTTCCGCCACCGTCTCCTGGGACCGCTTCACCACGGAGCGGTTCGACTCGCACAGCACCTCGACGCTGTTGCCGGGCGCCGGCACCTGGACGGAGCCCGCGCCGATCACGTCCGCCCCGTTCGCCAACGACCTCATGCTGGTGAGCGGGCCCGACGGCCACCTCACCGCGGTCTGGAACGGCAACCCGACCCCCGGGGAGGACGAGAGCGACGAGGGTGTGTTCGCGTCCGACCTGGCGAATCGGGGAGGCGCCTGGTCGGAGGCGGTACAGATCAGCGACGGGTCCGTCTACGAGCTCCGGGCGGCAGCGGCAGGCGACGGAGCGGTGACCGTCGCCTGGCAGGCGGACGTATCGGGACACCAGGCGCTGCGGGCGGCGACCCGTGCCGCGGGCTCGACCGGGTGGAGCGCTCCCGCGGTCATCACGAACGGGTCGTCCAGCCCGATCGATCTCGATGTGCAGGCCGCGGCCGACGGCTCGGCTCTGATCAGCTGGTGGAGCCTGTCCACCCCCCGCTCCTTCGTCCACCGCCCTGCCGGCAGCACGGCCTGGAGCCCGACCGAGCGCATCCCCGGCGTCGAGGACCACCAGACCGCCGTGGCCCCGCGGCTCGAAGCGGACGGCCGGGTGACGGCTCTCTGGGAGTTCGAGAGCAAGCGCATCCTGACAGCGACCCGGGCGGTGAACGGCACCTGGTCGCAGACCCGCACCCTGGTCGAGCCGGGCGACCTCTTCAGGGCCTGGACCCCCGACATCGGCCGGGACGGCACCCTCGTCGTCATGTTGATGACGCTGGACGGCGACCTGCGGTCGCTGGTGCGCTCGGACGGCATCTGGCGCAAGCCGGTCGACGTGGGTCGGGTCGACCCGCACACGGAGGGCTTCGTCGCCGCCGGTGCCGACGGCCGCGCCGTCGCCGTGTGGAACAAGGAGCTCGGAATGACGAGCGACTACTACCGGATCGACCAGGTATGGACGGCGGCCACCGGGGCCGCCAAGCCCGCAGGCCCCGCCGCACGCCGGGACTACGTCGGTGACGACGGGTTCCCGGACCTCTACGCGCGGGGGACGAACGGGTCGCTGGTCGTCTACGAGGGCAACGCGGCGGGCAAGGTGTCCCTCACGGCCGACGGCGGCACCTGGCCCACCACCTCCACGCTGATCCCCTTCGGCGACCTCGACGGCGACGGGGCGAACGACACCCTGGTCACGAACGCGGCGGGCGATCTGTACCGGTACAGCCCGCGGCGGGGCACTCCCGTGACTCCCCAGGCCGCCTCGGCAAAGATCGGCAGTGGCTGGAAGCCCTTCGACGGCCTGACCTACTCCGGCGACTTCACCGCCGACGGCCGCCCCGACCTCATCGCCCGCGAAACCGCCACCGGCGACCTCTACCTCTACGCAGGCACCACCACCGGCGGCTTCACCCGCACCGGCAAGATCGGCACCAGCTGGAAGGGGCTCACCATCGTCGGCGCGGGCGACCTCAACGGCGACCGGCATGCCGACCTGATCGCACGCACCGCCAACGGTGACCT
>NZ_BMTW01000009.1:268821-328290 GCF_014649875.1 Streptomyces rubiginosohelvolus | reverse complement strand
GGTCCGAGCCGATCACGTGATACGGCAGATCATGACGCTTGGTGAGCTCGCTCAACTTCCCGTAACGCTCCAGGAAGCTGAACGTCGAGACCGGCTCGAAGATCGACGTCCACACGGAGTTGTAGTTCACCGAGCTGGCCATCACGGCGACGAGGGCCTCGCCGGGGCCGAGTTCGGGGACCGGGACGTCGTCGAGGTGGATCGACTTACGGGGGTCCTTGTCGCGGGTCTCCAGGCCCGCGAACATCTCCGCCTCGTCCTTGTGCACGGTGATCGCGCGGTAGGACTCGGGGAGGGACAGGGCCGCGAAGTCCGCGGCCGTGCTGTCCTGCGACTGAATGGCGTCCAGGATTTCCTTCACGGTGTTGCCTCCGGTGATGCGGCGTCGAGGGAACGCTTGAGGGGCCCTGCTGGCAGGGGGAGCGGTGCGGTGTGGAGGTGTTGCCGTCGGTTCGGCAGGTGGAGCTGGCTTTGCTCGGTGGAGCAGAAGGTGCCTGTGACGCAGGCGTCCGGGCGCGCAGCACGGTGGTTGCGGGGACAGCCGGCGTACGTGTGAGTTCGCAGCACGCCGGCCGCCCGGACACCTTCAACGTATGGCACTCCGTGACACCTGACAAGGCACCCAGTGCCAACAATTTCTCTCACTTGTCATCTCGTGGGCACGCATGAGCAACACGATGGGCGTTACGAGACGTTCTGTCCTGCTGGCAGGCGGTTACCGCCCCGCCCGATACACATACGGCGTCGTCGTCCCGAGCGCCGTGAAGCCGAGCCGGGCCAGGATCGGGGCCGACATGGCGCTCGCGTCGACCTGGAGGTAGCGGTAGCCGCGTTCGGTGGCGATCCGTGCCCGGTACGCCACCAGGGCCCGGTAGATGCCCTTGCCGCGCCACTCGGCGACCGTCCCGCCGCCCCAGAGCCCCGCGAAGTCCGTCCCCGGGTACAGCTCCATACGGGCCGAGCTGACCGGCTCCCCGTCCGCCAGGACGACGAGCGCCACGACGTCCTCGGGGGCCTCCGCCAGCCGCTGCACGACCTGGTGCAGCAGCCGGGTCCCGTCCGTGCCGAACGCCCGCTCATGGGCCAGCGCCATCAGCTCAGCCCCCGCCGCGTCCGTCACCGGGTGCAGCGTGACGCCATCGGGCAGGGTGAAAGGCCCGGTCAGCCGCTCCGCCGGGGCCACCAGCAGGGTTTCCGGCGGCTCCGGGACGAACCCGGCCGCCCGCAGCCGGTCGCCCAGATCGGCCGGCCGGTCGTGCCCGTACAGCTTCCACTCGAACTCCGGGAGGCCGAGCGCCGCGCAGTGCCCGATCTGGGCCGCGATGGCCGCGTCGGCCCCCTCGGCGTCCAGGTCCGGGGACGACCAGACGACCCCGTTCCAGTCGTCGGGGCCGCCCACCCGGCGCACGAGGGGCCCGTCCCGCTCGACCCGGACACCGGGGCCGTCAGGACGGGCCTGCTCGCGCATCGTGCGGTCGTACCGGGCGCGTACGTCGTCGCTTCGCATGGCGGAACCCCACCACGGGGCCGTTGTGGCCGCGAACGGTTTACGGCCCCGCGCGCCGCGGGCTCCGCGCCCGGTCTCAGCGGTCCTTCAGCGCCTGCTGGATCGTCCGCATGACCTCGTCCAGCGGGGCGTCCGTACGCGCCACCGCGACGAGCACCTCGCCGTCCGTGGTCACCGAGGCGGCCGGGGCGCGCTCGGGCTCGGCCTGGGCGGTCCGGCCGGCCCCGATGCCCGTGCCGAAGGTGTCGCGCACGATGGCGAAGGCCCGGTCGAGCTGGGCCTCCACATCGCCCTGGCCGCCCGCCCGCAGCCAGCGGCGCAGCACATGGTTGTGCGCGGTGACGACGGCGGACGCGGCGACCTCCGCGAGCAGCGGGTCGTCGTTGCCCACATGGTGGTCGCGCTCGTCGAAGTGGCCCAGGAGATAGCGGGTGAACAGCCGCTCGTAGCGGGCCACCGACGCGATCTCGGCCTCCCGGAGGGTCGGCACTTCGCGGGTGAGCTTGTAACGGGCCACGGAGACGGCGGGCTTGGCCGCGTACATCTTCATGACTTCCTTGATGCCGCGGCAGACGGTGTCGAGCGGGTGCTCGTGCGCGGGAGCGGCGTTCAGGACGGCCTCGGCCCTGACGAGGGTGTCGTCGTGGTCCGGGAAGATGGCCTCTTCCTTGGAGCGGAAGTGGCGGAAGAAGGTCCGGCGGGCCACGCCCGCAGCGCCCGCGATCTCGTCGACGGTCGTCGCCTCGTAGCCCTTCGTGGCGAAGAGTTCCATCGCGGCGGCGGCCAGTTCGCGGCGCATCTTGAGCCGTTGGGCGGCCGCGCGCGTTCCCGCGGTGGTCTCCGGGGCGTCGGTCGCGGCGGTGGCACGGGGTGACTTGGCGGGCTGGGACATGGCATGAACGTAACGCATCGGTGCAGGAGACCGCGCCTGCGGGGGCGGGCCGCCGGAGGGTCCCAGCAGCCCGCCCCACCCGGCTCCCGGGTCAGCGACGGGCATATTCGCGGAAGCCGCGCCCCGTCTTGCGGCCGAGGCAGCCCGCGGCGACCAGGTGCTCCAGCAGCGGCGCGGGCGCCAGGCCCGGGTCGCGGAACTCCTTGTGCAGCACCTTCTCGATGGCCAGCGAGACGTCCAGACCGACCACGTCGAGCAGTTCGAACGGGCCCATCGGGTAGCCGCCGCCCAGCTTCATCGCCGCGTCGATGTCGTCCAGCGATGCGTAGTGCTGCTCGACCATCTTGATCGCGTTGTTGAGGTACGGGAACAGCAGCGCGTTCACGATGAACCCGGCCCGGTCCCCGCAGTCCACCGGGTGCTTGCGGATCTTCGCGCAGACCGCTCGGACCGTGGCGTGCACCTCGTCGGCGGTCAGGACCGTACGGACCACCTCGACCAGCTTCATCGCGGGCGCCGGGTTGAAGAAGTGCATCCCGATGACGTCCTCGGGGCGCGCGGTCGCCCGGGCGATAGCGACGACCGGCAGCGAGGAGGTGGTGGTGGCGAGCACCGCGCCGGGACGGCAGACCTTGTCCAGGGCGGCGAACAGCTGCTGCTTGATCTCCAGGTCCTCGGCGACCGCCTCCACCGCGAGGTCGACCTCGGCGAACGCGTCCAGCGAACCGGCCGCCGTGATCCGCGCCAGCGTCTCGTCCCGGGCCTCGGCGCTCAGCCGTCCCTTGGACACCGAGCGTTCCAGGGACTTCGCGATCCGCCCCTTGGCGAGGTCAGCCTTCTCCTGGGTCCTGGCCGCCAGCACCACGCCGTAACCGGCCTTCGCGAAGACCTCGGCGATCCCGGACGCCATGGTGCCGGAGCCCGCGACGCCCACCGACGCCACGGCGCGCCCCGCGCCCGCCTCGGCGCCGGCCGCCGGGGTCAGCGCGTCGGGCACCACGTCCTGGCCGCCCGGGGCGTCGTACGTGTAGAAGCCGCGCCCGGCCTTCCGGCCGGTCAGGCCCGCGCTGCTGAGCTGCCCGAGGATCGGGGCCGGGGCGTGCAGCCGGTCGTGGGACTCGGCGTACATGGCCTCCAGGACCGTACGCGCGGTGTCGATGCCGATCAGGTCCAGCAGGGCGAGCGGGCCCATCGGCAGTCCGCAGCCCAGCTTCATCGCGGCGTCGATGTCCTCGCGGGACGCGTAGTTCGCCTCGTACATCGCGGCGGCCTGGTTGAGGTAGCCGAAGAGCAGCCCGTCCGCCACGAACCCCGGCCGGTCGCCGACCGCGACGGGCTCCTTGCCCAGCTCCCGGGCCAGCGCGGTGACGGCCTCGACGGCGGGCGGCGCGGTCAGCACCGAGGAGACCACCTCGACCAGCTTCATCGCGGGCGCCGGGTTGAAGAAGTGCAGGCCGAGCACGCGCTCGGGGTGCTGCGACTCGGCGGCCAGCCGGGTCACCGACAGGGCGTTGGTGCCGGTGGCCAGGATCGTGGTGGGCGGGACGACCGCGTCCAGCTCCCGGAACACCTGCTGCTTGATCTCGTACGACTCCGGCACCACCTCGATGACCAGCTCGGCATCGGCGGCGGCCTGGAGCGTGTCCGCGGTACGGAACCGGGCGAGCGCGGCGGCCCGCTCCTCCTCGGTGATCCGCCCGCGCCCCACGGCCCGTGCGGTGGACGCTTCGAAGGAGGCGACGGCCCCGAGGGCGGCCGCCTCGCTGATGTCGATGCCGATGACCTCACGGCCCGCCAGGGCCAGGACCTCGGCGATGCCGGTGCCCATGGTGCCGAGGCCGACGACGGCGATGGTGGAGAGAGGGGTGTCCATCACGGGACTCCAGGGTGAGTGACGACTGTGGGAGCACAGCGCGCGCGACCGGTGAGGGAAGGCGGCGCGAGGCGTGCGGAGGCTGAGTGTCGTGGTACTCGACGCAGGGCCGCTTGAGCGCGCCTGGTCGGAAGGTGACGGACTCTGTCCCGGAGTCGCGTCGCACTGAGAACTGCCGAACCGACATGCACTCCGGGTGGCTGCGTCACCAGGCCACCGGAGCCTGCGGGGAGTGTGCCCCGCTCAGATGAGATTAACCGGCGAGTAACGAGCGCGCCACCCCTGGGTTCATGTGCCCTGGGCCACACGGGCTCGGCCGTCCCGCCCCGTACGGAGCGTGCCCGTCGATACGCTGAGCGTCATGGATGACGTCATGGACGAGGAGTTCCGTTCGCTCATGGACCGGCTGGAGCCCGAGGCGGCCGGATCGCCGCGGTACGCCCGGCTCGTCGCCGCCGAGGACCGCGAGGAGCTGGCCCGGGTCCTGGTGGAGCCGCACCAGCCGTTGTGGGCCCGGGAGCTGGCCGCCTTCCGGCTCGGCTGCGCGGGCGACCGGCGGGCCTTCGAGGCGCTGGTGCTCCTGCTCAACCACCGCGACCCCGAGCGCTGCGTCTCCGCCGCGCACGCCCTGGCCCGTCTGAACGACCCCCGAACGCCCCGGGCCGCCGCCGCGCTCGCCACCAACGCCCTGCGCACCGCCTACGCCCTGCACCCGGTGCGCCTGCTGACCGACCTGCGGGCCCCCGAGTCGGTGCCCGCCCTGGTCACCACCCTGCAACGCCTGCTGGCCCCGGGCGAACCCCACTGGCGCGTCGCCCTGGCCTGCGTCGAGGGCCTCGGCCGCCTCGCCGACGAACAGGCCCGCCCGGTCCTCACGGCGGCCCTGCCGCACCCGCGACTGGCCGCGGCCGCCGCCGCGGCGCTCAGCCGGCTGCCGGGGGAGTAAGCGGGCGGACGTCCGGGGGAGTGAGCGGGCGGACGTAGCGCACCTCGGTCACCAGGGCCCCGCCCGCCAGGAACGTGTCCTCGCCCCCGTCCGGCCGGAACCCGGCCCGCTCGTAGAACCGGCGCGCCGGGCCGTTGTCCCGGAGCACCCACAGCGCCATGTCCGCGTGACCCGCGTCGGTGGCCCGGTCCGTCAGCTCGGCCAGCAGGGCGCGCCCGGTCCCGGTCCCGATCTGCTCGGGCAGGACGTAGATCGCGTACAGCTCGCAGCCGGGGAGCCCGTGGTCCTCGGCGCGGTGCGGGCCGACGCAGGCCCAGCCGGTGACGGTCCCGTCGGGCCGTTCGGCGACCACGTTCACGGCCTCGCCGCGTTCCTCGAAGTACCGGCGCCGCTGCCCGGTCTCCTCGGCGATGTCCATCCGGTCCAGATACGGCTGCGGCAGCAGGCCCCGGTAGGCGTGCTGCCAGCCGCGCACCCGGATCGTGGCGACCGCCTGGCAGTCGTCGATCCGCATGTCGCGGATCGTGGTGCCGGGCGAGGACGGGGGCGGGGGAGTCGTGGAGTGCCTCATGTCCATCGATCCTCGCGTGCGTCCCCCGCACCGCGCGCCCCTATTTTTCGCCGGGCCGCCCGCGCACCCCGTGTCGCGGAGTGCGCGGGCGGCCCGTCCGGCTCAGCGGCGGAAGCCCAGCAGGCCGTGCAGGCGGCTGCCCTTGCTGTTGTCCACCGACTGGGCCGCCGCCTTCTCGGCGGGCAGCGGCTTCGGCTCCGGCAGGGCGGCGCAGACCGCGTCCGCCTCGCCCCGGCCGCGCGGCACTGTGCCGTCGGTCAGATAGGCCGTCAGATGCTTGTCCAGGCAGTCGTTGCCGCTCAGCGTGATGCCGTGGTTGCCGCCGCCCTCCTCCACGACGAGGCTGGAGCCCTTGAGCTTGCGGTGCATGCTGACCGCGCCGCCGTACGGGGTCGCCGCGTCGTCGGTGGCCTGGAGGATCAGCGCCGGGGGCAGCTGACGGTTGTTCACCGGGACCGGCCGCAGCGGAGGCACCGGCCAGTTCGCGCACGGCGCGTTGTACCAGGTGTTGTTCCAGGTCATGAACGGCGCCTTCTTGTGAATGCGCCGGCTGTCGTTGCGCCAGGTGCTCCAGTGCTCGGGCCAGCCGGCGTCACGGCACTGGACGGCCGTGTAGACCGAGTAGCCGTTGTCGCCGCTCGCGTCGACCGCGCCGAAGTTCTCGTACACCTCGACCAGCGCCTCGGCGTCCCGGTTCTTCACATACGCGGCGAACGCCTCGGCGAGGTAGGGCCAGTAGCCGTTG
Source organism: Streptomyces rubiginosohelvolus (assembly GCF_014649875.1). Taxonomy (GTDB): domain Bacteria; phylum Actinomycetota; class Actinomycetes; order Streptomycetales; family Streptomycetaceae; genus Streptomyces; species Streptomyces rubiginosohelvolus. The sequence goes on along the minus strand of NZ_BMTW01000009.1, from coordinate 321,756 downwards.
TAATACCCGCCGGGCAGGAAGGTGTCCTCCAGCTCGCTCGCGCCGACCGTGCCGCCCGCGGGCTTGCGCGCCACGTCCGCCCGCATCCGGTACCAGGCGGCCTCGACCCGTGCGGGGTCGGTGCCCAGGCCGTACGCGGCGTCGTTCTTCGCGACCCAGGCGGCGAAGGCCTTGTGCCGGTCGTCGAACGCGTAGTCCTGGCCGAGGTTGCCCTCGTACCAGACGTCGTCCGGGTCGACGACCGAGTCCAGCACCAGTCGGCGCACCCGCTCCGGGTACAGCTTGGCGTAGACCGCGCCGAGGTAGGTGCCGTAGGAGTAGCCGAAGTAGTTGAGCTGCCGCGAGCCCAGCGCCCGGCGGATCACATCGAGGTCCTCGGCCGCGCTGACCGTGTCCATGTACGGCAGCACGTCGCCGTGCTTCTCGCCGCAGGCCCGGGCGAAGGACTCGGCGCGGTCGCGGTTGACCCGCTCCGCCCGGTAGGACGTGGGCACCGAGTCCGGGCGCACCGGATCGAAGTGTCCGGGCAGGCAGTTCAGGGCGGGCGTGCTCCTGCCGACGCCGCGCGGGTCGAAGCCGATCACGTCGTACTGCGCGGCCACCTTCTTCGGCAGCGAGGACGCCACGAACCCGGCCATCGACAGACCGCTGCCGCCCGGCCCGCCCGGGTTGACCAGCAGCGGGCCCTGGAAGGTCTTCGCGGTGTGCGGGACGCGGGACAGGGCGAGCGTGACCTGACGGCCCGACGGGCGGCGGTGGTCCAGCGGGGCGCGGACCTTCGCGCACTGGAGCGTCGGGTAGCTCTCGGTCGGACAGTCGGTCCACTTCAGCTTCGGGGCGGGCGGCGTGCTCGCCGAGGTGGCGGCGGCCGGACCGGGCGCGGCGGTCAGCAGACCGGCGACGGTCGCGCCGACGGCGACCAGAATTCCTGCACGTTTCGTCATGGGGCCTCCCGGAGTGGCGGGACGCGGCGCCGGATCACCGGTCCCCGCCGCATGCTCCCCGAATTCCCCCGCGGAAGGGCCCGTTCCGCGCGGAGTCGACCCGTACGGTCACGCCATCGGCCCCACGGGCCCCACCGGTGACCTTCAGGCCTCGCCGGCCCCACCAGTGGCCTTCAGAGCAGGGTCAGCTGGGTCGGTCCGGGCTCCGGTGCGGCGGCCGGGGCGGGTGGGGCCGCCGGGGCGATCCGGCGGGCCTCGCCCCGGTGCGCCGGGCCGATCCCGAACTCGTCGGCCAGCTCGTGCACCTGACGTGTGATCCGGCGCTGGTACCAGGTGGGGGCGTACGCCCCGTCCCCGTACATCCGCTCGTACCGCTCCACCAGGTGCGGGTGGTGCAGGCCCAGCCAGCGCAGATACCACTCGCGGGCGCCGGGGCGCAGATGCAGGACGAGCGGGGTCACCGAGACGGCCCCGGCCGCCGCGATCGCGGAGACCGTGGCGCGCAGCTGCTCCGGGCTGTCGCCGAGGAAGGGGATGACGGGCGCCATCAGGACCGAGCAGCCGATCCCGGCCTGCGTCAGCGTGTGGACGGCGTCGAGGCGGCGGCCGGGGGAGGGGGTGCCCGGCTCGACCGTCCGCCACAGCTCCCGGTCGGTGAAGCCCACGGAGACCGAGACGCCGATCTCGGTGACCTCGGCGGCCTGCCGCAGCAGCTCCAGGTCCCGCAGGATGAGCGTGCCCTTGGTCAGGATGGAGAACGGGTTGGCCCGGTCGCGCAGGGCGGTGATGATGCCGGGCATGAGCCGGTACCGGCCCTCCGCCCGCTGGTAGCAGTCCACGTTCGTGCCCATGGCGATGTGCTCGCCCCGCCAGTGCCGGGAGGCCAGCTCCCGCTGGAGCAGCTCGGCGGCGTTGACCTTGACGACGATCTGGGAGTCGAAGCCGATGCCGGTGTCCAGGTCCAGGTAGCTGTGGGTCTTGCGGGCGAAGCAGTACACACAGGCGTGCGAGCAGCCCCGGTACGGGTTCACCGTCCATTCGAACGGCATCCGCGAGGCCCCGGGCACCCGGTTCAGGATCGAACGGGCCCGGATCTCGTGGAAGGTGATGCCCCGGAACTCCGGGGTGTCGAACGTGCGCGTGGTCACCGCGTCCGCGGCGAAGAGCGCGCTGTTCCCGGTCGTCGAGCCGTTCTCGACCAAATTGTCCCAGCGCATGGACGCCTCCTCGGTAGCACTCCTCGCAGAATAGAACACTTGTTCCCTTGATCGTGCGAGGCAGCCCAGGGCTAGCCTGTGGCGCACCGACGAACCCCTACCGGACCGGGAGGTCCCGACCGTGGCCGGCAAGTTCACCGAGCTCGCGATCGACTGCGCCGACCCCGTGGCCCTGGCCCGCTTCTGGTGCTCGGTCCTCGACTACGAGGTACAGGGCGTGGAGGAGGGGGAGGAGGTCGTCACCATCGGCCCGCCCTCGGTGCCCGAGGGGAAGAACCGGCCCGGCCCGGTACCGCCGGCGCTGACCTTCGCGCGCGTCCCCGAGGGCAAGACCCTCAAGAACCGGCTCCACATCGACGTCAACCCCACCGACCGGGAGCAGGACGAGGAGGTCGAGCGGCTGCTCGCGCTCGGTGCCCGGCGCGCCGACGTCGGACAGGGCGGGGCGAGTTGGGTCGTCCTCAGCGACCCGGAGGGCAACGAGTTCTGCGTCCTCGCGACCCGCTGTCCCTGACTCCGTCCGGCCCCGATTTTGAGCGGCCGTACCCGAGGTGGTTGGCTCAGCACACCCCCCGAACCACGGATTGCTGGAGGAACAGCCATGGCGCAGGTCGAGGCGACGACGGAGCGGATCATCGCGGCGGACGCGGACACGGTGTTCGACGCCCTGGCCGACTACAAGGACGTCCGCGGCAAGGTGCTGACCGGGCACTTCAGCGAGTACGAGGTCCGGGAGGGCGGCGACGGCGAGGGCACCCTCGTGCACTGGAAGCTCCAGGCGACCAGCAAGCGTGTCCGCGACTGCCTGCTGGAGGTCAGCGAGCCGACCGACGGGCAGCTCGTCGAGAAGGACCGCAACTCCTCCATGGTCACCACCTGGACCGTCACCCCGGCCGGTGAGGGGAAGTCCAAGGCCGTCGTGGTCACGGTCTGGGACGGCGCGGGCGGCATCGGCGGGTTCTTCGAGCGGACCTTCGCCCCCAAGGGCCTCGCCCGTATCTACGACGAGCTGCTCCAGAACCTCGCCACCGAGGTCGAGAAGTAGGGCCGACCGGCGATCGGAGGCCGGCCCGTCCGGCCCCCGCACGACGACCGGCCTCACCGGAACGGGTGGTTTTCCCGGGCGACCGGTTGTGCGCCGTAGTGGCTCCCACCGGCGCATAAGCCCTCCGTGCGCGCCGCGTACGCCCCTCGTCACGTTTGCCCCGCCTTGCCGCGCGATGCGACAAATGGGCGGCGCAGGTGCGACGAGGGGAGCGATACGTGGTGGGCGGAATCACGCTGGTGAAGGACGAGCCGAACGGCACCGGACCGGACGGCCCGGATCCGGACGGCGCGGCGGCGACCGTCGAAACCGCCGCACCGCCCCTGCCGCCACCTCCGGCCGGACCCGGCACCGGGCAGGCGGCCGTGGAGATCAGCCCCCGCAAGGTCCGCATGGTCTTCCTCGGGCTGATGCTCACCCTGCTGCTCGCGGCGCTCGACCAGATGATCGTCGCCACCGCGCTGCCCAGGATCGTCGGTGAGCTGCACGGCCTGGAGAAGATGTCCTGGGCGGTCACCGCCTATCTCCTCGCCTCCACCATCGTCCTGCCGCTCTACGGCAAGCTCGGCGACCTCTTCGGCCGCAAAGGCGTCTTCCAGTTCGCCATCGTCGTCTTCATCATCGGCTCCGCCCTCGCGGGCTGGTCGCGCACCATGGACGAACTGATCGCCTTCCGCGCCCTCCAGGGCATCGGCGGCGGCGGTCTCATGATCGGCGTCCAGGCGATCATCGCGGACATCGTCCCCGCCCGGGAGCGCGGCCGCTACATGGGCCTCATCGGCGCGGTCTTCGGCCTCGCCTCGGTCGCCGGGCCCCTGCTCGGCGGCTTCTTCACCGACCACGCCTCCTGGCGCTGGTGCTTCTACATCAACGTCCCCTTCGGCCTGGTCACCCTGGCCGTCATCGCGGTCGTCCTCAAGCTGCCCCGGCCCGCCGTACGCCCCCGGCTCGACGTCCTGGGCGCCGCGCTCCTCGCCGCCGCCTCCACCTGCCTGGTGCTGGTGACCAGTTGGGGCGGCACCGAGTACGCCTGGGGCTCGCGGACCATCCTGGGCCTGACGGCGGGCGCGGTCGTCACGACGGTGCTCTTCGTCGCCGTGGAACACCGAGCCGCAGAACCGATCATTCCGCTACGGCTCTTCCGTGACTCCGTCTTCAACGTCACCGGCCTGGTCGGCGCGGTCGTCGGCATCGCGCTCTTCGGGGCCGCCAGCTACCTCCCGACCTATCTCCAGATGGTCGACGGGGTCAGCGCCACCGAATCCGGGCTGCTGATGCTCCCGATGATGATGGGCATCGTCGGCGGCTCCATCGTCTCGGGCCAGCTCGTCACCCGCACCGGCCGCTACCGGATCTACCCGATCGTCGGCAGCGCCGTCTCGGTGGTCGGCATGGGCCTGCTGTCCCTGCTGGAGGCGGACACCTCCCCGCTGGTGTACAGCCTCTACCAAGCGGTCCTCGGCCTCGGCATCGGACTGGTCATGTCCGTCCTCGTGCTCGCCGCGCAGAACTCCGTACGCCCCTCGGACCTCGGCACCGCCACCAGCGCCAACAACTACTTCCGGCAGATCGGCGGCAGCGTCGGCGCGGCGATCTTCGGCACGCTGCTCGCCGGACGGCTCTCCGACGCGCTCGGCGTCCGGCTGCCCACCGGCGCGGAGCTGCCCGACCCCGAGTCGATCACCCCGCAGATCGTCCACGCGATGGAACCCGCGTTGCGCGACGCCTACATCCAGGCGTACGTCGACGCGATGCCGCGCATCTTCCTCTACCTCGTGCCGGTCCTCGTGCTCGGCCTGATCCTCGCCTTCTTCCTCAAGGAGAAACCGCTGGTGTCCCACCACAGCCCCGAAGCCGCCGAGACGACGACCACGCAGATCCCCGCCGCCCGCGCCGACTCCGGCCACCTCGCCGGGGTGCCGGTGCACGGCAGCGTCCAGCACCCCGACGGCACGACCGTCCCCCGGGCCGCCCTCACCCTCATCGATGTCCAGGGGCAGCAGATCGGGCGCGGGGCCAGCGGCGAGGACGGGCGGTACGCGCTCAGCGTCCCCGGCGCCGGCTCCTACGTCCTGATCGCCGCGGCGGGCGGCCACCAGCCGCAGGCCGTCAGCGTCACCGTGGGCGAACGCCCCGTCGAGCTGGACGTGGTGCTCGGCGGCGCCGGACGCCTCGCCGGATCCGTCCTCACTCCCGACGGGGCTCCCGTACGCGACGCGGCCGTCACCCTCACCGACGTACGGGGCGAGGTCGTCGCCTCGACCCGTACCGGCCGCGAGGGCGGCTATGTCATCGGCGAGCTGATCGCGGGCGAGTACACCCTCGCCGCCAGCGCCCCCGCCTTCCGCCCCGCCGCCCTCCCGGTCAGCGTGCAGGCCGCCCGCGAGACCCGGCAGGACATCGAGCTGGCGGGCGGGGCCGTCCTGCGCGGCGTGGTCCGGGCCACCGGCGGACGGCCCGTCGAGGACGCCCGGGTCACCCTGCTCGACGCGGCGGGCAATGTGGTGGACACCCTCACGACCGGGTCCGACGGGTCGTTCCGGTTCGTCGACCTGTCGTCCGGCGAGTACACCGTGATCGCCGCCGGGTACCCGCCGGTCGCCACCGTCCTCCAGGTCGCGGGCGGCGGCCGCACCGAACGCGACCTCCAGCTGGGCCACGAGGACTGAGCCGTACGCGACGGGGGCCGGCGGGGCTTCAGGGGTCCGCGGGGCTTCAGGCCTCAGCCCCGGAGCCACGCCCGCCCCGCGTCGACCCCGTCCGGCTCCCGTACCGGGTCCTCCCGCACCAGCCGCATCAGCGACCGCGCCCCCGGGCTCAGGCTCCGCGCCCCCGGCAGCACCACCACGCTCTCGTACACCGGCCGGTGCGCGCCCGCCAGCTCCACCGCGACCAGCCGCGCCGCCTCCGGCTTACGCGAGAAGTGGTGCGGCACCACCGCGATCCCCAGCCCCTCCTGCACCAGCTCCAGCAGGCTGTGCACATCGTTGACCTCCAGGCCCACCGTCCGCCGCACCCCCGCCGCCGCGAACGCCTCGTCGGCGGCCCGGCGCGGCCCCCAGTCCGGGTGGAAGTCGATGAACGAGGCCCCCGGCAGCTCCTCCCACGCCACCTCGGCCCGCCCGGCGAACGGGTGCCCCGCCGCACACAGCAGCACCATCGGCTCCCGGGCCAGCGGCACCAGCTCCCCGCGCCACTCCGCCGGGCTGACCGTCGCCGCGAACGCCAGGTCGAGCCGCCCGCCCGCCACCCCGTCCAGCAGGCTGCTGGTGCCCTCCTGCCGCAGCCTCAGCTCCATCTGCGGATGCTCCCGGTGGAACGCCGCCAGCAGCCGTGCCGGGCTCACCCCCGCCACGCACTGCTCGACCCCCACCGTCAGCGTCCCGCGCAGCAGCCCTCGTACGGCGTCGACCGCGTCCCGCGCCGCCCTCGCCCCCGCCAGCGTGCGCTCCGCCTCCACCAGCAGCGCCCGCCCCGCCTCGGTGAGCCGGACCGTGCGCGTTGTGCGGCTGAACAACGGGGTCCGCAGCTCCTGCTCCAGGGCCCGTACGGAGGCGGAGAGCCCGGACTGCGAGACGGCGAGGCGCTCGGCGGCGCGGGTGAAGTGCTGCTCCTCCGCCACGGCGACGAAGTGCTCCAGCTGACGCAATTCCATGATTGAGCAATTTAGGCGATGAATCCGAGCGGAATCTCCTGTTGGACTGCTGGATCGATCTGCGGAAGCCTGGAACCGCCCCTCAGGGGGTGCCTTGTACGCCCCGAAACTCTCCAGCGGAGCCTGCCCATGTACCTGCCGTCCCCCGACCGCTACACCGCCATGCCCTACCGGCGCACCGGCCGCAGCGGTCTGCTGCTGCCCGCGCTCTCCCTCGGCCTCTGGCACAACTTCGGGGGAGACAGGACGCCCGAGACGCAGGGCGCCATCCTGCGCCGCGCCTTCGACCTCGGCATCACCCACTTCGACCTGGCCAACAACTACGGCCCGCCGCCCGGCTCCGCCGAAGAGACCCTGGGCCGGGCCCTGGCGACCGACTTCGCCCGGCTGCGCGACGAACTCGTCATCTCCACCAAGGCCGGCTACCACATGTGGGAGGGGCCGTACGGGGAGTGGGGCTCGCGGAAGTACCTGCGCTCCTCGCTCGACCAGAGCCTCAAGCGCCTCGGTGTCGAGTACGTCGACATCTTCTACTCCCACCGCCCCGACCCGGACACCCCGCTCGAAGAGACGATGGGCGCGCTCGACTCCGCCGTCCGGCAGGGCAAGGCCCTCTACGTCGGCCTCTCCAACTACTCCGCCGCGCAGACCCGTGAGGCCGCCGCGATCCTGAAGGACCTCGGCACCCCGCTCCTCATCCACCAGCCCCGCTACTCGATGCTCGACCGCCGCATCGAGGACGACGGGCTGCCGGACGTCCTGGACGAGCTGGGTGCCGGGTCCATCGCCTACTCCCCGCTTGAGCAGGGCATCCTCACCGACCGCTATCTGAACGGCATCCCGGCCGGGTCCCGGGCGGCCGGGGACAGCCCCTTCCTGTCCGCCGACGCCGTCACCCCGCAGCTGGTGGAGCGGCTGCGCGCGCTGGACGCGCTGGCGAAGGAGCGGGGCCAGTCGCTCGCGCAGCTGGCCCTGGCATGGGTGCTGCGCGGCGGCCGGCTCACCTCCGCCGTCGTCGGCGCCAGCAGCGTCGCGCAACTGGAGAACAGCGTTGAGGCCGCCCGGAACCTGGACTTCACCGAGGACGAACTGTCCCGGATCGAGGAGCTGCTGCGGGACGCGAAGGCGGGCTGACGCCGGTCACGTACGGACAGCAGGTACGGACAGCAGGTCAGGTGCCGGAGAGCGGGACGGGCGGTGCGGCCGGCAGCACATGGTCGCCCGCCTTGTCCGTGCTCAGGCACAGCGAGCACACCATGGCGTCATGGGCCGGGCAGGCGGCCAGGTCCGGGCGCTCGAAGGTCTGCCGGCAGACGTGGCAGTCGTACGTGACCGCGCTCGGGTTGCCCTCGGCGTCCAGCAGCGGCACCGGGATGCCGTCGTCGGTGCGCCGCAGGTAGTACCGGCCCCGGGTGACGACCGCCATGACCGGGGTGAGGACGAACGCGATCACCACGGCGGCCACGGGGGAGTAGGGCTGGACCGTGTCGCCGAAGGCGTGGAAGTACATCGCGATGGACAGCCCGGAGGCGGCGGTGAACGCGGTCACGCCGACCGGGTTGACCGCGTAGAGCATGCCCCGGCGGAATTCCGGCGCGTGCGGGGAGAGCTTCAGCAGGTACTTGTTGACCCCGATGTCGGTGGCGACGGTGACCACCCAGGCGATGGCGCAGTTGGAGTAGAAGCCCAGGATGCTGTTGAGGAAGCTGAACATGTCGGCCTCCATCAGGATCAGCGCGAAGGCCAGGTTGACCAGGACGAAGATCATGCGGCCGGGGTAGTGCTTGGTGACCCGGGTGAAGGAGTTCGTCCACGCCAGCGAGCCGGAGTAGGCGTTCGTCACATTGATCTTGATCTGGCTGATCACGACCAGCACCACGGCCAGCGGCACCACCAGCCAGGACGGCATCATCGCGTCGAACGCCCCGCGGAACTGCTGGATCGGCTCGGTCGCGGCGGCCGGTCCCACCTCGGAGAGGATGTAGACGGCGAGGAAGACCCCGATGGCCTGCTTGATCGCGCCGAGCACCACCCAGCCGGGCCCTGCCATGACCATCGCCGTCCACCAACTGCGCCGGTTCGCCTCGGTCTTCGGCGGCATGAAGCGCAGATAGTCGATCTGCTCACCGATCTGCGCGATGAGCGAGAGGCAGACCCCCGCGCCGAGCAGCACGGAGGCCGTGTCGAGGCTGCCCTCGCCGTCGGTGCCCGCGTAGGCGAGGAAGCTGTCGACGGTGCCGGGGTCGGTGGCGACCAGATAGACCAGCGGGCCGACCATCAGCAGCAGCCAGATGGGGGTGGTCCACACCTGGAGCGTGCTGAGCGCCTTCATCCCGTAGATGACGAGGGGGATGACCATGAGGGTGGAGACGGCGTAGCCGAGCCACAGCGGCAGCCCGAAGCCGAGCTTGAGGCCCTGGGCCATGATCGCGCCTTCGAGGGCGAAGAAGATGACGGTGAAGCTGGCGAAGATGACGCCGGTGAGGACCGATCCGTAGTAGCCGAAGCCGGAGCCCCGGGTGATCAGGTCCAGGTCGATGTTGTAGCGGGCCGCGTAGTAGGCGAGCGGGAAACCGGTGATGAAGATGAGGGCCGCCGCGACGGTGATCGCGACCAGGGCGTTGCCGGTGCCGTGGGCCATGGCGATCCCGGCGCCGATGGAGAAGTCGGCCATGTAGGCGATGCCGCCGAGCGCGGTGGTCGCGACGACCATCGGGGTCCAGCGGCGGTAACTGCGGGGCGCGAAGCGGAGGGTGTAGTCCTCCAGCGTCTCCCGCACCGCCTGGGGTTCGTCGGGGACGGCGGGCGGTGCGGGGTCCGGCGGGGACGGTTCGGCGAGTTGCGTGCGGGTATCCATGGCGGGGGACGCTAGGCAGCCGCCGTTTCCCTCGCGTACGGCCGGTGTGAAGGCGGCGTTACGGTATACCAACAGGGCGTCAGGGGATGCGGGAAGGCCCCGGTTTCCTGCCCGCGCCTCAGGGAGCGATGCCCACCCCGTCGATCCGGCTCCAGGCCCGCTCCTGACCCGCGGTCATGGCGGGCCAGCCGAGCCCGCCCGGCCGGGGCAGCACCCGGGAGGCGTACGACGAGGGCCGGAACGCCGGATCGTAGAAGCAGCCCGTGCCGTACGTCCGGTCGAAGGCGGCACACGAGTCGGCCAGCGAGCGCGCGGTGGGCTTGCGGCCGCTGCGGGCCCAACGGTCAAGAGCGGCAATGGAGTTGGCGTACGCCGCGCTGCTCAGCCCGCTGTGCTCGCTCTCCCGGGTGAAGGACTGTACGAGCCGGTGCTCCCGGCCCGCGCCCCGCAGCGTCGCCCGGTAGGCGGCCTCGTGCTCCACGAACGCCGTGGGGTCGTCGATCGCGTGCAGGGTCAGGACGGGCAGGGACACCCGCCCGGTCAGGTCGCTGTCCCACGAGAGGTCCCGGCGCGCGGCCGGATCCGCCGAGAACCGCTCCACGCCCGCGTTCAGCGCCCGGTCGTCGTGCGAGCCGGTATACCGCACGCCCCGGTTGGAGAAGGGGTTACGTCCCTCCAGCCGGGTCGAGACGATGTCGCGGAAGGTGAACGTCGCGAACCGCAGATGCGACTCCAGGGACCGCTCCGGGATCCCGGTGACGGCCAGGATGTCGTTGAGGTTCCGCTGCTGGAGCGCGGTCCGGGCGGCCGGTTCGGCGTCGAACCCCGTGCACTCCCGCAGCCGGGCGCTCAGCCCGGCGGACGTCATCGTGGAGTCCGGGCGCAGCCCCTGCCACAGCGGGTACTGCGGCTCGGTGGGGCGCGGGTGGTTGCCGCAGTAGTACTGGTAGACCACGCGCAGGTCCACCCGGTAGTCGTAGCCGCGCGAACCGCCGCCCAGGACGCCGTTGGTCAGCAGCACCCCGTCGTAGGCCCCGGGCTTCGTGCCGTACGTCTCCGCGACCTTGGCGGCGACGTTCCCGCCCCAGGACTGGCCGTGCAGATAGGTCCGCCCCGGCTTGCCGAACCGGTCGGTGAAGACCCGGCGCACGCTCTCGGTGTCGGCCGCCGCCATCCGCGTCCCGTAGCCGCCGCGCCGGTACGAGGAGCCCGCCCAGGCGTACCCCTCCTCGACCATGACGGCCCAGCGCTCCAGGTCCTCGGTCGAGCGGGCCGGGTCCGACGCGTCGCCCAGGTCGGGCCCGCCGTGCGCGTGCACCACCAGGGAGCCGTTCCAGCGGATCGGGACGGCGAGCGCGTAGTGCGCCCTGTTCCCGTCCTGGCCCGTGTAACACCGCGCCTTTCCGGCCAGCGCCTTCGGGCAGTCGGCGGCGACCGGGGCGGCCGCCGGGGTTCCGCTCGGGCTCCCGGCCGGGGCGGGCGCCGCCGGGGCCCGGCCCGCCGACCCGAGGAGCAGGGCCGCGACCGTGGCGGCCAGCGCGGCGGAGCGCAGCCGGTGGCGGCGGTGCAGCGGCAGGGCGCGGACGGGGGTATGGGGGGAGTTCACGGGGGCGGCTCCTGGCGGTTCTGTGCAGGCGGCAGCGCCCGCGAGCGCTGCCGCCGGAACGGTCTGTGCGGCTGCCCCGGCACGGGGTGCGCCGGGATGCCGGGATGCTAGGAAGCGCCGCACCCGGGGGAGAAGCCCCGCGCGCATTGCGTTCATAGTGTTCGCCCCGGCGGGCCGCAGCACACGCCCGCGAGCCGCCGCGTTGCGCGCCTCCAGGCCGCCGCGCCTCAGGATCCCGAGGTGGGATGCCGAAGCGCGGCTCGCAGCCTCGCTCAGCCGGCGCTGCTCAGCCTGCGGCCGTCACCGCCGTCCTCACCAGTTCCCTCACCTGGCCCACGATGTCCGCGCGGTTGCGCTCGAAGTCCGGGTCGGTGACCGTGCCCGTCTGCGGGTTCGTGTTCGCCGCGCCGAACTGGAGGACCGGGGTGTGCAGATGGCCGCCCGGCAGGTCGGGCAGGCGGAGCCGGTCGCGCAGCAGGGTGACCCGGTAGGCGATCTCGTTGGAGAGGTAGTCGCCGCCGCCCCCGGCCCGTGCCGCCGAGCCCGGGGTGGGGCCGTCGGGCCGGGTCACGGGCTGGGTGCCGCCCGCCGGGATCTCGGTGACCTCGGTGTTGTCGTACACCGGGAAGCGGCCCGTGTCCGCCTCGGTGAGCTGCCGGTACGGGAGGGTCGTGGACGTCCACTGCGGCTGCGTGGCCGGGTCGGCGACGGGGACGAGCCCGGTGCTGGAGGCGTTCTCGTTGTCGGCGAAACCGCCGCGCCAGGCGCCGTTGGTGCGTTCCACGTCGAAGCGGCCCTGGCGGCCCTGGCTGACCGTGGTGAACAGGTCCAGATGCGGCAGCTGCCGGGCGAGGGCCCGCTCGACGACGCCGTCGGCGAAGTCCGCCCAGCGCACCGGGAAGACGACCGTCTCGATCCGGGCCGGCCCGTCCGGCGTCTGCACCAGGGTGCCGTCCAGGGCGAGCGCGCTCGCGCCCGAGGGATTGCCGATCCGGACGTCGCGGTCCAGCGTGAACGGGTCGAATCCGGTGACCAGGACCCGCTTCGTCCGGTGGCCCGGGTAGTGGATGTCGCTCTGGCCGCGCGACGCGGTCTCCAGGGCGGAGTGCAGGGCTGCGCGCCGCCGGTCGTCGAGGTCGAACCGGGGCGTCCAGGCGCGCAGTTCGCGGCTGAGCGCGAGCCGGGCCCAGTACAGCGGGCGGTCGTCGCCCCGGCTCAGGTCGCCCGTGGCGGGTCCTCGCCCCTGGGCCCGGTCCACGGCGCGCTGCCACAGCGCGGAGGCGTGGCGGGTCACGGTGCGCTCGGCCTGCATGTAGCTCTTCGAGCGCTCCAGGGCTCGCTCGAAGCGCGGGGCGAAGGCGTCGAATCCGCTGCGCCGCAGGATCTCCTGCGGGGCGGCCCGGTCGAGGCGCTGCTCCTCGACGGTCGCCTCCGCGGGGGCGCGGGAGGTGTCCGCGGGGGAGGCGGCGGCGGGCAGGGCGGAGCCCGCGAGAACGAGCAGGAGCGCCATACCGCCGAGACCGGTCCGGGCCGTTGCGGGGAGTTGGTGGGTCACACGGGTCCCTTTCGTTTCACCGGGTGGGGCCCCGCAGTATCGCGGCACGACCGCTGGCGATGCCATAGGGCACTGCGGCGCAGGGGCTCGTAAGGCGTCACCGGACTGGACCCCAGGGCCTCCCTGGCCCGCGCCGCTCACGGGGCGTACGGTGTGGCTGCATGAAGATCCTCATCAGCGCCGACATGGAAGGCGCCACCGGAGTCACCTGGCCGGCCGACGTGCTGCCGGGGACCCCGCAGTGGGAGCGCTGCCGGTCGATGTTCACCTCGGACGTGAACGCCGCCGCGCTCGGCTTCTACGACGGCGGCGCCGACGAGGTCCTGGTGAACGAGGCCCACTGGTCGATGCGCAATCTGCTGCTGGAGCACATGGACGAACGGGTCCAGATGCTGACCGGCAAGCACAAGTCGCTGTCCATGGTGGAGGGCATCCAGCACGGCGACGTGGACGCGGTGGCCTTCGTCGGCTACCACACGGGGGCCGGTACGGAGGGTGTCCTCGCCCACACCTACCTCGCCAACTCCATCACCGGCGTCTGGCTCGACGGCGTCCGGGCCAGCGAGGGCCTGCTCAACGCGCACGTCGCCGCCGAATACGGGGTGCCCGTCGTCCTCGTCACCGGCGACGACCTGACCTGCGTGGACGCCGAGGGGTACGCCCCTGACGCCCGGAAGGTCGCCGTGAAGGACTACGTCTCCCGGTACGCGGCGGTCTGCCGGACGCCGGCCCGTACCGCCGCCGACATCAGGGGGGCGGCGAAAGCGGCCACCGCGCTCGCGGGGCGTCGGGATCCCGTCGCCGGGAAGACGTTCACCGTCGAGCTGGAGTTCGACGCCGAGCATCTGGCGGCGGCGGCGACCGTCGTCCCCGGCGTGGCGCCGAGCGGCGAGAGGCGCGTCGCGTACACCAGCGCGACGATGTACGAAGGAATTCGCACGTTCAAGGCGGTGACGACGATCGTGTCGGCCGCTGTGGAGGAACAGTATGGCTGAGGCCCCCGACCTGCTCGGACCCGTGGACCGGCAGGCTCTCGACGAAGTGGTGGAGTTCACCTCCGGGCTGATCCGGATCGACACCACCAACCGGGGCGGCGGCGACTGCCGGGAGCGCCCGGCCGCCGAGTACGTCGCCGAGCGGCTCGCCGACGCCGGGATCGAGCCGACGCTGCTGGAGCGCACCCCCGGTCGGACCAACGTGGTCGCCCGGATCCCCGGCACCGACCCCTCGGCCGACGCGCTGCTCGTCCACGGCCACCTCGACGTGGTGCCCGCCGAACCCGCCGACTGGACCGTGCACCCGTTCTCCGGCGAGGTGCGCGACGGGGTCGTCTGGGGGAGGGGCGCCGTCGACATGAAGAACATGGACGCGATGGTCCTCTCCGTCGTCCGGGGCTGGGCCCGCGAGGGCTTCCGCCCGGCGCGCGACATCGTCATCGCCTACACCGCCGACGAGGAGGACAGCGCCGCCGACGGCTCCGGCTTCCTCGCCGAGCAGCACGCCGACCTGTTCGAGGGCTGTACGGAGGGGATCAGCGAGTCCGGGGCCTTCACCTTCCACGCGGGCGACGGCCTCTCGCTGTACCCGATCGCGGCGGGCGAGCGCGGCACCGGCTGGCTGAAGCTGACCGCCGAGGGCCGGGCCGGCCACGGCTCCAAGGTCAACCGGGAGAACGCGGTGAGCGCGCTGGCCGCAGCCGTCGCCCGGATCGGCGAGCACGAGTGGCCCATCCGCCTCACCCCGACCGTCCGGGCCGCGATCACCGAGATCGCCGCCCTGCACGGCATCACCGCCGACCTGGACGACCCCGGCTTCGACGTCGCCCAGCTCCTCGGCAAGCTCGGCCCGGCCGCCTCCCTCGTCGAGAACACCGTCCGCAACAGCAGCAACCCGACGATGCTGGACGCCGGTTACAAGGTCAACGTCATCCCCGGCCACGCCTCCGCCTTCGTCGACGGCCGGACGGTCCCCGGCGGCGACGAGGAGTTCCACGCCACCCTGGACCGGCTCACCGGCCCGCTCGTCGACTGGGAGTTCTACCACCGCGAGAAGGCTCTGACGGCCCCGGTCGACTCACCGACGTACGCCAAGCTGCGGGCCGCCGTCGAGCGGTTCGACCCGGGCGCGCACACCGTCCCGTACTGCATGTCGGGCGGCACCGACGCCAAGCAGTTCTCCCGGCTCGGCATCACCGGCTACGGCTTCACCCCGCTGAAGCTGCCCGTCGGCTTCGACTACCAGCGGCTCTTCCACGGCGTCGACGAGCGCGTCCCCGTCGACGCCCTCCACTTCGGCGTCCGCGTCCTCGACCACTACCTGCGCACGGCCTGACCGACCTGTCCCCGGGGGGAACGACCTACGTGAACACCGTGCCCGCAGCAGCAGCGCCGTACGGCACCTGGCCGTCGCCGATCGACGCGGCCCTCGCCGCCTCGCACGACGGCCGGCCCGACCACCTCGGCACCGTCGGCGACGAGGTCTGGTGGACCGAGCCGCGCCCCGCAGAGGGCGGCCGCCGCGCGCTGATCCGCCGCCGCGCGGACGGCACCACCGCACCCGCGCTGTCCGCCCCCTGGAACGCCCGCAGCCGGGTGATCGAGTACGGCGGACAGCCCTGGGCCGGCACGGTCCGCGCGGACGGCGAACTCCTCGTGGTGTTCGTCCACTTCACCGACCAGCGGCTGTACGCCTACGCCCCCGACGGGCCGGAGGAGCCCTGGCCGCTCACTCCCCTCTCCGAGGTCGGCGGCGGGCTGCGCTGGGTGGACCCGCAGGTGCGCCCGGAGCAGGGGGCTGCGGGCGAAGTCTGGTGTGTGCTGGAGGAGTTCACCGGACCCGCCCCCACCGACGTACGACGGGTGGTCGCCGCCGTACCGCTGGACGGCTCGGCGGCCGACGACCGGACGGCGATCCGTGAACTCTCCGACGACCGGCACCGGTTCGTCACCGGACCCAAGGTCTCCCACGACGGGCGGCGGGCCGCCTGGATCGCCTGGGACCACCCGGCGATGCCCTGGGACGGCACGGTGGTCATGCTGGCCGACATCACCGAAGCGGGCGAATTCACCGGGGTCCGGCCGCTCGTCGGGGACCTCGACGAATCGGTCTGCCAGGTGGAGTGGGACCGCGACGGCAGCCTCCTGTTCGTCTCCGACCTCTCCGGCTGGTGGGAGCTCCAGCGCATCCGCCCCGACGCCGTCGCGGGCGGTGCGGTCCCCAGCAGCCGCCTCCTGCCGCCCCGGGGCGAGGAGTTCGGCGGACCGCTATGGAAGATCGGGCTGCGCTGGTTCCACCCGCTGGACAACGGGCTGATCGCCGTCCTGCACGGCAAGGGCGACCACCGCCTCGGCATCCTCGACCCGGAGACCGGCGAACTCGCCGACGCCCCGGGCCCCTGGACCTCCTGGTCCGACACGCTCGCCGTGCACGGCAGCCGGGTCGTCGGCGTCGCGGCGAGCACCCGCGGCGCGCCCGAGGTCGTCGAGCTGGACACCACGACCGGACGCACCCGCACCATCGGCGCACCCCACCGGGACGCCGTGGACCCCGCGTACTACCCGGCGTCCGAGCAGCGGACCTTCACCGGTCCCGACGGCCGCGAGATCCACGCCCATATCCACCCGCCGCACCACCCCGAACACACCGGCCCCGAAGGCGAGAAGCCCCCGTACGTCGTCTGGGCGCACGGCGGCCCCACCGGCCACTCCCCGCTCGTCCTCGACCTGGAGATCGCCTACTTCACCTCGCGCGGCATCGGCGTCGCCGAGGTGAACTACGGCGGCTCCACCGGCTACGGACGCGCCTACCGCGAACGGCTGCGCGGCGCATGGGGTTTGGTCGACGTGGCGGACTGCGCGGCCGTCGCCTCGGCCCTGGTCGAGGAGGGCGCCGCCGACCCGGACCGGCTCGCGATCCGGGGCGGCAGCGCGGGCGGCTGGACCACCGCCGCCTCGCTGACCAGCACTGACCTCTACGCCTGCGGGACGATCCTCTACCCGATTCTGGACCTCGAAGGGTGGGCCACCGACGAGACCCACGACTTTGAATCGCGGTATCTGGAGTCGCTCGTCGGCCCGTTCGCCGAGGTGCCCGAGCGCTACCGGGAACGCTCCCCGATGAACCGCACCGACCGGCTGAACACCCCTTTCCTGCTGCTCCAGGGCCTCGACGACGTGATCTGCCCGCCCGCCCAGAGCGAGCGGTTCCTCGCCGCCGTGTCCGGCCGGGGCATCGCCCACGCCTACATCGCCTTCGCCGGGGAGAGCCACGGATTCCGGCGCGTGGAGACGCTGGTCCGCTCCCTGGAGGCCGAACTCTCCCTCTACGCACAGACGTTCGGAATCGACCGGCCCGACGTGCCGCCCCTGGAGCTGACCACGTGACCCGCCAGAACCCCGGCCCGGCCACCCCACTCGCCCGGCCGGCCCGGCTGCGCCCCGGCTCCCGGGTCGCCGTCGTCGCGCCCAGCGGACCGGTCCCCGTCGACCGGCTGGAGGAGGGCCTCGCCGTCCTGCGCCACTGGGGCCTCGAACCCGTCGTCGGGCCCCATGTCCGCTCCACGCACCCGGAGTTGGACTATCTCGCGGGGACGGACGCGGACCGGGCGGCGGACCTTCAGGCCGCGTGGTGCGACCCGTCCGTGGAGGCCGTGCTCTGCGCCCGGGGCGGCTTCGGCGCACACCGGATGGTCGACCTGGTCGACTGGGCGGCGATCCGGGTCGCCGGGCCCAAGGCGTTCGTCGGCTACAGCGACATCACCGTGCTGCACGAGGCGTTCGCCCTGCGGGCCGGGTTCGCCACCCTGCACGGACCGATGGTCGCCACCGAGACGTTCCTCAAGGACGCGCCGACCCGCGAGCACCTGCGCGCCACCCTCTTCGAGCCGGAGACCGTACGCACCCTCGGCCTCGCATCGGCCGGTGCCCTGGTCCCCGGCCGGGCCGAAGGTGTCCTGTACGGCGGATGCGTCAGCCTCCTGGCCGCCGACACCGGCACCCCGGGCGGCCGGTCCCACGCCCGGGGCAACCTGCTGGTGATCGAGGACACCGGGGAGGAGCCCTACCGGCTCGACGGCATCCTCACCCGGCTCCTGCGCTCCGGTGCCCTGACCGGGGTCGCCGGAGTGGCCTGCGGCTCCTGGCAGGAGTGCGGCCCGTACGAGAAGATCCGCGCCGTGCTCGCCGACCGGCTCGGCCCGCTGGGCATACCCGTGGTCGAGGAGCTGGGGTTCGGCCACGGGGCGACCGCGCTGACGATTCCCCTGGGTCTGCCCGCGGTGCTCGACGCACCGGCGGACGGCGGGCGTTGCACGCTCACCGTCCAGGTGCCCGCCCTCATCTGAGCCTCCTCGGCCTCTCCTCCCCGGTCCGCGCCCGCACCGCCTTCCGTGCGGGCGCGGACGTGTGTGCTTTCGCGCGGGGAACGTGAACATCCGTCAAGAACCGCTGTCCGATGCGTTGACACGGCTATGAGCTGTGTCACAGCATGAGCGCGACCAATACTTACCGGTCGGTAAGGTGTCCTCGGTGTGGAGGTCTTCGTGTCAGGTGCTGTTTCCAGAGTGCGCGGCCCGCTCGTCGCGGTCGCCGGGGCGGCCCTCGTCGCCCCCCTCGTCCTCGCCGGCCCGGCCCGGGCCGACGCCGCCCCGTACACCGTCACCCCGCTGACGTTCACCGTCGAGGCGGGCGACCGCACCTGCACGGTGGACGCCGATCTCTACCGGCCCGCCGGGGCCGACGCCGACAACCCGGCCCCCGCCGTCCTCGCCACCAACGGCTTCGGCGGCAGCAAGTCCGACGGCTCCACCGACGCCATCGGCAAGGCCTTCGCCCAGCGCGGCTATGTCGGGCTCGTCTACTCCGGCCTCGGCTTCGGCAAGTCCGGCTGCCTGATCAGCCTCGACGACCCCGCCGTCGACGGACAGGCGGCGAGCGAACTCCTCGACTTCCTCGGGGGAGTTCGCGCGGCCGACGACGGGACGAAGGCCGACTACGTCACCCAGGACGCCGACGGCGACCCGCGCGTGGGGATGATCGGCGGCTCCTACGGCGGTGCGATCCAGCTGGCGACCGCCGCCGTCGACCCCCGCGTCGACGCGCTCGTCCCGCTGATCACCTGGAACGACCTCGGCTACGCACTCGCGCCCAACAACACCGGGGCGCGCACCGGCGTCACCTCCGACACCCCCGGTGTCTTCAAGTGGCAGTGGGCCAACGGCTTCTACCTGATCGGCGAAGGGCAGCCGCTCCTCAATCCGAGCCTGGACCCCTCCCGGATCAACCGTCTCGACTGCCTGCACTTCGCCACCCGCGCCTGCGAGACGATCCGGCTGCTCAACTCCGGCCGCTACCCGGCCGACAAGGCGGAGGAGATGCTCGCGTACGCGCGCAGCGTCTCGCCCGTCTCCTACCTCGACCGGGTCAAGGCTCCCACCCTCATCGTCCAGGGCCAGGCCGACAGCCTCTTCAACCTCAACGAGGCCACCGCCACCTACCGGACGCTCAAGGCGCAGGGCACCGAGACCAAGATGATCTGGCAGTCCTGGGGCCACAGCGGCGGCCAGGTCCCCGGCGAACTCGACCTGAGTCAGGGCAACCTGGAGACCAGCCACGTGGGGCAGCGGGTGCTGGCCTGGTTCGACCGCTACCTCCACAAGAACACAGGCGTCGACACCGGACCCGCCTTCTCCTACTACCGCGACTGGCAGAGCGGCTACGGAACCGCCGCCGACGTCCCCGCCCTCTCGCAGTCCCTCTACCTCTCCGGCGACGGCAAACTCGTCGACAACCGCTCCAAGGTCGCGCGCGGCAGCCGCCAGTACACCAACTGGCTCGTGCCCACCAGCCACTCCGAGAGCTCCATCGCCCCGCTGATCGGACTGCCCGACCCGAAGCCGTACGACACGAAGGGCACCTACCTCGGCTGGCGCAGCGACCCCCTTACCGCACCCCTCGACGTCGTCGGCGCGCCCAAGGCCACCCTCAAGGTCGTCTCGCCGAAGGCGGAGCGGGTCCAGAACAGCGGCGACGCCTCCGACAAGCTCGTCCTGTTCGCCAAGGTCTACGACGTGGCCCCCGACGGCAGCCGGAAGCTGGTGAACCGGCTCGTCTCCCCGGTCCGGGTCCCCGACGTCACCCGGCCCTTCACGGTCGAGCTGCCCGGCATCGTCCACCGGTACGAGAAGGGGCACCGCCTGGAGTTCGTGATCGCCGCCAGCGACACCGCGTACTTCGGCAACCGGGGCATCAAGCCCGTCACCGTCCTCCACGCCCCCGAGGACACCGGCGTACTGGAGCTCCCGGTGGTCCCGGCGGGCTGACGCCCCCACCCGCCCGTTCACCCGAACGGCGCAGCAGTACCGCCCCCCGGGCCCGGCAACCGCTCATGCTGGGACCCCGGGGGGCGGCCGCGTGCACGACGACGGGCCGGACGGGTGAGCAACGAGCGGAAGGGCCGGACCATGAGCCCCAAGGACGTATCGAGCGACAGCGGGCGCGCCCAGGGGTGGCTCACTCCGGGGCGCATCGCGGTCGGTGTGGTGGTCGTGCTCGTCATCGTGTTCATCTGCGTGAACACCGACGACGTCACCATCCGGGTGCTGATCCCCGAGGTGACGATGCCCCTGTGGTCCGCCCTGGCCGCCATGTTCCTGATCGGGCTCGGCTGCGGCGGCTACCTCTTCCGCCGCCGGGGGAAGTGACGGCGGGCTCACGACCGCTCCAGCCTCCGCACGCTGTCGGCGAAACCGCTTGAGGGGTGTGCGCCACCGCGGCGAGGATGATCCGCATGCGTACGATCGTGGTCCTCGACGCCCCGTCCAACCTCGGCCTGCGGCCTCCGGCTCCCGGGACCGTACCGGGCTGCTACAAGCTGGCCGGCGCGCTGCGCGAGCAACGGATCGTGGCCCGCCTCGGCGCACTCGAAGGCGGCGTCGTGGTGCCGCCGCGCTACGACCTCGGCCACTGGCAGGAAGGCGACGGGGTGTTCAACGCCGCCGCCATCGCCCGCTACACCCGCACCCTCGCCGACCGCATCGAAGGGCACGTACGGGCCGGTGAGTTCGCCCTCGTCCTCGGCGGCGACTGCTCCATCCAGCTCGGCGCGGCCCTCGCCCTGCGCCGCATCGGCCGGTACGGTCTCGCCGCCGTCGACGGATCCGCCGACTTCCGGCACACCGGCAACAGCGACCGGATCGGCGCGGCGGGCGGCGAGGAGTTGGCCATCGCCACCGGCCGGGGACAGGCGGACCTCAGCGACATCGAGGGGCTCGGCCCCTACCTCAAGGACGAGGACGTCCGCCTCTTCGGCATGCGTGACGAGGACGAGGACCAGGCCGAACTGGCCGCACTGAAGATCCCCAACGCCACCGTCGGCCAGATCCGCGAGTGGGGAGCGGCCGATCTCGCACGGGCCACCGTGGAGAGCCTGGAGACGCCTGCCCTCGACGGCTACTGGGTCCACCTGGACGCCGATGTCCTGGACCCGAGCGTCATGCCCGCCGTCGACAGCCCGGACGACGGCGGCCTCCTCCCGGACGAACTCGCCCCGCTGCTGCGGACTCTGGTCTCCTCCCCGCGCTGCGTCGGCCTCAACGTCACCATCTACGACCCCGATCTCGACCCGGACGGCACGGCGGGCGCGCTGCTCGCCGACCTCGTCGTCGGCGCGCTGAAGGAGGCGTGAGGAGCCGGTCACCGGATGCGGGCAGCCTCCGGGTGTGCGCAAGTCTGACCGACGGGACTCTGGTCCACCCGGCCACCTGCGTGTTCCATGGTCACCGGGGCGCCCGGACCTGCGGCGGCCCGCCGCGAGGGAACGAGGGTGCCTTGGCCACGACCGTACGACGTACCGTACTGAACCTGCCCGCAGCGCCGCTCGGGCCGGAGAACCCGCTCCCGCCCCTGCGGACGCCCGCCCCGCCACCCGTGCTCGACCCCCGTGAACGCGAGGGCCTGCCCTGCGACATGGCCCGGCAACTGGGCCACCGGCCGCTGCGCACCCTCCTGCCCACCCGGCTGCTCGACGGCTACGGGCGCGAGCGCACCCCCGCCGATCTCGACGCCGTCGTCATCGAGAACGACCGGCTGCGCGTCACCGTGCTCCCCGGACTCGGCGGCCGGATCCACTCCCTGCACCACAAGCCCACCGGCCGCGAACTGCTCCACCGCAACCCGGTCCTCCAGCCCGCCGCCTTCGCCCTCAACGGGGCCTGGTTCTCCGGCGGGATCGAGTGGAACATCGGCGCCACCGGCCACACCACCCTGACCTGCGCACCCTTGCACGCCGCGCTGGTGCCCGCCCCCGACGGCGGGACGATGGTGCGGCTCTGGGAGTGGGAGCGGCTGCGCGACCTGCCCTTCCAGGTGGACCTCTGGCTCCCCGACGACTCCGACTTCCTGCACGTCGGCGTACGGATACGCAACCCGCACGAACAGAGCGCGCCCGTCTACTGGTGGTCCAACATCGCTGTCCCCGAGACCCCGGACACCCGGGTCCTGGTCCCGGCCGACGAGGCCTGGCACTTCGGCTACGACCACACCCTCACCCGGGTCGCCGTCCCGGAGACGGATGGCCTCGACCACACCTATCCGCTGCGCTCCGAGTACCCCGCCGACCACTTCTACGAGTTGCCCGACGGCGCCCGGCGCTGGATCGCCGCGCTGGACGCGGACGGCCACGGGCTCGTCCAGACCTCCACGGACCTGCTGCGCGGCCGCAAGCTGTTCCGCTGGGGCCACGGGAAGGGCGGCCGCCGCTGGCAGGAGTGGCTGAACGGGCCCGGGGGCGGCGGCTACGCGGAGATCCAGGCCGGTCTCGCCCGCACCCAACTGGAACACGTCCCCCTCGAACCGGGCGCCGCGTTCAGCTGGATGGAGTCCTACGGCCCGCTCTCCGCCGACCCGGCCGCCGTGCACGGCGGCGACTGGGCGGCCGCCACGGGGGAGGCCGCCGCACGGCTGGAGGAGGCCCTGCCGCGCGCGGCGGTGGAGGAGGCGTATGCGGCCTGGCTGCCGTACGCCGACACCGAACCGGGAGAGGTGCTCGCCACCGGCTCCGGCTGGGGCGCGCTGGAGGTGCTGCGGGGCGGACTCCGGCTGCCCGGAACCCCGTTCCCCACCGCCACCCTCGGCGAACAGCAGAAGCCCTGGCGGGAGTTGCTGGAGCACGGCACCCTGCCGAAGCCGGACCCGGAGCAACCGCCCTGCCCGACCCTGGTGTCACCGCCCTGGCGCGACATGCTGGAGACCGCCGACGCCGACCCGCACACGGAGTACCACCTCGGCATCGCGCAGTGGCACGCCGACGACCGGGCCCAGGCGGTCCGCAGCTGGGAACGCGGGCTGGAGAAGGGGCCCGTACCGCGCTGGCCCCTGCTGCGCTGCCTCGCCGTCGCCGCCGAGGAGAGCGGCAGGCCGGACCACGCCGCCGAGCTGTACGCCGAGGCCTTCGCGGACCTCGGTGCCCCGGGTACGACGGACCTCGCCGCGTCGGAGACGGGCGGGGCGCTCCTCGTCGCCCTGGCCCGCGAGACCGTCGAGGCACACCTGTCCGCAGGCCGCCCCGGGGAGGCCCGGGCGCTGCTCGACGGGCTGCCGGAGACGGTCCGGGAGCGCGGACGCTTCCGGCTGCTCCTGGCTCAGGCACTGGTCGCCGAGGGTGACACCGGGGCGGCCCGCGCGGTCTTCGACGCCGGATTCGAGGTCGCCGACCTGCGCGAAGGAGCCGGCATCCTCGGCGAGTTGTGGGCGTTGGTCAGCGACGAACCGCTGCCGGACGCCTACGACTTCCGCATGAGCCCGCCGGGGGCGTGAACAACGCGCCCGGGGGGGCGGTCGGACGGTTCCGGTGGTTCAGACGGTGACGTTGCGGTCCACGTACTCGAAGACCGAGCCGTCCGGGTGCAGCGCGATGAGGTTGCGGCCCGCCGGGGTCGGCACCGGCCCCGCGATGACCCGCGCGCCCGCCCGGGTCAGCGCCTCGTTCGCCTCGTCGACGTCCTTGACGGCGATGGTCGCCCCCACCTTCCGCAACACCTCCAGCTCCGACTCCGGCCCGCTCATCAGCAGGAAGCAGCCGATCGCGGCCACCGACACCCCACCGCGCTCGAAGCGCAGGGCCGACGTGCCGGTCAGCCCCTCGTAGAAGGCCACCGCGGCCTCCAGGTCGTCGACGCAGATACGCAGCGTGGTTCCGAGGATCTCCATGCTTACGAGGGTAGTTGGCCGCCGCGACCGGTGTGATCGATTCCGGGCGGGCCGGAGCCCCGCTTCACCTCACACCCGGCACAGCACCTCACCGTGCGGGACCATGAACCAGCCGTCGCCCTCCCCGCCCCAGGAGCGCCACGCCCCGGCGATCTCCGCGAGCTGCCCGGCGCTCGCATGGCCGCCCGCCACCGCCAGCTCGGCGTAGACGGAGTCCGTCGTACGGTCCGCCCACAGGCCGCTCCACCAGGCGCGGCTCTCCGGGGTGGCGAAACACCAGGCGGCCGCGGTCGGGGTGATGTCGGTGAACCCGGCCTGCCGCGCCCAGGAGAGGAGCCGGCGGCCGGCGTCGGGCTCGCCGCCGTTGCCGCGGGCCACCCGTCCGTACACGTCCAGCCAGGTGCCGAGGCCGGGGGTCTCCGGATACCAGGTCATCGCCGCGTAGTCGCTGTCCCGGGCCGCGACCACACCGCCGGGCCGGCAGACCCGCCGCATCTCGCGCAGCGCCTGGACCGGGTCGCCCACGTGCTGGAGCACCTGGTGGGCGTGGACCACGTCGAAGGAGTCGTCGGGGAACTCCAGGGCGTGCACGTCGGCAACGGCGAACTCGACGTTCTCCAGGCCCCTTTCGCCCGCCACCGCGGCGGCCTGGCCCAGGATGTCGGTGGCGGCGTCCACCGCGGTGACCCGGCCCGGCGCCACCAGCGCGGCCAGATCGGCGGTGATGGTCCCCGGGCCGCAGCCGACGTCCAGCACGGCCAGGCCGGGGCGGAGTTCGCCGAGGAGGTAGGCGGCCGAGTTGGCGGCGGTCCGCCAGCGGTGCGAGCGCAGGACGGACTCGTGGTGGCCGTGCGTGTACACGGCGGTGTCCTTCGGCATGGCGTGACGCCCTCTCCCTTTCCCGGAAACCCCGCGCCGAGGAGCGCGGCGACGGAACCACCGTACGCCGCGATGTCGGATCGTGAGATAGGCGTCTTGCTATACGGACGGGTCTCCTTGGGGTGTCAGACCGGCATCGGGCAGTAGACCGTCAACGCCTCCGGCAGCTTGTCGACCATCAGCTCCGTTCCGGAGTGGGCCACTTCGCCGTCGTACGCGTACGGAGTCCCCGGCGCCAGTCCACCGATCCGGACCCGGCGCCGCCGCACCGCGGCGTGGACGGGGGAGCGGGTCAGCGGACCCGCCACCGCCGCCGCCAGCAGGCGCAGCGCGGGCCCTCGGCCGCCGTGGATGACCCGGACGTCCAGCAGCCCGTCGGCCAGGTTGTGGCGACGGCCCGGGTTGGGACCCACGCGCCGGAAGAGCCCGTTGCCGACGAAGACCAGCCACAACGGACGCCTGCGGCCCTGGAACTCGGCCTCCAGCGGGCGCTGGCCGCGCAGCACGTGGAACGCGGCGAGCACGCCCGCGGGCCAGCCGCCGATCCGCGGCGACCAGTGTTCCCGGGTGTTCACCAGTTCCGGGTAGACCCCCAGCGAGAAGGCGTTGAGGAAGTAGCCGTCGGCTCCGTCCGCGCCCTTGGGTCCCGGCCGGAAGCGGCCGAGGTCCACCCGGATGGCATCGCCCGCCGTGAGCGCGGTGGCGGTGTCGTGGACGGTCTCGATGCCCAGGTCGTAGGCGAAGTGGTTGAGCGTGCCACCGGGGAAGACCGCCAGGGGCATCCCGTGCGTCGCGGCCACGGAGGCCGCCAGGTTCACCGTGCCGTCGCCGCCGCAGACGCCCAGGGCCCGGCCCCGGTCCGCCGCGTCGGCGAAGGCGGCCGGGAGATCGGCGGGCGCGACCTCCATGACGGTCGCCATGGGCAGCACCTCGCGCACCAACGACGCGGTCGCGGTGGCCGTACCGGACTCCCGGTTCACCACCACGACGAGGTCCTTGCCCGCGGGCAGCGCCGGGGCTTCGCCGGGCGGGCGGCCGGGAGCGGGCAGCTGGCCCCGGGTGGGGACGACCCCGCGCAGGGCGAACGCGGCTCCTATGCCCAGCGCCGCGCCCGCGAGCACATCGCTCGGGTAGTGGACCCCGGTGTAGACGCGGGAGGCCGCCACGGCCACCGCGACCGGGGCCACGACGGCGCCCCAGCCCTTGGACTCCAGGGCCACCCCGGTGGCGAAGGCGGCCGCCGACGCCGCGTGGCCGGAGGGGAAGGAGGTGGTGACCGGCTGCCGCTTGAGCTGCCGCATCACCGGCACCGCGTCCAGGATCGGCCGGTCACGGCGTACCGCGCCCTTGCCGACCGTGTTGATCGCCGCCGAGGCCACGGCGAGGGACGCCACCCCGCGCAGCGCCGCCCGGCGCGACCGCGCGCTGCTGCCGAGGGCCGCGATCCCGGCCGCCGCCCCGAACCAGAGCAACCCGTGGTTGGCGCTCCGGCTCAACCGGGGCAGCAACGGATCGGCCCCCGGCCAGTGCCGGTCCGCGACGCTGCGGAAGACAGCCAGGTCGCGCCCCTGCAGCCAGCCGCGCATCCGGGCGACGGCGGGGGCGGAGGAGGCGGTGGGTGAGGTTCTCGGTGTGGCCATGGGTCAGCGAATACCCGCCGGGGCCACGCTGAACCAGCAGGCGCGCTGAGACTCCGGCCACGCGCCACCACCGACCGGCGGAACGGCCGACGCGGTGACGCCCCCGGCGCGGGCGCGCGATTGGGCGGGCGGGCTGTCCGGAACCTCCGTATAAAGAAGCCAGAGGCCATCTGCCCGGGCACCCGGACCCCGGGCACGGGGCGAGACGCACAGGCGCGGAGTGACGAGCGGCGAGCGGCGAAGGAGGCCCGGATGCAGGGGACCGAGGACACCGGCCCGGCGGGGGAGCCGGCCGACGGGCCGGACAGGGCTCGGGGGGCGGAGGGCGTTGCGCCTGGCCGGGAGCGGAACGGTGGGGAGAATCCGGCCGGCGGGCAGGACGCAGCCCGGACCACCGACGACGAGGCCCACCGGCCCGGTCACCCGGCCGCCGCCCGCCCGCACGAGGATCACGGCCCCGTCCGGTACGGGCCGCCCGCCCCCGACCCCGGGCTGCCCGTCCTTCCCGAGTTGGCCGCCGTGCTCGCCGCCGCCTCCGCCCGGACCAGGCCCGAGCCTCCCGGCGGCGGGCCGGTCCTGCGTGAGGCGGCCCGCGGTTACTGGGACCGGCGCGGGCTGCACGGCGCGGCGGGCGGGATCGCCGCCGCCCCCGGGGCCCAGCCGCTCCTGCTGGCCCTCATCGGCGCACACGGCGGCGACGTCCTCATGCCGCGCCCCTGCCCCGCCGCCTGGATGCCGCAGGCCCGGCTGCTGGGCCGCCCCGCCTACCACGTGCCCACCCCGGCCGAATGCGGCGGCATCCCCGACCCGTACGCCCTGCTGGAGACCGTCCGCCGGGTCCGTGCGGAGGGCGGGCGGCCGAAACTGCTGCTGCTGTCCGTCGTGGACGACCCCACCGCCACCGTCGCCCCGCCCGAGCTGGTCCGCGAGGCCTGCGAGGCGGCCGTCGACGAGAGGCTGCACATCATCAGCGACGAGACCTGGCGCGACACCGTGCACCGCCCGCGCGACACCGTCCTGCTCAGCCCGGCCGAGATGTGCCCGGACGACGTCACGGTGATCGCCGACCTGTCCGGGGCCCTCGTACCCGCCGCCTGGCCGGTCGCCGTCGCCCGCTTCCCGGACACCCCCCGGGCCGCCGTCCGGCACGCCCGCACCCTGGACATCCTCACCGCGCTCGGCGCCCTCGTCGCCGGCCCGGTCGCCCACGCCGCCGCCCACGCGCTGGGCGAGCCCGACTCCGTACGCGACCGGATCCGGCGGGCCGCCGCGCTCCAGACCGAGGTCGCCGCAGCCGCCCACCGCGCGGTCCTCGGCTCCGGCGCGCTGGCCCGCCCCCCGCAGGCGGGCCGCCACCTCTACGCCGACCTCGGCCCCCTCCGCTCCCGGCTGGCGGACCTGGGCGTCACGGACTCCATGGAGCTGGAGGAGTACCTCACCGACCGGCTCGGCGCACCGGCCCCCGGCGGACACCGCTTCGGGGACGAGCTGGGTGCCCTGCGCGTACGCCTGGGCACGGGGCCGCTGCTGGGGGCCACGCCGCAGCAGCAGACGGAGTCCCTCGCCGCAGCCAAGCCTCTGGAGCTCCCGCATGTGGCGCGGGCCCTGGACGGCTTCGCGGCGGTCTTCGCCGAACTGCGCTGACTACGGCCGCGTTCCGTACGGCCGCGCTGTGTACGGTCGCCGAGGACGGCTACGAAGACGCGGGGCCGAACCGCGCCCGCAGCCTTCGCCACACCGCCGGCGCCCCGCTGATCAGCAGCGTCAGGGCGACCGCCGCGACCACCCCCTGCCACGGCTCCGGGAACAGCGAACCGCCCAGGATTCCGATCAGCTGGTACGTCGCCGCCCACGCCAGACACGCCGGAACGTCGCCCCGGGCGAACTGCCGCAGCGGCATCCGGCCCAGCAGACACGCCAGCATCACCGGGATCCGCCCGGCCGGCACCAGCCGGGACAGCACCAGCACCGTCCCGCCGTGCTCCGCCAGCTTCTCCTGGGCCTGGGCCAGCCGCTCCGGCGCGGCCCGGCGGGTTATCGCCGCCAGCCACTTCGAACCGTGATTCGACCGCACCCCGCGCTGCCCCAGCCAGTACAGGCAGATGTCCCCGAGGAACGCGGCGGACGACGCCACCAGGAACACGAAGAGCAGGGCGAGCGGAGACGTCTGGTGGAAGGCCACCACCGCCGCCGAACTCACCAGCGCCCCCGTCGGCACCACGGGCACCAGAGACCCCAGCGACACCAGGGCGAACAGTGTCGGATAGCCGACCGCCTGCTGGGTCGACTCGGTGGGCAGCTCCCGCACCACCTGCTGGATCTCCTGGATCACCGGCCGGCCTCCGGTCTGACCCGCTCGCCGTGCCCGAGCAGATGCACCGCCACCTCCGGAGCCTGCTTCGCCGCATGCCGGACGAACTCGTCGCCCGGTGCGTGGAACTCGTGCGGCCGCACCGCGTCCAGGCCGATCGGCCAGTACGTCCCGTAGTGCACCGGCACCGCCGACCGGGGCGCGAGCCGGGTCAGCGCCTCGGCGGCCCGGACCGGGTCCAGATGGCTGGGCCCCAGATAGGGCCCCCACCCGCCGACCGGCAGCAGCGCCACGTCCACCGGCCCCACCTCCTCGGCCATCGCGTCGAAGAGCCCGGTGTCCCCGGCGAAGTACGTCCGGGCCTCGCCCTCGACGACATAGCCGAGCGCGGGCGACCGGTGCGGTCCGACCGGCAGCCGCCGCCCGTCGTGCAGCGCGGGGACCGCCCGTACCCGCACCTCGCCGATCCGCACCGTGTCACCCGGCCGCACCTCGGTGATGTGCAGCTGCCGCACCCGCCGCAGCATCCGCAGCCCCGGTACGGCCGCCACCGCGCCGCTCGGCACGATCAGCCGGCTGCCGGGAGCCAGCCGGGCCAGCGACGGCAGATGCAGATGATCCGAGTGCAGATGGGAGACCAGCACCACCTCCGCGACCGCGGCCTCCGGCGGCGGCACCTCGCCCCGGCGGCGGCGCAGATGCGCGAAGCGCCGTACGAACAGGGGGTCGGTCAGCACCCGCACCCCCGAGTCCTCGATCGTGCAGGTGGCATGACCCCACCAGGTGACCTCCACCGGCATGTCCGCCTCCTCGCTCGATCCCCGTCCGGTTCCTGCCCGGCTCCGGTCGGTCCTCATCCTGCCCCCGTCCGGTCCTCGTCCGATCCCCGCGCCCCGGTGCACCGCCCGCGTGGCCCGTGACCGGGTGCGCTGCCGGTACGAGCCTATGCGCCCCCCGTACCGTCGCGCCGGGCCTAGGGCCTGTCGCCGAAGCCGCTGACCGGGAGCGACGCTGTGAAAAGCTGAAGGGCGGGCCCCGGACGCACCGGGCCCGGGGCGGAGAGGGCGTGAGGTGGACCGGCGTGGGTGACGGGAAGTGGCGTACGGCGGGCAGGACCCTGATGCGCGTGATCGCGGTCTGGGCCGTGTCGACCGTCACCCTGCTCGTGCTGGCCGGCGCCCTGCCCGACTTCCAGCTCCAGTCCGACGACGGCGACACCATCACCAGGACGGCGTTCACCGCGGCCTGGGGCGCGGGCGCGTTCGGCCTGCTCTCCGCCCTGGTGTGGCCCGTCCTCGTCCGGGCCCTGCTCATCGTGCCCGCGCTGGTCCTCGGCGCACTGGTCTTCTTCCTCAACGGTTCGCTGCTGCTCATAGCGCTGCGTCTGATCCCGGACGGGCGCGGTGACGCGGCGCCGGAGACCGCGGTCGTCGTCGCCGCCGTGATGTCCGCCGTCGCCTCCGCCACCTCCACCGCCCTCGCCGTCCGCGACGACGAGGCCTACCGCCGCCGGCTGTCCCGGCTCGCCGACCGGCGACGCAGACGCGGCAGATCGCCGGACCCGGCGGAACCCGGCCGCGAGGGACCGCCCGGCACGGTCTTCCTGCAACTCGACGGCGTCGGCCACGACGTCCTGGTCAAAGCGGCGGCCGCCGGGCTCATGCCGACCGTCGCCGGATGGCTCGCCGACTCCTCCGGACACCGCCTCACCCCATGGCGTACCGACTGGTCCAGCCAGACCGGCGCCAGCCAGCTCGCCATCCTGCACGGCAGCAACCACGACGTGCCCGCGTTCCGCTGGTACGAGAAGGAGACCCGCACCGTCATGGTCTCCAGCCGCCCCGCGAGCGCCCTCGAAATGCAACGGCGGGCCATCCGGCGCACGCACGACGGAGGCCTCCTCACCGTCGACGGGGCGAGCCGCGGCAACCTCTTCAGCGGTGGCGCGGGCCAGCTCGCCCTGGTGCTCTCCATGGCCGCCCGGCGTGGCAAGGGCCGCCGCTCCCGCGCCGGATACTTCGCCTACTTCTCCGACCCGGCCAACGCCACCCGCACCGCCCTCTCCTTCGTCGCCGAGGTCCTCCGCGAGATCGGCCAGTCGACCCGGGCCCGCGCCCGGAAGGTCACCCCCCGGATCAAGCGCGGCGGGCTCTACCCCTTCATCCGCGCCTTCGCCACCGTCGTGGAGCGCGACGTGGTCGTCGCCGCCGTCCTCGGCGACATGTTCGCCGGACGCACCGCCGTCTACGCCGACCTCGTCGCCTACGACGAGGTCGCCCACCACTCGGGGCCCCGCAGCCGCGACGCCGAGAAGGTCCTCGTACGCCTCGACCGCTCCCTCGCCCTGATCGCCAAGATCGCCGACCACACCCCGCGCGCCTACCGCGTCGTGCTCCTCTCCGACCACGGGCAGAGCCCCGGGGAAACCTTCGCGGGGAAGTACGGGCTCACGCTCAAGGACCTCGTCCGGGCGGGCTGCGGGCTGCCCGTGCCCCGCCGGGCCCAGCGCACCCGCAGCGCCTCCGAGGCCCGCGACGCGGTGCGCATCGCGCTGCACCGACCCGTCGAGGGGCAGCAGGACGAGCACCCGGCCAAGCTCTCCGACCCGGTCGTGCTGGCCTCCGGCAACCTCGGGCTCATCTCCTTCCCCGACATCGAGGGCCGCGCCTCCCGCGAACACATCGAGCGCCGCCACCCGGCGCTGCTCTCCACGCTCGCCAACCACCCGGGGATCGGCTTCCTCCTCGTCGGCGGGGAGGACGGCTCGGTGGTCCTCGGGCGCGGCGGCGCCGAGGTCCCGGTCGCCGAACTGACGGACGGCGAGGGCCCGCTCGCGGGCTTCGACACCGGGGCGGCCGACGCCGTACGCCGTACGGACACCTTCCCGCACGTCGCCGACGTCATGGTCAACTCCATGTACGACCCCGGCACCGGCACCGTGCACGCCTTCGAGGAGCAGATCGGCTCGCACGGCGGCCTCGGCGGTGAACAGTCCCGGCCGTTCCTGCTCTGGCCGCGCGGACTCACGGACCCGCTCGACATCGTGGCCGCCGAGACCGCGGAAGGCGCGCCCCCGCCGCCGGGCGGAGGTCTGGTGGGCGCCGAAACGGTCCACCGTGTGCTCACCCGCTGGCTCCAGGAGTCCTCGGGCCCCCAGGTCCCGGTGCGCGAGGAGGGCTTCGCCGGGGCGGACCTGGCGGACGAGCCGTTCCCGGCGGACACGCCGGTCCTGGAGAAGACCTCGACGCCGACGGAGACTCCCGCGAGGACGGAGACTCCAGCGAGGACGGAGACTCCTGTGCCGGACAGGCCCGACACGACGGCCTGACCGAGCGCTCGCGCCTCCGCCAGGCCGACCACCCGCCCCTCCGGGAGGCCCCGCGGCTCAGGCCGACTGCCGCCGTACCAGCGCCGCAGGGAAGAGCACCGAGGGCGACGGACCGCCCGGCTCACCGATCTGCTTCAGCAGCAGCCGGGCCATCTCCGCGGCCATCTCCTCCACCGGCTGCCGGACCGTCGTCAGCGGCGGGTCGCAGGCGGCGGCGGCACTGCTGTCGTCGAAGCCGACCACCGCGACGTCGGACGGCACGTCGCGACCAGCCCGGAGCAGCACCGGCAGGGCCCCCAGCGCCATCAGGTCGGAGGCGATGAACACCCCGTCCAGATCCGGGCGGTCCGCCAGCAGCCGGCGCATCGCCGCAGCCCCGCCCAGATGCGTGAAGTCCCCCTCGGCGCAGGCCACGTCCTCGATGCCATGGGCGGCGCAGGCCTCCAGGAACCCGGTCAGCCGGACCTGCCCGGCAGGCATGTCCTGCGGTCCGGTGATCGTGCCGATCCGCCGCCGCCCCTGCGCGGCCAGGTGATCGGCCGCCAGCCGCGCCCCGGCGTGCTGGTCCACCTCCACGTAGGCCAGCGGCGACGGCTTGTGCGGACGGCCCGCGAGGACGGCGGGCATCCGGGTCTCCTGGAGCAACCCGGGCAGCGGGTCGTCGGCGTGCGTCGTGATCAGCACGACCCCGTCGACATGGCCGTGCCGCAGGTAGGAGAGCAACTGGCCGCGGGACGCCTCGTCGTCGGCCAGCATCACGACCATCTGGATCCCCGCCGGGCGCAGCACCTCCAGCAGCCCGCTGACGACCCGCCCGAAGTACGGGTCGGAGAACATCCGGCCGACGAACGGCTCGGACATCGGCCGCCGTTCCCGCTCGGAGACCACCAGGGCCACCGAGTCGGTCCGCCGCGTCACCAGCGAGCGCGCGGCCCGGTTGGGCACATAGCCGGTGGTCGCCACCGCCTGCTCGACGACGGTGCGCAGCGCCGGGTCCACCGTGGTCGCCCCGTTGATCACCCGGGACACCGTCGCCCGTGACACACCGGCCACGGCCGCCACGTCCTCCAGGGTCGTGGGGCGTACGGGCTGCGGCACTTCGGCTGTCATGCAGCCCTTTATACCCGCAGGCAGGCCGCCCTGTTCAGCCGAGGGCCCGCACCGCGCCCGGCAGCCGTTCCAGCTCGGCGAGGGACGTCTCGCGCGCCGTCACCAGGGCGGCGGCCAGCTCGCGGGCGTCCGCCCGGCCGCCCGAGGTGATCTCGGAACGCGACACCTGCGCGGACTGCCGCAGATGGTCCCGGATCTGCGCGAGGACGAGCCGGTCGAACGCGGACCCCTCGGCGGCGCGGGCCGCCTCCAGGTCCCGTACCGTCACCATGCCGGGCATGTCGTGCCCCGAGTGCACATCGGTCGCGGGCAGCCCCATGCGGGTCAACAGGGCTCGTAGACGGATGAGTTCGGCCTCCTGCCCGGCGCGCAGCCGCACCGCGAAGTCACGCACCCGCGGTTCGGTCGCCCGCTCGGCGGCCAGGGTCAGGAGCTTCACGGCCTGCTGGTTCATGGGGGTCATCAGCTGGACCCAGCCGACATCGGTGGCGGTCGAGGTGGCCGTGCGCGTGCCGGCCGGTGGGGACTCGCGCGCCTGTGCCGAACGGGGCGCGGACTCCGCCGCCGGGGAACAGCCGGCCGCGCCGCCGAGAGCCAGCGCGCCGAGCAGGACGAGGACGGCGGCCCGGTGGAGCGGTGGGAGGTCGATCGGGTTCATGGGGTGTCCTCGTACGGGGAGGGGGAGGGTGTCCGCCCCGGAGCCGGCGCCCCGGGGCGGACACGGTGGTGCGTGGGGGGTGGGTCGAGCGCGGTGGTGACGGCCGGTCAGGGCTTGCCGTCGAAGCCGCACTTGATGATCGCGTTGATGCAGTCGCGGACGCGCTGCGCCATCTCCTCCTCCGGCCATACGTTGAAGAAGTCGCCGTGCATGGTGTAGCCGGGCCCGGACGCCAGCCGGAAGCGGGCCGGGTCACCGTTCACCGGGTAGCGCAGCACCTGCCGGAGCTTGGGCACCGGAACCGGATGGGTGGACGGGCAGCCGCCGTTCACCGGGTAGGCCATGTGGCTCTTGTGGTCGGGGGAGTCGAGGTCCGTACCGTTCCAGCACTGCGGGAAGTCCAGGTAGGACTCCATCATCGTGCCGGGCGGACAGTTCACGAAGTTCTGCGAGGGGTTCACCTCACCGGCGTGCAGGCACGACCAGCGGGCGATGGTGTTGTCCTGCGGGCCGGTCGCCTTCGCGTTGCCCGCGACGATGCGCAGGCCCCGGGGGAAGGGCTTGATCTGACGGATGACGTCGTCGCTCACGCCTTCGCCCAAGTAGTAGAAGGTGGTCCCGGTGGGCTCCACCTCCTTGTCGCCGTCGTAGAGGGTGGGCACCCAGTACGACGACAGGTCGGTGTCGGGGGAGCACGACGTACGGCCCTTCTCCAGGGAGGCCAGGTCGGAGCCGGCGTGCGTGGTGTCGTTGCCGAAGAAGCTGTGCATGTGGGAGGCGCCCGGCAGCCCGGGGAAGACGATCGGGTCGTCGGGGAGCCGGTGGGTGTACGGGCACTCGGCGAGGAACTCGGCCACCCGCACGACATCCGCGGCGGCCCGCTCGCCCGCGGCGTTGCCGACGTTGGTCTGGAGGAAGGAGAGGGCGAGGGCGGCCGCGGCGAGCCCGGCGATTCTGTACCGCCAGGACGGCAGGGATCGTTGGCGGCTGTGGTCGGGGTTGCGTCGATGACGGAAGAGCACGGCACTCCTGTTCGGGGAAGTGGGGGATTCCTGGGTAACTCAGAGAGCGCTCTCTCGAAGGAACGTAGAAGTGCCTCCTGTGCATGTCAAGGGATCGCGCAGGCTCGGTAAATCAGCACGATGGAGGGCGAGTTGCGTTCCGCGGCTGAGGAGAGCGCTCTCCCTGAAAGGAGGGTGGGAAGGCGATCGGGGCCGTTGTCAGTGGTGGGCGGAAGAATGGCGGTCATGACGAACTCAGCCGCTGTGCTCGCCGATGCCGCCGCCTACGCCGCCGCCGTGGAACAGGCCTCCGTCGCCGCCGCCGCGTACTACGCCACGGGCGAGAGCGCGTTGGACGACGACGCCTACGACCGGCTGGCGCGCGGCATAGCCGCGTACGAGGCGGACCATCCGGAGGAGGTGCTCGCGGCCTCGCCGACCGGCAAGGTCGCGGGCGGGGCCGCCGTCGGCGACGTGCCGCACACGGTTCCCATGCTCTCGCTGGACAACGTGTTCTCGGCCGAGCAGTTCGCGACCTGGACCGCCTCGCTGGAGCGGCGCATCGGCAGACCGGTGACCGCGTGGAGCGTCGAGCCGAAGCTCGACGGCCTGGCGGTCGCCGCGCGCTATCGCGACGGCCGGTTCGAGCGCCTCATCACCCGGGGCGACGGCACGGCGGGCGAGGACGTCTCGCATGCTTCGGGCGCCGTCGTCGGACTGCCGGAGCGGCTGGCCGAACCGGTCACCATCGAGGTGCGCGGCGAGATCCTCATGACGAACGACCAGTTCGACCAGGGCAACGCGACCCGTACGGAACACGGCGGCGCCCCCTTCGCCAACCCGCGCAACGGGGCGGCCGGCACCCTGCGCGCCAAGGACCGCGCCTACCGGGTGGAGACGACCTTCTTCGCCTACGGCGCGCTGCCGCTGCCCGATTCCGGGGAGCTGGGCGAGACCCTCGCCGAACTGCCCCACAGCGAGGTCCTGTCGTACGTCGCCGGCCTCGGCGTGCACACGGCCGCGGGCACCGACGTCGCGCCGGTCCTGGCCGCCACGGTCGAGGAGGTCCAGGCACGGGTGGACGCCATAGGCTCCCTCCGCGCCGCGCTGCCGTTCGGTATCGACGGGATCGTGATCAAGGCCGACCTGGCGGCCGACCAGCGCGAGGCGGGCTCCGGCACCCGCGCGCCCCGCTGGGCCATCGCCTACAAACTGCCCGCCGTGGAGAAGATCACCCGCCTGCTGTCCGTCGAGTGGAACGTCGGGCGCACGGGCATCATCGCGCCGCGTGCCGTCCTGGAGCCCGTGGTGATCGACGGATCCACCGTCGGGTACGCCACCCTGCACAACCCGGCCGACATCACCCGGCGCGACCTGCGGCTGGGGGACCAGGTCATGGTCTACAAGGCCGGCGACATCATCCCGCGCATCGAGGCCCCCGTCGTCCACCTGCGCACCGGCGACGAGACGCCCATCGACTTCCCCGAGAACTGCCCGCAGTGCGGCTCCGACATCGACACGAGCGAACAGCGCTGGCGCTG
Source organism: Streptomyces rubiginosohelvolus (assembly GCF_014649875.1). Lineage (GTDB taxonomy): Bacteria > Actinomycetota > Actinomycetes > Streptomycetales > Streptomycetaceae > Streptomyces > Streptomyces rubiginosohelvolus. The sequence goes on along the minus strand of NZ_BMTW01000009.1, from coordinate 285,205 downwards.
CACCCGCGGCCGCAACTGCCGCCTCGTCGCCTCCGTCTCGTATGCGGCGGGCCGCGACCAGCTCGACATCGAGGGCCTCGGCGCCACCCGGGTCGTCCAGCTCGTCGACGCGGGTCTCGTCGCGGACTTCGCCGATCTCTTCACCCTGGAGCGCGAGCAGTTGCTCGCCCTCGACCGGATGGGCGAGACCTCCACGGACAATCTCCTGGCGGCCATCGAGACCGCCCGCACCCGGCCGCTCTCCCGGGTCTTCTGCGCCTTGGGCGTACGGGGCACGGGGCGCTCCATGTCACGCCGGATCGCCCGGTATTTCGCCACGATGGACCGGATCGTCGCGGCCGACGTGGAGACGCTCCAGCGGGTGGACGGCATCGGCAAGGAGAAGGCCGCGGCGGTGGTCGCCGAGCTGGTGGAGCTGGCGCCGCTGATCGACAAGCTCGTCGCGGCCGGGGTGTCGATGACCGAGCCGGGCGCCACCCCGCCCCCGGAGCCCGGGACGGAGGAGGAAGCGGCTGCGGGGGCGGGCGCGGAGGCCGTCGGTGACGCCGGCACCGGCTCCACGCTGCCGCTGGCGGGGATGACCGTGGTGGTGACGGGCGCGATGTCCGGAGCGCTGGAGAAGCTGTCGCGCAACCAGATGAACGAGCTGATCGAGCGGGCGGGCGGCAAGTCGTCCTCCAGCGTCTCCCAGCGCACGAGCCTGCTGGTCGCCGGGGACAAGGCCGGATCCAAGCGCACCAAGGCGGAGGACCTGGGGATCCGGATCGCGGCGCCGGAGGAGTTCGCGGAGCTGGTCGGTGCGTTCCTGGCGGCGGGGGAGGACGCCTGAGCCGGTGACCGCCGTGCAGGGCGTGTCGGCGCGCCTGTGAATCAGCGAGGAAGTGGCGTTCCACCACCCCGTATTGCATAGTGAGGGCTCGGTCGTGCCTCACTATCAGTGGGCCGACGGGTGCGTGGGCGGCGGAGACGACCGGCCGGGGGTGAGGGACGATGCGTTCTGTGCACGACGGACAGCGACGGGGCCGCGCCGTCTCCCCGTGGTCCGGACCCGCCCGGAACGTTCCGGCCCTGAATGCCGCTGTCCCCTCCTCGCCCCATCGTGAGCCTGCTCCGACTCCTGCTCCGACCGTCCCGATCACTTCCGCAACCGGCGAGCGGCGAGGGCCGTTCCGCCCGGGGGCGGGCCCATGGGGGAAGGGCCCCGGACCGCTTCGTGACGGAAGCGGTGCCGGGGCGTTCGGGGCGGGACGTTCCGGGGATTCCCGAGGCGATCTCCGAACGCGTCACCAGCACGAGCGCCGGCCTCAGTACGGTGCGGGGAGCGCCGCCCCGGTCGCGCGGGGACTGGCCCTGGACCTCGGCAGCTCCCGCACGCGGGCCTGGGTGCCCGGCCGGGGGCTGCTCCTGGACCCCTTCCCCGGCTCCGGCCCCCACGGGGGTGCCGAGCGACCGGTCCGGCGCGGGCGCATCGTCGACCCCGAGTCCTGCGGCCGGCTGCTCGGCCGGATCGCCGACGCGGCCCTGGGCCCCGACCGCAGCGACAGCGTGATCGTGCTCAGCCACCCCGTGCTCGCCGGCGCCGAACACCGCACCGCCGCGCGCGCTCTGCTCGCCGGGCTCGGGACGACGCGCGTCCTGGTCCTCAGCAGCGCCCGGGCCGCCGCCGCGTACGCGGGACCGAGGGAGACGGGTCCCCTTCTCGTCGTCGACATGGGAGCCGAACTGACCGAGGTCACGCTCCTCGTGGGCGGTCTGGTCGCCGATGCCCGGCAGGCCGAGAGCGGACTCGACGACCTCGACGGCCTCGATCCGGCGACGTTTCCCACCGTCCTCGGCCGCACGGTGCTCGACATGATCACGTCCATGTGGCGGCACGACCGGCACGGCGCGATCCGGGGCGCCCTGCGCAAGGGCCCTCTGCTCGCGGGCGGCGGCGCGCTGCGGTCCGACGTCACCGATCACCTCGCCCGCTGCCTCGGCACCCGGGTGCGCCTGGCCGACGACCCGTCGACCACGGTCGTCCGCGGCGCCGGACAGATCCTCAGCTCCGTGCTCCGCCACCGGCCGACGCCGCCCGAGCGATCCGGCCACCCGAGGTGACGGCGTACCGGGGACGGCCCCAGGTGCGCTGTGTGCTGGCCACGCTGCTTCTCGCCGTCCTCACCCTGGTCGGCGGCGCCGCCACGGCGCACGGGGCGGCGCCCGCCGCCCTGGCCACCCGAAGCCTCGCGCCCGCCGCCACGGTCGCCACCTCTCCGCCGCCCGCCGCGCCGCAGATCCAGCGCACCGTGCATCGCGCGGGGCATGACACCGCACCGGCGCCCCGGCACCGCACCTGCCACGACCGCGCGTTCGACTCCCGGCAGCGGGCCGGGCACGGCATCGCACACGACGTCCTGCATCAGGCCGGTCACGGCACCGCGCACGACGTCCGGCATCTCGTGGCGCAGGCCACGCACGAGCAGCCCACGGCGGCGGCCGATCCGGCGCAGGCTCCCCGGGCGGGCACCGGCCGGGCGTACCTGCTCCTCCACGCGCCACCGCCGCCGCACGACGCGCTGACCCCCGTACCGCCGGGGACGGCCGAACCGCGCGGCGGCGTCCAGTACGTCGCCGCGGACTCCTCCGACGCACCGGGCATCCGCCGGGGCGCGCTTCCCGGCGTCCGGGGACCTCCGGGCAGGACCACTGGTCCCACGACCGGCCATCCGCCGTCCTGTTCTGCCGTTCCGGCGTCGCGTCCTCGCTGAGGTGAGGGCGCTCGACGCCCCACCGGAGGATTTCCATGACTCGCGCCACCGCGGTGCGAGCGGTTCTGGCTGTCGCCGTGCTGCTCGTCTCCGTCTACATCACCCTGACCATGTCGCCCAGACTCGGCCTCGATCTCCAGGGCGGCACCCGTATCGTGCTCCAGGCCCGGGACACCGCCACCGTCGAGGCGGACCGGGAGACCACCGACCGCACCCTGGAGGTGCTGCGGCAGCGGATCGACTCGCTGGGCGTCTCCGAACCGACCCTGACCCGTTCCGGCGAGGACCGGATCATCGTCGAGCTGCCCGACGTACAGGATCCGCGCCAGGCCGCCGAGGTGATCGGCAGGACCGCCCAACTCACCTTCCACGCGGTGGAGGGCGAGGGGACGGACCAACCGGAGGAGGAGACCCCGGCTCCCGAATCCACCGCCGACCCCGCCCCGGACACCGACCCCGCCCCGGACACCGACCCCGACCGGCTGACGCTCCCCGACGAGCAGGGCCGTCTCCTCGCCCTCGGCGAACCCCGGCTCTCCGGCGCGGGCGTCGAGGACGCCACCGCCGCCTTTGACGCGCAGGGCGGAGCGGGCTGGACCGTGTCGCTCGAGTTCCGCAAGGGCGCCGGGCAGGACTGGAAGAAGCTGACCGGCGAGGCCGCCTGCCATCCCGCCGGCGACGACCGGCGGAGGGTCGCCATCGTCCTCGACGAGAAGGTCATCTCCTCGCCGCAGGTCGACCCCTCGGTCGGCTGCCGGGCCGGACTGCCGTCCGGGGCCACCCAGATCACCGGATCGTTCAGCGCGGACGAGGCGCGAGACCTGGCGCTGCTCATCAAGGGCGGGGCCCTGCCCGTGCCCGTCGAGATCGTCGAGCAGCGGACCGTCGGCCCGACGCTCGGCGCGGCGGCCATCGACGCGAGCGCGCAGGCCGCCCTCATCGGGGCCGCCGCCACCGCGCTCTTCATCACCGTCGTCTACCGCCTCTTCGGCGCGCTGGCCGCCGTGGCGCTGGGCGCGTACGGGGTGATCTCGTACGCCGCGCTCCTCGCCCTCGGCGTCACGCTGACCCTTCCCGGGCTCGCCGGGTTCGTCCTCGCGATCGGGATGGCGGTCGACGCCAACGTCCTCGTCTTCGAACGGGCCAGGGAGGAGTGCGCCGACCGGCCGACACGCTCCCTGCGCTCCGCGCTGACCACCGGGTTCCGGAAGGCGTGGAGCGCGGTCGCCGACTCCAACGCGACCACGCTGATCGCTGCCGGACTGCTCTTCTTCCTGGGCTCGGGCCCGGTCAAGGGCTTCGGTGTCACGCTCGCCATCGGGGTCGTCGCCTCGATGTTCTCCGCCCTGGTCATCGCCCGCGCGCTCACCGAGATCGCGGCGAACTCCCGCTTCGTCAGCGACTACCGGGGCGTCAACGGCATCGCGCGCCCCGGCGCCGTACGCACGTGGCTGGTCCGCAAGAACCCGAAGCTCTTCCGGAAATCGGCCCGGTGGCTCGTCGTCTCGGCGGCGCTGGTCGTCGTCGCGGTGGCCGGGATCGTGGTGCGCGGGGTCGATCTGGGCGTCGAGTTCACCGGGGGCCGGCTGGTCGAGTACTCCACCAGCCGCCCGGTCGACGTGGAGACGGCCCGGGCCAGCATCGCCGCCGCCGGGTTCGGGGACGCCGAGGTCACCACGGCGGGCGACGGCGACCTGTCCGTCCGCACGGGGAAGCTCGACAACGACGGCGAACACGCCCTGCGCGCCGCCCTCGCCGAGGAGGGCGGCGAGACGACGAAGGTACGGGACGAGCTGATCGGCCCGAGCCTCGGCGACGAACTGCGCCGCAACGCGCTGATCGCCCTCGGCGTCGCGGTGGCCGTGCAGCTGGCCTACCTGGCGGTCCGGTTCCGCTGGACGTTCGCGGTGGCGTCCGTCGTGGCGATGGTGCACGACGTGATCCTGGTGGTGGGGGCCTTCGCCTGGCTGGGCCGGCCGGTGGACGGCATCTTCCTGGCCGCCCTGCTCACCGTGATCGGCTATTCGGTCAACGACTCGGTGGTGGTCTTCGACCGGGTCCGGGAGCTGTGGGGGGCGAACCGGCGGACCCCGCTGGACACCATCGCCCGCCGGGCCGTCCTGCAGACCGTCCCCCGTACGGTGAACACCGGGATGGGCGCCCTGTTCATCCTGGCCGCCCTCGCGGTGCTGGGCGGCGATTCGCTGGCCGACTTCGCGCTCGCCCTGCTCATCGGCATCGTCGTCGGCACCTGGTCCTCGGTGTTCACCGCCGTACCCGGGGCCCTCGCCCTGGAGCGCAGCGCCAAGGCCCCGCCGCCGCCCGCACCGGGGAAGGGGAAGGGCACACCGCGCGGAAAGGCCCGTGCGGCACGCCGCGACCCGCTCGACAACGGAGCCCGCGTCTAGGGAGAGGGAAGGGGCCGGGTCAGGACGGGACGTGGGCGTGCAGATAGGCGGCGGTCTCCCGGTCCGCCGGGAGGAACGTCTCGATGGCCAGCTCGGCCACCGTCACGTCCATCGGCGTGTTGAACGTCGCGATCGACGACACGAACGACAGGACCCGGCCCCCGTGTTCGAGCAGCATCGGCAGCGCGAACGCGGCGGCCCGGTCCCGCTCCCGCCCCGCCCCGTCCGCCCGGTCGGCGGCCGGGACCGCACCGCCCGTTCCCTCGGCGGTGCGGTCCGTGCCGTCGGCCCGGGCGGGGGCCGGATAGGCGGCCACCTCGTCGTACAGCTCGCGCAGGGCCGGTGAGCGTACGAGGGCGATCTGACGGTCCATCTGGGCCAGCAGGTCCGCCCGCCACTCGGGGAGGTTCACGATGCGCGGGGCGAGCCCCTCCGGGTGGAGGGTCAGCCGCATGGCGTTCAGGGGTGGCGTCAGCAGCTTCTCCGGTACGCCTTCCAGCAGCAGCGCGACCCCGCGGTTGGCCGCCACCACCCCGTAGGTGCCGTCCACCACGAGGGCCGGATACGGGTCGTACGCCGCGAGCAGGCGCTCCAGGCTCTCGCGCAGGGAGGCCATCGCGGGGTCGTCGAGGGATGTCTGCGGGTAGCGGGGCGCGTAACCGGCGATCACGAGGAGGGCGTTGCGTTCCCGGACCGGGATGTCCAGCTGTTCGGCCAGCCGCAGGACCATGTCCTCGCTGGGCCGGGAGCGGCCCGTCTCGATGAACGAGATGTGGCGGGCCGAGGATTCCGCGCGCAGGGCCAGTTCCAGCTGGCTGATGCGCCGCTGTTCCCGCCAGTCCCGCAGCAGCGGCCCCACTTCCGTGTCGGGCAAGACAGTCGTCATGCCCAGACCGTAACGTCACCGGCGGGCCGGTCACGGTGCAGGTACGGGCCGCCCGGCCTTCGTGACGCCTACGCCGATCCACCGAGACCCACGGGAGCCGTCCCATGAGCGCCGAACCGCTGTCGCCGTCCGAGACCGAGATCCGGCTGGAGAGCCTGCCCGGCTGGGCGCTGGAAGGGGACCGGATCACCCGGACCTTCCGGCTGCCCTCCCACTTCGCCGCCGCCGCGCTGACGGTCCACATCGCGCAGATCCAGGACGAGCTGAACCACCACTCCGATCTGACGCTCGGCTACAACACGGTGGCCCTCGCCGTCCACACCCACTCCGCGGGCGGCGCCATCACCGAGAAGGACCTGGCGCTCGCCGCCCGGGTGGCCGCCGCCGCCCCGGCCCACGGAGCCGAATAGCCACCGCCCACGGAGCCGAACGCCACCGGCCCACGCAGCCGAACAGCCACCGGTCGGCCGAACAGCCACCGGTCGGCGGAACGGCCCACCCGCCCCGTCCCGCTCAGGCCACCGTGCCGAACCGCGGGTGCGCGCCGAGCCACCGCGCGTAGCTCGGGCTGCGCGACACCGCCTCCGCGTACGCCTCGCGGGTCGCCCCCGCCACCGTCCCCGCCGCCGCGTCGGCGGCGGGGGAGTGCGGGTGCCAGCCCACCAGGTGACGCCAGCTGAGCGGGGCGCCCGCCAGCGGTCGGGTCACCACGCCAGGCGTCGGCGGGAACGTCGCCCGGCACAGCCCGATCGCCCGCCCCACCTGCACCAGGTGGACGACGGACGAGGTGTCCGTCTCGAACACCGACACCGGGGTGAAGCCCGACCGCGCGCAGGCCGCGGTGAAGCAGTCCGCGAAGCAGCCGTCGCCCGGCACATCCGCCCAGCTCTCGTCCGCGAGGGCGGCCAGATCCAATTCCGCTTCGGCGGCCAGAGGGTGGTTCTCCGGCAGCATCACGAAGACCGGATCCACCCCGACGACCTCCCAGACCAGCCGGTCCGCCAGCGGCGGCGCGCTCTCCCCGCACGTCCCGATCAGCGCGAAGTCGAGCCGCCCGTCGATCACCAGCGAGGCGATCTCGTCGACCGACCACGAGGTGTACGTCGACACCGCCGCCGACGGGTGCGCGGCCGCCATACGGTCCACCAGACCGCCGAGCAGCGGACCGTGCGTGCCGCCCAGCCGGAACCGGTCCAGCGCCCCCCGGGCATTGGCGAACCGCACGGCCTCGGCCTGCAGTTCACTGACCGCGGGCAGCACCACCCGGGCCCGCTCCAGCACCAGTTCGCCGAGCGGCGTGGCACGGGCTCCGGTGTGGTCACGGTCGAAGAGAGCGCCGCCGAGGGCCTTCTCGATCCGCCGCAGCTGAGCGCTGAGAGCGGGCTGGGCGAGCCCCAGCGTGGCGGCGGCCTTGGTGAGGCTGCCCGTGTCGGCTATCGCACGGACCGTTCGCAGATGGCGCAACTCCAGCTCCATAAGGGCAAGTTATGGCCCCCGGCGCACCCCGGCAATACACGTGCTCCGCCAACCGTTCGGTCGGTGTACACGGCCCGTACGCCGCCGGTTCCGACCGGCCCGGCGCGACGTTCCGCTTCAGCCGTGCCAGGCCCCGTCCCGGGCGGCCTCGCGGGCGAAGCCGGCGAAGTCCTTCGGCTCCCGCCCCAGCACCCGCTTCACCCCGTCCGTCGTCGCCGCGTTGTGCCCGTCCAGCAGCGTGGCGAACAGCTCGGCCAGGAAGCCGGCCTCCGCCTCGGACACCCCGAACTCCTCCAGCAGCGAGGCGTACGCGGGCCCCGTCACCGGCACGTACCGCACCGGCCTGCCCGCCGCCCGGCCCAGCTCCTCGGCCGCCTGCTCGAAGGTCAGGGACCGGGGGCCCGTCAGCTCGTACACCGCCCCCGCGTGCCCGTCCCCGGTCAGCGCGGCCACCACCACGTCGGCCAGGTCGTCGAGGTCCAGGAACGGTTCCGCCGTCGTGCCCGCCGGGAAGACCAGCTCGCCGCCGATCACCCCGTCCAGCAGCGCCCCCTCGCTGAAGTTCTGCGCGAAGAACGCCGACCGGACGACCGTGACCTCCACCGCCCCCGCGGCCCCGCGCAGCGCTTCCTCGGCGACGACCGCCTGCGGCTCGCCGCGCCCCGACAGCAGCACCACCCTGCGCACCCCGCACGCCGCCGCGGTCCGCCCGAACGCGGCCATCGCCTCCGCCGCCCCGGGCACCGCCAGGTCCGGGTAGTACGCCACATAGGCGGCCTCCGCGCCGCGCAACGCCGCTTCCCACCCCGAGTCGTCCTGCCAGTCGAACGGCACCCCGCCCGAGCGGGAACCCGAGCGGACCGGCACACCGAGGGCGGCCAGCCGTTCCACCACCCGCCGTCCTGTCTTGCCCGTGCCGCTCGTCACCAGAACCGTGCCCGTCATCCGTCCCACGCCCTGTCTGCCGTGTCCGTCGCGCCCGTAGTCGGCGTCGTCGTCCCGTCGTGTGTACGCGTTCTCCGTCATGGCTCCAGACTTCCGGCTCCGCGGCCGCCCGGACATGCTCGAAAGGCTCAGGCACCTACTCCTGCGTCCACACGTCTACGCTGACGGGCCATGGACGCTCTCGCCGGACTTCTGGACGGACCACGGGCCCGGGGCGCGTTTCTGCTCCGCATGGTGATGGAGCCGCCCTGGGCGGTACGGATCGAGGACCGGGCGCCGATCTGCCTCATGTCGGTCCGGCGCGGCGCGGCCTGCATCGTCCCGTCCGACGGAGGCGAACCGGTCCGGCTCGGCCCCGGGGACATCGCGGTGGTCCGCGGCCCCGACCCGTACACCGTCGCCGACGCACCGGGGACGACACCCCACGCGCTCGTCGTACCCGGCGGCGTCTGCACCACGCTGCGCGGCCGCCCGCTCGCCCAGGACATGGTGCTGAACGTACGGACCTGGGGAAACGCTGCCGACGGCGGTACGGCCGTCCTCGTCGGCACCTACCTCCTGGACGGCGAGATCAGCAGCCGGCTGCTGGACGCCCTGCCCCCGCTCCTCACGGTCCCCGCCGACACGCGGACCCGGCCGCTGCTGGACCTGCTCGACGCGGAGATCGCCCAGGACGAGCCGGGCCAGCGCGTCGTCCTGGACCGGCTGCTGGACCTGCTGCTCATCGCGGTGCTCCGGGCCTGGTTCGCCCGGCCCGGGGCCGACGCGCCCGCCTGGTACCGCGCGATGGGCGACCCGGTCGTGGGCACGGCACTGCGGCTGCTCCAGGACGACCCGGCGCACCCCTGGACCGTCGCCTCGCTCGCCGCCCGTGCCGGGGTGTCCCGGGCCGGCCTGGCCCGCCGGTTCACCGAACTGGTCGGGGAGCCGCCGATGGCGTACCTCACCGGCTGGCGGCTCGCCGTCGCGGCCGACCTGCTGCGCGAGAGCGACGCCACGGTGGAGGCCGTGGCCCGTAAGGTCGGCTACAGCGCTCCCTTCGCCTTCAGCGCCGCGTTCAAGCGGGTGAGGGGGGTGAGCCCGCAGGAGTACCGCGCCGGTACGCCGGGGGACCCGCTGGGCACGCCGGGGGACTCCCTCGGTCCGCCGTAGGACCGTCGATTTGCCGGATCGGCAACGAACCTTGCCGCGCGACCGGCCCGTGAGGAAGCTGGCCCCATGAGCAGCCACGCCGGTCACGGCCACCACGACACGCACACCGCCGACATCGACTGGGACGTCCTGGGTCCCCTGTTGGAGCAGGAAGCCGAACTCCACGGTACGCAGTACGAGGAGGCGGCCCGCTGGATCGCCGCCCTGCCCACCGCGCCCGAGGTCCGCAGGATCCTCGACATCGGCAGCGGCCCCGGCGTCGTCTCCTGCCTGCTGGCCGAGGTCTTTCCGGAGGCCGAGGTGGTGGCCGTCGACGCCACGCCCGCGCTCCTGGAACGCGCGAGCAACCGTGCGCGCCGCCTCGGGGTGATCGACCGCTTCCGGACCCTTGAGGCCGAACTCCCCGCAGACTTCGACCGGTTGGGCGAGGCTGATCTGATCTGGGCGGGCAACTCCCTGCATCACCTGGGCGACCAGCGCGCCGCGCTGGCGGGCTTCGCCGGGCTCCTGCGGGCCGGCGGAACGGTCGCGCTCGTCGAAGGCGGCCTGCCCACCCGGCGGTTGCCCCGCGACATCGGTATCGGAGAGCCCGGCCTGGAGGCCCGTATGGGTGCGGCCGCCGCCACCCGATTCGAGTACATGCGGTCCGAACTCCCGGGCGCGAAGCGGGAGACCGAGGACTGGGCCGCGCTCTTCACCGCGGTCGGCCTCGTCCCGCAGGGCACCCGCAGCTTCCTCCTCGACCTGCCCGCTCCCGTCTCCCGCCCGGTCCGCGACCACGTCGTCGCGAGCATCACCCGGGAGCGCGAGGTGCTCGGCGACCTGCTGACGGCCGAGGACGGCGCCGTACTGGACCGGCTGCTGGACCCGGAGGACCCCGAGGGGCTTCACCACCGCCCCGACGTCCACCTGCTCGCCGCCCGCACGGTGCATCTGGGCCGCCGCGGCTGAGCGGGCGACCCCGCCCCGGGCCGCTCAGCAGGGCTTACGTCACCGGCTTCCGCCGACCTACGTCACCGGCTCCAACTGCCACCACTGGAAGGGGGAGTCGGTGTCCTCCCACTGCTGGACCGTGCCCCCGGCCTCGGTGGAACCGTCCGCGACCTCCATGACCAGCCCGCTGATGAAACTCACCAGCGTCACCGTCCCGGGCGCCTCCGGATGCTGTTCGATCAGCCACTCCTGGGCGCCGAAGTTGTTGGCCTTCCACTGCTGGATCCGGGTGCCGTTCGACGTGTCGGCGTTCGCCACGTCCAGCCGCTTCCCGCTGTGCTCGTTGACCAGGTGGAAGAGGGCCGCGCCCTCGTGCACCGGGAACAGCCGCCACACCTGCGCGGCCGTTCCGTCGTCCGCGCCCTGCTGGACCCGGGCCCCGCTGCCCTTCGCCGCGCCGTACACCTCCAGCACCAGCTTGCTGCCGACGTTGCGCAGACGGTACGGGCCCGCCTCGACGACAGGCGCGAGTTCGCCGCTCATGTTCCCAGTCTCCCCGATGGATGCGTGATGTGGGCGGTCCGTCCGGCTGCCGACGACGGCGCCCCCACCGAGAGCACGGTGGGGGCGCCGTCGTCGGCCGGGCGCGTTCAGGCGCCGGCGTTGAACTCCGCCGGGTCCGGGCCGAGGCGCTTGCCCTCGTCCAGGGCCGCGAAGGCGGCGAGGTCGTCGGCGTCCAGCTCGAAGTCGAACACGTCCAGGTTCTCCTTGATCCGCGACGGGGTCACGGACTTCGGGATCACGATGTTGCCGGTCTGCAGATGCCAGCGCAGCACCACCTGGGCAGGGGTGCGGCCGTGCTTCTGGGAGACGGCGACGACCGTCGGCACCTCCAGCAGGCCCTTGCCCTGGCCCAGCGGCGACCAGGCCTCGGTGGCGATGCCGTGGTCGGCGTGGAAGGCGCGGGCCTCGGCCTGCTGGAGCTGCGGGTGCAGCTCGATCTGGTTGACGGCGGGGACCACCGAGGTCTCGGCGAGCAGCCGCTTCAGGTGCTCGGGGTGGAAGTTCGACACACCGATGGCCTTCGCGCGGCCGTCGGCGAGGATCTTCTCGAACGCCTTGTACGTGTCGGTGTACGCGTCCTTCGCCGGGACCGGCCAGTGGATCAGGTACAGGTCGACGTAGTCCAGGCCGAGCTTGTCGAGGGAGGCGTCGAAGGCGCGCAGCGTGCTGTCGTGGCCCTGCTCGCTGTTCCACAGCTTCGTGGTGACGAAGAGCTCGTCGCGCGCGACGCCGGAGGCGGCGATGGCCTTGCCGGTGCCCGTCTCGTTCTCGTAGATCGCGGCGGTGTCGATGCTCCGGTACCCGGTCTCGATGGCCGTGGCCACCGCCTTCTCCGCCTCGTCGTCCGGCACCTGCCAGACACCGAAACCGAGCTGCGGCATGTCGAGGCCGTTGTTGAGGGTGAGGGAGGGGACCTTGCTCACGAGCGGTCGATCCTAACGTCGTCGGTTGGTAACTCCCCACGACAACGACCGGGCGGGTCCAGGCATTCCCGTTGTCGCCGGTCAGCGGTAGAGCGCGTCGACCTCGACCGCGTACGCCGTCTCGATCGCCTTCCGCTTCAGCTTCAGCGAGGGCGTCAGCAGCCCGAGGTCCTCGGTGAAGGGATGGGCCAGGATCCGGAACGTACGGATGGACTCGGCCTGGGACACGGCCGTGTTGGCGGCCACCACCGCCCGGCGGACCTCCATCTCCAGGTCCGGGTCCCGCACCAGCTCGGCCGGGCCGAGCGGGGAGCGGCCCTGCATCGACAGCCAGTGGTCCACGGACTCCTGGTCCACGGTGACGAGCGCCGCGATGTACGGGCGGTCGTTGCCGACGACGATGCACTGCGCCACCAGCGGATGCGCCCGGACGCGCTCCTCCAGACCGGCCGGGGAGACGCTCTTGCCGCCGGACGTCACCAGGATCTCCTTCTTCCGTCCGGTGATCGTCAGATAGCCGTCCTCGTCCAGCGAACCGAGATCCCCGGTCGCCAGCCAGCCGTCCTGGAGCACCGCCCGGGTCGCCTCGGGGTTGCCCAGATAGCCGGAGAAGACGTTCGGCCCGTGCACCCACACCTCGCCGTCCTCCGCGATGTGCACCGACGTCCCCGGGATCGGCTGCCCGACCGTCCCGTACCGGGTGCGCTCGGGGGGGTTCGCCGTCGCCGCGGCGGTCGACTCGGTCAGCCCGTACCCCTCGAAGACCGTCACCCCGGCGCCCGCGAAGAACAGCCCGAGCCGGCGGTCCATGCCGGAGCCGCCCGACATCGCGTGCCGCACCCGGCCGCCCATCGCGTCGCGGACCTTCTTGTACACGACCTTGTCGAAGAACTGGTGCTGCATCCGCAGCCCGGCCGACGGGCCGGGACCGTCCCCGAACGCCTTCAGCTCCAGGGCCTCGGCGTACTTCACCGCGATGTCGACGGCCTTGTCGAACGGGCCGGCCCGCCCTTCCGTCTCGGCCTTGCGCCGGGCCCCGTTGAACACCTTCTCGAAGATGTACGGCACCGCCAGGATGAACGTCGGCCGGAACGACATGAGGTCCGGCATCAGCGCGTTCGCGGACAGCTCCGGCTGATGGCCGAGCTTGACCCGGCCACGGATCGCGGCGATCTCCACCATCCGCCCGAAGACATGGGCCAGCGGCAGGAAGAGGAGGGTGGCCGCCTCGTCGCCCGGCTTGGAGTGGAACACCGGCTCCCAGCGGCCGACCATCGTGTCGCTCTCGAACATGAAGCTCGCGTGGGTGATCACACACCCCTTGGGGCGGCCCGTCGTCCCCGAGGTGTAGATGACGGTCGCCACGGAGTCGGGCGTCACCGCGCGCCGGTGCCGCTGCACCACCTCGTCGTCGATGTCCACGCCCGCCCCGAGCAGCTCGTCCACCGCCCCGGCGTCCAGCTGCCACAGCCGCTTCAGGTGCGGCAGCCGGTCGATCACCGAGCCGACCGTCATCGCGTGGTCCTCGTGCTCGACCATCACCGCCACCACCTCGGCGTCGTGCAGCATCCACAGGACCTGCTCGGCGGAGGAGGTCGGGTAGATCGGCACCGACTGGGCCCCGACGGTCCAGAGCGCGAAGTCGAAGAGCGTCCACTCGTACCGCGTACGGGACATCAGCGCGACCCGGTCGCCGAACCGCACGCCGTGCGCGATCAGCCCCTTGGCCAGGGCCAGCACGGCATCGCGGAATTCCCCGGAGGTCACATCGCGCCACTGGCCCCCGGCGTCCTTGCGGCCGAGCGCGACGCGGTGCGGATCATCCTCCGCGTGGTCGAAGACCACATCGGCCAGACCGCCGACCTGAGGCGGCGCCGCCATGGGTGGGACAGTGAATTCGCGCAATGACATGCTCCTCGTGGCGCTCCGCACAGCGCCGCGACGCTACCCCAAGCGGGGGCCCGGCGGGAGAGGTCCGGAACCTGCGCACACCAGGACGAGCCCCCAGGTCAACCGTCGAAATCCGGCCAGATGGGCAAGGCTCGGGCGCACGGGGGCCCAGTTCTGCCGGAGGGGTAAGCGGCTCGCGCCGGAATCTCCACCGAATCCGACCGCCGCGAGCACCGGGGCCGGTGCCGGTCCGGGGAACGGCCGGGGGCCTGGCAGCGCCAGGCTGTGCCACCGCCGGTCCCGCCGCGGCAGCCGCCATCGGTCAGGGGAGCGGCTACAGCCCCACCGTGCCGCTACGGCCCCTCCGTGCCGCCCGTTCCGCGGTGCAGCCGGTCGCCGCCCGCCAGGATCGCGGAGGCCAGGGCGTCCGCCGCCTCCTGGGCCGCGCCCCGCCGGTTCCCGTGCAGCAGGACGAAGTCGACCCCGCCGAGCTCCGGCAGCCCCGCCCTGGCCGGAACCGGCACCAGACCCGGCGGGATCATCCCCCGGGAGTGCGCCATCACCCCCAGCCCGGCCCGCGCCGCCGCGACCAGGCCGCTCAGGCTCGTACTCGTACAGGCGATCCGCCAGGCCCGCCCGTGCTCCTCCAGCACCTCCAGGGCGCGGGCCCGGGTGATGGCCGGTGGCGGAAAGACGACCAGCGGTACGGGGCGCTCCGGATCGAGACGCAGCTGCGGCGCGCCGATCCAGTCCAGGGCGTCCTGCCACATCAGTTCGCCGTGGGTGTCCCCGATCCGCCGCTTGGCCAGCACCAGGTCCAGCCGGCCCGCCGCGAGCTGCCGGTGCAGCGTCCCGGACAGTTCCACGGTGAGCTGGAGCTCGACCTCCGGATGGTCGCGGCGGAAGGACTCCAGGATCTCGGGGAGCCGGGTCAGCACGAAGTCCTCGGAGGCCCCGAACCGCAGCCGCCCGCGCAGCCGGGTGCCCGCGAAGAACGCCGCGGCCCGCTCGTGGGCCGACAGGATCGACCCCGCGAAGCCGAGCATCGCCTCGCCGTCGTCCGTGAGGTCGACGCGATGGGTGTCCCGGGCGAACAGCTGCCGCCCGGCCGCCTCCTCCAGCCGCCGCACGTGCTGGCTGACCGTGGACTGGCGGATCCCGAGCCTGCGCGCCGCCTGCGTGAAGCTCAGCGTCTGGGCGACGGCGAGGAAGGTCCGCAGCTGGGCGGGGTCGTACGTGGTGTCCATCCGGTGCACGTTCATCCGGTCCGCGCTCGCCCTGTCCGCGTTGTTCATGGCTGCACGTTATCGGGAACCGCGATGACAGTCAGAGCGGTGTACGGGATTCCCGATGGCGTCGTACGGGAGCAGGATGGACGCCGAAACGGATCCCCGACCGCCGGAGCGCCCCCGCACATGTCCCGCCGTATCCCGCGCCTGCCGCCCTGGCTGCCGTTCGACGCCTACCTCCTGGCGCTGGCCGCCGCCGTGGCCCTCGCGGCACTGCTGCCCGCCCGCGGCACCGCCGCCGATGTGGCGGGCGGGGCCTCCACCGGTGCCGTCGCCTTGCTGTTCTTCCTCTACGGGGCGCGGCTCTCCACGGCCGAGGCGCTCGACGGGCTCAGGCACTGGCGCCTCCACCTCACCGTCCTGGCCTGCACCTTCGTCGTCTTCCCGCTGCTGGGGCTGGCGAGCGGCGGGCTGGTGCCGTACGTGCTGACGCCCGAGCTCCAGGCGGGCTTCCTCTTCCTGTGCCTGGTCCCGTCCACGATCCAGTCCTCCATCGCCTTCACCTCGATCGCCCGGGGCAACGTGCCCGCCGCGATCTGCGCCGGTTCCTTCTCCAGCCTCGCCGGGATCCTGGTGACCCCGCTGCTCGCCGCCCTGCTCCTCGGGTCCACCGGGGGCGGGTTCTCCGTGGACTCCCTGTTGAAGATCGTGTTCCAGCTGCTCGTCCCGTTCCTGGCCGGACAGCTCCTGCGCCGCTGGGTCGGCGGCTTCCTCACCCGGCACAAGAAGGTGCTCGGTCTGGTCGACCGGGGGTCGATCCTGCTCGTCGTCTACACCGCGTTCAGCGAGGGGATGGTCGCCGGAGTCTGGCACCAGGTCACCCCCGCCCGGCTCGGCGCGCTGCTCGCCGCCGAGGCGGTCCTGCTGGCGCTGATGCTCTCCCTGAGCTGGTACGGGGCACGGAGGCTCGGGTTCGGCCGGGCGGACCGGATCGCCATCCAGTTCGCCGGGTCGAAGAAGAGCCTGGCGGCCGGGCTGCCGATGGCGAGTGTGATCTTCGGGGCGCACGCGAGCCTGGCCGTGCTGCCGCTGATGCTGTTCCACCAGATGCAGCTGATGGTCTGCGCGGTGATCGCCAAGCGCCGCGCGCGCGACCCCGAGGAGCCGCCGCCCCGGGACGACCCGGCAGGACCCGCCGCCTCCGGCCCCCTGTCCGACCCGGCCGTTA
>NZ_BMTW01000009.1:0-268800 GCF_014649875.1 Streptomyces rubiginosohelvolus | reverse complement strand
GGTAGCCGGTAGCCGGTAGCCGGTAGCCGGTAGCCGGTAGCCGGTAGCCGGTAGCCGGTAGCCGGTAGCCGGTAGCCCAGGTGGACCCACAGCGAGGACGTGCCATGAGCGACAAGGGCGGGACACCTCCCGACGACTTTCCGCACGGGGCGGGCAACCCGGCCCGTGGCGCTCTGCGCGCGGCGGGCTACACCCGCCTCGCCCAGCTCACCACCGTGACCGCCGCCGAGGTGCTCGCCCTCCACGGGGTCGGCCCGAAGGCGATCCGGGTGCTCCGTGAGGCGCTGGCCGCCGAGGGCCTGGCCTTCGCGGGGGAGTGAGCGAGGGCCCCGTACGACGCCCCGCGTGCGAGCGGTCCGGGCTCAGCCCTGCGGGGCCGCCGCCTCCAGCGCGATCCGGTGCTCACCGGCGTACACGTTCATCGACGGTCCGCGCAGGAAGCCCACCAGCGTCAGTCCGCTCTCCGCCGCCAGGTCCACGGCCAGCGACGACGGTGCCGAGACCGCCGCGAGCACCGGGATCCCGGCCATCACGGCCTTCTGCGCCAGCTCGAACGAGGCCCGCCCCGACACCAGCAGCACCGCCCGCGACAGGGGCAGCCGTCCGTCCGTCAGCGCCCGGCCCACCAGCTTGTCGACCGCGTTGTGCCGGCCGACGTCCTCCCGTACGTCCAGCAGCTCGCCCTCCTCGGAGAACAGGGCTGCGGCATGCAGGCCGCCCGTCCGGTCGAAGACCCGCTGCGAGGCCCGCAACCGGTCCGGGAGGGCGGACAGCAGCTCGGGCGTGATCCGCACCGGGGGAGCGTCGGCCACCGGGTGCCGGGTCGTGGTACGCACCGCGTCCAGGCTGGCCTTGCCGCACAGGCCGCACGAGGAGGTCGTGTAGACGTTGCGCTCCAGCGTGATGTCGGGGACCTCGACCCCGGGCGCGAGCTTCACGTCCACCACGTTGTAGGTGTTCACGCCGTCCGCCGTCGCCCCGGCGCAGTAGACGATCGACTGGACCTCGTCCCCCTCGGCGATCACCCCCTCGCTGACCAGGAAGCCCGCGGCCAGCGCGAAGTCGTCGCCCGGCGTCCGCATGGTGATGGCCAGCGGCTTGCCGTTCAGCCGGATCTCCAAGGGCTCCTCCGCCACCAGGGTGTCCGGCCGGGAGGAGACGGCACCGTCCCGGATGCGGAGGGTGCGGCGGCGTTCGGTGACCCGTCCCATAGAACTGAACCCGATTCTGTCCGTGTGCGGCTGTTCGTTTCCCCGGGTCATTGTCCGGCACGCGCACCGGCGTGTCGCAGCGAGCTGTTCAGCACGCTGACCAGGCTGTTGTCAATGCTCCAACGTGTGGGCCCGATTCCTGTGGGATCACGTGCCCCCGTACTCGGCGGTAGCGACCAAGACTGTGTTTGATCCCTGCCCCCACCCGACGATGGGAACCCGTATGACCGGCTCACGTGTCGTGGCGCTCGGCCACTACCAGCCCGCCAAGGTGCTCACGAACGACGATCTCGCCGCGATGGTCGACACCAGCGACGAGTGGATCACCAGCCGGGTCGGCATCAAGACCCGCCACGTGGGTGGACCCGACGAGCCGGTGGACGAGATGGCCGCGCACGCGGCAGCCAAGGCGCTGGCCACGGCCGGTCTCGGGCCCTCGGACATCGATCTGGTCCTCGTGGCCACCTCCACCGCGATCGACCGGTCCCCGAGCATGGCGGCCCGGGTCGCGGCCCGGCTCGGCATGGGCTCGCCCGCCGTCATGGACATCAACGTCGTGTGCTCCGGCTTCACGCATGCGCTGGCCACCGCCGACCACGCGATCCGGGCCGGTGCGGCGACCCGGGCGCTGGTCATCGGCGCCGACAAGATGGCCGACATCGCGGACTGGACCGACCGCTCCACCTGCGTCCTGCTCGGCGACGGCGCGGGCGCCGCGGTCGTCACCGCCGACCCGGCCGCCGACGACGCCCCGGGCGGGCCCGGCATCGGACCGGTGCTGTGGGGTTCCGTACCGGAGATGGGCAACGCCGTCCGGATCGAGGGGACGCCGCCGCGCTTCGCGCAGGAGGGGCAGTCCGTCTACCGCTGGGCCACCACCCAGCTCCCCCCGATCGCCCGCCGGGTCTGCGAGAAGGCGGGCATCGCCCCGGAGGACCTGGGCGCGGTCGTCCTGCACCAGGCCAACCTGCGGATCATCGAGCCGGTCGCCCGCAAGATCGGCGCGGTCAACGCCGTCATCGCCCGGGACGTCGTCGACTCCGGCAACACCTCCGCCGCCTCCATCCCGATGGCCCTGTCCAAGCTGGTCGAGCGCGGCGAGGTCGCCTCCGGCGCGCCCGTCCTGCTCTTCGGATTCGGCGGAAACCTCTCCTACGCGGGCCAGGTCATCCGCTGCCCCTGACCGCCCTCCGCGGATCTCCGTGACCCATTCCCGTCGGCCCCATGACCCCTCCCCACCGGTCCCCGTGACCCCTCCCCGCCGACCTTTGTCCTGAGTGTGGAAAAAGTTGGGGCGGATTCCTGCGCAACTTCTTCCCACTCCGGGAAAGCGCTGCTACGTTCCCCTCGAAAGCCCGACGGACTGGCCGATGTGGCGGGGAGGGACGCGTGAGACGCATGACGGCACGACCCGCGAACGCGCATCAGGCGCGGCTGCTCCGGCTGTTGCGCGACGGGGGTCCCAACTCCCGTGCGCAGCTGGGCGATCAGGTCGATCTGTCGCGCTCGAAACTCGCCGTCGAGGTGGACCGGCTCCTGGAGACCGGTCTGGTGGTGGCCGACGGACTCGCCGCATCGCGCGGCGGGCGCCGCTCGCACAACATCCGGCTCGCCCCCGAACTGCGCTTCCTCGGCGTCGACATCGGCGCCACCTCGGTCGATGTGGCCGTCACCAACGCGGAGCTGGAGGTACTGGGACACCTCAACCACCCGATGGACGTGCGTGAAGGGCCCGTCGCCGTCTTCGAGCAGGTCCTGTCACTCGCAGCCAAACTGCGGGCCTCCGGGCTCGCCGAAGGCTTCGACGGCGCGGGCATCGGGGTCCCCGGCCCCGTCCGCTTCCCCGAGGGCGTGCCGGTCGCGCCGCCGATCATGCCCGGCTGGGACGGGTTCCCGGTCCGCGAGGCGCTCAGCCAGGAGCTGGGCTGCCCCGTCATGGTCGACAACGACGTGAACCTCATGGCGATGGGGGAGCAGCACGCGGGCGTGGCCCGCTCCGTGGGCGACTTCCTCTGCGTCAAGATCGGTACGGGTATCGGCTGCGGCATCGTCGTCGGCGGCGAGGTCTACCGCGGTACGACCGGCAGCGCCGGGGACATCGGGCACATCCAGGTCGACGCCGACGGCCGGCCCTGCGCCTGCGGCAACAAGGGCTGCCTGGAAGCCCACTTCAGCGGCGCGGCGCTCGCCCGCGACGCGGAGGACGCCGCCCGGGAGGGCCGCTCACCCGAACTCGCCGTCCGGCTGGAGGCGGCGGGCCGCCTCACCGCGGCCGACGTGGCGGCGGCCGCCGCTGCCGGGGACGCCGCCGCGCTCGATCTCATCCGCGAAGGCGGCAACCGGCTCGGCCAGGTGATCGCGAGCCTGGTCAGCTTCTTCAATCCCGGTCTGGTGGTGATCGGCGGCGGGGTCACCGGCCTCGGTCACAACCTCCTCGCCAGTGTCCGCACGCAGGTCTACAAGCAGTCCCTGCCCCTGGCCACCGGCAATCTCCCCATCGTCCTGGGCGAGTTGGGGCCCACCGCCGGAGTCATCGGCGCGGCCCGGCTCATCAGCGACCACCTCTTCTCCCCGGCCTGACCCCAGGCCGAACGCACCCCGCTCCACGCTCCACGGAACCACCCCCTGTCAGCAGCCGTTCGCGGTGCCGCCGGCTCCACGGCACCTCCAGCTCTGCGCCCTGTCCGCTCACCGGCCCTCCCCGGCCCTCGGCACCCGCCCGAGCAGGGGAGACCCCATTCGCCGAGGGGATTCGTCATGGCACCAGAACCACCCCTGCTCACCATGTCCGGCATCACCAAGCTCTTCCCGGGCGTCCGCGCCCTGGACGGCGTCGACCTGGAGGTCCAGGCCGGCGAGGTCCACTGCCTCCTCGGCCAGAACGGTGCGGGCAAGTCCACCCTCATCAAGGTGCTCGCCGGAGCCCACCAGCCCAACGACGGCGAGATCACCTGGCGCGGCGAGAAGGTCCAGCTCAAGTCGCCGATCGCCGCCATGCGCCTGGGCATCGCCACCATCTACCAGGAACTCGACCTGGTCGAGGGCCTCTCGGTCGCCGAGAACGTCTTCCTGGGCCACGAGCCGACCAGCGCCGGATTCATCGTCCGTACGGGCGAGGGGCGCGCCGCCGCCAAGGCACTGCTGGCCCGCCTCGGGCATCCGGAGATCGACCCGGCCCGGCACGTCGGCGACCTCTCCGCCGCCCAGCAGCAGATCGTCTCCATGGCGCGGGCGCTCTCCCACGAGGTCCGGCTCATCGTGATGGACGAGCCCTCCGCCGCCCTCGACCCCGACGAGGTCGACAACCTCTTCCGCATCGTCGAGGGACTCACCGCCGACGGGGTGGCCGTCGTCTACATCTCGCACCGTCTCGAGGAGATCCGCCGCATCGGCGACCGGGTCACCGTCATCAAGGACGGCCGGACCGTGGCCGTCGGGCTGCCCGCGGCGGACACGCCCACCCGCGACATCGTTGCCATGATGACCGGCCGTGACGTCGCCTATGTCTTCCCGCCCCGCCCCGACGAGCCTGCCGCCATCACCGGCGAACCGGTGCTCCGGGTCCAAGGCCTGTCCCGCAAGGGCGAGTTCGCCCCTGTCGACCTCGAACTGCGGCCCGGCGAGATCGTCGGCCTGGCCGGACTCGTCGGCTCGGGCCGCTCGGAGATCCTGGAGACGATCTACGGGGCCCGCAAGGCGAGCACCGGAACCGTCACCGTCGCGGGCAAGCAGCTCCGCCCCGGCAGCGTCCGCGCCGCCGTCGCCGCCGGGATCGGCCTCGCCCCCGAGGAACGCAAGGCGCAGGCCCTGCTGATGACCGAGTCGGTCACCCGTAACGTCTCCGTCTCCTCCCTCTCCCGCTTCGCCCGGATCGGCTGGATCGACCGGGGCGGGGAGCGGAAGGCCGCGCGGAGCGCCACCCGCGAACTGCAGATGCGGCCCGACAACCCGGACGCCGCCGTCCGCACCCTCTCCGGCGGCAACCAGCAGAAAGCCGTCCTCGCCCGCTGGCTGCTGCGCGGCTGCCGGGTCCTGCTGCTGGACGAACCCACCCGTGGCGTCGACGTCGGCGCCCGCGCCGAGCTCTACGCCGTGATCCGCCGGCTGGCCGACGAAGGCCTCGCCGTCCTGCTCGTCTCCAGCGAAGTGCCCGAAGTCCTGGGCCTCGCCGACCGGGTGCTGGTCCTCCGCGAGGGCGAAGTGGTCCACACGGCCCCCGCCCAGGAGCTCGACGAGCACCGCGTACTCGACCTCGTGATGGAAGGGAGCCCGACGCCATGACACAGCCCGCCCCGTCGGCGCAGCACAACGGGCCGGACAAGGGGGCCGTCGCGGCCCCCTCCGACACGCCGCCCTCGAAGTCGGGCGGGGGCATGCCGGCCCTCGGTCTGCGGCTCGACGTCCGGATCCTGTCCCTGCTCGGCGTCCTCGCCGCGCTGGTCCTGGTCGGCGGCATCACCGAACCGGACGCCTTCCTGGACACCGGGAACCTCCAGCTGATCCTGACCCAGGCGTCCGTCATCGGCGTCGTCACCGTCGGCATGACCTTCGTCATCATCAGCGGCGGCATCGACCTCTCCGTCGGCGCGATGGTCGCCCTCGCCTCGGTGTGGGCGACGACCCTGGCCACCCAGGAGTACGGCTTCGCGGGCATCGCGTTCACCGCGGTGATCGTCGGCCTCGCCGCGGGACTCGTGAACGGCGTCCTCATCGCGTACGGGAACATGGTCCCGTTCATCGCGACGCTGGCCATGCTCGCCTCGGCCCGCGGACTCGCCCTCCAGATCACCGACGGCAAGACCCAGATCGTCACCGTCGACTCGGTCCTCGACCTCGGTCTGCCGGACTCCTACATCCTCGGGATCCCGCCGCTGGTCATCATGTTCGCGGTGGTCGTCATCGTCGGCTGGCTGATCCTCAACCGGACCACCTTCGGCCGCCGCACGGTCGCCGTCGGCGGCAACGCGGAGGCCGCCCGGCTCGCCGGGATCGACGTCCGCCGCCAGCGCCTGTACCTCTACCTGCTGTCCGGGCTCTGCTGCGGCATCGCCGCCTTCATGCTGATCGTGCTGGCCGGATCCGGTCAGAACACCAACGGCAACCTGTACGAACTCGACGCCATCGCCGCCGCGATCATCGGCGGGACCCTGCTCAGCGGCGGCCGGGGCACCATCGTCGGCTCCGTCCTCGGCGTCCTGATCTTCACCACGATCACCAACATCTTCGCGCTCAACAACCTCCAGAGCGACGTCCAGCAGATCGCCAAGGGCGCCATCATCGTCGCCGCCGTCCTCGTCCAGAGCCGCACCATGCGCGGCCGGGAGACCTGAGCGGCCCCGACCGACCGGACACCCCGGCACCGAAACGAACCCCCCGCACCCGCACCTCGTACGCACCCACCGGATGAAGGGTCAGACCGTCATGCCAGAAACCAGCCGCAGAGGGCTGCTGTTCGGAACCGCCGCCGTCACCGCGGGCGCGCTCCTCACCGCCTGTACCAGCAACGAGCCGAAGAAGACCGAGTCCGCGGCCAACAGCGCCCCGGCCGACGACAAGCCCGGCAAGGCCGTCACCATCGGCTTCGCCGGACCGCAGGCCGACCACGGCTGGCTCAACGCGATCAACGTGAACGCCAAGTCCCGGGCGGAGACGTACTCCGACGTCACCCTGGAGATCACCGAGGGCTCCAACGACACCGCCGCCCAGATCGGCCAGGTCAAGACCCTCATCAACAAGAAGGTCGACGTCCTCGTCATCCTCCCCGCCGACGGCAAGGCGCTCACCCAGGTCGGCCTGGAGGCGATGAAGGCGGGCATCCCCGTCGTCAACCTGGACCGCATCTTCGCCTCTCCGCAGGCGTACCGCTGCTGGGTCGGCGGCGACAACTACGGCATGGGCCTCAACGCCGGGCACTACATCGGCGAACAGCTCAAGGACAAGCCGAACGCCAAGGTCGTCGAGCTCGCCGGGATCGACAACCTGGAGCTGACCAAGCAGCGCAGCCAGGGCTTCGCCGACGCCCTCAAGAACTACTCCAACATCAAGCTGGTGGCCCGCCAGGCGGCCGACTTCACCGTCGAGTCCGGCCAAGCCAAGATGGCCCAACTCCTCCAGGCGCAGAAGCAGTTCGACGCCCTGTGGAACCACGACGACGACCAGGGCGTCGGGGCGCTCCGCGCCATCGAGCAGGCGGGCCGCGACGAGTTCATCATGGTCGGCGGCGCCGGCGCCAAGTCCGCGATGGACGCCATCAAGGCCGACAACTCGGTCATCAAGGCGACCGTCCTCTACCCGCCGACGATGGCCGCGTCCGCCATCGACCTGGCCCGGGCGCTCGGCCAGTCCAAGGGCATCAGCGGGCTCTCCGAGATGGAGATCCCGACCTCCCTGACCCTGTACTCCGCGGTCGTGACCAAGGACAACATCGACCAGTACCTGCCGACGGGCTTCAACTGACCGGGACTCCGGGGGAGGCGGAGAGCGCGTCCCCCGGCCCGTTACCGCACACCGATGAGGAGGAAGTCCGCATGGCCCGTAGTCAAGAGACGGAAACGCAAGCCCCAGCACCGCCGCCCCGGCAGACGCCGGGAACGCTCGGGGTCGGCATGGTCGGATACGCGTTCATGGGCGCCGCCCACTCCCAGGGGTGGCGCACCGCAGGACACGTCTTCGACCTGCCGCTGCGGCCCGCTCTCGCCGCGATCTGCGGACGCGACCGTGCGGCGGTCGACGCCGCCGCCGCCCGGCACGGCTGGGCGGCGGCGGAGACCGACTGGCGGGCCATGATCGCCCGGGA
This sequence comes from Streptomyces rubiginosohelvolus, assembly GCF_014649875.1. Classification (GTDB taxonomy): domain Bacteria; phylum Actinomycetota; class Actinomycetes; order Streptomycetales; family Streptomycetaceae; genus Streptomyces; species Streptomyces rubiginosohelvolus. The sequence goes on along the minus strand of NZ_BMTW01000009.1, from coordinate 260,793 downwards.
CGACGTCCAGCTGATCGACATCTGCACCCCCGGCGACAGCCACGCGGAGATCGCCATCGCCGCCCTGGAAGCGGGCAAGCACGTCCTGTGCGAGAAGCCGCTCGCCAACAACGTCGCCGAGGCCGAGGCCATGGTCCGCGCCGCCGAAGCGGCCGCCGCCCGCGGCCAGGTGGCGATGGTGGGCTTCAACTACCGCAAGGTGCCCGCGATCTCCTACGCCCGTCAGCTCATCGCCGAGGGCCGGCTCGGACCCCTGCGCCATGTGCGGGCCACCTACCTCCAGGACTGGCTGGTCGACCCGGCCTCCCCGCTCACCTGGCGGCTCAAGCGCGAGCACGCCGGCTCCGGCGCGCTCGGCGACCTCGGGGCGCACATCGTCGACCTCGCCCAGTACCTCGCGGGCGAGCTGCTCACCGGAGTCTCCGCCGTCAGTGAGACCTTCGTACGCGAGAGGCCCCTGCTCGCCGGGGCGTCGGCCGGGCTCTCCGGCAGCGCCGACACGGTGGAGCGGGGCGAGGTCACCGTCGACGACGCGGCGATCTTCACCGGCCGCCTCGCCTCCGGCGCTCTCGCCTCCTTCGAGGCGACCCGGATGGCCGCCGGGCGCAAGAACGCCCTGCGCCTGGAGATCAACGGGGAGCTGGGCTCGCTCGCCTTCGACCTGGAGCGGCTGAACGAGCTGTCCTTCCACGACCACACCGAGCCCGCCGCCACCGCGGGCTTCCGCCGCATCCTCGTCACCGAACCCGAGCACCCCTACCTGGAGGCCTGGTGGCCGCCGGGCCACGGCCTCGGCTACGAGCACACCTTCGTCCACCAGGCCCGCGACGTGGTCCGCACGATCGCCGAAGGGGCCCCGCCCGTCCCGTCGTTCGCGGACGGCCTCCAGGTGCAGCGGGTGCTCGCCGCCGTCGAGGAGAGCGCCGCCAAGAACTCCGTCCACACCCCGGTCCCGTCCTCGTCCTAGGAGGCTGCCGCCCATGCCCCGCCCCTTCACCCTCTTCACCGGCCAGTGGGCCGACCTCCCGCTGGAGGAGGTCTGCAAGCACGCCCGGGACTTCGGCTACGACGGGCTCGAACTCGCCTGCTGGGGAGACCACTTCGAGGTCGACAAGGCGCTGGCCGACCCCGGCTACCTGGACACCCGGCACCAACTGCTCGACAAGTACGGGCTGAAGTGCTTCGCGATCTCCAACCACCTCGTCGGGCAGGCCGTCTGCGACAACCCGATCGACGAACGCCACCAGGGCATCCTGCCCGCCCGCATCTGGGGCGACGGGGAGCCAGAAGGCGTACGGCAGCGGGCCGCCGCCGAGATCGCCGACACCGCGCGGGCCGCCGCCGCCTTCGGCGTGGACACGCTCATCGGGTTCACCGGCTCCTCGATCTGGCACCTCGTCGCGATGTTCCCGCCCGTCCCGCCGCACATGATCGAACGCGGCTACGAGGACTTCGCCGAGCGCTGGAACCCGATCCTGGACGTCTTCGACGCCGAGGGGGTGCGCTTCGCCCACGAGGTGCACCCGAGCGAGATCGCGTACGACTACTGGACCACCAAGCGCGCGCTCGAAGCGGTGGACCACCGGCCCGCGTTCGGGCTGAACTTCGACCCGAGCCACTTCGTCTGGCAGGACCTCGACCCGGTCGGCTTCCTCTACGACTTCCGGGACCGGATCTACCACGTGGACTGCAAGGAGGCCCGCAAGCGGCTCGACGGCCGCAACGGCCGCCTCGGCTCGCATCTGCCGTGGGGTGACCCCCGGCGCGGCTGGGACTTCGTCTCCGCCGGCCACGGCGACGTCCCCTGGGAGGACGTCTTCCGGATGCTCCGGTCCATCGGCTACGAAGGACCGGTCTCGGTCGAGTGGGAGGACGCCGGGATGGACCGGCTGACCGGCGCTCCGGAAGCGCTTGCCAGCCTCAAGCGGTTCGACTTCGACCCGCCGTCGGCCTCCTTCGACGCGGCCTTCGGCGGCGGCGAGTAGGGCGGACGGCCAAGCCCCGGGGGCATGGTGCACGGCATCACTCCCGCCCCCGGGGCTGCCTCGCCCTGCCCGGAAATCTCTTTGTCCTGCCGGAAGCAGAAGTTCGACTTACCTGTTGCACAAGGGCTTTCCGTCGAGGACGAACAGGTCTACCGTCCACCACGTGTACACGACATGACTCGCGTCACCGGGGTCGCTCCCGTCTCCGGTGACACACGCGCGGCAGTCCCCGCGCGGCACGGCACGGCTACACCCGCCCGTACAACCGGCACTCTCCGGAGGACCTACGTGCACAGAACCAGAAAGCGGCTCCTGGCCCGGACCCGCGTCCGTAAAACCCTCGCGCTGTTCACCGGCGGCCTGCTCGCCGCCGCCACCCTGACCCTCGGCTCCGCCCCCGGCGCCACCGCCCACCCGGGCCACCCCGGGCACGAGGAGCCCGTGGCGGAGGACTTCCAGCAAGTCACCCTCGCCAAGGGCGCCGAGGAGACCGGCGAGCCCATGTCGCTCGCCGTCCTCCCCGACCGCAGCGTGCTGCACACCTCGCGCGGCGGCGAGCTGCGGATCACCGACAGCGCCGGCAACACCAGGATCTCCGGCACCCTCCCCGTGTACACGCACGACGAGGAAGGCCTCCAAGGCGTCGGCGTCGACCCGGACTTCGCCGAGAACCGGGCGATCTACCTCTTCTACGCGCCCCCGATGGACACCCCGGCGGGCGACGCACCCGAGACCGGAACCGCCGCCGACTTCGCGAAGTTCGACGGCGTCAACCGGCTCTCCCGCTTCGTCCTCAACGAGGACGGCACCCTCGACACCGCCAGCGAGAAGAAGGTCCTGGACGTCCCCACCTCGCGCGGCATCTGCTGCCACGTCGGCGGTGACATCGACTTCGACAAGGACGGCAACCTCTACCTCTCGACCGGCGACGACACCAACCCCTTCGCCTCCGACGGGTTCACCCCGATCGACGAACGCCCGGACCGTAACCCGGCGTTCGACGCCCGCCGCACCTCGGGCAACACCAACGACCTGCGCGGCAAGATCCTGCGCATCAAGGTCGCCGACGACGGCTCGTACACCGTCCCCGAGGGCAACCTCTTCGAGCCGGGCACGGACAAGACCCGCCCCGAGATCTACGCGATGGGCTTCCGCAACCCCTTCCGCTTCTCCGTCGACCAGGCCACCGGCACCGTGTACGTCGGTGACTACGGCCCCGACGCGGGCGCTGCCGACCCCAAGCGCGGACCGGCCGGGAAGGTCGAGTTCGCCCGCGTGACGAAGGCCGCCAACTTCGGCTGGCCCTTCTGCGTCGGCGACAACGAGCCGTACATCGAGTACGACTTCGCCACCAAGGCCTCCGGCGCAGCCTTCGACTGCGCCGCCCCTAAGAACGAGTCGCCGCACAACACCGGACTCGTCGACCTGCCGCCGGCCGAGGCCGCGTGGATCCCGTACGACGGCGGCTCCGTGCCCGAGTTCGGCTCCGGCTCCGAGTCCCCGATGGGTGGACCCGTCTACCGCTACGACGCGGACCTCGACTCCCCGGTCAAGTTCCCCGAGGCCTACGACGGCGACTTCTTCGCCGGTGAGTTCGGCCGCCAGTGGATCAAGCGCATCGAGCAGGACGCCGACGGCGGCGTCCAGTCCATCAACGACGTGCCGTGGTCCGGCACCCAGATCATGGACATGGCCTTCGGCCCGGACGGGGCGCTGTACGTCCTCGACTACGGCCTCGCCTGGTTCGGCGGCGACGAGAACTCCGCGCTCTACCGCATCGAGAACGCCACCGGAGGCCGCTCGCCCATCGCCGAGGCCTCGGCGAACAAGACCTCGGGCACCGCGCCGCTGAAGGTGAAGTTCTCCTCGGCGGGGACGGCGGACGGCGACGGCGACCCGCTGACCTACTCCTGGGACTTCGGTGACGGCGGCACCTCCACCGCCGCCAACCCGACGTACACGTACAAGAAGAACGGCACCTACACGGCGACCCTGACCGCCGAGGACCCGACGGGCCGCACCGGCTCCGCCAGCGTCCACGTCACCGTCGGCAACACCGCCCCGACCGTGGAGCTGGTGCTCCCCGAGGACGGGCAGCTCTTCGAGTTCGGCGACTCCGTGCCGTTCAAGGTGAACGTCAGCGACCCGGAGGACGGGACCATCGACTGCGCCAAGGTCGAGGTCAAGTTCACCCTGGGCCACGACAGCCACGGCCACGACATCACCACCGAGCACGGCTGTGAAGGCACCATCAAGACCGCCATGGAAGGCGGCCACGACCCCAACGCCAACATCTACGGCGGCATTTCGGCCTCGTACACCGACAACGGCGTTGGCGGCCAGGCCAAGCTGACGGGCAAGGACGCCTCCCGGCTCCAGCCCAAGCACCGCCAGGCCGAGCACTTCGACGACTCCTCCGGAGTCACCACGCCGAGCAAGTCCAGTGCGCACGGCGGAAAGACCGTCGGCGACATCCACAACGACGACTGGATCTCCTTCAAGACCTACGTCCTCGGCAACACCACCAAGCTCACCGCACGGATCTCCTCGGCCGGCTCCGGCGGCTTCCTCGAAGTCCGCGCGGGATCGCCCACCGGCAAGATCCTTGGATCCGGACCCGTCCCGGTGACCGGCAGCTGGGACACCTTCCAGGACGTCGACATCCCGCTGCGCGGCGCCCCCAAGAAGCAGACCGAACTCTTCCTCGTCTTCAAGGGCGGCGACGGAGCGCTCTACGACGTCGACGACTTCGAACTGTCCAACACCCCGGTCGACAAGACCGCCAAGCGCGTCCTGGTCTTCTCCAAGACCGCCGGCTTCCGCCACGACTCGATCCCCGCGGGCATCGAGGCCCTGAAGGAGATCGGCAAGGACACCAACATCACGGTCGACTCCACCGAGTCCGCCGCCCAGTTCACCACCAGCAACCTGGCCCGCTACGACGCCGTCGCGTTCCTCTCCACCACCGGTGACGTGCTCAACGCCGAACAGCAGAAGGCGTTCGAGAACTACGTGGCCACCGGCGGCGGTTACGTCGGCATCCACGCGGCCGCCGACACCGAGTACGACTGGGAGTTCTACGGCGGCCTCGTCGGCGCCTACTTCGACTCCCACCCGCAGATCCAGCCCGCCACCGTCCGCGTCGAGGACCACGACCACCCCGCCACCGCCCACCTGGACGAGGAGTGGGAGCGCACCGACGAGTGGTACAACTACCGCACCAACCCCCGGGACAAGGCCAAGGTCCTCGCCACGCTCGACGAGACCACCTACACCGGCGGGAACATGAAGGGCGACCACCCGATCTCCTGGTGCCAGACCTACCAGGGCGGCCGCTCCTTCTACACCGGACTCGGCCACACCAAGGAGTCCTACGCCGAACCGGCCTTCCGCAGCCACGTCCTGGGCGGGCTGCGCTACGCCACCGGCCAGGTCAAGGCCGACTGCAAGCCGGACACCGACTACCGGCCGATCTTCAACGGCAAGACGCTGGAGGGGTGGAAGCAGGCGGGCCCGGGGAAGTTCTCCGTCAGTGACGGCGCCCTGCACTCCGAGGGCGGCATGGGTCTCCTCACCTACCAGGCCAAGGAGCTGAAGTCGTACTCGCTGAAGCTCGACTGGAAGATGGCCGGCGACGACAACTCCGGCATCTTCGTGGGCTTCCCGGAGTCCGACGACCCCTGGTCGGCGGTCAACAACGGGTACGAGATCCAGATCGACGCCACCGACGCCGCCGACCGCACCACCGGCGCCGTCTACACCTTCAAGTCCGCCAACATCAAGGCCCGTGACCGCGTCCTGCGGCCGCCGGGACAGTGGAACAGCTACGAGATCAAGGTCCAGGGCGAACGTCTGCAGATCTTCCTCAACGGAGCGAAGATCAACGACTTCACCAACACCGACCCGGCCCGCAGTCTGAAGGACGGCTACATCGGCCTCCAGAACCACGGAGCCGACGACCAGGTGTCCTTCCGCAACATCCAACTGAAGGAGCTGCCCTCGAAGTAGGGCAGCCGCCTCTGCCGACGACGGGCGGGGGAAGCACGCACCTTCCCCCGTCCGTCGTCCTCCACCCCGACACATCCCCCCAGGGAGGCAGCCCGTGACCGCACACGCCGATCGTGAAGGCCGAACCGACGCCCCAGGCCGCACCGACGCGCCGCTCACCGCCGAGGCCCCCGGCCTCGTGGGGACCGTGGGCCGTCCGGAGGCCGTGGGCCTGGCCGGTGCCGAGGACCGTGCGCAGGTCGCGGGCCGCACCGGCGTCTGGTTCATCGGAGCACGCGGCTCCGTGGCGACCACCGCCACCGCCGGCTGCGCCGCCATCGCCGCGGGCCTCCACCCGCCGACCGGCATGGTCACCGAGACGCCTCCCTTCGCCGACAGCGGACTGCCCGCCCTGACCGACCTGGTCTTCGGCGGCCACGACACCCTCGACTGCCCGCTGTCCAAGCGGGCCGAGGCGCTCGCCGACGGCGGCGTCCTCCCACACGGGCTGCCCTCCGCCGTACGCGCCGAACTCGACGCCGCCGACGCCGAGATCCGGCCCGGCGGGCCCCTCCCCGGCGACACCCGCACCGACCAGGAACTCATCGCCGCGTTCGCCGCCGACCTCACCGACTTCGCCCACCGCCACGACCTGGCCCGCACCGTCGTGATCAACGTCGCCTCCACCGAACCCGCCCCAGGACCCGGCGACACCCGGCTGCCCGCCAGCTCCCTCTACGCGGCCGCCGCCCTCCGCGCCGGCTGCTCCTACGCCAACTTCACCCCGTCCACCGGACTGCGCACGCCCGCGCTCACCGACACCGTCGCCTCCAGCGGACTTCCCCACGCCGGACGCGACGGCAAGACCGGCCAGACGCTGCTCCGCTCCGTGCTCGCCCCGATGTTCCTCCAACGCGCCCTCGCCGTACGGGCGTGGTCCGGGTCGAACCTGCTGGGCGGTGGGGACGGGGCGGCGCTGGCCGATCCGGCGGCGGCCGCCGCCAAGAACGCGGGCAAGGAACGCGTCCTCGCCGACACCTTCGGCACCGCCCCCGAGGGCGAGGTGCACATCGACGACGTGCCCGCCATGGGCGACTGGAAGACCGCCTGGGACCACATCGCCTTCGACGGCTTCCTCGGCTCCCGCATGATCCTCCAGACCATCTGGCAGGGCTGCGACTCGGCTCTCGCCGCCCCGCTGGTCCTGGACCTGGCCCGGCTGCTCGCCCGCGCCCACGAGGCCGGGATCAGCGGCCCCCTGCCGGAGCTGGGCTTCTACTTCAAGGACCCGGACGGCGGCACATCGGCGGCACTCGCCGAGCAGTACGCCACCTTGCTCTCCTTCGCCGAGCGGCTGCGGGACCAGGCGTGAGGCGGCGGGGGCGAGTCCTGCCGGCCGCGCTGGTCGCGGCCCTGGCGGCCCTCCCGGCGGGGCCCGGACGGCGGAACGGTTTTCCTCACGGCGTGCGGACGGACGCCGTGACCCATGACAGCCTGTCCGGCGCGGGTGGGACTGCGCCCGCACCGGACAGGCCCGGACCGCCCCCCACGGGCCGGAACGGGGAACAGGGCGCGGACGCGGGCCCGGGCCTGACGGACGCGGCTTTCGGGCCGGGCGCGGGGGCGGTTGTCGGTTCGGGCACTGGGCAGGCCGCCGGATCGGGCACGGCCCCGAGCACCGGAGCGGGCATCGGACCTGCCAGTGGCCCGGCCGCCGGACCCGGCACCGGCGTGGGCAGCGGCCGGGGCGCGCCCCGGCAGCGCCTGCGGGCCTGGGCGGAACTGCTGCGCGTCTCCGCCCTGTTCTCCGTGCCCGGGGACGCCTTGGCCGGCGCGGCCGCGGTCGGCCGTCGGCCCGGCCGGGGCACCGCGCTGGCGATCGGCGCTTCGCTCTGCCTGTACGAGGCCGGGATGGCCCTCAACGACTGGGCCGACCGCGACGAGGACGCCGTCGACCGCCCGCACCGCCCGATCCCCTCGGGCCGCATCAGCCCGGCGGCGGCCCTGGGCGCGGCCGGGGTGCTGACCGCCGCGGGCCTCGCCCTGGCGGCCCGGGCGGGCCGCCCCGCACTGACGGTCGCCACGGGCCTGGCCGCCACGGTCTGGGCCTACGACCTGCACCTGAAGCACACGAAGGCGGGCCCGGCGGCCATGGCGGCGGCCCGCTCGCTGGACCTCCTGCTGGGGGCGACGGCTGCTGTGACGGCGACGGGCACGGCCAGGCGTACGAGTGCTGGTGCGGCGGGTGGAGGCAGCCGGCCCGACAACGTTGCCGGGCCGAGGACGGCGGCGCGTGCGCTTCGCACCCCCGGACCGGGGCCGGTCATCCTGCCGCCCCCGACGCGCGGCGGCCTGACCGGGGCCCTGCCCGCGCTGCCCGCAGCCTTGGTGCTCGGGGCGCACACCTACGGCGTCACCGCCGTATCGCGCCACGAGACACAGGGCGGCTCCACGGGCACGCCACTCGCGGTGCTCGCCACGACGACGGCACTCGCGGCAGCGGTGCTGGGGGAGTGGCGAGGGCGCTGGGGGCAGAGGCCGGAGGGTCTCGCGACGAGGGGCCCGGCAAGTGTCGGACCCGCCCCGCACCCGGAGGCCAGCTTCGCCCGGGCCGCCGACTCCGGCGCGGGCCCAGGACGAGCAGCACCCCTCGAAGGCATCCTCGGGTGGGCCGCCGCCCTTGGCGTTACCTCGCAGCCGGGGGGTGGCTTCCCCGGACAGTCCGCGGTTCCCGGTGCGACCCCGCAGCCCGAGGGCACGCTCCGGAGCGGCCTCCCCGGCTGGGCGCAGGCCGGGCCCGGCGGCGGCGCGGTTCCTGCGCCACGCCCCGAAAGCCTGCTCGGCAGGACCGTCGCCGACCCCACCCGCCTGCTGACCCTCGCGCTCACCGGCGCCTACCTCCGTACCGCCGCACCACCCCTCCTGCACGCCGCGTTGAACCCGTCGCCGCCCCTGACCCAGCGGGCGGTCGGCGGTGGCATCCGGGCCATGATCCCGCTCCAGGCCGCGCTCGCCGCCCGCGCCGGATCGCCCGTCACCGGTCTCGCCGTCATGGGGCTCGTCCCCCTCGCCCGCAGCCTCGCCCGGAAGGTGAGCCTCACATGACCCTCCACCTCGGATACGGCACCAACGGGCTCACCGACCTCCGCCTCGACGACGCCCTCGGCCTGCTCGCCGACCTCGGCTACGAGGGAGTCGGCCTGACCCTCGACCACATGCACCTGGACCCGATGGCCCCGGACCTCACCGAGCGCACCCGCCAGGTCCGCCGCAGGCTCACCTCCCTCGGGCTCCGGGTCACCGTGGAGACCGGCGCCCGCTATGTCCTCGACCCGCGCCGCAAGCACGGCCCCTCCCTCCTCGACCCGGACCCCGACGCCCGGGCCGCCCGCACCGCGCTGCTGGTCCGCGCTGTCGACGTGGCGGCCGAACTCGGCGCGCACGCCGTCCACTGCTTCAGCGGCATCACCCCGCCCGGCACCTCGACGGACACCGCGTGGAAACGGCTCACCGAAGCGCTCACCCCCGTCCTCGAAGCCGCCGACCGGTCCGGCATCCCCCTCGCGATCGAACCCGAACCCGGTCACCTGCTCGCCACCCTCGCCGACTTCCACCACCTGCGCGGTCTCCTGGGCGACCCGGGACCGCTCGGCCTCACCCTCGACATCGGCCACTGCCAGTGCCTGGAGGACGCCTCACCCGTGGAGTGCATCAGGGACTCCACCCCCTGGCTCCGGCACGTCCAGATCGAGGACATGCGACGCGGAGTCCACGAGCACCTGCCGTTCGGCGACGGGGAGATCGACTTCCCGCCCGTGCTCGCCGCCCTGGCCGCCTCGGACTACCGGGGCCTCACCGTCGTCGAACTGCCCCGCCACTCCCACGCCGGCCCCGAACTGGCGCACACCTCGATCGACTTCCTGCGCGACGCGATGACGCGCGGTACCGCGACGAAGGGAGCCGCCCCGTGCTGACGTCCTCCGACTCGCTCAAGTCCCGCAAGGAACTCGACGCCGAACTCGGCGGCGCCGCCCGCGCCTGGCTCGACGAGGCACTCGCCGAAGCCGCCCACGACGCGGCCCGTGCGCCAGCCGCCTCCGGCACCCCCCACCCCGAGGCGAGCCCGTACGCCTCCCCGTCCTGGGAACTGCGCTTCGCCGCCGCCGGCCGGCACTGCCGCCAGGAGAACGCCGACTCCGTACGCTCCCTCCTCCTCGTCGAGGCCCGCGCCCCCCTGTCCTCCGTCACCCGGCTCTACGAGCAGGGCACCGCCGCCGAACGCCGCGCCGTCCTGCTCACCCTGCACCTCCTCGACCTCGGCGACACCGCACTCCCGCTCATCGAGGACGCCCTGCGCGCCAACGACACCCGGCTGGTCGCCGCGGCTGTCGGCCCCTACGCCGCCGACCACCTGGACCCGCACGCCTGGCGGCACGCGGTGCTGAAGTGCCTGTTCAACGAGGTGCCCGTCACGGCCGTGGCCCGGCTGGACGACCGCGCCCGCGGAGATGCCGAACTCGCCCGCATGCTCAGCGACTTCGCCGCCGAACGCACGGCGGCGGGCCGCCCCGTCCCCGAAGACCTGCGCACGGTCCTGGCCCTCACCGCTCCGGCCGACGAGGGCGGCCACCCGGCCGGCCCGACCGCAGCTCCCGCAGCCCCCGCCCCCACGGAGGAGTCCTGATGCGCATCTTCGACCCCCACATCCACATGACCTCCCGCACCACCGACGACTACCAGGCGATGTACGACGCGGGCGTCCGCGCGCTCGTCGAGCCCTCCTTCTGGCTCGGCCAGCCCCGCACCTCGCCCGCCAGCTTCTTCGACTACTTCGACGCGCTGCTCGGCTGGGAGCCCTTCCGCGCCTCCCAATACGGCATCGCCCACCACTGCACGCTCGCCCTCAACCCCAAGGAAGCGAACGACCCCCGCTGCACCCCCGTCCTGGACGCGCTGCCCCGCTACCTCGTGAAGGACTCCGTCGTCGCCGTCGGCGAGATCGGCTACGACTCCATGACCCCGGCCGAGGACCACGCGCTCGCGGCTCAGCTCCAGCTCGCCGCCGACCACGCACTGCCCGCCCTCGTCCACACCCCGCACCGCGACAAGCTCGCCGGTCTCCACCGCACCATCGACGTCATCCGCGAATCGAACCTCCCCCCGGAGTTCGTCCTGCTCGACCACCTCAATGAAACAACCGTAAAGGCCGCCACTGACAGCGGCTGCTGGGCCGGGTTCTCCATCTACCCGGACACCAAGATGGACGAGGACCGGATGGTCACCATCCTTCAGAACCACGGCACTGAGAAGATCCTCGTCAACTCGGCCGCGGACTGGGGGAAGAGCGACCCCCTGAAGACCCGCAAGGTCGCCGACGCGATGCTGAAGGCCGGCTTCACCGAGGACGACGTCGACCAGGTCCTGTGGCGCAACCCGGTCGCCTTCTACGGCCAGAGCGGCCGCCTCCAGCTGGACGTGCTCACCCCTGACCCGCTCCACGAGGGCAACTCCATCCTGCGCGGCGGGGAGTGAGGCGGCCATGCGCTTCCGCCACCCGGACGGCTCGACGGTCCACCTCGCCTACTGCACCAATGTCCACCCCGCCGAAACCCTCGACGGCGTCCGCGCCCAGCTCCGCGACCACTGCGAACCCGTCCGCCGCCGACTCGGCCGGGACCGGCTCGGCATCGGCCTCTGGCTCGCCCGGGACGCCGCCCGCACCCTGATCAACGACCCCGCCGAACTGCGCGCCCTGCGCTCCGAACTCGACAGCCGCGGCCTCGAAGTGGTCACCCTCAACGGCTTCCCGTACGAAGGGTTCGGCGCCGACGAGGTCAAATACCGGGTCTACCGGCCGGACTGGACCGAACCCGACCGCCTCGCCCACACCACCGACCTCGCCCGCCTCCTGGCCGCCCTGCTCCCCGACGACGCCACCGAGGGCACCATCTCCACCCTGCCCCTCGCCTGGCGCACCCCCTACGACGGCGACCCCGAGGCGGCCCGCACCGCGCGCTCCGCCCTCACCACCCTCGCCCAGCGCCTCGACGCCCTGGCCGAGATGACCGGCAAGTCCATCCGTATCGGCCTCGAACCGGAACCGGGCTGCACGGTCGAGACCACCGCCGACGCCATCGCCCCGCTCACCGACGTCGGCCACGACCGCATCGGCATCTGCGTCGACACCTGCCACCTCGCCACCTCCTTCGAGGACCCGGCGACCGCGCTCGACGCCCTGGCCGCCGCCGGTGTCCGCATCGTCAAGTCCCAGCTCTCCGCCGCCCTGCACGCCGAGGACCCGCATCTGCCCGAGGTCCGCACCGCGCTCGCCGCGTTCGCCGAACCCCGCTTCCTGCACCAGACCCGCACCAGCACCGCGGCCGGGCTGCGCGGCACCGACGACCTCGACGAGGCCGTCGCCGGCCGGGCGCTCCCGGACTCCACCCCCTGGCGCGCCCACTTCCACGTACCGCTGCACGCACCCCCGGCGCCCCCGCTCACCTCGACGCTGCCCGTGCTCCGGGACACGCTCGCCCGGCTCGTCGGCGGACCCGCGCCCCTGACCCGGCACCTGGAGGTCGAGACGTACACCTGGCAGGCGCTGCCCGCGGAGCTGCGCCCCCGCACCCGCACCCAGCTCGCCGACGGCATCGCCGCCGAACTCACCCTCGCCCGCGACCTCCTGGTCGACCTCGGCCTCAAGGAACTGCCATGAGCGCGCCCGAACCCGGCACCGAAACCGCACAGGGGACCGGCGGCCCCACGCCCCTCCTCGTCCTCGACGTCGTCGGCCTCACCCCGCAGCTCCTGGCCCACATGCCGAACCTCCGGGCCCTGGGGGAGCAGGGCGCGCAGGCCCCGCTGTCCACCGTGCTGCCGGCCGTCACCTGCGCCGCCCAGTCCACCTTCCTCACCGGGGCCATGCCCGCCGAACACGGCATCGTCGCCAACGGCTGGTACTTCCGCGAACTCGGCGACGTCCTGCTGTGGCGCCAGCACAACGGACTCGTCGAGGGCGACAAACTCTGGGACGCCGCCCGCCGTGCCCACCCCGGTTACACGGTCGCCAACATCTGCTGGTGGTACGCGATGGGCGCCGACACCGACTGGACCGTCACCCCGCGCCCCGTCTACTACGCCGACGGCCGCAAGGAACCCGACTGCTACACCCGGCCCCCCGCCCTGCACGACGAACTGACCGACAAGCTCGGCACGTTCCCCCTCTTCCACTTCTGGGGCCCCGGCGCCGACCTCGTCTCCTCCCAGTGGATCATCGACGCCACCCGCCACATCATCGCCACCCGCACCCCCGACCTCGCCCTCTGCTATCTGCCGCACCTGGACTACGACCTCCAGCGCTTCGGCCCCGACGATCCCCGCTCGCACCGGGCCGCCGCCGAGCTCGACCGGGCGGTGGCCCCGCTGCTGGCGGACGCCCGGGCCGAGGGCCGCACGGTCGTCGCCCTCTCCGAATACGGCATCACCCGCGTGAACCGCCCGGTCGACATCAACCGCGCCCTGCGCCGGGCGGGCCTGCTGGAGGTCCACACCCAGGACGGCATGGAATACCTGGACCCGATGGCCTCACGCGCCTTCGCCGTCGCCGACCACCAGCTCGCCCACATCTACGTACGCCGTCCCGAGGACCTGGAAGCGACCCGGGCCGCCCTCGCGGACCTGCCCGGCATCGAGCAGCTCCTCGACGACGAGGGCAAGAAGGAGCACCACCTGGACCACCCCCGCTCCGGCGAACTGGTCGCCGTCGCGGAGAAGGACGCGTGGTTCACGTACTACTACTGGCTCGACGACGCGCGCGCCCCCGACTTCGCCCAGCTCGTCGAGATCCACCGCAAACCCGGCTACGACCCCGTCGAGCTCTTCATGGACCCCGAGGACCCCTACGTCCGGGTCAAGGCCGTCTCGGCGGTCGCCCGCAAGAAGCTCGGCATGCGCTACCGCATGGCGGTCGTCCCCCTGGACCCCTCACCTATTCGCGGCAGCCACGGCCGCCTCCCCGAGAGCGACGACGAAGGTCCGCTCATCCTCAGCTCCACCCCCCACGCGTTCACCGAACGGGTCAGGGCCACCGAAGTGAAGTCCCTGCTCCTCCAGCTTGCCGGACTGCACTGACAACGCCCCGGCACCGCACTGCTCACCCCACGTCACCCAAGGGAGTCACGCGAACATGAGCCGCACCTCCAAGGACACCGAACTCGCCCGCAGACTGAGCCGCCGCAACATCCTCGGTGTCGCCGCCGGAGCCACCGCCGCCACGATCATCGGCACCGCGAGCGCCCAGGCAGCCGACCGGGGCCAGGGCCACGGGCACGGCAACGGCCATGGCCACGACCACGGGCATGGGCACGGGCACGGCAAGGGCAAGCCCGTCCTGCCCCCCGGCCGCCTCGGCATCCAGCTCTACAGCCTCCGCGACCAGATCTCCACGCTGGGCTTCGCGCCCGTCTTCGCCGAACTGGAGAAGTACGGCTACGACGAGATCGAACTCGCGGGCTACACCCAGGGCTCCGCCGGCCCCATCACCCTGGCCCAACTCAAGAGGCTGGCCCGGGACCACGGCCTCAACCCGATCGGCAGCCACGTCGGCTACTACGACGACAACAACCCCGGCGCGTACACCTTCGCCCAGAACCTGGAGAAGGTCCTCGACGACGCCCAGGCGCTCGGCCTCAAGCACATCGGCACGGCCTCAGGACCGTTCCGCTACGGCTCCACGGTGGACGGCTGGAAGCGCGCGGCCGACGACTTCAACAAGTACGGCGCGGCCGCCCGCAAGCGGGGCATGAAGTTCTACCAGCACAACCACGCCGAGGAGTTCTCCTTCGCGACCGACAAGCCGAACGTCCGCCTCTACGACGTCCTGCTCGCCGAGACCGACCCGGACCTCGTCTTTCTGGAGATGGACATCTACTGGGCGTACTGCGCCCAGTTCCGCTTCAGCAAGCGCGTGGACGGCACCCGGGCCCCGCTCGACCCGCTGAAGTACGTCCTGAAGTACCCGAACCGCTACCCCCTCTTCCACGTGAAGGACGGGGTCCGAGACGAGACGACCCGCGACGGCTACCGCATGTCGGACGTGGGCGACGGGGACATCGACTACAAGACGTTCCTGTCCAAGGTCACCAAGCGCACCCACCACGGCCGGACCTACCACCACTGGCAGGCCGAGCACGACAACCCGGTCGAGTCGCTCGCGTTCGCCCGCAAGTCCAGCGAGCACCTGCACTCGCTGCGCGAGGGCCGCTGCGGCGACTGACGCACGAGGCCCGGCCCGCCGGAGAGATCCCGGCGGGCCGGGCCGCACCGCCCCCCCCCGTGCCTCCGCCCCTCCCCGATTACCCGATGCCCTGCCGGTCCGGCAGCAGGGCGAACGCGCGGTCGGCGGCCACCGGAACGCCCCGCTCCATGGTCTGGACGAGCAGCTCACGATGTCGGGCCAGTGACTTCCTCCGGTCCCCGGGAACGATCAGCAGCAGATCATCGAGCCCCGCCATGAGCCGCCGCGAGACCTGAGGGCTGCCGGCGAGACACCAGCGGATCTCCTCGAAGGCGAGATCCACCAGGTCGTCCCAGCCCGGACCGTCCTGCACGAGCCGCACCCGTCCGGCCCGGTCCCGGTGATGGACGGTGCCGAGCGGCAGATGCGCCACGGCCGCGAGGAACTGCACGATCCGGTCCAGGCACTGCACAGCGGTGGTCGGATCGTTCACGGATGTGGAGAGCGCCCGCAGCGCGATGTCCGCGAGCTGACGCAGCCCGAAGGCCAGATCCTGGTGCAGCGTGCGCTCCACCGACACGGAGACGGCGTACCGCAGCCGGAGCCGGGGCGGCACGGCCCCGCCGTGAACGGCGAGCATCGGCGTCCCCGGCACGACGAAGTCCCCGATCCGGGGGATCACCCGCAACACCACACCCTGCCGCCGCGCGGCCCTGACCAGCCGCGCCGTGTTCACGTCCCGCAGCACCCCGGCGCGCCCCTCGTACACGACGCGCGCCGTCTCGGACCCCACCTCGTCATCCCCCTGCGGCCCCCGCGGCATCCTGCCGAGGACGCGGAACGAGTCCCGCGCGATCCGGTCGACGACCGGCCCGACCTGCATCAGCCGGAGCGTGGCGCTCACATAGACGACGAAGAGCAGCAGACTCATCCCGACGAGCACCAGGATCAGCAGGCTCTGCACCAGCGGGACCGACACCACCCGGCGCGGGTCCGTCTCGCTCTCGTACGAGGAGAGCACCAGCAGAGACACGAGGAACGTCGCCAGGAACACCGTCATCGTGAGCTTGCTGATCCGGCTCCTGACGAAGATCCGCACCACGCGGGGGGTGAGCTGACCGCTGGCCATCTGCACCGCGACCAGCGAGATGCTGAAGACGACACCGATGAACGTCATCATCGCCGAGCTGACGGTGGTCACCACGGTCTTCGTGTCCTGGGAGAACCCGATGAGGTCGCCCAGCTCGTCGTACGCCTCCTCCCGCTGGAGCAGCCGGACGATCGCGTCGTCGAGTTCGGTGGCGACGAACCACAGCACGAACACGCAGACGAACCCCATGGTCGGGGCGAACCAGAACGTGTCGCGCAGATGCTCGCGCAGAGGGGACAGCGGGCGGGGCCGGCGGTAGCCGCGATCACTCATGAACGCGAAGGTAGCCCCGCGACCCCCACGGACCGGGGAGGCCGACCGCCCACCGGCCCGCCGCACCGCACTGACCACCGGATATGCGGGTGAAGGGCACGCCGAACCCCTGGTATTGTTTTCCATGTCGCCGCGGGGAACACACCGCGAACGACAGACACCTTGTCCGGGTGGCGGAATGGCAGACGCGCTAGCTTGAGGTGCTAGTGCCCTTTATCGGGCGTGGGGGTTCAAGTCCCCCCTCGGACACCAGCAGAACGTTCATGAGATCGTTCCGAAGCGTTCGCGAATTACCGGTGAGTCATGTGACTCACCGGTAATTCGTCGTTTCTGGGGCCTCGAATCCTGTGATCGGCTCGACCAGGGGTGAGGCGGTGGCGGACCAGGTACTGCGCCTCTCACCTGTGGAAACAGGACATGCCTGCGCGACGGCTGTCGTGATCTCGCAGTGCACCTTCCCGGCCACCAGGGTGATCGAATGCTGCCGCAGGTGCCCCGCCGCGATCAGCATTCGCCCGACCGCCTCGGTGGCCGATATCGCCTGCACCGCGGGCCACGAGGTCCGAGACCACCGCCCAGGCTCCGCTGGCACTGCGCATGGGGAGAGGGCGCCTCTTGCCCAGTGCGCCGCACAGACACCTTCGGCACCCGTCTCCGCGACGGCGATGTGCACTGTGGCGGCCAAATCGTCTTCGGTGAGGCTGCCGGGGTCCAGCACCGTGTCCAGCAGCTGAGCCGGGGCTTCGAAGATCACCTTGCGCGTACGGCGGCCGTCCAGCCCGAGAGCCGCCTCGGCGATGTGCTCCAGCGTCGAGGAGCGCGCGAGCTCACCGAAGCCGGGGTACTCGTCGGCCATCATCAGAGTGGAGGCCAGGATCTTCCGCGGTGCCTCCGGCCCGGGAAGCGGGACGAGGATCGCGGCGTCGGAGCGGGAGAGGAACGCCTCGTCGAGGACGGTGGTGAAGTTGCTGGTCGGACGAAGAAGAGGTGCGGGTGCTCGACGGCGTTGAGATCGAAGACGGTGAGCAACGCGTCGGTCGCGGCCGGCGACGCCGCGGAGCGGGCGACCGCCACCGGCCCCACGCCGTTCGAAATACCGGTCAGTCACATGACTCGACCGGTAATTCGTGAACGTTTCGGGGGGCCGAGGACCCCCTCTCGCGTCGGCAGGGTGTCGATAACCGGGCACCTGGTGAGCAGTCCGTGCCCGCAGCCGGGGCTCAGGGGCTCATCAGGCGGGGAACAGCATGCGGCTTCAGCGGCGAGGGCGGCCTCGTGCTCGGGCTGGTCGAGCTTCTGCGGGGTGGCGGCCGAAGGATTCGGCAGGGCAAGGTCGTTGACGCCGACGACGGCGGTGTAGCGGTATTCGAGCCCTAAAAGGTGTGCATGTACCCCCCAGGTTGCCTGCGTCGTCGGTGCCGGGCGACTCCCGCGTGGACCACCCGGCTTGCGGGGACCCCGGCCGCGATCGAGCGGTCCTTGCCTTTCTCGCAAGTCAATGTGACTGCGCACAGATACCGATCTCCTCGTACGCGGCACCGCCGTCCCCCAACTCACGCACTGCTCGAATAAGTCGTCGAGTTCAGCCTCTCCCATCTCCGCCGCGCGGACGCGCGGCCTGAAACCGTGCAAGGCCGAGCGGGGTACGCGACGACCCTGGCAAGCGAAGGTGGTTTCCCTCGGACGCAGTTGGCCCTCCTCGGCAGTTGATAGCGTGTGTGCGGCGGAGCACACACAGGTTGGGGGCAGCATGGGGCTGGCAAACCAAAAGATCGCTTCTCAAATCGAGGAACTGCTGCAGGGCAAGGTCGTCATCCCCTCAATCCAGCGCGACTTCGTCTGGATGAGGCCCGACGTGCGCGATCTCTTCGATTCCCTCTACCGAGGCTATCCCGTCGGTGCCCTGCTGTTGTGGAAGACCAACCTGACCGTCCCCTTCAAGACGGCTGCCGTCGTCCAGGCCGACAAGTCGGCGCACCAGCCTCTCTACCTCCTGGACGGGCAACAGCGGTTGACCTCCCTGGCTTGGGTGTACCGGCCGGAGTCAAAGGCGGACGGCCGCCTTATCGACCTGCGCTTCGATGTGCGCACCGAGGAGTTCGTCAACCCGAGCGCGATCCAAAGCAAGGACCCGCTTCTCTTCCGTGTTTCCACCTTGCTGCAGGAGAACGTGCAGTACCACGAGGAGCTCAAAGCGGCCGGGATCGACTACTCCGCCCCGCAGTTCGGCGCATGGATGCAGTGCTTGCAGAAGGTGCACGACATCCGCAAGCAGGAGATCGCCGTCATCACCTACGAGTCCGACGACTACGAGGAAGTCGCCGAACTTTTCGCCCGGTTGAACAAGGGCGGTCGAAGGCTGTCCAAGGGTGACCTCGTCTACAGCGCCATCGCGGCGCGGTGGTCCGACGGCCTGGACACGATGGACGCCTTCCACCAGGAGCTGCAGGACAGCAACTTCGCCCTGAACAGGGAAGCTGTCCTGCGTCTCACGAGCCTCCTCGCGGGAACCGGCGCCCATCACATCAAGCTCATCGGGGCGGACATGGACGAAGCCGCCCTGAAGGAGGCCTGGCACGCCACCGAGAGGGCGCTGCGCTTCGCCATCGACTTCCTGAAGGGCGAGTGCGCGATCCCTCGGTCCGAGGTCCTCTCGTCACCGAACGTCACCATCCTGCCCGCCCTGCTGCTGCACCACCGGGACGGCAAGCTGCGTCCGGGGGAGGCTCAGCTACTGCGTCGCTGGGTGTACACGGCGATGGCGTTTAGTCACTACTCGCTGCAGGTCGAGGGTAAACTCGACGCGGAGGCAAGGCTTATCAAATCGCGTGAGGGAGACGGCCTGTTCGCCGAACTCATTCGCCGAGCCTCCGGCACTCGGTCCCGGGACAGCGCCCTCCACCCGAGGGATCTGGAGCAGAAGTACTCCACGCATCCCTTCTTCAAACTGCTCTACATCGCCGCGTTGCGGGGCACGGCGCGGGACTGGGCGACCAACATCGCCATCAGCGACCAGCCGATGAACAGCGGCGCCAAGATCGAATTCCATCACGTGTTCCCGCGCGCCCGAGTTCAGGGGACATTCGCGAAGGAGGAATGGAACAGCCTCGCCAACCTTGCCTTCGTCACCGGTCAGACGAATAAGATGATCTCCTCTGGGCTGCCCGTCGACTACATGGCGGGGATCGCACCGGAGCGCCTGGCCGAACAGTGGATCCCCGGCGATCCGGAGCTGTGGTCCCTGGACCGCTTCCCCGACTTCCTGGCCGCACGCCGGAGTCTGCTGGCCAACGTCCTCAACGAGTTGCTCGGTCTTCCCCACTACGACGCACAGGTCATCCCCCGGGACACCGACGAACTGCCTGCCGACGAGCAGCTGATCGTGGAGGGCCCGACCGCACCTACGCTCGTCGGGGCGGAAATCCAAGAACTTCGCACGAAGCGCGGTGTCGCGATCCACGCGGTCTACGAAGGCCAGCGCGTCGACGCCTACTACGATCCCCTGTCGCGCGTTGTGAGGATCCCCTCCGGTCCGGGACGAGGCGAGTACGAGACTCCCAGCGGGGCGGCGGTCGCCGTGGTTCACGTCCTCAACCCGCACGTCAATCCGAATCGGAACGGATGGAACTTCTGGACCGTAACTGCTACAGGACGGTTGTTGCAAAGCATTCGGTAGTGAACGGCCCCTCCATTCGTCCACCTACGTCGGGGTTCCGCGCTTGTGAGGTTTGACGTAGGTGTGCCCCTTCGGCAGCTGATGAGTCCCGGTGAGGCCGGCGCTGCGATGAGCTTCGGCGTACGCGGCCTGGGCCGTAACGCTGGCCTGCTTGCCCAGGTGTTCGATCTTCATCAGGTGCCCCGCGACGCCGTGCTGTGAAGAGGGGCTCGGCAGGTGTACGACTCGCTGGCTCTTCGGCTTGGGCAGTACGAAGGGCGTGTAGCAGACGAGGCGGACCGTTCTCTCGCCCGGACGGGCCGGAAAGTGAAGAAGGCCGTCGGCCGCACAGCTTCCTGTTTCCCAGGTGAGGCGGCTGCGGCTGATGAGCCCGTTCACCGAAGCGCGGATCGCGTTGCTCGAGTAGTGGTGGGATATGCCACGGCTGCGAACGCCGCGGATCAGGTTCTCCACCGGCAGAAGCGCGCTGCCCGCCTCGTCGAGATAGCCGAGTTTGCGGATTGTCTCCTGCACTAGCACATCGAGCGAGACACCGATGCCCGCTGGGCTGTGGGCGAGGCTCATCGGGAGTTCACGGGCGATGATCCGGGGGTCGAACGCGTGAGAGAACCGCTTCCCCCCGATGAAGACGGGACGTTCCAGCGGGGTGAGAGACAAGCGCAGCCGGCTGCGGTCCAGTTTGGCCGTGATCCGCGTGCCGGGCATGAGTCCCGCGCCCGCCCACCGGATCCCTCGGAGGTGCTCTTTGGTGACCTTCTTGCAGAGCGAATCCAGTAACACTGTCGGGAAGCCGCGGCCGTGGTCAAGGTGCACGACCTTCGCCGTCCGGATCCGACGTGCGGCCTGCGAGGGGAGCGGACACTGCCCGTGCTCCACGTGATGCCGGCGGATCACGAACGTCCACTGCAGTTCGGAGGCCGTCTCGACTACGTCATGGGGTTGACCCGGGTCCGGTTGCCGGATCACTACCGTCTGGTCGAGCCTGGAGGTTGCTGCACCTTCTGCACTGTCAGGAGCCGAGGCAGTGCCGACGACCGGGGCATGAGGCTCATGCGTACTGGCCACGTCGGTGAGTCTAGAAAGGTGGCAGTCCGCGCAGTGGGCGAGTTTCCTGCCCGCACTCGTGGTCTTGATGGCGACCACCGCGTCCTTGGTTGCCCTGCTGCATTGATGGCACCTGAACGAAATTGGTGCGGAGAGCTTCTGCAAGGTCCAGCGCACATGAGTACGTGTGCTCTGCAAGATCTCTGCGCCCTGGAAGTGCGTTTCCTGAGCACTCACGATCGGCCCCCTTGCCGCGCGAACTCCGCCGTGCCCTGCCCTGCCCCTCCGGTCGCGCCGGTGCGCCACGTCAGCGCCGGCGGCGGAGCGCCACGGGTGGCGATCGCCTTGTTCCGTGTCCGTGCCCTGCGCGGGACACGAAGCTCTGACGAAGAGTCTGCCTGACCCATGCCAGCAGAACCAGGCAGTGAGGAACTCGATCTACACTCCTGCCTCCACCAAAAAGCGGACTGGGCTTGCCCGACCAGGAGACGTACAGGCTTGCGCGGGCTCTTGTGCAGGCGACGAACAGCAGGCAGCGCTCCGACAGTATGTCCGTCTCGTGCCGCTCGGAATCCACCTTGGGCGGTGCGACCGCCTTCGGGAATGGCAGCGCGTCCTCGGTGACGCCGATGACCGCGACGCATCGGAACTGAAGGACGGCGGCATCGACGGCCTTGGGGTCGCAGCCCAGCTTGAAGAACACCACGTCTGGGCCAGCTCGGAGAAATTCCGCATCACGGTCGCGGCCGCCTCCCTCTTCAGCCGGATGAATGAAGGCGTCTCCGCCCAGCTGCTCGACCTGCCCGACGCAGTTGTCACCGTCTCCGCCAATGCCACGGACGGCGCGCTACAGCACCAGTGCCACGGCAGCGCTCGACGGAGTGAGGTTCCGGGCCCTGCACGACGAGCCCACCGTGGCTGCGATCTCGTACGCCCGCGACGTCCCGATCCCCGGCCGTTTCCTCGTCGAAGAGCAGAACTCCCGCCGCATCACGGCTCTCGGAGGCCTGGAGTTCGACAACGCGCTGGCCAAGCTGATACAGCAGAAGATCGGCCTGACCGCGGACCAGCTCACCAAGGCCGAACGACGCCGGTGATGCCGGTCGGTCGAGCCGACGAAGATCGCCCTGTCCCCCGTGCTGATGGATGGCGCGCTCTTCTTCGATCTCCCGGTCGGCCTCGCCTCCTCGATCTCGAGGCGAGGTCAGGATCACCGCGGCCGAATACACCGAGGCCGTCACCCCGCTCATCGCCCGCCCCTGGAGCTGGTCCAGCAGCTCCTGGCCATCTCCTCGGGCGACATTGACTCCGTTCTGGTGATCGGCGGCACCTCGCAAATCCCCCGGGTGCATCGTGCCCTGGGCGAGCTCCTGGGTCATGATCGCATCGTCGACAGAGGCCTGTGCCGGCCCACGACCGCCGTCGCCCGAGGTGCAGCCATCTGTGCGGCCCCCTCGACGGCGAACTCGGCGACGACAAAGACTTCTCCTTGGTCACCAGCTACGACCCGGGGTCTTTCGCTCTTCCGGACCGGTGGCGTGCCCCGGTGGGCAGAGTCCGGATGCGCTGCGGAAGCGATCACCCGATGGAGAACCACGCAGCCACCGCCAGGACCAGAGGAACCGGGCAGGCCAGCGCTCCCAGCAGGAGGCTGCGCGTGTCACCGGACATACGCCGCACCGCCGGTGCCCGGCAGACCGCTACGAACACGCCCGCGCCACAGCACAGGACCACGGCGCAGCGCAGCAGAAGGCCGCCGACCGGGGCACCTACCGCCGCTCCCCACAGCGCTGTCATCCCGACCAGGAAGCACAGCCAGGAAGCGGACAGCGACGTGAGCAGCCACAGCACCGCGGAGAGCGCCACCACGCCGGGGCGTCGGCGCGGAGGAGCCATGCGGGCCGGTCGGTAGAGGGCGTCATACGCGCGGGGATCCATGAACTGATCCTCGCCGGTGCCTGTCGTCCGGGCATGAGGCGGATGACTCAACCCGCTGTGAGTCCGTACACCCCGCCCTTCCCCGTCACGATCCGGTCTCGGCCACGGGAGGGGGTCTTGCTTTCGGCCATGTAATCGATTCCAATCATCCGTGTAATCGATTCCACGGCGTCGTGAACCGGTCCACCACCGGTCCGCCCCCAGGTTTCGAGGTGTACGGAAACCACAAGGAGGTGGTCCGGACATGGCGAGTATCAAAGATGTCGCGGCCGAGGCGCGAGTGTCCGTCGCCACGGTCTCGCGGGTGCTGAACAGCCATCCGTCCGTCAGCGAAGAGGCGCGCACCCGTGTCCTCGCCGCCGTCGAGGCGCTCGGCTACCGGCCCAACGCGGTGGCCCGGTCGCTGCGCACGGCCCAGACCCGCACCCTCGGCCTGGTCATCAGTGATGTGCTCAACCCGTACTTCACCGAGCTGGCCCGCTTCGTCGAGGAGGAGGCCCGCGCGCTCGGCTACAGCGTCATCATCGGCAACGCCGACGAGCGGCCCGAGCTCCAGGACCATCACATCCGTACGCTCATCGACCGCAGGATCGACGGGCTCCTCGTCTCGCCCGCCGACGGCGGCTCCCCGCTGATGCGGGACGTCGCCCTGGGCGGTACGCCGATGGTCTTCGTCGACCGCTGGATCCCCGGCATCGACGTGCCCGTCGTCCGGGCCGACGGTACGGGCGCGGTCAAGGATCTCGTCGCCCATCTGCACGGACTCGGTCACCGCAGGCTCGCCATCATCGCCGGGCCCGCCGCCACCACCACCGGCAACGAGCGCGTCGAAGCGTTCCGGGAGGCCATGCGGGGGCTCGGGCTCGCCCTGCCCGACGCCTACATCGGGCAGGGCGACTTCCAGGCCGCCAGCGGGCGGCGGGCCACCGAGCGGTTCCTCGCCCTGGCCGAACCGCCCGAGGTCGTCTTCGCCGCCGACAACCTGATGGCACTCGGCGCGCTCGACGCGATCCGGGCACGGGGCCTGCGGGTGCCCGACGACATCGCGCTCGCCGCCTTCGACGACATCCCGTGGTTCGTCCACACCGATCCGCCGGTCACCGCCATCGCCCAGCCCACCGCCGACCTGGCACGGGCCGCCGTACGCGCGCTGGCCGACCTGATCGAAGGACGGACCCCGCAGTCCGTCACCCTGCCCGCCCGCCTCGTCGTACGCCGCTCGTGCGGCGGGGCCGCAACGAACCAGAGGAGCGACCGGTGACCGCACCGGAGGAGCAACCGACCACCGCGCCCGACGAGTTGCTGCGCATCGAGGGTCTGCGCAAGACCTTCCCCGGCGTGGTGGCGCTCGACAACGTCGACTTCGACCTCCGTAGAGGTGAAGTACACGTCCTGCTCGGTGAGAACGGCGCAGGGAAGAGCACCCTCATCAAGATGCTCTCCGGCGCCTACCGCCCCGATCACGGCCGCATCCTGGCCGACGGCCGCGAGGTGCGCATCGACGGCGCCCAGGACGCCGAACGGCTCGGGATCGCCACCATCTACCAGGAGTTCAACCTGGTCCCTGATCTGACGGTGGCCGAGAACATCTATCTCGGCCGCCAGCCGCGCCGCTACGGGCTCGTCGACCACGGTCGGATGCGCCGGGACGCGGCAGAGCTGCTGCGCCGGGTCGGCGTCGACGTGCGCCCCGACGCCAAGGTGCGTGAACTGGGCATCGCCCGGCTCCAGATGGTGGAGATCGCCAAGGCGCTCAGCCTGGACGCCCGCGTCCTGATCATGGACGAGCCGACCGCCGTGCTCACCTCCGAGGAGGTCGACAAGCTCTTCGCGATCGTCCGCCAACTCCGCGCGGACGGCGTCGGGATTGTTTTTATTACCCACCACCTGGAAGAGATCGCCGCACTCGGCGACCGTGTCACCGTCCTCCGCGACGGCCGCAGCATCGACCAGGTCCCGGCCTCCACCCCCGAGGACGAACTCGTCCAGCTCATGGTCGGCCGCAGCATCGAGCAGCAGTACCCGCGTGAACGCCCCGACACGGGCGACGCGTTGCTGTCCGTGCGGGGGCTGACCCGTAACGGCGTCTTCCACGACATCAGCTTCGACGTGCACGCCGGCGAGGTCGTCGGCCTCGCCGGACTCGTCGGCGCGGGGCGTACGGAGGTGGCGCGGGCGGTCTTCGGCGCGGACCCGTACGACGCCGGTACCGTCGACGTACGCGGCGAACGCCTCGCCCGGCACGACGTCCCCGCCGCCATGAGCGCCGGGATAGGACTCGTACCGGAGGACCGCAAGGGCCAGGGGCTGGTGCTCGACGCCTCCGTGCAGGAGAACCTGGGCCTGGTCACCCTGCGGTCCGCCACCCGCTCCGGGCTCGTCGACCTCAAGGGCCAGCGCACCGCCGCCGCCCGCATCGCGAAGCAGCTCGGCGTCCGCATGTCCGGCATCGGCCAGCACGTGCGCACCCTCTCCGGCGGCAACCAGCAGAAGGTCGTCATCGGCAAGTGGCTGCTGGCCGACACCCGGGTCCTCATCCTCGACGAGCCCACCCGGGGCATCGACGTCGGCGCCAAGGTCGAGATCTACCAGCTCATCAACGAACTGACCGCCTCCGGCCACGCCGTCCTGATGATCTCCAGCGATCTGCCCGAGGTGCTCGGCATGAGCGACCGCGTCCTCGTCATGGCCCAGGGCCGGATCGCCGGCGAACTCCCCGCCGAAGAAGCCACCCAGGACGCGGTGATGGCCCTCGCGGTCTCCACCTCCGCTCCCCACGAACACCCCGCACCGAAGAACGAAGAGGAGGGCCCCCGTGGCCACTGAGACACTCAAGAGTGACACGGGCGCAGGGGGCACCTCCGTGATACGCCGCGTCCTGCTCGACAACGGAGCCCTGAGCGCCCTGGTCGTCCTGGTGGTGGCGATGTCGCTGCTCTCCGGCGACTTCCTCACCACCCAGAACCTGCTGAACGTCGGCGTCCAGGCGGCCGTCACCGCCATCCTCGCGTTCGGCGTCACCTTCGTCATCGTCTCGGCGGGCATCGACCTGTCCGTCGGCTCGGTGGCCGCCCTGTCCGCGACGGTCCTCGCGTGGTCGGCGACCTCGGCGGGCGTACCCGTCGTCCTGGCCGTCGTCCTCGCGATCGTCACCGGCATCGCCTGTGGCTTCGTGAACGGCGCACTGATCTCGTACGGCAAACTCCCGCCGTTCATCGCGACGTTGGCCATGCTGTCGATCGCCCGCGGTCTCTCACTGGTCATCTCGCAGGGCAGCCCGATCGCCTTCCCCGACTCCGTCTCACGGCTCGGTGACACGCTCGGCGGCTGGCTGCCCGTCCCGGTCCTCGTGATGATCGCGATGGGCCTGATCACCGCGCTGATCCTCGGCCGCACCTTCATCGGCCGCTCGATGTACGCCATCGGCGGCAACGAGGAGGCGGCCCGGCTCTCCGGTCTCCGCGTCAAGCGCCAGAAGATCGTCATCTACGCGCTGTCCGGCCTCTTCGCCGCCGTCGCGGGCATCGTCCTGGCCTCGCGCCTCGTCTCCGCCCAGCCGCAGGCCGCCCAGGGGTACGAACTCGACGCCATCGCCGCCGTCGTCATCGGCGGGGCGAGCCTGGCCGGCGGCGTCGGCAAGGCGTCCGGCACCCTGATCGGCGCGCTGATCCTCGCCGTCCTCCGCAACGGCCTCAACCTCCTCTCCGTCTCGGCGTTCTGGCAGCAGGTCGTCATCGGCGTCGTCATCGCCCTCGCCGTCCTGCTCGACACGCTGCGCCGCAAGGCCGGTTCGGGGGCGGCCTCGTCGGCCGGAACGGCACCCGGCGCACCGGGCGCCGGGCGCAGGGGAGCGCTCAAGTTCGCCGGGGCGGCGCTCGCCGTGGCCCTCGTCGTCGGCGCAGTCTCCTACTTCAACTCCGGTTCGTCCGGGGGCACGAAGAAGGTCGGCATGTCCCTCTCCACGCTCAACAACCCCTTCTTCGTGCAGATGAAGGAAGGCGCACAGGCGGAAGCAGAGAAGGCGGGCATCGACCTCACCGTCACCGACGCCCAGAACGACGCCTCCCAGCAGGCCAACCAACTCCAGAACTTCACCAGTTCGGGAGTCTCCTCGATCATCGTCAACCCGGTGGACTCGGACGCCGTCGGACCGGGCGTCCGCAGCGCCAACAAGGCGGACATCCCCGTGATCGCCGCCGACCGGGGCGTCAACAAGGCCGACACCGCCACCCTCGTGGCCTCCGACAACGTGGCGGGCGGCAAGCTCGCCGCCGACGCGCTGGCCGACAAGCTCGGCGGCAAGGGCAGCATCGTCATCCTCCAGGGCACGGCGGGCACCTCCGCCAGCCGTGAGCGCGGGGCCGGCTTCGCCGAGGGGCTGAAGGCGTACCCGGACATCAAGGTGGTCGCCAAGCAGCCCGCGGACTTCGACCGCACCAAGGGCCTGGACGTCATGACGAACCTGATCCAGTCGCACCCCGGCGTCACCGGCGTCTTCGCCGAGAACGACGAGATGGCGCTCGGCGCGGTCAAGGCGCTCGGCAGCAAGGCCGGGAAGTCCGTCTCCGTCGTCGGCTTCGACGGCACCCCGGACGGTCTGAAGGCGGTCGAGGCCGGCACGCTCTACGCGTCGGTCGCCCAACAGCCCGCCGAACTCGGGAAGATCGCCGTGCAGAACGCCGTCAAGGCCGCGAAGGGCGAGAAGGTCGCCAGCACGGTGAAGGTGCCGGTCAAGGTGGTCACCCGGGAGAATGTCGCCGACTTCTCCTGAACCCGCCCCGCACACCGGACTGCCGAACCCGGACCGACGAAAGCAGGAAGCACGCCCATGCACGACAACGCCCCCGACGACCGGTACGACCTGCTGGTCGTCGGGTCGGCCAACGCCGACCTGGTGATCGGCGTCGAGCGGCGCCCCGCCCCCGGCGAGACGGTCCTCGGCTCCGACCTGGCCGTCCACCCCGGCGGCAAGGGCGCCAACCAGTCGCTGGCCGCCGCCCGCCTCGGCGCCAGAACGGCCCTGCTCGCCCGGGTCGGCGACGACGACCATGGGCGCCTGCTGCTGGATTCCCAGCGCGCGGCGGGCGTGGACACGGACGGCGTCCTGGTCGGCGGGGCCCCCACCGGTGTCGCGCTGATCACCGTCGACCCCTCGGGCGACAACAGCATCGTGGTCTCCCCGGGGGCCAACGGACGCCTCACGCCCGAGGACGTCCGGGCGGCGGCCCCGCTGCTGGCCGCCGCCCGGGTCATCTCCGTACAGCTGGAGATCCCGCTCGACACGGTGGCCGAGACGGTACGCGGCCGGGGGCCGGACACCCGGCTCGTCCTCAACCCGTCGCCGCCCGCCCCGCTCCCCGAGGAGGTGCTCGCCGCCTGCGATCCGCTGGTGGTCAACGAGCACGAGGCGCGGTACATCCTGGGCGAGGACGCGGGGGAGGGGCCGCACGCCTGGGCCCCGGCGCTCCTCGCGCTCGGCCCGCGCTCGGTCGTCATCACCCTGGGCGCCGCCGGGGCCCTGGTCGCGGACAGCCGTACGGGTTCCCTGGACCACCTCGTCAGCCCGAAGGTCGAGGCCGTCGACACGACCGGCGCCGGGGACGCGTTCACGGCGGCCCTGGCCTGGCGTCTTGGCCGGGGCGACGATCTGCGGGAGGCGGCGGCCTTCGCCGTGCGGGTGGGCGCGGCGGCGGTCACGGCACGAGGGGCGCAGGAATCGTTCCCGACGCTGGAGGAGGTCGACGCGCTGTGAAGAAGTCGGGCATCCTCAACCGCCACCTGGCGGGCGCGATCGCCGAACTCGGCCACGGCGACACCGTCCTGATCTGCGACGCCGGCATGCCGATACCTTCCGGCCCCCGCGTCGTCGACCTGGCCTTCCGCGCCGGTACCCCGTCGTTCGCCGAGGTACTGGACGGCCTGCTCGACGAGCTGGTCGTCGAGGGCGCGACGGCCGCCGAGGAGATCCGCGACGCCAACCCGGCGGCCGCGGCGCTTCTCGACACCCACTTCCCCTGGCTGGAGTCGGTCCCGCACGACGACCTGAAGGCGCTGACGGCGACGGCCCGCCTGGTGGTCCGTACGGGGGAGGCACGGCCGTACGCGAACGTCCTGCTGCGGTGCGGGGTGTTCTTCTGACACCGGTTTGAAGGCCGCTCGGGGGCTGTGCGTCCGGCCGGGGAGCTGTTCCTCAGCCGGACGCCCCCGGGGCGAGTCCGCAGGAACCGGACCTCTGCGCCCCGTCCTGTCCCCTCAGCGTCACCACCCCCCGGCCGTCCTTGGCCTGGTTGTAGGCGATCGTGCAGGTCAACTGGCGTACGGCCGTGGCGTCCAGGTCCTGCACGGCGAGGGGCAGGCGGGCGGTGATCCCGCCGTCCGATGCGACCTCCACCTGCACGGCTTCCTTCTCGCGGACAGCGGGAAGCGCCGTGGTCAGACCGGCGGCCCGGTCCGCCTCGCCCGGGCCGGAGAGCAGCGCCAGGACGACCTTCTCCGTGGGGGCGGGACCCGCGGGCCCGGAGGGGTCCCGGGCGACGGCGCCCGGCTCGATGTACTCGTCGCCGAACCCGGCCGAGGGCCTGACCTCCCGGACCACGGGACTCAGCCCGCCGTCCGGGGAACGGAAGAAGAGCAGCATGTCGGCGTCACGGTTGAGGAAGGCCTCGACCGTCGCGGGGCCGCCCGCCTCGATGACGTCCGAGTCCTGGATCCCGCAGCCGCCCACCAGCGGACCGCCGACCGCGGCGACGACGGCCGTGGCGAGGCCGCGCCACCGCGTACGCCTCCTCGCGACACCGCGCCGCCCCCCACGCCTCATCTGCCGGCCTCCTCGGCCCGGAGCGGTATCTCGACGGTGAAGACGGCACCGCCGCCGGGCAGGTTCCCGGCGCGGATCGTGCCGTCGTGCAGATTCACGTTCTCCAGGGTGATCGCCAGGCCCAGGCCACTGCCGGGCGAGCGCGTACGGGCCGCGTCGGCCTTGTAGAAGCGGTCGAAGATGTGCGGGAGCGCGGCGGCGGGGATGCCGGGGCCGCGGTCCGCGACCTCGACGACGAGCACGAGCGTCCCCGAGGAGCTCGCCTCGGTGCGCAGGAGCACGGTGACGGGCGCTCCGCCGTGCCGCAGCGCGTTCCCGACGAGGTTGGCGATCACGACGTCGAAGCGGCGCGGGTCGAGCCGGGCCCGGATGTCCGGAGGGAGTTCGGTGCGGATCCGGTCGTCGTCCGCCCAGTGCCGGGCCTGGAGGGTCTTGCGGATGGCCTCGGCGACGTCGATCTCGTCGGAGTTCAGCTCGGCCGCGCGGGCGTCGAAGCGGGAGATCTCCATCAGGTCCTCGACGAGCACGGCCAGCTTTCCCGTCTCCGCGCTGACCAGCCGGACCGCCTGGGCGGTGTCGGCGTCCAGCCGGTCCGCGTCCTCGTCGAGGACCTCGGTGACGGCGAGCATCCCGGCGAGAGGAGTGCGCAGTTCGTGCGAGACGTCGGAGGCGAAGCGGCGCGCACGCGCCTCGGCATCGCGCAGCTCACCGACGGAACGCTCCAGTTGGCCCGCCGACTCGTTGAACGTGTCGGCCAGGTCGGCCAGTTCGTCCCTGCCGCGTACCGGGATACGGGTGTCGAGTCTGCCGCTGCCCATGCTCCGGGCCGCACGGCGCAGCTCCCGAACCGGACGCAGCACGCTGCGCGCCGCGAGCAGGGCGGGGACGAGCGCGACCGCGAGGCCGGGCAGGGCGCCGTTCCGGGCGGCGATGAGGAGGGCGTCCACGTTGATCTGCTCGTCGGTCATCCGCATGACCGCGTACAGGACGAGCCCGGTGGGAAGCGTGCTGTCGGGGCCGGTCTTGAAGACCGTGGGCATGCCGATGGTCAGATAGGGGACGCCGTCCTTGACCACCCGCTCGAAGCTGCCGTACCGGTCGGCCGTCGCCGCCCGGCGCAGTTCGGGGGTGATGACGGAGGAGACCGGGTTCTCGCCGGAGGACGCGCGGATCGAACCGTATTCGGCGAACACCACCCAGGGGCGCGGCTTGCCCGTGCGGGCGAGGTCGCGCAGGATCTCCTCGATCCCCTCCTCCTCGACGGGCAGCCGCCAGCCCGTCCGCTCGACCTGGTCGCGGAAGGTCGAGACGGCCATGTCCTGGGCTGTTTTCAGCAGCGCGTTGCGGGCCTCGCGGTAGGTCAGGGCGGACGTCGTGCCGGCACTGACCGCGGCGACCAGAAGGAACGCGGCCAGCATCCGGGTACGCAGACCGAACGCCCTGACCCGCGAACGCCTACGGGTGGGTGCGGCCGGCCCCGCGCCGTCCGCTCCCTCGTTTCCGCCGTCGCGCGGGCGGCCGGGGCGGGGGACGGTGATCACAGCGGGCCGAAGCGGTAGCCGAAGCCCCGCAGGGTCTGGACGTACCGCGGGTGGCCGACCTCGTCCTCGATCTTGCCGCGCAGCCGGGCGACGCAGGCGTCGACCAGCCGGCCGTCGGCGTGGAAGGTGTGCTCCCAGACGTTCTCCAGGAGCTGCTGCCTGCTGAACACCTGCTCGGGAGCGGCGGACAGGTGCAGCAGCAGCCTGAGCTCCGAGGGAGCGAGCGTCAGGGGCCTGCCGGCCTTGGACACCGTCAGCCCGACCCGGTCGATGGTGAGGTCGCCGTAGACCTCGATGGCCGGGCGGCCCGTCGCGCCGTCGTCCATGCGGCGCAGCACCGCCCGGATCCGGGCGTCGATCACCTCGGGCCGGGCGGGCTTGACGATGTAGTCGTCGGCACCGGCCTCCAGGCCGATGACCACGTCGAAGTCGTCGCCGCGCGCGGTGAGCATGATGATCGGCAACTGGCTGTGCTCCCGGATCCGCCGGCAGACCTGTACGCCGGTCATGCCGGGCAGCATCAGGTCCAGCAGCAGCAGATCGGGGCGGAACTCGGCCAGCGCGGCGAGTCCGTCCTCGCCGGTTCCGGCTGCTCGTACGTCGTGGCCGCGTCGGCGCAGACCGAGTTGGACCCCCTCACGTACGAAGGGGTCGTCCTCGACGAGGAGCACGCGGGACATCGGCTGTTCTCCCTCGGTGGTGGTGGCGGGTCAGGTCCGGGCCCGCCGACTGCGTACACGCAGGAGCAGCGCGTTCAGTTCGGCGAGTCGCAGCGGACGGGCGAGCAGGGCGAAGGTGAGGCCGACGGCGGCCGCGCCGGCGAGGGTGGCGGCCAGGGCGCCCGCCGGTGCCGCGCCGACGGCCGCGAGGTGGCCGAACACGACGGCGGGGACGGCGGCGAGCAGCAGGCGTGCGTGGGCGGCCACGGGGGACGACCGGAAGGGCTGTACGACGTCGAGCCTGCGGCACAGCACCCTGCCGGTCAGCGCCCAGCCCGCGCACAGGGCCAGCGAGTAGGCCGCTGCCATGCCCGTGACGGTCCACCGGGCCGGCAGCAGGTGCGCGGCGGCCAGGGACAGGCCCGCGTTGAGCGCGACGATCACCAGGTTGAGCAGGAACGGCGTACGGGTGTCGGAGAGCGCGTAGAAGGCGCGGGACAGGACGTACTGGCCGGACAGGGCGATCAGCCCCGGTGCGAAGGCCATCAGGATTCCCGCCAGGGCGGCCGTGTCGGCGGCACTGGCCCTCCCGTACCCGAAGACGAGAGCCGTCACCGGCTCGGCGAGGGCGAGCAGTACGCAGGCGGCGGGTACGACGGCGGCGGCGCAGACCCGCAGGGCGTGGGAGACATCGCGCCGCACACCGGCGAGGTCCCCGTCGGCCGCCGCAGCGCTCATCCCCGGCAGGAGCGCCGTCACCACGGACACGGTGATGATGCCGTGCGGTACGACCCACAGGACGTAGGCGTTGTTGTAGGCGCCGAACCCCGGTCCGCCGTCCAGACCGGCGCTCGTGGCGAGCCGGGTGGTGACCCAGTAGGCGGCCTGGTTGGCGAGGACCAGCAGCACCAGCCAGCCGGCCGCCCGCAGGGGCCGGGTCAGGCCGCTGCCGCGCCAGTCGAAGCGGGGCCGCCAGCGGAAGCGGGTGGCGCGCAGGGCCGGCACGAGGGCGAGCGTCTGGACGGCGATACCGGCGGTCGTGCCCCAGCCGAGCAGGGCGGTCCCGGTCGGTGTGAGGGTGTCCCCGCCCCCCAGGGACAGGGCGAGGTAGAGGCCGAAGACGGCGATGACGACGACGTTGTTCAGGACCGGGGTCCACATCATCGCGCCGAACCGGCCCCGGGCGTTGAGGACTTGGCCGAGCAGTGTGAAGAGTCCCAGGAAGAAGATCTGGGGCAGGCAGTAGCGGGCCAGCGCGGCGGTCATCGCCGCCTGCTGTCCGGTGTAGTCGGTGTACACGTCGACGATGGCGGGGGCCGCCCACACCGCGGCCGCGGTGATGACCAGCAGCGCGACGACGCAGACGGTGACGAGCCGGTCGGTGTACGCGACCCCCTTGTCGGGGTGCTCCTTCGCGGCCCGCACCAGCTCCGGGACGAAGACGGCGTTCAGCGCACCGCCCAGCAGCAGCATGTAGACGATGGTGGGCAGGGCGTTGCCGACCGCATAACCGTCGGCGGCCGGCCCGATGGTGCCCAGGGCCGCCGCGACCACGGCGGACCGGGCGAAGCCGGTGGCGCGGGCGACGACGGATCCGGCGGCCATGACCGCACTGCCGCGCGGAGCGGTGACCGCCGCCTTCGCATCCGGCGGGACCACGGCGGCGCGGTCGGTGCGCGTCGTCGGTGACGTCTGCTTCATCGGCGGTTCAGGTACGCCTGGAAGGCACGGTGAAGCGCATGGTTGGCGCTGCCGCCCACTGGCCTCTCCCATTCCCCCAACGTCTCGACGACCTGACCACCGGTGCCGAGCTTCCACCGCAGCAATCCGTACGCACGTTCTTCCGGATCGAGAGTGGAGGGTACCCCGCGCATGTCGTAGACGTCCGCCCCGGTCGCGTGGGCGTCCAGCAGCATCCGCCACT
The DNA here is from genome assembly GCF_014649875.1 of Streptomyces rubiginosohelvolus. Classification (GTDB taxonomy): domain Bacteria; phylum Actinomycetota; class Actinomycetes; order Streptomycetales; family Streptomycetaceae; genus Streptomyces; species Streptomyces rubiginosohelvolus. The sequence continues at coordinate 226,564 of NZ_BMTW01000009.1, read as the reverse complement.
GAAGGGCGTTGGAGGGCCGGACCTCGCGGCGGTGGTCGGCCGACGCGCCGGTCTGGTACCAGGTCCGGCGGCCCACGGTGATCATCGTGTGTGCGGCCAGGATCTCGCCCCGGTGCCGGGCGAGGTACAGCTTCATGCGGCCCGGTTCCTCGGCGTTGAGAGCGGCGTACTGACGCTCGTAGTACGCGAGTGAGCGGCCGAGACGGAATCCGTCGCGACGCTCGGTGAGGGTGAGCAGACGGCTGAACTCGGGCAGGTCCGCCGCACTGCCGACCACCACCTCCACACCCTCCTTCCGGGCCCGGCGCACGTTCCGGCGCCACTCCTGGTTGAGCCCGGCCCACAGGTCGTCCGGGGTGCGTCCGGCGAGCGGTACCTGGAAGACGTGGCGCGGCTGGGCGTCCCCGCCCTGGCCCGTCCCGTCGCCACCGCAGCGCCGCCAGCCCCTGACCCGCAGCCGGTCGGCGACGGCGGAGCCGAGGGGGTCGACCTCGCTGGCCAGGACGTCACCGATGCGGCGGCCGGGGCCGGCGAGCGGCTTGAGCCGGGCGGCGTCCCAGCGCCGGTAGGCGGGCGACGGGCCGATGCGCACGGCGAAGGCCCCCGCACGGCGTAGGTGCTCCAGGAGCGGATCGAGCCATGCGTCGACGTCGGGGTCGCTCCAGTCCGCGACGGGCCCTTCGGGGAGGTAGGCGAAGTACTTGCGCGTACCGGGGAATTGACGCAGCAGCACCAAGGCCGCGCCCGTCAGCGCGCCCGCCTGCGGATCGGGCCCCCAGCCGATCAGGTGGGCGCGCCAGCCCTCCTTGACGTCGGCCCAGGACGGGCATTGGAGGAAGCCGGGGCCGAGGGCCCGGCCTTCCGGGGACGCGAGGAAGGCGCGGTAGGTCTCCGGGGTGATGGTGCCCAGGGCCGAGCCCTGGTTCCGTGCGCGGCGCACGGGGCTGGACGACGACGGCACGAGCAGCGCTGACACGGTCTGGCCTCTCCTTCTCCCCGGGACCGGCCGCGGGGACACCGAGGATGCTCACAGCGCTTCATGACCGCTCCGAGCGGCGAATGTGACCGGACCATGACCGTTCCTCACCAGTCGCCGTCACATCGCCCCACGGCGTCTGAACTGGGGTTTTCCGCCTCTACAGTCGCAGCATCGCCGACTCGTCCGGCTCTCTCGCGGCTCTCCCGGAGGTCCTGTTGTCCCGCTCGTCACTCATACCCGTGCACATCCACGCCCGCGTCCGCGCCGCCGTGGTCGCCGCCCTCGTGGCACCGCTCGCCGCCTGCTCGTCGAGCGCTTCTTCCGGCACCCCGGCCGCCGAGGCGACACCGAGCCCCGACGACCGGCCCGTCACGGTCTCCGTCACACCGACGGGCAAGCAGGTCCCGGCCGGTGAGCCCGTACGGGTCGCGGTCTCGGGCGGCCGCCTCACCTCGGTGACCGTCACCGCCGCCGACGGCCACCGGCTCGCCGGAAAGGCCGCCGCCGACGGCCGGTCCTGGGTCTCCGACCGCAAGGCCGTACCCGGTACGGCGTACGAGGTGACGGCCGCGACCAGGAGCGCGGGCGGAACGGCCCGGACCGCCCGGGCCGGCTTCACCACGGCGCAGGCGGGCAAGGTCAACAAGGTCGACTGGCGACCGGGCACCGGCACCACCGTCGGCGTCGCCCAGCCCATCTCCCTGGTCTTCGACCACCCGGTCAAGAACCGGGCCGAGGTCGAGAAGCAGCTCAAGGTCACCACCTCCAACGACACCGAGGGCTCCTGGGGCTGGATGCGCGACTGGTCGGGCCGGGACCGGGTGGACTGGCGGCCCAGGACGTACTGGAAGCCGGGGACCGAGGTCACGCTGAAGGCCGAGCTGAACGGCACCGACTCGGGCGCGGACGGCGGCTGGTTCGTCCGCGACTACACGACGGCCTTCACCATCGGCGACCGGCAGGTCGTCGAGGTCGACCTCGACCGCCACCGACTCGCCCTCGTCCGCAACGGCGAGACGGTCCGCCGGATCCCGGTCTCCGGCGGCACGCCCGGCGGCGACAAGCGGTCCTGGCGAGGGACCGCCGTGCTCATGGCCAAGGAGGGCACGATCAACATGAACTCCGAGACCGTGGGCCTCGCCGACGCCTACGACAAGATGGTCGACCACTCCATGCGGTTGACCTGGTCGGGCATGTACGCGCACGCCGCCCCGTGGAACGCCCGCCATCTCGGCAGGGCCAACCGGAGTTCCGGGTGCATCGGTATGAGCGACGCGGACGCGGCCTGGTTCTACGGGCAGGTGCGGCCGGGCGATCCGTTCGAGATCACCGGCAAGGACACCAAGGGCGTGGTCGCGCCCGGGAACGGCTTCGGCGCGTGGAACCTCTCGTGGACCGAGTGGCAGGGGATGAGCGCGTTGCGCTGAGACCGTTCGGCGGAGTGGGTCCTCCATGGTGCTGAAGAAAGCTCTGGCAGATCCCGGTGACCGGAGCTAAGCTCCCCGCGATGACTCACTCCATGAACAGATTGGGGGACCCGTCCGCGCAAGGTGAGTGCTGATGCTCCCTTCGACCGCGAACCGGGATTCCCGCCCGTCCTCTTCTCCTTCCCCCTCCTTCTGGCCGCGCGTACGCGAGTTCGCCGTGCCGGCCCCGATGATCGAGACTGCGACCGCCCGCCGCGAGGCCGGGGACTGGGCAGGAGCGTGCGCCGCGGCAGGCGTCGACGTCGATCTCCAACTCCGTTCCGTGGCACGCAGCCACGGCCGGGCCCTCACCGCCCGCATCCGGGCCGACCTGCGCCACCTGGCTCCCGACCTGCTGCGCTGGCACATGCCGAGAATCGCACCGCACGGGCTGCTGCGCCCGGGGCTGACGATTGAACTGGTCCGCTACGACCCACCGGAGCGCGATGGGCCGGGCCCGCTGCACCTGGTCGTCCGGACCCCGCCCGCCTGGGCGGACGCCGGGCAGCGGATCAGCCTCGGGTTGTGGGACGGCTCGCACAGCGAGCCCACCGCCCGCCGTCACCCCCACCCGCATCCGAACCGCCGCTTCCGCCTCGACCTGCACCGCCACCTGTGGGATGCGCGCAGGGCTCATGAGCTGCGGCTTCGCTCCGGGTCCGACCTCCGGTCAACCGGGCATGCCGATACGGCCGTTGACCCTGAGCTGTGGAGTGCCGTGCCACCGGACCTCCGCTGTGCCGTCGACCGGTGGGCGGCGGAGGCGGCGACCCTGCTCCGAGCCGATGGGCGGGGGCCGGGCGGCACGGTGAGCGTGCGGCTGGGCGGCCGACGCCGACTGCTTCTCCGCGTGGAGGCCGACGAGGACGCCCCGGGCACGACTGTCGCGCGGATCGCGGCGGTGGTGCCGGACCCGGGTTCGTCCACGGCACCGGTGCTTCCGGACGCGGCCACCTGGGTGCTGCCCGACCTCGACCTGCTCCGTACCGGGGCGATCGAGGCCGGGCAACTGCACCCACTGGTCGCACGGGCGCTCGTGCCGGACCTCCCGCCGCCGGCTCCGCCCCCGACCCGTTCACGTACCGGCGACGGGGCCGGAGCCACGCGCCTGGTGGATTGCCGGGGAGCCCAGCACAGGATCGGCCTGGTCGAAGGGGCCCTCGCGCCGCTGGACCACGACCCGGCCGAGATCCGCCGAGAGGAACTGCTGGTCGCCCTCACCGGTACGCCGCTGCCCTGCCTCCGGGCCATCGACGAGGCACACCGACGGCCCGACTGCCTCACCGGTGTGCGCGAACGCCTCGACCACGGGGACATCGCCGGTGCGCTGGCCGTCGTCGAGGGGCTGCTCGGCCCCGAGGCGGTGCTCCGCGACGGCCCCCTGAGGGACGAACTGGAAGCCGCGGCCCGACGGCGGATCACCTACGGACTGTTCCGGGCCGACCTGCTCGGCCCCGGCCCCATCCGCCGCCGCTTCGACCCCCACCGCCCCGTCGAACCCCGCCCGCGCAGGGCCCGACGACCGCGCCACACAACCACCGTCAGCTGATCCGGGGTCCACGAGCCTCGGGGCCGCCCTGCGCTGCCCCCTGACGGCTCATGCCCCTGCTCACTCTCCGCCCATCCGTCATCTCGCACACCCTCAGGTGATCACTCGTGCTCACGAACACCCCGCCCTCCGCGCCCATGAACTCCGCTCCCGACTCCCAACTCGCCGTCGCCGAGACGCTGATGAGCCTGCTCCGCGACACCACGACCGAGCCGCGCCCCGACATCCAGTTGGAGGCGCTGACCCTCGCGGTCTCCGCCGATCTGCCCGTCCTGCTGTGGGGCGAGCCGGGGATCGGCAAGACCGCGGCTCTGACCCAGCTCGCCGCCTCCCTGGACCTGCCGCTCACCACGGTCATCGCCAGCGTGCACGAGCCGTCCGACTTCTCCGGGCTGCCCATCGTCGGCGACGACCCGGCCGAACAGGGTGTGCCGATGGCCCCGCCGGACTGGGCCGTCCGCCTCGTACGGGCGGGAAAGGGCCTGCTGTTCCTCGACGAACTCTCCACCGCACCGCCCGCCGTCCAGGCCGCGCTGCTGCGCCTCGTACTGGAGCGGCGGATCGGTGCGCTGCAACTCCCGCCCGGCGTGCGGATCGTGGCGGCGGCCAATCCGCGTTCGTCCGCGGCCGACGGCTGGGAGCTGAGCCCGCCGCTCGCCAACCGGTTCGTCCACCTCCAGTGGACCCACGACCACGAGGTCGTCGTACGCGGCCTCGCCGGCACCTGGCCTCGCGCGACGCTGCCCCGCCTCGCCCCCGAGAAGCTGCCCGAGGCGGTGGACTTCGCCCGGCGCGCTGTATGCGGGCTCCTCTCCGCCCGCCCCACGCTCGTCCACCGGCTGCCCACCACGGAGACCCGCCGGGGCGGCCCGTGGCCGTCGCCGCGCAGCTGGGACATGACGCTGAACCTGATCGCCTTCGCGACCGCCGCCGGATCCTCCAGGGAGGTGCTGTCCCTCCTGGTCAGGGGAACGGTGGGAGACGGCCCGGGCCTTGAACTGCTGGCCAGCCTGGACCGGATGGACCTTCCCGACCCCGAGGACCTCCTCGCCGATCCGGCCAACGCCGTTCTGCCCGAGCGCGGCGATCTCCGGCAGGCCGCACTGGACGGGGTTGTCGCCGCGGTCCGTACCCGCCCGGACCGGGCGCGCTGGGACGCGGCGTGGGCGCTGCTCGTCCGCGCGCTGGAGACCGGAGCCCCCGACCTGGTGGTCGTCCCCGCCACCACCCTCGCCTCGGTGCGCCAGGAGGACTGGGACGTGCCCGCGGCCGTCGAGCACCTCGCGGGCGTGGTCTCCCTGTCCCAACGGGCGGACCGGGCGGCTGACCGGGTGGCCCGCGTCGGAGCGAAGGCGGGCCGATGACGACTTCGGACGCGCCGGGCGCGCTCGACCTGGACAAACTCTTCGCCGCCCGCCTCCAGGCCGCCCGGGCCCGCCCCTATCTGGCCACGGCCCTGTTCGCCCTGCACACCGTGGAATCGCGCGAGGTTCCGACCATGGCCGTCGACCGGTACTGGCGGTGCTACGTCTCGCCGGGCTTCGTCGCCCGCACCCCGGTGGAGGAGCTGGCCGGGGTCTGGGTCCACGAGGTGTCGCACCTGCTGCGCGACCACCACGGCCGCAGCGACCGGGTCGCCCGGCAGCGCGGGCTGACCGGCCCGGGGGACCGGCTGCGGATGAACATCGCCGCCGACTGCGAGATCAACGACGACGTGTACGGCGACGGCCTGGCCCGGCCCAAGGGCGCCGTCTACCCGTCGACGCTGCACCTCCAGTCCGGGGAGCTCATGGAGGACTACCTGTACCAGTTCCGCCTCGGCCCGCGCACCCAGAACCTCGCCTGGCTGGACTGCGGCAGCGGCGCCGACGGACTGGAGAGGGAATGGGAGCTGGGGCCGGACGGCGCGCACGGGCTCAGCGCCCACGAACAGGACGCCGTCCGCTTCCGGGTGGCGCAGGGCATCACCGGCCGCCCGGGAAACGCCTCGAAGGGGTGGAAGCGGTGGGCGGAGGAGGCGTTCCATCCTCCGCAGCCCTGGCGGGAGTTGCTGGGCGCCGCCGTCCGCTCGGCCGCATCGGGCCCCGGCGCGGGGGAGGACTACACCTACGGGCGGCCCTCGCGCCGCTCCACCGGACTCCCCGGCGTCGTCCTGCCGAGCCTCCGCCGCAGACCGCCCCGGGTCTCCGTCGTCATCGACACCTCCGGCTCGGTCAGCGACGCCGAACTCGGCAGCGCCCTCCTCGAAGTCGCTGCCATCTCCCGCGCGGTGGGCGGCCGACGCGACCTGGTCACCGTCCTCGCGTGCGACGCGGCGACCCGGGTGGTCCACCCGCTGTGCCAGGCCGAGGGCATCCCGCTGGTGGGCGGTGGCGGCACGGATCTGCGTACGGGCTTCGCCAAGGCGCTGCGGTCCCATCCCCGCCCCGACGCCGTCGTCATCCTGACGGACGGGCAGACACCGTGGCCGAGCGTGCAGCCGGCGTGCCGGACGGTCATCGGCTTGTTCCCGAGGGACCACCGGCGCGGCTCCTGGAACGAGGACAACCCCGACTACGTCCCTCGGCGGCCGCCGGCGTGGGCGCGAGTGGTGGAGATCGGCTGAGCGCCTTCGTGGCCGAATCGGACCCGCCGCAGGGGGGCCGGTCACCGGGCAGTGACGCTCCCCACCAGCTCCGCCAGCGCCTCGGCAAGCGGGTCGAGGCCGGGTCCCGCCGGGCCGCCCGGCTCGCTCATGTACGTGTCGCGGCGGATCTCGATCATCAGCGCGGTGACCCGGCGGTCCGTTCCGTAGTGCCGGAGAGGGACGTACGTACCGGCGAACGGCGTGTCGTGCCCGATGCCGTCATGGCCGACGCGTCCGCCGAACGCCGCCTCCGCCGCCGCGAGAAGCTCCGGCGGGGTGTGGAACGGGTCGGTGCCCAGGCAGACGGGCGGGCGGGGGCCGGTGCCGTGGAGCTCGTAGGGGAGTGGCTCGGTCGGGTACGAGTGGACGTCGATGATCACCGCGCGGCCGGCGGCGGCGATGCGTGCCTCGACCGCCTCGGTCATGGCGGCGGCGTAGGGGTGGAAGTACGCCTCCAGCAGGGAAGTGGGGTCGCTTCCCGGCGGGCGGAGCGGTTCGCGGTGGGTGGTGCGGGTGTAGACGGCGCCCATGCCGACGACGAGCATCTCCTCCCGCTCGTCCGGGAAGCGCTCGGGGTCGACGACGAGCCGGGACAGGTTGTTGACGAAGCGCCACGGGGTGGCCGGGGCGATGTGCGCCGCAGCCGCGGCCAGTTCGGCGGTGTGGGCGTCGGTGATGTGATCGAGCTCGCGCTCCAGCGGGGCGTCGTCCAACGTGATCCCCTCGCGTACGTGGTGGGGGATGCGGCGGGACCCGTGCGGTACGTGGAGGAGGACCGGGGAGTCGGGGGAGCCCGGGATGAGGGTGAAGGGCTGTCGGGGGTCGCTCACGGGTACTTCTCCTCCGGTGTGCCGTCTTCGTCGCACACCAGTCTCCCGTGCCCGCCCAGGTGGTGGTTCCCCGGCGAGGTGCCGGGGGGACCACCACGTCAGAGGACGGTCACTGGCCCGAACCGATCACCGGGTAGTGGTCGGAGAGGTTCGTGTACGTGTACTTCTTGCCCCAGCTGGACACTGTCCACGGGGCGCTCTGCTCCTTGATCACATCGTTCTTCCAGCCCGACGGCTTCGCGTGGCCCGTACGGTGCAGGACGTGGTCCAGGTCCTCGCGCGGGTCGTCGGGGTAGCGCTCGGAGGCGATGGAGTTGTCGCGGGTGTCGAAGGAGTACGTGTGGCCCGTCCGGGAGTCCGGGGTGGTCAGGCCGGCGTCGGAGAGGAACGACGCGTACTCCGCCGAGTGCCCGTCGACGTTGAAGTCGCCCACCACGACGACCTGTTCGGAGGCCGGGATGTTCTTCGCGTCGAGGAACGCGTCCATCTGCTTGAACTGCCGGCTGCGCATCTGCGCCGCCTCGCCCGCCGAGCAGCCGGGGTCGGTCGACTGGGCGTGGGTGCCGACGACGTGGACCCGGGCGCCGTTCACGTTCAGCACCGCGTAGGCGAAGCCCTTGTTCGAGAACCAGTCGCCACCGCACGCGTCCTTGAAGACGAACTGCTCCTTGCGCACGATCGGCCACTTGCTGAGGATGGTGACGCCGCCGTCCTCCGGCGTCGTCGCCGAGTAGGAGCCGCCCGTGGCGTCCCAGCCGCTCTTGCTCCGGCCGACCACCGGGGTCTGGTGCGGGTACTGGGCGGCGGCGTTGTGCAGCAGCGCGTCGGAGGCGCCGTTGTCGAAGGCCTCCTGGATCACCACGACGTCGTTGCCCTGGAAGAACGACGTCTTCGGGATCTCGGCCGCCCGGTGGTCCTGGCCCCAGTTGGGGTACAGCGTCTTGCTGAAGAGGAACGCGTTGTACGAGAGCACCCGCAGCGACGGGGTCTCGGCAGCCGCTGCCTGGGGAGCGTTCGCGGCGAGGGTGGCGGTGGCGAGCGCGGCGGACAGGGCGACGCCGGTCAGGCGGCGGAACGCGGTGTTCGGCACGAGGTCTCCTGTGGTCGAGTGGGGGGCGTACCGGGCGTCCCCCATCCAAGCAGCGGCAGTTACCCACGGGTAGACATCGGGTGGCACGAGTCTGTCCGATCGGCTGCCATCCGGATCGCGGCCGGACACGCCGGCTCGTGTTCGGCGCCGCTCAGGCGAGGGCGCCGTACACGATCAGGTTGTCCACCGGGTGGCCCTCCGCGTCGAACTCCCCGTCGCAGGTGATGAGCCGCAGCGTGCTGCCCTTCGTCGGGCCGTAGACCTTCTCGGTGGGGAACGCCTTCTTGCTGACCGCTTCCTTTCCCGTGACCGTGAAGCGCAGGGTCTTCCCCACGCCGTCGCGGACCAGCACCTCGGCGCCCTCGCGGATGTTCTTGAGGTCGTGGAAGACGGCCCGGCCGAAGCGGGTGTCGTTGTGGCCGATCAGTACCGCCGGGCCCGGTGCGCCGGGTACGGACCCGCCGCGGTACCAGCCCGCCGTCATACCCTTCTCCGCCGGCGGGACCTCGACCGTGCCGTCCGCGTTGAGGCCCAGCTCCATGAGGGTGCTTCGTACGCCGATCGAGGGGATGGAGACCTCCGTGGGAGCCGACCGTTCCGTCTCGTCGGCCCGGGGCGGGGCGGTCGATCCGGAGCCCGCCTCGTCCCGCGCCGACGCGGAGGGGGCGGCGGCCGTGGCCGCGGAGGGCTCGGCGGACGAGCATCCGGCCAGGGCGACGCAGGCCGCGACGGCGGTCAGCAGGGCGGCGGTCCGCCGGAAGAGGTGGGGCGTACGGGGCGACAGCACAGCAGACTCCGGAGTCAGGGTGGGACGGGGGGTGTGGGTGTGGCGCCGCCCCGGTGCGGGGCGGCGCCACAGTCAGCGGTCGGGTCAGCCGTTGTGGCCGGCCGCCGAGCGGCGGCGCAGCACGATCGTGCCCGCGCCCGCGAGCAGCGCGGTCCCGGCCGCCGAACCGGCGAGCAGCGTGGTGCTGTTGTCGCCGTTGCCGGCCTGGCGTTCACCGGCGGCGACACCACCGCGCGGGGTGACCGACGGGGCCGCCTCCGCGGGCGCGGCCTGCTTCGGCGCCGGTGCCGGGCGGTCGCCCGCCGCCACACCGCCGCGCGGGGTCACTGCCGGGGCGGCGTCCTGCGGGGCCTCCGACGGGGCCTCCGCGGCGGCCTCGCTCCGTTCCGGGGCCGGTGTGGCCTCGACGGGCGCCGACGGCTTCGGGGAGGCGTCGGCGAAGGCGGCGGCGGACGGGACCAGCACCGCGCCGGCCGCGACAGCGGCGAGGACGGCGGCGCGCAGGGTGGTGCGCGAGGGGAAAGCGGTCATACGGATGGCTCCATTCCATACTCGGCCCCGTGACGGTCCCGGATGCCGGTTCGCACCGGGGACGGGGCATGCCGCCAGGCTGGCGTGGAGATATGAAGAAGCTGTCAGAACGCTGTGGTCATCCCATCAGGGCGCGGACGGCGGCTCAGCTCCGGGCAGGCGGAGGGCGAACGTCGACCCCTCGCCCTCGGTGCTCGTCGCCTCCGCGGTGCCGCCGTGCGCCTCGACCAGTTTGCGGACGATGGCCAGGCCCAGGCCGCTGCCGCCCGTGCGGCGGCTGCGGGACTTCTCGGCGCGCCAGAAGCGGTCGAAGACATGGGGGAGGTCGTCCGCGGGGATACCGGATCCGGTGTCGGCCACCTCGATCACCACCGTCCCGCCGCCGATCACGACCGTCCCGCAGCCATCCTCGGAGGCGTTCGGCCCGGGGGCGTACGGCCCGGAGGCGTCCCGCCCCGCGACGTACGCACGCAGCGTCACCCGCCCGCCCTCCGGCGTGTGCCGTACGGCGTTGGACACCAGGTTGCCCACCGCCTGCCGCAGCCGGACCGGGTCCGCGCTCAGCGCCGGGCCCGGGGCGGGTGCCGTGACGGCGAGCGTGACGCCCGCGTTCTCCGCCCGCGCCTGGTGCGCGGCGGCGACCTGGCCCAGCAGCTCCCGGACCTCGACGGGCTCCGGATGCAGGCGCAGCGCCCCCGCGTCGGCCGCCGCCAGGTCCTGGAGGTCGTCGATGATGTGCTGGAGCAGCACGGCCTCCTCCAGCAGCGAGGAGACGAACGCCGGGTCGGGGTCGGCCAGTCCGTCCTGGGCGGCCTCCAGCCAGCCCCGGATGTTGCTCAGCGGGGTGCGCAGCTCATGGGCGACATCGCTCACCATCGCCTTGCGCTGCTCCTCCAACCGCGCCCGATGGGCCGACATGTCGTTGAACGCCGCGGCCAGCCGCCCGACCTCGTCGTCCCCCGACACGGGCACCGACGCCGGCTGCTCCCCGTCCCGCATCCGCTGTGCGGCGCCGGTCAGCGCGTGCAGCGGGCGTACCAGCCGGGCTCCCGCGAACACCGAAGCGCCCACCGTGAGGGCCAGCACGAGCGCCGCCGCCCCGGCGATCCTCGCGGTGTTCGCCGGCGAGAGGTCGAAGCCGGGCAGCGTCGCGCCGCCCTCGTCGCCGATGAAGAGGAGGGCGGGGGAGGCCACGTACGAACTGAGCTGCTCGCTGCGGGCCGTGCCCACACAGGACGCGATGGCCCGGTCGTTCTCCCCGGTCAGCTCCGGCATCTCGACCGACGGCGCGGCCTGCTCCGCCGGGGCGTCGCGCGGCGCGGGCACCGGCCGCGGTACGACCGCCCCGGGTTCGCCCGGCACGGCCACCGGGGCCGGATCGCCCCAGGACAGATCGTTGTTCAGCCGTACGCCCTCGCGGCCCTGGCGCTTCAGGCAGGCGTCGGCCAGTTCGCTGAGCGCGTCGAGCGCCTTGCGTTCCGAACGGGTGGGCGTGTCCAGGGCGGCGAGATCGCAGCGGGTGCCGAGCGCGCGTTCGGGGTCGTTGCCGACGATCTGCACCCGGGGGCGGCCGCTCGCGCCGACCACCACGTCCGAGGCGATCCCCGCCCGGTTCAGGCACGCCACCTTGTCGTCGGCCGTCCGCCGCAACGCCCGGCTGTCGGCCGCCGAGAGCCGGAAAGGACCCACCGCCCGGGGGTCGATCCGGTCGGCGCCCGTCCCCTGCCCGTCGGCGCCGCGCACCGCCAGAACGGTGTCCACGGACAACGGGTCGACCACCGCCGACGCCTGCGGCGGGAGCGCCGGGGCGGTCGGCTCGGTGGCGGAGTCCGCGAGCGGCTGCCGGCCCTGCGTGGTCAGGGCGACCCGGCGGCCCGACTCCCGCGCCAGCTTGCGGACCGTCGCCCCGACCCCGTCCCAGGTCGGGTTGCGGGCGGCGTACTCCAGCAGGGTGTCGTAGATACGGGCGTCCGCGGTGAGGTTCTGCCCCTGCTCCTGCTTGATCGCGCCCGAGGTGGTCTGTACGGCGATCCAGGCGGTGGCCGCCACCGAACACGCGGCCACCAGCGCCGAGACGGCGAGCAGCCGCCCCAGCAGGCTCCGCCGCAGCGGCAGCCGCGCCCGATCCGCCCGGCGCGGCTCCTGCTCCCGGGCGCCGCCGTGCCCGCGTCTCCTACGCACGCCGGGCCGCGGCCTTCGCCGGGTCGGTCAGTTTGTAGCCGACGCCGAAGACGGTGAGCAGCCGCTCCGGCCGCCGAGGGGCCCGCTCGATCTTCTTGCGCAGGTTCATGACGTGCACGTCGACGGTCCGGGCGCTGATGTAGCGGTCGAACCCGTGGAGTTCCTCCAGGAGCCGCTGACGGCTGAACACCCGGTCCGGCTCCGCGGCCAGGGCCGCCAGGATCCGGAACTCGCCCGGGGTGCACTCCACCGGTCCGCCGCCCACCGACACCTCGTGCCGCCCCGGATCGACCACGAGGTCGCCGACGCGCAGGACCGGATCCTCGGCCACCGGCTCCGGGGCGGCGGGCCGCCGGGTGCGCCGCAGCAGGGTGCGGACCCGCGCCATCAGTTCGCGCGGGCTGTAGGGCTTGGTCATGTAGTCGTCGGCGCCGAGGTCGAGACCGAGCAGGAGATCGTCCTCGGTCGACCGCGCGGTCAGCATCAGCACGGGCAGTTCGCGGTCCTCGGACCGCAGTACACGCACCACGTCCAGGCCGTCGGCCCGGGGCATCATCACATCGAGAACCAGCAGGTCGGGTTCCCGGTGCCGGACGGCGTCGAGCACGGCGAGGCCGTCGCCCACGACCCGTACGGCGTGTCCTTCCCGTTCCAGATAGCGGCGTACCAGCTCGGCCTGCTTCTCGTCGTCCTCGGCGACCATGACGTCTGCGCACACGCTCCCGATCGTAGAGCGGCGGTACTGCGGTGCGAGGCCGGGGCGGGGTCCGGCTCCGCGGAGGGCGGGCCCGCATCGTTCGGGGTTCGGGCGAAAATGAGCGCGAACAGGGCCCAAACGTTCACGTAACCTCCTTATAGTGGTGCCGCGTTGATCGTATGGTCGCAACGCGCGAAGCCGCCGCCACTGGAGTCCGTACGATGACGAACCCCCCGTCCGCCACGCCCGCGTCCCCGACCGGCACCGGCGGCGGATGTCCCGTGGGCGCCGGTACCGGCGCCGTCGCGCTCGGGGGCCCCGGCTTCGACGCCGAACCCCAGGAGCTCTACCGCTCCATGCGGCGCGAACACGGTCCCGTCGTCCCGGTCGAGCTGCCCGGCGGCTTTCCCGCCTGGCTGGTGATCGGCTACCGGGAACTCCATCAGGTCACCAGCGAAGGGGAGTTGTACCCCCGGGACGTCTCCCTGTGGAACCAGTGGGGCAACATCCCCGCCGACTGGCCGCTGCTGCCCATGGTCGGGACCCCGATGCCGTCCATCTACTTCACCGCCGGGGCCGAGCACCGCCGCCATGTCGACATGGTCGTCCCCGCCCTCGAAGGGGCGGACCCCTTCCACATCCGGCAGCACTGCGAGCAGTTGGCCGACCGGCTCATCGACGCCGTGTGCAGCCGGGGAACCGCCGACCTCGTCGCCGAGTACGCCGAGCCGCTGCCCGTCCTCGTGCTCGCCCGGCTCGTCGGCTTCCCCGACGACGAGGGCGCCGACATCGCGCGCGTGCTCAAGGACCTCGCCGACGGCGGGCCCGACGCGCAGAAGGCGCACCTGCGCTTCGGCGAGCACATGCAGCGGCTCGTCGCGGACAAGCGGGTCCGGCCCGGCGACGACGTGACCTCGCGGATGCTGGCCCATCCCGGGCCGTTCACCGACGAGGAGTACGCGCTCGACCTCATGGCCATCACGGCCGCCGGGCACCTGACCACCGCCGACTGGATCAGCAACTCCACCCGGCTGATGCTCACCGAGGACCAGTTCGCCGACGCGCTGTCCGGCGGCCGGCACAGTGTGGCCGAGGCCATGAACGAGGTGCTCTGGGAGGACGGCCCCACCCAGATCCTGGCCGGTCGCTGGGCCGCGCGCGACACCCGGCTCGGCGGCCGGAGCATCGCCCGCGGCGACATGCTGCTGCTCGGCCTCGGCGCCGCCAACGCGGACCCCCACATCCGGCAGCAGGTCACCGCCTCCGCCGTCCGCTCCGGGCAGGGCGGCAACAGCGCCCATCTGGCGTTCAGCCACGGCGAGTACCGCTGCCCCTTCCCCGCCCAGGAGATCGCCGAGATCATCGCCCGTACCGGCATCGAAGTGCTGCTCGACCGGCTGCCCGATCTCGAACTGGCCGTCCCCGCCGGCGACCTGGTCCGCCGGCCGTCCGCCTTCCTGCGCGGCACGACCGCGCTGCCCGTCCGCTTCACCCCCGTACGCACGACAGGAGACGCGTTGTGAACTGCCCGCACGCCGAAGCCGCCCGGAACGCCGGGGTCATCGCCATCGACCCCATGGTCCAGGACCTGGACGGCGAGACCGTACGGCTGCGCGACGCCGGGGTCCTCGCCCGGATAGACCTGCTCGGCGTCCCGGCCTGGACGGTCACCCGGCACGCCGAGGCACGCCAACTCCTCGTCGACCCGCGGCTGGTGAAGGACATCGACGCCTGGGGCCTGTGGCAGAGCGGAGTGGTGACACGTGCATGGCCGCTGATCGGCATGATCGACGCCGGACGCTCCATGTTCACCGTCGACGGGGCCGAACACCGGCGGCTGCGCACCAAGACCTCGCAGGCGCTGACCCCCCGCCGCCTGGAGGCGATCCGCCCGGACATCGAGAAGTTCACCGACGAACTGCTGGACGCCCTCGACGCCGCACGCGGCGAGGACGGGGTCGTCGACCTGAAAGCGGTGTTCGCCCAGCCGCTGCCGATGAAGGTCGTCGGCATGCTGATGGGCGTCGACGAGTCCCAGCACGCCATGCTCACCCGGCAGTACAAGGCGTTCTTCTCCATGCTCACCCCGCAGGACGAACGCCTAGCCCTGCTCGCCGAGTTGGACGTCTTCTACACCGACCTCGTACGGGAGAAGACCGCCCGGCCGACGGACGACCTCACCAGTGCGCTGATCCTCGCCGAGGAGGGCGGCGAACCGCTCACCGAGGAGGAGGTGGTGGGCAACCTCAAGGCCATGGTCGCCGCCGGGCACGAGACCACCATCGGACTCGTCCTCAACGCCGTACGCGCCCTCCTCTCCCACCCCGAGCAGCTGCGCAAGGTGCTCGACGGGGAGATCGGCTGGGACGCGGTGGTCGAGGAGACGCTGCGCTGGGACACCCCCACCACCCACCTGCTGATGCGGTTCGCCACCGAGGACATAGCCGTCGGCGACGAAGTGATCCGCAAGGGCGAGGGAGTCGTCATCTCCTACCGGGCCATCGGCCGCGACCTCGAGCAGCACGGCCCCGACGCCGACGCCTTCGACATCACCCGGCCCACCCGCAACCGCCACATGACCTTCGGCCACGGCCCGCACATCTGCCCCGGCGCCGCCCTGTCGCGCGTCGAGGCGGGCATCGCGCTGCCCGCCCTGTTCGCGCGCTTCCCCGGACTGCGCCTCGCCGTCCCGGACGAGGAGATCACCAAACTTCCCGTGATGACGCAGAACGACATGGCCGCCTTCCCCGTTCTCCTGGGCTGACGGCGCGACCGACGGGGCCCGGCAAGATCCTGGTTGCCGAAGATTCAACCGTGGTAACTTCGCGTTCAGCCATGTGAGTTGGACCGACTCGGCGGGGGGATGGTCGGCGATGAACGCTGTCCCGCACGGGCGCCCGGGACCGGACCTGGTGCAGATCCTGGTCGATGCGCTGACACTGCTGGACTGCGTCAAGGACCGCAGTCAGCGCTTCGAGTTCGTGGACGTGGTGGCGTACCGGCTCGACATCGAACTGACCTACCCGGACACCACCCCCCGCATCGACATGACGCATGTGGTCCGCAAGGTGATCCACCGCCCCGGCGGCCCCGAGGCGCTGATCTACGCGGTCCGCGCCGTCTCCGGCAAGGACGACGCCGACCGGATCGCCGCCGAGGCGGGCATCCGGACCGACGGCGAGCGGCCGGGCGCCTGGCCCGCGCCCGTCTTCGCCGACGACGTCGCCCGCCAGGCGCGCCGACTGCTCGGTGAGACGGCGGACATCGACGCCGGCCGGCTGCGCGCCCTCCTCGCCGAGGAACTGCCCGGGGAGCTGCCCGACCACGGGACACCAGCCGAACTCTTCGACCACGCACTGGACATGACCGCGTGCGCCGACGGTCTTCCGGCCGCTGTGGTGCTGGTCGAGGTGGCCGCGGCCACCTCGGCGAAGCGCGGCGCACCGCTGCGGGTGTGGTCGGACCGGTGGGCCGCGGGAGACCCCACCGCGCCGGCCGGCGACGCCCGGGGGCCCGTCCCCGGGGCGGTCGAGGCGCTCGCCGGCTGCCGGGAGCGCCTGAAGCACCCCGCCGCCCCCGACCCGACCGTGCCCCGCTGCCTCGTCGTGATGGTCGACCCGGCCCGGGACGGTTCACCGGACGTCTTCGTCCGGCACTGGATCAACAAGGTCCCCGGCTACTGGCGGCCGGAGCCGGGCTCTGTGGAGACCGCCACCCTGGAGACCCTGGCCACAGCGGTCGAACGCGCCGTCGACCGGGGCGAGTCGCTGTGGGCCGAGCGCACCGCGGCCGGCGCGGGCCCCGTCCACGTCGAGTTCCTCCTGCCCTTCGACCTGCTCAACCACGACATGGCCCGCCTGGAGCTGGGTACCCGAACCCCGAGGTCGTGGCCGATCGGGATGCGCTACCGGGTTCATCTGCGCAGCCTGGACCGGATGCGCGGCGACGCCGGGCAGCTGCGCCGCTGGCAGGCCCGCTGGGACCGGCTGCGCACCGCGCCCGCCCCGGCCGCCCACCGGTGGAAGGCGGCGGACCGGAGCGGATTCGAACGCTGGCGGGCGCAGCTCGCGGGCGACGAGTCGCTCACCGCGGTCATCCTCGACGAGCCCGCCGTCCAGGGGCGCGGCCTGGAGGCACTCCAGACCGCCGTCGTCGAGGGCGTCGGCCTCGCCGCCTGGGACCGCAGGCTGAAGAGCACGTCGCAGTCCAGCGAGCTCCTCACCCTGCTCCTGGGCCACTCGTACGCACAACTGCCGGAAACGGTGAACAGGTTGAGGGTCGGAGCGGAGATCGAGGAGGACGGTCCGCTGTGGCTGGGCCGGCACATCGCCTTTCTCTGGGACGATCCTCACCGACTGGTCGATCGTGAGGAGTTGCTGTCGGCATGACCGGAGAGA
The DNA here is from genome assembly GCF_014649875.1 of Streptomyces rubiginosohelvolus. Taxonomy (GTDB): domain Bacteria; phylum Actinomycetota; class Actinomycetes; order Streptomycetales; family Streptomycetaceae; genus Streptomyces; species Streptomyces rubiginosohelvolus. The sequence goes on along the minus strand of NZ_BMTW01000009.1, from coordinate 209,431 downwards.
CCTCTGCCGCCCCCCCGTCGCCGCCGCCCCCGTGGTGGGTCTTCCACGCGACCGGCAAGGCGCCCGGAGGCGAGCCGCCGGAGCTGCCCGCGCCGCCGCCCTGGCGCACCTTCCCCGGCGGGTCCCTCCAGCCGCCCCCGCCCGACGACGACCGAGCCGCGGAACGCCGCCTCGGCCGGGTCCAGGACGGCCCGCAACTGCGCCGTGAGGAGATCGACGCGGTCAACGCGGCCCTGCTGCTGCGCCGTCCGCTCCTCATCACCGGCCCGCCGGGCGTCGGCAAGTCCACCCTCGCCTATCTGATCGCCCGTGAGCTGAGGCTCGGCCGGGTCCTGGCGTGGAGCGTCGTCAGCCGCAGCACGCTCAAGGACGGCCTGTACGCGTACGACGCGATCGGCCGTGCCCAGGCCATCGCGGCCTGGCGGGCCGGCGACACCGGAAACCCGCCCGGCACCGACCCGGTGTCCGGTGAAAAGCCGCCCGCGCTCGGCGACTTCGTCACCCTCGGCCCGCTCGGCACCGCGCTGCTCCCCTACGAGCGCCCTCGGGTGCTCCTCGTCGACGAGCTGGACAAGAGCGACATCGACCTGCCCAACGACCTCCTGCACGTCCTGGAGAACGGCAGCTACGAGATCCCCGAACTCGTCCGCAGCAACGAGGAGTCGGCGACCGTGTTCACCGACGACCCGCGCGGCACGGCGAGCGTCGAGGGCGGCCGGGTCGAGTGCGCGCAGTTCCCCGTCGTGGTCATCACCAGCAACGGCGAACGGGAGTTCCCCGCCGCGTTCCGCCGCCGCTGCCTGCCGCTGGAGATGGAGCCGCCGGGCCGTGAGCAGCTGATCGGGATCGTCGTCAGCCATCTGCGGCAGCGCCCGGAGGGCGTCGAGGCGCTGGTGGACGAGTTCGAGAACCGGCTGCGCGGCGGCGGCACCCAGTCGATCGACCAGTTGCTCAACGCCGTCCAGCTGACCACCGCGGGCGGTTTTCAAGCGGATGCCGACGGGCGTAAACTCCTCGAGATGCTCCTCCGAGACCTCTCGAAGGGCCGCTGATGAACGGCTTGCCCAGGGAGCGCGCTCCGGACGCCGCGTCCGCGCCGGCCGCCTCCCCCGATCGTGCCACCGGCGACCGGACCGAGGACGACAGCCCGTACGACCAGGGCGGGGCCGACTGGACGGGGCTCGCCGACGCCGCATGGCTCGCCGCCGCCCGGATCGGCGCCGACCGCGCCACCGGGCCCGCGCCGGACGACACTCCACCCGCCGAACGGCGCCCCGACACGCCCCGGCCCGCCCGCCTGTCACCCGACGAGCCACCGACCGCCGAGGTGCCCGAACCCCTGCCCGCCCAGGTCCCCGACCCGCTGTCCGCCCCCGCGCGCGATGCCGTGCCCGGGGTCTCCGGGCAGCCGGGCCCCGCGGCGCACGAACGGGAGATCCGGACCGTCCAGGAGCGCACGCGCACCGGCCCCGACCGGCTGCCTGGCCCCGGTACGCGGGCCGCGCGGACGGTCCCGTTGCGGCTGGCCAGGTCCCTGCGTGGGCTGGGCCGCAGGCTGCCCACCGGCGGCCGCGGTGTGCTGGACGAGGAGAGCACGGCCGAGCACGGGCTCACCGACGGGCTGTGGATCCCCTACTTCCTCCCCGACCGTGAGCGCGCCTTCGACCTGGTGCTCCTCGTCGACCGGGCCCCCACCATGCCGCCGTGGCACGGCACCGTCCAGCAGATCGCCGACGAGGCGGCCCGCAGTGGGTCCTTCCGCGATGTCCGCACCGTCGGGGTGACCCTTCCCACCGCCGAGGGAGAACCCGCCCTGTGCTGGCCCGGCGGACGCGACGGCGACCCCGCCGAACTCCTCGACGGCCGGAGCGCACGGCTCTTCCTCGTCGTCACGGACGGGCTCGCGCACGGCTGGGCGGGCCCTGGGGCCGACCGGTTACTGGAACGGCTCACCTCGGGCGGGCCCACCGCGATCGTCCACCTCCTGCCGCCCTATCTGCGCCATCGCTCCTCGCTGTTCCCCTTCCGCGCCCAACTGGACGCCGCCGGCTTCGGCGCGCCGAACCGCCGCTTCCACTGCCGCCCGCCCCTCGGCGCCCACGACCCCATCCGGCCGCTGCCCGAACCGGACGACGACACCGTGCCCGTACCGGTGCTCAGCGCCCACGCCGGGTCCTTCCGAGCCTGGGCCGACCTGGTGACCGGCGAGCGCGGGGTGCGGCGAACGCTGCCGGTCGTCCTGGCGGGCGCGATGGCCAAGGGGGCCTCCGCCCCCGGGCTGCGCACCCCGGTCGGCGGCGGCCCCCGTGCGGCCGCCGCCGTACGCAGATTCCGCTCGCTCGCCAGCCCCTTGGCCCGGCAGCTCGCCGTGCTGCTCGCCCTCGCCCCGATGGACTTCGCCGTCATCCAGGAGCTGCGCGACGTGGCCCTGCCGGACGCCGGGCCCGAGCACCTCGCCGAGGTCATGATGGGCGGGCTGATCGACTGGGACACCGACGCCGGGAGCGGGCCGGACTTCGCCGACGACGTACGCGAAGCGCTGCTCGCCACCAGCACCAGAACCCAACTGGCCCGCACCGTGGGCCTGCTGGCGGAGCTGCGGACGAGCCAGGGGCATGGTGCCCGGCTCCGCGCCGCCCTCCACGATCCGGTACGCACCGCGCTGCCCGGCACGGAGCCCGGCTCCCGCCCCTGGCTGAGGATCGAACTCGCGGTTCTCCGGGCGCTGGCAGGCCCGTACGCCGGACGGGCCGCCCGGGTGGCCACCCGGCTGGTCCGCCCGCTGAGCGGTCTCCCTGCCCACCCGGGTGAGATCGGTGCGGAATCGATGAAAGACGCCCCGAATTGGGCAAAGCTGCCACCGGAAAGCGTCGTTTCACCAGGAGGACCCGTGCCGCCCACGACACCCACAGCAGCTGACACCTCGGTACCAGCTGACGACACAGCCCGGAGGTCTCACGCGGAGATGAACGTCAAAGCGCCGGAAGCACGCTTCGTCCGTTCGGGCCAGCCGAAGATCATGGGCAACGTCCCCCCTAAGAATCCCAACTTCACCGGCCGCGAGTCCCTTCTCGCCGCCGTGGAGCGGCAGCTGACCGAGGACGAGACGACGGCGGTCCTCCCGCACGCCCTGCACGGCCTCGGCGGCGTGGGCAAGTCGCAGATCGCGGTGGAGTACGTCTACCGCCACAGCGGCGAGTACAACGTCATCTGGTGGATCCCCGCCGAACAGGAGAGCCTGATCCTGGCCGCGCTCGCCGAGCTGGCGGCCGGCCTGGGCCTGGAGGTCGGGCCGCAGGCGAACACCGCCGTGCCCGCCGTCCGCGAGGCCCTGCGCACCGGAAAGCCCTTCGACAACTGGCTGCTGGTCTTCGACAACGCCGAGGACATCGAGTCCGTGCGCTCCTACTTCCCCAACGGGGGCCCGGGGAAGATCATCGTCACCTCGCGCAACCGGGAGTGGGAGCGGGTCGCCACGCCCCTCAGCGTCGACGTCTTCGACCGCGAGGAGAGCGTCGCCCTGCTCCAGCGCCGCGCCCGGGGACTGAGTACCGACGACGCGGGCCGGCTCGCCGAGGCGCTCGGCGATCTGCCGCTGGCCGTCGAGCAGGCCGGAGCCTGGCACGCGGCCACGGGCATGCCGGTCGACGAGTACCTCCGACTGCTGGACGAACGCCGCCCCGAGATCCTCGAACTGGCCCCCTCCCCCGACTACCCGCTGCCTGTCGCGGCGGTCTGGGACATCTCGCTCGGCAGGCTCACCGCCGAGAACCCGGCCGCCCGCCAACTCCTGCAGATCTGCGCCTGCATGGCGCCCGAACCCATCCCGCTGAACATGCTCCGCGGCGGCCGCAACGTCCAGATCACCCCCGAGCTGGATCCCGTGCTCCGCGACCCGCTGCTGCTCGCCCGCGCGACCCGCGATCTGAGCAAGCTCTCGCTGGTCCGCCTCGACCACAAGGCCGGCACGCTCCAGATGCACCGGCTCATGCAGAACGTGATCGTCGCCCGGCTCGGCCCGGAGGAGCGGGAGGCGATGCGTAACGCCGCCCACCTGCTCCTGACCACCGCCAAACCGGGGCTGCCGGCCTCCCCGGAACAGTGGCCCGCCTACCTCGGACTGCTGCCCCATGTGATCGCCTCGGATGCTGTCGAAAGCTCCGACGGCTGGGTGCGGGACCTGGTGTTCGACATGGTCACCTTCCTCTACTACTGGGGCGCCCACGAGGCGGGCGAGGACCTGACCCGGCGGGCGTGGGAAGCCTGGAGCGAGCAGTCGGCCGGGGAGGACCTGCACGTCATCCGGATCACCAAGATGCTCGGCTTCTACCTCCAGCACCTCGGCCGGATCCCGGAGGCCGCGGCGCTGAGTGAACGGGCCATGGAGGTCTCGCGCACCGCGCCGATCCCGGAGGAGGAGCTGATCGACTCCATGCTCCAAATGGCCGGTTCGCTGCGCTACCGGGGCGACTTCCACGCCGCCCGGGAGCTGAGCGCCGAGGCCTTCGAGCGGGCGAGCGACCTCTACGGTCCGGAGGACCCGACGACACTGAACGCGGCCCACAGCTACGGCGTCTCGCTCCGGGTGAACGGCGACTTCCGACGGGCCATGGAGATCGACGAAGAGGCGTCCAGGCAGCGCCACTTGCTCTACGGTCCGACCAGCGGCCTTACCCTCAACACCCTGAGCGCCCTGGCGGCGGACACCCGCGAGGCGGGTGACTTCCGCAAGGCCCGGGCCCTGCAGGAGACGACGTACCAGACCTATCGGACCCATTTCGGCCCCACCAACGCGGCGACGATCCGGGCCGCCCTGAATCTCGCGATCTGCCGACGCCGCGCCGGACACCTGGACGAGGCGGAGGAGCTGGTCGAGGAGATCCTGGAGCGCTTCACCACCCGGTACGGAGCGGAGTACCCGGAGACCCTGGGAGCAGCCCTGGCGGCGGTCGTCGACCGCAGGATCGCGGGCAGGCTCGAGGAATCCCGGCATCTCGGCCGGCAGATCCTCGACCACTACCGGGACATCTTCGGCGAGCACCACCCGTACACCCTGTGCGCCATGGTCAACGTGGCCGCCACGCTGCGGGCCCTGGGCGAGGTGGAGGAGGCCGAGCGGCTGGACACGGTCGCGGGGGAACGGCTCCGGGCGGATCTGGGGGAGCGGCACGTCTACTCCCTGGCCGCCGCACTGGGCCGGGCCAACGACCACTACGCCCGGCTCGACTTCGTCGGCGCCCTGGAGGTCGACAGCGCGACACTGCCCCTGCTCACCGAGGCGGTGGGCGAAGACCACCCGTTCACCCTCGTCTGTGTCGCGAACCTCTCCCTGGACCATCGCGGACTCGGCCACTCGACGGAGGCGGACCGGCTCAACGCCCAAGCGGTGGAAGGCCTGACGCGTGTCCTGGGGGAGGAGCACCCCTGGCGGACCTCGGCCCGGCTGCACCAGCGCATCGAGTACGACGCGACGGTGATCCCGTTGTGAGACGACCGAGCGGTACGGGGACGGGGCCGGGGGACCGCTGACGGGAAACGTGTGACGGGTGCGGCCGACGGGAATGCCACGGACGGGGGGACGCATGACGACGGTCATATTCATCCACGGCACGGGGGTGCGGCCACCGCACACCGAAGCCCTGAACGCACGGGTCACGGCCTCGCTCGCCGAGGCCGCCCCGGGCGTGCGGGTCGTGCCGCTCGACTGGGGCGAGCCGTACGGTGCCCGGCTCGCCGCGGGCGGGGCCAGCATCCCGCTGGACAGGGCCGGGGCCACCGAGCGGGACGCGGAGAGCGAGGAGGACGACGAGGCCGCCGCCTGGGAACGCCTGTACCGGGACCCGGAGGCGGAGTTGGCCCTCGCCGCCACGCGCGGCACCTCGGGGGCGATACCCCCGGGCGCCGCCTTCCCGGACGAGGAGTTCCGGGAGCGGCTCGCGGCCCTGGCCGCCCGGGACGGGAGCATCGCCCCGGAGCTGGGCCCCGGCCTCGGAGCGCGGGCCGCCGATCTCGCCCGCAGCCCCCTGCTCTCCCCGGCCGCCGAAGCCCTGGACCGCGAGGAGCTGGCGCCGCTCCTGGCCCGTGCGCTGGCCGCCGCCGTGATCGGCGCGGCCATGGCGGAGGACGCGCCCGTCCTCTGCGACGGCACGACCCGGGACGCCGCCGTGGACCGGATCGCCCGGGAGCTCGGCGCCACCGAGCCCGGCTCCACCCGGGGGCCGGTGGGCCGGCTGATCGGTCGGCCCGTCCTGCGGCTCGGCTCCCGTTACGCGGTGCGCCGCCGCCGCGCCCTCACCGAGGCCGCCCACCCGGCGGCGGGCGACGTGCTCACGTTCCTCGTACGCGGCGGTCCCCTGCGCACCGCCCTGCGCGAACTGGTCGCCGCCGTGGAGCCGCCCGTCGTCCTCCTCGGCCACAGCCTCGGCGGGATCATCGCCCTCGACACCCTGATCGAGGCCCCGCTGCCCGGCGTCCGGCTGCTGGTCACGGTGGGTTCGCAGGGGCCGTTCCTGTACGAGACGGGGGCGCTGCCCCACCTCGAGCACCCGGAGCCGCTGCCCGCCCACGTCCCCGGCTGGCTGAACATCCACGACCGCCGCGATCTGCTCGGCTTCGCCGCCGCACCGGTGTTCCCCGGCCGGGCCGAGGACATCGCGACGGACAACCGGCAGCCGTTCCCCGTCGCCCACAGCGCCTACTGGAGCGACCCGGCCGTCTACCGCGCCATCGCGGAGCGGCTGCCATGAGCGCGGACGCCGTCTCCGCGCCTGCCGTGAGCGCGGACGCCGTCGACCCGGCACGGGTGGTGGCGCTCGTCGTCGGCGTCGAGCGCTATGCCGCGGGCCCCCGCTGGACGCTGCCGGGGCCGGTCCGCGACGCCCTGCGCTTCCGGGACTGGCTGCGGTCCACGGGCGTGCCGGACGCCAACATCCTGCTGCATCTCGCCCCTGCGGAAACGGCGGAGACGGCGGCTACGGTGGACGCGGACACCGGCCACCGCGACGCCGACCACGAGACCCTGCGGCGCGCCCTGGTCCATGAACTGCCCGCCCGGCAGGGGGACGTGCTCTGGATCTGGTGGGGCGGGCACGGCGTCCTGGACCGGGACGAACACCTGCGGCTCTACTGCGCCGACGCCACGGACGCCGACCGGCGCAACATCGACCTGGAGTCCGCCCGCCGCCGGCTGAGCAGTGACGTCCTGCCCGGCTTCACGGAGCAGAACTGGGTCGTCGACGCCTGCCAGACCTTCGAGGAGCGCCACCGCCCGGCCGTCACGATCCCGGACGGGAGCCTCCCCGCCGGGCAGCGCCTGCGGGTCCACCGGCAGAGCGTGCTGCTGGCCGCCGACCGGGGGCAGCGTGCGGCCAACGACCCCGTGGGCGGCCAAGGTGTCTTCTCGGACATCCTCCTGCGCGAGCTGGCCGCCCTGCCCGGCGGCCCGGCCCCCGACCCGGAAGCGCTTTTCGCCGCGGTCCGGGGCCGGTTCGACCGGCTGCGCGCCGACGGAGGCCACACCCAGGTGCCCACGCTCCACCTGTACCGTCCCGGACACGCGGAACATCTGCCCGCCCCTCCGGGGCCGCCCGCGGCACGGAACGCGGGTGCCCCCGGGCCGGAGCGGAGGGGCGGCGGACTGGCCCGGGTGGTCGACGCGCTCCTCGCCTATCCGCTGATGAGCGACCGTGAAGAACGCCAGACGATGGTCGCGGAGCTGGACCCCGTCCTGGTGGCCAGAATGCCGCGGCACGCGGTGCCCCGTACGGACGTCCTCGGCATCCTGCGGACGCTGCGGAGGCGGCCGGAAGGCCCCTGGGACCTCTACCGGGCCGTCACCCTGCTCGACGACGACCGGGACCGGGCCGCCGAACTGGCGGAGGCCCTGAGGGAGTTCCTGGCCGAGAACCGACCGGCTCCCTGATCGCCCGGCGTGATCGCACGGGTTTCCGGAAGGCAACCCATTCGTCATGATGGGAAGGGACGGGTGGCATCGTGTGCCGCCGGATCGAAAAGGGGGAACAGGCCTTGCAGCAGACGCCATCGGTCGGTGATCCGGCCGACTATCTGGAGTCCGATGTCGCGGACCTCGCGGAGGTGGGAGTCGCCGCCGTGCGCGACTTCGCGCCCGCGCCCGGACAGCGTCTGCTGGAGGAGATCCGAAGAGCGCGCACCAGCACGCTGTCCGGTGGCAACCCTCCTAGCGCCCGCGCCGACTGAGCGCTGTGCGGGCCCTCCGCGGATGAGCGTGCCCGCAGGTCGCGCCGGGACCACGACAGAGGAGCGCTGGTGCACAGACCGATGCGGATGCCCGGCGCCAGGTTCGACGAACTGGCCTCGGGCGGTGGTTCGGAGGAGGCCATTGCCTTCCTGACGGATGGCGAGCGGTCCCGACGTCTCGTCCTGCTGCAGGAGTTGCTGAGCCGACTGGAGCAACGGCCCACCCTGCTCGGCCCCGCCGACCTCGGCGCCATCTGGAAGACCGTGGAACAGGCCGAGGAGCGGCGGCCGGGCTGTGCCGAGGAGTTGCTGCTCAGCCCGGAGGTGGGTAGCTGGCTCGCCCACACCCTGCGCCGCCTGCACGGTGTCTCCGTCGGCCCTCCGCTCTGGGTGGACGCCGGGCACCTGGCCGCCGTCGCCCTGGTGGCCGCGCTGCGCTCCGGGGCGGACGCCGATCTCGTCGTGCCCGCCAGGGAAGGCGCGATACCCCTGCCGACGCTCGGCCTCGCCCAGTTGCCGGGCATCCCGTTGCTGGGCTTCCAGCCGGTCCACGCACGGGTGCGGCAGGGGGAGTTGCTGCTCACCGCGACCGTGCCGGGCACCGGGGCGGCCGCACTGACCCTGCGCCCGCTCACCGCACAGCAGAGCGCCGTGTGGTGGCCGACCCACCGGCTGCCGGTCCGGCAGGGCGGTCCCGAGGTCGCCCTCGACGACACCGACCCCTACCGCGACCTCGACAGCCCGATCCCGCCCCGTCGGCTCACCCCACGCGAACTCGCCACCTGGCGGCGGCTGTTCGCCGAAGCGGTCACGCTGCTCGCCCCCGGCCCGATCCCAGTCCCCGGCTCCGGTGTCCCGCCCGAATCCGGAGACACCGGCCCCGGCACCCTCCGCCCCGAGGAGATCAGGCGCATCGTGCCCTGGCCCGGGCGGTTGCCGAACGGCCCCGTCGAGGGGCTCAGTGCCTCCACCGCGGACGCGTTCGGCTCCATGGTGGTGGCCGAGCCGCCGAACGGGGCGGCCCTCGCCGAGACGATGGTCCACGAGTTCCAGCACAGCAAACTCGGCGCGCTGCTCCACCTCTTCGCGATGCTCGACGACGACCGCACGGAGGAGCACTACGCCCCGTGGCGCCCGGACCCGCGCCATCTGCCGGGCCTCCTCCACGGGGCGTACGCCTTCGTCGGCGTCGCCGGATTCTGGCGGGACCGGATCGGGGACCGGGCCGCCGATCCGCTGGACCTGGCGCCCTTCCGGTTCGCGCTCCGCCGCATCCAGACCCGTACGGTCCTGCGGACCCTCGCGACCCGCGCGGCGCTCACCGGACCCGGCCGCCGACTGGTCGCCGGCCTCACCCGCACCGTCGACGGCTGGCTGCGCGAGCCGGTGGACGGGCAGGCCGTGGCGCGGGCCCGCGCGGCGGCGGCCGGACACCGGGCGGAGTGGCGGCTGCGCCATCTGCGGTGCGCGGACGAGGAGCGCGCCGGGCTTGCGGCGGCGGTGCGCTCCGGGACGCCGCTCCCACCGCCCCGGCCGCCCCGGCTCGTCCCGGCGGCGGAACGCACCCACTGGCGTGACGTGCGGGGCGCGCTCTACCTCCGCCCGGACGTCGCCACGGACCCGGCGGCGGACACCGCACCGGGCCAGGCCGACGTCCTGCTGGTCCACGGGGAGGCCGCATCGGCACGGGAGGCGTACCGGGAGCAGGGGGCGGCCACCCCGGGGGACCCGCATCTGCTGGCGGGCTGGCTGCTGGCGCACACCGCCCTCCACCCCGGCCACCGCAGGCTCCTCGCCCGTCCGGAGCGGTTCGCCGCCGCCGTCGAGGGGGAGGGGCCGGAAGTGTGGGAGCACGCGGCGCACCGGCTGGCGACCCCCGGATCACCCGTCTGACCAGCACCGGGCCGTTCGGGAGGGGGACCGGGAAGCGCCCCGCCGAGGCCGTCACGCGTGAGGCGTATCACTCTGCGTGAAATTCTCGGCATACATTCCGCCGGACTGGGGAGGGGTCCAGGCCGCTGGTGCGCCGGATGTCGGCCCGCCATGCGTACGCCTCGGCCGAAACCGGAGGGGGCATTTCAGGCACGGAAGGCTAAAAACGACATGTCGGCGCTCAGCACCATCCACATCGACGGCGTCTGGCGGGCCGCCGAATCCGGCGCGACCCGCGAGGTCCTCGATCCCGCCGACGCCACGGTCCTGGCCGTCGTCGCGGAGGGCGGCGTGGCGGACACCGACGCGGCGATCGCGGCGGCCCGGCGCGCCTTCGACGACGGCCCCTGGCCGCACCGGCCCGTCGCCGAGCGGGCCGGGCTGCTGCGCCGGGTCGCCGAGCTGCTCCAGCGGGACCGCGAGGAGATCGCGATCATCGAGAGCCGCGACACCGGCAAGACCCTCGAAGAGGGCCGGGTCGACGTCGACGACGTCACCAACGCCTTCCGCTACTTCGCCGACCTCGTGATGAACGAGAGCGGCGGCCGGGTCGTCGACGCGGGCGACCCCGACGTCCACAGCATCGTCGTCCACGAGCCCGTCGGCGTCTGCGCCCTCATCGCGCCCTGGAACTACCCCCTCCTCCAGGCCAGCTGGAAGATCGCCCCGGCCCTCGCCGCGGGCAACACCTTCGTGCTCAAGCCCAGCGAGGTCACCCCGCTCTCCACCGTCCACCTGATCAAGCTGCTCGCCGAGGCCGGGCTCCCCGACGGGGCCGCCAACCTCGTCACCGGTGCGGGCGACCCGGTGGGCGCCCGGCTCTCCGAGCACCCGGACGTCGACCTGGTCTCCTTCACCGGCGGCCTCGCCAGCGGCACGAAGGTGGCTCAGGCAGCAGCCCCCACCGTGAAGAAGGTGGCCCTGGAGCTCGGCGGCAAGAACCCCAACGTGGTCTTCGCCGACGCCTGCGCCACCGACGAGGGCTTCGACACCGCCGTCGACCAGGCCCTGAACGCCGCGTTCTTCCACAGCGGCCAGGTCTGCTCCGCCGGGGCCCGCCTGATCGTCCAGGACTCCATCAGCGAGCGCTTCGTCACCGAGCTGGCCCGCCGCGCCGACGCCATCCGCCTCGGCCGGGGCACCCTCGACGGCGTCGAGTGCGGCCCCCTCGTCTCCGCCCAGCAGCTCGCCAAGGTCGAGGCGTACGTCGCCTCCGCCCGCGAGGAGGGCGCCATCGTCCGGGCCGGCGGCGAACGCCCGAAGCCCAGCGACGTACGCCCCGAGGGTGGCTACTTCTACCGGCCGACCGTCCTGGACGGCTGCCACCGCGAGATGAAGGTGGTCCGCGAGGAGACCTTCGGCCCGATTCTCACCGTCGAGACCTTCCGTACCGAGGAAGAGGCCATCACGCTGGCCAACGACACCGACTACGGGCTCGCGGGCGCCGTCTGGACGACCGACGCCGGCCGCGCGCGCCGGGTCGCCGGACGGCTGCGCCACGGCACCGTCTGGATCAACGACTACCACCCCTACCTCCCGCAGGCCGAGTGGGGCGGCTTCGGGAAGTCCGGCACGGGACGCGAGCTCGGCCCGACGGGGCTCGCCGAGTACCGCGAGTCCAAGCACATCTACCAGAACCTCAACCCGCGCCCCCAGCGCTGGTTCGCCGGCTGACGCCTGCGGGGGCCCCGAAACGACTCAACCCCGGGGCCCCGCCCGGCTGTTCGCAGCACCACGTACACGCACGAACCTTGCAGAAGGAGCAGTGACCGATGCCTTCCACCCCCCGCAGCACCGCCGTCCCCGACCCCGAAGGGCCCGTGGCCGACTACGTGATCGTCGGCGGCGGCACCGCCGGATCGGTCATCGCCTCCCGGCTCACCGAGGACCCGGACGTGACCGTCACGGTCATCGAGGGCGGCCCCACCGACATCGACCGCGACGACGTGCTGACCCTGCGCCGCTGGCTCGGCCTCCTCGGCGGCGACCTCGACTACGACTACCCGACCACCGAACAGCCGCGCGGCAACAGCCACATCCGGCACAGCCGCGCCCGCGTCCTCGGCGGCTGCTCCTCGCACAACACGCTGATCAGCTTCAAGCCGCTGCCCGGCGACTGGGACGAGTGGGCCGAGGCGGGCGCCGAGGGCTGGGACGCGGCCGCGATGGACCCGTATTTCGCCAAGCTGCGCAACAACATCGTCCCGGTGGACGAGAAGGACCGCAACGCCATCGCCCGCGACTTCGTCGACGCCGCCCAGGAGGCGGCCGGGGTCCCGCGCGTGGACAGCTTCAACAGCAAGCCGTTCCACGAGGGCGTCGGCTTCTTCGACCTCGCCTACCACCCCGAGAACAACAAGCGCTCCTCCGCGTCGGTGGCTTACCTCCACCCGCACATCGAGGCCGGCGACCGCCCCAACCTCCGGATCCTGCTGGAGACCTGGGCGTACCGCCTTGAGTTCGACGGCAACCGCGCCACCGGTGTCCACGTCCGCACGAAGGACGGCGAGGAGATCCTGCTGCACGCCGCCCGTGAGGTCATCGTCTGCGCGGGCGCGGTCGACACGCCCCGGCTGCTGATGCACTCCGGGATCGGCCCCCGCGAGGACCTGTCCGCCCTGGGCATCGACGTCCGCCACGACCTCCCGGGCGTCGGCGAGAACCTGCTCGACCACCCCGAGTCCGTCATCGTCTGGGAGACCGACGGGCCCATCCCGGAGAACTCCGCGATGGACTCCGACGCGGGACTCTTCGTCCGCCGCGACCCCGGATCCCGGGGTCCGGACCTGATGTTCCACTTCTACCAGATCCCCTTCACCGACAACCCGGAGCGGCTCGGCTACGAGAAGCCCGAGCACGGCGTGTCGATGACCCCGAACATCCCCAAGCCGCGCAGCCGGGGCCGCCTCTACCTCACGAGCGCCGACCCCGAGGTCAAGCCGGCCCTGGACTTCCGGTACTTCACCGACGAGGACGACCACGACGGCCGCACCCTGGTCGACGGCATCAAGCTCGCCCGGGAGATCGCCCGCACCGAGCCGCTGGCCCACTGGCTGAAGCGCGAGGTCTGCCCCGGCCCCGAGGTCACATCGGACGAGGACATCAGCGAGTACGCCCGCAAGGTCGCCCACACCGTCTACCACCCGGCGGGCACCTGCCGGATGGGCGCCACCGACGACCACGAGGCCGTCGTGGACCCGCAGTTGCGCATCCGGGGCCTGGAAGGCATCCGGATCGCCGACGCGTCCGTCTTCCCGACGATGCCCGCCGTCAACCCGATGATCGGGGTCCTCATGGTCGGCGAGAAGTGCGCCGAACTCCTCGCCGACCAGGCGCGCGGTACCGCGCCGGCCGCGGGAACCAGCACCAGCACCGGAGGCGATGCCCGATGACCGGAACCGAGACCCTCAAGGCCGCCGGGAACGCCGGAGCCGCCGCGACCGACGAGAACGCCGTGTTCTCCGTCCGCAACCTCTGGAAGGTCTTCGGCCCCAAGGCCGACCGGATCCCCGGCAGCGAGCACGCCGCGCTCCCGCCCGCCGAACTGCGCGAGGCCACCGGCTGCACCGCCGCCGTCCGCGACGTCTCCTTCGACGTCCGCAAGGGCGAGGTGTTCGTCGTCATGGGCCTGTCGGGCTCCGGCAAGTCGACCCTCGTACGCTGTCTGACCCGGCTGATCGAGCCCACCAGCGGCACCCTCGCCATCGACGGCGAGGACGTCCTCGCGATGGACCGCTCCCGGCTGCGTGAACTGCGCCGCCACCGCGCCGCGATGGTCTTCCAGCACTTCGGACTGCTGCCGCACCGCACGGTGTTGGACAACGTCGCCTACGGTCTGGAGATCCAGGGCCTGAGCAAGGCCGAACGCCGCGCCAAGGCAGCCGAGTTGGTGGCGAAGGTCGGTCTCGAAGGGCTGGAGGACCGCCGCCCGTCCCAGCTCTCCGGCGGCCAGCAGCAGCGCGTCGGGCTCGCCCGCGCGCTCGCCGTCGACCCGTCCGTCCTCCTCTTCGACGAGCCGTTCAGCGCGCTGGACCCGCTGATCCGCCGCGAGATGCAGGACGAGGTGGTCCGGCTGCACCGCGAGGAGGGCCGCACCATGGTCTTCATCACCCACGACCTCAGCGAGGCCCTGCGCCTGGGCACCCGGATCGCACTCATGCGCGACGGCGGCATCGTCCAGCTTGGCACCCCCGAGGAGATCGTGGGCTCGCCCGCCGACGACTACGTCCGCGAGTTCGTCCGCGACGTCCCGCGCGAGCAGGTCCTCACCGTAGCCACCGCGATGCGGCCCGCGCTCGCCGGGGAGAGCGAGCGCGGCCCGGCCGTACGCCCCGAAGCCACCGTCTCCGAGGCCATCGAAGCGGTCGCCCGCTCCGGCGACCCCGTCGCCCGCGTGATGGACGGCGGGCGCCTCGTCGGCGTCGTCGACCACGCCTGCCTGCTCGACGTCGTCGCCGGAACGTCCGAACCCGGCACGGCGACCGCGCCGGACTCCTCCGTGTCCGGGGCCACCGAAGCCCCCGACGCGCCGGACGGCTTCCGCGAGGTGACCCTCTGATGGCCACCGCACAGGCCACCCCGGCCCGCCCCGCCGCAACGGGCGCGCGCCGGGGGCCGCTGGCCGCCCTCCGCGACCGCCCCGCCGCCGCGAAGCTCCTGCTGCTCGCGCTCGTCGCCGCCGTCGTCGTGCCCGTCGTGCACGGCCGCTGGGGCGGCGGGATCTGGCCCGAGGCGCTGACCGCCGACCTCTCCGCCCCGCTCGGCGAGGTCACGGACTGGATCGTCTCCAACCGCGACAGCCACCCGCTGTTCCTCTACTTCTTCGGCCACATCAGCAACGCCGTCGTCCTCTCCGTACGCGGCGTCTATCTGGTCCTCCTGGCCCTCGGCTGGGCCGGCGTCACCGTGTTCGCCGCTGCCGTCGCCTGGCGCGTCGCCGGGATCCGCCTCGCCCTCACCGCGGGCGTGTCGTTCCTGCTCTGCGGGCTGCTCGGCATGTGGGTGCCGACCATGCAGACGCTCGCCCTGATGGTCGTCGCCGTCCTCGCCTCGGTCGTGCTGGGGCTGCTCCTCGGCCTCGCCGCCGGTCTCTCCGACCGGGTGTTCCGCATCCTGCGCCCGGTGCTGGACACCATGCAGGTGCTGCCCGCCTTCGCGTATCTGCTGCCGGTGGTGCTGGTGTTCGGCATCGGCGTGCCCGGAGCCGTCCTCGCCACCGTCGTGTACGCGGCTCCGCCGATGGCCCGGCTCACGGCGCTCGGCCTGCGCGGCGCGGACAGCGGCGTCATGGAGGCCGTCACCTCGCTCGGCGCGACCGGACGCCAGCGGCTGCTGAGCGCCCGGCTCCCGCTGGCCCGCAAGGAGCTCCTCCTCGGCCTCAACCAGACCATCATGATGGCCCTCTCCATGGCCGTCATCGCCTCCGTGATCGGCGCGGGCGGCCTCGGTGACCGCGTCTACCAGGCGCTGTCCTCGGTGGACGTCGGCGCCGCCCTCGCCGCGGGCATCCCGATCGTGCTGCTGGCCGTCGTGCTCGACCGTACGACCGAGGCGGCGGGACGCCGTATCGGCGCCGAACCCACCGGCCCGGCCCTGCTGCGCGGCTGGCGCGGCTGGTCCCTGGCCGCCGCCGTCACCGCGGCCGTGGCCGTCGTCGGACGGGCCACCGACGGCCAGGTCTGGCCCGACGACATGACCGTGGCCATCGCCGGCCCTGTCAACACCGCCAAGGACTGGATGGTCGACCACCTCTACACCGGGGTCCCCGTCGTCGGCGGTACCGCCGACCTCGCGTCCCACTTCACCAGCGGCGTCCTCAACCCCCTGCGCAGCGGCCTCACCGGTCTGCCCTGGTGGTCGGTGCTGCTGATCGTCGCCGCCCTCGCCTGGACCATCGGGACCTGGCGCACCGCCGCCACCGCCGTCCTCGCCATGGCCGCGATCGGCGTGCTCGGTGTGTGGGAGCCATCGATGGACACCCTCAGCCAGGTGCTCGCCGCCGTCGCCGTCACCCTGGTCATCGGCTTCGGCGTCGCCATCGGCGCGGCACGCAGCGAACGCCTGGAGCGGCTGCTGCGCCCGGTGCTTGACGTCTTCCAGACCATGCCGCAGTTCGTGTACCTGATCCCCGTCGTCGCCCTCTTCGGGGTCGGCCGCGCCCCCGCCGCCGCTGCCGCGGTCGTCTACGCGCTGCCCGCCGTCATCCGCATCACCACCCAGGGGCTGCGGGGCGTCGACCCGGCGGCTATGGAGTGCGCGCGTTCGCTCGGGGCGACCCCGGGCCAGCAACTGCGCCAGGTGCAGATCCCGCTGGCCAGGCCCTCCCTGCTGCTCGCCGTCAACCAGGCGGTCGTGCTGGTCCTCGCCGTCGTCATCATCGGCGGACTCGTCGGCTCCGGCGCCCTCGGTTACGAGGTCGTCCTCGGCCTCGCCCAGGGCGACCTGGCCACCGGTCTCGTCGCCGGAGCGGCGATCGTCTGCCTGGGGCTGATGCTCGACCGGGTCACCCAGCCCACCACCCGCCGCCAGCGACAGGAGAGCTGAGATGAACCGCTCCCGTACGCGCCTGATCACGGCGCTGTCGTCGGCCGCCGCCCTGCTCGCCACGGCGGGCTGCGGCGCCGCCGACATGACCAAGCAGGCCTCCCCGTTCGCAGCCCCCGCCGGGGTCAAGACGGTGACGCTCTCCGTCCAGTCCTGGGTCGGCGCCCAGGCGAACGTCGCCGTCGCCGAACAGCTCCTCAAGGAGGAGCTCGGCTACCGCGTCGACCTCGTCCAGACCGACGAGGTCCCCGCCTGGGACGCCCTCAGCCAGGGCCGCGTCGACGCGATCCTGGAGGACTGGGGCCACCCGGACCAGGAGAAGCTGTACATCGACGAGAAGAAGACCATCGTCCGGGGCGGCGACCTCGGCGTCACCGGCCACATCGGCTGGTACGTCCCGAAGTACTGGGCCGACGAGAACCCCGACGTCACCGACTGGAAGAACCTCAACAAGTACGCGGACGAGCTGAAGACCGCCGAGAGCGGCGGCAAGGGCCAGCTGATGGACGGCTCGCCGTCCTACGTCACCAACGACGTGGCCCTGGTGAAGAACCTGGACCTGGACTACAAAGTGGTCTTCGCCGGCTCCGAGGCGGCCCAGATCACCCAGATCCAGCAGTTCGCCAAGGAGAAGAAGCCCTTCCTCAGCTACTGGTACCAGCCGCAGTGGCTGTTCAACGAGGTGCCGATGGTCGAGGTGAAGCTCCCCGAGTACACGGACGAGTGCGCCGCCAAGGACCCGAAGGACATCGACTGCGCGTACCCGACGACGCCGCTGCAGAAGTTCCTCAACGCGGACTTCGCCCAGCGCGGCGGTGACGCGTCCGCGTTCCTGAAGAAGTTCCACTGGTCGGAGAAGGACCAGAACGAGGTGTCCGAGATGATCGCCTCGCAGAAGCTCACTCCCCAGGAGGCGGCGAAGCGCTGGATCGAGCGCCACCCGGACGTCTGGAAGAAGTGGCTGCCCAAGGGCTGACACGCTCCGGCGCCCGGCCCCCTTGAGGGGAGCCGGGCGCCGACTCGACTGATGTGCGCCGGCGCCCGGCCCCTTCCCGAGGGACCGGGCGCCGTCCCGTCAGCGCGCCCGGACCGTCGCCGTGACGTCCCGGTCCGGCTGGAGCGTCAGACCCGTCACCGGCGTGATCTCGCCCGGGTCGACGTCCAGGGTGAAGCGGCGGGCCAGCACGGCCAGCAGGAGGACCGCCTCCACCATCGCGAAGCGCGTACCGATGCAGACCCGGGGCCCACCGCCGAACGGGAACCACGCGTACTCCGCGATCTCGTCGCCGTGCTCCGCGTCCCAGCGCTCGGGCCGGAACTCCTCCGGCTCCGGGAACCACCGCGCGTCGCGCTGAGCGGACCACTGGCTGGTCCACACCCGGGTGCCCTCCTCGATCGGCAGGCCCCCGATCACCGCCCCTTCCTTCGCGACACCGGTGATCAGCCACACCGCCGGGTACAGCCGCAGCGTCTCCTTCACCACGGCCTGGGTGTACGTCAGCCGGGCGTAGTCATCGAAGCCGGGCTCCCGGTCGCCGAGCACCCGGTCCAGCTCCTCGGCGAGCGCGTCGCGCACCCGGGGGTTGCGGCCGAGCAGATACCACGCCCACACCAGCGTCGTACTCGTCGTCTCGTGACCGCCGATGTACAGCGTGACCGTCTCGTCGCGGATCTCGTCGTCCGTGAGGTGCGTCCCGCTCTCGTCGACCGCGGTGAGCAACCGGCTGAGCAGATCGGGGCGTTCCTCCTCGCCGTCCCGGTGCCGGGCGACCACCCGGCCCACCTCGGCGTCGATGACGGCGGCGGCCTTCTTGATGCGCGCCCGGCCCGGCGTCGGCACCCAGTCGGGGAGCAGCGCGCCGATCCCGGCGAACTCCTTACCGATCTCCATCTGCGCGACGTCCATCGCCCGGCCCATCGCCTCGGAGTCCGCCGGGGTGTCGACGCCGAAGATCGTGCGCACGGCGATCTTCTGCGTCAGCGCGGCCATCTCCTGCTTGACGTCGATCCGTTGGCCGTCCGACCAGCGGTCCGCCAGCTCCACCGCCGAGTCCGCCATCGTGGCCGCGTACGACCGGACCTGCTTGGGCCGCACCGAGGGCTGCACCAGCGAGCGTTTGCGCCGCCAGTCCCGGCCCCGCGCCACGAGCATCCCGTTGCCCAGCACCGTACGGAAGGCGATACCGAGCTTCGGCTGGTCGAAGGTGTGCTCGGTCTCGGTGAGCAACTCGCCTATGCAATCAGGGTCGGAGAGGAATACGCACCGGTTGCGGCCGAACCGCCAGCGCACCATGTCCCCGTGCCCACGCAGGAGTTCGAAGAAGGCCAGCGGGTTCTTCCCGAACTGCGGCAGATTCCCCACCAGCGGCAGCCCCTTGGGCCCCGGCGTGAACGCGTGGCCGCGAGGCTGGGTGTCGAGCGCCGGACCGGTCTGCGTGGACATCGAGGAACTCCGCTCCCTGGGGCGCGCCATTGCCGACGCGCAACCGTTCGAACCCCATCGAACAGGATGGGGGTGGCACTCCACCAGGGCGTCGGCAGGGCGTGGCCGGAATCCGCCAGACGCCTTACGGAGTACGCGAGTTGTCGAGGGTAGCCGCAGCCGCCCACGGATTTGAACAGGGATTGCGGGCGGAGTTTCGTCCCCGTGCGAGAATCCCGCCATGCCGATGGATCCGCTCGTCTCCCGGGCCCGTGCGCTGTGGCAGGAGCTGGCGGCCGAACCGGGCGCCGCCTTCGGAACTCCCGGCCGCCCGACGGTCCTTGTCGCCCCGGACTCGGCCCTCGCGCCGCCGTCCTGGGTGGGAGTCGTGGCTGTCGGGGACGCCGCGCTGATCACCGCGCCGACCGACCGCGCCGCGGATTCCGTACGTTCCGCGCTGACCGGCCTGACGACCGCCGCGCTCACCGACCCCACCACCGTCGCCCGACTGCTGCCGGTGGCCGACACCCTCGGCCCGGCGGCCCTGGGGTACCTGGCCCCGGACGCCCTCCGCCCGGCCGGACGAACCGGAGCCTTGGTCACGTGCCTGTCTCCTGAACATGCCGCGCTACGAGCGCTGTTGGCGGAGGCGGGCCCGTCGGACGCGGGCGAGAGCGGACTGGCGGACGTCACCTCACCGGTGTTCGTCGTCCGCCGGGGCACGGAGGTGCTCGCCGCCGCCGGGTACGAGCACTGGCCGCGCGACACCGCCCACCTCTGCGTCCTCACCGCGCCGGACGCGCGGGGCCGGGGCCTCGCCCGGCAGGCGGCGCACGCGGCGACCGCGCACGCCCTCGCCGCCGGCCTGCTGCCGCAGTGGCGGGCCCGGCCGCCCGCGTCCCGCCGGGTCGCGCGGGCGCTGGGCTACCGGGAAGTGGGCCGTCAGCTGAGCGTACGGCCGGCCTGAGCGGATCCGGAGCCGTCCTCGCGCACCACCGCTACCGCCTGCCGGGGCACCACGACGATCTGGACGTCGTCCTCGTACACGACCCTGCCGGGATCCGCGGACTCCAGTCGCTCGCACGGCACCCCGTGCGCGGCCAACAACGTGAGATAGCCCGGGATCCGGTCCAGCAGATGGGTCGCCGTCCTCTTGAACCAGGCCACGGCCCCGGGGTTCACATCAGGGTCGTACACCGTCGGGTCGACCCGCGAGGGGTCGGTGTACGCGGTGTCGTACCAGTCGTTCCCCGCCCGCCAGAAGCGATGCTGCTCCTCGCTGAGACGCCCTTCCCGCGCCAGCCCGTTGGCCAGGGCGAAGATGCCCGGGAAATGGCCCCGGGGGCTGCGCTCGGTGCTCTGGAACCGTACGTACGTCGTCGTTCCGTTCATCTCGTTCCTGTCCACCGGGACGTTTCCCGGCCTCGACGATCCCGCCCTTGCCGGGAGCCAGGATCGCCCAGGCCGGGGGAGAGCCGCCACAGCCGCCACGCAGGTGCGGGCCGTCCCGCCTGTCAGACGCCGGGCGGTACGTGGGCCGGGCGGCCCCGGCCACGCGTCAGCGAGTAGCCGAACACGGCTGCCAGCGCCGCGAGTACGCCACCGCCAACGGTCCACAGCCAGCGGTCGGTCCACCAGCCCGAGGCCCAGCCGTCCTCGGGCTCACCGGTGGCGAGGGTCCGAGGCGCGGCCGAAGCGGGTCCATCGCCCGTCTCGCCCGCCGAGGCGACCGAGACCCCCGGCACGAGAGGCTCGGCGAGGCTGCCGCCCCCGTCATGGCCCCCGCCCAACTCCTCGATGCTCGTCTTCACTTCCACGTCGACCGGCAGCCCCAGGTCGGCGGCGGGCAGGTCCACCACCGTGAGGCGGATGTAGTAGCTGCCGGGCAGCGGGTCGTTCGCCCACGGCTCGGACCAGGCCCGCACGGGGCGCAGGACGCAGGACAGCTCGACGGTGGCCGCGTCGGCCGCGGCCTTACGGGTCTGGTGCCCGTACATGCAGGCCTGGCGGCGGCGCAGCCCGTCGTACACGTCGACCTGCCAGGTGGACGTACCGCGCCGGGCGGCGCTCCCGGGCAGCTTGACCGTGGCCTCGACGGTGGGCCGCTGACCGGCGTCGGCCGGGAACACCCAGTACAGGTAGTCGCCGGCCGAGGCCTGGGCGGTGCCGGACTGGCCCTGCTTGAGGGCGGTCGCCGTACGGAACGTGGTGCCGGCCTCGGTGGGTCCGGCCTCGTCCCCGGCGGGGCTCGCGCTCGCCGACGGGTCGTCCGCGAGTGCCGGGCCGGCCGTGGTGAGGAGGGTCAGCCCGGCGAGCAGCGCCCCGGTGAGCGCGAGCCGTATGCCGCGCGTGCGGCGAGGGGTTGTGGTCATCAGTTCGTCCTCCAGACGGCGACACGCCAGCGCGAGAGCCAGCCGGTCAGCAGGCCCGCGACCAGTCCGGTCAGGACGAGCACGCCGAGCAGCCACCAGCCGCGGCCGAGCCCGAAGGCCGCCACGTCCGATGCGTTGTCCGGGCCGTCCACCAGATCCACGGTCAGCTCGACCGGCAGGCCGGGGGAGCGCTTCACCGAGGTGGGCGCGGAGAAGGAGTGGGCGAGCTGGAGGCAGACGGTCTCGGCGGCGGGCTTGCCGTCGCCGTCGTCACCGTCCTCCGCCTCGGGCTTCGGATAGCGCAGTCCGGACGAGATCACATCGGTACGGCCGGTCCCGGCCTCGGAACCCCGGACGATCTCACGTCCGTGCGTGGTCACCGCACGCAGCAGGACCCCGTAGTCGTTGTCCACGGCACGGTCGGCCGCGACGCTCGCCGAGGCACGCAGCTCCTGACCGGGCAGCACGTCGACGCGGTACCAGCGGTGTTGGCCGATCTCCGAACGGTCGGTGAAGAGACCCGGCTTCAGCTCGGGCGCACCGGAACAGCTCTTGGCCCCCTCGGTCGCCACCGGAGTGACGACGGGCTCGGCCGCCCGGTCCACCAACTGCTTGACCCGGCCCGAGAGTTCTTCCTTGTGCTGGACGGCTGTGTACGTGCCGCCGGTGGCCTCCGCGATACAGGTCAGCTGCTGGCGGATCTTGGCGTTGGGCACCAGACCCAGGGTGTCCACGACCAGATGGGTGCCCCGGGCCGCGATCTCCCGGGCCACCTCGCACGGGTCGAGCGGCCCGCAGGTGTCCTCGCCGTCCGTGATGAGCACGATCCGCCGCGAACCGTCCCCGCCCTCCAGATCGTCGGCAGCGCCGAGCAGGGCAGGGCCGATCGGGGTGAACCCGGTGGGGGCGAGGGTGGCGACCGCGGTCTTGGCCTCCGTACGGTCGAGCGGGCCGACCGGGTAGAGCTGCCGGGTGTCCTTGCACCCGACCTTGCGGTCCTCACCCGGGTAGTCCGCACCGAGCGTCCGGATCCCGAGCTGAACCTGCTCGGGCACCGCGTCCAGAACATCGTTGAACGCCTGCTTGGCAGCGGCCATCCGGGACTGACCGTCGATGTCCCGGGTGCGCATGGAACCGCTGACGTCGAGCACCAGCTCGACCTTGGGGGAGGGGGCGGCGGGGGCTTCGTCGGCGGCGGCGGGGATCGCGGTGCCGAGCCCGGCGGCCAGGGTGGCGAGCGCTATGCCCACCCCGGCCGTCAGCCGTTTTCTAGTGATCATCGCCGGATCTTATGGAAGATCAGTTCGTATTCCCAACTGGGGGCTTCGGGGTCCGGGGGCCCCGGCCGCCGACGGCTTCTCCGGCCCGCTGTCAGGCTCGTCGCCCGCTGTCAGGGCCCGTCCCCCGGCGCCGGGCGGGCGAACGCGCCGGCCGTGGCCGCCAGGGCCGCCGTGGTCGCCGCCTGTGCGGCCAGGTGAGGGTCGGGGGCGGTTCGCAACAGCACCAGCTGGTGGTACAGGGGCGCGGTGGCGGCGATCAGCAGCGGCCGTGCGGCCGTGTCCGGCGGGAGTTCGCCCCGCTCGACAGCGCGCTCGACGATGGCCTCGCAGCGCTGGTAGCGGTCCTCCCACAGCCGTTGCTGGGCGTCGGCCGCCCGCGCGGAGCGGAACGAGGCGGCCACCAAGGCCTGCGGGATCGACGGGCGTACCACCAACGAGTCATGGATCTCCCCGTTGAGGGCCGTCAGGTCGCCTCGCAGGGAGCCCGTATCCGGCGGAGCCCAGTCGTCCTCGCCCGCCGCGTCGAGGACGTCGGCGAGCAGGCCGCCGACGTCCTGCCAGCGCCGGTAGACCGTGGTCCGGTGCACCCCGGCACGGGCTGCGACGGCCTCCATCGTGAGCCCCTCGTAACCGTGTTCGCCGAGTTCGGCACGGACGGCGTCGAGCACCTGGGCCCGAATGCGGGCGGTGCGGCCGCCCGGCCGGCGGTCCGGCGCGCCGTTCGGTGGCGGGTTCACAGGTAATCCGGTTGCCCGGTGGTGGTGGTCATGGCAGCATCTTAAAGCAACAGTTGTCGCACTAGTGGAGTCGTCGATGTTCCTCCGAAGCTTTCCCCCGGCCTCGCGGTCCACCGCCACCGCCTCGTCCACGACAGCTTCGGAGTCGCCCGTATGCCCACCCAGATCACAGCGCTCGCCGTCAGCAAATCCTTCGATGGCAAGCCCGTCCTCGACTCGGTGACCTGCTCGCTCGCGCGGGGCGAACGCACCGGCATCGTCGGTGAGAACGGGTCCGGGAAGACCACCCTTCTGCGGCTGCTCGCCGGACGGGAGAGCCCCGACGAGGGGCGGATCGTCGTGCGGGCCGACGGTGGCGTCGGGTACCTCGCCCAGGACGAGGACCTCCCGGCCGGCATGACGGCGCAGCAGGTGATCGACCGGGCCCTGGGCGATCTCCGGGCAATCGAGGCCCGGATGCGCCGCCTGGAAGCGGTGATGGCCGAGGGCGACACGTCGGCGCTGGACGCCTATGCCGACGCCGTCTCGGTCTTCGAACTGCGCGGGGGCTACGACGCCGACGCCCGGCTGGAGCGGGCCCTGCACGGACTCGGTCTGCGGCAGGTCGACCGCACCTCGACCATGGGCGCGCTCTCCGGCGGCGAGCGCGCCCGGCTGCGGCTCGCCGCGGTGCTGGCGGCGGCCCCGGAGGTGCTGCTTCTCGACGAGCCGACCAACCACCTGGACGGGCCCGCCCTGACCTGGCTGGAGGAGCACCTGCGCGGGCACTGGGGCACCACGGCGGTCGTCTCGCACGACCGGGGCTTCCTCGAACAGGTCACCTCCAGCCTCCTGGAGGTGGACGGTGACCGGCACGACGTCGCCCGGTACGGAAACGGCTACACCGGCTACCTCGCCGAGAGGGCCGCGGTCCGCCGGCGCCGGCGCCGGGACCACGAGGGGTGGTGCGAGGAGACCGACCGGCTGCGCGACACGATCGCGGGCACGGCACGCCGCGTGGCCCCCGGCCGGCCGATGAAGGACGGCGACAAACTCTCCTACAACCAGGCCGGCGCTCGTGTGCAGCAGTCGCTGGCCGGTCGCGTCCGCAACGCCGAGGAACGGCTGCGCCGCCTGCTGGCCCACCCGGTACCGGCCCCGCCCGACCCGTTGACGTTCTCGCCCGCGCTGCACGCCACACCCCTGACCGGCACAGTGATCGACGCCGTCAAGGTCTCCGTCGCGGGCAGACTCGGCCCGGTCGACCTGACGGTCCGGGCGGGCGAACACCTGCTGATCACCGGCGAGAACGGCGCGGGCAAGAGCACCCTGCTCCGCGTACTCGCCGGTGAACTGGCCGCCGATCGGGGGCATGTCGTCCGCCGAGGCAGGATCGGCTTCCTCCCGCAGGACCCCGCGCCCGGCTCGCCGCACGAAACCCTGCTGGCCGCCTACGCCCGGGGGCTGCCGGGGGAGCCGGACGAGCACGCCGAACGGCTGCTGGCGCTCGGGCTGTTCGACTGCGCCCGGCTGTCGGTGCCCGTCGGCCGGCTCTCCACCGGACAGCGCCGGCGGCTCGCCCTGGCACGGCTGGTCTCCCGTCCCGCCGACGTCCTGCTGCTCGACGAGCCCACCAACCACCTCTCGCCTGCCCTCGCCGAGGAGTTGGAGAGCGCCCTGTCCGGTTTCACGGGCGCCGTCGTCCTCGTCAGCCACGACCGGCTGCTCCGGCGCCGCTGGCAGGGCACCCGACTGACCCTGCGGGCCGCGCGCGTGCCCGTACTCGAAGGCCCGGGCTTCCGCGCCCCTACCCGAAGCGAGTGATCACCCTTGTCCCGGCACCGTTCCCACATCGCGATCATCGGCGTCCCGATCGTCAGTCACGTTCTGCCCGGTCTCGGCATCGTCCGGGAGCTGGTGGCCCGCGGCCACCGGGTCACCTACGCCAACGATCCGGCCCTGGCCGACCGGATCACCGCGACCGGTGCCGCGTTCGTCCCGTACACCTCGACGCTGCCTGTCGCCGACGACAACTGGCCGGCCGACCCCGTCGCCGCGATGAACCTCTTCCTCGACGACAACGTCCAGGCGCTGCCCCCGTTGCGCGCCGCCTACGACCACGACCCCGCCGATCTGTATCTGTATGACATCGGCTCCTACGCCGCACGCGCCCTCGCCGAAGCACAGGGGCGGCCCCTGATGCAGCTGTCCCCGTCCTTCGTCGCCTGGGAGGGATACGAGCAGGAAGTCGGCGCCCACCTGCGGAACCTGCCCGGCGCGACCGAGCACCGGGAGAGGTTCGCCCGCTGGCTGGCCGACTGCGGGGCGACCACCCTCGATGTCGACGCCTTTTCCGGCACCCCGGCACGGGCCCTCGCGTTGATTCCCCGGGCCATGCAGCCCAGCGCGGACAAGGTCGACTCCCGGAGGGTCACCTTCGTCGGACCCTGCCCCGATGCCGACGGCGACACCGGCCGGTGGATCCGGCCGGAGGCGGCCGAGCGCGTCCTGCTCGTCTCCCTCGGCTCGGCCTACACGCACCGGCCGGAGTTCTACCGCCAGTGCCTCGCCGCGTACGGAAACCTCCCGGGCTGGCACGTCGTGCTCCAGATCGGCAAGCACACCGACCCGCGTGAGCTGGGCGAGATCCCGCCCACCGTGGAAGTGCACCCCTGGGTTCCGCAGCGGACGATCCTGGCACAGGCCGACGTCTTCGTCACCCACGCCGGAATGGGCGGATGCGGCGACGGCCTGCGCGCGGGTGTCCCGATGATCGCCGTGCCCCAGGGTGCGGAACAGTTCATGAACGCGGACCGGCTGGTGGAGCTGGGCGTCGCTCGCCGCGTCGACACCGCCGACGCCACCGCCGAAACCCTGCGGGCCGCCCTGGACTACCTGCGCGCCGACCCGGAGGTGGCCCGCCGATCCGCACGCCTGCGCGCCGAGGCCCTGAGCGAGGGCGGCACCCCGCGTGCCGTACGCCTGATCGAGGAGATGCTGACGCCCTGAGACGTCACGGACCGCCCAGCAACGGCTCCGACGCCCGCTCCAGGACCGACGCGACCCGCTCCCAGGTCTCCGTATCCCGTTCCACCGGCGGCAGTTGACGGTCCGTTCCGGACTGCTGCCAGGCCGTCGCCAGCGCCACCGGGTCGCCGCCGCCCGCGGCCGATGCGGCCAGTGCCGCCGCGCCGAGGGCGACCAGTTCTCCGCTGCCCGGGATAACCAGCGGGCGCCCGGAGAGGCGGCGTACCGTCTCCACCCACATCCGGCCCTGCGCCCCGCCGCCGATCAGGCGCAGCGGGCGGGCGGCGACCTCGGGGGCGGCCGGGTCGAGGCCGCAGGCCGACAGGAGTTCGTCCGTGGCGCGCAGCACGGTGACGGCCGCGCCCTCGTAGGCGGCGCCCAGCAGTTGCTGCCGGGTCGTGTCGTGGCGGAGCCCGGTGAGGAGGCCGGAGGCGGTCGGCAGGTCGGGGGTCCGTTCGCCGTCGAGGTACGGGAGCAGGACCGCCTCGCCGCCGGGTGCCGCGTCCTCGCGGTCCAGGCCCAGCAGGGCCGCCACCTTGTCCACGGCGAGCGTGCAGTTGAGGGTGCAGGCCAGCGGGAGGTACGTGCCGTCGGCGGCGGCGAAGCCGTTGAGCGAGGGGGACGTGGGGCGGGTGCGGGAGGCCGCGAACACCGTGCCGGAGGTGCCGAGGCTGAGGGCCGGGTGGTCCAGCAGCCCCGCGCCGCCGAGACCGAGGCCCACGGCGGCGCTCATGTTGTCGCCGGTGCCGGCCGCCACCGCGATGCCCACGGGCAGGCCGAGCGCCTGTGCCGCCGCTTCGGTCAGCGAGCCGATCCGGGCCGCCCCGGTGGGCGCCACCTCCGGGAGCAGGGCAGCGTCGAGGCCGAGAAGGTCCAGCAGTTCGGGGTCGTACGCGCCGGTCGCGGTGGAGTACCAGCCGCTGCCCGAGGCGTCCCCGGGGTCGGTGGCGGCGACACCCGCGAGGCGCTCGGTCAGGAAGTCGTGGGGGAGCCGGACGCCCGCCGCGTCCGCCGCGCTCGCCGGGTCGTTCTCCCGCAGCCACTGCCACTTGGAGGCGGTGATGGACGCCACCGGCACGGACCCGGTCCGCGCCGTCCAGGCTTCCGGTCCGCCGAGCGCCTCGGTGAGCGCGGCGGCCTGCGGCGCGGAGCGGGTGTCGTTCCACAGCAGCGCGGGGCGCAGCGGGCGGCCCGCCCGGTCCAGCACGACGAGCCCGTGCTGCTGCCCGGCCACCGCGATCCCGGTGACCGCGCGGGCGGGGAGTCCGGACTCCTTCAGCCCGGCGGCCACCGCCTCGCACAGCGCCCGCCACCAGATCTCCGGATCGCTCTCCCGGGCCCCCGCCTCGCCGGTGACCACATGCGGGGCGCGCCCCACGGCGAGCTGCTCGCCGGTTCCGGCGTCGATGAAGGCTGCCTTGGTGGACTGGGTCGAACTGTCCACGCCGATGACGACGGCGGGTGACGGCATGGGGGCCTCTTTCGCGCTGCGCGTGCTGGGTACCTGGCATTCGCGTGCCGATCATTCGGCTGCGGCACGAACAAATTACGGGATGCGTGAGCCGCTGCACAGGGGGTCGCACGTGTTCCGCACTGCCAGGGGGTTCCGTGCCCGGGGTGCGGTGTGCTTGATTAGTCATGACACTGAACAAATAGGGGTGCCGGGCTCGCCGCCCTGCGTCCCGACGGCAGGCGAAGGCGGTCGGACGACGATGACGGAACGCTTCACCCCCACCCCCGAGGACAAGTTCAGTTTCGGCCTGTGGACCGTGGGCTGGCAGGGCCGGGACCCCTTCGGCGACGCGACCCGCGCGGCCATCGACCCCGTCGAGTCGGTCCAGCGGCTCGCCGAGCTGGGCGCCTGGGGTGTGACCTTCCACGACGACGACCTGATCCCCTTCGGCGCGCCGGAGACCGAGCGCGAGAGGATCGTCAAGCGCTTCCGGCAGGCGGTCGACAGCAGCGGTCTCGTCGTGCCCATGGTGACGACGAACCTCTTCACGCACCCCGTCTTCAAGGACGGCGGGTTCACCGCCAACGACCGCGACGTACGCCGCTACGCGCTCCGCAAGACCCTGCGCAACATCGACCTCGCCGTCGAGCTGGGCGCGAAGACGTTCGTGGCGTGGGGCGGCCGCGAGGGCGCCGAGTCCGGCGGGGCGAAGGACGTCCGCCTCGCCCTGCACCGGATGAAGGAGGCCTTCGACCTGCTCGGCGAGTACGTCACCGAGCAGGGCTACGACCTCCGCTTCGCCGTCGAGCCCAAGCCCAACGAGCCGCGCGGCGACATCCTGCTCCCCACCATCGGCCACGCCCTTGCCTTCATCGAGCGCCTGGAGCGCCCGGAGCTGGTCGGCGTCAACCCGGAGACCGGGCACGAGCAGATGGCCGGGCTCAACTTCCCCCACGGCATCGCCCAGGCCATGTGGGCGGACAAGCTCTTCCACATCGACCTCAACGGCCAGTCCGGCATCAAGTACGACCAGGACCTGCGCTTCGGCGCGGGCGACCTGCGTCAGGCGTTCTGGCTCGTCGACCTGCTGGAGAGCGGCTACGAAGGCCCGCGCCACTTCGACTTCAAGCCCCCGCGCACCGAGGACTACGACGGCGTCTGGGCCTCGGCCGCGGGCTGTATGCGCAACTACCTCATCCTCAAGGAGCGGGCCGCCGCCTTCCGCTCCGACCCCGAGGTGCGGGCCGCGCTGCGGGCCTCCCGCCTGGACGAACTGGCGCGCCCGACCGCGGGGGACGGCCTGGCCGAGCTGCTCGCCGACCGCACGGCGTACGAGGAGTTCGACGTGGACGCGGCGGCGGAACGCGGTATGGCGTTCGAGGCGCTGGACCAGCTCGCCATGGACCACCTGCTCGCCGTCCGCTGACGTACGGGGGGACCCATCATCGGGTGGGCCAGGACAGCCGGCGTACCGGGCGACTCACCGGGTGGGCCGGGGCGGCTGACGCGCGGGATGCCACACCGGCGGGCCGGGGCCGCTGACGGACCGGCTGAGCGGGGGCTGGAGCCGGGCGTTCCCGGCCCCGGCCGCCGGCCCCCGCCTCCGCTCACCCGCCCGCCGGCTCCGCGTACGCCACCGGATCGTCCAGCACGTCCTGCACCACGAGCGCCGCCGCGCCCCGCGCCGCGTCGCCCGCCACCGACGACGCCCGCAGCCGGCCGCTGCCGGGCGACCAGAGGCCCGACACCACCCGGCCCGTCAGCTCCTCGTCGGCGGGCGGCGCCAGCCACGGCATCAGGCCCCGGTAGATGCCGCCGAGCACCACCGCGTCCGGGTCGACCAGATTCACCGCCCCCGACAGCACCCGGCCGAGCATCCGGCCCGCCTCACCGATCGCCGCCACCGCACGCGGGTCCCGCGCCCCCGCGCGCCGCTCCAGCTCCAGCACCCCGGAGGCGCCGCCGATCCCCTCGATCCCGGCCGCCCGCAGCAGCGCCGCCTGTCCGGCGTACTGCTCCAGGCACCCCCGCGAACCGCACCGGCACTCCGGACCCGCCGGATCCACCACCACATGGCCGATCTCCCCGGCGAAACCGTGCGCCCCGCGCAGCAGTTCGCCGTTGAGGACGAGCGCCCCGCCGACCCCGATCTCCCCGGTCAGATAGAGGAAGCTGCGGACGTCCCCGAGCCCGCCGAACCACAGCTCGGCCAGCGCCGCGAGATTCGCCTCGTTCTCCGAGGCGACCGGCAGCGCCGGCCGGCCGGGGCGCAGGGCGGCCAGCGCGTCGGCGAACAGCTCCTGCGCCGGGACCTCGTTCCAGCCGAGGTTGGGGGCCTGCCGCACCGACCCGCCGGAGACGAGACCCGGCAGCGCCAGCGCCGCGCCCACCGGACGCAACTCCTGCTCGTACGCCGACTCCAGGGTCCGCGCCGCGAGCCGGGCCGCCCGCGCCAGCGCTTCCCCGGCGGGCGCGCCCCGGTTGTCGAGGTGTTCGGTCTGCCGGACCCGGCCGGTGCCCGCCAGATCCACGACGCACACCGAGACGTAATCGATGTTGATCTCCACACCGAGCCCGGCCAGACCGGTGCGGGCCACCTTGAGCGCGGTGCCGGGGCGGCCGGCCTGGCCGCTGAACGTCTTGCCCGACTCGGTGAGGAACCCGCTGTCCATCAGCTGCTCGACGAGCGAGGACACCGCGGCCCGGGTCAGCCCGACCCGGGCGGCCACTCCGGCACGCGTGGCGTCGCCTCGCTCGCCCTCGTCCCGCACGGCACGCAGTACCAGGCTCAGATTGTGCCGTCGCACGGTGTCCTTGTCGGCCTTGGGCCCCAGCGGAGTGAGGATGCTCTTCATATCGTCGCCGAGCCTATGTGATGCGGGGCTCCGGGAGGACGGTACGAGAACGGCGGCCCCGGCCATCCGGCCGGAACCGCCCCTCGTGGTCAGGGCTTGGCGCCCCGGTCCTTCAGCATGTCCGCCATCAGTCCGATCTCCGACTGCTGGCCCCGGACCATGCCCTCCGCCAGATTCCGGATGGCGTCCGTCTTCGCCGCACCGGCGGCCGCCTGCGCCATGTCGGCGCCCGCGCGATGGTGCACGGTCATCAGCCGCAGGAACAGGACCTCTGCCTTCTCGTCCTTCGCGGCCGTGAGCGCCGCCCGTTCCGCGTCGGTCGCCATGCCCGGCATCAGCGAACCGTCGTCGGTCGGCGTGAAGGTGTGTCCCATCCACTTCATCGGCGGTCCGGCCGCGCTCTTCGGCAGCCCCCACATCTCCAGCCAGCCCAGCATCATGCCGCGCTGGTTGGCCTGGGTGTTGATGATGTCGTACGCGAGCCGCCGCACGTCCTCGTCGTCGGTGCGGTCCCGCACGATGAACGACATCTCGACCGCCTGCTGGTGGTGGATCGCCATGTCCCGGGCGAAGCCCGCGTCCACGGAGTCCTCCGCCGGGGCGGACTGCGACGACGCCCCGGACGGGGAGGCCGCGGAGGGGCGGACGACCATCAGTGCCACCAGCCCCAGCGCGACGAGCAGCACCGAGGCTCCCGCGAGGACCAGCCGACGGGTGGAGCGGACGGGTGCGAGGGCGGTCATCCGTCCAGCCCGCCGGTGCAGGCGGCCCCCGGCTCAGGAGTCTGCGGGCCCTGCACGTACTTGGTGAAGAACTGGTCGACCCGGTCGTCCGAGGCGTTCTTGACCGTGACCTGCTTGCCCCAGGCGCTCAGCATCAGCGGGTCCTTCTGGTCCTTGACCGGGCTCATCAGGGAGTACGGGGTCGACTTGACCTTCTTCGTCAGCGCCTCGATGTCCGCGTCCGACGCCTTGTCGTTGTACGTCACCCAGACCGCGCCGTGCTCCAGCGAGTGCACGGCGTTCTCCTTCGGTATCTCCTGGGTGTAGACGTCCGCGTTGCAGTTCATCCAGACCTGGTTGTGGTCACCCCCGACGGGCGGGTTCATCGGGTAGTCGACCTTGTTCGCCACGTGCTCCTGCGTCAGCTTGTCCCAGCTGCGCTCACCGGTGACGGGCGAGGTCTTGGCCTGCTCGTCCTTCTTCTCCTTCTCGTTGGCCTGCACCATCAGGTAGCCGCCTCCGGCGACCAGCGCGGCGACCACGGCCACCGAAGCCCCGATGGTGATCATGCGGACCCGGCGCTCACGGGCGCGCTCCTTGCGGCGCGCCTCCTCGAGCTTGGCGCGACGCGCTGCTGCCGGGTTGTTCTGGTTCTTGGCGGAAGCCATGAGAAGTCCTCGTCGTTCAACCGATGCACAAGGGGTCTGTGCATGAGGGGGTAGGGGATGCGGTGCATACGAGAAGCCGCCCCCGGTGAACCGGCGCCGGGGCGCGGCGGGGGAGCGGACCCGGCCTCTAGATCCGTTGGACCTGGAGGCGCAGTTGATCGACGGAAGGCGCACCGTCGTGCGCGGGACCCCTGATGGCCGCGGCCCCCACGAGT
Organism: Streptomyces rubiginosohelvolus; assembly: GCF_014649875.1. Lineage (GTDB taxonomy): Bacteria > Actinomycetota > Actinomycetes > Streptomycetales > Streptomycetaceae > Streptomyces > Streptomyces rubiginosohelvolus. Next base: position 177,009 of record NZ_BMTW01000009.1, on the reverse strand, counting down.
GGGGCGGCGGGGGCGAGGGCCACGGGCGAGGGAACGGCAGCGGGGGCAGACGGCACCGGAAGCACCACGGCCACCGTGTGCGTCGAGCCCCCGTGACACGACGTCCCGAGACCGCGGTCCGACGGCGACGCCAGCACGACCGGTTCGACGGCCGCGTCGGGAGTCGGGGTGAACGCGCGGACGGCGGCCGCTTCGGCCTGGCCCGCCGCGACCGGCACGGCGGCGGAGGACGTGGTGGCCGAGCAGCAGAAGAGCATGGCCAGCAGGAAGAAGACCCAGCCCAGGGCGTAAGGCGCGCGGGAGCGGTACCGCTGCCGGTCCGTCCGCGTGCTCACCCTGGTCATCGCCCGTCATCGTAGTGGGTGCATGAAGATTCAAAGAATATGGGTCGCGCTGTCCGCGGGACAGTGTGCCCGAGTCGCCGCCGCTCGAACAGAGGTCAAATCGTTTACAGGTGTAATACCTGTTAACGTATATGGGTGAGTGATACACCTGTCCGCCCCGGGCGGCCCTCCGTCCGCAAGCTCCCGCAGCTCCCGTCGGCCGTCCGCGGCCTCGCGCCGGCCCCGGCCCTCCGGCTCTCCCGGCCCTCGGACACCTGGTTCAAGCCCGCCCTCAGCGTGGTCGTCGCCTCCGCCGTACCCCATCTGACGCTCCTCGCCATCGGCCGGCTGGATCTGATCGTCTACACCATGGCCGGGTCGCTGTGCGCGCTGTACGGCCACGGTCTGCCGTACGCCCGGCGGGCGCGGGCCGTCGCGGGCGTGGTGCTCGGCATGGCCGCCGGGCTCGCCGTCTCCCTCGTCACCGCGTCGCTCACCGGCTCGACCGCCGTACTCATCGCGGTCGGGGCGCTGCTCGCCGCCGTACAGAAGGTGCTGTGCGACGCCACCCGGATCGGACCGCCCGGCCATGTGATCTTCACCTTCGTCAGCTCGGCCGCACTCTTCGCCCCGCAGCACCTCGGCCAGATCCCCGGCCACCTCGCCCTGACCCTCGGCGCGGGCGCGTTCGCCTGGCTGGTCGCCCTCGCGCCCGCCCTGGTCCGCCGCGAGGGGCCCGAACGCCGGGCCGTCGCCCGCGCCCTGGAGGCCGCGGCGGTCTGCGCCGCCGACCCCGGCCCCCGGAACCGCGACGCCGCCGGCCCGGGCCCGCGTCACCACAACGCCGCCGACCCCGGCTCGCGTCACCGCCACGCCGCGGCCGCCGCCGTGCACGCCGCCTTGCAGTGCCTGCTCGCCTCCGGGGGCCCCACCCCCGTACGCCGGTCGCTGGAACGCCTGGTGGTGCACGCCGAAGCGGCCTTCGTGGCCCCGGGCCCGAGCCCCGGCGCGGGGGCGGCGGATCCGGAGCGGCTGCGCGCCTGGGCCGCCCTGACCCGGGGCCGGGGGCCCGTGCCCACCCCGCCGTCGGCCCCCGGAACCGCCGACGAGCTGTACGGGATCGACGCCGAACGCGCCGTCCTGCGGGCCCGCGAAGGCCGCCGCGCGGCCCGCCGCGCCCTGCTGCGCCGCCTCGGCCCCGGATCCCCGCTCCTGCCGGTCGCCATCCGCACCCTGATCGGCTGCGCGCTCGCCGGGTACCTCTGCGCCGCGCTCGGCGTCGGCCGCCCCTACTGGGCGATCGTCACCGCCGCCTCCCTCTACCAGGCCAACCTCACCCTGTCGTGGAACCGCACCCTCCAGCGCACCCTCGGCAACCTCCTGGGCGTGCTCGTCTTCGCCGCCGTCCTGCCGGTCTCGCGGATCAGCCCGCTCGCCCTCGTCTGCTGCTGCCTCTTCTTCGGCTTCGCCGCCGAGGCCCTCATCACCCGCAACTACTGGCTCGGCTCCGTCGCGGTGACCCCGATGGCCCTGCTGGTCCTGGAGTTGGGCGGCGCCCACCCGGCCGGGGAGCTGATCGGCGACCGGGTCGTCGACACCGTCCTCGGCGCGGCCACCGGCTTCCTGGCGGCGACGCTCGTCACCAACCGGCGCGCGACGGGCCGGGTCGAGCAGGCCCTGGACGCCACGGACCGGGCCCGCGCCGCCGCGGAACGGACCGTCGCCGACCCCGCGGTCGCTCCCACCGAGCGGGACCGGGCCCGCCGGGCGCTCACCGCGAGCCTCGTCGAACTGCGCGAGGCGGGTGACACCGCCGCGGGCGAATGGTGGCAGCGCGCCCTGCCCGAGCAGCGTCTTCTCGCGGCCGAGCGGGCCGGACACCGTACGCTCGCCGCGACAGCACCACGGCGCGGGCCCACGGCCCACGCCCCTTCGATCGGAGCGGAGTGACCGACGACATCGTTGCCTCGGTGGTCCGGCAGTGGCAGACCGTCAACCCCGAGCTCGACACCGGGCCGATGGAGATCATCGGCCGGATCAACCGCTGCGCCGCCCTGCTCCAGCAGGCGGAGGACGCCCCGCTGCGCTCCGCCGGGCTGACCCGCGCCGAATTCGACCTCCTCGGCGCCGTACGCCGGACGGACCGGGAGCTGACCCCCGGCGAGCTGGCCCGGGAGACCTTCTCCTCCGGGGCCGCCGTCACCAAGCGGCTGCGCGCCCTCCAGGACCGCGCCCTGGTCGAGCGCCGGGGCGACGACCGCGACCGGCGGGTGGCCCACGTCCGGCTCACCGACGAGGGGCGGGCCCTGGTCGACCGGCTGCTGCCCGAGCAACTGGCGTACGAGCGCTCGGTGCTGGCCGGTCTCGACCAGCCCGGTCGCGATGAACTCGCCTCTCGGCTGAGTGAGTTGCTCGTCCAGCTGGAAGGGCGTCTCGGGGGCGCCCGCCGCTGACCCGGTGCCCCCTCGGCGGTGGGGGTCCGCATACGCGTCAGCGTGCCCATTTTTCCCATCACCCCTCTGCCGGCCGGGAATCTGTTCCTTTCGATCCGGTTCGGTCACCTGTGCCTCTGACTGATTCTGTGCGGTGGCAGGAGTGGGTGATGGGTCTTTTCACCCCGTAAACGGCTTGTTCAGCGGCGAAGGTGCCCCTTCCGCATGCCCAACGGGCCGGAGAAGAGCTATTTCCAGCCGCCGCTACTCCCCGCACACGTTCCACAGCGCTCAGTGCAAAAACTGGTGAGTGTATTCCTCTCGGCGGGCTTCCGCAGGGGGTTGGGTGAATATGCCGAAGCACTGTTCTGATCTGGCTAAGCTCACGCGCAGTGAAGTCGAGTTGAGATGAATTCGAGCACTTGTTCCTAAGTCTCCGCTCACGTGCGCATACATCCCGGAATCAACCGCCAGAGGGTTTTAGATGGTCCGTGTTGAATCACCGCCGACCGACAGAGAAGTACCCGTCGTCCGCGTAGTCCTGCTGCCCGTGGTCCTGCTCCTCGGCGCGACCGCCGCCGGGTCGGCCCTGGTCGCACCGGCCGCGCGGATACCAGTCGCCGTGTGCGGCGCGATCACCACGCTCGTGGTCGCCGTACTCACCGTGGCGCTCCACCGGGCTCGGCGCGCCACGCGTGTCCAGCGCGCCGAGCACGAACAGCGCATCGCCTACCTGGAACACCGCATCCTCTCGCACGACGCCGAGACGGTACGGCTCACCAAGGAAGTCATGCCCGCCGCCATCCGGCGGCTGCGCGTGGGCAATTCACCCGACGAGGTGATGCGCGACATCGTCGACGCGGACGCGGCCAACCGCCATCTGCCCAAGGCGCTGCGCGAGCAGATCCACCAGGTCCTCGAAGTCATCGACAACGAGGAGGCCCGGCGTGACTCCGCTCAGCGCGCCTTCGTCAGCGTCGCCCGCCGCGTCCAGGCGATCGTGCACCGCCAGGCCAGTGAACTGCGGGAGATGGAGGACCACTACGGGCGCAACCCCGAGGTCTTCGACGACCTGCTGCGCATCGACCACGGCACCGCGCTGATCGGCCGGCTCGCCGACTCCATCGCCGTGCTCGGCGGCGCCCGCCCCAGCCGCCAGTGGCCCAAGCCCGTACCGCTGTTCAGCGTGCTGCGCGGTGCGATGTCCCGCATCCTGGAGTACCAGCGCGTCGATCTGCACTCGATCGCCAAGGTCGCCATCGTCGGCACCTCGGTCGAACCGCTCATCCACGCCTGCGCCGAACTCCTCGACAACGCGACCCGCTACTCGCCGCCCCAGACCCGGGTGCACGTCACCGCGGTCGAGGTGCAGACCGGCATCGCCATCGAGATCGAGGACGGCGGCGTCAGCCTCAGCGAGGAGGCCCGCGCCCGGGCCGAGAACATGCTCGCCCAGGCCCAGGCCGGCATCAACATGAACGACCTCGGGGAGTCCCCGCGCCTCGGCATGGCCGTCGTCGGCCGGCTCTCCCGGATGTACCAGCTCCAGGTGTCGCTGCGTCAGTCGGCGTACGGCGGCGTCCGCGCCGTCCTCATCGTGCCGCGCGAGATGATCACCACCGGGCCCGCCCCGGGCATCGCCCACGGCATCGGCGCCACCTCCCGGCCCACCAGCTCCCTGGACATGTCGCAGCTCCAGCACGTGGTGCCGCCGCCCGGCAAGCGCAAGCCCAAGCCCGCCGCCACCGGCCCCGTGCCGTCCGTGGCCGCACCGGTCCCCACCGGCGCCCCCGCGGCCGCCGCGCGCCCGGCCCCTCCCGCGGCCGCCATGGAGGACGACGTTCCCGTGGTCACCGAGTGGACCGAGAACGGGCTGCCGCAGCGCCGCAGCCGGGGCCGCGCCCCGCTCGGCTCGCACAACCTGCCGCAGCAGCCCACACCGCCCCCGGCCCCCGCGAACGGCTTCCAGCCCGGCCCGGGCGACGGCACGGACGGCGGACGCGGCGAGGAGAAGCCCCCCGGCCTGTGGCTGGAGGCCTTCACCAAGGCCGTCAACGGCGTACCGCAGGAACGAAAGCACGGCGAAGACTCCGATGACGCGTGGGACAAGGGAGACCTGAAGTGATCCAGCAGCGGGGAAACATGGACTGGATGCTCAAGGAGCTGGCCGACGACGTTCCGAGCATCCACCAGATCGTGGTGCTCTCGTCGGACGGCCTGCGCATCGCGATGCACGGCGGCGACCCCGACGTCGCCGACCGGCTCGCGGCGGCCTGCGCCGGACTGCAGAGCCTGGCCGCCGCGGTGGCCACCGAGATCCCGTACAGCGACGGACTGATGAAGCTCGTGGTCATCGAAGTCACCGGCGGGTTCTTCTACTTGATGGCGGCCGGCACCGGCGCGTACCTCGCGGTCCTGGCCGGCGAGACCGTCGACGCCGGACTCGTCGGGGCCCGGATGCGGGACATGGTCGTGCGGATCGGAGCCCATCTGACCAGCCCGCCCCGCCACGGCGGGCAGTCCGGATGAGTGGACCTCGACGAGAACGCCGCAAGGCCGACCCGGATCTCCTCGATCCGGAACGGCTGTACGTGATCACCGGCGATCTCGACGACAGCGAACGGGCCGCGCTCGACCTGGTCACGATGGTCGTCGCGCAGGCGGAGCCCTCGCCGACGTTCCAGCCCGAACAGGCGGCTATCCTCCGGCTCTGCCAGGCCCCGTTGTCCGTCGCCGAGATCTCGGCCTACCTCGGCCTGCCGTTCAGCGTGGTCACCTCGCTCCTGAGCGATCTCCTCGCCACCGAGCTCATCGAGTCGCGCGCGCCGATCGTCCGCGCCACTCTCCCCGACAGGTCCCTTCTCGAAGCGGTGATGCATGGACTTCAGAAGCTCTGACACGATCACCGGACCCCGCACCGAGGACGTCCTCCCCACCACGGCCACCGCCGCGGTGAAGGTCGTGATCGTCGGAGGGTTCGGCGTCGGCAAGACGACGATGGTCGGCTCGGTGAGCGAGATCCGGCCGCTGACCACCGAAGAGACCATGACCCAGGCCGGCGTCGGCGTGGACGACAACGCCGGGGTGGAGACGAAGACCGCCACCACCGTCGCCATGGACTTCGGACGGATCAGCCTCAGCGAGGAACTGATCCTCTATCTGTTCGGCACCCCCGGCCAGGAACGCTTCTGGTTCCTGTGGAACGGCCTCTTCGAAGGCGCCCTCGGCGCGGTCGTCCTCATCGACACCAGACGCCTCGAAGTCAGCTTCGACGTCATCGGCCGGCTGGAGGAGCGCGGCGTGCCATTCGTCGTGGCCGTGAACACCTTCCCCGACGCACCGCACCACCCGGTCGAGGCCCTGCGCAGAGCCCTCGACCTGCCGGACGAGGTCCCGATGATCGACTGCGACGCCCGGCTGCGGGCTTCCAGCCGCGATGTGCTGATGACCCTGATGCGCTACCTGCACAGCCTGGCCGTCCCGCTCGCCTGACACCCCGCACCCGGGCCCGGCGACGGGACCGCCCCGGGGGCGCGCGCCATCCCCCGGCGTACGCCCCCGGCCCGGTCCGCGCCCGAACGCCCCGTCGCACCCGCCCGCTTGTGCACCAGCCTTGGAATCCTGATCCCTGGAGCCCCTGTGACAACCCCCTTCCACCACGAACCCGGCGCCGTGCCCCCGCCCCAGTGCCCGGCCCACAACCTCGACATCGGCCCCGGCGGACTGCGCCGGCTCCACGGCCCCGAGGCGGAGAGCAACCCCGCGGGCCTCTACGACAAGCTCCGCGCCGAACACGGCACGGTCGCCCCGGTCCTGCTCCACGGCGACGTCCCCGCCTGGCTCGTCCTCGGCCACAGCGAGAACCTCCACCTCACCCGTACGCCGTCCCAGTTCTCCCGGGACTCACGGCGCTGGCGGGCCCTCCAGGACGGCAGCGTCGCCCCGGACCACCCGCTCGCCCCGATCTTCACCTGGCAGCCCGTCTGCGTCTTCGCCGACGGCGCCAAGCACGAGCGGCAGCGCGGCGCGGTCACCGACAGCATGGAGCGCATCGACACCCGCGGCGTGCGCCGCCACATCAACCGCTTCAGTAACCGCCTGGTCAACGACTTCTGCGAGAAGGGCACCGCCGACCTGGTCAGCCAGTTCGCGGAGCACCTGCCGATGATGGTGATGTGCGCGATCTTCGGCATGCCCGAGGAGTACGACGAGCGCCTCGTCCAGGCCGCCCGCGACATGACCCGCGGCACCGAGACCGCCGTGGCCTCCAACGCCCACATCGTGGCCGTGCTGACCCGCCTGGTAGAGCGCCGCCGCGCCGAACCGGCCCCCGACTTCGCCAGCTGGCTGGTCGAGCACCCGGCGACGATGACCGACATCGAGGTCGTCGAACACCTGCGCCTCATCCTCATCGCCGCGTACGAGTCCACCGCCAACCTCATCGCCAACGTGCTGCGCATGGTCCTCATCGACCCCCGCTTCCGCGCCCGGCTCAGCGGCGGGCACATGACCGTCCCCGAGGCGGTCGAGCAGACCCTCTGGGACGAACCGCCGTTCACCGCCGTCTTCGGCCGCTGGGCCGTCGGCGACACCGAGCTGGGCGGCCAGCAGATCAAGGCGGGCGATGCCCTCCTCGTCGGGATCGCCCCGGCCAACACCGACCCCACCGTCCGCCCCGATCTCAACGCCGACATGGGCGGCAACCGCGCCCATCTGGCCTTCAGCGGCGGCCCTCACGAGTGCCCGGGACAGGACATCGGCCGGGCGATCGCCGATGTCGGCGTCGACGCGCTCCTGATGCGCCTGCCGGACCTGGAGCTCGGCGTCGGCGAGAGCGAGCTGCGCTGGGTCGGCAACATCATGTCCCGCCACCTGGTGGAGCTGCCGGTGAAGTTCGCCCCCAGCCCGCAGCAGAAGCTGGACGCCGACCCGCTCTCCGTGATGGCGCGCACCCCCCGCCCCGCCGACGCCTGGGAGATCTCCTCCCCGGCCAGGACCGTCCCCGAGCCCCGGCACGAGGAGGTGGCCGGAGCCCAGCCCGCCCACGCCCCGGGCGCCCCGGCCGCCGTACCCGCCGCCGCCCAGCCCGTTCCCGCCGCCCCCGCGCCCGGGACGGCGCCGGTCGCGACGATCCCGCGCCAGCGCCGCCCCGCCGCCCCCGCCCGCCTCTGGCAGGCGGTCACCCGTTGGTGGAACGGCTACTGACGCGCCGTTCCCCCGACCGCCGCGGCGGCCCCGGATCACGCCCACGGGCCCGGGGCCGCCGCGGCGCGCGCCGGGCCGGGCGCGGCCCACCCCGTACGGCTGCGACCTGCCCGTACCATCGAGCAGCGTGAAGCTGACAATTCTTGGCGGTGGCGGATTCCGGGTGCCTCTCGTGTACGGGGCCCTTCTCGGCGATCACGCCGAGGGCCGCGTCTCCCGGGTCACGTTGTACGACACGGACGCCGACCGGCTCACCGCCGTCGCCCGCGTCCTCGCGGAACAGGGGCGGGACATCGCGGACGCCCCGGCCGTCGTCGCCACCACGGAACTCGACGAGGCGCTGCGCGGCGCCGACTTCGTCTTCTCCGCCATCCGGGTCGGCGGACTCGCCGGCCGCGCCGCCGACGAACGCGTGGCCCTCGACGAAGGCGTGCTCGGCCAGGAGACCGTCGGCGCCGGGGGCATCGCGTACGGGCTGCGCACCGTGCCCGTCGCCCTCGACCTCGCCCGGCGCATCGCCCGCCTCGCCCCGCAGGCCTGGGTCATCAACTTCACCAACCCGGCGGGCCTGGTCACCGAGGCCATGTCCCGGCACCTGGGCGACCGCGTCATCGGGATCTGCGACTCGCCGGTCGGGCTCGGGCGGCGCATCGCCCGTGTCCTGGGCGCCGACCCGGACCGGGCCTGGATCGACTACGCCGGGCTCAACCACCTCGGATGGGTGCGGGGACTGTACGTCGACGGGCGCGACGAACTGCCCCGGCTGCTCGGCGACCCGAAACTGCTCGAATCCTTCGAGGAGGGCCGCCTCTTCGGCGCGGAACTCCTCCGGTCGCTGGGCGCGATCCCCAACGAGTACCTGCACTACTACTACGTCAACCGCGAGGCCGTACGCGCCTACCAGGAGGCGGAGCAGACCCGGGGCGCGTTCCTCCAGGACCAGCAGGAGGGCTTCTACGCCCGGATGCGCGAACCCGGCACGCCGGCCTGGGACACCTGGGACCGCACCCGTGCCGAACGCGAGGCGACGTACATGGCGGAGAACCGCGAGGTCGCCGGGGCGGGGGAGCGGGAGGAGAGCGACCTGGAGTCCGGCGGCTACGAACAGGTCGCGCTCGCCCTCATGCGGGCCGTCGCCCGCAACGAACGCACCTCCCTGATCCTCAACGTCCGCAACCGCACCACCCTGTCGGTCCTGGACGCGGACGCCGTCGTCGAAGTGCCCTGCCTCGTCGACGCCAACGGGGCCCACCCGGTGACCGTCTCGCCGCTGCCGTACCACGCGGTCGGCCTCGTCACCGCGGTGAAGGCCGTGGAGCGGGCGGTGCTGGAAGCGGCGGAGAGCGGCTCCCGCGCGGCGGCCGTCCAGGCCTTCGCCCTGCACCCGCTGGTCGACTCGGTGACGGTGGCCCGACGGCTGCTCGACCGGTACACCGAGGTCCACCCCGGGCTCGCGTACCTCGACGGGGCCTGACCCGGCGGGGGACACGACCGAACGAGACGGGCCCGACCTGACCGGGCCCGGCTCGTTCGGTCGTGGGTTCCGGGCCCGGTCAGCCGGACGCCACGACGCTCCGCGGGCCGGGGGCGGCCCAGCTCGGCGCCACACCCGTGACCTGGCAGACCATGAGGAACAGCGGAATGGGCGGGGTGTACGGGGTCAGGGCGTCCGGTGAGTGGATCAACCGGGGGCGTCCGCCGGGCACGGCCGCGTCGCGTGCGTACGTCACCTGCTCGGGCCAGTCCAGATCCAGGTCGGAGCCGGCCGGGACGATCCACCACCAGCGGTCCGCGTCGGCGAATACGCAGCCGGTGCGCGGCAGATGGGACATGAGGCGGAAGCCGTGCCGGGCGGGCACCCCGACCGCGTCACAGCCCAGAGTCGCCGACATCGAGGCCGGCAGCGCCAGCCGCACCCGGCCGCCGCGGGCCTCCTCGGGCGTCCCGCCCCGGTGCGCCGCGCGCAGCCGGGACAGCGCGTTCCTCAACACGGCCGGTCCGTGCCGGACAGCTGCTCGGCGCCGTGCGCCAGCTCCGCCCAGACGATGCGCCCGGAGGCGTCCTGGGCGTCGTGCGAGCCCCAGGCGCTGCTCATCGCCTCGACGAGGAGCAGACCACGGCCGTGCTCGTCGTCGGAAGAGGGGCGCAGCCGGGGGCCGCAGGGCTGGTGCCCCTGGTCCTGCACGGCTATCCGCAGTCGTCTGCCGAACCGGCTCAGCTCGCAGACCACCCGGGTGCTCGCGGTGTGCACGACCGCGTTCGTCACCAGCTCGGAGACGATGAGGACCGCCGCGTCACCGAGGTCCCGGCCCAGCCGCCAGGCGTCGAGCCGCGTTCGCGTCAGCTCCCGCGCGCCGGCCACCGACTCGGGGTGCGCCGGCAGCGCGAAGCAGTAACGGAGCGCCTCCGTCCCGGGGCTGAGGTCCGCGAGCCGGGGGATGAGCGCACTGCCAGGTGCCACGACCGATTCCTCACAGTGGGGGCTGCGTCACGCTTCGTTCCCCGGGTGTCCGGGGGCGGGCATGACTGAGCGAACTGGTTCGGGAGTCAACTCTCCCTCTGACGATGACACTTGGCAAGGGGCACTCTGAAATTTCCAGAGTGACTGTGTCGTTGGGGGCGCACGCATGGCACACTGCTCGCAAAACAGCGCATGGGGAGGTCTGAAGTGAGCGAACCGCGGTCCGCCCCGACCGTGGGCCAGGTCGTTCTCGGCAAGCGCCTGCAGGATCTGCGCGAGCGTGTCGGTCTGACCCGTGACCAGGCGGCGAAGGTCCTCCGGGTCGCCCCCGCGACGATACGCAGAATGGAGACGGCCGAGGTCGGGCTGAAGATCCCCTACGTCCAGCTGCTGCTGAAGGCGTACGGCGTCGCCGACCAAGAGGCCGAGGCCTTCGTCGACCTGGCGGAGGAGGCGAACCGGCCGGGCTGGTGGCAGCGTTTCCACGACGTGCTGCCCGACTGGTTCAGCATGTACGTCAGCCTGGAGGGCGCCGCGAGCCTGCTGCGCATGTACGAGCCGCACTTCGTGCCCGGACTGCTCCAGACCGAGGACTACGCCCGCTCCGTGATGCGGACCGGGGCGGTCGGCCAGACGCGGCCCGAGGACATCGAGCGGCATGTGGCGCTGCGGATGGAGCGGCAGTCGCTGCTGGCCAAGGAGGACGCCCCCCGGCTCTGGGTGATCATGGACGAGACCGTGCTGCGGCGGCCCGTCGGGAGCGCGCAGGTGATGCGCGGGCAGATCGACAAGCTGCTCGAAGCCACGGAGCTTCCCCATGTCACCGTGCAGATCGCGGAGTTCGCCTCCGGCCACCACCCGGGAACCTACGGCCCCTTCGTCCTCTTCCGGTTCGCCGTCCCCGAACTCCCCGACATGGTCTACAGCGAGTACCTGACCGGTGCCGTCTACTTCGACGCCCGACCCGAGGTGGCCTCCTACCTCGAAGTCATGGACCGCATGGCGGCTCAGGCCGCAACTGCACAACGCACGAAGGAAATCCTCCGGGACTTCCGCAAGGAGCTGTGATGAACCACATATACAACGGCATGCCGGCCGGTGACCTCGGCTCCGAAGGCTGGTACAAGCCGTGGAGCGGCGGGAACGGCGGAAACTGCATCGAGGCGATGAAGCTCGCCGACGGGCGGGTCGCCGTACGCCAGTCCGCCGACCCCGACGGCCCGGCTCTCATCTACTCCAACGGCGAGATCGCCGCGTTCATCCAGGGCGCCAAGGCGGGCCAGGCCGACTTCCTGCTCACCTGACACCACCCACCTCCTCTGCACGGCCCACCGACCACGGAGCGCGCCATGACCGGGCAAGAACCCCACTCCATCGAGATCGACACCAGCAAGCCGCATCCGGCCCGCATGTACGACTGGTTCCTCGGCGGCAAGGACAACTACCCGGTCGACGAACAGATGGCGCGCCAGCTGCTCGCCCTGGACGCGCGGGGTCGTGACATGGCGCGGGTCAACCGGGCGTTCATGCACCGGGCGACCCGCTGGCTCGCCGAGCACGGTGTGCGCCAGTTCCTCGACATCGGCACCGGCATACCCACCGAGCCGAACCTCCACCAGATCGCCCAGCAGGCCGCCCCCGAGGCGCGCGTCGTCTACTGCGACAACGACCCGATCGTGCTGGCCCACGCGGCGGCCCTGCTCCGCTCGACGCCCGAGGGGGCCACCGAGTACATCCAGGCGGACGCCCGCAAACCGGAGACGATCCTGGCCGAGGCCGGCAAGGTGCTGGACTTCGAGCAGCCGATCGCCCTCTCCCTGCTGGCCCTCCTGCACTTCATCGACGACGAGGACGGCGCGGCCGCCCTGGTCGGCAAGCTGGTCGAACAGCTTCCCTCCGGCAGCTATCTGGTGCTCTCGCACACCACCGGCGACTTCAACCCGGAGGGCGCGGCCCAGGCCCGGGCCATGTACAAGGCGCGCGGGATGACGCTGCGCCCCCGCAGCCGCGCCGAACTGACGGCGTTCTTCGACGGCCTCGAACTGGTCGACCCGGGTGTCTCGCTCTCGGCCGACTGGCACCCCGAACTCGGCGAGGTCATCGACGTGCCCGGCGACGAGCCGATCCCCGGTTACGCCGGCGTCGCGCGCAAGCCCTGACGTACACCCCGTCACCGTCGGCCCGCGCACGGGGCGGGCCGACGGCGGTGCGGCACGGCCCGCACGCGGGTTCCGGCCGCCACGCGTCACAATGGAGCCATGTCACGACGCACCCCCCGACCCCGGGGGACCGCCGCCCCGCGGATCACTCCCGCCTCCCCGTGCCCCTGCGGCCTGCCCGCCGCCTACGGGGAGTGCTGCGGGCGGTTCCACTCCGGCAGCGCCGCCGCTCCGACCTGCGAGGCCCTGATGCGCTCCCGGTACGCGGCCTTCGTCGTCCAGGACGCGGCGTACCTGCTGCGCACCTGGCACCCCGAGACCCGGCCGCCCGGTGTCGACTTCGACCCGGCGATGCGCTGGGTGGGCCTGGAGATCCTGGAAACCACCGAGGGCAGCGCCTTCCACTCCACCGGAACGGTCACCTTCCGCGCCCACTACACCGACGACGGGCGCCCCGACTCCCTCCACGAGAAGAGCCGCTTCGTCCGGCACGAGGGCGCCTGGGTCTACACGACGGCGGTCTTCGTCGACTGACCGGCGTCCGGCCACCCGAAATCCGTTTTTCGGCCCACCGCGCCCGACCGTACGATCCGATCATGGACGAGGACGAAGCGGCGACGCCGCCGTACGCCGCGAGGCAACGATTCTGGAGGGGCCATGACGTCGCCTTCACCCCGCTGGAACCCGACGACGCCGAACTGATCCACAGCTGGCGCGCCGACCCGGTGGCCGCCCACGAGATGGGCGTCTGGCCCGGCTCCCTCCACGAGTTCCGCGAGCGCATCGAGGCCCAGGTCGAGGACCGCGACCGCGACGACTTCCTCGTCCTCCTGCCGGACGGCACGCCCGTGGGGCACATCGCCCTCATCGAGGAGGACCTGGTCGACGGCACCGCCGAGGCCTACCTCCTGCTCGCGGCCGGGCACCGCCGCCGGGGGCTCGGCGCCGACGCGCTCGCCGCCCTCACCGACCTGGCCTTCGGCGAACTGGGCCTGCACCGGGTCGAGGCGGTCACCCACACCGACAACACGGCGGCCCTCGCCACCCTGCGCGGAGCCGGTTTCGTCCACGAAGGCGTACGCCTGTCCTCCTGCCTGCACCGCGGCCGCCGCTACGACAACGCGATCCTCGGCCTGCTCCGCGCGGAGTGGGAAGCGCTGGAGCGCCCCCGGTCCTGGGAGCACTGAGAGCGGCGACCGTCTCCGAGGCCGCTCAGACCGGGGCCCCCACCCGCGACGATCCGCCGGAGCCGGCCGCGGGGGACAGCTCCTGCGCCAGGTCCTCCGCCAGCAGCCGCTTGGCGATCACGTCCACGGTGGCCCGGAGCTGACCGTCGTCGGGGCGGGCGCCGTCCTCGGCCAGGCGGTCGTTGAGCCAGCGGCCCCAGGCGTCGGAGATCACCGCCGCCTCCCGCCGGCCCGCCGCCGTGTGCGAGAAGATCCGGCCGTCGCCCGTCAGATAGCCCTCCTCGATCATCCGGTCGAAGACGGGCACCAGCACCTCCGGCGGGATACGGTGCCGGGCCGCGATCAGCCCGAGGCCCGCATGGCCGACCATCCGGGTGAACAGGTCCACCTGCATCACCGCCCAGGCCCCCGCCATGTCGAGCCGGGTGTCGGACTCGGCGGTGATCCGCCGGGCGGTCTCCGGACCCGCGCTGTGCAGGATCGTGGCCACGGAATACTCCAGGACCTTCGCCGAGTCCCCGCTGCCCGGCTGGGCGAAGCCCTCGCCCATGTCCGTCGATCCGAGCCGGGCCGAGTCCCGCAGCTTCACCTCTTTGAGGAACAGCGCGATGACGAACCCGATCAGGGCGACCGGCACCGTCCACAGGAACACCGTGTGCAGGGTGTCCGCGTAGGCCTGGGCCAGCGGCTCCGACTGGGCGGCGGGCAGCGCGTGCAGGGCCTGCGGGCTCTCCGAAGCCCTGGCCAGGACCGCCGGGTCGCCGCCCGCGGCGACCGCCTGCGCCACGCCGTCGGTGAGGTTCGGCTTCAGCGCGTTGGTGTAGATGGTGCCGAACACCGCCGTGCCGAAGGCGCTGCCCAGCGTACGGAAGAACGTCACGCCCGAGGTCGCCGTGCCGAGGTCCTCGTAGTCGACGGTGTTCTGCACGGCGATGGTCAGCACCTGCATGGCGAGACCGATGCCGAGCCCCAGCACCACCATGTAGAGGGACTCCAGCCAGACGCCGGTCCCCGGCCCCATCCGGGACAGCAGGAACAGCCCGGCCGCCATCACCAGCGTCCCCACGATCGGGAAGACGCGGTAGCGGCCCGTCTTGCTCACGACGTTGCCGCTGAAGATCGAGGCGGCCAGCAGACCGGCGACCAGCGGCAGCGTCCGCACCCCCGACAGGGTCGCCGAGTCCCCGTCCACGTACTGCAGATAGGTCGGCAGGAAGATCATCGAGCCGAGCATCGCGAAGCCCACGATGAAGCTGAGGATCGAGCAGACGGTGAAGACCGGGTTCCGGAACAGCCGCATCGGCAGCATCGGTTCCTTCGCCCGCGTCTCCACCAGGCAGAACAGGGCGAGCGCGATCAGACCGCCGACGAAGAGGCCGATGATCACCGCCGAGCCCCAGGCGTACTCGTTGCCGCCCCAGCTCGTCGCCAGGATCAGCGCGCTCGCCCCGACGGTGACCAGCGCGATGCCCCGGTAGTCGATGACCGGCCGCCCCGCGGCCTTCACCGACGGGATGTTCCGGGCGGCGGCGATGACCACCACGATGGCGATCGGCACATTGACGTAGAACGCCCAGCGCCACGTCAGATGGTCGGTGAACAACCCGCCGAGCAGCGGCCCGATCACGGTGGAGATGCCGAAGACCGCTCCGATCGCGCCCTGGTACTTGCCCCGTTCGCGCAGTGGGATCACATCCGCGATCAGCGCCATCGACGTGACCATGAGCCCGCCCGCCCCGATGCCCTGCATACCGCGCCAGATGATCAGCAGCAGCATGTCCGAGGCGAGGCCGCACAGGAACGATCCCGTGATGAAGATGACCGCCGAGACCTGGAAGACCAGCTTCCGCCCGAACAGGTCGCCGAACTTGCCGACCAGCACGGTGGCCACCGTCTCGGCCAGCAGATACGCGGTGACCACCCACGACATGTGCGAGGCGCCGCCCAGGTCCGAGACGATCGTCGGCAGGGCCGTGCCGACGATCGTCTGGTCGAGTGCCGCGAGCAGCATGCCGAGCACGATCGTCGCGAAGACGATGTTGCGCCGCCGCCGGTCGAGGACGGGCGGCGGCGCGGCGGCACTCTGCGTGGCGGGGGCTTGCTCGCTGGCAGTCGTCACCCCTGCACCCTCACACCAGCCGTGCGTCCCCGCATGCGGGGACGGGCCGGACGGGGGGTCGGCGCGACTAGCGGGGCAGCGAGGCGATCGACGTCGTCAGCCGGTCCACGAACGCCTCCCGGACGTCCTCCCCGACCCGGTCGAGGGAGAGATACGGATTGAGGTCCTCCAACTCGACGAGCAGCAGCGCGCCGTCCGCCGTCCGGCAGGCGTCGACCCGCTGGATCCCGTGGTCGAGGGTGTTCCAGTCGATGAAGCGCCGGGCGAATTCCAGGTCCTCCGCGCTCGCCGCGTACGGCTCCAGCACCCAGCGCCGCTCCGGGTCGGGGGCGTACAGCGCGTACTGGAAGTCGTGGTCGACGAAGTAGAACGACACCTCGTGCCGGAAGTCGATCCTCGGCTGGACGAGGAGGGAGCCCTCGGCCGCCGCCTCCAGCTCGGCGCGGGCCTCCGCCGCCGTGACGAAACGCAGGCCGACCGAGTCCGCCCCGAGCTTCGGCTTCACCACGTACTGGGCGACGTCGGGCAGCTCGGCCAGGTCCGCCGCCCGGTCCACGGTGGGAATGACCGGCAGCCCGGCCGCCGTCATCTCGACCAGATACTCCTTGCCCGCCATGTCGCCGCGCCCGCCCAGCGGGTTGTAGACCGGAACCCGCAGCTCCAGGGCGCGTGCGCGGAACGCGTCGTACGCCTCTCGGTAGTGCAGGACGGGCCCGCTGTTGCGTACGAGGGCGAGGTCGAAGCGGTCCAGCAGCGCGGCCGCGTCCCGGGGATGGCAGAGCGCCACGTCGAACGCCTCGCGCAGCCGGGAGGCCAGGAAGATGTCCTCGTCGCAGTAGCGCCGGCCGCGCGCCTCGTACGCGAGATCGGTGACGAGCAGGAGGGACGGGCGGCGTGCGCCGGCGGGGGACGCGGCGGTCATGGGGTGCTCCCGGGGTGAGGTCGCGGACGGACGATCACTATCGCCGACACCCGGACCGGGCTTCGCGGAGGGGGTGTCTCGATGGCTCCCCCGGTACGAGGACCCGCGCCGCTTCCGGTGGGCGCCCCCGTCCCCGTACCGTCAGACGGCTTCCGCGGAGCTGCCCCGTACGGCCGCCACCCACTCGACGAGAAGCCGCTCGTACTCCCGGCGGCCCTCCGGCGACACCACACCGCCGTCGGCGACCAGAGCGCGGATCTCCGCGTTCAGCTCAACCATCGGGCGGGCAGGCGTCGGCTCGGTCGAAGTGGAGGTCATGTGAAGAGGCTAGTGGCACGGAGGGGGTCCGACGGCCGGTCGCACGTGTGGGGCCCACCACGGACAGCCGCCGCCCCGGCAGGACAGCGCCACCGGGGCGCTGTCCTGCCGCCCGGCGAACCTCTTCACCTCGCCGCCACGTCCCGCCGCGACCGACCGGCCCGAACCCCCGTTGCCGCACGTAGACGGCGTGTGACGGGGCGGCAGGCCCGGCCGCGCAGACCCCGACGGGCTCGCCGAGGGGCTCGGTGCGCTCGGCCGGAAACGCGATGCGCGGGCTTGCGGTCCGGCGACGGCGTACCCGTCCGGCGCGACGAGAATCACATGCTTCGAGGCCCCCGGAGAACCGTTGCGGACCCTATTCGCAGCCCACCCCGTCGCCGTCACGGTCCAGATGCGGCCCGTACCCGGGCTGGCCGGACCGGATGGGTGAGGCGCCGGCGGCGCGAACCGCATCGCAGTTCTTGTAGTACGTCGACGTGCCGCCGGAGCCGGAGCCTCCACTGCTGCCGGAGGAATCGTCGCGGGCCACGGGCTTCTTCGCGGGCTTCGGCTCCGGGGGAGCGGCGGTGACCGTGACCCGCACCTTCTTGACCTTCGTGACGGTCGGGGCCGGCTCCGGGGTCGCGGTCACGATGACCTTCGCCGTCTCCGTGACGGTGACCGTCGGCCCGGGCTTCGCCTTCGCCGCGACCGTGCGCACTTCCTGCGGCTGTTCACCGGTTGCGCCGATCCCGACACCGAGCAGGAGCAACACGCCGGCCGCCGGGAGCACGACACGCTTCCGCGCCCACCGCGGTCCATCCGTCGAAGGCGGCTGCGGTGTGAAGTTGCCGCCCTGGCCCCAGCCGGGCTGACGCGACGGGTGCTGCGAACTGTTCCAGTCCATGGTCCCCCCAAGTGCTGTGCGGAGGCCCGACCGTAGCGACCCGACGGGGCCCGGGGGAGCGAGTTGTTCCGGTGGTGATGGAGTTGTGACCAAAAGGTGGGGGAGAGGTGTTGAGACCGTTCAGCGGATCTGCCGCCCCGAGATCGCCCGCGCGATGACGAGGCGCTGGATCTCGCTGGTCCCCTCGAAGATCGTGTAGATCTTGGCGTCGCGGTACATGCGCTCGACCGGGTGCTCCCGGCTGTAGCCCGCGCCGCCGAGGATCTGGACCGCCTTCTCCGTCGCCGCGACCGCGAGTTCACCCGCCCGCAGTTTCGACATGGAGCCCTGGCCCGCGTCGAAGGTGCGGTCGTTGCGGGCCATCCAGGCGGCCTGCCAGATCAGCAGGCGTACGGCTTCGATCTCGGTACGGATGTCCGCCAGCGCGAAGGCGATCGACTGGTTCTCGATGATCGGCCTGCCGAACGCCTCGCGCTCACCGGCGTATTCCAGGGCGTATTCGTAGGCGGCGCGTGCGATGCCGAGCGCCTGCGCGGCCACCGTCGGGCGGCTGACCTCGAACGTGGCCATGGCCGCCTGGCCCTTGGCGGGGCCGCCCTCGCGGGCTCGGGCGAGGCGGGCGTCCAGCTTCTCCTTTCCGCCGAGCAAGCAGTGGCCGGGGACGCGGACGTCGTCGAGGAAGAGGTCCGCGGTGT
The DNA here is from genome assembly GCF_014649875.1 of Streptomyces rubiginosohelvolus. Classification (GTDB taxonomy): domain Bacteria; phylum Actinomycetota; class Actinomycetes; order Streptomycetales; family Streptomycetaceae; genus Streptomyces; species Streptomyces rubiginosohelvolus. Next base: position 158,299 of record NZ_BMTW01000009.1, on the reverse strand, counting down.
GCGAGGCGCGCAGGCCGAGCTTCTTGACCGTACGGCCCGCTGTCAGGCCCTTCGTGCCCGGTGGCACGATGAACGCGGCCTGTCCCCGGGAGCCGAGCGACGGGTCGACCGAGGCGACGACGACATGGACCTCGGCGATGCCGCCGTTGGTGATCCACGCCTTCTGGCCGGAGATCACCCACTCGTCGGTCGCCTCGTCGTGACGGGCCCTCGTCGTCATCGCGGAGACGTCGGACCCGGCGCCCGGCTCGGAGACGCAGAACGCGGCGACCTTCGGGTCGTCCTCGTCGCCGAAGCACTGCGGCACCCATTCGGCGAGCTGGTCCGGAGTGCCGGAGGCGAAGATCCCGGCGACCGCGAGCGAGGTGCCGAACAGGGCCATGCCGATGCCCGCGTCACCCCAGAACAGCTCCTCGTTGGCGATCTGGAGGGAGAGCCCCGTGGGGTCCCCGTACAGGTCGGCGAGCGATTCGAATCCGTACAGACCGATCCGGGCGGCCTCCTGGATCACCGGCCAGGGCGTTTCCTCCCGGGCGTCCCACTCGGCGGCGGCCGGGCGGACCACCTGGGCGGCGAAGCCGTGCACCCAGTCGCGCAGGTCCTGCTGTTCCTCGGTCAGGGCCAGGGAGAAGAAGCTCATGCCCTCACGCCTTCGGGATGTCGAAGTAGCGGGTGAGGCCGGACGCCAGACCGACGTCACCGGCGACCTTGAGCTTGCGCGTCATGAACATCGTGACCGGATTGCCGTTGCCGGAGACGAGCTTGAGGAACTCCGCGTCGGCCATCACCAGCGTGGTGCGGGGTTCGGCGTCCGAGCGGCCCGCGGTGACCCGGCAGGCGCCGTCGGCTATCGCCGTCTCGTAGACCGCGTCGCTCTCCCCGGTGATCTTCCAGCGGATCAGCGCGGTGAGGCCGCCGGCCGCCTCGGACCGGAACTGCTGCCGCATCCGGCCGAAGACCTCGCCGAGGATCCGGGTACGCAGCTCACCCCGCATGACCTCGGCGAGCTGCTTGGCCGACAGACCCTTGACGATCCGTGCGAACTCCTCGGGAGCGACCGCGGCGAAGTCGAGCGCGGACAGGTCGTCGGTGAGGTTGCCGCTGCTGGTTCCGTCCACACCAATTCCTTACTCCGAAGTAAACTTACTTGGGAGTAAGGTAAGGGGAGCGGTGGCGTCCCGCAAGGCCGGTCAGAAGGGCGATCCGGGCAGCACGGCGAGACAGGGGTGGTGCGCGGAGAGCACCTTGTTGGCGCGGGCAAGTTCGGACAGGGCCTGTTCGCGGTCGGCCTGGTCCTCGACGCCCAGCCGTGGCCCGCGGAACCTGCGGACCTCGCGGGCCGCGCAGTCGGCGTCGAACTCCGCCTGGAGGATGTGCGGCGGAATGCACGAACCGATCAGCGCGGCGACCCGGTCCGGGATCGGCACGGGGACGAGGAGGTGCGAGGCGGTCATGGGGCTTTCCCTTTTCGGTGGTCGGCCAGGAGGCGGTGCACGGGAGCCGTCGCCCGGCGGGCGACGGACTCCCTCCTGTGTACGGGACGCGGTTCCGGGTTTCTCGCCGGATACGTCTCCGTGTCGCAACCGTTTGGGACTGACCGTCTATTTCGCCTTACGCGCCGGTAAGTTGACCCGTCACGCCGAACGTGATCCGGATCAGGGGGATGTGCCGGTGGCACGGGAACGCAGCCGCAGCGCGCGCAGTACCGCCTCGGTGGCGAAGCGGCTCTCGGGATCGACGAGTTGGTCACCGAAGATGGTCTCCAGGCTGCGCATGCGGTAGCGCACGGTCTGCGGGTGGACATCCAGCAGCGCGCCCATCTGCGCCGCGGTGCCCCGGGTGTCGAGCCAGATCCGCAGCGTCTCGACCAGCCGTTCCCGGCGGGTCGCGCTGATCCCCGCGACGGCGGCCAGCTCCCGCTGGGCGAGCTGGTCGAGCAGGGCGGGGTCGGACAGGAGCCACAGGGTGAGGAGGTGGTCCTCACAGCGGATCAGCGGAGCGTCCTCGATCACACCGGAGTCGACGAGCTCCAGAACCCGGCGGGCCCAGCGGAGCGATTCGCAGGCCAGCGCCGTGGGGACGGTCAGCCCGATCGCCATGCGCCCGGCCGGCAGGGCCTGGGCGAGCATGGATCTTCGTGCGTCGTCCAGCGCTCCGGGGACGAGCAGATGCGGCTGAGGGGCGCTGAGATCGACGAGAAGGTCACGGTCCGCGTTGAGCCGGTCCAGCTCCGCCGGGGCGCGCACGGCGACCAGCGTCACCTCCTCGGGCAGTGCCCACCCGGTCTGCTCGCACAGATCGGCGATGGCGCTCCCGGGGGCCGGACGTCCGGCGAGGATCAGATGGAGCAGCCGGCGGCGCAGCGCCTCGCTGTGCTCGCCCGACTGGGACTGCGCCTCCAGGAAGCCTTCCCGGGAAAGCGATTCCAGTTCGTCGACGTAGGCGAAGAGCGCGTCGGCGAAGCTCAGCATCAAGGTGGGGGAGAGGTGATAGCTCTGCCCGACCTTCTTCGCCCGGCGCAGCGCGACCCGCGCGCCCAGCCGGTAGGCCCCCTGAAGGGTGTCCATGCTCCGGCCCTCGTACGCCTCGAACCGTCCGAAGCGCCGGCACATGTCGTCCCGGAGCGTGGTCGGGGAGGAGGGCTCGGCCACCAGATCGACGAAAGAGGCGAGGCTCTGCTCCACGCCCACCCTGATGGCCTGCCCGTTCGGTCCGTCGAGCAGCCGGGCGTATTCCGGATAGGCCCGGGTGACCTCGACGCCGATTTCCTTGATGAGGCTGGGCAGTTCGGGCCTCATGATCGCCGCGAATTCCTGCGGGAGCGGCCCGAGCGGGTCTTCGGTATCCAACGGCTGTATGAGATGTGGCATGACAGATCCCCTTGCTCCCGGCGCCCGGTGGTGGGGTGAGACGGTGGGGGGAAAGCGCTCCCACGAACCGACAGGTGCGTACCAAGTCCGCGACGAAGATAGACCAAGGAACAGGTACTGCACACCACTTGGACAAGATCGACGTGCAGGGGGCACACATCTCGGCCGCACTGTGCGACTTCCGTGCAGGTCGGGCGCTGCTGCGCGCTTTCGGACAATGAATTTCGGCCGCCCGCTCAGGCGGTGACAACAAAGCGGTTCCGCTGCCGTCGAGTAGTTCCCGGCGTGGTCGGGTCGGAGTGAGGCTCGCCGGGGAGTGGTCGGGTGTACGGGCGGCTCACCATGGCGAACGCGAGTGAACGCCCTCTCCTGAACAGGGATTTCAAGCCGCCTGGCCGAATTACATGCCGTCCGCCGGAGAACGGAAGCCTGACTTCCGTGTCTCCCGGCGGATCGGCCCCGCGTGCGTACCGCGCGCGGGGTTCCGGCCGACGGTGCGCAATTCCCTGCCTCCGGGTGCGCATTCCTTGATAAGGGGAGCGGGCCTTGATGCTCATTTACGGATCAAAAAGAGTGCGGTGCAAAGAATCTTAGCCGGACGGATTGTGTCGCCCTGTTTCCCGCGAGTAACATCACGCCTCGGTCAATTCGGGCATGAAATCTGCCCGAAATTTGATGCTCCGATCCTCCGCCCCCGGGCCGCCCGAGGCCCCAACGCCGCCGACGGTCGTCGCGGTGCGGGCATGCGTTGCAGAACCGGTCAACTTCGTGCACGAGGCCGCGCCACGGCGGCCGACAGAGGGGACGACATGAGATCCGTTTCCAATCGAGCCCGCGTAGGTCTGCTCGCGGCCTTCACGGCATTCAGCGCTGTGCTCTCCACCGGCTCGGCCACCGCCGCCACCCAGCTCAACGGCGACTGGGCGCCCTTCAACCGCTGTCCGGTCGACGCGCCCGCCATGCTGGCCGCCGACGGTGTGAACACCATCGCCGCCTGCATCGCGTCGAGCTCGGCCACCGGCTCCATCACGCTGGGCAAGAGCGTGGTCTCCACCGGCCACACCGATCTGCAGCTCGGCGTCATCCAGCGCGCCGACGGCACCGCCTCGCTGGTGGCCCCGCCCGAAGGGGCCCTGAGGGCGGACCCGGCGGAGATCCCCGGCGGGCTCCTCGGGCTGATGTGCCCCAGTGGAATTCCCCTCATCTCGGGAATCTGCCGTCAGTTGACGGACAACAATCTCAACCGGGTGACGGCCACCATCGAACCGGCCGGAGCGCCCCGCGACTTCAATATGAGCGCGGCTTTCTCCACCGGTGAGCCCATTCTCACCATCCCGGTGCGTATCCACCTCAAGAATCCGTTCCTGGGTGACAAGTGCTACATCGGGACCACCGCGAACCCGGTGCTCCTCAAGCCGCAGAACGTGACGGCGCCCACCCTCTCGCTCCAGCGGTTCGGAGCCGACGGGACGCCGAACGACGACGAGGGCGAGATGGGGCGCTACACCTTCGACGGCGCCGACCAGGGCGACGCCACGTTCGCCGTACCGGGCGCAAGCGGTTGCGGAGCCGGGCTCCTGGACTGGGCGGTGAACCTCAAGACCGGTCTCCCGTCCGCCGCCGGGAAGAACAGCGTGACGCTCGACGCCACCACCACGTACTTCGGCAGCCCCTACGACCCCGCCGGCCTCGCGCCGAACGAGGGCCGGAAGCTGTCCGAATTCTGGCACTCCGCCAAGCGGTAGGCCGTCCCCTTCACCCGTACGAGGAGGTGATGCGGCAACCGTCCTTGGATCCGCCGAGCGCCGAACCGTCCGGCCCGGCGGACACAGCGCACGAACCTCTCCAGTCACGTTCAGCCGAATCCCCAACGGGACAAGAAAAGGGAGTACCCCCATGTTCAAGCGAACCGGTGTCCTGACCGCGATCGGTGCCGCCGCGGCATCCGTCGTACTGGCCGCCCCGTCGGCCGTCGCCGCGCCGACCAGCTGGACGATCAGCCCGACCGGCGCCTTCAAGGGCACCGCCGGAGTGACCGTCCTGACCGACAACAACGGCAACAAGATCCAGTGTGCGACCTCCGCCGCCTCGGGCTCCGCGCCGACCTCCCCGGTCGCGGGGAGCCCGGCCAAGCTCGCGTCCATCTCGGCGATCTCGTTCAACTCGCCGTGCACCGGCCCCTTCAGCTCCACCTGGACGGTGACCACCACGCCGCCGTGGGAGATCTGGGGCCTGGACTACGCGGCGGGCGCCGGAACCAACTCCACGGGGCAGGTGACCGGTGAGATCAGAGCGATCAAGGCGAAGGTGTCCGGGAGCAGCATCCTCGGCCCCTGCACCTTCGACGTGACCGGCAAGGTCGCGGCCAAGTACAACAACCCGACCGCGGGTGGCAGCAACGGCACCCTGAACACCGCCGGCGGCGGGCTCACCCTCTCCATAGCCAACAAGGTCGGCGGCGGCTGCGGCATCGTCGGCACCACCGCCAGCTTCCAGGGGCTGTACACCATCATCAGCACCGCGACCAACAAGTCCCCGGTCATCAGCGGCTGATCCCGTCCCCGCTGACGTACCGCTGACGTAGCGCGTCTGAACGTCGTGCCCGGCCGTGCGCACCCGACGGCCGGGCACGATTTCGCGCACCCGCCGACAAGGAGCCCGGCGGCGGATTGTCACCCGCTGCCAAAGTCCCCGCGCCGGTGATCCGATCGGGAACCCGGCCCTTCCCAGGGGGTCGCCGGCGTGCGTACCCTACCCGTCGGTAGGGCCGTCGTCCGACCCGCCCCGAAGTCCGCCCGCGGCCCGCCCGGCCGCCGCCCGCAGAGCCGCCGCACCCCGGACCCGCTCCGCAGCCGCCCGCTCTCCGGGCCCACGCGCGCCGGAAGGACACATCCGTATGACCGTCGATGCACGCGCCGCAGCGAGACGACCGATCCACTGGGCCGTGGGCGGGGCGCTCGTCGTCGCCACCGCGCTCGTACCCAGCGCCGAATCGGCCGCCGCGGAACAGAAGTCGGAGGTCGCCCTCCGCTACACCTGCCCCTTCCCCTCCGGGCCCGAGGAGGTGGATGTCCTCGTCTCGGCGGTGCTGCCCACCTCGGCCCGTACGGGCGAGGAGATCCGCCCCGCTCAGGTGGCGGTCGAGGTGACTCTGCCGCCGACGGCGCTCGCCCGGTTCGCCGACCTGGACGCCGCCACCCTGTCGGCCGTCGCCCGGCTCACCGTCCGCAACAGCGTCGGCGACAAGTCCGCCGACGCCTCCTGGCAGGACCTGACCGCCCCGCCGGCGGAGCTGCCCACGCCGGGCGAGGGCGAGGGCGAGGGCCAAGACCCAGGCGCACTGACCCTCACCGCGACCGGAGACGTGCCGACGGTCACCTTCGGCAGCCCCGGACGCGCGACGCTCGCCCCCGACGCGCTCGACCTCGCGCTGACCTCGCTCACGGAGGCCGGAGAGCCGACCACGCCCCCGGGACTCGACGTCGCCTGCACCCCGGCCTCCGGCCAGGAGCCCGAACTGGCCGCCATCGCGATCCGCGGCGACCAGGACCCCACGGCGCCCGCACCCCGGCCCGGCGAGAGCGAGCCCGCACCGGATCCCGCCCCCACCCGCCCGGCCGAGGGGCTGCCGCCCACCGCACGGGAGAAGATCGACGCCCTCACCGAGAAGCGGCGCGAAGCCCTGGAGGACGACCCGGGCAGCTGCCCGATCGAGATCCCGCCCGAGTGGGTGATGACCACCGCCGAGACCTATGCGGCCGGCTACGCGAACGCCGCCAAGCTGGACGGCGCGGCGGCGCTGGGGCCCGCGTTCATGAAGGTGGTGCTCAACAAGCGCTACATCAACGACTCCTGCGCCTCCACCGTCGACGTCAGCTCCGAGGTGAACTTCGACTACGGAGGGAAGCGCCAACTCCCGCCGACGAAGGCCACGTTCCTCAGCTACGGGTTCATGCCGACCACCGCCACCATGACGCTGGAGCAGGTGGGCCCCCCGGCCGCGATCCACACCCACACGGTCACCAACACGCCGACCTACCCGGAGGAGACCACGGTCACGGCCCAGCTCGTGATGCGGCTCTCCGACGTCGAGGTGAACGGCGTGCCCCTGGACGTGGGACCCGACTGCCGCACCGCACGCCCCTTCGAGCAGGTGCTGAAGGGGTACGGCCAGAGCTATCCGCCGGCCGGCTACCTGGTGGCGTACGGCGGCACCCTGACCGGGTACGCCCACATCCCGCCGTTCGAGGGGTGCGGCGCCACGGAGGACCTCGACCCGATCTTCACCTCGGCGATCTCCAGCCCGGGCAAGAAGGCCGACAACTACACCAAGATGACCCAGGCGCCGCTGTGTGTGGCCACGAACCCGGAGGGGCCCGACTGCCCGCCGAGGAAGCCGAAGCCCGAGCGGTGACCTGAAAGCCTCCGAGCCCTTCCGGTTCCACGGGACCGGAAGGGCTCTTTCATGCCCGCGGGCCGGTCCGCCGACCGTGCGTTTCCTCATCATCCGACAGGTTTGGCAAGCAGATTGCTCACCCGGAGACAATCATCGGCACCTCATGAATTCTCGCCGAGGAAAATCTGTACCCAGTATTGCGAAGTCAGGTTACCGGCCCGTAGCGTCCCAGGCGTGCCGATCGGGAACGCCTGGCTGCATGCGCAGGTTTCGACAAGGTCGGAGACCGGCTTTGTCATCGAATGACAAGTGATCCGATCACCGCCCCTGGCTCGTCGAAATCCGCTGTTCAACGGCTTGCCCTGGCGGTTTCGGCGGACATAACGTGCGCCCCCGGTGCATGTGTGACGAGCCGCCATCGCCATTCTCAGAGCCGGAGCGTCAGCCGATGAAAACGTTCACCGCCACTTCGAGGGAGGGTCGATGGGAATCGAAGTAGTCGTCGAGGGCCTGACGAAATCCTTCGGCAAGCAGAACATCTGGCAGGACGTCAGCCTCACCCTGCCCGCCGGTGAAGTGAGCGTCATGCTCGGTCCTTCCGGAACCGGAAAGACCGTTTTCCTGAAATCCATCATCGGGCTTCTGAAACCCGAACAGGGGCGCGTCCTCATCAACGGCGTCGACATGGTGAACAGCCCGGAACGCGACATCATGGAGACCCGGAAACTCTTCGGCCTCATGTTCCAGGACGGGGCCCTCTTCGGCTCGATGTCGCTCTTCGACAACATCGCCTTCCCGCTGCGCGAGCACACCCGCAAGAAGGAATCCGAGATCCGTCGCATCGTGATGGAACGCATCGACGTCGTCGGGCTCCTCGGCGCCGAGGGAAAGCTGCCGGGCGAGATATCCGGCGGTATGCGCAAGCGGGCCGGCCTCGCCCGGGCCCTCGTCCTGGACCCCCAGATCATTCTCTGCGACGAACCGGACTCCGGCCTCGACCCGGTCCGCACGGCGTACCTCTCGCAGCTCCTCATCGACCTCAACGCGCAGATCGACGCGACGATGCTCATCGTCACCCACAACCTCGACATCGCGGCGACCGTCCCCGACAACATGGGCATGCTGTTCTGCCGCAACCTCGTCACCTTCGGCCCGCGCGAGGTGCTGCTCACCAGCGATACCCCGGTCGTCTCCCAGTTCCTCGCCGGACGCCGCGAAGGGCCCATCGGCATGTCCGAGGAGAAGGACGCCGCCACTCTCGCCGCCGAGCAGCTGGCCGACACCGTCCCGCTGCCCACCGGCCCCCGCACCGTCGTCCCCCAGCTGGAGCCCTCGCCCGGGATGCCCGTACGCCAGGGAGCGCTGCGCCGACGCGAGCGGGTCATGTCGATGATGGGCCAGCTGCCGGAGGCCGCCCGTACGGCGATCCTCGACAGCTACGCCCCCGCCGCGGGAGGTGCGCGCGCGTGACCGCCCCGATGCCGGTGCGGCCGCCCGAGCCGCCCGAAAAGCCCCCGCCGGCCACCTCCGGGAAGGCCCCCGGCCAGGCCCGCCCCTCCCGGCTGCTCGCCCCGCTCCGCGAGACCGGGAAGCTGTTCGCGCTCGCCGTCGCCGTGGCCCGGGCCATCTTCCGCAGACCGTTCCAGGTGCGGGAGTTCATCGAGCAGTTCTGGTTCGTCGCGAGCGTCACGATCCTGCCCGCCGCCCTCGTCTCCATCCCGTTCGGCGCGGTCATCGCCCTCCAGGTCGGCTCCCTCACCCAGCAGCTCGGCGCCCAGTCCTTCACCGGCGGTGCCAGCGTCCTCGCCGTGATCCAGCAGGCGAGCCCGCTCATCGTGGCGCTGCTGATCTCCGGCGCCGCCGGCTCCGCGATCTGCGCCGATCTCGGCTCCCGCAAGATCCGCGAGGAGCTCGACGCGATGGAGGTCATGGGCGTCTCGCCCATCCAGCGCCTCGTCGTCCCCCGGGTGCTCGCCACCATGCTCGTCGCCGTCCTGCTCAACGGGCTGATCTCGGTGGTCGGCACGCTCGGCGGCTACTTCTTCAACGTGATCATGCAGGACGGCACCCCGGGCGCCTACCTCGCGAGCTTCTCCGCCCTCGCCCAGCTGCCCGACCTCTACATCAGCGAGTTCAAGGCCCTGATCTTCGGCTTCATCGCCGGCATCGTCGCCGCCCACCGAGGCCTCAACCCCCGCGGCGGCCCCAAGGGCGTCGGCGACGCGGTCAACCAGTCCGTCGTCATCACCTTCATGCTGCTGTTCTTCGTGAACATGGTCCTCACGGCGATCTACCTCCAGATCGTCCCCGCGAAGGGGAGCTGACCGATGGCCATGCTGAACTGGCTCGACCGGTCGGGCGATCAACTCACCTTCTATGTACGGGCACTCCTCTGGATTCCCCGCACCCTGCGCCGCTATCTGCGCGAGGTCCAGCGACTCCTGGCCGAGGTCGCCTTCGGCAGCGGCGGACTCGGCGTCATCGGCGGCACCATCGGCGTCATGATCGCGATGACCCTGTTCACCGGCACGGTCGTCGGACTCCAGGGGTACGCCGCCCTCAACCAGATCGGCACCTCGGCCTTCACCGGGTTCGTCTCCGCCTACTTCAACACCCGGGAGATCGCCCCCCTGGTCGCCGGGCTCGCCCTCTCCGCCACCGTCGGCGCGGGCTTCACCGCCCAACTCGGCGCGATGCGGATCAACGAGGAGGTCGACGCCCTGGAGGCGATGGGCGTCCGCTCCATGCCCTACCTCGTCACCACCCGGATCATCGCCGGAGTCGTCGCGATCATCCCGCTGTACGCGATCGGGCTGCTCTCCTCGTACGTCGCCTCCCGCTGGATCACCATCTTCTTCAACGGCCAGTCGGCAGGCACCTACGACCACTACTTCGATCTCTTCCTCTCCCCGCAGGACGTCCTGCTGTCGGTGCTCAAGGTGCTGATCTTCAGCGTGCTGGTGATCCTCGCCCACTGCTACTACGGCTTCCACGCCACCGGCGGCCCGGCCGGCGTGGGGGTGGCGGTCGGCCGCTCGGTACGCAACGCCATCGTGCTCATCAGCGTCACCGACTTCTTCCTCTCGCTCGCCATCTGGGGCGCCACGACGACGGTGAAGGTGGCCGGCTGATGCGCACATCCAGCACCCGCACCATCCGCCGCCGCCTGGCCGGAGTCACCTTCCTGCTGGTGCCCGCCGTCCTGGTGTGGGTCTCGGTCTCCGTGTACGAGAAGGACTTCACCGACGACGCCACCGTCACCGTCCGCACCGGATCGGTCGGCAACGAGATGCACACCAACGCCGATGTGAAGCTCCGCGGCGTCGTCATCGGGCAGGTCCGCTCCATCGCCACCGACGGCGACGGCGCCCGGCTCACCCTGGCCATCGACCGCGACAAGCTCGGCCAGGTCCCGGCCGACGTCACCGCCCAGATGCTGCCGACCACCCTCTTCGGCGCGCGGTTCGTCGCACTCGTCCCGCCCCGTATCCCCGCGGCCACCACCCTGCGGGCCGGGGCCGTCATCCCGCAGGACCGCTCCAGCAACGCCATCGAGCTGGAACAGGTCCTCGACAACGTCCTGCCGCTGCTGACCGCCGTGAAGCCCGAGAAGCTCTCCGCCACCCTCAACGCCGTCTCCCAGGCGCTGGAGGGACGCGGTGAACGCCTCGGCGAGACGCTGACCACGCTGGATCACCACCTGAAGAAGTTCAACCCCCAACTCCCCACCCTCAACGCCGACATCAAGGAACTCGTCAAGGTGAGCACGCTGTACGCGGACGCCGCGCCGGACGTCCTCGACGCGCTGCGGGACGCCACGGTCACCAGCTCCACCCTCGCCGACGAGGAGGCGCGGCTCGCCGCTCTCCACGGCACCACCACGGCCGCCGCGCAGGACGTCACCTCCTTCCTGCGGGAGAACAAGGACAACCTCATCCGGCTCTCCGCCGCGAGCCGCCCCTCCCTCGAACTCCTCGCCGAATACGCCGAGTCGTTCCCCTGCACCCTGCGCACCATGGCCGGATTCGTGCCCGCCATGGACAAGGCGCTCGGCAAGGGAACCGACGAGCCGGGGCTGCACGTGTCGGTCAAGTCCGTTCCCTCGAAGGGTAAATACGTCCCCGGAAGGGACACCCCGGTCTACAACGCGACGGGCGGCCCGACGTGCTACTCGGTGCCGTACGTCGGCAAGCACGCCCCGACCGCCGACACCCGCCGGGCCGCCGACGTCACCGCGCCCCCGCCCACCCGGGGCGACGGCGGCGACGGCACCGACACCGCGCTCGGACTGCCCAACTCGCCCCAGGAGTCGCAGCTCGTGAACGAACTGGTCGCCCCCTCGCTGAAGGTCCGGCCGGACGACCTGCCCGACTGGAGCAGCGTGCTCATCGGCCCGGCCTTCCGCGGTGCGGAGGTGAAGCTCAAGTGAAACGCCGCTCGCTCGCGGGACCGATCGCCAAGTCCCTCGTCTTCATCGTCGTCACCGTCCTGGCCACCACCGTCCTTGGGCTCTCCATCGCCAACACGGGCGTCGGCGACACCACCACGTACAAGGCGCGGTTCACCGACGCCACCGGCCTCATCCCCGGCGACAGCGTCCGGATCGCCGGGGTGAAGGTCGGCCAGGTCGAATCCGTACGGCTCGCCGACCGGCGCGTCGCCGAGGTCGCCTTCGCCGTACGCAAGGGGCGCGACCTCCCCGCCTCGGTGACCGCGTCCATCAAGTACCTCAACATGGTCGGCCAGCGGTACGTCGACCTCGACCGGGGTCCCGGGCCCGTCGGCAAGGCCTTCGCGCCCGGGGACACCATCCCGCTCTCCCGCACCACCCCGGCCCTCGACCTCACCCAGCTCTTCAACGGCTTCCAGCCCCTCTTCGAAGGGCTGTCGCCGCCCGACGTCAACCAGCTCGCCGGCTCCATCGTCCAGGTCCTCCAGGGCGAGGGCGGCACCGTCGACAGCATCCTGCGGCACGTCGGCTCGCTCACCACGACCGTCGCCGCGAAGGACAAGGTGATCGGCGAGGTGATCACGAACCTCAATACGGTCCTCAAGACGGTCAACGACCGCGAGGAGGGCTTCGACGACCTCGTCGTCACCCTCCAGAAGCTCGTCACCGGATTCTCCGGCGACCGCAAACCGCTCGGCGAGGCCATCACCGCGATGGGCGCGCTCACCACCGTCACCGCCGACCTCTTCCAGGACGGCAGGAAGCCCCTCAAGGACGACATCCGCCAACTCGGGCGCCTCAGCGGCCAGCTGGAGAAGGGCACCCCGCAGATCGAGAACTTCCTCCAGAAGACCCCGGCCAAGATGGCGGCCATCAGCCGGCTGACGTCCTACGGATCGTGGCTCAACCTCTACCTCTGCGAAGCGAAGGTCAGCGGCGTGACCCACGACGACGGCAGCAAGCCGCCCACCGGCATCGCGATCACCCAACCGAGGTGCCTGGCATGAGCATCACCCCCATCCGGGAACGCAACCCGGTCGCCGTCGCCGTCGTCGGGCTCCTCGTCCTGGCCCTCGTCGGCCTCACCGCCTGGCGCGCCGACTCCCTGCCCTTCGTCGACAACGGCACCTCCTACAGTGCCGACTTCACCGAATCCGCCGGACTCGACGACGGCGACGAGGTGCGCATCGCCGGAGTGAAGGTCGGCGAGGTCACCGGCGTCTCCCTCGACGGCGCGAAGGTCCGCGTCGACTTCCGGGTCGAGGACGCCTGGATCGGCGACTCCTCCACCGTGGGCATCGCCATCAAGACCCTGCTCGGCGAGAAGTACCTCGCCGTCGACCCCCTCGGCGACGCCCCGCAGGACCCCGGCTCCCGGATCACCGCGAGCCGCACGACCTCCCCGTACGACGTCACCCAGGCGTTCAACGGGCTCGGCGAGACCATCGGCGAGATCGACACCGACCAGCTCGCCAAGAGCTTCGAGACGATCTCCGCCACCTTCAAGGACTCCCCGCCCCACGTCCGCAGCGCCGCCGACGGGCTCTCCGCCCTCTCCCGTACGGTCTCCGAACGCGACGCCCAGCTCGCCACCCTGCTCAGCAGCAGCAAGAAGCTCACGAAGACCCTCGACGGCAAGAAGAGCAGCTTCGAAACGCTCCTGGAGGACGGAAACCTGCTGCTCGGCGAGATCCGGGCCCGCCGCGACTCCATCCATCTGCTGCTCACCGGCACCCGCGACCTCGGCACCCAGCTCACCGGACTCGTCAAGGACAACGACAAGCAGCTCGGGCCGACTCTGGCCTCCCTCGGCCGCGTCACCGCCGTCCTGGTGAAGAACCGCAAGAGCCTGGACAAGGTCCTCGCCACGACCGGCTCCTACAGCCGGCTCGTCGGCAACACCCTCGGCAGCGGGCGCTGGTTCGACAACTACGTCTGCGGCGTCGTGCCCAAGAACTACCTCCCCGCCGGCACACCCCCGGCGACCGGATGCATGCCACCCCGGCAGCAAGGGGGCCGCTGACATGAGACGCACCCGCATCACCGGCATCGGCGCCGGACTCGCCCTCGTCGCCGTCGTGGCCGCCACCGGCGTGAGTGCCCTGGAGGAGGACGGCAAGACCACCGTCACCGCCTACTTCGACCGGGCCACCGGCGTCTACGCCGGATCCGACCTGAGGATCCTCGGCGTCAAGGTCGGCACCGTCGACTCCGTCGAGCCGCGCGGCAAGGAGGTGAAGGTCGTGCTGCGCCTCGACCGGGGCATCGACGTCCCCCGGGACGCCCACGCCGTCGTCGTCGCCCCCAGCCTCGTCGCCGACCGCTACATCCAGCTCGCCCCGGCCTACGACGGCGGCCCCCGCCTCGCCGCCGGCGCGGTGCTGCCCGCAGCCCGCAACGCCACCCCCGTCGAGGTCGACGAGCTGTACGCCTCCATCACCGAGCTGTCCACCGCGCTCGGCCCCGACGGGGCGAACGCGAACGGGGCGTTGGCCCGGCTCCTGGACACCGGGGCGAAGAACCTCGACGGGAACGGCAAGGCCATCGGGGACTCCATCGAGCAGTTCGGCAAGGCCACCAAGACGCTCGACAAGAGCAGCGGAGACCTGTTCGACACCCTGAAGTACCTCCAGAGCTTCACCACGATGCTCAAGAAGAACGACGGCAACGTCCGCAGCGCCGAGCAGCAGCTGAACACGGTCACCACCTTCCTCGCCGACGACAAGAAGAACCTCAGCGCCGCCCTCAAGGAGCTCGGCACCGCCCTCGGCCAGGTCAAGACCTTCATCGCCAAGAACCGCGGCTCGCTCAAGAAGAACGTCGAGGCCCTCGTGCCGATCACCCAGGCGCTCGTCGACCAGCGCGCCTCGCTCGCCGAGGCGATGGACACCCTGCCGCTCGCCGCGGGCAACGTCCTCAACGCCTACGACCCGGCCCACCGCACTCTCAACGGCCGGACCAACCTCAACGAACTGTCCATGGGCGGACCGCTGGTGGAGCCCGGGGCCGCGGAAGCGGCAGGCCGGCTCACCGGCCTCGCTCCCGTCGACGCGACCCGCCGCAAGGCGCTGCCGGTCCTGCCGCTGCCCGAGGTCGGCACGGTCTACGGCACCCCCGAGAAGCAGCCCGGCAAGCCCGGCGAGGCCGGAAGGACAGGCACGTCCGGCCGGACCGACGAGGAGAAGGGGGCTGAGCGATGAACGACGAGAACCGGCGCAGACCCGCCGCACGGGCGGCCGTCGGCGCGGTCGCGCTGCTCGCCACCGGCGCGCTGATCGCCCTGGTCGTGGTCCGCCCCGACGCCCCCTCCTTCACCGGCATCGAGCAGATCCCGCTGCCCGGCGGCGCGGACCTCGGCGACCGGCCGTACGAGGTCACCGCCGAGTTCGGCGACGTCCTCAGCCTCGCCCCGCAGTCCTCGGTCAAGGTCAACGACGTCTCGGTGGGGCGCGTCACGAAGATCACGCTCGCCCCGGACGGCTGGCGGGCCCGGGTCACCATGCAGGTCAACGGCAAGGTCGAGCTTCCCGCCAACGCCTACGCCCGGCTCGAACAGTCCAGCCTGCTCGGCGAGAAGTTCATCCAGCTCGCCCCGCCCCCCGAGGGCACCGCCCACGGATCGCTCGCGAGCGCCGGCCGCATCCCCGTCTCCCGCACCAACAGGAACCCCGAGGTCGAAGAGGTCTTCGGAGCCCTGTCCATGCTCCTCAACGGGGGCGGGGTCAACCAGCTCAAGACCATCACCACCGAGCTGAACAAGGCGCTCGCCGGGCAGGAACCGCAGATCCGCTCGGTGCTCAACCGGGTCGACACCCTCGTGACCAACCTGGACGAGAACAAGGGCGACATCACCCGGGCACTCGACGGCGTCAACCGGCTCGCCACCACCCTCGCCACCCGCAAACAGGACGTCGGCACCGTCCTCACCGGGCTCAGCCCCGGACTCAAAGTCCTGGAGAAGCAGCGCGGCTCCCTGCTGACCATGCTGCGCTCCCTCGACACCCTGTCCACGGTCGCGGTCGACACCATCAACCGGAGCAAGGCCGACATGATCGCCGACCTCAAGGCGCTCGCCCCGACCCTCAAGGCGCTCGCCGACTCGGGCCAGGACCTCCCGAACTCGCTCCAGGTGCTGCTGACCTACCCCTTCACCGACGAGGTGCTGCGCGGCGTCAAGGGCGATTACCTCAACGTCTACCTGGACGTGACGGCCATGCCCGGGACGCAGATCATCCCGGCCCTCACCCCGGACCCGCCGGGAATTCCCGAGCCCCCGGCAGAGGGAGAGGAACCGGCCGCCGCGTCGGTCAAGGGCGCGCTGCCGCTCCCGCTCCCGCTGCCCGCCGTGTCGGGTACGCCGAAGACCACGAAGGAGGCGACACCGTGATCACCCTCGCCGTCCGGCTGAAGAACCTCGCCTTCCTCGTCATCGCCGTCCTCGTCCTCGGCTACCTGGGTGTCCGCTACGCCGATCTCGGCCACTACGTCGGATTGCGCAGCTACTACACCGTCACGGTCCAACTCCCGCAGACAGGCGGCCTCTACACCCACTCCAACGTCACCTACCGGGGCGTCTCCGTGGGCCGCGTCGGCCCCATCGAGCTGACCGAGAACGGTGTCGAGGCCGAGCTGCGGATCGAGAAGGACGCCCCGCGGATCCCGGACAGCCTCACGGCCGTCGTGGCGAACCTCTCGGCGGTCGGCGAGCAGTACGTCGACCTGCGGCCCACCCGGACGGAGGGCCCCTTCCTGGGCAACGGCTCGGTCATCGACGAAGCCGACACCACCATTCCGGCACCCCCCACCGACGTCCTCACCAGCGTCGACGACCTGGCGAGCTCGGTGAACCTGGAGAGCCTGCGGACCGTCGTCGAGGAGTTCGGGGCCGCCTTCGAAGGGCGCGGCGACGACCTCCAGGTCCTCCTGGACACCAGCGGCGACTTCATCGAGGCGGCGGACCAGGCCCTGCCGGTCACGACCCGGCTGATGGCCGACGGTGAGCAGGTCCTGCGCACCCAGGCCGAACAGGGCAAGGCGCTCAAGGGTTTTGCCAGGGGCGCGAAGGAACTGGCCGCCGAACTCAAGGGCTCCGACGCCGACCTGCGCCGCCTCATCGCGACCACCCCGGACGCCGCCGTCCAGATCAGCGGACTGCTGCGCGACGTGGACCCGGCCTTCGGCGTCGTCGTCGCGAACCTCCTCACCACATCGGAAGTGGCCGTCACCCGCCAACGCGGCCTGGAGGAACTCCTCGTGAAACTTCCCGCCGTCGCCGCCGCCGGGGCGAGCGCGGTCGACGACGACGGCGCCCGGTTCGGGATGTCCGTCACCTTCTTCGAACCGCTGCCCTGCACCGCCGGTTACGGCGGCACGGTCTACCGCAACGGGCTCAACACCTCGGCCGGGCCCGCCGTGAACACCGCCGCCCGCTGCACGTCCTCACCCGGCACCGGCATCAACGTCCGGGGCAGCGCCAACGCCCCCAAGGGCGGCCCGGTGCCGAAACCCGCCGTCCCGGGCTCGATGAAGCTGCCCGGAGCCGTGGACGGGGCAGCCGCGACCTCCCAGCCGCCGGCCGAGGGCATGGCCGGGCTGCTGGGCCTGGGAGGCGGCTCATGACCCCCCGGACCCGGCACCTGGGCGGCTGGGCCGTCCTCCTCGTCGCCGCCCTGGTCTGCGGCCTGGGGGCCTGGTCGTACGGGCAGGCGCGCGGCGACCGCTCCCTGTCCCACGCGAAGGCCCGCGACACGGCCCTGGCCGAGGGCAAGCGGCACCTCGCGACGCTGAACAGCCTGGACGGCGAGAACGCGCAGCGGGTCGACGACGGGTTACGGGCCTGGCTGGACTCCTCCACCGGTCCGCTCCACGACGAACTGGCGCGGACCCGTAAGGCCGACGCGAAGTCCCTCACGACGGCGGGCGACACGGCCCGGGGCAAAGTCACGTCGGCGGCGCTCACCGCACTGGACGAGCGCACCGGTACGGCGGAGCTGATCGCCACCGTGGACGTCGAGGTCACTCCGCGCTCCGGCGCTTCCGGCACCCAGCGCAAGCGGTTCGGGGCGACCCTCGCCCGTACGGCCGACGGCTGGAAGGTCAAGGCACTCACGGCGATAGGGACGGGCGGCGGCCGATGAGCGCGAGCGGAGCAACGACGACGGTGAGCAGCGATGCCGCCCTCGACCCCGAGGCCGAGGAGGCCCGAACGGGCACGCCGGACCCGGAAGTCGGCGCGGACGTGTCCCGCCGCCGGTGGCCGCGCGTCCTCGGCGCCCTGCTGACGGTCGCGCTCATCGCCACGGGCGGCGCCCTGTACGCCGAAGGGCGCCAGCTGCGCGACACCCCGGCCACGGCGAACCTGGCGCTCACCGACGCGGAGGCGACGACCCGCGTCACCGGCGATGTCAGCAGCGCACTCAGCAAGGTCTTCTCGTACGGTCCCGGGGCCACCGCCGGCACCAGGGCGGCAGCAGAAAGGGTCCTGGCGGGCAAGGCGCTCCAGCAGTACGCGACGCTGTTCGGCCAGGTCGAGCGGCAGTCCGCCGACCAGAAGCTGACGCTCACCACCGAGGTCGTCCGGGCCGGCGTGACCCGGCTGACCGATGACAGCGCCCACCTCCTGGTCTTCCTCGACCAGGTCTACGAACGCCGGGGCCGCACCCCCACCACCGCCTCCGCGCAGCTCACGGTGACCGCCGAACTGCGCGACGGACGCTGGTGGATCGTCGAGATCGGCTCCACATGACGGCGACCCGGAGGCGATGGCGCACAGGCCCGGTTCGGCAGACAGGGGAGAGGCAGCACATGGAACGGCGGCGAACGGCGACAGTGAACACCGAGAGCGGTGGGACGACCGGGACGAGGAACCCACTCCTGCTCGCCGCCCTGGCCCTGGTGGTCTGCGCGGCCGGCGCGGCGGGCTGGGGCGGCTGGCAGCGCTACGAGGCCTCGCACGACGACGCGGCGTCCTTCGCGCAGGCGCGGGACGACGCGCTGGCGGCGGGGGAGCAGGCGGTGCAGAACATGAACACCCTGGACCACAAGGCGCTGGAGCAGGGGCTCGACAGCTGGGAGCAGTCCACCACCGGCGACCTGCACCGCCAACTAGTCGACGGACGGGACGATTTCGCCCGCCAGATCGCCGAGGCGAAGACGGTGAGCACGGCGAAGGTCCTCTCCGGCGCGGTGACCGAACTGGACCAACGGGCGGGACGGGCAGGGGTGATGGTCGCCCTACGGGTCACCGTGACCGCGCCCGAGGGCGAACCGGCGGTGAAGGAGAGCCGGTTGCTCGGCACCCTCACCAGGACGGCCGGAGGGTGGAAGCTCAGTGCGCTGGGCCAGGCGCCCGTCGGCTCCACGGCCGGCTGACCTCGCGCCGCACCCCACCCACCCCGCACGCCCCGGAGAGGACCCACCCATGTCGACGACCCGTCACCTCGTCAACCGCCGACGCCGGCTGGCCACGACCCCTTCCCGTACGGCGGGAACGGGGACGGAACCGGCCTACGGAGAGCCCGACACCGTCGAAGCCGAGCTGGACGCCGCTGACGACAGCGCGCCCGACGCCGCTGACGCCGTGGAAGCCGCGCCTGACGCCGCTGACGACAGCCCCACGGACGAAGCTCCCCGGGCCCGGGCCGCCCGCCTCCGCATCACGCTGCCCGCCGTGCTCTGCGCGCTCACCGTGCTTCTCGGGGCCGTCGCCGTCTGGGCGTTCGCCTCGGCGAGCAGTCTCCGCGACGAGCCCGCCCGGCAGAACGC
The DNA here is from genome assembly GCF_014649875.1 of Streptomyces rubiginosohelvolus. Classification (GTDB taxonomy): domain Bacteria; phylum Actinomycetota; class Actinomycetes; order Streptomycetales; family Streptomycetaceae; genus Streptomyces; species Streptomyces rubiginosohelvolus. The sequence continues at coordinate 138,819 of NZ_BMTW01000009.1, read as the reverse complement.
CGCGCTCACCGACATCGGCCGCACCAGCGAGGTGAAGGGCCGGATCAGCGAGGCGGTCGGCGCGGTGTTCAGTTACGACTACGCCTCGCCCGCCCGGTCCGAGCGTGCGGCGAGCACCTATCTGACCGGCCGGGCCGTGCAGCAGCACAAGGACATGCTCGCCGACGTACGGGAGCAGGCCCCGGAGCAGAAGCTCGTCCTGACCACCACCGTCACCGGGAGCGGGGTCGAGTTCCTCGACGGCGACCGCGCCCGGCTGCTGGTCTTCGCCGACCAGAGCAACACCCGTACGGGCAAGGACGAGGAGACGACCTACGCGGCGGCCATGTTCGCCGTGGACGCCGTCCGCCGCGGCGACACCTGGCTGATCGCCGCCATCGACACGTTCACCCGCTGAGCGAAGGGAATCCGCATGAGCTTCCACCGCACGGTGCGCCGCCGGCTCGGCACCACGGCCACCGCCGTCGCCGCGATGACCGCGCTCACCGCCTCCCAGGCCCCGGGGCTCGCCCTGCCCGAGCCGCGGAAGGGGAAGGCGGCGGCCTCCGACGACGTGGTGTGGACCGAGGTGCCGGGCGACGACGTCTACCACACCGAGTTGCCGCCGCTGCGGTCCCCGAAGCCGCCCGCACCCCTGAAGCCCGGGAAGAAGCCGAACCCCCTCGTGGCCCGCGCCTGGTCGGAGGCGGGCATCCCGGCCACCGTCCTGGCCGCCTACCGCAAGGCCGAGAGCGCGGTGGGCCGCAGCGACCCGGGGTGCGGTCTGCCGTGGCAGCTGCTCGCGGCGATCGGCAAGGTCGAGTCCGGCCAGGCGTCCGGCGGGCGGGTCGATGCGCGCGGGACGACCCTCACCCCCATCCTCGGCCCCGCGCTCGACGGCAACGGCTTCGCCCTGATCCGGGACACGGACGACGGGGCGTACGACGGTGACGGCACCTACGACCGGGCCGTCGGACCGATGCAGTTCATCCCGTCCACCTGGGCGGCCTGGGGCGCGGACGGCAACGGCGACGGCCGGAAGGACCCGGACAACATCTACGACGCGGCGCTCGCCGCCGGGCACTACCTCTGCGCCGGGCCGCGCGATCTGACCCGCCGCTCCGACCTGGACCGGGCGATCCTCAGCTACAACCGCTCCGACACCTATCTGCGGACGGTGCTGTCCTGGCTGGAGTTCTACCGCAACGGCAGCCACCCGGTCGCCGACGGCGAGGGCGTCCTCCCGGGCAGCCCCGGCCCGGGCGGGAAGACCCGGCCCAAGGCGCCGGTCGGCGGTCCCGGTGCTCCGGAGCGTCCCGGCAAGGACGACGGAGGCGTCGTCGTCGGCCCGCAGCCGAGCAGGCCGCCGAGCCCGACCCCCACGCCCCGCCCGACGGGCCCCGGCTCCCCGAGCCCCAGCCCCGACCCGACGGACCCGGGCCCCGGACCCACCGACCCCGGTCCGAGCCCCAGCCCCGACCCGACCGACCCGGGCCCCAGCCCTGATCCGACCGACCCCGGCCCCAGCCCCGATCCGACCGGGCCCACCACGCCGCCCGACCCCGGTGGGACCGACCCGGGCTGCCCGGGCGAAACGCCGTCCCCGTCCCCCGCGGACCCCTTGCCGTCCGATACGGCCCCGGGCGGCCAGGACGAGCCTGACGACCCGTGCGTACCGGGGGAGGAAGCCGCGGTCTGAGTCACGCCCATTCCCTCCAGTCGGCCGGGAGGGCTGAATTCCACTTCGCTCCCGGAGCCGCCGGAAAAGGACGGCGGGAAAAAGGTGAGTGACTTTCTTCATCCGCTGGGTACCCGGGCTCATGAGGGCCCGGGGAGGCCCTCACCATTTCAGGGAGGGAATGCGATGAAGAAGGTCATCCTGGCTGCGGTTTCGGTTTCTCTGGGGGCAACGGCGCTGGTGGGGTGCGGCGGTGGAGGATCCGATGAAGCGTTCGACGGAAAGAGTGCGGACACCATCGCTGCGGACGCGATCAAGGCGACGCGTGACGCGAAATCCCTGCGGATCGCCGGAAAGGCGCAGCAGCCCGGTGGCAACGAGATCGGCATCGACTTCCATGTCGACGACCAGGACCACTGCACGGGCACCATGACCGGACGGGGCGCCAAGGCCGATGTCCTCCAGGTCGGGCAGAGCGTCTATGTGCGGGGCGACGAGAAGTTCTGGCAGAACACGCTGAAGGGGAAGCCCGGCACCGAAGAGGTGGTCAAGCAGGTGCAGGGCAAGTGGGTGGCCTCCGACCCGGCGCAGTCCGGCACGGAGGGAATGTGCGACAAACAGGCCGCCCTGGCCATGCTGGACAGCGACAAGTCCGAGCGCAAGGGAATGAAGAAGGGCGACACCACGGAGGTCGACGGCAAGCCCGCGCTGATCCTGGAGAAGAAGCAGGAGAACGGCGAGAAGATCACCATGTACGTGGCCACCGAGGGCGAACCCTATGTCCTCAAGGCGGTTTCCGAGGGCGGCGATACGCCGAGCGAGACGGTGCTGAGCGATTACAACAAAGAGGTTGACGCCCAGAAGCCCGCCGCCGAGGACGTGGTGGATCTGGAAAAGATCAACGCCTGACGCATTCCGCTTTTCGGGCGCGGAGAAGGACTGATAAAGGGGGCTCCTCCACCTGCTGGTGGAGGAGCCCCCTTTATCAGCCCCGTGGCGGAAAAGGCCCGGCTCAATCCTGGCCGGGATGGTCGCCCGGCCCGTGCGCCCGGCCGGTCAGCGGCGTGGGCGAGAGGTCCGCCCGCTCCTCGCCCGGCTCCAGCAGGGTGTCCGCCGGGCCGACGATCTGGGGGTCCGGGTTACCGACGGTCTTCTCGTCCTTGCTGTCGTAGTCGAACCGTGACAGGAGGCTGCGCATCGCCTCCAGCCGGCCGCGCTTCTTGTCGTTGTTCTTCACCACGGTCCACGGGGCGTACTCGGTGTCCGTGGCCCGGAACATCTCCACCTTCGCGGCCGTGTACTCGTCCCACAGGTCGAGCGACGCCAGGTCGGTCGGCGACAGCTTCCACTGGCGGACCGGGTCGACCTGCCGGATCGCGAACCGGGTCCGCTGCTCGCTGCGGGAGACCGAGAACCAGAACTTCACCAGCAGCACACCGTCCTCGACGAGCATCCGCTCGAACTGCGGGGCCTGGCGCAGGAAGTGCTCGTACTGCTCCGTGGTGCAGAAGTCCATCACCCGCTCCACACCGGCCCGGTTGTACCAGGAACGGTCGAAGAAGACGATCTCCCCGGCCGTCGGGAGCTGGGCCACGTAGCGCTGGAAGTACCACTGGCCGCTCTCGCGCTCGGTGGGCTTCTCCAGGGCGACCACACGTGCGCCACGCGGATTCAGCCGCTCGGTGAAGCGCTGGATGGTTCCGCCCTTGCCCGCCGCGTCCCGCCCCTCGCACAGGACCACCAGCCGCTGCCCGCTCTCGCGGACCCAGCGCTGGAGCTTGAGCAGTTCGATCTGGAGGACGCGCTTGGCCGGCTCGTACTCCTTGCGCCGGACCCGTCGGTCGTACGGGTAGTTCTCCCGCCACGTCTCGATCGGGCGGCCACGGTCGTCCAGCAGGACGGGCTGCTCGGGACGGCTGCCGTCCACGGTCAGCCCCTTCAGCAGCTCCGCCGGATCGGTCCCCGGTCCTTCGGTCATCGCCCTGGTCTCCCCGCTCGCCTCGTCGCCCACCGGTGCGGGGGAGGGCCCACCCGCCGCGGGTGGGCCCTCCCCCGCACCGGAACGTGCCCCCGGGACCGCCGTCCATGCCCGCGGCCGCGGGTTCAGCCCCCCGCCAGCACCTCCGCGAGATCGTAGGAGACGACCTCTTCCAACTGCGCGTACGTACAGCTCGCGGGGGACCGGTCCGGACGCCACCGGCGGAACTGGGTGGTGTGCCGGAACCGGTCACCCTCCATGTGGTCGTAGGCCACCTCGCAGACCCGCTCCGGGCGCAGCGGCACCCAGGACTGGTCCTTCTTGCCCGTCCAGCGGTTCTGGGTCCCCGGCAGCCGGGACTGTTCGTGCGCCGCCGCGTCCGCCCAGGCGCCCCACGGGTGCTCGGCGAACTCGCAGCGCAGCGGAGCGAGTTCCTCGGCCAGCTCGGCGCGCCGCTTCATCGGGAAGGCCGCGCAGACCCCGACGTGCTGGAGCACGCCACCGGCGTCGTACAGGCCGAGCAGGAGCGAGCCGACGACCGGGCCGCTCTTGTGCTCGCGGTAGCCGGCCACCACGACGTCGGCGGTCCGCTCGTGCTTGATCTTGTACATCGCGCGGGTGTCGGGCCGGTACGGCAGATCCAGCGGTTTGGCCACGATCCCGTCGAGCCCGGCCCCCTCGTACCGGTCGAACCACTCCCGGGCGACCTCGATGTCCGTGGTGGACGGGGCGAGGAGCACGGGCGCGGAGGCGCCGGAGAGGGCGGCCGTCAGCACGGCCCGCCGGTCCGCCTGCGGGGTGCTCAACAGAGAGGTGTCATCGACCGCGAGGACGTCGAAGGCGATGAAGCTCGCCGGGGTCTGCTCGGCGAGCATCCGCACCCGGGAGTCCGCCGGATGGATGCGCTCGCTGAGCCGCTCGAAGTCGAGCCGCCCCTCGTGGGCGATCACGATCTCCCCGTCGATCACACAGCGCGGCGGGAGGTTGTCCCGCACGGCGTCCACCAGATCGGGGAAGTAACGGGTCAGGGACTTGCCCGTACGGCTGCCGATCTCGACCTCGTCACCGTCCCGGTAGACGATCGCCCGGAAGCCGTCCCACTTCGCCTCGTACGCCATGCCCGGCGGGATCTTGGCCACCGACTTGGCGAGCATCGGCTTCACGGGCGGCATCACCGGCAGGTCCATGGCCCGATTCTGGACCCCGCACCCACCCATGTCGCCCGATGTGCGGCATATGTGCGACCGGCCTACGGTGGCCGACATGGGAGCAGCGGTGGAGCTGGACGCGGGCGGACGGGCCGTGAGGCTGTCCAACCCGGACAAGGTGTACTTCCCGGAGAAGGGCTACACCAAGAGGGACGTGGCCGAGTACTTCCTGGCCGTCGGCCCCGGGATCACCCGTGCCCTGAACCACCGGCCGACCACGCTCCAGCGCTTCGTGGACGGGGTCGAGGGCGACTTCTTCTACCAGAAGCGCGCCCCGAAGAACCTCCCCGAGTGGATTCCCACCGCCCGGATCGCCTTCCCGAGCGGCCGTCCGGCCGACGAGATCTGCCCGACCGAGCTCGCCGCCGTGATCTGGGCCGCCAACCTCGGCACCCTCACCTTCCACCCCTGGCCGGTGCGGGCCGGGGACACCGACCACCCGGACGAACTGCGCATCGACCTGGACCCGCAGCCCGGCACCGACTACGCCGACGCCGTCACCGCTGCCCACGAGCTGCGCTCCGTCCTGGAGGACCACGGCGTACGCGGCTGGCCCAAGACCTCCGGCGGACGCGGGATGCACGTCTTCGTGCCCATCGAGCCCGCCTGGACCTTCGTCGAGGTGCGGCGCGCCGCGATCGCCGCCGGGCGCGAGCTGGAGCGGCGGATGCCCGAGCGGGTGACGACCGCCTGGTGGAAGGAGGAGCGCGGCGAGCGGATCTTCGTCGACTTCAACCAGACCGCCCGTGACCGCACCATCGCCTCCGCCTACTCCGTACGCCCCTTCCCGCACGCCCCGGTCTCCGCACCGCTGCGCTGGGACGAGATCGACGATGCCGAACCCCGCGACTTCGACATCCGGACCCTCCCGGTGCGTTACGCCGAACTCGGCGACGTCCACGCGGACATGGACCAGGAGGCATTCCGGCTCGACGGGCTGCTGGAGCTGGCCGACCGGGACGAGAAGGAACGCGGGCTCGGCGACATGCCCTACCCGCCGGAGTACCCGAAGATGCCCGGCGAGCCCAAGCGCGTCCAGCCCAGCCGCGCCCGCCACGACGACGAGGACCCCGCGTGAGCGGAAGCAGCGAGAGGCACGGGGCGCACGGGCGGCCGCTCACCCTCCGCGAGCGCTGGGAGGCGTACAAGAACAGCCCGTTCCTCCCCGCGACCGTCCTCGTCCTCATCGTCGCCGCCGCGGCCGGACTCTTCGCCGGCTCCTACACGTACGCGATGGCGAACCCCACCCCGCACCGGATCCCGGCGGCCCTGGTCACCCAGCCGGAGGTGGAGCGCGGCGAGGCGTTCGTCGCGGGGATGGAGAAGGCCCTCGGCGCCTCGCTCGAACTCCACGACTACCCGGACGTCGCCGACGCCCGCCGCGCCCTGGACGAACAGAAGGTCTTCACGATCGTCCGAGCGTCGGACGACGGGGTGGCGCTCGACGTGGCCGGAGCCTCGGGCGCCTCGGTGGCCGAGCTGCTCGGCAAGGCGGGGATCGAGGTCGGGGACGCCACCGGTGTCGAGGTCACCGTGCGGGACGTCAAGCCGCTCCAGCGGGGCGACCCGCGCGGGCTCGCCCTGTTCTACATCTCGCTGGCCGCCGTCATCATGGGCTTCCTCGGCGCGATCCAGCTCAGCGTGCACGCCCACGGCCTCAACCCGGCCGAGCGCATCGCCTTCACCGTCGCCTACGCCCTGCTCGGCGGCTTCGCGATCGCTGCGGCCGTGGACTGGTGGCTCGGGGCGGTCGACCTGCCGTTCGTCCAGTCCTGGCTGATCCTGGCGTTCACCATGTTCACCTCCGGCATGGTCTTCACCATGTTCAACACCCTGATGGGCCGCTGGGCGATGATCCCCACCTGGGGCGTCATGGTGCTGCTCGGCAACCCGTCGTCCGGCGGGGCGGTGTCCTGGCCGCTGCTGCCCTCCGCGCTCGGCCACATCGGCCGCTGGCTGCCGCCGGGGGCCTCCGTCAACGCCCAGCACACCGCCGTCTACTACCAGGGCCACCAGTTCGTCTTCCCGTACCTGGTCCTCGCCGCCTGGGCGCTGGTCTCCTGCACGGTCTTCTGGGTGTGGCGGCACCGACACCCAGGTGGCCGCGCCCGCACGCCGGAGCATGCGGCCGCGGCCACCTGAGAGCTTCTCCTTACGGGTTATCGCACGGCTTACAGCTCCTTGATGCGGATGTCGCGGTACGAGATGACGTCGGTGACGCCGTGCACCTGGAGCCCGATGTAACCGGAGGCGAACCGCCGGCCGTCGGTGCCCGGGTCGTCGCCCCGCGGCGGCTCGAAGAGCTGACCGCCGGTGTTGTCGAACTCGTTGATCAGGACACCGTTGCGGTAGATCTCGTAGTGCTGGCCGACCACCTTGATCTCGTAGTCGTTCCAGGTGCCCTTGGGCGTGACCCCGGCGCCGCCGAGACCCACCCGGTCGAAGCCGTACACCGAACCGGTCTTGTACATGTCGCCGTCCGGCCGGTCGTTGACCTGGATCTCATGGCCGTACTTGATGGCGACCCACTCCGGACGCGACTCCTCCGGGTGGTCGTGGACCTTCGGGAAGCGGACGAAGACCCCGCCGTTGGCGTTGCCCGAGCCCGGGGCGTCGTCCCGCCACTGGAGCTTCAGCGAGTAGTCGCCGTAGGCCCGGTTCGGCAGCCACAGCATGCCCATCCCCTCCACCTCGGTGGAGCTGGTGATCGAGCCCTCCTCCTCGTTCAGCTCGAACTTGCCGCCGCCGACCTGCTCCCATTTGGCGAGCGAGGCCGCCGTGCCGTCGAAGAGCTTGGTGTAGCCCTCGGACTGGCCCGGCTTGCCGATGCCCGACTTCTTGGCGGCCTGGTTGATCGCCTTGCGCTCGCGCTGGTCGATGACGCCGTCGGCCTTGAGCTTGTCGAGGACCGTCGTCACGTGCTTGAGGAACAGGGCGTGGGAGGACCAGTCCTTCTCGTCCTCGATCAGCTCGTTGATCGTGCAGCGGTTACGGGTGATCCGGTTCGGGACACCCGTGTCGACCGTGCCGACGAAGACGGTGTGCCGCTCGTCGAACTCCGCGCAGTTCGGCGCGGGAACGCCGCCGCCCTGGGCGATGGTGAACGACGCCTTCTTCGCCCCGGACGTGTTGCCCGCCTTGTCCGTCGCCCGGTGGGCGATCGTGTGGTGGCCGACCCGGTCGACGATCACCGGGGTGGTGTACGCGAGGTACGGTCCGCCGTCGAGGCTGTACTCGACCTTGTCCACGCCCGAGTCGTCGTCGGTCGCGGTGACGGTCGCCTTGGCGCTGGTGATGAACGCGCCGTCGCTGTTCTTGTCGCCCTCGACCTTCACCGAGGTCTCCGGGGCCGTCTGGTCCTGCGACGGCGGCTCGACCACGGTGAACGCGACGGACTTCTCGTCCGCGACGTTGCCCGACCGGTCGGTGGCCCGGTAGCGGACGGTGTGCTCGCCCACCTCGTGGACCATCACCGGAGCGGTGTACGGCTTCCACTCGCCGGCCGCGCCGAGCGCGTACTCGATGGTGTTGACGCCGGACCCGGTGTCGGACGCGGTCACGGTGACCGTGGCCATGCCCAGGTACGCGCCCGCGTCGTCCTTCTCGCCGGTGACGGTCGCCGAGGTCTCCGGCGGTGTCTCGTCGTCGGTCGGCGGGGCCGCCACCGCGAAGTCGACGGATTTCTCCTCGGCGGCGTTGCCCGCCTTGTCGGTGGCCCGGTAGCGGACCGTGTGGTCGCCGACCTCGTTCACCACGACGGGCGCGGTGTACGGCTGCCACTCGCCGTCGGCCCCGAGCGCGTACTCGACGGTGTCGACGCCGGAGCCCTCGTCGGTGGCCTCGACGGTCACCGATGCCTGGCCGATGTACGCGCCGTCGCCGTTCTGGTCGCCGTCGACCTTCGCCGAGGTCGCGGGAGCCTCGGCGTCCTCGCCGCCACCGCCCTCGGTGACGGTCAGGATGCCCTGCATCATGCCGTGGCCGGGGATCGTGCAGTGGTAGAAGTACCGGCCGGGCGACAGCGTGACCTCCACGCTGTGCTTGCCGCCCTCGGAGTCACCCGGGTTGGCCAGGATGTTCAGCTGGACGTCGTTGTTGAACTCCGGGTCCGACACGCTGAACGTCAGCGTGTGCGGCATGCTCGTCGTGTTGCCGGTCGCCGTGCTGTTCTCGAAGACGATCGTCGCCTTGCCGGCCACGGCCGTCTTCGGCGCGGACAGATAGCGGTCGATCGGGTCGCCCGCGGTCCAGGTGAGCACCTGGTCGGCGGCCATGGCCTCGGGAGCGTCGCCGCCCTTGCCGTACGCGGCCGTCGAGGTCAGCCCGAGGACCATCAGGAGGGAGGCCAGCAGGGCCACCCAGAAACTCCGCGGACGATGCCGCCTGCGTGCGAGGTAGGGATGGTGTCTCACTTCGCCGCCGCCTTCCCGACGAGATCCGCGGCGGCCGGCGTCGCGCCGCCGCCCTTGTACGACACGCGCCACAGCGCGGACTTGGAGTCGGAGGTGAAGAAGCCCCGCCCGTAGTCCAGGACGTACAGCGAACCGTCCGGCGCGAACTTCCAGTCCATCAGATTGCGGATGCCGTCCGCCCCGACCGGGATGATCTTCTTCAACGACTCGGCGTGTGTGGGCAGTCCGCCCTTGCCGACCGTCTTCGGGTCGGTGATCACGGCGTGCCGGGGCTGCGTGTCGTCGTAGAAGTCACCGACGAACCACTTGCCGTCCCAGTAGGCCGGCCACTTGGCGGTGGACTCGCTCTGCGCGTCGTAGCGGTAGACCGGGCCGTTCATCGTGGCCTGACCGCCGCCCTTGAGCCAGGGCAGCAGCTGCTTGCCCTCCTCCGGCTTGTAGCTCGGTACGCCGTTGGCGTCGCGCGGGTAGTCGACCCCGCCGCCCTGCGGCGAGTACCAGATGGTGTTCGGGGTCACCGGCGGCAGCTTGACCAGGCCGTCGTTGTTCGGCGACTCGTTCTTCGGGGCCTTGCAGTCGTACCAGCCCAGCGGCTTCGTCGGGTCCGGCAGATTGCGGTCGCGGTAGGGCTGGTTGTTGCCCATGCAGTACGGCCAGCCGTGGTTGCCCGCCTTGGTGATCGCGGCGAACGTGTCGTACTTCGCCGGACCCCAGGTGGTGGACGGCGAGCCCGCGTCGGGGCCGACCCAGCCCGCGTACAGCGTGTCCGTCGACGGGTCGATCGAGATCCGGGCCGGGTTGCGCACGCCCATCACATAGATCTCGCCGCGCGTCTTGCCGCCGCCCTCGTCCGGCTCCTTGCCGGTGAAGAGGTTGCCGGAGGGCAGGGTGTACGTGCCGTCGTCCTCGGGGTGGATCCGCAGGATCTTCCCGTTGAGGTTGTTGGTGTTGCCCGCGGTGCGCCGCGCGTCGGCGAAGGAGACGCCCTTGTAGTTCGGCTGCGGGTTGTTGCCGGAGTAACCGTCGCTGAAACCCGAGGAGTTGTTGTCGCCGGTCGCGATGTACAGGTTGTCCTTCGAGTCCCAGGCCATCCCGCCGCCCGCGTGGCAGCAGCTGTTGATCTGCACCGGCCAGCCCAGCAGCACCTTCTCCGACGCCAGGTCCAGCTTGCCGGTCGCGGAGTCGAAGGTGAAGCGCGAGACCTGACGGGTCGCCATGCGCTTGTCACGGTCGATCTTCGCGTGCGGCGTGTAGTGCAGGTAGACCCAGCCGTTGGACGCGAAGTCGGGGTCCAGCTCGATGCCGAGCAACCCCTCCTCGTTCTTGACCAGTTCGTCGCCGCCGCCCTTGTTGCCGAAGACGTCCAGCGCGCCGGCCAGGGTGACCTTCTTGGTCTTCGGGTCGTAGACGTGGATCTCGCCCTTGCCCTTGCCGATGTTCGGGTTGTTCCAGTCGATGACGACCGGCTGGGAGCTGTCGGCCCCGCCGCGCCCGATGTAGAAGACCCGCCCGTCCGGCGCGGTCACCATGCCGTGCGGCTCGCCGATCTGGTCGTTCTGGCCCGGCTGGTTGGGCTGGGTGACCCGCTCGGCGGTGTAGTTCGAGGTGATCGTCGCCTTGCAGTCGGCCTGCGAGGTACGGTTCGTCCAGGAGAGCGCACCGCGCAGATGGTCGCGGAAGTCGGTCTCCGCGAAGCTGTCCGCCGTACCGCCCATCGCGGTGTAGAAGGACCGGCCGCCGTCGTAGTCACGGCACCAGGACACCGGGTGGTCCCAGCCGTTGGCGCCCTCGCCCGGCTTGTACGTCAACTCCCGTACGCGCGCCACGGTGTGGACGTCACCGGACGGGTTCTTCGTCCAGTTCAGCCACTTGTCGGGGCGCTTCCACTCCAACGGCAGGCTCTTGGTGGCCGGGTGGACCCGGTCCCCGATCTCCACGGTCGCCCGCTGGACGGACGCCGGGCTCTTCGCCGACGGACGGGCCCCGACCAGACCGGTGAACCAGTCGGAGTACGGCTCGGTGCGCGCCGCGTCATGGATGCCGAGGAAGCCGCCGCCCGCCTCCATGTACGCCTCCAGGCCCGCCTCCTGCTCCGGGTCGAGGACGTCGCCCCCGCCGGTCAGGAAGACGACGGCGTGGAAGGAGCCGAGCCGCTTGCCGTTGGTGAAGACCTTCGGGTCGTCCGTGGCCACGGTGGTGTACCGCTGGGCCTCCGGGCCGGACAGCCCGATCTTCTCGATCGCCGCGATCCCGGCGTCGGTGTACGGAGCCTCGTCGCCCGCCGACGCGTGGAAGACCAGCACCTTCACCTGGTTCTTCGCGCCCGGCGGCGACGGCAGGGACAACGTTGTCGCCATCTTCTCGACCAGGGCCCGGTCCGGCGACTGGTCCGCGCTGGCCGGGCCTCCGCCGCCCAGCATGGACACGGTCAGTGCGCCGGCCGCCACGGCCGCCGCGAGGCCGCGTCGTGATCTGGACCGGTGATGTGATGCGCGCTGCATGTGGTCACCCACCCCTCTGTGGTCACTGCACCTCTCGGTGACTGTGGCTTGCTCACTCTGCGTCAGAACGCTTCAGCAACTCTTGATTCACTGCGACAGCGCACGAAGCTAGACCTCTTTTCGTGGTCCGCCAATAGGTACGGCAGCAATCGCACGAACTTTGTCCTGAGTGTGGATAAACGGAGGTGCCCCGGCTACGGTGTGGCCCGTTCCGGGGATCCCGGGAGTGCCGTCCCGTACCGGCGGCTTCGCCAGTTTCCTTATCGCAGTGGGGAGTTCGACATGGACCGAAGGACCTTCAGCCGGCGGATGCTGGTCGGTGGCGCGGCGGCCGCCGCGACGGGAGTGACATCGTTGTCGCTCGGGGCGGTGGAGGCGAGCTCGGCCGAGAACCCGCCGCGTACGGCCCCGGCGGGCGGCGTCACCCGCCGACTGAAGATGTACGCCGAGAAGTTGCCGAACGGCGAGCTGGGCTACGGCTTCGAGAAGGGCAAGGCGTCGATCCCCGGCCCTCTCATCGAGCTGAACGAGGGCGACACGGTCCACATCGAGTTCGAGAACCTCACCGATGTCGACGCCAGCCTCCATGTGCACGGCGTGGACTACGACATCGCCAACGACGGCACCCGGATGAACAAGAGCCACGTCGAACCCGGCGGCACCCGGACCTACACCTGGCGCACCCACGCCCCGGGCCGCCGCAAGGACGGCACCTACGAGCCGGGCAGCGCGGGCTACTGGCACTACCACGACCATGTCGTCGGCACGGACCACGGCACGGGCGGTATCCGCAAGGGGCTGTACGGGCCGGTCGTGGTCCGCCGCAAGGGCGACATCCTGCCCGACCAGACGTGCACGGTCGTCTTCAACGACATGATGATCAACAACAAGACGGCACACAACAGCGTCAACTTCGAGGCCACGGTGGGTGACCGGCTCGAATTCGTGATGATCACGCACGGCGAGTACTACCACACCTTCCATATCCACGGTCACCGCTGGGCGGACAACCGCACCGGCATCCTCACCGGCCCCGACGACCCCAGCCGGGTCATCGACAACAAGATCTGCGGCCCCGCCGACTCCTTCGGCCTCCAGATCATCGCGGGCGAACGCGTGGGCGCGGGCGCGTGGATGTACCACTGCCACGTCCAGAGCCACTCCGACATGGGGATGGCGGGACTGCTGCTGATCAAGAAGCCGGACGGCACGATCCCGGGCTACGAACCCCACCACCACACGGCCGGATCCGCCGACAAGAAGGCCGGGGAGAAGACTGGCGACAAGGCCGAGAAGAAGGGCGCGGACAAGGCCGCCGCGAAGGACGCCGGGGCGGGTGCGGGGGAGCACCAGCACTGACCCCGTCCGTCACGGGGCCCGCGGAGGGGGCGGGCCCGGTCACGGCAGGCCGGTCTCGCCCGCCAGCCGCTGCTGCTCCTCCTCGACGATGCGCCGGGCCAGGTCGGCATCGGAGACGTCCACCGCGTCCGGGGTGGTCTCCGCGAGATCGCTGCGCCGGGTGTACGCGTCGAAGAGCCGGTCCTTGCGGGCCAGCAGCTCCACCAGGCGCTGGTCGACGCTGTCCGTGGCCAGCAACCGGTGCACCTGGACCGTGCGCACCTGGCCCATCCGGTGCGCGCGGGCGACGGCCTGGTGCTCCAGCGTGGGCTTGATCTGCGGCTCGCACAGGATGACCACGGAGGCGGCCTGCATGTTCAGCCCGGTGCCGCCCGCCTGGATCTGGCTCAGCAGCACCGCGTGCCCCTCCACGGCGGAGAAGGCGTCGACCATCTCCTGCCGCCGGGCCGGCGGGACGCTCCCGGAGAGCGGCCCGAAGGCGTCAGTACCCAGCGCGTCGCCCACCGCCGCGAGGACCTCGCGGAAGTAGGAGAAGACGACCACCTTCAGGCCGGTCTCCCGTGCCTCGTCGACGAGTTCACGCAGCCGCTCCAGCTTGGCCGAAGTCCCGGGCACGGCGTAGGCGGCCCGGCGCATCCGCATGAACCGCCCGGAGGCGACCGCCTCGCGGTACGCCTCCCGGTCCTCGGCCCCGAACTCCTCCCACTCGTCCACCTGGACCAGCGCCGGGAGTTCGGCCAGCACGTCCACCTGGTTGCGGCGCAGATAGGCGGGGGCGACGGCCCGGCGGAAGGCCCGCGAACCGGCCGCGCCGTGCGTCGTGCTCACCGACGGCGCCAGTTCGGGCCGCAGTTGGCGCACCAGACTGCGGAACTCCTCCACCCGGTTCTCCATCGGGGTGCCGGTCAGGAACAGCACCCGCTCCACCCGCTCCGCCCAGCCCGCGACCGCCCGGGACCTGCGGGCCTCGGGGTTCTTCACGAAGTGGGCCTCGTCCACCACGAGCATGCCGGGCCGTACCCGAGCCGCCGCCCCCTCGGGCAGCAGATGCAGCGCGTCGAAGGTGGTCACCGCCACCCCGCCCGCCTCACGCCAGTCCGCGAACGCCTCCACGCGCTCCGCCCCGTGCACCGGAACGGCCCGCAGGGTGGAGCGGGCCCGGATCTCCCGGGTCCAGTTGATCAGCACGCTCGCCGGGCACACCACGAGGAAGTGGGTCTCGCCCCGGGCGGCGAGATGGGCGAGGGCCGCGATGGCCTGGACGGTCTTGCCGAGGCCCATCTCGTCCCCGATGATCACCCGCTTCTGCGCCAGTGCGAAGCGTGCCCCGAACGCCTGGTAGCCGCGCAGGGACACCCGTAGACGCGTGTCGTCGAGCCGCAGGGCCCGCACCCGGTCCGCGATCCCGGCGGGCAGGAACCCCTCGGCGGCATCCCGGTCGGGGCCGCTGCCCGACAGCTCGGCGAGGAGGCTGTAGTACTCGGCGGACCGCAGCTCGAAGTCCACCCAGGCCTCGGCGGGCGACGCCGGGGAGCGCAGCAGGTCGGCCGACGCCTGCGCGAAGAGCACCGGCAGCTCCCGCTCCACCGCGTCCGCCACGGCCGACCGCACCGCGTCGAGCGCCTCCCGCACCCGCGCCCGGGACCGCCGCCCGGCGACCAGCATCCGCAGCCGGCTCCCGCCCGGTGCGGCCGTCTCCACCCGGGGGCCCAGCAGTTCGGCCAGCCGCCGGGCCGCGTCCACCGCGCGGCGCGCGTCCGCACCGGCCACGACCAGCCGGTGCAGGGCGATCACCAGCGCGGTGCTCGTGTCGTCCGGCGCGTCCACGTCGATCCGCACCGAGACGGTGTCGCGCACCGCGTGGGCGATCTGCCCGGCGGCCGCCAGCGCCTGGTCGGCGGTGTGCGCCCCGACCCCGGGGATCTGCCGCAGCGCGTAGCGGTCCGTGCCGTGGACCTGCCCGACCGTGCCGAACCCGGCCTGCTCCAGCGCCCCGAGACGCAGCCGCCCCTCCGTGACGTCCTTGAGCCGGGAGACGGGGATATGGGTCAACTCCCCGCCCACCAGGGCGTCGAGGAGCGGATCGAGAACGGAACGTACGGCGGCCACGGCGTTCGCCCGGTCCGCCGGCACGGCACGGGCGCTCTCCAGGAGTCGCTCCGCCCGCGCGAGCAGCTCACGGGCCGCGCCGCCGGTGGGCACCGGGCTCCCGGCGGCGGCCCCGCGCGCGAGTGTTCCGTCGGCCGAGCCGCCCGCCGCCCCGCTCCGGTTCATGTACGTCCTTCTGTTCCCGGAGGGGAGCCTCACCCGCTCCGGGGCCCCCGCTCTCCTGGCCTCCCCGCCATCGTGCCACGCGCTGCCGACACCCCCAGCCCGGTCCGCCCCGACCGCCGCGCGACGCGCCGGTCCAACGCTTCGCCCCGGCCGCCACGCGCTGCCTACCCTGGGCCGCACGGCGGACGCGGCCACCGCCGGTGGACCGCGCCCCGGTCGGCCCCGCACGGACTGCGGCTGTCAGTGCCCGGTGCAAGACTCGACAGGGAGGGAATCACCCGACAGCACCCGACGAGCAGGACCACCCGGATCGACTGAGGAGCACGCCATGATCAGCCCCACCTTCCTCGACGGAGCACCCAACTGGGTCGATCTCGGCACCCCCGATCTTGACGGCGCCACCGCCTTCTACCGGGGACTGTTCGGCTGGGACCTGATTCCCGGCGGCCCCGAGGTCGGCGGCTACGGGATGCTCACCCTGGACGGGCGGTACGTCGGCGGGGTGATGACGGTGTCCGAGGAGGAATCGCCGAGCGCCTGGTCCGTGTCCTTCCAGTCGCCCGACGTCGACGCCACCGCCCGGGCGATCACCGAGGCGGGCGGCAGCGCCGCGTTCGAGGCGATGGACGTCCTCGACTTCGGCCGCATGGGCGGCTTCACGGACCCGGCCGGCGCGTACTTCGGGGTGTGGCAGCCGAAGGAGCACCCCGGCTTCGGCGTGATCCAGGAGCCGAACGCGTTCCTCTGGGCCGAGCTCTACACCCCCGACGTCCCGGCGGCGGCCGCGTTCTACGGAAGCGCCTTCGGCTGGGGGACCGACGAGATGAAGGTGGAGGGCTCCGACTACACCTACACCACGGTCCACCCGGCGGGCGCAGGACCGGACGCCTCCTTCGGCGGTCTGGTCCGGCAGGGCGACGTCCCCTCCGAGGCCGCGCGCGGCCCCCACTGGCTGCCGTACTTCGCCGTGGCCGACGTCGACGCCGTCGTGGCCGAGGCGAAGCGGCTGGGCGGCAGGGAGACGCTGGCCGCCATGGAGGTGCCCGGCGTCGGCAAGATGGCCAACGTCGCCGACCCGTACGGGGCGGTCTTCGCGGTCATGAAGCCCGATCCGAGGCAGTAGCCACGAGGCGGTGACGGCGGGGCGCCCCTCCGGATGAGCGGGGCGCCCTCGCCGGTTGACGGATCGTTGATCGGTTGTTTATCGCCACCGGGCAGCGTGTGTTCCATGCTGATCAACACCGTGACCGACGACGCACTCGCCTGGCAGGAGACCGCCTTGTGCGCGCAGGCCGGGCCCGAGTTCTTCTTCCCGGCCCCGGGCAGTTCGACCCGCGAGGCCAAGCAGCTCTGCAACGCCTGCGAAGGGCGGCTGGCCTGCCTGGAGTACGCACTCGCCAACGACGAGCGGTTCGGCGTCTGGGGCGGGCTATCGGAGAAGGAGCGCGAGCGGCTGCGCCGAGAAGGACGCGACCGGGGCTGAGACGCCCGCCCCCGGAGAATCAGGCGCGGCCGCGCGCCACCATCCGGGCCTTGCGGGCGGCGAGCTTCTCGTCGAACTTCGACGCCTCGCTGTCCAGACCGCCCATGTACAGACCGAGCTCCTCCTGCGCCTTCGCACCCTCCGGGCCGAGCCCGTCGATGTCCATCACCTTCAGGAAGCGCAGCACGGGCTGGATCACGTCGTCGTGGTGGATGCGCATGTTGTAGATCTCGCCGATCGCCATCTGCGCGGCGGCCCGCTCGAAGCCGGGCATGCCGTGTCCGGGCATGCGGAAGTTGACGACGACGTCCCGCACGGCCTGCATGGTCAGGTCCGGGGCCAGCTCGAAGGCGGCGCCCAGGAGGTTGCGGTAGAAGACCATGTGGAGGTTCTCGTCGGTCGCGATCCGGGCCAGCATCCGGTCGCAGACCGGGTCGCCGGACTGGTGGCCGGTGTTGCGGTGCGAGACGCGGGTGGCCAGCTCCTGGAAGGCGACGTACGCGACGGAGTGCAGCATCGAGTGCCGGTTGTCCGACTCGAATCCCTCCGCCATGTGCGCCATGCGGAACTGCTCCAGCTTGTCCGGGTCCACGGCGCGCGATGTGAGCAGATAGTCGCGCATCACGATGCCGTGCCGGCCCTCCTCGGCGGTCCAGCGGTGCACCCAGGTGCCCCACGCGCCGTCGCGGCCGAAGAGGGAGGCGATCTCGTGGTGGTAGCTGGGGAGGTTGTCCTCGGTGAGGAGGTTCACCACGAGAGCGATCTTGCCGATGTCGGTGACCTTGGACTGGTCCGCCTCCCAGGCCTCGCCGTCCTCGAAGATGCCGGGGAAGTTCCGGCCGTCGGAGAACGGGACGTACTCGTGCGGCATCCAGTCCTTGGCGACCTTGAGATGGCGGTTGAGCTCCTTCTCCACCACCTCTTCCAGCGCGTACAGCAGCTGGGCGTCGGTCCACGCCTTCGAACTGCCGAGGTGGGGAGAGGTGATCGTCACGGGGAGCTCCTGGGGACGGGAGAATTACCTACGGCTTCGTAGGTTACGAGACCGTAGGTTAAGGCGACCGTAAGGCCAAAGCCAAGCCCGCCACCGGCAGGGGCGGGGTACGCAGCGTCATGCCCCCAGGTGAAAGGGCACGTGAGAGCCGCTCCGGGGCCTTCTCGGGCCCCTGCTCCCGCGGTTTTCAGCTTTCCGGATTCGGTGATTCCACCCCTGGATCCCGGCGCAGATACCGGCCCGTGACGGACGTCGGATGCGCGAGCAGCTCGGTGGGCGTCCCCGCGAAGACCAGCTCCCCGCCGCCCTTGCCGCCGTCCGGACCGAGGTCGATCACCCAGTCGGCCCGCTTGACCACCTCCAGGTTGTGCTCCACGCAGATCACGGTGTTCCCCGCGTCGACCAGCCGGTCCAGCAGCTCCACCAGCGTGCCCGTGTCCGCGAGGTGCAGTCCGGTCGTCGGCTCGTCCAGCACGTACACGCTGGAGGTGCGGTGCAGCTGGGTGGCGAGCTTGATCCGCTGACGCTCGCCGCCCGACAGCGAGGAGAGCGGCTGCCCCAGAGCGAGGTAGGTGAGCCCGACCGCGTCCAGCGTCCGCAGCTTCCGCAGCAGCACCGGGTCGTCGAAGAGAACGGCCGCCCGCGCCGCCGTCATGTTCAGCACGTCCACGATCGACCGGCCGCCGACCCGGTGCTTCAGCACGTCGTCGTGGAACCGGCGGCCCTCGCACTCCGGGCAGGTCGTGGTGACCGGATCCATGAACGCCAGATCCGTCGAGATCTCGCCACGGCCCGAGCAACCCGCGCAGGCACCGGCGGAGTTGAAGCTGAACAGCCCCGCGTCCACGCCGTTCTCCCGGGCGAACACCTTGCGGATGGCGTCCAGCGCGCCGATGTACGAGGCGGGCGTGGAGCGGGACGAAGCCGTGATCGCGCTCTGGTCGATCACCACCGCGTCCGGGTACGCCGCCGTGAACACCCGCGACACCAGGGTCGACTTCCCCGACCCGGCCACCCCCGTCACCGCGGTCAGTACCCCGGCGGGGAACGACACGTCCAGACCCTTGAGGTTGTGCAGATCCGCCCCGTACACCGGGAGTTGACCGGTGGGGGAGCGGACGGCCTCCTTTACCGGCGTACGACGTCGCAGCGACCGGCCGGTGAGCGTATCGGCCTCGCGCAGCCGCGCGAACGGCCCCTCGAAGACGATGTGGCCGCCGTCGGCACCGGCCCGCGGCCCCATGTCGACGACATGGTCGGCGACCGCCATCACATCCGGGTCGTGCTCGACGACCAGCACCGTATTGCCCTTGTCGCGCAGCCGCACCAGCAGATCGCCCAGCCGGCCCACGTCGCGCGGATGCAGGCCGACGCTCGGCTCGTCGAAGACGAACGTCAGCCCGGTGAGCGAACTTCCCAGGTGCCGCACCATCTTGAGGCGCTGGCCCTCGCCTCCCGACAGGGTTGTGGTCTCCCGGTCCAGACTCAGATAGCCGAGCCCGATGCCGACCAGCCGCTCCAGCCGCTCCCGGGCCGCGGCGGCGATCGGCCCGCCCACCGGATCGTCGATCCGCTCCAGTACGCCGACGAGGTCGGCGACCTCCATCCGCCCGTAGTCGGCGGGCGAGAGCCCGTCGATCCGGGTGGCGAGCGCCGCCGCGTTCAGCCGTGCCCCGCCGCAGGATCCGCAGACCCGCTCCACGGTGAACCGGGCGGCAGCCTCGCGGCGCTTCTCGGAGAGGGAGGCGGTGTCGCGCTTGAGATACAGGCGCTCGAAGCGGGTCACGACCCCCTCGAACTTCATGTCGGCCGACCCGGTCCGCAGGTCGAGGCGGACGGTGAACCCCGATCCGTGCAGCAGGAGCCGGCGTTCCTCCTCGCCGAACTCGGCCAGCGGCAGGTCGTTGTCGAACCGTCCCGACCCGCCGTACAGATTCCACTCCCAACTGCCCACCGACAGACCGGGCAGCAGCAGCGCCCCCTCGTTCAGCGACTTCGACCAGTCGATCGCCCGGTCGAGGTCCAGCTGGACCGTGCGCCCCACCCCGTCGCACTCCGGGCACATCCCGGCGGGATCGTTGAACGAGTACGCGGTCGCCCCGCCCGCGCTCGGGGCCCCGCACCGGGAGAACAGCACCCGGAGCACCGACCAGATGTCGGTCGCCGTCCCCACCGTCGAGCGGACGTTCCCGCCCAGCGGCTTCTGGTCGATCACGATGGCCACCGACAGGTCCTCGACGGACTCGACGTGCGGCCGCTCGTACTTCGGCAGCCGGTTGCGCAGGAACGAGGTGAACGTCTCGTTCAGCTGCCGCTGCGACTCCACGGCGATCGTGTCGAAGACGACCGACGACTTGCCCGAACCTGACACACCGGTGAAGACGGTGATCCGGCCCTTGGGGATCTTGAGGGAGACGTCGCGCAGATTGTTCTCGCGCGCGCCGGTGATGACGATGTCGCGGTGGGCGGCGCCGGGGATGTACGGCTCCGCGTCGCGGTCGGGGAAGCGATCCATGAGCGCGACGCTAGGCGGGATACCGGACAACTTCTGTCTGCTTTTCCGGGAGATCCGCGGGCGACATTCGTACAAGACCGTCGAGCGCCGCCTCGGCCATCCTCGCCTGCATGGGTATCGATGACAGCACGTACGCGCACGGAATACACGTGGTCCACGACGGCCCCCGGGAGGCGCCGCCGCTCGTGCTCGTCCACGGGTCGGGCGCCTCGGGCAGCTCCTGGGGCCCGGTGGTGCCGGCCCTGGCCCGACGCCACCACATCATCCGGGTCGACCTGCCGGGCCATGGCCAGTCCCCGCCGGCCGCGTCGTACGACGTGCCCGGGCAGGCAGCGGTCCTGGCCGCGGTCCTCGACGAGCTCGCCCTGAGCTCCGTGACCGTGGCCGGGCACTCCAGCGGCGGATACATCGCCACCGCCCTCGCCGAGCAGCGCCCGGACCTGGTGGGAGCCCTCGCGCTGATCAGCAGCGGCCCGAGTCCCGACGCGCTCCTTCCGCAGCCCGCCGTCCTCCGGGCGCTCATCGCCCCGCCGCTCGGCCCGCTGATGTGGCGCGTCCGGTCCGACGCGATGCTCCGCCGGGGGGTGACCGCGGTGTGCAGCCGCCCGGTGGCCGTCCCGGACGATGTGGTCGACGACGCGCGGGGCATCAGTTACCGCACCTTCAGGACGGTGCTGCGGCGCAACACCGAGTACATCGCCGAGCGGAGCGTTCCCGCGCGGCTCGGCGCACTCCACGTCCCGGCTCTCGTGATCTTCGGCACCGCCGACCCCCGCTGGGATCCGGATGCGGTGCGCGTCTACGACGCGACACCGAACACCCGCGTCGAGCGACTGACCGATGTCGGGCACTTCCCCATGCTCGAAGCGCCTGGAGAAACAGGTGAGTTGCTGCTGCGCTTCATGGCGACGGCGGGCCGCTGACCCTCTAGCCTGGCTCCGTGAGGCTCACCGAATCACCTCCCGACTGGTCGGCGGTGGGCGTCGCGGTGCCCCGGCGCTCGGGCCGGCTCCCGGGGGCCGTCATGGCCGGCTTCCGTCAACTCGCCCCGGTCCACGTGGACATCGCGATGGTCGCGCACCCCGCGGTCACCCTCTTCGTGGACCTGAGCGAGGGGAGCGGTATCGTCCACGACTCCGACGGCGGGCGCGCACGCGGCAGCACGGTCGCGGGGCTGGTACCGGGAGACCTGCGGCTCGGCGGCCGGGCGGCCGGGCGGATCGAGTGCCTGCAGATCCGGCTGTCGCCGCCCCTGGCGGTCGCGGTGCTCGGCGCGTCGGCCGATCTCAGCGGGACGGTCGTCTCCCTGGAGGACATCTGGGGCCGCGACGCCGAGCGGACCGAGGGCAGGCTGCGGGCGGCCGGGACGTGGGACGAGCGGTTCGCGATCGCGACGGACGCCCTCGGCCGGCGGCTGGACGCCCGCCGGTCGCCCGACCCGGAGGTGGCCGCCGCCTGGGAGCTGATCCTCACCGGCCGGGGCCGGGTGGGCGTCGACAGCCTGGCGAACGAGGTCGGCTGGAGCCGCAAGCGTCTCTGGTCCCGCTTCCGGTCCCAGATCGGCCTCGCCCCGAAGCACGCCGCCCGGCTGGTCCGGTTCGACCACGCCGCCCATCTCCTCGCGGCCGGCCGCCCCGCCGCCGAGGTGGCGGCCGTGAGCGGCTACGCCGACCAGGCCCATCTCCACCGTGAGGTCAAGGCGTTCACCGGGGCGACGCCCACGGCCGTGGCCGCCGCCCCGTGGCTCGCCATCGACGACATGGCATGGCCGACGGCCCCGGCCACGCCGTCGTAGGCGTACGCGCACCGCCTGAGCAGCCCTCGCGCACCGCGTCAGCGGCCCTCGCGCACCGCCTCCGCCGTCGTGTCCCGCAGTCCGCCGTCGAGCCGGAGCCACCGGGTGATCCCGATCGACTCCAGGAACGGCACATCGTGACTGGCCACGATCAGCGCCCCCTCGTACGCCTCCAGCGCCTCGGTCAGCCGCCGTACGCTCGCCAGGTCGAGGCTGTTCGTCGGCTCGTCGAGGAGCAGCAGCCGGGGTGCCGGATCGGCCAGCAGCAGCATCGCCAGCGTCGCCCGGAACCGCTCCCCGCCCGACAGGGTCGAGGCCGGGCGGTCCGCTGCCGCCCCCTTGAACAGGAAGCGCGCCAGCCGGGCCCGCACAGCGTTCTCCGTACGGTCCGGGGCCGCCCGTGACACGTTTCGCGCCACCGACGACGCCTCGTCCAGCACGTCCAGCCGCTGCGGCAGGAACCCCGTCGCGACCAGCGGGCTCGCCTCCCCGGACAGGGGCTTCAGCTCGCCCGCGATCGTCCGCAGCAGCGCCGTCTTGCCCGCCCCGTTGCGCCCGGTCAGTGCGATCCGCTCGGGACCCCGCACCATCAACTCCCCGTGCAGCGGCGGGCCGTACGGCGGAACCGGGTCGCGCAGCAGCAGCACCTCGCTGCCCGGGTGGACCCGGGTGTCCGGCAGCTCGATCCGGATCTCCTCGTCCTCCCGTACCGCCGACTCCGCCTCGTCCAGGCGCTCTTCGGCCGCCGCCAGCCGCTCGGTGTGCAGGATGCGGTGCTTCCCCGCCGATACCTGTGCGGCGCGCTTGCGCTGCCCCATGATGACCTTGGGCTCCCGCTTGGTGTCCCACATCTTCTGCCCGTACCGCTTGCGGCGGGCCAACGTGACGTGCGCGGCGGACAGTTCGCGTTTCTGCCGCTGTACGTCGGACTCGGCGGCCCGCACCATGCGCCGCGCCGCCTCCTGCTCGACGGCGAGCGCCTCCTCGTACGCCGACAGGTTCCCGCCGTACCAGGTGACCGACCCCTCGCGCAGATCCGCGATCCGGTCCACCCGCTCCAGCAGCTCCCGGTCGTGGCTGACGACGAGCAGCGCCCCCGTCCAGGCGTCGACCGCGTCGTACAGCCTTCGGCGGGCGTACGCGTCCAGGTTGTTCGTCGGCTCGTCCAGCAGCAGCACCCCGGGCCGGTCCAGCAGCAGCGCGGCCAGCCGCAGCAGGACGCACTCGCCGCCGGACATCTCCCCGACCGTGCGGTCGAGCCCGATGTGCCCGAGGCCGAGCCCGTCCAGCGTGGCGAGGGACCTCTCCTCGATGTCCCAGTCGTCGCCGATCACCGCGAAGTGCTCCGCCCGGGCATCGCCCGACTCCACGGCGTCGAGCGCCGCGCGCCGCTCCGCGACCCCCAGCACCTCGTCGACCCGCAGCGCGGTGTCCAGGACCACGGACTGGGGGAGATGGCCGAGCTCCCCACGGATCCTGACCGTCCCGGAGGCCGGGGCCAGTTCACCGGCGATCAGCCGCAACAGGGTGGACTTGCCGCAGCCGTTGAGCCCGATGAGCCCGGTGCGGCCGGGGCCCACGGCAAGATCGAAGCCGGTGAGGACCTCGGTGCCGTCGGGCCAGGAGAAGGAGAGGGAGGTACAGCTGATGTGTGTGTCGGTGGATGACATACGGAACTCCCGTTGTACGTCGGGAACGGGCAAGGACGGCTGAAGGAGGCTGAGATCGCACACGGGCGCTCCGGACCACGACAGGGCGCGGCGGGCGCTGCACGGTGTGCACAGGACCTCAGATCAGCAACGTCCTACTCCGATCGACGACAACAGGGACGTCTTCGAAGGTAGGGCCGGGGCGCGGGCCCGGCAACCGGATTTAGGGCCGGGGCGTCAGCAGGGGCCGCCGAGCAGGTCGGTCAGACCCCGGTCCAGGTCCAGATACCGGTGCTCGTCGCCCACCGGAACCAGCTCCTGCGCCCGCTGGAGGAAGAGCCGCAGCTCCTCGGTGCGCACATGGACCATCGCGATGCCCTCGGGGGCGTGGAACTCCAGGACGGTCCGCTCGTACCCGAACGGCCGGACGCGTACGTCGCCCTGCCCGGCGGGGGAGTCCACCCCGGTGGTCAGCAGCTCGCGGGAGAACTCCCAGGACACCTCGGTGCCTTCCAGGGTCGCCGGGGCCGGGAACGCCATGCGGACGGCGAAGGGGTACTGGCGGTCGTAACTGAGCATGGCGGGCAAGGTCTCCATCCGCGGTGCGGACGCGACCATGCGAGCCTGCACGGACTGCTCGATAACGCTGGACAAGACCTGCTCCCTCTCGCGGCTGGGTGAACGGTTCCCGGCACTGGAGTAGACGACGGAACTCCTCGTTTCGTGCACCGGCGCGCGGCGTGAGCTGCGTCACCGATTCCGTCCGGCTCCTGCCCGTATCCCCGCGCACCCCCGCTCTCCTGCCCACTCGACGGCGACGCACCCTGGACGGGCCCCGACCCGTGGGCTAGCTTCCAGCGCCATGAAGGCCATGGGGAAGACGAGACGGCTGATGGCACTGGTGACCGGAGGGGCGGCCCTGGCGGCCGCACTGGTCGCACCGGGCGCACACGCGGCGCAGGGCACGGAGACGAAGCCGGCCTCTCAGGAGGCCGCCGTGCGCGGGCTCCTGCCCGGCTGGAAGCTCACCGGCACCGGCACCGACGTCCGCTTCCGGGGGCTCGCCGCGGTCAGCCGCACCACCGCCTGGGTCGCCGGGTCGAAGGGCACGGTCCTGCGCACCTCGGACGGCGGCCGCACCTGGCGTGACGTGTCACCGCCGGGCGCCGCCGGACTGGAACTGCGGGACATCGAGGCGTTCGACGGCCGCCGGGCCGTCGCCCTGGCGATCGGCGAGGGTGAGGCATCCCGGGTCCTGCGCACCGAGGACCGCGGAGCGACCTGGACCGAGTCCTTCCGCAACACGGATCCCCGCGCCTTCTTCAACTGCCTGACGTTCTTCGACAGCCGGCACGGTCTCGCGGCGGGCGACCCGGTGGACGGGAAGTTCCGGGTCCTGTCCACGGCGGACGGCGGCCGTTCCTGGCGGGTCCTGCCGGATGCCGGGATGCCCGCCGCCCTGCCCGGCGAGGCGGGGTTCGCGGCGAGCGGCCAGTGCCTGGTCAGCTCCGGCGCCAAGGACGTCTGGCTGACCACCGGGGGAGCGGAGACCGCCCGGGTCCTGCACTCCCGCGACCGGGGCCTGACCTGGACGGCGAGCGCCTCGACCCTCCCGGCGGGCGACCCGGCCCGGGGCGTCTTCGCGGTGGCCTTCCGCGACCGGGCCCACGGCATCGCCGTCGGCGGCGACTACCGCCCCGACCAGGCGTCCCCGCAGGCGGCCGCCGTCACCGGGGACGGCGGCCGGAGCTGGCGGCAGTCCGCCACCCCGCCGCCTGCCTACCGCTCCGGCGTCACCTGGCTCCCGTACAGCCGCACCGCCGCCTTGGCCGTCGGCCCCACGGGCACCGACCTCACGCTGGACGGCGGGCGCACCTGGCGGACGGTCGACCCCGGCTCGTACGACACCGTCGACTGCACCCCCGACCTCGGCTGTTGGGCGGCGGGCGAGAAGGGGCGGGTGGCCCGGCTGGGGTTCTGACCCCGCGCCGGCTTCAGGAGGCGTCCAGCACCTCCCGCAGCCGCGCCGCGAACTCGTCGGGCTTCCCGGGGTAGCCGAACTCCCCGTCGAGGAAGCCGCCGTGATGGCTCGGGAAGACGGTCACCCGCTGCCCGAGCAGTTCGGCGGCCGCCTCGGCCGTCCGCCCGGTCTGCACCGCCCGGGACTCCTCGCCCACGGCGATCACCACACGCGTGGGGGCCGCGTTGATGGCGTCGGCGTCCGGCCGGTGGCCGCTGACCGCCCAGGACCGGTCGGACAGCAGCGGGTCGTCACGGGAGCCGTCGTCCTCGGTGGGCATCCCGAACGCGGCGGGATCGGGAGCGGGCTGCGCGAAGTAGGCGTCGGTGAACTCGCCCTCCCACGAGGTCATGGCCACGAACGCGGCCATCCCGGCGCCCCATCCCCGCTTCTCGTACGCGTCCCGGACCCCGGCCCGGGCCCGGACGGCCGCCGCGCCGTCCGGGGTGATCGTGATGAGCGGCGGTTCGTGCGCGACGAGGGTGGTGACGTCGTCGGGGTGGCGCACCACGAGAGCGAGGGCGGTGACCGCCCCGCCGCTGCTGGCGAACATCTCGACCGGCCCGGCCCCGAGCTTCGTGATGACGGCGTGCACATCATCGGCCAGGGTCTCGGGCGTGTAGTCGACCCGCGCGTCCGCACGGGTGGAGCGGCCGAGCCCCCGGGGGTCGTACGTGACGACGGTCCGGTCGGGGAAGCGTGCCGCCAGCGCGGTGAACCCGCTCGCGTCCATGGGGTGGCCGATCAGGAACAACGGCGGGCGGCCGTCGGCGGTGGGCAGCGGTCCACGGACGTCGTACACGAGGTCGGCGCCGGCGGTGGTCAGGGTGTAGGTCTCCATACCCGTACAGACCGGCCCCGCCCCGGAAAGTCATCGGTGACGGCCACCATGATCCTTCGCCGTTACGGCAGTTGCTGCCGGTACGGCGCGAGCGCGGGCGCCGTCTTGGTGGCGATGAACTCGGTGATCCGGTACGCGCACACGCCGTGCGCGGCGAACGGGTCGGCCGCCGCGATCCTCTCGATCGCCGCCCGGTCCTCCCCGACGGCCAGGATCACACCGCCGTCCCGGGGGTTCTTGCGTCCCGAGGCGATGAAGACACCCGCCGCGTACTGCTCGTCGAGCCAGGTGATGTGCTCCGCCATCAGCGCGTCGACGCGCTCGACCGGGGCCGTGTAGGTCAATTCGAGTACGAACATGATCGTCAGGCTACGGGATCCCGGCCGCCGCGAGGATGGCCTCCATGGCCGTGAGCGGAAGGGCGGGCCCCTCCGCCGCGGCCCCTATGGTCTCCGGCTCGTCGAGCAGTTCGAGCAGCCGGCCCGCCGGCAGCCGGGCGTCCCCGGCCATGACGCAGCGGACGCCGGCCGACGGGTCATGGCTCAGCCGCTCGATCAGCTCCGCCGGGGCCTCCGGATCCCGCGCCACCAGCAACCGCGCCCCCGGATCGTCGCTCTCCGCGAACCGCGCCAGCCCGACGCGCGGGAACTGCGGTTGGGGCAGCTGCTCGAACCGGGTGATGAAGGGCGATGCGAGCAGCGTCTCCAGCAGCAGTTCCCCGGGGGCCGCCGGATGGTTCTCGCACAGCAGCATCCGCACCACGAAGTCCTCGTCGGCGGCGAGCCGCGCCACCAGATCGCCGGGCAGATGCGGGCTGTACGCGGCGAAGCGCCGCATTCCCGGGTGCGCGGACTCGGCGCAGGCCCGCATGAGTACGGGATCGGTGAGCGACTGCGCCACCCACGCCGGGGGATGGATGCGGTCCTCCGGCCCGACGTGCCAGTCGATCGCCGACCGCCGCTCCTCGGTCAGCTCCGGTCGCAGGGACGCCGCGAGCCGGACAGCCGGGGAAGCGTCCGAGGCGAGGGCGGTGACCATCCGGTCGGGAAGCCCCCGGTTGGCGGCGAGCCCCGCGCGTACGTCCTCGTCGCCGGTGGCGTACAGCCGGTCCGCGAGGTCGTCGGTGAGCACGGCGCCCGCGACGATCTCCCGCCGTCCCCAGCCGGAATCCGCGGCGGCGACCTGTTCCAGGATCTCGGCGGGGGAGCCGAGGACGACGCCCGCGACATGGGCGGCCGCCCGCCGCACCGCCGGGTCGGGGTCGTCCAGGAGCGGCCGCACCGCTTCGATCGGGGCACGCCGCCAGTGGTACAGGGCGGACTCCCGCACCTTCGCCTCCGGATCCGCGAGCAGCAGCGCCCACACCTCGTCCGGAACCGGGACGAACATGCCGAGCCAGGCCCGTACCTGCCGGTCCTCGTCCCGGGCGAGAGCTGCGCACACCTCGTCCGGCAGGGGATCGGCCTTCCGCCAGCGGCCGTACACCTCAGGACCCGCCGCCACCCGGCTGCGTACCCACGGATCCGGGTCCGCGGCGAGCCGGGCCCGCTGCGCACCGGAGGCGCCCCGGCCCACCGCCAGATAGCCGCGGACCTCCCGGTCGGGGTGGGACACGGCGACATCGCACAGCGACTCCGGGACCTCGTCCCGCTCGAACACGGAACGGCGCACCGGCCCCTCGGCGCCGGTCAGGATCCGCAGGAGCATCGATTCCGGGGCGGCCGGATTGCGTGCCAGGCCGTCGAGACGTTCGAGGTCCGCTCTCTTCATCGCGCCAGTATGAAGATCGCGCCCGCCGACCGGTACCCCCCGCCCCACCTGCGGCCTCGCGGCCCACCGGGGACGGGACGGGCCCCGTCACCGCATAAGCTTCCCGGCATGACGAGCTCTCCCGCCCCCGCCCACGAGACCCCCGCCGACGAAGCCGAGGGCCGGGCGATCCAGGACCGGCTCCGCGACCGGGTGATCCTGGACGAGGCGGGGCCGGAGCCCGGAACCGGCCTGGTCACCGGGGTGGACGTGGCCTACGACGACGAGAAGGACGTCGTCGTCGCGGCGGCCGTGGTGCTGGACGCCGCGACGCTGGAGACGGTCGAGGAGGCCACCGCCGTCGGCACGATCGCCTTCCCGTACGTCCCCGGGCTGCTGGCCTTCCGGGAGATCCCGACGGTCCTCAAGGCACTGGAGGAGCTGAGCGTCGACCCCGGTCTCGTCGTCTGCGACGGCTACGGCCTCGCGCACCCGCGCCGCTTCGGACTCGCCAGCCACCTGGGCGTGCTCACCGGACTGCCGGTGATCGGCGTCGGCAAGAACCCGTTCACGTTCACCTACGAGGCCCCCGGTCCCCTGCGCGGTGACTCCTCCCCGCTGCTGGACGGCGACGAGGTGGTCGGCCGCGCGCTGCGCACCCGGGAGAACACCAGCCCGGTGTTCGTCTCGGTGGGCCACCGCATCAGCCTCGACAACGCCTGCGCCCACACCCTCCGCCTCGCCGGCCGCTACCGCCAGCCCGAGAGCACCCGCCGGGCGGACGCCCTGTGCCGGCAGACCCTGCGGGAAGCGACCGTCTGATCAAGCAGGGGCGTGATCGTCCCGGGCGTGGAACAGTCCTGCAACTGAGTATCCGTACGGATGGCATAGATCCGTACAGCTGGGCAGGCTGAACGCATGAACGCCTCTCGCACAGCCGTCCGCCCCGTGCCCTTCGACCCGGCCCAGCGCCGGATGGCCCTGGGCCTGCTCCTCGGCAGCGCCGTGGGCCTCGTCTGGCTGGGCGCGATGCTCTACACGCTGGCCGGCTGGATCTTCTAGACCGGCCGCACAGCTACCGCACGGCTGCCACCCGGAACCGCAGCCCCGCCGCCGTCAGCCTGTCCAGGAGCGCGTCGCCCATCGCCACCGCCGTGGTGACCTGCCCGGAAGTCTCCGGCAGCTCGTCCAGGGCCAGGCACACCGCCGACTCGGCGAGGATCTTCGCCGTCTCGCCGTAGCCCGGGTCGCCGCCGGACACCTCGGTGAAGACGCGTCGTCCGCCTCCCTCGCCGACGAAGCGGACGGTGAACCAGCTCCGTCCGCGGCGCTCCTCGTCCGGCCCCTGCCCCGGCTCGTAACGGCTCATCAGCCACTCCCGTACGCCTGCCATCTGCGCGGCCGCGACCAGCCCGCCGATCGCCACCGGGGCGCCGAGCGCCATGGGCAGCGTCTTGACCGAGGCGAAGTGCCGGTAGCGGAAGTCGGGGCCGTACCGCTCCAGGGCCCGCGCCGAGCGGCCCACGATCGTCGGGTCGACCGTCGGCAGCGGCAGCGCCCAGGTGCCGGTCTCTCCGCTGAAGTGCGGGGAGCCGGCCGGGGTGCTGACCCGTCGGCCGACCACACGCGGCTCGTGCAGGCGGCGCTCCCGGGCGGCGGCCAGCATCTGCGGGCCCCGGCCCATCGCGGTCAGCGCCGAGGCGAACGTCCCGCCGGAGAAAACCGCGTTGGTGCGGACGAAGCCGTCGACCGCGAGGGGGACGTCCTCGGGCAGCTGCTTGACGGTGAAGTACGCCCCGAGGTCGTGCGGTACGGAGTCGAAGCCGCAGGCGTGCACGATGCGCGCCCCCGTCTCACGGGCCCGGGCGTCGTGCTCCAGATACATGCGGTCGATGAACTCCGCCTCGCCCGTGAGGTCCGCGTAGTCCGTCCCGGCCTCCGCGCAGGCGGCGACGAGCTTCTCGCCGTACCGCAGGTACGGCCCCACGGTCGTGGCCACCACCCGGGTGGAGGCGGCCAGTTCGGCCAGCGCCTCCGCGTCGTCCGCGTCGGTCTCCAGGAGCTGGAGATCCGCGCACCGCGGGGCGATCGCCGTCAGCCGCTCGCGCAGCTTCTCCAGCTTGGTGCGGCTGCGCCCGGCCAGGGCCCAGCGGAGACCGGCGGGGGCGTGGGCCGCCAGGTACTCGGCCGTGAGGGCCCCCACGAAGCCGGTGGCGCCGAAGAGGACCACGTCCAAGGGGCGTGTCGCGTCGTTCTGCCTGTTCACGAGTACCTCCGGCTGGGAGACGGGTGCCGACGTGGCAGGCAGAGGGTAGCGGAGAGCGCCGTGGCGGCGTGCGGCCGGGCGGGCCGCGTGCGAGAGGATCGGGGTAAAGAGCTAAGCGCTTGCTCGGCCCGAGGGGTTGTGCGGAGCCGGGGACCTTCTTAGCATCACAGGTGTTACATCGGTTGTGTCACACCCCTGGGGGCTCACAGATGGCGAAAGGCCCAACACCCGGGCACGGTCCGCTGACCGGTGTCCGGGTGGTCGAGCTGGCGGGCATCGGCCCCGGACCGTTCGCCGCGATGCTGCTGGCGGACCTCGGGGCCGACGTCGTCCGCGTCGACCGGCCCGGCGGCGCGGGGCTCGGCATCGATCCCGCGCACGACCTCACCAACCGCAACAAGCGCTCCGTCGTCCTGGACCTCAAGAGCGACGAGGGGCCGGCCCGCGTCCTGGACCTCGTCGAACGCGCCGACATCCTCGTCGAGGGCTACCGCCCCGGCGTCGCCGAACGCCTCGGCGTCGGACCCGACGCCTGCCTCGCCCGTAACCCGAAGCTCGTCTACGGGCGGATGACCGGCTGGGGCCAGGACGGGCCGTTCGCCGACCGCGCGGGCCACGACATCGCCTACATCGCGCTCACCGGCACCCTGTCCATGATCGGCAGGCCGGACGAACCGCCCACCGTCCCCGCCAACCTGGTCGGCGACTACGCGGGCGGCTCGCTCTACCTCGTGGTCGGCGTCCTCGCCGCCCTCCAGCACGCCCGCGCCCACGGCGAGGGGCAGGTCGTCGACGCCGCCATCGTGGACGGCGCCGCCCATCTCGCCACCATGATCCACGGCATGCTCGCCGCCGGGAGCTGGCAGGACCGGCGCGGCGCGAACCTCCTCGACGGCGGCTGCCCGTTCTACGGCACCTACGCCACGTCCGACGGCGGCCACATGGCGGTCGGCCCGCTGGAAGGCCAGTTCTACGCGGAGTTCGCCCGGCTCCTCGGCATCGCGGAGGCCTTCCCCGACCGGTGGGACCTCGCCCGCTGGGACGAACTGCGCGCCGCCGTCACCGAACGCTTCCTGACCCGTACGCGCGCCGAGTGGACCGAGGTCTTCGCCGGCACCGACGCCTGCGTGGCCCCTGTCCTCTCGCTCGGCGAGGCCCCGCACCACCCCCACCTCGCCGCCCGCTCCACCTTCGTCGAGCACGGCGGCCGGACCCAGCCCGCCCCCGCCCCGCGCTTCTCGGCCACCCCCGTCTCCGTACGCACCGGGCCCGCGCTGCCCGGCGCGGACGCGGAGGCCGTGGCGGCCGACTGGGACGTACCGGGGCTCCGGCCCACCCCCCGAGACTAGGAGACCCCGTGCAACGGCAGATCTTCACCGAGGAGCACGACGCGTTCCGCGAGACCGTCCGGGCCTTCCTGGCCAAGGAGGTCCTCCCGTACTACGAGCAGTGGGAGCGGGACGGCATCGTCTCCCGCGAGGCCTGGCTCGCCGCCGGGCGCGCGGGACTGCTGGGTCTCGCCGTCCCGGAGGAGTACGGGGGCGGCGGCAGCGACGACTTCCGCTACAGCGCGGTCCTCGCCGAGGAGTTCACCCGCGCCGGGGCCGCCGGGCTCGCCATCGGCCTGCACAACGACATCATCGGCCCCTACCTCACAGGCCTCGCCACCGACGAGCAGAAGCGCCGTTGGCTCCCCGGCTTCTGCTCCGGCGAGACCATCACCGCCATCGCCATGACCGAGCCGGGCGCGGGCTCCGACCTCCAGGGCATCCGCACCACCGCCGAGGACAAGGGCGACCACTGGCTGCTCAACGGCTCGAAGACCTTCATCTCCAACGGCATCCTCGCCGACCTTGTCGTCGTCGTCGCGAAGACCACCCCCGAGGGCGGGGCCAAGGGGCTCTCCCTCATCGTCGTCGAGCGCGGCGCGGAGGGCTTCGAGCGCGGCCGCAACCTCGACAAGATCGGCCAGAAGTCCCAGGACACCGCCGAGTTGTTCTTCAACGACGTCCGCGTCCCGAAGGAGAACCTCCTCGGTGAGCTGGACGGCGCGTTCATCCACCTGATGACCAATCTGGCCCAGGAGCGCATGGGCATAGCGGTCGCCGGGATCGCCGCCGCCGAACACCTGCTGGAGATCACCACCCAGTACGTCAAGGAGCGCGAGGCCTTCGGACGGCCGCTCTCCAAGCTCCAGCACATCCGGTTCGAGATCGCGGAGATGGCCACCGAGTGCGCCGTCACCCGGACCTTCCTGGACCGGTGCATCGTCGACCACTCGAACGGGACGCTGGACGCCGTCCACGCCTCGATGGCCAAGTGGTGGGCCACCGAACTGCAGAAGCGCGTCGCCGACCGCTGCCTCCAACTCCACGGCGGCTACGGCTACATGAGCGAGTACAAGGTCGCCAAGGCGTTCACCGACGGCCGTATCCAGACGATCTACGGCGGCACGACCGAGATCATGAAGGAGATCATCGGCCGCTCGCTGCTCGCCTGACGCCCTCCTCTCCCTCTCTCAACCACCCTCGAAAGGCAGCTGTCTTGAGTACCGAAGCATTCGTCTACGACGCGATCCGCACCCCGCGCGGCCGAGGCAAGGCCAACGGCGCCCTGCACGGCACCAAGCCGATCGACCTGGTCGTCGGCCTCATCCACGAGATCCAGGCCCGCTTCCCGGACCTGGACCCGGCCGCCATCGACGACATCGTCCTCGGCGTGGTCAGCCCGCTGGGTGACCAGGGCTCCGACATCGCCCGGATCGCCGCCATCGCCGCCGGCCTGCCCGACTCCGTCGCGGGCGTCCAGGAGAACCGCTTCTGTGCCTCGGGCCTGGAAGCGGTGAACCTGGCCGCTGCCAAGGTCCGTTCGGGCTGGGAGGACCTGGTGCTCGCCGGGGGCGTCGAGTCGATGTCCCGGGTGCCGATGGGCTCCGACGGCGGGGCCTGGGCCATGGACCCGATGACCAGCTTCGAGACCGGCTTCGCCCCGCAGGGCATCGGCGCCGACCTCATCGCCACCGTCGAGGGCTTCAGCCGCCGCGACGTCGACGAGTACGCCGCCCTCTCCCAGGAACGCGCCGCCGCGGCCTGGAAGGACGGCCGCTTCGCCCGCTCCGTCGTCCCGGTCAAGGACCGCAACGGCCTGCTCGTCCTGGACCACGACGAGCACATGCGCCCCGGCACCACCGCCGACTCCCTCGCCGGCCTCAAGCCCTCCTTCGCCGCCATCGGTGACATGGGCGGCTTCGACGCGGTCGCGCTGCAGAAGTACCACTGGGTCGAGAAGATCGACCACGTCCACCACGCGGGCAACTCCTCCGGCATCGTCGACGGCGCGGCCCTCGTCGCCATCGGCTCGAAGGAGGTCGGTGAGCGCTACGGCCTGACCCCGCGCGCCCGGATCGTCTCCGCGGCGGTCTCCGGCTCCGAGCCCACCATCATGCTCACCGGCCCCGCCCCCGCCACCCGCAAGGCGCTCGCCAAGGCCGGACTGACCATCGACGACATCGACCTCGTCGAGATCAACGAGGCCTTCGCCGGAGTCGTCCTGCGCTTTGTCAAGGACATGGGCCTCTCCCTGGACAAGGTCAACGTCAACGGCGGCGCCATCGCGCTCGGCCACCCGCTCGGCGCGACCGGCGCGATGATCCTCGGCACCGTCATCGACGAACTGGAGCGCCGCGACCAGCGGTTCGGCCTGGTCACCCTCTGCGTCGGCGGCGGCATGGGCGTCGCGACCATCGTCGAACGCATCTGACCTCCAGGGCCTGTCGTCAAACTGCCGCCTGCCGCGCGACGCCTGGCACGCACGCTCGCGGCGTTGCCGAAATGCCCTGGTAGCTCCTTCCCCGAGCTCTCAACTGCGTTCGAGCAGGGGAGACCCCATCCAAGACCATTCCAGCGCCTTGCGATCGCACGCACCAGACGCCGCGCGGCCGCCCTTCGGGCGACGACGGCAGTTTGACGACAGGCCCTGGCCGGCCCCACCTGCTTACGGAGAAGACACCGACATGACCGAGAGCACCACCATCCGCTGGGAACAGGACGAGACCGGCGTCGTCACCCTCGTCCTCGACGACCCCGACCAGTCCGCGAACACGATGAACCAGGCCTTCAAGGACTCCATCGCGGCCATCGCCGACCGCGCCGAGGCCGAGAAGGACTCCATCCGCGGCATCATCTACACCTCCGCCAAGAAGACCTTCTTCGCGGGCGGCGACCTCAAGGACATGATCAAGGTCGGCCCGGAGAACGCCCAGGCCGCCTTCGACACCGGCACCGCCATCAAGAACTCGCTGCGCCGCATCGAGACCCTCGGCAAGCCCGTCGTCGCCGCCATCAACGGCGCTGCCCTCGGCGGCGGTTACGAGATCGCGCTCGCCTCACACCACCGCGTCGCCCTCGACGCCCCCGGCTCCCGCATCGGCCTGCCCGAGGTCACCCTCGGGCTGCTCCCGGCGGGCGGCGGCGTCACCCGGACCGTACGCCTCATGGGCATCGCCGACGCCCTGCTCAAGGTGCTCCTCCAGGGCACGCAGTACACCCCGCGGCGGGCGCTGGAGAACGGCCTGGTCCACGAAGTCGCCGCCACCCGCGAGGAGATGATCGAGAAGGCCCGCGCCTTCATCGACGCCAACCCCGAGTCCCAGCAGCCCTGGGACGTCAAGGGCTACAAGATCCCCGGCGGCACCCCGTCCCACCCCAAGTTCGCCGCCAACCTCCCCGCGTTCCCGGCCAACTTGAAGAAGCAGCTCGCGGGCGCGCCCATGCCCGCACCGCGCAACATCCTCGCGGCGGCCGTCGAGGGCTCCCAGGTCGACTTCGAGACCGCGCTGACCATCGAGGCCCGGTACTTCACCGAGCT
The DNA here is from genome assembly GCF_014649875.1 of Streptomyces rubiginosohelvolus. GTDB lineage: Bacteria > Actinomycetota > Actinomycetes > Streptomycetales > Streptomycetaceae > Streptomyces > Streptomyces rubiginosohelvolus. The sequence continues at coordinate 103,252 of NZ_BMTW01000009.1, read as the reverse complement.
GGTCACCGGCCAGGTCTCCAAGAACATGATCCAGGCGTTCTTCTTCGACCTCCAGGCCGTCAACTCCGGTGCCAACCGGCCCAAGGACATCCCGGAGCGCCCGGTCCGCAAGGTCGCCGTCCTGGGCGCCGGCATGATGGGCGCGGGCATCGCCTACTCCTGCGCCAAGGCCGGGATCGACGTCGTCCTCAAGGACGTCTCCACCGAGGCGGCCGCCGAGGGCAAGGCGTACAGCGAGAAGCTGCTCGCCAAGGCGCTCTCCCGGGGCCGTACGACGGAGGCCAAGCGCGACGAACTGCTGGCCCGGATCACCCCGACCGGTGACGTTGCCGACCTCGCGGGCTGCGACGCGGTGATCGAGGCCGTCTTCGAGGACACCGCCCTCAAGCACAAGGTGTTCCAGGAGATCCAGGACGTCATCGAGCCCGACGCCCTGCTCTGCTCCAACACCTCGACCCTCCCCATCACGGTCCTCGCCGAGGGAGTGTCCCGCCCGGTCGACTTCATCGGCCTGCACTTCTTCTCGCCGGTCGACAAGATGCCGCTGGTCGAGATCATCAAGGGCGAGCGCACCGGCGACGAGGCGCTCGCCCGCGCCTTCGACCTCGTACGGCGCATCAAGAAGACGCCGATCGTCGTCAACGACTCGCGCGGCTTCTTCACCTCGCGCGTGATCGGCCAGTTCATCAACGAGGGCGTGGCGATGGTCGGCGAGGGCGTCGAGCCCGCCTCGATCGAGCAGGCCGCCGCCCAGTCCGGCTACCCGGCCAAGGTCCTCTCCCTGATGGACGAGCTGACCCTGACCCTGCCCCGTAAGATCCGCAACGAGACCAGGCGCGCGGTCGAGGAGGCCGGCGGCACCTGGCCCGGGCACCCCTCCGACGAGGTCATCGACCGCATGGTCGACGAGTTCGGCCGCACGGGGCGCAGCGGGGGAGCAGGCTTCTACGACTACGACGAGGAGGGCAAGCGCACCGGCCTCTGGCCGGGCCTGCGCGAGCACTTCACCACCAAGGCCGAGGCTGACGTCCCCTTCGAGGACATGAAGGAGCGGATGCTCTTCTCCGAGGCGCTGGACAGCGTCCGCTGCCTGGAGGAGAACGTCCTCATCTCCGTCGCGGACGCCAACATCGGCTCCATCATGGGGATCGGCTTCCCGCCGTGGACCGGCGGCGTCCTTCAGTACATCAACGGGTACGAGAGCGGCCTGCCCGGATTCGTCGCCCGCGCCCGGGAGTTGGCCGAGCGCTACGGCGACCGGTTCCTGCCGCCCGCGCTGCTGGTGGAGAAGGCGGAGAAGGGCGAGACCTTCCACGACTGAGGCCGTGATGCGCCGCGTTCACCGTCACTCGGCGGTGAACGCGGCCCGCAGCTCTTCCTTGAGCGATCGCTGAAAGGCCGTCACCAGCGCCTGCACCACGATCGGTTGCATATGGGCCGACAGCGACTTCATCGCCGCCACATGCTCCGGATCGCCCTCCCGCTCCCGGTACGGATTCCACACCTCGTCCCGGAAGAGCCGGGTCATCTCCTGCGCCGCCGACCGGGTGTGCTCCAGCAGGACGGTCCGCGCCGCCAGGATCGTCTCGTGGGCGATCGGCACGTCCAGCAGCTCCACCCCGAGCCGCAGCAGCCCGAGATCCACCCGGAACGTCCCGCCGTCCTCCTCCGGCCGGACCAGCACCCCCATCGCGGCCAGCCGCTCCACATCCGCCTCCGAGAGCGCCCGCCCCGCCCGCCGCTCCAGCCCGGCCCGGGAGAAGTCCTCGGTCTTGTCCGGGGCCCAGGACGCGACCAGCGCCCGGTGGATGGCCAGATCGTGGGCGCTGAGGTCGGGCGGCAGCTGCTCCAGATAGCGTTCGATCGCGGCGAGCGTCATGCCCTGCTGCTGGAGTTCCTCGATCAGCGCGAGCCGCGAGAGATGGTCGGGCCCGTAGTGCCCGACCCGGCGCGGCCCGATGACCGGGGGCGGCAGCAGGCCCCGGGTGCTGTAGAACCGCACGGTACGCACGGTGACCCCGGCACGGGCCGCCAGCTCGTCCACCGTGAGCGTCGGCTCGTCGGTCCCCGTCGCCATCTCTGCTCCCCGCAGTCGAATCCCGGTATCGGACAGTTCTGCTGTCTCACCACTACTGTGAAAGTCTCCGGCACCATCGCGCCGCCGTCCACCCCGGGCCCGCTGTCAGTGGCGGCCCGTACGGTGAGGTCATGTCGGAGATCACTTACGTACGGGGGGACGCCACCGCCCCGCAGGGCAAGGGCGCCAAGCTGATCGTCCACGTCTGCAACGACCTCGGCGGCTGGGGCAAGGGCTTCGTCCTCGCCCTCTCCCGCCGCTGGCCCGAGCCCGAAGCCGCCTACCGCCGCTGGCACCGGGAGCGCGCGGGCAACGACTTCGCCCTGGGAGCTGCGCAGTTCGTGCAGGTGGGGCCCTATCTCTGGGTGGCCAACCTGGTCGGCCAGCGCGGCATGCGCACCGGCAGCAAGGGGGTGCCTGTGCGGTACGAGGCCATCGACACGGCGCTCGGCACGGTGGCCGCCAGGGCGGGCGAGCTGGGGGCCTCCGTCCACATGCCCCGGATCGGCTGCGGGCTCGCGGGCGGCACGTGGTCCCGGATCGAGCCGCTGATCGAGCGACGCCTGATATCCGCCGGCCTGTCGGTGACGGTGTACGACCACGACTGAGGCGTACGCGGGGGACCTGGCCCCGCCATCACGGCTCTGCCGTCCGCGAGGGATCATGGAGGGGAAGGGGACGGGCAGCGCACGGCAGGCCCGCCGGGATCGCGGGAGCACCGGATGAGCAGCGCGAAGGACGTGAAGGGCCCCCGGGCCCGCGGACCGGAGGCAGCGCCGGGCGGGGGTGCGGACCCCGAGCCGCCGCCGGGCCAGGGCTCGGACCCGGAGCCGCCCGCGCGCTGCCGCGGTGCGGACCCCGAGCCGCCCCCGCCCGGCGGAGTCCTCTGGAGTCTGTCCGGCGACATCCGCGCCCTGCTGATGCTGCCCGCCGCCCTCACCCTCCAGGTCGCCCACCCGGCCGTCGGCGCCGGAGTCGACGAGCACTCCGTCTTCCGTACAGATCCCTGGGGGCGTGGCGAACGCTCACTGCGCTCGCTCCAGCTCTGGGTGTACGGCGGCGCGGAGGCAGCCGAGGAGGGCCGCCGGCTGCGCGTGCTGCACCGCACCATCCAGGGCACCGACACCCGGGGCCGCCGCTACCACGCCCTGACGCCCGCCAACTACGCCTGGGTGCACGCCACCGGCTTCCCCGTCTACCAGCACGCGGCCCGCTATCTGATCCGGCCCATGACCCCGGCCCAGGAGCGCGCCCTGTACGCGGAGTGGCTCCAGGTCGGCCGGATCCTCGGCATCCACGACCGGGACATGCCGCAGACCATCGAGGAGTTCTGGCCGTACTGGAAGAAGATGCTCGCCGAGGAGATCGAGGCGACCACCGTCGTGCGGGAACTGGTCGACGTCGACCAGCCCGTGCCCGCGCCGGACCGGGGTCCGTGGCCGCTGCGGATGGTCCTGCGCGCGCTGTGGCCGGTGCTGCTGCCGCCGCTGGCCCGCTTCCGGCGGTTCGTCACCATCGGGCTCATGCCCCCCGACGCCCGCGCGGCCGTCGGCCTGCCGTGGAGCGCTGAGCAGGAGAAGCGGCTGCGCCGGATGTGCGCGGTCCTGCGGGTCGTCGTCCCCGTCCTGCCGGAGCGGCTGCGGTATCTGCCCCGGGCGCGAGCTGCCCGAGCGGCCCACCGTACGGCGGCGCCCAACGGCTGAGCGGGCCCGCGCCGCCGGCGTACGGCCGTACGCGGAGGCCGAGGGGCCGTCGCAGCGGCTGAACTCCCGCCGCTGCGACGGCCCCGATCACCCGGCTCCTGGGCGTACGACCGTCAGCGGTGCTCGTGACCCGCGTGACCCCGGTCCGGGCGCTCACCGTGCCCGTGGTCGCCGTGGTCGTGCACGGTGTTCGTCGCCGCGATCTTCTTCCAGGACGCGGGCCGCTCGACCCGCGCCGCCGAGCGTGCCGACAGGGCCGCCTCGGCGAGACCCGCATCGGCCGCGGCCGGGGACGCCGGTCGCGACGGCTGGTACAGCCAGGTGTCGAACAGCGCCGCGAGCGGCTTGCCCGAGACCCGCTCCGCGTACCGGACGAAGTCGCCCACCGTCGCGTTGGCATGCGCGTGCTCGGCCGGCCAGCCCTTCAGCAGCGCGAAGAACGTGTCGTCGCCGACCTCGTTGCGCAGCGCCTGGAGGGCCAGCGCGCCCCGGTCGTAGACGGCGATGTCGAACTGGTTGTCCGGGCCCGGATCGCCCGGCTTCACCTTCCAGAACGGGTCGTCGGCCGGGTGCTGGGCGTACGTGTAGTCCGCCAGCTCCTGCGCGGTGCCCTCGCCCTCCTTCTCCGACCAGAGCCACTGGCTGTAGCGGGCGAAGCCCTCGTTGATCCAGATGTCCTTCCAGCCGTCGACCGACACGCTGTTGCCGTACCACTGGTGCGCGATCTCATGGACGACGACCGAGACGTTCGCACCGTTCGCGAACTGCTTCGGGCTGTAGAACGGCCGGGTCTGGGTCTCCAGGGCGAAGCCGCTCGTCACGTTGGGCACGTAACCGCCGAGCGCGTTGTACGGATACGGGCCGAACACCTCGGTCAGCCACTCGGCGACCTCGGTGGTCCGCTCGATGCTCGCGCGGGCCGCACCGGCGTTGGCGCCGAGGTCCTTGCTGTAGGCGTTCAGCACCGGCAGACCGTCGGCGGTCCTGTCGGTCGTGATGTCGAACTTGCCGACGGCGAGCGTCGTCAGATAAGTCGCCTGCGGCTTGTCGGAGCGCCAGTTGAAACGGGTCCAGCCGAGCTTCGAGCTCTGCGACTGGAGCACCCCGTTGCTGATCGCCTGGGTGCCGTCGGGCACCGAGACCGAGATGTCGTACGTGGCCTTGTCCAACGGGTGGTCGTTGCTCGGGTACCACCACACCGCCGAGTCCGGCTCCTGCGCGGCGACACCGCCGTCCGGAGTGCGTGCCCAGGCGGTCCAGCCGTTGATCTTCAGTTCCGAGGGCTTCCCGGCGTACCGGACGACGACGGAGACGGCCCTGCCCTTCGCCGGCTTCTCCGCCGGGGTGACCTCCAGCTCGTGGTCGCCGCTCGTGGCGAAGCGGGCCTTCTTGCCGTTCACCCGCACCTCGGAGACGTCGAGCCCGAAGTCGAGGTTGAAGCGGGACAGCTCCTGCGTGGTGGTGGCGAGGATCGTCGCCGTCCCGTCCAGCAGGTCCGTCCTGGGCTGGTACTTCAGCCGCAGGTCGTAGTGGGAGACGTCGTAGCCACCGTTTCCGCTGGCCGGGTAGTAGGGGTCGCCGATACCCGGGGCGCCCACGGTGCCCGGTGCGGCCGCTGCCGGGATCGCCAGCAGAAGGGTGGCCGCCAGTGCGCTGGGGACGATGAATCTGCGGTGCACAACAAGCTCCAATAGTCGGGACGGATGATCTTCCGACCGGTCGTCACGAGGCTATGCAGCCGCCGGGGCAGGGCGGGGCATTCCGGGTGCTTCTGTCACACGATCGCCATTCCGTCGTCACGGACGGCAGTGCGCGGAGACGTACGGATGGAGTGATCGCCCCCTGTTGCACAGGAGTTGACCGGGGTAACGTCCGCACATCGCCGACAGACCGACGGGCGTCACGGCGCCCGCCCCCACCCGTTCCGGAGGCAGCAGCTGATGACCCGTCGTGTCGCTCGCGCACTCCACCTGCTCAGCCCGCACCCGTGGCTCGCACCGGTCGCAGGACCCGCCCGGCCGGAGTCCGCCGCCCCGCGCCGCCCGCCGCGGACGATGTGCCGGACGGCCGTGGCGGCGACGCTCGCCGCACTCGCCCTGCCGTTCGCCATCGCACCCGCCGAGGCCGCGCACCGCCCGCCCCGCACCGGGTTCGAGACGAGCGAGGGCGCCCGCTGGACCGGCGAGGCGGAGGAGCGGGACTTCCTCGCCGCGGTGGACCGGGGGAGCGACCGGGTCTCCGTGGACCGTGTCGGTACGACCGGCCAGGGCCGCGCCCTGCGGCTCGTACGCGTCGGCCAGGAGCGGCCCGGCGCCACGACCGTCCTGCTGATCTGCAGCCAGCACGGGGACGAACCCGCCGGGCGCGAGGCCTGTCTGACCACCATCCGCGACCTGGCGTTCGCCGAGGACCGGGCGACCCGCGCCTTCCTGGCCCGTACGACCCTGCTGGTGCTGCCGACGGCCAACCCCGACGGGCGCGCCGCCGACACCCGCGGCAACGCCGACGGGGTCGACATCAACCGTGACCACATCGCCCTGGAGACCGCCGAGGCGCGGACGGTCGCCGCCGTGGTCCGCGACGAACGGCCGGAGGTGATCTACGACTTGCACGAGTACGGCGCGACTCCGCCGTACTACGACAAGGACCTCTTCACCCTGTGGCCGCGGAACCTGAACGTCCACGACGGGGTCCACGACGCCTCACGCACCCTCTCCGAGCGCTATGTCCGCCCCGCCGCGACGGCCGACGGCTACAGCAGCGGGCACTACGGCATCTGGACCGACCCCGCCACCGGAGAGCCGATCAAGCAGGTCGCCGGGGACGGCCAGGAACGCATCCTGCGCAACACCTCCGGGCTCAAGCACGCCGTCGGCCTGCTCATCGAGTCCCGGGTCGACGCGCTGAGCGACGCGGAGAAGGCCGATCCGGCCCTCAACCACCGGCGCAGGGTCGACTCCCAGAAGACCGCGCTCGGCGGCCTCTTCGACTTCACCGACGAGCAGCGCGCCCGGCTCCGGACGGCCACCGCCCTCTCCCGTCTGGCCGGTCTCGCCGACCGGGGACCAGTCTATCTGGGCGGCGCCGACAACGACCCGGCCGAGCCGTCCGAGGTCCTGGTCGACCCGCCGTGCGGTTACCGGCTGGACGCCGGCCAGTACGCGGCGGTGAAGGACGAATTGGCCCTGCACGGGGTCCGGGCCCGGCCGGAGCGAGATGGCGCATTCGTGCCCTTGCGACAGTCGGCTCGGAGCCTGATTCCCCTGCTCCTCGATCAGCGAGCGACATATCACCTCACAAACGGTCAAGCTCGAACCGCTTGTTGATCCTTCGAGATCCGGGGCAGGTGTGGTACTGCCTACGGAGAGCGTTTTTCAGACTCGGTGAAAGGTGCCATTTGTGTCCCAGGACGACCAGACAGCGGAGGGGCGGGAGGGGCTGGCGGTCACGGCCGACCTTCCCCCCGAACCGGTCAGTACCAGGACTCCCACCACCGACCGAGTGGTGTTCGGTGTCACGGCGGTCCTCACCCTCGCCTTCGTCGTGTGGGGAGCGACCGCGACCGACTCCCTGGAGAGCGTTTCCAGCACGCTGCTCGAAGGACTGATCCACAACGGCGGCTGGGCCTTCATGCTGGCCGCCTCCGGCTTCGTCGTCTTCGCGCTGTGGCTGGCCATCAGCCGGTACGGCAAGATCTGCCTCGGCCAGGAGGGGGAGGAGCCGGAGTTCCGGACCGTCTCCTGGGTCGCCATGATGTTCAGCGCCGGTATGGGCATCGGGCTGATGTTCTACGGCGTGAGCGAACCGCTCGCCCACTTCCGTACCCCGCCGCCCGGCACCGACCCCGCGGACGCGGCCGACGCCATGGGAACGGCGATGGCCACGACCCTCTTCCACTGGACGCTGCACCCCTGGGCGATCTACGCGGTGGTCGGCCTCGCCATCGCCTACAGCGCGTACCGGATGCGCAGGCGGCAGACGATCAGCGCGGTCTTCGAGCCGCTGATCGGCAAGCGGCACGCTTACGGCGGCTTCGGCCGCTTCATCGACATCCTGGCCATCTTCGCCACCCTGTTCGGCTCCGCGGCCTCGCTCGGTCTGGGCGCGCTCCAGATCGGCAGCGGCTTCGAGGAGCTGAACTGGATGGAGAAGACCGGCACCGGTCTCCTCGTCGCCATCATCGCCGTGCTGACCGTCTGCTTCGTCCTCTCCGCCGTCTCCGGTGTCGAGAAGGGCATCCAGTGGCTGTCCAACACCAACATGGTGCTGGCCCTGGTCCTGGTGGTGTTCGTCTTCATCGCCGGCCCCACGATCATCGTGCTCGACCTGCTGCCCACCTCCCTCGGCGCCTACCTCAGCGACCTCGGACAGCTCGTCGGGCGTACCGAGGCGTCCAGCGGCGAGGGCGTCGCGGACTGGCTCGGCAGCTGGACGGTCTTCTACTGGGCCTGGTGGATCTCCTGGACGCCCTTCGTCGGCATGTTCATCGCCCGCATCAGCCGCGGCCGTACGATCCGTCAGTTCGTCGGCGGCGTCATCCTGGTGCCCAGCACCGTCAGCCTGATCTGGTTCGCCGTCTTCGGCGGCTCGGCCATGAAGCTGGACGAGGCCGGCAAGCTCCAGGGCGCCGACACCCCCGAGGCGCAGCTGTTCGGCGTCCTCCAGGAGTTCCCGATCGCCACGTTCACCTGCATCCTCGTGATGGTCCTGGTCGGTATCTTCTTCGTCTCCGGAGCCGACGCCGCCTCGATCGTCATGGGCACCCTCTCGCAGAAGGGCGTCCTCGAACCCGGCAAGTGGGTCGTCATCTTCTGGGGTGTCGTGACCGGGGCCGTGGCCGCGATCATGCTGCTGATCGGCGAGGGCAAGGAGAACGCCCTCCAAGGCCTCCAGAACCTCACCATCCTGGTGGCCGCGCCCTTCACCATCGTGATGATCGGCATGTGCGTGGCCCTGATGCGGGACCTGCGGAAGGACCCGCAGATCGTCCGCCAGGAGTTCGGCGTGGAAGCGGTCGAGTCCGCGGTGATCGAGGGGCACGCCAAGTACGACGGCGACTTCGAGATCCGGATCGGCCCCGGGACCACGCCGGTCACGGACGAGCGCCACCTGCACGAGTCCGGCGGACCGGGTTCGACGGCCACGTCGGTCTCCACCGAGAAGCGGCCCTCGGACCCCGGTCAGTCGGAGGATCGCCCCTCCGACTGACCACCGGCCGCGCGGCGCTGCGCAGCGTGACCGCGTGACCGCACAGCCACCCCGGAGCCCGCGACCGCACGCCGGTCGCGGGCTCCGGGGTGTGTGCGCCGAGCCCGGTCGGGCGGCGGGGGGCCGCGCACCGACCGGGGCCGTGCGCCGGCGGGCGGTGCCGCGTCCGGCTGCCCCGGGGCCTGGGGCAGGCCGGGCTCGGGTTCCGGTGGTGCCCGTATACCGGGGCGGGTCCGGCCCAGGACCCTGTGGCCTGTGTGGTGACGGGGCGGGCCGGCCGCGGGCCCGGCCGTGCGGCCCGAGCCCGGTCGGGCCGGTCCCAGGCTCGGCGGTGCTTGCGCACCGGCGTGCCCCAGGGGTGTGCCCGCGCCCCCGTCACCCCACCAGCGCCGCCGCCGCGCGTGCGCAGCCCCAGGCCACCGTCACGCCCGCGCCGCCGTGCCCGTAGTTGTGCACCAGGAGGCCGCCGCCCGGCACGGTCTCCGCCTCGATCCGGACCCCCGCCTCCCGCGCCGGGCGCAGCCCCACCCGGTGCCCGAGCACCCGGGCGCCGGCGATCTCCGGCCGGATGCGCGCGCACCGCGCCACGATCTCCCGCGCCGTGTCCGGGTCGGGCTCCGTGCGCGGGTCGTCCGCCTCCGCCGTACCGCCCAGCACCAGCCGCCCCGGCTGCGGGAAGAAGTACGTCGTCGCGGCCGACGCCGGATCCGCCTCCGTGTACCACTCCTCGATCCCCGGGTTCTCCACCGCGACCAACTGCCCCCGCACCGGACGCACCCCGGCGTCGGGCACCAGCTCACGCGCCCCGAGCCCCGTGCAGTTCACCACCACCGGGCTCACCGCCGCCGCCTCGCCGAACCCCGTCACGGCCCGTCGCTCCACCGCACCGCCCGCCGCCGCGAGCCGCCGCTCCAGCCACTCCAGATGGACCGGCATGTCCAGCAGCGGCAGCGTCACCCGCAGCCCTTCAGGCACCTCCACGGCGTCCTTCAGCCCGGCCGCCCACTCGCCCAGCGCCGCGAACCGCTCCCCGCCGTGCAGCCCCGCCACCCGCCGTACGCCGGTCTCCTCCGGGGTACCGGCCAGCTCCTCGTACACCGCCAGCGTCTCCAGCGACCAGTCGCCCACCCGCTCGGCCGGCTCGATCCGGTACGGCCACCACAGGGCCCCCGCCACCGCCGACGTGGTGGCCCCGGCCGGGTCGCGCGACCAGACCCGCACCCGCAGCCCGCGCTCCGCCAGTGTCACGGCGGTGGTGAGCCCGACGACCCCGCCGCCCACCACGATCACATCCGCCACCACGGTCACTCCCCTTCTCTCGACTTCCCTCGGCCCCGGCCCGTCGCTGCCCGGACGCTAACCGAAACCGGAATCCTGCGGCCAGAGCAACCGGAATCCCCGGCCTGGGGGAGAGGGGCAGCCCGCGCGCCAGGGCACAGCGCCCGCAGGTTCAACAAGTTGAGACAGGCTCGTTGACAGCGGTCGCTCCCCGCAGGATTCTGAGAGCGCTCTCAAGCTCGCAGGTGATGTGCCCCCCGTTCCAGCCACGCATCCGCCCGATGAGGAGAACGAGCATGCCCGCTTTACGAAGAAGTCTCGGCGCGCTGACCGCCGCCCTGGCCCTCGCTCTGGGTCTGACCACCGGTGTCGGCCAGACGCCGGCCGAGGCGGCGGTACCCGCCACCATCCCGCTGACCATCAAGAACGACTCGGGACGCGCCGACCAGATCTACGTCTACAACCTCGGAACGGAGCTCTCCACCGGCCGCCAGGGCTGGGCGGACGCGAACGGCACCTTCCACCCCTGGCCGGCCGGAGGCAACCCGCCCACCCCGGCCCCGGACGCGTCGATCGCCGGTCCGCGGAACGGGCAGTCGGTGACGATCCGGATGCCGAAGTTCTCCGGGCGCGTCTACTTCTCGTACGGTCAGAAGCTCGTCTTCAAGGTCACCACCGGCGGTCTCGTGCAGCCCGCCGTGCAGAACCCGAGCGACCCGAACAGGAACATCCTGTTCAACTGGACCGAGTACACGCTGAACGACGCGGGTCTGTGGATCAACAGCACCCAGGTCGACATGTTCTCCGCCCCCTACTCCGTCGGCGTCAGGGCGCCCGGCGGCGCCGTGAAGAGTACCGGCAAGCTCAAGCCGGGCGGCTACAACGCGGTGTTCAACAACCTCAGGAACCAGTCCGGCGGCTGGTCCGGCCTCATCCAGACCCGGTCCGACGGAACGGTGCTGCGCGCCCTGTCCCCGGGGCACGGCGTCGGGGCCGGCAACCTGCCGTCCGGGATCATGAACGACTACATCAACCGGGTCTGGAGCCGCTACAGCAGCTCCGTCCTGACCGTGACACCGTTCGCGCACGAGCCGAACACCAAGTACTACGGCCGGGTCTCCGGCAACGTCATGAACTTCACCAACGGCTCGGGCGCCGTCGTGACCTCGTTCCAGAAGCCGGACTCGGACAGCGTCTTCGGCTGCTACAAGCACCTGGACGCGCCCAACGACCTGGTGCGCGGCCCCATCTCCCGCACGCTGTGCGCGGGCTTCAACCGCTCCACTCTGCTGAACGGCACGAACCACCCCGACAACAACGCGGCCAACTTCTACAAGGACTCCGTGACCAACCACTACTCCCGCCTCATCCACGCGCAGATGGTCGACGGCAAGGCGTACGGCTTCGCCTTCGACGACGTGGGCGCCCATGAGTCGCTCGTCCACGACGGCAACCCGCAGGAGGCGCTGATCACGCTCGGCGGCTTCAGCTGACCGTCCCGCTCTCCGGCCCGGCGGCACGCGCTCCGCAGCGCCCCGCCGGGCCGGTGCCGTCCGGGCTCCGCCCCAGCCCTCACCCAAGAGATGGTCAAGGTCTGGCCAAGGGTTCTCCGGCCTCAAACTCCCTTACTGGTGAAGGGGGTTAACGTCCGCGCGTGACAATCACCCGAACCCCCCGCACGGCGCCGACCACGCGCCGCACCCTGCTCCGCGCCTCCGCCGCCACCGCGGCGGCGGGCGTGCTCGCTGCGGGCTCCTCGCCCGTGGGCGCCGCCCCGCGCACCCGGTCCGCGACCGCCGCGAGGCCCGCGACCCCGGCCGCTGCGCTGAAGGAACTCGCCGCCGGGAACCGCCGCTGGCGTACGCTCCACCAACGGCATCCCCACGAGACGGCCGGGGTGCGCAGCGCCCTGGTCTCCGGCCAGTCGCCGTTCGCGCTGATACTCGGCTGCATCGACTCCCGTGTTCCCCCGGAGCTGGTCTTCGACCAGGGGCTCGGCGACCTGATGACCGTCCGCTCGGCCGGCGAGGTGCTGGACGAGGCGGTCCTCGGCAGCATCGCGTACGGCGTTCTCGAACTGGGTATCCCGCTGGTCGTGGTCCTGGGCCACCAGTCGTGCGGCGCGGTCGCCGCCGCGGTCCACGCGGAGGAGACCGGGGAGAGCCTGCCCGCGCACATCCAGTACGTGGCCGACCAGATCAGGCCCGCGATCGTGCACGGGCAGCACGGTGACGCCCGGGTGGACGCCACGGTCAGCGCCCAGGTCCGGCTGGTCCGTTCCCGGCTGGCGCGCGAGACCGATCTCGCGGCGAAGGTGGCCGCCGGGGAGCTGGCGATCGTGGGGGCACGGTACGAACTGAGCACCCAGCTGGTCCACGGCGTCGGCTGACGGCGGGGCGCCGGGGCGCTGCGGCCCCGGGGCCTGAGCCTCCGCGTCGGACGGCGGGGCCGGGCCACCGTGGGCACCGGCCCACCGGCGGCAGTGCCCGGCAGGGGCACCGAGCGCCGGCGACTAGGATCGGCACCCTGATGACTGCCACCCTCGTCGCCAAGGACCTCGCCGCCGGACACGGCGACCGCACGCTCTTCGCCGGGCTCGACCTCGTCGTCGCCCCCGGTGACGTGATCGGTCTCGTCGGAGTCAACGGGGCGGGCAAGTCCTCCCTGCTCCGTCTGCTCGCCGGGCTCGACCGGCCGGAGGAGGGTGAGCTGCGGCTCTCCCCGCCCACCGCCAACGTCGGCCACCTCCCGCAGGAGCCCGAGCGCCGCGACGGCGAGACCGTGGCCGCCTTCCTGGCCCGCCGCACCGGCGTCGCCGACGCCCAGCGCGTCATGGACGAGGCGACGGAGGCCCTGGTCGCGGGAGCCCCGGGCGCGGACGACGCGTACTCCGACGCCCTGGAGCGCTGGCTCGCCCTCGGCGGCGCCGACCTGGAGGAGCGGGCCGAGCAGGTCGCCGCCGAGCTGGGCCTGACCGTGGGCCTCGACCGGCCCATGACCGCGCTCTCCGGCGGACAGGCGGCCCGCGCCGGACTCGCGTCGCTTCTCCTTTCCCGCTACGACGTCTTCCTGCTCGACGAGCCCACCAACGATCTCGACCTGGACGGCCTGGAGCGCCTGGAGCGCTTCGTCTCCGGTCTGCGCGCGGGCACCGTCGTCATCAGCCACGACCGTGAGTTCCTGATGCGCACGGTCACCAAGGTGCTGGAGCTGGACCTCGCCCAGCAGCAGATCAACCTGTACGGCGGTGGCTACGCGGCCTACCTGGAGGAGCGCGAGACCGCCCGTCGGCACGCCCGCGAGGACTACGAGGAGTACGCCGACAAGAAGGCGTCCCTCGAAGCGCGCGGCCACATGCAGCGCTCCTGGATGGACAAGGGCGTCAAGAACGCCCGCCGCAAGGCCACCGACGGCGACAAGCTCGGCCGCAACGCCCGCAGCGAGGCCAGCGAGAAGCAGGCCGCGAAGGCCCGCCAGACCCAGCGCATGATCGAACGCCTCGACGTGGTCGAGGAGCCCCGCAAGGAGTGGGAGCTGCGGATGGAGATCGCCTCCGCCCCGCGCTCCGGATCCGTCGTCGCCACCCTGCGCGAAGCCCGCGTCGTGCGCGGCGGCTTCACCTTCGGCCCCGCCTCGATCCAGATCGACTGGGCGGACCGGGTCGCCATCACCGGGGCCAACGGCGCGGGCAAGTCCACCCTGCTGGCAGCCCTGTTGGAGCGGCTGCCGCTCGACTCCGGGAACGCCACGCTCGGTTCGGGGGTCGTGGTCGGCGAGGTGGACCAGGCCCGCAAGCTGTTCCTCGGGGCGCAGTCGCTGCTGGACGCCTTCTGCGCGGCCGTGCCCGACACGGAACCGGCCGAAGTCCGCACCCTGCTCGCCAAGTTCGGCCTGCGCGCCGACCATGTGATGCGTCCGGCCACCAGCCTCTCCCCCGGGGAGCGCACCCGCGCCGCCCTCGCCCTGCTCCAGGGCCGGGGTGTGAACCTCCTGGTGCTCGACGAGCCGACGAACCACCTGGACCTGCCCGCCATCGAGCAGTTGGAGGCGGCCCTGGAGACGTACACGGGCACCCTGCTGCTGGTCACGCACGACCGCCGGATGCTGGAGGCGGTCCGCACCACGCGCCGCATCGAAGTGGCGGACGGCCAGGTCAAGGAAGTCTGAGCGGGACCGGGGAGCGCATGCCAGGCTTGCCGGTATGTCCCGTCGCGCAGTGAGTTTCGGAGCAATAGCGGAAGCGTACGAGCGGTTTCGGCCCGGATACCCTCCGGTGCTCCTCGACCGGGTGATGGCCCACGCGGAACACCCGGTGCACACAGCCCTGGAGATCGGCGCCGGAACGGGCAAGGCGACGCGCCTGTTCGCCCAGCAGGTGGCCGCGGTCACCGCCACCGACCCCGACGCGGCCATGCTCGCCGAGCTGCGCAAGCACGTGCCGGCGGGCGTCCGCACGGAACAGGCCGCGTTCGAGGAGCTGCGCCTGGACGAGACGTACGGGCTCGTCTACGCGGCGGCCTCGCTGCACTGGATCCAGCCGGAGGGCAGGTGGTCGCGCATGGCCGAACTGGTGCGGCCCGGCGGCGTCTTCGCCTCGTTCGGCGGGCCTCTGCGACCGGCCGACCCGGCTGTCGAGGAAGTCGTACGCACGCTGCGGGCGCCGTTCCTCGACAGCGACGAGATCCCGTCCCCCGACGGAACGCCCCCGGAGCACGCCATGCAGTGGCCGGGGACCGAACTCCAGCAGTCCTCGTGGTTCACCGACGTGCGGCAGTCGGTCATCGAACGGCGCTATGCGCTGAGCGCGATCGACTACCTCGGCCACCTCTCCACGGTCTCGGCCTACTTCGTGCTGGCCCCCGCGCAACGCGAAGAGCTGTTCAGGCGGATCGGACGGGTGGTGCCCGACGTGGTCGAGATGAAAGCCGACATCACGCTCCATCTCGCGCGTCGGCGCCACGAGCCCTAGGGCGCCGGCACCCGTCCGCCTCACAGCCGCCCCGCCGCGCACCGTGAGCTGCCCGCGTTGCCGGCAGACATCAGCCACGGTGTCGCGGCGGCCCTTGCCGAGCGCAAGAACCGCCGCGAGTACGGGCACCGCGTCACCACGCCCACGACCGGACCACGGCCTGTCCCGGCGCCGACAGCCCTGCCGATGGTCCCCGGGTGCGGAGACCGTCGGGTTCAGCGCCCCCGGCCGCCGCCGCCCTGCTTCGGGTCCGCCAGTCCGGCCCTCCGCAGCGCGTCCGCCATCGCGCTGTTGGCCGGAGCCGGAGCGCCCTGGCTGCCCTGCCGCGACCCGCCACCGCCACCGCGCCGGTCCCGGCCGCCGCCCTGACGGCCCTGGCCGCCACCGGAGCCCTGGCCCTGGCGCTGCTTCGGGGGACGGCCGCCCCGCTCGCCGCGGCCCTGCTGCCCGCCGGAGCCGCCGCCCGCGCCGGGCTCGTCGTCGAGGCGCAGCGTCAGCGAGATCCGCTTGCGCGGCACGTCGACGTCCATGACCTTGACCTTCACGATGTCCCCGGGCTTCACCACGTCGCGCGGGTCCTTCACGAACGTCTTCGACAGCGCCGACACGTGCACCAGACCGTCCTGGTGGACGCCGACGTCGACGAACGCGCCGAACGCGGCCACGTTCGTCACGACGCCCTCCAGCACCATGCCCGGCTCCAGGTCGCCGAGCTTCTCGACGCCCTCCTTGAAGGTCGCCGTGCGGAAAGCGGGCCGCGGGTCGCGCCCCGGCTTCTCCAGCTCCTTGAGGATGTCCGTCACGGTCGGCAGCCCGAACATGTCGTCCACGAAGTCCGCCGCGCGCAGCGCCCGCAGGGCGTCCGTGTTGCCGATCAGCGAGGCGACCTCGCCGCCCGCGCTCTTCCCCATCCGCCGCACCACCGGGTAGGCCTCGGGGTGCACACTGGAGCCGTCCAGCGGGTCGTCGCCGCCCCGGATCCGCAGGAAGCCCGCGCACTGCTCGTACGCTTTCGGGCCGAGGCGCGCCACGTCCTTCAGCGCCTTGCGGGACCGGAAGGGGCCGTTGGTGTCCCGGTGCGCCACGATGTTCTCCGCTAGTCCCGAGCTGATCCCGGAGACCCGTGAAAGCAGGGGTGCGGAGGCGGTGTTGACGTCCACGCCGACGCCGTTCACACAGTCCTCGACGACCGCGTCCAGGGAGCGCGAGAGCTTCACCTCGGACAGGTCGTGCTGGTACTGGCCGACGCCGATCGACTTCGGGTCGATCTTCACCAGCTCGGCCAGCGGGTCCTGGAGCCGCCGTGCGATGGAGACCGCGCCGCGCAACGACACGTCCATGTCGGGCAGTTCCTGCGAGGCGAACGCGGAGGCGGAGTACACCGAGGCGCCCGCTTCCGAGACCATCACCTTCGTGAGCTTCAACTCCGGGTGCTTGTCGATCAGTTCACCGGCGAGCTTGTCCGTCTCGCGGGACGCCGTCCCGTTGCCGATCGCGATCAGGTCGACCGCGTGCTCCTTCGCGAGATGCGCGAGCTTCGCCAGCGCCTGGTCCCACTTGTTGGCGGGCACATGCGGGTAGATCACATCGGTGGCCACCACCTTGCCGGTGGCGTCGACGACCGCGACCTTCACCCCCGTACGGAAACCGGGGTCCAGGCCCAGCGTGGCCCGCGTCCCGGCCGGGGCGGCGAGCAGCAGATCACGCAGGTTCGAGGCGAAGACCCGCACCGCCTCGTCCTCCGCCGCCGTACGCAGCCGGAGCCGCAGGTCGATGCCCAGATGCACCTGGATCCGCGTCCGCCAGGCCCAACGCACCGTGTCGCCCAGCCACTTGTCGCCCGGGCGGCCCCGGTCGGCGATCTCGAAACGGCGGGCGATCATGTTCTCGTACGCGGATGGGCCCGGCCGCTCGGCGGCCTCCGGCTCCTCCGGTTCCAGGACCAGGTCGAGCGCGTTCTCCTTCTCGCCGCGCAGCATCGCGAGCACCCGGTGCGAGGGCAGCGCGGTGAACGGCTCCGCGAAGTCGAAGTAGTCGGCGAACTTCGCGCCCGCCTCCTCCTGGCCGTCGCGCACCTTCGCCGCCAGCCGGCCGCGCGTCCACATGCGCTCACGCAGCTCGCCGGTCAGGTCGGCGTCCTCGGAGAACCGCTCGGTGAGGATCGCCCGTGCGCCGTCCAGGGCGGCAGCCGCGTCCACCACCCCCTTGTCACCGTCCACGAACGCGGCGGCAGCGGCGAGCGGATCGGTCGACGGGTCCCCGAGCAGGCCGTCCGCCAGCGGTTCGAGACCCGCCTCCCGGGCGATCTGCGCCTTGGTACGCCGCTTGGGCTTGAACGGCAGGTAGATGTCCTCCAGGCGCGCCTTGGTCTCGGCGGCCCGGATGCTCGCCTCCAACGCCGCGTCGAGCTTGCCCTGTTCGCGTACGGAATCGAGGATCGCCGTACGCCGCTCCTCCAGCTCCCGCAGATAGCGCAGCCGTTCCTCCAGCGTGCGCAGCTGCGCATCGTCGAGGGATTCGGTCGCCTCCTTGCGGTAGCGCGCGATGAACGGCACGGTCGATCCGCCGTCGAGCAGCTCGACCGCCGCCCTGACCTGTCGCTCCCGTACGCCGAGCTCCTCGGCGATCCTGCCTTCGATGGACGTCGTCACGGTTTTCCCGACTCGCCTTCTCGTACTGGCTGTGCTGGCCGTGCTCGGGTCGTGATGAGCACGTTGGTGCTTTCCGGGGGCATCCCCCGGGCCTGCATTGTGCCGCGTGGCCGGGGGCCGTGTCGCGTGACCTCGGGCAACACGCCCGGGTGCCCCGACGCGGTGCGCGGGGTCCCCGGGCGGTACCGGGGTCCGTCCCGGGTCAGCCCCGGCCGGTCGCCGAGCCCGGGAACGCGCCCGCCGCGGCGGCGGTGAAGAGGAAGCCGCGGGCGAGTTCGGTGAGCCGCTCGACGCCTTCCGCGCCCAGGTGTTCGTAGGGGGCGATGTCCATACGGTCCGTCGCCTCCTCGACCTCGGCGCGCAGTGCGGTGCCGGCCTCGGTCAGCGCCAGTTCCTCGCCCGCCTCCAGCAGCCCGCGCTCCCGCAGCCGCTCGGACGCCGACTCCCAGTCGGTGCGGCGCCAGCCCCGGGAGGACAGGATCCAGCGGATCGCCATGCCCTTGCCGGTGGCCGTGTGGCTGACGAGGGACTCCAGCGGGTCGAGGCCGGCCGCGAGCAGGGCGGCGAGATGGGCGTCGCCCCGGTGCTCACGGAGCAGGGTCGCGGCGTGCCAGAACGCCAGGTGCGGCTCCTCGGGCACCGGCAGATCCGCGTGCGCGGCGTACAGCGGGCGGGCGTGCGGGGTGCAGGCCTCGGTGGCGCGCAGGGCGAGGCGGGCCGCCTCCGCCAGCTCGTCGGAGGCGATGATCTCCTCGCCGAGCAGCCGCCGCAGCGTCGAGTCCGCCGCCCGCAGCCGGGCTTCGAGGACCACCTCGGGGGAGGCGGTCTCCCAGACGGCCGGCACATGGCGGGCCACCAGCACGGGGTTGAAGTTGTAGAAGGTCGCGGTGACGGTGCCCGCCCCCACCGCGCCGAACGCGGCGGCCCGGGTCGCGAAGTAGGCCGCGCTGGGGTCCTCGATACCGATCTTCCCCATCTCAGCACCCAGGTCGGGGGAGAAGAAGAGACAGGAGTGCAGCGGGTTGACGGCGTTGTGGCAGCGGCGCTCCGCGCGGGCCGGAAGAGTAGTCATACCAGCACGTTACCGACTGGTCGGTACGGAAGATACCCCGGGGGAGGGCGGGCTCCAGGAGAGAAGGGCGATGGCAGGAAAGGAGGGGCATTCGTCATTGCAGCCATCGCCGCCCGACGCCCAGGATGGCAGACGTGAAGCAGCGAACCGTCCTCGTCGTGCTCTTCGACGGCGTCCAGGGCCTCGACGTGACCGGCCCGATGGAGGTCTTCGCGGGCGCCTCCCGGTCGCCCGGGGTCTCCTACGACCTGCGGACCGCCTCGCTCGACGGTGGCCCCGTCCGGTCGACCAGCGGGCTCGTCCTGATGCCCGACAGCAGCCTGGCCGACGCGCCCGCCCCGCACACCCTGCTGGTGCCCGGAGGTCACGGCACCCGGGGCTCCCACCCGGAGCTGACCGCCTGGCTGAGGGAGCACGGGCCGCGGTCCGACCGGCTCGTCTCCGTGTGCACGGGGGCGCTGCTGCTGGCCGAGGCGGGCCTGCTGGACGGACACCGGGTCACCACTCACTGGAACTACTGCGAGCAGCTGGCCCGCGACCACCCGGCCGTCCGGGTCGATCCCGAGCCGATCTTCGTACGGGACGGGAGACTGGCCACCTCGGCGGGCGTCACGGCGGGCATCGACCTGGCCCTCGCGCTCGTCGAGGAGGACCACGGGCGGGATCTCGCGCTGACCATCGCCCGGCACCTCGTGGTGTTCCTGCGCCGCCCCGGCAACCAGGCCCAGTTCAGCGCCCAGCTCAGCGCCCAGACCGCACAGCGGGAACCGCTGCGCGAGGTCCAGCACTGGATCACCCAGCACCCGGACGCCGACCTCGGGGTCGACGCCCTCGCGGCCCGCGCCCGGCTCTCGCCCCGGCACTTCGCCCGAGCGTTCCGGGCGGAGACCGGGACGACCCCCGGCCGGTACGTCGAGCGGGTCCGCCTGGAGCACGCCCGTCGGCTCCTGGAGGACACCGCCGACGGTGTCGAGCAGGTCGCCCGCGCCAGCGGCTACGGCACCCCGGAGGCCATGCGCCGCGCCTTCGTGAAGACCCTCGCGACGGCACCGGCCGAATACCGCCGCCGCTTCCGCACCCCCGCATCCACGACCTGAGCCCACCGGCCCACACCGACCCTCACCGGCCCACGCAGACCCGTACCGACCCGCGCCCGGCTCCCACCGGCCGTACCGAGAGGCAGCAACCGTGCAGATCGCCATCGTGCTCTTCGACCGCTTCACCGCCCTGGACGCGGTGGGCCCCTACGAGATCCTCAGCCGGGCACCCGGCGCCGAGACCGTCTTCGTCGCCGAGCGGACCGGGCCCGTCCGCAACGACAGCGGGAGCCTCGGGCTCGTCGCGGAGAAGACGCTCGCCGAGGTGACCTCGCCCGACCTGGTGATCGTGCCGGGGGGCCCCGGCCAGAGCGACCAGATGGAGAACGAGGCCCTGCTCGGCTGGCTGCGCGCGGTCGACGCCACCACCACCTGGACCACCTCGGTCTGCACCGGCTCGCTCCTGCTGGCGGCCGCCGGACTCCTGAAGGGGCGGCGGGCCACCTCCCACTGGCTGGCGCTGGAGCTGCTGGAGGGATTCGGCGCAGAGCCCACGGGGGAGCGCGTCGTCCTCGACGGCAAGTACGTCACCGCCGCCGGGGTCTCCTCCGGCATCGACATGGGCCTGACCCTGCTCGGCCGGATCGCCGGCGACGACACGGCGCGCTCGGTTCAGCTGCTCACGGAGTACGACCCGCAGCCGCCCTACGACTGCGGCTCGCCCGAGAAGGCCCCCGCGGCCCTCGTCGAGGAGTGGCGGACCAGGAGCCGCCACACCCCCCGGTAAAGGCCTCAGCGAGTGGGCGCCGTGGTGTAGGTGAAGCGGGGTGCGCGCCGCTCCAGGAAGGCGGCGACGCCCTCCGCCGTGTCCGTACTGCCGCGCGCCTCGGCGGCCCAGTGGGCGTCCCGGTCCGTCCGGCCCGCGGCGAACTCCTTCGCCGACGCCTGGGTCAGCTGCGACCGGGACGCCAGCACCCGTACGTACTCCTCGACCCGCTTGTCCAGGCCGCCGGGCGGCAGCACCTCGTCGACCAGGCCGGTGCGCAGCGCCCGCTCCGTGTCGATCAGCTCGCCGGAGAACAGCAGATGCTTCGCCGTGCCCGGGCCGACGAGGGCGACGAGCCGCCGGGTCGAGGACGCCGCGTAGACGATGCCGAGCTTGGCCGGGGTGACCCCGAAGGAGGCCCCCTCCTCCGCGAACCGCAGATCGCAGGCGGCCGCGAGCTGACCGCCGCCGCCCACGCAGTAGCCGCGCACCGCCGCCAGCGTCGGCCGGGGGAAGGCGGCGAGCGCCTCCTCGGCCTCCACCGCCAGGCCCTGGGCGGTGCCCGCGTTCTCCCGCAGCGTGGAGATGTCGGCCCCGGCGCAGAAGGTGTCCCCGGCCCCGGTCAGCACCAGCACCCGGACCTCCGGATCGGCCGCCAGCCCCTCCAGCAGCTCCGGCAGGCTCTGCCACATCGCGGTGGTCATCGCGTTCCGCTTGGCGGGGTTGGAGATCACGACGGTGGCGACGCCGCGCTCGACGGAGGTGATCAGGCGGGGTTCCGTACGGTCCATGCGCCGGATGCTATCCCCACGGTTCGAACCTATGATCAAGAAGGGGTCGCGAGACGGGCACGCACCGTGAGGAGCTGTCGATGAACGGACCCACCGCCGAGGGCAGGAAGCTCAGCCGCAGTTTCGGCTGGCTGGCGCTGCTCGGCACGCTGCTGGTGATCGCGGGCATCATCGGGCTCATCTACACCGGCGTGGCCACCCTCACCTCGATGCTGCTCTTCGGCTGGCTGCTGCTCGTCGGCGGTCTGGTCGGGCTGCTGCACGCGATCGAGTCGCGCGGCACGAACTACTTCTGGCTGGGCGTGGTGGTCGCGGCCCTCAACATCGCCGCGGGCGTCGTCGTCATCAAGCATCCTGAGGGCACGGCCGAGGCGCTGACCATGTTCGCCGCCCTGCTCTTCCTGACCGGCGGGGTCTTCCGGCTCGTCGGCAGTGTCGTGGTGCGCGGCCCGCAGATGGGATGGACGCTGCTGCAGGGAGCCTTCGGCCTGCTGCTGGGTCTCCTGGTGCTGTTCGACTGGCCGCACAGCAGCCTGTACGTGCTCGGCTGCTTCTTCTCGCTGGCCCTGCTGTTCGACGGACTCGGGCTGATCGCCATCGGCATCGGCGGCCGCCGTATCGTCAGCATGGTCTCGGAGCGGCTCGATGAATCGGTCCCGACCGCGGACGAACCGATCACGGCACCAGAAGACGAGCAGAAGTAGTCACCAGGCCGTCAGCGTCCTACAGGTTTGGTCAAATAGCGCCGATACCTGGCTACTTCCGGTCAGTGGCACGGTCCTGACCAAGCCATTCCCACACTCTTTACTCGACGGTCAGTGCAGTGCGAGTGAGAGCTGGTGCCGGACGATGGAGAGCCTCGGGAGTGCCCCTGCCGACCCCGTGTCGTACGAGGGGGTGTGGCGCTTCACCGCCCCCGCCGTGGAGGCGTCCGTGCCCAGCGCCCGGCACGCCGTACGCGATCTTCTCGGCCGGCAGGGTGTGCCGATCGAGGACGACATCCTCCAGGGGCTTCTGCTGATCGTCTCGGAGCTGGTCACCAACGCCGTCAAGCACGCGGCGCTGCTCTCGCCCGAGCTCGCCGTCGAGGTGGCCATCGGCGCCGACTGGGTCAGAGTCTCGGTGGAGGACAACCACCCGTACCGCCCCACCGCCCTGGAGACCGACTACGCGCAGACCGGCGGCCGGGGTCTGCTGCTGGTCAAGGTGGTCACCGCGGAGGCGGGCGGCACTTGCGACGTCGAGCACACGGCGAGCGGCGGGAAGATCATCTGGGCGGCGCTGCCGTTGAAGACGCAGCTCTGACCGCCCCGTGCGTGACTGTCCGCCCGCCCCCGTACGCGACCGGGCGAAGGATCACCAGCCCGCGGAGGGCCCCGTCAGCTCACGGATCGCCGGCCGTGCCGCGTCCAGCACCGTCATGAACCACGCCGAGAACGGCCCCTCGGCATGCCGCTTCTCCAGCTCGGCCGCCGTCACGAAAGCGGTCTCGCCGACCTCCTCGGAGTCCGGCTTCAGCGCCGCCTGTGCCATTCCCACGAACAGGTGATTGAACTCCTGCTCGACCAGGCCCGACGCCGGGTCCGGGTGGTTGTAGCGCACGGTGCCCGCCTCGGCCAGCAGTGACGGCGAGATGCCCAGCTCCTCGTACGTACGCCGGGCGGCGGCCGCGAACGGGGACTCGCCCGGGTAGGGGTGTCCGCAGCAGGTGTTCGACCAGACGCCGGGGGAGTGGTACTTGCCGAGCGCCCGGCGCTGGAGCAGCAGCCGCCCCTGCTCGTCGAAGAGGAACACGGAGAACGCGCGGTGCAGCTGCCCGGGGGCCTGATGGGCCGCCAGCTTCTCCGCGGTGCCGATGGTGGTGCCGTTCTCGTCGACCAGTTCGAGCATGATCGGTTCGGCGGTGCCGTTCGACGAGCTGTGCGTCGCGGTGGCTGGTGTGGTCGGCATACCCATCCTTCGCTTTGGTCCCCGGCCTCGTGCGCCGGGCCCCTGGAGTCCGGTCAAGTCTGCCGTACAAAAGCCGCTTGTCCGCACTCCGGGGCCGGGCATGTCCGGCCCCGTGGATGCGCCGCACCCCGGCCCCTCGACTCAGTGGCAGAGATGCGCCTCGTGCTCCGCGTGACCGCTCGGCTCCAGCTGGAAGGTGCAGTGTTCCACGTCGAAGTGGTCCCCGAGGCAGCCCTGCAGCTCGTGCAGCACCTTCTCGTGCCCTATCGAGTCGAGCATCTCCTGGCGCACCACCACGTGGGCGGAGAGCACCGGCATCCCCGAGGTGATCGTCCAGGCGTGCAGGTCGTGGACGTCCAGCACCCCGGGCAGGGCCGTGATGTGGGCCCGGACCTCCGCCATGTCCACCCCCTTGGGTGCGGCCTCCAGCAGCACGTTCAGGGTCTCCCGCAGCAGCTTCACCGTCCGGGGGACGATCATCAGGCCGATCACCAGCGAGGCGATCGGGTCGGCGGCCTGCCAGCCGGTCGCCATGATGATCCCCGCCGAGATGATCACGGCGAGCGAGCCCAGGGTGTCGGCCATCACCTCCAGATAGGCGCCCCGTACGTTCAGGCTCTCCTTCTGCCCGCGCATCAGCAGCGAGAGGGAGACCACGTTGGCCACCAGGCCGACCGCGGCGAACGCGATGGCGAGCCCGCCCTTCGTCTCGGCCGGGGTGATGAACCGCTCCACCGCCTCGAAGATCAGATAGGCGCCGACGCCGAGCAGCAGCAGGCAGTTGGCGAGCGCGGCCAGGATCTCCGCGCGGGCGAAGCCGAAGGTGCGGTTCGGGGCGGTCGGGCGGTTGGCGAAATGGATGGCGAGCAGCGCCATCCCGAGCCCCAGGGCGTCGGTGGCCATATGGGCGGCGTCGGCGATCAGCGCGAGCGAGTCGGAGAGCACCCCGCCGACGATCTCCATGACCATCACGCTCAGGGTGATCCCCAGGGCGATCCGGAGCCTTCCCCGGTACGCGGCGGCCGCCGTTCCCGTCGGAGGAGGCCCGCCGTGCGTATGCCCGTGATCGTGGCCAGCCCCCATGCGAAACGCCTCCAGGTCCGTAGGACGTGCCGGGGCGGAATCGCCCCGGCGAAGCCCAGTGAACTACGGGTGGGGGGTATCCGGCAACACGGGACTGAACACCGTTGTCATGTGCCCTGACCTGCGGAAACGTTCCGCAGGTCAGAGCGTTGACACGATCAAGGACGCCACCTGGAACCGATCACGGACGGGCCTCGGGGTGGTTCAGGCACCAGCCCTCCCAGGCCGACTCGACCATCTCGCGCACACCCCGCCGGGCCGTCCAGCCCAGTTCCTCGGTGATCCGCGCGGCCGACGCCACGGCCTTCGGCGCGTCGCCGGCCCGGCGCGGCTCGACCACCGGCTTCAGATCGCTTCCCGTCACCTCGCCGATCACGTCCGCCAGCTCCCGTACCGAGACACCCTCGCCCCGGCCGACGTTCAGCGTCAGATCGCCCGCGCCCGTCTCGTCCAGCCGGCGCGCGACCGCGAGGTGCGCCTCCGCCAGATCGGCGACGTGGATGTAGTCGCGGATGCAGGTGCCGTCCGGTGTCGGGTAGTCGTCGCCGAAGATCCGGGGGGCCTCGCCGTGCGTCAGCCGCTCGAACATCATCGGCACGATGTTGAAGACCCCGGTGTCCGCGAGCTCCGGCGCGGCCGCGCCCGCCACGTTGAAGTACCGCAGGCAGGCGGTCGAGAGCCCGTGCGCCTTGCCGGTGGCCCGCACCAGCCACTCACCGGTGAGCTTCGTCTCGCCGTACGGATTGATGGGGAGGCAGGGCGTCTCCTCCGTGATGAGGTCCACGTCCGGTACGCCGTACACGGCGGCCGAGGATGAGAAGAGGAAGCGCCGCACCCCCGCCGCGACCACGGCCTCCAGCAGGACGGCCAGTCCCGCGACGTTCTCCCGGTAGTACAGCAGCGGCTTCTCCACGGACTCGCCGACCTGCTTCTTCGCCGCCAGATGCACCACGCCGCTCACCGCGTGACCGGCCAGCACCCGGTCCAGCAGGGCCCGGTCGGAGGCGGAGCCCTCCACCAGCGTGACGGCGTCCGGCAGCCGCTCGGCGATGCCGCTGGAGCGGTCGTCGAGCACCACGACCCGCTCTCCCGCCGCGACCATGGCCCGCGCCACGTGTGCCCCGATGTAACCCGCCCCGCCTGTGATCAGCCATGTCATGACCGCCAGCCTAAGCGCAGCGTTCCCGCCGCCCACCCTCGCGGTTTGTGGGCCGGGCCCCCGATCGATGATGATGATCGCGAACGGCGCCCGACTGCGCAGGTCCACCCGAACGGCGCACAAACGGGTGGTGAACTCGGTCTTCCGTTCATCCGATAGCCTCAGCCGACACGCCGCCGGCCCGCCATGTGGCCGTGCCGCCGTGTGTCGTCCACGTCAGTGCCAAGGAGTGAGTTCGTCTGTCGACCGCCATCCTCACCGGTACGCCGGTACCCGGGTCGTCGCTCGCGGACGATCTGCGGTCCCTGGGCTTCGACGTGCAGACCGCCGCCGACGCCGGTGACGCCGCGACCCTCCTCGCCGCCGTCCCGGCCGGCCGCCGGGTCGCCCTCGTCGATCCGCGTTTCGTCGGCCACGTCCACGCGTTGCGGCTCGGGCTGACCGACCCCCGCTTCGCCGCCGCCACCGTGCCCGGTGCGCTCACCGCCCAGCCCGAGGCGCGCGGCGCCCTGCTGCGCGCGCTCCGGCGCACCACGGCCGCCGTCGGCGCGGGTGCCCCCGTCGTCGCTCCGGACACCGACCCGGCGCCCGAGGACCGCACCGTCCCCGGCCGGATCGCCGTGGCGCTGGAGGCCGAGGGCACCGCCGTCAAGCGCCCCGAGCTGGGCTCGCTCACCGCCACCGTCCCCACCGACGCCGGAGCGCGGGCGACCGCCGAGAGCGCCCGCGACGGGGTCGACGACGAGGCGGTCCGGCTGCGCAGCGCGGTGAAGGCCCACGACGGCTTCTTCACCACCTTCGCCATCAGCCCGTACTCCCGCTACATCGCCCGCTGGTGCGCCCGCCGGGGCCTCACCCCGAACCAGGTCACCACCGCGTCCCTGATCACCGCGCTCGTCGCGGCGGGCGCGGCGGCCACCGGAACCCGCGGAGGCTACGTCGCCGCCGGGATCCTGCTCCTGGTCTCCTTCGTGCTGGACTGCACCGACGGGCAGCTCGCCCGCTACTCGCTGCAGTACTCCACGATGGGCGCCTGGCTGGACGCCACCTTCGACCGGGCCAAGGAGTACGCGTACTACGCAGGCCTCGCCATCGGCGCCGTACGCGGCGGCGATGACGTATGGGTACTGGCGCTCGGCGCGATGGTCCTCCAGGCCTGCCGCCATGTCGTGGACTTCTCGTTCAACGAGGCCAACCACGACGCGGTCGCCAACACCAGCCCCACCGCCGCCCTCTCGGACAAGCTCGACAGCGTCGGCTGGACGGTCTGGGCGCGCCGGATGATCGTGCTGCCGATCGGCGAGCGCTGGGCCATGATCGCGGTCCTGACCGCGCTCACCACCCCCCGCATCGTCTTCTACGCGCTGCTCATCGGCTGCTCCCTTGCCGCCTGCTACACCACCGCCGGCCGCCTGCTGCGCTCGCTGACCCGCCGGGCCAGCCGCACCGACCGCGCCGCCCAGGCCCTCGCGGACCTGGCCGACTCCGGCCCGCTGGCCCAGGGTGTGGCGGCGGTCGCCCCAGGGCTCCGGGGCGCGTTCACGGCTCCGGCCGTCGCGCTGCTCGGCACGCTGGTCATGATCGGCGCGGCGCTCTTCCTCCCGTACGGCAGCTGGCTCACCGTCGCCGCCGCAGCGGTGTACGTGCTCCTCTCCGGCCTCGCCGTCGCCCGCCCGCTCAAGGGCGCGCTCGACTGGCTGGTGCCGCCGTTCTTCCGTGCGGCGGAGTACGTCACGATCCTCGTGCTGGCGGCCCGCAGCGACGCCCCGCACGCCGTTCCGGCGGCCTTCGGGCTCGTCTCGGCCGTCGCCTACCATCACTACGACACGGTGTACCGCATCCGCGGAGGCACCGGCGCGCCGCCCCAGTGGCTGGTGCGGACGATCGGTGGACACGAGGGCCGTACCGCGCTGGTGGCCGTCCTCGCCGCCGTACTCACCCACGCCGCAGGTTTCACCACGGCCCTGACCGCGCTCGCGGTCGCCGTGGCTCTGGTGGTGCTCGTGGAGTCCATCCGCTTCTGGGTGTCCTCCTCGGCGCCCGCCGTACACGACGAAGGAGAACTCGCATGATCGGCCTCGTACTGGCAGCCGGTGCAGGACGACGTCTGCGCCCCTACACGGACACGCTCCCCAAGGCGCTCGTCCCTGTCGACGGCGACAAGACGGTCCTCGACCTCACGCTGGCCAACTTCGCCGAGGTCGGACTCACCGAGGTCGCGATCGTCGTCGGCTACCGCAAGGAGGCCGTCTACGCCCGCAAGGCCGAGCTGGAGGCCACCTACGGCCTCAGCCTCACGCTGATCGACAACGACAAGGCCGAGGAGTGGAACAACGCCTACTCCCTGTGGTGCGCCCGTGACGTCATCAAGCGGGGCGTGATCCTCGCCAACGGCGACACCGTGCACCCGGTCTCCGTCGAGAAGACCCTCCTGGACGCCCGCGGCAAGGGCCAGAAGATCATCCTCGCCCTGGACACCGAGAAGGTGCTCGCCGACGAGGAGATGAAGGTCATCACCGAGGAGGGCAAGGGCGTTCAGCGCATCACCAAGCTGATGGACCCGGCCACCGCCACCGGTGAGTACATCGGCGTCACCCTCATCGAGGCCGAGGCCGCCGAGGAGCTGGCGGACGCGCTGAAGACCACCTTCGAGCGCGACCCCGACCTGTACTACGAGGACGGCTACCAGGAGCTCGTGAACCGTGGATTCACCGTCGACGTGGCCCCCATCGGCACCGTGACCTGGGTCGAGATCGACAACCACGACGACCTCAAGAAGGGCCGGGAGATCGCGTGCCAGTACTGACCCGGCTCATTCCGTCCCCGGTCGTCGTCGACATCCGACGCGGCGCCATGGACGATCTGGCGGGTCTCCTGGCCGATCAGCGGATCTCCTCCTCGGGCAAGCTCGCCATCGCGATCAGCGACGGCTCGGGGCGCGCCCTGAGGGAGAGGCTCGCCCCGGTCCTGCCCGGTGCCGACTGGTATCCGGTCGCCGACGGCACGATCGACTCCGCGGTGAAGCTCGCCGATGGCATCAAGGGCAACCGGTACGACGCGGTGGTGGGCCTCGGCGGTGGCAAGATCATCGACGTGGCGAAGTACGCCGCGGCGCGGGTCGGGCTGCCCATGGTCGCCGTCGCGACGAACCTCTCGCACGACGGCCTGTGCTCGCCGGTCGCCACGCTGGACAACGACAACGGGCGCGGCTCCTACGGGGTCCCCACCCCGATCGCCGTGGTCATCGACCTCGATGTGATCCGTGAGGCGCCCACCCGTTACGTCCGCTCCGGCATCGGCGACGCGATCTCGAACATCTCCTGCGTCGCCGACTGGGAGCTGGCCCACGAGGTCAACGGCGAGGAGATCGACGGGCTCGCGGCCGCGATGGCCCGCCAGGCCGGCGAGGCCGTGCTGCGTCACCCGGGCGGCGTCGGCGACGACGCCTTCCTGAAGGTGCTGGCCGAGGGCCTCGTCCTGACGGGTATCTCGATGTCGGTCGCGGGCGACTCACGTCCGGCGTCCGGCGCCTGCCACGAGATCAACCACGCCTTCGACCTGCTCTACCCCCAGCGCGCGGCCAGCCACGGCGAACAGGTCGGCCTCGGCGCCTGCTTCGCCATGCATCTGCGCGGCGCCCGCCAGGAGTCCCTCCTGATGGCATCGATACTGCGCCGCCACGGTCTGCCGGTCCTGCCGGAGGAGATCGGGTTCAGCGTCGACGAGTTCGTGAAGGCCGTCGACTACGCCCCGCAGACGCGTCCGGGACGCTTCACGGTCCTGGAGCACCTCAACCTGTCCACCGACCAGATCAGGGACGCGTACGCCGACTATGCGACGACCATCAGTAGCTGAACTCCGTCCGGTCGTTCACCCCCCGGGCGTGAAGGACCGGCGCAGCGGCGAGCACTGGGCCGGGCGCATGTACATGCGCGAGGTCTCGCTGCGCGTGGACCGCTACCTGGTCAACACCCGCGTCACGCCGAACCAGGTCACGTACGTCATGACGCTGGCCGGAGCGCTGGCCGCCCCGGCGCTGCTGGTCCCGGGCGTCTGGGGCGCCGTGCTCGGCGTGGTGATGGTCCAGCTCTACCTGCTCTTCGACTGCGTGGACGGCGAGCTGGCCCGCTGGAAGAAGCAGTACTCGCTCAGCGGGGTCTACCTGGACCGGGTCGCCG
Source organism: Streptomyces rubiginosohelvolus (assembly GCF_014649875.1). Taxonomy (GTDB): domain Bacteria; phylum Actinomycetota; class Actinomycetes; order Streptomycetales; family Streptomycetaceae; genus Streptomyces; species Streptomyces rubiginosohelvolus. The sequence goes on along the minus strand of NZ_BMTW01000009.1, from coordinate 73,330 downwards.
CCTATCTGTGCGACGCGGCCGTGCTGGTGGGCCTCGGCCTGCGGGCCGCCGACATCTGGGGCGAGGGCCGGATCGACTGGCTCTGGGCGTTCCTCGGGACACTCGCCGCGCTCGGCGCGATCCTGATCAAGGCCGAGACGGACCTGGTGGGCGTGGCCCGTCACCAGGGCGGGCTGCCGCCGGTGAAGGAAGCGGCGTCCGAGCCGCGCTCCTCCGGTATGGCGCTGGCCCGCAAGGCCGCCGCCGCACTCAAGTTCCACCGGCTCATCCTCGGCATCGAGGCATCCCTGGTGATCCTCGTGGTGGCCGTCGTGGACGCGATCGCGGGCGACCTCTTCTACACCCGCCTGACCGTGGCGGTCATGGCCGGCATCGCGCTGCTGCAGACCCTGCTGCACCTGGTGTCCGTCCTGGCGTCCAGCAGGCTGAAGTGACCCTTCCCATGAAACTGGGCGCGGTGATCATCACCATGGGCAACCGCCCGGACGAGCTCCGCGCCCTCCTCGATTCGGTCACCGCCCAGCACGGTGACCGGATCGAGGTCGTGGTGGTCGGCAACGGCGCCCCGGTCCCCGAGGTGCCCGCCGGGGTGCGCACGGTGGAGCTGCCCGAGAACCTGGGCATCCCCGGCGGCCGCAACGTCGGCATCGAGGCGTTCGGCCCCTGCGGGGCGGACGTGGACGCGCTGCTCTTCCTGGACGACGACGGGCTGCTCCCGAACCGGGACACCGCCGAGCTGTGCCGGCAGGCCTTCGAGGCGGACCCGAAGCTCGGGATCGTCACCTTCCGCATCGCCGACCCGGACACCGGCGCCACCCAGCGGCGGCACGTGCCCCGGCTGCGGGCCGCCGACCCGATGCGCTCCTCACGCGTCACGACGTTCCTCGGCGGAGCCAACGCCGTACGCACCAAGGTCATCGCCGAGGTCGGCCCGCTGCCCGAGGACTTCTTCTACGCCCACGAGGAGACGGACCTCGCCTGGCGGGCGCTGGACGCGGGCTGGATGATCGACTACCGCGCCGACATGGTGCTGAACCACCCCACCACCGCCCCGTCCCGGCACGCGGTCTACCACCGCATGATCGCCCGCAACCGGGTCTGGCTCGCCCGCCGGAACCTGCCCGCCCCGCTGGTTCCCCTCTACACGGGGGTCTGGCTGCTGCTGACCCTGGTCAGGCGCCCGTCCCGGCCGGCGCTGAAGGCATGGTTCGGCGGATTCCGGGAAGGCTGGACAGCCCCTTGCGGAACCCGGCGCCCGATGAAGTGGCGTACGGTGTGGCGGCTGACGAGGCTGGGCCGACCTCCGGTCATCTGAGACGCTTTCCTCTGAGAGCATGAGGCGTATTTTCTTTCCGGAACCTGTCCGCCTGAGCCGCGCCCGCGACTGGCTGCGCGTGAAGACGAGAGTTTCAACTTGTGAGTGACACGACCCACGACGGTGGGGTAGCCCTCGGGACCCCGCCGTCCGCCGACGAGGGCCTCGACGCGGCCCAGCTGGCCGCCAAGTACGGCCTGACCGTGAGCGGCGCCCGGCCGGGGCTGTTCGCGTACATGCGACAGCTCTGGGGCCGACGCCACTTCATCCTGGCCTTCTCCCGGGCGAAACTGACCGCCCAGTACAGCCAGGCCAAGCTGGGCCAGCTGTGGCAAGTGGTCACACCCCTGCTGAACGCCTGTGTCTATTACCTGATCTTCGGCCTGATCCTGGGGACGAGGGAGGGGATCCCCCACGACGTCTTCGTGCCGTTCCTGGTCACCGGCGTCTTCGTGTTCACCTTCACCCAGAGCTCGGTGATGGCGGGTGTCCGGTCGATCTCCGGCAACCTCGGCCTGGTCCGGGCGCTTCACTTCCCCCGGGCCTCGCTGCCCATCTCCTTCTCGCTCCAGCAGCTCCAGCAGCTGCTCTTCTCGATGATCGTGCTGGTCGCGGTCGCCGTGATCTTCGGCAGCTACCCCTCGCTGTCGTGGCTCCTGGTGATCCCCGCCCTGCTTCTCCAGTTCGTCTTCAACACCGGCCTGGCCCTCGTCATGGCGCGGCTCGGCTCCAAGACCCCCGACCTCGCGCAGCTGATGCCGTTCATCATGCGCACCTGGATGTACGCCTCGGGCGTCATGTTCTCCATCCCGGTGATGCTGAAGGACAAGCCGGCCTGGATCGCGGACGTGCTCCAGTACAACCCGGCGGCGATCTACATGGACCTGGTCCGCTTCGCCATGATCGACGGGTACGGCTCCGAGAACCTGCCGGACCACGTCTGGGCCGCCGGGCTGGGCTGGGCCGTGCTGCTGGGCGTCGTGGGATTCGTGTACTTCTGGAAGGCGGAGGAGCGGTACGGCCGTGGCTGACGACAACGCGCAGGGGCGCATCCCCACGGTGATCGCCGACGACGTGCACATCGTGTACCGGGTCAACGGCGCGGGCGGCGGCCGCGGCAGCGCCACCGCCGCGCTGAGCCGCATGGTGCGGCGCGGCAAGGGCGAACCGCGCGGCGTCCGGAAGGTGCACGCCGTACGCGGTGTCTCCTTCACCGCCTACCGCGGCGAGGCCATCGGCCTCATCGGCACCAACGGCTCCGGAAAGTCGACGCTGCTGCGGGCCATCGCCGGTCTGCTGCCGACCGAATCCGGCCATGTCTACACCGACGGCCAGCCCTCGCTGCTCGGCGTGAACGCGGCCCTGATGAGCGATCTCACCGGCGAGCGCAACGTCGTGCTCGGCGGTCTGGCGATGGGGATGACCCAGGCCGAGATCCGCTCCCGCTACCAGGAGATCGTCGACTTCTCCGGCATCAACGAGAAGGGCGACTTCATCACCCTCCCGATGCGGACGTACTCCTCCGGCATGGCGGCGCGGCTGCGCTTCTCGATCGCCGCGGCCAAGAACCACGACGTCCTCATGATCGACGAGGCGCTGGCCACCGGTGACCGCAAGTTCCGCATCCGCTCCGAGGAGCGGATCCGCGAGCTGCGCAAGGAGGCGGGCACGGTCTTCCTGGTCAGCCACAACAACAAGTCGATCAGGGACACCTGCGACCGCGCGCTCTGGCTGGAGAAGGGCGAGCTGCTGATGGACGGTCCCACCGAGGAAGTCCTCAAGGCGTACGAGCGCGAGACGGGCAAGTAGCCCCCCGGCCCATCCCGTGGCCCCCGCCGGATCCGTCCGGCGGGGGCCGTGCGGTGCCCGGTGCCGGGCAGGCCCTCCGCAGTAGGGGCCCGGGGGTGATCTCCTCCCGGCGGATGACGTCAAGTCAGCCATGCGCGGGGAAGGTTGACAGGTACGGCCGGGACGCGGTCGCGGGCGCTCCACCCCGCCGACCCCCTGTGAGCTGTACAACGTAAGCTGGAGCGGTGCTGATTCATGGCAAGTAGGGCGATACGCCGCGGCACCGACGCTCTGCCGCAGTGCACTCGGAAGACTGAGCGGCGTGTCCGAAAAGGGTTGTTTTGGGTCAGCAGTGTAGAACGGGAGATGTGACGGCAATGACGGAAGATCTCCAGCTCCGACGTGGTCTCGCCGTCCCCGCGCCGGCTGGTCCGCAGTGACCCCGACCCCCACGGCGCGCACCGGCGACGCCACCCTCGGCAAGGCCGCGGACGAGAACTTCCCCGTGGCGCCCTTCTTCCTGCCCCGCGCCTGGCGCGGCGACCTGATGGCGGTCTACGGATTCGCCCGGCTCGTCGACGACATCGGCGACGGCGACCTCGCCCCCGGCGGCGCGGACGCCCGCCACCTCGGCCTGGAGCCGGAGCAGAGCGAGGACCGCCTCGCCATGCTCGACGCCCTGGAGACCGACCTCCGCCGGGTCTTCGCCGCCACCGGCGAGGAGCCGAGCCACCCCCTGCTGCGCAAGCTGCGCCCCACCGTGCGGCGCCGTGCGCTCACCCCCGAACCCTTCCTCGGCCTGATCGAGGCGAACCGCCAGGACCAGAAGGTCCGCCGCTACGGCACCTACGCCGAGCTCGCCGCCTACTGCGAGCTCTCCGCGAACCCCGTCGGCCGCCTGGTCCTCGCCCTCACCGGCACCACCAGCCCCGAGCGCGTCCGCCGCTCCGACGCGGTCTGCACCGCACTCCAGATCGTCGAGCACCTCCAGGACGTCGCCGAGGACCTGGAACGCGACCGGATCTATCTGCCCGCCGAGGACATGGAGCGCTTCCGGGTCACCGAAGCCGACCTGGCCGTGCCTTCCGCCGGAGCCTCCGTCCGCGCCCTGATCGCGTACGAGGCCCAGCGCGCGAGCGACCTGCTGGACGAGGGCCCCCCGCTGGTGGGCAGCGTCGACGGCAGGCTGAAACTGCTCCTCGCCGGCTTCGTCGGGGGCGGCCGCAGCGCGCTCACGGCGATCTCGGCCGCCGGGTTCGACGTCCTGCCCGGACCGCCCAAGGCCACCAAGCCCAGCCTGCTGCGTGAAGTGGGAACCGTCTTGCGAAGAGCGCGTGGAGAGAGGTGAGCCGGACCGTGGAGGGACAGACGACGTACATGTCGCCGCCGGTGCAGGCCGCATACAGTTACTGCGAAGCCGTCACCGGACAGCAGGCCCGTAACTTCGCCTACGGCATCAGGCTGCTGCCGCACGAGAAGCGGCAGGCCATGTCGGCCCTGTACGCCTTCTCCCGTCGGGTCGACGACATCGGCGACGGGGAGCTGGACGCGGGGACCAAGCGGACCCGGCTGGAGAGCACCCGCGAGCTGCTCGACCGGGTCCGGCACGGCAAGGTCGAGGAGGACGACACCGACCCGGTGGCTGTCGCGCTCGCCGACGCCGCTCGCCGCTTCCCGCTCCCGCTCGGCGGACTCGACGAGCTGATCGACGGCGTCCTGATGGACGTCCGGGGTGCGACCTACGAGACCTGGGACGATCTGAAGACCTACTGCCGTTGTGTCGCCGGAGCCATCGGACGCCTCAGCCTCGGTGTCTTCGGCACCGCGCCGGGTGCCCGCGGGGCCGAGCGCGCCGCGGAGTACGCCGACACCCTCGGCCTCGCGCTCCAGCTGACCAACATCCTGCGCGACGTCCGCGAGGACGCCGGCAACGGGCGCACCTACCTGCCCGCCGACGACCTGGCCAAATTCGGCTGCTCGGCCGGGTTCCACCGGACCACCCCGCCCCCCGGGTCCGACTTCGCGGGCCTCATCCACTTCGAGGTCCGCCGCGCCCGCGCCCTGTTCGCCGAGGGCTACCGGCTGCTGCCGATGCTCGACCGCCGCAGCGGCGCCTGCGTCGCCGCGATGGCCGGGATCTACCGCCGCCTCCTCGACCGGATCGAGAGCGACCCCGAAGCCGTCCTGCGCGGCCGGGTCTCCCTGCCCGGCCACGAGAAGGCCTACGTCGCGGTGCGCGGCCTGTCCGGTCTCGACGCCCGCCACATCTCGCGGCTCACCGCCAGGGGGCGAGCCTGATGCGGCTGCGCGGCTCCGGCCCCGGGGCAACCCTCCGGTGGCCCGGCGCGTCACTGACTGCGACGATCTGCAGGGTGAGGAACCGGCAGACAGCCACGACCCGGCGGGAGGGGCAGACATGAGCGACGAGAGCCCGCGCCCCGTCGGCGTCGTCGTCGGCGGTGGCCTCGCCGGGGTGACGGCGGCGCTCCGCCTCGCCGACGCCGGACTCGACGTGACCCTCCTGGAAGGCCGGCCCCGCCTCGGCGGCCTCGCCTTCTCCTTCCAGCGCGGCGACCTCACCGTCGACAACGGCCAGCACGTCTACCTGCGCTGCTGCACCGGCTACCGCTGGTTCCTCGACCGCATCGACGCCGCGCACCTGGCCCCGCTCCAGGACCGCCTCGACGTGCCCGTGCTGGACGTCGGCCGGACCGCCGGGCCGCGCCTGGGCCGGATCCGCCGCACCGCCCTGCCCGTACCGCTGCACCTGGCGGGCGGCCTCGCCGCCTATCCGCACCTCTCGCTCGCCGAGAAGGCGGCCGTGGGCCGGGCCGCCCTCGCGCTCGGCCGCCTCGACCCCGCCGACCCCGAGCTGGACCGGATCGACTTCGCCACCTGGCTGCGCCGGCACGGCCAGTCCGAGCGCGCCATCGAGGCCCTCTGGGACCTCGTCGGCGTCGCCACCCTGAACGCCACCGCCCCGGACGCCTCCATGGCGCTCGCGGCGAAGGTCTTCAAGACCGGCCTGCTCTCCGACCCCGGCGCGGCCGACATCGGCTGGGCCACCGTCCCCCTCGGCGACCTGCACGACACCCTCGCCCGCAAGGCCCTGGACACCGCGGGCGTCCGCACCGAACTGCGCGCCAAGGCCGGCTCCCTCACCCGCACCGAGGACGGCCGCTGGACCGTGGAGAGCGCGGGGGAGCGGATCACCGCCGACACCGTCGTGCTGGCCGTGCCGCAGACCGAGACCCACGACCTGCTGCCCGCGGGTGCGCTGGACGAGCCGGAGCTGCTGCTCGACATCGACAACGCGCCGATCCTCAACGTGCACGTCATCTACGACCGCACGGTGCTCCGCAGGCCGTTCTTCGCCGCGATCGGCTCCCCGGTCCAGTGGGTCTTCGACCGCACCCACTCCTCGGGCCTGAAGGGCCCCGGGCAGTATCTGGCGGTCTCGCAGTCGGCCGCCCAGGCCGAGATCGACCTTCCCGTCGCCGAACTGCGCTCCCGCTACCTGCCCGAGCTGGAGCGGCTGCTGCCCGCCTCCCGCGGCGCGGGCATCCGCGACTTCTTCGTCACCCGGGAGCGCACCGCCACCTTCGCGCCCGCCCCGGGCGTCGGACGGCTGCGCCCCGGCCCCCGCACCCGGCTGCCCGGCCTCCAGCTGGCCGGGGCCTGGACCGACACCGGCTGGCCCGCGACGATGGAGGGTGCCGTTCGCAGCGGCGCCGCCGCCGCCGACGCGGCCCTCCACGACCTCGGCCGCCCCCCAGGACATCCGCTGCAGGAGGCGGCATGAGCAGTACCACCGGAACAAGAGGAGAGTCTGTGACCCCGGCGAATCCGGCTTTCGACACCGTGGCTGACACCGCGGACGTCACCGCGCTTCTGGAGCGCGGACGAGCCCTGTCAGCGCCGGTCCTGCGGGCTGCCGTGGACCGGCTCGCGCCGCCCATGGACACCGTCGCCGCGTACCACTTCGGCTGGATCGACGCCGAGGGCCGGCCCTCGGACGGCGACGGCGGCAAGGCCGTACGCCCCGCGCTCGCCCTGCTGTCCGCCGAGGCGGCGTGCGCCCCGGCCGAGGCCGGCATCCCCGGCGCCGTGGCCGTCGAACTCGTGCACAACTTCTCGCTGCTGCACGACGACCTGATGGACGGCGACGAACAGCGCCGCCACCGCGACACCGTATGGAAGGTGCACGGCCCCGCCCAGGCGATCCTGGTCGGCGACGCGCTCTTCGCCCTCGCCTACGACCTGCTGCTGGAGCTCGGCACGGTCGAGGCGGGCCGCGCCGCCCGCCGGCTGACCACCGCCACCCGCAAGCTCATCGACGGGCAGGCCCAGGACATCTCCTACGAGCACCGCGAGCGGGTCACCGTCGAGGAGTGCCTGGAGATGGAGGGCAACAAGACCGGCGCCCTGCTGGCCTGCGCCGTCTCCATCGGCGCGGTGCTCGGCGGCGCCGACGACCGTACCGCCGACACCCTGGAGGCGTACGGCTACCACCTCGGCCTCGCCTTCCAGGCCGTCGACGACCTGCTCGGCATCTGGGGCGACCCGGAGTCCACCGGCAAGCAGACCTGGAGCGATCTGCGCCAGCGCAAGAAGTCCCTGCCGGTCGTCGCCGCGCTCGCCGCGGGCGGCGAAGCGTCCGAGCGCCTCGGCGAACTGCTCGCCGCCGACGCCAAGAGCAACGACTTCGACAGCTTCTCCGAAGAGGAGTTCGCCGCCCGCGCGGCGCTCATCGAGGAGGCGGGCGGCCGCGAGTGGACCGCCCAGGAAGCCCGTCGCCAGCACGCGATCGCCATCGAGGCGCTGCACGCCGTCGACATGCCCCACCGGGTGCGGGTGCAGCTCACCGAGCTCGCCGACTTCGTGGTGGTACGAAAGAGATGATCACTTTCTCCATATGACTCGCAGTCGCCGGCCGGCGCCCTCACCGGGGCGCCGGCCGACGGAGACCCCAGCACAGCAGAGAACCGACTGCACGTAAGGGGAAGCTCATGACAGCGACGACCGACGGATCGACCGGGGCCGCGAACATCACCGGGGCTCCCGCCGACGATCCGACCGACACGAGAACCGCCGCCGACGATGTCACCGACGCCGCGCGGCGGGCCGCGGAACGCTCCGTGGAGCACCTCCTCGGCAGACAGGACGAGCAGGGCTGGTGGAAGGGCGACCTCGCCACCAACGTCACGATGGACGCCGAGGACCTGCTCCTGCGCCAGTTCCTCGGTATCCAGGACCCGGAGACCACCCGGGCCGCTGCCCTCTTCATCCGCGGCGAGCAGCTCGGTGACGGCACCTGGAACACCTTCTACGGCGGACCCGGCGACCTCTCCGCCACGATCGAGGCGTACGTCGCCCTGCGGCTGGCCGGGGACCGCCCCGACGAACCGCACATGGCCCGCGCCTCCGGCTGGATCCGGGACCAGGGCGGCATCGCCGCCGCCCGCGTCTTCACCCGCATCTGGCTGGCCCTGTTCGGCTGGTGGAAGTGGGACGACCTCCCCGAACTGCCGCCCGAGCTGATGTTCTTCCCCAAGTGGGTCCCGCTCAACATCTACGACTTCGGCTGCTGGGCCCGGCAGACCATCGTGCCGCTCACCATCGTCTCCGCGAAGCGCCCCGTACGCCCCGCGCCCTTCGCCCTGGACGAGCTGCACACCGACCCGGACCACCCCAACCCGCCCAGGAAGCTTGCCCCGCCCACCAGTTGGGACGGACTCTTCCAGCGCCTCGACAAAGGGCTGCACCTCTACCACAAGGTCGCCCCGCGCCCGCTGCGCCGTATCGCGATGAACGTGGCCGCCCGCTGGATCATCGAACGCCAGGAGAACGACGGCTGCTGGGGCGGGATCCAGCCTCCGGCCGTCTACTCGGTCATCGCCCTGCACCTCCTCGGCTACGACCTCGACCACCCGGTGATGAAGGCCGGCCTGGCCTCCCTCGACCGGTTCGCCGTCCACCGCGAGGACGGCGCCCGCATGATCGAGGCCTGCCAGTCGCCCGTCTGGGACACCTGCCTGGCCACCATCGCGCTGGCCGACGCCGGGCTCAGACCCGACCACCCCGCCCTGGTGAAGGCCGCCGACTGGATGCTCGCCGAGGAGATCACCAGACCCGGCGACTGGTCGGTCCGCAAACCCGAACTGCCCCCGGGTGGGTGGGCGTTCGAGTTCCACAACGACAACTACCCGGACATCGACGACACCGCCGAAGTCGTCCTGGCGCTGCGCCGGGTGCGCCACCCCGACCCCGCCCGGCTGGAGTCCGCCATCGCCCGCGGGGTCCGCTGGAACCTCGGGATGCAGTCCCGCAACGGAGCCTGGGGCGCGTTCGACGCCGACAACACCAGCCCCTTCCCCAACCGGCTGCCCTTCTGCGACTTCGGCGAGGTCATCGACCCCCCGTCGGCCGACGTCACCGGCCATGTCGTGGAGATGCTCGCCGTCGAAGGGCTCGCGAACCACCCCCGCACCCGCGAGGGCATCGAGTGGCTGCTCGCCGAACAGGAGGCGTGCGGCGCCTGGTTCGGCCGCTGGGGCGTCAACTACGTCTACGGCACCGGGTCCGTGGTGCCCGCCCTGATCACCGCCGGACTGCCCGCGGGACACCCCGCGATCCGCCGGGCCGTCGACTGGCTGGAGTCCGTCCAGAACGACGACGGCGGCTGGGGCGAGGACCTGCGCTCCTACCAGGAGGAGAAGTGGATCGGGCACGGTGAGTCCACCGCCTCCCAGACCGCCTGGGCGCTGCTGGCCCTCCTCGCCGCGGGACGCCGGGACACCGCCTCGGTCACCCGGGGCGTCACCTGGCTGACCGAGGCGCAGCAGGCCGACGGGTCCTGGGACGAGCCGTATTTCACCGGCACCGGATTCCCCTGGGACTTCTCGATCAACTACCACCTCTACCGCCAGGTCTTCCCCCTCACCGCACTCGGGCGCTATGTGCACGGCGACCCCTTCGCGGACCGCCCGGACGCCGCCGAGGGGGCCTGATGGGCGATCCGCGAGGGGCCGGGAGCCCCGTGACGCCGCTGCTGGTCGCCTGCGCCCTCGGCATCGAGCAGGTGGCCCTGCGCAGCGGCAGGGGCGCCCCGGGCCCGGTCCGGGTGCTGCGCACCGGAATGGGCCCCCGGGCGGCGGAGGCGGCCGTGGCGCGCCTCCTGGGCCCCGGCGGGGTCCCCGACGCCGCCGTCATCGCCTCCGGCTTCTGCGCCGGGCTCGCCCCGGGGATGCACCCCGGGGACCTCGTCGTCGCCGAGGAGACCCGGGACGCGGACGGCACCACCCCCTGCACGGGCACCGGCGTCCTGGTCGCCGCCCTCACCCGCGCCCTCCCCGGCCGCAGCGTCCACACCGGCCCGCTGACCGGCTCCGACCACGTCGTACGAGGTCCCGAGCGGGCCGCGCTGCGGGCGAGCGGGGCCATCGCGGTCGACATGGAGTCCGCCGCGACACTGCGTACCGCCCTGTGTCACGGACCGCGCCCGGTTGCGGCCGTCCGGGTGGTCGTGGACGCTCCTGAGCATGAGCTCGTCCGTATCGGCACGGTCCGCGGTGGAATATCGGCGTTCCGCGTACTTCGTGCCGTCCTTCCGGCTTTCTATGAATGGCACCGATCTTTACTGCTCCCCAGGAGGTGAGCTAGATGGCCATGCCGCTCCGCCAGACCATCAAGGTTGCGACGTATCTCTTCGAACAGAAGCTCCGCAAGCGTGAGAAGTTCCCGCTGATCGTCGAGCTGGAGCCGTTGTTCGCCTGCAACCTCGCCTGCGAGGGATGCGGCAAGATCCAGCACCCGGCCGGTGTCCTGAAGCAGCGCATGCCGGTCGCCCAGGCGGTGGGCGCGGTGCTCGAATCCGGGGCCCCCATGGTGTCCATCGCCGGTGGCGAGCCGCTGATGCATCCGCAGATCGACGAGATCGTGCGCCAGCTCGTCGCCCGGAAGAAGTACGTCTTCCTCTGCACCAACGCGATGCTGATGCGGAAGAAGCTCGACAAGTTCACCCCGTCCCCGTACTTCGCCTTCGCCGTGCACATCGACGGACTGCGCGAGCGGCACGACGAGTCGGTCGCCAAGGAAGGCGTCTTCGACGAGGCCGTCGCCGCGATGAAGGAGGCCAAGGCGCGCGGCTTCCGCGTCACCACCAACTCCACCTTCTTCAACACCGACACCCCGCAGACCATCATCGAGGTCCTCAACTACCTCAACGACGACCTCAAGGTCGACGAGATGATGATCTCTCCCGCCTACGCCTACGAGAAGGCCCCCGACCAGGAGCACTTCCTCGGCGTCGAGCAGACCCGCGAACTCTTCAAGAAGGCCTTCGCGGGCGGCAACCGGGCCCGCTGGCGGCTCAACCACTCGCCGCTCTTCCTGGACTTCCTGGAGGGCAAGGCGGACTTCCCGTGCACCGCCTGGGCGATCCCGAACTACTCCCTCTTCGGCTGGCAGCGCCCCTGCTACCTGATGAGCGACGGCTACGTACCGACGTACCGTCAGCTCATCGAGGAGACCGACTGGGAGAAGTACGGCCGGGGCAAGGACCCGCGCTGCGCCAACTGCATGGCGCACTGCGGCTACGAACCCACCGCCGTGCTCGCCACCATGGGATCGCTCAAGGAATCCCTGCGCGCGGCACGGGAGAGCGTGGGCGGCAACCGGTGACGGACGGCGGGCCGGGCGGCTTCGACCTCGGACGGCTCCTGGCCGAACGCGGGGCCGAACGGTACGAGCTGCATGCGCGCCATCTGAACCACCAGCTGCCGCGCATGCTGCACACCATCGGCTTCGACAAGGTCTACGAGCGGGCCGAGGGCGCCTACTTCTGGGACGCGGAGGGCAACGACTACCTCGACATGCTCGCCGGGTTCGGCGTCATGGGGATCGGCCGGCACCACCCGGTCGTCCGCAAGGCCCTCCACGACGTGCTCGACGCCCAGCTCGCCGACCTCACCCGCTTCGACTGCCAGCCGCTGCCCGGACTGCTCGCCGAGAAACTGCTGACCCACAGCCCGCACCTGGACCGCGTCTTCTTCGGCAACAGCGGCACGGAGGCGGTCGAGACGGCGCTCAAGTTCGCCCGGTACGCCACCGGGAAACCCAGGGTCCTCTACTGCGACCACGCCTTCCACGGGCTCACCACGGGCTCGCTGTCCGTCAACGGGGAGAGCGGCTTCCGCGACGGCTTCGCCCCGCTGCTCCCCGACACGGCCGTCCCGCTCGGCGACCTCGACGCGCTGCGCCGCGAGCTGAAGCGGGGGGACGTCGCGGCCCTGGTCGTCGAGCCGATCCAGGGCAAGGGCGTGCTCGCCGCGCCGCCCGGTTATCTGCGCGAGGCCCAGGAGCTGCTGCACCGGCACAAGGCGCTCCTGATCGCCGACGAGGTCCAGACGGGCCTCGGGCGTACCGGGGACTTCTTCGCCTACCAGCACGAGGAGGGGGTGGAGCCCGACCTCGTGTGCGTGGCCAAGGCCCTCTCCGGCGGCTATGTGCCGGTCGGCGCGACCCTCGGCAAGGACTGGATCTTCCGCAAGGTCTACTCCTCGATGGACCGGGTCCTCGTCCACTCCGCGAGCTTCGGTTCCAACGCCCAGGCGATGGCGGCCGGGCTCGCCGTCCTGACGGTCATGGAGGACGAGGAGATCGTCGCGAACGCGCGGCGCACCGGCGATTCTCTGCGCGAGCGGCTGGCCGCCCTGGTGGACCGCTACGAGCTGCTGCACGAGGTGCGCGGGCGCGGGCTGATGATCGGCATCGAGTTCGGCCGGCCCTCCTCCCTGAAGCTCCGCAGCCGCTGGACCATGCTCCAGGCGGCCCGCAAGGGTCTCTTCGCCCAGATGGTCGTGGTGCCGCTGCTCCAGAAGCACCGGATCCTCACCCAGGTCTCCGGCGACCATCTGGAAGTGATCAAACTGATCCCGCCGCTGGTCATCGGGGACGCGGAGGTGGACCGGTTCGTGGAGGCGTTCACCTCCGTCATGGAGGACGCGCACAGCGGCGGCGGGCTGATGTGGGACTTCGGCCGGACGCTGGTCAAGCAGGCCGTGGCCAACCGCTGACCTGGCGTTTGCCTCTGAGGCAAGTTATTTGCCTCAGAGGAAAGGTCCTGGCCCAATAGAGGTATGAACCCTCCGGACGAAGGGGTGCCGGACGAGCTCCCCGGCGTCGCCCCCCGACTGCGCGATCTGCGCCGTTCCCGCGGCCTCACCCTGGAGACCGCGGCCCAGCGGGCCGGGCTCTCCCCGGCCCATCTCTCCCGGCTGGAGACCGGCCGCAGGCAGCCCTCGCTGCCGATGCTGCTGGGGCTCGCCCGTATCTACGGTACGACGGTCTCCGAGCTGCTCGGCGAGCAGCCGCCCGAACGGGACGCGATCATCCGCGGCGGCGGCTTCGAGGGGGCGGAGGCCGACGGCTGGATGTACCGGCAGGCGGGCGGCTCCGGCCGCGCGATGCAGGCACTGCGGGTGCGCGTCCCGTACGGCGCCCAGGGCGACCTGGTCCGGGTCCATCCCGGCGAGGAGTGGCTGTACGTCCTGGAGGGCCGGCTGCGGGTCGGGCTCGGCGACACCGTCCACGACCTCGAACCCGGCGACAGCGCCCACTTCGACTCGCTCACCCCGCACCGGATCGCGGCCGTCGACCGCTGCGGCGCGGAGCTGCTCTTCGTCCACTCCCTGCTGCAGAGTCCCGCCGCCGAGCTCTGCCTCGGCAGCGGACTGCACCCGCGCTGACCGGCCGTCCCCGCCGGCCCCACCCTTCACTCCACCGGCCGCGAGGCCGACAGAGAGGACCGTCATGTCCGATTCCGAGCACTACGACCCGCTGGGCCCCGGACGCCGCGTGAACGAGGACCCGCAGGAGAAGCGGATGCCGCGCGGCGTCATCATCCGGCTCTTCGCCTATCTGGTGGCGGGCCACATCGTCGCGGCCTTCCTCTACCTGCTCTTCGTGGTGGCCGGGAGCAAGTGACGGGCCGACCCGGGGTGAGCGGTCGCCGGAGGGGTCAGCCCTCGTCGAGCAGCCGCTCGCGCAGCCGCTCCCGGGTCTCGGCGGAGATCTTCAGCCCCTCGGACAGATAGCGGTCCGCCGTTCCCCAGTTCTCCTCGATGGCCGCGAAGGCGGCCGCGAGATAGGCGGGCCGTGCCCCGAACAGCGGGTCCAGCAGCTCCAGCACCTCGGGCGACATGCCGGCCCCCGACGGGTCGGAGCGCTTCACCTTGTACCGGCGGTGGAGGTCGTTGGACTTGAGGTAGTCCTCCTCGATCGCCTCGGGAACGACGCCGACCGCGAGGAGGGCGACCGCGATCGAGAGGCCGGCCCGGTCCTTGCCCGCCGCGCAGTGCATGAGCGCCGGGACGCTGTCCTCGGCCAGGGCGTGCAGGACCCGGCTGTGCTCGGCGGTGCGGTCCTCGATCGTCGCGCGGTACATCCGGATCATGCGGTCGACGCCCTTGCCGCCCGCGAGGACCGAACGCAGCTGCTCGATGTTCCCGCTGCCCACCAGTCGCCAGAACTCCGCGCCGTCGGCCGGGTCCGAGAGCGGGATGCTGACATTGCGGACACCGGTCAGCTCGATGTCGTATCCGTCGAGCTTGTGGTCGGCGGAGTGGCGGAAGTCGAAGATCGTGTGCAGTCCGAGACCGCCGAGGAAGGCCGCGTCCTCGGCGGTGGCGTGCGCCAGGTGGCCGCTGCGGTAGAGCCGGCCGAAGGCGGTGCGCCGCCCGTCCGTCGTGGGGAGCCCGCCCACATCGCGGAAGTTGCGGACTCCGGTCAGCACGGTCTCTGTCGGCGGGACCTGCGGCACCTGCTGCGTCACGGGGGCTCCTGGGATCTCGGGCGTCGGCGCGGCTCTCCGGCGAGGGCGCTCCCGTGACGATACGACATCGATTCGACGGAAAATCATCACGGTGGCCTCCCCGGCGACGGGTGCCGGGGAGGTCGTGCTGATGCGGCGTCAGGGGCTCCGCTCTCCACATGTCCGTATTGGTGCATTTCGCAGAACATGCCCCGCTAATGGGGGAGATGGGTTTTCGGGGGTGAGCGGGATCATATCCGTGACGGTCCGTGGTGAGCGCGCCGTCGGGCATTCCCGTTGCCCGCACGGAAATCCAAGATCCGTAATCCACGGAGTGTGACGGGAAATCCGGAGCGATATCGAATCGATGATTCCGCCGGGCAACCGATGGCTTGTTCCGCCCGTCCTGACCGGTTTACGGTCACCGTCAATCCGGACGGATCGCCTAATCCTGCCGCCGCCCGGAATTCGCACCCACCCACTCACGTGTGGCAGGAGCGGGGGAACCAGGTAAGCCGCCGATCCGGAGAGATCCGGACCGGCTAGGGGTGAAGTCGCCGCCATGCGACCGGGCATCTCCAGCCCGAACCCGACAGCTCACCTCGCAGGCGCCGGAGAGGAACTTCCCCATGCCCGCAAAGGGTAAGCACCGTCGTCCGAAGTCCGGCCCGATCTCCCGCGGCGTCCTCGCCGCAGGGACCGGCGGCGCCGCACTCGCCCTCCCGCTCATCGGCGCCACCGCCGCGAACGCCGCGGGCCAGACCGCCCCGGCCGCCAAGCCGGCCGCCGCCTCGGTCGCCGCCGCGCACACCGCTCCGGCCGCCGCCCCCGCCGCGTCGAAGGCCGCCCCGAAGACGTACGCCGTGGTCGCCGGCGACTACCTGGCGAAGATCGCCTCCGAGCACCAGCTCAAGGGCGGGTGGGAGAAGCTCTACCAGGACAACCGCTCCACCGTCGGCGACAACCCCAGCCTGATCCACCCGGGCATGAAGCTGACCCTCGGCGCCAAGGGCTCCGCCCCGGCCGAGAAGTCCGCCGCTCCCAAGGCCGCCCCGAAGAAGGCCGAACCGGCTCCGAAGGCCGCGCCGACGGAAGAGGCACCGAAGGGCGACACCATCTCCGCCGACGACTCCGAGGGCTCCGGCGCCTCGGCGCAGACCGGCTCCTCCGAGGCCACCGGCTCCGGCTGGTCCGCCCCGCTGGCCAGCGCCAACGTCACCACCCAGTACCGCGCTTCCGGTGCCAGCTGGTCCAGCGGCTACCACACCGGCTCGGACTTCCAGGCCGCCTCCGGCACCCCCGTACTCGCCATCGGCCCGGGCACCGTCGTCTCGGCCGGCAACAGCGGCTCGTACGGCAACGAGGTCGTCATCAAGCACGAGGACGGCATGTACTCCCAGTACGCCCACCAGTCCTCGCTGAACGTCTCGGTCGGCCAGACCGTCACCGGCGGCCAGCAGATCGGCCTCTCCGGTTCCACCGGCAACTCCACCGGCCCGCACCTGCACTTCGAGGTCCGCACCGGCCCGAGCTACGGTTCGGACGTCGACCCGATCGCCTACCTGCGTCAGCACGGCGTCTCCGTCTGACCGAGCGGCGACGAGAAGTGTCCGAGGGGCGGTGCGCGGCGGCGCACCGTCCCTCGCTTTATTCCGGGTTTACCGAAAACTGACCGGGTGGTCTATCTCACCACCCGTCAACCCCGTATTACGGTCGCGTAGGTCACATCGGACGATGCAGGATACGTCCTTGTGGCAGTCGATTCGAGAAACAACCAGCAGCACATCATCGGGTCGTACGCGGCGATCGGCGACAGTTTCACCGAGGGCGTCGGCGACCCTGGCCCCGGCGGGACCTTTGTCGGGTGGGCGGACCGCTTCGCGGTGCTTCTCGCCGACCGGCTCCCGGCCCCCGACCCGGCCGGCCCCGAGGGCGCCCCGTTCGAGGACTCCCCGCACGGGGACTTCCGCTACGCCAATCTCGCCGTACGAGGACGCCTCCTCGACCAGATCGTCGAGGAACAGGTCCCGCGCGCCAAGGAACTGGCCCCCGACCTGGTCACCTTCTGCGCGGGCGGCAACGACATCATCCGGCCCGGCACCGACCCCGACGATCTCGCCGAGCGCTTCGAGCGGGCCGTCGCCGATCTGAGCAACGCCGTCGGCAGGGTCATGGTCACCACCGGCTTCGACACCCGGGGCGTTCCGGTGCTGCGCCACATGCGCGGCAAGATCGCCACGTACAACGTCCATCTGCGGGCCATCGCCGACCGCTACCAGTGCCCCGTGCTGGACCTGTGGTCGCTGCGCTCCGTCCAGGACCGCCGCGCGTGGGACGCCGACCGGCTGCACCTGTCGCCCGAGGGACACACCCGCGTCGCGCTCCGTGCCGCCCAGGTCCTCGGCCACGAGGTGCCCGCCGACCCCGACCAGCCCTGGCCGCCGCAGGCCCAGCGCCGCCCCTTCGACGAGCGGCGCGACAACATCCAGTGGGCCCGCGAATACCTGGTGCCCTGGATCGGCCGACGGCTGCGCGGCGAGTCCTCCGGCGACCACGTCGAGGCCAAGCGCCCGGACCTGCTGCCGCTGTAGCAGGTCCCTCCGGGGTCCTGCTCAGGGCTCCAGCAGAGGAAGCGCACGCCGGGACGGGTTCGGCACGACGAGCCCGTCCGGCGGCGTGCCCGTGCCGTAGGCGGCCGGTATCCGCTCCAGGACACCGCCGGCGAACACGTCGTACAGCGGCAGCGACTCCAGATGCACATAGCCGATGTGGCAGTCGCACACGGCGAGCGGACACGCCCGCGGGCCGAGCGCCCGGCGGTAGCTGCCGTCGTAGAGGTTGCCCAGCTCCGCCTTGACGAAGTGACAGCGCCGCACCGTGCCGTGCCCGTCCACCGAGATCACCGACTCGCCCGTCCGGCAGGGCAGCCCCGCCGAGCGGTGCGGATCACGGCTGTAGGGGAACAGCGGATCCAGTTCCGTCCAGCGCGCCGCCTCCTCGTCGGTGTACGTGTGCCCCTCGGCGGCGTTCACCCAGAGATAGACCGCGTCCGGAAGCTCCGCCCGCAGTCGCCGCGCCTCGTCGAGATGCTCGTCGAACCCCACCACACCCACGCTGTAACGGATGCCCCTCGCCGACAGATCCCGGCATTTGCCCAGAAACCGGTCGTACGGGGTCTGCCCCGGGTGGTACGTGCACCAGAGCGCGATCCGCTCCGGATCGGCGTCCGCCAGCCAGTCGGTGCGGCCGCTCAGGTTCGTCTGGATCGCGACCCGCTCGATGTGCGGCAGCAGCGACAGCTCGGTCAGCGCCCGCCGGTACCAGGAGCGCATTAGACCCTCGCCCCACGGCGTGAACAGCACCGACAGCCGGTCGGCCGTCTGCGCCGCGGCCCAGCCGGTGAACCGCTCCAGCGCCTCCCGGTCCGCCGTGAGCTGCGCGCGGCTGTCCCGCCGCTTGGCGAACGGGCAGTAGGGGCAGTCGTAGTCGCAGGAGGCGAGCGGTCCCCGGTAGAGAATCGTCAGGTCCACGGGCCGGTCACTTCCTCTCGTACGCGGCCATCGCCGCCCGCACCCCGGGGGAGAACAGCGCGGGACCCAGCGCGTCGGAGTGGGCGAGGCCCGACGGCGACAGCCTCAGCAGACCGTCCGGCGCCGACGCGTCGAGCCAGCCCAGGGCCGCGAACCCCGCCAGCTCGACCCCGAAGTCCGCGCCCGGATCCGTGCCGAACTGAGCCCGGTACTCCGCCACCGGCAGCCCCGCCGCCTGGAGCAGCGACTGCAGCAGATGCCGCCGGCGCGCCTCGTCCGCGTCGACGTACCGGCCGACCTCGGCCCGGGAGAAGTCCTCGGTGGCGGTGAAACGGTCGATGATCGACCGGATCTCCCGCATGTCCACCGCGTAGTCGAAGGAGTAGTGGAGGGCGGAGGTGTACGAACGGGCCCCGCAGCCCAGGCCGATCATGCCGTCGGTCTGGCAGGCGTAGTCCTCCGGGCCCTCCTGCTCACGCGGGGCGTCGGTCCGCCGGAACATCCGCATCGACACCTGCTCGTAGCCGTGCGCCAGCAGATGGTCCCGCCCCGCCGCGTACAGCCGCAGCCGCTGCTCGTCCCAGGCGGCGTCCTCCAGGGCCTGCGCCTCCGGTCCGGTCACGGCCGGACCGAGGCGGTGCAGACCGGTGAGCGGGCGCACGTACAGCGGATAGAGATACAGCTCTTCCGGCCGCCAGGCCAGCGCCGCGTCCAGCGAGGCGAGCCAGCTGCGCTCGGTCTGCCCGTCGATGCCGTAGATCAGGTCGATGTTCAGCACGGGGATCCGGGCGTTACGGATCCGGCCGAGCGCCGCTTCCACGTCGGCGCGGCGCTGCGGACGGACGGCTGCCCTGGCCTCCTCGTTCACGAAGCTCTGCACACCGATGCTGATCCTGGTCGTTCCCCGGTCGGCCAGCACCGCCAGCCGGTCGGCGGTGGCGGTGGAGGGCGAGGTCTCCACCGACAGCGGGACCGCGCTCAGGTCGGCGCCCATCCGCTTCTCCGCTATGTCGCAGAGCCGCTCCAGCTCCCCGGCGGTGAGGAAGGTCGGCGTCCCGCCGCCGAACGCCGCCGCCGCGAACCGCACCGGCTCCTCGTCGCCCAGTGCCTCCCGCACCGCCAGGGCCTGCCGGTCCAGTGCGTCCAGATAGCGCGTCGTCAGCTCCTCGGGCGCGCCGATCCGGGTGAAGAGATTGCAGAAGCCGCAGCGGACCTCGCAGAACGGTATGTGGAGATAGAGGGAGAGCGCGTCCTTCGGCTCCGCCGCCCAGAGCGACCGCAGGGCCGGGCGGTCCGCCAGCGGCCGGTAGGCCGTCTTGTGCGGATAGGCGTAGACGTAGCTCTCGTACGGCCGGACGGCGGGCAGCGCGGGGGTGCCGGTGGTGATCGTCATCGGGCGGCCTCCGGCTCCGGCGTTACGGGTGGTTCGAGGAAGAAGTGGGCGTACGGGACGGTCCAGACGGCCGGGTGGCCGAGCCGGTGACCGGTGTAGCCGTCGTCGCCGTAGGCGGTGCCGTGGTCCGAGCAGACGATGGCGAAGCACCGGCGGCGGCTGCTCGCGGCGGCGAAGAGCCGGCCGATGTGCCGGTCCACATATTCCAGGGCCGCCGCGTGCGTGGCCCGGGAGTCGCCCGCCTCGCGGGTCGCGCCGGGCAGATGGAACCAGTTCGGCTGGTGCAGGGCGGACACGTTGACGAAGAGGAACAGCCGCTGCTCGCGGGGGAGCGTCGCGACGACCTTCTCCGCCCGCGCCACCTGCTCCTCGAACGAGGTGGGCGAGGCGACGCCGAAGCCGGGCTCCCAATGGCTCTCCTGGAACATTCCGGGCAGCACCGAACCGAGCGGCCCTTGACGGTTGAAGAAGCCGACCCCGCCGATACACACCGTGCGGTATCCCTCGGCGGCCAGCCCCGACACCAGATCCGGGGTGTCGAACACGAACGTGCCGTCCGCCGTCGTCTCACTGCCCGCGAACCGCGCCGCGAACAGCCGCGGGTGCGGTCCGGGGGAGGCGGGCGTCGGCAGGAACCCGGCGAACATCGCCTGGTGCGAGGCGTAGGTGAAGCTGCCCGGCGCGTGCCGCTCCTCCCAGCCGCCGCCGGGCAGATGCCGGGCGAGGTTGGGTATGCGCCCGGCGGCCGCCAGCTCGACGGCGACGTCGTGGCGCAGGGTGTCCAGGGTGACCAGCAGCAGATCGTGGCTGCCCACGACCTCGCTCATATCGGGTCGGCCGGATTCAAGGGGTGTGGCGGGGTCAGGAAGCGGTGACGGCACGGTGGTTCCTTGCTCGGTCCAGTACGGCGGCGACCTGCGCCGCATAGGTGTCCAGGCCCTCGGCGCCGCTGCCCGGCAGACCGGTCAGTCCGGGCAGCAGATCGCCGAAGGCGTTGACCTCGCCGACGGCGAAGCGCCGCCAGCCGGCCGTGGGCAGGAGGTCGACGCCCACACAGGGCGTTCCGGGGAAGCAGGCCGCCGCCCGCTCGCACATCGCCAGCGCATCGCGCCAGCAGCCGCCCGCCGCCGCCACGGCGGACCGGACCTCGTCGAGGTCGCCGCGCGCGCCGCCGAGATGCAGATTGGTCATGGGGCTCGTGCTCGTCCGCACCACGGCGTGCGTCGCCCGGCCGTCGACCACCACGATCCGCAGATCCGCGGCCCGGCCCCGCTGGGACGCCTTCGGGAGCCAGCGCTCGATGTGCAGTCCGTCCGGGGCCAGCGCGTCCACGACCGCGCCGACCTCCCGCTCCGAGATGTAGCGCCTGACCCGCAGCGAATTGAACAGCCGCCCCGAAGCGTCCCGTTCCACCGAAGTGCTCGCCCGGACCCGGCCGGGACCCGCCGTCTCCACCGCCAGCACCCCGGAGGCGGAGGAGCCGTGCGCGAGCTTCACGAACGCCCGGGGCATGCGGTGCTCACGCAGCAACTCCCGTACGTCGGACCAGCCGCGCACCGGGGCCCCCGCCGGTCCGGAGGTCGGCGAAGCGGGCACGGGGACCCCCGCCCGGTCGAGCAGCCCGTGGCACAGCCGTTTGTCGAAGAGCACGGCGATATCGGTGGGGGAGCCCAGCACCTCGGCACCCGCTGCGGACGCCGCACCGGCCACGGCCTCCACCGCCGCGGTGAAGTGGGCGTACCACCGGGCCGAACCCTCCACCCGGGTCGGGTCGTCGACCCCGCGGAGCAGCCGGTCCACCTCGGCGTCCTCACCTGGCGAATCGATCCGCACGCTCTCGCCGGGGGCGAACTCCGCATCCCCGCGCAGCACCTGGAGCCAGGGCACGACCCGTGCCGCCGGCAGACCGGCGGACCGGACGGCCTCCTCGAAGAAGGCGACCCGCCGGTTGTCCGGGTTGCCGACGACCGCGAAGCGCGGCTCCGGGCCGCCCCCGCCGTTACTCGCTGACCGCGACATAGCGTTCCGGTTCGTCGTCCTCGTCGTCCGGGTCCGCGTAGTCGTCCTCGGCCTCGCCGGCCTCGACGAGGGCGGGCGCGCACGCGGTCGTGATGCGGTCGACCATCGGGTCGGTGAGGTAGTGATGGCGCAGGTCGAGCAGGGACAGGTGGCTCAAGGGCTGACCGTTGAGCAGCGCCTCACCGCCGGTGTCGCTCAGCGTGCCCATGGACAGCGCCAGGGACTCCAGCTGGGCGACGACCGGAGCCGATCCCACGGCGGCGGCGATCTCGTCCTGGAACTCGCTGTTCTGCAGCCCCAGATGGCGCAGCCGCGGAAACAGGCCGCCCGCCAGGACCGGCCGGACGTCCTCGATCGTCGCGTCGCCGCCGTACCACGTACTGCCGAACCACAGCTCCAGTCGCTCCAGCGCGGGCAGTTCGCTCGCGGTGACCGCCCGCACCAGCTCGCCGGGCAGGCCACCGGACTCGAAGCGCAGCGACTTCAGCGCCGTATGGCGCAGCGGCCGCAGCGCGAGCCCCTCCTGGCCGCAGCCGCGCACGCCGAACTCCTCCAGCGACGGCAGCGCTTCGAGTACCGGAGTGATGTCGCACATCTTCAGCCAGGACACCTCGCACTCCTCGCCCACCACATCGGCGAGGAAGAGCGCACGCAGGGCCGGGAAGCGGTCGGCGTGGGAGACGATCAGCTGCGCCACCGGATCGAACGGCGTGTACTCGTCGTGCCACCAGGCGCCGATGACGAGAGCCCGGACCCGGGTCGTGTCCACGGTCTCCAGGAACTGCTCCCACAGAGCGGCGAAGCCGGCGTCCTCCCCGTAGTCGCACACCAGCCGCCAGGCCACCGAGTCGGCGGCGGGCAGGGTGCCGGACGACGGCTCCGGAGGGTGGACCGGCAGCCCGTGGAAGCGCTCCAGATGCTCAATGCCGAGATACGTCATGTCGCTCTACTCCGATACCGCGGTGTAGCGGCCCTCGGCGCCCCGGTCGCCCCACGGCTCGCACTTCTCCGAGAGGTTGACCCGGACCCCGTGGGGCTCCAGGGCGGAGCGGACCCGCTCCGCCATCGCCTCGCTGAGGAAGTGGTGGTGGAGATCGAGGACTTCCAGGTGGGTCAGCGGCTGCCCTTCCAGCAAGGCGGCCGCCCCCTCGTCGCCCAGCGTCCCGTTGGACAGGTCGAGCACCCACAGCCGGGCGACGACCGGCGCCGAGGCGATGGCGGCGGCGATCTCGTTCTGGATCTCGCTGTTGCGCAGGCCCAGGTGGTTCAGCCGGGGGAAACGGGTGCCGGCTAGCAGCGGAGCGAGGTCGGCGACGTCGGTGTTCCCCTCGTAGGCGGAGACCCCGAGCCAGAGGTCCAGCCGCTCCAGCGCGGGCAGTTCGCTGTCCAGCACCCCGCGCACCACCTCGACGGGCAGCCCGCCCGCCTGGATCGTCAGCGACCGCAGCCCCTCGTGCTTCGCCGGCGGGAACACCAGATCCGAGCCGCCGCGCACCCCGAGCTCCGTCAGCGCCGGGAAGGCGGCCAGCAGCGCCGTCACATCCGACTGCTGGATCCAGGTGATCTCGGCCTCCTCCGCCTCCAGATCACCGACGAACACCGCCTCCAGCGAGGTCAGCCGGTCGGCGGCGGCGATCACCAGGCCGATCGGCACGGAGGAGTTCTCCTCGTACGCCTCGCCCCACTGACCGATGATCAGGGCCCGGACCCCGGTCGGGTCGACCTCGTTGAGGAAGTGAGCGAACTCCTCCTCCCAGGAACGGTCCTCGTCGCCGTACGGATCTACGGAGACGCGCCAGGCCGCGGCATCTGCGGCGGGCCGGGAGCCGCCGTCGGTCGTGTGCTGGAAGTCGACGGCCGGAAGGCCGCCGAACTCGTGCAGATGCTGCGCACCGTACATGGCCCTGAGCTCCTGATCCTGGGGACTGCTGTTGCCGCAAGGTCTATCAAGCCGCACTGACAACGCCGCGACCGGGACCCGCCCACGGCCGTCGCCGGAGGCCGTTGTCAGACCCTGCCCGTAGCGTTTTTCGCAGGGTCGGCACAGCGGGTGCCGCGACGAGGGGAGACGTCCGTGTACCGGCAGGGCGATGTACTGATCATGGAGCTGGACGAGTCGGCGGTGCCCGCCCCCTTCCTGGAGGCTCCGGGCGAACTGCGCGACGGGCGGGGCCGGCTGGTGCTCGCGCTGGGTGAGGTCACCGGACACGCGCACGCCGTGCAGGGACCCGGCCGGCTGATCCGGGAAGCGGGCCAGTTCGGCCCGATGCTGCTCCATCTCCCCGAGGGCGGCCGGGTGGTGCACGAGGAGCACGCGGTGATCCCGCTGCCCAAGGGCTGGTTCCGCGTCGTGCGCCAGCGGGAGTACGCACCGGGCGCGGTCCGCATCGTGGCGGACTGACCGTTCCGCCGTGCCGGAGCACGCACGGCGGAACGGTCAGAGCGAACACGGCCGACACAGCCAGCACAGCCTTCCAGAACAGATCGAGCACAGCAGGGGACGGGGACAACCGATGCAGAACGTGAACACCTGGCGGAGCGTGGCGGCGGCGACCGGCCGGGCGGACCGGGCGGCGGCCGAGGCCGGGGTGCGGCGCGCCTACCGCACCGCCGGACTGGCCGAGCCGGACCGGATCATCTGGGCCGCATCGCCCCGGGCCGCCGTCGAGACGGTCGAGAAGCTGACCGACGCCGGACGGTCGGTGCGCGAGGAGGTCCGCACCCGCCCCTGGGCGGACGAGCGCCGCCGGATGTACGTCGAGCTGGGCCCGGCGGGCTGGTCGGCGCTCTGGTCCGCCACTGGAGCGCAGCTGTGGGAGACCACGGCCGCGCTAGCCGAGCGGATACGGACCGGTGTCGTCGCCGACCTGGCACCCCGGCCCCAGGACGAGGGGGCCGTCCGGCTCGTGCTCCTGGACGCGGTGCTCGGCCAGCACGACGCCGCCTGGCTCGCCGCCTTCGACGGGCACGGCGACCGGCTCGCGGGCCTGGCGGAGGTCGCCCGCAACGCCGGCTGGTGGTGGCCCTACGAGAACGCCGTGGTCATCACCGAGCGGCCCGACGTCCTCCACCGCGACGAGGCGGGCCGGCTCGACCACGGGGAGGGGCCGGCACTTGCGTACGGGGACGGGTTCGCCCTGCACGCCTGGCGCGGCATGCCCGTGCCCGCCGCGTTCCTGGACGAGCTGTCCTCCCTCACCCCCGAGCGGATCCGCGCCGAGGAGAACGCGGAACTGCGCCGGGTGATGCTGGAGTACTACGGCTACGACCGGTATCTCACTGAGTCGGGCGCCGAGCCCGTCCACCGCGACGAGACGGGCATCCTCTGGCGCATCGCCCTCGACGGCGACGAGGACGTGGTGATGGTCGAGGTGGTCAACTCCACCCCCGAGCCGGACGGCACGTACCGCACCTACTGGCTGCGTGTGCCGCCCACCACCCGGACGGCGAAGGACGGGGTGGCCTGGACGTTCGGGCTGGAGGGGGCGGCCTACGCACCGGTGCGCCAGACCTGACCCGGAGGCCGGTCGGCCTCGCCCGGGGGCCAGGGCGATGAGGGGGCGGCGAAGGGCCGGCCGGTCAGCCGTCGGCCGGGGGCGAGGGAGCGACGAGGGGCCGGCCGGTCAGCCGTCGGCCGGGGAGCCCGCGACCGGCGCTCCGGTCAGCTCGGCGAGGTCGATGCCCAGCTCGCGGGCGAGCGCCTCGTCGGTCCACCGCAGCATCGTGGTCCGGGAGAGCGGACCGGCGTACGACGTCGTCTGCACCGCCATCCCGTCCAGCAGGGCGGTCAGCCGCCAGGCCGCCGAACGGGGGTCCTCGCACCGGAACTCTCCGGCGGCGGCGCCCTCCTCGATGACCTGGGCCAGCTCCGTCTTCCACTGCTGGTCGAGGTCGCCCGCGACCTCACGGAGGGCGGGGTCGCGCAGCGATGCGGCCCAGCCCTCGATCCACAGCCGCCAGCCCTTGGCCGTGCCGGTCGGCGCGTACCACCGCACGGCCGCGCGCAGCCGGCGTACGGCGGTGGTCCGGCGGGCCAGCAGCTTGCGGAGGTGGGCGAGATCGGCCTCGGCCGCGTACGCGAACGCCGCCGCGACCAGCTTCTCCTTGGTCGAGAAGTGGTAGAGGACGAGCGCGTTGCTCACGCCCAGCACCGAGGCCACATCGGCGATCCGCACGGACGAGACCCCGCGGACCTCGATCTGCTCGACCGCCGCGCGCAGCAGCTCCTCACGGCGCTCCGCCACGTTCAACCGGACTCTTGCCACCGGGACACCCTAACGAATGGGCCAGGTCAGCGACGGCACGGACGATGGCCGGTGACCGGCGGCGGCATGGGAAACGGACATTCACCAGGAGGACGTAACGGGGGGCCACGGATGTGACAGGACCGGGTGGGGGACCGGAATCCTCCGGCCGGTTCGGACGTTGCATTCTGCATGACGCGAATCGAATCGGACCGCGAAGCGCTGCTCCGTCTCCTCGGCGAGCAGGACGGCGGTGTCCTGGTCACCCTGAAGCAGGACGGACGCCCCCAGCTGTCCAACGTCAACCACGCCTACTACCCCGAGGAGCAGGTGGTCCGCGTCTCGGTCACCGAGGGCCGGGCCAAGACCCGTAACCTGCGGCGCGACCCCCGGGCGAGCTACCACGTCACGAGCGACGACCGCTGGGCGTGGACCGTCGCCGACGGCACTGCCGAGCTGACCCCGCCCGCCGAGACCCCCGACGACGCCACCGTGGAGGCCCTGATCACGCTCTACCGGGACGTCCGGGGCGAGCACCCCGACTGGGACGACTACCGGCGGGCCATGGTCGAGGACCGCAGGGTCCTGCTCACCCTGCACATCGACCACGTGTACGGGCAGCCGCGTGGCTGAGACCCCCGTCGGCCGGACCGGCTGCCCCGTTCAGCATCTTCTGGTCGCCCTGTCGTACGGGCCGACCATAATGAAACGACACCGACTCCCTCAGGAGATGTTGTGACCGGCGCTGACTACCTGCTTCCGCTCCGTACGAAACTGCGCTCGATGCGCACCGAGTCCTTCGGGGCCGATCCGGCCGGAGCGCGGATGGAGCGCATCCGCCGCTCGCCCCATTTCGTCGACGGTGCGTTCCAGAACCCGGTGGGGGCCCGGATCAGGCCCTCCGGCTCCACCGTCGAATTCGCCAAGACCTATTTCCAGAAAGAACAGCGGGCCCTCAGGACGCCGAACGGCGGCGTACCCGTCCACCCCACGACGCTCGCCGATCTGGCCGCGCCGCCCGTCAGCGGGCTCCGGCTGACCTGGATGGGCCATTCCAGCGTGCTGGCCGAGATCGACGGCCGGCGGATCCTGTTCGACCCGGT
This sequence comes from Streptomyces rubiginosohelvolus, assembly GCF_014649875.1. Taxonomy (GTDB): domain Bacteria; phylum Actinomycetota; class Actinomycetes; order Streptomycetales; family Streptomycetaceae; genus Streptomyces; species Streptomyces rubiginosohelvolus. The sequence goes on along the minus strand of NZ_BMTW01000009.1, from coordinate 46,126 downwards.
CTGGGGCGATCGCTGTTCCCCGTTCCCGTTCGCCGGACCCAAGCGGCTGCACCCCACTCCGCTGTCGCTGGCCGCGCTCGGACCCGTCGACGTGGTCGTGATCTCCCACGACCACTACGACCACCTCGACCTGCCGACGATCCGCGCCCTGGCCGGCACCGACACGGTCTTCGCCGTTCCGCTCGGTGTCGGAGCACATCTGGAGCGCTGGGGCGTGCCCGCCGCCCGGATGCACGAGCTCGACTGGAACGAGACCGCGACGGTCGCCGGGATCAGCCTCACCGCCACCCCCGCACGCCACTTCTGCGGGCGCGGGCTGCGTAACGGGCAGCACACCCTCTGGGCGTCCTGGGTCGTCGCGGGCCCGGAGCACCGGATCTACCACAGCGGGGACACCGGCTATTTCCCCGGCTTCCGGGACATCGGCGCCGAGCACGGCCCCTTCGACGCCACCATGATCCAGATCGGTGCGTACTCGGAGTACTGGCCGGACATCCACATGACCCCCGCCGAAGGCATGCGCGCCCACCTGGACCTCCAGGGCGGCCGCCCGCACGGTGTGCTGCTCCCGATCCACTGGGGCACGTTCAACCTGGCGCCGCACGCCTGGGCGGAGCCGGGTGAGTGGACGAAGGACGCCGGTGAGGAGGCGGACCAGCCGGTGGCGTTCCCCCGCCCGGGCGAGCCGTTCGAGCCGGCCGGGATCCTCCCCGTGGAGCCCTGGTGGCGGGCCCTGTCGCCCGTGCTCGCCCGCCCGTGGCGCCTCTCCGGGGAACAGACCGGGTCCGGCCGCGGGCCCGCACCGGCGGCGCGGGGCGATCTCGACCTCGCAGGGGAGCGCTGACCGCGCGCAGGACGTACGGCTGGGGGCCGCCGCCGGGATCGCCCGGCGGCGGCCCTTCGTCGACTCAGCCGAGCCGGGACACCGCGTAGACCTCGATCGCGTCCCGCTGGAACTCTGCCAGCCCCGGGGTGATGGCCTCGTACGCCGCGCGCCAGTCCTCGTTCTCCACGCAGGATCGCCCGATCGCCCGGTACTCGTCGGCCGACACGGCGTGCAGGGACGTGAGCGCCCGGTACTGCGCGTCGATCTCGGCCTGCACGGGCTGCGCGTCCGCAGGGGCGCCGCCGGCAGCGTCGTCGATGCCCGTGTCGACCTGGTCGGCGAGGACTCTGCCGATCTCCGGCAGCCCGACGCCCAGCTTCCGCAGCACGAGGATCTGCTGCAGCAGCAGAAGCTGGTGCTCCTCGTAGTAGCGGTGGCCGTTGGAGCCGATCCGGGCCGGCGGCAGCAGACCGATCTCGTCGTAGTGCCGCAGAGTCCGGGCGGTCACCCCCGACATACGGGCCACCTCGGAGATCGGCCAGTCCATCGCCACGTCCTCACTCCCTGACGAGCACTCCCTCACGAGCGCCTCACCGGGCCGGCTTCTCCGGCCCTGGTCATGACCGTAGAAGCTGCCGCAGCGGCAACTTCAAGCCCGGATCCGCGCAGGTCGGGCGCTCAGCACCGGCCTTCCTCGACGGTGACGGAGAGGCTGACCTCGATACTGGTCAGCACCGCCTCGGGTTCCGGCGGCGACACGCTCAGGCAGAACGCGGCGTCGACGTCCTTCGCGGTGACCTCGAACAGGTCGACCGAGGGGTCCGCGTCCTTGTCGTAGGGATCGTCCGCTTCGTCGACGTACACCCCGCTGCCGGACGTGGGGCCCTCGCCGCTCTCCTCCACGGCGTCGCGGATCAGGCTCTGGTAACCGCCGGTCCATGAGTCCAGCGTTCGCGGTGTTGCCTCCAGGTCGCGGACTGCCGCGTGCACGGCGTCGCGCAACTCGCCCTCGCTCCAGGAAGAACTCGCGCGGAGGGAGTACATGGCTACGGCGGCGAACAGCAGGGAGCCGATGATGAGGCCCATCCCGACCGGATTTCTCGGGTTGTAGACATAGCGACTTGTTCCCCAGTTCGAGCGGATGAATATCGGCTCGTCGCCGTCTTGGCCCCTGCTCATGCCCGGAGCCTAGTTGTCGCCCCGACGCGCAACGAACGTCGCCCCGTACGCGTCTCATCGAGCATGAACGATCTTCCTGAGGGCCCCTTCGACTCCGGCGATTCCGACGACTCCGAGGACGCGGAGGTGCGTCCCGGTCCCCTCTGGCGCCATGCGGTGTGGGTCGTGGCCGTCACCGCCGCCGGTGTGGCGCTGGGATGGGTGGGCGCGCTCTTCCGCATCGGGCCGGAGGAGTTCGGCCTGCCGCCCGCCGCTCCGGGAGCGCTCTGGCCCTATCTGCTCGCCTGGGCCGCGATCGGCCTGGCCCTCGCCGCCATCCTGCGCGTCGTCGCCGCGAAGGTGCCCGTCCACGAACCGGAGACGGCCGCCATCGGCGTCGTCATGATCGGTACGCGGCTGTCTCTCGGCTGGCGGCCGGAGCCGCTCGAAGTCGCCGGTCTCGCGGCCGCCGGACTGCTGCTGGTGGCCGTCTGGTGTGCTGTCGCCCTGCGCGGGGCGGCCGTCGTACGGCGAACCGAAGAGGCCTCCCGCGCCCGGGGAACCGCCTAGGACACGCCGACGGCGGGGACCGGGGGCCAGGCCCGGCGCGCGGGGCACACTGGGGCAGCCCCCGCATCCGCGTACGAGAAGGAGCCTCCCGTGGCACTCACCCGTGAAGAGCGCGAACAGTTCCTCGCCGAACCCCATGTCGCCGCACTGGCCGTCGCATCGGGGAACGGTGACAGGGCCCCGCTCAGCGTGCCGATCTGGTACGAGTACGAAGCGGGCGGCGACGTCCGTATCCTCACCGGCCGCACCTCGCGCAAGGCCGAACTGATCGCCGCCGCGGGCCGGTTCACGCTGCTCGTCGACCGGCTGGAGCCGACCATCCGGTACGTCTCGGTCGAGGGCCCCGTCGTCGACACCCGCCCCGCGACGCGCGCCGACCTGGAGCACGTGTCGGCGCGCTACCTCCCGGCCGAGAAGGTCGCCGGTTACGTGGAGTTCGCCTGGGAGAACCACGGCGAGCAGGTGGTGATCACCCTGCGCCCCGAACGCTGGGTGAGCTCGGACCTCGGCCAGGTCTGAGGCCCGGCCGCGCGGCTGGGCCGCCTCTCGCCCGGCCCGGCGGGGGCTCAGGTGTGGCGACGCCGACACGGGGGAGGCGTGCCCCATGCACTCCTGGACTCTTGACGACATGCCCGACCTCGGCGGCACCACTGCCGTGGTCACCGGTGCCAACAGCGGCATCGGCGCGGTGACCGCTCTCGTACTGGCCCGCTCGGGGGCCCGCACCCTTCTCGCGTGCCGTGATCCCGAGCGGGGCCGACGTGCCGTGGACGCCGTCCGCCGGGCCGCCCCCGCATCGGACGTGCGGCTCGTCCGCCTCGACCTCGCCGATCTGAGCAGCGTGGCCGAGGCCGCGGAGGCCATCGCGAAGGAGACCGACGGGCGGCTCGACCTGCTGGTGAACAACGCCGGGGTGATGGCCCTGCCGCCGCTCCGTACGGCGGACGGTTTCGAGATGCAGTTCGGCACCAACCACCTGGGGCACTTCGCCCTGACGCTCCGGCTGCTCCCGGTCCTCGGGGTCCAGGGGCCGGCGCGCGTGGTGACGCTCTCGTCGCTCGGCCACCGCATCGGCCGCATCGACCTCGACGACCTCAACGCCGAGCGCTCGTACGGCAAGTGGCGGGCCTATGGTCAGTCGAAGCTCGCCAATCTGCTGTTCACGGACGAGCTCGACCGGCGGGCCCGTGCCGCCGGCCGGGACCTGGTCGCGCTGGCGGCCCACCCCGGGCTCTCCGCAACGGAGTTGGGGCAGGCCGGGCCCCGGCTGGCCGGGCGGAACTGGGCCGCGAAGCTGGAGCGGACCTCGCGGCTGTACACCCAGCCGGCCTCGGCGGGCGCTCTCCCCGTCCTGTACGCGGCCACACTGCAGGATGCCCCGGGCGGCTCCTACTACGGCCCCTCCCGCCTCGGCGAGACCCGGGGAGCTCCCGCACCCGCCCGGAAGTCGCACCGCGCCCAGGACCCCGTCATGGCAAGGGCGTTGTGGGACGAGTCGGCCCGTCTGACCGGGCTGGACGCCGACGCCGTGTGACGCGCCCTGCGTCCGTCGAAAACAAGTCGTGCGGCCCCGGGGCGCGTTGGTAGGAAGGAGCGATGGACACCACCGATGCGCTGGATCCCCTGGACCGACCGGATCCCCTGGGGCTCCTGGACCGTCTGATCGCCGAGCGTGCCTGCGAGCGGCTGATCGTCGAGTTCGTCCGTCGGCTCGATCTGGGTGAACCCGGCGATGTGGCCGAGCTGTTCACACCGGACGGGGTCTGGGAGTGGGCCGAGGGGGACCGGCGGATCGAGGGCCGGGACGCGCTGCGCGCCTACTTCGCCGGACGTCCCGCCGACCGGCTCTCGCGCCGTCTGTGCACCAACATCCTGGTGACCCTGACATCCGCCTCGACCGCGACCGCGAGCACGTACTTCACGACGTTCCGCGTGGACGGCCACACCGGCGGCATGCTGCCGCCGCGCCTCCCCGTGCAGGTCGGGCGCTACGAGGACACCTTCCGCAAAGCCGAAGGACGGTGGCTCCTCGCCGCGCGGGACCTCTTCCTCGACTTCGCCGGGCCCACCGAACGGCTGGGCCCGGCGGACGACCGTACCGGGGACTGACGCCCGGCCCCCACCTCACGCCGGTGCCCGGCAGGCGGACCTGCCGGGCACCGGGCGTCGTACGGATGGGCGTACCGGGGGCGTCAGACCGCCGGGGCCGGGTAGGTCGGGTACTCCACGCCGGAGACGTGCTGGACGACCCGGATGACCTGGCACGAGTAGCCGAACTCGTTGTCGTACCAGAGGTAGAGGATCGCGTTGTCGCCGTCGACCTTGGTCGCGCCCGCGTCGACGATCGAGGCGTGGCGCGAGCCGATGAAGTCGCTGGAGACCGCGTCGGGCGCGCTGATGAAGTCGATCTGGCGCTTGAGCGGCGAGGCCAGCGACACGTTGCGGAGGTAGTCGAGGACCTCCTCGCGGGTGGTCTCGCGCTCCAGCCGCAGGCTGAGGATGGCGATCGATACGTCCGGCACCGGGACGCGGATCGAGCTGCCGGTGATCGGCGCCTTCAGCTCGGGCAGCGCCTTGGCCACGGCCGACGCGGCCCCGGTCTCGGTGATGACCATGTTGAGCGCCGCCGAACGGCCACGACGGTCGGAACCGTGGTAATTGTCCAGCAGGTTCTGGTCGTTGGTGTACGAGTGGACGGTCTCCACGTGCCCGCGCAGAACGCCGTACTCGTCCGCCATCGCCTTCAGCGGCGGGACGATCGCGTTGGTCGTGCAGGACGCGCAGGACAGGATCTGCTCGTCCGGCTTGACCGTGTCGTGGTTGACGCCGTGCACGATGTTCGGGACGTCGCCCTTGCCCGGAGCCGTGAGCACGACCTTGGCGATGCCCGCCTGGAGGTGCTTGGAGAGGCCCTCGCGGTCCCGCCACCGGCCGGTGTTGTCGATCAGGATGGCGTCCTTGATGCCGTACGCCGTGTAGTCGACCGTCGTCGGGTCGTCCGAGTAGATCATCTGGATCTCGTTGCCATTGGCGATGATCTTGTTGTTCGCCTCGTCCACGGTGATCGTGCCCTGGAACTGGCCGTGGATCGAGTCGCGCCGCAGCAGCGAGGCGCGCTTGACGATGTCCTGGCCGGAGCCCTTGCGGACGACGATGGCCCGCAGGCGCAGGCCGTTGCCCGAACCGGCCTTCTCGATGAGCAGACGGGCGATGAGCCGGCCGATGCGGCCGAAGCCGTAGAGCACCACGTCACGCGAGGCGCGGCGCTCGATCTTGTTGTCGCCCGTCGCCCCGGCGACGGCCTCCGCGGTGAACTCCTCGACGGAGAGTCCGCGGCCGTCGGCCCGGTAGGTGGCGGCCAGCATGCCTATGTCGATCTGGGACGGGCCGAGATCGAGCGTCGTCAGAGCCTTGAGGAAGGGCATCGTCTCGGTGACCGAGAGCTCCTCGCCCGCGATCTGCCGGGCGAAGCGGTGGGTCTTGAGGATGCTGACCACCGACTTGTTCACCAGGGAGCGGCTGTGCAGCAGGACGTTCACGTCCTGCTCGCGGTGCAGCTTCCCGATGATCGGGATCATCGACTCCGCGATCTCCTCGCGGTGCATCCAGTTGGTGAACGAGTCGTCATTGACAGTCACAAGTTTATCTTTCGAGCTAGGCGGCGCTCATATGGTAACCGGCCGCCCTCCCGCTCCTGCGGGGGGTGCCCTACCTGCGGGTAAACCCAGGGCCAAGGCTGCGTAATCGGGTGCGCGTGCGAGGGCTCATACCAGAGTGGGACGGATGGCGGGCAAGTTCGACAACTGCCCGTCGCGCATACGTCATTGACGACTACCGTGTGTGCCCGGTGATCAACGGTGGGCTCATGACGTTCGGGCCTGCCCGACCGATGACCCGCGCCTGACCGACCACCGTAGGGGCCACCGCATGGACGCCGGCACGACCGCCGATCCCCGGTGCCCCCTGTACCGAGGACGCTGATGTCTCAACTTCGCGCACCCGACGCGCGACCGGACCGCCGTGAGGGCGGGCGGCACGGCCGCCCCGGCACGCGCGGCCACTCGGCCCCGAGCAGGCCGCGCGCCGCAGGGCCTTCCCCCGACGCCCGCATCCGCCCCCAGCTGCTGCGGACCGCGCTGCTCCCGGCCGTCGCCGCGGTGCTGAGCGGCGCCGCGGCCGTCATCTTCACCGTCCGCGCCGGAGGCGTCGGCTCCTCGCCCAGCCTCTGGGCGGCGCTCGGCGGATCGGGCGCCCTGGCGGTCGCCGCCGTCGCGGCCGCCTACCTCGGCGCCAACCGCGTGGCGGGCCAGGTGCTCGACCGGGCCCTCGCGCTCCGGCGGGCCAGCGCCCAGGGCCAGGCCGAGCTGCAACGCGTGGTGGAACAGCTCCGCAACGGGGAATCCGTCGCCGAGCGGCGGCCCTCACCGCCCCCCACGCCCGGGGGCGACGCCTTCGACCTGCTCGGACAGGAGATGGCCCGGGCCCAGGAAGCCTCCGTCGCCGCCGTCGTCCAGGCCTCCCAGCTCTTCAGCAGCGCCGGCAACGAACAGAAGGTCGAGGTCTTCGTCAACCTCGCGCGGCGGCTGCAATCCCTCGTCCACCGCGAGATCCAGATCCTCGACGAGCTGGAGCACGAGGTCGAGGACCCCGACCTCCTCAAGGGCCTCTTCCACGTCGACCACCTCGCCACCCGGATCCGCCGCCACGCGGAGAACCTCGCCGTCCTCGGCGGGGCCGTCTCCCGGCGCCAGTGGAGCAACCCCGTCACCATGACCGAGGTGCTCCGCTCGGCCATCGCCGAGGTCGAGCAGTACCCCCGGGTCAAGCTGGTCCCGCCGATGGACGGCACCCTGCGCGGCCACGCCGTCGCCGACGTCATCCACCTCCTGGCCGAGCTCGTCGAGAACGCCACGGTGTTCTCCGCCCCCCACACCCAGGTGCTGCTGCGCGTCCAGCAGGTCACCGCCGGGCTCGCCCTGGAGGTCGAGGACCGCGGCCTGGGGATGCCGGAACGCGAGCAGAAGCGGATGAACGCCCTGCTCTCCGACCCCGACCAGGTCAACGTCGCGCATCTGCTCCAGGACGGGCGCATCGGCCTGTTCGTCGTCTCGGCCCTCGCCCGACGCCACGGCATCGCCGTCCGCCTCCAGAGCAACATCTACGGCGGTACGCAAGCGGTGCTGGTCCTTCCGCAGTCGCTGCTCGGGGCCGATCCCGACGCGCCACCGGCCGCCGACGCCGTGCCCGTACCGCCCCCCGGCGCCGTGCACCGGCCGCCCGTCGAGGCCGGGAGCCCAGCCGCTCCACCGCAGAACGGCACCCCCCGGCCCGCGGTCCCGTCCGGGGACCGGGCATCCACGGGCGCCCCGTCCCGGGCACCCGGCCCCACGCCGAACGGACACGCGCCCGGCCCCACTCCGAACGGACGTCCCGGACCGCCCGCGGGCGAGGCCCCGCCCCTCCCGCTGCGTGCCGAGCGCATCGACCGGCCGGCACCGCCCGCCTCGCCCGCCGAGCGCGGCGGCCCGTCGGCAGCGGCCGTCCACGAGCGCGACGACCGGCCGGCCCCGGCGGCCGTACCCGAGCGCGACCACGTGGCGCCCTCTCCCGCCCGGCCGGAACTGCCCAAGCGGACGAACCAGGAGAGTCTCGTACCGCAGCTGCGCGAGGCGCCCGCCCCGCGTGTCGAGGACGAGCACGCCCTGCACGACCCCGGCCTCATGGCCGCCTTCCGGCGCGGCGTCGACCTCGCCGAGGCCCAGACCGCCGAGGAGGAGGGTTCCGAGAGCGGATACGGGAATCCCGGCGGCGCCACCGGACCCGGCGGGCAGACCGCGCTCGACGCCCCTCTCGAATCCCTCTCGCCCCTCCCCGTACGCGGAGCCACTCCACCGCACGACCGGCCAGGTCCGGCCCGGGCGTCGCGGCCGGACCACGCGCTGCCCGCGGGTGGTCTGCCCGTACCGGACAGCTACCCGCCCGACGCGTACCCGCACGACACCGCCGCGTACGCACTCGGCAGCTACGGCGAAGGCACCCACGACCGGGGGGCCGGCGAGCCCTTCGTACCGGGCCAGGCCGTCCCGGAACCCCGTAAAGACACCACCTTCAAGGAGTAGACACCATGACGAGCGATATGCCGTCCGGTCAGGCCTCGGACCTGGACTGGCTGCTGAGCGGGCTGGTCCAGCGCGTGCCCTACACGCGCAGCGCGGTTCTGCTCTCCGCCGACGGGCTGGTGAAATCCGTGCACGGCATGGACCCCGACAGCGCCGACCACATGGCCGCCCTGGCTGCCGGTCTGTACTCGCTGGGTCGCAGCGCCGGGGCCCGGTTCGGGGACAACGGCGACGTCCGGCAGGTGGTCGTCGAACTGGACTCCACGCTCCTGTTCGTCTCCACCGCCGGATCCGGCACCTGTCTCGCCGTCCTCGCCGGGCGTGAGGCGGACGCCGCGGTGCTCGGCTACGAGATGGCGATGCTGGTCAAGAGCGTCCGCCCCTATCTGACGACCCCGCTGCGGCAGCCGGCCGGCGCGCCGTTCACCCCGGGGATCTGAGGATGCCGGCCCCGCAGGACGGGCCCCTGCTCGACGACGCGGCCGGCCGGCTGATCCGCCCGTACACGATCAGCAACGGCCGGACCCGGCCGTCCACCGCGTTCGACCTGCTGTCCCTGATCATGGCCACGGGCATCGAGCCGGACATCCCGCTCGGCCCGGAACACACCGTCGCCCTCGGCATGTGCGAAGGGCCGATGTCCGTCGCCGAGATCGCCGCACACCTCCGGCTGCCCGCGGTCGTCGCCAAGGTCATCCTCTCCGACCTGGTCGCCTGCGGCGCGGTCACCGCGCACGCCCCCGCTTTCCACGACATGCCCACCGACCGATCCCTGCTGGAGGCAGTGCTCGATGGTTTACGACGACAGCTCTGACCGCACCGGAACCGCCGAGTTCTTTCCCGTGGCCCTCAAGGTTCTGGTCGCCGGAGGATTCGGCGTCGGCAAGACGACGTTCGTGGGCGCGGTCAGCGAGATCGCCCCGCTGTCCACCGAGGAGTTGCTGACCCAGAGCAGTGTGGGCACGGACAACCTGGAAGGCGTCGAGTCCAAGACGGCCACCACCGTCGCCATGGACTTCGGCCGGATCACCCTCTCCGAGCAGCACGTGCTCTACCTGTTCGGCACACCGGGCCAGGAGCGCTTCTGGTTCATGTGGGACGAACTCTCCCAGGGCGCGCTCGGAGCGGTCGTGCTGGCCGACACCCGGCGCCTCGCCGAATGCTTCGGCGCGATCGACTTCTTCGAACGGCGCGGCATCGGATTCATCGTCGCCGTCAACGAGTTCGACGGCGCCTACCGCTACGAGCCGGACGAGATCCGCGCCGCGCTCGACCTCGGGCCCGAGGTGCCCGTCGTCCTGTGCGACGCGCGGATCGCCAGCTCCGGCACGGGCGCCCTCGTCACCCTGGTCCAGCACCTCATCAACGCCACCGCGGCGCCCGCCCCACTCCAGACCTTCGGAGCCCACCCGTGACATCCTTCGCCACCGGCCGGATGCTCCTCACGCCCACCGACCGGCACGGCCCGGCCCGCGCCAAGCGGCTGCGCAAACTGGACCTCGGCGAACGCCCCGACGCCTCCTACGACAACTTCGACGCCTTCGCCGACAAGGTGGCCGAAGTCACCGCCACGCCCTTCTCGATGGTCAACTTCATCGACGAGAACCGGCAGTTCTTCGCGGGACTGCACACCCCGGCGGGCAACCGCGGTGGCCAGGACCTCGGTTCGGCCGCGGCGCGCAGCAACCGCAGCAGCCGCTACATGGCCCGCGACCACGGCTACTGCCCGCACGTCCTCGTCCGGCGCAAGGCCCTCGTCCTCGACGACGTCTGCGACTACCCGCGCTTCGCGGGCAATCCGGTGGTGGACGACATAGGCATCCGCTCCTACCTCGGGGCGCCGCTGATCGACCGTACCGGCATCGCGCTGGGAACCGTCTGTGCCGTCGACACCGTGCCACGGCCCTGGGGGCGGGCGGGCCTCGACACCATCAAGTCGCTCGCCCATGAACTCGTCCGCCAGATCGACGACCGGGAGGGCCACCGCACCGTCTGACACCGCCGCCCCGCCATCGCACGGCGGCACGGCGCGAGCGATCAACTCCCGGGCGGCGCACCGGTACTGCCCCGCAGGACCACGTCCCCCTCGATCCGCAGCACCCTGGAGCGCCCCGCCCCCGACGGCCTCCGCAGGGCGAGGGCGATGACCTGCTCGCCCATCTCCGTCAGCGGCAGCGCCACCGTGGTCAGCGGCGGCGACACCTCCCGTACGACGGGGATGTCGTCGAACCCCGCGAGCGACATGTCCTCGGGGACGCGCACCCCGGCCTCCCGCAGCGCTGCCAGCGCGCCGACCGCCATCACATCGGTCACGGCGAACACGCAGGTCGGCCGCGCGCCCCCGCCGGCCAGCAGCTGACAGGCCGCCGCGTGCCCGCCCTCCCGGGTGAACGCGCCCCGCACCACCCGCCGAAGGGTGATGCCCGCGGCGGCGAGCCCTTCGCGGAACCCCGCCAACCGGTCCGCCACCGTGGTCAGTTCGGGCGGACCGCTGAGCACCGCGAAGTCCCGGTGTCCCAGCTTCACCAGCGAGGCCGCGAGCGCCGCCGCCCCGGCCCGGTTCTCCGGCTGGACGGTGTCCACCCGCATCGACCGGTGCCGGCTGACCACCGCGACCCGGCCGCCCGCCCGGACGTACGGCTCCAACTCGGCGTCCATCGCCCGCTCCCAGGCCCGGTCCTGGAAACCGGAGCCGATCAGCAGGATGGCCCGCGCCCGCTGGGCCCGCAGCATCGAGACGTACGCGATCTCCCGCGCCGGTTCCCGGAAGGTGGAGGCGAGCATCACCAGCAGATCCTGCTCGGCGGCCGCGCGCATCACCCCGCTCGCGATGCCCGCGAAGTACGGGTCGCCCACGTCGTGGCAGATCAGCCCGACCGTACGGTTGCCCTCGGCGCTCGCGAGGGCCTGGGCATGGGCGTTGGGGATGTAGCCGAGGAGATCGGCCGCGGCGCGCACCCGGCCGCGCAGGTCGTCGCGGACCCGGGTGGTGCCGTTGAGGGCCCGGGACGCGGTGGCGAGCGAGACGCCGGCCTCGCGCGCCACCGCGTCGAGCGTCACATGGGCGGCGGGGGCCCGACGTCGCGTATCGGGGTGGACCGGTGTTTCCCGTTCACTCAACTCGACCCCCAGGGGTGCGGTGGTGGCAGGGCCCCGAAACTTCGGGACGACCTCTTGACCGTGCGCGGGAGCAGTCATTAGCGTGGCGGCACCTTACCAGAAAGCGCTTTCTGAAAGCGCCTTCACGGTCAGGCCCGCAGCATCGCAGCATTGCACAGCTCTCCACAACTGCCCCCGAAGTTCAGGGAGTTCACCGTGAGCCAGAGCGCGCTCAGCAAGCGCCCCGCCGATGTGGCGGGGGTCGCCCGCAGGGCCGGTCCCACGACCGGGGAGCGGCTCGCCCGCGCGGCGGAACAGAGCTGGCGGCCCCTCGCCCTGCTGCTGGCCGCCCTGGTGGTCTGGTGGGTGATCGCGGCCGCCGAGCTGATCGAGGCCTATCTCGTGCCGTCGCCCGGTGCGACGCTCGACGTCCTGACCTCGAAGGCCGGTTACCTCTGGCAGCACACCTGGGTGACGACGTACGAGACGCTCCTCGGCTTCGCCATCGCGGTCGCCGTCGGGGTGCTGGCCGCGGTGGTGATGGTCTACTCCTCGACGGTCGAGCGCACGCTCTACCCGATCCTGCTCTTCGCCCAGGTCGTGCCGAAGATCGCCATCGCCCCGCTCTTCGTGGTGTGGCTCGGGTTCGGCATCGCGCCCAAGATCCTCATCGCCGTGCTCATCGCCTTCTTCCCGGTGGTGATCTCGATGGTCACCGGGCTCAAGGCCGTCGACCCGGAGATGCTCCAACTGTCCGCCACGATGGGGGCGAAGCCCTGGCAGACCTTCGTGAAGATCCGCTTCCCGGCGTCCCTGCCGCATCTGTTCTCCGGACTCAAGGTGGCCGTCACCCTCGCGGTGACCGGCGCGGTCGTCGGCGAGTTCGTCGGAGCGAACGAAGGACTCGGCTACGTCATCCTCCAGGCCAACGGCAACCTCGACACACCGATGCTCTTCGCGGGGCTGCTGGTGATGTCGCTGATCGGCGTCGTGCTGTTCGTCGTCGTCGAGATCGCCGAGAAGCTGCTCCTGCCGTGGCACGCCAGCCGCCGGGACACCTCGGCCACCACCACGTTCTGAACCACGCACCGACCTCCTCGTGAGAAGGGCCAGCCCATGCATGCGCGCAGACTCCTGATCGGTGTCGTACCCCTCGTCCTGGTGGCCACCGCCTGCGGCGGCGAGGACGCGTCGACCAGCACCAGCGACTCCGGCAAGAAGCTGGACAAGGTCACGCTGACGCTCAACTGGTATCCGTACGGCGAACACGCGCCGTTCTACTACGGCAAGCAGCAGAAGATCTTCGAGAAGCACGGCATCGACCTGGACATCCGGGCGGGCCAGGGCTCCCAGAAGACGGTCCAGGCGACGGCCGCCGGGCAGACCGACTTCGGCTGGGCCGACACCCCGGCCCTGCTCGCGGGCGTCGACCAGGGGGTGAAGGTGAAGAGTCTCGGCGTCTTCCTCCAGACGACCCCGGCCTCCGTGCAGTCCTTCGACGCGAAGGGCATCGAGGGGCCCGGCGATCTGAAGGGGCGGACGATCGCCGGGACGGCCGGGGACGCGCTGTCCAAGACCTTCCCGATCTTCCTGAAGAAGAACGGCATCGGGGAGTCCGACGTCACCGTCCAGAACACCGACCCGGCGGGCAAGATCGCCGCGGTGATCTCCGGAAAGACCGACGGTCTCCTGGGCTACGCGAGCGACCAGGGCCCGACCATGCAGGACAAGGCCAAGAAGCCGGTCTCCTACCTCCGCTTCTCCGAGCACGGCCTGAACTTCTACTCCAACGGGCTGCTCGCCGGGCAGCGGATCCTCGCCTCGAAGCCGGCGGTGGCGGAACGCATGGTGAAGGCGGTCAGCGAAGCCTGGGCGGCCGCCGCGAAGGCGCCCGAGCCGGCGGTGGCGGCCATGGAAGGGGCCTCCGAGCAACTGCCGCCGAAGACCGTGCTCTCCGAGCAGTTCGCGACGACGCTGACCCTGCTCCACACGACGGCGACCGAGGGCAAGGCGCCCGGCGTCAACACCGAGGAGGACTGGCAGCAGACCATCGACGTGTTCGCCGAGGCCGGCATGGTCACGAAGCCGAAGGCCGTCGGTGAGTACTGGGACACGAAGACGGCGCTGAAGGGATGACGATGCCGAAGCAGCAGACGACACCGCGCGTCCCGGCCGCCGCGGGCGCGGGCGCGGGCCCGGCGGCCGGGGTCCGGCTCGCGGACGTGGCGGTCCGGTTCCGGAGCAAGAAGCGCGATGTCACCGCGCTCAGCGATGTCTCGCTGGACGTGGCGCCGGGGGAGTTCGTCGCCATCGTCGGACCGTCGGGGTGCGGCAAGTCCACCCTCCTCAAACTGGTGGCCGGCCTGCTCACCGCCTCCTCGGGGGACGTCCTGCTCGGCGGCGAGCGCGTCACCGGCCCCCGGCACGACATCGGTTACGTCTTCCAGCGCGCGGCCCTGCTGGAGTGGCGCTCGGCGCTGCGCAACATCCTGCTCCAGGCCGAGATCCGCCGTATGGAGCCGGCCGTGGCGCGCGCCCGGGCCGACGAGCTGATCCGGATGACCGGACTGGGCGGGTTCGAGGACGCCTACCCGCACGAGCTCTCCGGCGGTATGCAGCAACGCGTCGCGCTCTGCCGGGCGTTGCTGCACGAACCGCCGGTCCTCCTGATGGACGAGCCCTTCGGCGCGCTGGACGCCCTCACCCGCGAACAGATGAACACCGAGCTGAACCGCATCTGGCGCACCACCGGCACCACGGTCCTGCTGGTCACCCACTCCATCTCGGAGGCCGTCTATCTGGCCGACCGGGTGGTGGTGATGAGCCCGCGCCCCGGCACCGTCACGGAGATCATCGAGGTGGGCCTGCCCGCCGAGCGCGACTACAGCGAGACGCTGGGCCGCCCGGAGTTCCGGGCGGCGGCGGCACACATCCGCGATCTGCTGGGGGCGGTGTCCGCGCACGACTGAGGGCGAGACGGCGGAGGGCCCACGGACCATCCTGCCGGTCACCCGGGTCCCGGGCGCCCCGGGGTGGATGCCGCCGGGGCGCCCGGGCGTGGTCAGACGCCGAATGCGGCGGGGTACTGAATGGTGCCGGTGGGGACCGGACGGGTGTCGTTCAGAGCCATGGCCATCATGGCCTCGTCGGGTACCTCGAAGGGGGCACGGATACCGAAGCCGGAAGCGGGGGTGAAGCCGAACCGCGGGTAGTAGTCGCTGTGCCCGAGGACGAGGACGAGGTTCTCGCCCATGGAGCGGGCGGAGTCCAGGGCGGCGCGGATGGCGGCGGAGCCGGCGCCGGTGCGCTGGGCGGAGGGCCGTACCGCGCAGGGGGCCAGGGCGAGAGCGGGTGCGCCGTCGACGAGGCAACGGGTGAGCAGGGCGTGCCCGACCAGGGCGCCGTCGGAGCCCTCGGTGACCATGGACAGTCCGTCGACCCATGCCTCCGGATCGGCGCGCAGGGCGTCGACGAGGTCGGCTTCCCCTGAGGTGGGGAAGGCGGCGAGGTTGATGTCGCGGATGGCGGTGATGTCGTTCGTGGTCTCGGGACGGGTGGTCCAGGTGGTCATGGGGGTTCCGTTCTCGGGGGTGTGAGGGGTGAGGTTCTCGCCCGGCAGTTGGTTGCCCGGAGTGTGCTTGCCCGCCTCGCGCAGGCCGCGTTCGGCCCGCACGATCCGAGACGGAATCAGTCCGGTGCCGCGATGGGGTGTGACGGCGTGCTCGCACGCCTCGTCCCAGCCGTCATCCGCGAGGGAGAACGGTTGGGCGGGGAAGGAAGAAAGGTGAGACAACGTAGAGACCCTTGAACAGGGACCCCGATGAGCACGAAGCTCCGCCGCCATGAGCCGTCAGGCTCGGGCGGGGGCGAACGTCAGGTCAGACCGGGGCCCGGGACGTGAGGATGGTCCGGCGGGCACTGCACACGGCAGCGGCCTCTACGACAGTCATCAACTCACCTCCCACTTCTGCTCCGCAGCCGACCCGGTTGTCTCTGCTCTCTTCACGCTAACACGGGCGGTGCCCGCGCCCGGGGGGTGCCAAGGGGGTCCGCGTTAAGGGGTCTAACGAAAGCTATTGCGGTGAGCGCTCTCGAAAGTTATGGTCTCTAACAGAAGCGAGCGCATAAAACTTACGCGCTCCCGCTTCCCTCGCTGCCTCCGCCGAAGGGACCTGTCATGACCGTCGCCCAGCCCCTCCACACCGTCCTCGGCTCCGGACCCGCCGGTACCGCCCTCGCCCGCGAACTCGTCCGCCGGGGTCACCCCGTCCGGCTGGTCGACCGGTCGGGGAGCGGCCCCGCGCTCGAAGGCGTCGAGCGGTACGCCGCCGATGTCGCCACCGCCGAAGGCGCCCGCGCCGCCGTGGCCGGGGCCGCCGTCGTGTACCACTGCGTCAATGTCGGCTATCACCTCCAGGTGGAGGTCATGCCGAAGATCCAGCAGGCGGTCCTCGAAGCCGCCGAGGCGGAAGGCGCACGGCTCGTCGTGCTCGACACGCTCTACCCGTACGGGGAGACGCACGGCGCCGTGATGACCGAGGACTCCCCGTGGAACGCCACCACCCGCAAGGGCCGGATGCGGGCCGAGCTGGACGCCCGCTATCTCGCCGCCCACCGCGAGGTCCGGCTCCCCGTCGTCCTCGGGCGTTCCGCCGACTTCGTCGGGCCCGGGGTCCTCAACTCCACGCTGGGCGGGGCCGTCTTCCCGGCCGCGCTCACCGGGCAGCCCGTGCCCGCGCTCGGCGACATCGACCTGCCGCACAGCTACACGTACATCGAGGACGTCGCGGCCGGCCTCGCCACCCTCGGCGAGAATCCGGACGCCGACGGCCGTGTCTGGCACCTGCCCACCGCACCGGCCCGCACCACCCGGGAGATCCTCGGGCTCGTCGAGCAACGCACCGGCCGGACCGTCGACTTGACCGTCGTCGCCGAACCCCGCCCCTTCGGCCCGTTCGACGAGGCCTTCATGGCGGAGTACGCCGAGATGTTCTACCAGCACACCGAACCGCAGATCCTCGACTCCTCCGCCATCGAGAAGGCCTACGGACTCACCCCCACCCCGCTGGAGACGGCACTGGACGCCACCCTCGCCTGGTACGGGGAGTTCCTCGCCGCCCGCCCCTGAGGTGCGGTACGGCCCCGGGCGCCGTACCGCACACCCGGGGCCGGACCGCTGCTACGACAGCTCAGTACCGCAGCCGGGACAGATACCGGTAGCTGGCCCGCGCCGAGGCGAACGGATCGGCCGGGGCGTCGTGCTCCACCAGCCACTGCTTCACCCCGCCCTGCCGCGCGGTGTCGAACATCGCCGGGAAGTCCAGGATCCCCGACCCGACGTCCGCGAAGTCCCCGTTGGGCGCCATGTCCTTCACATGGAGCGCGGGGAAGCGCCCCCGGTGCCGGACGAACAGTTCGCCCGGGTCGGAGGAGCCGCCGTCGGCCGCCCAGTACAGATCCAGCTCGAAGCCGACCAGCTCCGGATCGGTCTCGTTCAGCAGGATGTCGTACAGGCTGACACCGTCCACCACCTCATGGTCGCTGCCGTGATTGTGGTAGAGCAGCTTGAGCCCGGACTCCCGGGCGGCCAGACCCACCCGGTTGAACTGCCGTGCCACCTCCCGGTATCCGTCCGGCGAGTGCAGCGAACCGGGCAGGCTCGGCACCACGATCCACTGACCGCCGAGGGTGTGGACGTCCTCCAGTGCCTGCGGCAGCCCCGAGCCCGTCACGATGTCGTAGCCGACGTGCTCCAGCACCGCCTTGAGCCGGGTCCGGTCGAGCATCTGCCGGATCGCGGCGGGGGAGTTGCCGTGCCGGCCGCTGACGCCGACCGTCGCGTACCCGATCTCCGCGAGCTGCTCCAGCGTCCCCGCGAAGTCCGCCGCCAGCGGCGTCCGCATCGTGTACAGGTGCATGCCGATCCCCGACGGCGGGATCCGCCGGCAGCCCCTCCGGGCCGTCGCGGCGGCCGGGGCCGCGCCGAGGCCGACGGCGGCCACCGCCCCCAACGCCGTACCGAGAAAGGCTCTTCGGGCTCCGTTCGCGTGCTGCGTTCCCACGGGACTCCTCACTTCGCGTCGATTCACGCCCCATCGACTCCCTTCGCGCCGACTCACTCGACGTCGATGCGGACGGCGCCGGTGGTCGTGTCGCCCTTGTCGTCGGTGACCGTCAGATGCGCGGTGTAGGCGCCCTTGCGGTCGTAGGTGTGCGTCGCCGTCGGCCCCTCGGTACCGGACGGCTTCACGTTGTCGCCGAAGTCCCAGTGGTACGAGGCGATCGTGCGGCCATCGGCGGGCTCGACCGTGCTGCTGAGCGACACGGCGAACGGAGCGGTGCCGGAACCCGGTTCGGCCTTCACCGCCACCGTCGTCCCGCCCTCCTCCTCCACTCCCGGGCCGTTGAAGTGCAGCCAGTCGACCGAGAGCAGATCGGCCTTGTCGGGACCCCAGTCCGGGTTGGTGAAGACCGCGTACAGCGTGGTCGAGCCGCCCGGGTCCGTCAGCTCCGTCGTCGGGGAGATCAGCTTGTCGTAGCCGCCCGTGTTCGGGATCTCGACCGAGCTCAGCAGCTCACCGGTGGGGGAGCCGGCCCGGAACTCCACCGTCCCGCCGAGCCCGCCGGAGGACGCGCCGACCGTCACCGACTCGACGTTCTTCAGGTTCACCGGCTCGAAGGCGACCCAGTCGCCGTCCTCGATCTCGATCAGCCGCTTCCCGCCGGACGCGTCGGCCCGACTCCCGATGTCCACACCGCCGTTGGCCCCTCCGGTCGCCGTGCGGTGCTCGGCCTCGCGGAAGGAGGTCCGCAGGGTCAGCGAGGTGGAGCCGGTCAGCGCGGGTGCGTCGGGGGCGCCCTTGTCCTCGTACTGAGCGGTGATCCCGTAGTAGAGGTTCTGCCCCGGACCGTGGCTGTCCCCGGCGTCGGTCACGATCTCACCGGTGCAGCCGGTGTAGTTGTCCAGCGGATGCAGATGGGTGTCATGGCCGAGCTGCGACTGCACCACGACCCGCGAGCAGTCGATCGGACCGGTCTCGTCGTCCTCCGCGTCGGTCACCTTCACCGTGAAGGGGATCGTGTCCCCGAAGCTGAACATCCCCCCGTTCAGCGGCTGTTGAATCGTCACCTCGGGCCGGGTGTTGCCCACCGTGATGTCCTGCACCGCGAGCGCCGTCAGCTCGTCGGGGCCGGTCACGGTGAGCCGCGCGGTGTGCAGCCCCTTCGCGGTGTACGTGTGCGAGGGGGCGGCCTGGGTGGAGTCCGTGGTGCCGTCGCCGTCGAAGTCCCAGGCATAGGTGACCGGTTGATCGCCGGGCAGGCCCGAACCCTCGCTGGAGAACTTCACGGTCAGCGGGTCCGGTCCGCTGTCCCGGTCGACGGAGATCTTGGCGTCGGGCAGCCGGCCGTCGCCCACGTAGTCGATCCGGTAGATCCCCGCGCCCTCGTTGCTGCCGCCCCGGCCGGTACCACTGCCGAGGCCGAAGTCGATGACGTACAGCGCCCCGTCGGGACCGAAGTCCGCGTCGAAGGGCTGGTTCCACTCCATGTCCTCGAAGATGCCGTTGACCGACTGGAGGTCGCCCGCCTTCACCGGGTCGAACCGGGGGTCGGTGAACGTCTGGTCCTCGCTCTGGTACGAGAACGTCTTGAACCAGCGGCGGGTCAGCTCGTAGTTGAACGCCTTCCCCTCGAAGTACTCGGGGAACTTGGTGCGGTAGGTGTTGTCCGGGTCGAAGTCGTACACCGGTCCGCCCATCGGACCGCCGCCCCCGGTGCCCACCTCCGGGAACTCGGCCGACGCGGAGTACGCGTACCAGACCGTGGCGGGCTGGGCCGGCGGCAGCTCCCGCAGCCCGGTGTTGTTCGGCGAGTCGTTGACGAGCGCCCCGCAGTCGAACTTCGGGCCGGACGTCTTCGTCGCGAAGTCGTAGTCGTTGAACGGGGTGTTGTCGCCGATGCAGTACGGCCAGCCGAAGTTGCCCGCCTCGGTGATCCGGGTGTACTCGACCGTGCCCTCCGGGCCCCGGTCAGCCTTCGCCTCGCGGGCGTCGGGGCCGTAGTCCGCGACCATCAGGGCACCGCTGATCGGATCGGTGGTGATCCGGAACGGGTTGCGCATCCCCATCGCGTAGATCTCGGGGCGCGTCTTCTCCGTACCCGGGGCGAAGAGGTTCCCCTCAGGGACGGAGTACGTCCCGTCGTCCTCGGGGGTGATCCGCAGGACCTTGCCCCGCAGGTCGTTGGTGTTGCCCGCGGTCATCTGCGCGTCCCAGGCGCGGCGTCCCTCTCCTTCGTCGATCGGCGTGAACCCGTCCGAGGCGAAGGGGTCGGTGTTGTCGCCGGTCGCCGCGTACAGATTCCCGTCCTTGTCGAAGGCGAGCGAACCGGCCATGTGCGAGTTGGCCCGCCCCTCGCCGCGCAGCGTCGGCACGGTCAGCAGCCGCTTCTCGGACGCCGGGTCGACGGTGTTGCCGTCGGCGGTGAAACGGGACAGGTTCAGCCGCTTCTCGACCTTGTCGGAGTAGAGCAGATACAGCCAGTTGTTCTCGGCGAACCCGGGATCGAGCGTGAGGCCCAGCAGGCCGTCCGACTGGCTGGTCATCTCCGGCGTGTACGCGAAGTCCAGCGCGGTGGAGACCTTCATCGTCTCCTGGTCGATCACCTTCAGCTTCCCGGTCCGCTGGGCGAAGAACACCCGGCGGTCGGGGGCGACGGCCAGCTCGAACGGGTCGGCCAGATCGCTCGTGGCCAGCGGGGTCCGCTGGAACGAACCGGTGCGCGTCGCGGTGCAGTCGCCCTCCGCCGCACCGGCCGCCCACTGGATGCCGCCGAGCAGGTGCTGGACGAACGCCTCCTCCTGGAAGGCCGCCTTGTCGTGCCCGCCCGCCGTGAACCAGGACCGGCCCCCGTCGTAGTTCTGGCACCAGGAGAACGGGTGGTCGACGCCCTCGTCGAGCCCGTCGATCCCGTCGCGCACCTTGATCTGGGCGAGGGTGTGCACCTTGGACGTGGGGTTGGTGCGCCAGTTGTACCACTCCTCCTGGCGCTCCCAGAGGTCGGGAAGGTGCTGAGTCGACGGGTGCGCGTGGTCGAGGACCTTGATCCGGCCGGTCTGCGGGGCGGGGTGCTTGTCGAAGATCGCGCCGACCAGACCCTCGTACCACTCCCAGTCCCGCTCACTGGCGGACGCGGAGTGCAGCCCGACCCAGCCGCCGCCCGCCCGGATGTACCGCTGCAGGGCGGAACGCTCCTCCGCGCTCAGCAAGTCACCCGTCTCGGGTGTGGAGTTGGTGTTGTTGAAGACGACGGCCTGGAAGCGGCCGAGGTCCGCGTCGTTGAAGACCGAGGAGTCGGCGGTGGCCTCCACCGCGAAACCGTGCTCGGCTCCGAGCTTCTCGATGGCCTCGACGCCCGCCGGGATCGAGGGGTGGTCGGAGTTGGTGACCTCGGAGTAGACGAGCACCCGGTACGCGTCGGCCGCCTGCGCGCCGGTCGGCGACGCGACCAGCAGGGCGAGGACCAGCGCCAGGAGCGAGGTGACGGCGATGAGGGGGGACGGCCCGCCGGGTGATCGGCCGACGCGGCCGGCCCGGCGTAACGAACGGCGTCTCATGGGGCGCTCCCTGTGCGGTAGAAGCCGACTGTGGGGTGTATAGAAAGCGCTTTCTGAAGTACGCCGTTCAGAGTAGGTTCAGCTCTCGGACGCGGTCAATGGGTCTGCAGGGCCCACTGCGCCGGGCGAGGTGCGGGGCGCGAGGTCGCACTCAGGGGCTGCCGGCGCGGGGCGCTGGTTGCGGGGCCGGTCGCGGGTGGATGTCGGTGCCGGGCGTTACGGTCGAATCCCGGCGGCGCACCCGCCGGGCCCTCGAAACGGAGTCCGGGATGACCGCCGACGCCACGATCACCGCCGCCGACGTCCGCTCGGTCGCGCTCTCCCTGCCCGACACCACCGAGAAGCTCGCCTGGGGGCAGCCCACCTTCCGGGTGGCGGGCAAGATCTTCGCCTCGCTCGGTGACGACGAGTCGTCGATGGGCGTGAAGTGCCCCCGGGATGACCGTGCCGAGCTGATCGCCGCCGAGCCGGAGAAGTTCTTCGTCCGCGAGGGGCACGACGACCACTACGCGTGGATGCGCGTCCGGCTGGCGGCGCTGGAGGACAGGGGTGAGCTGGCCGCTATCCTCGCCGACTCCTGGCGGCAGGTCGCCCCGCGCCGGCTGGCGGCGGCACATCCGGAGCTGGCTGCCCCGGGGCCGGACGGGCCGGGGGAGTGAGGCGGCTGAGCCCGGCGGCAGGCCGTCACGGTTCCCCCGGGGACACGCGCCGGTCAGGGGCGCAGGAATCCGGTGATCCGCTCCCGCAGGCCCCGCGGGTCCAGGCCGTGGGCCGTGAGGTGCTCCTCCATCTGCCCGTACCGCCGCAGCTCGGCGCGGCCCACGCCCAGTCCGAGCACCCGGTGGGGGAGATTCAGGAGCGCTTCGCCCGCGACGGCGGAGGAGGTGCCCGCGAGATACGGCTCCACGACCACCACGTCCGCGGTCGCGGCCGCCCCGGCGGCCCGGCGGACCCCCACCGCGTCGAAGGGCCGCACCGTCGTCGCGTACAGCACGGTGACGTCCAGCCCTTCGGTGGCGGCGAGGACGTTGTCGAGCATGGGTCCGACGGCGATCACGGTCCCGCGCCGCCCTTCGCGCACCACGGAGAACCCGGAACCACCGCTCACCGGCCTCGCCTCCCGGTTCTCCTGGAGCGAGAGGCGTACGTACACCCGGTCGTCGCCGCCGACCGCCTCCCGCAGCAGGGCCTCGGCCTCGTCCGGATGGCCCGGCACGTGCACCGTCCAGCCGTCCAGCGTGTCGAGCAGGGCGACATCGCCGGGCGCCATATGGGTGAAGCCCCCGGCCGGCCAGTCGTACGAGCCGGCGGCGCTCACCAGGATGCCGCCGACGTCCTGATGCCCGAAGTCCAGCTTGACCTGCTCGAACGGGCGCTCGACCAGGAAGCTGGCGAAGGTGTGCACGATCGGCCGCATGCCCGTCAGCGCCATGCCGGCACCTGCGCCGACCAGCAGCTGCTCCCGGATGCCCACGTTGATCACCCGGTCCGGGTGGGTGCGCCGGGCCGGGGCGAAGCCGTCGGCGCTGATGTCGGCGAGCACGACGGCCAGCCGTGGCTCCTCGTCCAGGAGCTGCGAGGCGGTGCTGATGAATCGGTCACGCATGGTGTCCATGAAGAGTCCCTCCCGGGTTCTCGGTCCGCTGCGGTCAGTTCTTGGGTTCGACGCGGGCGACGACGGCCAGCGGCCTGCCCGGGTGGGGCGTGGTGAACGCCTCGTACAGGGCCTCGTGGTCGCGGCCGTCCACGGTCACCGCGTCCCATCCGGCCGACGCGAAGCGGGAGGCGATCCCGCCGGGCCAGCCGTGGGTGGCGGACGCGTTGTCGATCACGAGGGTGTGCAGCTGTTCGAGCCCGGCAGGGCCCGCGTGGGCGATGGCCTCGTGGTTGCTGCCCTCGTCCAGCTCGGCGTCGCCGATCAGGACCCAGACCCGCGGGTCGGTGAGGCCCTGGGCGCGCAGTCCCAGCACCGTCCCGACGGCGAGCGGCAGCCCGTGCCCCAGGGACCCGCTGCCGATCTCCGCCCCCGGCACCAGCAGCCGGTCGGGGTGGTGGCCGAGCGGTGAGTCGTACGACCCGAAGCCGGGCAGCAGCGCCTTGTCGAAGAAGCCGTGCGCGGCGAGGACGGCGTAGTAGGCCATCGGCCCGTGCCCCTTGGACAGCAGGAAGCGGTCGCGCCCGGGATCGTCGACCGTGGCCGGTGTGACCCGGAGCACCCGGTTGTAGAGGACCCACAGGGCGTCGAGCGTGGAGTGGGCGGCGGGGGCGTGCTTCTCCGCGCCGGTCATCAGGGCGATCAGCCGGGGCAGATCCCGGAAGTCGGGCGAGGGTAGGGGGGCGGGTGCGGCCTGGCGGTCGGGGGCCGGTGCGGCTGTCGTGTTCGTCATGACCCCGAGCGTTCAACATCAACCATGGTTGAGGTCAAGCGGGGAATGGTGTTGGTGACCACCTGCCGGAGTGCGGTATTGTTCTCATGCGCGTTCGGCCAGGGGAAACCCCAGGTCAGGCGGGCAACGGGACGTGGCGCAGCTTGGTAGCGCACTTGACTGGGGGTCAAGGGGTCGCAGGTTCAAATCCTGTCGTCCCGACTGGAGACAGTCGTGAATCAAGGGCCGGTTTCGGAGCAATCCGAAACCGGCCCTTGATCGTTTTTGGGGACCGGTTGGGCGGGGGACCAGGGGGCGGGTGCCGATGATGTTCGGTTACGGGGACGAGTTGTGGGTGCTGCTGGTCGTCCCGGTGTTCCTGTGGATCCCTCTCGGGCCGCTCGTCATGGCAGGCATGGGAGTGTGGTGTGCGCTGCGGCCCGGTCGATGGCCGCGGCTGTGGTCGGTGCTCCTGCCGCTCCTGCCCGTCGTGGTCTCCGCGATCCTGGTGACCCTGCCCACGGACAGCTGGGGCCGGCCCGGCCACACACGTGACGTCGTCCACTACGTTCTGGCGTACGTCGGGGGTCTGACGGTGCTGCCCTGGCTGCTCGGCCACGGCATCGCACGCCTCACCCGCGCTGTGCGCGCCCGCCGCGACCGGGCCGGATCGGACGGGCGCTCAGGACATGCCCTGAAGGCTGTTGCACAACGGCGATCACCCGGTGCCCTCCGCCCGGGACAGGGGCCTCAGTTGCAGAACGCGGTGTCCGTCGCGGACATGACCGCCTTCGCGCTCTTCTCGGCATCGCTGAAGGTTCCGGGGAGCGCGGTCACCGCCAGGCCGACGGAGCGGCCGTCGTCGGTGGCGCCGCCCCGGGTCTCGTAGCCCTCGATGTCGCCGCCGTGCCCCCAGTAGGCGCCGCCGCAGCTCAGCGGGATGCGGAAGAGGCCGAGACCGTAGCGCCAGCCGGGCAGGATCGGCGCGTCGACCGTCTTGCGCATCTCGGCCAGTTGCCCGGGCGCGAGGAGCTTCCCGTCGAGGAGGAGGCGGGCGAACTTGGCGAGGTCGCTCGGCGTGGAGATCATCTGGCCGGCGGCTCCGCCCCAGGAGGGGTCCATCCGCGTGGCGTCGACGACCTTGCCGTTCTCCAGGCTGCTGAGGGCGTAGCCGCGAGCGTGGGGCTTGGGGACGGTCATGTCCCCGGGCTGCGGCCAGGAGGTGTGGCGCAGTCCCGCCTTCCGGATCACGCGCTCGGTGATCTGCTCCTGCACCGGCCGTTCGGTGACCTTCTCGATCAGCATGCCCGCGAGCAGGTAGTTGGTGTTGCTGTACTTCCACTTGGCGCCCGGGGCGAATTCCGCCGGGTGGGCCAGAGCCGCGGTGAGCAGATCGTGCGGATGGAAGAACTTGTGCTGGATCCTCGCGAAGTCCTCCAGGCCGATGTGTTCGGTGTAGTTGGGAAGGCCGCTGGTGTGCTGCAGCAGCTGCCGCACGGTGATCTTCCTGCCGTCGATGCCCTCGCCCCGCACCACTCCGGGCAGGTACGTCTCGATGGGCTCGTCCAGCGCGACCTTGCCCTCGGCCACGAGTTGCAGGACCACGACCGCGGTGAACGTCTTGGTGTTGCTGCCTGCCCGTACGTATCCGTCGTGCGGGACCGGAGCCTGTTCGCCGATCCGCGCGGACCCGGAGACGAGCGAGGAGGTACGGCCGTCCTTGCGGACCCACGCGAAGGCGGCGGGGAACTTGTCCTCGCTCACCAAGGCGTCGAGGCTCTTCTGAAGAGCCCTGTCCTTGCTGCCCCGCCCTGGCGTCTCCTCGGGAGGATTCGCCACGGCGGCAACGGTGGTGGCGGATCCCACCAGGCCTGCCGCCGCTATGACCAACAGGCACTTGCGCAGCTTCGACGTCGTCGTCTTCGGTGTCATCAGCACTCCTTGGTATCCGGTTCGGGCACTGAAGATCCTGCCGGGGGCCGCTCTCGAGGTCAGTGGCGCGGACCCCCGGATTCCGGCTGGGGCGGCCTCCACCGGGCAGGTGCACCTGAGGACACCTCGGCGGTCCGCCGGGGCAGGCGATCGCGGGCCTTGTGGCGACCGACGCCTATGATCACCAGCCGGAATCCGACCCCGAGGAGGCGGGCCAACTGCCGACCGTCGTGCTCGTCCACGGCCTCTACCACCGCCCCGAGCACTTCGACGCGGTGGCGCGACGCGTGCGGACCTCGGGGGTCGACGCCGTCGCCCCCGAACTCCACCGAGGCTCGCTGGCGGCCGACACGGAGGCGGTCCAGTCCGTCGTCGACTCACTGGAGGAACCCCCGCTGCTGCTCGGGCACTCCTACGGCGGATCCGTGATCACCGGAGTGCGCGGGGCGCGCCATCTGGTCTATCTGGCGGCCTTCGTCCTGGACACCGGGGAGAGCGCGGCCGCCCTGGGCGGGGCGTCCGCGGAACTCCGGGACGCGATCAGGCCCGAGCCCGACGGGTCGACCAGTCTGCGTCCCGACCGGGCGGCCGACGTCCTCTACAACGGCTGCCCAGAACCCCTCGCCGCCCGGGCGGCCGGCCTGCTCCGCCCCCAAGCCCCCGGTTGCGGCCGAGGAGTTCCGCACCACCACAGCTGGAAGGACACCCCCTCCACCTACGTCGTCTGCGGGCAGGACCGGGCCATCGACCCCGCTCTGCAACGGACGATGGCCTCCCGCTG
Organism: Streptomyces rubiginosohelvolus; assembly: GCF_014649875.1. Taxonomy (GTDB): domain Bacteria; phylum Actinomycetota; class Actinomycetes; order Streptomycetales; family Streptomycetaceae; genus Streptomyces; species Streptomyces rubiginosohelvolus. Next base: position 19,659 of record NZ_BMTW01000009.1, on the reverse strand, counting down.
CACCGAGGTGCGCGAGTGGGGGACCGGCCACTCCCCGTTCGTCGGGCAGCCCGATCTCCTCGCGGGTCTCCTGCGGGAACTGCTCGTACCGGGGCACCGCTCGTAGGGCGCGATGAGCCCTTGGGGCAGAGTGGGGCCCATGTCCACCACGTACGCGACCATGCCGTTCCACCTGGAGACCGAGCGCCTGATACTCCGGCCGTGGGCCGAGTCCGACGCCGCCGCATTCTGTGACCTCCTCGCCGAACGCGGCAACGGGAAACCCCCGGTGGAGCGCATCCGGACGTCCATCGCGGAGTTCCTCGCCACGACGGAGACCACCGGGATCGCCCTGCTGCCCGTCCAGCGCCGGGAGGAGGGCGACTTCATCGGCTACTGCGGACTGATCATCGGCCGCACCACCCTGGAGGAGCCCGAGATCGCGTACGAGCTGTTCCGGCATGCGCACGGGCGCGGTTACGCCACCGAGGCGGCCGGTGCCGTACTCGAAGCCGCTGCGGCGACCGGGCGTACGCGGCTCTGGTCGACCGTCGGCACGTGGAACACCCCGTCGCTCCGGGTATTGGAGAAGCTCGGATTCCAGCGGGATCGCGTATCCACGGAGGAGAACGGCGAAGTGGCCTGGCTCACACGTGCGTTGTCGTGAGGCGGCGTCGCACACGTGCTGGGCGTACCACCGGCGTTAACCGATGCGTCACGGGCTCTTCCGTTCTGTTCGATTCTCTTGGAACATCCTGTTCGCTTCTGTTCCCCACACTCCAAGAGGCCCCTCACTCATGGCAGATATGAATCGGCGCCGCTTCTTCCAGATAGCCGGTGCGACGGCGGGCTTCGCCGCCCTGTCGGGCAGCATCGACCGGGCGGCCGCCATCCCCGCCCACCGTGCCTCCGGGACGATCAAGGATGTCGAGCACATCGTCGTCCTGATGCAGGAGAACCGTTCCTTCGACCACTACTTCGGCGCGCTGAAAGGCGTCCGGGGGTTCGGCGACCCGCGGCCCGTGACGCTGCCGAGCGGGAAGTCCGTCTGGCACCAGGCCGATGCGGCGGGCAAGGACACCCTGCCGTTCCACCCGACCGCGGACGACCTGGGGATGCAGTTCCTCCAGGGCCTCAACCACGACTGGGCGGGCGGCCACCAGGCGTACAACGACGGGCGGTACGACCGTTGGATCCCGGCCAAGACGCCGACGACGATGGCGTATCTGACCCGGGACGACATCCCCTTCCACTACGCGCTCGCCGACCGCTTCACCGTCTGCGACGCCTACCACTGCTCGTTCATCGGGGCCACCGACCCCAACCGCTACTACCTCTGGTCCGGTCACACCGGCAACGACGGCACGGGCGGCGGGCCCGTCCTCGGCAACGAGGAGAAGGGGTACGGCTGGACCACGTACCCCGAGCGGCTGGAGGAGGCCGGGATCTCCTGGAAGATCTACCAGGACATCGGCGACGGACTGGACGGCCCCGGCGGCTGGGGCTGGATCGACGACGCCTACCGGGGCAACTACGGCGACAACTCGCTGCTGTACTTCAACGAGTACCGCAACGCCCAGCCCGGCAACCCGCTGTACGACAAGGCGCGTACGGGGACGAACGTGGCCGCCGGAGACGACTACTTCGACGGGATCGCCGCCGACGTCAAGAACGGGAAACTGCCCCAGATCTCCTGGGTCGCCGCCCCGGAGGCCTTCACCGAGCACTCCAACTTCCCTTCGAACTACGGCGCCTGGTACATCGCCCGCCTCCTGGACGCGCTGACGTCCGACCCCGAGGTGTGGAGCCGTACCGCCCTGTTCATCACCTACGACGAGAACGACGGCTTCTTCGACCACGTCGTACCGCCCTACCCGCCGACCTCCGCGAACCAGGGCCTGTCCACGGCCGACACCTCCACCGAGGTGTACGCGGGCGGCTCCTCGTACGGCCCCGGCGTCTACGGGCTCGGGCCGCGCGTCCCGATGCTGGTCGTCTCGCCCTGGAGCACCGGCGGTTACGTCTGCTCCGAGACCTTCGACCACACCTCGGTGCTCCGCTTCATGGAGCAGCGCTTCGGGGTGCGCGAGCCGAACATCTCACCGTGGCGGCGCGCCGTCTGCGGCGATCTGACCTCCGCCTTCGACTTCGCGTCCAGGGAGCCCGCCCCCGGCGACCTGCCGGACACCGACGCCTATGAGCCGCCGGACCGCGAACGGCACCCGGACTACCGGCCCACCCCGCCCGCCGTCGGCTCGATGCCGAAGCAGGAGCAGGGCAGCCGCCCCACCCGGCCGCTTCCGTACGCCCCGTACGTCGACGGGGCCGTCGACACGGGCACCGGAAAGATCGCGCTCACCTTCAGCCCGGGGACGGCGGCCGGCGCGCAGTTCTACGTCACCTCCGGCAACCGCACCGACGCTCCGTGGACGTACACCGCCGAGGCGGGCAGGACCATCGCGGACGCCTGGAACTCCGCGTACTCCGGCGGCACCCACGACCTCACCGTCCACGGCCCGAACGGTTTCCTCCGTACGTTCAGGAGCCCGGGTTCGACCGCCGGCCCCGAGGTCACCGCCCGGCACAACGACGGGAGCGGCAACCTCGACCTGACCCTCACCAACCCCGGCGACACCGAGGTCCGGCTCACGCTGGCCGGCGCCGCCGCCTACGGGGGAACGGAGCAGACGGTCACCGTCCGGCCCGGCGCCACGGTGTCGCGCACGATCGACCTGCGAGCCGGCAAGCGCTGGTACGACGTGTCCGTCACGGCCGAGGGCGACCCCGTCTTCCTGCGCCGCTTCGCCGGTCATGTCGAGACGGGGGCCACCGGGGTCAGCGACCCCGCCACGGTCACCGGCTGAGAGCTGGGACCGGCGGCGAAGAGGCGAAGGGCGGGGCCCGGACCGTTTCCGGTCCGGGCCCCGCCCTTGTCCCTACCCTGCGGTGCGGGTCAGACCTCGCCGCCGGTGCCGCCCTCGCCGGCGGACGCGGCTTTGATCCCGCCCGTGATCTCGTCCAGGACGGACAGCTTCGGCGCGTCCTTGTTGATGTCGAACCCGGACCGGACGACGACGAGCATGTTCTTGGAGACGGGGGAGGGGAACACCAGCGATTCCACGTAACCGTCGTCGCCCTTCTCCGTCACCACCTTCCAGCGCACGACGTACCCCTTGCCGCCCGCCACCGTGACGGCCTCGGACTTCAGCTCCTCGTGCGAGGTGATCTTCCCGTAGCTCTTGCCGCCGTAGGACTCCTTGGCGTTGACGGTGATGTCCTTCTTCGCCGCCTCCTCCGGGGTCCCCGCGGTGAGCTTCATGGCGGCCGCCGGGGCGGAGAACACACCGCCGCGCACGCAGGTCTCGGCGGTGTCGCCGGGGCACGCGTGCTCACCCGTCGTCAGTCCGGCGCCGACCGCCCCGGATGTTCCCTTCCATCCCTTGGGCACCGGCATGCTGATCCCGCCGGCCAGGTCCGTGGCGAAGCCCGGCTCGGTCGGCGGGAGCTGCTGCTCCGGGCCCTGGCCTTCGCCGTTCCCCTCGCCGCCCTGTCCGTCGTCCTTGTTCCCGCCGTCCGGTGCGCCCGGCAGTTCGGGGGCGGCGGACGGCGAGGAGGCCGCGGTGTCCGGCTTGCCGCCGCCGCGGTCCTCGCCCAGCAGATACACGCCGCCCCCGATCGCGGCGAGCACCACTACGCCGACCGTCACACCGACGCCGATGCGGATCCCGCGACGGCGTGCCGCACCGGGCGACGCACGGACATGGCCGGTCCACTGCGCTCCGTCCCACCAGCGTTCCTGAGCGGGGCCTTTGCCTGAATACCCGGGGTCTGGATGCCAGCCGGGCGGGGTCATCTGGGTCACGGGGGCACCTTATGCGGATCGGGTGAGAATCACATGAACCGACCGCACGTGCTCGCCAGGGGGTCCTCGTACGCGCACCCGTACGAGTGCCGCACGCCCGCGCGAACGCCGGCCCGGTCAGGGCTCGATCAGTCCGGCCCTGATCGCGTAGCGGGTGAGCTCCAGACGGTCCCTGAGGCCGAGCTTCTGGAGCAGGTTGGCGCGGTGCCGCTCCACCGTCTTGACGCTGATGACGAGCAGCTCGGCGATCTCCTTCGAGGAGTTGCCCTCGGCGACCAGCTTGAGGATCTCCTCCTCGCGCTCCGTGATGGCCCGCGCCGGCAGGTCCTCGCCGTCCTTCGCCCGGTCGAGGAAGTTGCGGATGAGCGCCGTCACCGCGCCCGGGTAGAGGAACGGCTCGTCGCGCATCGCCGCCCGGCAGGCCTCCACCAGGTCCCGGTCCGCGACCGACTTCAGGACGTACCCGGCGGCCCCCGCCTTCAACGCCTCGAAGAAGTACTGCTCGTTGTCGTACATCGTGAGCATCAGAATGCGCAGGCCCGGCATGATCCGGGAGAGTTCGCGCGCCGCCTGGAGGCCGGTGAGGCGGGGCATCGCGATGTCCAGGATGACCAGGTCGGGCTGTTCGCTGCGGGCCATCTCGATGGCCTCGGCCCCGTCGCCTGCCTCGGCGACGACCGTCAGGTCCGGTTCGCCGTCGAGGATCAGCCGGACTCCGCGGCGTACGAGGGCGTGGTCGTCCGCCAGCAGGATGCGGGTCGGGGCCGCTGCGCCCCTGGCGGGCGTGGCGATGGACGGTGAGGTGGGCATGGTCACTTGCTTCCGTTGCTTCCGTTCGGGACGGGCACATCGAGACGTACTTCGGTGCCGCCCTGCGGCCCGGGACCGAGGGAGACCTCGGCGCCGATCAGCAGGGCGCGTTCGCGCATACCGCGCAGGCCGGCCCCCTCGGGGGCGTCCCCGAGACCGCGGCCGTCGTCGCGGATGAGCAGTTCCACCCCGCCCGGGCTGCGCCGCAGCGACAGTTCGAGGTGAGTGGCGCGGGCGTGCCGGACCGTGTTGGTGAGGGCTTCCTGTGCGATCCGGTAGACGACCAGCTCGGCCTCCGCGCCCAACTCCGGCAGGTCCTTTTCCATTCGGCGGCGGATCGTCAGGCCGTCCGGCGTCGGGGTCTCGGTGATCAGCGCCGTCAACGCGCTCACCAGGCCCAGCTCCTCCAGTACCCCCGGGCGCAGCCGGCGCGCGATCCGGCGGATCTCGTCGAGCGACCCCCGGGTGATCTCCTGGACCTGCCGAAGCTCACCGCGCAGCGGCTCCGGGGCGTGGTCCGCGACCCGCTTCAGCTCCAGCAGGACGGCGGTCAGCGTCTGCCCGACCTCGTCGTGCAGCTCCTGCGCCACGCGGCGGCGTTCGGCCTCCTGGGCGGAGAGCGCACGGGCACTGCTGGTGGCCCGCTCGGCCTCCAGCCGGTCCAGCATCGTGTTGAACGTCTCGATCAGCGCGGCGATCTCCCCGTGCCCCGCGACCTCGGGGCGCGGGCTCGGGCGCAGCAGATCGGTGGTCGTCATGGCACGGGTGACCCGTTGGAGCGGGAAGAGGCCGAGCCGGAGCAGGGCCGCGTTGGCCGCGAGCATGAACGCGATACCGCCGGTCAGGATCATGGCCTCGGTCAGCAGGACCGGGGTCGAGACGGTGATCGGCCCGAGCAGCAGCAGGGCGCCGGCCGCGACCAGCACGGCGGCGTTGAGCAGGAAGATCCGCCAGAACAGGGACAAGGTCGAACGGCTCCTTCGGAGGGTCGGGGCGCACGGTCGCGCTGACAGCCTCCACTATCGCCGCTGCGACGGGGGCGCATGCCGTCGTCGGACGTGGTGCGCACGTTGCCCGGCGGTGCTGTCGGCCGGGCGTGCCGTTGGCCGCCCTCGCCCGGAGTCCGTTCTCATCTGCATGGTGCGCACCCCCGGATATGGGTGCTGTCCCTGATGGCCCCCGGAGGCCCTCCCCGACGACCATGAGGTCCAGGGCCCCGGGGGGCCCTGCCCCGTGCCGCACCGCGGGGACCGGGTCTGTGAGGTGCCGAAAGGTTTCCGTACCGGGAGGGAGACACCATGCCCACGTACGACGAGCGGCTGCGCGATCTGGAGGAGCAGCTGCGTCACGACGATCCCGGGTTCGCCGAGGCGATGTCCGACGGGACCCCGCGCCCCCCGCGCGAGTACCGTCGCCGCAACGCCTGGCTGTGGCTCGCCGTCGGACTCGCCGCCCTGGGCATGGGCATCGCCATGGGCCACGGTCTCCTGATCGCCGGGGGCCTGGTCGTGGCCGGAGCGGCGGCCCACCTCTTCGACCCGCAGCGCGGGCGCCTGCACGGGCGGGACATCCCCAGTACGCGGTAGCGCGCCCTCTGCACTCCTCGGCTCCCTCTGACACCGACCCGGCTCCCACCGGCTCTGTGGTCCGACCACATGCTCCGTGTGACATAGGCTGCATGTCCGGATCCGGCCGAGGCAGGGAGTGACGGATGCCCGTCGAATGGCAGCCCGTGCAGCAGTCCCGCACCCATGAGCTCGTGCTCCGCAGCATCGAGGAACGGGTCTTCGCCGGAGAACTCCGGGCCGGTGACCGGCTGCCGCCCGAACGGGAACTGGCCCCGGTGCTCGGCGTCAGCCGCTCCGCCCTGCGCGAGGCGCTGCGGGTGCTGGAGACCATCGGCGTCCTGGTGGCCCAGCCCGGCCGGGGACCCGACGCCGGGGCCCGGATCGTGCGCAACCCGGACGACGCCCTGGGCCGACTGCTCCGCCTGCACTTCGCCCTCGGCAGCTACAGCCTCCACGACGTCCTGGAGGCCCGGGTGGTCCTGGAGCGGTCCAGCTTCGAGGGCGCCGCCTGCCACGCGCCGGACGAGGACCTCGACGAGGCGGAGGAACTGGTGGCGGGCATGGCGGAACCGGGGATCGGCGTGAGCGCCTTCAACGACCTGGACACCCGATTCCACGTGCTCATCGCCCGCAGCTCCGGCAACGCTCTCACGTCGACACTGACCTCCGCCGTACGCGAGTCCGTGCGGCCGCTGATCCTGCGTGCCCTGGAAGACGTCGAGGACTGGCCGGCCACCGCGCGCGCCCTCAACGCCGACCACCGGACGCTTCTCACTCTCGTACGGGAGGGGAGCGGCCCGGAGGCCGCGGACCTGGTGGAGTGGCATATCCGCGGGCTGCACGGGACGTTGGTGGAAGGCCCCACCGCCTCTTAGAGGGCCAGGGCTGCCCGGCCCAGGCCCCGGCCTCCTCCGCCCGCGCCACGCATCGCGCCGGACGTTCCCTTCGACGGCCTGCGCCTAGTATGGTCCGACCATAGAAACCTCGTAGTGAAACGCGGCGGGCACGCACACACTCACTCGCCCCGACCGCCGCGGCGAACCCGACCGGGGAGGCCCCATGCGCATCGGACTCTTCGCCACCTGTCTGGGGGACACGCTCTTCCCCGACGCGGTGAAGGCAACCGCGATCCTGCTCACGCGCCTGGGCCACGACGTGGTGTTCCCGCCGGGGCAGACCTGCTGCGGGCAGATGCACATCAACACCGGCTACCAGCGTGAACCGGTACCCCTGGTACGTAACTTCGCGGAGGGGTTCGGTGACGCCTCCATCGAGGCGGTCGTGATGCCGTCGGGCTCGTGCGCCGGTTCCGTCCGGCACCAGCACCGGATCGTCGCCGACCGCTACGGGGACGCCGCGCTCCGTGCCGGGGTGGACGCCGTCGCCGCGAAGACGTACGAGCTCTCCGAACTCCTCGTGGACGTCCTCGGCGTCACCCGGGTCGGCGCGTACTTCCCGCACCGGGTGACGTACCACCCCACCTGCCACTCCCTGCGCATGCTCCGCGTCGGTGACAAGCCGCTCCGACTCCTGCGCGAGGTCGAGGGCATCGACCTCGTCGAGCTGCCCGGCGCCGACTCCTGCTGCGGCTTCGGCGGCACCTTCGCGCTCAAGAACGCCGAGACGTCCACCGCGATGCTCCACGACAAGACGGACAACATCACGGCGACCGGGGCGGAGGTGTGCACCGCGGGGGACTCCTCCTGCCTGATGCACATCGGCGGCGGGCTCTCCCGGATCCGGTCCGGCACCCGCACCCTGCACCTCGCCCGGATCCTCGCCGCGACCCGCACCACGCCCGACGTCCTGACGGAGGCCCCCGTATGAGCACGTTCCTCGGCATGCCCTCCCCGCCGCCCCGCTCCCCGTACGGCACCGGCAACCTCCGCGGCGACCGGGCCTTCCCCCGCGCCGCCCACGACGAACTGGGCAACGACCAGCTCCGCCGCAACCTCGGCCGCGCCACCGGCACGATCCGCGCCAAACGCCTGAACGTCACCGGCGAACTCCCCGACTGGGAAGCCCTGCGCGACGCCGGCTCCGCCATCAAGACCGACACCATGAACCGGCTCCCCGAACTGCTCGAACAACTGGAGCGCAAGGTCACCGAGCGCGGCGGCACCGTCCACTGGGCGCGCGACGCAGCCGAGGCCAACGCGATCGTCACCCGCCTCGTGAGAGCCACGGGCAGCGACGAGGTCATCAAGGTCAAGTCGATGGCCACCCAGGAGATCGGACTCAACGAGCATCTGGAGTCCGTCGGGATCACCCCGCACGAGACCGACCTCGCGGAACTCATCGTCCAGCTCGCCGACGACAAGCCCTCGCACATCCTGGTGCCCGCCATCCACCGCAACCGGGACGAGATCCGGCAGATCTTCCTCGACCACATCCCCGGCGTCGACGCGGACCTGGACAACGCCCCCGCCCACCTCGCCGCCGCCGCGCGCGGCTACCTCCGCGAGAAGTTCCTGGCCACGAAGGTCGCCGTCTCCGGCGCCAACTTCGGCATCGCCGAGACCGGCACCCTGGCCGTCGTCGAGTCCGAGGGCAACGGCCGCATGTGCCTGACCCTGCCCGACACCCTCATCACCGTCATGGGCATCGAGAAGGTCCTCCCGCGCTATCAGGACCTGGAAGTCTTCCTCCAGCTCCTGCCCCGCTCCTCGACGGGGGAGCGGATGAACCCCTACACCTCGCTGTGGACCGGAGTGACGCCCGGCGACGGACCACAGGACTTCCACCTGGTCCTCCTCGACAACGGGCGCACCGCCGCCCTCGCCGACGCGATCGGACGGGCGGCCCTCAACTGCATCCGCTGCTCCGCCTGCCTCAACGTCTGCCCGGTGTACGAGCGGACCGGCGGCCACGCGTACGGATCGACCTACCCCGGGCCCATCGGCGCCGTCCTCACCCCGCAACTGGCCGGCATGCACGCGGCGAAGGACGACCCCAACAGCTCCCTGCCGTACGCCTCCAGCCTCTGCGGAGCCTGTTTCGACGCCTGCCCGGTCAAGATCGACATCCCCTCGCTGCTGGTGGAACTGCGCCACCAGCACACCGAACAGACCGGCGTCACCCCGGAGAAGCTGGCGATGAAGGCGGCCGCCGCCGTGATGCGCCGCCCGGGCCTGTACACCGCCGTACAGAAGGCGTCCGCGCTCGGCCGGGTCGTCGCGGGGCGCGACGGAACCATCTCGCGGCTGCCCCCGCCCCTGAGCGGCTGGAGCGACAGCCGCGACACCGCGGCGCCGCCCCGGGAGACCTTCCGCTCCTGGTTCGCCTCCGACGAGGGCCGGGCCGCCCTGCGGGCCGCGGCGAGCGAACAGAGCAGCGACCGCCCCGAGGGGAACGGCAAACAGGCCGACCGGAACAGCGACCACAACGAGGAGGACGCGACATGAGCAGCGCCCGCGACACCGTGCTGGGCCGGATCCGCGACGCCCTCGCACTGGCCCCGGCACCCGCCGTCGTCGTCCCGCGCGCCTACCGCGCCGGCCGCACCCTGCCCGACGACGAACGCCTCGCCCTCTTCACCGACCGGCTCCTCGACTACAAGGCGCGCGTGCACCCCTGTACGGCGGACCGCACCGCCGAGGTCGTCGGCGAGGCCCTGCGGGAGCACGGCGCCCGTCGCATCGGCGTGCCGCCCGGGCTGGACGCGCGCTGGCTCACCGGGTATGACGGCGAGGTGCGGGAGGACCACTCCGACGTCTCGCCCGCACAACTCGACTCCCTGGACGCGGTGGTGACGGCATCGGCCGCGGGCTGCGCCGAGACCGGCACGATCTTTCTGGACGGTTCGCCCGGCCAGGGCCGCCGGGCGCTGTCCCTCGTCCCCGATCTGCACGTGTGCGTCGTCGACCTCTCCACCGTCGAGGCGGGCGTGCCGGAGGCGGTGGCCCGTCTCACGCCCGAACGGCCGACGACGCTGATCAGCGGGCCGTCCGCCACCTCCGACATCGAGCTGGAGCGGGTGGAGGGCGTCCACGGCCCCCGCACCCTGGTGGTGGTGATCCGCACGGACGCGTAGGGCCCGTGGGAGCCCCTACCCGTGATCGACCGTCACCGTGCCCCGCCCGAACGCGATACGCGTGCGCGCCCCGTCCTCCGCCCAGCGCACGGTGACCGTGTCACCGGCCACCTCCACCCGGTCCACCACATCGCCCAACACCGCGTCCACGTTCTCGTCCACGGCCTCGTCCGGCAGTGCGGCTTCCGGATCGGCGGTGAGGGAGGCCAGGGCCACGAGAACCACCGTGCCGGTCACGTCGGCGCCGAGCCGGGGCACGGTCGCCCGGCGCGCGAACGCCGTTCCCTGCGGGGCCCGTACGTCCTCGGGCGCTTCCCAGCCGTGCAGTCCCCGCAGCAGCGAACGGACCGGGCCGTCCGGGTCGGTCGCCCAGCCCGTCAGCTCGGCCCGCGCCCCGTCCGGCGCGCCCAGCACCCGGTGCGCCCGCAGTTCATGGCGGCCCCGCGCCACGGTCACGCTCTCCACCCGCAGCCTCGGGACGGTGGACGGGCCCGCCGGGAACACCGGCAGATGCCAGGAGGCCGCCCAGCCCCAGCCGTCACCGTGCCCAGACCCCAGCGGACGGATACGCCGCCGGGCACTGCGCGCCCCGCCGACCGTCACCGACAGATGGTTGTCCGCCGTGTTGTCCGCCGAGGTCGGCCCGGTCACGGTGGAGTACGCGAGGCGCGCGTAGTGCGGGTCCTCGTCAGCCGCCGACTCGCCCTCGTCCGGGCGGACATGGTCGCTGCCGTGGTTGTGCAGCCGCACGACGCCGTCCGCCCCCGTCGACTGCACCAGAAAGCCCGCCGCCGGAACGGACAGCACCCGGTCGGGGCCCTCGCTCGGAGCCGGCTCCTCCGGCGACGCCCACAAAGGATGCCCGTCCGGGGCCAGGAGAGCCACGAACGCCTTCGACGCCCAATACGGGGACGCGGGACCGGAATAGGTCTGCAGCGTCGCCGCGTGCGGACCGTGCCAGCCGAGGCTCAGCAGCCCGTCGTTCCCGACCGCGCCGCGCTCCAGGAAGTACCGCAGAGACCCGCTGACGACGCGCCGGGAAGCCCCCGGGGTGAGCGGGGTATGCCCGGTCACCGCGCCCAGACCCACCCCCGCGCTCGCCGCGAAGCGGTAGGTCAGCGAGCGCCCGAAGTGCAGCGGGGCCCCGTCGCCGCCGAACATCAGCGAGAAGCTCTCCAGATGCTCCCGCAACCGCGCCCCGTGGAGTGCCGACTCCTTCTCGTCGCCCGCCAGATGGGCATCCAGCAGCGGATACAGGTGCAGCGCCCAGCCGTTGTAGTGGTCGAAGGCGCGCCCGTCCCCGTCGGCGTACCACCCGTCGCCCCGGTACCACTGCTCCAGCAGCTCAGACGCCCGCTCCCGGGCCCGGACCGTCTCCGCGTCGCCCCGGCCCACCGACTCCAGGAACCCGGCGACGGTGTACGGGAAGAGGTACCAGTTGTTGCCCGCCGGAACATGCCGCAGCGCGCCCCGCAGCCACTTCTCCGCCCGGTCCTGTACGTCGGATGTCAGCCGGTCCCACAGCCAGGGCCGGGTGAGCCGCAGGCCGAGGGCCACCGACGCCGACTCCACCATGGGCTGTCCCTGTACATGGTGGTCGAGGATCAGCGGCCAGGACTCCGCGTCGTCCCGGCCCGGCGTCCGCGTCCCGGCGTCGAGCCCGTCCGCGTACCGCTCCAGCAGACCGTGCGGGTCCTTGCCGCCCGCCCCCGCGACCCGGAAACCCGCCGCCAGGAACGTCCGCGCGTATCCCTCCAGGCCGTCGGAGCGGACCCCCGAGTGCGACGGGGGCCCGGGCAGGTCGAGCCGGGCGCCGCCCGGCGTGGCCCACTTCCAGGCTGCCTTCAGCAGGCCGTCGGCGGCCGCCTCCCAGTGGGCGCGGGTGTATCCGGTGTACGGGCTCGACGTGCGGTCTTCCGGAGGGAGTCCGAAAAGGTCACCAGCTGAGGCGTTCATGCGTGAATCCTGATCGACCGGTCAAGGAGGGTCAATGGATCGATCATGGATGGCCTCAATCGATCAAACGATCAGGGCCGGGGCAAGGAGCGGGACAGTAATCAGGATCAGGGAAGCAGCAGCCAGTCCGTTCCCACGGCGGCCAGCAGTCCCGCTCCCAGCAGCCAGCTGGCCAGCCGGGTGCGGCCGTTCCTGCTCAGCTCGATCATCACGCCGCACAGGATGAGCGCGAGCCCGTAGACGCCGACGACGAGCACCGACGAACGGCTCGCGATGCGCAGCGCGAGCACGACGGCCATCGCGGCCATGCCCAGCGCGGAGAGCACGATCCGCAGGCGCCGGGCCTGGCGCGGGGAGAGTCTCTTCCCGCCCTGACCGCCCTGACCGTCCGGTGCGTCGAGCGCGTCGCCCTCCGCATCCGGATCCGCATCCGCCCTGCCGTCCGCCACCTCCTCCTCCGCCTCGGTCTTGGCTTCGGCCTCCGCGGCGGTGTCGGTGTCGGCTATCGGAACGTCGGCGTCCCTGCGCTGGTCCTGATCCTGGTCAGAAGTGCTCATGGAGCCGGATCGTAGTAGCTGTACGACCCCCGGGTTCGCGGACCCGGATCTTCCGGCCGCCTGGCCGTTCGCTTGCCCCGCCCCGCCCCGGCGCCGGCCTCCGGGCTATCCGCGCAGGCGGGGTGCCTCGGCCGCCGCGTCCACCGTCGGGCCCGACTCCACCCTGGCCGCCAACTCCCGCGCCCAGTGGGACAGTCCGGCCACCTCGATCCCGTACGGGGACCCGGCGAAGGGGGCGAGCGCCCCCGCGCCCCGGCGCAGCAGCCGTGCCCCGCCCGCGGTGTTGCCCCGTGCGGAATGGGTCAGTCCCACCGCGAGCTGGGCCAGCCCCCGCCAGAGCTCGCGTTCGTCCTCCGGCCCCGACTTCCAGGCGTCCTCGAAGACCTCGTGCGCATGGAACGGCATCCCCGCGTCCAGCAGCCGCTGCGCCTCCGCGAGCGTCTCCGCAGGGGTGCGGACGACCCCCTCCGGCTGCCGTTCGACGCCCGGTGCCCCGTACGGCAGGGGACGGCCAAGTCCGTCACGGGGGCGCGCATTGCGCGCCCGGCCCTCGGCATCACGGTCTCTGCGCGTCTCGTTCACTACTCGATTGTGCCCCGCACCTGCAAGGAATCGTGCGAACCCTGTCGACGAGCACCCGCGCACGACTAGGCTCGACCGTCGAGAAGACTGCCTCTGTGGGAAGGGTGGGCATGAAGCCGTCCCGGCCGTTGTACGAGCGTGAACCGGAACTCGCCGCCGCTGCCGAGGCGGTGGACGCCCTGTGCGGGGCGCAGGCCGTCGGCGGGCTCCTGGTCTTCAGCGGAGAGGCGGGGCTCGGCAAGACGGCGCTGCTCGCCGAGATCCAGGCGATGGCCGCCGACCGCTGCACCGTGTGGTCCGCCCGGGGAGGCGAGACCGTCACCTCCGTACCGTTCCATGTCGTACGGCAGTTGCTGCAGCCCGCCCTCGACCGGTTCCCGCCCGACGAGACCCGGGCCCTGTTCGGCGACTGGTACGAGACCACCGCCCCGGCCCTGGGTCTCGCCGAGCCGAGCGGCCCGCAGCCCGATCCGCAGGGTGTGCGCGACGGCCTGGACTTCGTCGTCGGCCGGCTCGCCTCCCGGCTCAGCCACCGGCCGCTGCTCCTCATCGTGGACGACGCCCACTGGGCGGACGGCGAATCCCTCGCCTGGCTCGCCTCGTTCACCGCCCGCCTCGGCGAACTGCCCGTCCTGGTGGTGCAGGCCCACCGCCCGCAGGAGCTGGCCGAACGCGACGCCAACTACATCGCCGACCGGGAGGCCGAACGAGGCGGCAACCAGGGCACGGTGACCCGGGTCGCCCTGCGGGCCCTCACGCCGGACGCCACCGCCGTACTGGTCCGCGCGGGCCTCGGCGAGCACGCCGACGACCCGTTCTGCCGCGAGGTGTGGGCCGTCACCGGAGGCAATCCGTACGAGGCGGTCGAGCTGGTCGCCAAGGTCCAGGACCGCGAGCTCCCGCCGGTGGAGGAATCCGCCGGCGAACTGCGCGAACTCGGCGCGTCCGCACGGGGCAGCGGGCTCGTCGCCCGGCTGGAGCGGCTGGGTACGAACGCCAACCGGTTCGCCTGGGCCGCCGCGGTCCTCGGCACCGACATCTCCCAGGAACTGGCCGCCACCCTCGCCGGAATGAGCTCGGCGGAGGCCGCCGACTGCACGGCCCGGCTGCGCGACGCCCGTATCGTCAGCGGCTTCGACCCGCTGGAGTTCGTCCACCCGCTGATCGCGTCCGCCGTCTACCGCTCGATCCCGCCGGCCACCCGCACCGCCATGCACGGGCGCGCCGCCTGGGCGATCACCCGCGCCGGCCTCGGCGCCGCCGCGGCCTCCCGGCACCTGTTGGAGGTCCACCCGGACGACGACCAGGAACTGGTCGCGCAGCTACGGGAAGCCGCCGGCCAGCATCTCGCCGTCGGCGCGCCCGAAGCGGCCCGACGCTGCCTGGAGCGGGCCCTGGAGGAGCCGCCGCGCCCCAAGGACAGGGCTGTCCTCCTCTACGAACTGGGCTGCGCGACGCTGCTGAGCTCCCCGCCCAGGACGGTCCAGCACCTCCGCGCCGCCCTCGACATGCCGGGGCTCGACGACGGGCTGCGGGTCGACGCCACCTTCCGGCTCGCCGCCGCGCTCGCCCACAACAACCAGCTCAAGGACGCGGCGTTGTCGCTGGCCGCCGAGGCCGCGCGCACCGGGCCCGGCCCCGGGCTGATGCGCCTGCAGGCGGCCCACTTCATGTGGGAGGGCATGCAGGCCGCTGAGGACGACGGGCCGGCCCGCTCCCGGCGGCTCACCCGCAACGCCGACCACCTCAAGGGCCGTGACAACGGGGAGCGGGCGCTGCTCACCCTGCGGGCTTTCGACGCCATGCTGCGAGGCGAGAACGCCCAGCTCATCGTCGACCTCTGCGAACGCGCCCTGGTCGACGGCAGCCCCGCCCGGGGCCTCGGCTGGACCGACTCCGAGTGGGGCTTCGAACTGCCCACCATGGTCGGTATCACCTACACCTTCGTCGACCAGCTGGACCGCGCCGAGAGCCTCTTCGGCGAAGCGGTCCGGGCCTTCGAGATCTCCGGCTGGAGCGGCGCCCACCTGGCGTTCGCCCACACGCTGCTCGGCATGGTCCACCGGCGTCGCGGCCGTCTCGCCGAGGCCGAGGGCTTCCTGCGCGAAGGGCTCCGCCTCGCCGACCGTGTCGGCTCCGGGCTGCCCGTGCACTGGGACGCGGCCTGCCTGCTCATCGACACCCTGCTGGCCCGCGGCCGCACCGACGAGGCCCGCAAGATCGCCGACCGGTACGACTTCGGCCCGCCCTACCCCAGCGCGATGGTGCTGCCCGACGGACCGTGCGTGCGGGGCCGCCTGCTGCTGGCCGAGGGACGCAAGGAAGAGGCGATCGCCGAGCTCGAAGCGGCGGGCGCCGCACTGGAGCCGCGCGAACGCTTCAACGGAATCTGGGCTCCCTGGGCCGGTGACCTGGCACGCGCCCTGGCCGAGGACGACCCGGCCCGCGCGGCGCACCTCGCCGCCCGGAACCGGGTCCACGCCGAACGCTTCGGCACGCCCACCGCCCTGGGCGAGGCCCTGCGCTGCGTAGCCCTCTTCGCACCCCCGGAGCGCTCCGCGCAACTGCTCGCCGAGGCGGTGGGCCACCTGGAGAAGTCCTCCTCCGCCTACGAGCACGCTCTCGCCCGGGTCGACTACGGCATCGCGATCGGATCGCACCGGGAGCTGGCCCGCGCCCAACAGGCACGCGCGTCGATACGGTCCTCGGAGTGAGGTAATGTTTGTCCTGCGCGGCCACCCGGAGCAACCGGGAGGAAACGCAGCGGGACGTGGCGCAGCTTGGTAGCGCACTTGACTGGGGGTCAAGGGGTCGCAGGTTCAAATCCTGTCGTCCCGACTGGAGACAGTCGTAGATCAGGGGCCGGTCTCGGAGCAATCCGAGACCGGCCCCTGATCCTTTTTCGGGACCGGTTGGGGACCGACTGGAGGTCCCACGCCCTTCACCGTGTCGACGGGGCGTCGGCCGTCCGGTTCGGCACGGCGCGTAACCCCTGTTGATGACCTGGACGTTGCGGAGTACGGGGGTCCTCGCCCCTCACCGCAGTCACGGCCGTGCAGGTGACGCTCTCCCGCAAGCAGCGTTGGGACTCCTCGCTGTGCGTCGTTCCTGGCCTTCTGGCGGCTGATGCTCCCCGGCTCACCGGGCAGGGGAGCAGCCGGGCCCGCTGCTGAGGCCAACCGGCCGACCGGTCGACGAGCCCGCACGTCTCTACGCCCACATACGTAGAGCCGCCGTCACCGCGACCGCGGCCACCAGGGCCACGGGGAGCGGGGCCCGGCGCCAGAGGAGCAGCGGAAGCGCCGCGAGTCCGGCGATCATCGTGAGATCCACAGCGGTCCAGCCGGGGCCCAGTACGGCTGCGACGATGAATCCGGCGAGCAGGGCGGGGGCGGAGAGGGCGATCACCGACTGTGCTCGTGGGGGGAGGGTTCGCCCGCCGAGGAGCGCGGGGCCGAACGCCTTGCAGGCGAAGCTGAGGGCGGCGACGGCGGCGATGGTGAGCCAGAGCGTCATGGTGCGACCTCTTCGCCGGAGTGGGCGGAACGCAGGCCGCTTTCAGGCTGTACGGCGGGCCCTGCGGCTTCCGTGGTTTCGGCCACCGCCTTCTCGCCCGTCTCGTCGGCTCGCCGATGCCGGGCTGGTGTTCTGAGCAGGGCGACGAGAGCCGCGAGTGCCGCGCCCACCAAGGCGGGACCTGCGGGCAGAATCGCGATGAGTCCCGCGGCGATTGCCGCGCCGAGCAGGGCCGGCAGGCGATTGATCCGTTCCCGGCGCACTTCGTCGCAGAGGAGCGCGAGGAAGAGCGCGGGAGTGAGGACGTCCAGACCGAGCCGGTGCAGGAGATCGGGGTCGGGGGACACCACCACGCCGAGGGCGGTGCCCGCGACCCAGGCGGGCCACTGGATCGCGGTGGCGCCGAAGAGCAGCTACCGGTCGAACCGCCCGGCCCCGAGGTGGGCGGCGGCCCAGGAACCGTCCACCACCGCCTGGCCCTCGAGCGCGCGGCGGAACCGGCCGCCCCGCAGGTCGCCGGCGACGGCGATGCCCATGGGGATGAAGCGGCTGTTGATCAGTGCCGCGGACATCACGGCGCCGGCCGGACCGCCGCCGGAGCCCAGGGTGGCCAGCAGGGCGAACTGGGCGGACCCCGAGAACACGGCCATCGAGCAGATCACGGAGGCGACATACCCCCAGCCCTGGGAGCTGCTGATCGCACCGAAACTGACCATGCGCTGGCGCTGCGGACGGAGGACCTGCTGAGCGGGGACGGCCTGGGCCGGGTCCGGCGCTGCGAGGGCCCCGGATGCGGCTGGTTCTTCCTCGACCGCTCCCGGAGTGGAACCCGGCGCTGGTGCAGCTCGCAGGACTGCGGCAACCGGGACCGCGCCAGGCACCACTACTCCCGCACCCGGCAGCGGGGATGACACCGCGCGTCCGTCGCCGGGCCCCACCTCGGATTGCTCCGAAACCGGCCCCCGATCTGCGACGGTCACGGCTTCGCACGGCCCACCGAACTGCGGCGCCCGACGGCCTGATCCTCGCCCGCGCATACGGGGGCAGTTCCGGCTCGGGTCAGGCGGCCGCGGCAGGGGACTTCGGGGGTTCGACCGCGGTGAGCCCACCGTCCACAGGGATGACGGCCCCGTTCACGTACGAGCCGCCAGGGCCGGCGAGGAAGGCGATCACCTCGCTGACATCCTCCGGTCGGGCGACGCGGCGCAGCGGGATCAGGGGGATGTACAGGTCGAGATACTCGACCGGAGCGCTGGTGTAGACCGGGCCGGGCGCGACCGAGTTGACGCGCACCCCGGACGGCCCGTACTCGGCGGCCCAGGAACGGGTCAGGGCGTTCACCGCTCCCTTGGTGGCGGCGTAGACCGCGTTGTACACGTCCCCCATCACGGCTGCCCCGCTGCTGACGTTGATCACGCTGCCACTGCCCCGCTCGGCCATCCTCGGAGCCAGGGCGGCGGTCAGCGCGTAGACCGCCCGTACGTTGCCGTCGAGCATGGCGTCGTACTGCTCGGGGGTGATGTCGGCGCTGAGGCCGAAGCTGGCCCCCGCGGCGTTGTTCACCAGGATGTCCACGTCGCCGGCTTCCCGGGCCAGCCGGGCCACGTCCTCCTGGTCGGTCAGGTCGGCGGCGATGAAACGGGCCGTGCCGCCGTCGGCCTCGATCCGGGCGACCACCTCGGCGCCGCGCGCGGCGTTGCGGCCGGTCACCACGACGCTCGCACCCCGCGCGGCCAGGGACCGGGCCGTCGCGCGGCCGATGCCGGAGGTGGAACCGGTGATCAGGGCGGTCTTGCCGGTGAGCTCACTCATGTCGCGCTCTCTTTCTTCGGGAAGGTGTCCTCGCAACGGGCTCGACCAGCAGAAAATTCCGTACCGACCGATCGGTGCAGAAGTCTTCCCGGCGGTTGCGGACCGGTCGGTACGGAATTGATAGGCTCGATGCCATGAACACCCAACGGAGCGCGCCGGTCGGACGGCCCAGGGGCTTCGACGCCGACGAGGCTCTTGAGAACGCGATGCGGGTCTTCTGGCGGAACGGCTACGAGGGCGCGAGCCTGCCCGACCTCACCGAAGCCATGGGGATCAGCCGCACCAGCATGTACGCGGCCTTCGGCAACAAGGAGGAGCTGTTCCGCAAGGCTCTGGCGCGTTACGCCGATGGCCCGGCCTCGTACGGTGCCGAGTCGGTGGCCGAGCAGACTGCCCGCCGGGTGGCCACCGTCTTCCTCCACGGTGCGGTCCGGAGCAGCACCCTGCCGGGCTACCCGACGGGGTGCCTCAGCCTGCGGGCCTCGTTGGTCGGGGGCGAAGGCGGGCAGGCGGTCCGCGACCTGCTGGCGGCGTGGCGCGACGAGACCGGCACCCTGTTGAGCGAGCGTTTCCGACGTGCGGTCGACGAGGGCGACCTGGCCCCGGAAACCTCCCCGGACCTGCTGGCCAGGTACCTCATGACGATCGGCAACGGCGTCGCGATTCAGGCTGCGGGCGGTGCCGAGCGCGCCGACCTCGAACGAATCGTCGACGCCGTCCTGCGGAGCTGGCCGCCGGACCTCTCGCGGCCTGACGAGCCGTAGTCTCCTTGCCGTCAGCCGTGCGGGCCGACGGCACGCCACCCGGCCATCCGCGTCATCCGCCGTGCTGAAGGAGCTGTCCGGTGGGTTCGCCGATGACACCGTGGTCCGCGATGCGCCGACCGCGCAGCCAAGTGGATGTGACGACGCCGTGCAGGGTCTTCCCGGCGTAGGCGGTGACCTGGTTGCGGTGGAAGAGCTCGGCGGGGTCGACGGTGAAGGT
>NZ_BMTW01000008.1:82982-334358 GCF_014649875.1 Streptomyces rubiginosohelvolus | reverse complement strand
GGACGCCGCCGAACAATCTTTGTGGGAAAGCCCCGCACCTTCTGGTGCGGGGCTTTTCTGCGTTCCAGAGCCGGACCCGGAGCACCAGCGTGGCCCGCCCACCCCTCTCTGGACCGGCCCGCAGGTCCCTCAAAGGCGCCCTGCGGCCTTCAGTGCCAAATACATATCGGCCAGTGCGGGAGCGAGATTGTCCGGGGTGGCGTCCACGACGACGACGCCATGGCGCCGAAGCCTGTCCGCTGTGCGGCGACGGTCCGCCTGGGCCTGGCCGGCGGCTGCCGCGTCGTACACCGAGTCCACTGTTCCCCGTGCGTTGGCCATTTCCTCGATCCGAGGGTCGGAGACCGCGGCCACGAGAACGGTGTGGCGCTGGGTGAGCTGAGGCAGCACCGGGAGAAGCCCCTCCTCGATGGGGGCGGCCTCCAGCGTCGTGAGGAGAACGATCAGCGAACCGCGCGGGGCGTCGGTGAGTGCGGCGTTGCTCAGGCCACGGGCGTCCGTCTCGATGAGCTCGGGTTCCAGCGTCGCCAGCGTGTTGATGACGGTGGCCAGGACATTTCCCGAGGCCGTTCGGCCCTGGACGCGGGCTCGGACCTGACGGTCGTAAGCGAGGAGGCTGACTCGGTCGCCGGCCCGCGTGGCGAGCGCGGTGAGAAGGAGCGTGGCGTCCATCGAGGCGTCCAGGCGGGGAACATCACCGACTCGCCCCGCCGACGTTCGTCCGGTGTCGAGGACGATCAGGATGTGCCGGTCACGCTCGGGGCGCCAGGTCCGGACCGCTACGGCCGACTGGCGTGCGGTGGCGCGCCAGTCGATGGAGCGGGTGTCGTCCCCGGGTACATAAGCCCGCAGGCTGTCGAACTCCGTGCCTTCACCGCGTGTCAGCACGCTGGTGCGACCGTCCAGTTCCCGGAGCCGGGCAAGCCGGGAGGGCAGATGCTTGCGGCTGGTGAACGGAGGCAGGACCCGCACGGTCCAAGGGGCTCGGTGCTGCCCTTGGCGTGCGGCGAGGCCGAGCGGGCCGTACGAGCGGACCGTGATGCGTTCCGCCTGCCGGTCGCCGCGACGCGTGGGGCGCAGAACGGTGACCAGGCGCCGCTGTTCCCCGGCGGGGACCGTCAGCGTGTGACGGGAAGCGCGGCGTTCGGTGCCCGAGGCCCAGCTGCTGGGGGGCCAGGCGTCCCGCAGCTGGGCGCGCAGACGCCGACGTGAGGAGTTGGTCACCGTCAGTTGGACTTCGGCCGCGTCACCGAGTCGAACAGTTGTATCCCCAGATCGGGTGAATCGAAGCGTGCGCACTGGCGCGGCCAGGGCGTAGTCGCACAGAATTGCCAGTGAGAGCGGTGCGTTGACCGCCAGCATCCCGGTCCAGCTGGGAGCGAGGATGCCTACGGGGAGTGACCCCAGGGCGGCCAGCAGCGCGGTACGTCCGGTGAGGGCCATGGTCACCGCCTCATCGGGGTACGGGGACGTGGGCGAGCACTGAGGCGATGACGGAGTCGGGAGTGACTCCTTCCATTTCGGCCTCTGGCCGCAGTTGGATGCGATGGCGGAGCGTGGGGAGCGCCAGGGCTTTGACATCGTCCGGGATGACGTAGTCCCGGCCGGTCAGCCAGGCCCAGGCGCGGGCGGTCGACAACAGTGCGGTGGTACCTCGGGGGGAGACACCGAGGGCGAGCGAGGGGGAATCACGCGTGGCACGGCAGATGTCCACGACATAGCCGGCGATCTCGGGGGAGACGGTCGTCTTCGCGACGGCTTCGCGTGCTGCTTCCAGATCGGCGGGGCCGGCGACGGGCTTTATGCCGGCGGCCTTCAGGTCGCGGGGGTTGAAGCCGTCGGCGTGACGGGTGAGTACGTCGATCTCGTCCTGTCGCGAGGGCAGCGGAACCGTCAGTTTGAGCAGGAACCGGTCCAGTTGGGCTTCGGGGAGGGGGTAGGTGCCTTCGTACTCGACGGGGTTCTGGGTCGCTGCGACAAGGAATGGGTCGGGCAGCGGACGCGGCGTTCCGTCGACGGTGACCTGACGTTCCTCCATCGCCTCGAGCAGAGACGACTGGGTCTTGGGAGGGGTGCGGTTGATCTCGTCGGCGATCAGCAGGTTGGTGAAGACCGGGCCGGGCTGGAAGGAGAACTCGGCGGTGCGTGCGTCGTAGACCAGTGAACCCGTGACATCGCTGGGCATCAGGTCGGGGGTGAACTGGACGCGCTTGGTGTCGAGTTCGAGGGAAGCGGCGAGTGCACGGACCAGCAGGGTCTTGGCCACTCCGGGCACGCCTTCGAGGAGTACGTGACCTCGGCAGAGCAGCGCGACGACGAGTCCGGTGACGGCAGGGTCCTGCCCGACCACGGCCTTGGCGATCTCGGAGCGCAGAGCCTCCAAGGAGGCGCGGGCGCTGTCGGACGGCACCGTTTCCGCGGGCAGCACGGGGGCTGCCGCGGGCGCCGTGGGATCGGCCGGCTCGGGGGTCGGGGCGCTCATGAAGTGCGTACCTCTCTTTCGAGGGCGTCGAGTTGATCTGCGAGGAGGACCAGGGCGGCGTCGGTGGAGGGAGCCGTACCGAAGAGCAGAGTGCTGAGGTCGCGGTCCGGGGCGGTGGCGCGTGCGGACACGGCGGGGAGGAGGACATCGGGGGTGTGCGCGTCACGGGCGGGCACCCCGGCGAGCGGAGCGAGGCGTGTGCGGCTGGCGGTTCGGAGGGCATCGGCGGCCCGGTCGCGGGCGTTGGCCTTGCGGTAGAGGAGGGAGCGGCCTTCGGCGGATTCGGATGCGCGGATGGCCACCGGCAGTCGTTCTGTCACCAGGGGACCCAGCCGGCGGGCCCGCCACACGGCGGCGAGGACGGCGGCGAGAGCGAGTTGAAGTGTTCCCCACAGCCAGCCGGAGGGGACGAGGTCGAGGAAGCTGCTTTCGTCGGAAGCGTCGTCCCTCGCTCCGCCCTCCGACTGTTCTTCGTTCCCGTCGCCGGGGGCGCCGTCATCGGTTGTTGCGGATGGATCGGTGAGAGAGGGGAGGTACCAGACGAGATGGGGACGGGAACCGAGGAGTTGCAGGGCGAGCGAGGCGTTGCCCTGCTTGTCGAGACGTTCGTTGTGGAGGATGTCGGGGGAGCCGAGGACGACGGTGTCGCCGCCCGCTCCGGTCGGGAGGACGACCAGACTGGGGAGGCCTGCGCTCGGGTAGCAGGCCACGGCGGTGGGGTCCTGCGTCGTGTAGCGGGTTCCGCCCATGTCCGCTGTTCCGGCCCGCTGGGCGGCGGGGAGCTCGCACGCCGGGGCGAGAGCACTGACGGCCTGGTGCGACTCGGCGCGGACTCCGGGGGCGAGCCGGTGCGTGGCTCCCGGTCCCGGAGCGACCAGCAGAGTGCGTCCCGCGGAGGCGGAAGCCGCTTCGTCCAGCCGGAGCTGTTGCGACCGGGTCAGGAGGTTGGGGCCGGTGACCAGGAGGGTGGTGTCGGGTCCTGTCGCGGCGGTGGCCTCGTCGAGAGTGGTGGCGACGGTGACGGATATGCCGCGGGCCTTGAGGAGTTCGGCGACGGCACGGCTGCCCTTGGGGTCCGCGGAGCGGGGGTCGAGCTGACCGTGGTTCGTGCCGGAGCGTACGGCGGCGAACGTGATGCCGGCGACGACGAGGATGAGGACGACGGCCAGGATGCCTCGGGCGCGGGTCCAGACCTGGCCGGGGGAGGGCGCGGTCGAGGTGGGCGAAGCGGTGGTCGCCGCGGTCATCCGGTGGCTCCTCGGGAGGTTCCGGGCAGCAGCGGCTTCGCCTCGTCGAGTTCGAGGTCGAGGGTGCGCAGGGACAGGTATGCCGACCGGTCCGCTGTGCGGCCGCCGTATGTCACGTCGTCGAAGCTCCGGGCGGCGGCGCGCAGCCGGGCCGTGTGCTCGGGGAGGGTGCGGCCCGCTTCGGCTGCGGCTTCGTCCGCGGTGCGGCCGGGGCGGGGGTCGAGCAGGGCACGCTCCTCCAGGGACCGGACGATGGCGCGCATGCGTTCCTGGACGGCTTCGGTCCAGCGCAGGGCCGCGGCGTGTGCTTCTGCGGTGGCGCGGTGCTGGGCCGCGCTGCGGGGGCCTGTGCTGTCGAACAGCGCGTCCGTGTTCCGGGCGGAGCGTTGCGGGGTGCCGAGCCGCCACCAGAGGGCGGCGGCGAGGCCGATGACGATGACGACCAGGACGGCGAGTCCGGCCGGGCCGCCGGGGGCGGCCCCCGCGGCGGCGTCGAACACTCCGGCGACCCAGTCCCAGAACTGGTTCAGGGCGCGCTGGAGGAAGTTCGGATCGTTCTCGTGGTACATCGGCTTGGACAGTTCGCTCTCGGCCGCCTCCCGTGCGGGGAGACGTGGCGTGTCCACGGGTATGTCGCCCGCTGCGATGTCCTGCCGTGTTCTGGTGATGCCCCCCGCCCCCGACACCGCATCAGCTCCTGGGTGTGTTGTCGCTGTAGCCGGGTAGGCCGGCCGCCCGTGCGAGGTCGAGGTCCAGTGCTTCGCGGCGGATGCGCTGGTCCACGTAGAGGAGGGCCATCACACCGGCGACGAAGGGGTAGATCAACGTCGAGACGATCACTTCGCCGATACCGGTGACGATCAGGAAGGGCCAGCCGACCGAGGGGGCGGTACCGCCGAAGAGGTCGCTGACCTCGGTTCCGTCGGCGATCACCGCGATGATGCCGAACGGGATGGAGACGAGGAACGTCAGCAGGAAGGTCAGCAGATAGGTCAGGGCGAGGATCCCGAAGGTGCGCCACCACGCGCCCCGGACCAGCTTCGCCGACCTGCGCAGCGCGGCCACGATGGTCTGTCGTTCCAGCATCAGTGCGGGGGCGGCGAGGGCGAAGCTGACGTTCAGCCAGAGCATCACGACGCAGGCGGCGGCGAAGCCGAGGAAGGCGAGGGCCGCTCCGGCCTCGGAGCCGAGCAACAGGCCGGGGCCGATGCCCACGGCCATGATCGAGGCCATGATCACGGCGACCAGCACGGTCAGCCCGAGCAGGGGGAGGACGCGGGGGCGGGCTTCGGCCCAGGAGTCGGCGAGCGTGGTGGACCGGCCCAGCACGGAGCGGCTGATGATCACGGTGACGACCGACGCCGTGAAGAGCGTGGCGATCATCGAGAGGAGGGAGACCGGGGCCAGGGAGAGCAGTGTCGATCGGGCCGAGTCGGCGGTCTGGCGCAGGGCCTCGGTGCCGGTGGCGTTCGGGTCGATGGAGGTCGGTTCCGGCAGCAGGTAGCGCTGCATGAGGATGGCGGCGATCTGGGTGACCACCGACACCGTGAGGCTGAAGCCGAGTGCGGTACGCCAGTGGGCGCGCAGGGCGGACACCGAGCCGTCGAGGATCTCGCCGAGGCTCAGCGGGCGCAGCGGGATGACGCCGGGCTTCGCGGCCGGGGGCGGTCCTGCCCAGCCCTGCCGCTGCGGGCCGCCGCCCCAGCCGGGTGCGGGCGGCCGGGTTCCGGGGCCGCCGCCGGGGTTGCTCGGTGGGGACCACTGCCCGGGGGGCGGCTGCTCGGGGGACCACTGTCCCGTCGGGCCGCTTCCGTCCTGCGGGTCGGAGGGGCGGGGGATCGCCTTCTCCTTGCCGTCGGAGGGGGCAGATCCGGGCGACGCCCAGCCCGGAGAGTCGTTCATTCTCGCTCCTTCACCGTCCTGACCGCTCATCGGGGCGGCAGGTTGGCAGCCATCGTGCCACGCGCAGGTCCGGGGCGGACCGGCCGCTCCTTCTCGTTCGTACCTTCATATGCGGGTGGGTCACCGGGCAGACTGGACAGATGGCTGATCAGGACGCGCAATCATCGGTGGGCTTCGAGCCTTCCGCGCTTTCCGTACTTCGCTGGGACGAGCTTCCGGAAGGTCCCGTGCTGGTGCTTCTCGACCAGACGCGGCTGCCCGCCGAGGAGGTCGAGCTGGTGTGCACCGATGTGCCCGCGCTGGTGCGGGCGATCCAGACGCTGGCGGTGCGCGGGGCTCCGTTGCTCGGGATCGCCGGGGGGTACGGGGTGGCGCTCGCGGCGGCGAGGGGCTTCGACGTTGCGGAGGCGGCGGGACTGCTGGAGGGGGCGCGGCCCACCGCGGTGAACCTCGGTTACGGGGTGCGGCGGGTGGCGGCGGCCTACTGGGCGGCCTCCGGGAAGGGGGAGGGTGATGCGGCGGCCGCTGCGGCGGCGCTGGCGGAGGCGCGGGCGCTGCACCGGGAGGATGCCCAGGCCAGCGGGCGTATGGCCGAGTACGGCGAGGCGCTGCTGGAGGAGCTGCTGCCGGGCCGGGCGTACCAGCTGCTGACCCACTGCAATACCGGGGCGCTGGTCTCGGGGGGTGAGGGGACGGCGTTCGCGGTGGCGTTGCGGGTGCACCGGCAGGGGCGGCTGCGACGGCTGTGGGTGGACGAGACGCGGCCGCTGCTCCAGGGGGCGCGGCTGACCGCGTACGAGGCGGCGCGGAACGGGCTGGCGTACAGCCTGCTCACGGACAACGCGGCGGGGTCCCTGTTCGCGGCGGGGGAGGTCGACGCGGTGCTCATAGGCGCCGACCGCATCGCCGCGGACGGCTCGGTGGCCAACAAGGTGGGGAGCTACCCGCTGGCCGTGCTCGCGAAGTACCACCACGTGCCCTTCATCGTGGTGGCCCCGACGACGACCGTCGATCTGGAGACGCCGGACGGCACATCGATCGTCGTCGAGCAGCGTTCCGGGAAAGAAGTGACGGAGCTCACATCGCCGCAGGATCTGTCGGCCGACGGCGGAGGTGGGATCGTCGTCGCACCCCTCGGGGCCCCGGCGTACAACCCGGCCTTCGACGTCACGCCGCCGGAACTGATCACGGCGATCGTCACCGAGGAGGGGGCAATTTCCCCGGTCACGGGGGTCGGACTGGCCGAGCTGTGTGCCAGGTCATCGCAGGTAACGATTAGCTAATGGGATGATGTCGATTATGAAGGGACGCGTCCTTGTCGTCGACGACGACACCGCACTGGCCGAGATGCTCGGGATTGTGCTGCGTGGAGAAGGTTTCGAGCCGTCGTTCGTAGCGGACGGCGACAAGGCACTGGCCGCATTTCGTGAGGCCAAGCCGGACCTGGTGCTGCTCGACCTCATGCTGCCCGGTAGGGACGGCATCGAGGTGTGCAGGCTGATCAGGGCCGAGTCCGGTGTGCCGATCGTCATGCTCACTGCCAAGAGCGACACCGTCGATGTCGTGGTCGGCCTGGAGTCCGGGGCCGACGACTACATCGTCAAGCCGTTCAAACCTAAGGAGTTGGTGGCCCGGATCAGGGCACGTCTGCGGCGGTCCGAAGAGCCCGCGCCGGAGCAGCTGACCATCGGTGACCTGGTCATCGACGTGGCCGGCCACTCCGTGAAGCGGGAGGGGCAGTCGATCGCCCTGACTCCGCTGGAGTTCGACCTGCTGGTCGCGCTCGCCCGCAAGCCGTGGCAGGTCTTCACCCGTGAGGTCCTGCTGGAGCAGGTGTGGGGTTACCGCCACGCGGCCGATACCCGCCTGGTGAATGTTCATGTCCAGCGTCTGCGTTCCAAGGTCGAGAAGGACCCGGAACGGCCGGAGATCGTG
Organism: Streptomyces rubiginosohelvolus; assembly: GCF_014649875.1. GTDB lineage: Bacteria > Actinomycetota > Actinomycetes > Streptomycetales > Streptomycetaceae > Streptomyces > Streptomyces rubiginosohelvolus. The sequence continues at coordinate 326,792 of NZ_BMTW01000008.1, read as the reverse complement.
GTGACGGTCCGAGGCGTCGGCTACAAGGCCGGACCGAGCTGAGATGGCCCGAGGCAGCGCTGCTCCGGGGCCCGGTGAGCCGGGAGTCCGTACGGAGCGGGCTGCCGACTCGGGTCGGAAGGCGTCACGTATGAGCCGTTTCCTGCAGGGCGGCCGGTTGTTCGAGGACCGGACGCCCGGCGGGCCCGTACCGCGGTTGCTGATGCGGTGGGTGCGCCGTCCGTTGCTGCCCGCCGTCCGGTTGTGGCGGCGCAACCTGCAGCTCCGCGTCGTCGCGGGCACTCTCCTGATGTCGATCGGGGTCGTGCTGCTGCTCGGCTTCGTCGTCATCGGCCAGGTGCGTAACGGCCTGCTCGACGCCAAGGGCAAGGCCGCCCAGACCCAGGCCGCCGGCGGTTTCGCCGCGGCCCAGGAGAAGGCGAACGCTCCCCTTGCACCCGGCGGCCAGGGGAGCGAGGGTGCCGACGGCATGACCGGCAGCACCTCCTGGCGCACCGAGCTCGTCGACCAGCTCGCCAGCGGCGGCAAGAACGCCTTCAACGTGGTGGCGCTCAGCGCCGACTCCGTGACCGAAGGGGCGGGCAGCCGTGCCGCGCGCGGTTCCGGCAGCGTCGAGGCGTCCAGCGTGCCCGAGCGCCTGCGGCAGAACGTGAGCCAGGGGCAGGGCGCCTACCAGACGTACTCCCTGATCCGGTACTCGTACGGCAACGCGTCGCAACCGGGGCTCGTCGTCGGCAAGCGGCTCTACGACATCGATCAGCAGCCCTACGAGCTGTACTACCTCTTCCCGCTCACGCAGGAGGAGAAGTCCCTGACCCTGGTCAAGACGACCCTGGCGACCGCCGGACTGTTCGTCGTCGTGCTGCTCGGGGCCATCGCCTGGTTCGTGGTGCGGCAGGTCGTCACCCCGGTGCGGATGGCGGCCGGCATCGCCGAGCGGCTCTCCGCGGGCAAGCTCCAGGAACGGATGAAGGTCACCGGCGAGGACGACATCGCCCGGCTCGGTGAGGCCTTCAACAAGATGGCCCAGAACCTCCAGCTGAAGATCCAGCAGCTGGAGGAGCTCTCCCGGATGCAGCGGCGTTTCGTCTCCGACGTCTCGCACGAGCTGCGGACCCCCCTCACGACCGTGCGGATGGCCGCCGATGTCATCCACGAGGCCCGCGCCGACTTCGACCCCGTCACCGCACGCTCCGCCGAGCTGCTGGGCGACCAGCTCGACCGGTTCGAGTCGCTGCTCGCCGATCTGCTGGAGATCAGCCGCTTCGACGCGGGCGCCGCGGCCCTGGAGGCCGAGCCGATAGACCTGCGGACCGTGGTGCACCGGGTGATCGGCGGCGCCGAGCCGCTCGCCGAGCGCAAGGGCACCCGGATCCTCGTCGTCGGCGACGACCAGCCCGTGATCGCCGAGGCCGATGCCCGCCGCGTCGAACGCGTCCTGCGCAACCTCGTCGTCAACGCCGTCGAGCACGGCGAGGGCCGGGACGTCGTGGTGCGGATGGGCGTCGCACAGGGCGCGGTCGCCGTGGCCGTCCGGGACTACGGGGTCGGGCTCAAGCCCGGCGAGGCGACCCGCGTCTTCAACCGGTTCTGGCGTGCCGACCCGGCGCGCGCCCGGACGACCGGCGGGACCGGCCTCGGCCTCTCCATCGCGGTCGAGGACGCCCGGCTGCACGGCGGCTGGCTCCAGGCCTGGGGCGAGCCCGGCGGCGGCTCCCAGTTCCGGCTGACCCTGCCGCGTACGGCGGACGAGCCCCTGCGCGGTTCGCCGATACCGCTGGAGCCCGAGGACTCGCGGCGCAACCGGGAGAACCGGGAGCGCGACGAGGCCGGGCCGGGGACGTCGGGCGACCACCGTCTGATGTCCGTTCCGCCCCAGCCCGGCGCGGGCGGGCGTTCCCCGCTGCCCGTGCCCGTCCGTAACGGCGCGCCCTCGTCAGTGCACCCCGCCGCGCTGCCCGGTAACGGTGCACGTGTCGTGGCACGCCAGGCCCCGGAACGTCCTGGTGGCGTGGGCAACGGCGTACAGGATTCCGACCAGGAGGACACCACTCGTGGGTACTGACCGCCGTCAGGGCGGCCGTGGACGGGCGGTGCGGATGTCCGCCCTGCTCGGCTGCGGCGTCGTCGTGCTGGCCGGCTGCGGCTCGATGCCGGTGACCGGGGACGTCAAGGCGGTCGACGCCTCGCAGCCCGGCGACTCCCAGGTGCAGGTGTACGCGGTGGCGCCCCGGGAAGGCGCGCCGCCCAGCGAGATCGTCGACGGCTTCCTGGAGTCGATGACCAGTGACGACCCCGCGTTCGCGACCACCCGGAAATACCTGAGCGCGGACGCCCGGCGCACCTGGCAGCCGGGCGGGACCACCACGGTGCTGGCCCAGGCCCCCAACCGCAGCGGCCCCCTCCTCCACGACGAGGACAACCGGGCCACCCGGGACCGCGAGACGACCTACACGCTGACCGGCGAGAAGGTCGCGACGGTCGACGCCCAGAGCTCCTACCAGCCGCTCGCGCCCACCGACTACGCCCAGACCCTGCACCTGGTGCTGGAACAGGTGGCGGAGGGGAAGAAGGAGTGGCGCATCGACGTCGTGCCGGACGGCCTGGTCCTCGGGCAGTCCGACTTCAAGCGGCTCTACCGCTCCGTGAACAAGTACTACTACGCCACCGGGGCCACGAACGGCCGGTCGACGCTCGTCGCCGACCCCGTCTACGTACGCAACCGTACGGATCCCGTCACGCGCATGGACACCGTGACGCAGACCGTCAGGACGCTGCTGGCCGGGCCGACGAACTGGCTGCGGCCCGTCGTCGATTCCCGGTTCCCGACGGGGACCGCCCTGCGCAAGGGCGTCACCGCGCTCGCGCCGGACGATCAGAACGTCCTGAAGGTGCCGCTCAACCAGAAGGCCGACACGGCGGGCCGGAGCGCCTGCCGGATGATGGCCGCCCAGGTGCTGTTCACGCTCCGGGACCTGACCTCGGCCCGGGTCGAGCGGGTGGAGCTGGAGGGCGGCGAGGGCAGGCTCTGCGCGCTGGACGCCGACGACGCGCCGGAGTTTTCCGCCGACCGTGGCTCCGAAGGCGACGACAGTCAGTACTTCATCAACGACAAGGGCCAGGTGGAGCGGGTGTTCGGCGCCACCGGCGACACCGGGACACCCGAGCCCGTGACCGGTCCGCTGGGAGCGGGCACCGTCCCGATGGGATCCGTCGGGGTGGCCCGGGACGAGGAACGGGCCGCCGCGGTCTCCTCCTCCGGGCAGCACCTCTACGTGTCCTCCCTGGAGACGGAGGGCGAACTGGCCGAGCCCCTCGTCACCAGCGGGGCGAAGAAGGCCGAGGACCGGCTGTCGCCGCCGAGCTGGGACGGCCGCGGCGACCTGTGGGTCGCCGACCGTGATCCGGCGGGACCCAGGCTGCTGCGGCTGGCCGGGGGCACGGGCGAGCCGCAGGAGGTCCGGGTGCCCGGGCTCGACGGCGCCCGGATCGAGGAGCTCAGGATGTCCGCGGATGGCGTGCGGATCGCTCTGCTGCTGACGAAGGACGGCCGTACGACGCTGAACATCGGCCGGGTCGAGCGCCGGGGGTCCTCCGTGGCGCCCGAGATCTCGGTCGAGGACCTGCGCCAGGCTGCACCGCAGCTCGCGGACGTTTCGGCCATCTCCTGGTCGGGACGCAGCCGTCTGGTGGTGGTCGGCAAGGAGGAGGGCGGCGTCCAGCAGGTGCGTTACGTGCAGGCTGACGGGTCCACGTCGGCCTCGGGGGCGCTCCCCGGGGTGAACCAGGTCCAGTCGGTTGCCGCGGCGGACGACGAACAGCTTCCGCTGATGGCGGAGACCGTCGACGACGGCATAGTGAAGCTCTCGCCGGGGGACAACTGGCAGACGGTCCTCAAGAAGGGCAAGGCGTTGGTCTACCCCGGCTGATCCGGGAGCCGGTGGGTCCCCGCCCGGGATTCCGGGGCGAGCGTCGGCGCTCCGGCCGGGTTCCCGGGGTTTTCCACAGGGGTGGTCCGGTCCCGGTGGGCGCGGCACAGTGGGGTCATGCGGAACGTGTGGCAGGAGCTGTCCGGTCTGCTTCTGCCGGTGGTCTGTGCCGGCTGCGGCAGACCGCGCACCGAGCTGTGCGCGGCCTGCGGGGCCGCGCTGCTCGGCGGGTCCGCCCGCCGGGTCCGCCCTTCGCCCACACCGCCGGGGCTTCCGGAGGTATATGCGGCCGCGCCGTACGAGAACGCCGTACGTGCGGTTCTGCTGGCCCACAAGGAACGCGGGGCACTCGGGCTGGCAGGTGCGCTCGGACGGGCTCTGGCGGGTTGTGTACGGGCCGGGACGGGGCGGCTGGGCGCTGCGGCGGACCCCGCAGGGTCTCCAAGGGCTGTGGCGCCTCTGCTTCTGGTCCCCGTGCCCTCCGCGCGATCCGCGACCGCCGCTCGTGGCCATGATCCGGTGCGCAGGATCGCCGTCACGGCCGCGCGCGAGCTGCGGCGCGCGGGTCTGCCGGCCCGGGTGCTTCCGCTGCTCCGGCAGCGGCGTGCGGTCGCCGACCAGGCGGGGCTCGGGGCGCGGCAGCGGCGGGCGAACCTGGCCGGCGCACTGGAGCTCACGGCAGCGGGGGAGCGACTCCTCCGGCGCGGTCTCCTCCGTCACGACCGGGTGATCCTGGTCGACGATCTGTTGACGACGGGATCGACGCTGGCGGAGGCGGCGCGGGCCGTCGGCGAGGGGCGTGGCGGCGATCGGGAGCTCTCCGTGCACGGAGGGTGCCGGGCGGCGGTCGTCGCAGCTTCTCCCTCCGCCTTCGAAATAAACCGGAACTGACCGAGAATCTGCATCGTTGCAGGTAATGAGAGGCCAATACCCCCTGAATGGAGGTACGCGCCAGTAGCGGGTGCCGAGACCTGGGTGCGCAGGCTATGTTCGGTTGTGAGGAACGGTGAAGGCCGGACTTCGATGAATGCACCATCAGGTTTCGGGCAGGTAACTCACCGGTAAGAGAGGCACGCAAAGTCGGTGGGATTGCGATCCTTCCGGCGGGGGAGGAGGAGGCGAAAGCCACCGAGTCCGAGGCCCTGGGGATCTCCGGGGCCTGGTGCGAAAGGGAGATGCTCCGCCATCGAGCGGGGCGATCCGGGAACGGAGTTCTGCGTGGACATCGTCGTCAAGGGCCGCAAGACCGAGGTGCCCGAGCGGTTCCGCAAGCACGTGGCCGAGAAGCTGAAGCTGGACAAGATCCAGAAGTTCGACGGCAAGGTGATCAGCGTCGACGTCGAGGTGTCCAAGGAGCCGAATCCCCGTCAGGCCGACCGCTCCGACCGGGTGGAGATCACACTCCACTCGCGTGGACCGGTCATCCGGGCGGAAGCGGCGGCGGGCGACGCCTACGCAGCGCTTGATCTGGCCACCGGAAAGCTGGAGGCCCGGCTGCGCAAGCAGCACGACAAGCGCTACAGCCGCCGTGGCAACGGCCGTCTGTCGGCTGCCGAGGTCGGGGACGTCGTCCCCGGCGTCGCTTCGTTCGACGAGGACGGTGAGCTGGTCGGCGACCAGTCGCCGGCGCCCGTCCCCACCACGAAGATCGGCTCGCTCGAAGTACAGGGCGAAGGGCCGCTCGTGATGCGCGAGAAGACCCACACCGCCGCACCCATGTCGCTCGACCAGGCGCTCTACGAGATGGAACTGGTCGGCCACGACTTCTACTTGTTCGTCGACTCCGAGACGAAGGAGCCCAGCGTCGTCTACCGGCGACACGCCTACGACTACGGCGTCATCCACTTGAGGACCGACCCGCTCGCCGCGGACGAGGCAGGCGGCGCGGGCGGTGCACTCGCCGGCTGAGGCCACATCGCGCGGGTGCCCCCAGGGCGTTTTCACGCCACTGGGGGCACCCGCACATTGGCACAGGACCACCCTGCCGGGGCCGGGGCATGGAATCATGGCGGACCGAGCCAATCGGTGTTCCGTGAGGTGCCGTTGGCGAACGACCGACACTTCAGGCCGTGGCCTTCAGGGGGAGGAACGATGGCGGACACCTTCGGGCCCGTGCGTGATGCGAACGACTCCGACGACGACACCGGTGCGTACAGCGGCGCGGACGCGGACGGCGCTTCACGCAAGGAGCCCATCAGGGTCCTCGTGGTCGATGACCACGCGCTCTTCCGCAGGGGTCTGGAGATCGTCCTCGCGCAGGAGGAGGACATCCAGGTCATCGGCGAGGCCGGGGACGGCTCCGAGGCGGTCGACAAGGCCGCCGACCTGCTGCCCGACATCGTTCTGATGGATGTCCGGATGCCCAAGCGCGGCGGCATCGAGGCCTGCACCGCCATCAAGGAGGTGGCCCCCAGCGCGAAGATCATCATGCTGACGATCAGCGACGAGGAGGCCGACCTCTACGAGGCGATCAAGGCGGGTGCGACCGGCTATCTCCTCAAGGAGATCTCCACCGACGAGGTCGCCACGGCCATTCGCGCGGTCGCCGACGGCCAGTCCCAGATCAGTCCCTCCATGGCCTCCAAGCTGCTCACCGAGTTCAAATCGATGATCCAGCGCACCGACGAGCGTCGGCTCGTGCCGGCGCCCCGGCTCACCGAGCGTGAGCTGGAGGTGCTGAAGCTCGTGGCGACCGGCATGAACAACCGTGATATCGCCAAGGAGTTGTTCATTTCCGAGAACACGGTGAAGAACCACGTCCGCAATATCCTGGAGAAACTGCAGCTGCACTCCCGGATGGAAGCCGTGGTCTATGCCATGCGCGAGAAGATCCTGGAGATCCGGTAGCCGGTCAGCGAAAGGCGCGCCGGAACGCGTGGCCGATCTCCGTCCGGAGCGGCTCGCGCAACTCCGGCGCGTCCACCCGGTCGACCCGGATGTCCGTGCAGCCCACCCAGGCCGCCGCCTCCACCAGCGCCTCGGCCATCGGGATCACCGCCTTCGGGCTGGCCAACGACGCCTGCTTGGCGACCAGCGTGGTGCCCTCGCGCGCCGGGTCGACCCGGCCCTGGAGCTTCCCGCCCGCCAGCAACGGCATCGCGAAATAGCCGTGGATCCGCTTCTGCTTGGGCACGTAGGCCTCCAGCCGATGCGTGAAGTCGAAGATCCGCTCCGTGCGCGCCCGCTCCCAGATCAGGGAGTCGAACGGCGACAGCAGCGTCGTACGGTGGCGGCCGCGCGGCTCCTTGGCGAGGGCCTCCGGGTCCGCCCAGGCGGGCTTCGTCCAGCCCTCCACCACGACCGGGACCAGCCCCGAGTCCGCCACCACGGCGTCGAACTCCTCGCCCTTCAGCCGGTGGTAGTCCGCGATGTCGCTACGGGTGCCGACGCCCAGGGACCTGCCCGCCAGCGCCACCAGCCGCCGCCGGCACTCGGCGTCGCTCAGCTCGTCGTGCAGCAGGGCATCCGGAATGGCCCGCTCGGCCAGGTCGTAGATCCGCTTCCAGCCGCGCCGCTCGGTGCACACCACCTCGCCGTACATCAGGGCCCGCTCGACGGCGACCTTGGACGCCGACCAGTCCCACCACTCGCCGCCGTTCTTCGCGCCGCCCAGTTCGGTGGCCGTCAGCGGGCCCTCGTCGCGCAGCTGCTTGATCACGGTGTCGTACACGCCGTCGGGCAGATCGTGGTGCCAGTGCGGGCGGGAGCGGTAGGCGCGGCGGCGGAACGCGAAGTGCGGCCACTCCTCGACGGGCAGGATGCACGCGGCGTGCGACCAGTACTCGAAAGTGCGGCCGCCCGACCAGTAGGCGTCCTCCACCGTCCGGCGGCCCACCGAGCCGAGCCGGGCGTAGGGGATCAGCTCGTGCGAGCGGGCCAGCACCGAGATCGTGTCCAGCTGGACCGCGCCGAGGTGGCGCAGCACCCCCGGCACCCCTGCCCGGCGGTCCGGGGCCCCCAGGAAGCCCTGGGCGCGCAGGGCTATGCGGCGGGCCTGGTCGGCGGAGAGTTCGACTGCGGGAGGAGGCACAGGCGTCATACGTCGAACCCTAGACGGCGCCACTGACAGTCCGGCCCCGGAATCCGCCCCTGGGATCACGGGGGTCAGGCGGGCCGGCGTACGGAATCCTGGGCTCCGTCGGGCCGGGGCGCGTGCCGCCCGGGGACGTACGGGTGGCTGCCCGCGAGCCCGAGGTCGGACGGGAGCAGGGCCGCCGTCCAGGCGTCACGCCGCACGCCCTTGTTGAGCAGCCCGGACCGCTGTTCGCCCTCCAGCCGGAACCCCGCCCGCAGGGCGACGGCCCGCGAGGCGAGATTGCCGATCTCGGCCCGCCACTCCAGCCGGTCCGCCCCGAGCGAGACGAAGGCCCAGCGGGCGGAGCCGAGCACCGCCTCGGTGGCGTAGCCGTTGCCGCGGTGCTCCCTGGTGGACCAGTAGCCCACCTCGTACGTCCCCGGACGGCTGCGGCGGTCGATGCCGAGCGCCCCGACGAGCGTCCCGTTCCCCCGCAGGGTCAGGGCGAAGCCGTAGGCGGAGTCGTCCTGCCAGCCCGCCGGGGCGAGCGTCGTGGTGAACAGTTCCGCGTCGGTGAGGCGGTACGGGGAGGGGATCACCGTCCAGCGCTGGATGTCCGGGTCCTGGCAGGCGGCGTGCACCCGGTGGGTGTCCTGCGGGCCGAAAGGCCGCAGGACCAGGCGTTCCGTGGTGAGGGTGATCGGCTCCATGGGCCGATTCTCGTGAGCAGGCCGCCGTGATGCGAGCACTTTCGGGCTTCCCGGCACCTTCCGTGCCTCTGGACCGTTGTCTTATAAGGGTGCGGTGAGGTCCACGCGACGGCAGCCCTCCCGACGCGGTGGTGTCCTCGCTTACGATGGCCGTTGCGGTGGGGCCCACCTGCCGTGCCCGCGCCAGAGTCCATTACACGACCCAGTGCCAGGCCCGACCGGCAAGGAGACCAGCCTCAGTGTCCGTCTTCAACAAGCTCATGCGTGCAGGCGAAGGCAAGATCCTGCGCAAACTGCACCGCATCGCGGACCAGGTCAGCTCCATCGAAGAGGACTTCGTCAACCTCTCCGACGCCGAGCTGCGGGCGCTCACCGACGAGTACAAGGAACGGTACGCGGACGGCGAGAGCCTGGACGACCTGCTTCCCGAAGCGTTCGCCACGGTCCGTGAGGCCGCGAAGCGCGTCCTCGGACAGCGCCACTACGACGTACAGATGATGGGTGGAGCCGCCCTGCACCTCGGCTATGTGGCCGAGATGAAGACCGGTGAGGGCAAGACCCTCGTCGGCACCCTGCCCACGTATCTGAACGCGCTCTCCGGCAAGGGCGTGCACCTGATCACGGTGAACGACTATCTCGCCGAGCGTGACTCCGAGCTGATGGGCCGGGTCCACAAGTTCCTGGGTCTGTCCGTCGGCTGCATCGTCGCCAACATGACGCCGGCCCAGCGCCGTGAGCAGTACGCCTGCGACATCACGTACGGCACGAACAACGAGTTCGGCTTCGACTACCTCCGCGACAACATGGCGTGGTCCAAGGACGAGCTCGTCCAGCGCGGCCACAACTTCGCCGTGGTCGACGAGGTCGACTCGATCCTCGTCGACGAGGCCCGTACGCCGCTGATCATCTCCGGCCCGGCCGATCAGGCCACCAAGTGGTACGGCGACTTCGCCAAGCTGGTCACGCGCCTCACCAAGGGCGAGGCGGGCAACCAGCTCAAGGGCATCGAGGAGACCGGCGACTACGAGGTCGACGAGAAGAAGCGGACCGTGGCCATCCACGAGTCCGGCGTCGCCAAGGTCGAGGACTGGCTCGGCATCGACAACCTCTACGAGTCGGTGAACACCCCGCTCGTCGGTTATCTGAACAACGCCATCAAGGCGAAGGAACTGTTCAAGAAGGACAAGGACTACGTCGTCATCGACGGCGAAGTCATGATCGTCGACGAGCACACCGGCCGTATCCTCGCCGGCCGCCGCTACAACGAGGGCATGCACCAGGCGATCGAGGCTAAGGAAGGGGTGGACATCAAGGACGAGAACCAGACCCTCGCCACGATCACCCTGCAGAACTTCTTCCGCCTCTACGACAAGCTCTCCGGCATGACCGGTACGGCGATGACCGAGGCCGCCGAGTTCCACCAGATCTACAAGCTCGGCGTGGTGCCGATCCCGACGAACCGGCCGATGGTCCGCGCCGACCAGTCGGACCTGATCTACCGCACCGAGGTCGCGAAGTTCGCCGCGGTGGTCGACGACATCGCGGAGAAGCACGAGAAGGGCCAGCCGATCCTGGTCGGCACCACCTCGGTCGAGAAGTCGGAGTACCTCTCGCAGCAGCTCTCCAAGCGCGGCGTCCAGCACGAGGTCCTCAACGCCAAGCAGCACGACCGGGAGGCGACGATCGTCGCTCAGGCGGGCCGCAAGGGCGCCGTCACCGTCGCGACGAACATGGCCGGACGAGGCACCGACATCAAGCTCGGCGGCAACCCGGACGACCTCGCCGAGGCGGAGCTGCGCCAGCGCGGCCTCGACCCGGTGGAGAACGTCGAGGAGTGGGCGGCCGCGCTGCCCGCCGCGCTGGAGGCGGCCGAGCAGGCCGTGAAGGCGGAGTTCGAAGAGGTCAAGGACCTCGGCGGGCTCTACGTGCTGGGCACCGAGCGCCACGAGTCGCGCCGTATCGACAACCAGCTGCGCGGTCGTTCCGGCCGTCAGGGCGACCCGGGCGAGTCCCGTTTCTACCTGTCGCTGGGCGACGACCTGATGCGCCTGTTCAAGGCCCAGATGGTCGAGCGCGTCATGTCGATGGCGAACGTCCCGGACGACGTCCCGATCGAGAACAAGATGGTCACCCGTGCCATCGCCTCCGCCCAGTCGCAGGTCGAGCAGCAGAACTTCGAGACGCGTAAGAACGTCCTGAAGTACGACGAGGTGCTCAACCGGCAGCGCGAGGTCATCTACGGCGAGCGCCGCCGCGTTCTGGAGGGCGAGGACCTGCAGGAGCAGATCCGGCACTTCATGGACGACACGATCGACGACTACATCCGGCAGGAGACCGCCGAGGGCTTCGCCGAGGAGTGGGACCTGGACCGGCTGTGGGGTGCCTTCAAGCAGCTCTACCCGGTGAAGGTCACCGTCGAGGAGCTGGAGGAGGCGGCCGGGGACCTGGCGGGCGTCACCGCCGAGTTCATCGCCGAGTCGGTCAAGAACGACATCCACGAGCAGTACGAGGAGCGCGAGAGCACCCTCGGCTCCGACATCATGCGTGAGCTGGAGCGCCGCGTCGTCCTCTCGGTGCTCGACCGCAAGTGGCGCGAGCACCTCTACGAGATGGACTACCTCCAGGAGGGCATCGGCCTGCGGGCCATGGCGCAGAAGGACCCGCTGGTCGAGTACCAGCGCGAGGGCTTCGACATGTTCAACGCCATGATGGAGGGCATCAAGGAGGAGTCCGTCGGCTACCTGTTCAACCTGGAGGTCCAGGTCGAGCAGCAGGTCGAGGAGGTTCCGGTGCAGGACGGCGCCGAGCGTCCCTCCCTGGAGAAGGAGGGTGCCGCCGCTGCCCCGCAGATCCGCGCCAAGGGCCTGGAGGCCCCGCAGCGGCCGGACCGGCTCCACTTCTCCGCTCCCACGGTGGACGGCGAGGGCGGTGTCGTCGAGGGCGACTTCGCCAACGACGATGCCTCCGGCGCCACGCGGTCGGCCGACGGCCTGACGCGTGCCGAGCGCCGCAAGGCGCAGAAGAGCGGTGGCGGCGGTCGCCGTCGCAAGAAGTAGCAGCAGGGTCAGTACCCCGGCAGGGGCCGGACACCACGCGGTGTCCGGCCCCTGCCGCGTCTGCCGGGTCACCGGCAGCCCGGGGCGCCGGCCGTGAGGCGTTCGCCGCCCAGCTCCACGGCGGCGCAGCGCCAGCGCTGGTCGGCGCCCTGCTCCAGCCGGAACGCCATCGCCCGCACCCGGTCGCCCGCGGCGATGCTGGCGAACGCCTCGACCACCCCGGTGGCGGGCTGCGCGCCGCGGCAGTGGCGGAGGACCGGGCGGCTGCCGTGGGTGGCCCTCAGCGGGGTGCTGGGGGCCAGTTCGGCGAGCTGGTCGTAGGCCTCGCCGATGGTGTGGCCGAGCATCCAGTGCACCGGGCGCTGGCCGCTGAGGACCGCGAGCAGACGCTCGGCGAACCACTGGTGCGGGCGCAGCGGCCGGTGGGGCTGGAGCCTGCGGGACCGCTGCGGCGGCACCGACCGGGGGCCGCCCGGGGTCGACCGCGGGCCGTTCGACGCCGATCGAGGACCGCTTGGTGCCGATCGAGGGCCGCTCTGGTCGCGTCGTCCTGCGGGCCTCGTCCTGTCCGTGCTCATGATCCATCGCCCCCGTTGACCGGGCCCGGGCTTCTACCGGGCGGTAACTTTGTTGGGGATCTTCTACGGGGGCGGTCGTCAGCGACGCAAGGGCCCTCCTGGCGCCGATCCGGCGCGGGCCGTTTCACCTATCCGTGGCTCGGCCCTTGCCGGGCAAGGGCGACGGTGGGGGTGACGGGGCGTCGGCCGTGGACGGAGGCCCCCGGTTGCCGAAACCCGAAAGGGGACGCTCCCACGTATCCTGAGGACGTTTCCCCCTACGAAAGCGACCTGCCATGCGCGTGTACGTCCCCCTGACCCTTTCCGGTCTCGCAGCGGCGCACGGTGCGGGCGAGGTCGGGCCCGGACCGCTGACCGCCTACGCGGTCACCCCCGGGCTGCGGGAGTGGTACGTCTCCGACGACATCGAGGAACTGGAGTACGCGGCGCTCAACCGGGCCGCCGCCGCCTCGCTCCGAATGATCGCCGGGAACCCGGACGAGGTGCGCCGCCGGGTCGTCGTCGCCGTCGACGTACCGGACGGGTCCGCCGTCGCCGACCCGGACAACGGGCTGAGCGCGGCGTCGCTCGGCGAGGTGCAGATCGCCGCCGCGCTGCCGCTGGCCAAGGCGGCGGCGGTGCACGTGGACGCAGACGACGCGGAGAAGGACGTGACCGCCGCGGCGGCGGCCCTGGGGGCGGCGGACCTCGGGGACGACGACGCGCAGTTCACGGTGGACGGGGCCGAGGACCACGAGCTGCTCTGGTTCGGCGTCCAGGAGATTCCGCAGCTCATCCGCTGAGCCGGGCGCCGGGCTCGCGCTGAGCCGGCGGGGCTGTCGGACCCGGCGGGTATTTTTCTCTGTATGACTTCCGGGACGACACGCACACATCTGGTCTGGGACTGGAACGGCACGCTGCTCGACGACACGCATGCGGTCATCCAGGCGACGAACGCCGCGTTCGCGGAGGTCGAGCTGGCACCGATCACGCTGGAGCAGTACCGGGAGATGTACACCATCCCCATACCCCGGTTCTACGAGCGGTTCCTGGGCCGGCTGCCCACGGAGGCCGAATGGGAGCGGATGGACGGCGTCTTCCACCGGTACTACACGGAGCAGCGGGCGGCCTGTGGGCTCACCGCCGGGGCGGAGGAGCTGCTGCACGCGTGGCAGCGGGCCGGGCGCAGTCAGTCGCTCCTGAGCATGTACGGGCATGAGCAGCTGGTGCCGGTGGTGCGGGGGTACGGGATCGAGCCGCGGTTCGTCCGCGTCGAGGGGCGTACGGGGCCGTCCGGCGGGAGCAAGGCGCTGCACATGGAGCGGCACTTCGCCGCGCTGGCCGGGGCGGGCGGCGTGGACGGGTTCTCGCCCGAGAACGTGGTGGTCATCGGGGACGCGCTGGACGATGCGGTGGCGGCGGCGCATGTGGGGGCGCGGGCGGTGCTGTACACCGGGGGGTCGCACAGCCGGAGCAGTCTGGAGGGGGCGGGGGTGCCGGTGGTGGACAGTCTGGGGGAGGCGGTGGCGTTGGCGGAGACGTTTGCCGCGTAAGGGTTTTTCGGGGGGTGGTGCGGGGTGCGGTGGTGCGGGTCTTCGGGGCGCTGCCCCGGGCCCCGGTCCTCAAGCGCCGGACGGGCTGGAAACGATGCCCTCAAGCGCCGGGCGGGCTGGGGAGTTGCCCGGGCGGGCTGGGAATGTGCCCCTGCGCGGGCCGGGGTGTGGCTGAGCCCAAAGATGTCCTCAAGCGCCGGACGGGCTGGATGGTGTGCTCGGGCGGGCTTGAAGGTGCGGCGCTTCCCGGTGGGAAAGATGTCCTCCATCGCCGGACGGGCTTTAAGCGGTGCCGGACGGGCTTGAAGGGGTGCCCGGCGGGCTGGAAGGGGTGTCCGGCCGGCTTGAGCGGAGCACCCTCAGGAACTCCCTCATCCATGCCGCGTGGTCCGGCCAGGCCCGCGACGAGACCAGGGGGCCGTCCACCACCGCCTCCGTGTCCTGGAACGTCGCGCCCGCGCTCTGCATGTCCGGTTCCAGGGCCGGGTACGCCGTGACCGCGCGGCCGCTGAGGTTGCCGGTGGCGGCGGTGATCAGGGGGCCGTGGCAGATCTGGGCCACCGGGCGGTCCGCGGAGAAGAAGGCGCCGACGATCTTCCGCAGCTCGGCGTTGTTGCGGAGGTACTCGGGGGCCCGGCCGCCGGGGATCACCAGGGCGATGTAGGCCCCGGGGTCGACCTCGGAGAAGGACAGGTCGGCGGGCCAGGTGTAGCCGGGCTTCTCCGTGTACGTGTCGAAGCCGGGCTCGAAGTCATGGACCACGAAGCGCAGCGTCTTGCGCTCGGGGGCCGCGATGTCGACCTCGTACCCCTCCTCCAGCAGCCGCTGGTACGGGTAGAGCACTTCGAGCGACTCGGCGGCGTCGCCGGTGACGATGAGGATCTTCTGCGGCATGGCGGACTCCTCGGGGGCGATCGGCCCCGGCAGGTCGGGTCGGGACGGCTCGCGGGTCCGCCGGGGCCTGATTCAGGCGTTATCCACAGATTGCCCCGGTTCCGGAGGTTCGCCAAGGCGGCGCGGCGCACTGTCCAGAGTGTCAAAGTTCGGGGGGTTCTTTTGTACACAAGCAGCTCATGACGCGGTGGGGTGCGGGAGAGATAGCCTGGTGCGGTGATCAGCGCGATACGCCTCGGGGGCAGCGAAGCCCCCGGCCGCCGCCCGGAGTGCCACAGCACCCGGGCGATCCGCGATCTCCCGACTCCGGACCGGCCGTCAAAAATGGCCCATGTGGTCCCGGGGAACTCTCGAAGCGGCATAGCGTCGACCCAGACCGGAAACCCCGCGTCGTGGCGGTACGTCGCTTTTCTCACCTACGTCACGCAACGGCGCGCGACAGGAGCCAGAGGACATGCAGACCAAGCTGGACGAAGCCAAGGCCGAGCTGCTCGCAGGGGCCGCCAAGGTAGCTGACAACGGTCCGGGCGGTGGTGTCGGTGGCCCGGGAGGTGCCCCCCGGGCGCGGGTCTCCGCCGCCGGGGCCGACGCCTCCGCCGGTCAGGACACGGTGCTCGCCTACCTCCAGCGCTACTACCTGCATACGGCTCCGGAAGACCTCAGCGGCCGTGACCCGGTCGACGTCTTCGGCGCGGCCGCCTCGCACTACCGGCTGGCCGAGAACCGCCCCCAGGGCACCGCGAACGTCCGGGTGCACACCCCGACCGTCGAGGAGAACGGCTGGGCCTGCAGCCACTCCGTCGTCGAAGTCGTCACCGACGACATGCCCTTCCTCGTGGACTCCGTCACCAACGAGCTGTCCCGGCAGGACCGCGGCATCCACCTCGTGATCCACCCGCAGGTCACCGTCCGCCGCGATGTCACCGGCAAGCTCATCGAGGTCCTCTCCGGCGGCCCCGGCACCCCGAAGGCCGAGGGACGGAAGAAGTCCAAGAGCGAGCAGAGCGAGCTGCCGCACGACGCGCTCGTCGAGTCGTGGATCCACGTCGAGATCGACCGCGAGACCGACCGCGCCGACCTCCAGCAGATCACCGCCGACCTGCTGCGCGTCCTGTCCGACGTACGGGAGACCGTCGAGGACTGGGGGAAGATGCGCGACGCCGCCCTCCGGATCGCCGACGACCTGCCGGGTGAGCCCCTCGACGACCTCGCCGACGAGGAGGTCGAGGAGGCCCGCGAGCTGCTGCGCTGGCTGGCCGCCGACCACTTCACCTTCCTCGGCTACCGCGAGTACGAGCTGAAGGACAGCGACGCGCTCGCCGCCGTCCCCGGCACCGGGCTCGGCATCCTGCGCTCCGACCCGCAGCACAGCGAGGACGAGGCCCACCCGGTCAGCCCGTCCTTCGACCGGCTGCCCGCCGACGTCCGCGCCAAGGCCCGCGAGCACAAGCTCCTCGTCCTGACGAAGGCCAACAGCCGGGCCACCGTGCACCGCCCCAGCTACCTCGACTACGTCGGCGTGAAGAAGTTCGACGCCAAGGGCAACGTCGTCGGCGAGCGGCGCTTCCTCGGCCTGTTCTCCTCCGCCGCCTACACCGAGTCCGTGCGCCGGGTGCCCGTCATCCGCCGCAAGGTCGCCGAGGTCGTCGAGGGCGCCGGATTCTCGTACAACAGCCACGACGGGCGCGACCTGCTCCAGATCCTGGAGACCTACCCGCGCGACGAGCTGTTCCAGACGCCCGTCGACCAGCTCCGCGCCATCGCGACCTCCGTCCTCTACCTCCAGGAGCGCCGCCGGCTGCGGCTCTACCTGCGCCAGGACGAGTACGGACGCTACTACTCCGCGATCGTCTACCTGCCGCGCGACCGCTACACCACCGCCGTGCGCCTGCGGCTGATCGACATCCTCAAGGAGGAGCTCGGCGGGAACAGCGTCGACTTCACCGCCTGGAACACCGAGTCGATCCTCTCCCGGCTGCACTTCGTCATCCGGGTCCCCGCCGGCACCGAGCTGCCGCACCTCACCGACGCCGACGCCGACCGCATCGAGGCCCGCCTCGTCGAGGCCGCCCGCTCCTGGGCCGACGGCTTCCAGGAGGCGCTCACCGCCGAGCTGGGCGAGGAGCGCGGCGCCGAACTCCAGCGCCAGTACGGCCACTCGTTCCCCGAGGGCTACAAGGCCGACCACTCGCCGCGCGCGGCCGTCTCCGACCTGGTCCACCTCGAAACTCTCCGGGAGGGTGAGAAGGACTTCGCCCTCAGCCTGTACGAGCCCGTCGGCGCGGGCCCCGGTGAGCGCCGCTTCAAGATCTACCGGACCGGCGAGCAGGTCTCCCTCTCCGCCGTCCTCCCGGCGCTCCAGCAGCTCGGTGTCGAGGTCGTCGACGAGCGGCCGTACGAGCTGCGCTGCGCAGACCGCACCCACGCCTGGATCTACGACTTCGGGCTGCGGATGCCCCTGGTCAACGGCAACGGCGGCTACCTCGCCGACGACGCCCGCGCCCGCTTCCAGGAGGCCTTCGCCGCCGTCTGGAAGGGCGAGGCGGAGAACGACGGCTTCAACGCGCTGGTCCTCGGCGCCGGGCTGAACTGGCGCCAGGCCATGGTCCTGCGCGCCTACGCGAAGTACCTGCGGCAGGCCGGTTCGACCTTCAGCCAGGACTACATGGAGTCCACGCTCCGCAACAACGTCCACACCACCCGGCTGCTCGTCTCGCTCTTCGAGGCCCGCATGTCGCCCGGCAGGCAGAGCGCCGGCACCGAGCTGACCGACGGGCTCCTGGAGGAGCTGGACGGGGCCCTGGACCAGGTCGCCTCGCTCGACGAGGACCGGATCCTGCGGTCCTTCCTCACCGTCATCAAGGCCACCCTGCGCACCAACTTCTTCCAGCACACGGAGGACGGCACGCCGCACTCCTACGTGTCGATGAAGTTCGACCCGCAGGCCATCCCGGATCTGCCCGCGCCCCGGCCGGCGTACGAGATCTGGGTCTACTCGCCGCGCGTGGAGGGCGTCCACCTGCGCTTCGGCAAGGTCGCCCGCGGCGGTCTGCGCTGGTCGGACCGGCGTGAGGACTTCCGTACGGAGATCCTGGGACTGGTCAAGGCGCAGATGGTGAAGAACACCGTCATCGTGCCCGTCGGCGCCAAGGGCGGCTTCGTCGCCAAGCAGCTCCCGGACCCGTCCGTGGACCGCGACGCCTGGTTCGCCGAAGGCATCGCCGCCTACCGCACGTTCATCTCCGCGCTGCTCGACATCACCGACAACATGGTCGCAGGCGAGGTCGTGCCGCCCACCGACGTCGTCCGCCACGACGAGGACGACACCTACCTCGTCGTCGCCGCCGACAAGGGCACCGCGAGCTTCTCCGACATCGCCAACGAGGTCGCCGTCGCCTACAACTTCTGGCTCGGCGACGCGTTCGCCTCCGGCGGTTCGGCCGGCTACGACCACAAGGGCATGGGCATCACGGCCCGAGGCGCCTGGGAGTCCGTCAAGCGGCACTTCCGGGAGCTGGGCCACGACACCCAGACCGAGGACTTCACCGTCGTCGGCGTCGGCGACATGTCCGGTGACGTCTTCGGCAACGGCATGCTGCTCTCCGAGCACATCCGCCTCGTTGCCGCCTTCGACCACCGGCACATCTTCATCGACCCGAACCCGGACGCCGCCACCTCGTACGCCGAGCGGCGCCGCCTGTTCGATCTGCCGCGCAGCTCCTGGGCCGACTACGACACCGACCTGCTCTCGGCGGGCGGCGGCATCCACCCGCGCAGTGCCAAGTCGATCCCGCTCAACGCGCACATCCGCGAGGCGCTCGGCATCGACGCGTCGGTGAGCAAGATGACGCCCGCCGACCTGATGCAGACCATCCTCAAGTCGCCTGTCGACCTGGTGTGGAACGGCGGCATCGGCACCTACATCAAGGCCGTCGCCGAGTCGAACGCCGACGTCGGCGACAAGGCCAACGACGCGATCCGTGTCAACGGCGAGGACCTGCGGGCCAAGGTCGTCGGCGAGGGCGGCAACCTCGGCGCCACCCAGCTCGGCCGGATCGAGTTCGCCCGCAACGGCGGCCGGATCAACACCGACGCGATCGACAACAGCGCCGGTGTGGACACCTCCGACCACGAGGTGAACATCAAGATCCTGCTCAACGGTCTCGTCCGGGACGGCGACATGACCGTCAAGCAGCGCAACAAGCTGCTCGCCGACATGACCGACGAGGTCGGCGCGCTCGTCCTGCGCAACAACTACGCGCAGAACGTCGCCCTCTCCAACGCCTCCGCACAGGCGCCCTCGCTGCTCCACGCCCAGCAGCGCTTCATGCGCCGGCTGGAGCGGGACGGCGCGCTGGACCGGGCGCTGGAGTTCCTCCCCGCCGACCGGCACATCCGGGAGCTGCTCAGCAACGAGAAGGGCCTCAGCCAGCCCGAGCTGGCGGTCCTGCTCGCCTACACGAAGATCACGACGGCGGACGAGCTGATCTCCACCGTCCTGCCGGACGACCCGCACCTGCAGAAGCTGGTGCACGCCTACTTCCCGAGCGCGCTGCGCGAGCGGTTCCCCGAGGCGGTCGACGGGCACGCGCTGCGGCGCGAGATCATCACGACGGTCCTGGTCAACGACACGGTCAACACAGCCGGTTCGACCTTCCTGCACCGGCTGCGGGAGGAGACCGGGGCGTCGATCGAGGAGATCGTCCGGGCCCAGTTCACCGCCCGCGAGATCTTCGGTCTCTCGGAGGTGTGGGACGCGGTCGAGGCGCTCGACAACAAGGTCGCCGCCGACGTCCAGACCCGGATCCGGCTGCACTCGCGGCGGCTGGTCGAGCGCGGTTCGCGCTGGCTGCTGGGCAACCGGCCGCAGCCCGTCGCCATCGCCGAGACCATCGAAGGGTTCCGGGACGGGGTCGCGCGGGTCTGGGACGAGCTGCCGAAGCTGGTGCGCGGTGCGGATCTGGACTGGTACCACTCGATCCTCGACGAGCTGACGGCCGCGGGCGTGCCGGACGAGCTGGCGGCCCGGGTGGCCGGGTTCTCCTCCGCCTTCCCGGCGCTGGACATCGTGGCCATCGCCGACCGTACGGGGCGGGATCCGCTGGAGGTCGCCGAGGTCTACTACGACCTCGCGGACCGGCTGCGGATCACGCAGCTGATGGACCGGATCATCGAGCTGCCGCGGGCCGACCGCTGGCAGTCGATGGCCCGCGCCTCCATCCGCGAGGACCTGTACGCGGCGCACGCGGCGCTCACGTCGGACGTGCTGAGCGTGGGGAACGGGTCGTCCACGCCGGAGGAGCGCTTCCGGGCGTGGGAGGAGAAGAACGCGGCGATCCTGGCTCGGTCGCGGTCGACGCTGGAGGAGATCCAGGGGTCGGACGCGTTCGATCTGGCGAATCTGTCGGTGGCCATGCGGACGATGCGGACATTGTTGCGTACGCACGCGTAGGGGTTGGTTGTCGTACGTCTGAGGGGCCGGTACCTGGTGGGTGCCGGCCCCTCGGCGTGGGGGTTTCGTCCTCAAGCGCCGGACGGGCTGGGAAAGGTGCCCTCAAGCGCCGGACGGGCTGGGAAAGGTGCCCTCAAGCGCCGGGCGGGCTGGATGTGGTCGGGTGGGTTCGGCTACTTGCGGTTGGTGAAGGCCTCGTAGGCCTTCACCACTTCCTTTGCCGGGCCGTCCATTCTCAGCGTGCCCGCCTCCAGCCACAGCGCGCGGTCGCACGTCTCGGTGATCGACTTGTTGCTGTGGCTGACCAGGAAGACCGTGCCCGCCTCCGCGCGCAGTTCCTTGATGCGATCCTTGCTGCGGCGCTGGAACTTCGCGTCGCCCGTGGACAGGGCCTCGTCGATCAGGAGGACGTCGTGGCTCTTGGCGGCCGCGATGGAGAAGCGCAGCCGCGCGCCCATGCCCGAGGAGTACGTCCGCATCGGCAGCGTGATGAAGTCGCCCTTCTCGTTGATGCCGGAGAAGTCGACGATCTCGTCGTAGCGTGCGCGGATCTGCTCGCGGGTCATGCCCATCGCCAGCCCGCCCAGCACCACGTTGCGCTCGCCGGTCAGGTCGCCCATCAGCGCCGCGTTCACGCCGAGCAGCGACGGCTGGCCCTGGGTGTGGACCTTGCCCCGGGTCGGCGGGAGCAGGCCCGCGACCGCCTTGAGCAGGGTCGACTTGCCCGAGCCGTTGGAGCCGATCAGGCCGATCGCCTCGCCCTTGTACGCGGCGAAGCTGACCCCCTTCACGGCGTGCACCTGGCGTGCGCCGGGGGTGCGGCGGCGCGAGGTGAGGCGGCTGAGCGCCGAGGTCGCGCTGCCCCTGCCCGTACGCGCGCCGTTGACCGTGTACGTGATGTGGACGTCGTCGACGACGACCGTCGGGACCCGGTGGTCCCCGGGGGTGTTCCTGTCGTCAGCCACGTCCGTACGTCTCCTCGGCCTTCCAGAAGTACACGAATCCCGCCACCCCGCACAGCAGCGCCCAGCCGGCCGCGGCCGCCCAGGCCAGCGGCGGCAGCTGGTCCCACGTGTAGCTGTCGATGAGCGCGTACCGCATGAGGTTGATGAAGAGCGCCGCCGGGTTGTACTCCAGCACCAGCAGCACCGCCCGCGGCACCCGGTCGCCGGCCAGCAGGTGGTCCAGGCTCCACATCACGCCGGACGAGTACATCCAGGTCCGCAGCACGAACGGGGTCAGCTGGGCGATGTCCGGGGTCTTCGCCGTCAGGCGGGCCATGGCCATCGACAGGCCGGTGTTGAACAGCGCCTGGAGCGCCAGCGCGGGGACGGCCAGCAGCCAGGTCGGACGCGGGTACTGGCCGAACGCCAGCAGGATCAGGGTCAGCGCGCCGAGCGAGAACAGCAGTTGCTGGAGCTGCTGGAGCGCCAGCGCCACCGGCAGCGAGGCGCGCGGGAAGTGGAGGGCCCGCACCAGGCCGATGTTGCCGCTGATCGCCCGGGTGCCCGCGGTGATCGAGCTGCTGGTGAACGTCCAGATGAAGACCCCGGTGACCAGGAACGGGACGAAGTCCTCCACCCCGTGCTTGGTGTTCATCAGGACGCCGAAGATGAAGTAGTAGACCGTGGCGTTCAGCAGCGGCGTCATGATCTGCCAGATCTGGCCGAGCTTCGCCTGGCTGTACTGGGCCGTCAGCTTGGCGGTCGCGAACGCCGTGATGAAGTGCCGGCGCCCCCAGAGCTGCCGGACGTACGCGGGCAGCGACGGCCGGGCGCCGCTGACCTTCAGGCCGTGCCGGGCGGCCAGGGCCGCCAGCTCACCGGGGGCGTAGGTGGGAACGGCGGTGGCCGGGGCGCCCTCGGAAGGGGCGGTCACCGGGGGCGGGGCTGCTGTCTGGCTCAACGATCGACCGCTTTCGTCACCGATGGGGCGATGGGGGGGCGGGACGGTACGGTCCCGTAGGGACGCCCTCGTTGGGACGGGACCGTATCGTCGTAACGCTGAGAGTAGGACGCTTGCACGTCGCAACGCAACCGTTTCGTCGCGGCCGACTATGCTGCGGGCCATGACCACCGAACGGGGAACCCGCCGCCGCGCCCCCGCAGGCGCCGCCGTCCTGCGCGAGGACGTGACCGACGCCATCCGCGCCGCCGTCTTCGAGGAGCTCGCCGCGGTGGGGTTCGCCCGGATGTCCATCGAGGGCATCGCCCGGCGCGCGGGCGTCGGCAAGACCGCCGTCTACCGCCGCTGGAAGTCCAAGCTGGCGCTCGTCCTCGACCTGGTCGCGGCCGTCGCCGCCCAGGGGATGCCCGCCCCGGCCACCGGTTCGCTGTACGGGGACGTGCGCGCCGTCCTGGAACTGGCCGCGTACGCCCTGCGCCACCCCGTCGCCTCGCAGGTCATCCCGGACCTGCTGGTCGAGGCGGCCCGCAATCCGGAGATCTCCGAGGCGATCAAAGCGGCCCTCCTCGACCAGCAGCAGGGCGTCGCCGCTGTCGTGGTCCGGGAGGCGGTGGCCCGGGGGGAGCTGCCGGAGGGAAGCGATCCGGACCGGGCGCTCGATCTGATCGTCGGCCCGCTGTACTGGCGGCTCGTCGTCGTCCGGGGCGAGCTCCCCAAGGGCTACCTGGACGATCTGGCCGCCTCGGCGGTCGCCGCACTCCGCTACCCCGGCTGAGAATCCTCAGCCCGCCGCCACCCGTGCCAGCACCTCGCCCGTGCGCGGGCTGAACGCCAGCACCGTCGCGTTCTTCGGCAACTGCTGGTTCCGGGTCAGCAGCAGCCATCGCACCCCGTACCGCGCGGTGATCCCGTCCCGGCGCTCCTGCGGGGTCGACATGTCGAGATAGGCGGCCACCGCCCGGCTCCTCTCCCGCCGCTCCGTGGTCGCGAGCCCCGCGTCCGGCAGGGCGTCGGCCAGCACGTACGCCCCGTGCCCGGCCAGCGCGTACATCGCCGGACGGCTGTCCGTCAGGACCACCTCGCCCCGGGGCACGTACGCGGTCGCCCAGGCGTACGGCTCACCGGCCGCTTTCGCGCCCTCGGCCGCCGGAGGCGCTGTCGTCAGGCTGTCGATGGGGGCGCGCTGCGCGGTGAGCCCGTTGTAGTACGGCCACAGCGCCGCCAAGGTCACCGCGCACACCGCGGCGAACGCCCACCGCCACACGGTCGGCCGGATCCGGGTCCGCGTCCGGAACGCGATCAGCGCGAGGCACCCGATCGCCGCGCCGATCGCCGTCTGCGGGTGGACCAGCAGGACGAGCCCGAGCAGCACCCCGATCCCGGCCGCCTCGAACCACCGGGGCGACCGGCGGGGTGCCGGATCACCGCGCTCGGCCACCCGGGCGGCCACGCGGCCGGTCCACGCCCACAGATGCAGGGTGACCGCGACCGCGAACGTGGTCGGCGCGCTCCAGCGGGCCGGGTCCGCCCAGTGGATCAGGCCCAGCGGTACGAGGAGGAGCACCGGGACCCAGCGGTTCGGGGTCAGCAGCCGGGTCAGCCGGCCGATCCCGGTGAGCAGGAGCAGCAGGTTCACCGACGCGGCCAGTGCCACGACGGACGGGCCGGAGAGTTCGGTGGCGCGGGCGGCGAGACCCTGGAGCAGTGCGTACGGGGAGTAGTGGGCGCTCGCCACGGCGGGCAGGTCGGTCATCGGGAACGCCGGGTGCAGCAGGTTCACCCGCAGCCGTTCGACGACCGCCGCCTGGAGCCCGGCCTCGCAGCACAGCGGAGCCTGCCAGGCCGCCGCCGACAGCACCGCCCACAGCAGGCCGCCCAGCACGAGGTACGGGGATGGCAGCCACAGGGGCGGCCGGGCGGCCTTCTCGGCCCCGTCGCCCGCGGTCGCGGCGGGCGGGAGATCGGCGGCGGAGGACGCGGCGGAGGCAGCGGAGAAGAGGGGCACACCTCATGGGTTCCGTGCGGCGGGCCCGTTCTCCCCGCCGCCACTCGTCCGGGGGATTCCGGGGTGTTCCGTGCGACGGGCCCAGGCCTACTCCGCGCCCGCCAGCAGCCGGTCCGCGACCCGGGCCGCCGCGCCGCCGTCGTCCAGGTCGCAGTAGTCGCGGCGGAAGCTCTCGTACGCGTCCGCGTGGCGGGCCGCCGACGCGCCCGTGTCGCGCAGGGCCTGGGCCACCTCGTCCGTCGTGACCAGCAGCGGCCCCGGCGCCCGGGTCTCGAAGTCCAGGCAGAAGCCGCGCACGGTGTCGCGGTAGTGCTCCAGGTCGTACGTGTGGAAGAGCATCGGCCGGCCCGTCAGCGCGAAGTCGAACATCAGCCCCGCGTAGTCCGTCACCAGGACGTCGGCGATCAGGAGCAGCCCCGCCGCCCCCGGGTGGTGCGAGACGTCGAGCACGCCGGGCCCGGCCGGGACGCTGCCGGTGACCCGGGGGTGGCGGCGCACCAGCACCGTGTGGCCGGGGCCGAGCGCCCGGGCCAGGGCGTGCGGGTCGAGCGCCGGATCCCAGCGGTACGGGCCGGGGGCCGTGCGATCGGGGGAGGCGGACGGGGGATGGGCCAGGTGGTCGCGGTAGGTCGGGGCGTACAGCACGACGCGGTGCTCCTCCGGTACGCCGAGCGTGCGCCGGATCTCTTCGGCGGCCTTGTCCCGGTCGGGGGCGCACAGCACGTCGTTGGCGGGCGATCCGGCCTCCAGCACCTCGCCGTCGTACGACAGCGACCGGCGCAGCAACGGGGTGGCGAAGCGGCTCGGGGAGATCAGTACCGACCACTGGGCCGACCGCTGCGGCAGGGTGGCGAGGTGCTGGTGGTCGGCGTAGAGGGAGTCCGCCAGACCGGAGCCGAACCGGCCGAGCGGGGTGCCGTGCCAGGTCTGGACGACCGTCTGCCCGGACCGCCGCTCGAACCAGACGGGCAGCTGCTCGTCCGTGACGATGCGGCGGGAGCGGGCCAGCGCCTCGTACCAGGCGGCGCTGTGCACGGGGACCGCCCGCGCGCCGGGCGGGACGTGGGTGGTGCGGCCGGGGGTGGTACCGGTGACCCACAGATGCTCCGCGTCTGTGCCCCGGCGCACGAGTTCGGCGTGGACGGCGCGCGGGGAGTCGCCGCCCGCGTAGAGGACGGTGTCGCGGAGGGGGAGCGGGAGCGTGCGCGATGTGCGGGGCGTGCTGGGCGTGCGCCGGTCGGAGGAGAGCGCGCCGGGCGTGCGCGGGCCGGGGTGGTGCGCGGCGCGCAGGAGCCGCCTGCTGTACGCGCTCTGCCCCGCGGCCGGGAGGTCGGGCGGAGCGACGACGGAGAGCCGGTCGCCGTGCCGCCGCTCCAGGCGCAGCGCGTCCTCGCCCCCGCCGCAGGGCAGCCGCGCGCCGGCGGAGCCGAGGACGTGGACGGGGCGGCCGTCCAGGCGGACCTCCCAGCGGCCCTCCGGGAGCTGCGGGGCGATCAGCGCGGAGAAGCGGAGGGCGGGGCGGGTGCCCGGGGTACCCGGAGTGCCGTGCGCGTCGATCACCTCGGCCTCCGCGACCGGGATCACCTCGTGCAGCGTCTCGTGGCGCAGGACGAGACGCGCGCCGGGCGCGTCCGCCGTCCCTGCCCCCGCTCCCGGAGCCGACGGGGCGTACGTCCCCGAGATCCGCAGGCCCCCCTCCGGAGTGGAGTCCACCCGGTCCACGTACGGCGGCCCCGCCAGGTCCAGCACCAGGTCGCCCGCCGCGTCCGCGTACGCGGGCGGCGGCAGGTCCGGGGCGGCGGGCAGCGGGACGCGGGTGCCGTCGTCGAGCAGCAGCCGGACCTGCCACCGTGGCGCGTCCGCCGCCTCGACCTCGCGGGGGGCCCGGTGCACGGCGGGCGGCACGGCGGCGAGTTCGGCGAGCGGCACCCGCACGGTGAACGCGAGCCCGTCGGGCCGGGGTGCGCCACCGCCGGGCCCGGCGGTGCCCGCGTCCGGCCGGGGTGCGCCACCCTGCGGCCCGGAGCCCTCCCCGTACGCCACCTCACAGGAGTACTCCTCGCTGTCCTCGCGGGTCAGCACCACCGCCGTGGCCCTCGTCGTCCCGTCGAGGAGCCGGCCCGCGATCTCCAGCGAGGCCCCCGCCGTCCCGGCGGCGACCGTCCGGTGGCCCTCGGCCCGGGCCCGCAGGCGTGACACCGTCAGCCGCAGCCGGCCGCCCCGGAAGTCCAGCACCGCCCGCCGCCCGTCGCCGAGGTCGTGCACCAGCGGCTGGTCCGCGCCCGCGTCCTGCGCGCGCACCGCGACCCGGCGGACCGTCCCGGGGGCGGCGAGCACCAGGCCCACCAGCCAGCCGGCGCCCTCCGCCGTCGCGGGCAGCCTGTCCGGGTCGAGGACCATCTCGAAGCCCGCGTGGTCGTAGCCGTGCAGCTCCTGACCGGAGTTCACCGTCGCCTCGGGTGCGGGAACGGACCGCACCGGCACCGGCCGCACCGCTCGTCCCCGCTCCGCCCGGACCATGCCCACCGTCAGCCGCCGGTGCGCCGACCCGGCGGGGAGGTTGCGCAGATACGCGTAGCCGCGCAGCCGCAGCTTCCCGTCCGCGCCCCACCGCGCCTCCAGGAGCCGTGCGACCGCCGGGATGTCCGTGCGCGCGAGCCGGGCGCTCGCGCCGCGCACGCCGGGGTACACCGCTCGCCGTCGCCCCGGGAGGCCCTCGACGGCGAACGTGCCCGGCCCGTTGGCCCGTTCGAAGGCGAGGACCGCCAGCAGGTCCGCCAGGCGTCGCTCCCGTACCAGCTGCCACTTGATGCGCAGCTCCACCGGCAGACCTTCCAGCACCTGGGGACCCGCCCGGTCGACGAAGGCCCCCGCGCCCTCCAGGAACGCCGTCCGGTACGCCTCGCCGCCCATCGGCAGGCCGTCCAGGAAGTACCCGAAGTCGTCGCGGAGGCAGGACGCGTCGTACGCCCGCCGCTGCGCCGCGCCCCTGCCGCCCAGGAACGCGCTGACCTGCTCGCACGCGGCGATCCGGTCCCGTACGCCCGTGACGTCCGTACGCCGCCGGGTGATCGAGCCCTCGCGCACCCGCCAGTAGTAGACGTGCTCGGCGAGGACGTCGACCGAGCCCGCGAGATGGTGCGCGGGGATCATGACCGGGGTGTCCTCGTACAGCCTGCCCTCGGGGAAGGCGAAGGCGTGCGCTTCCCAGAAGGACCGGCGGAACACCTTGTTCCACGCCACCCGGTCGGCCAGCAGCCGCGGGTCCCGGGTGATGTGCGTACGCGACCGGGGGCCCGTCAGCCAGCGGTACTGCCAGGCCTGCTGCCGCCCCTGCCCGGTCAGCCGCCACACGTTGCCGGTCACCAGATCGGAACCGCTCGACTCCAGCGCGGCCGTCATCCGCTCGTACGCGTCGTGCACGACGACGTCGTCGCTGTCCGCGAACGCCAGGTAGGGCACGGTGGCCGTGGTGTGCCGGACGCCGGTGTTGCGGGCGGCGCTCAGGCCCGCGTTCGGCTGCCGCACCAGGCGGAAACGCTCGTCCCGGGCGGCGAACTCCGCCGCGATCCGGCCGCTCGCGTCCGTCGAACCGTCGTCGACCATCACCACCTCGATCGCGTCGAGGGTCTGCTCCGCCACCGACCGCAGGCAGTCCTCCAAGTAGTCCTCGACGTTGTGGACGGGGATGACGACGCTGAGGAGCGGTGGCTTCATGTCCTGGTCAACAGAGGCCGGGTCCCGGGGTCACCGCCGCTGACCCGAACGGGTGAATGCGGGGCGTCCGTACCCCGCCTCCCGGATTACGCTCGGCTGCCATGCCCTCCCGAGCTTCCGTGAAGCGGTACGTCCGCAGGCAGGTCATGCGGGCCGCCTACCGCACCGACCTCCGCCGCCCGCTCGACCCGAACCTCGCCGTCTACGGCGCGTACTGGAACCGGGGCGTCGCCTGCAACCCGGCCGCCATCCACGCCAAGGCCCGCGAACTCGCCCCGCACATCAGGGGTGTGTGGGCCGTCTCCTCCCGGCACCGCGACCGGATGCCCCCGGGCGTGCCGTACGTCATCGAGGGCTCGCGCCCCTACTGGCGGGCGATGGCCACCGCCACCTACCTGGTCAACAACTCCAGCTTCCCCGGCGGGTTCACCAAACGCCCCGGTCAGCGCTACCTCCAGACCCACCACGGCACCCCGCTCAAGACGATGGGCCTGGACCAGCGGGCCTACCCCGAGCTGGCCCGGAAGGCGGACTTCGCCAAGATCTCCGCGCACGTGGGCCAGTGGGACTACAGCCTCTCCGCCAACCCGCACAGCACCGAGGTGTGGGACCGCGTCTACCCGGGCCCGTACCAGCGGCTCGACCTCGGCTACCCCCGTAACGACGTCTACTTCACCGCCACCGCCGAGGACATCGCGAAGATCCGCGCCGAACTCGGCATCCACGCGGACCAGACCGCACTCCTCTACGCCCCGACCCACCGCGACTACCGCGAGGGCTTCGTCCCGGACCTCGACCCCGAGCACCTGGCCCGCGAACTCGGACCGGATTACGTGGTGTTGGTGCGCGCCCACTACTTCTACGGCCGGTCCGCCGGACTGGGGAGCGCGCCGACCGGACGCGTCCTGGACGTCACCGCGCACCCCCGGGTCGAAGAACTCTGCCTGGCCGCCGACGCGTTGATCACCGACTACTCCTCGCTGGCCTTCGACTACGCCTGCCTGGACCGCCCGATCGTCGTCCACGCCCCCGACTGGGACACCTACCGGACCACGCGCGGCACGTACTTCGACCTGCTCTCCGGCCGGCCCGGCGACACCCCGGGCGCGGTCACCGCCACCTCCGACGAGCTGGTCGAGGTGTTCCGTGCGGGGGAGTGGCGCTCGCCCGCGGCGGCCGCGCTGCGCACCGCGTTCCGGGAGCGGTTCTGCCCGTACGACGACGGGCACGCGGCGGAACGGGTCGTACGGCGGTTCTTCGCCGTCCCCTTTGCCCCGCCCAGTCGTTGATTCCGACAGCTCACGCACACCGCCAGGTTGGGAGACGTCCATGCACCGGTCCGCCTACGAGCAGATGGAACTCTGCATCCAGGAGTACCTGCCCGTCGAGGGGCCTGCCTCCGGCAAGGGCGCTTACCGGGTCGTCGACCTGGGGTCGCGCATCTCCGGCAAGCAGACCCGTACCCACCGGGCGCTCCTCGCCGGGCACTCCATCGACTACTTCGGGGTCGACGTCCAGGACGGCCCCAACGTCGACGCGGTGATGAAGAAGCCGTACCGCATCCCCGCCCGCTCCAGCAGCGCCGATGTCGTCCTCTCCGGGCAGGCGTTCGAGCACATCCCGTTCTTCTGGGCCTCGATGCTGGAGATCGCCCGGATCCTGAAGCCCGGCGGACACGCGTTCATCACCGCCCCCTCGCGCGGCCATGTCCACGACGCGCAGGACTGCTGGCGCTACTACCCCGACGGATTCCGCGCCCTCGCCGCC
Source organism: Streptomyces rubiginosohelvolus (assembly GCF_014649875.1). GTDB lineage: Bacteria > Actinomycetota > Actinomycetes > Streptomycetales > Streptomycetaceae > Streptomyces > Streptomyces rubiginosohelvolus. The sequence goes on along the minus strand of NZ_BMTW01000008.1, from coordinate 297,232 downwards.
CACTCCCGGCTCGAACTGGTCGAGGCCTACACCGACTTCCCGCCGCAGAAGGGCATCTGGCACGACTACCGGGCCATCGACAAGAAGGCCGCCTACTGGGGCGACTCCGTCGGCGTCTTCCGCAAGCCGCGGCGCTACCCCCGGCTGACGATGTTCGTCGTACGGGAGTCGGCGGTGTGGTGGGCGAACCGGGTCGGCGGCGTGGACGGCGTCCCGCTGCCCCGGCCGGTCGACGGCCGCGACCGGTGCGGCAGGCCCGCCACCGCCCCCGTACCCGAGCCCGCGTCCGAGCCGGACTCCGTGCCCGCCCCGGCGCCCGCCCCCGGAACCGCGCCGGAATCAATGGCAGGTTGACGAAAAGTGACATGAGCCGCAAACCGCGCGTACTGTCCCGGGGCATGGCTTGGCGCAACGCCGTCAACGGCGTCCTTCAGCAGCTCACCGGATACCAGCTCAGGCGGGTCCCGGTGCCCGCCGCCCGCACCGCCCCCGCCGGTCCCGCCCCGGCGGCGGCCCCCGCACCCGCCCCGAAGCCCCAGGCGAAGAAGCCCGCCCTCGCTTTCCCGGCGGACTACGACGACGAGGCGAAGGACATCATCCGCGCGGTCAAGCCGTACTCGATGACCTCGCCGGAGCGGCTCAACGCCTTCATCCTCGCCACCCGGTACATCGCCCGGCACGACATCCCCGGCGACATCGTCGAGTGCGGTGTCTGGCGCGGCGGTTCGATGCAGGCGTGCGCCCGGACCCTGCTGTCCGTCGGGGAGACCGAGCGCGATCTCTACCTCTTCGACACGTACGAGGGGATGACCCCGCCGACCGCCGAGGACCTGCGGCGCGACGGCCGGCCGGCCCAGGAGCTCCTGGACGCCCAGGGCAAGGACCGGCCGATCTGGGCGGTCGCGTCGCTGGAGGACGTCAAGGCGGGCTTCGAGAACGTGCCCTATCCGAAGGAGCGCGTGCACTACGTGCAGGGCCGGGTCGAGGACACCGTCCCCGGGCAGGCCCCGGAGCAGATCTCGATCCTGCGCCTGGACACCGACTGGTACGCCTCCACGAAGCATGAACTGGAGCACCTGTACGACCGGTTGGTCCCGGGCGGGGTCCTCCTGATCGACGACTACGGCTACTGGCAGGGATCCCGCCAGGCGGTGGACGAGTTCCTGGAGAAGACCGGTGAGCGGCTCCTCCTGCTCCGCATGGACGAGGGCCGGATCGCCGTCAAGCCCTGACCCGGCCCTTCGCAGTCGTGCCGAGCCCCGTGCCCTCCCGGTGCGGGGCTCGAACGCGTCACCGGCGCGCCCCCGGGCGCCCGACTCCGCCCCTCCCGTCACCCGAACGGACCCCCTCGGGTGACCGGTCACCACGGCGCGGGTTGTACCCCATGGCCCCCGGCGGGCCCCTCCACGCCCCCCGAAGCCCCAGTCCCCGGAAGGATCGTGCGCCGCGATGGCACCCCGTCTCACCGTCGTCGTCCCCCTCTACAACGTCGAGGAGTACCTCGGTGCCTGCCTGTCCTCGCTCGCCGAGCAGACCATGCCGGACCTGGAGGTCGTCCTCGTCGACGACGGCTCCACGGACAACGGCCCGGCGCTTGCGCAGGAGTTCACCGAACGCGATCCCCGCTTCCGGCTGCTCCGGCAGGAGAACGCCGGGCTCGGCGCGGCCCGCAACGCCGGGGTTCGGGAAGCCCATCCCGACGCGGAGTTCCTGACGTTCGTCGACAGCGACGACGTCGTCCCGCCCGGCGCGTACGCCCGGATGCTCGCCGAACTCGACCGGTCCGGCTCCGACTTCGCCACGGGGAACGTCCTGCGGCTGCGGGCCAACGGGGATCTCGAACAGTCCCCGATGTTCCGCAAACCGATGGAGAAGGCCCGCCCGGCCACCCATGTCACCCGGGACTGGATCCTGCTCGGCGACCGCATCGCCTGCAACAAGGTCTTCCGCCGCACCTTCTGGGACGAGCACGCCTTCGCCTTCCCGACGGGCGTGCTGTACGAGGACATCGCCGTCGTCCTCCCCGCCCACTTCCTGGCCCGCTCGGTCGACGTCGTCGAGGAGCCCGTGTACCACTGGCGCGACCGCGATGGTTCGATCACCACCCGGCGGGCCGTCCCCCGGGGCATCCGCGACCGGGTCGCCGCCGTGACCACCGTCAGCAACTTCCTCGCCGAGCGGGCATCCGAAGGAGGGGCGGCCGAAGGCGGAGGGGCGGCCGAGGCCAAGCGCCGCTACGACGCCCATGCGCTCTCCGGTGACCTGTGGCTGTTCATCGAGGCCCTGCCGGACGGCGACGCGGAATTCCACGAAGCCTTTCTTGAGCACGCCGGCGCGTTCGCCTCCACCGTCGAACCCGGCGTCCTCGCCTCGCTGCCCCTGCATCTGCGGGTCAAGTGGCAGCTCATCCGCGAACGCCGCCTCCCTGAACTTCTCACCCTCCTCGCCGACGAGAAGAAGGACCAGGACACCTTCCACGTCCGCGGACTGCTCCGCCCCCGTGCTCACCACCCCGCCGTCCGCGACCCGCTGCCGCCCGCCGCCACCGCCCTCACCCCCGCCGACCTGCCCGTTCACGCCCACCTCACCGAGGCCGTCTGGCGGGACGGGCTGCTGCGCCTGACCGGGTACGCCTATGTGCGCAACGCCCCCGGCGGAACCCCGCGCCTGGGCTGGCTGCGGTCCGGGAAGCGGCTGATCCCGTTGCGGCTGCGCCCTGTCGGCGGCGACGAGGCCACCGCCCGGTCCGGCCGCTCCCTGCACCGGTACGAACGTGCCGGGTTCACCGCCACCGTCGACCCGCGCAGGCTCGCTGGGAAAGCAAGCGGCGGCCGTACGACGTGGAAGCTGGAGGCCGTCGTCGTCGGCGCGGGCCGGCCGCGCCGCGGCCCCATGCGGCTCGTCGGCACCCCGGCCCCGCCCGCCGTGACGTACACCGACGAGCGGACCCGGATCGTCCCCGTCCTGTCCGGCAACAAGCTGGAGCTGCGCACCGAACGCGTCGCCGCCGTCCTCACCGGGCAGTCGGCGGTCGAGGACGCCGTCCGCCTGGAGGTGAAGGTCCTCGGCGACTCCGGTCCTGTCGCCCTCCGGCTCACCGAGTGGCGCACCAAGGAGACCCGGGAGTTCGCCCTGCGCGGCTCGCTCGGGTCCCGGTCGGCGGACATCCCGCTCAGCGCCTTCCGAGGGCAGGACGACATCTGGGGCGTTCAACTCATCGGAGAGGGACAGCCGTTGACCGTCGCCTCCCCGTCCGACGGCCAGGACGGGCGCTACGCCCTGCCCGGCGGACGCGAGGTGTACGCGGCGCCCAACCCCTCCGGCGACCTCGTCCTCACCGACCGGGCCGTCCAGCCCGTCGTCACCTCCGCCGTCTGGGAGGGATCGGGCGAACTGGTTCTCGAAGGGGCCTTCCCCGAGCCCACGGGCACCGCCCACGAACTCGTCCTGCGCCACAGCGGCCACCACGAGGAAGCCGCCGTGGAGGCGGAGCGGGGCGAGGGCGACGGCTTCCGGGCCGTCATCGCACCCGCCACCGTCGAAGGGCCCGGCGGAGCGCTGCCGCTCGGCGAGGGGCGCTGGTACCTCTTCCTGCGCACGCCGGGGGAGCGGGACCCGGAGGCGTACCGGCCGCTCCGGCTGAGCACCCCCCTGCACAGCACCCTGCCGCAGCAACAGAGGCAAAATCACAGAGACTTCACCCTCCAGCGGCGCTACCATGACCGGCTCGTCCTGGAATCCGGCAGTGCCCTGCCGGCCGCCGACCGAGGGCCGTACGGGCAGCGCGTCCGACGCGAGCGGTACGCCGTGGTCCGTACCGTCGCCCCGGCCGCGACGCGCCCCGCCGTCCTCTACTCCAGCTACGACGGCCGCCAGTTCTCCGACTCGCCCCGTGCCGTCCAGCGCGAACTCGCCGCCAGGGAAAAGGACATCGAGCACCTGTGGGTCGTCCGCGACCAGCAGGCGGCCGTGCCCGACGGGGTCCGGCCCGTGGCCCTGCACAGCGCCGAGTGGTACCAGGCGCTGGCCCGCAGCCGCTGGATCGTCACCAACACCCACCTCCCCGAATGGTTCGAGCGGGCGGAGGGCCAGTGCGTCGTCCAGACCTGGCACGGCACCCCCCTCAAGCGCATCGGCCGCGACCTCGCGGGCAGCCCGCACGCCGACGCCGCGTACATGGCCTCCATGGAACGCCGGTCCGCCCAGTGGAGCGTGCTCGTCTCCCCCAACAGCTTCTCCACCCCCGTCCTGCGCCGCGCCTTCGGCTACGGCGGCGAGGTCCTGGAGTGCGGCTACCCGCGCAACGACCTGCTGTACGCCTCCGACCGGGCCAAGGTCGCCGCCGCCGTACGGGAACGGCTCGCGATCCCCGAGGGGCGGCGCGTGGTCCTGTACGCCCCGACCTGGCGCGAGGACCAGCCCCGGAAGGGCGGGAAGTACGCCCCCGACCTCCACCTCGATCTGGAGCAGGCCCGCGAGACCCTCGGCGACGACCATGTCCTCCTGGTCCGGCGGCACTACCTCGTCGGCGGCAGCGTGCCCGACACCGACTTCGTCCGGGACGTCTCCCGCCATCCGGACGTCGCCGAACTCCTCCTGATCAGCGATGTGTTGGTGACCGACTACTCCTCGATCATGTTCGACTTCGCGCAGACCGGCCGCCCGATGCTCTTCCACACCTACGACCTGGCCCACTACCGGGACACCCTGCGCGGCTTCTGCTTCGACTTCGAGCACCGCGCCCCCGGACCCCTGATCCCCGAATCCGCCGGGATCGTGGCCGCCCTGCGCGACCCGGAGGCGGCCACGGCCGGGCACCGGGAGGCGTACGAGCAGTTCCGGGAGGCGTTCTGCGACCTCGACGACGGGACCGCCGCCGCCCGGGTCGTGGACCGGATGCTCAAGAGCGATGGGGCTGTCGAGGGGGAGCGGGCATGAGCGACTTCAGCTGTGTGATCACCGGCGGCGGGGACGGCGAGGGCCCGGGCGGGGCCGACGCCCTGCGCGCCTCCGTGGAGTCCGTCCTCGGCCAGTCGATGCGCGGCTCCGAGGCCCTCGTCGTCCTCGCCTCCGCCGCCGGCCCGGTCGTCCGCACCGCCGCCCGCGCTCTCGCCGCCCGCGCGCCCGAGCGGGTCCGCCTCGTCCACGCCGACCCGGCCGCCCGCACCACCGGGGCCCTGCGCAACGCGGGCCTCGACGCGGCGACCGGCCGGTACGTCCTGGTCCTCGGCAGCGGCGAACGGCTCCAGAAGCACGCCTGCCGCAACCTCTGGCAGGCGGGCGAGACCAGCCGCGCCGACCTCGTCGCCGGCCGCTGGAGCCGGATCACCGACGACAGCGGCAAGGAGCGGGAGCCGTCCTGGCAGGGCGAGCTGTTCGCCCGCTCCCGCACCCTCTCCCGCTTCACAGAAGCCCCCCAGCTCGTCGTCAGAGACGCCCTGGTGACCGGATTCTGTCTGCGCCGCGAGGCCGCCCGACGGCACGGGCTGCGCTACGAGGAGGACCTGGCGCACGGCGAGATCCTGTTCGGCCCGCTCGCCGCCGCGTCGGTCGGCCGGATCGCCCTGGTCCGCCGGCTCGTCGTGACCGGCCGGGCCGTCCCCGACCGGGCCCGCGACCTCGTCGCCCTGGTCGAGGCCCACCGCCGGGTCGCCAACACCCTCCTCGCGCGCGGGCTGCCCGAGCTGCGCGAGGAGCGGGAGACGGCGTTCCACCGGGACCATCTGGTGCCGCTGGTCCGGTCCTTCCCCGCCCTGCCCGCCGTCCGCCGCGACCGGGTCGCCGCCGCTGCCGCCCGCACCTTGACCGGGCCCGTCCCGCCGGACCTGCCGCCGCTGGAGCGGGTCGCCGTGACCCTGCTGGGCCGGGGCGACGCCGAAGGGATCCTGGCCGCGGCCTACGCGCTGAGCCGGCCCGCCACCGTGTGCGCGCCGCTGACGACGGGCGCGGACGGCCGGGTCGGCTGGGGCGGGGAGGCGGAGGAGCCCGTCGCCGACATCACCGAACTCGGCCACCAGTACCGCAGGTTCGGCGAGATGCGGCTGATGAACCGGCTCACCCGCTGCGCCGCCGCCGACGGGGGACGCCTGCTCCTCGAAGGCCGTCTCGTGCTGCCCGGGCCCACCGGACCCGGCCCCGGCGCCCCCCTCACCGCCACCCTGGAGTTCCGGGCCCGGGGCGGGGCGCGCGCCGTCGCGTTCCCGGCGGAGGTGGTCCGGCACGACGCGAACGGGATCACCTGGCGCGCGCGGTCCGACGTCTCGCGCCGCCTGCGCCCCGTCGGCGTCCGCGACACGGCGTGGGATGCCCGGCTGATCGTGGAGGCCGGCGGGGTCCGGTGCGTCAGCGACCTGTTCGCCCCGCAGGACCAGGTGGCCGGGGCGGTCCGCTTCGCCGCGCGGCCCCGGCTCGGGCGGCTCGCCGGGGACACCTGGGAGCCCTACATCACGCTCAAGGACCACTTCGCGCTCCGGCTGACCGCCCGCCGCCGCCCGGCCCGCACCGCCCACCGCCTGATCCGCTACGCCACCCGCTTCCGGCCCGCCCGCAAGGCCAAGCTCCTCGTCCGCGCCCTGCGCAAGCGCCTCGACCGCTACCGCTCCCGCGGGTTCAAGGCCCCCGCCTACAACACCTGGCTCACCCGCCTCCCCGTGCGCCGGGGCTCCGTCGTCTTCGAGAGCCACATGGGCACCTGCTACGGCGACAGCCCGCGCGCCCTGTACGAGGAGATCCGCCGCCAGGGCCTGAAGCTCCACGCCACCTGGTCCTACGACCCGTCCCCGGCCGGATTCCCGGACGACGCCCGCCTCGTACGCCGCTGGTCCTGGCGCTACCTGTGGGCGCTGGCCCGCGCCGAGTACTGGGTCGACAACCAGGGCTTCCCACAGCATCTGCGCAAGCCCGGCCACACCACGTACCTCCAGACCTGGCACGGCTCCGCGTACAAACGGATGGGCTTCGACGAGACCCGCGTACGGCTCCAGAACGCCCCGCAGCGCGAACGGCTCCAGCAGGCCGTCGACCGCTTCGACCACTTCCTCGTCCGCTCCGAGCACGACGTGACCACCCTCGCCCGCGCCTACCGGCTGCCCGAGGAGAGGCTCCTGCGCACCGGCTATCCGCGCAACGACGCCCTGATCGCGGAGCGCACCCGGGCCGAGACCGAGGGAAGGCTGCCGCGCCCGCCGCTCGCCGGGGCGCTCGGGCTCGACGACCACAAGAAGACCGTGCTGTACGCCCCGACGTTCCGGGGCGGTCCCGGAAAGCAGCGCAGGAGCCGACTCCTGCTGGACGTACGGGAGTTCGCGGAGCGATTCGGTGACACCCACACCCTGCTCGTCCGCGCCCACTACCTGGAGTCGGCCCGGCTGCCGGTCTGCCCGCCCGGCACCGTCGTCGACGTCTCCCGCCACCACGACGTCAGCGAACTGCTCGCCCTCACCGATGTGTTGGTGACCGACTACTCCTCCATCATGTTCGACTTCGCCCTCCTCGACCGGCCCGTCGTACTGTTCGCCCCCGACCTGGAGGCGTACGCGTCCGAGCGCGGCAGCTACTTCGACCTGCGGGAGCAGGCCCCGGGGCCGGTGGCCGCGACCCAGGACGAGCTGTTCGCCGCCCTCGCGGAACTGAAGAAGTCCGACACCCGGTACGCCGGTCAACGCCGGTCCTTCGCCGAGCGGTTCGGCGCCTACGACCAGGGCGACGCGGCCCGCGCCGCCGTCGCCGCCGTCTTCGGGCCCGCAGCCTCCCGGGGCGTCCGCCACACCACCGACCACGACCGGGGGGCCGGCCGATGAGCCGCGACATCTTCATCGTCTCCAACAGCACCGACGAACTCGGCGGCGTCACCGCCTGGATGCACCAGACCGCCCGCCTCTTCACGGAGCAGGGCCACCGGGTCCACACCGTCGGCATCCACGCCTCCGACCTCAAGATGACGCTGCCGCGCCGGCCCGAGCACCCCGTCACCGCCCTCTACACCGCCCACCCCCCGACCCCCTGGACCCCCCACGGCGTCCGCGACCGCTTCCGCATCCCCACCCGGCGCAAGGAGGCCGCACGGGTCGCCGCCAAGAAGCAGGCCGTCGGGCGGCTCTCGGAGCTCTTCGCCACCGCCCGGCCCGGCGCGGTCGTCATCGTGACCCAGGTCTGGGCGATGGAGTGGGTCGGGGAGGCCGACACCACCGGGCTGCGCGTCATCGGGATGAGCCACGAGTCCTACGACTACTCCCGCGCGAGCCACCGCTACCGCTGGATCAAGAACCACTACAAGGACCTCGACCACTGGCTCGTCCTCACCGAGGAGGACGCCGACCGGTGGGCCGGGGACGGCATGAACAACGTCGGCTTCCTGCCCAACGCCCTCTCCCGGCTCCCCCTCGTGCCCTCCCCGCGCACCGCGAAGACCGTCGCCAGCATCGGCCGGCTCAGCGACCAGAAGGGCATCGACCTGCTGCTGGACACCTGGGCCCTGGTCGCCCCAGCCCGCCCCGACTGGACGCTGCGCGTGTACGGGGCGGGTGAGGACGAGGCCGCGCTGAAGGCACAGTGCACGGGCCTCGGCCTCGACGGCTCCGTGGAGTGGATGGGCCGCACCGACGACGTGGAGCGGGCCCTCGCGGACGCCTCCGTCTTCGTCCAGTCCTCCCGGGGCGAGGGCTTCCCGCTGGCGCTGCTGGAGGCGATGGCCGGCGGGGTGCCGTGCGCCGCCTTCGACTGCGCGCCCGGGGTGCGGGAGATCGTCCGGGACGGCGAGGACGGGCTCCTCGCCCCCGCCGGGGACGTCGCCGCCCTCGCCGACCGGCTGCTGCGGCTCACCGGCAACCCCCGGCTGCGCGACGCGATGGGCGCACGCGCCCGCTCCGGCGTCCAGCGGTTCTCCGAGCCGGAGACCCTGCGCCGCTGGGAGGAGCTGTTCGCGTTCCTGGAGCGCTGAGCGGAGTTCCTGAAACGCCGCCGAGCCGACCCCGGTCGTACGGGCCGGGTCAGCCCCCGACGGCCGCCCCGGCCCCGTCCTGCGCCGGCAGGGCCGCGGGCGTCCGGCGGGCGGAGAACGGCACCGGCCGGGGCAGCCCGTCCGTCTCCCCGAGGAAGACCCGCCGCACCACCCGCTCGGCGGCGTACCCGTCGTCGTACGGACAGAACCGGGCCCGGAACGCGGTCCGCAGCTGCGCCGAGCGGGAGCCCCGCCAGTGGTCCGTGGCGAAGATGTCGAACAGCTCGTCCTGGCTCCGGGCGACGACGCCGGGCGGGAACGCCGTGATGTCGAAGTACGTGCCCCGGGCCGCCTCGTACGCCTCGATGTCGTCCAGGTGCAGCACCACCGGGCGGTCCAGGTTGACGTAGTCGAACATCAGCGAGGCGTAGTCGGTGAGCAGGGCGTCCGAGGCGAGTGCCAGCGTCTCCGCGGACCGGTGGGCGCTCACGTCGATGATCCGGGGATGCGGCGCCCGGCCCCTGCCCCCCGGACCGGCGGGGCGCGGCGCCCGGGCCAGGATCACGAACTGCGGGCCCAGGACCCGGACCAGCCGCTCCAGATCGAGGGAGGGCCGCTGGACCCGCCGGTAGTCGCGGGGGACGGGGGCGTACAGCAGGGCCGTGCTGCCCTCGGGGATGCCCAGGGTCTCGCGCAGCCGCGCCACATCGGCCGGACCGGTGCGGTGGTAGACGTCGTTGCGCGGTGAGCCGTACTCCAGCGTCGTGTACGCGGACGGATAGGCCCGCTCCCGTACGAGGGTGGAGTGCGGGTTGGCCGAGAGGGAGAAGTCCCAGGTGTCGACCTGGCGCAGCAGCTCGTCGAAGTCCGTGCCCCGGGCGGCGGCGGGCCGGTCCAGCAGATCGGTGCCCACGGTCCGCAGCGGCGTGCCCTCGTGGGTCTGCAGCAGGATCTGGCCCCGCCGCTTGACCAGCCCCCGGTCGAAGGAGCCGTCGTTCACCAGATACGCCGAGCGGGCCAGCGCGGTCCGGTGGGCGAAGGAGCCGGGCGCCAGATGCCGGGTGCCGGTCGGCACGGTGTGGGCGTCGACGGGGCGGCAGATCCAGGCCGTCCGCAGCCCCGGCACCAGCTCGCGGACCTTCGCCTCGATCGCCGCCGGGCTGCCCGCGTACCCGCCGCCGCCCCGCGTCGTGAACACCGCGTCCCGGGTGCGCAGCGGCAGCCGCACCTGGATGCGGTAGTGCGCCCGCAGGGCCGCGCCCCGCACCGCCCGGCGCAGGGCTGCCGCTCCTTTCCGCAGCCGGCCGCCGAGGCGCTGGGCCTCCGACAGGGCCCGGTAGGTGCGCCGCGCGCCGAGGTGCATCAGGCCGTGCCGCAGCAGCGCGCGGCGGGGGGCCGGGGCGCCGGGGGCGTGGTAGCGGCGGCAGGAGGCGGTCGCCCGGCGGAAGAACGCGGCGCGGCTGTGCAGCGGCAGCCGGTCCCGGGAGGCGAACAGCGCCGAGAAGTGGTCCAGCATGCGGCGGAACATCACCGGCCGCCACAGGGCGAGTTCGGGGCGGGAGTCGATGAACGCGAAGACCCGGTCGTACTGGTCGAAGACGTCGAAGTGCTTCTCGCTGGTGGTGGAGAGGATGTTGCCGCGCCGCCGCTGCCGGTAGGAGACGCAGACCGCGTCGAGGACCGCGATCGAATCGGCCGCCATCAGGACCGGGTAGGTCCAGGGGGTGTCCTCGTAGTAGCCGGGCGGGAAGGTGAACCCCTCGGCCTCGACGAACGCGCGGCGGTACGCCTTGTTCCAGACGACCATGAGGAGTTGCAGCAGCTCGGGGCGGTCGGTGAGCCGGAAGCGCTCGGGGCCGCTCTCGTCGAGATGGGCGGCCAGGACGTTGCGGACGCTGCGGCCCGTCCAGTACGTACGGGCGTAGTCGTACATCAGGACGTCGGGCTCGCCGGTCGTGTCGATGCGGTCGGCGATGGTCTGGAGGGCGTCCGGCAACAGGGTGTCGTCGCCGTCGAGGAAGATCAGGTAGTCGCCGGCCGCCCGGCCCATCCCGGCGTTGCGGGCCGGGCCGAGGCCGATGTTGCGGGGCAGGTGCAGTGCGGTGACGCGGTGGTCCCGGCGGGCGTACTCGTCGGCGATCGGTCCGCAGGCGTCGGGGGAGCAGTCGTCGATCACGATGATCTCGTAGTCCTTGAAGGACTGGGCCAGCACGGAATCCAGACACGCGTGCAGATACGCCTGGACCCGGAATGCGGGCACGATGACGGAGAACCGGGGCACTACACATCCATGGGTCGATCGTTCGCGGAAATCCAGGCAGAGCGCAAACGTCGGATGGAATGACAGGGTTACGCCGGACGTGGCAATCGGGGGACCCGGACGCCGAAGCGGCCCGGTTCCGGGGAACCGGGCCGCTCCGTGTTGACGTACAGCCGTACGTTTTCGGCGGTGCGCCTTCGAGGGCGTACGGCCGTGCGGTGCGGGCTACTTGACCGCGCCCGCCATCACACCGGAGGCGAACTGCCGCTGGAAGGCGAAGAACACCGCCAGCGGGATCACCATCGACACGAACGCGCCGGGCGCGAGTACATCGATGTTGTTGCCGAACTGGCGTACCTGCTGCTGGAGCGCCACGGTGATCGGCGGCGACTCGGAGTCCGCGAAGATCAGCGCGACCAGCATGTCGTTCCACACCCACAGGAACTGGAAGATCCCGAGCGAGGCGATCGCCGGGCCGCCCAGCGGCATCACGACCCGGGTGAAGAGCCGGATCTCGCCCGCCCCGTCGAGCCGGGCGGCCTCCAGCAGTTCGCGGGGGATCTCCGCGAAGAAGTTCCGCAGCAGGAAGATCGCGAACGGCAGGCCGAACGCCGTGTGGAACAGCACCACCCCGAGCGTCGTCTCGAAGATCCCGATGGTGCCGAACAGTTCGGAGACCGGGATCAGCGCGACCTGCACCGGCACCACGAGCAACCCGACGACCAGCAGGAACAGCCAGTCCCGGCCGGGGAACTCCATCCAGGCGAAGGCGTATCCGGCGAACGACCCGATCAGGACGACCAGCACCGTGGACGGCACGGTGATCATGATGGTGCTGCCGAGCGAGCCGGTGATCGTCGCATTGTCCAGCAGCCGCTGGTAGTTCTCGAAGGTCAGCTCGGACGGGGCGGTGAAGATCTTCCACCAGCCGGTCGCCGCGATGTCCTGCGGACCGCGCAGCGAGGACAGCAGCAGACCGATCGTGGGCATCAGCCAGAACAGGGCGACCAGGACCAGGAAGACCCGCATCACCCCGCCGCCCGCCCGGGCGGCGACCCTGGCTCCGAGAGACTGTCTGGACTTGGGCGCTTCGGGGGCGCCGCCCGGCTGCCGGGTGACCGCCTTCTGGCGGCCGATGCGGGCGGTGTTCACGTCCGGTGCGCTGTTCCTCTCCGGTGCGCTGCTCATCGCCGTCCCTCCTTCCGGATCCGGCGGATGTTGACCAGCATCACCGGGATCACCAGCAGCAGCAGAAGCACCGCGATGGCGCTGCCGATCCCGAGGTCCGCGTCCGTGCCGAACGAGGACCGGTACAACTGGAGCGCCAGGACGTTCGCGTCGTCCTGGGAGGAGCCCGGCGCGATGATGAACACCAGGTCGAAGACCTTCAGTACGTTGATCATCAGCGTCACCAGGACCACCGCGAGCACCGGTGCCAGCATCGGCACCGTGATCCGGCGGAACACCTGCCACTCGTTGGCCCCGTCCACCCGGGCCGCCTCCAGCAGTTCGCGCGGCAGACCGGCGAGACCGGCGGCGATCAGGACCATCGCGAACCCGGCCCACATCCACACGTAGCTGCCGATGATCCCGGGCGTCACGAGGGACGGGCCGAGCCAGTCGACGCCGTTGTACGGCTCGCGGAAGTTGTCGGCGGGCAGCCGCAGTTGGGCCCCGTCGGCGGAGGCGGGCAGGGTGAACACCCCGTCCGCTCCCGCGGTGGCGGTGGCGACGACCTTGCCGTCCTTCACCGCCTCGATCTTCAGGCCCTTGAGCCCCAGTTCCTTCGGGTCGACGACGTTCGGCTTCCCGCCGCCGCCCCGGGTGAAGTCGAGCCACGCGGTACCGGAGATCTTGTCCCCGGAGGCCGCAGGCGCACCCTCGGCCGGCCGTGCGTCGCCCGGCATCTTCGCCGGGGCCACACCGACCAGCGGCACCCGCAGCGGCTCGCCCGCCCGGATCGGCTCCTTGGACACGAACGTCCCGCCGGCCGCCTTCTCCAGGGGGTGGACGGGCAGCGGGCGGGCCTTCGGGTAGCCCGCGGACTCGTTGAACGTGTCGTGCACGCTCACCGCCACCGCGTTGGCGACCCCGCGCTCGGGAGCCTGGTCGTACACCAGCCGGAAGATGATGCCCGCCGCCAGCATCGAGATCGCCATCGGCATGAAGACGATCAGCTTGAACGCGGTGCCCCAGCGGATCCGTTCGGTCAGCACCGCGAAGATCAGCCCCAGCGCGGTGGCGACCGTCGGGGCGAAGACCACCCAGATCGCGTTGTTCTTCACCGCCGTGAGGATCGTGTCGTCGGTGAACAGAGCGGTGTAGTTGTCGAACCCGGCGAAGCCCGTACCGGCCTGGTCGAAGAACGACCGGTAGACCGAATACCCGATCGGGTAGAGCACCAGCGCACCGAGCAGCACCAGCGCGGGCAGCAGGAACACCGCCGCGACGACCCTGCGGGTGCCGGTCACGCTCCGGGCGGGCTTCTTCGGGTCGGGGGACGGGCTCGGACTCGTGTCGTCGGCGGGGGGCGCCGCACCGGCGCCCCCCGCGGTCGCTGTCGTCACGCCGTCAGCTCTTGTACGCCTTGACCGCTTCGGACTCCAGTTTCTTCTGGGTCCCCGCGATGTCCTTCGGGTTCTTCAGGAAGTCCTGGAGGATCTTCCACTCGCCCGCCCCCGGCGTCCCGCCGAACGACTGCGGGGCCTGGTCGGACATGTCGAACCGGACGTCGTCACCCGCGTCGATCAGCGCCTGCGCCATGGTGCGCTGCACCTCGTTCGGGTACGCCTTCAGGTCCAGGCCCTTGTTCGGGGAGATGAACCCGCCCGCCTCGGCCCAGATCTTCGCCGCGTCCGCCGATGCCAGCCAGGTCAGCAGCGCCTGCGCGCCCTTGCTGTCCTTCAGCGCCACCGCCGCGTCGCCGCCGGTCACCACGGGCGAGTCCGCGCCGACCGCCGGGAACGGGAACACCTTGGCGTCCGTACCGATCTTCGCCTCGGTCTGCGCGATGTTGATGGCGACGAAGTCACCCTCGAAGACCATCGCGCCCTTGGGCTGGTCGCCCCCGGTGAAGGTCTGTGTCACCGAGGCCGGGAACTCCGTCTGGAGCGCCCCGTCCGCGCCGCCCGCGATCAGCTCCGGCTTGCCGAACAACTCGGCCAGCGTGGTCAGCGCGTCCTTCACGGACGGGTCGGTCCACGGGATCTCGTGCTTCGCCAGCTGGTCGTACTTTTCCGGGCCGGCCTGCGAGAGGTAGACGTTCTCGAACCAGTCGGTCAGCGTCCAGCCGTCCGCGCCGCCCACCGAGACCGGGGTGACGCCGGAGGCGCCCACCGTCTCGGCGGTGGTCAGGAAGTCCTTCCAGGTCTTCGGCTCGCTCGCCCCCGCGTTGTCGAAGGCCGCGGCGTTGTACCAGATCAGGGACTTGTTGGCGGCCTTGAAGTACACCCCGTACTGGGTGCCGTCGACCGCGCCGAGGTCCTGCCAGACCTGGGCGTAGTTCTGGCCGAGCTGGGCCCGCGCCTCGGGTCCTACCGGCTTGGCCCACTTCTTCGCGGCCGCCTGCTGGATCGCGCCGACCTGCGGGATCATCGCCACGTCCGGCGGCTGCTTGCCCGCGATCTTGGTGCCCAGGAAGTTGATGATCGGGTCCTGCGCCGGGACGAACGTGACGTCCGCGCCCGTGCGCTTCTCGAACTCGTCCAGCACCTTGGTGAAGTTGGCCTGCTCGGGCCCGGTCCAGACCGCGGCGACGGAGACCTTCTCCCCGTCCAGCTTCGGCAGCTTCACCGTGGACGCGCTGTCCGTGCCCTTGCCGGAGTCGTCGCCCGACTTCTTCTTGCCGTCGCCGTCGCCCCCGCATCCGGTGAGCGCCAGGGCGCCGACCGCCGCGAACACGACCGCGGTCCTGCGTATCGAGAAGGTTGTGCGCATTCCTGCCCCGTTTCTTCTCTGCGCGCCCGGCCACGTCGCATGCCCGGACCACGTCGTCCGTGCGCACAGTCCTACGCCCGGCGCACGGGCCCCGCAATACCGCCGGTGGCCTCGAAGCGCTGATCGTGATGGCCTCGTGACGTCATGTCAGGGCATGTCGGAAGCGGGGCCGGGCAGGGGTAGGAGCGGCTCTCCCGGAGTCGGTGTCAGGTGGTGAACGGCACCAGGGCGGGCAGCCGTTCGGCGTTCACCGAGCGGGCCGCGCGCTCCAGGGCACTGGCGAGCAGCGCGAGGTCGGTCGGCCCGTTGCCCAGCTCCCGGACCGGGCGTCGGGTCGGCGGATCGCCCATCCGCTCCCACTCCAGCGGGACGACCGTCGGCCGGAGCGTCGCCGTACGCGGGATGCGGCCGGTGACCCTGCCGCCCTGGAACGGCGTCACCCGGCCGTCCGGGTGCCCCAGCCTGCCCCGGCCCGGGGCCGGTTCGTCCGGGGACGGCGGCAGCACCGGCGCGTCCAGCACGATGCGCAGCCGGGCGCCCCGGGCCAGCTCGGTGTCCTCGGTACGGTCGGGGCGCGCGGAGGTGGCGACCAGATGCACCCCGAGCCGTCCGCCGTCCCGGGCCACGGCCTCCAGCGCCCGCACCACCGAACCGGCGGCGGGCCGGCCGGGGGAGCCGAGCGCCGGGGCGACCAGCGCGTCGAAGTCGTCGGCGAGGACGACGAGTCGGGGCAGCGGGGACGGCCCCGGGTCCGCGGACCGGGCGGCGGCCGGGCGCAGCCGCAGGGTGCCGCTGGCCGGGGAGTCCAGATCGCCCCGGCGCTCGGCACCGCTCGGTGGCCGCTGGCCCACGATGCGGGGGGCGGCCTCCTGCTGAGCCTGCTGCTGCCCGTACCGCTCGTGCCAGGTCGCGAAGTCCAGCTCGCCGAGCAGCTCGGCGCGCCGCTTCAGCTCGCCGCCTAGGGCCTGCGCGAACTCCCGCATCCGGACCGGGTCGGACGCCACGAGATGGGCGAAGACATGCGGCAGCTCCGTACAGGGGAGCAGGCCCTCGCCGCGCTCGCCCTGTTCGCCGCCGGAGCCGTCGACGAGGAGGATGCCGAGCCGGTCGGGCCGGGCCGCGGAGGCGAGCGAGGCGGCGACGGCCCGGAGCAGCTCGGTGCGGCCGCTGCCCGGGGGCCCCTCGATCAGCAGGTGCGGGCCCTCGTCGGCGAGATCGACGCTGAGGGGGCCGCGGGGTCCGGCCCCGAGCACGAGGACGGGGCGGCCGGTGTGGACGGGGGTGGCCGTGGACGCGGTGGTGTCCCCTCGCTCCCGGGTTTCGGCGCCGGACTCCGACCCGGAGCGCTGGGTGCCCAGGTAGGGCGTGCGTTCGGAGTCGCGGGAGTCGAGGGGCGGGTAGGGCGTACGGCCGGAATCGCGGGTGTCGAGCGGGGGATACGGCGTGCGGCCCGAGTCGCGGGCCTCCAGCGGGGGGTACGGGGTGCGGTCCGGGTCGGGGGCGCCCGCGGCCGGGTACGGCGTGCGGCCGGAGTCGTGGTGGGGGGAGGCCGCCGTGCGCTGGGGGCCGACGCGCGGTCCCGCGCTGAGGGTGCGCCCGGAGTTGGGGCTGTCCAGGTCGGCGCGGGGTTGGGGCGCGGCGGCCGCCCGGGGCACCGAAGCGCCCGGCTGGGCCTCCGCCGTGGACGCCCAGCGAGCCATCAGCGACGCCGGAGTGGCGCGGGCAAGACCCAGCTCGTCCAGCAGCCGGGCGGACGGCGGCAGGGCCGCGGTCGTCGGGCGGCCCGCCAGCGCGGCCGAGCCCTCCTCGCGCAGCGGCGCGAGCGCCCGCCCGAACCGCTCGGCCCAGGCCGCCGACACCGCGTCCACCGCGGCCACCGTCCCGTGCCCCGCGGCCTGCCCGCCCGCCGTACGCAGCAGGCGCAACGCCGTGGCCACGTCCCCGCTCAGCATCGCGACGGCCCCGCACTCCCGGAAGGCGATGGAGCCGCGGCAGGCTGCCTCGTACGTCGCGGCCACCGGCGAGGTGGGGGAGGCGGCGGGAGTCTCGGCCAGGCAGATCAGATGGATCCCGGCGGCCGCGCCCGCCCCGGCCAGCCGTGCCGTGGTCTCGCGCAGGAACGCCGTACCCGGGTCGCCGTCCAGGACGACCACCGTGTGCGGGCCCGTATGGGCGCGGGCGGCCTCGGCCACGGCGGCCCGGTCCAGATGCGGCCAGCCGGGACCGAGGGGACCCTCGTCGAGCCGGCGCACCAGCTCGGCCGCCCGGACCTCCGCCTGCTCACGGTCGTACGCGAGGAGCAGCCGGCAGTCCTGCCCGTGCGTCGGGCGCAGATGCGGCAGCCACCCCAGCCATGACCACTCGCGCCGCCGCTCCTCCAGCGTGCGGGAACGGTCCGTGGAGATCAGGACGATCTCCAGGTCGAACGGGGAGTGCAGCGCGGCGAGCTGCGCCACCGTCGCCCGGGCCAGACCCGCCAGCCGGGCGCGTGGACCGGCGAGCCCGAGCGAACCGGCCTCCCGCAGCCCCACGGTCACCGGCACGGCGGGCACCTCGGCCCGGTCGGTCGTGCCGAGCCGCACCACCAGGGCCTCCGGGTGGGCCGGGTGGCGCTCCCAGAGCCGTGGCCCCGGGCCGAGCGCGGTCAGCAGCACGGCCGCGGGGTCCGGCCAGGTGCCCTCGGGGGCGGAGGGCAGCGCGGAGAAGGGGGAGCCGGGGGAGGCCGGTGAGGCGAGATGCCCGGCCCCCGACGGGCCGCCAGCCAGATCGCCGGACCCGCCGGAACCGCGTGCCCCGGAGCCGTACGTACCGGTTCCGTATGCGTCGGAGCCGTATGCCTCGGATTCATACGGAGAGGACCCCTGCGCCCCGGAGTCGTACGCACCGGTGCCGTACGCCGCCTGGGCGCCCGGACCGGCAGGGGTGCGGGTGGACCCGTACGCATCAGCACGCTCCCCGGACCCGGCCTCCGGGCCCGCCGCCGGCTCGGTCTTCGCGCCGCCTTTGAGCCGCCGCGCCCAGGCTCCTATGCCGCGCCGGGGAGCCGCGGTCGCCGCGGCCTCCTCGCCGCGGGCGTGGGCGCCACCGCCCTCATACACACCGGGGCCGGCCTCGGCGTGCTCCGGCCAGGAGGCTTCGGCCGGGGACGAATCCAGGTCTCCGTACGTCCCGGAGGAGGCGGACGAGGCGGCGGCGGGCGCGCCGTACGCCTGGGCGGGGCCCTGGCCGCCGTGGTCGGGGGTGCGCGCGGCGAACGGCGCACCGGTGCCCTGCCCCGGGGCGGCGGCCCCCGTCTCGGCGCGGGTCACCCGCAGGTGCCCCTCGCCGTCCGGGGCCGTCGGCAGCGTCGCCGGACGGGAGCCCGAGGTGAGGCGGAGCGTGGATTCGCCGAGCCGCAGCAGCGCGCCGGGGGCGAGGCGGACCGGGCGCTCGCGCACCTCGACGCCGTCCAGCGAGGTGCCGTTCGTCGAGCCGAGGTCGGCGACCGAGACCCGGCCGTCGTCCGAGACCGTCACCGCGCAGTGCAGCCGGGAGACGTCGGGGTCGTCGAGCGGGACGTCCGCGTCGGCGGAGCGGCCGATCCGGATCTGCCCGCCGTGCAGCAGATGGACGCCGCCCGCGTCGGGGCCGGCGACCACATGGAGCTGGGCCGGAACGGCGTCGTCCGTCGCCTCGTCGTCGCCGGGGACCTGGAGGGAGAGGACCGCGCCGTCCACCAGGGGCGGCTCACCCAGCGCGATGCGGTGCCCGTCCAGCCGGTCCCGCCCGGCGAAGAGCACGACCGCCCCGCCGCCCTGGGAGCTCTCGGGCCCCGACACGGCGGCGGCCAGCTGGGAGGTCACGGCGGCCAGCGCCGTCCCGGCGGGGGCGGTCACGAGCACGTCGCAGGAGCGCGCCGGGGTCTGGCCGCTGCGCGGCGCGAGGACGGTCAGCCGGATCTGCATCGCCGTCGGCGGTCCCTTCTGCGCGGGGGTGCCCGGCAGGGGAAACGCCCTGTGATTCCCCCCACCCGGCACGGACACGTCGTCCGTACAGGTCGTCACGGACCGTGGGACTCCGAGCCCGCAGATCCGTGCTGGAGGCATCCTCGCACCTGCCACTGACAACACGCCCGGCGGTCACCTTTAAATGATCTTGAATGGTCGGCTGTGGGCGCAAAAGTGCCTGCTTGCGTCCGAATCCCGCCGCTCGGAGGGTTTGCCAGGGGTTATCTGCCGTACGCCGGGCGGAAACCCGCACCGGATCGCCGAACGCCTGACCGGCCTGTGATCAGCTGTGCGGCAACCTTCCGCCGGGTCTTCGCGTCTTCCCTCGAAACGCGAGCCCCCGGTGCCCCGTTCGGCGGCATTACAGTGGGCCGGAACATTCGGGCGGGCCCAGCGGTACGACACCCCCCGGGGTCCGCAAGCACCACGATCAGCAGGGAGCGCATGACGTGCGGCCTGTAGGCAGCAAGTACCTGCTCGAGGAGCCGCTCGGGCGCGGTGCCACGGGCACCGTCTGGCGAGCCCGGCAGCGGGAGACCGCGGGCGCCGAGGCGGCCGTCGCGGGTCAGCCCGGCGAGACCGTGGCCATCAAGGTCCTCAAGGAGGAGCTGGCCAACGACGCCGACGTGGTGATGCGGTTCCTGCGGGAGCGCTCGGTCCTGCTGCGGCTCACGCACCCGAACATCGTGCGCACCCGGGACCTCGTGGTCGAGGGTGATCTCCTCGCCCTGGTCATGGACCTGATCGACGGCCCCGATCTGCACCGCTACCTCCGCGAGAACGGCCCGCTCACCCCGGTCGCCGCCGCCCTGCTCACCGCGCAGATCGCGGACGCGCTCGCGGCCAGCCACGCCGACGGCGTCGTCCACCGCGACCTCAAGCCCGCCAACGTGCTCCTCGACGAGCGTGACGGCGGCATGACTCCGATGCTCACCGACTTCGGCATCGCGCGGCTCGCCGACTCCCCGGGGCTGACCCGGACGCACGAGTTCGTCGGCACACCCGCCTATGTGGCGCCGGAGTCCGCCGAGGGCCGCCCGCAGACCTCCGCCGTGGACATCTACGGCGCGGGCATCCTGCTGTACGAGCTGGTCACCGGCCGGCCGCCGTTCGCCGGCGGCACCGCGCTCGAAGTCCTGCACCGGCACCTCAGCGAGGAGCCCCGCCGGCCCTCCACCGTGCCCGACCCGCTGTGGACGGTCATCGAGCGCTGCCTGCGCAAGGACCCGGACCAGCGGCCCAGCGCCGAGAACCTGGCCCGTGGTCTGCGTACGGTCGCCTCCGGCGTCGGCATCCACGCGAACTCCGCCCAGATCGCCGCCGCCGAAGGGGTGGGCGCCCTGCTCGCCCCCGACCCGGCGCCCACGGCCGTCCCGGACACCCCGGGCGCGGCCGACCCCACGCAGGTGCTGCCGAGCAACGCGGGCTCCTACGACCCCGCCGCGGCCACCAGCGTGCTCCCGCAGACCGGCCCCGGAGGACAGGGCCAGGGCGGCAACCAGGGGCACGCCGACCCCACCGCCGTCATGCCGCCCGTGCCGCAGCGCCCCGACGGGCCGCCGCAGCCGGACGGCCCGCACCCCTGGCAGTCGCAGCTCCAGGCGGCCCGCGACCGCAACGAGCAGACCCAGGTGCAGTACCTGGACCCGAGCCAGGACCCGCTGCGCCGCCGCCCCCAGCGCCAGCAGCCGCCGCAGCAGCCTCCCCAGCGGCAGCAGCCCGCACAGCGCAGGCAGCAGCCGCTCCAGCAGCAGTACCCGTACCAACAGCAGCAACAGCAGCAACAGCAGCCGCAGCGCTACCAGCAGCCGCAGCAGCCCCAGCGGCAGCAGTACGCGCCCCCGCAGCCGCAGCAGCCCCAGCAGCCGGCCGCCCGGCCGCCGCGCGAGCCGCGTCCGCCGCGGCAGCGCAGCGCCAACCCGATGCGCATCCCCGGACTCGGCTGCCTCAAGGGCTGCCTGTTCACCCTGGTGCTCCTCGTCGTCGCCGGCTGGCTGATCTGGGAGCTGACCCCGCTCCAGGACTGGGTCGCCCAGGGCAAGGGCTACTGGGAAGCGATCGGTGACGCGATCGGCACGGTCACCGACTGGTTCTCCAAGCTCGGCGACAGCGCCGGAGGCTCGGGCGGGGCCTGACCCGTACGCCGAAGGGCCGGCCGCGGTCCGACCCGTACGCCGAAGGCCCGGCCGCGGCCCGACTCACAACCGGGTCCTGACCCGCAATGCTGTCTCTTTGTCGACTTCTCCGGGCCCATTCCGCCCGGAGAAGCCGAGGTCGGTGCCATCCTGGGCGCGTGACACCCCGAACGCCGCGTAACTTTGTCGACCGGGGGTCCACCGCCAGCCGCTGAGGGAGCAGTCTTGGCACGGAATATCGGCAGCCGGTACACGGCCCACCAGATCCTGGGGCGCGGCAGCGCCGGCACGGTATGGCTCGGCGAGGGGCCCGAGGGCCCGGTCGCCATCAAGCTGCTCCGTGAGGACCTCGCGTCCGACCAGGAGCTCGTGGGCCGCTTCGTACAGGAGCGCACCGCCCTGCTCGGACTCGACCACCCGCACGTGGTCGCCGTCCGGGACCTCGTCGTGGACGGCAACGACCTGGCGCTGGTCATGACCCTCGTACGCGGCACCGACCTGCGCACCCGTCTGGACCGCGAGCGCCGCCTCGCCCCCGAGGCCGCCGTGGCGATCATCGCGGACGTCGCCGACGGGCTGGCCGCCGCGCACAAGGCCCAGATCGTCCACCGGGACGTCAAGCCGGAGAACATCCTGCTCGACATGGAGGGCCCGCTCGGCCCCGGCGGCGCCCACCCCGCCCTCCTCACCGACTTCGGCGTCGCCAAGCTGATCGACACCCCGCGCCGCACCAAGGCCACGAAGATCATCGGCACACCGGACTATCTGGCGCCCGAGATCGTCGAGGGCCTCCCGCCGCGCGCCGCCGTCGACATCTACGCGCTGGCGACCGTGCTGTACGAGCTGCTCGCCGGGTTCACGCCCTTCGGCGGCGGCCACCCCGGCGCGGTCCTGCGCCGCCACGTCACCGAGACCGTCGTCCCGCTCCCCGGCATCCCCGAGGAGCTGTGGCAGCTCCTGGTCCAGTGCCTGGCCAAGGCCCCCGCCTCCCGGCTGCGCGCATCGGAGCTGGCCGTACGGCTGCGCGATCTGCTGCCCCTGCTGGCGGGGATACCGCCGCTGGAGGTGGACGAGCCGGGTCCGGAGGAGAGCGAGCAGGCCCCGGGCTACGACGAGCAGCAGTACACCCCGGCCGCCGACGAACCCCGCCGCCGCGGCGCGGTCCCGCTGGTGCCCGGCTCCGCCCCCGACTCCAACCGGGACACCCACACGAGCATGCGCGTCCCGGCCCCGGACGAGCTGGCGGGCGGCCCCCTCGGCACGGCCCGCGCCCCCCGCGCCCCGGGCAGGCCCCGCCCCGGCTCCGCCCGTAACAAGGCGGCGTCCGTCCGCAAGCGCCGCATCACCCTGGGTGCCGCGGCCGTGCTGCTCTGCGCGGCCGTCGCGGTCGGCGGCTGGCTGGCCACCGGCGGCGGCGACGGGGGCGGGACGCCCCAGGACAGCGAGAACTCGGCCCCGGCGTCCCCGTGAGCGAGTCCCCGACCCCGTGAGGGAGTCCCTTGTCCGGGTCCGATTCCGGGCCGGTTCCCGGGTGAGGGCAAGCTTCATCCGCCCAGCCGTTACGCTGGACCCGTGGCAGTCGTCGATATTTCCGAAGAGCTGAAGTCCCTCTCCTCGACCATGGGGTCGATCGAGGCCGTCCTGGACCTGGATGCGCTGAGGGCGGACATCGCCGCGCTCGAGGAGCAGGCAGCGGCGCCGTCCCTCTGGGACGACCCCGACGCGGCCCAGAAGATCACCAGCAAGCTTTCGCACCTCCAGGCCGAGGTCCGCAAGGCCGAGGCCCTGCGCGGCCGGATCGACGACCTCGAAGTCCTCTTCGAGCTCGCCGAGGCCGAGGGCGACGCCGACGCGCAGGCGGAGGCCGAGGCCGAGCTGGAGTCGGTGAAGAAGGCGCTGGACGAGATGGAGGTCCGCACGCTCCTCTCCGGCGAGTACGACGCGCGCGAGGCCCTGGTGACCATCCGCGCCGAGGCCGGCGGCGTCGACGCCGCCGACTTCGCGGAGAAGCTCCAGCGCATGTACCTCCGCTGGGCCGAGCAGCACAACTACAAGACCGAGGTCTACGAGACCGCGTACGCCGAAGAGGCCGGCATCAAGTCGACCACTTTCGCCGTCCAGGTCCCGTACGCCTACGGCACGCTCTCCGTCGAGCAGGGCACCCACCGGCTGGTCCGCATCTCGCCCTTCGACAACCAGGGCCGCCGCCAGACGTCCTTCGCTGGTGTCGAGGTGCTCCCGGTCGTCGAGCAGACCGACCACATCGAGATCGACGAGTCCGAGCTGCGCGTGGACGTGTACCGCTCCTCGGGCCCCGGCGGACAGGGCGTCAACACCACGGACTCCGCGGTCCGTCTGACCCACCTGCCCACCGGCATCGTCGTCTCCTGCCAGAACGAGCGCTCGCAGATCCAGAACAAGGCGTCCGCGATGAACGTCCTCCAGGCGAAGCTCCTCGAGCGCCGCCGCCAGGAGGAGCAGGCCAAGATGAACGCGCTCAAGGGCGACGGCGGCAACTCCTGGGGCAACCAGATGCGTTCGTACGTCCTCCACCCGTACCAGATGGTCAAGGACCTGCGTACGGAGTTCGAGATGGGCAACCCCGAAGCGGTCTTCAACGGCGAGATCGACGGGTTCGTCGAGGCGGGCATCCGCTGGCGCAAGCAGCGGGAGAAGTAGCTTCAGCGGTACGGAGGTTGGGCCCGGACAGTGTCTGTCCGGGCCCTCCTGCGTTGGGGAGGATCTGTGCCCGATGCGTCACAGTCACGCTTCCGAATAGCCGTCAACACCCCTCATATCGGTGCCTAGTGCACGGAACGGCCTTGACGTAATCCTTAACTCTGGCCAGGGTGCTAGAGCAGCATGCGTATGTCTGGGGCGGGTGTGTACCGGGGGGCGGGGCGGGGTGACCACGACACGACGTGGCCTTGCCGGAGCGATACCCCCAGGGCCCGCTGTCCGCATATGGCTGCTCCACTGACGAGATCGGCTACTGGGGGTAGCAACAGATGACGAAGAAGACGCGTGTGCGCGTCGCGCGGATAGCCGCTGGTGCGGTCATTGCCGCGGGTGCCTCGCTGACTGCGGCCGGTGCGGCGCAGGCGCTGGAGATCGGCGTCGACACCGGCGTCGCGGACGTCCAGGTCCAGACGGGCCCGCTCGACGGCGACGACCCGATCGGCGGCGCCGACCCGGGCGACGTCGAGGGTGGCGACCAGGGCGGCGTCGAGGGCGCGGTCGAGGGTGCTGTCGAGGGTGGCGACCAGGGCGGCGTCGAGGGCGCCGTTGAGGGTGCTGTCGAGGGTGGCGACCAGGGCGGCGTCGAGGGCGCGATCGAGGGTGCCGACCAGGGCGGCGTCGAAGGCGCGGTCGAGGGTGCTGTCGAGGGTGGCGACCAGGGCGGCGTCGAGGGCGCCGTTGAGGGTGGCGACCAGGGCGGCGTCGAGGGCGCCGTTGAGGGTGGCGACCAGGGCGGCGTCGAAGGCGCTGTCGAGGGTGGCGACCAGGGCGGTTCCGGTAACAACGGCGGTTCCGGTAACAACGGCGGCTCCGGTAACAACGGCGCTTCCGGTAACAGCGGCGGTTCCGGCAACACCGGCGGTTCCGGCACCTCCGGTGGCGGCGACCAGGGCGGCAGCAGCGCGACCGGAGGTTCCACCACCGGTGGCGACGACGCCGGCTG
Organism: Streptomyces rubiginosohelvolus; assembly: GCF_014649875.1. Taxonomy (GTDB): domain Bacteria; phylum Actinomycetota; class Actinomycetes; order Streptomycetales; family Streptomycetaceae; genus Streptomyces; species Streptomyces rubiginosohelvolus. The sequence goes on along the minus strand of NZ_BMTW01000008.1, from coordinate 272,295 downwards.
CACCGTCGACCTCGACGGTGCCGAGTGCACCGACAACACCGACACCGACAGTGTCGGCAACAAGCCGGTCGAGCAGAGCAAGGGCAAGGAAGAGCTCGCCGAGACCGGTGCGGCCGAGACGACCTTCCTGGTCATCGGCGCCGCGACGATGATCGCGGGCGGCATCGGCTTCCGCATCCTGCCGCGTCTGGTCGGCGGCGGTCGCACGGCCGCCTAGGTCCGGCAGTCGGGTCCGCGGCGACGTCCGCCGCGGACCGTGACGGACCCTACCGGCGCGTAGCGGGCGCGGATCAGGCCCGTACGCGGCGCAGCACGGCATGACGAAGGGCCCGGGAGGGCGTACGACGCCTCCCGGGCCCTTCTGTGCGCCCGGACCGCTCAGGCGGCCGTACGCATACGTCTGTGAGCCCCGACGGGGCGGTTAGGGGCGGCCCCGAGGGCCGCACGGGCCCTGATCAGGCCGCCTGCGCCAGCAGCGCGAGCGCCGCCAGCAACACCACCATCAGGGCGATCAGCATCGCCGGGCTCATCCCGGCCAGCGGGCCCTGGCCCTGCTCCTCCAGCATCTGCTGCCGCACGGCACGGCAGACACGGCAACGGCCCTCGCTCACGGGCGCCGCACAGTTCGCGCACACCAGTCGGTCATAGGTCATGCGCATTCCTCCTCCCGCGCGGCGGAGCCGCTTGCCTGCTGTCTCTCCGCACAACGCTCACGGAAACGCAACCGTTCCCCCCACCACTGTGCCAGCTCGCGGCGATTTCGGCGCGGCCCGCCGGACAAGGTCCGGCACGACCCGTTTCGTACCGTGGGGCGATTCGCCACATACCACCCATTGCCGGACGCCGCCTGCACGCGTGAGCCCGGTTCGCGTATGGTCACGCTCACCTACTCCCGGCCGACCGTGGTGCATCCGTGATCCGATTCGACAACGTCTCCAAGACCTACCCGAAGCAGACCCGACCGGCTCTGCGCGATGTCTCGCTGGACATCGAGAAGGGTGAGTTCGTCTTCCTGGTGGGGTCCTCCGGCTCCGGCAAGTCGACCTTCATGCGACTGATCCTGCGCGAGGAGCGGGCCAGCACGGGCATGGTCCATGTGCTCGGCAAGGACCTCGCGCGGCTGTCCAACTGGAAGGTGCCGCAGATGCGCCGCCAGCTGGGGACGGTCTTCCAGGACTTCCGCCTGCTGCCCAACAAGACGGTCGCGGAGAACGTGGCCTTCGCGCAGGAGGTCATCGGCAAGCCGCGCGGCGAGATCCGCAAGGCCGTGCCGCAGGTGCTCGACCTCGTCGGCCTCGGCGGCAAGGAGGAGCGGATGCCCGGTGAGCTCTCCGGTGGTGAGCAGCAGCGTGTGGCCATCGCCCGCGCCTTCGTCAACCGCCCCATGCTGCTGATCGCGGACGAGCCGACCGGCAACCTCGACCCGCAGACCTCGGTGGGCATCATGAAGCTGCTGGACCGGATCAACCGGACCGGCACCACCGTGATCATGGCGACCCACGACCAGAACATCGTCGACCAGATGCGCAAGCGCGTCATCGAGCTCGAGCAGGGCCGTCTCGTACGCGACCAGGCACGCGGCGTCTACGGCTACCAGCACTGACCGAGGGGCCCCGGCCCCTCGTGCATTTCGAGCATCGAGTACTGAAAGGACGCCATGCGCGCCCAGTTCGTCCTGTCGGAGATCGGCGTCGGTCTCCGCCGCAACCTCACGATGACCTTCGCGGTCGTGGTCTCCGTCGCCCTCTCGCTCGCCCTGTTCGGCGGTGCGCTGCTGATGCGCGAGCAGGTCAGCACGATGAAGGACTACTGGTACGACAAGGTCAACGTCTCGATCTTCCTCTGCAACAAGAACGACGCCAAGGACATGCCCAAGTGCGCCAAGGGGGCTGTCACCAAGGAGCAGAAGGCGGAGATCAAAGCCGATCTGGAGAAGATGGACGCCGTCGAGACGGTCCACTTCGAGACGGTCGACGAGGCGTACAAGCACTACCAGGAGCAGTTCGGGGACTCCCCGATGGCGGGCAACATCACGCCCGACCAGATGCAGGAGTCGTTCCGCGTGAAGCTGGACGACCCGCAGAAGTACAAGGTCGTCGCGACGGCGTTCGCCGGGCGGGACGGGGTGCAGTCCGTCCAGGACCAACGGTCCATCCTGGACAACCTCTTCGAGCTGATGAACGGCATGAACGTCGTCGCGATCTACGTGATGATCCTCATGCTCGTCATCGCGCTGATCCTGATCGTCAACACCGTGCGCGTCTCCGCGTTCAGCCGGAGACGTGAAACGGGCATCATGCGCCTCGTCGGGGCCTCCGGCTTCTACATCCAGGCCCCCTTCATCATGGAGGCGGCCGTCGCCGGTCTGATCGGCGGTGTGCTGGCCTGCGCCATGCTGCTCGGCGGCCGGTACTTCCTGATCGACGGCGGTCTCGCCCTCCAGGAGAAGCTGAACCTGATCAACTTCATCGGCTGGGACGCGGTCCTGACCAAGCTTCCGCTGGTGCTCGCGATCGGTCTGCTGATGCCCGCCGTCGCCGCTCTCTTCGCGTTGCGCAAGTACCTGAAGGTGTGACATGTGCCCCCTGGGGCGCACAGGCGATCGCCCGTGCGCCCCAGGGGGTTTGTCCTAGACTCGTCGCCATGTCGGGCTCCGCTCAACGCTTCGGGCCCCGCGGTCTTCGCCGCGGGGCGGCCCTGACCTTGGTCTTCGGGTGCGCTCTCGCCACCGCCGCCGCGACCGGTTCGCTGCCGCAGGACCCCGAGCCCGGGCCCGGTCCGCAGACCCGCGCCGTCTCCTCCACCGTCGCCCCGGTCGACCGCGACGAGATCGAGGACGCCGCCGCCGAGGCCGAGGCCGACGGGAAGTCCGTGAAGGACGCCGCCGAGGAGGTCGTCAGCCGCAGCGGGGACCGCTGGGGCGCGGTGTACGACCAGCGGGAGTACGAGGAGTTCGAGCAGGCGCTGGACGGCACCTACACCGGGGTCGGGCTCTCCGCCCGGCGCACCGGCCGCGGCGACGTCACCGTCTCCCGCGTCCAGCCCGGCGGCCCCGCCGACCGGGCCGGCATCCGCGCCGGCGACCTGCTGCGCACCCTGGACGGCCGCGCGATCGGCAAACGCCCCGTCGCGGAGGTCGTCGCGTTACTGCGCGGCGACGGGACGGGAGCGGCCGAGGGCAGCCGGGTGGAGCTGGGGCTCGTCCGGGAGGGCCGGAGCTGGACCGAGACCCTGGAGCGGGCTCGGCTGACCACCGAGGCGGTCACCGTGCGGCAGCTGGGCGACGCGCCCTCGTCGGCGGTCCTGGTCAAGGTCGCCGCCTTCACCAAGGGCGCGGGGGCCGACGTCCGGGACGCGGTCCGGGACGCCCCCGACGGGGCGGGGATACTCCTCGATCTGCGCGCCAACTCCGGCGGACTCGTCGCCGAGGCCGTCGTCGCCGCCTCCGCCTTCCTGGACGGCGGCCTGGTCGCCACGTACGACGTACGCGGGGATCAGCACGCCTTGTACGCCGATCCGGGCGGTGACACGGACCGGCCGGTCGTCGTCCTGGTCGACGGCGGCACGATGAGCGCCGCCGAGCTGCTGACCGGCGCCCTCCAGGACCGGGGCCGCGCGGTCACCGTCGGCTCGCCCACCTTCGGCAAGGGCTCCGTGCAGATGCCCAGCAGGCTCCCGGGCGGCTCGGTGGCCGAGCTGACCGTCGGCCACTACCGCACCCCGGGCGGCCGCAACGTCGACGGCAGGGGCATCACCCCCGACCTCGTGGTGGGGGAGAGGGCCCAGCAGCGGGCCGAGACGGTATTGAGTGGCCTCGGGGGTGGGTCGTAGTGCGAAAATGACCGCACTATGGCGAAGGAAAAAGACACCGGGCGCAAGATGATCGCGCAGAACAAGAAGGCGCGGCACGACTACACGATCCTCGACACCTACGAGTGCGGCCTCGTCCTCATGGGTACGGAGGTCAAGTCCCTGCGCATGGGGCGGGCCTCCCTGGTCGACGGCTTCGTGCAGATCGACGACCACGAGGCGTGGCTCCACAACATCCACGTCCCCGAGTACGTCCAGGGCACCTGGACCAACCACGCGGCCAAGCGGAAGCGGAAGCTGCTGCTGCACCGGGCCGAGATCGACAAGCTGGAGTCGAAGTCGCAGGAGACGGGCCACACGATCGTGCCGCTCGCGCTGTACTTCAAGGACGGCCGGGTCAAGGTCGAGATCGCGCTCGCGAAGGGCAAGAAGGAGTACGACAAGCGGCAGACGCTCCGCGAGAAGCAGGACACGCGGGAGACGAACCGCGCCATCGCGGCGGCCCGCCGGCGGCAGCGCAGCGCCTGAGGACCCCCGCAGGGGGAATACGCTGGCATCGTCCGGCGTTGGTCACGTACGATGGGCCGTGCACCTCAGCGAAGGTGCGCGTTTTGAAAACACCACATGGGGATGATCGGTTTCGACAGCGGATGTCGAAGCAGGGGAAGCGAGTCGAGGAAGCGGCAATGATCTCGTAAACCATATGTCGCAAACAATAATCGCCAATTCCAAGCGCGATTCCTCCGCCTTCGCCCTCGCTGCCTAATTAGCAGCTAGCGAAGACTCTGCGGAGTGTCAGCCCGGGGGTGATCCCGACCCGGATCCTGGCATCAACTAGGGATCTAAACTTCTCGGCCCGGCCACGGGGCCGAGAAGGAAATCAAACAGTGGCTGGGCCTGTCGGAGGCTTGTTCGCGTGACCTCCGGGGCCGAGAAAAGCGCAGCGAACTGCACTCGGAGAAGCCCTGGTTCCGCACCGTTGGACGCGGGTTCGATTCCCGCCATCTCCACAATTCCCATGTAGGCCGCTGCCCCGTGAGTTCGCTCGCGGGGCAGCGGCTTTTTCACGCCCGCCGCCAGGCGCCCTTTTCACTTCCGCCGCTCCCGGCCGTACCCGCCGCCCGCAGCCGCGACGACCAGAGCGAGGGCCGCCGCCGACATCGGGGCCGCGTAGCCGGAGGCCGTGCCCGCGTGTTCGACCAGCCAGCCGCCCGCCGCCGCCCCGGCCGCGACCCCGCCCAGCAAGGCGGTCACCGCGAGCGTCATGCCCTCGTTCAACTGCTCCGGGCGCGTGGCCCGCTGGACCAGCGTCATGCCCGTGACCATGGTCGGCGCGGTCGCCGCCCCCGCCAGCAGCAGGCAGAGCGCCAGAACCGGCAGGGCGGCCGACGCGGCGGCGGCCAGCAGCGGCAGGGACATCAGGGCCGTCATCGCGGCCAGGCACAGCAGCAGCCGGAGACGGGCGTTCCGGGCCGGGCGCAGCGAACCGTAGAGCAGGCCCGCCGCGCACGAACCGGCCGCCTGGAGCGCCAGGATCGCGCCCCCGGCATGCGCGATGGAGACCACCTCCATGGCTCCGAACACCGCCCCCGTGGCAAGGAAGACCGCGAGCAGTGCGGGCATCCCCGGCGTGCGCAGGGGCGAGGCCACCGTCTTCGTACGCGGGGTGACCGGCGGTTCCGTGGCGCGCTGGGCCGCGAAGATCAGGACGCCGGTCATCAGGAGCACCGCCCCCACCAGCGTGCCCGCCTCCGGGAACAGCGCCCCGCAGAGCGTCGCGGCCAGCACCGGGCCCAGCATGAAGCACAGCTCGTCGGCGGCCTGCTCGAAGGAGTTCGCGGTGTGCAGGGCCGCCGGATCGCCCCGGTGCAGATGCGCCCAGCGGGCCCGCGACATCCCGCCGGTGTTCGGGGTCGTCGCGGTCGCGGCGTATGCGGCGAACAGCGTCCAGGCCGGGGCGTCGTGGTGCACGCACAGCACCAGGGCCAGCGACCCCAGCACGGCGAGCGCGGTGGCGGGCACGGCGACGCGCGCCTGCCCGAAGCGGTCCACCAGCCGGGCGGTGAAGGGCGCGACGACCGCCGTCGCCGCCAGGCCGGTCGCGGTGACGGCCCCGGCGAGGGCGTACGAGCCCCGGGACCCGGCGATCATGATGACCGCGCTGACGCTGAGCATCCCCATCGGCAGCCGGGCGATCAGATTGCCCGCCGTGAAGGCGCGGGCCCCGGGCGTCGCCAGCAGCCGGAGGTACGGATTCGACGACGGCCGCCCCCGACGGTGCGCTGCGCTCGTCGGCGCGGAGCGCGGGGCGGCGACCAACTGCCCGCCGGATACCCGGCAACGAGCGGACGCGGGAGTGGACCGACCTCGCCGCATCGCTGTTCGCCGAATGGGACATCCCCTGCCGCCCGCCCGGAGACCGCTCCTGCCGCCCGCCCCGCCGTCCCGACCCCGCCCGGTCCGCGCGCCCGTCCGGTGGCCGTACCCCGGCCCGCCCGGCACACCCGCCCGGGCGCCTTCCTCGCCGTCGCCGACGAACTGCACTTCACCCGGGCCGCCGCCCGGCTCTTCGTCGCGCTGACCAGTTGGCCCTTGCCGAGGGGTGGATGGTCCGACCGTCCGGGTCCTGGCCGCCCTGCTCGCGATGCTGATGCTGCGCGGATACGTGCACAGCGAGATCCTCGCCGACCACCGGGTCCGCGGCGCCGACCGCTCCACCGAGGTGCCGAAGGACGTCCTCACCGGCGGCCCCGTCATCGACGCCCGTTCCGGTGACGCGAAGACCCTGCGCATACCCGACCGCCGGATCGTCCTGACCTTCGACGACGGGCCCGACCCGGTGTGGACGCCGAAGGTGCTCGACAAGCTGAAGGAGTACGACGCCCACGGCGTCTTCTTCGTCACCGGCACCATGGCCGCCCGCCACCCGGACCTGGTCCGGCGGATGGTGGAGGAGGGCCACGAACTCGGGCTACACACCTTCAACCACCCCGACCTCTCCCACCAGTCCACCGCGCGCATCGACTGGGAGCTGTCGCAGAACCAGCTGGCGCTGGCGGGCGCGGCCGGCATCCGCACCTCGATCTTCCGGCCGCCGTACTCCTCCTTCTCGCACGCCATGGACAACACGTCCTGGCCGGTCACGGAGTACATCGGAAGCCGCGGCTACCTCACCGTCGTCACCGACACCGACAGCCAGGACTGGAAGCGCCCCGGGGTCCGCGCCATCGTCGAGCGGGCCACGCCGAAGGACGGCAAGGGCGCGATCATCCTCATGCACGACTCCGGCGGCGACCGCTCGCAGACCGTGGCCGCGCTCGACACCCTGCTGCCCGACCTCAAGGAGCGGGGCTACACCTTCACCCGCCTCACCACCGCCCTCGACGCCCCCAGCGCGCACACCCCGGTCACCGGGTTCGCCCTGTGGAAGGGCAAGGTGTTCGTCTCCGCCGTCGCCGTGTCCGAGCGGATCACCGGCGTCCTGGTCGTCGGACTCGCCGTCATCGGCACCCTGGTGCTGGCCCGCTTCGGCCTCATGCTGCTGCTCTCCTTCCTGCACGCCCGCAAGGTCCGCCGCCAGGACTTCCGTTGGGGCGAACCCCTCGGCCGCCCGGTCTCCGTCCTGGTCCCCGCGTATAACGAACGCGAGTGCATCGAGGCGACCGTGCGCTCCCTGACCGCCGGCGAGCACCCCATCGAGATCATCGTCATCGACGACGGCTCCACCGACGGCACCGCCGACCTCGTCGAGGCCATGGGGCTGCCCCGCGTACGGGTCGTCCGCCAGCAGAACGCGGGCAAGCCCGCCGCCCTCAACAACGGCATCCGGAAAGCCCGTTACGACATCGTCGTGATGATGGACGGCGACACCGTCTTCGAACCGGCCACGGTCCGCGAGCTGGTCCAGCCCTTCGCCGACCCCCGGGTCGGAGCCGTCGCGGGCAACGCCAAGGTCGGCAACCGCGACTCCCTCATCGGCGCCTGGCAGCACATCGAGTACGTGATGGGCTTCAACCTGGACCGCCGGATGTACGACGTGCTCGGCTGCATGCCCACCATCCCCGGCGCGGTCGGGGCGTTCCGCCGCCAGGCCCTGGAGCGGGTCGGCGGGATGAGCGAGGACACCCTCGCCGAGGACACCGACATCACCATGGCCCTGCACCGGGACGGCTGGCGCGTCGTCTACGCCGAGAACGCCCGCGCCTGGACCGAGGCCCCGGAGTCCGTGCAGCAGCTCTGGTCGCAGCGCTACCGGTGGAGTTACGGCACCATGCAGGCGATCTGGAAGCACCGCCGCGCGGTCATCGAACGGGGGCCCTCGGGCCGCTTCGGGCGGGTCGGCCTGCCGTTCGTCTCCCTGTTCATGGTCGTCGCCCCGCTGCTCGCGCCGCTCATCGACGTGTTCCTGCTGTACGGACTCGTCTTCGGCCCGACCGGCAGGACGGTGGCCGCGTGGTTCGGCGTCCTGGTCGTCCAGGCCGTCTGCGCCGCGTACGCCTTCCGGCTGGACAAGGAACGCATGACCCACCTGCTCTCGCTGCCGCTCCAGCAGATCCTCTACCGCCAGCTCATGTACGTCGTACTGCTCCAGTCCTGGATCACCGCGCTCACCGGCGGCCGGCTGCGCTGGCAGAAGCTGCGCCGCACCGGCGCGGTGGAGGCCCCCGGCGGGGTCTCCGCCCAGCGGCGCGGCACCGAATCCGTCCCCGAGAGGAGGCCCGTCGGATGAGCGCCGCCACCGTGCCCGCCGGAACCCCGGTGGCGCCGCCCGCCGCTACGGGCAAGCCCGGCCGGGACCGGTATCTCGACCTGCTCCGGACGATCGCCCTGGTCCGCGTGGTGATCTACCACATCTTCGGCTGGGCCTGGCTGACCATCCTGTTCCCCTCCATGGGCGTGATGTTCGCCCTGGCCGGCTCGCTGATGGCCCGTTCGCTGGCCCGCCCCGCCGCAGCAGTCGTCCGGGGCCGGATCCGCCGCCTGCTGCCGCCCCTGTGGGTGTTCGCGCTCGTCGTCGTACCGATGATGTTCGCGCTGAGCCGGCAGCCGGTGAAGGAGGACAGCCTGTGGTGGTTCGTCAAGCTGGCCTGGTACGTCTTCCCGGTCGGCGCACCCCCCTTCCCCCGGTCCAGCGGTGACCAGGCCGGTCTGCTGGAGGACACCTGGGCGGTCCAGGCGGCCGGACCGCTCTGGTACATCCGCGCCTACCTCTGGTTCGTCCTCGCCTCGCCCCTGCTGCTCCGGGCGTTCCGGAAGCTGCCCTGGGCGACGCTGCTCGCGCCGCTCGGCCTGACCGCCGTGATGGGCACCGGCCTGGTGACGATCCCGGGCGAGACCGGCGACGCGCTGAGCGACTTCGCGGTCTTCGGCTCCTGCTGGGTCCTCGGCTTCGCCCACCACGACGGCCTGTTCAAGGACGTCCCGCGCTACCTCACCGTCTCGCTGGCGTCGATCGTCATGGGCTTCGGGCTGTGGTGGGCCTCGGGACACCTCACTGCGGACGGCTGGGACCTCAACGACATCCCGCTGGCCCAGGCGACCTGGTCGCTCGGCTTCTGCGTGATCCTGCTCCAGTACGCCCCGTCCTGGCAGGAGCTGCCCGGCCGGCCGGCCCGCTTCGACCGCCTGGTCACGCTCGCCAACAACCGGGCCATGACGATCTACCTCTGGCACAACCTGCTGATCCTGGCGACGATCCCGCTGATCGACCTCCTACGGGAGATCCCGTACGTGGACGCGCACCTGGGATCGGCGGTCGAGGCCGGGTACACCCTGCTGATGACCCTGCTCATCTGGCCGCTGCTCGCAGTCATGATCGTCGCCGTGGGCTGGGTGGAGGACGTCGCCGCCGGACGCCGGCCCCGGCTCTGGCCGGACGGCAGAAGGTAGACCTGCATCTCACCGGGCCGGGAACGGCCCGGTGAGAGCAAGGTTGCGCACCGGTCACCTCGCGGCACCACGCCGAAACGCGGGCTCCCTAGCGTCGGGAACAACACCCCGACCCCCTGTGGAGGCGCGTGATGGCAGGCCGTTGGATCGAGACCTGGGACCCGGAGGACGAGACGTTCTGGCGGGAGAAGGGCGAACGGGTCGCCCGCCGCAACCTCTGGTTCTCCGTGCTCTCCGAGCACATCGGATTCTCCATCTGGACCCTGTGGTCGGTGATGGTCCTGTTCATGGGACCGGAGTACGGCATCGACCCGGCCGGGAAGTTCTTCCTCATCTCGACGGCCACCCTCGTCGGCGCGCTGGTGCGGGTGCCGTACACCTTCGCCGTCGCCCGCTTCGGCGGCCGCAACTGGACGATCTTCAGCGCGGTGAGCCTGCTCGTCCCGACCCTGGCCGCGTTCTGGGTGATGGAGCCCGGGACCTCGTACGGCACGTTCGTCGCGGTCGCGGCGCTCACCGGCATCGGCGGCGGCAACTTCGCCTCGTCGATGACCAACATCAACGCCTTCTTCCCGCTGCGCCACAAGGGCTGGGCGCTCGGCCTCAACGCGGGCGGCGGCAACATCGGCGTCCCCGTCGTCCAGCTCGTCGGCCTGCTCGTCATCGGCACCCTGGGGGCCTCGCACCCCCGGATCGTCCTCGGCGTCTACATCCCGCTGATCGTCCTGGCCGCCGTCTGCGCCGCCCTGTACATGGACAACCTGCGTCCCGTGAAGAACGACACCGGGGCCGCGCTGGAGGCCGTCCGCGACCCGCACACCTGGATCATGTCGGTCCTCTACATCGGCACCTTCGGCTCGTTCATCGGCTACAGCTTCGCCTTCGGCCTGGTGCTCCAGACCCAGTTCGGCCGGACCCCGCTCCAGGCCGCCTCGCTCACCTTCGTCGGCCCGCTGCTGGGCTCCCTGATCCGGCCCGTCGGGGGCCGCCTCGCCGACCGGTACGGCGGCGCGCGCATCACCCTGGCCACCTTCGTCGCGATGGCCGCCGCCACCGGCGTCGTCATCCACGCCTCGGGGACCGCCTCGCTGCCGGTCTTCCTCACCGGCTTCACCGCCCTGTTCGTCCTGACGGGCCTCGGTAACGGATCGACGTACAAGATGATCCCCGGCATCTTCCACACCAAGGCGCTGGCCCGGGGCCTGGACGGCGAGGCGGCCGCCGCCCACGGACGGCGGCTCTCCGGCGCGGCCATGGGTCTCATCGGGGCCGTCGGCGCCCTCGGCGGGCTGGCGATCAACCTCGCCTTCCGCCAGTCCTTCCAGGCCTCCGGCGCCGGAACCGCGGCCTTCTGGTCCTTCCTCGCCTTCTACGGGGTGTGCATCACGCTCACCTGGGCGGTATACCTTCGCCGCGCGGCACCGGTGCCCGCCCGGGCCCAGCTCGGTTACGCGGAGGTGTAGAAACGGCGCGGTCCGGCGTCGTGCGACGTAACGGCCGGGAAATACGGGGGAACCGAGCCTGTCACGCACCGTTGGCAGTCTCGGGCCTCCGCACCCCGCGTCACCAGCGGGAACCATCGCGTATCAGCGGGGAACCATCGCGCACCAGCGGGAACACAGGAGCCGGGGAACACGCCATGCAGGACGACGACACAACGCACGGCCCCCTCGCGGGCTTCACCGTCGGGGTGACCGCCGCCCGCCGGGCCGAGGAGCTGGGCACCCTCCTCAAACGCCGCGGGGCCGCCGTCCTGCACGCCCCCGCCCTGCGGATCGTGCAGCTCGCCGACGACAGCGAACTCCTCGCCGCCACCAAGGAGCTGATCGGCCACGCCCCCGACGTGGCGGTCGCCACCACCGCGATCGGCTTCCGCGGCTGGATCGAGGCGGCCGACGGCTGGGGCATCGGCGACGCGCTCCTTCAGACCCTGCGCGGGGTCGAACTCCTCGCCCGGGGCCCCAAGGTCAAGGGCGCCATCCGGGCCGCCGGGCTCACCGAGACCTGGTCGCCCGGGTCCGAATCGATGGCCGAGGTCCTCGACCGGCTCCTCGCCGAGGGCGTCGACGGCCGCCGGGTCGCCCTCCAGCTGCACGGCGAACCCCTGCCCGGTTTCGTCGAGTCCCTGACGGCCGCGGGCGCCGAAGTCGTCGTCGTCCCCGTCTACCGCTGGATGCCGCCGCAGGACCTCGCCCCGCTCGACCGGATGCTCGACGTCACGGCCGCCCGGGGCCTGGACGCGATCACCTTCACCAGCGCGCCCGCCGCCGCCTCGTTCCTGGGCCGGGCGGAGACCCGCGGGCTGCTCCCGGAGATCCTCGGCGCCCTGCGCGACGACGTGCTGGTCGCCTGCGTCGGGCCGGTCACCGCCCTCCCGCTCCAGGCCCGGGGCATCGACACCCTCCAGCCGGAACGCTTCCGGCTCGGCCCCCTCGTCCAGCTGATGTGCGCCCACCTCCCGGCCGCCGCCCGCATCCTGCCCGTCGCCGGCCACCGCGTCGAGATCCGGGGCCACGCGGTCCTCGTCGACGACGAACTGCGCGCGGTGCCGCCCGCCGGCATGGCCCTCCTGCACGCGCTGGCCCGCCGCCCCGGCTGGGTGGTGGCCCGCGCCGACCTGCTGCGGGCCCTGCCCGGCAGCGGCTCCGACGAACACGCGGTGGAGACGGCGATGGCCCGGCTGCGCTCGGCGCTGGGCGTGCCCCGGCTGATCCAGACGGTCGTCAAGCGCGGCTACCGGCTGGCGCTGGACCCGTCGGCGGACACGAAGTACGGGCGCTGAGAGGCCCTTCCACGGGAGCCGGGGCCCGCGAGCCGGGGCCCGCGAGCCGGGGCCCGCGAGCCGGAGCCCGGCCGTCCCGGCTAGCGTGACCGGATGACCGACCGCACCCATCTCCTCGCCCCGGACGTGGCCTTCCGGCCCGCCGAACTCACCGACGCGCCCGCCTTCGCCACGGCCCTCACCCGCAACCGCGCGTACATGCGCCGCTGGGAACCCGTACGCCCCGACACCTTCTACACCGTCGAGGGCCAGGCCGCCCGGCTCACCGCCCTGCTGGCCGACCGGGACGCCGGGCGGGCCATGCCCTGGGTGCTCGCGGACGCCGACGACCGGGTGATCGGCGGCTTCACCCTCTCCGGCGTCGAGCGGGGCCCGTTCCGCAACGGCCGCCTCGGCTACTGGGTCGACGAGGGCCACGCCGGACGCGGCCTGGCCACCGCGGCTGTCCGCGCGGTCTGCGACGCGGCCCGCGACCGGCTGGGCCTGCACCGCGTCGAGGCGGCGACCGTCACCGACAACGCCCCGTCCCAACAGGTGCTCGCCAAGGCCGGGTTCGAGCGGATCGGCACCGCACCCGGCTATCTGCACATCAACGCCCGCTGGCGCGACCACCACCTGTTCCAGCGGCTTCTCCACGACGACCCGCCGGCCGGCTGACCGCCACGGCCGCCGGAGCCTCCCGCGCATGCACATGGCCGTCCAGCGGATAGTCGGGCGGCAGCGCCGGGATCACCCGCGCCAACGGGAATCCGCACTTCTCCGCCACCCGGCAGGAGGCCACGTTGTCCACCTGGTGCAGCAACTCCAGCCGGATCAGGCCCTGTTCGGCGAAGGTCGCGAACGCCCAGTCGGTCAGGGCCGCCAGCGCCCGGGACGCCACACCCCGGCCGCGCGCCGGAGCCGTCGTCCAATAGCCCATCTCCGCCCGGCCGCTCACCAGATCCAGCTGCTTCATCACGACGTTGCCGAGCAGTTCGTCCTCCCGCCCGCCCTCCGTGACGGCGAAGGCGAAGCGGGTGCCCGCCGCCCACCCCGTACGCTGCGCCTCCAGCCAGTCGGCGGCCCCGTCCGGACCGGATACCTGGACGGCCAGCCACCGGCGCATCGCCGGATCCTCGTACGCCCGCAGCACCGCGGGAAGATCCTCCTCGCGCCACCGGCGCAGCCGCAGCCCCCCGGGGCCGATCACGGTGCTGTCGCCGTACGGGTCCATGCGTATCTCCCCCTCGTGCTCCATGGCCGTCACGGTACGGGGGCGGCGGCGGGGGTTCCGGCGGGGCCCCGACAGGAGCACTCTGGGGGTGGTCGTTCCACCGGGTGACCCAGGGCGGTGAGCGGGATCATGGCAGTGGGCAGGGGGGCGCGGATGTGGCGCTTCGACGCGGGCCGGATCTGCCTCGATCTGGTGGCCACGGAACGTGCGGGCGGAGTGCCCGGCACCTGCGAACAGCTCGACGGGACGGGTCACTTGGCCCAATGGCTGACCGATGCCCGGCTCGTCCCGCCGGGCACCGAGCTGGACGCGCTGGACGACACCTGGGTGGTCCGCTTCCACGAACTGCGCTCCGCCGTCTCCCGCTTGATGGCCGCCCAGCTCGGCGGGCCCCCGGCCGACGGCGCGCTGGAGCGGGTCAACTCCCTGGCGTCCGGCGCGCCTCCGGGCCCCCGGGCGGTGCGCGGGGCGGACGGCGACCTGGTACGGGCCCTGAGCGCCGCACCCGACTGTGCGGGTCTCCTCGCCGTCGTCGCCCGGGACGCGGTGGACCTGCTCACCGACCCGGTCGCGCGGGCGGCCCTGCGCCGCTGCCAGGGCGAGGACTGCCACCGGCTCTACCTGGACACCTCGCGCGGCGGACGGCGGCGCTGGTGCTCCGGGGAGGTCTGCGGCAACCGCGAACGGGTCGCCCGCCACCGGCGCAGAACCTCCGGAACGACCGCCACGAACGACCCCGGTGAACCTGGCGCGTTCGGTCCGGAGAAAGAAATTCCGCCCGGCGTTGAATGAACCGGCACCCGCCCCCGTATCGATGGTCCAGGAGCTCGTTTCAGAGGTCTCGACCGGGAGGTTCGGGTGCGCAAGGATGCGGCCGTGGCCGATGACCGTCCGCACAGGGCTCGACATCGCAGTGAGCCGCCCCCGCCCCCTTCCGGGATACCGGACGAGGAGCTGATGCGGGCGCTGTACCGCGAACACGCCGGGCCGCTGCTCGCGTACGTCCTCCGACTCGTCGCGGGCGACCGCCAGCGGGCCGAGGACGTGGTGCAGGAGACGCTCATCCGTGCCTGGAAGAACGCCGGCCGGCTCAACCGGGCCACCGGCTCCGTCCGACCCTGGCTGGTGACGGTCGCCCGGCGCATCGTCATCGACAACCACCGCAGCCGGCAGGCCCGGCCGCGCGAGGTCGATCCGTCGCCGCTGGAGGTCATTCCCGCGGAGGACGAGATCGACAAGGCGCTGTGGCTGATGACGCTCTCGGACGCGCTCGAAGATTTGACCCCCGCGCACCGGGAAGCATTGGTCGAGACCTACTTCAAGGGGCGTACGGTCAACGAGGCCGCCGAAGTGCTCGGTGTCCCCAGCGGGACCGTGCGGTCCCGGGTTTTCTACGCCCTGCGTTCGATGAAGCTCGCACTCGAAGAGAGGGGGATCACGGCATGAGCGACCAGCAGTGGCAGCCGTTCGGGCCCCGGCCTCCCGGTCACCGTACGCCGTCCGGTCCCTCAAGTCCCCCGTATGCGGCGGGTCCTGCACACCCCTCAGGGCCCGCTCACCGCGCCGGCGTCCCCGCCCCGCCCGGTCCGCCCGGACCCTTCGGCGCCGGACCCGGCCCCGGCCCGGGACCCACGGGCTCCGAAGGGTCCGAGCACGACGCGGCCGCCGCGTACGTCCTCGGCATCCTCGACGACGCCCAGGCGAGCGACTTCGAGGCCCATCTCGCGGGCTGCGCCCGGTGCGCCGCGCATCTCGACGAGTTCGCGGGGATGGAGCCGATGCTCGCGATGCTCGCCGAGGCCCCGTCCGCCGTGCCCGGCGCCCGCCCCGTACCGCATGTGCCCGAGAAGCCCGCGCCCCGGCTGCTCGGCGGACTGATGGACGAGGTCGCCCGCAAACGGCACCGCCGTTCCCGGCGCAGCCGGTACTGGGTCGCCGCGGCCGCCGCCCTGATCGTCGGCGGCCCGGTCGCCGCGTTCGCGGTCACGGCGGGCGACGACCGCGGCGGCGGATCGGTGGCCGTGGGCGAGCCGCACCCCACCAGTCCGGCCGAGGACTCCTTCTTCGAGCACATGACGGAGAAGGTCTCGGCGACCGACCCCACCACCCGGGTCGGCGCGACCGTCGGCATGGAGGAGAAGGCCTGGGGCACCCACACGGTCCTGGAGCTGAAGAACGTCAAGGGACCGCAGAAGTGCACGCTGGTCGCCGTCTCCAAGACCGGTGAGGAGGAGATCGTCACCTCCTGGTCCGTCCCGCAGTGGGGGTACGGCATCGAGGGCGCGACGAACCCGGCGGCGAAGGCCCCGCTGTACGTGCACGGCGGGGCGGCGATGGACCGCGAGGACATCGCCCGCTTCGAGGTGCGGACCTTCGACGGGGAGCGGCTGGTGGAGATCGGAGCCTAGGGCCTGTCGTCACATTCCCGCCTGCCGGGCGACGCCTGGCACGCACGCTCGCGGCGTTGCCGAAATACCCTAGTAGCTCCGCTACGAGACCATTCCGGCGCCTTGCGATCGCACGCACCATGCGCCGCCCGGCCGCCCTTCGGGCGACGACGGGAATGTGACGACAGGCCCTAGCGCGCGACGCGCGATCCTCTCCCTGGTCGGCAGGTGCGCGCGGGCCCCCTTCGCTATAGGGTTGACGGCTGCCCAGTGCCGTTAAGAAGGGGGCCTCGGTGGCCGCGCAGGATGCCGCTGTCGAATCGCTGCGGGACCGGGAAATCGGTGTCGAGCAAGAGCATCTCGACCGTGTTTATCACCGCCTCGAAGAGAAGATCCACGAGGCGGAATTCCTCATGAACGACGCCGTCAAGCGCGGCCAGGTCGGTACCCCCGGCGCGCTCGCGGAGCGGGACGCCCAGGTGTTCCGGGCGGGGATCCACCTCAACCGGCTGAACAGCGAGTTCGAGGACTTCCTCTTCGGGCGGATCGATCTGCTGCTCGGCAAGGACGGGGAGCGCGGCCCGGACGGCGCGTACACCTCCGTGGAGCCGGCCGACGACTCCGTACGCGACGACGCCACCGCCGATATCGCGGAGACGCTCCACATCGGCCGGATCGGGGTCCTGGACTCCGACTACGCGCCGCTGGTGATCGACTGGCGGGCCCCGGCCGCCGCCCCGTTCTACCGCTCCACCCCGAAGGACCCGGGCCGTGTCGTACGCCGCCGGGTCATCCGCTCCAAGGGCCGCAAGGTCCTCGGGGTCGAGGACGACCTGATGCGCCCGGAGCTGACGGCGTTCCTGGGCGGCGAGAAGCTGCCGGTGATCGGGGACGGCGCGCTGATGGCGGCGCTCGGCCAGGCCCGCAGCCACACCATGCGGGACATCGTCTCCTCCATTCAGGCCGAACAGGACCTGGTCATCCGGGCCCCCGCCGCCTCGGTCACCGAGGTCACCGGCGGCCCCGGCACCGGCAAGACGGCGGTAGCCCTGCACCGGGCGGCGTATCTGCTCTACCAGGACCGGCGGCGGTACGCGGGCGGCATCCTGATCGTCTCGCCCACCCCGCTCCTGGTCGCGTACACCGAAGGGGTGCTGCCCTCGCTCGGCGAGGAGGGCCAGGTCGCGATCCGCGCGATCGGCTCGCTCTCGGACGACGCGGCGGGTCTCGAAGGGGCCACCGCCTACGACGAACCGGCCGTCGCCCGGGTCAAGGGCTCCTCCCGGATGCTCCATGTGCTGCGCAAGGCGGCCCGGGGCGCCCTGGAAGTCCCGCGGCCGGTGGACGAGGGCGGCCAGCTCGCCTTCGGGGAGGAGCCCGCGCGGGCGGCCGCCCCGGCCACCCCCACCCGGCTGCGCGTCGTCGCCTTCGGCGCCCGGATCGAGCTGGAGGCCGAGGAACTGCGGCGGATCCGGCACAACGCCCTGGGCGGCACCGCCCCGGTCAACCTGCTGCGCCCGCGCGCCCGCAAGCTGCTGCTGGACGCCCTGTGGAACAAGTCCTCCGGCCGTGGCCGCTACACCGACCCGGAACTGGTCGCGGAGCTACGCTCCTCGTTCGACGAGGACGTCTCCACCGAGACCCCGTTCCTGGAGTTCCTCGACGCCTGGTGGCCGGAGCTGACGCCCCGCCGGGTGCTGGCCGCGATGGCCGACGAGCGACGGCTCGGCCGCTGGTCCCGGCGCATCCTCAACCAGGGCGAGACGCGCCGCCTGGCCCGCTCCCTCAAGCGCCTGGACGCGGAGGGTAACGGTCCGCTCTCCGTCCACGACGTGGCGCTCCTGGACGAGCTCCAGGCGCTGCTGGGCACCCCGAACCGGCCCAAGCGGAAGCGCGAGGCCGATCCGCTGGACCAGCTCACCGGGCTCGACGAGCTGATGCCGCAGCGCGAGGAGACCCAGTGGGAGCGGGCCGAGCGGCTCGCGGCGGAGCGCACGGAGTACGCGCACGTCATCGTCGACGAGGCGCAGGACCTCACCCCGATGCAGTGGCGCATGGTCGGCCGCCGCGGCCGGCACGCCACCTGGACGATCGTCGGCGACCCGGCCCAGTCCTCCTGGTCCGACCCGGACGAGGCCGCCGCGGCCCGGGACGAGGCGCTCGGCTCCCGGCCGCGCCGCCGCTTCACCCTCACCGTCAACTACCGCAACCCGGCGGAGATCGCGGAGCTGGCCGCCAAGGTGCTGGCGCTGGCCATGCCGGGCATGGAGTCCCCGGCGGCGGTCCGCTCGACCGGGGTGGTGCCGCGCTTCGAGCCGGTACGCGACGGGGACCTGGCCGCCACGGTCCGCGAGGAGGCCGCGCGGCTGCTGGAGCAGGTGGACGGCACGGTCGGCGTGGTCGTCGCGATGAACCGGCGCGCCCAGGCCCGCGAGTGGCTCGCGGAGCTGGGGGAGCGGGTGGTGGCGCTGGGCAGCCTGGAGGCCAAGGGGCTGGAGTACGACGCCACGGTGGTCGTCTCGCCCGCGGAGATCGCGGACGAGTCCCCGGCCGGACTGCGGGTGCTGTACGTGGCGCTCACCCGGGCGACGCAGCAGCTCACGGTGGTCTCGGGGGAGCGGGACATGCCGGACGAGGACGGGGTGCCGGACCTGCTCAGGGACTGACGCGGCAGGGTTCCGCGAGTCAACCCGGCGCATGGGAATCACTTTTCCGGGGTCTTTGTTACCGTGGTACTGGCACCGGCTCGATCCAAGCCCCCGGGCCCAACCTTCGTCGCTTCGAGCGACCACTTGCCGCGAGGCGAGCATGGCGGGTCGGTGCCACCTAAGCGAAAAAGACAGACCCGCGTCACCTCCTGGTGGCGCGGGTCTGTTCTCGTTGCAGGGGTCCCGTCGGCGGGTTTCCGGCCCGTTGGGGGTTCCGCCGAACGGGTGATCTCTCGTATGGTGGAAACTACTTTCCGAAAGACGGCAGTCATTACCGGCTACCAGCCGGTAGGTGCGACGATCGGGAAGCACATCCGGAACCCACCCTCCGGATGTGCGGCAATGAAGCTAAGGAAAGCGAAGGACTCGGCCATGGCAACGGCGCCCAGCGTCTCGTACTCGATGACGGTCCGGCTGGAGGTGCCCGCGAGCGGCACCGCGGTCTCCCAGCTCACCACGGCCGTCGAGTCCTCCGGGGGCTCGGTCACCGGCCTCGACGTGACCGCGTCCGGCCACGAGAAGCTGCGGATCGACGTCACCATCGCCGCCACCTCCACCTCGCACGCGGACGAGATCGTCGAAGGTCTGCGCGACATCGAGGGCGTCGTGCTGGGCAAGGTCTCCGACCGTACGTTCCTCATGCACCTCGGCGGCAAGATCGAGATGGCGTCCAAGCACCCCATCCGCAACCGTGACGACCTCTCGATGATCTACACCCCCGGCGTCGCCCGGGTCTGCATGGCCATCGCCGAGAACCCCGAGGACGCGCGCCGCCTCACCATCAAGCGCAACTCCGTCGCAGTTGTGACGGACGGCTCCGCGGTGCTCGGCCTCGGCAACATCGGCCCGAAGGCCGCGCTGCCCGTCATGGAGGGCAAGGCGGCCCTCTTCAAGCGCTTCGCCGGCATCGACGCCTGGCCGATCTGCCTGGACACCCAGGACACCGACGCCATCGTCGAGATCGTCAAGGCCATCGCCCCCGGCTTCGCGGGCATCAACCTGGAGGACATCTCCGCGCCCCGCTGCTTCGAGATCGAGGCCCGGCTGCGCGAGGCCCTCGACATCCCCGTCTTCCACGACGACCAGCACGGCACCGCCATCGTCGTGCTCGCCGCCCTCACCAACGCCCTGCGCGTGGTGGGCAAGAGCATCGGCGACGTACGGGTCGTCATGTCCGGCGCGGGCGCGGCCGGTACGGCCATCCTGAAGCTGCTCATCGCGGCGGGCGTCAAGCACGCGGTGGTCGCCGACATCCACGGAGTGGTGCACGCCGGACGTGAGGACCTGGTCGCCGCCGACCCCGACTCGCCGCTGCGCTGGATCGCCGACAACACCAACCCCGAGGGCGTCACCGGCACCCTCAAGGAGGCCGTCGTCGGCGCCGACGTCTTCATCGGCGTCTCCGCCCCGAACGTGCTGAACGGCGACGACGTCGCCGCGATGGCGGACGACGCGATCGTGTTCGCGCTCGCGAACCCGGACCCCGAGGTCGACCCCGCGATCGCCCGGGAGACGGCCGCCGTCGTCGCCACCGGCCGCTCGGACTTCCCCAACCAGATCAACAACGTGCTGGTCTTCCCGGGTGTCTTCCGCGGCCTGCTGGACGCTCAGTCCCGCACCGTCAACACGGAGATGATGCTCGCCGCCGCCGGCGCCCTGGCCGACGTGGTCGCCGAGGACGAGGTCAACGCGAACTACATCATCCCCTCGGTCTTCAACGACAAGGTCGCGGGCGCGGTCGCCGGAGCCGTCCGGGCCGCCGCGAAGGCCGCCGGTGCCTCCGCGACCGACCCCTCCACGACGGTCTGACCCAGCCGTTTCGGGGTCCTTTCGAGGGGTACGCGCGAAGTACCCCGGGCCGCACCCGCCCGTGCCGTACGGCGCGTCGCGGGTCGCGGCGCCCCAAACGCCCCTTTAGGGTGGGCGGGCAGTGGGCCCTGCGGGGCCCGGCATCCGCTGCGGACCGCTCGGCCAAGTCGACGGAGCGTCACCACGAGCAAACCGTGGCGCTTTTCATCGACCCCGAAGGGTTCCGGATTGGCTTTCCCGCCGCTGGTGGGGGCAGGATGCGTAATCGGGCGAGAGGGTCTGACATCAGACCCGGGTCCGGGGACTGTCAGAGGGCCCTGGCAGCATCGGCTTCGATCTCACGCCTCACAGGCAAGAAGAACACGGGAGTAACAACATGAACCGCAGTGAGCTGGTGGCCGCCCTGGCCGACCGCGCCGAGGTGACTCGCAAGGACGCCGACGCCGTGCTGGCCGCGCTCGCCGAGACCGTCGGTGAGATCGTCGCCAAGGGCGACGAGAAGGTCACCATCCCCGGCTTCCTGACCTTCGAGCGCACCCACCGTGCCGCTCGCACCGCTCGGAACCCGCAGACCGGCGACCCGATCAACATCCCCGCCGGCTACAGCGTGAAGGTCTCCGCGGGCTCGAAGCTCAAGGAAGCCGCCAAGGGCAAGTAACCCCAAAGGCGCAAAGAGGGCGGCCCCTCCCGACCAGGAGGGGCCGCCCTCACGCATGCCGGGGGCACATGCGCTCCGTACAGCCCCGCCGGTACGCCTCGGGGCCCGGACCTCACGGATGCATCCGCGCGCCCTTCAGGACCTTGTCCACGGCGTTCCGCGGCCCGTACACGGCCAGACCCACCAGATCCAGCGCGTCCCGCCCCACGGCCCGTACCGCCGCGCGGTTGTCCCGGTCGTTGCCCGTGCCGAACAGGTCCGAGGTGAACAGGGCCACCTTCAGGGACCGGGAGAGCGCCTTCGTGTGTGCCGCGGTCAGCGTCTCCTTCGCCCCCTCGAAGACCAGCACCGGCTGCCGCAGCATCGGCAGATACGCGGTCGCGTCGGCGTCCTCGTACGGCTCGCCGATCACCTCCGGCGCCGCCGTCCCCAGGCCGCTCACCAGGAAGGCGGTCACGTTCAGCCGCTGCCAGGTCTCCAGGTCGTCGCGGAGCAGCACCGCGATCTTCGTGTCGAAACGGACGGGCGCGGTCCCGTCGCCGCTCGCGTTCTCGTGCGTGTTTCCCATGGGTCGAGACTGGCCGCCGCCCCGCCGGAGCGTCTTGTACGTTCTTGGCGTGACCCGCGTGAGCCGCCCGCAGGAGATCTCGGCCTGGCGACCGTCCGTCGCCGGGGTCGTGGAGGTCTTCCACGCCCGCTTCACCGAGCACGCCTACCCCATGCACGTCCACGACGCCTGGACGCTCCTGATCGTCGACGACGGGGCCGTCCGCTACGACCTGGACCGCCATCAGCACGGCACCCCGGACGGCACCGTCAGCCTGCTGCCGCCGCAGGTACCGCACAACGGTTCGCCCGCCACCCCGGACGGGTTCCGCAAACGGGTGCTCTATCTGGACATGAGCCAGCTCGACGCGAGCCTCATCGGGCCCGCCGTGGACACTCCGGACCTGGCCGACCCGCTGCTGCGCGCCCGTGTCGCCCGGCTGCACACCGCCCTCGCGGACCCGGGCGACGCGCTGGAGGCCGAGAGCCGCCTGGCGTTCGTCGGGGAGCGGCTGCGCGGCCATCTGCGGCCCGTGGCGGCCCCGGAGCCCCCTCGGCCCGGTCCGGGTGTCGCCCGGGACCTGCGTGAGCTGCTGGACGAGCGGCTGCGGGAGGGCGTCACGCTCGCCGAGGCGGCCCGGCTGGTCCACGCGCACCCGACCCACCTCGTACGGGCCTTCAGCGCGGCCTACGCCATCGCGCCGCACCAGTACGTGACGGCCCGCCGGGTCGACGCCGCCCGCCGCCTGCTGCTGGAGGGCGTACCGCCGGGGGAGGCGGCCGTCGCGGTCGGCTTCCACGACCAGTCCCACCTCACCCGGCACTTCAAGCGGATCGCGGGCACGACCCCGGGCCGGTTCGCCCGCTCGGGAGGGATTCCCAGGGCCTCGTGAGCGGGAAAAGCCGGCGCCCCGGCCCCCTCAGGGAGGGGACCGGGGCGCCGGGTGCGCAGTGCTGTGTGCGGCAGCACTGAGCGGGGTCAGACCAGGGAACCGCCCGGCAGCTCCACCTTCGCGCCGAGCTTCTCCAGCTTCTCCATGAAGTTCTCGTAACCGCGGTTGATCAGGTCGATGCCGTGCACCCGGGAGGTGCCCTGCGCCGCCAGCGCCGCGATCAGGTACGAGAAGCCGCCCCGGAGGTCCGGGATGACCAGGTCCGCGCCCTGCAGCTTCGTCGGTCCCGAGACGACCGCCGAGTGCAGGAAGTTGCGCTGGCCGAAGCGGCAGTCCGAACCGCCCAGGCACTCGCGGTACAGCTGGATGTGCGCGCCCATCTGGTTGAGCGCGGAGGTGAAGCCGAGCCGCGACTCGTACACCGTCTCGTGGACGATCGACAGGCCCGCGGCCTGCGTCAGCGCCACCACCAGCGGCTGCTGCCAGTCGGTCTGGAAGCCGGGGTGCACGTCCGTCTCCAGCGCGATGGCGTTGAGCGCGCCGCCCGGGTGCCAGAAGCGGATGCCCTCGTCGTCGATCTCGAAGGCGCCGCCGACCCTGCGGAAGGTGTTGAGGAAGGTCATCATCGAGCGCTGCTGGGCGCCGCGCACGTAGATGTTGCCCTCGGTCGCCAGCGCCGCCGACGCCCAGGAGGCCGCCTCCAGGCGGTCCGGGATCGCCCGGTGGGTGTAACCGTCGAGCTTGTCGACACCGGTGATCCGGATGGTCCGGTCGGTGTCCATGGAGATGATCGCGCCCATCTTCTGCAGTACGCAGATGAGGTCCTCGATCTCCGGCTCGACGGCCGCGTTGGACAGCTCGGTGACGCCCTCGGCGAGGACGGCGGTGAGCAGCACCTGCTCGGTGGAGCCCACCGAGGGGTACGGCAGCCGGATCTTGGTGCCGCGCAGCCGCTGCGGGGCCTCCAGGTACTGGCCGTCGGCCCGCTTCTCGATGGTCGCGCCGAACTGGCGCAGCACCTCGAAGTGGAAGTCGATCGGCCGGCCGCCGATGTCGCAGCCGCCCAGGCCCGGGATGAAGGCGTGGCCGAGGCGGTGCAGCAGGGGGCCGCAGAACAGGATCGGGATGCGCGACGAACCCGCGTGGGCATCGATGTCGGCGACGTTCGCCGACTCGACGTGCGAGGGGTCGAGGATCAGTTCGCCCGGCTCGTCGCCGGGGCGGACGGTGACGCCGTGCAGCTGGAGGAGTCCCCGGACCACCCGTACGTCACGGATGTCGGGAACGTTGCGGAGGCGGCTGGGCCCGCTGCCGAGCAGCGCGGCGACCATGGCCTTCGGCACCAGGTTCTTGGCGCCTCGGACGCGGATCTCGCCCTCCAGCGGGGTGCCGCCGTGGACAAGCAGGACATCGTCTGTGCCGGTCATGTATCTCGCGTTCCGGAGTGGTCGGGCAGGGGGCCAACGAAAAGGGTAATGGCCTCCTACCCCCGTTCCGTAAGGCGAAGGGGGGTGTGCGAACGTCATGAATCCGCCACAACACCCTCCGCGCACCCGATCTTGCGGAGGGTTACCGTCCGGATGGCCCACAGCGTCCCCGCCGGACGGTGCGCTCCCCGTGCCTCCGTGCGCCCTGAGCTGCGCTCGCTCTCCTGAGGGCGGCGTCACGGGCACTCGCCCCCCGTGGAGGGCGAAGATGCGGGATCATTCGTGCCATGACCGAGGTGTCCTCGCTCACAGGGCGACTGCTCGTGGCCGCACCCGCCCTCACGGACCCGAATTTCGACCGCGCGGTGGTGCTGCTCCTCGACCACGACGAGGAGGGCTCCCTCGGCGTGGTCCTCAACCGCCCGACCCCGGTGGGCGTCGGCGACATCCTCGCGTCCTGGGCCGCCCTGACCGGCGAGCCGGACGTCGTCTTCCAGGGCGGCCCGGTCTCGCTCGACTCCGCGCTCGGCGTGGCGGTGATCCCCGGTGACGAGGGCCCGCTCGGCTGGCGGCGGGTGCACGGGGCGATCGGGCTGGTCGATCTGGAGACCCCGCCGGAGCTGCTCGGCCCCGCCCTCGGCTCGCTGCGGATCTTCGCCGGGTACGCGGGCTGGGGCCCCGGTCAGCTGGAGGGCGAGCTGGCCGAGGGTGCGTGGTACGTGGTCGAGTCCGAGCCCGGCGACGTCTCCTCCCCGCGCCCCGAACAGCTCTGGCGCGCGGTGCTCCGCCGCCAGCGCAGCGAGCTCGCGATGATCGCCACGTATCCGGACGACCCTTCGCTCAACTGAACCCCGTCTCTTTCAGTACCCTTGGCGGTTATGAGCACTCTTGAGCCCGATCGCGGGGCAGGTACGGGGACCCTCGTCGAGCCGACGCCGCAGGTGTCGAGGGGCGACGGCGACCACGAGCGCTACGCCCATTACGTCCAGAAGGACAAGATCATGGCGAGCGCCCTGGAGGGCACTCCCGTGGTCGCGCTGTGCGGGAAGGTCTGGGTGCCGGGGCGCGACCCCAAGAAGTACCCGGTCTGTCCCATGTGCAAGGAGATCTACGAGTCCATGGGCGCCGGCGGCGACAAGGACAAGGGCAAGGGCGGCGGCAAGGACAAGAAGTAGGTCCGGCCCCCGACTCCCGCTGAAAGGCCCCCGGGGCGTGCGACACCGCACGCCCCGGGGGCCTTCTCCGTGCCTGCTCACGGAAGGTGACGGTGCGGTCGCGTTGCACGGGCTGCATCCGCTGGTCACAGAGTGGTCGAGACCACTTGTCGTCTCCGGAACGCGGATCTACTCTCCTGCCAGTTGTGCAGAACGAAACGCACGTTGCACATGGTGCAACGATTGACCGGTAGGGGTTCCGGATGAAGCTTTCTGCCCGAATTGCCGCCCCAGTCGCGGCGCTTGTGCTGGCCGGCCTCACCGCCACCGCCTGTGCGCCGCAGACCTCCGACACCAGTGCGAAGGGTGACGACAAGAGCGGCACGCTCCGTGTCTGGCTCTTCCAGGAGGTCGGCAACAAGCCCAAGGAGAAGGTCATCGACGCGGCCGTCGCCGACTTCGAGAAGACCCACAAGGGCGCGAAGGTCGAGGTCGAGTACATACCCGTCGACACCCGGGCGCAGCGCATCAAGGCGGCCTTCAACGACCCCAAGAGCGCCCCGGACCTCATCGAGTACGGCAACAGCGACACCGCCGGATACGTCAAGGACGGCGGACTCGCCGACGTCACCGAGGAGTTCGGCGCCTGGGACGAGACCAAGGACACCGACCCGATCGCCAAGCAGTCCGTCACCGTGGACGGCAAGGTCTACGGCGCGCCCTTCTTCGTCGGCGTCCGGGCCCTCTACTACCGCACCGACGTCTTCAAGGACCTCGGCATCGATCCCCCCAAGTCCCAGGCCGAACTGATCTCCACCGCCAAGAAGATCCGCAAGGCGAAGCCCGACCTCTACGGCCTCGCGGTCGGCGGCGCGTACACCTACGGCGCGATGCCCTTCATCTGGGCCAACGGCGGCGAACTCGCGGGCGGGACCGACGGGAAGTTCACCTCCGGCATCAACAGCGAGAAGTCCCGCAAGGGTATCGAGGCGTACACCTCCCTCTTCGGCGACGACAACTGTCCGGCCGCCAAGTGCGCCTCCATGGGCGGCAACGCCACCGTGACCGCCTTCGCCTCCGGCAAGGCCGCCATGGCCATCGGCGGCGACTTCAGCCACGCGGCCGTCGAGGCGGGTGCCGTCAAGGGCAAGTACGCCGTCGTCCCGCTGCCCGGCGTCGCGGAGAACTCCATCGCCCCGGCCTTCGCGGGCGGCAACAACCTCGGTGTCCTCAAGAGCAGTTCGCACCGCACCCTCGCCGTCGACCTGATGAAGTCGCTGTCCGGCAAGAAGACCCAGGCCCAGATGTTCGACGCGATGGGCTTCCTGCCCACCTACACCGACGTCCTGGACAACGCCGCGAAGAAGGAGCCCTTCGTCGCCCCGTTCGTCGAGACCCTCGGCTCGGGTGCCAAGTTCGTCCCCGCCTCGCCCGCCTGGGGCCAGATCGACGCCTCGCTGATCCTGCCGACGATGTTCCAGGAGATCGTCTCCGGCCGTAAGGACGTGGCGAAGGCCTCGGACGACGCGGCGAAGAAGATGGACGCGGCCTTCACCGAAGCCGGCTGACGATGACCACGCACACCTCACCGCTCAAGGCCCCGCCCGCGGGCGCGGCCGGGGCGGGCGGCGCCACCCCGGCCGCCCGCCCGCCCCGGCGCGGCCGGTCCGTGTCCCCCAAGGGGCACTCCGGCTGGACCCCCTGGCTCTACCTGCTGCCCGCCCTCGTCCTGCTCGCCGGACTGCTGGTCTACCCGATCTACCAGCTCGGCCTGATCTCGTTCCTGGAGTACACCCAGGCCCAGGTCAGCGGCGGCGAACCCACCACCTTCCAGGGCTTCGGCAACTACACGACCCTCTTCAACGACAGCCAGTTCTGGCAGGTCCTCCTCGCCACCGTGCTCTTCGCCGCGGCCTGCGTGGTCTCCACCCTGGCCGTCGGCTGCGCGCTGGCCGTCCTGCTCACCCGCATCCGCGCCCTGCCCCGGCTCGCGCTGATGATGGCCGCGCTCGGCGCCTGGGCGACCCCCGCGATCACCGGCTCCACCGTCTGGGTCTTCCTCTTCGACCCCGACTTCGGACCGGTCAACAAGGTGCTCGGACTCGGCGACTTCTCCTGGACGTACGGCCGCTACAGCGCCTTCGCGCTCGTCCTGCTCGAAGTCCTGTGGTGCTCGTTCCCGTTCGTGATGGTCACCGTCTACGCGGGCATCCGGGCCATCCCCACCGAGGTGCTGGAGGCCGCCTCGCTGGACGGCGCGTCCCAGTGGCGGATCTGGCGCACCATCATGGCGCCGATGCTCAAGCCCATCCTGATCGTCGTCACCATCCAGTCGATCATCTGGGACTTCAAGGTCTTCACCCAGATCTACGTCATGACCAACGGCGGCGGCATCGCCGGCCAGAACCTGGTGCTCAACGTGTACGCGTACCAGAAGGCGTTCGCGTCCTCGCAGTACAGCCTCGGATCGGCGATCGGCGTCGTGATGCTGGTGATCCTGCTCGCCGTCACGCTCGTCTATCTGCGTCTCGTACGCCGCCAGGGGGAGGAACTGTGAGCGCACGCACGCTTCTGCGCGTCAAGCGGCCCGGCAGGCTGATGGCCGAGGCCGCGGCCCTGCTCATCGCCGTCGCGGTCGCCTTCCCGCTGTACTGGATGGTGCTCTCCGCCTTCAAACCGGCCGGGGAGATCCAGTCCACCGACGCCCGCCCGTGGACGCTGGCCCCCTCGCTCGACTCGTTCCGCCGGGTCTTCGAACAGCAGGACTTCGGCCGCTACTTCCTCAACAGCCTGCTGGTGGCGGGCACCGTCGTCATCCTCTCCGCGCTGGTCGCCTTCCTGGCCGCCACCGCCGTGACCCGCTTCCGCTTCAAGTTCCGCACCACCCTGCTGATCATGTTCCTGGTCGCGCAGATGGTGCCGGTGGAGGCGCTGACCATCCCGCTGTTCTTCCTGATGCGGGACTTCGGCCAGCTGAACACGCTCGGCTCGCTGATCCTGCCCCACCTCGCCTTCTCGCTGCCGTTCGCCATCTGGATGCTGCGCGGCTTCGTCAAGGCCGTCCCCGAGGCGCTGGAGGAGGCCGCCTACATCGACGGGGCCAGCCGTACGCGGTTCCTGTGGCAGATCCTCTTCCCACTGGTCTTCCCGGGTTTGGTCGCCACCAGCGTCTTCTCCTTCATCACCACCTGGAACGACTTCCTGTTCGCGAAGTCGTTCATCATCAGCGACACCTCCCAGTCGACGCTGCCGATGGCGCTGCTGGTCTTCTTCAAGCCGGACGAGAACGACTGGGGAGGGATCATGGCAGCCTCGACGGTGATGACCATCCCCGTACTGGTCTTCTTCGTACTCGTACAGCGACGCCTCGTCTCCGGACTGGGCGGAGCGGTAAAGGACTGACGTCATGACACCCGAGAACTCCGTCGTCACGGGCACCGTGGACACCGCGGCCCTCGGTCTGATCCCGGCCCCCCGCACCCTGACCGCGGCCGCCGCCGGGCCCTACCCGCTCGGCTACCGGACCCCGCTGACCGCCGGACCGGGCACCGAAGGAGTCGCCCGCTGGCTGCGCGCCACGCTCGGCCCGCCCACCGGACTGCCCCTGCCCGAGGGCGACGGCACCGGCACGAGCGCGGGCGACGGCTCCGGGCGGGGCTCCACCGGGCAGGGCATCGTGCTGGAGCTCGACGATGCGCTCGCCCCCGAGGGCTACCGCCTGGCCGTCGAGGCGAACGCCGTACGCATCACGGGCGGCACGGCGGCAGGCGTCTTCCGGGGCGCCCAGACCCTCCGTCAGCTCCTCGGCCCGGACGCCTTCCGCCGCGCCCCCCTCGCCCCCGGCCGCACCTGGGAGGTCCCGCCGGTCGTCGTCGAGGACGAACCCCGCTTCGGCTGGCGCGGCATGATGCTCGACGTCTGCCGGCACTTCCTGCCCAAGGACGACGTCCTGCGCTACCTGGACCTGCTCGCCGCCCACAAGCTGAACGTCTTCCACTTCCACCTCACCGACGACCAGGGCTGGCGCATCGAGATCAAGCGCTACCCGCGCCTCACCGAGGTCGGCTCCTGGCGCTCGCGCACCAAATACGGCCACCGCGCCTCCGAGCTGTGGGACGAGACCCCCTACGGCGGCTTCTACACCCAGGACGACATCCGCGAGATCGTCGCCTACGCCGCCAAGCGGCACATCCGGGTCGTCCCCGAGATCGACATCCCGGGCCACTCGCAGGCAGCGATCAGCGCCTACCCCGAGCTGGGCAACACCGACGTCATCGACACCACCGCCCTCTCCGTCTGGGACACCTGGGGCGTCAACCCGAACGTCCTCGCCCCCACCGACGACACCCTCCGCTTCTTCGAAGGCGTCCTGGAGGAGGTGCTGGAGCTCTTCCCCGCCGAGACCTCGCCCTTCGTCCACATGGGCGGCGACGAGTGCCCCAAGGACCAGTGGAAGGAGTCCCCGCTCGCCCAGGCCCGGATCGCCGAACTCGGCGTGAAGGACGAGGACGGCCTCCAGTCCTGGTTCATCCGCCACTTCGACGCCTGGCTCACCGCCCGGGGCCGCCGCCTCATCGGCTGGGACGAGATCCTGGAGGGCGGCCTCGCCGAAGGGGCCGCAGTCTCCTCCTGGCGCGGTTACGGCGGCGGCATCGCGGCCGCCGAGGCCGGGCACGACGTCGTCATGTGCCCCGAGCAGCAGGTGTATCTGGACCACCGTCAGGACGGCGGCCCCGACGAGCCGATGCCCATCGGGTACGTACGGACCCTGGAGAACGTCTACCGCTTCGAGCCCGTCCCGCCGGGCCTGAGCGAGGAGGCGGCCCGTCACATCCTGGGCACCCAGGCCAACGTGTGGACCGAGGTCATGCAGAACCGGGCCCGCGTCGACTACCAGGTCTTCCCGCGCCTCGCCGCCTTCGCCGAGGTCGCCTGGTCCGCCCTGCCCGCCCCGGCCGACCGGGACTTCGCCGCCTTCGACGCCCGGATGCGGGCAGCCCACTACGCCCGCCTCGACGCCCTCGGCGTCGACTACCGCCCGCCGGGCGGCCCGTACCCCCGCCAGCAGCGCCCCGGCATCCTCGGCCGCCCGCTGGAGGGGGAGCCTCCGGTGGTGTGACCCCTCAGGGCCTCCGTCGGCCGCAGCCGTCCTCCGGGACCGCTGCGGCCGACGCGCGTCCGGGACGGCCCGCCCGCCGGCGCGGGACAGCGCGAGGGAACGAAGGGCATAAGTCGTACAAGCCTCGCTGAAGAGTGGCAATTCACCTTCCCCGCCGAAGACATGCGAAACCGGAACATCCCGCAGGTCAGGGACGGAACCGTCCTTCGCGGACCCTCGCTCCGGTCCGATCGGAAGATGTGCCAGAGTTGCCACGTCCGGGCTGTGAACACGTACCGTACGGCGGAACAGGCCAGAGCGCCGGGACACCGGGAAGGGGCAGCTGGGTTGACCACGCACGCACCGCAGGCGATGCAGTCGGTGACGCTGCCGACCTCGTTGGACGAGGCCGTGGCGGCTCTCGGCGCCATGCCCGCAGCCGTTCCGGTTGCCGGGGGCACGGACCTGATGGCAGCCGTCAACAAGGGGCTGCTGCGCCCCTCGGGACTGGTCGGCCTCGGCCGGATCAGCGAGCTGCGCGGCTGGCACTACCAGGACGGCCACGCCCTCCTGGGCGCCGGACTCACCCACGCCCGGATGGGACGCCCGGACTTCGCCGCCCTCATCCCCGCCCTCGCCGCCTCCGCCCGCGCCGCGGGCCCGCCCCAGATCCGTAACGCCGGAACGCTCGGCGGCAACATCGTCACCTCCGCGCCCACCGGCGACTCCCTGCCGGTGCTGGCCGCGCTGGAGGCCGAGCTCGTCATCGCGGGCCCCGAGGGCGCCCGCCGCGAGATCCCCGTCTCCCATCTGCTGGCCGGCCGCGAACTGCTGGAGCCCGCGGAGCTCATCGGCTTCGTCCGCGTACCGCTGCTGCACGCCCCGCAGGTCTTCCTGAAGGCCACCGGGCGCACCGGCCCCGGCCGCGCCACCGCCTCGGTCGCCATCGTCCTGGACCCGGCCCGCCGGGGCGTGCGCTGCGCGGTCGGCGCCATCGCCCCGATGCCGCTGCGCCCGCTGGAGGCGGAGCGGTGGATCGCCTCGCTGATCGACTGGGACGGCGAGCGGGGCCTGGCCCCCGACGCGCTGGCCGCCTTCGGCGAGTACGTCGCCGCCGCCTGCATCCCGGACCACGCACCACCGGCCGACGGATCAGAGGCCCCGCCGCTGTCCCCGGCCGTCCTGCATCTGCGGCGCACCGTCGCCGCGCTCGCCCGACGCGCGCTGGGGAGGGCACTGTCGTGAGCAATGAGGAAAACCCCCACCAGCGGTACGGGCAGCAGGGACAGGGGCACTCCGAGGGCCCGGACCCCCGGTACGGCGGCTGGGAGCCGACCCCGCAGGGCGACGGCTTCGACGCCGACGCCACCGCGGCCGACGCCACCGCGTTCGTCCACCTGCCGCCGGAGGACCTGGCGAACATCCCGCTGGCCGCGCCCGGCCACGGGTATGTCCCGCCGATGATCGTTCCGCTGACCCCGGCCGCCGGTCTGGACCCGGCGGCGACGGGCAGCTGGGTGATCCAGACGCAGACCCAGCAGGCGCAGGCCGAGCAGCGCGCCGAGGAGGCCGCCGCCGCGTACGAGGCCGCCGCGCAGGAGACCGGGGCGATCCAGTGGCCGGACCCGAACCAGCAGGGCGGCGTGGACAGCGGCTACCAGGGCCCGTACCAGGACACCTCGCACGCCACGGCCCAGTGGAACTTCACCGAGACCCTGGGGGAGACGGCGCCGGCCCCGGAGGCGGCGGGGGAGCCCGATGCCTCGGCCCACACGGGTCACTCCGGCCACACGGGCCAGTGGACCATCCCGGTCGCGGACGGGGATCTCCCGGACGAATCGGGCGAGTTCCTGGCGTCGGCGCACACTCCGCAGTGGTACACGGACAGCGCCCGCCCGGCCACGCTGCCCGGCGGCGCGCCCGCCCCCTGGGCCACACCGGAACCGGAGGCCGCTCCCGTACCGGCGCCGGAGGAGGCCCCGGAACCGGAACCGGCGGCGGCACCCGAAGCCGAGCCGGAAGCCGAAGGCAACGCGTCCGCGGAGGGCGAAGCGGAAGCGCTCCCGGAGGAGGAAGCGGAACCGAACGCGGAGGCGGAGGCAGCGACGGAGGCTGTAGCGGACACCGCCCCCACCGCAACCGCCCCCACCGCCCCCACCGCCCCCGACCTCCCCGCTCCGGCCGACGAGGCCCCCGCCCTCCCCGACGTGCCGAGCGAGCACCCCGCCGCGTCCTACCTGCTCCATGTGAACGGTGTGGACCGCCCGGTCAGCGACGCCTGGATCGGCGAGTCCCTGCTCTACGTGCTCCGCGAGCGCCTCGGTCTGGCCGGGGCCAAGGACGGCTGCTCGCAGGGCGAGTGCGGCGCGTGCAACGTCCAGGTCGACGGCCGACTGGTCGCCTCCTGCCTGGTCCCCGCGGCCACGGCGGCGGGCAGCGAGGTGCGGACGGTCGAGGGCCTGGCGGTCGACGGCGAACCGTCCGACGTCCAGCGCGCCCTGTCCGCCTGCGGAGCCGTCCAGTGCGGCTTCTGCATCCCCGGCATGGCGATGACCGTCCACGACCTGCTGGAGGGCAACCACGCCCCCACCGAGCTGGAGACCCGGGCGGCGCTCTGCGGCAACCTCTGCCGCTGTTCCGGCTACCGGGGCGTGCTCGACGCGGTGGCGGACGTCGTCGCGGCCCGCGAGGCGAACGCCGAGGCGGCGGCCACGGCGGCCCCGGACGAGGCGCGCATCCCGCACCAGGCCGAGCCGGGCGCCGGCGGCGTGCAGCAGGGCCCCCACCCGCACGAGGGAGAGGCGCTGTGAGGCACGCCCGCGGCCCCGCCGTACAGCAGCGGCACACGCATCACCAGCAGCACCACGTGATCGACAAGGAGGCGGCGTGAGCAGCGACGCGGCCACCGCGGCCAACGCGACCAGCACCAGCCTGCCCAGGATCGACGCGCTGAGCGGCGGACCCGGCGGCGGCCCGGACCAGGACCTGGAGCAGCCCCGGATGGGCCTCGGTTCATCGCTCCCGGCCGCCGACGCCCGGGCGAAGACCGAGGGCACCTTCCCGTACGCCGCCGATCTCTGGGCCGAGGGCCTGCTGTGGGCGGCCGTGCTGCGCTCCCCGCACCCGCACGCGCGGATCCTGTCCATCGACACCTCGGGCGCCGAGGAGATGCCCGGGGTGCGGGCGGTCGTCACGCACGAGGACGTGCCGGGGGAGAGCAACTACGGCCGCCACGTGGTGGACCGCCCGGTGTTCGCCTCCGACCTGGTCCGCCACCACGGCGAGGCGATCGCCGCGGTCGCCGCGGACCACCCGGACACGGCTCGGCTGGCCGCCGCCGCCATCGCCGTACGGTACGAGGTGCTGGAGCCGGTCACGGACCCGGAGAAGGCGTTCGCGGCGGAGCCCCTGCACCCCGACGGCAACCTGATCCGCCACATCCCGCTGCGCTACGGCGACGCCGAGGCGGCCGGCGAGGTCGTCGTCGAGGGCCTGTACCGCATCGGCCGCCAGGACCCCGCCCCGATCGGCGCGGAGGCCGGCCTCGCCGTGCCGAGGCCCGACGGCGGCGTCGAGATCTACACCGCTTCCACCGACCCGCACACCGACCGCGACCTGATCGCGGCCTGCTTCGGCCTGGAGCCGGACCGGGTCAAGGTCGTCGTGACCGGGGTGCCCGGGGCGACCGGCGACCGCGAGGACCCGGGATTCCAGATCCCGCTGGGCCTGCTGGCGCTGCGCACGGGCTGCCCGGTGAAGCTGGCAGCGAGCCGCGAGGAGTCCTTCCTCGGCCACACCCACCGCCACCCCACCCTCCTGCGCTACCGCCACCACGCGGACGCGGAGGGCCGGCTGGTCAAGGTGGAGGCCCAGATCCTCCTGGACGCGGGCGCGTACGCCGACGCCTCCTCCGAATCCCTGGCCGCCGCCGTGGCGTTCGCCTGCGGCCCGTACGTCGTCCCGCACGCCTTCATCGAGGGCTGGGCGGTCCGGACGAACAACCCGCCCTCGGGCCATGTGCGCGGCGAGGGCGCGATGCAGGTCTGCGCGGCGTACGAGGGCCAGATGGACAAGCTGGCCGCGAAGCTGGGCATCGACCCGGCCGAACTGCGCCTGCGCAACACGCTCTCCACGGGCGACATCCTGCCCACGGGCCAGACGGTGACGTGCCCGGCCCCGGTCGCCGAACTGCTCCAGGCCGTACGCGACTTCCCGCTCCCCGCCCTCCCCAAGGACGCCCCGGAGGACGACTGGCTGCTGCCGGGCGGCCCCGAGGGCGCGGGGGAGCCGGGGGCGGTGCGCCGGGGGGTGGGCTACGGGCTGGGCATGGTGCACATGCTGGGCGCCGAAGGCACGGACGAGGTCTCGACGGCCACGGTCCGGGTCCACGACGGCGTGGCCACCGTCATCTGCGCGGCGGTCGAAACGGGCCAGGGCTTCACCACCCTCGCCCGCCAGATCGTCCAGGAGACCCTGGGCGTCGAAGAGGTCCACGTAGCGGCGGTGGACACCGACCAACCCCCCGCGGGCCCGGCGACGCACGGCCGCCACACCTGGGTCTCCGGCGGGGCGGTGGAACGCGCGGCGAAGATGGTCCGCACCCAGCTCCTCCAGCCGCTGGCCCACAAGTTCGGCATGTCCACGGAGCTGCTCCAGATCGCCGACGGCAAGATCACCTCGTACGACGGGGTGCTCTCCACCACCGTCATGGAGGCGATGGACGGCAAGGAACTCTGGGCCACCGCCCAGTGCCGCCCCCATCCCACGGAACCGCTGGACGAGGCGGGCCAGGGCGACGCGTTCGTCGGCCTCGCGTTCTGCGCGGTACGGGCGGTGGTCGACGTCGACATCGAACTCGGCTCGATCCGCGTGGTCGAGATGGCGGTCGCCCAGGACGTCGGCCGCGTCCTGAACCCGGCTCAGCTGGTGATCCGCATCGAGGCGGGCATCACCCAGGGCATCGGCGCGGCCCTCACGGAGAACCTCCGCACCGCGAAGGGCCTGATCCGCCACCCCGACCTGACGGGCTACGCGCTCCCGACGGCCCTGGACGCCCCCGACATCCGCATCGTCAAACTGGTCGAGGAACGCGACGTGGTGGCCCCCTTCGGCGCGAAGCCCGCGTCGGCAGTCCCGGTCGTCACGGCCCCGGCCGCGGTGGCCTCAGCGGTCCGCTCGGCAACGGGCCGCCCGGTGAACCGCCTCCCGATCAGGCCGCAGGCGGCGGTGGCGACGGCGCCGAGGGGCTGAGGTGTTGTCCGGGCGACGGCACTGAAGGGGTGAGACGCACCGGGCGGGTCCGGCGACGGTCCCGCTCGGCGTTCGGCGCTCAGCAGGGGGCGTCGCCGCTGGAGCCTGCGCCCGGCCGAGACCTCGTACGTGAGCCCAGAAATGTGCGGTAATCGGTAAGAGGGGGGCGACAAAGGACATTTCCCTGCCCAGCGCCTCTTCGTTGAATTCATGACCGGCAAGAGGCGTGGACCTTGCTCGTCCGCGTTGTTCCCTCAACGGTATCGTTGCCGCGAAGGCAATCCGCACGGATGAGACCTGAGGGAATTCGTGACATTCGAGAAGGAATGGGCCGAACTGCGTTCGGCTGCGGCTCAGCGAAGCGCCATGCAGATCAACAGTGCTCCGGCTGAGGGTGGCGGTGCGCCGGACCTGGTGGTGAACCGGGACGATCTCGGAGCTATCGGGAATGACGCCTACGAGCTCAGGACGAGACTGTCGAAGGACGGTGACCACGCCCGTCCGGCCACCTTCGCGGCGGCGATCGCGCTCACCAACGGCAACTTCGCGAGCGGCTCGGCGGTTCTGAAGGTGCACGACTTCTGGCAGAAGCACCTCAAGACGCTGCTGGATTCCTGTGCGCACATTTCGAACCACCTGGATTACACCAAGGCGCAGCACGCCAAGGACGACGTGAAGATCGGTGGAGATCTGACGTCGATCTCCAAGCTGTCGGAATACATGAAGTAGGGCTCGGGGGAGCGCGCACATGCTGAGTTACGAGGACATCGTCGAAGCCCCGTTGGGGAAGCTGAAGGCGGCGGCCGACGACTGGTCGGAAATGGCGACGAAGCTGGACAGGCTCGCCGATCACGCATCGGACGGAATGAAGGCGAAGGCGAACAAGGCGAGCTGGGAAGGCCTCAACGCGGGGGTCACCAAGGCGTTCGTCGGCAAGACCGTCAAGGAGTTCGCGGACGCCGCAGCCGAGGCCAAGGGTGTGAAGACGCTGCTCGAAGAGGGGTACGCGGCCTTCAAGAAGGCCAAGGACGACCTCGTCAACATCCGGGACCACGAGGGGCCGGCCGCCGGGATCTCGGTGGACGGCAGAGGAAAGGTCACGGCGCGTTCCCCGATCTCCGAGAACAACGCGGCGCGTCACGACCCCGACTTCAGCAAGTACCTCCAGCAGGAGAGGGAGAACATCGCGTCGTGGCAGAAGAAGATCGACGCCATCGTCGAAACCTGCAACGACACCGATGTGACCTTCAAGAACTCTCTCGAGGCCAACGTCACCGACCGCAAGGACTTCAGCGCTCCGAAGTACACCAAGTTCGACCAGGAAGAGGCGGCCCGAGCCGTCGCCCTGGCAAACAAGGGCCGCGACCTCACGCACGCGGAACTCCAGGCGCTGAACGAGCTGCTGCGCGACAACGGCAAATCGGAGGAGTTCGCGAAGAACTTCTACGAGAAGCTCGGCCCGGAGAAGGCGCTCGCCTTCTTCGGTCAGCTTGCCACGGACACGAACGACTACAGCAAGGTCGACAAGGAGCGCCTGGCGGACGTCCAGGCGCTCCAGCGCAACCTCGGCCTCAACCTGGCCACCGCCTCGCACGACAAGGCGTTCACCGCGGAGTGGGGGCCGGAGCTCCGCAAGATGGGCACCCAGCAGATCCCGTTGTCCAAGTACGACAACGGTGGCGGCCCGTACGGCTACCAACTGCTCGGCGGCATCATGCGGTACGGGAACTATGACGCGAAGTTCCTCAACCCGATCGCCGAGCACGTGGCGCAGTTGCACCAGCAGGATCCCTACCG
Source organism: Streptomyces rubiginosohelvolus (assembly GCF_014649875.1). GTDB lineage: Bacteria > Actinomycetota > Actinomycetes > Streptomycetales > Streptomycetaceae > Streptomyces > Streptomyces rubiginosohelvolus. The sequence continues at coordinate 234,874 of NZ_BMTW01000008.1, read as the reverse complement.
GTTCGCCGGCAACAAGCAGGTGAACGGATTCCTGGACAACCCGTACAACCCCTCGGGGAAGAACGGGTCCGGCTATGACCCGACCACCGCCATGCTGGAGGCGCTGGGGAACAGTCCGGAAGCGGCGAAGAAGTTCTTCACCGATGACCCGACGGCCTACAACGAGGACGGCACGGTCAACCAGGGCGCCACGGCCGACCTCGGCAAGCAGGATGGCGAGGCCATCGACAACTACCTCGATTTCTTCGGAAACGAGAAGTGGGAGTCGTTCCCGGACTCCAACTCCACCGACCCGGACAAGCTGGGACCCACTCTCCAGTACATGCCGGACGCGCTGGGCCATGCCCTGGAGGCGGCGACCCTGGGCTACCCGGCGGGCGAGCCGGACGCGCGTGTACAGCGGGACGCCGACAATGCCGCGATCATGCAGAAGGTCATGGAGAAGTATGGGTCGGACGCTGGCTTGCTCAAGCACCAGGAGGGCTTGGCGGACAGCATGGGCGTCATGGGCGCGGGATATATCGATGACATCAACTGGGCTCTGGACAAGGGTGACGCGAATAGTGTCTTCGCCCCCACCAAAAATATCGAAGGGCATATACCCTTCGGTGATGACGGTGACGAGGCCCGTTCGAACGCTCGCCAATTCCTCAGTGCCCTAGGCCAGCACCCTGATGCCTACGCCACCCTTTCCGCGGCGGAGCAGGCGTACACCAGAAGCGCTTTGGAAACACACGTGGGCCCCGACGGAACCATCGACACGGGCGCCGCACGCACGACCGTCCGGGTCGGTGCAGAGGTTCAGGGCATGCTCGACCAGTCCAGGGCCGACCAGGTCCAGGCGGACAACATGAAGAAGCACGAGGACTACGAGAAGGCGGTGGCCAAACGTGCGGGCTGGGTGGAGTTCGGCGCGGGGGTGGGGATCGCCGCCGGCGTCGCGTTCCTGCCGGCGACGGCTGCGGTGGGTGCGGCCGCCGTGCTGATCCCCCTGGCGACCGACACGGCCGGCGGCGCCGCGGAGCAGGTCATCGGCCAGGTCGTCGGAGATGTCTCGGACAACTCGGTCGACAAGAGCAAGGAGAAGGCAGAGCAACTCACCAGAGAGGAGTGGAACAGCATCTATCGCTCTGGTGAGTCGATGGCGGAGGCTCCGATGGAGGATTTCCTCGCTCTTCACACGACCCAGGAAGATTCGAAGTTCCGAGAGGATCTGAAGGAATCGATGCTCTTGGGCTACGGGGTCGGTAACGAACGAGAGAATCAGCAGGGTGCGGATCCGGAGACGGGCTGAGACCGCCCCGGCCTGCAATGAAAGGTATGGGTGTGAACCGGAACGGAAAGACACTGATCGCCGGCCTGCTCCTGGCCGTCTGTGCCACCGCATGCTCGTCGGACCCGGAGCCCCAGTCGCCATACGTAAACGCGGCGGAGGTGTGCGATGGGGTGTTCGCGGGTGATCTGGAGAAGACGGTGGAGACCGTGACGGGCGCGACGTCCTTCGAGCGGCGAGCAGGTGGTGGCATGGGCGAGCTGGTCGAAGAGATCGAGAAGGGGTACGCCTCCGGTCGTAGCTGGTCGCCAAGAGAAGAACTCTGCGAGATGGCTGCGAAGGGGAGTCGCAGTGGTGAAGAGACGACCCTGGCTTTCCACATATACGCTCCACAGGACGTCAATTACCCAGGTAATCCAGAAGGGGCGAAGCGGTATTCGTTGGGTAAGGAGGCGGTAGCTAACGTTCGCTCGGCCGGCATCTATTTCGAATGCGTCAGCCCGCAGCTCGACGGCTCGAAGAACCGCCCGGCACGGATCTATGGAGGGCTGGGCAAAGCCCATGACCGGGGCGACGCTCAAGACAACTTGATGGACAACCTTCGCGTTGTTCACTCCGCGTCCTTGGCGTTGGCCGAAAAGCTCGAATGCGAGGACAGTGCCGGTCTCCCCGAAAATCTGGACCAGGGTTTGCAAGAGCTCCCACCGCTCGGCCGCCCTGCAGAGAGCGACTCCTGATGGCGATGCAGCACAGGAGGGACCCGTTGACGGCCATCGCGGCTCTGGTTGCCCGGCTCCGCGCCGGTTCATATCGACATTGACGTGGAGCGCTGGTCGCCCAAGGACCCGGAGGAGCTGAAGGACGCCTACGCGACCATGGCTCATTCCTTCGCCCTGGCCCTGGCCAAGGAACTGCGCTGCGAGAACGACGGAGGGCTGGAGCCCCGGCCGGCACTCGACCCCGTGTGACGTGCGGGGCCGCGGGGAGAAGTCCGGCCGGTACCGTGGCCGTTGACCAGGGGGAGGTGCCGGCGTGATATCCGAGCCGGAGTTGGTGGGGGAGGACGAGCCGGGCTCGTCCGCGGACGTGGTGAGCGGGTTCGATGCGGAGCAAGGGGCTCCCTCCGGCCGGCGGCGGTGGCACGGGGCGCTCTGGGGTGTCGCCGGGGCGCTGACGGCGTCGGCCGTGTGGGCGGCGGCCGTCTTCGGTTACGGGATCGGCGGCGACGGGAAGCCGGACGCGCGGGGCTACCGCGTGGAGTCCGGTTCCTGCGCGGCGATGGAGCTCAAGGAGCTCGCCAGGGCGCTGGGCAAGCCGGAGTCCGAGACGACCACCGAACTGGACGGAATCGAGCATCCCGCCCTCCACCGCATCCGATGCACCGTCGACTTCCCGGAGTCGGAACTGGGGGAGCGGGACGGCGGGGAAGGGGCGGGCTGGTACAAGGGCTATCAGGCCTCCCTCACGGCCGAGCTGCACAAGGAGACCGATCCCCGGCCCGAGTTCGAGGCGAGCAGCACCGTGACGGACATGGACGGTACGTCCGTGGATCGGGTGGAGAGGGTGCCGGACCTCGGGGATCAGGCGTATCTGCTGATCATGGGCGACAACACCCTGCGTCTGAACGTGGTGGAAGGCGGTGCCGTCGTGACGCTGGCTCTCTCCGCCTCGCTGTCCTACAACGAGAGCGAAGGCGGAAGCGTGGAGGAGATGCCGGACGCGCCGGAGGAGCCCGAGACCCTCGCGTACCAGGGGCATCTGATCAATGACATGCGGGATGTCATGAAGGCGCTCAAGACCGGCTGACCGACCGGGCGGGCCGCCGTGCACGCGGAAGCGGAAGGGGCCGCCCCTGTCGTGGGGCGGCCCCTTCCGCTTTCTGGAGACCGTGACCGGATTCGAACCGGTGTAACTCGAGTTGCAGTCGAGCCCCTGAGCCTCTCGGGCACACGGTCGGGGGTGGGTGCTGTTCCGCTGTTCTGTCTTCTTCTGTCCTCGACAGTACGGGTCCCCGTCCCCCGCCTCAAGGAATCCGGCCGCCGTGCAACGCGACTGCCATACGCCGTTCACAGCCGGGCTCTGGACCTACGACCAAGGGCCGAGCCCGGGACCGTATATCGACAGGGTTCAAACCGGCCCATGCCCCTTACGCTGACCTCATGACCGCCCTCGAACCCCGTGACGGCACCGATGCCGCACACCTCGCGCCGCCCGCGGCCGACGCCCTCTCCCCGGACCCGCTGTCCGACCTTCCCGCCGCGGCCGTCGAAGGGGTCCTCGGGCGCACCTACCGGGCGCTGAGCATCGGCATCGTGTCCGTGGTGTTCCTCATCGCGTTCGAGGCGACGGCGGTCGGTACGGCGATGCCGGTCGCCGCCCGCGAGCTGAACGGGATCCCGCTCTACGCGTTCGCCTTCTCCGCGTACTTCACCACCAGCCTCTTCGCCATGGTCCTCTCCGGGCAGTGGGCCGACCGGCGCGGGCCGCTCCAGCCGCTCGCCACCGGGATCACCGCGTTCGGCGTCGGGCTGCTGCTCTCCGGGGCGGCCACGAGCATGTGGGTCTTCATCGCGGGCCGGGCCGTCCAGGGGCTCGGCGGCGGGCTGGTGATCGTCGCGCTGTACGTCGTCATCGGGCGGGCCTACCCCGAGCACATCCGGCCCGCGATCCTGGCCGCCTTCGCCGCGAGCTGGGTGATCCCCTCCGTCGTCGGACCGCTCGCCTCCGGGACGGTGACCGAACAGCTCGGGTGGCGCTGGGTCTTCGTCGGCATCCCCGTCCTCATCGTGATCCCGCTCGCCCTGGCCCTCCCGGCGATCCGGCGCACGGCCTCCGGGCCCGCCGACCCGGCCGCCGCCACCGAGCCGTACGACCGCCGCCGCATCCGGCTGGCCCTCGGGATCTCGGCCGGGGCGGGGCTGCTCCAGTACGCGGGGCAGGAGCTGAACTGGCTCGCGCTCCTGCCCGCCGCCGTCGGTGTCGCCCTGCTCGTGCCCGCCGTCCGCGGACTGCTGCCCACCGGGACCGTACGGGCCGCGCGCGGGCTGCCCTCGGTGGTCCTGCTGCGCGGGATCGCCGCCGGGTCGTTCATCGCCGCCGAGTCCTTCGTACCGCTGATGCTGGTCACCCAGCGCGGACTTTCCCCGACGATGGCCGGGCTGTCGCTGGCCGTGGGCGGGGCGACCTGGGCGCTCGGTTCGTTCGTCCAGTCCCGGCCGCGTATGGAGGCGCACCGCGAGCGGCTGATGGTGACCGGCATGCTCCTCGTCGCCGCCTCGATCGCCCTCGCGCCCTCCGTGCTGATCGAGGGGGTCCCCGTCTGGATCGTCGCCGTCGCCTGGGCCTTCGGCTGCTTCGGGATGGGCATGGTGATCGCCTCCACCAGTGTCCTGCTCCTGAAGCTGTCGGCCCCCGAGGAGGCGGGCTCCAACTCCGCAGCCCTCCAGATCTCCGACGGCCTCTCCAACGTGCTGCTCCTGGCCTCCGGCGGCGCTGCCTTCGCGGCGCTGGGCGGCGGGGCGGTGGGCGCGGCCGCGCACGGGGCGGTGCAGGCGGGGTCCGCGGGCTCGCACCCGGGCGCGTTCGCGGCGGTGTTCCTGCCGATGGCGGGGGTGGCGCTGGTGGGGGTGTGGGTGGCGACCCGGGTCGTCGTGGGGGCGCGAGGGAAGTGACCCCCGCAGGGCTGCGGGACGTGTTCGTCGACGCGATGTGAGCACGGTCTCGTCGGCCGTCGGCGCGGTTCGTTCGTACCGGGTTTCAACCGGGCCCCCGGTAGGGTGGCCCGGTTGTCGTATCGCGGGCCGGGCCGATCAGGTCAGGCCCGGTGACGGCAGCGCCCCACGTACCCGAGAGCCCCGAACCGGAGACCGTGACTACTACCACCGCCTCCCACCACCTCTCACCCGCCTTCCCCGGCCGTGCCCCCTGGGGCACCGCCAACAAGCTGCGAGCCTGGCAGCAAGGCGCCATGGAGAGGTACGTCCAGGAGCAGCCGCGCGACTTTCTCGCCGTCGCGACGCCCGGCGCCGGCAAGACCACGTTCGCGCTGACCCTCGCGTCGTGGCTGCTGCACCACCATGTCGTGCAGCAGGTCACCGTCGTCGCCCCGACCGAGCACCTCAAGAAGCAGTGGGCGGAGGCGGCCGCCCGGATAGGGATCAAGCTCGACCCCGACTACAGCGCCGGTCCGCTGAGCAAGGAGTACCACGGGGTCGCCGTGACGTACGCCGGTGTCGGCGTCCGCCCGATGCTGCACCGCAACCGCTGCGAGCAGCGCAAGACGCTCGTCATCCTCGATGAGATCCACCACGCCGGTGACTCCAAGTCCTGGGGCGAGGCCTGCCAGGAGGCGTTCGACCCGGCGACCAGGCGGCTGGCCCTGACCGGTACGCCGTTCCGGTCGGACACCAACCCGATCCCCTTCGTCCAGTACGAGGAGGGCAACGACGGCATCCGCCGGTCCTCGGCCGACTACACCTACGGCTACGGCAACGCGCTCGCCGACGGCGTCGTCCGCCCGGTCATCTTCCTCAGCTACAGCGGCAACATGCGCTGGCGTACGAAGGCGGGGGACGAGATCGCCGCCCGGCTCGGCGAGCCGATGACCAAGGACGCCATCGGCCAGGCCTGGCGCACCGCGCTCGCGCCCACCGGTGAGTGGATCCCCAACGTCCTCGCCGCCGCCGACAAGCGGCTCACCGAGGTCCGCAAGGGCATCCCCGACGCGGGCGGCCTCGTCATCGCGACCGACCAGGACTCCGCCCGCGCGTACGCCAAGATCCTCAAGAAGGTCACCGGGGAGTCGGCGACCGTGGTCCTCTCCGACGAGAAGGCCGCGTCGAAGAAGATCGACCAGTTCAGCGCGGACGAGTCGCGCTGGATGGTGGCGGTGCGGATGGTGTCCGAGGGCGTCGACGTGCCACGGCTCGCCGTCGGCGTGTACGCGACCACCATCTCGACGCCCCTCTTCTTCGCCCAGGCCGTCGGCCGCTTCGTGCGCTCCCGCAGGCGCGGCGAGACGGCCTCCGTCTTCGTACCGACGATCCCGATGCTCCTCGACTTCGCCAACGAGATGGAGGTCGAGCGCGACCACGTCCTCGACAAGCCGAAGAAGGGCAGCGACGAGGAGAACCCCTTCTCGGAGGAGGACAAGCTCCTCGCCGACGCCGAGAGGCTGGAGGACGAGGAGACCGAGGACCAGCTGCCCTTCGAGGCCCTGGAGTCCGACGCCGTCTTCGACCGGGTGTTGTACGACGGCGCCGAGTTCGGCATGCAGGCCCACCCGGGCAGTGAGGAGGAGCAGGACTACCTCGGCATCCCGGGCCTCCTGGAGCCCGACCAGGTGCAGCTCCTCCTCCAGAAGCGGCAGAGCCGGCAGATCGCGCACAGCCGCCAGAAGCCGGCCGAGGAGGCCGACCTCCTGGAGAAGCCCGCCGAGGCCCGGCCCGTGGTCACGCACAAGCAGCTGCTGAGCCTGCGCAAGCAGCTCAACACGATGGTCTCCGCCTACACCCACCAGAGCGGCAAGCCGCACGGCGTGATCCACAACGAACTGCGCCGCGTCTGCGGCGGCCCGCCGAGCGCCGAGGCCACGGCCCACCAGATCCAGACGCGCATCGCGAAGGTCCAGGAGTGGGCGACGCGCATGACGTGACCCGCAGCGGTTCGTTCCCGTCGGCCCGCTGTTCCTGTTGTTCCCGTCGGCCCGTACGGAGGTCCCAACCTCCGTACGGGCCGACGGCGTTACCGGCCCTCCCCGGCGGTCCGGCCGTGTTTCCGGGCCTCGTGCCCGGGAAATTTCTCCGGTGTCCGTTCACACGGAGTTAACGTCGGTTCACATCCGTGGACGCACCGGCCCCGCGGAGTCGTGACACGTGAACGCGCGTAGATGTTCGCTTTCCGGACGTCGTCCCGCTGACCGGCCCTTATGCGCGCGCCGTTCCGGTGCCCGCGTCCGGGGACCGGATTCTGGACGAGGACTTCCGCTGAGCGGACTGGCTCGCTACTGTCCCCGCCATATGAACGCCCCGTGGCAACGCCGCCGCGGAGCGCAGCCGGTGCCTTGCCAGACCGGCGGCCTCTCCGTGCGTCGCCGCTGGGACCGGCGTCGCTACCGTCGGAGCAGGGCCGTCGTCGCTCACCCCGAAGAGGAGAGGGCGTCGTGACAGCGGAGACCTCCCAGACGCTCGACCGAGGACTGCGCGTCCTCAAACTGCTCGCCGACACCGACCACGGCCTGACCGTCACCGAGCTGTCCAACAAGCTCGGTGTCAACCGGACCGTCGTCTACCGGCTGCTCGCCACCCTGGAGCAGCACGCCCTGGTACGCCGCGACCTGGGCGGCCGCGCCCGGGTCGGCCTCGGTGTGCTGCGGCTCGGCCGACAGGTGCACCCGCTCGTCCGGGAAGCGGCGCTGCCCGCGCTGCGCTCCCTGGCCGAGGACATAGGGGCCACCGCCCACCTCACGCTCGTCGACGGCAGCGACGCCCTCGCGGTCGCCGTGGTCGAGCCCACCTGGACCGACTACCACGTCGCCTACCGGGCCGGCTTCCGCCATCCCCTGGACCGGGGCGCCGCGGGCCGGGCCATCCTGTCCGCCCGGCAGGCCACCGAGGCCGGCCACCCCGGCTACACCCTCACCCACGGCGAACTCGAAGCCGGTGCCAGCGGGGCGGCCGCACCCCTGGTCGGGGTCTCGGGCGTCGAGGGCAGCGTCGGTGTCGTCATGCTCGCCGACGCCGTACCGGAACGGGTCGGGCCCCGCGTGCTCGACGCCGCCCGGGAAGTGGCGGACGCGCTGCGGTAGGCGGGGTGACCGTACGCCCCCGGTACGTGGATACGTACGCGTCGGAGCGCGCGCGGGGCGGCGTACGCCTGGCGCGTTCCCGTTCCGGCGCGGCGGTTAGATTGGGTGCGTGCTCTCTCGTCTCTCGCGCCCCCGCGTCCTCGCCCTCTGCGCACTCCCCGTCCTCGCTCTGTTCGGTACGGCGGCCCTCGCGCCGCTGCCGTTCACCCTGGCGCGGCCCGGGGTGACCGCGGACGTGCTCGGCAAGGACGACGGGCAGCCGGTGATCACCATCACCGGTGCCGAGACCCGGACCACCGACGGGCAGCTGCGGATGACGACGATCCTCGCCACCGGGCCGAAGGCGGACGTCCGCATCGGTGAGGTGTTCGACAGCTGGTTCCGGACCGACCGGGCGGTCATGCCGCGCGACGCCGTCTACCCCACCGGCGGCTCCGAGAAGGAGATCGAGAAGCACAACCTCGACGACATGAGGGAGTCGCAGAACGTCGCCGTCGACGCCGCCCTGAACTACCTGGACCGCGACCCCGGCTCGATGCGGGTGGACGTGGACCTCGGCGACATCGGCGGCCCGAGCGCCGGGCTCTTCCTCTCCCTCGGCATCATCGACAAGCTCGACGGCAACGGCTCCGGCGGCGATCTCACCGGCGGCCGCACCATCGCCGGTACGGGGACGATCACCGCGGACGGCAAGGTCGGCGCGGTCGGCGGCGTGTCGATGAAGGTCCAGGGCGCCCACCGCGACGGGGCGAGCGTCTTCCTCGTGCCGAAGGCCGAGTGCCGTCAGGCGGAGGCCGAGCGACCCGACGGGCTGCGGATCGTGCCCGTCTCCACGCTGAAGGACGCAGTCGGCTCGCTCAAGGCCCTGGAGTCGGGCGGGAAGGTGCCGAGCTGCTGACCGGTGCCGGTGCCGGTGCCGGTGCCTGTGCCGACGGTACGGGCTCCGGCCTTGGTGCCTCCTGTACGGGCTCCGCATCCGGCACGTCGTCCAGCGTCCGCCAGGACGGGAACACCAGCGGGCTCAGCGTCGCCAGGAAGTAGACCCCGCCCATCGCCAGCAGCGCCCCCGTCGCCCCCGCGCCCTCCACCAGCAGCCCGGCCGCCAGCCCGCCCACCGGCATCGCGAACTCGCAGCCCGCCGTCAGCGCCCCCGACACCCGGCTGCGCAGCCGGTCCGGTACGCGCTCGTAGATCACCGTCGTCAGGATCGGGTTCAGCACGCCGCCCGCGATCCCGCCGAGCAGCATCGTCACCGCGAGCGGCAGCGTCGTCCCGGTCACCGCGGCGACCAGGAACCTCGGCGCGCCGCACAGGATCACGCACACCGTGAACACCGCCCGGCGCGAGAACCGGTGCCCCACCGCCCCGTACAGCAGCGCTCCGGTCAGGCCGCCGGCGCCGAACAGCGCGGTGAGCAGTCCGATGGCCGGCGCGCCGCTCAGCTCGCCCTCGGCGTGCACCGGGAGCAGGACCGCGTTCCAGCCCTGGTCGGTGCCGTTCATGAACATCACCATGACCACGACCGCCAGCAGCAGCCGGTTGCCGAGCACGTGGGCGTAACCCTCGCGGAGTTCGGTGCCGTAGGCGCGCAGCGAGACCGGGGCCTCCGCCTTCCGCGGTTCGGCCGCACGCACGCCCCGTACCCCCGCCGCGATCAGCAGGGCCGACAGCCCGAAGGTCGCCGCGTCCAGCAGCAGGACCGTCTCCGCGCCGACGAAGGCGATGAGGACCCCGGCGAGGGCCGCGCCGACCATCCGGGCCCCGCGCGACACCGCGTCGAAGAGGCTGGCGGCCCGGGGGAGCGTGGTCCCGGCGTGCTCGGCCAGGTCCGGGACGAGGACGTAGCGCGCGGTGTTGCCCGGGGTGTGGGAGAACCCGTTGAGCGCCATGAGCGCGCACAGCATCCAGAAGTCGAGGGCGCCGGCGAAGTGCAGCAGCGGGATAGCGGCGATGGCGGCCGCGCACACGGCGTCGGACACGATGGCCGTCCGGCGGCGGCCGAACCGGTCGATGACCGGTCCGCCGATCAGCGCGGCGACGACGATCGGGAGGGTGGCGCAGAAGGCGACCACCCCGGCCCGGCCCGCGCTCCCGGTGGTCTCCAGGACGAACCAGGGGACGCCGATCAGCGTCAGTGAAGTGCCTGCGGTGGAAATGGAGTTGGCCGCGAGCGTGGCGGCGAGCGGGATGCGGTTCCCCATGGTTCTTTCTCCCCCGAGTCGATCGATGCCCCGGATCGATGGTTCCCCGGGCCGGTGGTTACGCCGGACGGAAGGCGGCGGTGCGAGATGCGGTGTGCGGTGCCGTCATTCGGAAGGGCGCGGGAAGGTGTGCAGGTGGGTGCGGACGACGGCCGAGCCCTCGGTGTCCTCGGGGACCACATCGCGGTAGCTCTCCACCACCGCGTGGAGCTTCGCCGAGAGCTCCCGTGCCAGCTCGGGGGTGAGGCGCACCTTGAAGTCGCTCATGTCCGAGCTCTGCCGCCACTCCTGCGGCCATTCGTTCATCGTGCCGAGCCAGGTGTTCAGCTCCTGGGCGTGGGTGGTGGCCACCTCGTGCATGACCACGCCGATGGCGCCGCGCACCTCCGGATCGGTGTGCGCGAGGAAGTCCGCGCTCTCGAAGATCGCCCCCTCGTGCATCGCCCGCCACCAGCGCTCGCGCCCCTTGCCCAGCTCCGGGGCGTCCTCGACCAGGCCGGAATCCGCCAGTTGCCGCAGGTGGTAGCTGGTCGCGCCGCTCGACTCGCCCAGCCGCTCACCCAGCTTCGAGGCGGTCGCCGGGCCGAACTCGCGCAGCGCGTTCAGCAGGCGGATCCGCAGCGGGTGGGCGATGGCGCGCAGGGTGCGGGCGTCGACCGTGTGCAGCTTTCGGCCCTCGCCGCCCGGGTGGTAGGGGCGGGGGGCCTTCTCGCCCCCGGGGGCGTTCTCGTTCTCCGGCATGCCCCAACCGTAGAGTTGCAAAGAACGCTTTGCAAGACTTTTTTGCAACGTATCCTTTGCAACGCATCCTTTGCGACTCGCCCCGGCTCACCCCTCCTCGATGAACCCCTCCTCCACCAGCCACTCCTGCGCCACCTCGTGCGGATCCTCGCCGTCCACGTCCACCTTGGCGTTCAGCGTCTGCGCGACCTCCGTCGTCAGCTTCCGGGCCAGCGGGTCCAGCAGCTCCGCGATCACCGGGTACTTCTCGAAGGTGGCCTCGTGGACGACCGGGGAGGCGTTGTAGTTGGGGAAGAAGTGCTTGTCGTCCTCCAGGAGGTCCAGGTTCATCGCCTTGATCCGGCCGTCGGTGGTGTACACCTCGCCGAGCAGGCAGGAGGTGGACTCGGACACCTGGGTGTAGATGATCCCGGCGTCCATCTTCTGGATGTTGCCCGCCGGGATCTTCATCCCGTACTTCTTCTCCATGCCCGGCAGTCCGTCGTCGCGCGAGGCGAACTCGTTCTCCACGCAGATCGTCACCGCGCCCGGGTCCCTCTTCGCGAGGGCGGCCACGTCCGAGAGGGTCTTGAGCTGGTACTTCGCGTTGTTCTTCTTGCTGATCGCCAGCGCGTACGTGTTGTCGAGCGGGGCCGGCGGCAGCCAGATCACGCCGTTGCCCTTGTCCTCGTCCCGTACCGCCTCGTACTGCTTCTTCGGGTCGACGATCGGCTCCGCGTGGCCCAGGAAGGTGATCCAGCCCGTGCCGGTGTAGTCCCACTGGACGTCGGCGTCGCCGTTGATGATGGCCTCGCGCGCGCTGATCGAACCCGGCAGGTTCGTCCGGTCCAGGACCTCCGCTCCGGCCGCCTTGAGGACCAGGCCGGTCATCTGGCCCAGGATGATGTTCTCGCTGAAGTTCTTCGACGTCACCGTCAGCGTCGCGCCCTTCAGCGGCTCGCCCTGCCCGACCGACCCCGGCGACACCTCGTCCACCATCGGCGAACCGCTCTTCAGCCCGCAGCCGCCCAGCAGCAGCACCGGCACCACGACCATCAGCAGCAGTTTCCTCCTCACCGCTCCTCCAGCCCGCGCGGCGTCAGCGCCAGTTCAGCCAGCGAGGCCAGCCAGTCCACCAGCAGCGCCAGCACCACCGTCAGCACCGAGCCGATGATCAGCACCGGCATCCGCTGGGTCTGGATCCCCGAGGTGATCAGGTCGCCGAGCCCGCCGCCCCCGCCGAACGTGGCCAGCGTCGCCGTGCCCACGTTCAGGACCAGGGCCGTACGGACGCCCGCCAGGATCAGCGGCACCGCGAGCGGCAGCTCCACCTTCAGCAGGACGCCCCGCCCGGACATCCCCATCCCGCGCGCCGCCTCGATCATGTTCGGCTCGATCGCCCGCAGGCCCGCCACCGTGTTGGAGAGCACCGGCAGCACCGCGTAGATCACGATGCCGATGATCGCGGTCCGCGGGCCGATGCCCAGCCAGATCACCAGCAGCGCCAGCAGACCGATCGCCGGGGTCGCCTGCCCGATGTTGGCCAGCGCCGTGAACGCCGGGGCCGCCTTCCGCAGCCGCCGCCGGGTCAGCGCGATACCGAGCGGGATCGCGATGATCAGCACCCAGAACGTCGAGATCGCCGTCAGCCGCACGTGCTGCCACCAGCGCAGTTGGACGTTGCCGCCGGAGAGGGAGTTCTCCGCGATCGAGTCCAGATGGATGTTGGTGATCCAGACGTACGTGATGACCAGGATGACGGCCAGCACCGCCGGCAGCAGTACCAGTTTCCGCCAGGTGATCCGGCGCTGCGGCGCGGCCGGGGCGGGGGAGGGGTCGCTCTCCTCGTCGTGGAACGCGTGGCCCTTGACGTCGTGTTCGCCCGGCGGCCGGGCCGGGGCGGCCGGGCCCTTGCCGGAGCCTGACTGATGGCTGGGGCTCATACTCCGCCGCCACCCCCCTCCAGCTCCTGCTCCGTCTGGTGGACGCGCTGCTCCTCCAGCTCGTGCTGGTGCTCCATCGCGGTCAGCCGGTCCGCCTCCAGCAGCTCCTGCACGTTGTCCATCAGCGTCTTCATGTCGACGACCCCGATGAACTCGCCGCGCCGCCCGGTCACCGCGACCCGGCCCCCGCTGTCGGTGAGCACCGCCTCCAGCGCGTCGTGCAGCGTCGCGTCCCGGGTCACCGTGTCGTGCACCAGCTGCCCGGCCCGCGCCAGCGAACCGCGCGCCCGCATCAGATCGCCGCGCCGCAGCCACTTGTACGGGCGGTTCCGGCGGTCCAGCATCAGCAGTTCGTTGTGCGGGCCGTTGCGGAGCTTGTTGAAGATCGTCTGGAGCGGGTCCTCGACCGTCACCGTCGGGAAGTCCGCGATGCCCACATCCCGTACGCGGGTGAGGTTGAGGCGCTTCAGGGCCGCGCCCGCCCCGACGAAACCCGAGACGAAGTCGTCCGTCGGGTTGGTCAGGATCGCCTCGGGGGTGTCGAACTGCGCGATGTGCGACCGCTCCCGCAGCACCGCGATCCGGTCGCCCAGCTTGATCGCCTCGTCGAAGTCGTGGGTGACGAACACGATCGTCTTGTGCAGCTCGTGCTGGAGCCGGATCAGCTCGTCCTGGAGGTGGTCCCGGGTGATCGGGTCGACCGCCCCGAACGGCTCGTCCATCAGCAGGACGGGAGGGTCGGCGGCCAGCGCCCGCGCCACGCCCACCCGCTGCTGCTGCCCGCCGGAAAGCTGGCGCGGATAGCGGCCGTGGAACTCGCGCGGGTCCAGGCCCACCAGGTCGAGCATCTCCTCGACCCGGTCCTTCACCCGGGACTTGGACCAGCCGACCATCTTCGGGACCAGGGCGATGTTGTCCGCGACCGTCATGTGCGGGAAGAGCCCGGAGGACTGGATGGCGTACCCGATCTTGCGGCGCAGCTTCACCGGGTCGATGTCCGTGACGTCCTCGTCGTCGATCCGGATCCGGCCCGAGGTCGGCTCGATCAGCCGGTTGATCATCTTCAGCGTGGTGGACTTCCCGCAGCCGGACGGGCCCACGAAGATCACGGTCTCGCCCGCCTTGATCTCCATCGAGACGTTCTCGACGGCCGGGTTCGGATTCCCCGGATAGCTCTTGGTGAGGTTCTCCAGCTGGATGGTGGCCCCGGACGTGGCCGCGGACTCCTCCCGCGCGACGGCCGCGGTGTCGGTCTCGGTCTCAGGCACGGATCCCCCTCGGGATGGTCAGCCGTCCCAGCAGGACGTATGCGGCGTCGAAGAGCAGGGCGAGGATGACGATGCCGAGCGTGCCCGCGAGCACCTGGTTGATCGCGTTGGCGCTGCCCAGCGAGGCGATGCCCCGGAAGATCTCGTTGCCGAGACCGGGCCCGGAGGCGTACGCGGCGATGGCGGCGATGCCCATCAGCATCTGCGTGGAGACCCGGATCCCGGTCAGGATCGGCGGCCAGGCGAGCGGCAGCTCCACCCGGAGCAGCCGCGCCGTGCGCGACATCCCGATGCCCGTCGCCGCGTCGACCAGCGACGGATCGACGCCCCGCAGCCCGACGATGGAGTTCCGGACGATCGGCAGCAGCCCGTACAGCGTCAGGGTGATCACGGTGGGGGCGACCCCGAGCCCGACCAGCGGGATCAGCAGACCGATCGCGGCGAGGGAGGGGATGGTCAGGATCGTCGCCGTGGAGGTGATCGCCAGCGAGCCGCCCCAGCCGCTGCGATAGCTCACCACCCCGATCACCACACCCAGCAGGGTGGCGATGACCATGCACTGGAAGACCGCGCTGACGTGCTGGAACGCGTCCGTGAGGAGCTGCTGGTGGCGGGTGATCAGATACTCCCAGAAGCTCACACGGCACTCCCTCGGCTCCGTCGGTGTCGCCGAGCCCTCCGGCTCAGCCGGTGTCCTCGGCCGCCTGCTCCACCAGCGGGATGATCCGCAGCGGAACCGGGTTCTCCATGACGATCGCTGTGGAGGCCCGGACAATGCCATCAAATCCGACAACCCGGTCGATCACCCGCTGGAGATCGGCGTTGGAACGGGCGACGAGCCGGCACAGCATGTCGCCGTGCCCCGTCGTGGTGTGCAGCTCCAGCACCTCCGGTACGCCACCCAAATGCGCCCGTACGTCGGCGCCTTGGCCCTGTTTGATCTCCAGCGTGGCGAACGCGGTGACCGGATAGCCGAGCGCCGCCGGATCCACGTCGGGGCCGAACCCCCGGATGACGCCATTCGACTGAAGGCGGTCCAGCCGCGCCTGCACGGTCCCGCGCGCCACCCCCAGCCGCCGGGATGCTTCGAGGACGCCTATGCGCGGCTCACGCGCGAGCAGCACGATGAGCCGGCCGTCCAGATGATCGATCGCCATGGGCCCGCCTCCGGTGGTCAGCCTGTACAGATAGTCCGGCCATCATGGCGATCCACTGCACATATTGACCAGTGATTGCGCGAACTATTGCGCACCTTGCGATGCGGGGAGAGCCTTCGAACATGACTGAGACTCTGCACACCAGCCCCGACACCGCAGCGCAGGCCGACCGCTTCCCGGTCAAGGGAATGGACGCGGTCGTCTTCGCCGTGGGCAACGCCAAGCAGGCCGCGCACTACTACTCGACCGCCTTCGGCATGAAACTCGTGGCCTACTCCGGACCGGAGAACGGCAGCCGCGAGACCGCGAGTTACGTCCTGACCAACGGCGCAGCCCGCTTCGTCTTCACCTCCGTGATCAAGGCGTCCACCGAGTGGGGCACCTTCCTCTCCGACCACGTCGCCGCGCACGGCGACGGGGTCGTCGACCTCGCCATCGAGGTCCCGGACGCCCGGGCCGCGTACGCGTACGCAGTCGAGCACGGCGCGCGCGGCATCACCGAGCCGCACGAGGTCAAGGACGAGCACGGCACGGTCGTCCTCGCCGCCATCGCCACCTACGGCAAGACCCGCCACACCCTGGTGGAGCGCTCCGGCTACGACGGCCCCTACCTCCCCGGCTTCGCCGCGGCCAAGCCGATCGTCGAGCCGCCCGCCAAGCGGACCTTCCAGGCCATCGACCACTGCGTCGGCAACGTCGAGCTGGGCCGGATGAACGAGTGGGTCGGCTTCTACAACGAGGTCATGGGCTTCACCAACATGAAGGAGTTCGTGGGCGACGACATCGCCACCGAGTACTCCGCCCTCATGTCGAAGGTCGTCGCCGACGGCACGCTCAAGGTCAAGTTCCCGATCAACGAGCCGGCGATCGCGAAGAAGAAGTCGCAGATCGACGAGTACCTGGAGTTCTACGGCGGCGCGGGCGTCCAGCACATCGCGCTCGCCACCAACGACATCGTCTCCACGGTCCGCTCGATGCGCGCCGCCGGTGTGCAGTTCCTGGACACCCCCGACTCGTACTACGACACCCTCGGCGAGTGGGCCGGCGAGACCCGGGTTCCGGTCGAGACCCTGCGCGAGCTGAAGATCCTCGTCGACCGCGACGAGGACGGCTACCTGCTGCAGATCTTCACCAAGCCGGTCCAGGACCGGCCGACCGTCTTCTTCGAGATGATCGAGCGCCACGGCTCCATGGGCTTCGGCAAGGGCAACTTCAAGGCCCTGTTCGAGGCGATCGAGCGCGAGCAGGAGAAGCGCGGCAACCTCTGATCCGCGCGGACGGTGCAGAACGCCGCCGCGGCCCGGGGCAGTACCCCGGACCGCGGCGGCGTTCGCCGTTCCCGGCCTCCCCTTCAGGGACTCTTCGACACCGAGGGCGATGTGGAGGACGGAGCGGAGGGTGACGCGGTGGGCGACGGGGACTTCACGGCGGCCGTACGGGACGGCGCCGGGGCCGGGGCCTCGGGCTTCCTCTCCTGCTCCGGCTTCTTCGCCGGCTCCGGCTCGGGCTCGGGGGCCGGCGGCGGAGGCTGCTGGATCTCGCCCGGTCCCCCCGGCGGCGGCTCGCCCAGCGCGTCCAGCGCCTCCTGGGCCAGCGGCGCGGCGAGCGGCGAGAAGGCCGGGTTGGTCCGCACGGCCTGCTCCAGATTCCGGCGCGCCGGACCGTAGTCCGCCAGCTCCCGCTGGATCACGCCGAGGTGGTACGCGTACGAGGCGTTCCGCACGCCCGTGTCGGCGGCCAGCTGCGCGTACTCCAGGCCCTCCTCGGACTCGCCCGCCCGGTGCAGCGCCCAGCCCAGCGCGTCCGCCACCGCCGCACTGCGGTGCTGCCCCCGCCACTGGGCCCGCAGCAGCTCCACCGCCGCCTCCGGGTCCCCGTGGTCGGCCTCGAACCGGGCCAGCACCAGGGACTCGTCGACCCCGTCCTTCTTCGCCGCGGCCACCATCTCCCGCAGCTTCGCGTACTGGGTGCGGGCGTCCCCGTCCAGCCCCAGCGACTCGTACAGCTCGCCCAGCTCCAGCGCGTACTGCGGGCGCGGCAGCTTCTCCAGCGCGCTCTGGTACGCGGCCAGCGCCTCGTCGGTGCGGTCCAGCGCCGCCAGGGCCCGGGCCCGGCCCGCCACCGAGGTGAGCTGACCGGAATCCGTGCGCAGCGCCGCGTCGAACTGCGCCACCGCCTCCTCCGGCTCGCCCCGCTCCCACGCCAGCTCGCCGAGCCGGTGCAGCGCCTCCGCCTTCTCGGCGGGCTGCGTCGCCCGGTCCGCCGCCTCCCGGGCGGTGGCCAGCGCGTCCTCGCGCCAGCCGTTGCCCCGGTAGAGGTCGGCGGTCCGGGCCAGCGCGGGAACGCCCTTGCGCAGCTCGCCGAACGTCTCCGTCGCCGCGGTCGCCGCCTTCCGGTCGCCGAGCCCGGTGTAGGCGTCGATGAGGACCGGGTATACGTTCCAGGCCTTCGGCTGCTGCTCCTTGACCGTCTCGCCCCACCGTTTCGCCGCGAGGAAGTCGTGCCGGGCGTTGGCCAGGGCCGCGAGCCCCAGCCACGCGGCCCCGTTCCCGCGCTCGCCCGGCTGGGCCTCCAGCGAACGCTTCAGGGCCTGCTCGGCGCGGGCGTAGTACGCCGTGTCCGCCGAGCGCCGCGCCCACTCCACGTACGCCGTACCGAGCGTCGCCAGGGACGGGGCGTCCTTCGGGTGGGACTCCACCCACTGCTGGCGGTCCCCGATCAGCGCGGTGAGGTCCGAGAGCGAGGCCGGGGAGCCCGCGGTCGCCGCCGCCTCGGCCCGCTCGACCGGCCCCGGCTCCTTCGGCCGCCCGTCACCGTCGTCCACCGCCACCAGCGCCCCGGCCAGCAGCACCCCGGCGGCCACCGCGCCGAACGCGGCCCGGCGCAGCGTCGTCCGCAGCGTGGGCGGCGGCGGGGGTACGGCGGTGGCGCCTTCGGCGGGCAGCACGTAGGGGTCCTGCGGGGACGGCTCGGGCGGCCGGCCGGAGTCCGGGCCCTGCTGCGGCATGACATCCATGGCCATCACTCTGCGTCAGTCATACGAGCACACCGCGCCTTGGGATCGGCCCCCGCCCACGGGTTCACACCATTGGCCCCGGGTGACACGCTTGGATCATGAGCGATCTCCTCGAACGGCTGCGCGCGGGACTGCCTCCCGAGGCGCTGATCACCGATCCGGACGTCACCGCGTCCTACGCCCACGACATGGCGAGCTTCTGCGAGGCCGGCACCCCGGCCGTCGTCGTGCTCCCGCGCACGGTCGAGCAGGTCCAGCACGTCATGCGCACCGCGACCGCGCTGCGTGTCCCCGTCGTCCCGCAGGGCGCCCGTACCGGCCTGTCCGGCGCGGCCAACGCCTCGGACGGCTGCATCGTGCTCTCCCTGGTGAAGATGGACCGGATCCTGGAGATCAGCCCGGTCGACCGGATCGCCGTCGTCGAACCGGGCGTCGTCAACGCGGTGCTCTCACGCGCGGTGAACGAACACGGTCTGTACTACCCGCCGGACCCCTCCAGCTGGGAGACGTGCACCATCGGCGGCAACATCGGCACCGCGTCCGGCGGCCTGTGCTGCGTGAAGTACGGGGTCACCGCCGAATACGTCCTGGGTCTGGAGGTCGTCCTCGCCGACGGGCGGCTCCTGACCACCGGCCGCCGCACCGCCAAGGGCGTCGCCGGATACGACCTGACCCGGCTCTTCGTCGGCTCCGAGGGCAGCCTCGGGATCGTCGTCAAGGCCGTTCTCGCGCTCAAACCGCAGCCGCCGCAGCAGCTCGTCCTCGCCGCCGAGTTCCCCTCGGCGGCCACCGCCTGTGACGCTGTGTGCCGGATCATGGAGCGCGGTCACACCCCGTCACTCCTCGAACTGATGGACCGTACGACCGTGCGTGCCGTCAACGCGATGGCCTCCATGGGCCTGCCCGAGACCACCGAGGCTCTCCTCCTCTGCGCCTTCGACACCCCGGACCCGCTGGCCGACCTCGCCGCCGTCGGCGAGCTGTGCACCGCCGCCGGGGCCACCGAGGTGGTCCCCGCCGATAACCCCGCCGAGTCCGAACTCCTCCTCCAGGCGCGCCGCATGTCCCTCACCGCACTGGAGACCGTCAAGCCCGCCACGATGATCGACGACGTGTGCGTACCGCGCTCCCGGCTCGGCGCGATGCTCGCGGGTACGGCGGCCATCGCCGAGGAGTACGACCTCACCATCGGCGTCTGCGCCCACGCGGGCGACGGCAACACCCACCCCGTCGTCTGCTTCGACCACCAGGACCCCGACGAGTCCCGCCGGGCCCGCGAGTCCTTCGACGCCATCATGGCGCTCGGTCTCGAACTCGGCGGAACCATCACCGGCGAACACGGTGTCGGCGTCCTCAAGAAGGAGTGGCTCGCCCGCGAACTGGGGGAGACCGGCGTCGAACTGCAGCGCTCCATCAAGGCGGCCTTCGACCCGCTCGGTCTCCTCAACCCCGGCAAGCTCTTCTGATCCCCGCTTCCGCCAGGGGTTTTCACGCCTCACCGTCCTGGGACGGCGACTCCTCCGCCGTCCACGGGTCGCTCAGCCACAGGTCGTCGGCCGGCAGCGGGGCCAGCAGCTCCGCCAGCGCCTCGTCCATCCCCAGCCGGTCGCTCTCGGTGCCCGGCGGCACCACGCGCAGGGTCCGCTCCACCCAGGCGGCCACGGCGACGGAGGGCACCTCCAGCAGGGCGTTGCCGTCGGGGGAGGTGAGGGCCACGCAGATGACGCTGCGGCCCGCGACCTTCGTCGGCCAGATCCGCACGTCCCCGTGCCCGCACGGCCGGAACACGCCCTCCACCAGCAGTTCCCGGGCGAACGTCCAGTGCACCGGCGACTCGGAGCCGATGTGGAAGGCGATGTGCACGGCGTACGGGTCGTTCGTGCGGTACGTCAGCCGGGCGGGCACCGGGATGGACCGCTCGGGGGACAGGACCAGCTTCAGCTCCAGCTCACGTTCCACGATGCTCATCATCGACATGCACGACCTTCCGGTGCTCATGGGCCGGTCCCGTGACCGTCCCGCACAAGGAGAGAGCGCCCTCCCCGCCACCTATTACGCGACTTCGGGAAAAACTTCGGGCGGTTGCGGAAGCCGTCCCGAAACCCTTCCCGAACCCGTCTCGAAAGAGGGCCCAAACAGGTGGACCGGCCCGGGGGCGGGCGGCTGTCTGATAGATGTGGACCCTTGTATTGAGGCCGTCCGCCCGCCCGGCGGGGACGGCCTGAGGCCTCGAAGAGATACGGGACCCGCTGATGAGCGCGCCAACTCCGGCACCCGGTGACGAAAGCCCCCGCGAGGGCTACTACCCCGACCCCTCCATCCCCGGCTACGTCCGGTACTGGAACGGCGCTTCCTGGGTCCCCGGTACGAGCCGGCCCGCGCCCCGGCAGACGGGTCCGGCCGCAACCGCCCCCGCCCCGGCGGCCGGTGTGCAGACCGCGCCGGTGGAGGAGACCGGGCCGATCTTCTTCGACGAGGAGGACGGCCGGGACGACGCGGGGGCCTCGCCCGGCTCCGGCGCACCCGGCGCGGACCGGGCGGCGGGGCCCGCTGACGGCGCGTCGGTCTGGCAGGCGGACGCCGCACGCCAGAACGGGTTCGGCGGCGAACGGGACCGCCGGGTCGAGTGGGGCGGACCTGCGCAGGAGCCCGCGAGCCCCGGCCACCCTGCGCCGTCGGCCGACCCGAGGGCGCCGGTGGCCCAGGACCCGACCGGCGGCGCGCTGCCGGGGATGCGGGAGAGCGGCGGCCGGCCCGCCGAGGAGGCCGGGGTGCGCCCGCCGGTGGACGGGACGGTCACGATCCGCGCGGTGGGGCCCCGGCCGAACGCGGTACGGGGCGGCGCCCCGGCGGCCGGTGACGTACCGCCCGGTCCGGCGCCGTCGAACGCCGGTACGCCGCAGGGGCCGCAGAACGTGAGCGCGGCCCCGAACAGCCTCGCCCCGGCTCCGACACCCCGGGCCCTCCCGGCGCAGGCCCAGGCTCCGCAGGCACCGGCCCACCAGGTACCGGCGCAGCAAGCGTCGGCGCGCCCGCAGCAGGCACACGCCCAGCAGGCGTCGGCCCCGTCCCAGCAGGCGCAGCACGCACCGCAGGCTCAGCAGCCCCAGCCGTCGGCTCCCGCACCCGCCCCGGCTCCCGCACCCGCCCCCGTACCCACGCCGTCCCCCGACCCCGGTCCTTCGGCGGCCCTGCACACGCCCCTGACGCCCGGCCCCGGCGGCGGCTCGGCCTCCTGGGCCCAGCAGGTCCACCAACTGGCCCAGCCCGAACCGCAGCAGCAACAACAGCTGCCCCACCAGCACCAGCAGACTGCGGGACCGGCGGCCGGTGCGGACCAGCCCGTCGTGCCGTGGAAGCCGCCGGTCGACGACCCCTTCCAGCAACTCGCCCGCAACCAGGCCTCGGCCCGCCCCGCCGGGCTCGGCAAACGGTTCGCCGCCCGGCTTGTCGACAACCTCCTGCTCGGCGCGGTCGTCGGGGCGGTCGCCGTCCCGCTGTCGGCGCGGGCGCTCGACCACATCGACCGGAAGATCACCGCCGCGAAGGAGACGGGGGAGACCGTCACCGTCTGGCTGCTGGACTCCACCACCGGGCTCCTGCTGGGGGCGCTGCTCGCCGCGTTCCTGCTCCTCGGCTTCCTGCTGGAGGCCCTGCCGACGGCCAAGTGGGGCCGGACGCTGGGCAAGAAGCTCTTCGGGCTCGACGTACGGGACATCGAGTCCCATGACACCCCGTCCCTGGGAGCAGCCCTGCGCCGCTGGCTCGTCTACGGCGTGCTGGGGCTGCTCGTCCTCGGTGTGGTCAACGTCCTGTGGTGCCTGTTCGACCGCCCGTGGCGCCAGTGCTGGCACGACAAGGCGGCCCGGACGTTCGTGGCGGGCTGAGCGGGCTGAGTGGGAGCGGCTGACCCGGAGCCACCTGCCCGCTTATCGGAAAAGCTGGCCGGGCGGGTGGCGACATGCCGGTCTAGACTCGTATGCCGCCCCGCGTCCCCCGAACGCACCTGAGCCGTTGCGGGCCCCTGTGGTGCGGGATGCACTGCCCCCATGAGCAACGACCAGCCGACGCCCGGCCAGCCGCCCGAGGACGACGATCCGTTCCTCAAGAAGCCGCAGGAGCCCCCGCCGCCGTCCGACGGTCAGCCGTACGGCAGTGCTCCGCCGCCCCCGCCGCCTCCGCCCCCGCCGAACGATCCGTACGGCAGCGGCCGCGGGTTCGGGGCGCCCGACCCGCTCGCCGGGATGCCGCCGCTCGCCGAGCCGGGGAAGCGGATCCTGGCGCGGCTCATCGACTTCCTCATCATCTCGATCCCGCTGTATCTGATCTCGCTGCCCTGGGGCGGCGCGGTCGACGTCAACGGGGACGGCGACGACGGGTTCGGCGACGCGGTCGCCAGCGGGTACAGCGGGCACCAGCTGCTCTGGTCGATCATCGGCCTGGTGGTCTACGTCGCCTACGACACCTACTTCACCCACAAGGACGGCCGCACGCTGGGCAAGCGGCTGCTGAAGCTGCGCGTCGCGATGCTCAACGACGGGCGGGTGCCCGACACCGGGGCCGCGCTGATGCGGGCGGTCGTGCTGTGGGCCCCGGCGCTGCTGTGCTGCCCGTGCCTGTGGTGGCTGATCAACATCGTGCTGATGTTCACCGACAAGCCCTACCGGCAGGGGCTCCAGGACAAGGCCGCCAAGACGGTCGTCGTCGTGGCCCGTTAGCGAGCCCGAGCCGGCTAGCGGCGCAGCGAGTGCTCGTCGGTCCGCGCGGACGAACGGTCCGACGGACGCGCGGACGAACGGGCCGCCGGGACCCGCTCCCGGGCCCCGATGCCTTCCAGGGCGTGGTGCGTCCGGGCGGCGGCGGAGGCCCGGTCGGTCGCGGTCCGCCCGGCCCCTTCCGTCGTCCGGTGGCCGGGGTGCGGCAGGCGCAGGGCGACCAGGAGGCCGAGGGCCAGCGCGGTCGCGCCGACGACGGCCACCCCCACGCCGGACTCCGTGCGGAACAGCAGCAGCAGGGCGAGCGTCGTGGCGACGACGGTGGCCGAACCGTAGGCGAACTGTGCGGCAGTCGGACGCGGCATGACGGATTCCGTCCTCGGGACGTCGGATGGGCGGGCGGCGTTCGGTGCGGTCGTGCACGCCGAACGACCCTACGACGGTGGATGCCCGAGAGGGACCGGTAGTAAGCGTGACCTAACGCACGGTACCGGTGCACAGGGGGCGCACGGAGTCACGGCTCTCACCAACCGGACAGCCGAGCGCGCCTGTTGGAGCGTTCGACCGGACGGATCCGGGCCGGTCGGCGTTCCTTTGCCGTTCCCATGCCCTTCTCATACCGTCCGTATACCGGAAGAGCGCTCCGCATAGTGCACTTGGTCTGTTCAAGTCAAGGTCTGTCTTTTCTCTCATAACTCCGATCGAATGTCGTCACTTGTGACGCGTTTACGCGCGCGGCCCTCTCCATACCCCCCTGGCCGCAGCGCGGACGCCCGGGGAGGACTGCTTCAAGTGACCAATCAGAGACGGGCGCTTCGCGCCGCCGCCGTTGTCGTGGCCATGGCCGCGACCGCCGCGACGGCGTCGACCTTCGCCACCGCCCAGGCGCATGACAGCTCATCAGGTTCCGGTGTCTCCACCGTCGACCGCCGTGACCCGGCGCCGGCCAAGGGGCATGTGGAGCACAACCTGGAGGGCCCCTTCAGCGAGCAGCAGGCCGAGCAGCGCGAGGCCGCGCTGGAGCAGGTGCTGGCCGGGGACAAGAAGGTCGCGAACCGGAGCGGCTCCAAGGTCGTCAAGCTCGGCGACAAGAAGTACGTGGAGCTCGGCCGGGAGAAGACCGACAAGATCTTCACCATCCTGCTGGAGTTCGGCGACCAGGTCGACGACACCACGATGTTCGACCCGGACGGCGACGGCCCCAAGCCGCCCGTCAAGAAGTTCGGCGGCACCCCCGGACCGGCGCACAACAAGATCGCCAAGCCGGACCCGAAGAAGGACAACAGCACCGCCTGGAAGTCCGACTACAACCAGAAGCACTTCCAGGAGCTCTACTTCGGCGAGGGCAAGGGCGTCCACTCGCTCAAGACCTACTACGAGAAGACCTCCTCGGGCCGTTACTCGGTCGAGGGCGAGGTCTCCGACTGGGTCAAGGTCCCCTACAACGAGGCCCGTTACGGCTCCAACTACTGCGGCCAGTCCAACTGCGCCAACGTGTGGGACGCGGTCCGCGACGGTGTGAACGCCTGGGTCGCCGACCAGAAGGCCAAGGGCCGCACCGACGCCGAGATCAAGGCGAACCTCGCCGAGTACGACGAGTGGGACCGCTACGACTTCGACGGCGACGGCAACTTCAACGAGCCCGACGGCTACATCGACCACTTCCAGCTGGTCCACGCCGGTGAGGACGAGTCGGCCGGCGGCGGCGCCGAGGGCACCAACGCCATCTGGGCGCACCGCTGGTACGCGTACGGCACCAACGCCGGTGCGACCGGCCCCGCGGACAACAAGGCCGGTGGCGCCCAGATCGGCGACACGGGCATCTGGGTCGGCGACTACACCGTCCAGCCCGAGAACGGCGGCCTGGGCGTCTTCGCCCACGAGTACGCCCACGACCTCGGTCTGCCGGACCTGTACGACACCTCGGGCGGCGGCGAGAACTCGGTCGGCTTCTGGTCCCTCATGTCGGCGGGCTCCTGGCTCGGCACCGGCAAGGGCGAGATCGGCAACCTGCCCGGCGACATGACCTCGTGGGACAAGCTCCAGCTCGGCTGGCTCGACTACGACAAGGCCAAGGCCGGCAAGACCTCGCTGCACAAGCTGGGCGTCTCGGAGTACAACACCAAGAACCCGCAGGCGCTCGTCGTCGAGCTGCCGAAGAAGGCCGTCACCACCACCGTCGTCAAGCCCGCCGAGGGCGCGAAGCAGTGGTGGAGCGACATGGGCGACGACCTGTCGAACACCCTGACCCGCTCGGTCGACCTGACCGGCAAGTCCAAGGCCACGCTGGACCTTTCGGGCTGGTACGACATCGAGGCCGACTACGACTACCTCTACACCGAGGTGTCCGACAACGGCGGCACCAGCTGGACCGCGCTCGACGGCACCGCCGACGGCAAGGCCATCCCGCGCGACGCCAGTGACAAGCCGGCCCTGACCGACGTCTCGGGCGCGTACAAGAAGCTCTCCTTCCCGCTGGACGCCTACGCGGGCAAGAAGGTCGACCTCCGCTTCCGCTACCAGACGGACGGCGGCGCGGGCGGCAAGGGCTTCGCGGCCGACGCCATCACCATCACCGCCGACGGTGCGGCGCTCTTCTCGGACAACGCCGAGGGCGACGACAACGGCTGGACCGCCAAGGGCTTCTCGCGGATCGGTGAGTCCTTCACCCAGGACTACCCGCAGTACTACATCGCGGAGAACCGCCAGTACGTCTCCTACGACGAGACGTTGAAGGTCGGCCCGTACAACTTCGGCTTCTCCGGCACCCGTCCGGACTGGGTCGAGCACTACGCGTACCAGAACGGTCTGCTGGTCTGGCTCTGGGACACCTCCCAGAAGGACAACAACACCTCCGTCCACCCGGGCCAGGGTCTGATCCTGCCGATCGACGCGCACGCCAAGCCGCTCAAGTGGAAGGACGGCTCGCTCCTGCGCAACAAGATCCAGCCGTTCGACGCCCCGTTCAGCTGGTACCCGAACAAGGGCTTCACGCTCCACAACGCGGACGTGCCGCTGTACATCAAGCCCAGCCTGGGCAACCCGGTCTTCGACGACCGGAAGGGCACCTACTGGTACAAGGAGAACCCGACGGGCAGTGTCAAGGTTTCTGACACGAACACCCGCATCTCCATCGTCCACGAGCCCCGCGATGGACAGACGATGACCGTCCTGGTCAGCCCCTCGGGCCGCTGATCAAGTAAAACCCCAGGTCAAAGCATGATCGGCCGTCGCCCTCTAGCGGGCGGCGGCCGATCGTGTTTAGGTGCGTCTTGTTCACATCCTTATTGACACGACGTCTCACGGGGGAGCGTGGAGCATGGCAGGCGGAGGTTTCTGCAGGTTGCCGAACGGCACGGTGGTGGTCGCCCTGACCCTCACCAGACCGGCCGACGGCACAGGTCCCGGCAGCGGTACGGGAGCGGGGCCAGGGGCCCCTGTACGGGTGCTGGTGCACGCGGTGAACCGGGCGCGCGCCCTGACCAGGCTGCGCAATCAGGGGCTGCGGGCGGTCTATCTGCGCGGCAACGACCAGCCGCCGACACCGGACGAGATCACGGCGGTGCTGCACCATCCGGACGGCCTGCTGTGGCGGGCCGCCCCGCAGGCGGACCCGGTCGCCCTGCCCGGCGGCCTGGGGCGTCAGGCGTCGGCGCCGGGCTCGTCGTGCCAGGAGCTGTGGCACCCGATCCGGGCGCTGCTGGGTCCCGGCGGGTACGCCGGACCGGCCCGCCCGGCCGCGTAGGGCCCGGGCGGGCCCGGGCTGAGACGCTGGGCTACGACGCGACGACGGGCGTGCCGGAGAGCTTCACGCCCGCCGTACGCAGCTCCGCCAGGGCCCGTTCCGTGGTGGCGCCGGAGACGCCCGCGGTCAGGTCGAGCAGCACATGGGTGACGAAGCCCTCACGGGCCGCGTCCAGCGCGGTGGCCCGGACGCAGTGGTCGGTGGCGATGCCGACCACGTCGACCTCGGTGACCTCGCGGTCGCGCAGCCACTGGGCGAGGCCGGTCCCGTTCTCGTCGGAGCCCTCGAACCCGCTGTACGCGGCCGAATACGCCCCCTTGTCGAACACCGTGTCGATGGCACCGGAGGCGACGGCGGGCGCGAAGTTCGGGTGGAAGCCGACGCCCTCCGTACCGGCGACGCAGTGCACCGGCCAGGAGTCGACGTAGTCCGGGTTCGGCGAGAAGTGGCCGCCCGGGTCGATGTGGTGGTCGCGGGTGGCGACCACATGGCGGTAGGCGGGCTGGGCGTCACCGATCAGGTCGGTGATGGCGGCGGCGACGTCGGCACCGCCCGCCACCGCGAGGCTGCCGCCCTCGCAGAAGTCGTTCTGAACGTCCACGACGATCAATGCGCGGTGCATGGCGGGTGTCCTTCGGTGGGGGCGGGAGCGGAGTGAGCGGGGCGGGGATCGAGCGGCGGCCCCGGGGGCCGGGGGTTCGAGCCTAGGCACTGGAACGTCACAATCAAGCCCCGTCCGCGAAACCCCCGGTTTGGACCGACCCGGTCCGGGTGCGCCCGGGGCGGCCCCGGGCGCACCCGGACCGGCTCAGGCGTACTCGGTCGGGATCACCGGCTCGCCCCGCGACAGCTGGATCGCCGACATCGGCAGCCCGGCGCGCGCGGCCACGTGCCGCTCCCGGACCGCGTCCAGCGGCTCGCGGGCGACCACCTCGCCGTCCCGTACCAGCTCCACCAGCAGCTGCCTGTCGGCCAGCTCGGCGGGGACCGGGCCGGTGCCGATCACCTCGGCCTCGGCGACGCCGTGCTCGTCGGTCCGGCGCGCGGCCCACTTGCGGCCGCCGACCGACGACTTCGCGCCGAGCGACTTCTTGGCCACCGGCACCAGCGGGGCGTCCGGCTCCGCCGAGCCGGCGCGGGCCACCAGCTTGTAGACCATCGAGCAGGTGGGGTGCCCGCTCCCGGTGACGAGCTGGGTGCCGACCCCGTACGCGTCCACCGGCGCGGCGGCCAGCGAGGCGATGGCGTACTCGTCCAGGTCAGAGGTCACCACGATCTTCGTGCCCGTCGCCCCCAGCTCGTCCAGCTGCTGCCGCACCCGGTGCGCGACCAGCAGCAGGTCCCCGGAGTCGATCCGTACGGCGCCGAGCTCGGGCCCGGCGATCTCCACGGCCGCCCGGACCGCCTCGGTCACGTCGTACGTGTCGACCAGCAGCGTCGTGCCCCGGCCGAGCGAGTCCACCTGGGCCCGGAACGCGTCGCGCTCGCTGTCGTGCAGCAGGGTGAAGGCGTGCGCGCTGGTGCCGACCGTCGGGATCGCCCAGCGGAAGCCCGCCGCCAGGTCGGAGGTGGCGTCGAAGCCGCCGACGTACGCGGCACGGGCGGAGGCGACCGCGGAGAGCTCGTGGGTGCGGCGGGCGCCCATCTCGATCAGCCGGCGGCCCCCGGCGGCGGCCGACATCCGCGAGGCGGCGGCGGCGATGGCGGAGTCGTGGTTGAGGATGGAGAGGATCACCGTCTCCAGCAGCACGCACTCGGCGAAGGACCCCTCGACCCGCAGGATCGGGGAGCCGGGGAAGTAGACCTCGCCCTCCGGGTAGCCCCAGATGTCGCCGCTGAAGCGGTAGCCCGCCAGCCATTCGAGGGTCGGCTCGTCCACGATGCCCTGCTGGCGCAGGAAGCCGATCATCTCGTCGTCGAAGTGGAAGTTCTCCACCGCGTCCAGCACCCGGCCGGTGCCCGCGACGACGCCGTACCGCCGCCCCTCGGGGAGCCGGCGGGTGAACGCCTCGAAGACCGAGTGCCGGTCGGCGGTGCCGGCCTTGAGGGCGGCCTGCACCATGGTCAGTTCGTACTGGTCGGTGAAGAGCGCGGTCGACGGAACGCCGACCCGCCGACCGAGGTCCGCTGTGTTCATGGCTGGGATGCTACCCCCTATTCGTCAAAGTGACGAGATGTGGGGTCCGTTTGTGCGCCGGGCCCGCCCGGGTGGCAGCATGGGACAAGTGAGCGTTGCTACCCCGCTAGAGATCGAACGTCCCGATTCGGCCGAGGAGACCTTCGCGGTCCCCGAGCCGGACGTCCCGTGGGTGACGCTCGTCCACAACGACCCGGTCAACCTGATGAGCTATGTGACCTATGTCTTCCAGGCCTACTTCGGCTATCCGAAGGACAAGGCCCACAAGCTCATGCTGGACGTGCACCAGAAGGGCCGCGCCGTCGTCTCCAGCGGCAGCCGCGAGGAGATGGAACGCGACGTCCAGGCCATGCACGGTTACGGGCTGTGGGCCACCCTCACCCAGGACCGCAACTAGGGCTTCACCCGCCCCGCCACCCGCCCCGTTCGATCCACCATCGGAGAATCCATGGCCGGCCATTTCGAGGCCACCCCAGGCGGCGGCGCGGCCGTCGCGCTCGACGAGGTCGAGATCTCCATCCTGCGCTCCCTCGCCGTCCAGCTGCTGGAGCTGATCGGCCCCGGCGACCAGCCCGCCGACGGCGAGGACCCGCTCGCCGCCCTCTTCGCCGAGGGCCCCAGCAAGCCGCCGACCGACCCGGCGCTCGCCCGGCTCTTCCCCGACGCCTACGGAGGGCCAGGGGGGTCCGAGGGGTCCGCCGGGGCCGGAAAGCCGGAGGAGGAGCAGGAGCTGCGCGAGCGGTCCGCCGAGTTCCGCCGGTTCACGGAGATGGACCTGCGCACCGGCAAGCGCGACGACGCCCTCGCCGTCGTCCGCACCCTGGACGCGCTCTCGCCCGCCCCGGACGGCGGAGCCGTCCTCACCCTCACCGGCGAGGAGTGCCTCAGCTGGCTCCGCTCGCTCAACGACCTGCGCCTGACCATCGGCACCCGGCTGGAGGTCTCCGACGAGGACCAGGGCGAGGAGGGCTCGCTCTACCGGCTCCCCGACAGCGATCCGCGCAAGCCCATGGTGATGGCCTACCTCTGGCTCGGCGCCCTCCAGGAATCCCTGGTCGAGACGCTCATGCCGTAGGCAGCCTCCGGAGAACGACGGGCCCTCGCCAAGCCGTGGCGGGGGCCCGTCGTTCGCTCAACGGACGCTCAGATCCGAGTAACGATCCCGCCAAGTCATTCGGGTCATTCGTTCCGGGTGGGGCTTTATGTCCCCTTCTGCCTGTGGTGTGCACCACAGAATGTCCCACGGTGTCCTGTGACAGCCGTGATAAATCTTCACGACCGCCCGGGGACGCCACCCCTGTTTCCCGGGGGCGCTACACACCGGCCGAACGCCGGTCGCACTCCATCCATATCCGGGGGGATCAGGACCTGATCCGCAGCCTTGTACGGCGCGGATCGGCGTGGAGAAAGGCGCACCACCATGACATCGGCGCACGTCGACGAGGGACAGGTCGACAAGGGTCAGCCCGGCGGCAATGCCGGGGACGCCGGAGCCGGCGGTGAGGGATACCAGCGCGGTCTGGGAGCTCGCCAGATTCAGATGATCGCCATCGGCGGAGCCATCGGCACCGGGCTCTTCCTCGGCGCGGGCAAAGCCATCGACCGGGCCGGGCCGAGCCTCATCCTGGCCTACGTCATCGCAGGTCTGGTCATCTTCTTCATCATGCGGGCCCTGGGCGAGCTGCTCATGTACCGCCCCGTCTCGGGCTCCTTCTCGGAGTACGCCCGCGAATTCATCAGCCCGTTCTTCGGATTCGTCACCGGCTGGACCTACTGGCTGTTCTGGGTCGTCACCGGAATCACCGAAGTCACCGCCGCAGCCACCTATATGACGTACTGGTGGAACATTCCGCAGTGGCTGTCCGCCCTGGTGTTCACCGTCATTCTCTACGCCGCCAACCTGATCTCCGTGAAGCTCTTCGGTGAGCTGGAGTTCTGGTTCTCCATGGTCAAGGTCACCGCCATCATCGGCATGATCCTGATCTGCGCGGGCGTGCTCACCATCGGCTTCTCCGACGCCGGGGACACCGCGACCGTCTCCAACCTCTGGAACGACGGCGGATTCTTCCCCAACGGCATCACCGGCACCCTCATGACGCTCCAGATCGTCATGTTCGCCTTCCTCGCCGTGGAGCTCGTCGGCGTCACCGCCGGGGAGTCCAAGGACCCCAAGACCGTGCTGCCCAAGGCCATCAACACCGTGCCGTGGCGCATCGCCGTCTTCTACGTCGGCGCACTGATCATGATCCTCTCGGTCGTGCCGTGGTCCACCTTCAAGCCCGGCGTCTCCCCGTTCGTGAAGGCCTTCGAGGAGATGGGGCTCGGCGTCGGCGCCGCCATCGTCAACTTCGTCGTCCTCACCGCGGCGCTCTCCTCCTGCAACTCCGGCATGTACTCCACCGGCCGCATGCTCCGCGACCTCGCCCTCAACGGCCAGGGTCCCCGCGCCTTCACCAAGCTGACGAAGAACGGCCTGCCGCTGGTGGGCACCACGTTCTCCGCCGCCCTGATGCTCGTCGGCGTGTGGATCAACTACCAGTGGCCGGGCGAGGCGTTCAACTACGTCGTCTCCTTCGCGACCATCTCCGGCATGTGGGCCTGGATCATGATCCTGATCAGCCAGATCCGCTACCGCCGCAAGGCCGACGCCGGTCTCCTGCCGCAGTCCTCGTTCAAGGCCCCGGGCGCCCCGTACACCAGCTGGTTCGCGCTCTGCTTCATCGGCATGGTCATCGTGATGATGGCGATCGACAAGGACGCCCGGATCTCGCTCTACTGCGCACCGCTGTGGGCGCTCATCCTGTTCGTCTCCTACCGGGTGCTCCAGTCGCGCAACCCGTCGGCCCCGGAGAAGACCTCCACCGAGACCCGCTGACCCGGGAGCCGCACCACCGGCCCCCGGATCCCCGGCGACCCCGAGGGCGGGCCCCACGACCACCCTCCTCCCGGACCGTCCCGGCCGCCCCAACGGCCGACGTGTCCACCATGCGGGCCCCCGCGTACCACCCACCGGTACGCGGGGGGCCCGCCTGCCGCAGACCGACCGGGAATCGGGGGGCGGCGTCGCGGGGCTGGGCACGCGCATCTGCGGCGTTGTCGTCAATCACCAACGCTCCGCGTTGACTCAATCCTCCGCCTTGCAGCTGCACGCACCCAGCCCCGCTCCTTCTCCCACCCCCCGATTCCCGGTCGGTCTTATCCTGGCGCCATGCTGACCATCACCCAGACGCTCTACGACCAGATCGTCGCCCACTCCCGCGCCGACCACCCCGACGAGGCGTGCGGAGTGGTCGCGGGCCCGGCCGGGACGGACCGCCCCGAGCGCTTCATCCCGATGCTCAACGCCGCCCGCTCGCCCACGTTCTACGAGTTCGACTCCGCCGACCTCCTCAAGCTCTACCGCGAGATGGACGACCGCGACGAGGAACCCGTGATCGTCTACCACTCGCACACGGCGACCGAGGCCTACCCCTCCCGCACCGACGTCACGTACGCCAACGAGCCCGGCGCCCACTACGTCCTGGTCTCCACCGCCGACACCGACGACTCGGGCCCCTTCCAGTTCCGCTCGTACCGCATCGTGGACGGCGAGATCACCGAGGAAGACGTGCAGGTCGTCGAGGCGTACTGAGCCCCCGGGTACCGCGCGGAGCCGCCGGACGGGTCTGGCACACTGCACCCCGAACCCATCAAGGCGGCAGGAACCAGGAAGCCGGTGCGAATCCGGCACGGTCCCGCCACTGTGACCGGGCCCCCTCCCGTACGGACTCCGACTCCGTGCCGGAGGGCGGCCCGGAAGCCAGGAACTGGCCCGCCGCCTTCTCGCATCGACCAGGGGACGCGGAAATCCCCCGGAGAGGCCCCGCCATGTTCCGGCGCACCCCTGCGCTCATAGCCGCCGCCGTGCTGCTCCCGCTCGCCCTCACCGCCTGCTCCGCCTCCTCCGACGGCGACGCCGCCACCGGGGACAAGGCGTCGGCGACGAGCGAAGGCTTCCCGTACACCGTCAAGAACTGCGGTGTCACCACCACGTACAAGGCCCCGCCGAAGCGCGTGGTCACCATGAACCAGCACGTCACCGAGATCATGCTGGAACTGGGCCTGAAGAAGTCCCTCGTCGGCACTGCCTACCTCGACGACAAGGTCCTGCCGAAGTACGCCGAGGACTACGCCTCCGTCCCCGTCCTCGCCAAGGAGTACCCCTCCTACGAGCAGGTCCTCGCCGCCAACCCCGACTTCGTCTACGGCGGCTACGCCAGCGCGTTCACCGCGGGCGACGGCCGCGGCCGCGAGGCGTTCAAGAAGTCCGGCATCGAGACCCGCCTCAACACCGAGAGCTGCACCAAGGGCGACCAGCCCATGGACACCCTCTACGAGGAGATCCGCGAGGTCGGCCGCACCTTCGGCATCAGCGACCGCGCCGAGGCCTGGATCGAGCAGGCCAAGGCCGACAACGCCGCCACCGCCAAGAAGCTGGCCGACCTCAAGCCGGTCTCCGTCTTCGTCTACGACAGCGGCGACAAGACCGCCTTCACCGCGGGCGGCGAGGGCATCGGCAACGAGCTGATCGAGCGGGCCGGCGGCACCAACGTCTTCGCCGACCTCGACAAGCCCTTCGGCGACGCCTCCTGGGAGAACGTCGTCGACCGCAAGCCCGACGTCATCGTGATCTACGACTACGGCGCCACCACCGTCGAACAGAAGAAGAAGCGCCTCCTCGACGACCCGGCCCTCGCCGACGTCCCCGCCATCAAGAACAAGCGCTTCGCCGTCATGCCGCTGTCCGACGCGGTCCTCGGCGTCCGCGTCCCCGCCGCCGTCGACAAGCTCGCGGCCCAGCTCCACCCGGAGGCGGTCAAGGCGGCCACCACCCCGTGACCTGCCGCGCCTCAGCTCCTCGGCGGCCGCTCGGTTACGTCCTGGTGCTCGGCGTCCTCGCCGCGCTCCTGGCCGTCGCCGTCCTCGCCGCCCTCGCGCTCGGCTCCGTCCGTATCCCGCCCGGCCAGGTGCTCGACATCCTGACCGGGCGGGCGGAGGCGAGCCCGTTCCGCACGATCGTCCTGGACGTGCGGCTGCCCCGGGTCCTGCTCGGCATCGTCGTCGGCGCCGGACTCGCCGTCATCGGCACCGTCCTCCAGGCCCTCGTCCGCAACCAGCTCGCCGACCCGTTCCTCCTCGGCGTCTCCTCAGGGGCCTCCACCGGCGCGGTCCTGGTCATCGTCCTCGGTATCGGCGCGTCCCTCGCCACCACCGTCACGATCCCCGCCGCCGCCTTCGCCGGCGCCCTGCTCTCGCTGCTGCTCGTCTACACCCTGGCGCGCG
This sequence comes from Streptomyces rubiginosohelvolus, assembly GCF_014649875.1. GTDB lineage: Bacteria > Actinomycetota > Actinomycetes > Streptomycetales > Streptomycetaceae > Streptomyces > Streptomyces rubiginosohelvolus. Next base: position 200,572 of record NZ_BMTW01000008.1, on the reverse strand, counting down.
GCGGGGGCGGCCTCACCACCAACCGGCTCGTCCTCGCCGGGGTCGCCGTCTCCTACGTCCTCTCCGCCCTGACCAGCCTGATCCTCGTCACCTCCGCCCGTGCCGACCACCTCCAGGAAGTCCTCTACTGGACCCTCGGCGGCCTCGGCTCGGCCCGCTGGGACATGCTCGCGCTCCCCGCGGTCACCCTGGTCGCGGGCACCGCCGTCCTCCTCACCCTGGCCCGCCCGCTCGACCTGCTCCTGGTGGGGGAGGAGGGTGCGACCGTCCTCGGCCTCGACACCGCCCGCTTCCGGGCCGCCGTCTTCGTCCTCGTCTCCCTGATGACCGGGGTGCTCGTCGCGTACAGCGGGGCGATCGGCTTCGTCGGCCTGATGGTCCCGCACATGGCCCGGATGGCGGTCGGCGCCGCACACCGCGCCCTCCTCCCGGTCGTCGCGCTCGGCGGCGCGGTGTTCCTGGTCCTCGCGGACCTGGCCGCCCGGACGCTCGCGGCCCCGCAGGACATCCCGGTCGGGGTGCTCACCGCGCTGACCGGCGGACCGTTCTTCCTCTGGATGCTGCGACGCAGGCCGGAAGGAGCACCCGCGTGACCACACCGCTCGAAGGAGCCCGCACGTGACGACCCTGCGCACCGAGGCACTCTCGTACGGGACCGGCGAGGGCCGCCATCTCGTCGACGCCGTCGACCTCACCGCCGCCGACGGCGAGACCGTCGGACTCGTCGGCCCCAACGGCAGCGGCAAGACCACGCTCCTGCGCTGCGTCTACGGCACCCTGCGCCCCACCCACGGCCGGGTCCTCCTCGACGGCGACGACCTCGCCACCCTCCCCGTGAAGGCCCGCGCTCAGCGCATCGCCACCGTCCCGCAGGACGGCCACGCCGGATTCGAGCTCACCGTCGGCCAGGTCGTCGCGATGGGCCGCGCCCCGCACAAGCGGTTCTGGGAGGCGGACACGGCGGCCGACACCGCCCTGGTCACCGGGGCCCTCGACCGGGTCGGGATCGCCGCGCTCGAACCCCGTACGTTCGCCTCCCTCTCCGGCGGCGAACGCCAGCGGGCCCTGGTCGCCCGCGCCCTGGTCCAGCAGCCCTCGCTCGTCGTCCTGGACGAGCCGACCAACCACCTGGACATCCGCTACCAGCTGGAGATCCTCTCCCTGGTCCGCGACCTGGGCACCACCAACCTCCTCGCCCTGCACGACCTCAACCTCGCCGCCTACTACTGCGACCGCCTCTACGTCCTCAAGGACGGCCGGGTCGTCGCCTCCGGCACCCCGGAAGAGGTCCTCACGGCCGAACTGCTGAGCGAGGTGTACGGCGTCGCCGCCGAGGTCAGCGCCCACCCGAAGACCGGCGCACCCACGGTCGTCTACCTCCCGGAGGGGCAGGGCAGCCGAACTCTGTCCACATAGCGAACGCTCACCATCCATCATGTGGGATCACACTCGGGTTTCCGCACAGGGAATCGATACGATGCCCGCATGGTTCCCCATGACGTGAGCAACAAGACGCCGGGCACGCTGCTCGTCGCGCGGCTGCACGTCGACCTGTGCAGGCTGGCGAGCGCGATCTGTCCCAGCCGCAGCCTGCCCGTGAGCCGCCCGGCCTGAGCCGCGGTCCGCGCGCCCACCCACACGCACCACCCCCCGCGCGGGGGCAGAAACGCGCGCCCCACGCCACCTCTCCGCTTTCGACAGGAGCCCACGCCATGGCCATCGAGGTCCGCATCCCGACCATCCTCCGCACCTACACCGACGGCGCGAAGGCCGTCGAAGGCAACGGGGACACCCTCGCCGACCTCTTCGCCGACCTGGAGAGCCGCCACACCGGCATCCGTGAGCGCATCGTCGACGGTGAGCAGCTGCGCCGCTTCGTGAACGTCTACCTCAACGACGAGGACGTCCGCTTCCTCGACGGCATCTCCACCAAGCTCAGCGACGGCGACAACGTCACGATCCTTCCGGCCGTCGCCGGCGGCATGCGCTGATGCGGTACGACTCCCCGCTGGCGGCCGTGGGGAACACGCCCCTCGTCCGCCTCCCGCGGCTGTCCCCGTCCGAGGACGTCCGTATCTGGGCCAAGCTGGAGGACCGCAACCCCACGGGCTCGATCAAGGACCGCCCGGCGCTCCACATGGTCGAACAGGCCGAGAAGGACGGCCGGCTCACCCCCGGCTGCACCATCCTGGAGCCCACCAGCGGCAACACCGGCATCTCGCTCGCCATGGCGGCCAAGCTCAAGGGCTACCGCATCGTGTGCGTCATGCCGGAGAACACCTCCCAGGAACGGCGCGATCTGCTCGCCATGTGGGGGGCGGAGATCATCTCCTCCCCGGCCGCGGGCGGCTCCAACACCGCGGTCCGCGTCGCGAAGGAACTGTCGGCGGAGCACCCGGACTGGGTGATGCTCTACCAGTACGGCAACCCGGACAACGCGGGCGCCCACTACGCGACCACCGGCCCGGAGATCCTCACCGACCTCCCGTCCATCACCCACTTCGTGGCGGGCCTCGGCACCACGGGCACCTTGATGGGCGTCGGCCGCTACCTCCGCGAGAACCGCCCCGGCATCCAGGTCGTCGCCGCCGAACCGCGCTACGACGACCTTGTCTACGGCCTCCGCAACCTCGACGAGGGCTTCGTCCCCGAGCTGTACGACGCCTCGGTCCTCACCACCCGCTTCTCGGTCGGCTCCGCCGACGCGGTCACCCGCACCCGCGAACTCCTCCAGCAGGAGGGCATCTTCGCGGGCGTCTCCACGGGCGCCGCGCTCCACGCGGCGATCGGCGTGGGAAAGAAGGCGGTCAAGGCGGGGGAGAGCGCGGACATCGTCTTCGTGGTGGCGGACGGAGGCTGGAAGTACCTGTCGACGGGCGTCTACACGGCGGAAACGACGGAAGCGGCGATCGAAACGCTGCAGGGCCAGCTCTGGGCGTAGGCCGTAGTTTCAGCCCGTCCAGCGCGTTTGAGGACGTCTTTCAAGCCCGGTCCGGGCGCACTCTCCACCCCGGACCGGGGGCAATGTCGGCCCGTCCGGGCAATCCCAGCCCGTCCGGCGCTTGAGGACGTCTTTTCGCCCGTCAGCGCTTGCCCTCCAGCGGGTCCGGGGCACCATTTCAGCCCCTCCGGCGATTGAGGAGCGGGGTCCGGGGCGGAGCCCCGAAACCAGGGCCCCGCCCCTCACCTCGCCCCCAGCTTCCGCACGCGCTCCCACACCCCCGGATCCACCGCCCCCACCCTCCGCCGGAACGCGTCGACCCGCACCTCCCGCAGCTCATCCGTCTCCAGAAAGCTCTGCCGCCCCCGCCGGTCCCCGACCGCCCCGGCCGGCAACGCGATCACCCCGGGCCGCTCCTCGTGATGCTTGCTGGTGATCTTCGCGACCAGCGCCGTACGCCCCCGCCCCCGTACCGAGATCACCAGACACGGCCGGTCCTTCGACCCGGGCCCGTCCTCGTACGGCACATCGGCCCACCACACCTCGCCCGCCCGCGGCACCCGCGCATCCGACGTCGAAGGCCGCGACGACGAAGACGGCCGCGAAGGCCGGGACGGCGGCCGGGCCGACCCCGCAGGCCGACCCGGTCGCCGGGACCGCGGCCCCCGGTCCGACCGCCCCCGCCCGTCCACCACCGCGGCGACGAGCGCGAGCAGAACCACGGCGACCAGCGCCACCCACCAGAACGTGTTCATCCCCCGACCGTACCGGCGGGGCGAAGAGCGCCCCCGAGGCCCGGACCGTGGGCGCGCTTCCATCGAACCGGTGACAGAGCAGGTGAGTTCCCCCACAACGGAGGGCAGCGGAGGAGCGACGTGGAGTTTCGCGCCTTACGCTCGACGAACCGCAAAACCGATCCCGCAGGAACCGCCCCCCGGCTCCGGCCGACTCGCACGAACCCTCCCCGTTCCCGCGCCCCGGAGGTTCACGCTCCATGAAGCTCACCGTCGTCGGCTGCTCCGGCTCGTTCCCGTCCAAGGGTTCGGCATGCTCGAGCTACCTCGTAGAGGCCGACGGCTTCCGGCTGCTCCTCGACATGGGCAACGGCGCCCTCGGCGAGCTGCAGCGCCACGTCGGTCTCTACGACCTCGACGCGATCTTCCTCAGCCATCTGCACGCCGACCACTGCATCGACATGTGCGCGTACTTCGTCGTGCGCTACTACCCGCACGGCGGCGACCGCCCTCGCCCTCTCCCGGTCTACGGCCCCGAGGGCACCGAGCAGCGGCTGACCGCCGCCCACGGCGACACCCCCTCCGACCGCGCGATGGGCGAGGTCTTCGACTTCCACACCCTCAAGTCGGGTTCCTTCGAGATCGGCCCGTTCTCGGTCCGTACGGAGAAGCTCTGCCACCCCGTCGACACCTTCGGCATCCGCATCGAGCACGGCGGCTCCTCCCTCGCCTACTCCGGCGACACGGGGACCTGCGAGGCGCTGGAGGACCTGGCCCGGGACGTGGACCTCTTCCTCTGCGAGGCGTCGTTCGTCGACGGCAAGGAGGACATCCCCGACCTGCACCTCAACGGCCGTGAGGCCGGCGAGGCGGCCGCCCGCGCCGGAGCGCGCCGACTGGTCCTCACCCACATCCCGCCGTGGACCGACGCCGACCGCAACGCCGCCGACGCCCGCGCGGCCTACTCGGGCCCGGTGGAGCTGGCGGTCCCGGGAGCGGTGTACGAGCTCTGATCGGCGGCCGCTTCCCGGGGCCGGGCGGCTCTGCGAGACTGCCCGGATGATCACGATCAGACCCGCCCGGGACGGCGACCTCGACGGCTTCCTGACCCTGGCCGCCCAGGTCGAGCACTGGTTCGGCCCGATGGTCGAGGAGCCGGGCTTCCACCGGGCGGTGGAAGCCCACATCCGTACCGGGGCGGCACTGATCGCCGAGGCCACGGAGCCCGCCGCCCCCTCCGCCGGGGTCTCCGGCCCGGTCGGCGGCCTGCTGTTCGGCGCCGACCCGCCCACGTACCACGTGCACTGGCTGGTCACCGCCGCGCACTGCCGGGGCGCGGGCGTGGGCCGACGGCTGATGGCGGAGGCGATGTTCCGGTACGTCAGCGGGCCCGGCACCGTCGAGGTGGTCACGTTCGGGCCCGACCACCCGGGGGCGGTGGAGAGCGGGGCCCGGGCCTTCTACGAGAAGCTCGGCTTCGCGCCCGGCGAGCCCACCGACCCGGGCCCGGAGGGCGGCTCCCGCCAGATCTACCGGCTGGACGTGCCCGCTCCCGTACGCCAGGTGTGAGGCGACCAAGCGGCAGACAGACCGAAGCCCCCGCCCCCCGAAGAACATCTCGGGTGGCGGGGGCTTCGGCGTACGACGTTTGTGCCGGAGGCTACTTCGCCTCGGCCTTCTGGAGCTCGGCGAGCTCCTCGTCCGACTCCCGGCCCGGGGTCGGGAGGTTGAACTTGATGATCGCGAAGCGGAAGACCACGTAGTAGATCACCGCGAAGCAGAGGCCGACCAGGACCAGCATCCAGGGCTTCGACGCGATGCCGAGGTTCAGCAGGAAGTCGACCAGACCGGCCGAGAAGCCGAAGCCGTCCTTCATGCCGAGCGCCCAGGTCAGAGCCATCGACACACCGGTCAGCACTGCGTGGATCGCGTACAGCACCGGGGCGATGAACATGAACGTGAACTCGATCGGCTCGGTCACACCGGTGACGAACGAGGTCAGGGCGAGGGAGAACATCATGCCGCCGACGACCTTGCGGCGCTCGGGGCGGGCGCAGTGGACGATCGCGAGGCAGGCCGCCGGGAGGGCGAACATCATGATCGGGAAGAAGCCGGTCATGAACTGTCCGGCGTCCGGGTCACCGGCGAGGAAGCGGGCGATGTCGCCGTGGGCGCCGTTGTACTCGCCCGCCTGGAACCACGGGAAGGAGTTCAGCAGGTGGTGCATGCCGACCGGGATCAGCGCACGGTTGGCGACACCGAAGATGCCCGCGCCGACCGCGCCGGAGCCGACCAGCCACTCACCGAAGTTGTGCAGACCGGCACCGAGGACGGGCCAGATCAGACCGAAGACGATACCGACGACGAGTCCCGCGAAGGCGGAGAGGATCGGGACGAGGCGGCGGCCGCTGAAGAAGCCCGCCCAGTCGGGCAGCTTGGTCCGGTAAAACTTCTGGTAGAGCAGGGCGACGATGATGCCCATCACGACACCGCCGAGGACACCGGCGTTGACCGGGGCGTCGCTCATGACGATCTTGCCGTCGACGACGCTGGCGACCTGCGGCAGGTTGCTGTCGGTGAAGGTGGCGAGCACCTTCTGGAAGACCAGGTAGCCGGTGACGGCGGCCAGCGCGGTGGAGCCGTCCGACTTCTTCGCGAAGCCGATCGCGATGCCGACGGCGAACAGCAGCGCCATGTTGTCGAGGATCGCGCCACCGCCCGCGGCCATGTAACCGGCCAGCTTGGTGACGACGGTCGGGAACGAGTCGCGTCCCAGCATGTCCCCGTTGCCGAGGCGGACCAGGAGTGCGGCGGCCGGCAGCACGGCGACCGGCAGCATGAGGCTGCGGCCGATGCGCTGCATGACGGCCATCGCGCCGGCGCCCTTCTTCTTCTCGGCCGCGGGTGCGGTCTCAGCCGTGGTCATCAACTTCCTCCATGGGACACGGTGCCGCCCAGGTCGTTGATGCGGGGAGGCGGCGACTCGACAGACCCTGCGGCAGAGCGCCGTGGTCTGGACCACTCAGTGGTGTAGACCAGTTTTAGCACGGTGAGGGATAGATAAGGAACCTTCAATTCCCATCTCATTCGCAGTAGCAGACTCGGCACGTTCGGTGACATGTCGAAGGCCCCCGGACCGGGCGGTCCGAGGGCCTTGCGGGGCCGGGGCCGAAGCCCCGGTGTGCTGCTACTTCGTCAGATCCTTCTCGATCTCCTTCTCGATCTCCTCGGGTTCACGCCCCGGTGTCTTGAGGTCGAACTTGGTGATCGCGAAGCGGAAGATCACGTAGTAGATCACGGCGAAGCACGCGCCGATCGGGATGATCAGCCAGGGTTTCGTATCCAGATGCCAGTTGACGACGTAGTCGATCAACCCGGCCGAGAAGCTGAACCCCGCATGCACCCCCAGCAGCCAGGTGATGCCCATCGAGGCGCCCGTCAGCACCGCGTGCACGCCGTACAGCAGCGGCGCGACGAACATGAACGAGAACTCGATCGGCTCGGTCACGCCCGTGACGAACGACGTCAGCGCCACCGAGACCATCAGGCCCCCGACCTCCTTGCGGCGCTCGGGCCGCGCGCAGTGGGTGATAGCCAGGGCGGCGGCGGGCAGGCCGAACATCATGATCGGGAAGAAGCCCGAGGTGAACTGGCCGGCCGACGGGTCCCCGGCGAAGAACCGGGAGATGTCGCCCTGCACGGTCTGGCCGTCCGTTCCGGTGTACTCGCCCGCCTGGAACCAGAAGAACGTGTTCAGGAACTGGTGCATGCCGATCGGGATCAGCAGCCGGTTCGCGAAGCCGAAGATCGCCGCACCCCAGGAGCCGAGGTCGATCAGCTGCTTGGAGAACCAGGTCAGCCCGTCGCCCACCGGCTGCCACAGCAGTCCGAACAGGACGCCGAGGATCACGCAGAGGAACGCCATCAGGATCGGCACCAGGCGGCGCCCGTTGAAGAAGCCCAGCCAGTCGACCAGCTTGGTCCGGTGGTAGCGCTGCCAGACGACGGCGGTCAGCAGGCCGATCAGGATGCCGCCGAGCACGCCCGGGTTCTGCGGCTCCCCGTCGGGCAGCTCGTCGGTCACGGTGCCGTCGATGGGGAAGGCGGTCAGCACCCCCCGGTAGACGAGGAAGCCGACGACCGCCGCCAGCGCGGTGGACCCGTCCGCCTTCTTCGCGAAGCCGATGGCGACGCCGATGCAGAACAGCAGGGGCAGGCCGAGCTCGCCGTCGAGGATCGCGCCGCCGCCGTTGAGCAGGACCTTGGAGGTCTTGTCCCAGAACGCGCCGTCCAGGTAGGAGCTGAACAGGTTGCCGAGGCTGACGAGGAGACCGGCGGCGGGGAGGACGGCCACCGGGAGCTGCAGGCTGCGCCCGACCTTCTGGAGGCCCTGGACCGGTCCGTTCCACCATTTCTGCTGCGATGCCGCAGCGTCGCTCGCACTCATGGGCGTCCTCCCGGAACACTTCGCGTTTGGCGGTCGTTGCAAACTGGTGTAGACCAGTTGCGTCACGGCCCGAGCCCAGCCCCAGAAGGCAGGGGACCGGTGATCGTCATCTTTCGGGATTGTCCGGTTACCCGCCCGCGAAGTTGGGCCAACCGTGCGTTACCGTGACGAAACGGACCCGCAGCGGGCGGCCGTCTGCGCGCGAAACAGGGAGAAGGACATGGCCACCAAGGCTGAGAAGATCGTCGCCGGGCTCGGCGGCATCGACAACATCGACGAGATCGAAGGCTGCATCACCCGCCTCCGCACCGAGGTCCACGACCCCAGCAAGGTCGACGAAGCCGCCCTCAAGGCCGCCGGCGCCCACGGCGTCGTCAAGATGGGCACCGCGATCCAGGTCGTCATCGGCACCGACGCGGACCCCATCGCCGCCGACATCGAAGACATGATGTGACCGGCTGACCCCACGCCGGACCACGCGGCCCCGCCTCCGCCGGGCACCCGCACCCGCAGGCCCCGTACCCCCACCGCAGGGGACGGGGCCTGCCGCGCACCCGGACCGCGACCGCCACGCCCACCGCATCCTTCATCGGGTCCACCGCACCCGAACGGAGCCACCCCCGCCAACGGATACAGTCGGCCCCATGTCTCGCATCGACGGCCGCACCCCCGAACAGCTCCGCCCCGTCACCATCGAACGCGGCTGGAGCAAGCACGCCGAAGGCTCCGTCCTCATCTCCTTCGGCGACACCAAAGTCTTCTGCACCGCCTCCGTCACCGAAGGCGTCCCGCGCTGGCGCAAGGGCAGCGGCGAAGGCTGGGTCACCGCCGAATACTCCATGCTGCCCCGCTCCACCAACACCCGCGGCGACCGCGAAGCCGTACGCGGCAAGATCGGCGGCCGCACGCACGAGATCAGCCGCCTGATCGGCCGCTCCCTGCGCGCCGTCATCGACTACAAGGCCCTCGGCGAGAACACCATCGTCCTGGACTGCGACGTCCTCCAGGCCGACGGAGGCACCCGCACCGCCGCCATCACCGGGGCGTACGTCGCCCTCGCCGACGCCGTCACCTGGGCCCAGGGCAAGAAGATCGTCAAGGCCGGCCGCAAGCCGCTCACCGACACCGTCGCCGCCATCAGCGTCGGCATCGTCGACGGCACCCCGCTCCTCGACCTCTGCTACGAGGAGGACGTCCGCGCCGAGACCGACATGAACGTCGTCTGCACGGGCGACGGCCGCTTCGTCGAGGTCCAGGGCACCGCCGAGGGCGCCCCCTTCGACCGCAAGGAGCTGGGCTCCCTCCTGGACCTGGCCACCGCGGGCTGCGTCGACCTCGCCGCGCTCCAGCGTGACGCACTCGCAACCACGCGGAACGCGTAGCGACTCGCCCGCCTCGGGTAAAGAAGCAACCAAATACGCACCACAGAGCGTCGTTACGGATACGGGCGCACGGGTCGAACCGTGCGTCCGTCCACGTACCGACCCCCGGGGAGGGACCCGCACCATGGCTTCGCGCCGCCACCGACGTATCGCACTCGCCACCGCCGCCACCCTGCTGACACTGACCACGGCAGTGGGCTGCGCCGGCCTCGACAAGGCGCTCGACTGCGTCCGCACCGCCGACGCCATCGCCACCAGCGTCAGCAAGCTCCAGCAGGCCGTCTCCAACGCCTCCGAGGACATCACCCAGGCCTCCGAGTCCCTGGACGAGATCGACCGCGAGCTGAAGAAGCTCGACGACACCACGGACAACGCCGACCTCTCCAAGGCCGTCGACGACCTCCAGACAGGCGTCACAGACGTCCGCAAGTCCATCGAGGCGGGCGACGCCACCCCCGACATCACTCCGGTGACGGACGCGGCGACGGAGATCGGCAAGGTCTGCAGCCCGTAAGACCACAGGCGCGCGGGAGAGGGAGAGGGGACCGGGCCGGCCGAAGCATCCACAGCACCGGCCCGGCGATAATCGCCCCATGAAGCGCCTGATCCTCGCCACCCGCAACGCCGGGAAAATCACCGAACTCCACGCCATCCTCGCCGACGCGGGACTCGACCTCGACCTCGTCGGCGCGGACGCGTACCCCGACATCCCCGACGTCAAGGAGACCGGCGTCACCTTCGCCGAGAACGCGCTCCTCAAGGCCCACGCCCTGGCCCGGGCCACAGGCCACCCGGCCGTCGCCGACGACTCCGGCCTCTGCGTGGACGTCCTCGGCGGCGCCCCCGGCATCTTCTCGGCCCGCTGGTCCGGCACCCACGGCGACGACGAGGCCAACCTCAACCTGCTCCTGGCCCAGCTCGGCGACATCGACACCCCGCACCGCGGCGCCTACTTCGCCTGCGCCGCAGCCCTGGCCCTCCCCGACGGCACGGAACGCGTGGTCGAGGGCCGCCTGAACGGCATCCTCCGCCCCACCCCGTCGGGCACCAACGGCTTCGGCTACGACCCGATCCTCCAGCCGGAGGGCGAGACCCGCACCTGCGCGGAGCTGACCCCGGCGGAGAAGAACGCGATCAGCCACCGGGGGAAGGCGTTCCGGGCGTTGGTGCCGGTGGTGCGGGAGTTGGTGGGCTGACGCAGTGCGGCCCGGCCCTGGGAAGGGCCGGGCCTGTCAGGGTGCGCGAGGAGGGACTCGAACCCTCACGCCACTAGGACACTGGTACCTAAAACCAGCCTGTCTAACCAATTCCAGCACTCGCGCGTCCTCGGCAGTCTACAAGGGACGAGGCGTCAGTCCTTTGGGTTATACGGTGCTTGCCTTCGGACTCCGGCCCTTGCGGCACCACGTTTCTGTCAATGCGTGGCAATTCGGGCACAGATAGCGCAGGTTTTCCGCTCGGTTGTCCAGCCAGTCACCGTTGAAGTGGTCGATCTGGAGCGTGAAGGGCTGTCCCAGCCATTCGCCCGGGTTGCCGCAGGAGACGCAGCGGTACGCGACGCCGACCTCCTGCAGTGCGCGGTGAAGCCGTTCTCGGTGGACGCGGGTGGATCCGGGCGGTCTGACGATGAGGGTGGTCGGCGCGACCGTCCGGGGTGGGGGTACTCGCTCTGCCGTCCAGGAACGGCGGGCGAAATGGCTCGTGTCCAGCTTCAGCTGAACGGCCTTGCGTCGCACACGGCGATGGTTGGTGTCGTTGACTTCCAGCCCCAGAGCCCGCATGACGTCCGCGTAGCTCGTGCACCGGGGGACCGCGCGCCTCAGGGCCTCTTCGGGTATTGCCAGGCGCGCGTTCCGGAAATGCGCGGTGTCGACACCACGCCTTCGCAGCAGGCTCGCCAGCGCGGAGCGGGACCGACCGTCGTCGGGCATTCCCAGAACGCGAGCAGTGCCACGGATACTGTCGGCGGAAGCTGCTGCCTCCCGTAATTCGTCGGTGGTGAAGGGAAGATCCGCCTGGGTGCGGTTGAAGCCCGGGAAGTGGCTGACGTCGATTCCGGCGGCGGCGATGCGACGGCCGATGTGCGAGAGCGTGCCGCTGGCCGGTGGAGCACCGAGTGCGGTGACGACCTCGCGCAGCGAGCCCGAGGTCTTCACAGCTGCCGCGATCGCCGAGTCCGGGTACTTCTTCCACGGGCTGCGTTGCTTGAAGTGCGAAGTGTCCAGGCCGAACTCGGCGACCCGCTGCTGGAGCGTGCGCCGCCTGCCGCCGTTCTCCGGCAGCCCCAGGCGGCGCATCAGGTCTGTCCAGTTCGTCGATACGGCCACCGCCTCCGCCAGCCGCTCACGCGTGTATGGGCTGTCCCCCATGTCCCCCTCCGTTGGCCGCGAGGACGTTCGCAGCCTCGTACGGAGTAACGAACCGTTTATCGGACAGTCACGCCCGAAATCCGGCGACCAGCTGACAGGGAAGGCGAACGGCCCGTACCGCTCGACGTGAGCGGTACGGGCCGTTCCTCCGAGCAAGGGGCCGGACGGGGCCAGGTCAGAACTTCGGCTCGGGCGCCTGCGCCTGGACCAGCTCCGCCGCCTCCTCGTCCGTCTCCACCGACGGCGGGGAGCCGATCAGGGGCTGCTGGGCGGTCTCCTTCATGCAGGCCACCGCGATCACGCCGATCAGGGCCGCCGCCATCGCGTAGTACGCCGGCATCAGGTTGGAGCCGGTCCAGCTGATCAGGGCCGTGATCACCAGCGGGGTCGTGCCGCCGAAGATCGACGCGGAGAGGTTGTAGCCGACCGAGAGGGAGCCGTAGCGGACGTTCGTCGGGAACAGGGCCGGGAGGGCGGCCGACATCGTGCCGAGCATGCAGACCAGCGAGAGGCCGAGCATCAGCATGCCGATCGTGATCGGGAGGATGCCGTCGACCCGGATCAGGAGGAAGGCGGGCAGGGAGAGGAAGAGGAAGCCGAGCATTCCGGTCATCAGCAGGGGCTTGCGGCCGAAGCGGTCGGAGAGCTTGCCGACCTGGCTGATGATCAGCATCAGGAACACCATCACCGCCAGCAGGATCAGCAGCCCGTGCGTCTCGCTGTAGCCCAGCTCGTCGGAGAGGTACGTCGGCATGTACGACAGCAGCATGTAGTCGGTGATGTTGTACGCGCCGACCAGGCAGATGCAGAGGATCAGCGTCGGCCAGTAGTTCCGGAAGATCTTCGCCAGATCGCCCTTGGCCGTGGCCTCGATGCCGTCCGCCGCCTCGCTCGCGTGCGCGGTGCCGCCCTCCAGCTTCTGGAAGGCCGGGGTCTCGTCCAGCTTCAGCCGCAGGTAGAGGCCGACCAGGCCCAGCGGGCCCGCGACGAGGAACGGGATCCTCCACCCCCAGGCCTCCATCTGGGCGTCGTTGAGGAGCGCGTACAGGGCTGTCACCAGGCCCGCCGCGCCGACGTAACCGGCCAGGGTGCCGAACTCCAGGAAGCTGCCGAAGAAGCCGCGCCGCTTGTCGGGGGCGTACTCCGCGATGAACGTCGACGCGCCGCCGTACTCACCGCCCGTCGAGAAGCCCTGGAGCATCCGGAAGAAGATCAGCAGGGCGGCCGCCCCGATGCCGATCGTCTCGTGCGACGGGATCAGACCGATGGCGAAGGTGCTGACCGCCATCAGGATCATCGTCAGCGCGAGGACCTTCTTGCGGCCGACCTTGTCTCCCATCGGGCCGAAGAACATCCCGCCGAGCGGCCGCACCAGGAAGGCCACCGCGAAGGTCGCGAAGGAGGAGAGCAGCTGGGTGGTGTCGTTCCCGGACGGGAAGAAGACGTGGCCGATGGTCACGGCCAGGTAGGAGTAGATCCCGAAGTCGAACCACTCCATGGCGTTACCCAGGGAGGCCGCCTTCACGGCCCGCTTCACCGCGGCGTCGTCCGTGACCGTGATGTCCGTCCGGCGCAGCCGCGGGTTCTGGCGCTTCCGGATGGCCCGGAAGAGCGCGGGGTGGCGCTTGACCGCTGCTGGGTCGGCCGCCTGCTGGGGGTCGGAGGCCGCCATGGCCGGGGTCCTTTCCTCGAAGGGTGTTCCAGGAAAGGCTTCTGCGCAGAGTTGACGGCCGCAAACCGACTTCATGGGTCGATGCGATCTCCCTCACACGATCTCGACACACCGAGGGGTCGGGATCGTGTGAGGGGCGGGGGTGTCCCGGAGGGTGTCTCGGGGGGTGTCCCAGGGGACCGTCAGATGCCCAGGTCCCTGATGATCTTCGCCACGTGTCCGGTCGCCTTCACGTTGTAGAACGCGTGCTCGACCTTGCCGTCCTCGTCGACGACGACGGTGGAACGGATCACGCCCGTCACCACTTTGCCGTAGAGCTTCTTCTCGCCGAAGGCCCCGTACGCCGCCAAAGTTTCCTTTGCCGGGTCGCCCACCAGGGTGACCTTGAGGTTTTCCGTGTCGCGGAACTTAGCGAGCTTCTCCGGCTTGTCGGGGGAGACGCCGATGACGTCGTACCCGGCGTTCGCCAGGAGGTCGAGGTTGTCCGTGAAGTCGCAGGCCTGCTTGGTGCATCCGGGGGTAAGAGCGGCCGGGTAGAAGTACACGATGACCTTGCGGCCCTTGTGGTCGGCGAGCGACACCTCGTTGCCGTCGGCGTCGGGAAGGGTGAAGGCGGGAGCGGTGTCGCCGGGCTTCAGTCGCTCGCTCATGTGGTTCTCCTCGGGTGGTGCGCTGGTCGGACGGGACCGAGGGTAATAGGGGTGCCGCCGGGTGTGCGGAGGTTCGAGCTGACAGACTGTCGACGAAGGTTTCAGACGAAGGTTCAACGGACGACGACCACGGAGGCGGCGCAGTGTCGGATGCCAGGACCCCTGCGCAGATCGAGGCGGACATCATCAGCAGGCGTGAGCAGCTCGCTGTGGTGCTCGACGAGATCGGGGTGCGCGTACACCCGAAGACGATCATCGGCGATGCCAAGGCGAAGGCGGCCCAGACCGTGGACCGGACGGCCGGCCGTGCCTTCGTCGCGGTGAACCGCTCGGTGTCGGAGGTGAAGGCCCGGTTCGTCGCGGAGGACGGCTCGCCGCGGCTGGAGCGGGTGATCCCGGCGGCGCTGCTGGTGGTCGGCGTGGTGGGGCTGCTCACCGTGTCGAAGCGCCGCCGCGCGTGATCCGAACCCGGAGGCGTACGGTCCGGGCCCCGGCAGGTAGGTTGCGGGCGTGAGCGAGAACACCACCCCCGGCACCACCGCCCCCGGCGCCCCGCACGACGACAAGCTGCCCATCCGGATGCTGCACGACCGCGTGCTCGTGCGGAACGACGCGTCCGAGGGCGAGCGGCGTTCCGGCGGCGGCATCCTGATCCCGGCGACGGCCGCGGTGGGCCGTCGGCTGGCCTGGGCCGTCGTCGTGGCGGTCGGGCAGAACGTGCGGACGGTGGAGCCAGGCGACCGGGTGCTGTACGACCCCGAGGACCGGGCCGAGGTCGAGGTGCGGGGCGTGGCGTACGTCCTGATGCGGGAGCGCGATCTGCATGCGGTGGCCGCCGACCGGTTCGAGGGGTCGGTGGATTCGACCGGGCTGTATCTGTAGAACCGCGCTGTTCAGGGCCTGGTGACCGGTGTCACCAGGCCCTTTCCCCGTTTTTTGCTACGGTGGAACCACCCCGACGAGACGCGCCGTACCGGGTTGGCAAAGACGACGCACCCGTGAAGTTGTCCGTGTGTTCGTCGTCGGAGGTTCTGTCATGGCGTGGGTTCTGCTGATCGTCGCCGGCCTGCTCGAAGTGGGCTGGTCGATCGGGATGAAGTACACCGAGGGGTTCACCCGGCTTTGGCCGAGTGTGTTCACCGGTCTCGGGATCGTGGCGAGCATGGTGCTGCTGTCGCATGCGGCGAAGACGCTGCCGATCGGTACGGCGTACGGCGTGTGGGTCGGGATCGGCGCGGCCGGTGCGGCGATCCTGGGCATGGTCGTGCTGAACGAGCCGGTGACCGCCGCCCGGATCTTCTTCGTCTGTCTGCTGCTGGTGGCCGTGGTCGGCCTGAAGGCGACCTCGGGGCACTGAGACCCCAGGGCCTGTCCGTTCCGGACAGGCCCTAGCCGTTTCCGTCCGGAACGGACACCGCACCCTCGTCGGCCCCGCCCGTCGTGTCGCCACTGGTGTTCCCGCCGGCGCTCGTGCCGGTCGCGGGCGGGGCGCTGCCGTCGGCAGTGCTGTCGGGGGTGGTGTCGGATGTGCTGTCCGGGCTGGCGTCGGGGTCCGGTGAGGAGGACGGGTCCGTGCCCCCGTCGGCGTTCTCGTCGATCAGGAGCTCGTCCCCCTCGTCCGAGCCCGGGGCCGGCCGCAGGTCGAACTCCTGGGCCGGGGACGAGCGCAGCGCCGCTTCCGTATAGGCGGCCCAGGTCTCGGCCGGGACGCCGCCGCCGTTGACGCGGGCCAGGCCGAGCGCTCCGTACAGCGGGGTCTGGGCGCCCGTGTCCGGGTTCTGGCCCATCACGGCGACGACGCTCGCGAGGTCCGGGGTGTATCCGGCGAACCAGGCGGCCCGGTCCTCCTCCGCGGTGCCGGTCTTGCCGACGGCCGGGCGGCCCACCGCTTGGGCCGCGGTGCCGGTGCCGCCCTCCACGACGCTGCGCAGGACGGCGGTGGTGGTGTCGGCGGCCTCGCGGCTGACGGCCTGTTCGGTGGCGCGTTCGGGGAGTTCGATCTCCGCGCCGTCCTTGGTGACCTTCTCGACGAGGACGTATCTGCCGTGCCGGCCGTGGTCGGCGAGGGTGGCGTACGCCTCGGCCATGTCGAGGACGCTGGCGTTGGCGGTGCCGAGCGCGATGGAGGGGGCGGCGGTGAGGTCGGGGGTGTCGGCGGGGATACCGAGGGCGATCGCGGTGTCCCGGACCTTCGCGGGGCCGACGTCCTGCGCCATCTGGGCGTAGACGGAGTTGACGGACTTGTCGGTGGCGATGCGTACGGTGATGTCGCCGTAGTCGACGTCGTCCTCGTTGGCGGGGGCGTAGTCGGTGGACCCCTGCACGCCGACGACGGTGCGCTTGTTGGTGCCGTCGTAGACGGTGTTGGGCGTGATGCGCCGGCCGTCCTGGGTGGTGGAGTCGTTGACGACGGCGGAGGTGAGGACGAACGGCTTGAAGACGGAGCCGACCTGGTAGTCGCGGCGGGTCGCGTTGCTGACGTACTGCTTCGTGTAGTCGATGCCGCCGTACAGGGCGACGACCTCCCCGGTCTTCGGGACGATCGAGGCACCGCCGACGCGGACGTTGCGGTCGGCGGCGCGGTCGGCGCTGGTCTTGGCCGTCACGTTGTCGGCGACGGCTTCGACGAAGGCGTCCTGCTTGGCCTTGTCGAGGGTGGTGGTGATGCGGTAGCCGCCGGTGGCGAGGGTCTTCGCGTCGAGGATGCCGCGCCGGTTCAGGTAGTCCTCGACGGCCTGCACGATGTAGCCGCGCTGCCCGGAGAGCCCGTTCGACGGTTTGGCCTCGCCGGGGGTGGGGAACCGCGTCGTCGCCCGTTCGGCGGCGGTGAGCCAGCGTTCCTTGACCATGCCGCCCAGGACGTAGTTCCAGCGGCGCTGGGCCGCGGGCTTGTTGCCGGGGTGGGCGATGACGTCGTAGGCGCTGGGGGCGTTCAGCAGGGAGGCGAGGTACGCGCCTTCGGCGGTGGTGAGCTCCTCGACGTTCTTGCCGTAGTACGCCTGGGCGGCGGCCTGGATGCCGTACGCGTTGCGTCCGAAGTAGCTGGTGTTGAGGTAGCCCTCGAAGATCTGGTCCTTGGTCTCCTCGCGGTTGAGCTTGACCGCGATGATCGCTTCCTTGGCCTTGCGCAGGACGGTGCGTTCCTGGCCGAGGTAGTAGTTCTTCACGTACTGCTGGGTGATCGTGGAGCCGCCCTGTTTGCCCTTGCCGGTGACGGTGTTCCAGCCGGCCCGGAGCATCGCCTTCACGTCCACGGCGCGGTCGTCGGAGTAGAAGTCCCGGTCCTCGGCGGCCAGGACCGCGTGCTGGACGGTCGGGGGGACCTGGGAGAGCTTGACCTTCTCCCGGTTCACGTCGCCGTCCCGGGCGATGACGCTGCCGTCGCTGTAGAGGTAGACGTTGGACTGGGCGGTGGCCGAGGCGTTGGCGGCCGGGATGTCGACGAGCCGGTAGGCGGCGAAGATCCCGGCGCCGAGGAGGACGACGAGGCCGAGGAGGGTGCCGAGGGTCATCCGCCAGGTGGGGACGGCGCGCCGCCAGCCGGTGCGCCGGGGCCGGGCCTTCTTCCCGGGCTTTCCGGGCTTCCCCGGCTTCCGCCCGGGCTGCTCCCCGGACGCCGTCGGTGGTTGGTTTCCGGTGGAGGAGGCCCCCGCGCCCGAGGAGTCGCGGGGGGCCCAGCTCTGTGGCTCGTCGCTCATGTCGGTGGGGGCTCCTGAGACGTGGTCAGTTCTCCCATAGTGCCCGGTTCGTCAGGAAATCTGCGTTTATTACTGTCTCGTTCCCTCCTCCGGTCGTGGAAAAGCAGTCGCCCCGGCCCTCGCGCGTGGACTAGGGTCGTGCGCTTTGGTGCCGGGAGCCGGTGGCGGCGGGGGAGAGGGGGCGGCGTGCGGCTGTACGCAGTGGTGGCGGCGGGCGGGTTCCGGCGCTACGCCACCTACCGGACGGCGACGGCGGCGGGGGTGTTCACCAACACCGTCTTCGGCTTCATCATGGCGTACACCTACATCGCCCTGTGGGACGTACGTCCGCAGCTCGGCGGCTACGACACCTCCCAGGCGCTGACGTACGTCTGGCTCGGCCAGGCCCTGTTGATGAGCAGCGCCCTGATGGGCGGCGGGTTCGAGAGCGAGCTGGTCGAGCGGATCCGTACGGGGGACATCGCCGTCGACCTGTACCGGCCCGTCGACCTCCAGCTGTGGTGGCTGGCGGCGGATCTGGGCCGGGCGGCGTTCCACCTGCTGGGGCGCGGGGTGGTGCCGATGTTCCTGGGGGCGCTCGCCTTCGACCTGGCGTTCCCCGGGTCGCTCTGGACCTGGCCGGCGTTCCTGCTGTCGGTGTTCCTGGGGGTCGTCGTCAGCTTCGCGATCCGCTATCTGGTCGCGATGTCGGCGTTCTGGCTGCTCGACGGTGCGGGGGCGATGCAGATGGCGATGCTGGCGGGGCTGTTCTTCTCCGGGATGCTGCTGCCGCTGAACCTGTTCCCGGGGCTGCTGGGCGAGGTGGCGCGGGCGCTGCCGTGGTCCTCGCTCCTCCAGGTGCCGGCCGATGTGTTCCTCGGGAAGCACACCGGGTGGGGGCTGGTGCAGGCGTACGTCTTCCAGGCCGGGTGGGCGGTCGTGCTGCTCGGCGCGGGCCGGCTGCTGCAGACCGCGGCGACCAGGAGAGTGGTGGTGCAGGGTGGCTGAGTCGGTGGCGGTACGGGCCGACGGCGAGGAACACGAGCCGGTCGGCTTCGCCTTCGAGGACCGGCCCCGGCCGCTGGAAGGCGTCCGGGCGTACGGGCTGATCATGGCCATGTGGGTGCGCTCGACGATGGCGTACCGGGCCTCGTTCGCCATGACCCTGTTCGGGAACCTCGCGGTGACGGCCTTCGACTTCGTGACGATCCTGCTGATGTTCACGCACGTCGACGCGCTCGGCGGCTACGCGCTGCCGGAGATCGCGCTGCTGTACGGCCTGTCGTCGACGGCGTTCGGGGTGTGCGACCTGCTGCTGGGATCGATGGACCGGGTCGGCGGGCGGGTACGGGACGGAACGTTCGACACCCTGCTGGTGCGCCCGGTGCCGGTGCTGGCACAGGTGGCGGCGGACCGGTTCGCGCTGCGCCGGCTGGGCCGGATCACCCAGGGACTGCTGGTGCTCGGCTACGCGATCGTCACCCTCGACATCGCCTGGACGCCGCTGAAGATGCTGATGCTGCCGATGACGGTCCTCAGCGGGGCGGCGATCTTCGGGGCGGTCTTCATCGCGGGAGCGGCGTTCCAGTTCGTCGCGCAGGACGCCTCGGAGGTGCAGAACTCCTTCACGTACGGCGGGACGACGCTGCTCCAGTACCCGCCCACCATCTTCGCGAAGGACCTGGTGCGCGGGGTGACGTTCGTGGTGCCGCTGGCCTTCGCGAGCTGGCTGCCCGCGCTGTACGTGCTGGGGCGGGAGTACCCGGTGGACCTGCCGCAGTGGGTGGCGTTCCTGCCGCCGCTGGTCGCGGCGGGTGCCTGCGCCCTCGCGGGCCTGGCGTGGCGGGCGGGCCTGCGGTCCTACCGGAGCACGGGCAGTTGAGAAACCACGGGACTACGCGGGAGAGCACGGACATGGCGGACGACGGGTTCATCAGCCTCGACGGAGTCGAGAAGGTCTTCGAGGTCCGCCGCCGGGCGGGCCTGCTGCGCCGGGAGCGCCACGAGGTGCGGGCCGTGGACGGGATCAGCTTCCGGGTCGCGCGCGGCGAGATGGTCGGCTACATCGGCCCGAACGGCGCCGGGAAGTCGACCACGATCAAGATGCTGACGGGCATCCTCACCCCGAGCGGCGGCCGGCTGCGCGTCGCGGGCATCGACCCCTCCCGCGAACGTACGCGCCTGGCGCAGCGCATCGGTGTCGTCTTCGGTCAGCGGACGACCCTCTGGTGGGACCTGCCGCTGCGCGACTCGTACCGGCTGATGCACCGCATGTACCGCATCCCCGACCGGCGTTACCGGGAGAACCTGGAACGCTGCGTCGAACTCCTCGACCTGGGCAAGCTGTTGGAGGTCCCCGTCCGGCAGCTCTCGCTCGGCCAGCGGATGCGCGGCGACATCGCGGCGGCGCTGCTGCACGACCCGGAGGTGCTGTACCTGGACGAACCGACGATCGGTCTGGACGTGATCTCCAAGGTCAAGGTGCGGCAGTTCCTCAAGGAGTTGAACGCCGAGCGCGGGACGACGGTCCTGCTGACGACGCACGACCTCACCGACATCGAGCAGCTGTGCGGCCGGGTGATGGTGATCGACCACGGCCGTCTGATGTACGACGGTTCGCTGGCGGGCCTCCACGAGGTGGGGGAGAGCGAACGCATGCTGGTGGTGGACCTGGAGAGCGAACTCCCCCCGATCCGGCTGGAGTCGGCGGACGGTGGAGATCAACCCGCCCTGCGTGCGGTCAAGGTGGAGGGCCCGCGCCAGTGGCTGGCGTTCCCCGCCGCCGCGTCGGCGGCCCCGCTGGTGGCGCGGATCGCCGCGGACTACCCGCTGGTCGACCTGTCGGTACGGGAGCCGGACATCGAGGCCGTGATCGCGAGGATGTACGAGTCGACGCCGTGACGGCTGCTGTGGCGCGACGCGCGCAGGCCATGGGCCTGCGGGTCTGTGCCGGGAACGGGTGCGTTCAATAGGCTGCGCGGTATGACAAGTGAACGTCCGGACATGCGCGCCTCCGATGCCGAGCGCGAGCGGATCGCGGAACTGCTGCGCGAGGCCGTGGCCGAGGGCCGACTGGATATGGACGAGTTCGACCAGCGCCTGGAGAGGGCCTACAAGGCCCGTACGCACGGGGAGTTGGAGCCGCTGGTCCAGGACCTGCCGGCACCGGGCTCGGCGGTCGCTCCGGTCGGTTCGTCCGTGCCCGCCCCGCTGGGGGGTTCCGCGGCGAACTGGCCCGCGCGGATCGGCGGTCCCGCGACCTCCACGGGCGGGTTCGCCCTCTGGGGCGGCTTCAACCGGAAGGGCCGCTGGACGGTGGCCCGGAAGTTCACCGCGTTCGCGATGTGGGGCGGCGGCGAGATCGACCTGCGCGAGGCGCACTTCGAGGACCGCGAGGTCGTGATCCGCTGCTTCACGATCATGGGCGGCATCCACGTGACCGCGCCGCCGGAGCTGAACGTCGAGGTCCGGGGCATCGGCATCATGGGCGGCTTCGGCGAGGGCTCCAACGAGGACGGGGAGATCTCCCCCGACTCCCCGCGGGTGCGGATCACCGGATTCGCCCTGATGGGCGGCGTCGGAGTGGACCGCAAGCGGACGAAGGCGGAGCGCCGCCGCTTGAAGGAGGCGAAGGAGGCGGAGCTGGAGGCGCGCCGCCGCCACGAGCTGGAGGGCCCGGACGACGGCGGTTCCGGCGAAGGACGCAAGAAGCTCTGAGGGCCCTGGGGCGTGTCCGGCGGATCTTGACCGGGCCCTCGGCGCCCGGACGGTTCACGGCGCTGAGGACCTTCGCCTCACCCCAGCGGTTCACGGCGCCGAGGCCTTCGCCTCTCCTCAGCGGGTCACAGCGCGTCGGAACGGGGCGCGCGGTCCCGGTCCAGGGACTTCAGGTCCACCCGGTCGCCGAGCGCGCGGTACCCGTCGTCGTTGAGGTGCAGGTGGTCGCCGGAGTCGTACGAGGCGAGGAGCCGGTTCGGCGCGGCGGGGTCGCGTACCGCCGCGTCGAAGTCGACGTACGCGTCGAAGACCGTGCCCGACCGGATCTGCTGGTTGACCGCGTGGCGGACGGCATCGCGCTGGGGCGTCCAGGTGGCGAAGCCCTCGAACGGGGTCAGCGTCGCGCCGACGACCCGCAGCCCGCGGGCGTGCGCCCGGTCGGTGAGGGCGCGCAGACTGTCCACGATGCGCTGGGGGTCGGTCTCCTGCGGGTACTGCTGTACGTCGTTGATGCCGAGCGCCACGACGACGGTCCGGGCCCCGGCGACCCCCAGGACGTCCCGGTCGAGCCGGTCGGTGCCCGACTGGCCGCCGGTGCCGCGGCCGATGCCCACGACCCGGTTGCCCGCGATGCCCGCGTTGGCGACCCCGTACCGGCCGCCCAGCCGGTCGGCGAGGACGTCGGGCCAGCGGGCGTTGGCGTCGGTGCTGGAGCCGCTGCCCGCGGTCAGGGAGTCCCCGAGGGCGACGACCGCGCCGAGCGCCTGCTCGCTGCGGACGTCCACGGCGGTCAGATAGCGCCAGTTGCTGGTGCTGAAGGTGCCGCGCTCGTCGATCAGGAACGAGGTCTGGTGGGTGTAACCGTGGTAGGTGACCGGCCCGCCGCCCCGGGGGGTGCGGAAGCTGACCTGGAGGTCGGAGTCGGGGGCCACCGGCACGACGACCGGGTCGCTGACGACCCGTCCGCCCGCGGCGACGGTGACGGTCCCGGCGCCCTTGAAGGTCACCGGCCGGGTGTTGACGGTGGCCTGGTCGACGACCAGGGGGGTCGTGCCGAAGAGGTTGGACAGCGTGATCCGGGCGACGTTCCCGCCGATGCTGGTGTGCACGACGTTACGGACGGTGCGCCCGGGGAGCCCGCCCTCCGTGCCCTTCTCGGCGCCGACGGGCGCGGCGGTCCAGGTGGCGACCCAGGAGCCGCCCGAGGTGGCGGGGGCGACCGGGTTACGGGCGGCCGCCTGGGTCTCGGCGGGCGGCAGCGGCGTCGCCCCGGGGCCGGAGAGCAGCGTCGTTGCGAAGGCGACGGCGGCGGCGAGCGCGGCGGTGCCCGCCACTAGGGCGATGAGCAGGGCATACCCCTGGCGCCTTGGCATGTGCGGTGGTTCTCCTTGTGATGATCGTGCTGGTCCCATGATGCGACAGGCCGTCGGGAACTCCACATGCGGCCCAGGAGTAGGGGAGGTAGGGACAATGCGTACGTCACGGGGGCGAGGCGTACGCGGACGGGTGGAGCGGATGGAACGGACCGGATCCGGCGAGCAGGGGCAGGACGGGGACGCGGTGCAGAAGGACGGAGCGCGGGCGCCGGAGGTCCCGGCACGGGCGGAGCCGTCGAAGGCCCCGGCGTCGGTGCGATCGGCGCTGCCGCCGGGGCGGGCACGGGAGCCGGGGGCGGGCGCGGGCCCGCTGGCCTCGTTCGCGTACACCGCCGCCGACGAGGAGAAGCAGCGCGGCGTACGGCGCATGAAGCTCACGGCGACCGGCCTCCTTCTGCTCGTCGCGCTCGTCTACGTCCTGGCCACCTGGGCGAAGAACTCAGGTGTGGGGGGCTGGCCGGGCTACGTCGCAGCGGCTGCCGAGGCGGGGATGGTGGGCGCGCTCGCGGACTGGTTCGCCGTCACGGCGCTCTTCCGGCGCCCGCTCGGCCTGCCCATCCCGCACACAGCCATCATCCCCACCAAGAAGGATCAGCTAGGACAGTCCCTCGGTTCCTTCGTTGGCGAGAACTTTCTCTCCGGAGACGTCATTCGTGACCGAATTCACGCTCTCGGGGTCGGCCGGCGGCTCGGTACGTGGCTCGCGGAGCCGGCCCACGCCGACCGGGTCACCGCCGAGCTGGCGACGGCGCTGCGCGGTGCGCTGACGGTCCTTCGGGATTCCGACGTCCAGGCGGTGGTCGGCGAGGCGATCACCCGGCGGGCGGACGCGGTGGAGGTCGGCCCGGGACTCGGCAAGATGCTGGAGAAGGTCGTCACGGACGGCGGCCACCGCAAGGTCGTCGACCTCATCTGCGTACGGGCGCACGACTGGCTGGTGGAGCACGGCGATTCGGTGATGAACGCGGTGCAGGGCGGGGCCCCCGGCTGGACGCCGAGGTTCGTGGACAAGCGGGTGGGGGAGCGGGTCTACAAGGAACTGCTGCGATTCGTCACGGAGATGCGGGACATGCCGGAGCACCCGGCGCGCGGCTCGATCGACACGTTCCTGACCGACTTCGCGGCCGACCTCCAGACCGACGCCGACACGCGGGCCCGGGTGGAGCGCCTGAAGTCGGAGATCCTGGGCCGGAGCGAGGTCCAGGACGTCATCGCCTCGGCCTGGTCCTCCGTCCGCACGATGATCCTCTCGGCGGCGGAGGACGAGCGCAGCGAACTGCGGCTGCGGGCGCGCGCCTCGCTGATGTCGCTGGGAGCGAGGCTGGCGAGCGACGAACGCCTCCAGGGCAAGCTGGACGGCTGGCTGGAGGACGCGGCGGTGTACGTGGTGACGACGTACCGGGCGGAGATCACCTCGCTGATCAGCGAGACGGTCGCGGGCTGGGACGCGGACCAGACCTCGAAGAAGATCGAGGCGCACATCGGCCGCGACCTCCAGTTCATCCGGATCAACGGCACGGTGGTGGGCGCGCTGGCGGGCCTGGCGATCTACACGGTGTCGCACGCGCTGGGGGGTTGAGCGGGGGGCCTGGGTCCCGCCGCTCCGGGTGCGTACCCGTACGGTCCTGTCGAGTCCGTACGGGTACGCACCCGGCCTACGCGGGGGAGTTGCCGGGGAGTACGGGGGCGGGGCGACGGGCGTTCAGGTGGGCACGGGATTCTTTTCGGCGCCGGATTCCCTCGGGCGCCCCCAGCGACGGTGCTCAGCGGTGGGCGGCCCGCCGGGTGACGGCCCAGGAGGCGGCGGCCACGCCGCCCGCGACGGCGAACACGGCGGGCCAGGCGCCGACCTTCTTGGCGAGCGGGTGCGATCCGGCGAAGGCGGCGACATAGGCGACGCTCAGCCCGGCGGCGGCACGCGGCCCGGCCTGCCGGTTCCACTCGTACGCGGCCAGCGACCCGGCGGCGGCGAGCGCGACACCGCCGAGCGGCCGCTTCCTGGTCCACCGGGCGACGCCGTACCCCCCGACGAGCCCGCTCGCCGCCACCGCCGCTGCCGGAACCTTCGCCATCGCCGCCACCATCACTTTCCTGTGAGCCGTCCTGTGAACCGTCGGTATTTCTTTGGTTCGGTACTGAGCCCGAGGCTAGCGTTCGGGGCGACGCGGCCGGAGGGCGGTACGGGGAGGCGGGGGTTCCGGATGGAAATGGAAGCGGCCAGGGGAACGACCACGGTGACGGTGACGGACCCGGGCGATGACGACGGAGGAGCGACCGGTGCCGGTGCCGATCCCGTACGCCTCTTCTGCACCGACCACGGCGGAGACGGCCCGCCCCTGCTCCTGCTGCACGGGCTGGCCGGGCACTGCGGCGAGTGGGAGGCGCTGGCGGCCCGGTTCGCGGCCACGCACCGGGTGATCGCCTTCGACGCACGCGGCAGCGGGGCGAGCACGCGCCGCCCCGGGGACGTGACAAGGGCGGCGCACGTGAGTGACGTACGGGCCGTGGCGCGCCGGTTCGGTCTGGCCGGTGAGGACACGGTGCTGGTCGGCCAGTCGATGGGCGGCCTCACCGCCCTGCTGACGGCGGCGGCCCACCCGGAGCTGTGCCGTGCGCTGGTCCTGATCGAGGCGGGCCCGGCGGGTCCGAGCCCGGGGCTGCCGGAGCAGATCGGGCGCTGGCTGGACTCCTGGCCGGTGCCGTTCCCGGACAGGGCGGCGGCCGAGGCGTTCTTCGGCGGCGGCCCGGCGGGCCGGGCCTGGGCGGCAGGACTCGCCCCGGGCCCCGACGGACTGCACCCCCGCGTCGACCGGGACGTCATGGTGGCCACGGTCCAGGAGAGCGCGCACCGCGACTACTGGGACGCCTGGGACCGGGTGCGCTGCCCGGTGCTGGTGCTGCGCGGCGAGAACGGCACGATGAAGCCGGACGAGGCGGACCGGATGCGGGACCGGCACCCCGCGACCCGGATCGCCGTGATCCCGGGGGCGGGCCATGACGCCCATCTGGACAACTCGGGGGCGGTGTACGGGGAGATGGCGGGCTACCTCGCCGCGATCCCGGGCAGTGGCCGGTATCCGGACCGGCGTACAGCAGGCGCCACCGGTTCGCACGGGGAAGGTTCTTCATGACCCGCACCACCCCGCCGCGTCCCGTCGATGTCGAAGGAGTCTTCCCCGCCCTGGCAGCTCACCGGCGCACGGCCACCCGGCTGCACCCCCGGCACGGTGTGCCCGGCGCGGGGGACAGCTCGGTGGCGGGACCGCTGCTCTGGCCGGCCGGCGAACCGTGGCCGGTGTGCACCGTCGCGCACCCGAAGGGCACCGGCCATCTCCTCTCCGACGTGCGGTTGCGCCGCCGGATCCAGGACGGCGCACGGGGGCGGGACTTCACCGAGGACGAACAGCGGCGGCTGGACGCCATGAAGGCGGCCGACCACGTCCCGGACCTCCGCGACGACGACGCCCTGCCGATGCTGGCCGTCGCGCAGTTGTCCACGCGGGACGTCCCGGACCTGGTGGGGCCCGAGGGCCAGGACCTGCTCCAGGTCTTCTGGTGTCCGTTCGAGGCCCATGGGCCCGACCGCACGATCGACGTCGTACTGAAGTGGCGGCGCTCGGCCGATGTCGGCACCGTCCTCGCGCCACAGCCCGAACCCCCGGTCGCCGGCCGTGAGGAGTGCGTCCCCACCACGTGTGTCGTGCATCCGGAGCAGGTGGTGGAGCACGAGTATCTCGGCCTGCTGGACGAAGGACTTCAGGAGGAGGTCTCCGCATGGGAGGAGGGACTCCTCGACGAGGACGACGACGATGACTACGAGGACGGTCCCTCCTCGGCGGCGAGCTATGCGACGTACGAGGAGTACGAGGCCGCGATGGCCGCGGCGCGCGCGGAGGAACCGGAAGAGATCGACTACATGAGCGACCTGTCGATCGCCCCCGGCTGGAAGGTCGGAGGCTTCGCCTCCTGGCATCTGACGGACCCCGCTCCGGTCGACTGCCAGGTGTGCGGGACAGCGATGCCGCCCCTGCTCACCGTGGACAAGTGGGAGTGCGACGGCGCCTCGCGCAGCTGGCTGCCTGTCGAGGACCGGGATAGCGAGAACGACCCGCGTGTGCTCGACCCGGTCGGTGTCTACCTCGGCCGAGGCCTGATGCGCGTACACACCTGCCCGGCCGATCCGCTCCATCCGCACCGGCTGAGCTTCCAGTAGAACGGTCCCCTCCGCGGGGGTGGTGGCCGAGGCCACCGCGAGACGGCCCGGCGTGGGCGGCGGCACAGCGACATGTGACCCCCTTCACACGATTCACCATCCCCGCCTCCCGCGATCCGGATGGCGCGAAACCGGCTCCGCGTGCCTCCTGTGGGCGCCGGGAAGCGGGTGCCGAAAGCGCCTGACGGGGCGATTTGGGCTGTTCATCTCCCCGTCATCCTGCGCCGTAGAGGCAGCTCAACCCGGTGAACAGGAAGGAGCGACCGGGCCCGCACTCCTTACCGCGTGGGCCACTTCGGAGTGTTTCATGCAGGATAAAGCCATTCCTACGTTATCTCGCAAATGCCCGACCTGTTAACCTGGGATGTCACTGTCCGAAAGCGATTGTTGACGGAAAGAATCGGGGCGGGATACGTTTTTCACCGTCATGATCAACCCTGCATTCGGGAATCGGTGAAGGATTATGAGAATGCTTGCCCAGGCTCTGAATCAGTACCGATTAAGCGAGTCCGAGGCGGAGAAGGTGAGCGAGCTGTCCGCGCTCGCCGCGCGCTTGTCGGACTCGGTACCCATCGTCGTCTCGGGGCTCCTCATGGATCTCCCGGACGGGATGCGCAAAATGGTCCTCGATTTCGGTTCGGACACGGAATCCAGTGGATACTGCATGCTGCGGGGAGTTTCGGTCGGTGAATTGCCGAAGACTCCCCAGGCGCACGAGGCCCATATCCTCGACGGCCACCCCACCAATGGAACCCTCATGCTCATCGCGGACCTCCTCGGCTCGCTGACCGGCTATCAGGACGAGAAGTCCGGCGCGCTCTTCCACGACGTACATCCCGTACGCGGCGAGGAGGCCAGGATCGAGAACAGCGGATCGGTCGCCTTCGACTTCCACACCGAGAACGTGCACCATCCGCTCCGCCCCGACTACCTCGGTCTGCTCTGCCTGCGCCAGGACCACGACCAGATCGCCGCGACCCGCGTCTCCTCCGTGCGCGACGCGCTGC
This sequence comes from Streptomyces rubiginosohelvolus, assembly GCF_014649875.1. GTDB lineage: Bacteria > Actinomycetota > Actinomycetes > Streptomycetales > Streptomycetaceae > Streptomyces > Streptomyces rubiginosohelvolus. The sequence continues at coordinate 172,387 of NZ_BMTW01000008.1, read as the reverse complement.
CGCTGCTGACCGACGACGAGGTGGCGGAGCTGCGGAAGCCGCAGTTCCACAGCCTGTATCCGACCTCCTTCACCCGGAACACCACCGGTCCCCGCCCCTCGGCCGGCCCGCATCCGGTGATCTTCGGCCCGGCGGACCGCCCGTTCATGCGCTTCAACTCGCACAACACGCAGGGCGACCACCCGCAGGCGCGGGCCGCACTGCGCTCCCTGGCCACGGCCCTGGAGCGGGTCTGCCGAGACCTGGTGCTCGCGCCGGGCGACCTCGTCGTCCTCGACAACCACGTCGTCGTCCACGGCCGCACCGCGTTCACCCCCCGCTACGACGGCCAGGACCGCTGGCTGCGCCGCTTCTACTCCCTGCGATCCGCCCCGCTGTGGGCCCAGCGCATGATGCGGCACCCGCGCGTGCTGCCGGCGATGACGGAGATCCGCGGGGTCGTCTGACCCGGCGGGCGGCAGCACCCGGCCCCGGGAGCCGGGGCCACGTCACGTGAATGAGGAAGAGTGGAACTGTACGAAGTGTTCGGCCTGCTCGCGGCCGCGACGGCGGCCGGCTGGGTGGATGCGGTCGTCGGCGGTGGCGGGGTGCTGCTCATCCCGGTACTCCTGTTGGCCTTCCCCCAGTATTCGCCGGCGGTGGCGCTGGGCACGAACAAGATCGCGGCGGTCATGGGAACCGCGACCGCCGCGTACATGTACCAGCGGCGCACCAAGCTGGACCGCTCGGTCCTGCTGCCGGCCGCCGGACTCGCGGTCCCCTTCGGCGCGCTCGGCGCGCTGTCCGCGTCGAGCGTTCCCACGACCTACTTCCGGCCCGTCATCATGGGCCTGCTCATCACCGTGGCGCTCTTCGTGGCCTTCCGGCCCAGTTTCGGGGTCCAGCAGCGGAACATCGTCGTCACCCCGCGCCGCCGCAATACGGCGATCCTCATCGCGGGTGTCGGCATCGGTTTCTACGACGGGGTCTTCGGCCCCGGTGTCGGCACCTTCCTCATCATTTCCTTCACCACACTCCTGGCGACCCAGTTCCTGGAAAGCGCGGCCATGGCGAAGGTGATCAACGCCTCCTCCAACCTCGGGGCCCTCGCGGTCTTCGCCTGGCAGGGAAACGTCCTGTGGGCCCTCGGTCTCGGAATGGCCGTGGGGAACATCGCGGGCGCGATGATCGGGTCGCGCACCGCCATGAAAAGGGGATCCGGATTCGTCCGCATCGTCCTCGTGCTCGTGGTCACCGGAATGGTGGCCAAGATGGCATTCGACCAGTTCGCCTGACGGCCCTGTTCACTTGACGGGGCGACAGGCACCCAAGGAATTCATCCGACGACGGAAGAGGTTCCATGGCCAGGGAATTATCCGGGCTGCTGACGCTGACCGATTACGAGCAGGCGGCGGAGTCCCTGCTCGACGCCGCCTGCTGGGCGTACGTGGCGGGCGGCGCCGACACACAGCTCACGGTCCGTGCCAACACGGAGGCCTTCGACCAGGTCTGGCTGCGCCCCCGGGCCCTCGGCGGCACGGGCGTGAAACCCGATACGTCCGTGACCGTGCTCGGGCAGCGGCTCGCCCTGCCCGTCCTCCTCGCCCCGACCAGCCCCCAGCGTCTCCTCCACGAAGGCGCCGAGATCGCGACCGCCCGCGCGGCCGAGGCCGCGGGCACCGTGTCGATCGTCAGCACCGACAGCCACTACGCCTTCTCCGACGTGACCGGTGCGGTCGGCAGCGACAGCTGGTTCCAGCTCTACGCCTACCGCTCCCGCGACGACGTCGACGCGACGATCGCCCTGGCGGAGGACGCCGGCGCGACCGCGCTCGTGGTCACGGTCGACGCCAGCTACGCGGCCCGCCGTATCGGCACCCGCCGGGCGGGCTTCCGCACCCCGGGGCACGTCGACTTCGGCAACCTGCGCGCGCTGGGCGTGCTCACCGGTGACATTCCGGACGGTGCCCGCATCGAACGCCTGCCGCTGACCTGGGACGACCTGGAATGGATACGGTCCCGTACCCGGCTGCCGATCGTGATCAAGGGCGTCCTGCGCGCCGAGGACGCCGAACACTGCGTGGCCCTGGGCGCGGACGGTGTCATCGTCTCCAACCACGGCGGCCGCCAGCTCGACGGCGCGGTGCCCAGCCTGGTCGCCCTGGAGCAGGTGGCGGCCGCGGTCGCCGGCCGCGCCCTGGTCCTCATGGACGGCGGCATCCGATCCGGCGTCCACGTAGTGAAGGCCCTCGCGTACGGCGCGGACGCGGTGTGCGTCGGCCGCCCCTACCTCTGGGGCCTCGGCCTGGCCGGACAGCAGGGTGTCGAGGCGGTCCTCGACCTCCTCCGGAGCGAGATCGAGGACACGCTGCTCCAGCTCGGCGCGGACTCCGTCGCCGACATCGGCCCCGACTTCGCCGTCAGCGCGCACCGGGCCACGCGTCTGGGCGCCTCCTGAGCCACCGGAAGCCCTGCCCGCTTCCCTCGCCCTCGCTCTCCGCGCTCCCGTTCCCTCCCCTCGGTTCCTTCTTCAGGAGACCTCTGTGACTTCCCCGAACCCCAAGGACGCTGTGACCTCTCCGACCGTCCACTTCTCGCGGGGGATCCCTCCGCTCGAAGCGATCCCGTCCGCCGACATCGCCGAGCTGACCGGGTCGGTCCTCTCCGCCGAACCGGACCGCGTCTTCCAGTACGCGCCCATCGGCCGCCACACCGGAGACCGCGAACTCCGGGACCAGCTCGGTGCGTTCCACTCGGTCGATCCCGACCGGATCTTCGTCACCAACGGCTCCCTCCAGGCCCTCGACCTGCTCGCCGCGCATCTCCTCAAGGACGCGCCCCGCAAGAAGGTGCTCGCGGAGGCGCCGACGTACGACCGTGCCGTCCAGATCTTCGAGCGGCACGGGGCGCAGGTCTCCGGGATACCCCTGCGGGGGGACGGCCTCGACCTTGACGTCCTGCGGGAGCGCCTGCGTACGGAGGTACCCGCGTTCGTCTATCTGATCCCGGACTTCCAGAACCCCGGCGGGGTCACGACGAGCGAGGAGAAGCGGCGCGAACTCGTCCGCCTGTCGGCCGAGTTCGGCTTCACGATCCTGGAGGACATTCCGTACCGGGAACTCCGCTTCGCGGGCACGGCCCCCACGCTTCTCGGCGAGCTCGCGGCATCCGTCGAGGGCGCCCGGGTGCTGACCATCGGCTCGCTGAGCAAGATCCTCAGCCCGGGACTGCGCGTCGGCTATGTGATCGGCCCGCCCGGTACGCCGGGCGCCCTGGCGGCGCTCGCGGAGAGCACGTACCTCTCGCCGGCCCCCCTGCTCCAGGTGGTCGCCGCCCGGGCCTTCGCGAGCGGTCTGGTCCGGCGCAACATCGACGAGGTCAGGAAACTGCTGCGGCCGCGGCACGACACGGCGGTCGAGGCGGTGCGGAAGGCGCTCGGCGAGGCCGCACTGTGCGTGCCCGAGGGCGGCTACTACATCAGCGTGCACCTTCCGGTAGGGACCACGGAGGAGAAGTTCCTCGCGGCGGCGGCCGCCGAGGGCGTCGCCCTCACCCGCGGCTCGGCGTTCTACCCGACGGACTCGGCGCCACCGTCCGGAACGGTGTTCCTCCGGCTGCCGTTCCAGGCCCTGAGCGACGAGGAGTTCGCCGAGGGGGTGACGCGGCTGGCCTCGGTGGCACAGCGGGCGGAGTAGGGGAGTAGCGGAGCAGCAGCGGGAGTTACGGGCGAGGGGGAAGGGACACGATGGCCACGGCCGAACAGGGCGCCGAGAACGACGCGGACGAGGCGCCCGGGCCGACGGACGAAGGGCGCACGCCTTTCGAGCGGCACGGGCTTTCCGGGGAGCCCGGTCCCTCCGGGCAGCGCACGCCCTCCGGGCAGCCTGGGTCTTCCGGACGGCGCACGCCCTCCGAGCAGCCCGGGTCCTCGGCTCGGCGCGCGCCCTCCGATCCACGAGGGCCCTCCGAGCGGCGCGGGCTCCTGGCGGACGCCTCGCTCTCCGCCGTCCTCGCGGGCCTGATCACCGTCGTGGTCTCGTGCTCCGGCCCCCTCCTCGTGGTCCTGGCGGCAGCGTCCGCCGGTCACCTCACCGATGAGCAGACCGCGTCATGGGTGTGGGCGGCGTGCGTGGGCAGCGGCGTCACGTGTGCCGTGCTCAGCTGGTGGGCCCGGATCCCGGTGATCACCGCGTTCTCGACACCGGGCGCCGCGGTCCTCGTCGGCAGCCTCGGGGACTACTCGTACCCCGAGGCGGTCGGCGCCTTCCTGGTCAGCGGTCTCCTCATGGCGCTGGTCGGCCTGACGGGCGTCTTCGGGAAGGTCATGCGCCGCGTACCGCCCGGCATCGTGGCGGCCATGCTGGCGGGTGTGCTGTTCTCCTTCGGCGTCGGCCTGTTCTCGGCGCTGGACGGCGCGCCGGTCGCGGTGCTGGTCTCGCTCGCCACGTACCTGGCCGTCAAACAGCGGTCACCGAGATACGCGGTGGCCTGGGCCCTGCTCGCGGCCGTGCTCGTCACCGCCGTCGTCCCGGGCATCGACGCCTCGTCCGTGGACATCGGGCTGACCCTTCCCGTCCTCACGGCACCGGAGTTCACCGGTTCGGCACTGGTGGGCCTGGCCGTGCCGCTCGCCGTGGTGACGATGGCCTCGCAGAACGCCCCCGGCCTCGCCGTACTGGCGGCCTGCGGCTACCGCCCGGACGACCGGGTGCTGATCACGGCCACCGGGCTCGCCTCCACGGCGCTCGCGCCGCTGGGCGGCCACGCCGTCAACCTGGCGGCGATCACCGCCGCCATCAGCACCGGCGAAGAGGCTCACCGCGACCCGCGACGCCGCTATGTGGCCGGTGTGGCGTGCGGCGTCTTCTATCTGCTGGCGGGCGTCTGCGGGGCCGCGCTCGTGGGGCTGTTCACGGCACTGCCTCCCGAACTCATCGCCGTGGTCGCGGGGGTGGCCCTGCTCGCCACGTTCTCCACGAGCCTCGCCCAGGCGGTGGCGGACGAACAGGGCCGCGACGCGGCGGTGGCCACCTTCCTCACCACGGCCTCGGGCGTCACCCTCGGCGGCGTCGGCTCCGCGTGCTGGGGCCTGGTCCTGGGCCTGGTGACGCACCTGGCGCTGACCGCCCGGCGCCGGCGCGGCGGCCGACGGGAGCCGGAGAAGTCGGCGTGACGGGCCCCGACGGCCGGCCCGCCCCGTACGGCGTCGCGTCTCCCGGTCAGGATGCGGGCGCGGTGACAGTGATCCGTACGACGGCCGTGGCGGCGGGAACCTCGGTGCCCTTCACGCGGACCTCGTAGGTCAGCTCGTCCTCGCCGGCGTACCCGTCCCTGGCGGTGTACGTCACCGTGGCCCCGGACACCGACGCGGAACCGTGGCCGGGTTCGGCCTCGATGGTCAGGGTCAGTTCGGCGGGGTCGTAGGCGTCGAGCAGCCCCGCCCGGTCGTTGCTCTCCAGGGTGATGGAGTCGTTGTCGAGGACGTCCACGTCCATGCTGTCGCCCGCGTCCACGCTCTGCTGGTCGTCCATGAGCGCCAGCGTCCGTTCGACGGTGCCCTTCCCGCCCTGGCCGTCCGCAGCGTCGCCGTCACCCCCGCAGCCCGTCAGGATGAGAGCCAGCGCGCCCGCCCCCACCGATACGCGCATCCGGAGGGCTCCGCGCATTGACCGCCGTGACCGCTTCCTCATCTCCATGTGTTGCCCCCAAGGCCGAACTAGGTGCGGTGGAGCAGCCGATGCTCGCAGTGCGTACGGGTGCACATCAGAGGCATACGGGAAGCGAAGCGGAATTGTGATGAGAGCGTGTACAAGCCGTGGAGGGCCTCAGGGCGCAGGCCACCGCCCCAACAACCGGCCCTGCGCCGCCTTGAGTGCGGTGAACCCCTCCCGCGCGTAGTCGGCGAGTTCCTGGCTCGGGAACGGCACGACGGACAGGTGCTGGTCGAACCGCCCCTGCGCCCATCGGGCGGCCGTGATCTCGTAACCGGACACGTGGGCGCACAACTTGAGCAGGATCGGCGGCATCGCGGATTCGCGCAGCAGATCGGCGTGCGTGACCACGAGGTCGCGCATGGTGCGGATATTCGGCAGGAAGACGGTCGTCACCCACAGCCGCCACTCGGCGAGTTCCTCCTCGGTGGGTGGATCCTCGTGTTCGAAGGGTGAGCGTCCGTCGGGCCGGACGTTGCGCTGGGCGAAGGCTTCGAAGGCGCGGCTGTTGGCGGCGGTGATGGCGAACAACGGCCCGTAGAAGTCGCTGAGTTGCCGGTTCACCCGCGCGAGCCGCTCGCTGCGCTGGGCGAGCCGCAGCCCGTTGAGGTAGGCCGCGACGTACCCGACGAAGGCCAGGGCGATGGTGACGACCAGAGCAATCATGGGGGAATGCTACGGACGCCGACGCGGGGGTGGTTCGGCGAACGGATCTTCGATCTGGTGATGCGTCAGAACGATGAGATACGGTGACGGGGTCATCACGCTCAGTGCGCGCTCGCGCGCAAAGGGCGGCCCCCGGAGGTGCGCGAACACCACCCGAGGGCCTACACCCCCAGTGGATCGGACCCACCAGAAATGCTGCGCCATGTTATCGCGCCCTCCTCGGGCTGGACGAAAGCCCCGCACACGGTCGTACGCGACCGGCGGATCAACAGCAACGCCAAGATCCTCATCCTGTACGTCCAGGGCCTCCCCGACTCCGCCACGGACCGCCCGCTCGGCGAACTGGCGCGAAAGCTGGACATGAAGGGCCGCCCGTACCAGCAGGCCAAGAAGCAGTTGGTGGAACACGGTTACGTCCATGAGTGGCGAACCCAGCGCGAGGACGGGCTCTGGAAGACAGCCCAGCTGTTCACGAACACACCGCTGACAGGCGCGGAGGCCAGGACGGTCTGGGCGAGGCTGGAGCCGGACGCGGGGCGCTCTCCGGGTGTGCGGTATCCGACCGTCGGTGAACCGACTCCTCGGTCGGTCGGTGGCTATCAACCCGAGGAAGACCACAGTGATAAGACCACTCCCCACCCACCCGCCGAAGCGGGGCGGGGGCGGGAGCGCGGGCGGGTAGCGAACCTGGGCGCGGACTCGGACCCGGAGGTGGTGGGGGCGGCCCCGGACCCCGAAACGGCGGGAGCCCCGGCCGAGGCAGCGCCGAGCCCCGAACAGGCGACAGGGTCGGCACCGGCCCCGCCCCCACACCCCACCAGCCAACTGGCCAAGGCAGAACGCCTGCTGCTGTCCCTGCGCCACACGCGCCGCGACCTGCTGCTGGGCGTCCGGGAGGCCCGCGTGCTGGCGGTGGAGGCCGTGAAGTGGCTGGAGGGCGGCCTGCCGGAAGGGGACCTGCGCCAGGCGCTCCTGGCCGACCCGCCGGAAGGCGGGGTGCGCTCGGCGGTCGGCTTCCTACGCCATCGCCTGATCCAGAAAAGCCCGGTGATCCCGGTGAACCCGCTGCCGGTTCCCCCGCCGCCGCCCCCGACCAGGGAGCTGATCGCGTGCGCGGGCCCGGGGGAGGAGCATGTCTTCCGCCCGCTGGGCGACGAGCCGGAGTGCGCGGACTGCCGCAGGGCGACGGCGTACGCGAGCTGGATGGTCGACACGGACACGTACGAGTTTCCCGAGGACATGACCTGGCGGCAGCGCGTGGCGGCCGTACGGAAGGCGGACGCGCTGCGGGCGGGCCCCGCACCCCGGGGCGACTCACTCCAGGGCGACTTACTCCAGGGCGACGCGGGCGACGACGGGCAGATGGTCGCTGCCGGTGGCGGCCAGGGTGCGGATGTGACCCACGGTGGCGGAGCGGGCCATGACCTGATCGATCCGGGCCAACGGGAAGGCGGCGGGGAAGCTGAAGGCAAACCCGCTCTCAGCGAAGGCAAGTTGTGAGGTGAGAGGCCTCAACCCCCGATCTTCCACGGCACCGTTGAGATCCCCGAGCAGAATCACCGGCTCGACGCTCTCACCCGCGATGGCGCGTCCCAGCAACGCGGCGCTCTCGTCCCGCCGCTGAGAGGCCAGCCCGCCCACCCCCACCCGGACGGAGGGCAGATGGGCGACGTACGCGGCGACATCCCCGTACGGAGAGCGGACCACGGCACGCACGCCGCGACTCCACCCCTCCTCGATACTCCGGGGCCTGATGTCCACCACCTGCTCGCCGCTGAGCGGATGCTTGGACCAGAGCCCGACGGTGCCCCGGACGACGTGATGGGGATAGTCGGCGGCGAGAGCCTTCTCGTACGCGGCCAGCTGTGGATCCACGAGCTCCTCCAGCGCAACGAGATCGGCCCCGGACTCGGCCAGCGCCCGGGCGGTTCCGGCGGGATCCCGGTTCTCGTCGCTGACGTTGTGCTGCACGACGACGAGCTCCCGCCCGCCGCCCTCCTCACTCGGCAGGAGCAGCCCGCCGAAGGTGTCCACCCACACGCCCACCGGCAGGAGCAGAGCGACGAGGGCGACGGCGGACCGCCGCACGAGGGCGACGACCAGCAGTACGACGACGAGGACGCCGCCCCAGGGCAGAAAGGACTCGATCAGACTCCCCACCCGCCCGGGCCAGTTGGGAACAAGCCGATGGAACCCCAGCACCCCGCCCAGAACGACCGCGACCCCGGCGATCACCCACCCCCGCCGCCGCTTCCCCACACCAGGCACCACCGACGTCTCCGCCGCCACCGCACCGCTGCCCGCCCGTTCCACCATGTCTTTCCGTCCACTCGGCCTGCCCCGTAGGACGAGTGGACGGAAGGATCAGTTGCCGGACAGTCCGGGGTGGTCGGCCTCGCGGCTGTGCCAGGCCGACAGAGTCGTGGATCATGTCCTCACGACGGGCGGGGCGACACCTTGGGGGTGGCAGGCATGGCTACGCCTGAGCAGATCTGGGCCGACGCCGATCTCTCCACCCGCCGGCTCGCCGGGCTGGCGCTCAACCCGTCCGTGCCGGAGAGCGTGCTGCTGCGGCTGCTCGCGGAAGCTCCGCCCGCCGCACGGATGGTCCTGTGCCGGGACAGGGCCCTGCCCGACGCCGTCGTCGACGCCGTGATCCAGCACCCTGACACCCGTACCCGCAGCTTCTTCGCCCGCAACCCCCATGCCGATCCGGCCCAGCGAGTTCGGCTCGTGGATGATCCCGCATGGTTCGTCCGCGCCCACTTGGCCGATGGGCCGCGGGTTGCCGCCCCGGCCCGGCCCAGGCCGCTGCCCGACGAGGCTGTCGTCCACATGATCAGCACCTACGAGGACGAGCTCCTGGGCGGCCCCTTCTACCAGCAGATCTCCGCCGGGCTGCGTCGGTCGATGGCCACCCATCCCGTGGCGAACGTTCGGCACTGGGGGGTCGGCGAGTGGAGGTCACTGGCCCCGGACACCCGAGCCGCTCTTCTCGCCGACCCCGACGCCGGGGTCCGGGAAGCGGCTGAGCGGCATGTCCGCTGCGAGGACCCGACGTGGGTGGAGAGCACGCTTCCTGACCGGCCGTGCCACGCCCGTACCGACCTACTGCTCCACCGCCCCCTCACCCGGGCTGTGGTGGAGGGCGTCCTCGCGCGGCCCGCGGGCGAGGAGGACAAGGCGATGATCGCCGTCAACCCCACGCTCCCTCCCGACACGGTGGTCCTCCTCGCTGCCGATCCGGACCCGGAGGTACGGGCCCGGATCGCGCAACGCACAGACCTCGGACCCGCCGAGCGCCGCACGCTCATGTCGGACCCCGACCCTGACGTCCGGCTGGCCGTGTCCCTCCACCCCGCGCTGAGCGAGGAGGAACGGGCCCGGATCGACTACCAGGTCCCCATGGACCACTTCTTCGTTTACCTCCCTGCGCCGGAGGCGCCCCGGGACCCCGGTGCCGTCCGGCGCGACGCACTCTCCCGCCACCCGCTGCTGCGCCGGCGGGCGGCCTGCGACCACCTGCTGCCACCGGACCTCGTCGCACGCCTGGCCTCGGACGACGACCTCGGCGTACGCGTCCTGCTGGCACAGAACCACCCGGACGCCCCCGCATCACTTCTGCTGCGCAGTTTCCTCGAGTACACCGGTCCCGAGCGCAGCCACCTCACCACCCGGCCGAACTTCCCCACCGACGGACTGGCCGCTTTCGCCGACCACGAAGACCCCGAAGTCCGGGCCCTGGCCGCCCGCGCCCCCGAAACCGGGCCGGCAACCGTGGCTCGGCTCACCCGGGACCCGGACCCTGCCGTGAGGGCCGCGGCGGCGCGCCACCCGAATCTTCCGCAGCCCCGGCTGGCGGCACTCCTCGACGACGAGGAGCTGGCCCACCACGCGGCGGCGAACGCGGCACTTCCCCCCGACGTGATCCACCGACTCCTCCGGACGGGCGGGCGGCAGGCGGGGCCGCCGGAGTAGAAGAAGATCCCGCCCCTGCTCTCCGGCCCACCGTTGCCTGGACTATCGAAATTCGATAGATTCCCATCGTGGGTCGATGGAAGAGGGCTGGATCATGGGAAAACTGACCGTGCGGGCGCTGCGCGCCGTGCTCGTGGTGGTGCTCACCGGCACCGTGTTCGTACAGGCGTTGATGCTGTGGGCGCTGATCAGCGGGAACGACCCGGAGGACGGTTCGCTCCCGCTGACCCCGCTGCGCGTGATCACGATCCTGGGCATCGGGACGGCCCAGGTCGCCATGGTCTGCGTCTGGCGACTGGTGACGATGGTGCGGCGCGGCACTGTGTTCTCCCACGCCGCCTTCCGGTACGTGAACGCCATCATCGGCGCGATCGTCGCGGCCGCTCTCGTATGGTTCGCGGTCACGGCCCTGAACGCCCCCGGCCAGCGGGACGACCCGGGCGTCACCGTCATCATGGGCGGGGTGGGCCTGGCGATCCTGGGTGTCGCGCTCATCGTCCTCGTGCTGCGGATGCTGCTCGCCCAGGCCGTCGCCCGCGACGTCGAAGCGGCGGAGATGCAGGCCGAGTTGGACGAGGTGATCTGATGCCGATCGTCGTCGACATCGACGTGATGCTGGCCCGGCGGAAGATGTCCGTGGGCGAACTCGCGGACCGCGTGGGGATCACCCCCGCCAACCTGGCGGTACTCAAGAACGGCCGCGCGAAGGCGGTGCGCTTCTCGACGCTGGCCGCCCTCTGCGAGGTACTCACGTGTCAGCCGGGCGACTTGCTCCGCTGGGAGGCGGAGGAGGCCGAGGTCGCGGCGGGCGCCGAGGACGTGGCGGACGCCGAGGACGCGGCGGGCGCCGGCGAGACCGTGGGCGCCCCGGGCGAATGAACCGAACTCGCCGACCAGGTGCTGTGCACCTGGTCGGCGAGTAGATCGTTTCCGGTGCTGTGCCGTCCTGAGGTGCCGAGTAGATTCCGGTCATGCCCGAGCCTTTGAGCGGAGCTCTCAGACAGCTGCTGGACGACTTGCCGCCAGGCAGGCTGATAGGGCCGTGTCATCCTCCGCATCCGGTGGTGTGGATGAGCGCCGGCCCGGTCACGGACGCGGCTTACCGGTGGAAGCGGTTGTACGCGCGTCGTTGTGAGACCGGCCTGTACCCGCTGTTGCTCGAATACCCCGACGACTCGCTCGATCCTGTGGGTGGTGGCTACGGGGCTGACGCCGATGCCGGCGCGTACTTCCGGAGCGAGTGGACGGACGACTCGTGGCCGCCTTTCGAGAAGTGGCCCGGTCTCGCGACGCCTGCCGCGGTCGTGGCGGACGCTGACGCGTGCGCGGAGGAAGTGGCGACTGCTGTCGCCCGTGAAGGCCGAGCCCGGTGCCTCGCCCTCGTCCAGGTCGCGCGGGGCGCTGATGCGCCCGCTGCCCTCAGTTGGCGGGGCGCGGCGCATCACATGACCGCCCAGGAGCTGTCGGCAGTGCTGCGCTCCTGGGAGCACCGGTTCGGCGTCCGTGTCGTGGGCGTGGGCCACGGAAGCCTGTATCTCTCGGTTGCCGCTCCGCCGACGGACGCCCACCAGGCCCGTGTCCTCGCCGCGGAGCACTACCTCGTCTGCCCGGACGTTTTCCACGAGGACCCGGACCTGGACTGGTCCACGTACCACGAGGAGCTCATGCGGCTTCGGGGGTGGCGGTTCTGGTGGGATTGAGAGTGCTCTTCAGGGACCAGGCGGGCGGAAGGGGGCAAGGAAGCCCGGGATGGTGGTGGTTGAGGCAGCAGACAACCGAGAAGGAGATCAGGCTCTGGGACTTCGTGTAGTGCACCCAGCAGACGTCGACGCCTCGGGGAAGAGCGTCCATCGCGTACGCGATCTTGTCTTCCAGGGCGATGTGAGCGCGGCCGCCGTCGTCCCTCTCGGCGGGAGGATTCGCCTCGTACGTGCTCTTCAGCCACGTGACGGCGCCCACCGCCCGCGTCCAGGTGCGCTCCACCGCGGTCTGGTCCCGCCGCAGGAGCCAGTGCCCGGTCATGAGGGGCGGCAGCGTGGAGGCGACGAACGTGCGGGTCTGTTCGGAGTTCCGTTCCGCACCCGGACGGCGTAGGGCCTCCTGGCCGTACGCGTCCCTGCTGCCGGTCCACGGACCGTATCCGTGCCAGTGTCCTGACCAGGTCATCTGCGCCCTTCATTAGGGGAGACGGGCCGGCCCGGAGCATGTCCGGTCCGGCCCTTTACATGGTGCTTCGTGCCCAGGAAGGGAGCCAGACTAGAGCGTCAGACCCCGGGTCCTGACCCACCCCGCGGCGAAGTCGTCGAGCTCGCTCCCGGTGAAGCGCAGCTCCTTGCCCGCGCCCTCGGGCTTGCTGTCACGGATGACGAAGGAGGCCTCCGAACCGGGGATCGCGGCAAGGCTCACGCAGGTCTCGTGGGGGCCGCCGGCGTTGCCCCCGCAGAAGTCGGAGAAGGCGTCGGCCGTGGGGGCCGACAGGGCGTAGATGTTCCCGTTCATGGGAAAGTCCCTTCGGGTGCTGATGTCGCGGAGATTCGGTCTCCGCACCGTCGTGCTCCTGCGCCCGCCCGGCTGCCGACCGTCCATGGAGACAGCCGGGCGGGGGTCTGTGGCGCGGCGGGGGTGCGGAGGTAGCGGCCGGTGGTTCGTGCCTTATCCGCCTCAGTGCCCTTGAGGGTGCCGTCGCATCAGCACGTTGCAGTCGGACACCGTGGTCATGTCACCGCCTGCTCTGGCCCGGCCCCGCACCGCCGCGAGTTCGGCGCAACCCGCACAGTCCTCCACGGGGGCGGGATCGGAGAGCTCGGCTTCCGTGGGTAGCGAAAGCTCCACGGGAGGGGCGCTGTGCATGGTCGGTTCGGTCATGCCGTTCATGGTCGGGGGACCAATTCGACGGCGATGGCCGCTATTCGCGAATATTCTCGTGCGCGGCCCGGTGATCCCTCGACATGCACGCGGAGCAGCGGACAACCTTGGAGCAGCGGACGGAAACGCATTGAGGTGAGAGGCGGCTTGTTATGGCACGTCAGTTACGTTTCAACGGCACGGGGAGTGGCGGTACGGGGTGCCCCTCGGTCCATGAGGACGCGGAGAGCGGCGAGGTCATCGTTCACGGACAGCCGTTGACCGATGCCGACGACCTCGCCCAGCTGCGCCACCTGTCCGAAGGTGAGGTGGCGGTGGTCGTACCACGTGAGCTGTTGGTGGACTGGACGCCGAAGGATGCGACTCGGCAGGCCCGGATCATTGACCTGGACGAGTTCGAGGGCTTGTTTCGTACGTTCAGCCACTCAGCCTGGCGGCTGGAGACCCGGCGGCGCTATGCCAGCGACGAAGTCTCGGACACATACAGCCAGTTCGTAGAGACCGGCAGAGTCGACTGGGGCGAGAGCGATCCGTACTGCGAGCTGATCCGGTCCCAGACCGCGCAGGGCAAGCGCGTCGAACGAGTACGAATCGTCGATCAGCCTCCGACCACGGGGCAGCTCTACCTTCTGAACAACGCCAAGCGGAACAGCCGCCTGGGCGAGAACATTCGGGGCCTATGGCGCGCGGACGCCGATCGTCTCCAACTGCCGTCTGAGGACTTCTGGTTGTTCGACAGCCGACTTGCCGCAAGGCTGAGATTCGACGACGGCGATCGCCTCGAAGACGTCGAGTTGATCACAGAGCCGGCCGAAATCGTCCGGTACTCCGTCATCCGTGACGCGGCATGGCATCACGCCGTACCGCACGAAGAGCTCGCGGCGAAGCTGGGCAGCAGCGAGTAAGAGCAGAAGGAACAGAAACGTACCGGTGAGCACAGACTTTCAGAAGGCTCGTGAGGACCTGGGGCGACGGCTGAGGACCCTCCGAACGGAGAGCCCTCACGGCCCTCTCACCGGTACCGCCCTGAGTTCCACCCTCGGCTGGGCGCAGAGCAAAGTGAGCAAGCTGGAAAACGGCCGCCAGACCCCTACCGCGGAAGACCTCCGGGCGTGGGCCGACGCCACCGGGCACCCCGGAGCGTACGACGAGCTGCACGGACGGCTGAAGGGCTTCGAGTCGCACATCCGGTCATGGCGGCGGCAGCTGTCGTTGGGACACCGCCCGGTGCAGGAGACGTGGAATGAGGTGACGGCGGCCGCCCGCGTACTGCACGTGTGGGACTCCTTCGCCGTCAACGGTCTGCTGCAGACCCCGGACTACGCCCGGCACGTGTTCGAGAGCTACGCGACGCTCCAGAACTCACCCCGTGACACCGAGGACGCGGTACGGGCCCGCATGGACCGCCAGCGATGGCTATACCAGCCTGGCCGGCGTCTCAACCTCCTCATGTGGGAAGGCGCGCTACGGGCGAGGGTGTGTCCTCCGGAGGTTCTGGCCGGGCAGCTGGACCGCCTGCTGGGAGTCGTCGGCATGGACACCGTCCGGCTGGGGATCGTGCCGATGAACGCCGCTCTGCGTCTCCCTCCTGCCAACGCGTTCTGGATCGTCGGTGAGCGATTGGTGATCACGGAGGACTGGCATGCGGAACTCTGGCTGGATGGCTCAGACACGGTCGCCCTGTACCGACGGGTCTGGGAATCCCTATGTGATTCAGCCGTGTTCGGTGCTGAGGCCCAACACGTCATCGCTCGGGTCCGCCAGGCGATGGTTGCGTAGAGCTGTGGCCACTTGCGTGAACTCGGCCTGGGGGAGGGGCAGCCGACGGAGGTAGGACCAGCCGCACGTACGGTGACGGCGGCCCCGCCTGAGGCAGCCGTGCCTCACGGAACCGGCGCTTCGGTGGCCGCTACTTCCTCCCCCCGCACGCTGGCGACGAAACCGGCCCAGGCCGCATGGCCGACCGTTATGCGTGGACCCTTGGGTCTCGTCGAGTCGCGTACTCCCACGGTCGCGAACAGGTCCGCGACTTCTACGCACTCCGTTCCGGTGCCGCCGCTGTACGACGACTTGAACCAATGACCGACACGGTGAACCATCACAACGCCCTGCCCACTTGATCCAGGAGCGCGGCAGACCGCTCGATGTCCAGAGCCTGCGCACGCAGATAGTTGAACGCCAACTTATAGCGTGACAGTTCTTGGGGCTTCTCCATGAAGAGGCCGCCTCCGATGATGTCCACGTACACAACATCGAGCTCGGGCGCCGGTCCGCCCAGGACGACGAAGCTGCCCACGGCAGCCGCGTGGGCGCCGGTCTCGAACGGCAGAATCTGTACCGTGACATGGGGGCGTCGGGCCTGTTCGAGCAGGTGGTGCAGTTGTGCCCGCATGGTCTCGTGTCCGCCCACGACGCGACGGATCACCGCCTCGTCGACGACCGCCCAGATGTGGGGCGGCTCGGGTCGTTCGAGCAGCTCCTGCCGCTTCATGCGGATGTCTACCATGTGGTCGATCTCCTGGTCCGGGCACCGCATCTCGGAGGCACGGTGCACGGCTTCGGCGTAGGCGCGTGTCTGGAGCAGCCCGGGGACGTACATGCAGGCGTAGTGGTCCTCGCTGACCACCTCGTCCTCCAGGGTCAGCATGAGGTTCATGGACTCGGGGACGGGATCCGCGAGCGAACGCCACCAGCCCTGGATGCGTGCGCCCTTGGCCAGCTCGACGAGTGAGGAGCGTTCGTCGTCCGTGGTGCCGTACTCGCGGCACAGGGCGTCCACGGCTGGCCACTTGACGGCGCCCTCCTTCCGCTCGTAGCGGCTCAGGGTCGCTTTGGAGATGCCGACCAGCGCCCCCGCCTCCTCCAGGGTGAGGCCCTTGCGCTCACGCAGGCGACGCAGGTCGGCACCGAGTTGGCGCCTGCGGGTGGTGGGTCCGACTGTCATGGCTGTGGTTCCTCACGTCGACGCTTCAGAGCGTGCACGGCTGATCGTTGTACGGGCAAGTGGGCGTGCGCCGGGGGCGTGCAGCACGGGGGCGTGCTCCCGAGAGTCCTTGATGAGAGTTCCAAAATGAGAGTTGCAATGACACTCTTCTCTTACGTTTCGTCACGCATGGTGATGGCGAGTCTGCGGGGAGCGGTGATCGACATGGACGGCTGTCGTTTCGGTGTGGTGCGCAAGGCCTGGGAGATGCCTTTCCTGGCGGAGCCGGCGGGGTTGGCAGGGCTGAGAAACGCGGTCAGGTTTCGGCTGGACCTCTGGGGCCTGGCCGACATCGCCCCCGACGCCCAGCTCTGTGCTTCGGAGCTGGCGGCGAACGTGATAAAGCACGTGGGGCCGGGCACGTGCGCACGTCTCGCCGTCTCCATGAACGGCGGTCGCCTGCGTATTGAGGTGAGCGACCCGGACCCGCGGGGCGTCCCGGTTCTCACCACGCGGGAGGACGGGGAGGAGCATGGGCGCGGACTGGTTCTCGTGGACGCTCTCGCCGACCGCTGGGGAGTCGTCCTCCGGGCCGATTCGAAGGCCACCTGGTGCGAGCTGGTCACCGGGTTACGGTCGTCGGTCGACCACCTGGACGGGCCCCAGGTCGCGAGGGCCGAAGCCCTGCTCGGGCTGCTCCGAGTGTCCGGGCGGGACATGGGCGTTGAGAGGGGACCGGTGACCGTGGCGCACGCGGAGGAATCGGCCATCGATGTGATCGCCGACCTCCTCCACTGGCTGCGGGCCCACGGGTGCGATCCGGACGGAGCCCTGGACCGAGCGCAGGCGAGCTTTGAGGGCCAGAGGAGGCGCGGGCTATGACGTGGTCCTCATCAGCCAGGCGT
Source organism: Streptomyces rubiginosohelvolus (assembly GCF_014649875.1). GTDB lineage: Bacteria > Actinomycetota > Actinomycetes > Streptomycetales > Streptomycetaceae > Streptomyces > Streptomyces rubiginosohelvolus. Next base: position 155,360 of record NZ_BMTW01000008.1, on the reverse strand, counting down.
GTGGTCGGAGGAGCCTACGGGTTGCCCCTGTGTGCCTGGCGCTGGTCACGGTGCAGATTTCACTATTTCCGCCCGCAGGGCACTTGGCGTGCGCCACGATTCTCCGGCGCGGCTCCTGTGGCACATCCGGTGGCAGTTGGCGCACAGGAAGGCCAGATCGTCCAGCCTGGTCTCGCGAGGCCCGGACACGTGGAGAGGCAGACGATGGTGCACCTCGATGTACCCGGTGCCCAGGGCACCGTAGATGCTGCCAAAATCAAAATCGCATACTTCGCACTGCAGGGGCTGTCCGAGCTTCGTCGCTTGAGCGATCTTGCGAGCACGCAGCCCTCTGTTACGTTCGCGATACAGTGCCCAGCGCGTGAGAAGGCGGCCTTCGACCGCCGAATTTCCCTCTTCGTCCAACTCGTCCGGATCCTGAGGAATGGAGTAAAGCTCCCCTGTGCCGATTCCTTGGCGGAGCGCGGCTGCGGCAAGGAGCATCTCTGTCGGCCGGGCGATGAAGGCGCTGATCATCTCCCTGTCCAGGCGTCCCCCCTTCGTCGGTGTGCCGACGTACGCGGGGTGGTTAGAAGCCAGGTCGGAGGTCTTGCGGCTGACGCTGCCGATGGACCGGAACTTCGAGATGGCGCGTGCAGCGCCCTCGTGGATCGGCAAGGACCGGAGGAGGTCAGACAGATCCGCAACTCGGAGGTCGCCCTCACGGAGCTCGTTCCAGCCGTTCTCGACTACGAGAGCGCAGGCAAGCAGCAACTCGTCTTGGGTCCATGCAGGGCTTCTCGGCATGGGCCATATCGTATGAGTGTTCGCTGTCACGTGTGGGGCGGTCGGAGTGTTGTGGTGCGTGACGCACACTTGAAGGCGATCGCGTTGTCAGTGGGGTCTGTCACCCTCTGTGATGGCTGGCGAGAGCCGGTGCCAGTCGGGCACGTTAGGAAGGAGGGTGTATGACCAGCACTGAGAGGACGTTCACCTCAGTTGAGATCTGCGCTGGGGCGGGTGGGCAGGCGCTGGGGCTCCACGATGCGCTGTTCAGGCACTTGGCGCTCATCGAGATCGATCCCCATGCCGTGGAAACGCTCCGGGCGAACGTGGAAGGAAATGACGACTGGGAAGGCTGCACGGTCAAGCAGGCCGACCTGACGACGCTTGACCCGAAGGGCCTGCGCCTAGAACTTGGGCTGGAGCCAGGGGATCTTGATCTCCTGGCGGGTGGTGTGCCCTGCCCGCCCTTCTCGGTGGCCGGCAAGCAGTTGGGGCCAGACGATGAGCGTGACCTGTTCCCGACCATGCTCAATCTTGTGGACGAGCTTGAGCCCAAGGCTGTGATGATCGAGAACGTCCGTGGGCTGCTGGAGCCGAGGGAGAAGTTCCAGGACTACCGTGAGCACCTGCTGGAGCGCCTTGAGTCCATGGGGTACAAAAAGTGCTACTGGGAAGTGCTGGAAGCTAAGAACTACGGTGTTCCTCAGCTCCGGCCGCGTGCCATCTTGGTTGCGCTGAAAGAACCCTACCTGCCCTTCTTTGCTCAAACTAAGCCAAAGAAGCTTCCTGTGCGCACAGTGGGGGAAGCCTTGAAAGTGACGATGGCTAAGCGATTTGCCGAGATTGATGATCCGCGCGCTGCGGAAGCGCTGAAGGAATGGCAAGGCAAGGCATCTAAGGGTGTAGCCCCCACGCTAGTTGGCGGTTCCAAGAAACATGGAGGCGCTGACCTGGGGCCGACCCGGGCTAAAAAAGCATGGGCAGCTCTCGGCGTTTGCGGACTCGGAGTTGCAAATGACTCCGAAGAGATGAAGAAGCAGGAAAGCTACGAGCGCGACCTATTTTCTGCGGCAGGACCGAAGCTGACTGTCGAGCAGGCGGCGATTATCCAGGGTTTCCCGCCGAGCTGGAAGTTCAAGGGCAGGAAGACGGCTGCCTACCGGCAGGTGGGGAACGCATTCCCGCCGCCGGTTGCCCAGGCTGTAGGTGAACAGATCATCGCAGCACTGAAGGCAGGCAAGGAGGCTGGCGTTGTTGCCGCGGTACGCCAGCCGCGTTCCGAAGGAAGCGAAACTGGCAGCGAGCTGCTGTTCAGGCTGACTGAGCTCTCAGCCCCGGCTGCTCCGAAGGCGGCTAACCGCGGCAGCGATCGCGAGCGCGCAGTCGTCGGCTGACTCGTGCTCCCAGAAGCGCAGCACCGTCCAGCCAGCGGCTTGGAGATGACGGTCAGTGTCCCTGTCGCGGCTGACATTTCGAAGAACCTTCTCTGACCAATAGCCGGAGTTGGTCTTTGGCGGAACGTAATGCATCGGGCAGCCATGCCAGTAACAGCCGTCAATAAAGACAGCCAACTTCGCCGGACGGAAGACAATGTCTGCCGTCCGGCGGAGCCCTGGCAACGGCTTGGCCGCAACGCGGTATCGAAGCCCCTGAGCGTGCAGGATTCTCCGCACCAGCAGTTCAGGCTTGGTGTCGCGGCTTCGGATCGCCTGCATGTTTCGGCGTCGAGCGGCGGATGAAGCCCACGAGCCGTCGGGCGGTTCCCAGGTGTCGTTGCTCATCATTCTCCAGCGATTCCGGCGTTCTGGAGGATTTGCTGCTTCTGATCCTTGGGCATGAACTTACTCGTCCGTGCATTGTTCCTCGTGATGGTAGGAATCATTTCGAAGTCAATGCCGAGCGGTAGGAGTTCATGGGTGCTATCCTCTTCAATGTTATATCGATGAACGTCGAGGCCTAGTTTCCGCCCGTTTGGCTACTGGAAACTCATCCCCAAGGTCCGTCGCTACCCAGCTCCTCTTGCCGGGGTGTGGTCAGGCTGGCGCCGCTGTCTTTCGGCGGGAGAAGGCGGCGTTGCTGGGCTGCTCTCGTGCTGCCCTCTTGGGCTTCGGGCAACTGTGGGGCAGTTTCCACGTCGTCGCCAGGCTGTGCGATGACCCAGCGCTCCCCGTTGATCTCGGCTTGTGGGAGTCCCTCGTGTTTTTGTCGCGCACGCACGACGCGATGCGCGACGAACTCTCCTTCCGCTGGTACTGGACCGCCCAGATCCCTTGCTACGGCTTGGTGGGACTGGTAGTCGCCCAAGATGATGATCCCCTCAGGGCGTAGGGCTGGGCGTGCGCGTCCGCTACTGCCTTCGCGTACACGCGCCATGTAGTCGAGCTGTTGGGCGGCCGTGCGTACCACTCCTCGGCCGATGCGCTTGCCGTGTACGGAACGGAACAGTTCGCGAACGCGAGCCTGCCCCTTGTTCCTGCCCGGGATCAGAATGCGTGCCCGTGTTGCAGGGGGAAGGTGAAGTAGTACGTTTTCTGGAAGTTCAAATTCCTTCCAGAGCCACGTGATCTTGTTGCGGTGTTCCGCCTTGACCGTGAACTTCATGTCCCGATTGGTTCCGCCATTGAGCCATTCGCGCTTGATGCGCAACAAGCCCGCACTCCACTTGCTCTGGGAGTCGTCGGCCCAGACGAGCAGGCATAGGTGGCCCTCCGCTTCGGGGGGAATCATCCATGATCCGAACCTCTGTGAGTACTTGCAGTCGACGTCGATTCCTTCTATGCGATAGTCCATTTCGACGCCATCGGCAAACTCAAACTCACGTTGCAGGTTGATTTCAACAAGCGTTCCGGCGTGAGTCTTTTCGGTTTTAAAGAGGTCTGCCCAATCGTAGCGCCCAGTGGCCTCGCCGTTGAGGAGTTGATCGATGGTGTCCCGCAGTACTTTGGCGAATCGGGTTCCGTCAGGATCGAGCCCGATCAGGTGCTGGTATGCGACCATCAGTTCCGGGTCATCACAAACGCCGGCTGCGGGGCCGGGAGGTTCGAAAAGGGTCACGCTGACACGCTTCCGCGAAAGGATTGATGTGAGGTGTGCACCTGATCAGACTCCTGACGCTCACGTGTAGTTCCAGGGCGCGAGCGTCAGTCGTTCCGGCAGTTGCTTGCGGTGTGGATGCCATCGGAGCGAAGCATGTGAAGGAATCCAGTGAAATCTGACCAAATGTCGCGGCAATTGCTGGCGAGGAAGTCGGCAGGGGAAGAGCAGCCGGGAGAGACCAGCGAGGCATGGGGGCAGACCGGCAGGCCTGGCCTCATGCCGTGTTGAGACGTCACTCGCCCCCGTGGCACCCCCCATAAGCCTCCCCCGACCCGCACCAGCAGGCAGCCGTGCGCGACGGAGGCCACGGGATCGCGCGGCCCCGGGCGGCGAGGGTGGTGGCGTACTGGGGGAGGAGGCCCGGGTCGGACGGGGACGCGGCCTCCGAGGCGGCGAACGCCTCGTACGAGGGGACCGTGCCCGTCACGATGCCCAGGTTCGGGGTGCCCGTCGCGTGGAGGTCGCGCAGGGACGCCTCCAGGCGGTCCAGGTGGGTCGCGCGGTCAACGTACTCCTCGGTCAACGCCGGGTACGCCGTGAGCAGTTCGCGGAGCTCCTGTTCCGGCCAGTGCAGTACCGCCACCGGGAACGGGCGGGACAGCGCCGTCCGGTACGTGCCCAGCTCCGCGCGCAGGCGGGCGATCTCGGCCTTCAGCTCCACCGGGTCCGATGACCCCAGCGACCACAGGCGCTTCGGGTCGTGCAGTTCGTCCAGGGGCACCGCGGCCGTGTGCAGCTCGCCCGCCAGCTCGTCCCAGGCGTCGTGCTCCAGGCCCATCAGCCGGCGCACCCGGTGGCGGCCGGTCAGCAGGGACTGCGTGGCGTACGGGACCTCCTCGCCGGGGGCCAGCAGCAGGGTCAGGGCGGTGGAGAGGAAGTCGTGCGCCTTCTCCAGCTCGTCGTGCGCCTCCAGGGTCTCCGCGGCCACCTGCCACGGCGCGGCGTTCAGCGGGCCCGCGGCTCGGATGCCGTCGATGATCGCCCGGGCCTCGGCCTCGTGACCGTACTCCCAGAGGTTGGCCGCTTTCAGGGCCTTGATCAGGTGCGGGTTGTCGACGGTCGCCTCGGGGGCGGCGAGCAGGTCGTCGTAGAGCGTGCTTGCGCGGGCGCGGTCGCCCGCGAGTTCCAGGTGGGCCGCGGCCTGGAGGATCAGCGGTTCGTGGTCCTCGGGGTACTGCGCCGCGGTGCGGAGCAGACGCTCGGCTTCGGTGGTGTGGTCGGCAGGCGTGTCGGGGCGCATGGACCACACGGTACTGCCGGACGGTGACGTCGGGGAGAAGGGGGCGGAGGAGGAGAAGCGGGAGAAGTCTGGAGAGTTGTGAGGTTTGCCCCTACCGTGCGCTCCGAGTCTTCAACGGTGTGCGGTCGTGCGCCCCGAGGCTTGCGGTGCGGGAGGGTGGCGTCGATGCGGAGGCGGGGAGCCGGGCGAGGGCGCGGGGTGTTGTCCGGGGCGCGAGGCCGTGGCGGTGGCGGTTCGCATCTCCTCGCCCGCGGGCTCTGGGTCTCCGCCGAAGTCGTCGTCACCCTCGGTGTCGTCCTGCTCCTCCTCGTCGCCCACCAGCTCTGGTGGACCAACCGCGAGGCCCGCGCCGACGCCGGGCGTACCGTCCAGAGCCTCCAGCGGGAGTGGGACCGGCCGAGCCGGGAAGACAGCGGTGGCGGTGGCCGTGGTGAGCGACAAGAGAGTCCCCGGCCCTCCGCGAGCCCCGGTCCGGAAGCGGACGGCGATCCGCCTCCCGCCCCGGCCGCCCGGCCCCGTGCCGCCCCCCGCTGGGACCAGGCGTACGCCGTCCTGCGCATCCCCCGGATCGGGCTCACCGCCCCCGTCGCCGAGGGCACCAGCAAGGGCGGGGTGCTCGACCGGGGGTACGTCGGGCACTACACCCGTACCGCGCAGGCCGGGCAGGCCGGGAACTTCGCGCTCGCCGGGCACCGCAACACCCACGGCGAACCCTTCCGCCGCATCGACCGGCTCCGCAGCGGTGACCGGATCACCGTCGAGACCCGCGACGCCGTCTACACGTACACCGTCGGTAAACGCCTCGCCCGGACCGCGCCCTCCGACAGCGGCGTCATCGCGCCCGTGCCGCGCAGCAACGTCACCACCTCCGCCGGCTACAGCGAGCCCGGCTACTACCTCACCCTCACCACCTGCACCCCCGAGTTCAGCTCGCGTTACCGGCTCGTCGTCTGGGGGCAGCTCACCGCGATGCGCCCCCGCTGAACGGTGGCGAGAAACCCTGGGGCCGCCCCGATCATCGTGTATAACGAAAGAGTGCCGTTCACTCCGATGGGCGGCACTCCGCAGCAACGGTACGAGGACGGAACCAGGAACGGGAGGTGCACATCGTGCGGGACGCCAACGCCCTGCGCCGCGCCTTCGCCCGGCTGCTCCGGCCCGCCGGACTCGTCCTCCTCTTCCTTACCGAGGTCCTCCTCGCCGAGGGCGGCAGCCTCTCCGCCGCCGTCGCGCTCGCCGCCACCGCCGCGGCCGGTTCCGCCCTCCTCGCCTGCGCCGTCATCAGCGCCCGCTGCGCGTCCCCGGTGCCCCGCACCCGGGTCCGTACCGCCATCAGGGACCGGGAGCGGCGCACCGCGTTCCTCCCGCAACGCGACCCCGATGCACGGGGGCGCACCAGGCCCCGGGCACCCGGGCACGCCCTCCTGACGGCCGCCGCGTAGGGCAACCCCGCACGTCCCGCCCGTACCTCGCGTACGTGCGCCGCACCCGGGACGGGTGCGCCCCGCGCCGGTCGTCATGCCGAGTGACCACCCCGTACCTCGTCGCCTTCTGCGCAGGTACCTCCCGGCACGACGAGACCCCCGGAGGGCTCACCCATGTCCGCCTTCATGTCCGCTTTCGCGAGCCTGGTCGGCTCCCTCGCCGATCTGCTGCAGCCGCTCTTCCAGACCGCGTCGACCGCCGCGGCGATCATCCTGTTCACGGCGCTCGTCCGGCTCGCCGTCCACCCGCTCTCCCGGGCCGCCGCGCGCGGCCAGAAGGCCCGCAGCCGGCTCCAGCCGCAGATCGCCGAGCTCCGTAAGAAGCACGGCAAGAATCCCGAGCGGATGCAGAAGGCGATCATGGAGCTGCACGCGGCCGAGAAGGTGTCGCCGCTCTCCGGCTGCCTGCCGAGCCTGCTCCAGATGCCCGCGTTCTTCCTGCTCTACCACCTGTTCTCCAGCAGTTCGATCGGCGGCGAGCCCAACGCGCTGCTCAGCCACGACCTGCTCGGCGCACCGCTCGGCGGGCGCTGGCACGACGCGCTCGCGCACGGCGGCCTGTTCGGCGGGCAGGGGCTGGTCTACCTGGGGCTCTTCGTGATCGTCGCCGCCGTCGCCACGTTCAACTACGGACGCACCAAGCGGCAGATGGCCGCCAACCCGATGACGCCCGCCGCCGGCCCGGACGGACAGCCCGTGCCCGGGATGGGCGCGATGACCAAGCTGATGCCGCTGCTGTCCTTCTTCACCCTGATCACCGTGGCCGTCGTGCCGCTGGCCGCCGCGCTCTACGTCGTCACCACGACCACCTGGACCGCGGTCGAGCGGGCCTGGCTCTACCGCGACATGCCCGTCGCCGGTGGCGCCATGGCCACTGCGGCGTAATCGGCGCGGCCGATGCGCCGGTCCAGTGTGTGAACGAGGTCTTGCGGAGTGATCCGATCTCTTGGACGATCAGCCAAGCCCCTCGGCGGCCGCAACCCGCCGGCGGGCTCTCCACCTCGATCAAGAGGAGTTGGACCGTTGAAGCTGCTTCGAGTCGGTACGGCGGGCGCCGAGCGTCCCGCACTTCTCGACCGCGACGGGACTCTGCGTGATCTGTCGGGAATCGTCCCTGACATCGACGGCGATCTGCTCGCCGACGCCTCCGCGCTCGCCCGCGTACGGGCGGCCGCCGAGAACCCCGGTGTGCTGCCCGCCCTGGACGCGACAGGGCTGCGGATCGGTCCGCCGCTGGGGCGCATCGGCAAGATCGTGTGCATCGGGCTGAACTACCACGACCACGCCGCCGAGACGGGTGCGGAGATCCCGACCGAGCCGATCCTGTTCTTCAAGGCCCCCGACACCGTCGTCGGGCCCGACGACACCGTCCTCGTACCGCGCGGCAGCCGCAAGACCGACTGGGAGGTCGAGCTCGCCGTCGTCATCGGGCGCACCGCCCGCTACCTCGGCTCCGCCGAGGAGGGGCTCGCCCATGTCGCCGGGTACGCCACCGCCCACGACGTCTCCGAGCGCGAGTTCCAGATCGAGCGCGGCGGCACCTGGGACAAGGGCAAGAACTGCGAGACGTTCAACCCGCTGGGCCCCTGGCTCGTCACCGCCGACGAGGTGGCCGACCCGCAGGCCCTGCCGCTGCGCCTCTGGGTCAACGGCGAGCTGAAGCAGAACGGCACCACGGCCGAGCAGATCTTCCCGGTCGGCGAGGTCGTCCGCTACCTCAGCCACTTCATGACCCTCTACCCGGGCGACATCATCAACACCGGTACGCCCGCCGGGGTCGCCATGGGGCAGCCCGAGCCCAAGCCGTACCTGAAGGCGGGCGACGTGGTGGAGCTGGAGGTGGAGGGGCTCGGCCGGCAGCGGCAGGAGCTCAAGGACGCGTAGCAGGGGGAGGGGGTGTCGTCGCTGTACGCGTACGTGACGACGCCCCCTCCCCTTACGGGCTGCTCAGCCGCCCGGCCCGCCCTTCGCGTACGGCGGGTTCAGGCCCCCGGCGTCGCCGCGAACTGCTCCAGCGCCTCGACCACCATCGCGTGGTCCTCGGCCTGCGGCAGGCCGGACACCGTGACCGTGCCGATCACGCCCGCGCCCTCCACCGCGATCGGGAACGAACCGCCGTGCGCGGCGTACGTGCCCGGGTCCAGGCGGGACGACTCCTCGAACGTCGTGCCCTTCGCGCGGAACCGGGTGCCGACCAGGTACGAGCTCTCGCCGTACCGCTCGACCACCTTGCGCTTGCGGTCGATCCACGCGTCGTTGTCCGCACTCGAACCGGGCAGCGCCGCGTGAAACAGCTGCTGCGCCCCGCGCCGGATGTCGATCGCGACCGGTGCGTGCCGCTCCCGGGCCAGTTTGACCAGCAGGCTGCCCAGCGCGAACGCGTCGTCGTAGGAGAAGTGCGGGAGGGTGAGCCGGCGCTCCTGGGCGATCAGCTCGGAGATGGTGGGGGAGGTGGTGGTCATGCGCGCCGCTCCTCTGCGTCGTGGTGCGGTTCGTCGTGGCGGGGGTCGTCGTGGTGGGGGAGAAGGGTGACCGAGACGCCCTCGCGCGCCGAGCGGCGGGCGGCCTCCAGGACGTCCAGGGCCGCGGCCGCCTGGAGTGCGGTGACCGGGTTGTCGCCGGTGCCACGGACGGCCGCGGCGACGGCGGCGTAGTAGGCGGGGTAGTCGCCGGGCAGCGTACGGACGGGGGTGCCGCCGCCGGTCAGCGGGGACTCGCCGGAGCCGATGCGGCCCCACAGCTCCTCCACCTCCTCGCCCCACGGCTCGCCGGCCGCCGGGCGCAGCCCCTCGCGCAGGGCCGCCTCCTGCGGGTCCAGGCCGTACTTCACATAGCCCGCCGCCGAGCCGAGCACGCGAAAGCGCGGGCCGAGCTGGGCCGTGGTGGCGCTGACGTACAGATGGGAGCGGACCCCGTTCTCGTGCGTGATCGCGATGAACGTGTCGTCGTCCGCCGCCGCGCCGGGACGCCGTACGTCGGACTCGGCGTACACCTGCACCGCTGCTCCGAACAGCACCAGCGCCTGATCGACGACATGGCTGCCCAGGTCGTACAGCAGGCCGCCGATCTCGTCCGGGTCGCCCGACTCGCGCCAGCCGCCCTTCAGCTGCGGCCGCCAGCGCTCGAACCGGGACTCGAAGCGCTGCACCTCGCCCAGCTCGCCGTCGGCGATCAGCGAGGCCAGGGTGCGGAAGTCGTTGTCCCAGCGGCGGTTCTGGAAGACCGAGAGCAGCAGCCCGCGCTCCTCGGCGAGGGCCGCCAGCTCGCGCGCCTCGGCGGCGGTCCCGGCGATCGGCTTGTCCACGACGACGGGGAGACCGGCCTTCAGCGCGGCCGTCGCCAGCGGGACGTGCGTCTTGTTCGGGGAGGCGATCACGACCAGGTCCAGCTCGTCCGCGCGCTCCCACAGTTCGTCCGGCGATGCGGCGAACCGGACCTCCGGATATGCGGCACGGGCCTCCGCCCGGCGCTCCTCGTTCGACGTGACGACCGTGTCGAGGACCAGGCCGTCGGTCGCGGAGACCAGCGGGGCGTGGAAGACGGAGCCGGCCAGGCCGTAGCCGACGAGAGCGACGCGGAGAGGGGCGCCGGAGGCGTTGGGGGTCATGCGATCCACTTAAGCAACGCTGTTGCCAAAGTGCAAGCGACCGGCACAATGGGGCGGTGAAGAGGAGTGAGCCGTGAACGGGAGCCGGACGAGGACCCAGGCCGGGGTCAACCTGCCTGCCCTGCGCCACCACAACGCGACGCTGGTGCTCGACCTGCTGCGGGCGGCGGGAGCTGACGGCATCAGCCGGCTGGAGCTCGCCGAGGGCACCGGCCTCACCCCGCAGGCCGTCAGCAAGATCACCGCCCGGTTGCGGGAGGACGGGCTCGCCGTCGGCGCGGGCCTGCGCCCCTCCACCGGCGGCAAGCCGCGCACGGTGCTGCGGCTGGTCCCCGACGCCCAGTTCGCCGTCGGCCTGCACCTCGACCGCGACGGGCTCACCGCCGTCCTCGTCGACCTCGCGGGCCGGCCGGTCGCGGTCACCACCGCCCCGCTCGACCTCGGCGCTCCGGCGGAGCAGGTCCTCGGGGACGCGGCCGACGCCGTACGGGACCTGAGCGCGGCCGAACCGCACAAGCCGGTCCTCGGGGTGGGCGTCGCGGTGCCCGGACCGCTCGACCACCGGGACGGCGTGCTCCACCGGGTCACCGGATTCCCGCAGTGGGACGGCTACCCGCTGCGCGCCGCGCTCGCCGAGCGGACCGGGCTGCCGGTGGTCCTGGACAAGGACACCAATGCCGCCGCTCTCGCCCTCGCCCTGGGCGGTGCGGGCGGTGGCGACTTCGCCTACCTCCACCTCGGTACGGGTCTCGGCGCGGGCCTGGTCCTCGGCGGCGAGGTGCACCGGGGGGCGCGGACGGGTGCCGGTGAGTTCGGGCACCAGACCCTCCAGCTGGACGGCCCCCTGTGCGGCTGCGGCGGGCGCGGCTGCATCGAGGCCCTGTGCCTGGCCGCCGAGGCGCGCGGCGACCGGGGCGAGGCGGCCCGGGTGCTGGGCACGGGCGCGGCGAACCTGGTCGGCCTGCTCGACATCGACCGGGTGGTCCTGGGCGGCCGGACGGTGGCCGCCGACGAGGACGCGTACGTCCGGGGCGTCCGGGCCGTGATCGAGGAGCGGGCCGCCCGGGGCGGGGCGGGCGCGGGCGTGACCGTCACGGTCGCCGGGGGTGGCGACCGGCCGGTCGCGGAGGGCGCGGCGCAGCTGGTGCTCGCGCCGGTGTTCGGGCGGGTGGGGGAGCGGGGGTAGGACCTGTCCCCGTTCCTGGGCCTGTCCGTTGCTGGGCGGGCTTCGTTGGCCCGGGAGCCCGAGGGGCCCGCGGCCGGCGAGCCCGAGAGGGAGTGCGGTCGGGTGATCCTATTAATCAAGTCGGCATGTCGACTCTCTGAGTCCGCGCGCGCGTGATTCCGTCGGAGGCCATCACCGGTGCCCCGCCCGCCCCTCCAGGGAGCCCCGGTCGTCCCGCGAGCAGCGAAGGGTGACCCCATGCCCCCCACCTCCGGCGCACGGCCACGTGACGGCCGTACGCTCGCCGCCCTCGGGCTGGCCGCCGGGATCGCGGTGCCCGCCACGCTCCTGGGCGGACCACAGGCGACCGCCCTGCCCGCCCCGGCGGTCTCCGCCGCCTTAGCCGCAGCCGCAGACGGACGCGCCTCAGGCACAGCCGTACGCGCCGCGAACGCGGACGACGAACAGCCCGTGTGCGGTGACCCGAAGGCCAAGGACTTCCCCATCGAGACCCGGATCCAGGACGCCCCGGACCGGTACGCCTCCGGCGGCGGATACGGCACCTGGTTCCTCGACCTCACCAACACCACCGACACCTCCTGCCAGGCCCTGCACCCGGTCCTCGTGCTCGCCGACCGCGACCGGAGGCTGACTTCTGACCAGATCCAGCTGGAGTTCTCCGAACCCGGCAGCCCCGAGAAGGAGCACCGGGTCACCTGGGAGAGCACCGACCGCGACGAGCAGATCGGCGTCTTCGGCGACCCGTTCCCCGGGGTCACCGTCCCCGCCGGGGAGACCGTCTCCGTACGCGTCCGGATGGCCTTCACCTCCGACACCGCCCCCGGGCCGGTCACCGCCCACGCGGCCGTCGTCCAGCGCCACCACCGGGACAAGGGCAAGGGCGGCGGACGCGAGGACGGCGAGTGGGTGGGGGAGTCGGAGGACTACCCGTTCGTGATCGTCGACGGGGCCACGGGCGGCATCCGCGAGCCGGACGGCCCCCGGACCGAGCGACCCGATCCGGAGCGCACCGACCCCGGCACCCGCACCGAGCGGCCAGGCGATCCCGACGGCCCACGTAAGGACTCACGTACCGACCCGGGCACGGGCCGGGACCCGTCCCCGGACGGCACCTCCAGCCCTCACCCGTCGACCCGCCCGGACCCGGGGGAGGGGGACGGGGACGACCCCAGCGAGGAGAGCCCCGGGCTGCCGGCCCGCGACGGACTCGGCCGCCCGCTCCCCGAACTCGCCCGCACCGGACCGGCGTCGACGGCCTGGACCGGGGCCGCCGCCGGGGCGCTCCTGCTGTCCGGGGCCGCCCTGCTGCGGTACGCCCGCCGGGCCCGCCGCACGGGGGACTGAGCCGCAGGGCCGGCGGAGCGGGCGCCGGCCCGGTTCGGGAGCGATCGGGCCCGAATCCCCGCCCGCCGGTGCCCGGACCCGCGTACCGCGAGCCCGAATCCGTCCTCCCGTCGAGGCGTTCACGTACGTCTGCCACCATCGGGCGGTGGACTACCCGAACGACCAGGCCCCTGGCGCACCGATCCGCTCCGGCATCCCCGAGCACGGCCGTATCCCGAAGTACTACGCCGTCAAGGCCCGCATCGCGGTCCTGCTGGACGAGTTGGGCGAGGGCGGACTCCTGCCCACCGAGCGGGAACTCGCCCAGTCGCACGAAGTCTCGCGCGAGACCGTCCGCCAGGCCCTGCGCGAACTCCTCCTGGAGGGGCGGCTGCGCCGGCAGGGGCGCGGCACCGTCGTCGCCGGGCCCAAGCTGGAGCAGCCGCTCTCGCTGGCCAGCTACACCGAGGGCGTCCGCCGCCAGGGGCTGAGGCCCGGGCGCAACCTCATCGGCCTGGACCGCTTCCCCTGCCCCGAGGCGCTCGCCGCCGAGGTCGGCGTCGAGCGGGGCGAGCCGGTCTGGCACCTGGAGCGGGTGCTGCTCGCCGACGACGAACGCGTCGGCCTGGAGAGCACGTACGTCGGCGTCGCCCGCGTCCCCGGCCTGGACACGGAGTTCGACCCGGACTCCTCCTTCTACGCCTACCTCCGCGACGCCCTCGGGATCGCCTTCGGCGACGCCGACGAGCGGATCGAGACCGTACTCGCGACCCCCCGCGAGGCCCTCCTCATCGGGACCCCGCCCGCCCTGCCGATGCTCCTCATCCACCGCCTCTCCCGCGACACCGACGGCCGGCCGCTGGAGCGCGTGCGGACGCTGTTCCGGGGGGACCGGTTCTCCTTCTCCGCGCATCTGCGGGGGGAGGGGCAGGGCTGAGGGGGCCGGATCACCGCCCGCCGCGCACCCTTCTCTGATCACGAAAACATAACGGGTCTGGTCCAAACTTGCGGGGTCGTTCACCGTCCCGTCGACGACCGGACGCGTCCGGGACACCCGCCCCCAGGAGCGTGGCCGACGTGAGAGTCATCGTCGTAGGAGCCGGCGTGGTGGGAACCATGCACGCCTGGCACGCAGTCAGCCGCGGCCACGAGGTCGTACAGATCGAGCGCGAGAGCGAGGCGCGCGGGGCATCGCTCCGCAATTTCGGACAGATATGGATCAGCGGGCGGGCCGGTGGCGAGGAGCTGGAAACCGCCCTGCGCGCCCGTGAGTTGTGGGAAGGCATCGGTGAGCGGGTGCCCGGGCTCGGCTTCCGGGCCTGTGGCTCGCTCACCCCGCTGCGGACCGCACGCGAGGTCGCCGTCGCCGAGGCGGCCGTCGCCCGGCCCGACGCGGCGGCACGCGGCTACAAGCTGCTCACCGCCGACGAGGCCCGGGCGGTCAACCCGGCCCTGCGCGGCGCGTTCACCGCCGCCCTGTGGTGCGAGCGGGACGCGGCCGTCGAGCCCCGCACCGCCCAACTCGCCCTGAAGCAGGAGCTGCTGGCCTCCGGACGGTACACCTACCTCGGCGGCCGCGAGGTCCGCGAGGTCGTCGGGACCGCATCGGTGCGCGACGACCACGGCGACGTCCACACCGGCGACGCCGTCATCCTCGCCACCGGCGCCTGGCTCGGCGGGCTCGTCCGCGAACTCGCCGGGCCCGAGCTGCCCGTACGCCGCGTCCGCCTCCAGATGATGCAGACCGACCCCCTCGGTGAGCCCCTCACCACCTCCGTCGCCGACGCCGACAGCTTCCGCTACTACCCCGCCTACCGGGGCGAGGCGCTCGACGCCCTCAACGCCGGACAGGCCCAGGACCCCGTCGCCGCCGAGCACCGCATGCAGCTCCTCATGGTCCAGCGCCGCGACGGCGGGCTGACCATCGGCGACACCCACGAGTACGAGCACCCCTTCGCCTTCGACACCGTCGAGGAGCCGTACGAGCACCTCACCCGGGTCGTCGAGGCCTTCCTCGGCCGCCCGCTGCCGCGTATCCGCCACCGCTGGGCGGGCGTCTACGCCCAGTGCACCGACACCGCACGCGTCGTCCACCGGCAGCAGGTGCGCGACGGGGTCTGGCTCGTCACCGGACCCGGCGGGCGCGGCATGACGTGCTCGCCCGCCATCGCCGAAACGACCGCCGACCAACTGGGCTGGTGAACCACATGACTTCCCCGACCGACAACACCGACATCTCGCGCGACCCCTACAACCTCGTCGTCCTCGACATGGCCGGCACCACCGTCGCCGACGGCGGCCTCGTCGAGCAGGCCTTCTCCACCGCCGCCCAACGCCTCGGCGTACGACCCGGATCGGACGAGCACGCCCGTCAACTCGCCTACGTACGAGCCACCATGGGCGAGTCCAAGATCTCCGTCTTCCGGTACCTCTTCGGTGTCGAGGAGCGCGCGCAGTGCGCCAACACCGCCTTCGAGGAGGCGTACGGGGAACTCGTCGACGGCGGCCGCATCGCCCCGCTCCCCGGCGCCCGCGCCGCCGTCGAACGCCTCGCCGCCGAAGGCCGTACCGTCGTCCTGACCACCGGCTTCGCCCGCACCACCCAGGACGCCATCCTCGCCGCCCTCGGCTGGCAGGACCTCGTCCCGCTCACCCTCTGCCCCGCCGACGCGGGCGGCCGGGGCCGGCCCTTCCCGGACATGGTGCTGGCCGCCTTCCTCCGCACCGGGGCCGTGGCCGACGTCCGCCGGGCCGTGGTGGCGGGCGACACCTCGTACGACATGCTCAGCGGCGTACGCTCCGGCGCCGGGATCGTCGCCGGGGTCCTCACCGGCGCCCACGACAAGGACCAGTTGGCCCGGCACGGCGCGACCCACGTCCTCGGGTCCGTCGCCGAACTGCCCGACCTCATCGCGCGGGCCGAGGCGGACGAACGACCCGACCCCGTCGCGCGGGCCGAAGCGTGAACGCCCCCGCCCCCAGCGGCATCCGCTTCGACGGCGTCACCGTCGCCTACGGCGGGACCGTCGTCCTCGACCGGCTCGACCTCACCGTCGAACCCGGCGAGGTGATGGCCCTCCTCGGGCCCTCCGGCTCCGGCAAGACCACCGCCCTGCGCGCCGTCGCCGGGTTCGTCCGGCCCGCCGCCGGGCGGGTGTTCCTCGGCGGCCGGGACGTCACCGCCCTGCCCCCGCACCGGCGCGGCATCGGCATGGTCGTCCAGCAGTACGCCCTCTTCCCGCACCTCAAGGTCAAGGACAACGTGGCCTTCGGGCTCAAGGCCCACCGCACCCCGAAGGCCGAGATCCCCGGCCGTGTCACCGAGGCCCTCGAACTCGTCGGCATGGCCGCGTACGCCGACCGGCACCCCCGCGAACTCTCCGGCGGCCAGCAGCAGCGCGTCGCCATCGCCCGCGCCCTCGCCATCCGGCCCGGCGTCCTGCTCCTGGACGAACCGCTCTCTGCCCTCGACGCCCGCCTCCGCTCCGGGATGCTCGCCGAACTAGCCCGGCTGCACCGCGAGTTGCCGGACGTCTCCATCCTGTACGTCACCCACGACCAGGTCGAGGCGCTGACCCTCGCCGACCGGATCGCCGTCATGGACCGCTCCCGGCTCCAGGACTGCGGCACCCCCGAGGAGCTCTACCGCCGACCCCGTACGGAGTTCACCGCCTCGTTCGTCGGCAACGCCAACCTGCTCCCGGTCACCGTGAGCGGGGAAGGGGCCGTCCGGCTCGGCGACCGCTCCCTCCGTGTGCCCGTGGAAGCCGCCGCACCCGGCGCCACCGCCACCCTCTGCGTCCGGCCGCATCTGGTCGGCCTCGGCGACGGGCCCAACGCGCTGACCGGCAGCGTCACCGAGGTCCAGTGGCGCGGCTCCACCCACCGCGTCCACGCCGACGTCGACGGCCACCGCGTCATGGCCGACCTCCGCGAACTGCGCGAACCCCCGGCCATCGGCGACCCCGTCACCCTGCACTTCGCCACCGAGGACGCGGTACTGCTCCCTGCGGGAGCGGGGGCCGGCGACTCGGCGGGGGTCGGCCCATGACCCCCTCCGCCACCACCACCGTCCCCCGCACCCCGGGCGAACGTGCCCCCGCAGCAACCGCACCCGGTCCCGGCCCCGCCCGGTCCCGTACCGTCCCCGCCTGGGTCTGGGCGCTGCCGCCCGTCGCCGTCCTCGCCCTCGCGTTCCTCTACCCGCTGGCCCTCGTCCTCCAGCAGTCCGTCACCCCGGACGACGGGGGCGGCGTCTCGCTCGACCCGTACGCCGACGTCTTCGCCTCCGAGGTCTTCCGCGACGCGCTCACCACCACCGTGTGGCTCGCCGTCGGATCGACCGTGGGCTGCCTGGTCCTCGGCTTCGTCCTCGCGCTGGTCATCGCGTTCGTCCCGTTCCCCGGCGGGAAGGCGGTCGCCCGGTTCGTCGACGTCTTCCTCTCCTTCCCGTCCTTCCTCATCACGCTCGCCCTGCTGTTCATCTACGGCTCGGTCGGCATGGCCAACGGGCTCTGGACCGACGTCACCGGGGCGGCCGACGGGCCCTTTCACTTCCTGACCACCCCCTGGGGTGTCCTGCTCGCCGAGATCACCTACTTCACCCCGTTCGTGATGCGCCCGCTGCTCGCCGCGTTCTCCCAACTCGACACCGGACAGCTGGAGGTGGCCTCCTCGCTCGGCGCCGGGCCCGTCCGGATCATCCGGCAGGTGATCCTGCCCGAGGCGCTCCCGGCACTCGCGGCAGGCGGCAGCCTCGTGCTCGTGATGTGCCTCAACGAGTTCGGGATCGTCCTGTTCACCGGGGCCAAGGACGTCACCACGCTGCCGATGCTCGTCTACAGCAAGGCGATCCTGGAGTCGGACTACCCGGCCGCCTGCGTCGTCGCCGTCGTCAACATCGCGATCTCCGTGGGCCTTTACAGCCTCTACCGGGTGGTGAGCCGCCGTGCTGGTGCATAGCCGGGCCGGGAAGTGGGCCACCTGGGCCGTCTTCCTGCTCCTCTTCGTCCCGCTGTTCGCGGTGCCGCTGCTCGTCATCCTCGCCGCGTCCCTCGCCACGAACTGGTCCGGGGCCTTCCCCTCCGGGCCCACCGTCGAGCGCTACGCCGCCGCGACGAGCGGCGACTCGCTCCAGGCGCTGACCACCAGCCTGGTCACCGCTCTCGCCGCGAGCGTGCTGGCCCTCACCCTCGGCGGCTGGGCCGCGCTCGCCGCCGCCTCTCTCCGCACCCGCGGAAAGCGGCTCCTGGACGCCCTGTTCATCCTGCCGGTCGCCGTGCCCTCGGTGGTCGTCGGACTCGCGGTGCTGGTGGCCTACAGCCAGCCGCCCGTGCTGCTCAACGGGACGCGGTGGATCGTGATCCTCGCCCACACCGTGCTCGTCACCGCCTTCGCCTACCAGTCGGTCGCCGCCGCCGTACGCCGTCTGGACCCGATGTACGAACAGGCCGCCGCCGGTCTCGGCGCGAGCCCCGCACGGGTTCTGTGGCGGGTGAAGCTGCCGCTGCTGCTGCCCTCGCTCACCTCGGCCGTCGGGCTCTGCTTCGCCCTGTCCATGGGGGAGTTGAGCGCCACGATGATGCTCTACCCGCCGGACTGGACCCCGCTGCCGGTGCAGATCTTCGCCGCCACCGACCGGGGCTCGCTCTTCACCGGCGCCGCCCTCGCCGTGGTCCTGATGGCGTCGACGCTCCTCGTCCTGGCCGCCGTCTCCCGCATCCGGACCCGCGCCTCCTACCGCTGATCCCCACCCTGACCTTCCGGAGAAATCCCATGCGTAACCCTGTCCGCATCCCCGCCCGCACCCTCGCCCTCCCCCTGGCCGGCCTCACCGCCCTCACCCTCACCGCCTGCGGCGGCTCCTCCGCCGCGTCCGACGCCAAGTCCGTCACCGTCTACAGTGCCGACGGCCTCAAGGGCGAGAACGGCGACGGCTGGTACGACAAGGTCTTCAAGGACTTCGAGAAGCAGACCGGCATCGAGGTGAAGTACGTCGAGGGCGGCTCCGGCGAGATGGTGCAGCGCGCCGCCCGCGAGAAGTCCAACACCCAGGCCGACGTGCTCGTCACCCTCCCGCCCTTCATCCAGCAGGCCGACAAGAAGGGGCTGTTGACCGCGTACGAGCCCAAGGGTGCCGACCAGGTCGACGGCGCCGACCGGGCGCCCGACGGCAAGTGGACCTCCGTCGTGAACAACTACTTCGGCTTCATCCACAACAAGAAGGAGCTGAAGACCCCGCCCCGCACCTGGGAGGACCTGCTCGACCCCGCGTACAAGGAGAAGGTCCAGTACTCCACCCCCGGCGTCGCGGGCGACGGCACCGCCGTCCTCATCAAGGCCATGCACGACTTCGGCGGAAAGGAGCCGGCCATGGCCTACCTGAAGAAGCTCCAGACCAACAACGTCGGCCCGTCCGCCTCCACCGGCAAGCTCGCCCCCAAGGTCGACAAGGGTGAACTCCTCGTCGCCAACGGGGACGTCCAGATGAACTTCGCCCAGTCCAAGGACATGCCCAACCTCTCCATCTGGTTCCCGGCCAAGGGCGACGGAAGGCCCACCAGCTTCGCCCTGCCGTACGCGGCCGGGCTCGTCGCGAAGGCCCCGCACAGCGAGAACGGCAAGAAGCTGCTCGACTTCATGCTCTCCGAGCAGGCCCAGCGCGACGTCAGCGCGGTCGGCGGGGGCTTCGCCGCCCGCAAGGACGTCAAGGCCACCGACGCCAACGCCGTCGAACTGGCCGGGCTGATGGAAGGCGTGGAGATCTTCGAGCCCGACTGGGCGGACATCGGCGCCAACCTGGACACGTACATCGACGCCTGGAAGTCGGCCACCGGAAGCTGACCGGCCACCTCTCGGCCACGGATTCCTGCGAACGTCTGGACCCGGCCCAAAATATCTCGTAAGAGTAACGGGTCTGGTCCAGAAGGCAGTTCACGTCCCGTCCCCGCTCGGCCCGCCCTCTCCCTGGAGGATCACGTGTCCCGGTCCCTGTCCCGACGCTCCGTACTCGCCACCGCCGCCGCCGCGGCCACGGCAGCCGCCGTCGCCCCGCTCGCCACCGCCACCACCGCCCATGCCGCGCCCACGCTCCCGAACGGCACCAGCAAGGACAAGGTGCTCATCGTCGGCATGGACGGTCTGCGCCACGACGTCATCGCCGCCGCGAACGCCCCGCACCTCACGTCGATGATGGCGAACGGGACGTACGGCACCTCGCTGCTGTACGCCAACCCGATGGCCGCCACTTCGTCGGGTCCCGGCTGGTCGACGATCTCCACCGGCGTCTGGCCCGACAAGCACGGCGTGAAGGAGAACTCCTTCGCCGGGAAGAACTACGCCAAGTACCCCGGCTTCCTCGCCCGCCTCGCCCAGGTCCGCCCCCAGCTCTCCACCTACGCCGCCGTCGACTGGAAGCCCCTGGACGCCCAGGGCACCGTCACCCCGGGCGCCGACGCCAAGCTCGTCCTCGACGGCGACCGCGACGGCTACACCGGCCACGACGCCACCATCGCCGCCGAGACCGAGTCGATCCTCCGGAACCAGAACCCGGACGTGCTCTTCGTCTACTTCGGCCAGACCGACATCGCCGGACACAACTCCGGAGCCGCCAGCGCCGCCTACCGCCAGGCCATCGAGGTCCAGGACGGCTACCTCGGCCGCCTCCTCGCCGCGATCAGGGCCCGGCCCTCCTACGCCACCGAACGCTGGACCGTCATCGTCACCACCGACCACGGCCACACCGACTCCGGCGGCCACGGCGGCAGCGCGATCGAGGAACGGCGCACCTTCGTCCTCGCCCAGGGCCCGGGCATCGCCGCCGGCGCCCGCCCCGCCGACACCCGGCTCGTGGACGTCGCCGCCACCGTGTTCCACCAGCTCGGCATCGTCCCCGACCCGGCCTGGGGCCTCGACGGCAAGCCGATCCAGGAACGCTCCACCGACCCCTTCGAGACCCTCCACCCCGCCCTGTCCGCCCGCGTCGACGAGACCGGCATCCCGGCGGGCGTCCTCGGCTGGACGCACACCGCACCCAGCGGCTGGTCCGTCGTGAACTCCGCGATGGGCACCGGAGGCGTCACCGAGTGGCGCGGCTGGACCTTCGCCACCGACGAGTTCTGGAGCCGCAGCCAGCGCGACCAGTCCCGCGAGCTGAACGTCCGCTCGCGCGGCGTCTTCGCGGTCGCCGACTCCGACGAGTGGGACGACAAGGCGTCCTCCGGACCGTACGACTCCACGCTCGTCACCCCGGCGTACGCCGTCGCGGGCAAGTCCACCGTGACGCTCGGCCTCACCACCCTCTACCGGCAGGAGGGCAGCCAGAGCGCCCGCATCCTCGCCTCCTGGAACGGCGGCACGCCCGTCGAGGTGAAGCGCTACACCGCCGACGTGATCTCGCAGCCCCAGAGCCTGACCCTGAACGTCCCGTCCGGGGCCGCCAACGTCAGCTTCCGGTTCCACTACACCGGCAGCAACAACTGGTACTGGGTGATCGACGGGGTCAAGATCACCACCGGCTAATTATGCTGGGGGTGCCGGGACGGCGTGGTCCGGGCACCCCCAGCACGCAGTGCGTACGGCAGGAGTCCCGACACATGGCAGAGCGCAAGCCCATCACTTCCTGGCTCACCGACATGGACGGCGTCCTCATCCACGAGGGCATCCCGATCCCCGGCGCCGATGCCTTCATCAAGCGGCTGCGGGATTCCGGGCTGCCCTTCCTCGTCCTCACCAACAACTCCATCTACACCGCGCGCGACCTGCACGCCCGGCTCCAGCGCATGGGCCTGGACGTGCCCGTGGAGAACATCTGGACCTCCGCGCTCGCCACCGCCCAGTTCCTGGACGACCAGCGCCCCGGCGGCACGGCGTACGTCATCGGCGAGGCCGGCCTCACCACCGCCCTGCACGACATCGGGTACGTCCTCACCGACCACGACCCGGACTACGTGGTGCTCGGCGAGACCCGTACGTACAGCTTCGAGGCGCTCACCAAGGCGATCCGGCTGATCAACGCGGGCGCCCGGTTCATCTGCACCAACCCCGACGAGACCGGCCCGTCCGCCGAGGGCCCGCTGCCCGCCACCGGCTCCGTCGCCGCCCTCATCACCAAGGCCACCGGCAAGGACCCGTACTTCGCGGGCAAGCCCAACCCCCTGATGATGCGGACCGGGCTGAACGCCATCGGCGCGCACTCCGAGACCAGCGCCATGATCGGCGACCGGATGGACACCGACGTCCTGGCGGGCCTGGAAGCGGGCATGCAGACCTTCCTGGTGCTCACCGGGCTCACCACCGTCGCCGACATCGACCGCTACCCCTTCGGCCCGTCCCACGTCGTCGAGTCCATCGCCGACCTGGTCAGCCTCGTCGAGCTGCCGGACCAGGCCGACCAGCCCACCGCGGGAAACCGCGACTGAGCTGCGCCGACCTGACCTGCCCTGACCTGCTCTGACCTGTCCTGACCTGTCCTCCGCGGACCGCATCCGCGGCCGTTCGGGCGCCGCCCTCGGCGTCGCCCGAATGGAGGACTGCGGATGCGGTCCGCCACCGCAGCCGTGAACCTTCCCGTAGGAGGTTCACGATGCGTTCCATTCCCCTCACGTTCTGTGCAGCGGCGGCGGCCGCGCTCATAGCCGTGCCCGCCCCCGTCGCGCTGGCGTCCCCGGCCGCCCCGGCCGGGGACGACGACCGGCGCACCGGCACCGTCTCGATCACCCCGTCCACGATCGCCCCGGGCGGGCAGGTGGAGCTGTGGGTCGACGTCTGCGGCAAGGGCCGCCGCGCCAAGGGCAACTCCGACGCCTTCACCTCGGTCGCCCACTTCCGCCCGGCCGACGACAAGGGCCTCTTCGCGGAGGCCCGGATCCGGTCCGACGCCGAACCCCGCTCCTACGACGTCTGGGTGACGTGCGAGGACAGCGACGGCAAGGCCACCGGCACCCTCACCGTCATCCACCACAACCGGCCCTCGCCCGCCGCACCCGTCAAGGCGGGCGGCGGAGGCACCGCCACCCTCGCCGAACGGTCCGCCGAGGACCAGGGCCCCGGCACCCGGCACGCGGTGATCGGCCTGGTGCTCGCCGCCGTCGCGGCCGTCGCCGTCGCCCTGCGCACCTCGCGCCGGCGCCGCGAAGCGGCCGGCAGCTGACATGGGAGCCCCGGACCGCCCGGCAGGCAACGGGCGACTGCTCACCGGAGTGACCTGGGCCGTGCTGCTGCTCGGCCTGTGGCTCTGGGGCAAGGAGGCCGGCGGCGGGTTCGGCGGACTGTCGGGCCCCACCACCGGCGACGTGGCCGCGGTCGGCCGCCCCTTCGGGGCCTCGCTGCCCCCGGCCCACGACCCGCTCGACGGGGCGGCCCCCGAGCGCGTCGAGGTCCCCTCCGTCGGGATCGAGGCCCCCGTCATCACACGCGGCCTCGACGGCGACGGGGCCATCGACCCGCCCCCGTACGGGATGCCGAAGACCGCCGGCTGGTACGGCGACGGCACTCAGCCCGGGGCGAAGGGCACGGCCCTGTTCGTCGGCCATGTCGATACCGACACCAAGCCCGCCGTCTTCTACGGGCTCAGCGCGGTGAAACCGGGCGCCCGCATCGAGGTCACCCGGACCGACGGCAGCGTCGCGGAGTTCACCGTGGACGACGTCGAGCTCGTCACCCGCGAACGCTTCGACGCGCAGAAGGCGTACGGGCCCCGCGAGGACGGCCGGGCCGAACTGCGGCTGATCACCTGCGGCGGGACGTACGACCACAAGACCCGCTCCTACACGGCGAACGTGGTCGTTTCCGCCTACCTCACCGGCGCGCAGGGCGCGGCGGCCGGGGACGGCGGGGAGCGCGCCCAGGCGGTGGCCCAGGGCTGACCGCCGCATCACAGGGAACACACACGCTCAACCCGGCCCGGCAGGCCGCCTCTCACGGGGCGCGCCCGCCGGGCCGGTCCTCGACCGCGTGCGCCCGGCCGCGGGAGTCGCCCGGCGCGGTACGGGAGGTCGGTGCGGTGGGAAAGCTCCGGTCCTCGCCACTGTAGGGGGACCGGCCGGGCGGATGACCGGCTTTCGAACAGGATGTCCGGAACCGGTGCCCGGGTGTGCGCGTTGTACGAGGAGAAGCGTGGACGCCCGGCCGCTGTGCCAGGATGGATCGGACCGGCAGCACATCGGTGCAACCAGTGATGAACAGTGCAGGCAGTGCACCCAAGGGGGAGTGGATGTACGGCAGTTACACCGGCCGGTCCCGGACGCGCAGGCGCATGACGGGCCTGCGGACGACCGGTACGGCGGCGGCGCTCGGGGCGGCCCTGCTGCTGGCGGGCTGCTCCGGCCACGGGGACGGCGGCGACAAGAAGAGCGCGCCGACCGTCGAACAGCAGCCCAAGGACAAGGACCCGTACTGGGTCAACCCCGACGGCAACGCCGCCCGCCAGGTCGCCGCGTACACCGAGGACGGCGACGACGAGAAGGCGGCGCTGATCCGGAAGATCGCGCAGCAGCCGGTCGGCGAGTGGGTCACCCCGGACAACCCGGAGTCCCAGGTGCGGGGCATCACCGAGGCCGCCGCTGCTGCCGACCGGGATGCCCTCCTCGTCCTGTACAACGTCCCCCACCGCGACTGCGGCCAGTTCTCCAAGGGCGGCGCCGCCGACGGCAACGCCTACCGCGCCTGGCTGGACGGCGTCGCCCAGGGCATCGGGGACCGCAGCGCCACGGTGATCCTGGAGCCGGACGCCCTGCTCCACCTGGTCGACGGCTGCACGCCCCAGGAGTTCCACGAGGAGCGCTACGACCTGCTCAAGGGCGCCATCGAGCGGCTGAAGCAGCAGCCCGCCACCAAGGTCTACCTGGACGCGGGCAACGCCGGCTGGCAGTCGCCCGACGCCCTGTACCAGCCGCTCCAGCGGGCCGGGATCGCCGAGGCCGACGGCTTCTCGCTCAACGTCTCCAACTTCCAGACGACGGCCGTCTCCACGGAGTTCGGCAAGAAGCTGTCGGAGAAGATCGGCAACAAGCCCTTCGTCATCGACACCAGCCGCAACGGCAACGGCCCCTACACGGGCGGCGACCCCGCCGAGAGCTGGTGCAACCCCCCGGGCCGCGCCCTGGGCGAGGCCCCGACGACGCAGACCGGCGACGAGCTGGTCGACGCCTATCTGTGGATCAAGCGCCCCGGCGAGTCCGACGGCGACTGCAAGGGCGGCCCGAAGGCCGGCGACTGGTGGCCGGAGTACGCCCTGGGTCTGGCCGGCACCACGAAGTAGCGGAGACGACCGAAGGCCGCGCACCGGAGACCCGATCTCCCGGTGTGCGGCCTTCGCCGTGTGTAAGCCCTACTCCGGCACCTCCACCCACATGCCCTCGGACGGGGTGCCCTCCTCGTCGGTGACGAACAGCATGTACCAGCCGGCCGGGACCAGCGCCGGGTTGTCCGGCACCGTGACGGTGATCCCGTCCTTCGACTTCTCCATCTCCAGCGCGATGGTGCGCTGGTCGGTGTCGGTGACATGGGTGACCGCCGAGGGCCGCATCAGCTTCGCCGAGGTGATCTTGGAGGCGTGCTGGGTGGTGAACAGGCCGGTCCCGCCGCGCTCGATCTTCTTCGGCCCGGCCGTCAGCTCCGGCCGGGAGTCCCGGTAGAGGTAGGGCGGGGTGTAGATCTCGATGCGCTGCTCGAAGACGCCGGGCCGGGTGTTGGCCTGGTCGGAGAAGAGCGAGTCCGAGCCGAAGATCATGACCCGGCCGTCCGGCAGCAGCACCGAACCCGAGTGGTAGTTCCGGCCGACCGCCGGGTCCGCGACCTTCTTGTACGTGTCGCTCTTCGCGTCGTACAGCCGGGCCTGGAGCACGTCCGAGCCGCCGCGCCCCCGGTAGTCGCTGGAGCCTCCGGTGACCAGCAGCGAGTCGTCGGGCAGCAGGGAGGCGCTGGGGTAGCGGGTGCCCTCGGAGAGGGACGCGCCGTCCGTGAACTTCGGGTTCTTCTGCTGGAGGTCGACCAGCCGGGACTTCTCGCTGGACTTTTCCGACTCGCCGACGCCGCCGCCGCCGATCACCATGAACTTCTCGTCCTGGGCCGGAGGCAGCCGCACGGTGGCCGAGGTCTCCATCTGGTCCGGGTCGCTGAGCCCGGGGATCTTCTTGAACCTGTTCGTCGACAGGTCCCAGACGCCCGGGTCGCGGCCCACGTCCGCCGGACCGTATCCGGCGTTGGAGCCGGAGTAGAACAGCTTGCCGTCGTTCAGCAGGAAGACCGCCGGATAGGTGGGGAACTTCCGGACGATGCCGGTGTACTCCCACTCCTTGGTCGCCGGGTCGTAGATCTCGTCCTTACCGGGGACGATCTGGCCGATCTCGTCCAGACCCGACAGGGCGAGGACCTTGCCGTCCTCCAGCGTCGTCAGGGTCGGGTACCAGCGGGCCTCGTTCATCGGGTCGACGGGTATGTACTTCTCCGCGACCGGGTCGAACTCGAAGGCCTCCTTGATCCCCTGGAAGTCCTTCTTGTCCAGGGCCAGCTTCTGCGCGATGCCGTAGACGTTGCGGGTGTCCGAGCCGGAGAGGCCCGCCACCCGGTAGTTGTCCTCGGTGCCGCTCTCGTACTTCTTGCCGGTCTTCTGCGCCTCGACGTAGATCCGGCCGAGGCCGGGGTCGTTGCGCAGGAACGCGCCGGTCTGCTTGTCGAAGACCTTGGTGGCCTTCTCGACCAGCACCGGGTCCTTGGAGACGTACGTCTTGCCGTTCTTCTTCCCGGTGAACCGGGTGCCCGCGGGCAGGGTGATCGGCTTGTCCGGGTTCTCGTTGTGGACGATCATCAGGCCGCCGGCCTTGGTGACGTCGCCCTGGAGCTTCTCGTACCGCTTGGTGCCGCCGGCTATGAGGAGCTTGCCGTCGGGCAGTTGGGTGTGCCCGGCGCAGAACATGTCCTTGGGGGTGGGGATGTCCTTGAAGACGTTCGTCTTCGGGTCCCACAGCACCGAGCGGAAGCTCTTCGCGTCGAAGTTCTTCTGGTTGTTCCCGGAGCCCGCGACGAGCAGCACCTTGCCGGTGTGCAGCAGCGCCGCATGGATCGTGTTGATCCGGTGCTCGGAGGGGACGTCCAGGAAGTCCCAGTGGCCGTTGGCCGCCTTGTACTCTGGCTGGTTGATCTTGTACTCGTGGTAGCGCTCGGTGCTGAAACGGTACAGCCACGGCCCGTTCGCCCCCGCGAGCGCGAGAACCACCGCCGTACTGATCGCCAGGCGGCGGGTACGGCGGCTCGGACGGTACTTCATTTCTTACGTCCCCCAAGGGCGATCTGGGCGATCTGCATGGTCTGGTCGTTGCCCGGCGCACCGGGCAGGGGCCTCGGCTCGGGGGCCGGCTCGCCGCTGCGGTGCGAGCCTCCGCCCGACCGGCGTTTCTTCTTCTCGGCGCGGATCGTGTACCGCCAGCCGATGATCGGCGCGGCGGTGATCAGCAGCGCCAGCGTGGCCCAGGTGACCATCGCGGGGTGGCTGTGACCGAGGAAGAAGGAGGAGATCATCGAGGCGCCGAAGACGACGATGAAGAACAGGTGGATGCGGAAGGTGCCGAAGAGGGTGTCCGGGCTGGACGAGTCGCCCTTGGGGGTCACCACGAACGAGCTCTTGCGGCGCAGCACCGCGTCCATCAGCGAGCGGGCGTAGATCGGCGCGGAGAGCGCGGACATCACCATGCCGGCCAGACCGCCGGAGCCCTCGGGCTCGTGCGGCGAGACGTTGTGGCGGCGGTTCCAGATGTACAGGCCGATCTGGAGCGCGGAGGCGTTGCCGTACAGCATCATCCAGATCGTCGGGTCGATCTGGACACCGGAGGCGCCCATGCCGAGGAAGAGCGCGCAACTGAGCGCCGCGAGGATCCAGTTCAGCGCCGACATCGGATAGAAGATGATCATCATCGTGTAGTTGAAGAGCTTGCCGGGCGGCATGGTCCCGAAGCCCTTCCAGAACTGCCCGATGATCGTCTCGTACGTCCCCCTGGACCAGCGCAGCTGCTGGGTGAAGAAGTCCGTCCACGCGGTCGGGCCCTCGCCGACGGCCAGCACGTCCGGGGTGTAGACCGAGCGCCACTTCTTGCCCGTGGCCGGGTTGCGGTGGCGGTGGATCTCGAAGCCGGTGGCCATGTCCTCGGTGATCGAGTCGTACAGGCCGCCGATCTGCTTCAGCGCCGAGATGCGGACCGCGTTGCTGGTGCCGACGAACATGGGGGCGCCGTAGCGGTTGCCCGCGCGCTGGATGAGCGCGTGGAAGAGGAACTGCTGCGACTCGGCGGCCTTGGTGACGAAGGTGTCGTAGTTGCCGTAGACCTGCGGACCGATGACGAAGCCGACGTCCGGGTCGCGGAAGTAGCCGAGCATCCGCTCCAGGTAGTTCGCCATCGGGATGTGGTCGGTGTCGACCGAGGCGAAGAAGTCGTAGTCGCCGCCGTGCGCGTCCAGCCAGGCGTTGTAGTTGCCGTGCTTGGTCTTGGCGCGGTGCGGGCCCTTGGCCTGGTTCCAGTGGGCGACGCCCTTGCGGGAGAAGTGGTGCACGCCGAGCCGGGCGCAGACCTCCTTGACCGCCGGATCGTCGCCCTCGTCCAGCAGCCAGACGTGCATCAGACCGCGGTGGCGGATCTTGACGGCCGCTTCCAGCGTCTTCGTCACCATCTCCAGCGGTTCCTTGCCGGGAACGAAGGAGGTGAGGAAGGCGACCCGGGTGCCGGACTCCGGGATCACCGGGACCGGGTCGCGGGCGACCAGGGTGGCATGCGCGTTGGAGAGGACGTTCATCGTGCGGAACAGCTCGATCAGACCGATCGAGACGAGCATGATCACGTCGAGAACGAGCAGAAGGTCGTTGTCGAGGTTCGGATCGCGGTCGGTCCAGTGGCTCGGCTGCATCAGCCAGGCGAAGAGACCGAGCGAGACGAGGGGAGCCGCGCCGAGCAGGAGCGCCGCGCGCACGCGGTGCGGCTCCTGCGATATGAGCGAGCGGTACTGGACCTTGTACGGCTTGCCCGCGGGGGGCTGCGTCAGCGGTCCGGCGAGCCGGCTGTAGTGCTCGTAGTCGTAGCGGGGCAGCTCTTTCTTGGCACGCCGCCGCGCCGCGCCTGCCCTCGGCAGTATCCGGAGCTGCGTCGTCCGGGAAGCGTCGTTCTCCTGCCGGTCGCCTGGCGGCGTCGACGTCATGGGTCATCCCCCCGCACGCATGGTGGTGCGTGACTGGTCGGTCTCTTTCTCGTCGTGCGCGGTCGGCTCCGTTCTTCACCGGGTGCGCACACAGGGTGGCAAGCCACCGTCCCCACAGACACGGATGGGCGGCCTTCCGGTTGCATGAGTTGCGCCTCGGTGTCCGCCCTGAGCGGGACCCCCACCCCGCGGCACGGACAACCGGAACGTCACGCTCTGCTGTGCCAACTGTATGGATCAGCAGCCCTCTTGGGGCCGACGGCCCCCAGACAGATTGTCCGACACCGAAGGCGATCGCAAGGGTGAAACGGACTGTTTGCCGGTCATACGCACGATTTGAACCCAGGTTGTGGAGAGGGTGTGACGAAGCGCGGATGTGCGCTCGCGCCCCCGGGTGTCACCGGATACCGGACGGGGAATGATCAAAGCCCCCTCACGGAACGTGAGGGGGCTTTGACTGTGCGTGCGCCGTCAGGGACTCGAACCCCGGACCCGCTGATTAAGAGTCAGCTGCTCTAACCAACTGAGCTAACGGCGCCTGCTGACCTGGAGAACTCTACCCGACGCGCCGGGGTGCTCCGAACCATTTACCGGCCGCCACGCCCCGTCAGATAGTCGTTTTTTTCCTTTGTTCCGTCAAAATGCGATATGTCAGGAGAGTTAAGACGCCGACGTCCGTTGCGGCTGCGCCCAAAGATCTTGACGAATGACGAGTGCGGAGGGGAATCGCATGTCTGTTCCGGTCTTCGAGGAGTACGAACCCGCCATCGACTGCGGATGCGCGGGGTGCGCGGTGCGGCGGCGCTCCGCCGCGCGGGCCCTGCCGGTGCGGCGCGGCGGGCATCCCGCCGCGCACGGCGCACGGCGCGCTCTGGTGCTGGCCACGGCCGCCGGGGTGGTCCTCTCCTGCGGGGCCGCGGGCGCGGCGGCCGCCGCGGGCCACGCCCCCGGGGTCCCGCGCGCCGACGACGGAGCGGACCCGGAGCCGTCCGCCGCCCACCCGCAGGGCGAGAAGGGACCGCTGCGCGGCACCGGCGCCTCGGGCCCGCCGTCGGTCGGAGCGGCGGCGCCCAAGACGACCCGGGCCGCGATCATCGACCGGGCGCAGCGGTGGGTGAACGCGAAGGTCCCGTACAGCATGGAGAAGTACTGGTCCGACGGGTACCGCCAGGACTGCTCCGGCTATGTGTCGATGGCCTGGAACCTCGGCACCAACGAGTGGACCGGCAGCCTCGCCGCGTACGGCACCCGGATCGCCCGCGCCGACCTCCAGCCCGGCGACATCCTCCTCTTCCACAACCCGGCCGACCCGGCCAAGGGCTCGCACGTCACGATCTTCGGCGGCTGGGCGAACTCCGCGCGCACCCAGTACGTCGCCTACGAGCAGGCGCGCCCGCGGACCCGGAAGCAGTCGACGCCCCTGGCGTACTGGAACAACTCCGACCGTTACGTCGCCTACCGCTACAAGGGGGTCACCGGCGGATCGCCCGGCGCCGGGTCCTCCACCGCCTTCCCCGGGGCCAAGCAGTTCGGCCCCGGCGCCAACAACACGTACGTCACCCAGCTCGGCCAGATGCTGGTGCAGCGGGGCGGCAAGCGGTTCTACGCGGTCGGCCCCGGGCCCGTGTGGGGAACGGCGGACCGGCGTGCGACCCAGGCGTTCCAGCAGGCCCAGGGCTGGAAGGGCAAGGAGGCCGACGGCCTGCCCGGCCCGCACACCTGGCGCCTGCTGACCTCCGGCGGCGGCCGCGACATTCCGGCCGCCGGCACGGGCGGCAGCCCGAATACGGCGGTCGCGTTCCCCGGGCGCGGCTATTTCAAGCCGGGTCAGTCCAACAGCCATGTCGACCGGCTCGGCAAACAGTTGGTGAAGAAGGGATACGGCAAGCACTACGCGTCGGGCCCCAGCCCGCTCTGGACCGAGGCCGACCGCCGCAACGTCGAGGCGTTCCAGCGGGCCCAGGGCTGGCGCGGCGGTGCGGCCGACGGCTATCCGGGGCCGGAGACCTGGCGCCGGCTCTTCGCGTGACGGACGCACACGACGTGACGGAACGGAAAGGAACAGGGAACCGGTGACCACCGACAACGACCAGACCCCCCACACCCCGGACAACCTGGACGACCAGCTCCCCCCGTCCCTCTTCGCCCCACCGGGCAGGGGAACGCCACCGCCGCTGTTCGGCCCGGTGCCGCCACGGCGGGATGCCGAGCCCGGGGGTGGCGGGGGCAGCACTCGGCCGCCGCTGTTCCGCCCGGTGGGTGACGGGACGCCGGAGCCCGTGCCCGCACCGGAGAGGGGTGGCGCGGGCGGCACCCCGCCGCCGCTGTTCCGCCCGGTGGCCGACCGGACCCCGCCGCCGGACGCCGAGCCTGCGCGCGGGCAGGAGGGCAAGCCTGCGCGCGGGCCGGAGAGTGAGCCTGCTCGGATGCCGGGAGGCGAGCCTGAGCGAGTGCCGGGGGGTGGCAAGGCGTCGCCCCCCGGGGGCGACAAGGCCCCGTCCACCCCGCCCCGGACCGTCACCCCGGAGTCCCCGGCCGTGAGCCTGCACCTGGGGCCGACCCCGGACCGGCCCGCTTCCGACCTCCTTCCCCCGGAGGGCCCGGCCGCCGACCGCCCGGCGGCCTCCACTCCCGGGCGCACGGCTGCTGAGGGGTCCGCCCCTGCCTCTGAGCGCCCCGGCGCTGATGGCCGTGGTCCCGTCTCTGGTGGCCCCGCCGCCAACGGGCCCACCCCCATCTCCGAGCGCCCCGGCGCCGACCGACCCGCCCCCGCCTCTGCCCGTACCGCCCCCGACGGCCCGGGCTCCACTTCCATGCGCCCCGCCGCTGATGGTGGTCGCCCCGCCCCCCTCGACGGGAACCTCCATCTCAAGCCCGTCCGGCGTTTGAGGACGGAACCCTCGGCGGAGTGGACCCCGCATCCCTCCTACGGGGCCGAGCCCGAAAGCCCCAAGCGTGAAAGCCGGGGCGACGCAGGGCCCGACACCGAGCTGGATCTCGTTCTCGACCTCGCCCCCGGCGACCGTGCCGCCTCGGCCACCTTCTCCGTCCCCGCGCCCGCAGCCGCCCCGGTCGCCACCGCCTCGGCGACCGCGACCACCGCGACGTCCCCGAACCCCGGCCGCCGCCACTCCGTCATCGCCAACGAGACCACCGCCTCCATCCCCGTACACCTCCTCTTCCGGGACGACCAGGAGCCGGCCGACGGCGCGGCGGCGCTGCCCGGGCCCGGGGCCGTCGTCCACCGGCCCGGCGGGGACCGTGCGCCCGCCACCCGGCGGCCCCCCGTGCCGCGTTCGCCGCAGACGCGGGTGCGGCCGTCGACCCGGCCCGCCCCGGTCGCCGACCCTCGCCTCGCCGAGAGGCCCGGGCCCGCCCTCTCCGGTTACGCCGCCCTCCTCGCCGGGGCGGCCGGAACCGCGGGCGCCCTGGCCGTCCTGTGGTGGCGCGGCGTGCTGCCCGCCGGCTGGCAGAGCGCCGTCGGCCTCACGCCGCGGCCCGACCTCGGCATCGGCGTCGGCGCCTGGGCCGCCCTCGCCCTCCTCGCCACCGTCGTGCTCCTCGCGCTCGGCGGCCTCGGCCGGGGCCGGGTCGGATACGCGTGGGTGCTGACGCTGTTCGGCGACTACCGGGGCAGCGTCCGCCGCACCGGCCTCGTCTGGGTCTCACCCCTCCTGCTGCGCCGCCGCGTCGACGTACGCCTGCGGCACTGGCGCAGCGAACCGCTGCCCGCCGTCGACGCGAACGGCACCGCCCTGCGCGTGGTCGTCCTCGTGGTGTGGCGGATCAAGGACACCGTCCGGGCCGTCCTCGGCATCGAGGACCACGAGGCGTACCTCAGCGCCCAGGTCGAGGCCGCGATGGCCCGGGTCCTCTCGCAGTTGCCCGCCGACGCGTTCCACGAGGACGCCCCGACCCTGCGCGACGCGGAGGCGGTCGGCGACGCCCTGACCCGGATGCTGAAGGCGGACTGCGAACCGGTCGGCGTCGAGGTGTACTCCGCGCAGCCGACCGGCATCGAGTACGCCCCCGAGGTCGCCGCGGCCATGCAGCGGCGGCGGATCGCCGCGATCGACTCCAAGCACCGCGACAGCGTGCTCACCTCCGTGGTGGACGCGGTCGACGACACCGTCAACCGGCTCACCACGCGCGGCATCGTCGAGCTCGACGACTACGAACGCAAGGCGCTCGTCAAGGACTTGACGGTTGCCTTCTACACCGGTCGCAGCGGGGGAGGGGACGGGGCCTGAGGGTCGGGGGGAGGTTCCGGGGCGGCCCGGGAGGGCCGCCGGAATACGACGCTCATTGGTCTGGACATGTTCACGTCGCGTCAATAATCTAAGACTTGGTCTAGACCGCAGCACCGCGTCACGCACAGCACTCCGTACCAAGCGCGCAGCAGTCGAGCAATGCTCATGGAACCTCCCCCACGTTCTAGAGGAGCGAAAGCCCATGCGGAAAAAGGCAAGCGCGGCCGTGATCGGCCTGGCGATAGCGGGCGTTTCGGTGCTCGCGACCAACACCGCCAGCAGCCACGGCTACACGGACTCCCCGATCAGCCGTCAGAAGCTCTGTGCCAACGGCACGGTGACCGGCTGCGGCAACATCCAGTGGGAGCCGCAGAGCGTCGAGGGCCCCAAGGGCTTCCCGGCGGCAGGACCGGCGGACGGCAAGATCTGCTCCGGCGGCAACGGGCAGTTCGCCCAGCTCGACGACCCCAGAGGGGGCAACTGGCCCGCCACGCAGGTCACCGGCGGACAGGGCTACAGCTTCCGCTGGCAGTTCACCGCCCGCCACTCCACCAGCGACTTCCGCTACTACATCACCAAGAACGGCTGGGACTCCACCAAGCCGCTCACCCGGGCCGCACTCGAATCGCAGCCCTTCATGACCGTGCCCTACGGCAACCAGCAGCCGCCGGCCACCCTGACCCACCAGGGCACGATCCCCACCCAGAAGACCGGCAAGCACATCATCCTCGCCGTGTGGAACGTCGCGGACACCACCAACGCGTTCTACGCCTGCTCCGACGTTAAGTTCTGACGCTTCATCAGTTATCGTGCGGCGCCATGAGGAGTACCGGCACCGTCGCGGAGCTCGTACGACGTCAATGGGGTGACCACCGGCCCGCCCTGAAGCACGGCCCCACCGTGCTCAGTCATCACCAGGTGGTCGAGGGCGCCGCCGCACGGGCGGCGCTCCTCGCGGATCTGCTGCCACGCGGCGGCGAACCGCACCTCGGCGTCCTGCTGGACAACACCCCTGAGTTCCCGCTGTGGCTCAGCGCGGCGGCCCTGGCCGGGGCCGCCGTCGCGGGGATCAACCCCACCCGGCGCGGCCCCGAGCTGGCCCGCGACATCCTGCACACCGAAGCCCGCCTCCTGATCACCGAGCGCGCCCACCTGCCGCTCCTCGACGGTCTGGAGCTGCCGGGGGTACGGGTCCTGGTCACCGACACCGAGGCGTACGCCGCCCTGCTCGCCCCCTACGCGGGCGCACGCCCCGGCGACGCCCAGCTCGCCCCGGTCGGCCCCGGCAGCCGCATGCTCCTCTACTTCACCTCCGGCTCCACCGGCGCGCCCAAGGCCGCGGTCTGCACCCAGGGCCGGCTCGCCGGAGCGGGCGCCTCCCTCGCCGGGCACTTCGGCGTCAGGCCTTCCGACACCCACTACATCTGCATGCCGATGTTCCACGGCAACGCCGTCCTCGCCGACTGGGCCCCCGCCCTCGCCGCCGGGGCCGCCATAGCGCTGCGCCCCCGCTTCTCCGCCTCCGCCTTCCTCGACGACGTACGCGGCTACGGCGCGACGTACTTCACCTACGTGGGGCGCGCCGTGCAGTACCTGCTGGCCACCCCCGAGCGCCCCGACGACCGGGACCACCCGCTGCGCCTGGGCTTCGGCACCGAGGCCGGGGCGGTGGACGCGGCCCGCTTCCGGGAGCGGTTCGGGGTGCGGCTGGTGGAGGGGTACGGCTCCTCCGAGGGCGGCGCGGCGATCCAGCACACCCCGGGCACCCCGCGGGGCGCGATCGGCCGGGCCGCCCCGGGCGACGATCTCGCCGTCGTCGACCCGGAGAGCGGCGAGGAGCGGCCCCCGGCCCGGTTCGGCCCGGGCGGGCGGCTGCTCAACGGGGACGAGGCCATCGGCGAGCTGGTCAACCGGGGCCCGACGCCCTTCGAGGGCTACTGGCGCAACCCGGCGGCGGACGCGGAACGGGCCCGGCGCGGCTGGTACTGGACCGGGGACCTCTTCTACCGGGACCCCGAGGGCTTCCTCTACTTCGCGGGCCGCACCGACGACCGGCTCCGCGTCGACAGCGAGAACCTGGCCGCCGCGACGATCGAGAACATCCTCGCCCGCTGGGAGGAGGCGGCGGCCGCCGCCGTCCACGCGGTCCCGGACCCTGTCACCGGCGACCAGGTGATGGCCGCCCTGGTGCTCCGGGCGGGCGCGGCCTTCGACCCGGCGGCCTTCGCCGCGTTCCTGCGCGCCCAGCCGGACCTGGGGACGAAGATGGCGCCCCGATTCGTCCGGATCCTCGACCGGATGCCGGTCACCGCGACGAACAAGATCCACCGGGTGGCGCTGCGCCGGGAGGGCTTCCGCTGCCCGGACCCGGTCTGGTGGGACCGGGACGGCGACGGGACGTATGTGCTGCTGGACGCGACGGGGCTCGCGGCCCTGCTGGAACAGTACGAGGAGCACGGCACGCCACTGTGAGCCGTACCCCGGAAAAGCGAAGGGGCGGCCTTCGCGAAGAAGACCGCCACCCCGTGTCGTGCGCCGTCAGGGACTCGAACCCCGGACCCGCTGATTAAGAGTCAGCTGCTCTAACCAACTGAGCTAACGGCGCCTGCTGACTCGAAAATAATACCTGGTCCGGAGGGGTGCTGATGACCACCCCGCCCGGAGCCCCCTCCGGCCGTCACAGCGCCAGCGACAGCAGCACCGGCGCCGCCCGGCGGCTCAGCGTCTCGGCCGCCGACCGCAGCCGGTGCGCGTCCTCGATGGGCAGCGACAGGGCGAGGCAGCCCGCGGCGGAGCCGGCCGTCAGCGGCACGGCCGCGCAGACGGTGCCCACCGCGTACTCCTGGAGATCCAGCACCGGGACCGTGGCGGACTGGGCGTCCAGCTGGGAGAAGAGGATCTTCTCGTCGGTGATCGTCCGCGAGGTGAGCCGGGCCGTCCGGTGCCGGGAGATGTGGTCGCGCCGCCCGTCGTGGTCGAGCTGGGCCAGCAGACACTTGCCGACCGCGCTGGCGTGCGCCGAGGAGCGGAAGTCCACCCACTCGTTGACCGCGGGGGTGAGCGGTCCGTCCGCGACCTGGGTCACACTGACCTCGCCGTCCACATACCGGCTGAGGTAGACGGCCGCGCCGACGGAGTCGCGCAGCTCGGACAGGGTGAGCTGGAGGCGGTCCTCCAGGGCCTGGCGGCGGGCCGCCCCGGAGCCGAGCAGCAGCAGGGACGCGCCGATGACGTACGCGCCGTCGCTGACCTGCTCCACATAGCCCTCGCGGCGCAGGGTGAGCAGGAGGGAGGCGAGGTGGCCGGTCGGCAGCCCCGTCTCGCGGGAGATCTGGGCATCGGTCACCCCGTTGCCGTGCTTGGAGACCGATTCGAGCACGCGCAGGGCGTACTGCACCGAGTGGAACGGCGCCGTCGGCTCGGGCTTCAACGCCACGGTGTCCCCCTACCAGGTTGTGACCGCAAGCTTTCGCCCCACGATAGCCGCCGGAAGGCCCCCGCGGGGCGGCAGTTGACGAGTCAGTAGGGGCGCCCCGGAGCTGTCATCTGGGGCGCACCCGTCTGGCATATGCCACTGTCATGGGCGGCATCTCAACTGCGAGGTCACAGCACCGCGTTGAGGAACTCGCGCGTACGTTCGTGTGACGGATCCGAGAAGATTTTTTCCGGGGACCCGGACTCCACGACCCGTCCCGCGTCGAACATCAGGACCTTCTCCGACACGTCCCGGGCGAAGTTCATCTCGTGGGTCACGCAGAGCATGGTGATGTCGGTGTTGCGGGCGATGTCGCCGAGCAGCTCCAGCACCCCGGCCACCAGCTCCGGGTCGAGCGCGGAGGTCACCTCGTCGAGCAGCAGGATCTCCGGCTCCATCGCCAGCGCCCGCGCGATCGCCACCCGCTGCTGCTGGCCGCCGGAGAGCTGGGAGGGGTGGGCGTCGACCTTCGCCGAGAGCCCGACCAGGTCGAGCAGCTCCCGGGCCCGGGCCTCCGCCGCCTCGCGGCTCTGGCCGAGCACGCTGACCGGGGCCTCGGTGATGTTCTCGATCACCTTCATGTTCGGGAAGAGATTGAACTGCTGGAAGACCATCCCGATCTTCTTCCGGGACTCGCGCAGCTGCTTCTCGCCCGCGGGCTTCAGCGAACCGTCCGGGGTGCGTATGTGCGTCAGCGGGGAACCGTCGACCCAGATCACCCCGCCGCTGACCTTCTCCAGCGTCATCAGCAGCCGCAGGATCGTGGTCTTGCCCGAGCCGCTGGGCCCGATCAGGGTGACGTGCTCGCCGCGGTCCACGGTGAAGTCCAGCTCGTCCAGGACCACATGGTCGCCGTAGCGCTTGACCACCTTGTCGAACCGGACCAGCGGCTCGCCCGTGCGGGCCGCGGCGGGGACGGCGTCCTCGGGAGCGGCGGCCGGCCCGGGCGAATCCGTCTTCTGCAGGGGGAGGGGTTCAGTGGCCAAGGCGCTTCTCCAGCTTTCTCATCAACAGCGACGTGGGGTAGCTCGCGACCAGGAAGATCAGGCCGGCGAGGGTGAACACCTCGGTGTACGCGAAGTTGTCGGCCCCGTACTTCCGGGCCTCGAAGACCATCTCCTGCACCGTGATCACGGCGAGGAACGGTGTCTCCTTGAACATCGAGATCGCGTAGTTCCCGAGCGCGGGCAGCACATTGCGCACCGCCTGCGGCAGGATCACGGCCTGCCAGGTCCGCCGGGGCGACAGCGACAGCGCGCGGCACGCCTCCCACTGGCCCTTCGGCACCCCGTCGATCCCGGCCCGGTAGACCTCGGAGGTGTACGCGGCGTAGTGGATCCCCAGCACCGCGATGCCGATGTACAGCGGCTCCACCGTGTTGAACAGGGCCGCCGCTCCGACCAGTTGCACCAGCAGCGGGGTGGAGCGGACGAACTCCGTGACGAGGCGCACCGGGACGGTCACGAACCGGCTGGGCGCCCGCCCGGCCATCGCGACGACCAGCCCCAGCACGGCCGCCACCAGGGTGCCGAGGACGGTCGCGAGCAGGGTGACCCGGAACCCCTCCAGCAGGAGCGGCAGGGACTCGCCGGCGGCGTCCCAGTCGAAGCCGTCGTTCATCGGGTACCTCCCACGGCGGCGGTGGACGCGCTGCGGCTCTTGAACAGGCTCTTCGCGCCGGTGTCCAGGCCGAGCCGCCGCTTGGCGCTCCGCTCCAGCAGATTCATCAGCATCGTCAGGGCGTACGCCAGCACGAAGTAGGCGGCCAGCAGGGTCAGATAGGCGGTGAGCGTCTCACCGGTGCGGTCGCGCAGCTGCTGGACCACCGTCATCAGGTCGGCGGCGGAGATCAGCCACAGCAGCGGGGTCGCCTTGAGCAGCTGGATCAGCAGGTTGGTGAAGCTCGGGATCATCTGCACCCACGCCTGCGGCAGGATCACCTTCCACAGCCGCCTGGCCGGGCTGAGGTTGAGCGCGATCGCCGCCTCGTACTGCCCGCGCGGTACGGAGTTGATGGCGCCCCGCACCACTTCGGCGCCGTACGCACCGAAGTTGAGGCCGAACGCGACCACCCCGCAGATGACGGGGGTCAGTTCGTAGCCGGTCACCAGCGGCATCGCGTAGTAGAGCCAGAACAGCTGGATGTAGAGGGAGGTGCCCCGGAAGAACTCCACGACCACCCGGGAGACCCCGCGTGCCAGGAGCAGCCGGCTGCCCGCCATCAGGCCGAGCGCGAACGCCAGCACCCCGGCCAGCAGCGCGCCCAGGACCGTGGCCTGGAGCGTCACCCACAGGCCCGACCGTACGCGGGGGAACTCCTCGACGAGGAGGGAGAAGAAGTCGCTCATGCGCGCGCGCCCGCCCGCCCCGTCAGCCCTTGCACAGGTCCGCCGTCTTCAGGTCCTCCGGCGGGATCTCCGACTCCCCGAAGCCGTACGGCTCCAGCAGCTGCACATAGCGCGAGCGGTCGGAGACGATCTTCTTCAGCTCACGGTTGAAGGAGTCCCGCAGGTCCTCGTTGCCCTTGCGGAACACCGCGCCGCCCGGCGAGAACTGCGCGTTGCCGTCGATCTGGGGCACGAACGGCTCGGTGACCTCGGTGTCCGGGTTGGTCTTCGCCAGCCAGCGCAGCGAGATGCCGGTGAGCAGGAAGGCGTCGATCCGGCCGCCCTTGACGGCGTCCGCCCCGTCCTGCGGCTTCTGCAGCGTCTTGATCTTGCCCTCGGCGATGCCCGCGCCCTTGGCGTAACTGCCCTCGACCGCACCGGACATCACGCCGATGGTGACGCCCGCCTCCTTCGCGGAGGCCAGGTCGGTGAGCTTCTTCGGGTTGCCCTTCTTCACCATCAGCGCGGTCGGCGAGATGAACTCCGGCTCGGAGAAGATCGCGTTGCCGCAGCGCTCCGGGGTGATGGCCATACCCGCGCTGACCACGTCGTACTTGCCCGCCTGGAGCCCCGGGATCAGCCCGTCCCACTCGGAGAGCGTCGGCTTCAGCTCGTCCACCCCGAGCGCCTTGAAGATCTCCCGGTGCAGCGTCGGGGCCTCGCCCTTGAGCTCTTTGCCCTCCAGGTAGCCGTACGGGGCCTCGTTGGCGTACGCCACCCGCACGAACCCCTGCTTGCGGAGCTTCTCCAGGGCGCCCTCGCCCGTCGCGGAGCCGGCGTCGGTCTTGCTGCACGCGGTGAGGAGGCCGGGCACGACGAGGAGGCCGCCCACGGCCGCCGTTCCGTTGAGGAAACCCCGGCGGGACAGGTTCGGGAATTCAGCCATGGTTCGCAATCTCCTGGAGGTCGAACAGTCCGGACAGGGTGAGCGCCTGCCCGATCCCGTACGTCTATGCGGGTAGCCGGAGGCATGTGACCCAACAGTGGCCGGAAGGTGACCTTCCCGTGCCCGGAGAGAGGCGGAGCGCGACCAGAGGTGCGCGGGGTGCGACCGAGGTGTGCGGAGTGCGACCGTGTGTGTGCGATGGCGTGTTCCCCCGTCGCCGACGGTTCATGACTGTGTGTCGGCCACGGGGCGCCGGGGGCGTTCGTCGTCCGGGCCGCTCACCCGTTGGCGTCGCCGGTCCCGTCGAGGTCGGCGGAGGGGACGTAACCGCGTTGCTTGTCGACCACGTTGGGCAACGGCTCGCCCCGCGACCAGCGTTCGTACAGCGCGACGAACTGCTCGCCCAGCCGGTCGCGCCACCCCACCGTGTCCCCGCTCAGGTGCGGCGAGACCAGCAGTCCCGGTACGTCCCACAACGGGCTGTCGGCGCCCAGCGGTTCGTCCTCGAACACATCGAGCGCCGCGCCCGCGAACCAGCGGCGGTTCAGCGCGTCCACCAGGTCGGACTGGACCACGCTCGCCCCGCGCCCCACGTTGATGAAGCGCGCCGACGGCTGGAGCAGACCGAAGAAGCGGGAGTCGAACATCCCGCGCGTGGCCTCGGTCAGCGGGGCCGCCGCGATCACCCAGTCCGCCCGCGCCGCCAGCCGGTCCAGATCCTCCGCCCCGTGGATGGTGCGCCGGGCGGTCCGCCCCACCAGGGCCACCGTGACCCCCAGGCCGTGCAGGAGCCGGGTGATCTCCCGGCCGATGGGGCCCGCGCCGACGACCACCGCCCGTGAACCGGCGACCCGCTGCCCCTCGCGGTGGTGCCAGCGCCGCTCCCGTTGCAGCTCCAGGGTGCCGGGGAGGTCCTTGGCCATCGCCAGCACCAGCCCCGCCACGTACTCCGCGATCGGCCGCTCGAAGACGCCCCGCGCGTTGGTCAGCACGGTGTCGGAGGCGACCAGCTCCGGGCAGAGCAGCCGGTCCACGCCCGCGCTCGCCGAGTGCACCCAGCCTGGCCGCCGCCCCGGCCCCGGCCAGGCGTCCCGTACGGCGTCCGACGCGAAGTCCCACACCAGCAGCACATCGGCGGCCGGCAGCCGCTCGGCGAGCGTGGCGGCGTCCGCGTACCGCACCTCCACCCGGCCGGTGAGCCTGCCGAGCCGCGGGGAGGGGTCGGCGTCGAGGACGAGCAGGACGGGATCCGGCATGGGTGGTCGGCCCTCCGCGACGGAACGGACAAGATCGACCGCCCACGCTCGCAGCAGGTCACCGCCGCGTCAACGACGCCCGGCCGCGCGCCCCGGCGACCGCCCGGGGGAATACTGGGAACAAGTCGGGGCAAGAGTGACCGGTCGCGCGGTCACGGCCGCCGGAGCGTCCGGAGGGCCGCGGCGGCCCCGTGACGGGGCCCGCCCACCGCGATCCCGTGAGGGGATCGCCCGCCGCGCGGCGAGCCGTCGACGCACAAGGAAGGGTGGACATGACGACCGTAGGACTTCTCTACCCGGGCCACGCCGCCGAGGACGACTTCCCACGGACCGAGATCCTGCTCGACACCGACATCCGGCTGCCCCTGTTCTCCACCGAGACCGGCGAGGACGTCTACCGCGCGGACGCGCTGCGTGAGCAGGGCGACCCCGACCGGATCGCCGAGGGCGTCGAGGAGCTGCGCCTCGCCGGGGCCGAAGCGCT
This sequence comes from Streptomyces rubiginosohelvolus, assembly GCF_014649875.1. Classification (GTDB taxonomy): domain Bacteria; phylum Actinomycetota; class Actinomycetes; order Streptomycetales; family Streptomycetaceae; genus Streptomyces; species Streptomyces rubiginosohelvolus. The sequence goes on along the minus strand of NZ_BMTW01000008.1, from coordinate 113,739 downwards.
GATCTGGGCCTCCAGCGGCGGCAGCTTCGGGCAGGGCTGGAAGGGCGCCCACGAGCAGATCGCCACGCTCGCCCGGGCGGCCGGGCTGCCCGCCTCCAGCACCTCTATCGGCTTCGGCCACGCGGTACGGGAACTGGGCGCCCGCCGGGTCGCCGTCGCCGCGCCCTACCCGGACGACGTCACCGGGCTCTTCGCCGACTTCCTGGCGTCGGCGGGCGTGGAGGTGGTGGCCGCCGCGTCCGGCGGGGCCGCTTCGTCGGCCGAGGCCGGATCCTGGGGCCCGGACGAGGTGAAGCGGCTGGTGCGGGAGGCGGACCACCCGGACGCCGAGGTGGTGCTGGTCCCGGACACCTCCCTGCACACCACCGCGTACATCCCCGAGCTGGAGGAGCTGCTCGGCAAGCCCGTGCTCACCGCCAACCAGGTCACCGTCTGGGAGGGGCTGCGCCTCGCCGACCGCCGGACCTGGGCGCCGACGCTCGGCACCCTGTTCGCCAGCCGCGAGCCGGTGTTGCGGAAGCTGGAGCCGAAGGGCATCGAGGTACGGGAGTAGCGCGCGGCCCGCGACCTGGTCCGCCGGGAACCAGCCGTGTCGGCCCGGACTCGTCGGGATCATCGTCCGGGAATAAAACGGAGTCGCCCTCCTGTTGTCCCTCCGATACGCAGACGTACGACAGCAGCACCGGGAGAGGCCGACACGTGGACGACATCCGAGGCGACGAGACCAGCGGCGACGCGAGCGGCCGGGCAGCCGACGGCGACGGGATCCGGGGCGCCGCAGCCGGGACGGCCACCGTTCCGCTGTCCGTCCTCGACCTGGTCACCGTGGGGCAGGGCCGCACCGCGACCCAGGCCCTGCGCACCAGCGTGGAGATCGCGAAGCTCACCGAGAGCCGCGGCTTCCACCGCTTCTGGGTCGCCGAGCACCACTCCATGCCCGGGGTCGCCTCGTCCTCCCCGGCCGTGATCCTCGCGCACATCGCCGCCCACACCGAGCGCATCCGCCTCGGCTCCGGCGGGGTGATGCTGCCCAACCACGCCCCGCTGGTGATCGCCGAGCAGTTCGGCACCCTGGAGGCGATGGCCCCGGGCCGCGTCGACCTCGGCCTCGGCCGCGCCCCCGGCACGGACGGCGCGACGGCGGCGGCGCTGCGGCGCACGGACCGGCTGAACGAGGGCGCGGACGACTTCCCGCAGCAGCTGATGGAGCTGATCCGCTTCCTGGACGACGACTTCCCGGACGGGCACCCGTACGCCCGGATCCACGCCGTACCGGGCCCGGTCCAGGCGACCTCGCCCGGCGGGGTGCAGTCCGCCCACCGGCCGCCCGTCTGGCTGCTCGGCTCCTCCGGGTTCAGCGCGCGGCTGGCCGGGACGCTGGGGTTGCCGTTCGCCTTCGCGCACCACTTCTCGGCGCAGAACACCATCCCGGCGCTCGACCTGTACCGCGAGTCCTTCCGGCCCTCCGCCGTGCTGGACGCCCCGTACGCCCTGATCGGGGTCTCGGCGCTGGCCGCCGACGACGAGCGCGAGGCCCGCCGCCAGGTGCTCACCGGGGCGCTGTCCATGGTCCGGCTGCGCACCGGCCGCCCCGGGCTGATCCCGAGCCCGGAGGAGGCCGAGGCGTACGACTTCTCCCCGATGGAGCGGGAGTTCGTCGACGGCTGGCTCGCCAACGTCATCCACGGCACCGCCGACGAGGTCCGTACCGGCCTGGACGACCTGGCCAAGCGCACCGGAGCCGACGAGCTGATGATCACCGCCAACGCGCACGGCGGGGACGCGCGGCTGCGCAGCTACGACCTGATCGCGGACGCGTACGGCCTGCCGACCGCCTCGTAGACCGTGCGGGGTCCAGGGCGGGCGGTGGCGGTCCCGATCGCCCCGGGGCCTCAGCCCTCCAGCGGCCGGGACCCGATCAGCCCCGCGATCTGCTCCGGCGCCACGGCCCGTGAGTACAGCCACCCCTGCCCGGTGTCGCAGCCGATCCGCCGCAGCCGCTCCGCCTGCCCGGCCGTCTCCACGCACTCCGCGGTGACGGTCAGGCCCAGGCGGTGCGCCAGCTGCACCATGGCCTCCACGATCGTTTCGTCGGCCGGGCTCGGATGCGTACCGTCCTCGTACCGGAAGCCCTTCACGAACGCCCCGTCCAGTTTCAGGACGGAGACGGGCAGCCGGCTGAGGTAGGCGAGGTTCGAATAGCCCGTCCCGAAATCGTCGATGGCGATCCGTACGCCCATGTCGCTCAGCGCCTGGAGCGCTCTCAGCGGACGGCCGCCGGAGCCCATCACCGCCGACTCGGTCAGCTCCAGCTGGAGCAGCCCGGGGGCGAGTCCGGTCTCGGCCAGGATCTCCGCCACGTCCGCCACCAGGTCGGAGTCCCACACCTGCCGTACGGCGACGTTGACGCTGATGAACAGCGGCGGCTCGTCCGGGTGGTCCAGCTCCCAGCGCCGCGCCTGGCGGCACGCGGTGCGCAGGATCCACCGGCCGAGCTGGACGATCGAGCCGTCCTCCTCGGCGATCTGGACGAACCGATTCGGCGGCAGCACCCCGAACTGCGGGTGGTTCCAGCGCACCAGCGCCTCGACCCCGCGCAGCACCCCGTCGGCCATCCCGACGAGCGGCTGGTACTCCAGCGTGAACTCGCCGCGCTCCACGGCGGGCCGGAGCGTGGAGGAGAGGGACTGGCGGGTCATGCGGTGGGCGTTGCGCTCGGGGTCGAACAGGGTCCAGCGCGCCCGGCCGTCCGCCTTCGCCCAGTACAGCGTGGTGTCGGCGGCCTGCATCAGACCGGTGGGCGAGGTGCCCGCGGCGGTCCGCTCGACCACGCCGATCGACGCGGAGACCGAGAGCCGCTGTCCGGCCAGGTCGAACGGCTGCTGGAGCGCGGCGAGGACCGAGCGGGCCAGGTCGGTCAGCTCCTGGGTGCCGGCCGAGTCCTCGACCAGGATCGCGAACTCGTCGCCGCCCAGGCGCGCCACCAGCCGGTTGCCCCCGGTGTTGCGGGAGGCGTCGTTCTCGGCGCAGTCGGTGAGCCGCGCGGCGACGGCGGCCAGCAGCCGGTCCCCGGTGCGGTGGCCCAGGGTGTCGTTGATCGCCTTGAAGCCGTCCAGGTCCAGGTAACAGAGGCCGATCCGGGCGTGCTGCCGGGACGGCAGCGAGTCGTCCTGGTACGGCGGGGTCTCCAGGGCCGAGGCGAGGCGCTCGAAGAACAGCGTCCGGTTGGGCAGCCGGGTCACCGGGTCGTGCATCTGGAGGTGGCGCAGCCGCTCCTGGAGCTCCCGCCGGTCGCTGACGTCCGCGACCGTCAGGAGCACCCGGGCGGACTCCGCCGCCGAGGCTCCCGTCATCGGTACGACGGTGATCTCGGCCCACAGGGAGCGACCGTCGGGGTGCTTGAGCCGGCGCGTGCAGCGGAACCGGGAACGCCGGCCGAGGAGCACCTCGCGGTACGCGTGCCAGGTGCGGTCGTCGCCGGCGAGGTCGAGCAGTTCGCACGCCTGCCGCCCGGCGAGGACCGCCGCCGGGGTGCCCAGGAGCCCGCCGAGCGCCTCGTTGGCCCGCACGACATGGCCCCGGCCGTCGACGACGCCCATGGGCAGTGTGGCGGCGTTGAACGCGGCCCGGTAGTCGCGCAGCTCGGAGGCGGCGGCACCGGGGTCACCCCCGGCGGGACCGGTCCGGGTGGAATCGGCCCGGGTGGAGTCGGTCCGGGCGGGACCGTTCTCGGCCGGGGCCGTCGTATGACGCTCCGTGACCGGCGCGGCGGGCGTGCCCGGGGCCGTGCCTGCCGAGGCCCTCTGCCCTTCGGAGGTTCCGCTCACCGCTCGCTCCCGCTGTGAAGGTCGTTGTGAACTGGTGGGGTCGGACTGGCCACCGGGTGGTGGTCCCGTGAAGGGGCCCGTTCCACGCGGGAAAGCGTGGTGAAGCATAGAGGGTGCCGCGTCGGCCGTTCCAGCTCACCGTCCGGTCCGGGCCACCGCGCGCGGCCGGAAGTGAGCGGGAGCAGGCGTTCCGCTTTGCCCGGTCCTGCTCATTTCTGCACGGATCTGTTGCATCGAGCGACTGGGCCGACTGACGGTGACGTTCCGTGAAGGTGTGGGTGGCGATTTTGACCGCTGACCCGTGTGGGGCAGCACAACAGGGCGTGGCGTGGTGAAGCGGCACAGGGTGGACGGGATGGACCGTGTTTCCCCACCCGGAGGTCGATGTGCCGTCCCGTCGCGGGCCCGGGGGAGAGGATCGGCCGCCCCTGCGCAGTCTGGCCGCCGCCGCCACCTCCCTGCTGGCGCTCGCCGCCATGTCCCTCGTCGCGGGCCCCGCCGTGGCCGCCACGGGCGACGCCACGCCCTGCGCCCTGCCCCGGACGGCGGCCCACCACTCGCTCGGCCTGAACACCTGGAACGCGGCCTATCCGCGCCCCGATCAGAGCCTCGACGCGGTCATGGTCTTCCTGTCCTTCCCGGACTCCGAGCCGGTGCTCACTCCCGAGGCGCTCACCGCCGACCACTTCCCCGCCACCACCCGCTTCTTCGAACGCGCCAGCTATGGCCGGTTCACCCTGCGCCCGCACCCGCAGCGGACCTGGACGCAGATGCCGCGCGACTCCACCTGGTACGCCATAGAGCGGGACTGGAACGCCGAGCGGCGCACCGCCTACCTCCGGGACGCCATCGCCGCCGCCGACGACGACGTGGACTTCTCCCGGTACGACGTCGTCTACCTGGTGGCCGACCCGGACGCCCCCGGCGTCGACTCCGACGCCACGAAGGTCGTCAACTTCGACCGGCCGCTGCGCGCCGACGGCCATGACATCCGGCGCGTCGTCACGGTCTTCGAGCAGCACCCGCCCGACCGCAACGTCCTCGCCCACGAGACCGGGCACGTCTTCGACCTCGCCGACCTCTACCACCGGCCCACCGACGGCAAGGGCGACTGGGACACGTACGTCGGCGACTGGGACGTCATGGGCAGCCAGTTCGGCCTCGCCCCCGACCTGTTCGGCTGGCACAAGTGGAAGCTCGGCTGGCTCGGCGGCCGGCAGGTCGTCTGCGTCCAGGGCTCGGCCGACCTCACCCTGGAACCGGTCGCCGCCGCCCCGGTGCCGGGCGGCTCGATCGGGACCCGGCTCGCCGTCGTCCGTACCGGCACCGACAGCGCCCTGGCCATCGAGGCCCGCAGCGCCACCGGCAACGACCGGGACACCTGCGCCGAGGGCATCCTGATCTACCGCGTCCGCAGCGAGACGGCCTCCGGCGGCGGACCCGTCGAGGTCGTCGACACGCATCCGGAGACCGGGGCCTGCTGGGACCGCTCGGTCTACCCGCCGCTGGCCGACGCCCCGCTCGGGGTCGGCGAGACCTTCACCGTCCCGGGCGGCGCCACCCGTATCGAGGTCGCCGACCGCACCCCGTCCGGCTCCTGGACCGTCCGGATCACCGCAGGAGTCTGACACCTCCCGCCGGCCCCCGCACACGAAGAAGCCCCCCGCTTGCGCGAGGGGCTTCTTCTGTCTGTGCGCCGTCAGGGACTCGAACCCCGGACCCGCTGATTAAGAGTCAGCTGCTCTAACCAACTGAGCTAACGGCGCCTGCTGACGTCGTAGACATTAGCACCCTGATCCGCCCGAGGAAAAATCGTATGTGCGGGGCCCCGCGAGGACGCGGAACGGCTCACCCGCACGCATGCCCAGAGCAGCACATCGGGACCCGGCAGCCACGGCGTACGGGTGTCGGGGGCGACCACCCATCGCGGCCCGCCTTCCGACGAAGCGCAGGTCAGCGGCGGTACGGTCACGGCGTCCCCGGTGCCGTGGCAGAGCAGGGGCGGCACAGGGCCACGCGACTCCCCGGGGCCGCCGGACCCCTCGGAACCGCCGGTTCCCCACTCCTCCCAGGCGAGCAGCGAGGGCAGCCGCTGGGCCGTTCCGGGGGCGGCGAACAGCAGAATCCGGCCCCGGTGCGTGGCGACCGGACCGGAGCCGGGCCCCTCCGCCCAGAGCCGCTCCAGCATCCGCCGCCCGAACAGCGCCGGTACGTTCACCACGTCGAAAGCGGAACCGCAGGGCAGCACCCCGGGGGCGGTGGGGTGCTCCTCCCACTGGGCGAGCGTGCTGCGCGGGTAGGGGGCGGCCCCGGCCAGCCAGGCGGCGCCGGCCGCCGTGACCTGGGCGGCCTGGGATCCGGACTGGTCCCGGAGCAGGGCGAAGATGTCGACGCCGTGGTGCGCGACGGCGGCACCGGTCTGCAGGGTCGTTGTGTCTTTCAGCCATGCGCTCATGAAGCAAGGTCTACCGGGAGTGACGGAACTGATTCCGAGAGTTGCCGGAAACCGGGACAGGCGAGGAGAGGGAGGGGTATCTTGCCCGCCGGAATATGCCACGGGACCTGACCCCCGGCCTGACGGCGCAGCACCTGCCCCGGCCGTCCCACCGGCCACATCGGCCCCGAAGACTCCGGAAGACTCCGGAAGCCCCGGAAGCCCAGTAGGCCACGGGGTTGGGCTGCCGGGCTCGTGGGCTCGTCCCCCGTGCGTCAGGCTCTCGGGGAGTCCAGCAGCGAGCGGCCGAACTCGATCATCTTCTTCGCATAGTCCTCGGTCCACTCCGCGCGCTCCGCGACGTCCGCCGCGGTCAGCCGGTCGAACCGGCGCGGGTCGGCGAGCTGCGCCGCCGCCATCGCCTGGAACTCCACCGACCGGTCCGTCGCCGCCCGGAAGGCCTGCGTCAGCTCGGTCGCCCGGGCCAGCAGCTCACGCGGGTCCTCCAGCGACTCCAGGTCGAAGAAGTGCTCCGGGTCCGCCGTGGCCTGAGACGGCTCGAAGAGCAGGGGCGCGGGGCGCAGCCGCTGCCGTTCGTTCCGCTCGGACTCTGTCATGTGCTGTTCCTCCCTCGCACGGCCAGGACGGCCACCCTCCATTGTCCAACCCCGCGCAAGAGCGCCTCGGGGCCTGTCGTCCCTGAGCTCCGCCGGCCGGCCACCCCTTACGGCTTCCAGCGCACCCGGTGCTCCGCGAGATGGGCCAGCACCGCGTGGTTGGCCTCCCAGCCGTCGGGGAACTTCACCGTGACGCCCAGCTGGACCGGCTCCGTGGACGGATGCTCGTCCAGCAGGTCCGCCACCCCTTCCCGGCACACCACGACGCAGGCGTGCCGGTGCCGGGACGCCAGCACGCACAGGCGGCCCGTCTCCAGGTGGAAGGCCGTGGCGTCGGGACGGCCCGACAGGGGGTGCAGCACCACCGTGACGTCGAACTCGCGGCCCTGGAGCCGGTTCGCCGTGTCCACCGCGACGCCTGTGACGCCCAGCTCCGCGAGGGCCGCCCGCACCGCGGCCGCCTGGTCCCGGTGGGCCGTGCCGACCGCCACCCGGTCCGCCGTCACCGGCACCGGCTCGTCCGCCCGCTCGCTGGTGGCGACGCCGCCCCGGTCCAGCAGCCGCCGGACCACCAGGGCCACCGCCCGTACCGCCTCGGGGTCCGTCCGAGGGGTGTGCCGGGCGGGCAGCTCCAGCAGCCCCCATCCGGACTCCGCCGCCTCGTCCAGCACCCGGTCGGGCCCCGACCCGTCCGACGCCACCCCGAAGGAGAGCTTCCGGTCCCCGTGGTCCGTACCGCTGCGGAACGGCGTGTACGGGTAGAACGCGTCCGACACCAGCGGGGCCGCCGACGCCGGGAGCCGCCACGACACCGGAAGCCGGTGCTGCGGCAGCTCCGGATTGTGCGCGAGCAGCGTGGACACCGCGCTCGCCGAGGGGTCGTAGCTCAGCCCCGCCCACTGGTCCGCGCCCACGATCGAGAACGGGTCCAGCTGACCCGGGTCCCCGACGAACAGCGCCCGCTCGAACAGCCCGGCCACGGCCAGCAGCGCGTCCGAACGCATCTGGTACGCCTCGTCGACGATCGCATGCCCCCACGGCTCCACGTTCTTCACGTGCGCCCACTTGGCGGCCGTCGAGATCACCACGTCGAGCCCGGCCAGATCGGCCGCCTTCGCCGACTTGGTGACGTTGGCGAGGCCGTCCAGGACCTTGTCGTACGGGTCGGAGTCGCTGCTGTGCAGCCGCCCCACCGGCAGCTCCGGATCTTTCTCCGCGAGCCGTACGACCAGGTCGTCGACCTGGGCGTTCGTCTGCGCGATCACCATCAGCGGATGCCCGGCGGCGGCCAGCTCCAGGGCCGCCCGGACCACCAGCGTCGACTTGCCCGCGCCCGGGGGCGAGTCCACGACGATGCCCCGGCTGCTGCCGTGCAGGGTGTCGTCGAGGATCGCGCCGGTCGCACGGGCCGCCTCCGCGCCCGGATCGAAGACGGTGCTCACGGGAGGTCCTCCCGGATGGCAGGGGTCACAGCAGGTCCTCCGGGGTCACGGGGTCGGGTTGCTCCGCACGCGTCGCGGCGTCCGCGCCCGGCGGCCCGCCATGGGTCCACGGCGTCTCCTCCGGGTCCGGCAGCTTCGGCCCGCCGCGCTGGTCGTGCTCGAACAGGGTCCAGGCGATCCGGTCCCCGGGCTCCGGCACCGAACCGGGCGCGGGCTCCTTGCCCCGGCCCATCCGGTCCAGGATCCGCAGCACCAGCAGGACGTCGCCGTCCTGGTCCGGCTCCTCCTCGGCCCGCACGAACTCCGCCGTCTGCGGCTTGCCCTCCAGCGAGCGGTAGACCTTCGTCCGCTCGCCCAGATGCGGTCGCTCGTCCGTGCGGACGGTGACCAGCGGGCGCGGCGAGGGCCGCTTGGACTCCGTGTACGTCATCTCCACATCCGTCACCGTGCCGAGGAACGCCTCGCCCGCCAGCCGCCGCCCCGCCAGCACCAGCGGATCGTCCAGCGCCTCCTGCGCCTCCAGCTGGGCCTGAGCGGTCTCCCGGGAGGCCAGCTTCTGCGCCGCCGTCACCGCGTCGTCGCGGCGCGGCTGCGGCGGCTCGCCCGAGCGCACCCGGTCACGGTGCGCGGTGAACGACCAGCGGTCCCGGGTCCAGCGGTCCTCGGCCCGGGAGCCCTCGGGCAGCTCCCGCAGCAGGTCGAGACCGCGCCAGACCGCGTCCCAGGTCGGCAGCATGACCCGCGCCAGCAGCGAACGGATCTCCCGCTCGGCGCCGCTCAGCTCACCCAGGCGGGCGTCCGCGGCGAGCCCGTCCTCGGCGGAGGCGAGCGCCGTGCGCGCCCGGTCGTACCGCTCGATCGCCGGGGCGAGGAGCCGGTTGTCGAAGTCCGGGTCGGTCGCCGGACCGGCCGGCGGGCAGAGCAACTGGCCCTCCCCGTCCCGGGCCAGCTCCGCCCGCAGCGCCGCCTCGGCCCCCGAGGAGCCGGCCGGCGGGTCGATCCAGGACAGCAGCGCGCCCAGGTGCTGGTCCTCCAGGCTGCTCTGCCCGGTCGCCCAGTGCCGGTTCAGCAGATCGGTGGCGGTCAGCAGGAGCGAGGAGCCGGGCACCCGGGCCCGCTCCCCGTAGTGCGTCAGCCAGCGGCCGAGCAGCGGCACCCGGGCCGGGGCCGGATACGGGGTGTCCGGATCGTCCTCGGCGGTGCGGCGGAACCGCATGGACCGGCCCAGCAGCCGGACGAACTCGACGCCCGCCCGGCTCGGCACGATCAGCTGGCCCGCGTCCGTGCACAGCTCGACCTCGACCTTGGTCTTCTTGCCGGTCGCCGGATCCGTCTCGTTGCGTTCGGCGGGCTCGACGACGTCCGCGTACGACTCGATGTGCGGCAGGACCGCCTCCGCCAGCTCGGCCAGGAACGCGAACCGCAGGTCCCGGTCGCGCGGCTGGGCGACGGCCAGCAGCCGGGGCGCCTCCCGGTCCGTGCCGACCAGCGCCCCGAGCGGGGCCCCGGCCTCACCGGCGGTGGTCAGCGGCACCAGCACCAGCGGCCGGTCGGTGAGATGACGGTGGCGGACGGTCGCGAGCGGCTGGGCGCGCCCGGAGTCGACGGCCTCCAGCCGGGCCAGGGTGGTGATCAGCGACATGCGGCCGCGCCCTCCGGAGTCCCGGCGCCCGCGACGGAGGCGGCTTCCCCTGCGTCGGCCCGCAGGACGGCGGCGCTCTCCAGGGCCTCGGCCCGCAGGGCGGCGGCCCGGCGCAGCGCCGCGACCGTCGGATCGGCGGGATCGCCCTCCTTGCCCGCGGCGGCGGCCAGCACCCCGGCCACCGTCGTCAGCCCGCCCAGCTCACCGCGGACACTGCGGCCCAGCGCCTCCACCGCCCCCTCGGCCCGGGACTTCGCCCGGCAGTGGAAGGCCAGCTCGCAGGCGGCCAGGCACTCCGGGGCGTACGCCGGGGGCACCGCCGCCACGGCCGCGTCCAGCTCCTCGGACGGGCACGCCGGATCGAACGTCGTCCCCTCCGGCAGCCCCGCCGCGATGTCCTCGATCCGGGTCAGCCGGGTCAGCTGACGGCGGGTCACCGCGCGCTGCTTGCGTACGTCCACGACGGAGGCGGTCGGCAGGTTCGAGAAGTCCTTGGGGCAGACCAGCAGCACCCGCTGACCCACCTCCGCACGCTCGGTGACCGCGGCGACCCGCTCCAGCGCCAGCACGTACACCGCGGCCTGCCGGGCGGCGGCGCCGACCTTCGACGCGTCGGCGGAGGAGTCGATCATGGGAAATGACTTGATCTCGACGACCGTCCACCGGCCGTCGGGGTGCACGACCACCGCGTCGGGCTCCAGATAGGCGGGGGAGCCCGCCACCTCCAGGGCCAGCATCGGGTGGTCCAGCAGCGCCCAGCCGCCTGCCGCCGTGGCCTCCCGCAGGGCGAGCGCGGTGCGCGCGGCGCGGCCTTCGGGGCCGGCGGCGCTCAGATCGGGCGTGGCGACGTCCGGGCCCGGGGCGGGCGAGGAGCCGCCCAGGCGCTCGTACAGCAGACGCAGCAGCTCCGCGCCGCCGTCGGCCTTGACCTTCGCCTCGAAGGCGTTGCCCCGCATGAAGGCGAACTGGGACTGCCCGAAGGGGGCGGGTGAGCCGAGCGCGGTGGCCAGCACGCCCTTGTCCACCCCGGCGCCGTCCAGCAGGGCCCGCCGCTTGCAGCCGGGGTTGGCGGCGAGGGCGGCCAGGGCTCTGGCGTCCAGCGGGTGCGGTGCGACGGACGGGCCGCGCAGCTCAGCGAGTCGCTGCCGGAGCGTCGTCGCTCGCGTCCGCGTCGGCGGCGTCTCTGGCTGCCGCGCCGCCGACTGCCGTGCCGGGGGGATCTGCGGAGGTGGTCCGCTGGCCGGGGATTCGCTCACCCGTGGAAGTCTTGCACCCGGCACTGACATCCGGGGACACGGTCGCCGGAATCGCCGCGGCGGCGGTGCTCGCGCCGCCCCGCTTCCGGCCGCCGATGAGGCCGTCGGGGAGGACGCCGGCCAGCCGCGCCTTGACCCCGTCGGCGAACCGGATGACGGGCTTCACCAGCAGGGCCCCGAGGCCCATCACGGCCGCGCCCGCGACGGCGTCCAGGAAGTAGTGATTGGCGGTGCCCATCACGACGATCGTGGTGATCAGCGGATAGGCGATCCCCGCCGCCCGTATGAGGGGGTGGCGGCCGTGCCGCCACAACAGGATCCCGCACCAGAGCGACCAGCCGACGTGCAGGCTCGGCATCGCCGCGTACTGGTTGGTCATCCCGCTCAGCCCGCGCGGCGCGCTCGCGCCCTCGCCCCACCAGCCGTACGCGCTGTACAGCGCCATCGTGTCGACGAAGCCGTGGCTCGCGTCCAGCAGCCGGGGCGGACAGGTCGGCATCAGCGTGAAGCCGACCAGACCCAGCAGCGTGGAGTTCATCAGCCAGACCCGGGCCGCCCGGTACGCCGTCGACCTGCGCCGGAACATCCAGACGAGGACAGCCGGGGTGACCACGTAATGCAGGGAGGCGTACGCGAAGTCGGCGGGTATGCCGATGGACGGGGTGCTGGTGAAGAGACGGTTCAGCGGGTGCTCGGCGTTGAGGTACAGCGTCTGTTCGAACCGGAGGATCGCCAGGCCGTTGTCGACCGCCGTCGACACGTCGCCGCGCACCAGGAGGCGGCCCACGGAATACAGCGCGTACACCACCGCGATCAGTGGCAGCTCCGTCCACCAGCGGGGCCGATGACCGGTCGCGGGCGGCGCGGTGGCGTGCGGCATCCGGTAGCTCCCCCATTGTTCATGCGGCTGACGGCGAACGGTCAACCGTACGGCGACTCCGTGCCACCGCATCCCCCGGGGGTCCCCTTCCGGACGTCCCGTACGCAGCGCTCCCGCCGTGGTCCGATGCGTGGCCGGGGACTGCGCAGGGTGGGACGCCCGCCGGGGCCGGGAGGTTGCCTGGCGGGCCGGTACGGGATGATGGAAGAACCCAGCACCAGCGTTCCAGGGAGAGCCTTCATGGCACCGCGCATCCTGCTCGCCCGGCACGGCCAGACCCAGTGGTCGGTCCGGGGCAACCACACCGGCAGGACGGACATCCCGCTCCTCGACAGCGGCCGCGAGGGCGCGAAGCTGCTCGGCGAGCGGCTGCACCGGGCGCCGTGGGCGGGGCTGCCCGGCGTCGAGGTCCGCACGAGCCCGCTCGTCCGGGCCGCCGAGACCTGCGGGCTCGCCGGGTTCGGGGAACGGGCGGAGCGGTGGGACGCGCTGATGGAATGGGACTACGGGGCGTACGAGGGGCTGACCCCGGCCGAGATCAAGGCGGACCGGCCGGACTGGCTGATCTGGCGGGACGGGGTGCCGGGCGGGGAGTCCGTCGCCGATGTCACCGCCCGCGCGGACGAGATCGTCGCGTGGGCGCGGTCTTCGGACCGGGACGTGCTGGTCTTCGCCCACGGCCACATTCTGCGGGCGCTGGGGGCCCGCTGGCTCGGTGAGGACCTGTCCTTCGGCGCGCGGATCCGCCTGGAGCCGACGTCGCTGTCGGTCCTGGGCTGGGCGTACGGCCTCCCGGCCGTGGAACGCTGGAACGACACGGGCCACCTGGACCGCTGACCTCGCGGGGCGCCCGCACCTTTTGCGCCTGTGCCTGCTCGTTCGGCCCGCCCGCGCCACATCCAGCCCGTCCGGCGTTTGAGGACGGAACCCTGCGGTCGGTGGGCGGGGACTTCACGGACCCCCGGGGCGGGGGAGACCCTGCTGCGCACCCGGGAACGCGCTCAACGGTTCCGTCCTCAAACGCCGGACGGGCTGGGTTTGCGCGCCCCGGAACGCGCTGAAGAAGGGGGCGTCGCCCTACGCGCCGGACGGGCCGGATCCGTGGCGGGTCAGGAACGACGAAACCTCCGCGGCCCCGGTCCGGGGCTTCAGGACCGCCGCCGCCCCCGCCAACATCCCCCGGATCCGCGACGACTGCACCCGGGTCAGCAGATCCAGCACCTGGTGCCCCGTCGCCGCCGCCTCGTCCGCCCGGCCCGCCCGGGCCAGGTCACCCGTGAGCTGGGCCCGGTACAGCGCGAGGTTGCGGGTGAAGTGCGCGTCCTGGAGCACCACCGCACGCCGCCCGTGCCGCGCCGCCCGCGACCAGTCGCCCAGCGCCGACCAGCACTGCGCCTCCAGCAGCTCCAGCTCCGCCTCCCGGAAGAAGCTCATCCACTCCGGGTCGCCCGCCGCGGCGCCCCGGTCGAACGCCGCCCGCGCCCGCCCGATCGCCCGGTCGCACCCCGTACGGTCACCGAGCCCCGCCCGGCCTCCCGCCTCCCGCAGCGCGAGCAGCGCCAGCAGCCGGGGCGACCCCAGCGTGCGGGCGGCCCGCTGGCCGGCCTCCGCCGCCCGTACCGCCTCGCGCGGCCGCCCCGCGTCCCGGGCCAGGAACGACGTGTTGCAGAACGCGTGCGCCTCCAGCCCCGCGTCCCCCGCAAGACGCGCCGTGGCCAGCGCCTCCGCGTAGTGCGAGCGGGCGTCGTCGAAGCGGCCCGAGTCATGGGCCAGCCACCCCACCGAGATGGCCAGCTCACCCGCGCCCGCGTGCAGCCGGTCCGAGGTGGCGCGCCGCGCGGTGCTCCCGGCGTCCAGCAGCTCGTACGCCGCGCGCAGCGGCTGCGCGGCCCGCCGGTAGAGCCCGTCACCGCCGTGCCGGTCGTCCAGCAGCCGGATGTCCCGTACGGCCTTCTCGACGGCGAGCACCTCCGCCTCGCCGACCCGGCGCTGCGTGGGCAGAGAGACCCGGGCGGAGGCGGGCGCCCCGCCGAGACCCAGGGAAGCGGCCGCCACCGTGGCGGTGCCGCTCGTCATGAACACGCGACGCAGCACGTCGCTCTCCTCGGGGATGTCGTCGGTATCGGTGTCGCGGTGCGACGGGGGGTGGGGGGACGGCCCCGGGGACGCGGCTCCGGGCGGAGGCGGGGGTTCCGACACGACCCGGGCACCCCGCCCCCGTACGCTCTCGCGGGCCGAGAACCCCAGGTCGGTCAGGGAGGCCCCGGGGAACATGTGCAGGAAGACGCGCTCGTAGGCGTAGTTGGGGCAGCGGATCTCCCCGGACTCCACGCGTCCGATGTACCGGGCGTCGCACGCGACCTGCTCCCCGATCTCCCGGGCCGCTCTGCGGACGGCCGCCGCGAACTCCCCGGCGGAGCGCTGTCCGCGCAGCTGACGGAAGGCGAGGTTGGGAACTGCCCCTGTCGACGCCATGTCCGGCCCCTCTCTGGTGCAGCCGGGGGTCGTGCCACCCGGCGGTCCCCGGGCCTCCCCGGTCGCTCCGGCCTCCCCGGAGTTCCGGTGTCCCGGCGGAGCATGAACGTACCTGCTGTGACGAGGCGCACACGCAGCGTTTCGTTGCGAAAGCGGGCATACCGCCCGTGATCCGCCATGAACTGCCACCCTTTGCGGCGGTGTGGGCCCGTAGCCCTTGACGCCCCCGCGGCGTTGGTCCATGTGGAGACGGAGTGTGGCTCCGTTCGGCGATGAGAGGAGGGGTTCCCTTGTTGCACCTCGGCAGGGAGACCGGCTCACGGACGACCGCGACGACCCCCGCCCCGGCGGACCCGCCGCCCCTGGACCTCGTCACGGTCCCGGCCCGGCAGGGCCTGGAAGCCGTCGACATCCTCCGTCGCGCCGGCGATCAGGAGGCCGTCGGCCCGGTCCTGCACGACGGGGCCTGCGACACCCTCGGCTTCCTCGTGCCGCCGGGCACCGCCGACGCCTGGGACGTACCCGGCAGCGCCTGTACGCGGACCGACGGCCGCGGGCTGCGCATCCCCGCCGAGCCGCCGGTCTCCGGATCCGGCTGGCTGCTCCCGCCCGCCGAGGACGCCCCGGTCACCGACCCGGCCGTGCTCCGCGCCGCCCTCGACCAGGCGGCCCGGCTGATCGAGGCGGCCGACAGCTGCCGCTAGGGGGTGTCCGGCGGATCAGGACCGGACAGGCCGGACACCCCCTGGCCCATAATGGCCGGACGGGCGGAACACCTCCGCACACCTCCGCCAGGCCGGCGACCCCGGGCCCCCACCAGCAAGGACCAGCGAACGTGGCACGTCGAGGAACGCCGGGCCGGGCCAAGGGGAAGAGCGCGGACAAGGCCGCCACCGGGGGCGCGAAGGCGAAGGGCCGCCAGGAACGCCAGGGCTCCGGGCGCGGCGCGGGCCGGGGCGAGCGCGAAGCCGTCTCCCGGCCGGTCGGCGGCGGCGTCGCCGAGCTCCGGCCCGACCGCGAGCGCCCGCACGGCTGGACGCTCCTGATCGACGGCGCCCCGCAGTCCCACGTGGACCTCGACGACCCCACGCACCTCTCGTTCGCCTACCAGCGCCGCCTCGGCCACATCATCGATCTCGCCGCGCCCCCGCTCCAGCCGCTGCACGTCCTGCACCTGGGCGGCGGCGGGTTCACCCTCGCCCGGTACACCGCCGCGACCCGCCCCCGCTCCACCCAGCAGATCGTCGAACTCGACGCGCCCCTGACGCAGTTCGTCCGTGACCACATCCCGCCGGACCCCCAGGCCCGCATCCGGGTCCGGGCGGCCGACGCCCGCGAAGGGCTCGGCAGATTCCCCGACGCCTGGGCCGACCTGGTCATCGCGGACGTGTTCAGCGGAGCCCGCACCCCCGCCCACCTCACCTCCGCCGAATTCCTCGGCGAGGTACGCCGCGTGCTGAAACCCGAGGGCCGCTACGCCGCCAACCTCGCCGACGGCCCCCCGCTCGCCCATCTGCGCGGCCAGGTCGCCACCGCCGCCACCGTCTTCCCCGAACTGGCGCTGGCCGCCGACCCGGTGGTGTGGCGGGGCCGCCGCTTCGGCAACGCGGTCCTGCTCGCCTCGGCCCTGCCGCTCCCGGTCGCGGAGTTCACCCGGCGGGTGGCGAGCGACCCGCACCCCGGCCGCGTCGAACACGGCCGCGCGCTCACCGACTTCACCGGCGGCGCGGCCGTCGTCACCGACGCGGCGGCCAAGCCGTCGCCCGCGCCCCCGCCATCCGTCTTCGAGAATCCCTGATCAGGCCACCACGGCCTACGGTTCGACGATCTGCACCGTCGGCGGCGTCCCGTTCCAGGTGCAGAACACCGAGTACGTCGTGCCGTCCTCCCCGCCCCCGTCGCTGAAGTCCACCCGGATCCAGGCGTCGTTCGTCCACACCTGCATCGACCAGCCCGGCTCGGGCGTCGCCGAGACGAGCTTCGCCGATTCCTTGCCCAGCTCGAACACCACCCGGCCGCCGTCGGTCCGATAGCTCTTCACCTGCCCCGAGGCCTTCGCCGGAGCCGACCGCGCGGGCGGCTTCGCCGGGGTCGCCGACGGCGTACGCGAGGGGCGCGGGGGCGACGCCGAGGGGCGCGCGTCACCGGTGCTCGGCGAGGCGGAGGGGGAGGGCGTCGTGCGGTGCGTCGAGGAGACGAGCGGCTCCTCGGTGCTCTGCCCGATGCGCTGCGGGGCCCCCGCGCCCACCGAGATCGGTACGGCCCGGGGCGGGTCGTACGCCGTCCCCGTCATGACCGTGTGCACACCCCACCACGAGAGCGTGACCGCCGCGCCAGTGGCGAGCGACCACGCCAGCGCGTGTACGAGTCCTCGTTGCATCCGGCACATCCTGCACCACCCGGGCCTCTCCTGGCTCGCCCCGGCCGCCTCGAATCCGCCCGGGCCGACGGGGGTCAATCGCCCTTCTCCGGCCTTTGCGGAGGATTCCGACGGGGCCGGGACCGGGCCCCTCGCCATGGCGTACGGTGCCGCCCATGGCAAGTGTGCTCGTGGTCGAGGACGACCAGTTCGTACGTTCCGCCCTCATCCGGCACCTCAGTGAGGCCTCCCACACGGTACGGAGCGTGGGCACCGCGCTCGAAGCGCTGCGCGAGGTCGCGCACTTCCGCTTCGACGTGGTCATCCTCGACCTCGGGCTGCCCGATCTGGACGGTGCGGAGGCGCTGAAGATGCTGCGGTCCATCACCGATGTGCCCGTCATCATCGCCACCGCCCGGGACGACGAGAGCGAGATCGTCCGGCTGCTCAACGACGGCGCCGACGACTACCTGACGAAACCGTTCTCCGTCGAGCACCTCTCCGCCCGGATGGCCGCCGTGCTCCGCCGCTCGCGCGCCGCCGGGGGCGAGGCGCCGCCGCCCCGGGTCATCCGCGTCGGCGGGCTCTCCATCGACCCGCTGCGCCGCAGCGCCGAACTGGACGGGGCCGAACTCGACCTGACCCGGCGCGAGTTCGACCTGCTCACCTTCCTGGCCGGGCGGCCCGGTGTGGTCGTCGCCCGCAAGGAGCTGCTCGCCGAGGTCTGGCAGCAGTCCTACGGCGACGACCAGACCATCGACGTCCATCTGTCCTGGCTGCGCCGCAAGCTCGGCGAGACCGCCGCCCGGCCGCGCTATCTGCACACCCTGCGCGGCGTCGGCGTGAAGCTCCAGCCGCCCGCCGACGCGCCCGTCGCGGAGCCGCCCGCATGAGATGGGCCCTGGTCAAGGTCTGCCTGGCGGTCACCGCGATGGTGGTCATCGCCTTCGCCGTACCGCTCGGACTCGTCATCCGGGAGATGGCCAGCGACCGGGCCTTCTCCGACGCCGAACGCCAGGCCGGGACCATCGCCCCGACCCTCTCCATCACCACCGACCGCGAGGAACTGACCCGGGCCGTCCTGTCCACCGAACCGGGCGACCGGGGCCACCTCGCCGTCCACGTCCCCGCCCCCGACAGGTCCAGGGCCGGGGAAGGGGCCGCGGACGGGCCCCTCGACATCGGCACCCGGCGCGCCACCCCCAAGGACGTGGAGACCGTGCGCAAGGCCGGGCGGGCCTCCATCAGCGAGGTCACCGGCGGGTTCGCGCTCCTCCAGCCGACCGCGCTGAGCACCGGGGAGATCGCCGTCGTCGAGGTGTTCGTCCCCGAGGGCGAGGTCTCCAACGGGGTCGCCACCGCCTGGCTGATGCTGGCGGGCGTCGGCGTCGCCCTGATCGTCGGCTCGGTCGCGGTCGCCGACCGGCTCGGCGTACGGATGGTGCAGCCCGCCCAGCGCCTCGCCGGGGCCGCCCAGGACCTGGGGGAGGGGCGCCTCGGCACCCGGGTCCCCGAGGAGGGGCCCACCGAACTGCGGTCCGCCGCCGTCGCGTTCAACTCCATGGCCGACCAGGTCGTCCAGCTCCTGGCCAACGAGCGCGAGCTGGCCGCCGACCTCTCGCACCGGCTGCGCACCCCGCTCACCGTCCTCCGGCTCAACGCCGCGTCCCTCGGCGAGGGCCCGGCGGCCGAGCAGACCCGGGCGGCCGTCCAGCAGTTGGAGCACGAGGTCGACACGATCATCCGCACCGCCCGCGAACAGCGCCCGCAGACCCAGGGCGGGCAGCCGGGGGCGGGCTGCGACGCCTCCGAGGTGATCCGCGAACGCATGGGCTTCTGGTCGGCGCTCGCCGAGGACGAGGGCCGCGAGGTGCGCCTCGCGGGAGTCGACCGTACGGTGCGCATCCCCGTCGCCCGCCCCGAACTGGCCGCCGCCCTCGACGCGTTGCTCGGCAACGTCTTCCGCCACACCCCCGAGGGCACCGCCTTCGCCGTCGACGTCCACCACAGCGGCGACGCGGTCATCGTGCTCGTCTCCGACGCCGGCCCGGGGATCGACGACCCGAAGGCGGCCCTCGCCCGGGGCGCCAGCGGGCGCGCGGGGTCGAGCGGTTCCACCGGCCTCGGCCTGGACATCGTGCGCCGGGTCGCCGAGTCCACCGGGGGCGACCTGCGCATCGGCCGGTCCGTCCTCGGCGGCACCGAGGTCCGGATCTGGATCGGCCTGCACGGCAACCGCCCCGAGCGCGGCCGGCGCGGCCACGGCCGCCGGGTGGGGCGCCGGATCGGCCGGCAGCGGCGCGAGGAGAACCGGGCCGCCGCAGGACCGCCGCATTAACCCGCTCCGATGCGTTCCTTAAGCGGAACCTAAGAACGCCGCCCCGTGTCCGTAATGCCCTCTTCGCCCGTTCCGCAGGCGATAGCGTGCTCGTGAAGCAACCCCGGGAGTCGTCGAGCCCCCACCTCCCCCCGGGGCCCCCACGTCGGCCCCCGCCGCCACCGTTCGCCCCGGTGGCGGCGGGGATACCGGCTCCCCGGCCGTCGTACAGGACGGACAGAGATGTCCTCAAACGCCGGACGGGCTGGAAGTGCCACCCGCCCGCCACTCCTCCGCGTACGCGTCGAAGATCGCCCGCAGATGGTGCCCGATCTTCAGATAGTCCAGGTCGTCCAGATTGGCCAGCGACACCCGCACCGACCACTCCGGGCCGTCGAACCCACCGCCGTTGAGCAGGACCACCGAGGTCTGCTCGGCCAGCCGGAACAGCGGGTCGACCGGCTCGTAGTTCTGCTCCAGGAAGTCGGCGAACGGCTTCCCGTGGACCCGCTCCGCCTCGGCGAGCAGGTCCAGTTCGATGTAGTACGCCGCCCGCTTCGGATCCTCCGAGACCTTCATGTGCGCGCCCTCCAGCAGGAGTTCGAGCCGCTGCCGCACGATCGACCGGATCCGGTGCTTGTACGCCTGCCCCTCGTCCAGCATGTCGAAGAGCGAGAACAGCGCCATCATCACCTGCTGCGGCAGCGAGAGCCCCGCCGTGTGGTTCAGCGCCACCTGCCGGGAGTCCGCCACCAGCCGGTCGATGAACCGCATCTTCTCCGGCTCCAACGTCAGTGACCCGTAACGCCTGTTGAGCCGTTCCTTCTGCTCCCGGTCCTGCTCCGCCAGCATCGCGTCGATCACGTTGTCGTCGTGCAGCGCGATCACCCCGAGCCGCCAGCCGGTCGCCCCGTAGTGCTTGGAGTAGGAGTAGACGAGGAGGGTGTTGCGCGGCAGGTCGGCCGCGAGCGAACGGAAGCCCTCCACGAACGTCCCGTACACATCGTCCGTCACGATGATCAGGTTCGGGTTCTTCTCGGCGACGACGGACACGATCTGCTCGGAGACCCGGGTGGAGAGCGCCAGCGAGGGCGGGTTGCTCGGGTTGACGCAGCAGACCAGCTTGATGGAGGGGTCCGCGAGCTTGGCGACCTCCTCCTCCGGGTAGCGCCACTGCCGCACCCCGGTCTCGGTGAACAGGCTCGCCTGCACGTGCACCACGTCGAAGTCGTACGTGTCCAGCTCGGGGATCTCCAGGTACGGGGTGAAGACCGGCACCATCAGGGCGATCCGGTCGCCCTTCTCCAGGATCCCGTTCTTCATCAGCGAGTCGAAGATGTAGCACATCGCCGCCGTGCCGCCCTCGGTCGCGAACAGACTCAGCGTCTGCCCCTCCGGCGGCCGGTGGTCGAACATCTCGTCCGCGACATAGCCGCGCACGATCTCCTCCGTGTGGTGCAGGATCCGGTCCGGCACCGGGTAGTTGTCCCCGATCGAGGAGTCCGCCAGCTCGTGCAGGAACGCCTCCCGGTCGAAGCCGAACCGCTTCACCGCCAGGTCCACGCTCGCCTTCAGCAGCTCGATGCCCGGCAGCTCCGGGTGCGTACGGACGAAGTGGTCGAAGCGCTCCGCGCACCCGGTCTCCTCCGGCATACCGCCCAGGTTGTCGGCCGTCCACACCCGCCGGGACTCCGAGATCGCGAAGTAGCCGAGCGCGTGGTACGCCTCGCGGGGGCCGGTGGCGACCCAGTTCGGGTTGCCGCGACCGGCGTTGAGCATGGCCCGGGTCGTCTTCCCCTTCTGGCCCGGCCGGTCGCTCTGCGCGTCCGTCGCGATCCGGATGAACGTGTCCTTCAGCTCGAAGGGGGAGAGCTGGGCGTAGGACCGGATCTCGTCACGGCTGAGGCGGGTCTTCGGCATGGTGGTGTCCGTTCCGTACGGGTCGGTGGGCGCGGAATGCGGTCACGTCAGGCCCCCAGGACGCCGACCAGGATGGGCCCGGTCAGCGGCAGCAGGAAGTTGGAGAGCGTGTACGTGATCGTGTAGCCGAGAAGCGGGACGGAGCTCTGGGCCACCTGGGTGATGGAGGTGATCGCCGGGGTCGAGCACTGCTGGCCGGCGATGGCGCCGATCAGGAGCGGCTTCTCGATCTTCAGCAGCTTGGTTCCGACGATCAGCGAGATCGTCGCCGGGACCAGCACCATGGCGATGCCCGCGACCGGCAGCAGCGCCCCGTACTCCTTCAGCAGCGGCCAGGCCTGCGGGCCCGCCGCCAGTCCCGTACAGGCGATGAAGACGGCCAGCCCCATGTCCTTGAGGGTCGTCGCGGCCTGTGGCGGGAAAGCCCCGAAGGTCTGGCTGCGGGAGCGGAACCAGCCGAAGACGAGACCTGAGATCAGACAGCCGCCGCCGGTGCCGAGCGACATCGGGACGTCCCCGAGCTTGACGACGATCTGGCCGAGCAGCGAGCCCGCCACGATGCCGAAGCCGAGGTAGACGAAGTCGGTGGCGTCGTTCTTCACGACCGCGCCGAGCTTGGCGACGAGCCGGTTCAGCCCGCCCCGGGCGCCGACCAGGGTGAGGACGTCGCCCCGGGCGAGGACCGTCTCCCCGCTGGCGGGCAGATGCTGGTCGTTGCGGAGCACATCGGTGATGTACACGCCGTCCTTGCGGAACTCCGGGTGCCGCTTCTCCAGCCGGTCGATGGTCGCGCCGATCGTCTCCTTCTCGGTGACGGCGACCTGGCTGGTGGCCAGCGGGGTGTCGAGCCCCGGGACGGCCGGGGTCTCCGGGCCGATCTCCCGGCCCGCGTCGATGATCGCCGACCGTTCCCCGACCACCTGGACCAGATCGCTGAGCGTCAGCTCCAGACCGGGGGAGGGCGTCAGCAGCTTGCTGCCGCGCTTGACCCCCTCGACGGTGATCCGGCCGCCCAGGGCGCTCTGGAGATCGCCGACGGTCCGGCCGTCGGCCCGCGTCACCAGATAGGTGCGGCCCACCATGCCGGGCAGCGCCTCGCGCTCGTCGGACTCCAGACCGGTCTGTCCGCCGCGCATCTTCTCCCACAGCTCGCGCGAGGCGTCCGCCAGGTTGATGCGCAGCAGCATCGGCATGATCTGGCTGGTGAACAGCACGATGGTGATCAGGCCGAAGAGGTAGCAGACCGTGTAGGCGGTGGCCACATGCCCCTGATACTGGGTGATCTGCTCGGAGGTCAGGTCGCTGAGCTTCCCGATCGCCTCGGTGGCCGTGCCCACGACGGCGGATTCGGTGGCCGCCCCGGCCAGGATCCCGGAGGCCGTGCCCACGTCCAGGTCGAAGGCCTTGGCGAGCCCGAAGGCGATCCCGAGGACGCAGACCAGCTCGATCAGGCAGAGCGTGAAGAAGCGCAGGCTCTTGCGGTTGAGGTTGGCGAAGAACTGCGGCCCGGCCAGGTAGCCGAGCGAGAAGATGAACAGCGCGAAGAAGACCGTCTTGACGTCGTCGTCGACGCTGACGTGCCGGGTGCCGATCAGCAGCGACACGATCAGGGTGCCGCAGATACCGCCGAGCGTGATCGGGCCGACGCGGAGCTTGCCGACGAGATAGCCGGCCCCGAGGCAGAAGAAGAGAGCCAGTTCGGGATGGTCGCGCAGGACGCCCATCCCGCCTCACTCACCGGTGCTGATGTCGGCGGCCAGGATGATCAAAAGGTGCATAGGGGAGAAATTAACAGGGGTGGTGTGCGCCGGCACCTCACCCGACCCGGGGCGCCCCCCGTTCACCTTCCGACGGGAGGGTCGGCCAAGACCCCTGCCGTGACGCCCCGGACATCCCTCGGCAACGGAATCGTCTTCAACTCTTGACACCCACCCCCTGGAGGCAGCAACCTTCCGGCAACGATGCATGGGAGCGCTCCCATGCGCCATTGCCGGACCCCCGGAACAAGGAGCAGTGGAATGCGCATCACCCGCAGCGTTGCCGGTCGACGCCACAGAACCGCCCTCGTGGCCACCACGGGCCTCACGGTCACGGCCCTCCTCCTCACCGGATGCGGTGGCTCGTCCGACTCGGACAAGGGAGCCGACGCGAACGGCAACATCACCCTGACCGTCGCCGACTTCGGGCAGTTCGGTTACAAGGAGGCCGGGCTCTTCGAGAAGTACCACGAGCTCAACCCGAAGATCACGGTCAAGGAGGACACCACCGCCGAGGAGAAGAACTACTACCCCAAGCTCCTCCAGCAGCTGAACTCCGGCAGCGGCCTCGCCGACGTCCAGGGCATCGAGGTCGGCCGGATCAAGGAGATCGTCGACACCAAGGCGGACTCCTTCGCCGACCTCTCCAAGGTCATCGGCGTGGACGAGTGGGTGTCCTGGAAGGCGAAGCAGGCCACCGCCCCCAGCGGCGCGGTCATCGGCGCGGGCACCGACATCGGCCCCATGTCCCTCTGCTACAACCGCGAACTGTTCGAGAAGGCCGGGCTGCCCACCGAACGCGACGAGGTGGCGAAGCTGACCGAGGGCGGCTGGGAGGCCTACCTCGCCCTCGGCGAGCAGTACAAGAAGAAGGCCCCCTCCGGCACGTACTTCATGGACTCCGCGAGCGCCATGTTCAACGCCGTGGTCAGCTCCAGCCCCGAGCAGTACTACGACGCGAGCGGCAAGCCGATCTACAAGGACAGCGCCAGCGTCGAGAAGGGCTGGCAGCTCGCCGCCCAGGCCGCGTCCAAGAAGCTGACGCAGGGCCTGGCCCAGTTCGAGGACCAGTGGCAGGCGGCCCTGCGCAAGAGCACGGTGGCCACCGTTGTCTGCCCCGCCTGGATGGCCGGCCAGATCTCCACGTACGCCGGTGACGCCAACAAGGGCAAGTGGGACATCACCAGCGCCCCCGGCGGTACTTCCGCCAACTGGGGCGGCTCCTTCCTCGCCGTCCCCAAGTCCGGAAAGAACGTGGACGAGGCCGCCAAGCTCGTCAAGTGGCTGACCGCCCCCGAGCAGCAGGCCGCCGTCTTCAAGGCGATCGGCGTCTTCCCGTCCAACCAGGGCGCCTACGAGCTGCCCGACGTGAAGAACGCGACCCTGCCGTACTTCAACAACGCCCCCATCGGCCAGATCTACGCCGACGGCGCCAAGTCCATCCCCGAGGCGGTCCTCGGCCCGAAGGACGGCGTGATCAAGGACTCCATCTCCACCCAGATCAACAACATGGAGCAGCGCGGCACCAGCCCCGACGACGCCTGGGACGCGGCCGTCCGGACGATCGACAAGGCCATCGGCTGACCTCGATCCGACCGTCCGGGGCGGGCGGCAGCTGACCCGTCCGCCCGCCCCGGCCCACCCGCCCGACCCCCAGCCGCACCCAGGGAAGGACTCCCCGCCCGTGGCAACCTCGACCCCCACCCGGGATGCGTACGCGCATGCGCCCCGCCCATCGAAGAAGGAACCGACCGACGAGCGACGGCAGGTGTGGCGCAGCCGGCTGTGGCGGTTCGACGACAAGGCATCCCCGTACGCGTACATAGCGCCGTTCTTCCTGATCTTCGGGGCCTTCGGCCTCTACCCGCTGCTCTACACCGGCTGGATCGCCCTGCACCGGGTCTCGATGACCGGCCTGGACTCCATGGAGTGGGTGGGCTGGGAGAACTTCGACAAGATCCTGAACGACCCCGAGTTCTGGACCTCGGTCAGCAACACCTTCCTGATCGGCGTCATCTCGACCGTCCCGCAGCTCCTGATGGCCCTGGGCCTCGCCCATCTCCTCAACTACCGCCTGCGGGCCAGCACGTTCTGGCGCACGATCATCCTCACCCCGTACGCCACCTCGGTCGCCTCGGCGGCCCTCGTCTTCGCCCTGGTGTTCCGGGCGGACGGCGGGCTGCTCAACTGGACGCTGGGCCTCGTCGGCTTCGATCCGGTCAACTGGGCCAACGGGCACTGGACGTCGAAGCTCGCCATCTCGATCATCGTCATCTGGCGGTGGACCGGCTACAACGCGCTGATCTACCTGGCTGCCATGCAGGCGGTCCCCAACGACCTCTACGAGGCGGCCTCGTTGGACGGGGCGTCGCGCTGGCAGCAGTTCCGCAAGGTCACCATCCCCTCGCTGCGGCCGACGATCCTGTTCACCATCGTCATCTCCACCATCGGCTCCATGCAGCTCTTCGGTGAACCGCTGCTGCTGGAGGGCGGTGCGCTGGGCGCCACCGGCGGCAACGAGAACCAGTACGAGACGCTCAGCATCTACCTCTACAACTACGGCTGGAACCTCGGACATCTCGGTCCGGCCGCCGCCGTCGCCTGGGCGATGCTCGCCCTCCTGCTGCTCATCGCCGCGGCCAACTGGATCGTCGGCCGCTTCTTCCGCACGTCCGCGGTCCGACCGGGAGCGCCCTCATGACCCTGACCAGTCCCACGCCCGCGGCCCCCGTGAAGCTCGCGCCGACCCCGAAGAGCGGCGGGCCGTCCCGCCCGAGCCGCTTCCGGATGGGCGCCGGACAGCAGCTGAAGGGCGGCCCGTTCGCGTACGTCGCGCTCGCCGTCGTCGGCTTCGGCTCGCTGCTGCCGCTCTACTGGACCCTGGTCGCGGCCTCCCGCACCCAGGACGAAGTCCTCGCCTCCACACCGCCGTTCTTCCCGGGCGGAAAGCTGATCGAGAACATCCAGACCGCCTGGGAGCAGGCCAACCTCGGCAAGGCGATCGTCAACAGCGTCATCGTCTCGTCCTCGATCACCCTCGCCACGCTCTTCTTCTGCACACTCGCCGGCTACGCGTTCGCCAAGATGCGCTTCCGGGGCCGCGGCTGGCTGATGACCGCGGTCATCGCCACCCTCACCATCCCCCCGCAGCTCAGCGTCGTCCCGCTGTTCATGATGATGTCCGGCCTCGGCTGGGGCGGCCAGCTCGAATCGGTGATCTTCCCGACGCTGGTGAGCGCGTTCGGCGTGTTCTTCATGCGCCAGTACCTGATCGAGGCGCTGCCGTACGAGCTGATCGAGGCGGCCAAGATCGACGGAGCGAACAACTTCCGCATCGTGCGCAGCGTGGTGCTGCCGGTGGCGCGCCCCGCGATGATGGTGCTCGGGATGCTCACCTTCGTCCAGGCGTGGAACGACTTCTTCTGGCCCTACCTGGCCCTCAACCAGCAGAACCCGACCCTTCAGGTGGCCCTCGGCCAGCTCAGCGCCTCGTACACCCCCGACCAGTCCATCGTGATGGCGGGCGCGCTGATCAGCACGCTGCCCCTGCTGGTGGTGTTCGTCCTCTTCGGCAAGAAGATCGTCGGCGGCATCATGTCCGGCGCGGTCAAGGGCTGAAGCACCACCCCACCCCTCCCCACACCCCTCACTTCCCCTAGGGAGCGCTCCCGCATGACAGCCGTCCGACCCGACACGGTCCCGCAGCAGGCACCCGCCGCCCAGGCCCCCTTCCCGACCGGCTTCCTGTGGGGCGCGGCCACCGCCGCGTACCAGGTGGAGGGTGCGGCCTCCGAGCGGGGCCGCACCCCCTCCATCTGGGACACCTTCAGCCACACCCCCGGCAAGGTCGTGAACGGCGACACCGGGGACGTGGCCGCCGACCACTTCCACCGCTACCGCGACGACGTCGCCCTGATGAAGCGCCTCGGCCTCCAGGCGTACCGCTTCTCCGTCTCCTGGTCCCGGGTCCAGCCCACCGGCCGGGGCCCCGCGGTCGAACGCGGCCTGGACTTCTACCGCTCGCTCGTCGACGAGCTTCTGGCGGCCGGCATCAAGCCCGTCGCCACGCTCTACCACTGGGACCTGCCGCAGGAGTTGGAGGACGCGGGCGGCTGGCCCGAGCGGGCGACCGCCGAACGGTTCGCGGACTACGCGGCCATCATGGCCCGCGCGCTCGGCGACCGGGTCTCGATGTGGACGACGCTCAACGAGCCCTGGTGCTCGGCCTTCCTCGGGTACGGCTCCGGGGTCCACGCCCCCGGCCGCACCGAACCGGCCGCCGCGCTGCGGGCCGCCCACCACCTCAACCTGGCCCACGGCCGGGCGACCGAGGCGCTGCGCGCGAACCTCCCCGCTGCCGCGCAGACCTCGGTCACCCTCAACCTCCACCAGGTGCGCCCGCTGACCGGCAGCGCGGCGGACGCGGACGCCGCCCGCCGGATCGACGCGGTGGGCAACCGGATCTTCACCGGCCCGATGCTGAAGGGCGCGTACCCGGAAGACCTGCTGACCGACACCGAACGCATCGTGAACTGGGGTGAGTTGATCCACGAGGGCGACCTCGCCGCCATCGCAGCCCCGATCGACGTGCTCGGCGTCAACTACTACACGCCCACCATCGTCTCGACGCCCGCCGACGGCTCCGGGGACACCCGCAACGACGGCCACGGAAGCAGCGACCACTCCCCGTGGCCCGGCTCCGAGCACGTGGCCTTCCACCTGGCCGAGGGCAAGCCGCGCACCGCCATGAACTGGTCGGTCGACCCGAACGGTCTGCACGCCCTCCTCATGGACGTCGCGCGCGAGCACCCGGACCTGCCGCTGATGGTCACCGAGAACGGGGCCGCCTTCGACGACGCCCCGGACGCCGACGGCCGGGTCCACGACCCCGAGCGGATCGCCTACCTCCACGGCCACCTGGAGGCGGTACGCCGGGCGGTGGCCGACGGGGCCGATGTGCGGGGCTACTTCCTCTGGTCCCTGATGGACAACTTCGAGTGGGGCTACGGCTACGGGAAGCGCTTCGGCGCGGTGTACGTCGACTACGCGACCCAGCGCCGTACGCCGAAGTCCAGCGCCCACTGGTACGGCGATGTGATCGCCCGTCACGCACTGCCCCCGGAGGCCTGACCCTCCCGGGAACGGTGGGCCCGGTCATCTCCGCGACCGGGCCCACCGTCCTTTGATTACCCCATTTGGGAGCGCTCCCAATACCCTGTCCTTACGCTCGTCGAGGTGATCGATCCAGGACTTGGATTGACGTTACGGCTGTGAGAAATTGACCGGGAACGGGGAGGCGGCCATGGCGGCAGCGCGAGTACGGAGCGGCGGGCGGCCCACGCTCGAAGAGGTGGCGGCACGGGCCGGTGTCGGCCGGGGCACCGCATCGCGGGTCATCAACGGCTCGCCCCGGGTCAGCGACGCGACCCGGCAGGCGGTCGAGGCGGCCGTGGCCGAGCTGGGCTACGTCCCCAATCGTGCCGCCCGCGCCCTGGCGGGCAACCGCACCGACGCCATCGCGCTGGTGGTGCCCGAGCCGGAGACCCGCTTCTTCGCCGAACCGTACTTCTCCGCCATAGTGCGCGGCGTCGGGGCGGCCCTGGCCGACACCGAGATGCAGCTGCTCCTCACCCTCGTCGGCAACGACCGCGAGCGCCGCCGCCTCGCCCAGTACCTCACCGCCCACCGCGTCGACGGGGTCCTCCTGGTCGCCGTGCACGCGGACGACCCGCTGCCGGAGCTCCTGGAGCAGCTGGGCATGCCGTGCGTGATCAGCGGCGCCCGGCACGCGGCCGAGCCGCTGCCCTCGGTCGACTCCGACAACTTCGAGGGCGCGCGGGCCGCCGTCGAGCACCTCGTCTCCCGGGGCCGCCACCGGGTGGCCACGATCACCGGCCGCCTGGAGGTGTACGGGGCCCAGCGCCGCCTGGACGGCTACCGCGCGGCGATCTCCGCCGCCGGCCTGGCCCCCGACGAGCGCCTCATCGCCCCCGCCGACTTCACCGAGGAGGGCGGCGCGGCGGCCATGCGCGACCTCCTGGCCCGTCGCCCCGACCTGGACGCGGTCTTCGTCGCCTCCGACGTGATGGCCGCCGGCGCCCGCCAGGTCCTGCGCGAGGCGGACCGCCGCATCCCCGAGGACGTGGCCCTGGTCGGCTTCGACGACTCGGTCGTCGCCCGCCATATGCACCCGCCCCTCACCAGCGTCCGCCAGCCCATAGAGGAGATGGGCCGCCGCATGGCCCAGCTCCTCCTGGACGAGATCGCGGGCCGCACCCCGGGCGACGAGCGCCCTTCGGTGGTGCTGCCGACGGAGCTGGTGGTCCGCGACTCGTCGTGACGGGCGGAGCGGCCCTGATGCGGATGGTGTGCTCGGGGCGGTGCGTCACGTGACGCACCGCCCCGAGTGAGGGCCCGAGGGGGCCGGAGAAACCGGAAGGGCCCCGGTCCGAAGACCGGGGCCCTTCCTTCAGGGTGAGTAACGGGACTTGAACCCGCGACATCCTGGACCACAACCAGGTGCTCTGCCAGCTGAGCTATACCCACCATGTCGCCCGGTCGTTTCCGACCGGACGAGAAAAAGTGTACAGGGTCCGGGAGGGTGCTCGCGCCCCCGTTTCCCGGGGCCGGTCCGCGGGCGCTCTCACCCCCGTGACCAGCGGGTTCCTACGGTGTGGCCGGGGTCACCAGGCGCGCCGCGATCTCCTTCGCGCGCTCGGAGTCCGGGCCGGGCTGGGGGACGAAGACCGCCTCCCGGTAGTAGCGGAGCTCCGTGATGGAGTCACGGATGTCCGCCAGCGCCCGGTGGTTGCCGTTCTTGTCCGGACTGTTGAAGTACGCCCGGGGGAACCAGCGCCGGGCCAGCTCCTTGACCGAGGACACGTCCACGATCCGGTAGTGCAGGTAGCTCTCCAGATCCCGCATGTCCCGCGCCAGGAAGCCGCGGTCGGTACCGACCGAGTTTCCGCAGAGCGGGGCCTTGCCGGGCTCCTTCACATGCTCGCGGACGTAGGCCAGGACCTGCTCCTCGGCGTCCGCCAGGGTGGTGCCCCCGGCCAGCTCGTCGAGGAGGCCCGAGGCGGTGTGCATCTGCCGCACCACCTCGGGCATGGTCTCCAGGGCCGCGTCCGGCGGGCGGATCACGATGTCCACCCCTTCGCCGAGCACGTTCAGCTCCGAGTCGGTGACCAGGGCGGCCACCTCGATGAGTGCGTCGTCCGTCAACGAGAGCCCGGTCATCTCGCAGTCGATCCACACCATGCGGTCGTTCATGGGCCCCACCCTACGGGGCGCTCCGCTGTCCCGGCAGGGCCGGGCGTCCGGGAGCGAACGCGTCGGGGCCGGGCAGGGAGTGCTCCCCGGGACCCGTCGCGGCCGCCACGGCGACCGGTGCGGAGGACAACGGGGAGCCCCGGCGTCCGGACGGCGGCCCCTGGCTGGGCACCATCGTCTCGACCACCGTCGCGGTGCTCTCCGCCACCCCCTGCGGACGACGGGCCCGGTAGGCGGCCCGGTACGCGGCGGGGGAGGAGCCGAGCTGGCGGCGGAAGTGCCCGCGCAGCGCGACCGGGGAGCGGAAGCCGCAGCGGCCCGCGACCTCGTCGACCGAGTAGTCGGAGGTCTCCAGCAGCCGCTGCGCCTGCAGCACCCGCTGGGTGATCAGCCACTGGAGCGGTGCGCTGCCCGTGAGCGAACGGAACCTGCGGTCGAAGGTCCGCCTGCTCATGTAGGCGCGCGCCGCGAGCGTCTCCACGTCGAACTGCTCGTGCAGATGCTCCAGGGCCCAGGCCACGACCTCGGCGAGCGGGTCGGACCCGATCTCCTCCGGTAA
>NZ_BMTW01000008.1:0-82955 GCF_014649875.1 Streptomyces rubiginosohelvolus | reverse complement strand
AGACCTGTCCAGGTAGCGCTCCTGCCCGCCACTGCGCCGCGGCGGCACGACGAGCCGGCGGGCGAGTGCCCCGGCGGCCTCCGTGCCGTGGTCGGTGCGGACTATGTGGAGGCAGAGATCGATACCCGCCGCCGTACCGGCGGAGGTGAGCACATCGCCGTCGTCCACGAACAGCTCGCGCGGATCGACGTGCACCGACGGATAGCGCTTGGCCAGTGTCGGCGCGTACATCCAGTGTGTGGTGGCCGGCCGGCCGTCCAGCAGGCCGGCGGCCGCGAGCACGAAGGCTCCCGTGCACAGACCGACGATGCGGGCGCCCTCCTCGTGGGCGCGCCGCAGCGCGTCCAGTGCCTCGGCGGGCGGCGGCGAGGTGATCGACCGCCAGGCGGGCACCACCACGGTGCCGGCCCTGCTGATCGCCTCCAGGCCGTACGGCGCGGTGAGTTCGAGCCCACCGGTGGTGCGCAGCGGTCCTTCCTCGCCCCCGCAGACCAGCAGGCGGTAGCGGGGAACTCCCGCGTCCTGCCGGTCGATTCCGAAAACGGAGAGCGGGATGGAGCTCTCGAAGATAGGGCCGCCGCTGAACAGCAGCACGGCTACGACTTCCCGGCGTCGCCGCCCGGTCAGTTTGCGTGCGGCCTCCGTCGCGGTGGCGGAGTCCTGGCTCATGACGCTAAGCCCCCCTCGGTGTTCGCGTCTCCCTGGTCCTTACGGGCCTGCCGCTCCTGCACGTTTCCCCTCGGTTTCGCACGGTTCCCCAGCCCCCGATTTTTCAAGATCGAATCTACTGCGTCGCGTGGTCCCGCCGTGACACCTTCCCCCACCAGCTCAATGTCGATAAGGAAACGTGGCGTGAAGCGTTCGATCACGAAGCGTTCCACCTGCGAAGCGCACAGGGAAGTGCCCTTCGCCAACGTGGCCCGTCCGCGTCGGGTGAAAGCGTACCGCGCGGTCCGTTCCTGCCTGGTGGGCGGTGGGTTGTCCGGCCATCCCGCGAAGGGGTCACCCCTCGGACGAAGTTGGCTGAAAATCATCGGGTGTGTGTGCTGTATCCGGTCACGCCGGGCGCACAACCGCCCTGAGACGGCTGCGCCGGTGCGCTCCCTCGCGGCCGTGGATGCGTGGCGTGCTCGGGTCAGGAAGGGCGGTCATGGCGGGCGTTGCGGCGTGGATCGGGCCGAGGCCCCGCTGGGGCGCGTCACCGGTCGATGTGCCGGGGAACACACGAACGACCGGTTTCGGGCGGCGTTCGGAGACGTGGCCAACAGGGACCGGGTGCGCGCTCCGTCGCCACCCCTCGCGGGCCGTCGCGGGCCCTCTCGAAAAACAGGACGCCCGACGGTGTTCACTCGCTCGAAGGCGCGTGTACGACACAACCGGCATTGCCATACCGGACCGGCTCGTGCATGCTCCCTCCAGCGTCACGCACGCTTTTGCGGGGGTCTGGGCGATGGAGGAATGACGCCGTACCCTTGGGGGTATGGGGTTGGGAAGATGATTCCCGGACAGAGCTTCACCGCCAGCTGACGCACCCGACGCACATCGAAACCGTTCCCTCCTCACGAGGACTCTCTTCGCCGAGACACCGATGGCCGGTCACGAAATCCCTGAACCCAAGGACCGCAAGCCGCTAGCCGACCCCGGGTCGGAGCCGCTCACGGTCGAAGAAGCACGCCATGCGTGCGATCCCGCCTTCCGGCACGGAGTCGTGGTCGGTTTCGACGGCTCCACGTCCAGCGAGCGGGCCCTCGCCTACGCCATCGGCATGGCCGGCCGCTCGGGCTCCGGCCTGATCATCGTCCATGTCGCCAACCGGCTGCCGACCACCGTCTGGGCGGGCTGCGAGCCCCCCGTCTTCGTCGACGTCCCCGATCACCGCACCGAGGTCCTGGGCCTGGAGCTGGCCTGCGCCGACTATCTCTCCGAGGTGCCCTGGGTGCTGGTCGAGCGCGGCGGTGACATCTGCCACGAGCTGGAGGAGGTCGGCCGGGAGTATGCCGCCGACGCCATCGTGGTCGGCTCCACGCACGGCATCGTCGGCCGGATCTTCGGGTCCGTGGCCGGCCGTCTCGCCCGCCGCGCGCAACGCCCGGTCATCGTCATCCCCTGAGGGGCGCATCCACTGAGCGGCCGCGTCCTCTGAGGGCCCGCCAGAAGGCTTTGCAGCGCCACGTGTTGGGCCCCGCACCGCTTCATCGCGGTACGGGGCCCAACGTCTGCGCGGGGTCGGCTACTCGACCGTCACGGACTTCGCCAGGTTGCGCGGCTTGTCGATGTCCCGGCCCATCGCCAGGGCCGTGTGGTACGCGAACAGCTGGAGCGGGATGCCCATGAGGATCGGGTCCAGCTCGTTCTCGTTCTTCGGCACGACGATGGTGTGGTCGGCCTTCTCCTGCACCTGGTGGGCCACGGCGAGGATGCGGCCGCTGCGGGCCTTGATCTCCTCCATCGCGGCGCGGTTCTTCTCCAGCAGGTCGTCGTCCGGCACGATCGCCACGGTCGGCATCGCGGGCTCGATCAGCGCGAGGGGGCCGTGCTTCAGCTCGGAGGCCGGGTAGGCCTCGGCGTGGATGTACGAGACCTCCTTCAGCTTCAGCGAGGCCTCACGGGCCACCGGATAGCCGCGCACCCGGCCGATGAACATCATCGACTTGGCGTCCGCGTACTCCGCCGCGAGCCGCTTGATCTCGTCCTCGTTCGCCAGGATCTCGCTGATCTGCTCCGGCAGCCGGCGCAGCCCGTCGATGATCCGCTTGCCGTCCGCGACCGAGAGGTCACGGATCCGGCCCAGGTGCAGCGCGAGCAGCGCGAAGGCGACCACCGTGTTGGTGAAGCACTTGGTGGAGACGACGCAGACCTCCGGGCCCGCGTGGACGTACGTACCGCCGTCGGCCTCCCGGGCGATCGCGGAGCCGACCACGTTGACCACGCCGAGGACGCGGGCGCCCTTGCGCTTCAGCTCCTGGACGGCGGCCAGCACGTCGTACGTCTCGCCCGACTGGGAGACCGCGACGTACAGGGTGTCGGGGTCCACGACCGGGTTGCGGTAGCGGAACTCGGAGGCCGGCTCGGCGTCGGCGGGGATCCGGGCCAGCTCCTCGATCAGCTGGGCGCCGATCTGGCCCGCGTGGTACGAGGTGCCGCAGCCGAGGATCTTGATCCGGCGCACCCCGCGCGCCTCGCGGGCGTCCAGGTTGAGACCGCCCAGGTGCACGGTGGAGAACCGGTCGTCGATCCGGCCGCGCAGGACCCGGTCCACGGCGTCGGCCTGCTCGGAGATCTCCTTGTGCATGTACGTGTCGTGGCCGCCCATGTCGTACGACTCGGCCTCCCACTCCACGGTGGTCGGCGTGGCCGTCGTGGTCGAGCCCTCCGTCGTGTACGTACGGAAGTCGTCGGCCTTCAGCGTGGCCATCTCGCCGTCGTCGAGCGTGACGACCTGGCGGGTGTGGGCGACCAGGGCGGCGACGTCGGAGGCGACGAACATCTCCTTCTCGCCGATGCCGAGGACGACCGGCGAGCCGTTGCGGGCGACCACGATGCGGTCGTTGAAGTCGGCGTGCAGCACGGCGATGCCGTACGTGCCCTCGACGTGGCGCAGCGCCTCGCGGACCTTCTCCTCCAGGGTGTCGGCCTGGGCGCGGGCGATCAGGTGGGTCAGCACCTCGGTGTCGGTCTCCGAGAGGAAGACGACGCCGTCGGCGGTGAGCCGGGTGCGCAGCTCGGAGGCGTTGTCGATGATCCCGTTGTGGACGACGGCGACCTTGTTCTCCGCGTCCAGGTGCGGGTGGGCGTTCTCGTCGCTCGGGGCGCCGTGGGTGGCCCAGCGGGTGTGGGCGATGCCGGTGGTGCCCGCGAACCGCTTGGGGACCTTGGCCTCCAGCTCACGGACCCGGCCCTTGGCCTTGACCATCTTCAGCGTGCCGGGCTTGCCCGCCGCCGCCTTGCTGGTGATGACGATGCCCGCGGAGTCGTAGCCCCGGTACTCCAGCCGCTGCAGGCCCTCCAGCAGCAGCGGAGCGACGTCACGCTTCCCGATGTATCCGACGATCCCGCACATGAATTCTCTGCCCCTCCATCGACGTACACGTACACACGCGGTGCGGCGCCCCGCGCACGGGCGCCCGGCCCGCTCAGCCGTAGACGATGCGGCGCAGCTGGCGGAGCGAGAGCTCCGGCGGCGCCACGGCGCGGTG
Source organism: Streptomyces rubiginosohelvolus (assembly GCF_014649875.1). GTDB lineage: Bacteria > Actinomycetota > Actinomycetes > Streptomycetales > Streptomycetaceae > Streptomyces > Streptomyces rubiginosohelvolus. The sequence continues at coordinate 78,759 of NZ_BMTW01000008.1, read as the reverse complement.
CGGCAGTTCGGCCGCGATCCGCTCGAAGATCTCCGTGTTGACCAGGCCGCCGGACTGCAGTTCGCGGTGGCGGCGCCGGACGAAGTCGTCGGTGCTCTCGTCGAAGTACGCCAGCACGTCGAGGATCACCCGGGCCGCCTCGCCGCGCTGGAGCGCGGTGGAGCGTACGAGGTGATCGATGAGGTCGTCGTGCGACGAGCGGCGTTCAAGCACCCGTCGATATTGCGTGCCGGGGCGCGCTTATGCAAGAAATCTGCCCGATATCGGGCAGCGGGTGTGGGGAACGTCGCCCGATCGCGTCACATGCTGCGCAGAACGGCCTGCTTCGCGGTGCTGAACTCCTCGTCGGTGAGGACCCCGGCCTGGTGCAGCTCGCCCAGCTCCCGCAGCCGCCGCAGCAGTACGTCGTGGTCGCCCGCGGGCGCCGCGGCGGGCTCGGCCGCCTTGGTCAGGGACGGGGGCCCCTGCGGGGCGTCCAGGGCCGCGCGGGGCCCGGGCAGCCGCATCAGGACCGCCGCCGCGACCAGGACCGCGGTGTGCTCCTTCTTGGACATCCCCCACAGGTCCAGGGCGTACGGGTCGTACTTCGGCGGCGCGGAGACGGGCCCCTCCACCGGCTCGAAGCGCAGATAGCCGTTCTCCAGGCCGATCGAGGGCAGCCACCGCACCGCCGCGATCCGCGACAGCGGGAGGGTGGACGCGCCCCCGGCGGTCTTGGACTCCTCGGCCTTCCAGTTCCAGGTCAGCCGGATGGTCTCGCCGTCGAAGGACGCCGTGCCGTCGCCGCCCCCGCCGGAGACCGGCAGCGCCGGTCCCGGCAGCAGGAAGCGGTCCACCGGGGTGTCCGGCACCTGCTCGATCAGCAGCGCGTTGCGGACTTCATCGACGAAGTACTCGGCGACCCCCGTGCGGTCCTTCTCCACGGTCAGCGCATAGGGGTCGGCGCCGTCCTTGAGCCGCCCGTCGGCGGCCCGCAGGACCGGGCAGGCGCCCCCGCGCAGCCGCAGCCGCAGCCGGCCGCCCTTGCGGTCCGGTTCGAACGAGACGCCCGCCACCGCCTCCAGCGGGACGGCGATCTCACCCAGCTCCTGCCGGACCGGATGCGCCTTTCCGCCCGGCACGATGCGCACGGTGTCCCCGTCGAACGTCCACGTTCCGTCCCGCTGGATGATTTCTGCCATGGCCCCGATTCTGCCAGCCGGCCGCCCCGGAAAAGGGGCGAGCGCCCGAGGGGCCGTCCTCGGGCGCTCACCGTCCCGGGGCCGCTGCGCCGCGGCGGCCGGGCTCAGAACCCGGCGATCGGGTTCTTCAGGCGGCCCACCAACTGCAGAGCGCCCGCCGGGTCGTTGAGGTCGACCATCTGCTGGTTGTTCCGCAGCTGGAGGCGGTTGAGGCAGGAGAGCGCGAACTCCGGCTCGAACAGGTCGTACTGCTGGAACTTCTCCGCGAGATACGGCACCGACTCCTGGTAGTCGCGCACACAGGCGGCGACCGTCCGCCAGAAGGTGTCCTCGTCGAGGAGGCCCTCGGTGGCCAGGCCCGCGCCCAGGAAGCGGAAGAAGCAGTCGAAGACGTCGGTGAAGACCGACAGCAGCTTCATGTCCTCGGGCACCTCGGCCCGGATCCGGTCGACCTGGGGCGGCAGCACCGCCTCCGGGTCCATCACCGCGATCTCCTCGGCGATGTCCTTGAAGATGGTGCGGGTGACGACCCCGTCCTCCACGACCAGGATCACGTTCTCGCCGTGCGGCATGTAGACGAGGTCGTAGGCGTAGAAGCTGTGCAGCACCGGCACCAGATAGGCGTCCAGGTAGTGCCGCAGCCACACCTGCGGGTCCAGGCCCGACTCGGCGATCAGCACCCCGGCCACCGAACCGCCCTCGTGGTCGGTGTGGAGCAGCGAGGCCATCGTCGCCACCCGCTCGCCCGGCTGGAGCCCCGGGACCGGGCTCTCGCGCCACAGGGCGGCGAGCATCTTCCGGTACGGGGAGCCCTTCGCGGTGGCCGCCTCGTACGAGCGGTGGTGGTAGCCGATCGCGGCCCGCTCCCGGATGATCGAGAACCGGGCCCCGCGCAGCAGGTCGTCCCGCTCGATGAGACCGGCCAGCCAGTCGTTGATCGCGGGCGTGGCCTCCATGTACGCGGCCGAAAGCCCGCGCATGAAGCCCATGTTGAGGACCGAGAGCGCCGTTTTGACGTAGTGCTTCTCGGGGTGGTCGGTGTTGAAGAAGGTACGGATCGACTGCTGGGCGAGATAGCCGTCCTCACCCTCCCCGAGCACCACCAGGTGGCGTTCGGCCAGCTCTCCGGCGAAGGTGACCGCGAGCTTGTTCCACCACTGCCAGGGGTGGACGGGCAGCAGGAAGTAGTCGTCCGGGTCGAGGCCGAGCCCGCGCAGCGCGCCGGCGAACCGCTCCCGGGTCGCCTCGCTCAGTTCGTCCTTGATCAGCGCGTCGTAGTCGAGCCCGGCGCCCGCGGTGAAGGTGGCCCGCTCCCGGCGGGCGGCCAGCCACACCAGCCGGATCGGGGACGCGGCCTCGGGGGCGTACGCCCGGTACTCGTCCACGCCGAAGCCGAGCCGCCCGTTGTTGGCGACGAAGCAGGGGTGGCCCTCGGTCATCCCGGTCTCGACGGCCTGGAAACCGGCGGCGACGAGCTGGCCGGAGGCGGCCGGTTCCTTGGTGAGTTTGTAGGCGGTTCCGGCCAGCGTGGAGGAGATCTCCTCCAGGTAGACCGGCAGGATCTCCTCGGAGATCCCCAGAGTGTGCCGCAGCTCGATGAAGAACTCCACCGCGTCCAGCGGGAGTTCGGAGCCGTGCCGGTGTCGGGTGATCGTCTCGGCCTCGACCTGCCAGTGGTCCAGGGCGAAGACGCGCGCGGTGAAACGGTACTCGGTGGACGCGTCGTCGCTACGGACGGTGTAGCGGTCATCGCCGAGCGGCGTGGGGGCCAGCAGTCGCTCGTGGCTGAATTCCGCCAGTGCTTTGCGGACCAGCAGTCGGTTTGCGGTGGCCCAGCGCCCCGGGGAGAGGTGGGCGACGCTGTCGGTGAGGGCGGTCGTCATCGGTCGTTACCTCCGGTTGCTGCTTCGAACTGCTCACGGGTGCAGGCGCTGAGCAGAGCGTCCTTCTCCGGTTTGGCGATCTCGCGGAGCACCTCGAACCCGACGGCCTTGTTGAGGGCCTGGACGGCGCTGTTGGTCACGTCGGGCTCGACGACGACCCGGCGCACCGTCGGGTCGTCGAAGAGGAAGGCCATCACGGCGGTGATCACGGCCCGGGTGAAGCCGTGCACCGGGGTGTCGGTGGGGGCGACCAGGAAGTGCATCCCGACATCGCCGGGCTCCGCCTCGTACAGCCCCTTCAGCTCGACCTCGGTGGGGTCGTACCGCTCGATCAGGAAGGCGGGTTCGCCGTCGTGCAGCCCGATGAACGCCTCGTGGTGCGGGTGGGCGGCGATGGACCGGTACTCCCGCTCCACGTCGGCGAGCGAGGCGTCGCCCATCAGCCAGAACGCGGCCTTGGGGTGGGTCACCCAGCCGTGCACCAGCTCGGCGTCGGCGGCGGGGTCCAGCGGCCGGACGGTGAACGTGCCGATGGTGCGGGGCTGCTGTTTGCCGGGGCGGGTCATACGGCGAACTCCTGGAAGGCGATGGACTTCTCGACCGGGTAGACCTCACGGCCGAGCAGCTCGCCGATGATGTACGCGTTGCGGTAGGCGCCCATGCCGAGGTCGGGCGAGGTGATCGAGTGGGTGTGCACCGAGGCGTTCTGGAGGAAGACCCCGCGCCCGGTGGTGTCGATGCTGTAGTTGCGGGCCACGTCGAAGCGGCCCCGGCTGTCGTGGCGCAGCCGCCCGGCTATGGGGGCGAGGAAGGCGGGAGCCTCGTACCGGTAGCCGGTGGCGAGGATCAGGCCCTCGGTGGTGAGCTCGTAGTCCTTGCCCTGCTCCTCCTGGCGCAGGCCCAGGCTGTACGCGCCGCCCTCCTCGTCGTAACGCGCGCTGATGAGGGCGGAGTTGGTGAGCAGTCTGGTCGGGACGGGGCCCGGCAGGTTCTTCTGGTAGAGCAGGTCGAAGATCGCGTCGATCAGCTCCCCGTCGATGCCCTTGAACAGCCCCTTCTGCCCGGTCTCCAGCCGGTAGCGGGTCTCCTCGGGCAGCGCGTGGAAGTAGTCGATGTACTCCGGGGAGGTCATCTCCAGCGTCAGCTTGGTGTACTCCAGCGGGAAGAACCGCGGGGAGCGCGTGACCCAGTTGAGCCGGTAGCCGTAGGTGTCGATCTCGGAGAGCAGGTCGTAGTAGATCTCCGCCGCGCTCTGCCCGCTGCCGACCAGGGTGATCGACTTCTTCTTCTGGAGCTCGGCTTTCCCTTCCAGATAGCGGGAGTTGTGGAGGAAGTCACCGCCGAGCCCCTGGCAGGCCTCGGGGATGTGCGGCGGCGTGCCGGTGCCGAGGACGAGATGGCGGGAGCGGAACTCCTCGCCGGACACGGTGCGCACGGTGTAGAGCTCGGTGCCCTCGTCGTACGTCACCGTCTCCACGGTCTCGGAGAACCGGATGCTGCTCAGTTTCCCGGCGGCCCAGCGGCAGTAGTCGTTGTACTCGGTCCGCAGCGGGTAGAAGTTCTCCCGGATGTAGAACGAGTAGAGCCGGCCGCGCTCCTTAAGGTAGTTGAGGAAGGAGTACGGCGAGGTCGGGTCGGCCATGGTGACCAGGTCCGACATGAACGGCGTCTGGAGATGGGCCCCTTCGAGGAACATCCCGGCGTGCCACTCGAAGTCCGGCTTGGACTCCAGGAAGACGCCGTTCAGTTCGTCGATCGGCTCGGTGAGGCAGGCGAGACCGAGGTTGAACGGGCCGAGGCCGATCCCGATGAAGTCGTGGGGGTCAGGAAGCGCGGTCAAGGGATTCTCCCAGGTACTGCTCGGCGTGGCCGGAGATCAGGTCGAGGACGGTGGCGATGTCGTGCTCGGTCGTTTCGGGGTTGAGCAGGGTGAACTTCAGGTACTGGCGGTCGCCCACCTTCGTGCCGGCGACGATCGCCTCACCGGAGGCGAACAGCGCCTTGCGGGCGTGGAGGTTGGCCCGGTCGATCTCGTCCGGGGAGGTGACCCCGGCCGGGATGTAGCGGAAGACGAGGGTGGAGAGCTGCGGCTGGACCACCACGTCGAAGCGCGGGTCGGCGGCGAGCAGCTTCCAGCCCTCGGCGGCCAGGTCGCAGACCTCGTCGAACAGCTCGCCGATGCCGTCGGCGCCCATGACGCGGAGCGTCATCCACAGCTTGAGCGCGTCGAAGCGGCGGGTCGTCTGGAGGGACTTGTCGACCTGGTTGGGTATCCGCTCCTCGGCCATCCGGCGCGGGTTCAGATACTCCGCGTGGTACGTGGCGTGGCGCAGGGTCGCCCGGTCACGGACCAGGACGGCGGACGAACTCACCGGCTGGAAGAAGGACTTGTGGTAGTCCACCGTCACGGAGTCGGCGTGCTCGATGCCTTCGAGCAGTCCGCGCCGCTCGCGGGAGGCCAGCAGCCCGCAGCCGTAGGCGGCGTCCACGTGCATCCAGGTGGCGAACTGCTCGCAGAGCGCGGCGATCTCGGGCAGCGGGTCGATGGACCCGAAGTCCGTGGTGCCGGCGGTCGCGACGACGGCCATCGGGACGGCCCCTTCGGCCACGCAACTCTCCAGTGCGTGGGCGAGCGCCACGGTCTGCATGCGCTTGTTGCGGTCCACGGGGACGGAGACGACGGCGTCCGGGCCGAGGCCGAGCAGTTTGGCGGACTTCTGCACGCTGAAGTGGCTGCACTCGGAGGTGAAGATCCGCAGCCGGGTGAGGTGCTCCGGCCGGATCTTCGCCTCCTCCCGCGCCAGCAGCAGCGCCTGGAGGTTGGACTGCGTACCGCCACTGGTGAAGATCCCGTCGGCGGCCGGGCCGAGCCCGATCCGCTCGGTGGTCCAGTCGATCAGGCGGCGCTCGATGAGCGTGCCGCCCGCGCTCTGGTCCCAGGTGTCCAGGGAGGAGTTGATCGCGGAGAGCACGGCCTCGCCGAGCACCGCGGGTATGACGACCGGGCAGTTGAGGTGGCCCAGGTAGCGGGGGTGGTGGAAGTAGACGGCGTCGCGGAGGTAGACCTCGCCGAGTTCGTCGAGGGCGGCGGCGGCGTCGCCCAGCGGCCGGTCGAGGTCGATCGCGTCGACGACGGGGGAGAGCTCGTCGACACCGACCCCGCTGAAGGGGCGCTCGGTGGCGGCGAGGGTGGCCGCGACCCGTTCCACGCCTGCGGAGACGGTGCTCCGATAGTGCTCCGCAGTCGTGTTGTTGAGCAGGTGCGCACGCATGAAGGGGTCCTCCCGGGTGAGGGGAACTTCATCGCGTCCCTCCGGGCAGGAAGAGGGTGCGAGGGCGCGATCTCGAAGTAAGGCGAGCCTAACCTAACTCGGAATCCTTCATTCCCCTCGCCCCGGGTGGGTGCGGTGGTTGTCCGCTTTCCTTCCCCTATCGGGTCACTTGCTGTCCCTGCTCAGGTTTGAGGTGCTCCGGGGTGCCCGATTCGGTGGCCGAAGCCTCGGAACGCGCTTTCCTCGCCCGTTCCTCGCTCAGTCCGCGCGTCCAGTACGTGGTGGACGTCACCCGCTCCGCGGCGAACCCGCGCTCCCGGACCAGGTGGTGGCGCAGCGCCCGCACCCCGGACGCCTCGCCCGCGATCCACGCGTACGGCGTGCCCTCGGGCAACGCGGCGGCACGCACGGTCTCCACGCCGCAGGCGGCCCCCTCGTTCCGGACGAGCCAGCGGATCCGGGCTTTCGCCGCGGTGTTCAGCGCCTGCCGGTCCTCGGTGCACGGGACTTCCAGCCAGACCCGGGCGGTCAGTCCCGCGGGCAGCGACTCCAGGACGGCCGCGGCGGCGGGCAGGGCGGTCTCGTCGGCCCGGATCAGCACCCAGTCGGTGTCGGCCGGCGGCCGGAAACGTACGGCGGTGTTGTCCGCCACGGCGGGGCCCGCCACCGTGAGCCGGTCGCCGGGGGCCGCCGCCCGTGCCCAGCGCGATGCGGGGCCGCCGTCACCGTGCAGCACGAAGTCGAGGTCGATCTCGGTGGAGCCGTCGGGCCGCGGCCGCTCGGCCCGTACGGCATACGAGCGCAGTACGGGCCGTTCGTCCTCGGGGAGCGCCCGCCACCGCTCGCGCCAGGACCCGCCCCCGGCCGCCGGGACCACGGCTTCGCGCTGCCCCGGGTGGGGAAGGAGGAGGGACAGGCTCTGGTCGCGACCGCCACCCCGGAATCCCTCGGACCCCGGTCCGCCGAGGGTGATCCGGAGGATGGACGGGCCGAGCCGCCTGGTCCGCATCACGGTCAGATCGAAGAGCTGGAACGGGGCGACTTCGGGGGCGGCGGCAGTCGTCGACGTCAACGGGAGCTCCTCCGGTGCGGGCCGCAGCGTCGGGCGGACGGGCCCGGGCTCCAGCGGGGGCGATCCGAAGGAAGGTTAGCCTACCCTTGCCTAAATGGGGTGTCGTGCGACACCCCCGGAAGCCGCCGACTCACACCCCGAACTGCGCCCGGCAGGCGTCGAGCCCCTCCACGCTCACGTCCACGCGCCGGTGCTCCTCCCATCCCGCCCGGTCCAGACGCAGCCGCCGCAGCGTGACCGGGGCCCCGCGCACGACATCCGTGTCCAGGCCGTCGTCCGCATACCCGAGCCGCCGCGAGACCCCGAGCGAACGGAGGTTGTCGGTCATGGCCGCCGAGACGGCGTACCGCGCGCCGAGCCCGGCGAACGCGAGGTGGAGGGCGGCGGCGCGCATCTCCGTACCGAGGCCCTGTCCCTGGTGCGCGAGCCCGAGCCACGACCCGGTCTCGACCTGCCGCCGCACCCCGAAGTCCCGGCCCATGAGGTCCTGCCGCCCGACGACCTCACCCTCGTGGAGCACGGCCAGGCTCAGCGTCCAGTCCCGTACGGACCAGCCGGCGACGGTCCCCAGCACATGCTGGAACACCGCGCGCGCCACCTCGTCGGGCTTCCCGTCGGTCCACGCCACACTGAACGGCATCCGGTCCGGATCGTGCACCCCGTGGGCCGCCACCGAGGCCAGCTCGTCGAGGAGTTCGGGTCCGGGCAGGCGCAGTTCCAGGCGCGGGGTGCGGAGGCGAAGCCCGTAGAGGGGCCAATGTCGGAGGTCCATGAACGGACTCTGCCGGACGGGCCGGAGAGGTGTCGAGCGTAATTCGCCGCAGCGGGGGCACGGCCCGCCGGTGTCCCGGCGGCCGTACCCCCGCTGCCGTGCGCGTGATCAGGACCCGAGCCCGGCAGGCTGCTCGACCCCGCCCGGTGCACCGCTCCTGTCCGGCTCGGCCCCGTGGCCGCCGACAGGGATGCCGCCTGCCCGCGCCCGCCGGGTGCGGAGACCGAACGCGCTGACGGCGGCGGCGATCAGGGCGGCGGCCAGCGGCACCACCAGGGCCGCCCGGTACCCGTCGAGGAGGGCGGCCGGAGACGTCCCGTCCGTCGCGCCGATGGTGACGGCGGTCACGGCGGACAGCCCCAGCGCGGCACCGAACTGGAAGGACGTGTAGAGCAGTCCGCCGGCCACCCCCTGCTCCTCCTCGGCGATACCGTCCGTGGCCACGATGGTCAGCGGCCCGTAGACCAGGGAGAAGGCCACACCCAGCAGGAGCAGGCCCGGGAACATCGCCGCGTACGTCCAGTCCGCGGCGAGCGGCAGGAACAGGGCGTACGAGAGCGACGCGACGAGCAGCCCGCCGAAGATGACCCGGGCGTTGCCGAACCGGGCGACCAGCTTCGGGGTGAGGAGCGGCGAGAGCACCGCGTCCACGCCGATGACGATCAGCGCGAAGCTGGTCTGCAGGGACGACCAGCCGCGCAGCTCCTGGAGGTAGAGCACGGCGACGAACTGGAAGCCGAAGAACCCGGCGGCGAACAGCAGCCCCGCCACATTGGCGCGGACCAGCGAACCGCTGCGGAAGATGCCCAGGCGCACCAGCGGCGAGGACGAGGAGCGCTCGATGACGACGAACGCGAGGAAGAGGAGCAGCGCCGCGCCGACCATGCCGACGGTCCGGACGGCCGGGACATGCGTGGCCCGCTCGACACCGAAGACCAGCAGCAGGATGCCCGCGGTGACGGTGACCGCTCCGGCCAGGTCGACGCCCTGCCCGGTGCGGTCCGGCCGGGGCGAGGCGGGGATGAGCGCGAGCGCGGCGAGCAGGATGCCCAGGGAGAGGATGACCGGGGCGAAGAACACCCAGCGCCAGTCGATCGCGGAGAGCAGCCCGCCGACGACCAGGCCGATCGAGAAGCCCCCGGCGGCCGTGCCCGCGTAGACGAGGAGGGCCTTGTCGCGCTGCGGCCCCTCCGGGAAGCCGGTGGTGATGATCGACAGACCGGCCGGGGTCATGAAGGCCGCGGCGATCCCCGTCACGAAGCGGGCGACGATCAGCATCCAGCCCTCGGTGGCAAGGCCGCCCAGCCCGGAGAAGAGCAGGAACACCACGAGCCAGAGGACGAACATCCGGCGACGGCCGAAGAGATCGGCCGCCCGTCCGCCCAGCAGCATGAAGCCGCCGTAGCCGAGGACGTACGCGCTCATCACCCACTGGAGGGTGCCGGTGGACAGATCGAGATCCTCGCGGATCGCGGGCAGGGCCACGTTCAGCATGGCCACATCGATGCCTTCGAGGAAGATCGCGCCGCACAGGACGAGCAGTGCGCCCCAGGCGCGGCCGGTCATGCGGGCACTGCTCGATCTCGACGGGGACGGTGATGAGGACACGGGGATTCTCCTTGTGCACGGACGAATGCGCGGACGAATTGGGCATGACGAACAGCCGCAAGAGCGGTTCAGGGAAATGGGGTTGGCGTGCGGAGGACTCAAGCAGCACGAAATTGGAGCGAGTTACCGAACCGGTGGTCGGTTCCCTCTTGTAACCACCTGAAGCTTGCGGCACCGTGGGGCGGTATGGAAGAAGGCACTTCGAAGTCACCGAGTCACTGCGTCGATACCGACGCGGGTCCGGACTACGACATCAGCCAGTGGGACGTCCGTGAGGGCTGCGAGGTGCGGCAGATCCTCGACCGCGTCGCGGACAAGTGGTCGCTCCTCGCCATCGCCCACCTGGAGCGCCGGACGCTGCGCTTCTCCGAGCTGCGCCGGCTCATCGAGGGCATCAGCCAGCGCATGCTGACGGTGACCCTGCGCCAGCTCGAACGCGACGGTCTGGTGCGACGCACGGTGTACCCGGTCGTCCCGCCCCGGGTGGAGTACGAGCTGACGGAGCTGGGCGCGACCCTGCACGCGACGATCAGGTCGCTCGTCGACTGGACCGAGAGCCACCAGCAGGAGATCGCGAAGGCGCGGAGCGACTACGACGCCCGGCAGAGCGCGGAGGCGTCGGTCTCCTGAGAGCCCAAGTGCACTTCATGTGCGGGCGGTTGGTGCGGCGCTAAGGTGAAGCCGTGACCTCACCTCAGCGAAGCGCCTCGACGCGCGTGGGCGAAGACGACCGCGAGAGCGCCGTGTCGCGCGTGCGGGAGGCGTACGCCGAACAGCGCATCGCGCACGAGGAGATGGACGACCGCCTTGACCGGGTGCTCGCCGCCACGACCTACGGCGAGCTCGCGGCGGCCCTGGACGGCCTCCCGGCGGAGGACCCGGGGACGACGGCGACGATCGCGGCCGCCGGGGGCCGGATCACCCGGCGCGGCGCGTGGCAGGTGCCCAGGACCCTCACGGTCGAGTCCGCCTTCGGGCGGGTGCGCCTGGACCTGTCCCGGGCGGTCATCACGTATCCGGTCGTCGACATCGAGCTGCGCCTCGGCACCGGCAACGCGAACATCACCGTGCCGAGGGACGCGATCGTCGAGGTCGAGGGTCTGACGACCGGGTGGAAGGACCTGCGCTACCGGCCCCGGCAGCCGTCCCGCCCCGACGCACCGCGCATCCGCTTCTCCGGGGCGGTGGGATACGGGCGGCTGAGGATCCGCCACGCCTGGCGCTGAGCCGCCCGGCTCTCCGGGCGAGGCCCGGGGCGGCCGGGAAGGCAGGACGGCAGGCAGACCCGCTTCCACCTCGACCTGCGCGAGAACGGCGGCCGGCTCTGCGAATCGGGTCTGGCGGCGGGTGCGGTATCGGACGTCGTCCCGTGCGTGGCCGCCGCCGAAGGCCCGTTCAAGGTCACGTCGGAGGTCCGCCCGTAACGCCGGCGAGCCCCCGCTCATCCGCCCCGCCCGCCGCAGAGTGATCCACGGTGGACGGGGCGGCAGCAGTCAGCGCATCAGCCGGCAGCTCAGCCCGGCAGTCCCAGCTCCCGCGCGATCAGCATCCGCTGGACCTCGCTCGTCCCCTCGCCGATCTCCAGGATCTTCGAGTCGCGCCACATCCGGGCCACCGGGTACTCGTTCATGAAGCCGTAGCCGCCGTGGATCTGCGTGGCGTCGCGGGCGTTGTCCACCGCGACCGTCGAGGAGTACAGCTTCGCGATCGCCGCCTCCTTCTTGAACGGCTCGCCCGCGACCAGGCGCGAGGCGGCGTCACGCCAGCCGATGCGGGCCATGTGGGCGCGCATCTCCATGTCGGCGATCTTGAACTGTATGGCCTGGTTCGCGCCGATCGGCCTGCCGAACGCGTGGCGCTCGGCCGCGTACTTCACCGACTCGTCGACGCAGCCCTGCGCCAGGCCCGTGGCCAGGGCCGAGATCGCGATGCGGCCCTCGTCCAGGATGCGGAGGAACTGGGCGTAGCCCCGGCCCTGTTCGCCCAGGAGGTTCGCCGCCGGGACGCGGACGTCCGTGAAGGACAGCTCGCGGGTGTCCGAGGCGTTCCAGCCGACCTTGGAGTAGGGGGCCGCGACCGTGAAGCCGGGGGTGCCCGAGGGGACGATGATCGCCGAGATCAGCGGGCGGCCGTCTTCCTTGCGGCCGGTCACGGCGGTGACCGTCACCAACTCCGTGATGTCCGTGCCCGAGTTGGTGATGAAGCACTTCGAGCCGTTGATCACCCACTCGTTCGTCGCCTCGTCCAGCACCGCCGTCGTCCGCGTGCCGCCCGCGTCCGAGCCGCCGTCCGGCTCGGTCAGGCCGAACGCCCCCAGCGCCTCGCCCGCGCACAGCTTCGGCAGCCACTGGCGCTTCTGCTCCTCCGTGCCGAACAGGTGGAGCGGCATCGCGCCCAGCGAAACCCCGGCCTCCAGGGTGATCGCCACCGAGGAGTCGACCCGGGCCAGCTCCTCCAGGGCGATCCCGAGCGCCAGGTAGTCGCCGCCCATCCCGCCGTACTCCTCCGGGAACGGCAGCCCGAACAGGCCCATGCGGCCCATCTCGCGCACGATCTCGTACGGGAACTCATGGCGCTCGTAGAGGTCGCCGATCTTCGGCGCGATCACATCGTGCGCGAACTCCTCGACCGTGCGGCGCAGTTCCTCGTGTTCGGCGGTCAGCCGGTGGTCCAGGGACATGGGGTCACTCACTCCTTGTGGGAGAGGAAGAAGGGGGAGGGGTCAGGGCGCGGACCGTGCGGGACGGGCTCGGCCGGCCCAGGTGTTCGGCCAGCCAGACGCTGGTGGCGGTCAGGTCGGCCAGGTCGACGCCCGTCTCGATGCCCAGTCCTTCGAGCATCCAGACCAGGTCCTCGGTGGCGAGGTTCCCCGTGGCGCTCTTCGCGTACGGGCAGCCGCCCAGGCCGCCCGCCGAGGCGTCGACCGTGCTCACCCCGTGCTGGAGCGCCGCCAGGGTGTTCGACAGCGCTTGGCCGTACGTGTCGTGGAAGTGCACGCCGATCGCCTCCGTGGGCACGGCGGAGTCGTTCAGCGCCGTCAGCAGCGCCGTTACGTGGCCCGGCGTCGCCACCCCGATCGTGTCGCCCAGCGACAGCTCGTCGCAGCCCAGGTCCATCAGGGCCTTGGCCACCCTCACCACCTGGGCGACCGGGACCGCGCCCTCCCACGGGTCGCCGAAGCACATCGACAGATACCCGCGCACCCGGACCTTGTCCGCCTTCGCGCGGGCCACGACCGGCTCGAACATCGCCAGCGACTCGTCGACCGTACGGTTCAGATTGCGCGCCGCGAACGTCTCCGTCGCCGAGCCGAACACCGCGATCGACCGCGCCCCGAGCGCCAGCGCCCGGTCCAGCCCGCGTTCGTTCGGGACCAGGACGGGGAGGGCCACGTCGCCCACGTCCGCGATGTCGCCGAGGAGCGGGAACAGCTGCTCGGCGTCCGCCAGTTGGGGCACCCACTGCGGATGCACGAAGCTCGTCGCCTCGATCGTGGTCAGGCCCGCCACCGCCAGGCGGCGGATGAACTCGGCCTTCACCTCGGTCGGGACAGCCCGCTTCTCGTTCTGCAGTCCGTCCCGCGCGCCCACCTCGTGGATACGGACCCGGGCCGGGAGGCCGGGGGCCGGGACCTTCATGGGGAGCCCTGGCGTGCTCATGCGTCCTCCCCGTCGGCGACCGGGACCACGACCGCCAGGACCTGGTCCATCGCCACCGTCGCGCCCGCCGAGACGTCCAGCTCCGTCACCGTCCCCGCGTGCGGGGCGGAGATCACGTGCTCCATCTTCATCGCCTCCACCACGAGCAGGCTCTGCCCCGCCTCGACCTCGTCCCCGACGGCCACCTTCACCACCGTGACCGTGCCGGGCATCGGGGCCGCCAGCGTGTCCGCCCCGCTCCGGCCCGCCCCGCTCAGGGACGCCTCCACCGGGTCGTGGTCCTGGACGTGCCAGGCGTCGCCGTTCCGGCCGAGCCAGTCGCCGGACCGGTGGAAGTGGCCCACCGCGCCGTCGAGTTCGACCGTGACCCGGTCCGCTGTGACCGTCGCTCCGGCGGGGGCACCGTGAGTAACGGGTTCAAGTCCCCCTACGCGCAACGGGAAGAGCAGCGGCGCCCGCACACCCCCCGTCCGCCACCCGCTCGGCACCGAGAACGGGTCCGTCCAGCCGCCCGCGTCCGGCCGGGGGGCCAGGGCGTCGAGGCGTACCGCCGCAGCCGCCGCGTACACCTCGTCCGGGACGCCGTCCGGCACCAGGCCCTCCGCCTCGCGCTCCACCAGGCCGGTGTCCAGGTTGCCCGCGACCACGTCCGGGTGCGCCAACAGGCGGCGCAGGAAGCCCGCGTTGGTCGGGACGCCCAGGATCACCGTGTCCGCCAGGGCCGCCCGCAGCTTGCGGATCGCCGTCGCGCGGTCGGGGCCGTACGCGATGACCTTCGACAGCATCGGGTCGTACAGGCTGCCCACCGGCACGCCCTCGCTGAGCCCCGAGTCCGTCCGCACCCCGCCGCCCTGCGGCTCGCGCAGCGCCAGCACCGTACCGCCGGAGGGCAGGAAGCCGCGGGAGGGGTCCTCGGCGCAGACCCTCGCCTCGATCGCCCAGCCGGTGAGCGTGATGTCCTGCTGCGCGTACGGGAGTTGCTCGCCGGACGCCACCCGCAGCTGCCACTCCACCAGGTCCAGGCCGGTGATCAGCTCGGTCACCGGGTGCTCGACCTGGAGGCGAGTGTTCATCTCCATGAAGTAGTACGAGGACGGGTCGTTGCCCGGGACGATGAACTCCACCGTCCCCGCCCCGACATAGCCGCAGCTGCGCGCCGCCTGGACTGCTGCCTCGCCCATCGCCGCCCGGGTCTCCGCATCCAGCAGGACGCTCGGCGCCTCCTCGATGATCTTCTGGTGGCGGCGCTGGAGCGAGCACTCGCGCTCGCCCAGGTGGATCACGTTGCCGTGGGCGTCCGCCAGGACCTGGATCTCGATGTGGCGCGGGCGGTCGATCCACCGCTCGACGAGCAGGGTGTCGTCGCCGAAGGAGGCACGGGCCTCCCGTCGCGCCGCCGCGATCTCCTCGCCCAGCACCGCAGCGTCGCGGACCAGGCGCATGCCCTTGCCGCCGCCGCCGGCGGAGGGCTTCAGCAGGACCGGGGTGCCGATCTCCCGTGCCGCTTCCTCCAGTTGGGCATCGGTCAGACCGCTGCCGGAGGAGCCGGGGACCACCGGGACCCCGTACGCGGCTACCGTCTCCTTGGCCCGGATCTTGTCGCCCATGAGCGCGATCGCGGCGGCGGGCGGGCCGATGAAGACCAGCCCTGCGTCCGCGCACGCCTGCGCGAACTCCGCGTTCTCCGCCAGGAATCCGTAGCCGGGGTGGACCGCCTGCGCTCCCGTGCGGCGGGCCGCTTCCAGGAGCGCCGGCACGTTCAAGTAGCTCTCGGCGGCCGGCGGCGGGCCGATCCGTACCGCCGTGTCCGCCTCCCGGACATGCCGGGCGTCCGCGTCCGCGTCGCTGAAGACCGCGACCGAGCGCACGCCCTGCTCCCGCAGGGTCCGGATCACCCGGACCGCGATCTCGCCGCGGTTGGCGACCAGAACGGTGTCGAACATCGTCGTCATCTGTTCCTCACATCCGGAAGACGCCGAAGCCGGGCCCGGCCGGGTCCTTCTGGGGCAGCGGGGCATTGGCGCAGGCGGTCAGGGCGAGGCCGAGGACCTGCCGGGTGTCCACGGGGTCGATCACTCCGTCGTCCCAGAGCCGGGCGCTGGCGTAGTAGGCGTTGCCCTGGGTCTCGTACTGGGCGCGGATCGGGGCCTTGAACGTTTCTTCGTCCTCGGCGCTCCAGTCGTCGCCCAGCTGGTCGCGCTTGACGGTGGCCAGGACGGAGGCCGCCTGCTCGCCGCCCATCACCGAGATCTTGGCGTTCGGCCACATCCACAGGAAGCGGGGGCTGTAGGCCCGGCCGCACATGGAGTAGTTGCCCGCGCCGTACGAACCGCCGACGACGACCGTCAGCTTCGGCACCCGCGTACAGGCCACCGCCGTGACCATCTTCGCGCCGTGCTTGGCGATGCCGCCCGCCTCGTAGTCCCGGCCGACCATGAAGCCGGAGATGTTCTGGAGGAAGACGAGCGGGATGCCGCGCTGGTCGCACAGCTCGATGAAGTGCGCGCCCTTCTGGGCGGACTCGGAGAACAGGATGCCGTTGTTCGCGACGATCCCGACGGGGTGGCCGTGGATCCGGGCGAAGCCGGTGATCAGGGTCTGCCCGTACTCCGCCTTGAACTCCTGGAAGCGGGAGCCGTCCACCACGCGCGCGATCACTTCGCGGACGTCGTAGGGGGTGCGGGAGTCCACCGGGACCGCCCCGTACAGCCCGGCCGGGTCCACCTTCGGCTCCTCGGCCGGCTCGACCGACCAGGGGAGCGGGGCCCGGTCCGGGAGGGTCGCGACGATGTTGCGGACGATCCGCAGCGCGTGCGCGTCGTCCTCCGCGAGATGGTCGGTGACCCCCGACGTCCGGGAGTGGACCTCGCCGCCGCCCAGCTCCTCCGCCGTGACGACCTCGCCGGTCGCGGCCTTCACCAGCGGCGGGCCGCCGAGGAAGATCGTGCCCTGGTTGCGGACGATGACGGCCTCGTCGCTCATCGCCGGGACGTACGCCCCGCCCGCCGTACAGGAACCCAGCACCGCCGCGATCTGCGGGATGCCCGCCCCCGACATCCGGGCCTGGTTGTAGAAGATCCGCCCGAAGTGGTCCCGGTCGGGGAAGACCTCGTCCTGCATCGGCAGGAACGCACCGCCCGAGTCGACCAGATAGAGGCAGGGGAGACGGTTCTCCAGAGCCACCTCCTGGGCGCGCAGGTGCTTCTTCACGGTCATCGGGTAGTACGTGCCGCCCTTGACCGTCGCGTCATTGGCGACGATCACGCACTCCCGGCCGGAGACCCGCCCGATGCCCGCGATGACGCCCGCGGCCGGGGCCTGGTCCCCGTACATCCCGTTCGCCGCCAGCGGGGCCAGCTCCAGGAACGGCGAGCCCGGGTCGAGAAGGGTGTCCACCCGGTCCCGGGGGAGCAGCTTGCCGCGCGCCTCGTGGCGGGCCCGTGCCTTCTCACCCCCGCCCAGCCGTGCCGTGGCGAGACGTCCCGCCAGGTCGTCGGAGAGCGCGCGATGCGCCGCCTCGTTGGCCTGCCAGGCCTCCGAGGCGGGATCGGCCGCGCTCGCCAGGACCGGTGCCTGCTGCATCGTGTCGAGCCCCCTTGCCCGTACCGCAGTGGTGAAATGCGTTGCCCTGCTGTTAATGAGCGTTAACGCGTTTCCCTCAGGTTAACGACCGCTAACGACCCTGTCTAGAATGAATCCTCATGAGCACCCATGCCGCCGCCCGCGTCGCGGCCCCCACCCGCCGCGAGCAGATCCTCCGGGAGGCCGCCCGCCTCTTCGCCGAGCGCGGCTTCCACGGTGTCGGCGTCGACGAGATAGGCGCCGCCGTCGGCATCAGCGGCCCCGGCCTCTACCGCCACTTCCCCGGCAAGGACGCGATGCTCGCCGAACTGCTGGTGGGCATCAGCGAACGCCTGCTGGAGGGCGGACGGCTGCGGGTGGCGGAGGACGAGGCCCGGGGTGACGGCTCCCCGGAGGCCCTCCTGGACGCGCTCATCGAGGGCCATATCGACTTCGCCCTCGACGACCGCCCCCTCATCACCCTCCACGACCGGGAGCTGGACCGGCTGCGCGACACGGACCGCAAGCGGGTGCGCCGCCTCCAGCGCGAGTACGTCGAGGTCTGGGTCGGCGTCGTCCGCGCCCTCTACCCGTCCCTGGCCGAGAACCGGGCCCGGGTCACCGTGCACGCCGTCTTCGGCCTGCTGAACTCCACCCCGCACCTGGCCCGCCCCGACGCCCTGCCCGGCCGCGCGGCGACCGCCGCTCTGCTGCACCGGCTGGCCCGGGGCGCCTTCGCCGCGGCGGAACCTTCCTGAGCTGCGGCTTTTCCGGCCGGGCGGCTCGGGGTTCCGAGCAACCATGAGCGGGGTACGTACGTCTCTCCGGTCAACACGCAACGACCGGTCCATACGCTACGAATCGGGGAGCCGCGCCATGACCGTCTCACTGGGCGAAGAGATCATGCTGCTGTCGCTGGACGACGAGTCCGGCGCGGCGAAGGGGGAGACCGCCGCCCGCTGGGGCGTGGCGGCCGGCATGCTCCTGGAGCTGGTCATGGCGGGGCGCGTCACGGTGAGGGGCGGCCGCGTCGAGGTCTTCGACCCGACCCCGACGGGCGACGCCCTCCTGGACGGCCGGCTCGACCGGCTCACGCGCTGGGTCCACGAGACCTCCAGCAGCCGCAAGGTCGTCGCCTGGCTGACCCGGGACCACGCCAAGGGCTCCCAGGACGTCGTGGACAGCCTCGTCGCCCGCGGCCTGGTGACCGAGGAGAAGCACCGGGCCCTCGGCGTCTTCCCGGTGCGCCGCTACCCGGAGGCCGACGGAACCGTCGAACGGGAGCTGCGCGCCCGGCTGGCCGCCGCGGTGCTGGAGGGGGCCGAGCCGGACGCCCGCACCAGCGCGCTCGTCGCCCTGGTGCACGCCACGGGGATGCACCCGCAGGCCTTCCCCGGCCTGCCGAAGAAGCAGGTGGACCCGCGCATGGCCGAGATCGCCGAGGGGCACTGGGTGGGCGTGAGTGTGCGCGAGGCGATCCGCAATCTCCAGGCGGCGATCTCCGCGGTGACCGTGGTGACGGTCCTCACGGCGGTGTCCTAGGGCGCCCGGCGTACGGACCGCCCTCAGGACCGCTGCCCTCTCAGGTCGACGGCGACAGGTGCCGGTGCGCCCAGGTGGCGAACGAGGTCACCGGAATGCCGAGTTCCCGTGCGAGCTCGGGGCGGGCCGGCTGGGTGATGGCGTTGCTCCACAGATGGCCGGCACCCCACGCGGGCATCCCCGCCGCGAGCGCCTCGCCGAGGTCCATCGACGGGGCCGTCACCGGTACGCCCCAGGCCGCGGACAGCACCTCGGCGACCTGCTCCATCGTGAGGCGGTCACCCGCCAGTTCCAGCTCCACCCCGTGGAACCGGTCCGGCTCCTGTACGGCGTGGGCGACGGCCGCGCCGATGTCCTCGCTCGCCACCAGCGCCAGGACCGTGTCCGGCCGGATCACGGTCGCCAGGCCGCCTTCGGGCCCGTTCGGCGCCAGTTGGGGCAGGTTCTCCATGAAGAACGCGGGCTTGACGACGGCCCAGCGGGCGAACCCCGCCCCGCGCACCTGCTCCAGGATCGCCTGCTTGGTGTCGAAGTACGGGGCCATCGCGGCCCAGTGGCCCTCCGCCCAGCCGGGCGTCTCCGTGTGAGCCCCGACGCCGCTGGTCGAGGACTGGACGAACTGGGACACGCCCGCAGCCCGCGCCGCCTCGATCAGGTTCGCCGCCTGCGCCCGTTCCCCGGCGAAGTCGACTCCGCTCGCGTCCATCGGCGGCATCTGCACCGAGAACACGGCCCGGACGCCCGCGCAGGGCGCGTCCAGCGAGGACCGGTCGGCCAGGTCCCCGGTCACCAGCTCGACGCCCAGCGCCTCGACGTCCTTCGCGCGCCGCGTGTGCGGGTCGCGCACCAGTGCGCGCACCGGGATGCCGGCGGCCAGCAGGGCCCGGGCGGTGGCCCCGCCCTGGCGTCCGGTGGCGCCGGTGACCAGTACGGGGGCGGTATTCGATGCCATGGCGATGTCTCCTCGCGGCGCGGGAACGCAAAACGGCGGGGCCCGCCGTTTCCTTCCCGGCTACGATATGGCGGGGCCCACCACTTAGCAAACAGGGAGAGAGAGTGACCGGTCAGCGCGCGGACGCCCGCCGCAACTACAGCCGCATCCTCGCCGTGGCCGAGGCCGAGGTCGCCCAGCACGGGGCCGCCGCCTCCCTCGAACAGGTCGCCCGCACGGCGGGCGTCGGCTCCGCCACCGTGCGCCGCCACTTCCCCACCCGGCAGGCCCTGCTCGAAGCCGTCTTCCAGGAGCGCATCCAGGGCCTGTGCGAGCGCGCCGAGGAGCTGAGCCGGGCCGAGGACAGCCGCGCCGCCCTGCTGGAGTGGCTGCACGACCTCCTCGCGTACGCCGTCGGCGCCCGCGGCCTCGCCGACGCCCTGACCTTCGAGCCCCCCACCGACGCCCCCGCCGGACCCGGGCAGCACTCCTGCGGGGCGGTGATCGAGGACGCGGCCACTCCGCTGCTCCGCCGGGCCCTGCGCGACGGGGCGGTCAGGGCGGGTACCACCTTCCACGACCTGCTGACCCTCGCCGTCGGCATCGCCCTGGCCACCGAGCACCACACCGAACCCTCCGTCCAGGCCGACCGCCTCTTCGCCCTCGCCGTCGAAGGACTCAGCCCGAGCCCCCGGAGCGCCTGACGGCCGCACCCCGCCGTTCGTCGATGTCCTCCGTCGATGCCCTCCGATGATCAGGAACCGGGCACAGTCCGCACACCGGACGGCACAATGGGGCCATGCCGATACCCAGCCGCGCCGCCCTCGTCGACCACCTCGTCCGTACGCGTATCGCGGGGGACGTCGCCACGCCACGCGACAACAACCTCTCCCACTACCGCAAGCTCGCCAACGGCGACCGCCACTACTGGCTCGGTCTGGAGCTCGGCGACCGCTGGACCGACGAGCAGGACGTCCTCGCCGTGATGGCCGAGCGCTGCGGGGTGATCGACGACCCCGCGCACCGGCAGGGCCAGGACACCATCGACCCCGAGCTGACGGTCGACGCCCTGGAGCGGATGGCGGCCCGCCTGCGCAAGGCCGCCGACGGCCGTGAGCGGGTCCTGTTCGCCACCGGCCACCCCGGCGGCCTGCTGGACGTGCACCGCCAGACGGCGGACGCGCTGCGCCGGGCCGGCTGCGAGATCGTCCGCATCCCGTCCGGGCTGATCGCGGACGAGGGCATGGTCTTCCAGTTCGCCGACGTCGCGATGCTGGAACGCGGCGCGACCCTCTGGCACACCCACTCCCCGGCCCCGATGGCCGCCATCCTCGACGCCATGGCCCATCTCGGCCGCCCGCTGCCCGACCTGGTCGTCGCCGACCACGGCTGGGCGGGCTGCGCGGGACAGCGGGGTCTGGACGCGATCGGTTACGCCGACTGCAACGACCCGGCCCTCTTCCTCGGCGAGTCGGAGGGCACCCTCCAGGTCACGGTCCCGCTGGACGACCACGTCACCGACCCGCGCTTCTACGACCCGATGACGGACTACCTGCTGCACGCGGCGGGGCTGCTGGAAGAGGAGGAGCCTGTCGCGTAGGGGCGTCGGCGATGAGTTTCCGGCGTGGCGGGCGTCTGCCCTGACGACAGCCGGCGGAGACGAAGGGTGCGGGCCATGAAGTTCAGCACGACGATGTTCCAGAGCGGGAACAACACCGGTATCGAGGTCCCCGAGGACGTGGTCGAGGCCCTCGGGGCGGGAAAGCGCCCGCCGGTGAACGTGACCGTGAACGGATACGCGTACCGCTCGACGATCGCCCCGATGGGCGGGCAGTACCTCATCCCGTTCAGCTCGGACAAGCGCAAGGCGACCGGCATCGGCGGCGGGGACGCCATCGAGGTGGAGCTGACCCTCGACACCGCGCCCCGCACGGTCGAGCCGCCCGGGGACCTCGCGGCGGCACTGGCGGCGGCCCCCGGGGCGGCGCAGGCGTTCGCGGCCCTCTCGCCCAGCCGCCAGAAGGCGCACGTGACCTCCATCGAGGGCGCGAAGGCGCAGGACACACGGGAGCGGCGGATCGCGAAGACGGTGGCGGAGCTGACGCCGTAGATCTCAGGAACCGCCGCGCCGCAGTCGCTGCGCCCGCCCCGGCGTCGGGTCCAGATACACCCGCCGGACCGACGGGAACCGCTCGCGCAACTGGGCCTCCGCCTCCTCGCAGGCCCACTCGACCTCCGCGGCGGTGGCCATGTCCCGGAAGTCGATCTTCGCGGCGATCAGGATCTCGTCCGGCCCCTGGATCAGCGTGGTCAGCTCCAGCACCTCCACGATGTGCGGCACCGACAGCAGCTCCTCGCGTACCCGGGCCCGCACCGCCTCGGGCAGCGGCCGCCCGATGAGCAGCTGGGCGTTGGACCGGCCGAGCACCCAGGCGACGTACACGAGCAGCAGGCCGATCAGACAGGACGCGATCCCGTCCCAGACACCCGAGCCGGAGAGCTGCCCGCCCAGCAGACCGCCCGCCGCCAGCAGCAGGCCGATCAGCGCCGCCGAGTCCTCCATCACGACGGCCTTGACGGCCGTGTCGGGGGTGTGGCGCAGGTAGTACGTGTCCGGCACCCGCAGCCGGGACGCCTCGCGCCGCACCTGCTTGACCCCGGTGCGCAGCGAATAGCCCTCCAGCAGGAAGGCGACGGCCAGGACGATGTAGGAGATGAGCGGGTCGCCCAGCTCCTCGCCCGCGACGAGGGTGTGCACGCCGTCGTAGATCGAGAAGACGGCCCCGCCGACGAAGGTGGCGATGGAGGCGAGCATCGCCCAGATGTAGCGCTCGGGGCCGTAACCGAGGGGGTGGTCCTCGTCGGCCGGCTTCTCGCTCCGCTTGAGGGCGGTGAGGAGCATGACCTCGGTGACGGTGTCGGCGACCGAGTGGGCCGCCTCGGAGAGCATCGCGCTGGAGCCGCTGATCAGACCGGCGACGGCCTTGGCCACGGCGATGCCGAGGTTGGCGAGGGCCGCCACGATCACGGTGAAGGTGGACTCCCCACCATCGGTTTCCCTGCTCGCCTGCGCGTCGCTCATGGTGGGGAGTATGTCGGAACCGCGGCTTCAGGAGCCGTTCATCCTCGCGGGACGCACATCATCCTCGCGGGATGCGGACGACGCCTTCCTGGATGACCGTGATCGCGAGGCGGCCGTCGGCGGTGTAGATACGGGCCTGGCCCAGGCCGCGTCCGCCGGAGGCCGACGGTGACTCCTGGTCGTACAGCAGCCACTCGTCCGCCCGGAACGGCCGGTGGAACCACATCGCGTGGTCCAGGCTGGCCCCGACCACGTCCCCGACCGCCCAGCCGCCCCGCCCGTGGGCGAGGAGCACCGAGTCGAGCAGGGTCATGTCGGAGACGTACGTCGCCATGCAGACGTGCAGCAGCGGGTCGTCGGCGAGCTTGCCGTTCGTCCGGAACCACACCTGGGAGCGGGGTTCGCGCGGCTCGCCCACCGTGCCGAACGGCGGTGCGTCCACGTACCGCAGGTCCACCGCCTGCCGCGCCTCGATCAGCCGGTCCACGACGCTGGGATCGCTGAAGCGGTCCGCGTACCGGGGCAGCATCTCGGCGGCCGTCGGCAGGGTCTCCGGATCCGGGGCGGCGGGCATGGGGGCCTGGTGCTCCATGCCCTCCTCGTGCGTCTGGAAGGACGCGGAGAGGTGGAAGATCGGCTGCCCGTGCTGGACGGCGACGACGCGGCGGGTGGTGAAGGACTTCCCGTCGCGGATGCGGTCGACGGTGTAGACGATGGGCGCGCCGGGGTCGCCGGCCCGCAGGAAGTAGGAGTGCAGGGAGTGGGCTCCCCGGTCGGCGGGGACGGTGCGGCCCGCGGCGACGAGCGCCTGGGCCGCGACCTGTCCGCCGAACACCCGGGGCACGAGGGCGCTGCGGCTCTCGCCCCGGAAGATGTCCCGCTCGATCTGCTCCAGGTCGAGCAGGTGGAGCAGATCGAGCAGGGGATCGGGACTCTCGTTCATGGAGGGAAGGTAATCCCTTACAGGCCCATGGACTTGGCGATGATGGACTTCATGACCTCGCTGGTGCCGCCGTAGATGCGGTTGACGCGGTTGTCCGCGTACAGGCGGGCGATCGGGTACTCGTTCATGAAGCCGTAGCCGCCGTGCAGCTGGAGGCAGCGGTCGATGACGCGGTGCGCCACCTCGGTGCAGAACAGCTTCGCGGAGGCGGCCTCTGCTGCCGTCAGCTCACCGGCGTCCAGGGCCTCCAGGGCGCGGTCGGCGACGGCCTGGGCCGCGTCCACCTCGGCCTGGCAGGCGGCCAGCTCGAACTTGGTGTTCTGGAACGAGGCGACGGTCTTGCCGAAGACCGTGCGGTCCTGGACGTACTCCTTGGCGAACCGGACGGCCGCCGCGGCCTGGGCGTACGCGCCGAAGGCGATGCCCCAGCGCTCGGAGGCCAGGTTGGTGCCGAGGTAGCCGAAGCCCTTGTTCTCCTCGCCCATGAGGTCCTCGACCGGGACCTTGACGTCGACGAACGCCAGCTCGGCGGTGTCGGAGACCTTCAGGCCCAGCTTGTCGAGCTTGCGGCCGACCGAGTAGCCCTCGGACTTCGTGTCGACGGCGAAGAGGGAGATGCCGAAGCGGCGGTCGTCCTCGCGCGGGGCGGCGGTACGGGCGCAGACGATCACGCGGTCGGCGTGGACGCCACCGGTGATGAAGGTCTTGGCGCCGTTGAGGACGTAGTGCGTGCCGTCCTCGGAGAGCTTCGCGGTGGTCTTCATGCCGGCGACGTCGGAGCCGGTGCCCGGCTCGGTCATCGCGAGGGCCCACATCTCCTCGCCGCTCGCGAACTTCGGCAGCCAGCGCTTCTTCTGCTCGTCGGTGGCGAGCATCTTGATGTAGGGGAGGCCGAGCAGCGTGTGCACGCCGGAGCCGCCGAAGGAAACGCCCGCGCGGGCGGTCTCCTCGTAGATGACGGCCTCGTACTTGTGCGAGTCGATGCCCGCGCCGCCGTACTCCTCGTCGACCTCGATGCCGAAGATGCCGAGCTCGCCCAGCTTGAGGTAGAAGTCGCGCGGAGCCTGGCCCGCGGCGAACCACTCGTCGTAGACCGGCACGACCTCCGCCGCGATGAAGGCGCGGATGGTCTCCCGGAACGCCTCGTGGTCCTCGTTGAATACCGTACGGCGCACGGGATGCCTCCTAGGTCGGCAGTCGATTCGCGGAAACTCGCGGAACATGGCTAAGCGCTTGCTCAGACTCCCTTCGAAGTTACCCGCCGGTTGCGGTCGCTGTCCAGGGTGATGCTCGGCACGCGACGGACCCGGCCGAGGGCAGGGAGCGGCCCGATTGTCAGTGGCGTGGGGGACCATCGAACGGAGACGACGGCGGCGACGGGAGGAAGGTGATGACGTGAGGCTGGAGGACCTGGTCCGGCTGCGCCGGGCCCGTGACCGTATGGACCGCGAGTACGCCGAACCGCTCGACGTCCCCTCGCTGGCCCGCGACGCCCTGATGTCGGCGGGCCACTTCTCCCGCAGCTTCCGCGCCGCCTTCGGCGAGACCCCGTACAGCTACCTCATGACCCGCCGTATCGAGCGGGCCAAGGCACTGCTGCGCCGGGGCGACCTGTCGGTCACGGACGTCTGCTTCGCCGTCGGCTGTACGTCGCTGGGCTCGTTCAGCTCCCGCTTCACGGAGCTGGTCGGGGAGAGCCCCAGCGCCTACCGGGCCCGCCCCCACGACGCCGGCGAGACCGTCCCCGCGTGCGTCGCCAAGATGCTGACGCGACCGGTCAGGAATGGAGAAGCGGATCGGAGGCCCCGCCCGTAGCGTGAAATCCATGGACATCAAGCTCTCGCAGTGCTTCATCGCCGTCGACGACCACGACAAGGCGCTCGCCTTCTACCGCGACGCCCTGGGAATGGAGGTACGCAACGATGTCGGATTCGAAGGCATGCGCTGGGTGACCGTCGGGTCCCCCGCGCAGCCGGACGTGGAGATCGTCCTGGAGCCCCCGCTCGCCGACCCGAACGCCCCGGCCGCCGACCGGCAGACCATGGCCGAGCTGCTCGCCAAGGGCATGCTGCGCGGCGTCATCCTCACCTCCGACGACGTCGACGCGGCGTTCGAGAAGGTCCGCGCCGCGGGCGGCGAAGTGCTCCAGGAGCCGATCGACCAGCCGTACGGCGTCCGCGACTGCGCCTTCCGGGACCCCTCCGGGAACATGCTGCGCATCACCCAGGCCAAGAAGTAGCACCCGCCCCACCGCCCCCAGGGGCCGGAGCCCGGGAATCCGGGCCCCGGCCCCACGCACGGACAGTAGGCTCCGCGCACCAGCAGTCCAGTGGCACCAGCTGTCCAGTGGCACCCGTAATCCAGTGGCACCAGTTCCCGTGATGGAGAGACGACGAGCATGGCTCCGAGAACGAAGACCCCGCAGCCGCCCGCGCCGCACGCTGCCGACAGCCACGACCTGATCCGCGTGCACGGTGCGCGGGAGAACAACCTGAAGGACGTCAGCATCGAGCTGCCGAAGCGCCGGCTGACGGTGTTCACCGGGGTCTCCGGCTCGGGCAAGAGCTCGCTGGTCTTCGCCACCATCGCCGCCGAGTCCCAGCGGCTGATCAACGAGACCTACC
Source organism: Streptomyces rubiginosohelvolus (assembly GCF_014649875.1). Lineage (GTDB taxonomy): Bacteria > Actinomycetota > Actinomycetes > Streptomycetales > Streptomycetaceae > Streptomyces > Streptomyces rubiginosohelvolus. The sequence continues at coordinate 52,629 of NZ_BMTW01000008.1, read as the reverse complement.
CCGCGTTCGTCCAGGGCTTCATGCCCTCCCAGGCCCGCCCCGACGTCGACGTCCTCGACGGCCTGACGACCGCGATCATCGTCGACCAGCAGCGCATGGGCAGCGACCCCCGCTCCACCGTCGGCACCGCCACCGACGCCAACGCCATGCTCCGCATCCTCTTCAGCCGGCTCGGCAAGCCGCACATCGGCCCGCCCGGCGCGTTCGCCTTCAACGTCCCCTCGGTGACCGCCAGCGGTGCGATCACCGTCGAGCGCGGCAACAAGAAGACGGAGAAGGCGACCTTCAGCCGCACCGGCGGCATGTGCCCCCGCTGCGAGGGCCGCGGGTCGGTCTCCGACATCGACCTCACCCAGCTCTACGACGACTCCAAGTCGATCGCCGAGGGCGCGTTCACCATCCCCGGCTGGAAGTCGGACAGCTGGTGGACCGTGCGGATCTACGCCGAGTCCGGCTTCCTCGACCCGAACAAACCGATCGCCAAGTTCACCAAGCGGGAGATGCAGGACTTCCTCTACAAGGAGCCGACCAAGGTGAAGGTCGAGGGCTCCACCCTCACCTTCGAGGGTCTGATCCCCAAGATCCAGAAGTCGTTCCTTTCCAAGGACCGCGAGGCGATGCAGCCCCACATCCGGGAGTTCGTCGACCGCGCGGTCACCTTCGCCACCTGCCCCGAGTGCGAGGGCACCCGGCTCACCGAGGGCGCCCGCTCCTCGAAGATCAAGAAGATCTCCATCGCCGACGCCTGCTCCATGGAGATCCGGGACCTCGCGGAATGGGTCCGCGGCCTGAAGGAACCCTCGGTCGCCCCGCTGCTCGAAGCCCTCCAGCAGACGCTGGACTCGTTCGTGGAGATCGGCCTCGGCTACCTCGCCCTGGACCGCCCCTCCGGCACCCTGTCCGGCGGCGAGGCCCAGCGCGTCAAGATGATCCGCCACCTCGGCTCCTCGCTCACCGACGTCACCTACGTCTTCGACGAGCCGACCATCGGCCTCCACCCGCACGACATCCAGCGCATGAACGACCTCCTGCTGCGCCTGCGCGACAAGGGCAACACGGTCCTGGTCGTCGAGCACAAGCCGGAGGCCATCGCCATCGCGGACCACGTGGTCGACCTCGGCCCCGGGGCCGGTACGGCGGGCGGCACCGTCTGCTTCGAAGGCACCCTGGAAGGGCTCCGCGCCTCCGACACCGTCACCGGCCGCCACCTCGACGACCGGGCCGTCCTCAAGGACGGGGTCCGCAAGCCCACCGGCGCGCTGGAGATCCGCGGTGCGACGGCGCACAACCTCCAGGACGTCGACGTCGACATCCCGCTCGGCGTCCTCACCGTCATCACGGGCGTCGCCGGCTCCGGAAAGAGCTCGCTGGTCCACGGCTCGATCCCGGCGGGCGAGAACGTCATCTCGGTCGACCAGAGCCCCATCAAGGGGTCCCGCCGCAGCAACCCGGCGACGTACACCGGCCTGCTGGAGCCGATCCGCAAGGCCTTCGCCAAGGCCAACGGCGTGAAGCCCGCCCTGTTCAGCGCCAACTCCGAAGGCGCGTGCCCCACCTGCAACGGCGCGGGCGTCATCTTCACCGACCTCGGCGTCATGGCCAGCGTCTCCAGCCCCTGCGAGGACTGCGAGGGCAAGCGGTTCCAGCCCTTGGTCCTGGACTACCACCTCGGCGGCCGGGACATCAGCGAGGTCCTGGCGATGTCGGTCACCGAGGCCGAGGAGTTCTTCGGCTCCTCGGGCGAGGCGGCCCTCCCCGCCGCACACAAGATCCTCGACCGCCTCGCGGACGTCGGCCTCGGCTATCTGAGCCTCGGCCAGCCGCTCACCACCCTGTCCGGCGGCGAACGCCAGCGCCTGAAGCTGGCGACGCACATGGGCGACAAGGGCGGCGTGTACGTCCTCGACGAGCCGACCACCGGCCTGCACCTCGCGGACGTGGAGCAGCTCCTCGGCCTGCTGGACCGCCTGGTCGAATCCGGAAAGTCGGTGATCGTCATCGAGCACCACCAGGCGGTCATGGCCCACGCCGACTGGATCATCGACCTCGGCCCCGGCGCGGGCCACGACGGCGGCAAGATCGTCTTCGAGGGCACCCCGGCCGACCTGGTCGCCGACCGCTCGACGCTGACGGGCGAGCACCTCGCGGAGTACGTGGGGGAGTGAGGCCCGCGCCCTCTCCGCCTGTCTTCCGGGTCAGGCGGAGAGGGTCCGCGTCAGGAGTCCCGGTACGGTCACGGCATGCCGTTCTACGTGTACGCCCCGGACCAGCCGGATGTCGCCGACCAGTTGATGGAACTGTCCGAGGAGCACTGGTCCTACATGGACCGGTTCGAGGACCGGCTGATACTCCGCGGCCCCACCGTGTCCGACGACGGGGAGGAGCACACGGGGAGCGTCCACGTCGTCGACCTCGCGGACCGGGCCGCGGCGGAGCGGTTCGCGCGGGAGGAACCGTTCTGGAAGGCGGGCCTCTACCGCGATCTCACGGTCGTCCCGGCTGACGTGCTGGTGAGCTGTGAACCCGAGGTGGACGTCCCCTACACCCTCGTCACCGCTCAGTGGCCGCTGTCGGCGGGTGCTCCGGATGGTTTCGAGCCGCGGGGGCTGTCGGGTGCGGAGACGGACAGTCGGCTCATCTTCGTGGCCGCGCTGGTCGACGACGGAGGGACCGGCACGACGGGAGTGGTCGCGGCCGTGCGGGCGCTCCCGGACGAAGCGCGGGGACTGGTCCGGCCGTTCGCGGAACGGCTGACCGGTGGACTGCCCGCGGAACTCACGGCGCAGCGCTGGGAGCGCGGCGGGCGTCACTGACGCGGCAGGGCTGCCGGGGGCACGGGCCCTCAGACCCCGGCCGTGCAGAACACGCACCCCGCCCAGTACGGCAGGGCGTCCAGCACCCGGTGGCGTACGCACGAGGCCATCGCGGCGTCCTCCGGCCCGGGCAGGACATCCCTACCGGGCTCGGCCGTCGCCGGGTCGAACGCCTCCACCATCGCCCGGTACGTGCGCAAGTACCCCTCGGCGTAAGGCGGTTCGTAGGTCAGCTCGTCCCAGCGGTGACGGGTCAGCGCCAGGTCGAGGACGCGCAGCAGCCAGTCCTTCGCCGTCGCCTGCTCCTGCGGGGTGTCTCCCCAGTCGAGCTCCGCCAGGTCGAAGCCGACGACTCCGCGACCCATGACGCTCTGGTCCTGGAGGGTGAGCAGGGCGGCGAAGCGGAAGTGCCAGGGCTCGCGGGCCAGGGCGGACACGGCGAGCACGAGGACGTCCACGAACACCGCCGTACCGCCGTTGCGCATCTCCAGGTACCGGCCGTCACCCCCGTAGAAGATGTTCATGGGCTGAGCGTAGGCAGGGGGAGATCCACTGTCAGCCGGGTATAGGCGACCATGACGCCATGACCCGTACGTTGTCGACGCCACCCACCCTGGCCTCCGGCTGTCTCGCCGGCGCTCCGCAACCCGTGATTCCGGTAGCCGGTGGCGGGCTGCTGCTGCGTCCGTGGGAGCGGGCCGACGCGGCTGCCTTCCTCTCTGCGTACGAGGACGAGGGAACCCGCCGCTGGCACACGCACCGCCCCTCGACCGTGGCCCAGGTGGAGGAGTGGTTCGACGGGTACCGCCAGGACTGGGAGCGGGAGAAGGGCTGCCACTGGGCCGTCGCCCGCGACAGCGGCGAGGTCCTCGGCAGGATGGCCCTGCGGGGCGTGGACTTCGAAGACGGCGTCGCGAACGCGGCGTACTGGGTGCTCCCGGCCGCACGCGGCGCGGGGGTCGCCCCCCGCGCGCTCGCGGCGGTCAGTGCGTGGGCGCTGGACGACGTCGGCTTCCACCGGCTGGAGTTGGACCACTCGACGCGCAACGACGCCTCCTGCCGGGTCGCGACCAGGGCCGGCTACGTGCTGGAGGGGACCAAGCGCAGCTCGGCCGTGCACGACGACGGGCGGCACGACATGCATCTGCACGCCAGGGTCAGGGGCGACCGCTGATCCGGTTGCCCAGCTGATTCGTTCGCTCAGCCGATCCTCTCGCGCAGCCAGGAGTTGATCCCGTCGAGCGCGGTGGCGGCCAGAGCGGTGGGATGGCCGGTGAAGCCGTGGGGCGCGGCTGGGTAGACGCGCAGCTCGACGTCGTTCCCGGCGGCCGACAGCCGCCCGGCCATGGTCAGGTTGTCCTCCAGCAGGATGTCCTCGGCGCCCACGACCAGCAGGGCAGGGGGAAGCCCGCTCAGGTCGGCGTAGAGGGGAGAGATGTCGGGAAGGGTGCGGTCGCGGTCCGGCACGTGGCCGACGTACGCCTGGATGAAGTACTCGTCCGCGATGAGGCGGCCGCTCGGGGTGTGCGCGCTCAGGTCGTAGGTGCCGAAGCGGAGCGCCGCCCCGGCGAACCGGTCGACGACGCCCCGGTCCCGTAGCCGGAGGAGGGTCGCGAGGGCGAGCGTGGCCCCGGCGGAACTCCCGCCGATCGTGAGCCGTGCGGTCCCGAAGCGGGCCTCGGCCCGCTCGACGAGCCAGAGGGCCACCGCTGCGCAGTCGTCGGGCGCGGCCGGCCACGGGGCTTCGGGTGCGAGCCGGTAGTCGAGACCGACGACGGCGGTGTGCAGGGCGTCGGCGAGAGCCCGGTTGCGTACGTCGCTGTGCGCGGCGGAGTCCATGTAGAAGCCCCCGCCGTGGATCTCCAGGTGGACACCCCGGGGCGGACCGCCGGACGGCAGGAAGATCCGGACCGGGACGCGTACTCCGGCGGCCTCGACCGTCTCCTCGGCGGGCGGCGGCACGGCGGCACGAGGGGCGGGCTTCTTCGCCCGCGCCTCCTTGAGCTCGTCGAAGCTGGCGGGCCCCCGGCCTGCCGCCCGCGACCGGTAGAAGTCCCGGGCCTCGGCGACCTGCTCGGCGGACACGTCCGCGAACAGTGCTTCCAGCGCGAATCGCACGTGCCGCTCCTCCTCTGTCCTCGTCCGTTCGGGTTTCCCCCGGATGCTAATGGCGCTTCCCTGGGGCCGGTGGCCCCGCCGTACGCCCGGACATGACGTCTGTCATGAACAGTGGTGACAGGGCGCACCGCTCTCCTCCGCCCGCGCGGGGCAGGCTGGAGGGAGACCCGCGCACCGGACGCCGACGGTTGGACAGAGGCCATGCAGAAGAAGACCGAGAACGACCTGCTCATCGTCGAAGACCTGACGCTGCTGATGATGGACGACACGTCGGGGGCCATCGCGGGGGCGGGCACGCTGTACTACACGCTCGGCGGCGCACTGCTCGTGGAGCTGGGCCTCGGCGGGCACATCAGGGCCGACGAGAACGACACGGGCCTCAACGGCGTGAAGGTGCACGCCGTCGCCGGCCGTACGCCGTCGGATTCGCTGCTCCGGGCCGCCCAGGCGAAGGTCGGCGAGCGGGTGCGCGGCGTACAGACCCTGCTGATCGAGATCGGTACGGGGGTGGGGAAGCGGGAGGCGGTGCTCGACCGGCTGGTCGAGCGGGGCGTGCTGCGCCAGGAGACGAAGAAGACCCTGGGCCTGTTCCGTACGACGTCGATCTCGGTGGCGGACACCGGGTACAAGAAAGCCCTGGTGGAGAAGGTCCGGGCCGTCCTGGTCGACGGGGCCGAGCCCGACGACCGTACGGCGGCGCTGGCCGGACTGCTCTCCGCGAGCGGCACGCTCCCGACGCTGCACCGCTCCATCCCGTGGTCCGGCAAGGTCTACAAGCGGGCGAAGGAGCTGGAGCGGAGCAGTTGGGGCGCGGAAGCGGTGAACGCGGCGGTGCTGCGGACGGTGGCGGCGGTTTCGGCGGGGACCGCTGTCGCCGTCAGCAGCACCTAGGCCTGCCGTCTGCCCTCTGCCTCTGGCCCGGCCCCGTCGAGGCCCGGGGGCGCGGGGCGGGCGTCGGGGGGCCGGCGGATCAGACGATCATGCACGGCGCGTAGGCGTGGCCCTCGCGGGTGGCCGCGGCGAGCCGGTGGTTCCCGTCCGAGATGGAGATGCCGCTCGACGTGACGCGGATCTTGATCGGATCGAGGGCGGCGCTGTTCCGCATGCCGGTGGTCGCGTTGTCGAGCCGGCTCTCGACGAGCCCGCCCGCCACGGTCTCCGCGCGACCGCTCGCCTGGCCGAGCAGCGCCACGCTCACCTCGACCAGCTGGCCCGGTCCGACGCCCGCGGCCTCGAAGTCCTGGAGGCTGTTGATCCGGGCGTCCTGGAACTGCTTGCCGTTGGCCCGGACGTGGTAACTGCTGTCCCGCTGCGGTGAGAAGTGGCCGCTCAGATTCGCCTGGGCCTCCTGGGCCCCGATGTCGCCGCTGACGAGGCTGTAGTAGGTCTGGAGCCCCTCGTCGACCTTGATGTAGCCGAAGCTGCCGTCTCCGTCGAAGATCACACGTTCTTCGGATCCGCCGAGCTTGAAGATGGTCTCGTAGTACTCGTCGGTCAGGGCCTGGTCCAGCGTCAGTCGCAGCCCGGGGTAGTCGGGGTCCACGTGCGTGTGGTCGCCCTCCTCCTCGGCGGGCTTCTCCCGGGGGCGCCGCTGAACGGTGGCCGCGGTGTCGGGGGAGGACGGGGCATGGCCCGCGCTCTCTGCCGCCGGGCTGTGGGCCGGCGGCCGGGACAGCACCCGCGAGGCGTTCGCCTCGGCCTCGCGCTCGTAACGGTCGGAGGGGTCGCTGATCCGCAGACCGGTTCCGTCCTCGGTGCCGGAGACGGGCCCCGTGCGTTGCTGGATGACGTGGGTCAACTCGTGGGCGAGCGTGTGCTGGTCGCCGCCCCCGTCGCCGATCACGATGTGGCTTCCGGAGGTGTAGGCGCGAGCACCGATCTCGGCGGCGGAGTCCCGGGCGGCCGCGCCGGTGTGCAGGCGGACGTCGGAGAAGTCGGCGTCGAACCGGCTCTCCATGTCGTCCTTGAGCGCGGCGTCCAGGGGGCGCCCCGGGGCCCGGAGGACGTTCTGGACGGCGGAACGCTGCACATCGGGCGCGGCTTCCGCCCCGCCGGGCCGGGCCGACTCCTCCTGCCGTTCCCGTTCCTCTTCCAGCAGGCGCGTCACCGCCGCATTGCCCAGGGCCCGTTGGAGCGCGAGGGCACTCCTGGAGTCAAGGGCTCGGGGGGCGCCTGCGGCGCGGGCCGGAGCCGCGGCCCGGGTCCGGCCCCGCGAAGGGCTACCGGCAGACTCTTTTCCCGATCCCGAGGCATGCGCACGCACAGAGAGGTTCCTTCGTCGCGTCGATGGCTGGCCTTTCCAGGCTGCTCGACGCCGTACGCCCGGCGGAAGGTACGGCAGGGCAGTACACGATGCCCCGAGGGCCCGGCGATGCTGCCTGCTTCCTTATGCCTCCACGCCTTCTTCGGCGGGGCGGGCCATCCAGGTCCGGCGCGTGGACCGTACGACGAGGTCGTCGCGGTGGCGTACGTCCTCGGGCCCGCCGTCGATCAGCCGGTCGAGCGCGGCCAGGTCGTCGGCGTCGACGCGCCCGTCGAGCGAGCCGCGGATCCGCTCGAAGACCAGGAAGGCGTACCGGCCCGCCCCTTCGGGCAGCGGGGCGCGCAGCTCCCACGGCTCGGCGCGCTCCTGCTCGACGGAGAAGCCGGCGGCGGTCAGCAGGGAGCCCCAGTCGGCGCCCCGGTGCGGCATCCGCTCGGCGTGCAGGCCGTCGAGCGCGGCGCGACAGCGGGCCTCCAGTTCGCCCGGCCCGCTGTCCGCGGGCAGGAAGGACGGCATGCCGTCCACTTCCGCGACGGCCAGCAGCCCTCCGGGACGCAGCGCGGCTCGGATGCCGGCCAGTCCGGTCGCGGGGTCGTCCAGGTGGTGCAGGGACGCCGACGCCCAGACGAGGTCGGCGTCGACCACTCCCGGCAGCCCCGCACCGGCGTCGGCCTCCAGCGTGCGCACCCGGTCGCCCAGCCCCCGCTCGCGGGCCGCCGAGACGAGCCGCTCCAGCATCGCGGGGGAGCTGTCGACGGCGGTCACACGGGCGGTCGGGAACTGCTCCAGCAGGGCGAACGTGCCGGTCCCGGTACCCGAGCCGAGGTCGACGATGTGCCGGACGTCGTCACCGGCCAGACAGGCGATACGCCCGGTGAGCGCGGTCAGGTGGGGCGCGAAGAGGGCGGCGTCGAGGTCGAGGATCTCGGGAAGGCCGTTCGGTGTCGCGTCGGTGTCGTGGGCGTGGGAGTGGGAGTGGGCATGCGCGGAGGGTGCCCCGTGCTGGTGCTGGTGCTGGTGTGCGTGAGCCATGAGATCGAGCGTACGGTCTCCTGCGCCTGACGCATGCAATCTTGCCCATAACGCAAGAAGATGGCGCCGAAGCCAGCCACGTAGGCAATGCCCAGACAGCTCGCAGGCGGCTCCTGGGCGGCCGGCGGGTAAATCGTCCGGGGCCGGAGTGCACAACCATTCGCCGCACGGATGGTCTTTCTGGGCAGATGGCGGGCAGTAGGCCCGCCCGCAGTACGCACGCGCGCATCCGGGGGATGACCATGAAGACTTCTCGACTCCGTACCACTTCGGCGATCCTCGTGACGCTCGCCGCCACGGCGACCGCCGCCCCGGCCCTCTCCGGTGCGGCGGTGGCGGCCCCGCAGGCCTCCGCCGTCCGCCAGCAGGTCGACTTCAACGGTGACGGGTACGAGGACATGATCGCCTCGGTGCCCGACGGGACGGTCTCCGGCATCAAGAAGGCCGGTTACGTGGCGGTGTATCCGGGCGATGCGAAGGGCATCAGCCCGGCCCGGCACCAGGTGATCAACCAGGACACGGCCGGAGTCCCCGGCTCGGCCACCGCGAACGCGCGCTTCGGCGGTTCGGCGCCCGCCGACATCGACGCTGACGGCTACACCGACCTGCTGGTCTCGGCCGGAAACGGCCGCCCGATCATCCTGTTCGGAGGCACGAGCGGTCCAGGCACACGGGCCGTCGAGTTCCAGGGCCAGGGCAACGCGGTCGGCGACTTCGACGGCGACGGCCGGGCGGACGTGGCCGGGATCGACCACGCCGACTGGGCCGGGAAGGTCGTGCTGAGCGAGAAGATCGGCACGGACGGCTCGGTCGGGAGCACCCGCACGGTGCTCACGGAAGACGGTGTCACGACCTACGAGGGTCTGCAGGCCGCGGACATCAACAACGACGGCAAGGACGATCTGTTGGTGAGCACCGGCTGCAACGACGAGCCGGACTGCGGAGGGACGTCGCTGTACCTGTCCACCGGTACGGGCTTCACCCGCACCCCCATCGTCACCGCGCCGGGCACGTACCTCAACCACGCCTCGGTGACGGTCGGTTCGGTCAACGGCGACGCATACCCGGACCTGGTCTTCACCCGACAGCCCACCGGCCTGGACAGCGACGTGGACTTCCCGAGCAAGGGCGGCGCGGTGGCGGTCGCCCTCGGCGGCCCCAAGGGGCAGAACACGTCCGTGAAGCCGAAGTGGATCACCCAGGACACCGCCGGGGTACCGGGCGCCGACGAGAAGGGCGACGCCATGGGCGCGAGCGCCGCGGTGGGGGACCTGGACGGCGACGGTTACGGCGAGGTCGTCGTGGGCCTGCCGGGCGAGGACGTCGGCACGGCGAAGGACGCCGGCGGAGTCCTGATCTTCAAGGGCCGCGCCTCGGGCATCACGGGCGCCGACACGAAGGTGATCGGCCAGTCCACGGCGGACGTCCCCGGCGTCGACGAGCAGGGCGACGCGTTCGGCGGCGAGGTCCACGTGGTGTCCGGGGCCAAGAACGTACCGGCCATGCTGGCGGTGGCGGCCCCCGGCGAGAACACCAACCAGGGCGGCGTCTGGCTCTTCAAGGGCAGCCGTACGGGCCCGGTCACGAAGGGCAGCGTCTCCTTCGGCGAGGCGAGCCTGGGCGTGACGCCGTCGGCGGTCCGCTTCGGCAACTGGCTTGGCTGAGGGGGCCGTTCACGAGGCATGGGCATGGTCGGCGGACATTCCGCGCGATACGCCGGTACAAGCGCGCCGCAACGCCGGTACGAGGGCATCGCAACCCCGGTACGAGGGCATCGCAGGGGGCGGCGCTCGCCATGCGCTGCCCCTGTTCGCCCGGTCCGCCCACTGCCTATCCTTGGGATCATGACTTCCCAGCCCCCGGAGCCCACTCCACGCCCCGGCCCATCAGGAGAGCTCCGCGCTTCTCACGACGACCGGGAAGCAGTGGTGGAGCAGCTGCGCGATGCGGCGGCCGAGGGGCGCATCGACCTCGATGAGCTGGATACCCGCCTGGAGCAGGCGCTGACGTCGAAGACCTACGCCGAACTGGCCGTCCTGACAGCCGACCTGCCGAAGCCACCGTCATCGGCAGCGGAGAACCTGCCGCCGCTGGTGCTCAAGGGCGGCATGTACGGCGCGTCCCGGGGCCCCGGCCGCTGGGAGGTCCCCGGGCACGTGATCGCGCACGCGGGCGTGGGCGGGGTGAGCCTCGACTTCACCCGGGCCGAGTGCCGCCTCACGGCGGTCGTGGTGGAGGCGTACGGGGAGACCTCGGGCGTCACGATCGTGATCCCGGACGGCTGGGCCACGGACACCACCGGCATGGACCCCGGCTTCGGCGGCCTGAAGGACAGGACCACGCCCGACCGCCTCCCGGGAACGCCACTGATCCGGCTCACCGGGTCCGGCGGCATGGCCGGCGTGGTCATCCGCCACCCCAGCAAGCGCGAACGCCGGAAGCTGGACGGCAACGGGGCGCGGGACTGAGCCTGTTGCTCAGCAGGGCAGCCCGACGGCGCCCCAACCACGCTGCTGGGCTTGGTCGATGACGTCACCCCACCCGCGCATCGCGTATCGCTGATCCTCGCCCGGCGCGGACATGATGGTCCCAGTCGACGATCAGCACGTCGATGCATATGCCCATGCCGGTAAAGGGTAGTGGCGAGGCGTTCACGCCCGGCGAGGCCGGATCCAGTCGCGGTTCTCGCGTACGACGGTGAATCCGGCCGATGTGTAGAGCGCCACCGCCGCCTCGTTGTGGGCCGGAGTCACGACGGCCACCGCGCTCGCGCCCCGGTCGGCGAGGGCCGCGCACGTGCCCAGGACGGCGTCGCGGCCGTAGCCGTGGCCGCGGTGGTCCGGGTGAGTGCCGACCGGTTCGAGCAGGGCGCATCGGCCCGCGCCCGCGAACCAGCCCGTCGCGGCGGCTGCCGGATCGCCGTCGGGTGTGCGGACGAGCGTCTCCACCGACATGTGGCCCGCCGGGGCCGCCCGCATCGTCTCCCAGTGCTTCAGGCCGAACTTCGACCCGGGGAAGGCCGCCCTGTGGATCAGTACCCGGTCGGCGGCATCGGGCTCGCCGACCGGTTCGGCGCGGGTCGTCACCGGCTGCGGGGTCCAGGACAGGACGAGCCGGGTCTCCTCCGGGTGGGGGTGCCACCCCGGTACGGGCAGGCCGTCGGACCGGTCGATGCCCGGTACGAGCAACTCCTCGGCGTCCGCCGCGAGCGCCCCGAGGTCGGCGTCGGGCGCTGCCGTCACCCGGAGGACGCGTCCGTCGAGAAAGCCCACCGCGACCGGGGCCGCGGCGTCGTGCCGGGGGTCGAGTCGAGGGTCGGGCCGTCCCGTGCCCCGCGCGTCGACCCAGAGGTGGACCGTCGCGTCCGCGTGGCGCAGCAGCCAGCCCACGTCCCCGGGGTGCAGGCCCCCGGCCGGGGCGTCGGCCGGTGTCCACACGCTCAGCGCGCGCAGCGCCCGGGGGGTGTCGAAGCGGGACAGGGTGCGCCGTACGACAGGAGGCATGGGGGCGAGGATAGGGGGTGTCCTACCCGCCCCTGGTCAGTCGGAAATGCGCTCCTCCAGGCGGACGGTCACGGTGTCCCCCTCCTCCTTGCCGATCGCCTTGCGTACGTCCGCCTTCACGGGCAGCTTGTGCGTGCCGTCGCCCAGGGCCATGAACGAACTCCGGAACGGGTGGCCGTCGACGGTGCCCCGGACCTTCACCAGGCCGCGGGTGCCGAAGAACTCGGCCGACTCGGGCCACACCACATAGGTCCAGCCGCCCTTGCTCGGGCTCTTCCGCAGAGTCGCGGTGAATTGCTTGTCCATCGTCGGTACCGCCTGTCCGTCTGTCCGTGAGCCCGCGGCGGGGCTCGTCGCGGTGTTCATCCATAGGACAGGGGTGGGTGCCGAAACTCATCGGTGACACGAGGGCCCGGTCTTCCGCGCTCACCCCTGCCGCAGCGCGAACCACAGCTCCGCCCGTACGTCCATGTCGTCCAGGTCCGCGTCCAGCAACTCCCCGCACCGCCCGATGCGTTGGCGCACCGTGTTGCGGTGGACGCCGAGCGCCACCGCCGTACGGTCCCAGTTGCCGTGCAGCGAGAGCCAGCAGCGCAGGGTGTCGGCCAGCGGCGCGGTGAGCGGGGCGAGGAGGGCGCGGGCGTGGGCGGCCGCCTCCTCCGGCGGGACCAGGGCGGCGAGCCCGCTCACGGGCGCGTCCACCGTCAGTGGGGTGCGGGTCGCCTGTGCGTGGGCCAGGGCGCGGGCGGCCAGGGCGTCGGCGGCGTCGAGCGCGGTGACGGGGGTGGGGGCGGACGCGCCGAGCGTCCAGCCTGGCTGCGGGGTGATTCTGTCCGCCTCAGCCTCCGGCAGCGGCCGTGCTGCCTCGTTCTCCTGCATCGGCCGTACCGCTTCGCCCGGCAGCAGCAGCCGTACCGCCTCGCCGCCCCCGCGGCCCGCGTCCACCAGGGCCGTGCCCAGCGACGCGCCCAGGGCCCCGGCCGTCAGGGCGTCCGCCGGGGCGCCGTCCGTGCGGCGGGCGTGGATCACCGTCCAGGGGCCGGTGGAGCCGAGGAGTGGGGCCACCTCGTCGGGGGTGGCGCCCAGGAGCATGCGGACCAGGGCCGCCGAACGGCCCGCCGCGTCCGCGCCCTGGTGCGGGGCGGCCAGGAGGGAGAGGAGGACCACGGCGATGCCCGCCACCGTGTGGTCGCCGGACTCCCGCCGCCCGGCCGCCAGCGCCAGGACCAGGCCGTCGCCGCCGCCCAGCGCGTACGCCGACAGATGCGTGTCGCCGTGGGTGTCCGTGGCCGACGCGGGGGAACCGGGGCGTTCCCGGGCCACCACGCGGGCCAGGCGCGTCAGGGCTCCCGCCGGCTCCGGGGGCAGGCGGCGGCCCGCCGCGTGGACCTCCTCGCCCCGTGCCGTCAGCAGTACCGCCCGGCCGCCGAGATGCGTCGCCAGCTGGTGCAGGACCGCCGGTACGGGGTCAGGGCGGGCCGCCGCCGTCGCCAGGGCCTGCTGGGCGCGGGTCACCCGGCGCAGCTCGCGGTGGCGCGCCTCGGCCATCAGCCGCCACACCGCCCGCGCGATCGCCGTGAACGGGGTCTCCGGCGGTACCTCCAGCAGCGGCAGGCCCTGCCGGTCGCACGCCTCGATCAGCGCCCCGGGCACCGTCTCGTGCACCGGGCGCACCCCGAACCCCAGCGCCGCCGCCCCCGCCGCCACCAGCCGGCCGACGTAGTGGTCCGGGTCCGTCAGCAGCACCCCGGCGCTCAGCAGCAGCTCGCCGCCGAGGAGGTACGGATACGGGTCCGCCATCTCCGAGGTGTGCACCCAGAGCAGCTCGGCCTCGGCCGGGCCCGCGATCCGGCGCAGGCCCAGATCCTTGCTCGCCAGCAGCTCCGTCAGAGGGATGGGCGGGGTCGGCGGGCCGGGGGGCGAGGGCGGGGCCGACGGGGGTGTGGTGCCCGCGGGAGGGGTCGGCATGGACGGTTCATCCATTCAGCTCGGTGAGAGTGGAGGAAACGTACACTTCAGCGTCGGCTTTCGGCCACCTACCGTCTTCCTCGCACGTACATCTGTTTGCGCGAGACGGAGGGAAGCCCATGGCTGTCGACTACGCCGTGATCGTCGTCTACCTGGCCGGCATGCTCGCCATGGGCTGGTGGGGCATGCGCCGCGCCAAGTCCAAGAGCGAGTTCCTGGTCGCCGGACGCCGCCTCGGGCCCGCCATGTACTCCGGCACCATGGCCGCCATCGTCCTCGGCGGCGCCTCCACCATCGGCGGCGTCGGCCTCGGCTACCAGTACGGGCTCTCCGGCGCGTGGATGGTCTTCACCATCGGCCTCGGGCTCCTCGCGCTCTCCGTCTTCTTCTCGGCACGGATCGCCCGGCTGAAGGTCTACACCGTCTCCGAGATGCTCGACCTTCGCTACGGCGGGCGGGCCGGGATCATCTCCGGCGTCGTCATGTGGGCGTACACGCTGATGCTCGCGGTCACCTCGACCATCGCGTACGCCACCATCTTCGACGTCCTCTTCGACGTGAACCGGACCGTCGCCATCGTCCTCGGCGGCACCATCGTCGTCGCGTACTCGACGCTCGGCGGCATGTGGTCGATCACCCTGACCGACATGGTCCAGTTCGTCGTCAAGACCATCGGACTGCTGCTGCTCCTGCTGCCCATCGCCGTCATCAAGGCGGGCGGCTTCAGCGAGATGAAGGCCCAGCTGCCGACCGAGTACTTCGACCCGCTCGGCATCGGCGGCGAGACGATCTTCACGTACGTCCTGATCTACACCTTCGGCATGCTCATCGGGCAGGACATCTGGCAGCGGGTCTTCACCGCGCGCAGCGACACGACGGCGCGGTGGGGCGGGACGGTCGCCGGTACGTACTGTCTCGTCTACGCCATCGCCGGGGCCGTCATCGGCACCGCAGCCAAGGTGATGTACCCGAACCTGGCGAGCGCCGACTCCGCCTTCGCGACGATCGTCAAGGACGAGCTGCCGGTGGGGGTGCGCGGGCTCGTGCTCGCCGCCGCGCTGGCCGCCGTGATGTCGACGTCCTCCGGTGCGCTGATCGCCTGCGCCACGGTCGCCAACAACGACATCTGGTCGCGGTTGCGGGGGGTCGTCGGGCGCGGCGGGGGTGGCACCGGGGACGAGGCGCATGACGAGGTCAAGGGGAACCGGGCGTTCATCCTCATCATGGGCATCGCTGTCATCTTTATCGCCATCGCGCTGAATGATGTGGTGGAGGCGCTGACCGTGGCCTACAACCTGCTGGTCGGCGGACTGCTCGTGCCGATCATCGGCGGGCTGCTGTGGCGGCGCGGCACGGCTGCCGGGGCGCTGTCGGCGGTGTGCGTGGGGGGTGTCGCGGTGGTCGGGCTGATGTGGCACTACGGGATCCTCGCCAATCAGCCGATCTACTACGGGCTGCTGGCGTCGCTGGCCGTGTACGTGGTCGTGTCGCTGGCTACGCCGCCGACGGATGCGGCTGTGCTGGCCGCGTGGCGCGAACGCTTGGCGGGCCGCCCCGACGGTCCGGCGCCCGAGGACGAGGCCCTCGCGCCGGGCCACCCCAGCCCGTCCGGCGTTTGAGGACGGAACCCTTGCGCCGGATCCGGCCGAGCCCACCGATGTCCTCAATCGCCGGACTGGCTGAGTTTGGCTGAGCTCAAAGATGTCCTCAATCGCCGGACGGGCTGGAAGTGGCCGGACGGGCTGAGTTCGGCCGAGCCCACCGATGTCCTCAATCGCCGGACTGGCTGGTTGCGGCCGGACGGGCTGGAAGTGGCCGGGCGGGCCGAGCGAATCAGCCCGCCCGGCGATTGAGGGCGAAGCGGCCGCCGGACGACCACGGCACCCCACCGCACCCCGCACACTTGACACCGTACGAAACCGAAGGAAAGGCACACCCCCCATGAGCAGCACCGATGCGCCGCGCGGCCCCATCGACTCCTCCCGCGTCCCCCGCTACGCCGGGCCCGCGACGTTCGCCCGGCTGCCCCGGCTCGACGAGGTCGGGCGTACCGACGTCGCCGTCGTCGGCGTGCCCTTCGACACCGGGGTCTCCTACCGGCCCGGCGCCCGCTTCGGCGGCAACGCCATCCGTGAGGCCTCCCGGCTGCTCCGCCCGTACAACCCGGCCCAGGACGCCTCCCCCTTCGCCCTCGCCCAGGTCGCCGACGCCGGCGACATCGCGGCGAACCCGTTCAACATCAACGAGGCCGTCGAGACCATCGAGGGCGCGGCCGACGACCTGCTGGGCACCGGCGCACGCCTGATGACCCTCGGCGGCGACCACACCATCGCCCTGCCCCTCCTGCGCTCCGTCGCCAAGAAGCACGGGCCCGTCGCCCTGCTCCACTTCGACGCGCACCTGGACACCTGGGACACCTACTTCGGCGCCGAGTACACCCACGGCACCCCGTTCCGCCGGGCCGTCGAGGAGGGCATCCTCGACACCTCAGCCCTCTCCCACGTCGGCACCCGCGGCCCGCTCTACGGCAAGCAGGACCTGACCGACGACGAGAAGATGGGCTTCGGCATCGTCACCTCCGCCGACGTCATGCGGCGCGGCGTCGACGAGATCGCCGACCAGCTCCGTCAGCGCATCGGCGACCGGCCGCTGTACATCTCCATCGACATCGACGTCCTCGACCCCGCGCACGCCCCCGGCACCGGCACCCCCGAGGCCGGCGGCCTCACCTCCCGCGAGCTGCTGGAGATCCTGCGCGGGCTCTCCTCCTGCCACCTGGTCTCCGCCGACCTGGTCGAGGTCGCCCCCGCGTACGACCACGCCGAGATCACCTCCGTGGCCGCCTCCCACGCCGCGTACGAACTGACGACGATCATGTCCCGCCAGATCGCGGCGGAGAAGGAAGCAAAGGAAGCCGAGGGCGCCAAGTGAGTCACGACCACGACGACCGGCCGCAGCTCACCGCCGCCCAGGCAGCCGCCGTACTGAATCCGCCCCCCGGCCGCAACGGCGGTGACCTCGTCGTCGAGACCCTCCAGGGGCTCGGCGCGACCACCGTCTTCGGCCTGCCCGGTCAGCACGCGCTCGGCATGTTCGACGCGCTGCGCCGCTCCTCGCTCCGGTACGTCGGGCTCCGCGTCGAGAACAACGCGGGGTTCGCCGCCGACGCGTACGGCCGGATCACGGGGGAGGTGGCCCCGCTGCTGCTCTCCACCGGGCCCGGCGCGCTCACCTCGCTCGCCGCGCTCCAGGAGGCGGCCGCCGCCTCCGCCCCCGTCCTCGCCATCTCCAGCCAGATCCCGACGGCGGGGCTCGGCGGCGGGCGGCACGGCTATCTCCATGAGCTGCGCGACCAGCAGGCCTCCGTCCGTGACATCGTGAAGTCCGTGCACACGGTGCGGACCGCGTCGCAGATCCCCTCCGCGATCGCCGCCGCCTGGGAGTCCGCGCTGACCGCCCCGCACGGGCCGGTCTGGGTGGAGATCCCGCAGGACGTGCTGCTGGCCGAGACGACCCTGCCCGTCGTCAGCGCCATGGACGCCACCCCGCGCGAGCTCTACCCGCGGCCCGAGCTGACCATCGCCGCCGCACATCTGCTGTCGAACGCCCAGCGGCCCGTGATCATCGCGGGCGGCGGAGTCGTACGCTCCGACGCCTCCGGCAAGCTGCGCGCGCTGGCCGAGAAGCTCGACGCGCCGGTTGTCACCACCTTCGGCGGCAAGGGCGCGTTCCCCTGGGAGCACCCGTTGTCGCTGCGCTCCTGGCTGGAGGACCGGCACACCACCGACTTCCTGGAGGACGCGGACGTCCTGCTCGTCGTCGGCTCCGGCCTCGGCGAGCTCTCCTCGAACTACCACACCTTCCGCCCGCGCGGCCGGGTGATCCAGATCGAGGCGGACGCCGGGAAGCTGGAGTCCAACCACCCCGCCCTCGGCATCCACTCCGACGCCCGCGAGGCGCTGGCCGACCTGCTGGAGGCCGTCGAGCGCCGCGAGGACCCGACCGCCGCCGAGCGCGTGCGTACGGTGCTGGAGAAGGTACGGGTCCGGATCGAGGCCCAGGACCTCACCCTGGAGCAGCAGGTCCTCGACGCCGTCCGCGAGGCGCTGCCCGACGCCGCGCCCAGCTTCTGGGACATGACGATCCTGGCGTACTGGGCCTGGTCCGCGTTCGACGCCCGCCGCCCCAACACCATGCACTCCGCCCAGGGCGCGGGCGGCCTCGGCTACGGCTTCCCGGCCGCCATCGGGGCCGCCGCCGCCGACCCGACGAAGCCCGTGCTCGCGGTCTCCGGCGACGGCGGCGCGATGTACTCCATCGCGGAGCTGGCCACCGCCCGCCAGTATGATCTGCCGCTGACCTGGCTGATCGTCGACGACGGCGGCTACGGCATCCTCCGCGAGTACATGACGGGAGCCTTCGGCGAGACCACCGGCACCGAGCTGGCCCGCCCGGACTTCGTCGCCCTCGCCGAGTCCTTCGGCGTACCCGCCGTCCGGACCAGCCCCGAGTCGCTCGCCGCCGACCTGTCGAAGGCTCTGGCGGCCCCGGGGCCGTCGGTCGTCGTGCTCCCGGCCCTGCTGCGGATGTTCGAGCCGACGCATCTGTAGGGCCCCCGGCAGGCCCTGGTCCCCTCAGCCGGTGGCCGCCGTCCTCCCCGAGCCCGCGTCCGCGTCCGCGTCCGCGTCCGCGTCCGCCTCCGCTTCGGCGGCGGGCGCGGACGCACGTTCCGTGGCAGGCGGCTCCGTGCCGGACTTCTCCTCCGCGGCCGCGTGCGGGATGAAGGAGACCCGGACCACGTCCTCCCCGTCGGGCCGCAGGCTGAAGTCCGCTTCCATCGCCCGGGCGAGCCGGACCAGCAGTGGCACGGTGGGCATGGAGCCGCCCAGCTCCAGCTTCGACACCTGCGGCTGGGTCATGTTCGCGCGTCGCGCCAGCTCGGTCTGGGCCAGGCCCAGCGCTGTACGCCGGTCGTAGACCGCCTGCCCGAGATCCCAGGCCAGATCGAGCTCCCGGCGGCGTCTTACGCGCTCCGCGCTCTCGGTGCTGTCCTCGCCCTCCGAGAGGCTCGCGGCGACCTTCCGGTCCCGGGCAAGCTTCCACTGTGCGTGACTCACCATGTGGCTCTTCCTTTCCAGACGTCGCGTCTAGACATCGCGGATGAATGTGTCGTGGGCGGGCTCGTGCTCCGTCTCGCAGACCGCCTTGGCGCGCCTGGCGCGAGCGATCTCCGCATTCTCGCGCTGCCGGGTCTTGCGGAAGACGGTCAGCAGGACGACCCGGCGCTGCGGGGCCAACCAGTACGAGATCCGCACGGCTTCGCGATTGCGCCCCATCTCGAACCTGAGCTCTCGGACCCCGTCCCCGATGTACCGGGAGTGCGGCTCGTCCAGCGTGGTCGCTTCCTGCGCCAACCTGCCCGCCGCGTGCTCCGCCCTCTCGTAGTCACTCGCCGACAGGTTCGTCAGCCACAGGCGGACCTCCGGCTCGATCTCGATGATGAAGGGTTCTTCCATGTCGAGGAGCGTATATATTCCACAGTATATATCTGTCCTAGGCGGGAGGGAAGTCCGCCGGACGAGTGGCGGGGGCGCGATCCGTTGACCCGGCGCTCGGCGAGAGATTGTTGCGGCGGGATGAAATCCGCCCTCCACCGCGTTGGTGCCTCCGGAAGATCGAACGGGACGGGGAGGCAACGCGTGACGGGCGCAGAGCAACAGGGGTGGGGCCGGCGGCTGACCGGGTACGCGTGGCGGTACCGGCGGAACGTCGTGCTCGCCCTCGGCTCGTCGCTCGCCGGCATGGCCGTCATGGCCCTCGTGCCACTCATCACCAAGGTGATCATCGACGACGTGGTCACCGACCACACCCGCTCGCTCGCCGTCTGGACCGGGCTGCTCATCGGCGCGGCCGTCCTCGTCTACATCGCCACCTACATCCGCCGCTACTACGGCGGCCGGCTCGCCCTGGACGTCCAGCACGATCTGCGTACGGACATGTACGCGACGATCACCCGGCTCGACGGGAAACGTCAGGACGAGCTGTCCACCGGGCAGGTCGTCGGCCGGGCCACCAGTGACCTCCAGCTGATCCAGGGGCTGCTGTTCATGCTCCCGATGACCATCGGGAACGTGCTGCTCTTCCTCATCTCCCTGGTGATCATGGCGTGGCTCTCCCTCCCGCTCACCCTCGTCGCCCTCGCCGTCGCCCCCGCGCTCTGGTTCATCGCCCGCCGCTCCAAGGCTCGGCTCTTCCCCGCCACCTGGTACGCCCAGAGCCAGGCCGCCGCCGTCGCCGGGGTCGTCGACGGGGCCGTCTCCGGGGTCCGGGTCGTCAAGGGGTTCGGGCAGGAGGACCAGGAGACCGGGAAGCTCCGCGAGGTCAGCAGGCGGCTCTTCGCCGGGCGGCTGCGCACCATTCGGCTGAACTCCCGCTACACCCCCGCCCTCCAGGCCGTGCCCGCCCTCGGCCAGGTCGCCATGCTCGCCCTCGGCGGCTGGCTGGCCACCCGGGGCGAGATCACCCTCGGCACGTTCGTCGCCTTCTCCACCTACCTCGCCCAGCTCGTCGGCCCGGTCCGGATGCTCGCCATGGTCCTCACCGTCGGCCAGCAGGCCCGCGCCGGTGTCGAACGCGTCCTGGAGCTCATCGACACCGAGCCCTCCATGACGGACGGCGCCAAGGAGCTGCCCGCCGACGCTCCGGCCGGGATCGAGTTCGACGACGTCACCTTCGGATACGAAGCGGACCGGCCCGTCCTCGACGGGTTCTCGCTCACCGTCGAACCCGGCGAGACCGTCGCCGTCGTCGGCGCCTCCGGCAGCGGCAAGTCCACCGTCTCCCTCCTGCTGCCCCGCTTCTACGACGTCTCCCACGGGGCCGTCCTCATCGGCGGCCACGACGTCCGCGAGCTGACCCAGGCCTCCCTGCGCTCCGCCATCGGGCTCGTCCCCGAGGACAGCTTCCTGTTCTCCGACACCGTCCGGGCCAACATCGCCTACGGCCTCCCCGATGCCACCCAGGAGCAGATCGAGACGGCCGCCCGCGCCGCCCAGGCCCACGGGTTCATCTCCGACCTGCCGAAGGGGTACGACACCACCGTCGGCGAGCACGGGCTCACCCTCTCCGGTGGTCAGCGCCAGCGCGTCGCCCTCGCCCGCGCCATCCTCACCGACCCCCGGCTCCTCCTCCTCGACGACGCGACCTCCGCCGTCGACGCCCGCGTCGAGCACGAGATCCACGAGGCGCTCAAGCAGGTGATGGCAGGGCGGACCACGCTGCTCATCGCCCACCGCCGCTCCACTCTCCAGCTCGCCGACCGCATCGCCGTCCTGGACGGCGGGAAGCTCGCCGCGATCGGCACCCACGAGGAGCTGGAGCGCACCT
Organism: Streptomyces rubiginosohelvolus; assembly: GCF_014649875.1. Taxonomy (GTDB): domain Bacteria; phylum Actinomycetota; class Actinomycetes; order Streptomycetales; family Streptomycetaceae; genus Streptomyces; species Streptomyces rubiginosohelvolus. The sequence goes on along the minus strand of NZ_BMTW01000008.1, from coordinate 31,546 downwards.
CCGCCCTCTACCGCCGACTCCTCACCGACCCCGACGAGCTGGGCGCCACCTCGCCCGGCCACCGGCCGTCGCGCGCCGGGGCCGGCCTTGAGGACGACCGCGCCCTGCAGGAGGAGCTGGACGCCGAGTTCGACGCGGAGCGCGGCATCACCCCCGAGTTGTGGATCCGTAACGAGGAGGAGCGGGACACCACCGTCGCCGGCATGCCCGCGACCCCCGAACTCCTCGCCCAGGTCGAGGCGCTGCCGCCCGCCACGGACATTCCCGAGGTCGACGAGGCCACCGCCGTGCGTCCGGAGGAGTCCTACGGGCTGCGCCGGCTGCTGCGCGGCTTCGGTGCCGCCCTGCTCATCAGTCTCGGGCTCGTCGCCGTCGACGCCGGGATGGGCCTGCTCCTGCCGGTCCTGATCCGGCACGGCATCGACGAGGGCGTCAGCCAGATCTCGATCGGTGCGGTGTGGGCCGCCTCCGCGATCGCCCTGGCCGTCGTGCTCGTCCAGTGGATCGCCCAGACCGGTGAGATCCGGATGACCGGCCGGACCGGTGAACGGATCCTCTACTCGCTCCGCCTGAAGATCTTCGCCCAGCTCCAGCGCCTCGGTCTCGACTACTACGAGCGCGAGCTGACCGGCCGGATCATGACCCGGATGACGACGGACGTGGACGCGCTGTCCACGTTCCTGCAGACCGGCCTCGTCACCGCGTTCGTCTCCGTGGTCACCTTCTTCGGGATCATGGTCGCGCTGCTCGTCCTGGACATCCAGCTCGCCCTGGTCGTCTTCGCCACCCTGCCCGTGCTGATCGTCGGCACCTTCTTCTTCCGGCGCAGCAGCGTCAAGGCGTACGAACTGGCCCGGACCCGCATCAGCTCCGTCAACGCCGACCTCCAGGAGTCCGTCGCCGGTCTCCGGATCGTCCAGGCCTTCGGCCGCGAGCACGACGGGGCCGCCCGCTACTCCGAGCGCAGCGACAGCTACCGCCAGGCCCGGGTGCGCGGCCAGTGGCTGATCTCCGTCTACTTCCCGTTCGTCCAGCTGCTGGCCTCCGTCGCCGCCGCCGCGGTGATGATCGTGGGCGCGGGCCGGATCGACAACGGCACGCTGACCGTCGGCGCGCTGGTCGCCTACCTCCTCTACATCGACCTGTTCTTCGCCCCCGTCCAGCAGCTCTCCCAGGTCTTCGACGGCTACCAGCAGGCCACCGTCTCCCTCGGCCGCATCCAGGAGCTGCTGCGCGAGCCCACCTCGACCGCCGACCCGGACGAGCCGCTCGACGTGCTCTCGCTGCGCGGCGAGATCGCGTTCGAGGACGTCTCCTTCGCGTACGGGGACGAGGAGGAGGCCCTCACCGGGATCGACCTGCACATCCCGGCCGGGCAGACCGTCGCCTTCGTCGGCGAGACGGGGGCCGGGAAGTCGACCCTGGTCAAGCTGGTCGCCCGGTTCTACGACCCCACCGGCGGCCGGGTCACCGCCGACGGCACCGATCTGCGCAAGCTCGACATGACCGCCTACCGGCACCGCCTCGGCGTCGTCCCGCAGGAGGCGTACCTCTTCGCCGGGACGGTCCGCGACGCCATCGCCTACGGGCTGCCCGCCGCCACCGACGCCGAGGTGGAGGCCGCCGCCCGCGCGGTCGGCGCGCACGAGATGATCGCCACGCTGGAGGGCGGCTACCTCCACGAGGTCGCCGAACGCGGCCGTAACCTCTCCGCCGGGCAGCGCCAGCTCATCGCCCTGGCCCGCGCCGAGCTGGTCGACCCGGACGTCCTGCTCCTGGACGAGGCCACCGCCGCCCTCGACCTCGCCACCGAGGCCCTCGTCAACCAGGCGACCGACCGGCTCACCGGCCGCCGGACCACGCTGGTGGTCGCCCACCGGCTGACGACGGCCGCCCGCGCCGACCGGGTCGTGGTGATGGACAACGGACGCGTCGCCGAGGACGGCACGCACGACGAGCTGCTCGCCCTGGACGGGCAGTACGCCCGGCTGTGGCGCACCTTCATAGGGGAGGGCATAGGGGAGGACGAGCCCGCGGCCGTGTGAGGGCCCGGCGGCCCGGGGTACCCGGGCCGTGCAACCTCTCGTGCGTCTGCTGCGTCGTAGCCAGGGACGCATGGGCGTACGGATGTCAGGTGGGGGCGAACGTGTTCGACAGGACTGCGGGGCCGGTGGGTCCGGACGGGGCCGCGGGACCGGCCGGAGCGGTGAAACCGGTGCGGCGGAGACGGCTGCCGCTCGTCGGCCTCCTCGTCCTTCCCCTGCTGGGCGGACTCGTCCCTGTCCTCGCCGCCCCCGGCACCGCCCAGGCCGCCTCCGCCTGCTCCGGCCGCCCGGCGAAGACGGTCGAGTTCTCCACGGGAGAGCTGCGCGTCTACAAGACCCGCGCTCATGCCTGCGCGGTGACCGTCGCCAAGAAGCCCGGCAAGCGGCGGACGATGAGCGTCACCCTCCAGGCGCGCGGCGGTCGCGCGGTCTCCGACAAGGGCTCGTACACGAAGATGGCGGGCCCGGTCACGGTCAACGCGCTGAACCGCTGCGTGCGGGCCACCGGCGGGATCGGCAAGAAGTCCGTCTCCACCGGATGGATCCTCTGCTGACATCAGGTGCTGACATTCCGCGCTGACATTCTGTGCTGACACGGACAACCGGGTCTGGCGTGGCGTGTGTTACCCCCGATAAGTTCACGGCGACTGTTGTGAACCAAGGGGAGCGTGCATGCGCAAGTCACTCACAGGGGTTCTCTCGCTCGCCGTGCTCATAGGCACGGTCGGAGCCACGGGGGCCTCGGCCGGTGCGGCCACCGCCGCGGAGCCGGCCGCGAAGAGCAGCGGAACCGCCCTCGGCGGCGAAGCGAGCGCCGAGGACATCAAGGACCGCATCCTGGCGATCCCGGGCATGAGCCTGATCGAGGAGAAGCCGTACGCGGGCTACCGCTACTTCGTCCTCAACTACACCCAGCCGGTCGACCACCGGCGCCCGTCCAAGGGCACGTTCCAGCAGCGCATCACCGTGCTGCACAAGGACGTCTCCCGCCCGACGGTCTTCTCCACCAGCGGCTACAACGTCTCGACCAACCCCAGCCGCAGCGAGCCGACGCAGATCATCGACGGCAACCAGGTCTCCCTGGAATACCGCTTCTTCACCCCGTCGCGCCCCGCCCCGGCCGACTGGTCCAAGCTGGACATCTGGCAGGCCGCCAGCGACCAGCACCGGGTGTTCACCGCGCTGAAGAAGATCTACGGCAAGAAGTGGCTGGCCACCGGCGGGTCCAAGGGCGGGATGACCGCCACGTACTTCGAGCGCTTCTACCCGAAGGACATGGACGGCGTCGTCGCCTACGTCGCGCCCAACGACGTCAACAACGACGAGGACTCGGCGTACGACCGGTTCTTCCGCAACGTCGGCACCAAGGAGTGCCGCGACAAGCTGGCCGGCGTGCAGCGCGAGGCGCTGATCCGGCGGGCCCCGCTCCAGAAGAAGTACAAGGAGCAGGCCGCCGCCAACGGCTGGACCTTCAACACCATCGGCTCCATGGACCGCGCCTACGAGGCCACGGTCATGGACTACGGGTGGGCGTTTTGGCAGTACAGCCTGCTCGCCGACTGCGTGGACATCCCGGCCGACGCGAAGAAGGCCACGGACGACGACATCTGGAACTCCGTCGACTCCATCTCCGGCTTCTCCGCCTACGCCGACCAGGGCCTGGAGACGTACACCCCGTACTACTACCAGGCGGGCACCCAGCTCGGATCGCCGGACATCAAGCAGCCCTGGCTCGGCAACCTGAGCCGCTACGGCTACCAGCCCCCGCGCAACTTCGTGCCCCGCTCCATCCCGATGAAGTTCGACCGGGGTGCCATGCGGGACATCGACAGCTGGGTCAGGCACAACGCCCGTCAGATGATGTACGTCAACGGCGAGAACGACCCGTGGAGCGCGGAGCCGTTCCGCCTCGGCCGCGGCGCGAAGGACAGCGCCGTTCACACCGTACCCGGGGGCAACCACGGCGCGCGGGTCTCGGGTCTCCCCGAGGCCGAGCGGGCGAAGGCCACCGCCGACATCCTGCGCTGGGCGGGCGTCGCCCCGGCGGCCGTCGAGAACGACCCGGCGAAGGCGAAGCCGCTGGCGAAGTTCGACACCAGGCTGGACCAGCGCAACGGCGAGGTCGAGCGCGACGAGGCCACGCTGCGCCCGTAGTCGCTCGCAGCCGCTCGTCCCGGGCCGCGCCCGTCGGTCGCCGTCACCATCCGGTGGACCGGCGGGCGCAACCCACCGGCTTCTCCCCGCGCAGGGAGACGAACAGGTCCGTGTCGTCCGGGCATTGGGCCCGCCGCCGCACCGCCGACTCCACCCGGTAGCGCGGGGCACGGCCGCCCGCGTCCGCGCAGGCGGTCTCCGTGACCTCGCCCGCGCGGGAGGCGGTGACGCAGTCGCCGACGACGGTCAGCGGTCCGCCGCCCTGCCCCGGGTCGCCCGGGTGCGGGGGCTCCAGGTTCCGCATGCAGGCGTAACCGGTCGTGAGCCGGGAACGGGCCCCGGTGCCCGTCTCGGAGACGTGCAGGACGAAGTCGGTGGCATCCGGGCAGGGCGGGCCCGACGACGGGGTGCCGAGGTGCCGGGCGAGGACGGTGGCCGCCGCCTTCTCGCTGCGGCAGAACACCTCCCGGATCACCGGGCCCCGCGAACTGCAGTCCCCGGGCCCGAGGAACACCACGCCGTACGGAGACGGGCCGGGCGGGGCGGGGACGGGCCCCCGGTCGTCGGTGACCGTACGGCCCGGGGCCTCGCAGGCCGCCAGCAGGAGCGCGACCACGAAGGTGGCCACGGCCAAGACCACACGGGCCGCCAGGGCCACGCGGGCCGGTAACGGGGCGGGCCGTCGGCTCCGGGCCCCCGAGGACACGCGCTCATCCATGAAAACCCCCCAATACGTCCTCAAAGACGTACACCCGGCGTGGCCCGCCGGAGCGGGACCACGCCAGATGCGGGGGTTCTTTGCGCCGATGGCCGGAGGCCGGGGCCGTCCGGTCGCCGTAGGGCTAGTACGACAGTCCGTGGCCCACCGGGTACAGCACCTGCGTCGGGTCGTCCGCGTGCTGCACCGGAACCGGCAGGGTGCCCTCCGGCTCGGCGCGGCCCGCGATCACCCGGGCCGCCGCGCGCAGTTCGACATCGGTCCAGGAGTACGCGGCGAGGCTCGCCGCGACGCCGGTCCCGGTGAGGTGGGCGACGTCGTACGGGTTGCGGATCGCGACGGTGACGACGGGGACGCCGGTCGCCACGAGCGCGGTCACCAGGGTGCGCTGCGAACTGCTCGCCGTGACGTTGTACGTCGCCACGACCACCGCGTCCTTGCCCTCGGCCGCGGCGACCGCCTCGTCGATCTTCGCCCGGTTCGGGGCCGTACCGGTGGACAACGCCCGTGCGCTGAAGCCCAGTTCACCGAAGGCGTGGGCCAGGGTGCCGGTCGGCGGGCCCGTCGCCCCGGAGGGGGAGGCCGGATCGGCCCCCACCACCAGCAGGTTCCGGTGGGTGCGCCGGGAGAGCGGCAGCAGCGATTCCGGATCGGCGAGCAGAGTCGTCGTGCGCTCGGCGATCCGGTCGGCGGCAGCCCGGTGCGCGCGGCTGCCGACCGTACGCTCGACGCCCCGGTGGCTGACGAACGGGTCCCGGAACAGGCCGAGTCCGCTCTTCAGCCGCAGGATGCGCAGGATCGATTCCTCGATCCGCTCCTCGCTGATCTCGCCGCTGCGGACGGCCTCCAGCACGGCGTTCCAGGCGACGGAGAGGTTCGGCGGGTTCAGCAGTTGGTCCACACCCGCCAGCAGCGCGAGGACCGGAACGCGGTCGTCGCCGTACTTCGTGCGCACCCCCTCCATGCCGAGCGAGTCGGTGACCACCACTCCGTCGTAGCCCAGCTCCTCGCGGAGGATGCCGGTGAGGATCGGCCGGGAGAGCGTGGCCGGGTCCTCGGACGGGTCGAGTGCGGGGACCACGATGTGGGCGGTCATGATCGAGTCGATGCGGGCCCGGATCGCGGCGCGGAACGGCGGGGCGTCCAGCTCCTCCCACTGGGCGCGGGTGTGGTTGATGACGGGCAGCCCGGTGTGGCTGTCGGTGTTCGTGTCGCCGTGGCCGGGGAAGTGCTTGGCGGTCGACGCGACGCCCGCGCCCTGGTAGCCCTTCACCTGCGCGGCGACCAGGTCGGCCACCGCGGCGGGGTCGGAGCCGAAGGACCGTACGCCGATGACCGGGTTGGCCGGGTTGACGTTGACGTCGGCGTCCGGCGCGTAGTTCTGGTTGATGCCGAGCGCGGCCAGCTCCGCACCCGCGATCCAGGCCGCCCGCCGGGTGTCGGAGCGCGAGCCGCCCGCGCCGAGGGCCATCGCGCCCGGCAGCAGGGTGGCGGGTTCGCCGACCCGGCAGACGATGCCGTGTTCCTGGTCGGTCGAGACGAGCAGCGGCACCCGGTGGGGCTCGGCGAGCGCGGCGCGCTGGAGTCCGTTGGAGAGGTCGGCGATCTGGTGCGGGTCGCGGGTGTTGCGCGCCCAGGTGAAGTAGATGATGCCGCCGACGTGGTACGTGGAGATCAGCTCGGCGCCGGTACGGACCCCGATCTCCTTGAGGTTCGCGTCGATGTCGGCCTGGTCGGGGTCGGTGGCGGAGTGCCCGTAGACCCGCATCACGAAGAGCTGGCCGACCTTCTCCTCCAGGCTCATCCCGGCGATGATCCGCCGCAGCCGGCGGTCGGTGGAGGCGTTCGTGGAGTGCGCGGAGGCGACGGCGGGCGGGGTGAGGGCGCCGGTCGCCGCGGCGGCGGTGACGGCCGCTGTGGCGGTGAGGAGGGTGCGTCTTGAGGTGCGGTGGGGCACGTGAGCTCCTTCCCGGGGTGAAAGAAACTTCCAAGGAAGTACGCTTATAGGGAAAATAACTTCCGGTCAAGAGGCCGTGCCGGGGCCGGGAGTGACGTGCCGCCAGAAGGGTGGGACGGGTGGGAAGGGTGGGCTTCGGGGAGGCGGCGGCCGGACCCGCCTCACGCCAGGCCGGCCGCCGCACCGTGGGCCCGCAGCGCGTCCACCGCCGCCGTGATCGCCGGACGCCGCGCCGCCTCCGTACGCCACAGCGCGTACAGCCGCCGCTCCGGCACCGGGTCCAGACGCACCGCCACCACCCCGTCCGGGAGCGGCCCCCGCCCCAGCCGGGGCATCATCGCGATACCCAGACCGGCGGCCACCAGAGCGAGTTGGGTGTGGTTCTCCTCCGCCCGGTGCCGGATGTCGGGCTCGTACCCCGCCGTGCGCAGCGTCCGCACCAGCCAGTCGTGGCACACCGTCCCCGGCGGCTGGCAGATCCACCGCTCGCGCGCCAGCTCCTCGCGCCGCACCCCGTCCCGCCCGGCCAGCGCATGCCCCTCGGGCACCAGCAGATCGCACCGGTCGAGCCCGATCACCGCCTGGGCCAGGCCCTCCGGGGCGGGCAGCGGGGCGATGTCCCAGTCGTGCGCCACGGCCAGGTCGACGACCCCCTTCGCCGCCAGGTCCACCGACAGATGCGGGTCCACCTCGTCCAGCCGGACGTTCAGCGCCGGGTGCTCCCGGTCCAGCTCGGCCAGCACACCCGGCAGCAGCCCCCGCGCGGCCGAGGCGAACGCGGCGATCGTCAGCCGGCCCGTCGGCAGCCCCCGGCGCTCCTCCAGCTCCGTCTCCGCCTGCTCCATGATGGCCAGCAGCCGCTGAGCCGTGTCGGCCAGCCGCAGCGCCTCCTCGGTCAGCGCCACCCCGCGCCCGCGCCGCTCCAGCAACGTCGTCCGGGTCTCCCGCTCCAGCTTGGTGATCTGCTGGGAGATCGCGGACGGGGTGTAGCCGAGGGCGGTCGCCGCCCCCGCGACGGAACCGTGGACGAAGACCGCGTGCAGGGCGCGCAGCCGGGCCAGATCGAGCACGGTGACCTCATCTTTCAGGGGCATCTTTCACGGGCGTCTTTCAGAGGAATTCTTCAGCAGCGCTGAATCTCACCATGAAGAAACCCGCGCTGGTGCTACACGGTCATCCTGCTGAATGCTCGCCGCATGCGTCCACGCCATATCGCCCTGGCCGTGCTCGTCGCGGCACTCTGGGGCGTGAACTTCGTCGTGATCGAGCTGGGGCTCGACCACTTCCCGCCGCTCCTCTTCTCCGCGCTGCGCTTCCTCGCCGCCGCCGTGCCCGCGATCTTCCTGCTGGGGCGTCCTTCGGTCGCCTGGAGGTGGGTCGTGGGGGTCGGACTGGTCCTGGGGGTGGGCAAGTTCGGGCTCCTGTTCATCGGCATGGACCAGGGGATGCCCGCCGGGCTCTCCTCCCTGGTCCTCCAGATCCAGGCCGTCTTCACCGCACTTTTCGCCGCCCTCGCCCTCTCCGAACGGCCCGGCCGGATCCGGGTGGCGGGTATGACCGTCGCGCTCGCGGGCATCGTCGTGGCGGCGGTGGACGAGGGGGCGGGCGGCCCGGTCCTCGCGTTCGTCCTCGTCGTCGGGGCCGCCGCCTGCTGGGGCGTTTCCAACGTGTTCACCCGGCGGGCGGCGCCCCAGGACGCCCTGACCTTCATGGTCTGGGTCTCGGCCGTTCCCGTGCTGCCGCTGCTGGGTCTGTCCCTCCTCTTCGAGGGCCCGGACCGGGACGCGGAGGCCTTGGCCGCGCTCGACTGGAGCGGGGTGGGCATCATCCTGTTCGTCGCCTGGGTCAGCACGGTGTTCGGCTTCGGCGCCTGGGGCTTCCTGCTCCGCCAGTACCCCGCCTCGTCCGTGGCGCCCTTCACCCTGCTCGTCCCGGTCTTCGGGATGTCCTCGGCGGCGTTCGTGCTCGGCGAGGACGTGAGCCCGCTGCGCTGGTGCGCGGCGGCACTGCTGGTGGGCGGGGTGGCGCTGACCTCGGGCGTCGGGCTGCGGACCGCGACGACCCTGCGCTCCGGGCGGACCGCGGCGCCCCTGCCGGAGCCGGACGCGGGGGCCGTTGTGACGGCCGCCGCCGGTGCCGTTACGACGGCCGCCGGCCCCGCTACTGCTTCGGGGCCCCGAGTCGCAGCAGGTGCTCGCGTCCGGCGCCCAGCAGACCCGGCAGCTCCGCCGCCCCCGGGTGCCAGCGCTTCTCGTACTCCCAGCACACCCAGGTGTCCGGACCCGTCCCGTCCAGGCACTCCGCCAGCGGCAGCACCCCGGAGCCCAGCGGCAGCGGGGTGAGGTCCTCCGCGGAGGCGACGTCCTTCACCTGGACGTAGCCCAGGTGCGGGGCGAGCACCGCCCGGCTGGCGGCCGGCTCCTCACCGGCGAGCCAGGTGTGCAGCACGTCCCAGATTGCGCCGACCCGGGGGTGCCCGACCGTGGCGACGACCCGGGCGACGTCGAGGCCCGCGCGGTGCGAGTCATGGGTCTCCAGCAGGATGGTCACGCCCATGTCGGCCGCTGCCGGGGCCGCCGCGCCGAGCCGCCGGGCGGCTGTCGCGTCGGCCTCCGCCTGCTCCTGGTCGCCGCCGCCGGGGAAGACCCGGACGTAGGACGCGCCCAGGTCCCGGGCGAGCTTTACCAGCTCGGACAGCTCCGCTAGGACCGGCTCGTCGTCCCCTTCGGCGGCCACCTGGACGTACCCGGCGAGGGTCAGGATCTCCACCCCGCCCGCCTTGAACGCCTCGACCACGTCGGCCCGTTCCAGCGACGAGAGCCCCAGGTGCACGGGCTCCTCGGGGTGGACGCGCAGCTCCACGCCCTGGTAGCCGTTTCCGGCGGCGAGCCGGACGACCTCGGCGACCGGCGTCCCCGGCACCCCGAGGGTGGAGAAAGCGAGCTTCATCGTGCGTGTCCTTCCCTTGGTGCTGACGCCCCGCTCCTGCCCGCCGGGCCGGTGGCTACTCCCTCGCGCGGGCCGGGCGGTCCCCGTACGCGACCTGGTACGGGGCCGCCTCAGCCGACGCCCCGCAGCAGTCGCTCCAGGCTACCCAGCAGTCGCAGCGCGTCCTGGTGGCTCCAGGAGCTCCGTGCTCGCCTCGCCTGCCGGCTCAAGGGCCCGCCCCGCGGACCGGTTCAGCCCCTCGGCGCCGCCGTGGACCCCCGGATCATCAGCTCGGCCGCGATGGTCGCGATGCCACCGGGCGGCGGGTTCTCCTTGCCCATCGCGAGCCGCCCCGCCCGGGCGCCCGCCTCGAAGAGCGGCAGCCGGACCGTCGTGAGGGCCGGCACCGCGTCCACCGAGAACGGCAGGTCGTCGAAGCCCGCCACCGAGATGTCCTGCGGGATGCGCATCCCCTGGTCCCGTACCGCCGCGCACGCGCCCAGCGCCACGGTGTCGTTGGCGGCCACGATCGCGGTCACGTCCGGTGCCCTGCGCAGGAGTTCGAGGGTGGCCTCGTAGCCGGAGCGCCGGTCGTAGGGCCCGTGCACGACGAGCGGGTCGTCGTCGGCCGCCCGGTGACCGGATCCGTCGCCCGGACCGCCCCCTGCCGGAAAGTCATCCAGGCCCGCCGCGTGCAGCGCCTCCCGGTGGCCCTCCAGCCGGTGCCGGGTGGTGGTGCGTTCCCGGGGCCCGGCGACGTAACCGATCCTGCGGTGGCCGAGCGAGATCAGGTGCTCGGTGAGGCGTCGGCCGCCGCCCCGGTTGTCGAACGCGAGGGCGGCGACGAGCGCGTCGCCCTCAGGCAGCGGGGGCCGCCCGCAGAAGACGATCCGGGTGCCCGCGTCGGCGAGTTTCGCCAGCTTCGCCGCCATCGCGGCCTGGTGCTCCGGATTCTCGACCGCCCCGCCGGTGAGGACGACGGCGGCGGCGCGCTGGCGCTGGAGGAGCGTGAGGTAGGTCAGCTCGCGCTCCGGGGAGCCGCCGGTGTTGCAGATGACCGCCAGCTTCTCGCCGCCCGCCCGTCCCGAACCGTCCCCGGGTCCGCCGATCTGCGTCTGCGCCGCCCCCGCCATGATCCCGAAGAAGGGGTCGGCGATGTCGTTGACCAGGATGCCGACCAGGTCGGACGTGGCGGCCGCGAGCGAACTGGCGGGTCCGTTGAGCACGTAGTCCAGGTCGTCCACCGCACGCAGGACCCGTTCCCGGGTCGACGCCGCCACCGGGTAGTTGCCGTTCAGCACGCGGGAGACGGTGGCCGGGGACACCCGGGCGCGGGCCGCCACATCCGCCAGGGTGACTGTCATCGCTGTCCTCCGTGAGGTCACGTGCGGCCCCCTCTTGTCCGGCCGCTGTCGGCAGGCTAGCGTCATCTTCCGTAGAAAGCGCTTGCTACGGCTGTATGGAGGGACCTTCGTGACACGCAGGACAGTGCGCATCGCCATGAACGGCGTCACGGGACGCATGGGATACCGGCAGCACCTGGTGCGCTCGATCCTCGCGATCCGCGAGCAGGGGGGCCTGGATCTCGGCGACGGCGAGGTGGTGTGGCCCGAGCCCGTGCTCGTCGGCCGTCGCGCCCACGCCCTGGAGGAACTCGCCGAGCGCCACGGTCTGACCGAGTGGTCGACGGACCTGGACGCGGTGCTCGCGGACGAGTCGGTCGAGATCTACTTCGACGCCCAGGTCACCTCGGCCCGGGTGGAGGCGATCAAGAAGGCGATCGCGGCGGGCAAGCACGTCTACACCGAGAAGCCGACCGCCACGGACGTCGAGGGGGCCCTCGACCTGGCCCGGCTCGCGCGTGACGCCGGCATCAAGCACGGTGTCGTCCAGGACAAGATCTTCCTGCCGGGCCTGCGCAAGCTGAAGCGCCTCATCGACGGCGGCTTCTTCGGCGAAATCCTGTCCGTGCGCGGGGAGTTCGGCTACTGGGTCTTCGAGGGCGACTGGCAGGAGGCCCAGCGCCCTTCGTGGAACTACCGTGCGGAGGACGGCGGCGGCATCGTCGTCGACATGTTCCCGCACTGGGAGTACGTGATACACGAGCTGTTCGGCCAGGTCACCACCGTGACCGCGCACGTCAGGACGCACGTTCCGCAGCGCTGGGACGAGCAGGGCAAGCCGTACGAGGCGACCGCCGACGACGCCGCATACGGCATCTTCGAGCTGGCGGGCGGGGCCGTCGCGCAGATCAACTCCTCCTGGACGGTGCGGGTCAACCGCGACGAGCTGGTGGAGTTCCAGGTCGACGGAACGCACGGCTCGGCCGTCGCGGGCCTGCGCAACTGCCGTGTCCAGCACCGCTCGTCGACCCCGAAGCCGGTCTGGAACCCGGACCTCCCGGTCACCGAGTCGTTCCGCGACCAGTGGCAGGAGATCCCGGACAACCAGGTGTTCGACAACGGCTTCAAGGCGCAGTGGGAGCTGTTCCTGCGCCATGTCGTCCAGGACGCGCCGTACACCTGGGACCTGCTGGCCGGGGCCCGGGGCGTCCAACTGGCCGAACTGGGACTGAAGTCGTCCGCCGAGGGTCGCCGCTTCGACATCCCGGAGCTGACGCTGTGACGGCTGTCGTCCCCCTGCCCCGGGGTCCCTACACCCCCCGCGCCACCCCGCTCGATCTGCCGCCGGGCGCCGGGACTCCCTCCTCCCGTACCGTCTTCTCGGCGGCCCACGTGGTCGCGGACCCGTACGCGGACATCGGCCCGGACGACCCGGCGGCCGTCGACTGGGAGTCCACGCTCGCCTTCCGCCGCCACCTCTGGGCGCACGGCCTGGGCGTCGCGGAGGCCATGGACACCGCGCAGCGCGGGATGGGCCTGGACTGGGCGGGTGCGGCCGAACTGATCCGCCGCTCGGCCGCCGAGGCGAAGGCGGTGGGCGGGCGGATCGCCTGCGGCGTGGGCACCGACCAGCTGCCCGGGGGTCCCGCACCCACCCTGGCCGAGGTCACGGCGGCGTACGAGGAGCAGCTCGCCTTGGCCGAGGAGCACGGCGTCCAGCCGATCCTCATGGCCTCGCGCGCCCTGGTCCGCGCCGCCCGGGGGCCGGAGGACTACCTCGCCACGTACGCCCATCTCCTGCGCCAGGCGTCGGAACCGGTGATCCTGCACTGGCTGGGCCCGATGTTCGACCCGGCCCTGGAGGGCTACTGGGGCAGCACCGACCTCGACGAGGCCACGGACACCTTCCTCAAGGTCATCGCCGAACACCCGGACAAGGTCGACGGCATCAAGATCTCCCTCCTGGACGCGGCCCGCGAGATCGACGTCCGCCGCCGCCTCCCGGGCGGGGTGCGCTGCTACACGGGCGACGACTTCAATTACCCGGAGCTGATCGCGGGCGACGAACGCGGCTTCAGCCACGCGCTGTTGGGCATCTTCGACCCGCTGGGCCCGCTGGCGGCGCATGCGGTACGAGTGCTGGACACGGGGGACGTGGCCGGCTTCCGGGCCCTCCTGGACCCCACGGTCGAGCTGTCCCGCCACCTCTTCCAGCGGCCCACCCGCTTCTACAAGACGGGCGTGGTGTTCCTGGCCTGGCTGGCCGGCCACCAGGACCACTTCACGATGGTGGGCGGACTCCAGTCGGCCCGCTCGCTGCCGCATCTGGCGACGGCGTACGAACTGGCCGACGGCCTCGGCCTGTTCCCGGACCCCGGCCTGGCCGCACACCGCATGCGCGCGCTGCTCGCCGTCCACGGAGGCGCACGATGACGAACCGCGATCTGGCACGTCTGAGCATCAACCAGGAGACCATCAAGCAGTGGTCGCTGCCGGAGCTCGCCGAGGGCTGCGTCAAGGCGGGCATCGGCAAGGTCGGCCTGTGGCGGGCCCCGGTGCAGGCGTACGGTGTCGAGCGCACGGCCCGGCTCCTCGCGGACTCCGGGCTCACCGTCACCAGCCTCTGCCGGGGCGGCTTCTTCACCGCCCTCGACCCCGCCGAACGCGCCCGCGCCCTGGACGACAACCGGGCGGCGATCGACGAGGCGGCGGCCCTGTCCACCGACACCCTGGTCCTGGTCTCCGGCGGCCTCCCGCCCGGCAGCCGCGATCTGACCGGGGCCCGCGAGCGGGTGGCCGAGGCGCTGGCGGTCCTCGCCCCGTACGCCGCCGAACGCGGCGTACGCCTGGCGATCGAACCGCTCCACCCGATGTACGCGTCCGACCGCTGTGTGGTCTCCACCCTCGCCCAGGCCCTGGACCTCGCGGAACGCTTCCCGGCCGAACAGGTCGGGGTGGTCGTGGACACCTACCACCTCTGGTGGGACGACCGGGCACCCGCCGAGATCGCCCGCGCGGGCCGGGGCGGACGTATCCACTCCTTCCAGCTGGCCGACTGGATCACCCCGCTCCCGGCGGGCGTCCTGCTGGGCCGGGGACAACTGGGCGACGGAAGCGTGGACTTCCGGGAGTTCCGCCGCGCAGTGGAATCCGCCGGCTTCGACGGCCCGGTCGAGGTGGAGATCTTCAACGAGGCGCTGTGGGCCCGTGACGGCGCGGAGGTCCTGGCGGAAGTAGCGGAGCGGTACGTGCAACATGCCTGCTGAGAGCCCCGCACCCGACCGAAGGTAAAGAGATCGTAAAGGGCTGCAACCTTTGGGTACCCTCCCGGGTCACACATGGCGTCGGGACTTCCGGGGAGGGGTCCGGGGGGAACGGGAAGGCCCGACGGGAGGGGAAAGCGAGGGGGGTCCGGCCGCGAGGCCGGGCCCCATTCCGCTTTCCCGGCGGGCTCTACGCCATCCGTCAGCCGGTCTCACGCGGTTCGTTAGGATCTGCCGCCATGACGGAGAGCGCAGCGGAAGAATGGCCCGAACCTCCCCTCGCCGGCACGGAGGCCGAGGCCGTCCTCGGCGCGCTGGAACGCCAGCGGGCCACGCTGGCCTGGAAGACCTCCGGCCTGGGCGCGGACGGACTGCGCGCTACGGTCGGCGCGTCCTCCGTCACCCTGGGCGGCCTGCTCAAGCACCTGGCGCACGTCGAGGACAGCCACTTCGCCCGCCTCTGGCTCGGTGTCCCGGCCGGTGCACCGTGGAACACGGTCGACTGGGACCACGACCCGGACTGGGCCTACCGCACCGCCGCCGAGGACACTCCCGAGCAACTGCGCACGCTGTGGCGGGAGTCGGCGGCCCGCTCCCGGGCCCTGGTCGAGGAGGCGCTCAGCACCGGCGGCGGCCTGGACCAGCTCGGCGCGTACGTCACCCGCAGCGGCGAACGCCCCAACCTCCGCCGTATCCTCCTGGACCTCGTCGAGGAGTACGCCCGCCATGTCGGCCACGCCGACCTCATCCGTGAGTCGGTCGACGGCCTGACGGGCGAGGACCCGGGGTGAGCCGAGGGTCGAGGGTCGGGGTGACCTGAAGGGCAGGGCTGACCGGGGGCCGCCCGGCGGTTGCCGGGCGGCCCCCGGGATCACAGCGCGAGCATCGCCCGCACGGGGACCGCTGCGTCCGCGAGCGGCCGCAGCGCCAGCCGGACGAGCGCCAGCGCGTTGTCGTCGCCCGCGATGCGGTTGGCGCTGAGCCGCCCGCACGCGACGCAGTGGTGGATGAGCATCCACTCCCCGTCCTGCCGCACGGACAGGCTCAGGGGCACCATCCGCCCACGGCACCCCGCCGCCCGGTCACCCGGAACGCGCCCGTCCACATGCAGGCTGACCAGGCAGGACGGGCAGTGATTGCGGTGGGCGGTGCCCGGCGCCGCCAGCGGGACGTCGAGCCGGCAGCCGACACACCGGAACGCGTCACCGCGCGCCCCGCCCGGTCCGTGCAGCACGTCCTTGGCCCGCTGCGGACGCCGTTCCGATCCCCGACGGGGCTTGCGCCGCGTCATCGGAGCTCCTCGGTCGCCCGGTTCACAGGTCACCGAAGGCTTCGAGCGGGAAGGGCGGCTGGGCCAGCGGACGTACGGCCATCCGCATCAGGATCAGCTGGTTGTCGTCCCCGCAGACCGGGTTCGAGGTCAGCTCGTCGCACCGGGTGCAGCGGTGGACGACCATCCAGTCGCCGGTGCGCAGCACCGCGATGGAGATCGGGGCCATCCGGCCCTCGCAGTCGGAGCGGCCGCCCTCGACGTGGTCGACGAGGTGCTGCGAGTGCAGGCAGCTGGGGCAGTGGTTGCGCCGGCTGCCGTCGGGCGCGTACGCGGCGACGGTCAGTCCGCAGCGGACGCAGGTGAAGGTGTCCAGGGAGGACATGGCTGAGCGGTGCTGGGGGTTGTCGTGAGACACCCGGATACTCCTTGCCGAAGATGAGGAACGAAGCAGCAGGGAAGTACCGAGCACCCCTCGCGTCAGGGGCGTACGGGGAGCGGGGCCGGCCGGCTGCGCGACGGCAGCCGGCCGTGAGGTGTCAGCAGTCGGTCGCGTACGGCGGCCGCGGACGGTCAGGCCCGGTCACCCCGGCGTCACAGGTGCGACGAGGGAGGCTCGGAGTCACTGTCCGGGGCATACATCAACTGCTTTCCAGGGCTCGCGCCCAGAGGTCACCCGCGGTCGGTCCCGCGGTGGAGGAGCGAGCACCGTAACAAGGGGGCCGGGGGACCGGCCATCGAATTTTGCCCGGCGGCCGACACGAACGGGTGCACCGACGCGTGGCCGCCCGAGTGGGGGGTACCCGGCGGGCATGGCCACCTTGAAGCGTGTAGCTCTCGCACCCCGTGCCGTACGGCAGTTGCGGCGGATCCGGCCGGTCTACCTCGGCGGGATGCTCCTCTCCCTGCTGGTTCTCGTCCTTCAGGCCGACCGGGATCCGGGCGGTCGGCAGGTCGGGATCGCGGGCGTGTTCCTGCTCGCGTTCACGGCCCTGTTCGCCCTCACGGCCGTCCAGCTGTGGCGGCATGCGCGGGCCGGCTCCTGCAGCACGGCGAAGAAGCTGACGCGGACCGTCTGAGCCGGGCGGATCAGCCCCGCAGCTCCGCCAGTCTGGCCAGGGCGTCGGCGGCCTCTGCCCTTTCTCCCGGCCCGAGCCGGACCGCTTCCGCCTCCTCCAGCAGCCCCGCCGCCCGCTCCGTATCGCCCATCCGCTGGGCGATGTCCCCGCGCAGGACGAGCAGCCGCAGTTTCTGCACCGGAGTCGGCCGCTCGTCCGTCAGGCCCAGCACCCGGTCGATGATCTTCGCGGCCCCCGGCAGATCCTGCTTGGAGTCCGCGAAGAGGTCCGCCATGTGCAGGGCGCGGGCGAACGTCTCCTTAGGGGCGGGCCGGTGGTTCAGGTCGTCGCTGATCGGCTGCCCGATCCGGATCGTGTTGCCGGTCGGGTCGGTCACCAGGAACTGCCGGACCCCGTACGACATGTCCTTCAGCGGGCCGATGCGCGGCAGCCCCCGCGTCGGGACGCGCCCGTAGACCGCCTTGAGCCCCGACCGGAACGCCGCGTGCAGGCCGTCCACGTCCTCGGTGAGGACGTAGCACCCGGAGTGGGAGGACGCGGGGTCGTACTCCTTCATCCCGTACAGCTGGAGTTCGACCGCACCGCGTTCGACGACGGCGTACCCGTACGGGCTCTTCTGCAGGGACGTCGTCTCGAAGCCGAGGGCGGCGTAGAAAGCGACCACGGAGTCGATCAGGGAGGTCCGGCAGGGAAGCATCGGGATCGTCGTCTCGGTCATGCGCCGCACTTTAGTCAAATTTGAATACCTCGGTCAACGGCGGCCGCAGCCTTTCAGAAATGAAAATTCTCGCCGCCTCGGGGCGTTCTCGCAGGTAGGGGCTGGCGGCACAGGTCTAAACCAAGAGGCCCCTTTACGCCTTTCCGGGTCCATGGCCTACTCGTGACATGTGCATGGCATCCGCTGATCGGATGCCGCTCGGATGCCATGCCGTGCGCATCCCGTCCTCGTCAACGTGCCCGGAGGTGGCCATGCCCGCGTACCGTTCTCCGTCCCGCCGACTCAAGAGACCCCGAGGCGCTGTGTCGGCCGGTGCTCTCGGTGCGGCCGTGGCGCTGATCCTGACCGGAACGGGCACGGCCGCCGCCGCACCGCCCGCGCCCGACGAGCCGGTCCGGTCCGGCCAGGCGTGGATGGGGGCGGGCACCCGCATCGAGCAGGGCCCCGCGTCCTCGGCGGCGGGCGGGATCACGGCGATGGACACCAGCGGCGTCCAGGGCATCGACGTCTCCCACTGGCAGGGGGCGATCAACTGGGGTTCGGTGAAGGCCGCGGGCATCAGCTTCGCCTACATGAAGGCCACCGAGGGCACGAGTTTCAAGGACAGCAGCTTCAGCGCGAACTACACCGGCTCCTACAACGCCGGCCTGATCCGCGGCGCGTACCACTTCGCCCGCCCCGACGTCTCCAACGGGGCAACGCAGGCGGGCTACTTCGCGGGCAACGGCGGAGGATGGTCCCAGGACGGCAAGACCCTCCCCGGTGTGCTGGACATCGAGCACAACCCGTACGGCGCCATGTGCTACGGCCTCTCCACGACCCAGATGCGGACGTGGATCAACGACTTCTACGCCACGTACAAGGCGCGCACCACCCGGGACGTCGTTATCTACACGACGGCCAGCTGGTGGAACACCTGCACCGGCGGCTGGACCGGCATGGCCGCCAAGTCGCCTCTCTGGATCGCGCATTGGGGCACCGCCAGCCCGACCATCCCCGCAGGTTTCCCCACGTGGACGATCTGGCAGTACACGGCCACCGGCCGGGTCGGCGGAGTCTCCGGCGACGTGGACCGCAACAAGTTCAACGGCAGCCTGGCGCGGCTCCAGGCCCTAGCCAACAACACGGCGTAATCCTTCTCGTGACGACCGGGCGAGCCCGTCGGCGGCTCACCCGGCCGCACACCCCCGCCGTGTGCCCACCCCTTCACACCAGGAGCCCGCAGTGAACCTTCCGCAGCCGTCCCGTCGCCACATTCTGCTCGCCGGTGCCGGCGGCCTGGCCGCAGCCGCCTTACCGGGCACGGCCCACGCCCTCGACGCCGCCGCCGTGGAACCGGACATCGACGGTACGGCCCAGTGGCAGGCCCGTCCGCCGCAGGGGCCGATCGAGTTGGTGGGGAAACGTCCGACGAAGATCATCGTGCACCACACGGTCAGCGCCAACACCTCCGACATCTCCCGTGCCCAGGCCCACCGTCACGCCCACTGGGTCCAGGACCTGCACCTGGACAAGAACGGGTGGACCGACACGGGTTACCACTTCCTCATCAGCCGGGGCGGCTGGATCACCGAGGGCCGCCACCAGAGCCTCAGCACCCTGCGCGGCGGCAGCGACTTCGTCCTCGGCGCCCACACGTCCGGCCAGAACGACCAGGCCATCGGTATCGCCAACGAGGGCGCGTACCACGACGGCGCACAGCCGCCGCGGGCCCAGTGGGAGGTCCTGGTGGCGCTCTGCGCGTACGTCTGCCGGCAGTACGGCATCGCACCCAGCCGCCTGTACGGACACAAGGACTTCGGCGACACCCTCTGCCCGGGCGTCCTGCACGACAAGCTGCCGCAGCTGCGGAGCGAGGTCGCGGCGAGCATGGGGTGAGGGGCGGGGCCCGCCGGGCGGACGTGTTGCCCCCACGGGCCACCGCACTGTGTCCCGTACAGCCCTTACCCTCGACCGCCGCACCGGGTAGGCAGGAGGAAACAGCCCTGTCGCCAGCCCTACGAGCGGAAGTCCATGCGCGCGCACGAGCCGAAAGAGAACGAGCGGGAGCCGCAGCGCCCCGCCAGGGGCGCCGCCGAGCGGCCGGGGGAGGCGGCGGCCCCGAGTGGCCGGGTGCCTGACGCGCTTCTCGCTCTCCAGCGCACCACCGGCAACGCCGCCGTCCTCCGCATGCTCCAGCGCGACCGGCACCGGCACGGCCCGGACTGCGGTCACCAACAGCCCGGCGCGGAGCCGGTGCAGCGCTCCGCCGTGCACGACGTGCTGCGCGCGCCGGGCAGACCGCTGGACGCACCGTTGCGCGAGGAGATGGAATCCCGGCTCGGCTCCGACTTCTCCGACGTCCGCCTGCACACCGACTCCGCCGCCCGCGCCTCCGCCGCCGAGGTGGGCGCCCGCGCCTACACCTCCGGCAGCCATGTCGTCATCGGCGACGGCGGCGGCGACAAGCACACGCTCGCCCATGAGCTGACGCACGTCATCCAGCAGCGCCAGGGCCCGGTGGCCGGTACGGACAACGGGTCCGGGCTGAGCGTCTCCGACCCCGGCGACCGCTTCGAGCGCGAGGCCGAGGCCAACGCGGTCCGGGTGATGAGGCGGACGCCCGAGGAGAGCGCCCAGAGCGGTCAGGGCTCCCACGACACCCCCGTACAGCGCGAAGCGCACGCCACCGCCCGGGACGCGGCGCGCGGTACCGAAGCCACGGCCGTCCAGCGCTTCTCCGAGAGCAACACCGAGGAGTTGGGGAGCGTACGGCTCTCGGAGAACGGCCTCTACCTCATGCCGCTCACACCGGGCGCGGACACCACCGTCATCTGGGTCGCGGAAGGCGCCTCGCCGCCCCGGTACTGCACGCCGACCGGGCAGAGCGGTGACATCGGGGGTCGTACGTACACGGAGTACGAGCCGGAGACGGCCTTCCTCGCGGACTGCGCCCACACGGCCGAGGAGATCATGCACCGGCAGCGGCTGGCCCTCGGGCAGGACGCCAGCGCCTTCGCCCTGGGCGGTGCCCAGTTCGGCCTGGGCGACCAGGAGAACGTGGAAGGCGCCCAGGCCTACGCGGCGGCCCGGCCCGGCGGCCCGCACGCGAACGGCGAGGAGCGGCCGGGCCCCGGCCAGGCGTACGCCATCGTGGAGACCGCGTGGCAGGGTGACTACGAGCGGCCCGCCAACACGAGCGGGTGGCCCTACCACGTGGCGGCCGTGGTCGCCGTGGACGGCGACGACCACATCACCGTGGAACAAGCGGCGGACGGGAACGACGCGAAGGCCCGGCAGGGGCACGAGGGCATCATCGACATGTATACGGCGGGCACGGACCCGACCAACGGGCAGGCGCTGCCGAACAGTTTCCACGGGCGGAACACCGGCGGCCCGGTGCAGCACTTCACCGTCGGCGCGATCACGGTCATCCTCCAGCCGATCAACGCGGGCGGCCTGAAGAAGGAGACCGGTCGCCGCAAGCTCATGTGATCCGAGGGCTCAGGCGACTTCGCGGGCGGCCAGCACCGCCGCGAGGCCCTCCCGCAGGTCGGCGACGAAGAACCCGGGCATCTCCAGCGACGGGAAATGGCCCCCGGCCTCGGGCGACCGCCACCGGACGATGTTCCGGTACCGCTCCTGGGCCCAGGGGCGCGGAGTCTTGTCGATGTCGCGGGGATACATGGTGATCGCCGACGGGACGTCGACCCGGAGCGCGGGGTCGAGCGAGTTGTGGCTCTCGTAGTAGATGCGGGCCGCCGACGCGCCCGTCCGCGTCAGCCAGTACAGGGTGACGTTGTCGAGGACCCGGTCCCGGGAGATCGTCTCGAACGGGCTGTCCTCGGTGTCCGACCACTCGGCGAACTTGTCGAGGATCCAGGCGAGCAGTCCGACCGGTGAGTCGACGAGCGCGTAGCCGATGGTCTGCGGCCGGGTCGCCTGCGCTTTGGCGTAGGCCGCGCGGTGGCGCCAGAAATGGCGGGTCTCCTCGGTCCACCCGCGCTCGGTCTCCGTCAGCCCGTCCGTGGTCAGCCCGGGCGGGGCCTCCGCGAACGTGGAGTGGACGCCGATCACTTGGTCCGGGAACCTGCCGCCCAGCACCGTGGTGATGTTGCCGCCCCAGTCGCCGCCGTGGGCCAGGAACCGGCCGTAGCCGAGTCTCCCCATCAGCTCCACCCACGCGGCCGCGATCTTCTCGGTACCCCACCCGGTGGTGGCGGGCTTCTCACTGAAACCGAAGCCCGGCAGCGACGGGGCCACGACGTGGAACGCCGGCGCCTCCGCGTCCTGCGGATCCGCCAACTCATCCATCACGTGCAGGAATTCGACGACGCTGCCCGGCCAGCCGTGCGTCAGGAGCAACGGGACGGCGTCCGGGCGCGCGGACCGGCGGTGCAGGAAGTGGATGCCCAGCCCGTCGACGGTCGTACGGAACTGGCCCATGCGGTTCAGCCGCTCCTCGAACGCCCGCCAGTCGTATCCGGTACGCCAGTACTCCACGACATCGGCGAGGTCGGCCAGCGGAACACCCTGGTCCCATCGGCGGGGGCCGGGCGGCGCGCCCCGGACGGTCTCGGCCTCCGGCAGCCGCGCCGCGGCCAGTCGCGCCCGCAGATCGTCGAGGTCGGCGTCGGTCGCGTGGGTCTCGCAGGCGTGGACGTGTACGTCGTTGGTCACGGGTGCGCCGCTGGGTACGGGTGCGTCGCTGGTCGGGCGGGGCATGGTGCCTCCTGGCGATCGTGGGCATCGAAGCCGACTCATCGTGTGAACCGTCTAAGACGGTTCTAACAGTCCTCCGGGCCACCCCGCAACCGGCTAAGGTGGTTCCATGCGTGCTGGCTTTCCTGACTTCCGCCTCGGCAACGTGCTGGCGACGAGCTTCACCGGGACCCTTTCGGAGCGGTTCGGCGACTCCGTGGAGCGCATCCCCGTGCCTCGGCGGCTCATCGACTGGCTGGCGGTGTACGGCCTCACCGTGGACTCCTGCACCCCTGAACAGCTCGATCTCGCCAGGGAGTTGCGGGAGTCGATCCACGCGGCCGCGACGGCCGCGGCGCTCCGGGAGGCTCTCCCCGCCGCCGCGGTCGAGGTGATCGACGACCGCAGCATCGAGGGGCGGGCCGCGGCGGTCCTGACGCCCGAGGGGGAGCGGCGGTGGCGGCTCGGCTCCTCCTCCGTGGAGGACGCCCTCGCTGTGATCGCCGCCGACGCCGTCGACGTCATCTCGGGCGAACGGGACGGAAAGCTGGCCCTGTGCGCCTCACCGACCTGCCGGGCCGCCTTCTTCGACACCAGTCAGAGCCGTACGCGCAAATGGTGCGACATGAACACGTGCGGCAACCGCCAGAAGAAGGCGCGCTTCAACGCCGGCCGGAGCAGGAACGAGGGCACGCGCTGAGCCGGGCCCGCGTCCCGCGCCCTCCTCAGCCCTCCCGGCGCCGACGGCGGTAGTAGGCCGCCGTGACCACCGCGAGCAGCGGGCCCCAGGCCAGCAGCGGGAGATAGCAGACGGTCATCACCCAGTAGTGGACACCCTCGGGAGCGCCGGGGGCACCCATGTTGTCCGCGTCGTTCCAGTTGAACGCACCGAGGACCGTGATGAGGGTGACGAGCGCCGCTCCGGTCGAGGCGGGGATCACCGCCGCCGGGACGGGGATCCTCCGGCCGCCCAGGAGCGGTACCCAGTACGGGAGTTCCTCGCCCCATCGGTGGATCAGGCCCAGGGTGAGCAGGCCGACCGCCTCGGCCAGCAGGCTGAGGCCGATGAGGTAGAAGGACAGGGGGCCGGGGTAGTTCGCGGGGTTGAGGTGCTCGTCGGTGAAGCCGGAGTCCCAGCCCAGGGCCATGGCGATCCGCCACAGCCCGGACGGCACCAGGGTCAGCGCGGCGGCGTGCGCCGCCAGGCGGATGGAGCGGGGGACTCGGGGCGAGGACGTGACGGGCGCCCCGGCGGCGGGGGCGCCGGACGCGACGGCCCGCCGCCTCGGACTGCTCACGGTGCCGGGCATGGTGGACTCCCTTGTTCTGGCGGGGGATTGGGCTGACCCCTGGTCGAGCGAACGGCTCAAGCCTCGTTCTCCGCCGCCCCCGATCCCATCCGCCGATCGGCACACAGCCGGCACCGGGACTGCGCCACCGGCCTGCTGCTCTCTGGGAGAACGGGCTGGCCGGCCCGGCCCCACGGGAGTAGCGCGGATCCCGGACACTCCGGTCACTCCGGCGGCCGGGCTCCGGTCCGCTCGCCGAGGTCCTTCCCGCGAGCTTCCGGCCCCGCGTTCGCCTCGGGTCCCGGCCCACCGTTCGCCGTACGCGCCTTCGGCGACATGAACAGCGTCGCCGCCAGCGCCAGGAGCAGCAGCCCCGCGCAGACGTAGCCGGTGACCTGGACGCCGACCGCCATCGCCTCGCGTGCCGCCTCCGCCGCCGATGCCGTACGCGGCTGCGCGGCGAGGGCATCGATCACCGATCCGGCGCTGTCCGTCACCACACCGCCGATCCGTTCCGCTTCGTCGGTCGCGAGGCCGTCCCGGGTGAGCCGGTCGGTCACCCCGGAGGCCAGGGTGCTGAAGAACAGCGTGGTCAGGAGGGCGATACCGAGGGCCGACCCGAGCTCGCGGGCCGCGCTCTGGATGCCCGACGCCTGCCCTCCGCTCCGTTCCGGTACGTCGACGAGGACGATGTTGGTCACCTGCGCCGTGGCGAAACCGACGCCGATCCCGTACACGAACAACGCGATGGCGATGAGCCACCACGGGCTGTCCGTGGAGGCGATCAGGGCCAGCATCGTCAGCCCGGCGGCCTCCAGCACCAGGCCGATCCTGACCTGGGCGAGCGCGGACACGGTCGCGGCCATCGGGAAGCTCGCCCCGGATGCGGCGAAGCTGCCCGCCGCCAGGGCGACGAGAGCGAGACCCGCCTCGAACGCGCTGTAACCGAGGGCGAATTGCAGCCAGAGCGGCAGGACCGCGATGATGCCGAACTCCCCGAGACCGACCATCAGCGTCACGAAGTTCCCGTTGCGGAACGAGCGGATGGAGAACAGCCCGACGTCCATCAGCGGCTCGTCCCCGGCCCGGCTCAGCGCTGCCTGCCTGCGCCAGAACGCGCCCAGCGCCAGCAGGGACAGCAGCAGGGCGACGAACACCGGCGAGAGCCCGCCGGACCAGGAGAAGCCCCCGGCCTCCAGCGGCTTCGTCGTCATCAGCCAGCCGTACGTACGTCCCTCGATCAGGACGAAGGAGAGGAGCCCCAGGCCCAACGCCGACAGCACCGCGCCGACGCCGTCGATACGGCCCCGGGTCCGGGGCGACACGTCGAGGTACCGGAGGACGCCCAGCACGATGAGGGCGACCAGCGGGATGTTGATGCCGAAGGCCCAGCGCCAGGTGATGTCGGCGAGCCACCCGCCCAGCAGCGGGCCGACGGCCGCCGCCGCTCCGATGGTCGAGCCCCACACGGCGAACGCCTGTCCGCGCGCGCGCCCGGTGAACGTGGCGTTCAGCAGGGCCAGCGAGGTGGGCAGCATCATCGCCCCGCCCACGCCTTGGACGAACCGGGCGAGGATCAGCAGTCCACCGCTGGGAGCGAGCGCGGCCAGCAGGCTCGTCGCGCCGAACACGACGAGGCCCAGCAGGAAGATCCGGCGCGCGCCGTGAAGGTCGCTGAGGCGTCCGGTGACCAGCAGGAGCGCCGCGAACGTGATCGCGTACGACTCCTGGATCCACTGGGCCTCCGACGAGCCGATGGACAGGTCCTCGATGATCGGCGCGAGGATCACGTTGACGATCGTCAGATCGACCACGATCAGGGCCACGCCGAGGGCCACGGCGACGAGGCCCAGCCACTGGCGGGCTGTGGGTGGGGTTTCCGCGGGTTCGGTCACGATGGTTCGACTCCCGACTATTGCTTTGCCGCAAAGGTAGATAGCTTTATGGCAAAGCTAAATAGGGGGAGGTAGGTTGTCAAACCGGAGCCGGAACCGGGACCGGCGCGTGGAGCGGAAGAGAGCGTGGGGCAGTGCCGATGACGAACGGACGCGGCGCCGACGAGCACGGCACAGCCGGCGAGGACGGCACGGCCGACCGCGACGCCGTACGGGTCGATCGCGTGATGGACGGCCTGCGCGCCTTCGGGGCCAACTACACCGAGTTCACCCGCCGCTTCGCGGCCTGGCTCGGGCTGCACTCCACCGACGCCGCCGCCCTCGTCGAGATCCTCTACGCGGAGGACCAGGGCGCACCCCTGTCGCCGGCCCGGCTCAGCGAGCGCGTCTCGCTCTCCTCCGGCGCGACCGCCATCCTGCTCAAGCGGCTCGAACAGGCGGGGCACGTCGTCCGTACCCGCGAGAGCACCGACCGCCGGGTGGTGACCCTGCGCAGCAGCCCGGACATCCGGCCGCGCGCCATGGCGTTCTTCGGCCCGTACAGCGAACGGATGGCCGAGGCGATGGCGGCGTACCCGCCCGAGGAGATCGAGCGGTTCGAGCAGTTCCTCGGCACGCTGCGCTCCACCATGGACGCGCTGCTGGCGAACGAGTACGAGAACGGCGGCCCGACGCCCCCCGCCCCCTGAACCGACTTACCGGCACTCTGCCGCGAACGGCACTGTCAGCGGCACCCGGTAGCGTCGGGTCATGTCCAACATGGCCGTCCTCGAAGGGGTCCTGGAGCGGATCACCTACGCCAACGAGGAGAACGGGTACACGGTCGCCCGCGTCGACACCGGGCGCGGAGGAGGCGACCTCCTCACCGTGGTCGGTGCGCTGCTCGGCGCGCAGGTCGGCGAGTCGCTGCGGATGGAGGGCCGTTGGGGCTCGCACGCGCAGTACGGCAAGCAGTTCACCGTGGAGAACTACACCACCGTCCTGCCCGCCACCATCCAGGGCATCCGCCGCTATCTCGGCTCCGGGCTGATCAAGGGCATCGGTCCGGTGATGGCCGACCGGATCACCACCCACTTCGGCGTCGACACCCTCCACATCATCGAGCAGGAACCGAAGCGGCTCGTCGAGGTCCCCGGCCTCGGCCCCAAGCGCACGAAGATGATCGCGGCGGCCTGGGAGGAGCAGAAGGCGATCAAGGAGGTCATGGTCTTCCTCCAGGGCGTCGGCGTCTCCACCTCCATCGCCGTCCGCATCTACAAGAAGTACGAGGACGCCTCGATCTCCGTCGTCAAGAACCAGCCCTACCGGCTGGCCGCCGACGTCTGGGGCATCGGCTTCCTCACCGCCGACAAGATCGCCCAGGCCGTCGGCATCCCGCACGACAGCCCCGAGCGGGTCAAGGCGGGGCTCCAGTACGCCCTGTCCCAGTCCTCCGACCAGGGGCACTGCTACCTCCCGGAGGAGCGGCTCATCGCGGACGGCGTCAAGCTGCTCCAGGTCGACACCGGACTGGTCATCGAGTGCCTGGCCGAGCTGGCCGCCGATCCGGAGGGCGTCGTACGGGAGAAGGTGCCGTCCCCCGAGGGCGGCGAGCCGATCACGGCCGTCTATCTGGTCCCCTTCCACCGGGCCGAGCTGTCCCTCGCCGGGCAGGTCAGGCGGCTGCTGAACACCGGCGAGGACCGGATGCCCGCCTTCGGGGACGTCGACTGGGGCAAGGCCCTGGCCTGGCTCGCCACGCGCACGGGGGCCGATCTCGCGCCCGAACAGGAGCAGGCCGTACGCCTCGCGCTCACCCGCAAGGTGGCCGTCCTGACCGGCGGCCCCGGCTGCGGGAAGTCGTTCACCGTCCGGTCGATCGTCGAGCTGGCCCGGGCGAAGAAGGCCAAGGTGGTGCTCGCCGCCCCCACCGGGCGCGCCGCCAAACGCCTCTCCGAGCTGACCGGGGCCGAGGCGTCCACCGTGCACCGGCTGCTGGAGCTGAAGCCGGGCGGGGACGCGGCGTACGACCGGGACCGTCCGCTGGACGCCGATCTGGTCGTCGTCGACGAGGCGTCGATGCTCGACCTGCTGCTCGCCAACAAGCTCGTGAAGGCGGTGGCACCCGGTGCCCACCTCCTCCTGGTGGGCGATGTGGACCAGCTGCCGTCGGTCGGCGCGGGGGAGGTGCTGAGCGATCTGCTCGCGGAGGGCGGCCCGGTCCCGGCCGTCCGGCTCACCCGGATCTTCCGCCAGGCCCAGCAGTCCGGCGTGGTCACCAACGCGCACCGCATCAACGCCGGACAGCCACCGCTCACCGAGGGGCTCGGCGACTTCTTCCTCTTCGTGGAGGACGAGACGGAGGACGCGGGCAAGCTCGCCGTCGATGTCGCGGCCCGCCGCATCCCGGCCAAGTTCCGCCTCGACGCACGCCGTGACGTGCAGGTCCTCGCCCCGATGCACCGGGGCCCGGCCGGCGCGGGCCATCTCAACGGGCTGCTCCAGCAGGCCATCACCCCGGGCCGCCCCGACCTCCCCGAGAAGCGGTTCGGCGGCCGGGTCTTCCGGGTCGGCGACAAGGTCACCCAGATCCGCAACAACTACGACAAGGGCGAGAACGGCGTCTTCAACGGCACCGTCGGCGTCGTCACCAGCCTCGATGTGGACGAGCAGAAGCTCACCGTCCGCACCGACGAGGACGAGGAGATCGGCTACGACTTCGACGAACTGGACGAGCTGGCCCACGCGTACGCCATGACGATCCACCGCTCCCAGGGCAGCGAATATCCGGCCGTCGTCATCCCCGTCACCACCAGTGCCTGGATGATGCTCCAGCGCAACCTTCTCTACACCGCCGTGACGAGGGCCAAGAAGCTCGTCGTCCTCGTCGGGTCCCGTAAGGCGATCGGCCAGGCGGTCCGCACGGTTTCCGCAGGCAGGCGTTGTACGGCACTGGATTTCCGGCTCAGAGGCGGCTCCGGAGAAGACTTCTCGTGACCCCTGCACAAAAATGATCGATCAAATCGGTGGGAAACATCACGGAGGTCTTCCGGAACCGCAGTCAAGGGGGCAGGATGAGTAAGTTGGCGGCACTCAGTGCCGCCAGTAGGTCCAATGGACGACCCCGAGTGCACTCTCCTGAGCCGAATGGGGGAGGGTGGAAGACAGTCAGGGCACCTCGAAGAAGAGGCACTACGTCGGTGAGGGATGACGTGAGCGAGCACACCAACAACGCTGTAGTACTGCGGTACGGCGATGACGAGTACACCTACCCGGTGATCGACAGCACCGTCGGCGACAAGGGCTTCGACATCGGGAAGCTCCGGGCCAATACCGGCCTGGTGACGCTGGACAGCGGATACGGCAACACCGCCGCCTATAAATCCGCCATCACGTACCTCGACGGTGAGCAGGGCATTCTGCGCTACCGCGGATACCCGATCGAGCAGCTCGCCGAGCGCTCGTCGTTCCTCGAGGTCGCGTACACGCTGATCAACGGTGACCTCCCCAAGGTCGACGAGCTGGCGGCGTTCAAGAACGAGATCACCCAGCACACGCTGCTGCACGAGGACGTCAAGCGGTTCTTTGACGGCTTCCCGCGCGACGCCCACCCGATGGCCATGCTGTCCTCGGTCGTCAGCGCCCTGTCCACGTTCTACCAGGACAGCCACAACCCGTTCGACGAGCAGCAGCGTCACCTGTCGACGATCCGCCTGCTGGCGAAGCTCCCGACGATCGCGGCGTACGCCTACAAGAAGTCGATCGGCCACCCCTTCGTCTACCCGCGCAACGACCTCGGGTACGTCGAGAACTTCCTGCGCATGACCTTCTCGGTCCCCGCCCAGGAGTACGAGCTGGACCCGGTCGTCGTCTCGGCGCTGGACAAGCTGCTCATCCTGCACGCGGACCACGAGCAGAACTGTTCGACCTCCACCGTGCGTCTGGTCGGCTCCTCGCAGGCGAACATGTTCGCCTCGATCTCCGCCGGTATCTCGGCGCTGTGGGGCCCCCTGCACGGTGGCGCCAACCAGTCGGTCCTGGAGATGCTGGAAGGCATCCAGGCCAACGGCGGCGACGTCGACTCCTTCATCCGCAAGGTGAAGAACAAGGAGGACGGCGTCCGCCTGATGGGCTTCGGCCACCGGGTGTACAAGTCCTTCGACCCGCGCGCCAAGATCATCAAGGCTGCCGCGCACGACGTGCTGTCCGCGCTCGGCAAGTCCGACGAGCTGCTCGACATCGCGCTCAAGCTGGAGGAGCACGCGCTCTCCGACGACTACTTCGTCTCGCGCAACCTCTACCCCAACGTGGACTTCTACACCGGTCTGATCTACCGGGCCATGGGCTTCCCGACCGAGATGTTCACCGTGCTCTTCGCGCTCGGCCGGCTGCCCGGCTGGATCGCCCAGTGGCACGAGATGATCAAGGAGCCGGGTTCCCGCATCGGCCGCCCGCGCCAGATCTACACCGGCGAGGTCCTGCGCGACTTCGTCCCGGTCGAGGGCCGCTGACCCGGACCTGATGACCGCCCCGTAGTGCCCCGGCCTCTTCGGCCGACTGCCTTCGCCCCGCGTACCGCGCTTCGCACAGAGCGCGGTGTCCGGGGCGATTCGGCGTTTCGGGGCCGGTGACCGTCCCCGTAAAGGAAGAAGCGCCCCGCCGTCGATCCCCCCACGGGTCGACGGTCGGGGCGCTTCCCATATCCCGGAGCGGATTCCCCCCACGGGATCCGGCCGGGCGTCTGCTGGGAGCCGAAGCTCCCGTTGTTCTGTTGTGCCGCGATCTGCCGGGGTACGTACGCACGGGAGGGCCGCTCAAAGCTCCCCGGTGCACGTGCCCCGGCCAACGCATGCCATCAGGAGCGTCCCCCAAGACACTCCGTCGGACGTCCCCCAAGACATCCTTGGCAGTCGCACTCTAAGACTCGCGAACCCACCGGATGGTTACCCTGAAACCGGTGTGATCTAAATCTCTTTGTGGAAGTTACGTGAAGGCACGCAACCGGAGGCTGTTCGTGACGACGAACACGGACGAAAACGCCATGGCGGCTCCCGCGATCATAGGGTTGAGCAGGCCACTTGCAGCCAGGGGCAAGGCCGCAACGTTGTACCCGAAGGCCCAGAAGAGGTTGCCCCTGATGGTGGCCAGCGTACGCCTGGAAAGGCGGATTGCGTCACCTGTCACCTTGAGATCTCCACGAACCAGTGTGAGGTCGCTCGCCTCGATCGCCGCATCCGTCCCAGTGCCCATCGCCAGCCCCAGGGATGCCGTGGCCAGCGCGGCCGCGTCGTTGACCCCGTCGCCGACCATGGCGACGACCCGGCCCTCGGCCTGAAGGCGCTTCACGACGTCCACCTTGTCCTCGGGGAGTACCTCCGCGTGGACCGTGTCGATGCCCACCTCCCGCGCCACGGCCTCCGCCACCGCCCGGTTGTCGCCGGTCAGCAGGATGGGCTCCAGCCCCAGGGCGCGCAGCTCGGCCACGGCGGCCGCACTGCTGTCCTTGACCGCGTCCGCCACCCCGAACACGCCCCGGGCCTCCCCGTCCCACGCCACGACGACCGCCGTACGCCCGTGCGCCTCGTCCTCCTCCAGGGCCCGTGACAACGAGGGCGGGAGGGAGATCCCGGCGTCAGCGATCAGGCGGGGCCGGCCGACGAGGACGGCGTGGCTTTCGACGATGCCTTGGACGCCGAGGCCGGGGACGTTGGTGAAGTCCTCGGGGGTGGGGAGGGGGCCGGTGGTGTCGGTCGCGGCGGTGGCGACGGCTTGGGCGATGGGGTGTTCGGAGGCGTTCTCCAGGGCTCCGGCGATTCGGAGGACTTCGGTTTCGGTGGTGGTGTCGGCTGTGTGGGTGGTCTGGAGGGTCATGCGGCCGGTGGTGACGGTGCCGGTCTTGTCGAGGACGATGGTGTCGACGCGGCGGGTGGTCTCCAGGACTTCGGGGCCTTTGATGAGGATGCCGAGTTGGGCGCCGCGTCCGGTGCCGACCATGAGGGCGGTGGGGGTGGCGAGGCCGAGGGCGCAGGGGCAGGCGATGATCAGGACGGCGACGGCCGCGGTGAAGGCGGCGGTGAGTCCGGCGTCGTTGCCGAGCCAGTAGCCGAGGGTGGCGAGGGCGAGGGCGATGACGATGGGGACGAAGACGGCGGAGATGCGGTCGGCCAGGCGCTGGGCGGACGCCTTGCCGTTCTGGGCGTCCTCGACGAGTTTGGCCATGCGGGCGAG
>NZ_BMTW01000007.1:18817-337558 GCF_014649875.1 Streptomyces rubiginosohelvolus | reverse complement strand
AGGTCACCGTTGGCGGTGCGTGCGATCAGGTCGGCATGCCGGTCGCCGTTGAGGTCGCCCGCGCCGACGATGGTGAGGCCCTTCCAGCTGGTGCCGATCTTGCCGGTGCGGGTGAAGCCGCCGGCGGCGGTGCCCGCGTACAGGTAGAGGTCGCCCGTAGCGGTCTCGCGGGCCACCAGGTCGGGGCGGCCGTCGGCGGTGAAGTCGCCGGAGTAGGTCAGGCCGTCGAAGGGCTTCCAGCCACTGCCGATCTTCGCGGACGGGGCGTCCGGGGTGACGGCCTTTCCGCGCTCGGGGGAGTAGCGGTACAGGAGGCCGTCCTTGTCGGTGACCAGGGTGTCGTTGGCGCCGTTGCCGTCGAGGTCCCCGAAGGGGATCAGCGTGGAGGTGGTGGGCCAGGTGCCGCCGTCGGCCTTCGCCGACACCACGCCGGAGGCGTTGCCCTGGTAGACGAGCAGGGAGCCGTTGGTCCCGCGGGCGTAGAGGTCCGGGTGGCCGTCATTGCCGACGTAGTCGCGGCGCACGGTGGCACCGCCGGTCACCTGCACCGTGCCGGACACCGAGAGGTCCGCCTGGACACCGTCGGCGGGCTTCGCGGTCAGGGTCCACGTGTAGGCACCGCTCGGTGCGTACGCCCCGGTCCCGTCCATGCCGTCCCACGACGGCGCGACCAGCCCGCGGGCCTCTCCGCCGGAGAGCTTCCGCACGGTCTGCCCGGTCGCCTTGCTCTTCAGCGTCAGCGTCCACGATCCCGCCGGCTTCGACAGCCACCAACGCGGCTTCCACGCACCGGCCTTGATGTCCGCGGCGGGTGCGTCCGCGTCGATGGCGGCGATCGGGGAGGCCGGAACACCGGACGGGACGATCCGCACCCGGCGGTCCGCTCCCGTGTAGGCGATGTGACCGCCGAAGCGGTCGACGGTCCACCCGGAACGCCGGCCGGTCCGGTCGCCGAGGTCGGCGGCGGTGGCGACCACCCGCTGAGGCAGGTCGGCTTCCTTGCCGCTGACCGGGAGTCCGCCGTGCAGGTCGACCAGGGTGAGCCCGGTCGCCTCCGAACGGCGGACCAGGTAGCCGTCGCCGAGCAGCGTCTCGTCGGATCCCAGCTTCAGGGAACGCTTGGCCTGCCGGTCGTAGACGCCGGCGCCCTTGAAGTCGTTCCAGTTGTTGCTGCACCGCCAGTACACCCAGCGGCCGGCGGCCTGGAGGTCACTGGGGACGCAGCCCGCGTCGAACGACTCGACAGTGGCATCCGTCGACAGGTTCTTCGCCTCCACCCGCGTCGGCACTCCCGAGCCGCCGTCGTCCCACCGGCCGAGGGCGCTCCACAGCGTATTGCCCCAGACGGAGGCCGCGACCGGCTCCCGCTTCACCAGGGCGTCCCCCTGGTCGCCCTCCTTGAAGTGCAGGACCGCCTGCTGTCCGCCCCAGGCCTGGTTCACCACACCGAACCGGCCGGAGAGGTCGACGAGTTGCGGGCTGCCGAGCCCGGACGTCACCTGCGGCCCCCAGGGGGCGGCGCCGTTGCGGTAGAGCATGGTGACGTCCTGCTCGGTCGCGGCCTTGCGGCCGTGATGCCCGTCGCCGCTCGCGAACATGGTGACGCAGTAGACGCCCGAGGTGGGGCTGCAGCCGTCGTCGTCCCGGCCGGACACATAGCCGTCGACGGTGGAGTCCAGCTCCTCCGGCCGTCCGGAGGTCTTCAGCCAGGTGCTCCGGTAGCCGCCGATGTAGGTGCCCGGGCTGTAGTACTGCGAGTCGTCGGCCGTGGTGAGGATGCCGCTGCCCAGCGAGATGCCGGCCGGCTTGGCCTCACGGTCCTCGATGTCCGCCAGGCGCTTGCGGGTGACGGTGCCGTCCGCGGCGGAGGTGAAGAGGTAGTACCCCCAGTCGAGTGCGCCGAAGTCGGTCCGCTTCTCCGCACCGGCCACCAGGAGCGAGCCGTCGGGCGTGCGGTGCACCGAGGGGGTGGCGACGGCCAGCAGGGACTTCCAGCTTCCCTCGATGTCGCGCAGGACGAGATGGTTGCCCCGGTACTCGTTGTCGCCGGGGTTGGGCGGGGTCACGGTGACGAACTTGTCGCCGAGTGGCCGTACGACCTCGTTGTACGCGGCCACGTCCCGCAGGTCGAGGGTGACCGGCTCAGCGTCCAGGTCGTCGCGGCTGTACACGTGGGCGCCCTCGTTGGCCGGGGCGCCGAAGTGGAAGACGGTGTCGCGGTCGAAGGAGACGCTCTCACCCTGTGTGGCGAGGGCCTTCACTCTGCCGGTGGCCAGGTCGACGACCCACCACCCCTGGGACATCGTGGTGTCTTCCCACTTGATGCCGCGGACCGCCACGGACCGGGCATCGCCCTCACTGATGGAGAGGTTCCACCCTTCCGGCAGGCCGTCGAGTTCCGTGTCACGCACCTCGCCGTCCACCGTGCGCAGGAGGTGCAGACCCGTGGTGGCGCTCTCTGTTCCGGTACGGGTGATGACGGTGTCGCCGTAGGTCGCGGCGTAGGTCTGGCCCTCCGGGATCGGGACCGTGGTCACGGCCCCACCGCCGGCCCCCTGCTGGAGCGTCACGTGCGGGGTCGGAGACTCCTTGAAGAGGGCGACGGTGTCGGAACCGTGGCCGAAGTCCGACGGGTACCGGTCGAACCGGAACTCGTCCACGTCGTAGCCGAGCGGCTCGGGCAGCCGGTGGTCGAGGACGGTCGTCGCGCCGGTCGCGTAGTCGGTCCAGCGGAGGCGGTCGTCCCCCTCCTGGGCGGTGAGGAATCCGGTCTCGCCGGCGTTCAGGACGATGGTGGCGCGGGGCACGAAGCGTGCGCCCGGGCTGATGACGACGGGATCGGCGGACGGGCCACGAGGGTCGGCGACGGCCGTCCCCGTGGCGGTGCCGATGCCGGCTGTCACGGCGAGCGTGACGGTGAGAGCGATGTGGCCGAGCACGCGCCGACGGCGCGTCGCCCGTCTGTTCAGCGGACGCATCACGAAAAGAGCCCCTCCCCAGGTGACCGACGCAGGGGGGACACGCGGAACCGCTGCTCGCCCCCCGCGAGAGAGGCGACAGTATCAGGAGGGATCGCTACCACGACATCCGGTTTCGAACCTGTTCAAGGATCGGTCGCGACCTGGTCGCTGACCGTCCGTGTACGTCCGGTCAGCCCGCCCGCAGTTCCCGCAACCGCCGGTACGCCTCCAGCCCGTCCGGCACCCAGGGCCACTCGCCGAGCCGCCGCTCCAGCTCGGCGTCGTCCAGGAACGCGTGCCAGGCGACCTCCTCCACCTGTGGCGAGACCGGCAGCTCGCACCGCACCTGATAGACGGCCGACCACCAGGTGTGCTCGCCGTCGGCGTAGAGGAACCGGAACAGCGGTTCGGGCCGCGGAAGCCCCGAGACGCCCAGCTCCTCCTCCGCCTCGCGCAGCGCCGCCTCCTCGTACGACTCGCCCGCACCGACGACCCCGCCGACGAACATGTCGTAGTGCGAGGGGAAAACGAGCTTCGTGGCCGTACGCCGGTGGACGAAGATCCGCCCCTCCGCGTCCCGCGCCTCGATGAACACGCAGCGGTGCCGCAGCCCCCGCGCGGTCGCCTCGCCGCGCGGGGCCTGGCCGATGACCTCGTCGTTCTCGTCGACGATGTCCAGAATCTCGTCAGAAGGCGTCATGCGTTTCATCCAACAGCAGCCGGACGGTTGACGTGGCAGCGGCCGGTATCCAAGATCTGACGCACGGGTAACTTGTCTCCCTGCCCGCCCCTCCCCGACAGGATGGAACCCATGGCGTACGACGCTGATGTGATCGTGATCGGGGCGGGACTCGCCGGGCTCGTGGCCACCGCCGAACTGGTCGACGCCGGCCGTTCCGTGATCCTCCTCGACCAGGAGCCCGAGCAGTCCATCGGCGGGCAGGCGCACTGGTCCTTCGGCGGGCTCTTCCTCGTGGACTCGCCCGAACAGCGCCGGATGCGGATCAAGGACAGCCGGGAACTGGCCCTCCAGGACTGGTTCGGCACGGCGGGCTTCGACCGCGAGGAGGAGGACCGCTGGCCGCGCAGATGGGCCGAGGCGTACGTCGACTTCGCCGCCGGTGAGAAGCGTTCCTGGCTGCACCAGCAGGGGCTGCGGATCTTCCCGGTCGTCGGCTGGGCAGAGCGCGGCGGCTACGACGCCAACGGTCACGGCAACTCCGTCCCGCGCTTCCACATCACCTGGGGCACCGGACCCGGCGTCGTCGCCCCCTTCGAGCGCCGCGTCCGCGAGGGCGTCGCCAAGGGGCTCGTCCAGCTGCGGTTCCGCCACCGGGTCACCGGCCTCGCCCGCACGGCCGGGGTGCTCGACACGGTCACCGGCGAGATCCTGGAGCCCAGCGCGGCCGAGCGCGGCACCGCGAGCAGCCGGCAGGCCACCGACACCTTCGAGCTGAAGGCCCAGGCGGTGATCGTCACCTCCGGCGGCATCGGCGGCAACCACGACCTGGTCCGCGCCCAGTGGCCCGAGCGGCTCGGCACCCCGCCCGAGAAGATGCTCTCCGGCGTCCCCGCCCATGTCGACGGGCTGATGCTCGGCATCGCCGAGAAGGCGGGCGCGCACCACATCAACAGCGACCGGATGTGGCACTACACCGAGGGCATCGAGAACTGGAACCCGATCTGGTCCAAGCACGGCATCCGGATCCTGCCCGGCCCCTCGTCCCTCTGGCTGGACGCGCGCGGCAAGCGGCTGCCGGTCCCGCTCTTCCCCGGTTTCGACACGCTCGGCACCCTCGAACACATCATGGGATCGGGCCACGGCTACACCTGGTTCGTGCTCAACCAGCGCATCATCGGCAAGGAGTTCGCGCTCTCCGGCTCCGAGCAGAACCCGGACCTGACCGGCAAGTCCGTCCGCGACGTGATCGGCCGGGCCCGCGCGGACGTGCCCGCACCGGTGAAGGCGTTCATGGACAACGGCGCGGACTTCGTCGTGGAGAAGGACCTCGACGCCCTGGTCCGGGGGATGAACGCGATCACCGGCGACGGCCTGATCGACGCGGCCGAGCTGCGCCGCGAGATCACCGCCCGGGACCGCGAGATCGCCAACCCGTTCACCAAGGACCTCCAGGTCACCGCGATCCACGGGGCCCGCGCCTACCTGGGCGACCGCCTCATCCGCACCGCGAAGCCGCACCGGATCCTGGACCCGGCGGCGGGCCCGCTGATCGCCGTCCGCCTCAACATCCTCACCCGTAAGTCCCTGGGCGGCCTGGAGACGGACCTGTCCTCCCGCGTCCTCACCGCCGAGGGCACCCCGCTCCCCGGCCTGTACGCGGCGGGCGAGGCGGCGGGCTTCGGCGGCGGCGGAGTCCACGGCTACCGCTCCCTGGAGGGCACGTTCCTGGGCGGCTGCATCTTCTCGGGCAGGGCGGCGGGCAGGGCGGCAGCAGGGGCGGTCACCTGACGGTTTCGAGGACCGAGCCTGGTCTTCAAGCCCCTCCGGCGATCGCGGACCGGGCCCGCAATCCAAGCCCCTCCGGCGATTGAGGAGCGGGCGCCGGGGCAGAGCCCCGGCGTTCACCCGGCCGAAGGCCCGCCCTCACCCCGCGGACGAACCGAACCCCCGGTCACCCCATCCGCTCGACCACCCGAAACCGCTCCGCGACAATCATCGTCCCGTCGTCCACCGTGAACGCCGGATCCCCCAACGCCTCCCGCATCTCCTCGCTGTGCCAGAACCGCTCGTGCCCCGCCCGCCACTCCGCCACCGACGTGTACCCCTCACCCTCGTCCAGCGCGTGCTGCAGATCGACGGCCCCCAGCGGCAGCACCCGTACCTCGGTCACCTCGACCACCGCCACCTCCCGGCCGTCCGAGTCGATCAGCGCGGAGCGTTCGCCCACCGGAGGCAACTCCTCCTGCTCCATCTCGTACTCGCACAGCAAACCGGTGGTCGACACCTTCTCGCCGGACAGGACCGCCGCCACCAACCGGTCGCGCAACGGCCCGGGAAAGGCGAGGAGGAAGGGGGCGAGGGGTTCACGAGGCTCCATGCACGCAGTGTGTCAGGCGTCACCTCCACCCCGCCCGCCCCACCCGCACGCTGCGCCGATACCGCCGACGGTCGAGCAGATCCAGCCAACTGGCCGAGAAGACGGAGCAGTTGCCGGACGGTGCCCCTTGACGTGGAGCATGACCTGCCGCTTTGCTGTGCGCGATCATCTGCTCGCACACCGCATCGAAAGAAGCCCGCGGCATGCCCCCGCCCCCGCCGCCCCTGGGTCGCTCCCGTCGCCGGGGCAGCCGCTCGGACCACGTCTTCGACCCGGCTCTCGACGACGGCGAACTCATCGCCGCACGCGGACAGTTCGTCCAGGGCAGATGGTCCGACGCACGCACCCTGCTGGTGGCCACCGGGCGGGACTGGGACCGCCGCGGCCATCGGGTACTCGCTCTCGCCGAGACCTCGTCCGCCGAGGACTGGGCCGGTGACTGGCTGCTCGTCGAACCCGAGAGCGCCGACGCGGCCGTCCTCCTCGCCTGCGCCCGGGTCGTGCGCGCGCTGCGGCCCAAGGCCAGGGCGAACGACGCCGCCCGCGCCCGGGAAGCCTGCCTGGCCGCCGCCCGCCGCACCCCCGAGGACCCCACCCCCTGGCTCGCGCTGCTCCTCCTGGACCGCGGCCGCGACGACGGTACGGACGAGACCGGCAGGCTCTTCGAGGAGGTGCGCTCCCGCCACCCCGATCACCACCACGCCCACCACGTGATGACCGCGCTGCTGGCCGAGAGCAACCCCGAGAGCGGCCACGACCCGCTCCACGAGGTGTACGACTTCGCGGCCTGGGCCGCCGAACTGGCCCCCGCCGACTCCCCGCTGGCCGTACTCCCGGTCGTCGCCCACGCCGAGCGCTACCGCGTCCTCGTCGCCGCCGGCATCGAGCCCGACGACCCGGCGCGCTCCGAGCACTGGTCCGGCCGCCGGGCCCGCCAGGTGATGAAGGCCGCCTTCGACTGGTGGCTGGAGTGGGAGCGCGACGACCACCCGCGCCACCGCCTCGACCTGAACTTCCTGGCCCACGCCAAGGTCTGCGAGGGCCGGCCCGCCGAGGCCGCCGCCCTCTTCCACCGCATCGGCTCCTACGCCACCCCCGCGCCCTGGTCGTACTCCGGCCACGAGCCCCACGCGGCGTTCACGGCCGCGCGCACGTACGCACTCGGCACCCCGTGAAGCACCCAACGCAGCACGCAGCACAGCACGCAATGCCGCACGAAGGGCACCACCCCACCACCAGGAACCACGAGAAAGGGACCCATCCCGCCATGTCGACCGGCAGTTCATTTTCCAGCGAGACCGGCACCACCAGGGGGACGGCCGATACCGGCGGGATCAACACCTACAAGGGCGAGG
Organism: Streptomyces rubiginosohelvolus; assembly: GCF_014649875.1. Taxonomy (GTDB): domain Bacteria; phylum Actinomycetota; class Actinomycetes; order Streptomycetales; family Streptomycetaceae; genus Streptomyces; species Streptomyces rubiginosohelvolus. The sequence continues at coordinate 330,184 of NZ_BMTW01000007.1, read as the reverse complement.
ACCGCGCCCTGCGCGCGAACCGCCTCGGCACCCCCGGCCTCCTCCTGTCGGTGGTGGCGGCCAGCGCCCCGCTGATGGTGGTCGCGGGCGTGATGCCCACGGTCTTCGGCGTGATGGGCATCGTCGGTCAGCCGCTGCTCTACATCATCCTGGGCGTCGTCCTGATGCTGTTCAGCGTCGGCTACGCGGAGATGAGCCGGCACGTCCACAACGCCGGGGCGTTCTACGCGTACATCGCCCGGGGGCTCGGCCCGACCGCCGGCGCAGGGGCCTCGCTCGTGGCGCTGGTGGCGTACAGCGCGATGCAGGTCGGCATCTACGGGATCCTCGGCTTCGAGGTCTCCGGCATCTTCGCCACCTACCTCGACATCGAGCTGGCGTGGTGGATACCGGCCCTGGTCTCGGCCGCCGTCGTCGGCGTCCTCGGCTGGCTGAAGATCGACCTCAACGCCAAGGTCCTCGGCGTCCTCCTGGTCATCGAATGCGCCCTCGTCGTGATCTTCGACATCGCCGCCGTGGGCAAGCCGGGCCCCGAGGGCCTGTCGCTGCACGCCTTCAACCCCGAGACCCTCACCGGCGCCGGGCTCGGCACCGCGCTCTGCTTCTGCATCGCCGCGTTCGTCGGCTTCGAGCAGGCCCCCGTGTACGCGGAGGAGACCAGCCGCCCGCAGATCGTGGTCTCCCGGGTGATGTTCCTCGCGGTCGGCTACGCCGCGCTGTTCCTGGCCATCAGCTCCTGGGCCCTGACCGTGGCCGCCGGACCCGGCTCCATCGCCGACACCTCCCTCAAGGAGGGCCCCGGCATGCTGTTCGGCCTCACCGAGGAGCGGCTCGGCTCCACCTTCACCGACGTGCTGCACATCCTCTTCGTCACCGGGATGTTCGCGGCGCTCCTCAGCTTCCACAACGTCGTGGCCCGCTACGCGTTCGCGATGGGCCGCGAGGGCCTGCTGCCCGCCCGCTTCGGCCGCACCAACCGGGCGAGCGGCGCTCCCGGCACCGGTTCGCTGCTCCAGTCCGCCGTCTCCGTCGTGATCATCGCGGCGTTCGCGTTCACCGACGACAACCCGGTCGGCGACCCCACCGCCCCCGTCCTGCGGCTGTTCACCTGGATGGGCAACGTCGGTGCGCTCGGCGTCATCCTGCTGATGGCCGCCGCCTCCTTCGCCGTCATCGCCTTCTTCGTCAAGCGCGGCGCCGGCCGTGCGCAGGCCCCGCGCCTGGTCGCCTCCGCCCTCGCCGGACTCGCGCTCCTGACGATCGCCGTCTTCACCGTCCGCGACTTCGACGTCCTCGTCGGCTCCGGACCCGGCTCGGCCCTCAACTGGCTGCTGCCCGGCGTGATCATCCTCGCCCTCGCCGGCGGCCTGGTGTACGGGGCGGTGCTGCGCAGGGCCAAGCCCGAGGTGCACGCCCGGATCGGCCTCGGCAACGAGGCGTTCCAACTGGAGAAGGCGGCCGAGAGCGAGGCGTCCCACCGCTGACACACCCCCGTACGCGCGACGTGAGCACGCGCGGCGTACGCACGCGAGACGCCCGCCCCGGTGACGTACCGGGGCGGGCGTCCGTCGTTCATCGCCGTACGGAACCGGCTACAGCAACAGCGACAGCAGCAGGATGAAGGCCATGGCGACCACGGAGATGATCGTCTCCATCACCGACCAGGTCTTGATCGTCTGGCCGACGTTCATGCCGAAGTACTCCTTCACCAGCCAGAACCCGGCGTCGTTCACATGGCTGAAGAAGAGCGAACCGGCGCCGACGGCCAGCACCAGCAGTGCCGCGTGCGAGGTCGACATGTCCGCGGCCAGCGGGGCGACCAGACCGGCGGCCGAGATCGTGGCGACCGTGGCCGAGCCGGTGGCGAGGCGGATCGCGACGGCGATCAGCCAGCCCAGCAGCAGGGCGGGGATCGACCAGTTCTCGGAGAACTCCAGGATCATCTGCCCCACCCCGGCGTCGATCAGCGTCTGCTTGAAGCCGCCGCCCGCGCCGACGATCAGCAGGATGCCGGCGATCGGGGCGAGGGACTTCTCCACGGTGCCGGCGATCCGGTCCTTGGTGAACCCGGCGGCCCGGCCGAGCGTGAACATCCCGACCAGCACGGCCGCGAGCAGGGCGATCAGCGGCGAACCGATGACCATGGTGACCTTCTGGAGGCCGTTCTCCGGGTTGTCGACCACGATCTCGACGAGCGCGTTGAGCAGCATCAGGACGACCGGCAGCAGGATCGTCGCCAGGGTCGCGCCGAAGCTCGGACGGCGTTCCAGGTCCTCGGAGGGGCGCTGCGGGATCATGTTCTCCGGCGGCTTGATGTCCACCCAGCGCGCGGCGTAACGGGAGAAGACCGGACCGGCGATGATCACCGTCGGGATGGCGACCAGCACACCGAGCGCCAGCGTCACACCGAGGTTGGCGTCCAGGGCGTCGATCGCGACCAGCGGGCCGGGGTGCGGCGGGATCAGCCCGTGCATCACCGAGAGCCCGGCGAGCGCGGGGATCCCGATCCGCATCAGGGAGTAGTTGCCGCGCTTGGCGACGAGCAGCACGACCGGGATCATCAGCACGATCCCGACCTCGAAGAACAGCGGCAGGCCGATGATCGAGGCGATGAGGACCATCGCCCAGGGCATGGCCCGGCCACTGGCCTTCGCCAGGATGGTGTCGACGACCTGGTCGGCCCCGCCGGAGTCGGCGAGCAGCTTGCCGAGGATCGCGCCGAGCGCGATCAGGACGCCCACGCCCGAGACCGTGGAGCCGAGGCCCGCGGTGAAGCTGAGAATCGTGTCGCCCGGGGCGGCTCCGGCGAAGGAGCCGAGCGCCAGCGAACCGATGGTCAGCGCCAGGAACGCGTGCATCTTGAGCTTGGTGATGAGGAGAACGATGACGGCGATACCCGCCAGGACGGCGATGCCCAACTGAGCGTTGCCTGCCGAGGTGATCGGTTCGGCGGCGTCCGCTGCCAGCATCTCGACGCTGAGACTGGTCACGGTGATGGTCCTTAACTGTCGAGCCGGCGCAGCGCGGCGACGGCTCGCTGGGTGATTTCCTCGGGGGTGCCGGACACGTCGACACTCACCCCGGCCTCGTCGGCCTGGAGCGGCTGCAGCGTCGCGAACTGCGAGTCGAGCAGCGCGGTGGGCATGAAGTGGCCCTTGCGGTCCGCCATCCGCTCCTCGATCAGCGCCCGGTCACCGGTCAGATGCAGGAAGAGGGCGTCCGGCGCCCCGTCCCGCAGCCGGTCCCGGTAGACCCGCTTGAGCGCGGAGCTGGAGACGACCCCGCCGAGCCCCGCCCGCCCGTGTGCCCACTCACCGATGGCGTCCAGCCAGGGCCAGCGGTCGTCGTCGTCCAGCGGGGTGCCGGCCGACATCTTGGCGATGTTCGCCGGGGGATGGAAGTCGTCGCCCTCGGCGTACGGAACGCCGAGGGCGGCGGCGAGCAGGGGACCGATCGTGGTCTTGCCGGTTCCTGCTACGCCCATCACCACGACGACGTGGGGGGTGCTCATGCGGGGTGCGGTGCTCATGGGGGTGTCTCGCTGTCTTCTTCGACATCGGTCCGTCGCGCTACTGAAACCTATTAGGTACGACTTATTCAAGACCCTGTGACGTAAAAGTCGTACTTATTATTCCCGGGGCCCGCCCCGTAGGCTTGACCCATGACCACACAGAGCCAGGGGCTGCATACACATGTGCTGGACACCCTGGGTCTGGAGATCTCCTCCGGCCAGTGCCCGCCCGGCAGCGTGCTGCGCACCGACGAGCTCGCCCAGCGCTTCGACGTCTCCCGTACGGTGATCCGCGAAGTCATCCGGGTCCTGGAATCGATGCACCTGGTCGAGTCCCGCCGTCGCGTCGGTGTGACGGTCCGCCCCACCGAGACCTGGAACGTGTACGACCCCCAGGTCATCCGCTGGCGCCTGGCCGGCGCCGACCGCCCCCGCCAGCTGCGCTCCCTCACCGTGCTGCGCTCCGCGATCGAGCCGGTCGCGGCTGGCCTCGCCGCCCGCCACGCCACCGCCGAGCAGTGCGCCGAGCTCACCGAACGGGCCCTCGGCATGGTCGCCACCTCGCGCGGCCAGCAGCTGGAGGGCTACCTCGAACACGACATCGCCTTCCACCGCATCGTCCTCAACGCCTCCGGCAACGAGATGTTCGCCCGCCTCGGGGACGTCGTCGCCGAGGTCCTCGCGGGCCGCACCCACCACCAGGTGATGTTCGAGGACCCCGACCCGGCCGCCGTCACCCTGCACGTCCGCCTCGCCGAAGCGGTCCGCGAGGGCGACCCGGAGGCCGCCGAGCGGATCACCAAGGAGATCGCGGTCGGCGCCCTGCACGAACTGGACGTCCTCGCTCCGTAGCAGCCCTCCCAAGGCGTACGGTGGTCCGCGATCGATCTTCGCGAAGCGCGGGAGCAGGGAGAGCACGGTTATGGCACAGCAGGTGCAAGCGGTCATCGCACCGGGCAAGAACGAGCCGGTCAGGGTCGAGACGATCGTCATCCCGGACCCCGGCCCCGGCGAGGCCGTCGTGAAGATCCAGGCGTGCGGCGTCTGCCACACCGACCTGCACTACAAGCAGGGCGGCATCAACGACGAGTTCCCCTTCCTCCTCGGCCACGAGGCGGCGGGCGTCGTGGAGTCGGTCGGCGAGGGCGTCACGGACGTCGCCCCCGGCGACTTCGTCATCCTCAACTGGCGTGCGGTGTGCGGGCAGTGCCGTGCCTGTCTGCGCGGCCGCCCCTGGTACTGCTTCGACACCCACAACGCGAAGCAGAAGATGACGCTGCTCGACGGCACGGAGCTGTCGCCCGCCCTCGGCATCGGCGCCTTCGCGGAGAAGACCCTCGTCGCCTCCGGCCAGTGCACCAAGGTCGACCCCGAAGTGGCCCCCGAGGTCGCCGGACTCCTCGGCTGCGGCGTCATGGCGGGCATCGGCGCCGCCATCAACACCGGCCAGGTCGGCCGCGGCGACTCCGTCGCCGTCATCGGCTGCGGAGGCGTCGGCGACGCGGCGATCGCCGGGGCCCGGCTGGCCGGCGCGGCGAAGATCATCGCGGTCGACATCGACGACCGCAAGCTGGAGACGGCGAAGAAGATGGGCGCCACCCACACCGTCAACTCCCGCACCACCGACCCCGTCGAGGCGATCCGCGCCCTCACCGACGGCAACGGCGCCGACGTCGTCATCGAGGCCGTCGGCCGCCCGGAGACGTACGAACAGGCCTTCTACGCCCGCGACCTCGCCGGAACGGTCGTCCTCGTCGGCGTCCCCACCCCCGACATGAAGCTCGAACTGCCGCTCCTGGACGTCTTCGGCCGCGGCGGCTCCCTCAAGTCCTCCTGGTACGGCGACTGCCTGCCCTCCCGCGACTTCCCGATGCTCGTCGACCTCCACCAGCAGGGGCGCCTCGACCTCGCCGCCTTCGTCACCGAGACCATCGGACTCGGCGACATCGAGCAGGCCTTCGCCCGCATGCACGACGGCGACGTCCTCCGCTCGGTGGTGGTCTTCTGATGACCGCCCGCATCGACCACCTGGTCACCTCCGGCACCTTCGCCCTCGACGGCGGCGAATGGGACGTCGACAACAACGTCTGGATCGTCGGCGACGACACCGAGGCGATCGTCATCGACGCCGCCCACGACGCCGCCGCCATCGAGGCCGCGCTCGGCGGCCGTACGCTGCGCGCCATCGTCTGCACCCACGCGCACAACGACCACATCGACGCCGCCCCGGCCCTCGCCGCGGCCACCGGCGCCCCGATCCTGCTCCACCCGGACGACCTGCCGCTCTGGCTGAAGACCCACCCGGAGCACACCCCCGACGGCGCCCTCACCGACGGCCAGGAACTCACCGTGGCGGGCACCACGCTCACGGTCCTGCACACCCCGGGCCACGCCCCCGGCGCGGTCTGCCTGTACGCCCCCGAGCTGGGCACCGTCTTCACCGGCGACACCCTCTTCCAGGGCGGCCCCGGCGCCACCGGCCGGTCCTTCTCGTCGTTCCCCACGATCATCGACTCGATCCGGGACCGGCTGCTCACGCTCCCGGGCGACACCAAGGTCCGCACCGGCCACGGCGACCCCACCACCATCGGCGCGGAGGCCCCGCAGCTCGACGAGTGGATCAAGCGCGGCCACTGAGCGCGTACGTCACCGATCCGGCCAGGCGGAGAGCCGCAGCGCACTCGCGAAACGACGCGGCTCCCCGCCGACCGGATCGGTGAACTCCAGCACCCGCGCCAGCAACTGCAAGGGCCGGTCCCAGTCCTCCACCGCTGCCTCCGGCACCACCACCGGATACAGCGGATCGTGGACGATCGGCAGCCCCAGGGCGTTCATATGGACCCGCAGCTGATGCGTCCGCCCGGTCGCCGGCAGCAGCCGGTACCGCCCGACCCCGCCCCGGTGCTCCACCAGCTCCACCCGGCTCTCACTGTTCGCCTCGCCCGGCTCCTCCCGGGCGGCGAGCACCCCGCGCTCCTTCACGATCCTGCTGCGTACGGTCCGGGGGAGCGCCACGCCGGGGTCGTACGGGGCCACCGCCTCGTACTCCTTCGTCACCCGCCGGTCCCGGAACAGCGTCTGATACGCACCCCGGTCCTCCGGCCGCACCACGAACAGCACCAGCCCCGCCGTCAGCCGGTCCAGCCGGTGCGCGGGCTGGAGGGCGGGCAGCTCCAGCTCCCTCCGCAGCCGGGCCACCGCGGTCTCGGTGATGTGCCGCCCCCGGGGCATCGTCGCCAGGAAGTGCGGCTTGTCCGCGACCACGATCCGCTCGTCCCGGTACACCACCCCGACCGGGAAGGGCACCGGCACCTCGGCCGCGAAGTCCCGGTGGAACCAGAGATACCGCCCGGCGGCATACGGCTCCGAGCCCCGCACGGCGACCCCGTCGGCCCCCACGAACCGCCCGGCGTCCAGCATCCCGGCCACCCGGTCCGCCCCGATCGCCCCGCCGAACCGGTCGGCCAGATGCTCCCCGACGGTGGCCCAGAGCCCTTCCGGATCCTCCGGAAGCCGCACCCGTACGGCATCGATCCCGGCCCGCTGGGGAAGAGGGGCGGCGGGCGGCTTCCTGCGACCCCGCATCCTCGCCCCTCTCCGTGATCGCCCGGTGACGCAAAAGAGCCCCACCGAAGTGGGGCTCCTGCTGGTGTCCGAGGGGGGACTTGAACCCCCACGCCCGATAAAGGGCACTAGCACCTCAAGCTAGCGCGTCTGCCATTCCGCCACCCGGACAAGGTGTCTGTCTCGCGGGCCGTGCCCGTTCCGACGTGGAAAACCATAGCAAACATTCGAGGGTGCTCGATCACGCCCCGATGGCTGTGAACGGTGCGTGACGGGGGGTGTGCGGCCTTGGGTGTACGCCGTGGGCGCGGGAGGATGAGAAGGAGCACCACAGCGACCGTGGAAGGAACCAGCGTGAGCGAGAGCAGCACGGGCAAGGCCGGCACCGGCAGGGCCGAGCAGGAGGTCGTCGACCTCTGTCGTGACCTGATCCGGATCGACACCAGCAACTACGGCGACCACTCGGGCCCCGGCGAGCGGCTCGCCGCCGAGTACGTCGCGGAGAAGCTCGCGGAGGTCGGCCTGGAGCCGCAGATCTTCGAGTCGCACAAGGGGCGCGCCTCCACCGTCGCCAGGATCGAGGGCGAGGACCCCTCCCGCCCGGCGCTCCTCATCCACGGGCACACCGACGTCGTCCCGGCCAACGCGGCGGACTGGACGCACGACCCCTTCTCCGGGGAGATCGCGGACGGCTGCGTCTGGGGCCGGGGCGCGGTCGACATGAAGGACATGGACGCGATGACCCTCGCGGTCGTCCGGGAGCGGATGCGCAGCGGCCGCAAGCCCCCGCGCGACATCGTGCTCGCCTTCCTCGCCGACGAGGAGGCGGGCGGCACGTACGGGGCCCGCTACCTCGTGGACAACCACCCGGGTCTCTTCGAGGGCGTCACCGAGGCGATCAGCGAGGTCGGCGGCTTCTCCTTCACCGTCAACGAGAACCTGCGGCTGTATCTGGTGGAGACGGCCCAGAAGGGCATGCACTGGATGAAGCTGACCGTGGACGGCACCGCCGGACACGGCTCGATGATCCACAAGGACAACGCCATCACCGAGCTGTCCGAGGCGGTCGGGCGGCTGGGCCGGCACAAGTTCCCGGTGCGGGTCACCAAGACGCTGCGGCACTTCCTGGACGAGCTCTCCGACGCGCTCGGCACCGAGCTGGACCCGGAGAACATGGACGAGACGCTCGCCAAGCTCGGCGGTATCGCCAAGCTCATCGGCGCCTCCCTCCAGAACACTGCCAACCCCACCCAGCTCGGCGCCGGATACAAGGTCAACGTCATCCCGGGCCAGGCGACCGCCCATGTCGACGGCCGGTACCTGCCGGGGTACGAGGAGGAGTTCCTCGCCGACCTGGACCGGATCCTCGGCCCCAACGTGCGGCGCGAGGACGTGCACGCGGACAAGGCCCTGGAGACCACGTTCGACGGGGCGCTGGTCGACGCCATGCAGACCGCGCTGGTCGCCGAGGACCCGATCGCCCGGGCCGTTCCGTACATGCTCTCGGCCGGCACCGACGCCAAGTCCTTCGACGACCTGGGCATCCGGGGCTTCGGCTTCGCCCCGCTGAAGCTGCCGCCGGAGCTGGACTTCGCCGGGATGTTCCACGGCGTCGACGAGCGGGTCCCGGTCGACGGGCTCCAGTTCGGCGTGCGGGTGCTCGACCGGTTCATCGACCACTCCTGACCGGTCCATGACTGATTCGCCGCCGATTCGGCCACCTGTGCGGACATGTCCGAACGGGTGAAACGAGCCGTTCACACGTAGCCCCGCGAATTCCTCCTCGTTACAAGGTTTGCGGTCCGCGGCTGGGACCGCATTTTCCAACTAGGAGGAATCATGATCAAGAAGGTCGTCGCAGTTGCGGCTGCCACCGGTGGCCTCGTTCTCGCGGGTGCGGGCATGGCTTCCGCCGACGCGGGCGCCCAGGGTGCGGCCATCGGCAGCCCCGGCGTGCTGTCCGGCAACGTCGTCCAGGTTCCGGTCCACGTGCCGGTCAACGTGTGCGGCAACACGGTCTCCGTGATCGGTCTGCTGAACCCCGCCTTCGGCAACACCTGCGTCAACGCCTGATCGTTGAACGTCAACCCGTAAGGGTTTGAGCTCGACCGGTCCCGGAGTGCACTCCATGCACTCCGGGACCGTTCGGCATTCGGCTCCCGCACGGTCATGTCCGGGGGTTTTTCGGAAGCCAGAAGGCAGGAAACGAACCTATGCGACAGGTCACTCGTAAAGGCCTGATCACCATGGCGGCTGCGGGCGGAGTGCTCGCGCTGAGCGGTGGATACGCCCACGCCGACTCCGGAGCGGCGAGCACCGCCGCCGGCTCGCCGGGCGTGCTGTCCGGCAACTCGGTCCAGGTCCCGATCGACATCCCGGTCAACGTCTGCGGAAACTCCGTCAGCGTCGGCGGACTGCTCAACCCCGCCAGCGGAAACGACTGCGGAAACGGATCAGCAGGATCCGACCGGTCCGCGCAGACCGACCGGTCCGCGTCCGACCGGTCCGGCGGCGCCCAGGACCGCTCGGTCCCCGGCGGCTCCGGGAACGGCGCCCAGGCCGGCGACACCACGGCCTCGGACCGCACCTCCGAGCCCGGCACGGGCCGTCACCGGGCCCCGGACGGCGGCGCCACGGCGGAAGGGGTCGCCCAGGGCTCGCCCGGCATCCTCTCCGGCAACGCGATCCAGGCGCCGATCGACATTCCCGTGAACCTCTGCGGGAACAGCGTCACCATCGGCGGACTGCTGAACCCCGTCTTCGGCAACAGCTGCTCCAACGACTCCGAGGTTCCGCCCCCGCCGCCCGAGCAGCCGGAGAAGCCCCCGGTCACGCCCGAGAAGCCGGTCGACCCGCCGGTCAGCCAGCCGCCCGAGCCGAACGCCCCCGAAACCCGGAACGTTCCCCGCGAGCAGCTCGCACAGACCGGTGGTGACGGGCTCGAACTGCTCATCCCGGCCAGCGCCGGACTGCTGTTCGCCGGTGCCGGATCGGTGCTCTACCGCCGCTCGCGCAGCGCCGCCTGATCCGGGCGCGCCCAGCACGGCACACCGCACGAAAGAGAGCGGGCCCCGCCACCGCGGGGCCCGCTCCATGTCACCAGGTCGCCCGCAGCTGACGGATGATCCGTCGGCGCAGCCGCACTCTGCGGCTGCCGTCCCTGCGGAGCGTCAGGCGGTCCAGCTCCCAGTGTCCGTACTCGGCGTGGTCGGTCAGGAGTCGGGCCGCATCCTTGCGGGAGACCCCGCGCGGCACGTACACGTCGATGAATTCGTATTCCGGCATCGCATCTATTGTGCGGGCAGAGCCCCGCTACGGATAGCGTCTGCACTATGTCTGATGCTGCGCAGCCCACCGCTGCCGAGGTACGTGCCGCCGCCGAAGCGGTCAAAGCCGCGATCGACCGTCACCTCGACGCGGTCGAACGCCGTACCGGGGACGACGACCCCGCCGTCTACGACGCGTTCAACGCCCTGGCCGCTGCCGCCGAGGTCTACGACGAACTCCTCTACGACCGCTACGACGAAGTCACCCCCTTCGAGATCCCCGGCGCGGACGACTCCCTGCCGCCCTACGCCGGTCCCGCGGAGCCCAGCGCGCTCAGTGTCCTGATCCGCCGCGACTACGTGGTCGCCGAGCCCGAGCGTCTCCTCGCCCAGGCCCAGCGCCTTGCCGACGTCGACGCGGGCCCGGGCGCCGAGGACACCACCCCGGTGGTCGGCACCAGCGTGCACGCCGCCCTCGGCGTGCTCTTCGGCGAGTACGAACCGGACGAGATCGCCTCCCGGCACAAGGAGTTCGGTCTGGAGGAGGGCGACTCCACCCTCTGGGTCTCGGCCGGGGAAGCGGCACCGGAACCGGGGGAGTGGCTCGGCGCCCCCTTCGAGGACGCCGACCCCGAACTGGTGGTCTGTCGCTTCGACGTCAGCGCGGTCTTCGACGAGGAGGACGAGCCGGACGAGGACTTCGCGGGACCGGCGGTGGGCGGCGCCTGACCGGAGCCGGTTCCCGCACCGGACGTGACGGTGGGCCCCGGCGCGCATCGCGCCGGGGCCCACCGCTGTCCGGGCCGCGTGCCGCTCAGGAAGCCGCGTCGGGCGTCGGAAGCGCCTCCAGCAGCGGGCGCAGCCGGGTCGTCCGCTCCTGGGCCGGAACCTGCGCCACCGCGTGCGGGAGCGCCTGGTCCACCCCGTGCACCACGGACAGATGCCGCTCGCCCCGGCCGAACGCGGTGTACACCCACGGCCGGCTCAGACCCTGCGCCGCGTCGCCCGGCAGCACGACCACCGCGGCGGGCCAGCGCATCCCGGCCGCCTGGTGGGCGCTGAGGGCCCAGCCGTGCCGCACCGACGACTCCACCCGCTCCTGCGGTACGACGACGGGGACGCCCCCGCAGTCCAGGTGCAGCCCCTCGGCGTCGGCCGAGCGCACCACCCCGGGCACCGCACGGCCGGGGGCGGGCACATGGACCACCCGGTCGCCCGGGTCGAAACCGCCGAACCGGCCGGGGCCCGGGTTGAGCCGCTGCTTCAGCGCCTCGTTCAACACCCTGGTCCCGGCGGCCCCGCCATGGCCCACCGTGATCACCTGGGTCTCGTCGGCGGGGATGGAGAAGGCCCGGGGCACCGAGTCGGCGACCAGCTGCACGGTGCGGTGGACGGCCTCGCCCGCGTCCCGGACGGGGACGATCACCACCTCCTTGCCCGGGGCGTCGACCTGGTTCAGCTCGCCGATGCCGATGCCCGAGACCAGCTCGCCGATCGGGCCGGGGTCCGGGGTGCGGGAGACGACCTGAGGGCAGGTGCGGGCGGCCAGCACATCGGCGAACACCCGCCCGGCGCCCGCCGAGCCCAGCACGCCCGGGTCACCGCTCAGCACCAGCCGGGCGCCGTCGGCCAGCGCCTCGACCAGGACCGCCGCGCCCTCCACGTCCAGCTGCGGGGCGTCCAGCACGACCAGCAGGTCCAGGGCGAGCGCCCCGTCCTCGTCCCGCCCGGGGCCCTGAGCACCGGACAGCAGGCCGGCCAGCGTCACCGCCGTGTCCGGATCGCCGGTGGCCGCCGAGAGCCTCCGCCGCCCGTCCTCGCTGTGGGCCGCGCCGAAGGCCCGCAGCCCCAGACCCCGTGCCGCGGCGATCAGCGCGGCGGGCTCGGCCCGCGCCGCCTCACCGCCGCTGTGCGCGACCAGTCCGGCGGCGGCCGTCGTACGGATCAGCTCGGCGGCCGACGGGCTCGGGGCGGCGGCAGCGGCCTCCGCCCAGTCGGCGGCCTTCTCGCAGGTGTTGACCAGCCGGGCCAGACCGTCGGCGAGACTCTCCTCGGCCAGGGCGTAGCGGTCGAGGCCCAGCAGGATCCGGACCGGCTCCCCGGGCGCATCGGCGTCCGGGGCGAGGCCGCCCTCATCCGTCTCCTCCGCGCCCGCCTCGGTCTCCTCCGGCTCCTCGTCCCCGCCCTCCTGGAAGAGCAGGGCGACACCTTCCTCGACGGCCTCGAGCACCGCCGCGTCCGGGTCGCTCACCGCACGCTCGGCGAGCGCCGCCCGGACGGCTTCGGCGTCCAGGGCCGTGTGGCCCTGGAGGGCGGCGCGCTCCAGCACCCAGCCGACCAGGGCCGCCGTCCGGCGGCCGTCGTCCGGGCCGCAGTCGGCGCCCAGCAGGGCCCGGGCGAAGCCGTCGGCCTGTTCCGGCCGCACACCGGGCACGGCCAGCAACTGCCAGGGGTCGGTGCGCAGCAGCTCGCCCGCCTGCTCGCCCAGCGCGCCGACGGCCGGGCGGGCCAGCGCCTCGGGGGCCCCGCCTTCCACGAGCACCGAGCGCACCGCGTCCAGGGCCTCCGGAGAGGCGCTCTGCGGGGCGGGGGCGGCCTGGGGCGCGGGGGTCCGGGGCGGCTGGGCGGCGGCCGGGGCGGTGCGCCGGGGGGCCTGTGCCGGGGCGGGCGACGCGAAGAACGCGGAGCCCGTCTTCTCACCGCTCTCCACGGCCCGGACGGCCGCGAGCAGATCGGCGGCCGTGCCGCTCAGACCCGCACCGGCGGCGATGGGCGCGGCCTTCGCCGCCTTGCGCTGCTCGATGCGCTCCCGCAGCTCGCGCTGGGCGGCCAGCTCGGCCTGCGCCTCCGAGAGCTCGGGGGCGGGCGAGGCGGCGTCGGTGCTCGCGGCCTCGGTGCCGGCGCTCGGGGCCTCGGCCTCAGTGGCGCCCTCGGTGCTCGCGGCCTCAGCCTCGGCCCCGGCGTCGGGCTCGGCGGCCTCCGTGCTCGCGGGGTCGACCACCTCGGCGGCCCCGGCCCCGTCGCTCGCGGGGTCGGCGTCCGCCGTGGGCTCCTGGGCCCCGGCCTCGTCCGGCGGGGACACGGCGTCCTGCGGGGTGTCCGTGCCGCCGGTGCCGGGGGTCTCCCCGGGAAGCGCAGTCACAGCGTGCTCCAGTCCTGATCGGGATAACGGTGCACGGGCGCCGACACATCGTCGAGCGCCTGGCAGATCTCGTAGGGAAGACTAAGCGCCTCCACCGACAAAGCCTCCGCGAGCTGCCCGGCGTTGCGCGCACCGAGGATCGGCGCGGCCACCCCCGGCCGGTCCCGGACCCAGGCGAGCGCCACCTGGAGCGGGCTCGTCGCCAGGCCGTCCGCCGCCGTCGCCACCGCGTCCACGACCCGGGCCGCCGCATCGTCGAGATACGGCTCGACGAAAGGGGCGAGCCGCTCGGAGGCGCCCCGTGAGTCGGACGGGGTGCCCTGGCGGTACTTGCCGGTGAGCACCCCGCGCCCCAGCGGGGAGGACGGCAGCAGCCCGATCCCGAGGTCCAGCGCGGCGGGCAGCACCTCTCGCTCGATGCCCCGCTGGAGCAGCGAGTACTCCATCTGCGTACTGGCCAGCCGGGTGCGCACCCCGGGCGCGGCGAGCTGCCAGGTGGCCGCCTTCGCCAGCTGCCAGCCGCAGAAGTTCGACACGCCCGCGTAGCGCACGCGGCCGGAGGAGACGGCCAGGTCCACCGCCTGGAGGGTCTCCTCCAGCGGGGTCGCCGGGTCGAAGGCATGGACCTGCCACAGGTCCACGTAATCCGTGCCGAGCCGCTCCAGGGACGCGTCCAGGGCGGCCAGCAGATGCCCGCGCGAGCCGTTGACGCGGCGATAGGGGTCGGGGACGTTTCCGGCCTTCGTGGCGATGACCAGGTCCTCACGGGGGATCAGGCTGCCGACGAGCCGCCCGAGCAGATACTCGGCCTCGCCGCCCCCGTACACATCGGCGGTGTCCACCAGGGTGCCGCCCGCGTCCCAGAAGGCCTTCAGCTGATCCGCGGCGTCGTGCTCGTCCGTGTCGCGGCCCCAGGTGAGGGTGCCGAGCCCGATCCGGGACACGCGAAGGCCGGTACGGCCGAGATGCCTCTGCTCCATGGGCGCTGAGATTACTGGCCACGGCCCCACGCGGTGCAGGGGCTGTGGACAACCCGAGGTCCGCCGGGCCTGCCGGATCGCCGCCGCCCGCGCTAGAGTCCGGAGAAAGGGACGTTACTGATCAGTAAGGGGAGCGGCTATGCGGCTCGGCATCAATCTCGGTTACTGGGGCGCCGGCATGGACGGCGACAACCTCGCCGTCGCGCAGGAGGCCGACCGGCTCGGCTACGACGTCTGCTGGGCGGCCGAGGCGTACGGCTCCGACGCCCCGACCGTGCTGACCTGGGTCGCGGCCCAGACCGAGTCGATCGACGTCGGCTCCGCCATCATGCAGATCCCGGCCCGGCAGCCCACCATGACGGCGATGACCGCCGCCACCCTCGACTCGCTCTCCGGCGGCCGCTTCCGGCTCGGCCTCGGCGTCTCGGGCCCGCAGGTCTCCGAGGGCTGGTACGGCGTCAAGTTCGACAAGCCGCTGGCCCGCACCCGCGAGTACGTGGAGATCGTCCGCAAGGCGATGACCCGTGAGCGCGTGAGTTACGAGGGCGCGCACTGGACGCTGCCGCTCCCCGGCGGCCCGGGCAAGCCGATCAAGCTCACCGTGCACCCGGAGCGCGAGCACATCCCGCTCTACATCGCCGCGATCGGCCCCAAGAACCTGGAGCAGACCGGTGAGATCGCCGACGGCGCCCTGCTGATCTTCCCCTCCGCCGAGCACCTGGAGGAGACCGCGATCCAGCCGCTGCGTGCGGGCCGCGAGAAGGCCGGCAAGACGATGGAGGGCTTCGACGTCAGCCCGACGCTGCCGCTGGCCGTCGGCGATGACGTGACCGGCCTCGCCGACATGTTCCGCCCGTACACCGCCCTGTACGTCGGCGGGATGGGCAGCCGGAAGCAGAACTTCTACAACCAGCTCGCCCAGCGCATGGGGTACGAGAAGGAGGCCGCCGAGATCCAGGACAAGTACCTGGACGGGGACAAGGCCGGGGCCGCCGCCGCCGTACCGCACCAGCTGATCGACCAGACCGCGCTGCTCGGCCCCGTCGAGCGGATCGCCGACCGGATGCAGGCCTACGCCGCCGCCGGGGTCACCACGCTCAACCTCGCCCCGGCCGGCTTCACCCTGGAGGAGCGGCTCACCGCCCTGCGCGCCGGCACGGATGCCCTGGAGCGCTCCGGCCTCGCGTAACACCTGCGGGCAGCACTACGGCCGTGGTGGGGGCTCGGGGGTCTTCCCCGCCACGGCCGTCAGCAGGAACAACGCGCGACGCGCCCAAGAGTTACGCCGTCCCGGGGGCGCCCCGGCCGTGCGCGGTGCGTGACCGCTCCGGTTGCCGACCGCCCCGTAGCCCCTTTGACTCGTTCTGCGGAATACCGCTCCGCGGACCTGGGCTCCGCGGAAAACGGGTACGGAGGTGGCCCTCATGCTCTCTGCGCAGACCCTGTTCCAGGAGATCCTGGACAACGACGAGTCCTACCGGCTCTTCTGTTCCATTGCCGCGAGCGGCGAGGCCCAGGGCGGCTGGGAGAACGCCCGCATCGCCGCCCTCGTCCCGGAGGGCCGCCGTGAGCTGGCCCCCAGGATCGTCCGGCACGGCGCCGACGAGGACAAGCACGGCCGGATCTTCAACGCCCTTCTGAAGAAGCGCGGACTGCCGCCCGTCGAGGTCCCGCCCGAGACGGACTACACGATGCTCCTGGAGCAGCAGGGCATCGGCCTCGCGCACTCCCGGCTGCGCGGCGAGGAGCGGCTCACCGAGCGCGACATCATCACCTATCTGGCCCACAGCCGGATCACCGAGCAGCGCGCTTCCGAGCAGATGCAGCTGCTGCGCCGGTACTTCGCCGACCACCCCGACATCGGCCGCGCGGTGAAGATGATCTCCAACGACGAGGACAACCACCTCGCCTACTGCCACGAGGAACTGCTCGCCCTCGCCCGCGAGGGGCACGGCCGGACCATCCAGCGGATCATGCGCGAGTGCGCTCTGGCCGAGATCCGTGTCTACCGCGACGTCAGCCTCGCCGTGATGGCCGACATGGGCCGCATCCTCGGCTGGTCCCGCCCCAAGGCCGCCGTCCTCGCGGCGGGCATCCACGCGGTGTACGCGTACGAGCGCCTCGTCGGCTGGCGGCGCATGGTGACCCTGGAGATGCCGGAGCGGCGCAACGCGCTCGGCAGTCCCGCGGTGCCCGAGCACGAGTACGCCTGAGGCTCGAAGGCTCCGGCGGCCCGCCCCGGGCCGCCGGACGCCCCCTAGAGCCAGCCGCGCCGCTTGAACAGCCGGTACAGCCCGTACACCGCGAAGCCCATCAGCGCGACCACCGCCGGATACGTCCACGGCCAGTGCAGCTCCGGCATGTGGTCGAAGTTCATGCCGTAGATGCCCGCCACCATCGTCGGCACGGCGGCCATCGCCGCCCAGGCGGAGATCTTGCGCATGTCGTCGTTCTGCCGCACGCCCATCTGTGCCAGATGCGCCGACAGGATGTCCGAGAGCAGCCGGTCCAGCCCCTCCACCTGCTCGTTGGCGCGGGTCAGGTGGTCGGCCACGTCCCGGAAGAACGGCTGCGCGTGCTCGTGGACGAACGGCACGCCCGCGGCCGAGAGCCGGGCCATCGGCGCCGTCAGCGGACCGGCCGCCCGGCGGAACTCCAGCACCTGCCGTTTGAAGGTGTAGATCCGGGCGGCGGTGTTCTTCGAGTCGCCCGAGCCGGTCGGCGCGAAGACCTGCGCCTCCAGCTCCTCCAGGTCCACCTGGAGCTCGCCGGCCACGTCCATGTAGTGGTCCACGACGGCGTCGCTGACCGCGTACAGCACCGCCGTCGGGCCGTGCTTGAGAACCTCGGGCTCGGCCTCCAGCCGCTTGCGAACGGCCGCCAACGGGGCGCCCTCGCCGTGCCGGACCGTCACCACGAACGCGTCCCCTATGAAGACCATCAGTTCGTCGGCGCTGACGGTGTCGCTCTCGGGCTCGTAGACGATCGGCTTGAGCACCACGAACAGGGAGTCGTCGTACACCTCCAGCTTGGGCCGCTGGTGTGCCCGCAGCGCGTCCTCGACGGCCAGCGGGTGCAGCCCGAACTCGTCCCGTACGAGGTCGAACTCCTCCTCACTCGGTTCGTGCAGCCCGATCCACAGGAACGCGTCGTGCGAGGCCCGCGCCTCGTCCAGGGCGTCGGAGAAGTCGTCGGGCCGTTCGGTGCGGCGCCCGTCCCGGTAGATGGCACAGTCCACGATCACGGCGGGCATTCTTCCCCGTGAACCCGCCCCCACGCACCTCGGACGTACGCTGGCGGGTATGCCCACGCTGATCCTCGTACGCCACGGACGGTCCACCGCCAACACCGCCGGGGTGCTCGCGGGCCGCACCCCCGGCGTCCTTCTCGACGAACGCGGCGCCGCACAGGCCGCGGCCCTCCCCGGCCGGCTCGCCGCCGTCGTCCCGGTCCTCGCCGTCAGCAGCCCCCTGGAGCGCTGCCGGCAGACGCTCCAGCCGCTCCTCGACGCGCGCCCGGGCCTGCCCCTGCACACCGAGGACCGGATCAGCGAGTGCGACTACGGTCACTGGTCGGGCCGGAAGCTCGCCGAACTCGCCGACGAGCCCCTGATGTCGGTCGTCCAGCAGCACCCCTCCGCCGCGGCCTTCCCCGGCGGTGAGTCCATGCGCGCCATGCAGGCCCGCGCCGTCGACGCCGTACGCGACTGGAACGAGCGCGTCGAGGCGGAGCACGGCGAGGACGCCACGTACGTCATGTGCTCGCACGGCGACATCATCAAGTCCCTCGTCGCCGACGCCCTGGGCATGCACCTGGACCTCTTCCAGCGCATCCACGTCGACCCCTGTTCGGTCACCGCGATCCGCTACACCCGGCTGCGGCCCTTCCTCCTGCGGCTCGGCGACACCGGCGATCTCGACTCCCTGGCGCCCCGCGAACACGGCCTCGGGGCGGACGCCGCCGCGTCCCCCGCCGGTGACGGTTCGGCGGACGCGACGGTCGGGGGCGGCGCGGGCGCGCCGTGATCGCTCCGGGCAGTAGGGTGGACGCGCCGTAGCGCCCCCCAACCACCATCGAAGCTCAAGGGAGCAGGACGTGTCCCGTCAGGTGTTCCTCTACGACCCACCGGACCGATTCGTGGCCGGTACGGTCGGGCTGCCTGGCCGCCGAACGTTTTTCCTGCAGGCGTCCTCCCAGGGCCGGGTCACCAGCGTCGCCCTGGAGAAGACCCAGGTCGCCGCGCTCGCCGAGCGGATCGACGAGCTGCTCGACGAGGTCGTACGCCGCACGGGCGGCAACTCCCCGGTACCCGCCATGGCGCCCACCGACGTCACCGACACCGCGCCGCTCGACGTGCCCGTCGAGGAGGAGTTCCGGGTCGGCACCATGGCCCTGGCCTGGGACGGCGAGGAACAGCGCATGATCGTCGAGGCGCAGGCCCTCGTCGAGCTCGACGCCGACTCCGAGGACGATCTCGCGGAGGCCGAGGAGAAGCTCCTCCAGGACGAGGAGAACGGCCCGCCGATGCTCCGCGTCCGGCTCAGCGGCGCCCAGGCCCGCGCCTTCGCCAAGCGGGCCCTGGACGTCGTCAACGCCGGCCGCCCGCCGTGCCCGCTGTGCAGCCTGCCGCTCGATCCGGAAGGACACGTATGCCCGCGCCAGAACGGATACCGTCGCGGAGCCTGACGGACACCGAGCTGCTCACCCTGCTCACCGAGGGCACGCTCACCGTCCTCGGGCAGGTCGGCGGGGCGTCCAACGCGGTGCTGCACTGCACGGTGGCGTACGACGGCGAGGAGCGCACCTGCGCGTACAAGCCGGTCGCGGGGGAGCAGCCGCTCTGGGACTTCCCCGACGGCACCCTCGCCCAGCGGGAGGCCGCCGCGTACGAGGTCTCCCGGGCGACCGGCTGGGACCTCGTGCCGCCGACCGTGCTGCGGGACGGGCCGTACGGGCAGGGCATGGTCCAGCTCTGGATCGACGGCCCCGAGGACGGTGAGGACGCCCCCGAGCTGCTGGCGCTCGTCGAGGGCGAGGAGCCGGGCGACGGCTGGAAGGCCGTGGGCTTCGCGGACGTGGGGGAGGGGAGGACCGCGCTGCTGGTGCACGCGGACGACCCCCGGCTGCGGCGGCTCGCGGTGCTGGATGCGGTGATCAACAACGGCGACCGCAAGGGCGGCCATCTGCTGCCCGCGCCCGGCGGGCGGCTCTTCGGTATCGACCACGGCGTCACCTTCAACGCCGACGACAAGCTGCGGACCCTGCTCTGGGGCTGGGCGGGCGAACCGCTCACCGAAGAGGCCCTGGCGGTGCTGGGCCGGCTCGCCGCCGAGCTGGCGCCGGGGGCCGGCCTCGCCACCCGGATGGCCGAACTCATCACCCCGGCCGAGCTGGAGGCCCTGCGGGAGCGGATCGACGGGCTGCTCAAGAGCGCCGTGCACCCGAAGCCGAGCGGCCAGTGGCCGCCCATCCCCTGGCCCCCGGTGTAGCCGGCGCCCGACGGCGACCCGCGCTCTACCCCCTGCTGGGCGTTGCACGCAAGAGGGCCTCTTCGGACAGGTTTCCGGAGCCGGTTCGTATCCGGAAGCAACGTCCGGTTACGCTCATGACATGCATGCCTGGCCCGCTTCTGAGGTCCCCGCCCTGCCCGGCAAGGGCCGCGACCTTCGGATCCACGACACCGCGACCGGCGGACGGATCACCCTTGACCCCGGTCCCGTCGCCCGCATCTACGTCTGCGGCATCACGCCGTACGACGCGACCCACATGGGTCATGCGGCGACCTACAACGCGTTCGACCTCGTTCAGCGCGTGTGGCTCGACACCAAGCGGCAGGTTCACTACGTCCAGAACGTGACCGACGTGGACGATCCGCTGCTGGAGCGGGCCGTGCGCGACGGTCAGGACTGGACCGAGCTCGCGGAGCGCGAGACGGCACTCTTCCGCGAGGACATGACTGCCCTGCGGATGCTGCCCCCGCGGCACTACATCGGAGCGGTCGAGGCCATACCGGGCATCGTGCCCCTGGTCGAACGCCTCCGGGACGCGGGCGCCGCCTACGACCTGGACGGCGACACCTACTTCTCCGTCGACGCCGACCCGCACTTCGGCGAGGTCTCCGGCCTCGACGCCGAGGCGATGCGCCTGCTCTCCGCCGAGCGCGGCGGCGACCCGGAGCGCCCCGGAAAGAAGAACCCCCTCGACCCGATGCTCTGGATGGCCGCCCGCCCGGGCGAGCCGAGCTGGGACGGGGCCTCCCTGGGCGACGGCCGCCCGGGCTGGCACATCGAGTGCGTCGCCATCGCACTGGACCACCTCGGCATGGGCTTCGACATCCAGGGCGGCGGCTCCGACCTCGCCTTCCCGCACCACGAGATGGGCGCCTCGCACGCCCAGGCGCTGACCGGCGAGCACCCCTTCGCCCAGGCCTACGTCCACGCCGGCATGGTCGGCCTGGACGGCGAGAAGATGTCCAAGTCGCGCGGCAACCTTGTCTTCGTCTCGGCGCTGCGCCGCGACGGCGTGGACCCGGCGGCCATCCGGCTCGCGCTGCTTTCCCGCCACTACCGCTCCGACTGGGAGTGGGCCGACCAGGTGCTGGCCGACGCCGTCGAGCGCCTCGCGCGCTGGCGGGCCGCCGTCTCGCGCCCCGACGGGCCGTCCGCCGACGCGCTGGTCGAGGAGGTCCGCGAAGCCCTCGCCGACGATCTGGACAGCCCCGCCGCGCTCGCCGCGGTGGACCGCTGGGCCGCGCTCCAGGGCGCGGAGGGCGGCACCGACGAGGGCGCGCCCGGCCTCGTCTCGCGTACGGTCGACGCCCTGCTGGGGGTCGCTCTGTAGGCGGTTCCCCCGCCCGCCCCATGGCTTGAACCGGCCTCGGACTTCTCTACGAAGTTCGGGGTCGGTTCCTTTTTGTCCATGGTCACGTGCTCGAAGTTGCGCTAAAAGCCTTCTATGCAAACATCAACGCGCATGAGAGCGGCAGCGGTTGCTGCACTGCTCGGACTGCTCGCGGCCCTCTCGGGGCCCGGCGGGGCCCACGCCGACGAGGCCCCGGCGGAGAGCACGGAGACCACCACCGTCGGGGACGTGACCGGCTTCCGCGCGGACGGAGCGGTTTACCGGCTGACCGCCGGGCAGGCCGAGGCCCGGGTCAGCTTCGTCTCGAAGGAGACCTTCCGTATCGAGCTCGCCCCGGACGGGAAGTTCACCGACCCCACCGGCGACGACATCGTCCTGCCGCAGGGCGAGCCGCCCCACACCCGCTGGAAGGAGCGCGGCGACCGCTACGAGCTGTCGACGGGCGAGGTCACCCTGCGGGCCTACAAGAAGCCGCTGCGCTTCGCCCTGCACCGGGCGGACGGCAGCCGGATCTGGTCCGAGACGAAGGGCCTCAGCTGGACCGGTGAGAAGACCGTCCAGACGCTGGCCCGGGGCGCGAATGAGCAGTTCTACGGGGCCGGGATGCAGAACGGCCGCGGCAACACCACCCACCGCGACAAGACCGTCGAGGTCGCCGTCGACTACAACTGGGACGACGGCGGCCACCCCAACTCCGTGCCGTTCTACCTCTCGTCGGCCGGCTACGGCGTCTTCCGCAACACCTATGCCCCGGGCACCTACGCGTTCACCGACCCGGTGACGACCAGTGCGAAGGAACAGCGCTTCGACGCCTACTACTTCGCGGGCGAGGGCGCCGACGCCGCCAAGGACGTCATCGGGCAGTACACCGACCTCACCGGAAAGCCGTTCCTGCCGCCCGTCTACGGCATGGAGATCGGCGACGCCGACTGCTACCTCCACAACGCCAACCGGGGCGAGCGCCGCACCCTGGACTCGCTGAAGGTCGCCGACGGATACGTCGAGAACGACATGCCCAACGGCTGGATGCTCGTCAACGACGGCTACGGCTGCGGCTACGAGGACCTGGAGGAGACCGCCCAGGGCCTCAAGGACCGCAACATGGAGCTCGGCCTGTGGACCGAGGACGGCATCGAGAACCTCGAAGCCCAGGTCAAGGCCGGCCAGCGGGTCGCCAAGCTGGACGTCGCCTGGGTCGGCCCCGGATACAAGTTCGCCCTCGACGCCTGCAAGGACGCCTACCAGGGCATCGAGGACCACAGCGACGCCCGCGGCTTCACCTGGGCCCCCGAGAGCTGGGCCGGCGCACAGCGCTGCGGAGTGCAGTGGTCCGGCGACCAGTCCGGCACCTGGGAGTACATCCGCTGGCAGATCCCCACCTACGCGGGCGCCACCATGTCCGGTCTCGCCTACACCACCGGTGACGTCGACGGGATCTTCGGCGGCAGCGCCAAGACCTACACCCGCGACCTCCAGTGGAAGATGTTCCTCGGTACCACGATGACCATGGACGGCTGGGCCCCCATGGACAAGCAGCCCTTCCGCCACGGGGAGCCGTACACCTCGGTCAACCGCGACTACCTCAAGCTCAAGGAGTCGCTGCTGCCCTACCAGTACAGCTACGCCCACGAGGCCACCAAGACCGGTGTCGGCATGGTCCGCCCGCTGGTCCTCGAATACCCCGACGACCCGAAGGCGTCGACGGAGGCCGCGAAGTACGAGTTCCTCTCCGGCGAGCACTTCCTGGTGGCGCCCGTCTACCAGGACACCACCGAGCGCAAGGACATCTACCTCCCCAAGGGCACCTGGATCGACTACTGGAGCGGCCGCACCTACGAGGGCCCCACCACCATCGACTCCTACAGTGCCCCGCTCGACACCCTGCCGCTCTTCGTGAAGGCGGGCGCGGCCGTCCCGATGTGGCCGGGCATCCGCTCGTACCGCGACCGCACCGCCGACTCCCCGCTGGCCTGGGACGTCTACCCGCAGGGGAACACCTCCTTCACCCTGTACGAGGACGACGGCGTCACCCGCGAGCACCGCGACGGGAAGTACGCCACCCAGCGCGCCGACGTCCGGGCCCCGCAGCACGGCGCGGGCGACGTCTCCGTCACGATCAACGAGAGCCGGGGCAGCTTCACCGGCAAGCAGACCGCCCGCCCCTACGAGTTCACCGTCCACACCGGCTCCGAGCCGCGCGCGGTGAAGCTGGACCGGACGCTGCCCGAGCTGACCTCGAAGGCCGCGTACGACCAGGCCCGCCAGGGCTGGTGGTACGACCGCGACGACCGGGGCGGCGTGGTGCACGTGAAGACCGCGCCCCTGAGCACCGCGAAGAAGTTCACCGTGAAGCTCCTGGGCACCAGCGCGGTCGGCGGTAAGAAGGCATCGGCGGCCGCCGCCCTCACCGCCCCCACGGGCCAGGAGGCGGGTGCGGGCACCCCCGGCACGGTCCAGGTGGAGGTGACCGCGGGCAGCTCCGCCCTCACCGACACCACGGTCTCCCTCCAGGTCCCCGAGGGCTGGCGGACGGCCACCGCGAAGGTCCCGGGCCGCATCCCGGCCGGTGCCACCCGCCGGGTCGAGGTGGAGCTCACCCCGGCGAAGGACGCCGAGGTGCGCGAGACCCGGCTCACCGCGCTGGCCCGCTACCGGACCGCCGGGGAGACCCGCACGAGTCAGCAGCGGCTCGCCGTGTCCGTCCTGCCACCGGCCCCCGAGGGCGAGGCCTGGGCGAGCGATCTGGTCTGGCTCTCCGAGAGCAACGGCTACGGCCCCGCCGAACGCGACCGTTCCAACGGGGAGTCGGGCGCGAGCGACGGGAAGACGCTGACGCTCGCGGGGAAGACGTACGAGAAGGGGATCGGCACCCACGCCGACTCCGACATCGCCGTCCATCTCGGCGGCCGATGCACGGCGTTCACGGCCGACGTCGGGATCGACGACGAGATCAACGGCTACGGAGAGGTCGCGTTCTCCGTGGAGGGCGACGGCAAGGTGCTGTGGACCTCACCGAAGCTGACCGGCGCCTCGGCGACCGTGCCCGTGGACGTGAAGCTCGACGGCGTACGCCAGGTGCGGCTGAAGGTCACCGACACCAACGGGTCCAAGACGGGCGACCACGGCGACTGGGCGGCGGCGACGTTCCACTGCGCCTGAGCCGCACCGGGACGCTCCGGAACAGAGGCGCCGCACGGGATCATCTCCCGTGCGGCGCCTCGCTGTTCGTCACCGGGCCTAACTCTCGCCGTCCTCCTCGGGACGGCCGCCGGAGCCTTCCTCGCCGTCGGACTCCGACGCGTCGTCAGTCCCCTTGGCGCCCTTGTCGTCGGAGGCCTTCCCGCGCCCCGTCTCCGGGCGCGGCGGCTTCGGCGGGCGGGTGCGGCCGCTGGACGGATCCCGCAGATAGGAGACGTCCCCGGTCTCCGTGGCATGGCCGCCCGGCCCCTGCCCGGGACCGCCGTCCCGCCGCCGCAGATACCGCTCGAACTCCCGGGCGATGGCCTCGCCGGACGCCTCGGGCAGCTCCGCGGTGTCCCGCGCCTCCTCCAGCGTCTGCACGTACTCCGCGACCTCGCTGTCCTCCGAGGCCAGCTGATCGACCCCGAGCTGCCAGGCCCGAGCGTCCTCGGGCAGTTCGCCCAGCGGGATGCGCAGCCCGATCAGGTCCTCAAGACGGTTGAGCAGGGCCAGCGTCGCCTTCGGGTTCGGCGGCTGCGACACGTAGTGCGGGACCGCCGCCCACAGGCTGACCGCGGGCACCCCGGCGTGCGTGCACGCCTCCTGGAGGACCCCGACGATGCCCGTGGGGCCCTCGTACCGCGTCTCCTCCAGGTCCATCGTCCGCGCCAGGTCCGCGTCGGAGGTGACCCCGCTCACCGGCACCGGCCGGGTGTGCGGGGTGTCGCCGAGCAAGGCGCCCAGGATGACGACCATTTCGACGCCCAGCTCATGGGCGAAGCCGAGGATCTCGTTGCAGAACGACCGCCAGCGCATCGACGGCTCGATCCCGCGCACCAGGACCAGGTCGCGGGGCTTGTCGCCGCCCACCCGCACCACGGACAGCCGTGTCGTCGGCCAGGTGATCTTCCGCGTGCTGCCGTCCAGCCACACCGTGGGCCGGTTGACCTGGAAGTCGTAGTAGTCCTCGGCGTCGAGCGCCGCGAACACCTCGCCCTTCCACTCCCGGTCCAGATGACCGACCGCTGTGGAGGCGGCGTCCCCGGCGTCGTTCCAGCCTTCGAACGCGGCCACCATGACCGGGTCGACCAGCTCGGGCACCGACTCGAGCTCGATCACCCGGGCCTCCTTCCGATGTCTCCATACGTACGGAGCAACCTTACGGCTTCCCGGGCCCCCGGCCGCAGCCCTCTTGCACGGCCGGGTGAACACTGTTCGATCAGTCCCGGAGCGAGGACGGCGCCTCCCGTCGCACGACCGGGGCGATCTCCTCCGCGAACCGCTGGAGCGTCTCCACCTGCTCGGGACGGCCCAGCCCGAGGCCGTCCACGGTGATCGACTGGAGGTCGTGGCGGTAGACCTCGTGCCAGCCGAGGATCTTGTCGATGATCTGCTGCGGACTGCCGATCAGCTGCGGGCCGCCCTCGATCGCCTCCTCGATCGTGCGGAACGGGGTGTTGTAGCCGGCCCTGCCCGCCAGATGCGGCTTGAACGTCTGGCGCACCCGCGCCTCGTACAGCTCCTTGTACCGCGTGACGGCCGCCTGCGAGCTGTCCGCGATGAGCAGCCCGCCCGATCCGGCCGCCACCTTCGCGTCCGCCGGATCGTGCCCGTACGCCTCGAACCGCTCGCGGTAGTGGGCGATGAGCTTCGCGTACGCCTCACGGGGCTGGATGGCGTTGGCGGTGAACAGCGGGTCGCCGTGTTTGGCCGCCAGTTCGGGGGAGTTGAGGCTGGTCGCCGAACCGTGCCAGATCCGGGGGAGACCGCCGTACGGACGCGGCACGGTCGTCACGTTCTTCAGCGGCGGGCGGAACTCACCCTCCCAGTCGACGCCTTCCTCGGTCCAGAGCCGGCGCAGCAGCTCGTACTTCTCCTTCTGGAGGTCCCACTGCCGCTCCTCCTCCAGGCCGAACAGGTCGAAGTGGCCCGCCTCCGCGCCCTTGCCGACGACCAATTCGACCCGGCCCCGGGAGATCTGGTCGAGCGTCGCGAAGTCCTCCGCCACCCGGACCGGATCGAGGATCGCGACGACGGTCACCCCGGTGAGCAGCCGGATGGTGGTCGTCCGGGCCGCGATGGCGCCCAGCACGACGTTCGGGCTGGAGGAGAGGAAGGCGCCCGCGTGCCGTTCGCCGACGGAGTAGGCGTCGAAGCCGAGCCTCTCCGCCACCGAGGCCGTATCGATCACTTCTTCGAACCGGTCGGCGGCGGAGGGCAGGTCACCGGTCAGCGGGTGCGGGTCGTGACCGATCAGGGAGAGCACGGAGAATCGCATGAACTCCACTGTCCCCGCGGCACGTTGCACGCGTATGGCGGGAGTGTGGCACCCGGACGGTGTCCTGCGGGTACGGGAACGGGGGCGGCTCCCGTGAGGAAGCCGCCCCCGTCCGCGTGCCCGTGGGGGGTGGGTCCGGTGGATCAGTCGCGGTCGGCCAGCAGCTTCTCGACGCCCTCGCGGACGTCGTCCGTAGCCAGGCCCCGGATGGTCAGCGTGGTCCGGCGGCGCAGCACGTCGTCCGCCGTCTCGGCCCACTCGTGGTCCCGGGCGTAGGCGACCTGGGCCCAGATCTCCGGGGCGTCCGGGTGCACGCGCTCGGCCAGCTCCGGGTTCTCGTTCGCCAGCCGGGCGATGTCGAAGGCGAGCGAGCCGTAGTGCGTGGCCAGGTGCCGGGCGGTGTCCGGGGCCATGCGCGGGCCGGGGGCGGGGCCGTCGATGAGCAGCCGGTGGGCGACCGCGTTCGGGTTGGCGATACCGGGGAGCGGCAGCTTCCGCGGCAGCCGGTTCATCGGCTCCATGTCCTCGGCCAGCGGGTGCCCGGGCAGGGCGGCCAGCTTGTTCATGACCGTACGGCCGATGTGGCGGAAGGTCGTCCACTTGCCGCCCGCGACCGACAGCATCCCGCCACGGCCCTCGGTGACGACCGTCTCGCGCTTGGCCTTGGAGGTGTCACCCGGACCGCCGGGCAGCACCCGCAGACCCGCGAAGGAATAGGTGATCAGATCGCGCGACAGCTGCTGGTCCTTGATCGAGAACGCCGCCTCGTCGAGGATCTGCGCGGTGTCGGCCTCGGTCACCGAGACGTCCGCCGGATCGCCCTCGTACTCCTCGTCCGTCGTGCCGAGGAGCAGCATGTCCTCCCACGGCAGCGCGAACGTGATGCGGTACTTGTCGATCGGGGTGGCCAGCGCCGCCCGCCACGGCCGGGTCCGCTTGAGGACCAGGTGCGCGCCCTTGGAGAGGCGGATGGAGGGGGCCGCGTTCGGGTCCTCCATCTTCCGCAGGTGGTCGACCCAGGGGCCGGTGGCGTTCAGCACGAGCCGGGCGTCGACACCGAACTCGGTGCCGTCGGTGCTGTCCTTCAGCTCGGCGCCGGTGACCCGGCCCCGGGTGAAGCGCAGCCCGGTGACGGCCGCGTGGTTGAGGACGACCGCGCCCGCGTCGACGGCCGCGCGGACCGTCATCAGCGCCATGCGGGCGTCGTTCATCTGGTCGTCGCGGTAGACCGCGACCGCCTTGAGGTCGTCCGTCCGCAGCTCGGGCACGTCGCGCTGGGCCTTGGCCGGGGAGATGACGTGGCCGACGCCGTCGCCGAACGCGGAGAGCGCGGAGTAGGCGAAGACGCCCGCGCCGAGCTTGGCCGCGCCGTGCGGGCCGCCCTTGTAGACGGGCAGGTAGAAGGTGAGCGGGTTGGCCAGGTGCGGGGCCACCTCGCGGGAGACCGCGCGCCGCTCGAAGTGGTTCTCCGCGACCAGCTTCACCGCGCCGGTCTGGAGGTAGCGCAGACCGCCGTGGAGGAGCTTGGAGGAGGCGGAGGAGGTGGCGCCGGCGAAGTCGCCGGCGTCCACCAGAGCCACCCGCAGCCCGGACTGCGCGGCATGCCAGGCGGTGGAGATGCCCAGGATGCCGCCGCCGATGACCAGGAGGTCGTACGTGGCCCGGGACAGCTGGTCCCGGGTCTCGGCGCGGCTCGGCAGCGAGCCGGAGGCCGGGTGCGTTCCGAGGGCGGGAACGCTCTGCAGGGTGGTCATGGTGATGCTCCTCGTCAGCTTTCTTCGTCCTCGACCCAGCCCATGGTCCGTTCGACGGCCTTGAGCCAGCTCTTGTACTCGCGGGCACGGGTGTCCGCGTCCATGCGGGGTGTCCACTCGGCGGCCCGGCGCCAGTTGGCGCGCAGCGCGTCGGTGTCCGGCCAGAAGCCGACGGCGAGACCGGCGGCGTAGGCGGCGCCGAGGCAGGTGGTCTCGGCGACCATCGGGCGCACCACCGGCGCGTCCAGGAAGTCGGCGAGCGTCTGCATCAGCAGGTTGTTGGACGTCATGCCGCCGTCGACCTTGAGCGCGGTCAGCTCGACGCCGGAGTCCTTCGTCATGGCGTCGCTGATCTCGCGGGTCTGCCAGGCGGTGGCCTCCAGGACGGCACGGGCGATGTGCGCCTTGGTGACGTAACGGGTGAGACCGGTGATGACGCCACGGGCGTCGGGGCGCCAGTAGGGGGCGAACAGGCCGGAGAAGGCGGGCACGAAGTACGCGCCGCCGTTGTCCTCGACCGAGGAGGCCAGCGTCTCGATCTCGGCGGCCGACTTGATCAGGCCCATCTGGTCGCGCATCCACTGCACCAGCGAACCGGTGACCGCGATGGAGCCCTCCAGCGCGTACACCGGGGGCTTGTCGCCGATCTGGTAGCCGACGGTGGTGAGCAGCCCGTTGTACGAGTTCACCGGGGTGCCACCGGTGTTCATCAGCATGAAGGTGCCGGTGCCGTACGTGGACTTGGCCTCGCCCTCGGCGAAACAGGTCTGGCCGAACAGCGCCGCCTGCTGGTCACCCAGCGCGGAGGCGACGGGCACGCCGTCGAGGATGCCGCCCTTGGCGTTGCCGTACACCTCGGCGGAGGAGCGGATCTCGGGGAGCACCTCGGCCGGGATGCCGATGGAGGAGAGGATCTTCTCGTCCCACTCCATCCGGTGCAGGTTCATCAGGAGGGTGCGCGAGGCGTTGGTGACGTCGGTGACGTGGACGCCGCCGTCGGTGCCGCCGGTGAGGTTCCAGATGACCCAGGAGTCCATGGTGCCGAAGAGGATGTCGCCGCGCTCGGCGCGCTCGCGCAGCCCCTCGACGTTGTCGAGCAGCCAGCGGACCTTGGGGCCCGCGAAGTACGAGGCGAGCGGCAGCCCGGTCTCGCGGCGGAACCGGTCCTGGCCCACGTTGCGGCCGAGCTCCTTGCAGAGCGCGTCGGTGCGGGTGTCCTGCCAGACCAGGGCGTTGTGCACCGGCTCACCGGTGTTCTTGTCCCAGA
Source organism: Streptomyces rubiginosohelvolus (assembly GCF_014649875.1). GTDB lineage: Bacteria > Actinomycetota > Actinomycetes > Streptomycetales > Streptomycetaceae > Streptomyces > Streptomyces rubiginosohelvolus. Next base: position 300,381 of record NZ_BMTW01000007.1, on the reverse strand, counting down.
GCAGGGTGGTCTCGCGCTGGTTGGTGATGCCGATCGCCTTGACGTCGGCGGAGGTGATGCCGGCCTTGACGATGGCCCCGGCGACGACCTCCTGGACGTTCTCCCAGATCTCGGTCGCGTCGTGCTCGACCCAGCCCGGCTTCGGGAAGATCTGCTCGTGCTCCTTCTGGTCGACGGAGACGATCCGGCCGTCCTTGTCGAACACGATGCAGCGGCTGGAGGTGGTGCCCTGGTCGATGGCCGCGATGAACGGCCCGGTGCCATGGGTGCCGGTGGTGTGTGCGTCGGTCACGGTGTGCTCCCGGAAGTCTGTGAGGTGATGGGCGAGCGGCTAGGCGAAGGCGAGGTTGTAGAGCCCGCCGGCGAGTGCGCCGCCGACGAGCGGACCCACGATGGGTACCCACGCGTAGCCCCAGTCCGAACCACCCTTGTTCGGCAGCGGCAGCAGGGCGTGCACGATGCGCGGACCGAGGTCGCGGACCGGGTTGATGGCGTAGCCGGTCGGGCCGCCGAGCGAGAGGCCGATCCCGACGACGACCAGGGCGGTGATCAGCGCGCCGAGCACGCCGATGCCGTTGCCCCCGTCGTTGAGGCCCTGGGTCAGGATCGCCAGGACCAGCACGGCCGTCGCGATGATCTCGGTGACGACGTTCTGCACGCCGTTGCGGATCTCCGGACCGGTGGAGAAGATCCCGAGCACCGGGCCCGCCTTCGGGGCGGCGGTCTGGTCGACCATGCCCTCGTCGGTGGACTTGGTGCCGACGATCTCCGGGTCGGTCAGGTGGGCGTGGAACTGGCCGTAGTAGACCGCCCAGACCAGCAGGGCGCCGATCATCGCGCCGAGCAGCTGTGAACCGAGGTAGAGGGGGACGTCGCCCCACTCCGTGCCGCCCTGGATGGCCAGGCCGACCGTGACCGCGGGGTTGAGGTGGGCGCCCGATACGCCGCCGGCGAGGTAGGCGCCGGTCAGCACGGCGAAGCCCCACCCGAAGGTGATGGCCAGCCAGCCCGCGTTCCGGGCCTTCGAGCTCTTCAGCGTGACGGCGGCACAGACACCGCCGCCGAGCAGGATGAGTACGGCGGTACCTATGGTTTCGCCGATGAAAATGTCGGAGCTGGACACCCGCGACTCCTTTGTCCTTCGTCCAGGGGAGAGCGGATCACCGGTCCCGCCGGTGTTCCGCGCCCCAGATGGGTATCCACGAAGCGTGGGCAGCCCATCTGTAAGGGCTTGACCGGCCCTTGGCACTGTCACACCCTAACGCGTATTGCCGTTAGGCGTTCGACAATGCCGACCGTTGAACGGCAGTGTTTCCCCGAAGTGAAGGAAGCGTCAAGGGTTCTGTGGTCCACGACTCGGTGCGCGACGGGATCGTTACCGGCCGGTGTCGGATGTGGGTATGGGTATGGGCATGGGTGTGGGTGTGGGCATGGGTATGCCGGGCCCGGCCGGAGCGGGCGGGCCGCGCCTCAGAAGCGCCCGGCGCCCAGGTCCCGGGAGACCGCCCGGGCGCAGTCCCGCACGGCCGCGATCAGCTCGGGGCGCAGCGTGCCGCCCGGGGCCACGCGCTCCACCGCGCCGGTCACGGCGACCGCGCCCACCGGCATCCTGCGCCGGTCGTGCACGGGGGCGGCCACGGCGGCGACGCCCTCCCAGGTCTCCTCGGCGTCGGCTGCCCAGCCCTGGGCGCGGATCAGGTCGAGCATCGACTCGAACGCGTCGGCCTCGGTGACGGTGCGCCCGGTGAAGGAGCGGCGCTCCGCCTCCATGACCTCGCTGTGGGCCACCGGGTCGTACGCGGACAGCACCTTCCCCAGCGCCGTGGAGTGCAGCGGCTGCATCGCCCCCACCTCCAGCACCTGGCGGCTGTCGTCGGGCCGGAAGACGTGGTGGACGATCAGCACGCCGTGCTGGTGCAGCACCCCGAGGTGGACGCTCTCGCCGCTGGAGCGGGCCAGGTCGTCCGTCCAGACCAGGGCGCGCGCCCGCAGCTCGTGCACGTCCAGATAGCTGTTGCCGAGCCGCAGCAACTCCGCGCCCAGCTGATAGCGGCCCGACGCCGCGTCCTGCTCGACGAAGCCCTCCAGCTGAAGGGTGCGCAGAATGCCGTGCGCGGTGCCCTTGGCCAGCCCCAGCGAGGAGGCGATGTCGGAGAGCCCGAGCCGGCGCTCGCCGCCCGCCAGCAGACGCAGCATCGCGGCCGCCCGCTCCAGCGACTGGATGTTCTTGGCCATCGCGCCGTACTCCTCCACCTCGGTTCGACAATGCTGAACACTATCGGTCGATGCCGACCTGTGCCGGACTCCGGGGAAAGTCTCCTCCCGGTTGCCCGGCGCGCCCGCACCCGCACAGCATGCAGTCCGCCTCATGGACGAACCGACCACGCGTCGAGGTGTCCGGCTACGCTGACGGAGTGCGCCTTCCCCAAGAAGGACGCAAAGCCGACAGCCGTCGCATCCCTGGGAGATCATCCATGGCCTCGTTGCCGACATCCGCCGCCGACAGCCGGACCCGCGCAGAAGCACTCCGAGAGGCACTCGCCACCCGCGTGGTGGTGGCCGACGGGGCGATGGGCACCATGCTCCAGGCACAGGACCCCACGCTGGAGGACTTCGAGAACCTCGAAGGCTGCAACGAGATCCTCAACATCACCCGGCCCGACATCGTGCGCTCGGTCCACGAGGAGTACTTCGCGGTCGGCGTCGACTGCGTCGAGACCAACACCTTCGGCGCGAACCACTCCGCCGCCAACGAGTACGAGATCGCCGACCGGATCTTCGAGCTCTCCGAGTCCGGCGCCCGGATCGCCCGCGAGGTCGCCGACGAGTTCGGCGCCAAGGACGGCCGCCAGCGCTGGGTCCTCGGCTCGATCGGCCCCGGCACCAAGCTGCCCTCGCTCGGCCACACCACGTACGACATCCTGCGCGACGGCTACCAGCAGAACGCCGAGGGCCTCCTCGCGGGCGGCTCCGACGCGCTGATCGTCGAGACCACCCAGGACCTCCTGCAGACCAAGGCCAGCATCATCGGCGCCCGCCGCGCGATGGACGCCCTCGGCCTCCAGGTGCCGCTGATCTGCTCCCTCGCCTTCGAGACCACGGGCGTCATGCTCCTCGGCTCCGAGATCGGCGCGGCCCTGACCGCCCTGGAGCCGCTGGGCATCGACCTGATCGGGCTGAACTGCTCGACCGGCCCGGACGAGATGAGCGAGCACCTGCGCTACCTCGCCCGCCACTCCCGTACGCCCCTGATGTGCATGCCCAACGCCGGCCTGCCCGTCCTGACCAAGGACGGCGCGCACTTCCCGCTCGGCCCCGAGGGTCTCGCCGACTCCCAGGAGCTCTTCGTCCGGGACTACGGCCTCTCCCTCATCGGCGGCTGCTGCGGTACGACCCCCGAGCACCTGCGGGTCGTCGTCGAGCGGGCCCGCGAGCTGACCCCGACCGAGCGCGACCCGCGCCCCGAGCCCGGTGCCGCCTCCCTCTACCAGCACATCCCCTTCCGCCAGGACACCGCCTACCTGGCCATCGGGGAGCGCACCAACGCCAACGGCTCCAAGAAGTTCCGCGAGGCCATGCTGGAGGCCCGCTGGGACGACTGCGTGGAGATGGCCCGCGACCAGATCCGCGAGGGCGCGCACATGCTCGACCTCTGCGTCGACTACGTGGGCCGCGACGGCGTCGCCGACATGACCGAGCTGGCCGGCCGCTTCGCGACCGCCTCCACCCTGCCGATCGTGCTGGACTCCACCGAGCTGCCCGTCCTGCGCGCCGGGCTGGAGAAGCTCGGCGGCCGGGCCGTGCTGAACTCGGTGAACTTCGAGGACGGCGACGGCCCCGAGTCCCGCTTCGCGCAGGTCAGCGCCCTGGCCGCCGAGCACGGCGCCGCCCTGATCGCCCTGACGATCGACGAGGAGGGCCAGGCCCGCACGATCGAGCACAAGGTCGCCATCGCCGAGCGGCTGATCGAGGACCTGACCACCAACTGGGGCATCCGCGAGTCGGACATCCTCATCGACACCCTGACCTTCACCATCTGCACCGGCCAGGAGGAGTCCCGCGGCGACGGCATCGCCACCATCGGGGCCATCCGCGAGCTGAAGCAGCGCCACCCCGACGTCCAGACCACGCTGGGCCTCTCCAACATCTCCTTCGGCCTCAACCCGGCCGCCCGTGTCGTGCTGAACTCCGTCTTCCTCGACGAGTGCGTCAAGGCGGGCCTGGACTCCGCGATCGTGCACGCCTCGAAGATCCTGCCGATCGCCCGGCTGGAGGAGGAGCAGGTCAAGGTCGCCCTCGACCTGATCTACGACCGCCGCGCCGAGGGCTACGACCCCCTCCAGAAGCTCATGGAGCTGTTCGAGGGCGTCAACATGAAGTCGATGAAGGCGGGCAAGGCCGAGGAGCTGATGGCCCTCCCGCTGGACGAGCGGCTCCAGCGCCGCATCATCGACGGCGAGAAGAACGGCCTGGAAGCCGACCTCGACGAGGCCCTCCAGGACACCCCGGCCCTCGACATCGTCAACAACACGCTGCTGGAAGGCATGAAGGTCGTCGGCGAGCTGTTCGGCTCCGGCCAGATGCAGCTGCCGTTCGTCCTCCAGTCCGCCGAGGTCATGAAGAGCGCGGTGGCCCACCTGGAGCCGCACATGGAGAAGTCCGACGATGAGGGCAAGGGCACCATCGTGCTCGCCACCGTCCGCGGCGACGTCCACGACATCGGCAAGAACCTCGTCGACATCATCCTCTCCAACAACGGCTACAACGTCGTCAACCTCGGCATCAAGCAGCCCGTCTCCGCGATCCTGGAAGCCGCCGAGGAGCACCGCGCCGACGTCATCGGCATGTCCGGTCTCCTGGTGAAGTCGACCGTGATCATGAAGGAGAACCTCCAGGAGCTCAACCAGCGCAAGATGGCCGCTGACTTCCCGGTCATCCTCGGCGGCGCCGCGCTGACCCGGGCCTACGTCGAGCAGGACCTGCACGAGATCTACGAGGGCGAGGTCCGCTACGCCCGCGACGCCTTCGAGGGGCTGCGCCTCATGGACGCCCTCATCGGCGTCAAGCGCGGAGTGCCGGGCGCGGCCCTGCCCGAGCTGAAGCAGCGCCGGGTCCCCAAGAAGGACGTGACGGCGGTGCTGGAGGTCGAGGAGCCCGAGGGTTCGGTGCGCTCCGACGTCTCCATCACCAACCCGATCCCCGAGCCGCCCTTCCGCGGCACCCGGGTCATCAAGGGCATCCCGCTCAAGGACTACGCCTCCTGGCTCGACGAGGGCGCCCTGTTCAAGGGCCAGTGGGGCCTCAAGCAGGCCAGGACCGGCGACGGACCGACGTACGAGGAGCTGGTGGAGACCGAGGGACGCCCGCACCTGCGCGGCTGGCTCGACCACCTCCAGTCCAACAACCTCCTGGAGGCGGCCGTCGTCTACGGCTACTTCCCCTGCGTCTCCAAGGGCGAGGACCTGATCCTCCTCCACGAGGACGGCTCCGAGCGCACCCGCTTCACCTTCCCGCGCCAGCGCCGCGGCCGCCGCCTCTGCCTCGCCGACTTCTTCCGCCCCGAGGAGTCCGGCGAGACCGACGTCATCGGCCTCCAGATCGTCACCGTCGGCTCCCGGATCGGCGAGGCCACCGCCGAGCTGTTCGCCGCCAACTCCTACCGCGACTACCTGGAGCTGCACGGCCTCTCCGTCCAGCTCGCGGAGGCCCTCGCCGAGTACTGGCACGCCCGGGTCCGCAGCGAGCTCGGCTTCGCCGGGGAGGACCCCGAGGACGTCGAGGACATGTTCGCGCTGAAGTACCGCGGCGCGCGGTTCTCGCTCGGTTACGGGGCGTGCCCGGACCTGGAGGACCGGGCCAAGATCGCCGACCTGCTCCAGCCGGAGCGGATCGGCGTGCACCTCTCCGAGGAGTTCCAGCTCCACCCGGAGCAGTCCACCGACGCCATCGTCATCCACCACCCCGAGGCGAAGTACTTCAACGCCCGGTAGGACACCCCCTCGCCCCGCGCTCGCGCGCTTGCCGCGCACCGCGGGGCGACACGTCGTACACTGGTCGGTCCAGCGCAGGCCGGTCGCCCTCCCACTTCTGGGAATGGCGGCCGGCCTTCTCGTCCCTTACGGAAGGTGTGCCGGATGACCAGTACGGTCCCCGCGTCCTTGACCCGCACGGCCGAAGAGGCCGCCCTGCAGGCGGTCCTTCTCGACATGGACGGAACCCTGGTCGATACCGAGGGTTTCTGGTGGGACGTCGAGAAGGAGGTCTTCGCCGGTCTCGGACACCGCCTGGAGGAGTCCTGGCGGGACGTGGTCGTCGGCGGCCCGATGTCCCGCAGCGCCGGCTACCTCATCGACGTCACCGGCGCCGACATCCGGCTGGACGAGCTGACCGTGCTGCTCAACGACGGATTCGAGAACCGCATCAGCCGGGGCGTGCCGCTGATGCCGGGTGCCGAGCGGCTGCTCGCCGAGCTGGCCGTGTACGAGGTGCCCACCGCACTCGTCTCGGCCTCCCACCGCCGGATCATCGACCGGGTGCTGGAATCCGTGGGCCGTCACCACTTCGCGCTCACGGTAGCCGGGGACGAGGTCGCCCGGACCAAGCCGCACCCCGAGCCCTACCTCACCGCCGCCGCGGGCTTCGGCGCCGACCCCTGGCGCTGCGCGGTCATCGAGGACACCGCGACGGGTGTGGCCGCCGCCGAGGCCGCCGGCTGCCGGGTCGTCGCCGTGCCGTCCGTCGCCCCCATCGCCCCGGCGGCCGGACGCGTGGTCGTCGGCTCCCTCGAGGAGGTCGACCTCGCCTTCCTGCGCGGGCTGATCACCGGATCGAGCGGGACCGGCTGAGCGGGTACGAGCGCGAACTTGTGAACGAACGGTGGATTTCCTGCTCCCCTCCGTGTGTTTTCCGGCAGTGTTCCGTGGATGTGGATCAGTCGCCGGGTGATTCTGTGAAGAGGTCGGACGGGTGACCTTGCTCACTCGCGAGTCCTCGGTGCTCCGCCGAAACGGGTGAGCTGTCCGAGATGATGATCGTATGTCCGCCTCGCTGGTGACCGGGGGAGCGCGGACCGTTCGTCGGGCGGTCGGAGGGCTCACCCACGGCTACTAACTTGGATTCCTCACCTGCCGGGATGAGGGAGAACGTCCAGATGAACCGCAAGACCCTGGTGCTGCCGGCCGTCGTCGGCCTGCTCGCCCCCGTGCTCGCCGCCTGCGGCAGCACGGACAGCGGCGCCGGTGGCAAAGGGGCCATCGTCGTCGGCACCACGGACCAGCTCGTGGCCTCCAAGGCGAACCCCGCGCCGCTCGACCCGGCCATCGGCTACGAGGCGGGCGTCTGGAACGTCCTGCGGCAGACCGTGCAGACCCTGACCACGGTGCCCAACGGCGGCGGAGAGCCCGTCCCCGAGGCCGCCCGCAGCTGCACCTTCACCGACACCGCGAACGAGAGCTACCGCTGCACCCTGCGGGCGGGCCTCACCTTCGCCGACGGGACGCCCGTCACCGCCGAGGACGTGAAGCACTCCATCCAGCGCGTCATCGACATCGACTCGGACAGCGGCCCGGTCGGCCTGCTCGCCAACATCGACATGATCGAGACCAAGGGCGAGGACCAGGTGATCTTCCACCTGAACACGCCCGACGCGACCTTCCCGTACAAGCTCGCCACCCCCGCCGCCGGCATCGTCCCGAAGGCGCAGTACCCGGCGAACGAGGCACGCACCGGGTTCCAGGTCGACGGCTCCGGCCCGTACACCATGAAGCCCCAGGTCGAGGACGGCCGGGTCGTCAAGATCGCCTTCGAGAAGAACCCCTCGTACAAGGGTGAGCTGAAGGTGCTCAACGACAAGGTCGAGATGGACCTCTTCCCCGACGCCGAGGCCATGGGCAAGGCGCTCGACGAGGAGAAGATCCACCTGATGACCCGGGCCATGTCGCCCGAGCAGGCCCACGACATGCTCGTGGAGCCGAAGGAAGGCATCGAGCTCACCGAACTGCCCGGACTGGCCATCAGCTACCTCGGGTTCAACACCAAGAACCCCGTGGTCGACAAGCCCGTCCGGCAGGCCATGGCGCAGATCATCGACCGGGGCCAGATCGCGGGCAAGGTGTACGGCACCACCGCCGAACCGCTCTACTCGCTGATCCCGTCCAGCATCGCCGGGCACACCAACGCCTTCTTCAACAAGTACGGCGAGCCCAGCACCGCCAAGGCCGCGGCGATCCTCCGCGACGCCGGGATCAAGACGCCGGTGAAGTTCACCCTGCACTACACCAACGACCACTACGGCCCGGCCACCGCCGCCGAGTTCAAGGCGATCCAGCAGCAGCTGAACAGCTCGGGCCTCTTCGAGGTCTCCGTCCAGGGCAAGGAGTGGTCGAAGTACCGCCCCGAGCAGAAGCGCGGCGACTACGCGGCCTACGGCATGGGCTGGTTCCCCGACTTCCCGGACCCGGACAACTACACCGCGCCCTTCCTGGACGCCAACAACTTCCTCAACTCGCCCTACCGGTCGCCCGAGGCGGAGAAGGTCCTCATCCCGCAGTCCCGCCGCGAGGCCGACCGCACCGCGGCCGCCGCCACCTACGAGAAGCTCCAGGACATCGTCGCCACCGACGTTCCGGTGCTCCCGATCTGGCAGGGCAAGCAGTACATCGCCTCCCGCGACGGGATCGCCGGAGTGGAGCGCTCCGTCAGCGCCACCTCCGAGCTCCAGCTCTGGGAGCTCAACCGGCCCAGCGCCTGAGCCCCGACCGCAGACGCCGTCCGGCCCGCACCCTCCTGTCGCAAGGAGGGTGCGGGCCGGACCGCGTTCGTGAGGGCTTTGTGCGGGCGCGCCGTGCCGCTACTGCGCGCCGGGACGCACCAGCCCGCTCTCGTACGCGTACACCGCGGCCTGCACCCGGTCGCGCAGGCCGAGCTTCGTCAGCACATGGCCCACATGCGTCTTGACCGTCGTCTCGCTGACGAACAGCTCCGCCGCGATCTCCGCGTTGGACAGCCCCCGCGCCACCAGCTTCAGCACCTCGACCTCACGGTCCGTCAGCGTGTGCAGGGCGTCCGGCACCGGCTCCTCGCCGGACGGCAGATGGTCCGCGTACTTGTCCAGCAGCCGGCGCGTGATGCTCGGCGCGAGCATCGCCTCGCCCGCCGCCACCACCCGGATCGCCTGCACCAGCTCGGCCGCCGGGGCGTCCTTCAGCAGGAAGCCGCTCGCTCCCGCACGCAGCGCCTCCACCACGTACTCGTCGAGATCGAAGGTCGTCAGCACCAGCACCTTCGCCGGGCCGTCCTTCCCGGGACCGGTGATCTGACGGGTCGCCTCCACCCCGTCCATCCGCGGCATCCGGATGTCCATCAGCACCACGTCGGGCTGCAGCGCCCGCACCTGGTCGATGGCCTGCAGACCGTCACCGGCCTCGCCGACCACCGCCAGATCGCCTTCCGCCTCCAGGATCATCCGGAAACCGGTGCGCAGCAGAGGCTGGTCGTCGACCAGAAGGACGCGGATCGCCACAGGAACTCCTTAAGGGCCCTCAAGGGCCACGGCTCGGCCGGCCTCGGCCCGGACCGGTCCCATTCTGCCCTGGTCATCCTCTCCCGGGCCCGCCGGGCGGACCGACAGCGGATAGACCGGGGGAGTCCCGCCGAATTCCGGACACACCGCCTGGTGGTCGCACCAGCCGCACAGCTTCGTCGGCCGGGGCCGCCAGTCGCCGGTCTCCGTCGCCAGCCTGATCGCGTCCCACAGCGCCAGCAGCTTGCGCTCCACCCGCTCCAGGTCCGCCACCACCGGGTCGTACGTCATGACGTCCCCGCTGCCCAGATAGACCAGCTGGAGGCGGCGCGGCACCACGCCCTTCAGCCGCCAGATCACCAGCGCGTAGAACGTCATCTGGAACAGCGGCCCGTCGGAATACTCCGGCCGCGGCGCCTTGCCCGTCTTGTAGTCGACGATCCGGACCTCACCGCTCGGCGCGATGTCCACCCGGTCGATCACCCCGCGCAGCCGCAGCCCCGACTCCAGCTCCGTCTCGACGAACATCTCGCGCTCGGCCGGCTCAAGACGCGTCGGGTCCTCCAGCGAGAACCACCGGTCCACCAGCCGCTCCGCCTCGCCCAGCCAACGCGTCAGCCGCTCACCCTCGGCGTCCCCGGCGAACAGATCGCTCAGCTCCGGCTTCGACTCCAGCAGCCGGTCCCACTGGCCGGGGATCAGCGCCCGCGCCCGAGGTGCCGTACGGTCGGCCGCCGGGGCGTCGAAGAGGCGCTCCAGCACCGCATGGACCAGCGTGCCGCGGGTAGCCGCCTCGCTGGGCTTCTCCGGCAGCTTGTCGATGACCCGGAAGCGGTAGAGCAGGGGGCACTGCATGAAATCGCTCGCCCGCGACGGCGACAGGGACGAAGGCGGCTGAGGCGGCCGCGGCACGGAGGTCATGTCTCAAGACCCTACGGCCCGCCACTGACACCGAGCGGCATACCATCGACGGCAGACCCTCGCACACTGCATGATCGTGGCACAGACCACGCACCGAACCGAAGGGACCCCGTGGACGACAGCGGCGACAGCGGGCGGCCGCAGCCCGGCGCAGGGGGAACGGCCCCCGGCCCCGACCCGGACAACGGCAAACCGAAACGCCCCGCGGAGCCGGGCGGCGGCCTGCTCATGGGCCGCCCCTTCGGTGTGCCCGTCTACGTCGCCCCCAGCTGGTTCGTCGTCGCCGCCCTCATCACCTGGGTCTTCGGCGGCCAGCTCGACCGCGTGCTGCCCGAGCTGGGCGGTGCCCGCTATCTCGTCGCCCTGTTCTTCGCCATCGCCTTCTACGCCTCCGTGCTCGTCCACGAACTGGCCCACACGGTCGCCGCCCTGCGCTACAAACTCCCGGTCCGCCGCATCCAGCTCCAGTTCTTCGGCGGCGTCTCGGAGATCGAGAAGGAGACAGAGACCCCCGGCCGCGAATTCGTCCTCGCCTTCGTCGGACCGCTCCTGTCCCTGGTCCTCGGCGGCGTCTTCTACGGCGCGATGCAGCTCGTCGAGCCCGGCACCGTCCCCGGCGTCCTGCTCGCGGGCCTGATGATCTCCAACCTCATCGTGGCCGCCTTCAACCTGCTGCCCGGGCTGCCGCTGGACGGCGGCCGGATGCTTCGCGCCGTCGTCTGGAAGATCACCGGCAAGCCCATGAGCGGCACCATCGCCGCCGCCTGGGTCGGCCGGGGCCTCGCCGTCACCGTCCTCGTCGGACTGCCGCTGCTCACCCACACCGGAGCCCTCGGCGGCACCGCCCAGGACATCGGCGGCGTCGAGACCGTCATGGACGCGCTGCTCGCCGCGATCCTCGCCGGCATCATCTGGACCGGCGCCGGGAACAGCCTGCGCATGGCCCGCCTCCGCGAGCACCTGCCCGACCTGAGGGCCCGCACCCTGACCCGCCGTGCCGTCCCCGTCGAGTCCGCCACCCCGCTCTCCGAAGCGCTGCGCCGGGCCAACGAGGCCGGCGCCCGCGCCCTGGTCGTCGTCGACGGACAGGGCAACCCCAAGGGCGTCGTCCGTGAGGCCGCCATCGTCGGCGTCCCCGAGCACCGCCGCCCCTGGGTCGCCGTCAGCGGCCTCGCCCAGGACCTCACCGACGGCATGAAGGTCCCCGCCGAACTGGCCGGCGAAGCCCTCCTGGACCGGCTCAAGGCCACCCCCGCCACCGAGTACCTGGTCGTCGAGGAGACCGGCGAGATCTACGGCGTCCTCTCCACCGCCGACGTCGAGCGCGCCTTCGTCAAGGCCATGGCCCGCCCCGGCGCCTGAGCCCTCTCCTGGCGGGGGAGCGGCGGCAGGAGGCCCCGGAATCACCGGTAGGCTGGTCACATGTCTGAACCGACCGGTGCCGCCCGCCGACGTGGGCCCTTCAAGGTCGGGGACCAGGTACAGCTCACCGACCCCAAGGGACGCCACTACACCTTTACGCTCGAAGCCGGAAAGAACTTCCACACCCACAAGGGTTCTTTCCAGCACGACGAGCTGATCGGTGCTCCCGAGGGCAGTGTTGTCCGCACCACGGGAAACGTCGCCTACCTCGCGCTGCGCCCCCTGCTCCCCGACTACGTCCTGTCCATGCCCCGCGGCGCCGCCGTGGTCTACCCCAAGGACGCGGGCCAGATCCTGGCCTTCGCCGACATCTTCCCCGGCGCCCGCGTCGTGGAGGCCGGGGTCGGATCCGGATCGCTCTCCACCTTCCTGCTGCGCGCCATCGGTGAGCAGGGCATGCTGCACTCCTACGAGCGCCGCGAGGACTTCGCCGAGATCGCCCAGCAGAACGTCGAGCGCTACTTCGGCTCGCCGCACCCCGCCTGGCAGCTGACCGTCGGAGACCTCCAGGACAACCTCTCCGACACCGACGTCGACCGCGTCGTGCTGGACATGCTCGCCCCCTGGGAGTGCCTGGAGGCCGTCTCCAAGGCCCTGGTGCCCGGCGGCATCCTCTGCGCCTACGTCGCCACCACCACCCAGCTCTCGCGCACCGTCGAGTCCATCCGCGAGATCGGCTGCTTCGCCGAACCGCAGCCCTGGGAGTCGATGATCCGCAACTGGCACGTGGAGGGCCTCGCCGTCCGCCCCGACCACCGGATGATCGGCCACACCGGCTTCCTGGTCACCGCCCGCCGCCTCGCGGACGGCGTCGAGCCGCCGCTGCGCCGCCGCCGCCCCTCCAAGGGCGCCTACGGCGAGGACTACGAGGGCCCGGGCAGCCAGAGCCGCGGAGGCTCCGCCGCCGACCGCGGCTGACCCTCACAACGCACCGGCGCCGCCGCGCAGTTCCCCGACCGACCGGAGAACGGCGCGGCGGTGCCTTTTCGTTGCCCCCGCCGTTCCGCCCGGGTGTGAGGTGTGGCACGATGCCGGGCAAACCCTCGGGGTGTTCCCACCCCTTCACCGGGCTCCCAGGAACCATCAGGAGACATACCGCGTGCAGACCTCCGCGCTCCCGGACCTCGCCCACACCGCCGCCAAGCCGATGCACTGGCTCGCCACGGCCGCGGCGATGGCGGGCGTCGTCGCGCTGGCCGGGCTGCTCCAGCCCCGTACGGCGACCGCCACGGCCTCCGAGCAGCGGACCACCACGCAGCACGGCGCTCCCGTGCCCGCCCCGGACCCGGCCGGAGTCGACTTCCCGCTCCAGTGCGGCGGCGCCGGGACGACCGTCGCGAAGCAGGCCCCCGGGGACCTCGACGGCGACGGGCGGCCGGAAACCGTCGCGGTGGTGCACTGCGCCGCCGGATCGGGGACCCCGCCCGGCGGCATCTACGTCCTGACACAGGCGAGCGGGGCCGCACCCCGGGTCGTCGCGACCCTGGTGGACCCCGCCGACAAGAAGGCGGTCTCCGACTTCGCCGTACGCGACGGCGTCGTCTCGGCGACCCTCCTCGGCTACTCCTCGCTGGAAGTGCCCCGCTGCTGCCCCGACCAGGAGGAACAGGCCTCCTGGCGGTGGAAGGGGCAGACGTTCGTCCGCAGCTCCGGGGAGCTCGCCCGCAGCGTCTGAGCGCCGCCCGTACGCCCTGGGGGCTCGCCCCCGGACGACTACTCCGCGTCCGGCCCGTACACCTCGACGTTGTCCTTGACGCGCCGCACGTGGATGCAGTCGCCGGGGCACTCCTTGGCCGAATCGACGACGTCCTGGAGGAGCGGCAGCGGCACCGGAGTGGTCGCCCCCGGGTCCTGCAGCAGCTCGTCGTCCGAGCTCTTCACATACGCCAGGCCGTCGATGTCCAGCTCGAAGACATCGGGGGCGTACTGCACACAGATGCCGTCCCCCGTACAGAGGTCCTGGTCGATCCAGACCTCCAGGTCCTGCGTGTCACTGTCGCCCGGCGAGTCCTGCTGCACGGTCATGTGTCCTGCCGTTCCTGCGTATCCGAACCAATTGGAGCCAGCCCTGACGGGTGTTGAACAGTTCGACGATACAACCGGCGGCTTTCCGGTGCCGAAGGGTGGGTATTCCCTTGACGTGAGGGAGAGCGCAAGGGTGAAGATCGGACACGCCCCGCAGTCTTTGTGATCTAGGGGTTTCAATCACCACCCACCCAGGTAGGGTCAGGAAGCGTCCAGCTCCCCATGGAGGAGGTGAGGACCGTGGCAGCCCACGACGACGACATCAACCGCGGCTCCCGGCCCGCGCGAGGGTCCGAGGACCCAGCCGGCCAGGTTGCCTATCTCGAGCAGGAAATCGCCGTCCTGCGACGTAAGCTCGCCGACTCTCCGCGTCATACGAGGATTCTCGAAGAGCGGATCGTCGAGTTGCAGACGAATCTGGCAGGCGTGTCCGCTCAGAACGAGCGGCTCGCCAACACGCTCCGTGAGGCGCGTGACCAGATCGTGGCCCTCAAGGAAGAGGTCGACCGGCTCGCGCAGCCGCCGGCCGGCTTCGGCGTCTTCCTGCAGGCCAACGAGGACGGCACCTGCGACATCTTCACCGGGGGCCGCAAGCTCCGGGTGAACGTCAGCCCCAGCGTCGAGCTCGAGGACCTGCGGCGTGGCCAGGAGGTCATGCTCAACGAAGCGCTCAACGTGGTCGAGGCCATGGAGTTCGAGCGGGCCGGGGACATCGTCACCCTCAAGGAGATCCTCGAGGACGGCGAGCGCGCCCTGGTGGTCGGGCACACCGACGAGGAGAGGGTGGTGCGGCTCGCCGAGCCGCTGCTGGACATCACCATCCGCCCCGGCGACGCCCTGCTGCTCGACTCCAGGTCCGGCTACGTCTACGAGGTGGTCCCCAAGAGCGAGGTCGAGGAGCTCGTCCTCGAAGAGGTCCCGGACATCGACTACGACAAGATCGGCGGCCTGGGCGACCAGATCGAGCTGATCCGCGACGCGGTCGAGCTTCCGTATCTGCACCCCGACCTCTTCAAGGAGCACGAGCTGCGCCCGCCGAAGGGCATCCTGCTCTACGGCCCGCCCGGCTGTGGCAAGACGCTCATCGCCAAGGCCGTCGCCAACTCGCTCGCCAAGAAGGTCGCCGAGGTGACCGGGCAGCCCGCGGGGAAGAGCTACTTCCTCAATATCAAGGGCCCCGAGCTGCTCAACAAGTACGTCGGCGAGACCGAGCGGCACATCCGCCTGGTCTTCCAGCGGGCGAGGGAGAAGGCGAGCGAGGGCACCCCCGTCATCGTCTTCTTCGACGAGATGGAGTCCCTCTTCCGCACCCGCGGCAGCGGCGTCAGCTCGGACGTGGAGAACACCATCGTCCCGCAGCTGCTCGCCGAGATCGACGGGGTGGAGGGCCTGGAGAACGTGATCGTCATCGGCGCCTCCAACCGCGAGGACATGATCGACCCCGCCATCCTGCGGCCCGGCCGGCTCGATGTGAAGATCAAGATCGAGCGTCCGGACGCCGAGGCGGCGAAGGACATCTTCGCGAAGTACCTGACCCCGTCGCTCCCGCTGCACGCGGACGACCTCTCCGAGCACACCGGCTCGCGCGAGGCCGCCGCCCACGCCATGATCCAGTCGGTCGTGGAGCGGATGTACACGGAGTCCGAGGAGAACCGCTTCCTCGAGGTCACGTACGCCAACGGCGACAAGGAAGTCCTGTACTTCAAGGACTTCAACTCCGGCGCGATGATTCAGAACATCGTCGACCGGGCAAAGAAAATGGCCATCAAGGCATTCCTGGAACAGGGCCAGAAGGGGCTGCGGGTCGCTCATCTCCTGCAGGCCTGCGTGGACGAGTTCAAGGAGAACGAGGACCTGCCGAACACCACCAACCCGGACGACTGGGCCAGGATTTCCGGTAAGAAGGGTGAGCGGATCGTCTTCATCCGCACACTCGTCACCGGAAAGCAGGGCGCGGACACCGGACGCTCCATCGACACGGTGGCCAATACCGGCCAGTACCTGTAATACCCGGACCGGCTGCGGAAGGCCCCAGGGGGCCTCCGCAGCCGGTTTCATTCCCACGTTCCGGCCATGCCGGAGCAAACTCGTAATCAAGCTCCCCACCGGCGCAGAGGCGCTCTAGGCTCTGCGGTACCGCCGAGTCGCGCAGTGCGGTGACGGGCACCGCACAGACGCACCGGACACAGCAGCGGTACGTGAGCGTCGCTCCGGGAGGGGCCGACGCCGGGCAAGGAGGGCCGCATGACCGTACGGCGAGTAATGGGCATCGAGACGGAGTACGGGATCTCCGTCCCCGGTCACCCCAACGCCAATGCCATGCTCACCTCGTCCCAGATCGTCAACGCCTACGCGGCGGCGATGCACCGGGCGCGACGTGCCCGCTGGGATTTCGAGGAGGAGAACCCGCTGCGTGACGCGCGAGGCTTCGATCTCGCCCGTGAGACCGCCGACTCCAGCCAGCTCACCGACGAGGACATCGGCCTCGCCAATGTCATCCTCACCAACGGCGCCCGGCTCTACGTCGACCACGCGCACCCCGAATACAGCTCCCCGGAGATCACCAATCCGCGCGACGCGGTGCTCTGGGACAAGGCCGGCGAACGGATCATGGCGGAGGCCGCCGAGCGGGCGGCCGCCATCCCCGGCGCCCAGCCGATCCACCTCTACAAGAACAACACCGACAACAAGGGCGCCTCCTACGGCACGCACGAGAACTACCTCATGCAGCGGGAGACGCCGTTCTCGGACATCGTGCGCCATCTGACGCCGTTCTTCGTCTCGCGCCAGGTCGTCACCGGCGCGGGCCGGGTCGGTATCGGTCAGGACGGCCACGAGCACGGCTTCCAGATCAGCCAGCGCGCGGACTACTTCGAGGTCGAGGTCGGCCTGGAGACCACGCTCAAGCGCCCCATCATCAACACCCGGGACGAGCCCCACTCCGACGCCGAGAAGTACCGCCGGCTCCATGTGATCATCGGCGACGCCAACCTCTCGGAGATCTCCACGTATCTCAAGCTCGGCACCACGTCCCTGGTGCTGTCGATGATCGAGGACGCCTTCATCAACGTCGACCTGGCGGTCGACCAGCCCGTGCGCACCCTGCACCAGGTCTCCCACGACCCGGACCTGCGGCAGCTGATCACGCTCCGCAGCGGCCGGACACTCACCGCGGTCCAGCTCCAGATGGAGTACTTCGAGCTGGCCCGCAAGTACGTCGACGAGCGGTACGGCGCCGACGCCGACGAGCAGACCAAGGACATCCTGACCCGCTGGGAGGACACCCTCAACCGGCTGGAGACCGATCCGATGAGCCTGTCGGGCGAGCTGGACTGGATCGCCAAGCGGGAGCTCATGGAGGGCTACCGCCGCCGCGACGCGCTGGACTGGGACGCCCCCCGGCTGCATCTGGTGGACCTCCAGTACGCGGACGTACGGCCCGACAAGGGCCTCTACAACCGTCTGGTGGCCCGCGGGAAGATGAAGCGCCTCCTGAACGAGGACCAGGTCACCCGGGCCCGTACGGCGCCTCCGGAGGACACCAGGGCCTACTTCCGCGGCCGCTGTCTGGAGCAGTACGCCGACGACGTGGCGGCGGCCTCCTGGGACTCGGTGATCTTCGACCTGCCGGACCGCGACTCCCTGCAGCGGGTGCCCACCCTGGAGCCGCTGCGCGGGACCAAGGAGCACGTGAAGGATCTCCTCGACCGCTGCCGTACGGCCGAGGAGCTGGTCCGGACCCTGTCGGGCGGCTGAAAGGCCTCCGGGCTGGGAATCAATCACCTGAGGCACGGGCTTGCATCAACTACCGGGCCAAATGTCGGACCCGGTGGGTAGGGTCTGATCAAGAGCTTCGATTGCTTCGAACCGAGCGGGGTGAGCTACATGGCGACCAAGGACACCGGCGGCGGACAGCAGAAGGCGACACGTTCCACCGAGGAGGTCGAGGAGCAGGCGCAGGACGCGCAGGCGTCCGAGGACCTTGCGGAGCGACAGGAGAAGCTGAGCGACGACGTCGACTCGGTGCTGGACGAGATCGACGACGTGCTCGAAGAGAACGCCGAGGACTTCGTGAGGTCCTTCGTCCAAAAGGGCGGCGAGTAGTTCACGAGTGTGAACGCTCGGTAGGAAGCGGGGTGACGGCGCAGGCCGTCACCCCGCCCGCCGAACGGGGCCCGGCCGACGGGCCGCCGGATCGGCGCGGATATCCCCCGCCGAACATGTGGATCACTCCCGCGGGGCGGGTAGGGTCCGTGGCACAAGTTGCTTCAACGGCAATTCGGCCATCGGCAAGTTGGGGGATGATCCTGACTCTCTTGCGCAGGGCCATCGCATACCTGGAGGGAAACGCGTGGAAGCCAACACTCGTAGCACCGGGCGTCTACCAGCTGCCTTCCTGACGCCGGGTTCGTCCTCGTTCATGGACTTCCTGTCCGACCAGTCGCCCGAGATGCTGCCGGGCAACCGCAGCCTGCCGCCGCTCCAGGGGGCGATCGAGGCGCCGCACGGGACGACCATCGTCGCGGCGTCCTTCCCCGGTGGCGTGGTCCTGGCCGGCGACCGGCGCGCCACCATGGGCAACATGATCGCGCAGCGCGACATCGAGAAGGTCTTCCCGGCCGACGAGTACTCCGCGGTGGGCATCGCGGGCACCGCCGGACTGGCCGTGGAGATGGTCAAGCTGTTCCAGCTGGAGCTGGAGCACTTCGAGAAGGTCGAGGGCGCCCAGCTCTCCCTGGAGGGCAAGGCCAACCGGCTCTCCACCATGATCCGCTCCAACCTCGCCATGGCCATGCAGGGCCTCGCCGTGGTTCCCCTCTTCGCGGGCTACGACATCGACCGCGAGAAGGGCCGCATCTTCTCCTACGACGTCACCGGCGGCCGCTCCGAGGAGACCGGCTACGCCGCCACCGGCTCCGGGTCGATCTTCGCCCGCGGCTCGATGAAGAAGCTCTACCGCGAGGACTTGACGCAGGACCAGGCCCTCACCCTGGTCGTGCAGGCCCTGTACGACGCTGCGGACGACGACTCGGCGACCGGCGGCCCGGACGTGGCCCGCCGTATCTATCCGATCGTCACCGTCATCACCGACGAAGGCTTCCGGAGGCTGACCGACCAGGAGTCCTCCGAAATCGCGCGCTCCATCCTGGAACGCCGACTCGAGCAGCCCGACGGCCCGCGCGCCGCGCTGCTCTGATCCGGACTCCGAGCCTTTTTCCGATGCACTCGTCACTGACAGGAAGGGACGGATAGCCGGTGTCGACGCCGTTCTATGTCTCACCCCAGCAGGCCATGGCCGACCGGGCGGAATACGCCCGCAAGGGCATCGCCCGTGGTCGCAGCCTCGTTGTGCTGCAGTACGCCGACGGCATTGTGTTCGTCGGCGAGAACCCGTCCCGCGCGCTCCACAAGTTCAGCGAGATCTACGACCGGATCGGCTTCGCCGCCGCCGGCAAGTACAACGAGTACGAGAACCTCCGCATCGGCGGTGTGCGCTACGCCGATCTGCGCGGATACACCTACGACCGGGACGACGTGACGGCCCGTGGGCTGGCCAACGTCTACGCCCAGACGCTCGGCACCATCTTCTCCAGCGCGGCCGAGAAGCCGTACGAGGTGGAGCTGGTGGTCGCCGAGGTCGGCAGCGAACCCGAGGGCGACCAGATCTACCGGCTGCCGCACGACGGTTCGATCGTGGACGAGCACGGCTCGGTCGCGGTCGGCGGCAACGCCGAGCAGATCAGCAGCTTCCTGGACCAGCGCCACCGCGACGGCATGACGCTGGCCGAGGCGCTCAAGCTGGCCGTCCAGGCCCTCTCGCGAGAGCCGGGCGGCGGCGAGCGGGAGATCCCCGCGGAGCGCCTGGAGGTCGCGGTCCTGGACCGCACCCGCCCCCAGCAGCGCAAGTTCAAGCGGATCGTCGGCCGTCAGCTGGCCCGGCTGCTGGAGACGGAGTCCGCCGCCAGCACGCCCACGGACGCCCCGTCCGACGACGAGGACAACGACTCCACCGGTACGGACACCGGCAGCGCGTCCGGCTCCACGGAGGAGACCGACAAGTAGCCGAGCGACGCTTGACGTGCCCCCGGGCCCCGGCCCGGGGGCACGGTCATGCCCGGGCGGCGGGCGGGGGCGCGGTGGAGCCGCGTACGACGAGCTGGACCGGCAGACCGCCCTGCTCGGCGGGGCGGCCGTCCAGCACGGCGAGGAGCGCCTCCATGCCCCGCTCCCCGACCTGCTCCGCCGGCAGCCGTACGGTGGTCAGCTCCGGCTCCAGCGCGGTGGCCAGCGCCAGATCGTCGAACCCGGTCACCGACAGCTCGTCCGGCACCCGCAGCCCGAGCCTGCGCGCCGCCTTACAGGCCCCGGCGGCCAGGATGTCGTCGTCGCAGACGATCGCGGTGGGCCGCTCCCCGGCGACCGCCAGAGCCTGTTCGGCCGCCTCGCGCCCCGCCCCCACGTCCAGCGGAGCCCGTACCGTACGCACCGTCGCGTCACCCGCCGCGCCCAGCGCTTCGTGCAGCGCCTCGGCGCGCACTGCGAACGTCCAGGTGTCCACGGCGGACGCCAGATGCAGGAAACGACGGTGGCCGAGCCCCAGCAGATGGTCCGTCACCTGCCGCATCCCGTCCGCGATGTCGAGGTTCACATGGGCGGCGGGCCCGGTGCCCGAGGGGTCGCTGTCCAGCATCACCAGCGGCAGATCCGCCCCGTGCAGCGCGTCCAGCGCGTCGGCGGCCATCGAGGACGCGATCACCCCGTCGAGCGCGGCCCGGGCCGAGGCGAAGGGGTCCCGGGCCGGGCCCGTGCCGTCCGGCGAGGGGTAGAGCACCACGCCGAAGTCGTGCTCGGCGGCGAGCGCCGCGGCCCCCGCGTACACCCGGGCGAAGAACTCGTTGGTGAGCGCCGGGACCACCAGCAGCGCCGTCCTGGTGCGGCCGAGCCGCAGACTGCGGGCCGCCAGATTGGGGCGGTAGCCGAGCTCCGCCGCGGTCTCCCTCACCCGCTGGGCCGTGACCTCCGACACCCGGCCCGGCCACTTCCCGCCGAGCACCAGGGAGACCGTCGCCTGGGAGACGCCCGCCGCACGGGCCACGTCACGACTGGTGGGCCGGGCGGGGACGGGCTGCTGCGCGCTGGTCACTCGTGCCTCCGTGCGGGACGTCTCCGTAACGCCGCGGGGTGGACCCGCGAACTGCGCACATGGTACGTATGAACCTCGACGTTATACGTAACACTTCGGCAGGCGTACGGCCGGCCGGGGCGGAGAGGGGCGGGAATGGCCGCGGGATATCTGGACATCCTCCGGGCGCGGCATGCCGCCCGGCTGCTGACGGGCACCCTGGTGGGGCGGCTGCCCAACGGCACCGCGCACATCGCGATCGTGCTGTTCACCCGGGCGGAGGGAGGCAGCTACACCCTGGCCGGCGCGCTCGCCGCCGCGTACGGCCTGGCCACCGCCGTCGGGCAGCCGCTCCTCGGCCGCGCGGTGGACCTGTACGGGCAGCCGCGCGTCCAGCTCCCGGCCGCCGTGCTCTCCGCGCTCGGCATGTCGCTGCTGGCCCTCGCCGGCCTCGGCTCGCTCCCGCTGGCCTACCTCGCCGTCATCGTCGCCGGAGTCGCCACCCCGCCCCTGGAGGGCGGCCTGCGTGCTCTGTGGCCCAGCGTCCTCAAGGGCGAGGGGCAGGTGCACCGGGCCTACGCCATGGACGCCGTGGCGCAGGAGATCATGTTCACCGTCGGGCCGCTCCTGGTGACGCTGCTCGTCTCGCTCTGGTCCCCGGCCGCCGCGCTGCTCGTCATCAACGCCATCGGCGTCCTCGGGGCCCTCTCGGTCGTCCTGTCCGAGCCCTCGCGTACCTGGCGCTCCGCACCCCGCGAGGCGCACTGGCTCGGTGCCCTCCGCTCGCCCGGACTCCTCGCGCTCCTCGGCGCGTTCTTCTTCGTCGGCCTCGCCCTGGGCTCCATCACCGTGGCCGGGGTGGCGTACGCCGACGACCACGGGCGGGAGGCGGTGTACGGCTGGCTGATGGCCGCGCTCGGCCTCGGCGCGCTGATCGGCGGACTGGCCTACGGGGCCCGGCAGTGGGCCGGCGCCCCCGAGAAGCGGCTGCGGGTCATCGTCGGACTGCTGGCGCTGGGCTATCTGCCGCTGATGCTCACCCCTTCCGTGGCCGTCATGACCGCCTTCGCCGCCCTCGCGGGGGTCTTCCTCGCCCCGGCCATCGCCTGCTCCTTCATCGTGGTCGACCGGCACGCCCCGCGCGGCACGGTGACCGAGGCGTTCTCCTGGCTCGTGACCACGTTCGGCGTAGGCGCCGCGGCCGGCACGGCCGTCGCCGGACCGGCCGTCGAACTCGGCTCGACCGCCTGGAGCTTCGCCGTCGCGGGGGCCGGGGGAGTGGCCGCCCTGGTGGTCCTGCTGGCCACCGGCAAGGTCCTCGGGGGTGTCTCGGCGCCCAGGGCCGGGTCCGCGACGCCTGGCACGGCACCTCGCCGCGTTGCCGAAACGCCCGAATCGCTCCGCGATGAGGACGTTCCAGCGCCTTGCGATGCACCGCACCAGACGCCGCGGCCTATCCGGCCCTGAGCGCCGAGACACCCCCTGCAGCTCCCGTCCGTACCGCCGCCGTCGTGACGGGATCGGAAAATGATCGAAACGGTGCCGTCGAACCCGGTTTCAGCTCGGGCCATAAGGCGTAATGTTCAGTCATGGACCGCCGCATTTTCGGGCTGGAGAACGAGTACGGCGTCACGTGCACGTTCAGGGGACAGCGCCGACTGTCACCTGACGAAGTGGCGCGCTACCTCTTCCGCCGTGTTGTGTCATGGGGCCGCAGCAGCAACGTCTTTCTGCGGAACGGCGCCCGCCTCTACCTCGACGTGGGATCGCATCCGGAATATGCAACCCCCGAATGCGACAACGTGACCGAACTGGTCACGCACGACAAGGCCGGCGAGCGCATTCTCGAAGGCCTGCTCGTCGACGCCGAACGCCGCCTGCACGAGGAGGGAATCGCGGGCGACGTCTATCTCTTCAAGAACAACACCGACTCGGCGGGAAACTCCTACGGCTGCCACGAGAACTACCTCGTGGCCCGGCACGGAGAATTCTCCCGGCTCGCGGACATCCTCATTCCGTTCCTCGTCACCAGGCAGCTGATCTGCGGCGCCGGCAAGGTGCTCCAGACCCCACGTGGCGCGGTCTACTGCGTCAGCCAGCGTGCCGAGCACATCTGGGAGGGCGTCAGCTCCGCGACGACCCGCTCCCGGCCGATCATCAACACCCGTGACGAACCGCACGCCGACGCCGAGCGGTACCGCCGCCTCCACGTCATCGTCGGCGACTCGAACATGTCCGAGACGACCATGCTGCTCAAGGTCGGCGCCACCGACCTGGTGCTCCGCATGATCGAGGCGGGCACGGTGATGCGCGACCTGACCCTGGAGAACCCGATCCGGGCGATCCGTGAGGTCAGCCACGACCTCACCGGACAGCGCAAGGTCCGCCTCGCCAGCGGCCGGGAGGCCTCGGCCATCGAGGTCCAGCGGGAGTACTACGAGAAGGCCGTGGACTTCGTCGAGCGCCGGGGGATCCGCACCGGCACCGTCGACCAGGTCCTGGAGCTGTGGGGCCGTGCCCTGGACGCGATCGAGGCTCAGGACCTCGACCGGATCGACACCGAGATCGACTGGGTCATGAAGTACAAGCTCATCGAGCGGTACCGGGCCAAGCACAACATGACCATGTCGAACCCGCGGGTCGCCCAGATAGACCTCGCCTACCACGACATCCACCGCCGCCGCGGTCTCTTCTACCTCCTGGAGAAGAAGGGGCAGACGGCCCGCATCTGCAACGACCTGAAGATCTTCGAGGGCAAGTCGGTGCCCCCGCAGACCACCCGGGCGCGGCTGCGCGGCGACTTCATCCGCAGGGCCCAGGAGCAGCGGAGGGACTTCACCGTCGACTGGGTCCACCTCAAGCTCAACGACCAGGCGCAGCGCACGGTGCTGTGCAAGGACCCGTTCCGGTCCGTGGACGAACGCGTGGAGAAGCTCATCGCCGGCATGTGACCGGTCCGCCCGCGCGGAACCCACGGGACTCGCGGAAGCCGTGGGACTCGCGGGAAAAGGGACACATTGTACGCCGGGGCCGGTCGCCCCGGCGTACAGCCGTGTCGGTACTCGTGATGCAGCTGGGGCGAAGTCGTAGAGTGGCGGGAGTGCCCGGAGCCCCCTACGCGAGTTGGACTGATGATCCCCACGAAAACTGCCCGGCGTGTCGCCGCCGTCCTGGCCGTGCCCGCTCTGCTGATCACCGCCGCCTGCGGTTCCGATTCCAAGGACGACGCCGCCCCGAAGAACTCGGAGCCCGTCGCCGAGGTCTCCGGGAAGTTCGGCGCCGAGCCCAAGATCGAGATCGCCAAGGACGCCAAGGTCTCCGACAAGGTCGTCGCGAGCGACGTCTCGACCGGTGACGGCGCCGAGGTCAAGAAGGGCGACATCGTCCGTCTGGACTTCGCCGGAAACATCGAGGCCCTCGGCTCCACCTGGGCCCAGCGGCAGGGCGCCGACCCGAAGGCCCCCCGCGCCCAGGTCGTGCAGGAGGTCGGCACGCAGGGCCAGATGCTGCCGACCAAGGTCGCGGACGCGCTGACCGGCCACAAGGTCGGCAGCCGGGTCCAGGTCGAAGGCACGGCCGAGGCGATCGTCGGCGAGCAGCTGAACCCGCAGTCCGGGATCAAGCCCACCGACCCGCTGGTCTGGGTCGTCGACATCGTCAACGCCAAGAAGGTCGACAAGAAGGGCGAGGTCAAGGGGGACCAGGCCGCCAGTGAGGCCGGGATGCCCGAGGTGAAGGCCGCGTCGCAGAAGGCCGCGACCATCACCATCCCCAAGGGCGAGAAGGCCCCGAATGACCTCAAGGAGCAGGTGCTCATCAAGGGCGACGGCGCCGCCGTCAAGGCCGGTGAGGGCCTCGTCGTCCAGTACACCGGGGTGAAGTGGGAGGACGGCAAGAAGTTCGACTCCTCCTGGGACCACGGTGGCGCGAGCGCCTTCCCGATCGGCGTCGGCGGCGTCATCCAGGGCTGGGACAAGGGGCTGGTCGGCAAGAACGTCGGCGACCGCGTCCTGCTGACGATCCCGCCGAACCAGGCCTACGGAGCCGACCCCTCCAACCAGCTCGCCAAGAACAACCTGGTCTTCGTCGTCGACATCCTCGGCACGGTCTGAGACACCTCTCGGTACGGTCCGGGCGACGGGGCGACCCGTGCGAGACTTGTGGGGTTTTCCCCAAGATTCTTTTAGGAGCAGTTCAGTGAGCATCGAGAAGCCCGAGGTCGACTTCCCGGGCGGCGAGCCGCCGGCCGATCTGGAGATCAAGGACATCTGGGAGGGCGACGGCCCGGTGGCCCAGGCGGGCCAGACCGTCTCCGTCCACTACGTGGGCGTCTCCTTCTCCACCGGCGAGGAGTTCGACGCCTCCTGGAACCGCGGCACCCCGCTGCAGTTCCAGCTCGGTGCCGGCCAGGTCATCTCCGGCTGGGACAAGGGCGTGCAGGGCATGAAGGTCGGCGGCCGTCGCCAGCTGACCATCCCCGCCCACCTCGCCTACGGCGACCGCGGCGCCGGCGGCAAGATCGCCCCCGGTGAGACGCTGATCTTCGTCTGCGACCTGGTCTCGGTCTGAGCCGTTCCGGACTCGCGTGAATGAGGGCCCCCGCCGCACGGCGGGGGCCCTCGTGCTGTCCGGCAGGCCCCCACCGCGCTCCGGACGACGGCCCGGCTTTGGATCCCCACACCCCGGGGCGGTACGGTCGACCGTCGTAGAGCACCGGAGAAAGGGCGTCGATGGCGATTGCCAAGGCCGAGCGGTTGATGAACCTCGCGCTGTGCCTGCTGGGGACCCGGCGCCCCCTCAGCAAGCGTGAACTCCGCGGATCCATCGAGGCCTACCTCGAAGCCGGTTCCGACGACTCCTTCAACCGGATGTTCGAGCGCGACAAGGACGATCTGCGCGAGCTCGGACTCGTCATCGAGACCGTCGAGAACCTCGACGGCGAGACCGGCTACCTCGCCCGCCGCGACAGCAACCGGCTGCCCCCCATCACCCTGGACGCCGAGGAGGCCGCAGCCCTCGGCCTCGCCGCCAAGGTCTGGCAGCAGGCCCGCCTCGCCGGGGCCGCCAGCGGAGCCCTGCAGAAGCTCCGGGCCGCCGGCATGCCCGAGGCCGAGGACGCCTACGAGGTCCACAGCGCCCTCGAACCCCGCATCCCCGTCCACGAGGCCGCCTTCGAGCCCCTGATGCTGGCCTGCCGCGACCGCCGCCCCGTCACTTTCGACTACCGCAAGGCCAACTCCGCCCGCGCCGAGCAGCGCCAGGTCGAACCCTGGACCCTCGAATGCTGGCGCGGCCACTGGTATCTGGCCGGCTGGGACCGCGAGCGGGGCGCCGAGCGCGTCTTCCGGCTCTCCCGCATCACCGGCAAGGTCCGCTCCCGCGCCGGGGCGTTCAGCGCCGAGGTGCCCGACGTGGTCACCGTCCGCGAGACCGTCGAGAGCTGGGCCGGCGAGACCGCGACCCGGACCGCCCGGATCAGGCTCCGCGCCGGAGCCGGCTACCCACTGCGCTCCCGCGCCACCGCCGTACGGGACCGGGGCGACGGCTGGGACGAGCTGGAGATCCCGTACGGACACGGCCTCGACGCCTGGCTCGTCGAGTTCGGCCCGGACGTCGTCGTGGAGGAGCCCGCCGATCTGCGGGCCGATGTGGTGGACCGGCTCCGAGCCGTGGCCAAGGACTAGGGGAGCCGACACGATGGCCACGAACGCGATCGACCAGACCCGCCGGATGCTGTCCCTGGTGACGTATCTGCGCGAGCGCCCCGGCGCCCATGTCCAGGACGTGGCGCGGGCCTTCGGGATCACCGAGGACGAGCTGATCTCCGACCTCGACGTGCTGCCCATGTGCGGCACCAGCTTCCGCGGCGGCGACCTCCTCGACATCGACACCGACGGCGACCGCATCTGGTGGCACAACCCGGACGACGTCGCCGAGCCGCTCCGGCTCGCCGCCGACGAGGCCACCGCGCTGCTCGTCGCCGCCCGCGCCGTCGCCACCCTGCCCGGCCTGCGCGAGAGCGACCGGGACGCCCTCGTCCGCGCCACCGCCAAGCTGGAGACGGCCGCCGGTGAGTCCGGCGCGGCCAGCTCCCGGCTCTCGGTGACCTTCGAGGCGGAGGGCGGCGTCTTCGCCGACGTCGACCGGGCCATCTCCGAGCGCCGCCGGCTCTGGCTGCGCTACTACTCGCCCGCCCGCGACGAACTCACCGAGCGCGAGGTCGACCCGATCCGGCTCTTCGCCGTCGGCCACACCTACATGGAGGGCTGGTGCCGGCTCTCCGAGGCCCGCCGGACCTTCCGGCTCGACCGCGTCGCCGAGATCCGCCTCCTCGACGCCCCCGCCGCCCCGCCCGAGCTGGAACTGCGCGACCTGTCCGCCGGTCTGGTCCAGCCCGCCGCCGAGGACCCGGAAGTCGTGATCGAGGTCGGCACCGGCGGCCGCTGGGTCGCCGAGTACTACCCGCACGACAGTGCCGAGGAGCTCCCCGACGGCGGCCTGCGCATCACCCTGCGCACCCCCGACCCGGCCTCGCTGCGCCGGCTCGCCCTGCGGCTCGGCGGCGACGGCCGCATCGTCGCCCCGCCGGAGCTCGCGGACAGCGCCCGCGAGGCCGCCCGCGACGCGCTCGCCGCCTACGAGGACGCGGTCTGAGGGCCCGGGGAAGGGAGACGACGATGAACCGGACGCCCCTGTTCCCGGCCGCCGCCGGAGTCCGCCCGGAGGCCCCGCCCGGCACCGGGATACGCCCGACGCCCCGGTCCGGCACCGGTCCCGTCCCCGTGCCGGTCCCCGCCGCCGTCCGCTTCCGCGCCGCCTGCCCCGACTGCCGGGGGCGCTTCGAACTGGCCGCCGCCGCACTGCGCCTCGCGATCGGCGCCACCCGCCGCACCACCTTCTACACCTTCACCTGCCCCGAGTGCGGCGCCTCGGTCCGCAAGCCCGCCGGGGAGCGCATCATCGAACTGCTCACCGGCGGCGGCGTACGGACCCTGCGCCTGCACACCGCCCTGTAGCGCCGCGCAGCCGTACAGGAAAGAGGCACCCCGTATGTTCTGGCCCATGCTCGCCATCGCCCTCGGATTCCTGGGCATCGCCGTGCTCGGCGTGCTCGGCATCAAGGTCTTCGTCGAGGCCCAGCGCCTCGGCCGGCAGGTCACCGACACCACCGAGCGCATCAACCGGGCCTCGGAGGACCTGGAGCGGGCCGCCACCCGGCTCGCGGCCACCGGTGACGGCCTGCGCTAGCGCGCCGGGGGCCTGATGCCCCACAGCACAGGGGGGTACGCTGCATGGGTCGGCCCAGGCAGGGAGGTGCGGGGCCGCAAGCCGGAGTACGCACGGGCATTGCCTCGCGTTTACCCCTGCGGGTTACGATCGCTGCCAAGCGCAACGATCGGACGTATGCCCGGTCGAACGGGTAGCGAGCCCTCCCCCAGCCGCCTCAGTGAGAAGGAAGTCGCACATGATCGGCAATCTGAAGCCCCTCGAGATCGTTCTGATCATCGCTGTCATCCTGCTGCTCTTCGGTGCCAAGAAGCTCCCCGACATGGCGCGCTCGCTCGGCAAGTCGGCCCGCATCCTCAAGAGCGAGGCCAAGGCCATGAAGAAGGACGACGCGGCGACCGCGACGCCCACCACGGAGACCGTCGACGACACGGTCCCGCCGCAGTCCACCACCGCGCGCACCATCCAGGCCGCGCCGGGAGACGTCACCAGCTCCCGCCCGGTCAACGAGGCCAAGCCCACCACCCAGAGCTGACCGCCGACGCGCTCCGCCGACAGCCGCCGCACGAGACGAGGGAAGTGGGTTGCTCAAGTCTGCCCGCAAGCAGGAGAAGGACGACGAGGGGCGGATGCCTCTCCTCGATCACCTGCGTGAGTTGCGTAACCGGCTGCTGAAGGCCGTGCTGGCGATCGTCGTGGTGATGATCGTCGCGGCGTTCTACCAGAAGGAGATCTACGAGTTCCTTCTGGCCCCCATCCAGGAATCCGTCGGCTGTAAGAACGGTGTGGTCACCACCGTCGACGGCAAGTCCTGCGCCCTGCTGAAGACCGACACGCTGATCGGGCCGTTCACCAACGCGCTCAAGGTCGCGCTGATGTCCGGTGTGCTGCTGGCGACCCCGGTCTGGCTCTACCAGCTGTGGGCCTTCATCGCCCCGGGGCTGCACAAGGGCGAGAAGCGTTACGCCTACGCCTTCGCCGTCGTCGGCGCGCCCCTCTTCCTGTCCGGCGGCTACCTCGCCTACGCGATCCTGCCGCAGACCGCCGAGATCATGCTCGGCTTCAGCCCGGACGACGTACAGAACCAGATCGGGCTCGACAGCTATCTGGACCTGCTCGTCCGCATGGTGATCGTCTTCGGGCTCGCCTTCGAGCTGCCGCTGCTCCTCGTCGCGCTGAACATGACGGGTGTCGTCTCCGGCAAGCGGATGCTGGGCTGGTGGCGCGGCATGGTCGTCGGTCTCACCGCCTTTGCGGCCATCGCCACCCCTGGCGGCGAGCCCATCTCGATGCTGCTCCTCGCGGGGCCGCTCGCCGTCCTCTACTTCATCGCCACCGGCTTCTCGCTGCTCAACGACAAGCGCCGCAACCGCAACAACCCCGACGCCGAGCTCAGCGACGACGAGGCCTCGGAACTCGATCTGACGCCCGAGCCCGTCGGCCGCGTGGAGCACGTCTCCTCGTCCTCCCGCCCCGCCCTGCCCGGGCAGGCCACCGGTGAGGCGGACGGACCCGGATCGCAGCGGCTCAACGGTTACGACGACATCACCTGACCTTGTAGGGTCCGGCGGGTGACCAGCGAGATCACCCTCTTCGTCAATCCCACCGCGGGACGCGGCCGGGGCGCGCACGCCGCGCAGCCGGCCGCTTCCGCGTTGCGGGACGCAGGATTCTCCGTCCGTACGGTGCTGGGCGAGGACGCCGACGACGCCCTGCGCCGGGCCCGCGAGGCCGTCGCGGCGGGGACCGGGGCACTCATAGCCGTGGGCGGGGACGGGCTGATGTCCCTCGCCCTCCAGGCCGTCGCCGGGACCGCCACCCCGCTCGGGGTCGTCGCCGTCGGCACCGGCAACGACTTCGCCCGGGCGCTGGGTCTGCCGATCCGCGACCCGGCCGCCGCCGGACGGCTGGCCGCGCGGGCCCTCAAGGACGGCGGCCACCGCGAGATCGACCTGGGACGGGTCGGGGACCGCTGGTTCGGCACCGTCCTCGCCTCCGGCTTCGACTCCCGGGTCAACGACCGGGGCAACCGGATGCGGTTCGTCGGCGGCCGGTTCAAGTACGACCTCGCGATTTTCGCCGAACTGGCCGCCTTCAAGCCGATCCCGTACCGGATCCGGCTCGACGCGGGAGAGGTCCGCGAGATCGAGGCGACGCTCATCGCCGTCGGCAACGGGACCACGTACGGCGGGGGCATGCGGATCTGCGCCGACGCCCAGATGGACGACGGGCTCTTCGACGTGACCGTGGTGGGGGAGTGCACCCGCACCGAGCTGCTCAAGGTCTTCCCGAAGGTCTACAAAGGCACGCATCTGGACCACCCCGCCGTCACCGTGCACCGGGTCTCCTCGATCGAGCTGGTGGCGGCCGGTGTCACGGCGTACGCGGACGGCGAACCGATGGGTGCGCTGCCGCTCACCGCCACCTGCGTACCGGGGGCCGTACGGGTGCTCACCGGGCCCTGACCGGTGCCGAGCGGGTCGAAGCCCAAGGGGATTTAAAGATCGGGCTGACTGTCGGAGGTGACGGGTAGGCTCGTAGCCAAGATGACAGAGGACCTCTCACCAGCTGAGCGATACCAGGCATCCCGCGCCCGTGCGGCCGATATGGCGACGGCCCTCGGGCCCTTCCGGGAGATGTACGACTTCGGCCTGGACCCGTTCCAGATCGAGGCCTGCCAGGCCCTGGAGGCGGGCAAAGGGGTGCTGGTCGCGGCGCCCACCGGGTCGGGCAAGACGATCGTCGGCGAGTTCGCCGTGCACCTGGCCCTGGAGCAGGGCCGCAAATGCTTCTACACCACGCCCATCAAGGCGCTCTCGAACCAGAAGTACGCCGACCTGGTCAAGCGGTACGGCGCGGACAAGGTCGGTCTGCTGACCGGCGACAACAGCGTCAACTCCGAGGCGCCGGTGGTCGTGATGACCACCGAGGTCCTGCGGAACATGCTGTACGCGGGCTCCCAGTCGCTGTCCGGCCTCGGCTATGTGGTCATGGACGAGGTGCACTACCTCTCCGACCGCTTCCGGGGCGCGGTGTGGGAGGAAGTGATCATTCACCTTCCGGAGTCGGTGACGCTGGTCTCCCTGTCGGCGACCGTGTCCAACGCGGAGGAGTTCGGCGACTGGCTGGACACCGTCCGCGGCGACACCGAGGTCATCGTCTCCGAGCACCGTCCCGTGCCGCTGTGGCAGCACGTGATGGCCGGACGCCGGATGTACGACCTCTTCGAGGAGGGCACCGACCACGGCGGGCGGGGCGCCGGACGCCGCGAGGTCAACCCGGACCTGGTCCGGCTCGCCCGCCAGGAGAGCCAGAACACCTACAACCCGCGTGACCGCCGCCGGGGCAAGATGGTGCGCGAGGCCGACCGCGAGCGCGAGCGGCGCCAGCGCGGCCGGATCTGGACGCCCGGCAGGCCCGAGGTCATCGACCGGCTGGACAACGAGGGGCTGCTCCCCGCGATCACGTTCATCTTCAGCCGGGCGGGCTGCGAGGCCGCCGTACAGCAGTGCATGTACGCCGGACTCCGGCTCAACGACGAGGACAACCGCCGGCTGGTCCGCGAGATCGTCGAGGAGCGGACCGCGTCCATCCCCGGCGAGGACCTCCACGTGCTGGGCTACTACGAGTGGCTCGAAGGACTGGAGCGGGGCATCGCCGCCCACCACGCGGGCATGCTGCCGACGTTCAAGGAGGTCGTCGAGGAGCTGTTCGTCCGGGGGCTGGTCAAGGCCGTCTTCGCCACCGAGACCCTGGCGCTCGGCATCAACATGCCCGCGCGCTCGGTGGTGCTGGAGAAGCTCGTCAAGTGGAACGGCGAGCAGCACGCCGACATCACCCCCGGCGAGTACACCCAGCTCACCGGCCGGGCCGGACGCCGCGGCATCGACGTCGAGGGCCACGCGGTGGTCCTGTGGCAGCGCGGCCTCGACCCGACGGCGCTGGCCGGCCTCGCGGGGACGCGTACGTATCCGCTGCGCTCCAGCTTCCGCCCCTCGTACAACATGGCGGTCAACCTGGTGCAGCAGTTCGGGCGGCACAGGTCGCGGGAGCTGCTGGAGACCTCGTTCGCCCAGTTCCAGGCCGACAAGTCCGTCGTCGGGATCTCCCGGCAGGTGCAGCGCAACGAGGAGGGCCTGGAGGGCTACAAGGAGGGCATGACCTGCCACCTCGGGGACTTCGAGGAGTACGCGCGCCTGCGGCGCGACCTCAAGGACCGCGAGACGGAGCTGGCCAAGCAGGGCGCGGCGCAGCGGCGGGCGGCGGCGGCCTCCTCCCTGGAGAAGCTGAAGCCGGGAGATGTCATCCATGTTCCGACAGGGAAGTTCGCGGGGCTGGCCTTGGTGCTCGATCCGGGGCTGCCCGCCGGGCGGGCCAACGGGCACCGCGGGTTCGACCACCACGACGGGCCTCGGCCGCTGGTGCTGACCGCCGAGCGGCAGGTCAAGCGGCTGGCCTCGATGGACTTCCCGGTGCCGGTGGAGGCGCTGGAGCGGATGCGCGTCCCGAAGTCGTTCAACCCGCGCTCGCCGCAGTCCCGGCGCGATCTGGCCTCCGCGCTGCGGTCCAAGGCCGGGCACATCGTGCCCGACCGGCACCGCAAGGGGCGGGCGCCGGCCGCCGACGACCGCGAGATCGCCCGGCTGCGGACCGAGCTGCGCGCCCACCCGTGCCACGGGTGCGACGAGCGGGAGGACCACGCGCGGTGGGCCGAGCGCTACCACCGGCTGCAGCGGGACACCCGGCAGCTGGAGAAGCGGATCGAGGGGCGGACGAACACGATCGCCCGGACCTTCGACCGCATCGTCGCGCTGCTCACCGAGCTGGACTACCTCCGGGGCAACGAGGTCACCGCCAACGGGCGGCGGCTGGCCCGGCTGTACGGGGAGCTGGACCTGCTCGCCAGTGAATGTCTGCGGGAGGGTGTGTGGGAGGGGCTCAACCCCGCCGAGCTCGCCGCGTGTGTCTCGGCTCTGGTCTACGAGGCGCGGCAGGCGGATGACGCGGTCGCGCCGAAGCTGCCGGCCGGTCCTGCCAAGGTCGCCATGGGCGAGATGGTGCGGATCTGGGGGCGGCTGGACGCCCTGGAGGAGGACTTCAAGATCAACCAGACGGAAGGGGTCGGGCAGCGTGAGCCCGATCTCGGATTCGCCTGGGCGGTTTATATGTGGGCCTCCGGCCGGACGCTGGACGAGGTGCTGCGCGAGGCGGAGATGCCGGCGGGGGACTTCGTGCGGTGGTGCAAGCAGGTGATCGACGTGCTGGGGCAGGTGGCCGCGGCGGCGCCCCGCGATGCGGGGGAGGGGGCGTCCGGCGTGGCGAAGAGTGCGCGTAAGGCGGTGGATGCGGTGTTGCGGGGGGTTGTGGCGTACAGCTCGGTGGGGTGAGGGGTTGGTGTGGCGGGGGCGCGGGGCGCCTGCGGCGGGCTTGTTCCCCTACCCGCCCCTTCCCGAAACCGGGGCTCTGCCCCGGACCCCGCTCCTCAAGCGCCGGAGGGGCTGCAAACGGGGCCCGGGGCCTGTCGGGTCGGCCTTACGTGCTGCGGGTTCTGGCCGCTGCTCCCGCGCAGACCATGCCCAGCAGTACCGTCAGTCCGCCGACGATGATGTTGTTGATCACGATTCCGGCGTCCGGGCTGTTGCCCACGACCCAGGTCGACACGATGATCCACGCCCCGATGGCGCACATCGCCCAGCTCAGGCCGTACATACGCTCGGGCATCACGGTGAAGCCGAGAGCCAGTACCGCGATGGCGATCCCCATCACCAGGTTGTGCGTGACCAGGGCAGGCTGGCTCGCCGTGAAGTGGAGCACCCATGGGGAGACGGCGCAGTAGAGGCCGACGAGGAAGACCGGCGCGTCCACCAGCGCCACATCGCGGCCGCCCATCACGCGGTCGTACCGTGCACGCATTTCGGAGGCGTCGGGGTGGCCCGACAAGTCGCTCCTCGCGTGTGAGACGTTGCTCATGAGTTTTCGTCTCCTTCGGTCCTGCGGGCCCTGCCGCTGTGCGGATGGGTGCGGCAGGCACCCGTGCCTCCATAGTGCGCTTATCCGGCGCTTATGTGTACATTTCGGGCGGGGTTTTTCCCGGGCACGACGAGGGGCGGGCAGCCGCGCGCACCGCGGCTGCCCGCCCCTCGTCGATGGGGGAATCGGTGAGGACTACTTCGGGGGCATCAGGACCGTGTCGACGATGTAGACCGTCGCGTTGGCGGTCGGGACATTGCCGCAGACGACCTTCGAGTTGTCGTTCACGGTGTACTCCGTGCCCGAGCCGGCCGTCGTCAGCTTGCTCTTCTCCAGGGTGTCGAAGGACCCCTTCTCCAGCTGCTGCGGCGTCAGCTTCTCGCCCACCACGTGGTAGGTGAGGACCTTGGTGAGCTCGGCCTTGTTCGCCAGCAGCGCGTCCAGGTCGGCCTTCGGGATCTTCGCGAAGGCGTCGTTGGTCGGGGCGAACACCGTGATGTTCTCGGCGTTGTTGAGCGTGTCGACCAGGCCGGCCTGCTTCACGGCGGCCACCAGCGTCGACAGCTCCTCGTTGTTCGAGGCGGCCGTCGCGACCGGGTCCTTCGCCATGCCGTCGAACGAGCCCGCGCCTTCCTTCGGCACCGACGAACAGGCCGGGCCGAACGGCTCGGTCATGGTCGCCGAGTCGTCGGCCGAGGGGCTCGCCGGCGCGGACGCGCTGGGCGTTGAGCCGGCTGCCGAGTCCTTGGAGGAGTCGTCCGACGAGCAGGCGGTCAGCGCCAGCGGCAGCACGGCTGCTGCGGACACGGCGACGGCTGCGCGGCGGAAGAGGAGCGTGTTCATGGCGTTTCTCCTGGATCGGGAGGGTCGTGCTGAGAGCGGTGTGTCCTGACACAGGGGGTTCGGCGCCGGGATGGCCGGCGGATTGGTCCCGGCCCCTTCATTCACCCGTTCGGAGCAGATTCGGTGATCGACCAATCCATTCGGCCACCGGCCACGAATGCCACGTGAGGGGCGCTTCAGCAGCGCTCCGACCAGGCGGAAGAACCGGAGGGAGCCGGAATGGCAGGGGAACGGCGGCGCACGGCCGTGGTGGGGGCCGGAGTGGCGGGACTGACCGCCGCCCATGTTCTCCGCGACGCTCATGAGGTGACGCTCTTCGAAGCGGACGACCGCGTCGGCGGCCACGCCCACACCCATGATCTGGCCGCGTCCGACGGGCGGGTGCACCGTGTCGACTCCGGGTTCATCGTGCACAACCGGCGGACCTACCCCCACCTGCTGCGGCTCTTCGACGAACTGGGCGTCGCCACCCAGGAGTCCGAGATGTCGATGTCCGTACGCTGCGAGGGCTGCGGTCTGGAGTACGCCGGAGCCCGGGGTCCCGCCGGGCTCTTCGCGCAGCCGCGCTCCGCCGTGCGCGGCCCCTATCTGCGGATGCTCGCCGAGGTGCCGCGCTTCCACCGTGCCGCCCGGGCCCTGCTGGCGCTGCCGGAGAGCGGGGCGAGCGGGATGACGCTGGGGGAGTTCGCCCGGCGCGGGCGCTTCTCGCCGTACTTCCACGCCCACTTCCTGACGCCCATGGTCTCCGCCGTCTGGTCCTGCGACCCGGTCACCGCCCTGCGCTACCCGGCCCGCTATCTCTTCCGCTTCCTCGACCACCACGGCATGCTCACCATCGGGAACTCCCCGGTCTGGCGCACCGTCACCGGCGGGTCGCGCGCCTACGTCGACCTCGTCGTCAAGCAGCTCGCCGCCGTGCACACCGCGACCCCGGTCCGCGCCATCACCCGGCACGCGGACGGCGTCGACATCACCACCGAGGACGGCACGACCACCCCGTACGACTCCGTCGTCATCGCCACCCACCCCGACCAGGCGCTGCGGATGCTCGCCGATCCGACCGACGCCGAGCGCAGCACGCTCGGCGCGTTCCGGTACTCCCGCAACCCGACGCTGCTGCACACGGACACCACGCTGCTGCCGCGCGCCCGGGGCGCCCGCGCGTCCTGGAACTACCTGATGCCCTCGTGCGCCGCCGACGCCGACCGGGTGACCGTGAGCTACGACATGAACCGGCTCCAGCGGCTCGACGCCCCGGACACGTTCGTCGTGACGCTGAACGGCGCCGACCGGGTCGACCCGGACACCGTCCGCGCCCGCATGGTCTACGAGCACCCCGTCTACACCCCGGAGTCGGTCGCGGCCCAGTCCCGGCTGCACACCCTGTCCGGCCCCGTCACCGCCTACGCGGGGGCGTACCACGGCTGGGGCTTCCACGAGGACGGCTGCCGTTCGGGGGTCGAGGCCGCCGCCGCCCTGGGGGTGAGGTGGTGAACGCCCTCTACCCGTGCACCATCACGCACGTACGGAACCGGCCGACGAAGTACGCGCTCCGGCACCGGACCTACCTGTGGCTCATCGACCCCGACCGGCCGCCCGAGCTGCCGCGCGCCCTGCGGCCGCTGGCCCGGTTCGACCCCCGTGACCACTTCGGCGGCACCGCCCCCACCATCCGGGCCGGTCTCGAGCGTTTCCTGCGGGCCCGGGGCGTGGAGCTGGGCGACGGCACCGTCACCATGCTCACCCAGGCCCGGGTGTTCGGGTACGTCTTCAACCCGATCACCGTCTACTGGTGCCACCGCGCCGACGGCAGTCCCCTCTGCGTCGTCGCCGAGGTGCACAACACGTACGGCGGACGGCACGGCTATCTCCTGCGTCCCGACGGGAATCACCGTGCCGTGACCGGCAAGGAGTTCTACGTCTCGCCGTTCTTCCCCGTGGACGGCGGCTACCGGATGCGGCTGCCCGAACCCGGGTCCCGGCTCGACCTGAGCGTCCACCTGGAGCGTGAGGGGGCGCGCCCGTTCACCGCGACCGTACGGGGCGCCCGCCGCCCGGCCACCTCCCGGGAGCTGGTGCGCCTCGCCGTGCGCCACCCCCTCTCCACCGTCCTTGTCTCCGCCGCGATCCGCCTGCACGGCATCCGGCTCTATCTGCGCGGACTCCCCGTGCAACCCCGTCCCCCGCACCGCACACAGGAAGGCATGCAGTGACCGCTCCCACCTCGGCGCTGCCGGCAGAGCACACCCCCGGGACCGACCCGGAACGCTGGCCCGACATCGTCACCCTGCCCCGGGTCTCCCGCGCCCGGACCGCCGTCGCCGAACGCATCGTCCGCCGCGCGCTCGGCGGGCTTCCCCTCCGCGCCCGGCTCGCGGGCCAAGGCGACATCGGCCTCGGCGGGCCGCTCATGGACATCCGCGACCCCGACGCCTTCTTCCGGCGGATCGGGGCGAGCGGACTCATCGGCTTCGGCGAGTCCTACATGGCCGGCGAGTGGGACGCCCCCGACCTCGTCGCCGTGCTGACCGTCCTCGCCGACAACGCCGCCGACCTCGTCCCCCGCTCCCTGCAACGCCTGCGCGGCATCTGGCATCTGCGCAGGCCCGCCGCGCAGATGAACACCCCCGAGGGCTCGCGGGACAACATCAGCCACCACTACGACCTGTCCAACGAGCTCTTCGCCCTCTTCCTCGACGAGACGCTCTCCTACTCCTCCGCCGTCTTCCGCGGCTTCCCCGCCGAGCACGACCTGCTGCCCGCCGCCCAGCACCGCAAGATCGACCGGCTGCTCGACGCCGCCGGGGTCACCGACGGCACCCGGCTGCTGGAGATCGGCACCGGCTGGGGCGAACTGGCCATCCGCGCGGCCGCCCGCGGCGCCCGGGTCACCACCGTCACCCTCTCCGCCGAACAGCGCGAACTGGCCCGGGCCCGCATCCGCGAAGCCGGGTTCGAGGACCGCGTCGAGGTACGGCTGAGCGACTACCGCCATGTCACGGGCGACTACGACGCCATCGTCAGCGTCGAGATGATCGAGGCGGTCGGCGAGGAGTTCTGGCCGGTCTACTTCCAGACGCTCGACCGGCTGCTCGCCCCCGGCGGCCGGGTCGCCCTCCAGGCCATCACCATGCCCGACGACCGACTGCGCGTCAGTCGCTCCACGTACACCTGGATCAGTAAGTACATCTTCCCCGGCGGACTGCTGCCCTCCACCGAGGCCGTCGAGCGGATCACCACCGGCCACACCCGGCTGCGCACCACCCAGCGCATCCGGTTCGGCGCGCACTACGCCGAGACGCTCCGGCTGTGGCGGGAGCGGTTCACCGAGCGGACCGCCGAGGTCGACGCCCTCGGCTTCGACGCCGTCTTCCGCCGGATGTGGACCTTCTACCTCGCCTACTCCGAAGCGGGCTTCCGCTCCGGCTATCTCGATGTGCAGCAACTGCTGCTGACCCGTGAGGAGACCGCGTGACCACCTCCGCCACCAGGCCGCCCGCCCGGCGCACCCCGACCGGGGCCGCCCAGCGCGTCGAACCGCTGATCGAGCGGTTCCTCGGCGGCGGACTGCCGGTCCGGGTACGGATGTGGGACGGCAGCGAGACCGGGCCCCGCGACGCCCCCACCGTCCATGTGCGGACCCGCAGAGCCCTGCGCCGCCTGCTGTGGGAGCCGGGCGAACTCGGCCTCGCCGAGGCCTACATCACCGGGGACATCGACCTCGACGCCGACCTCGGCGACGGGCTGCGCGCCATGCGTCGCGCCGTACGTGAACGCGGCCTCACCGCACCCGCCCCCGCCCTCGCCGACCGCGTCAAAGCGGCCGGCCTCGCCCTGCGCCTCGGCGCGGTCGGCCCCCGGCCGCCGGTGCCCGCCGCCCGCGCGGGACTGCGCGGGGAACTGCACAGCAAGGCCCGGGACCGGGCGGCGATCAGCCACCACTACGACCTGTCCAACGCCTTCTACGCCCTGCTCCTCGACGAGACGATGGCGTACTCCTGCGGCTACTGGACCAGCGACGCACCCGACTACGGCCCGGCGGACGCCCAGCGCGACAAGCTGGAGCTGATCTGCCGCAAGCTCGGACTGCGGCCCGGCGCACGGCTGCTGGACATCGGCTGCGGCTGGGGTTCGCTGACCCTGTACGCGGCCGAGCGCCACGGCGTCCGCGTCACCGCCGTCACCCTCGCCGCCGAACAGGCCGCGCACGTACGCAAGCAGGTCACGGCACGCGGTCTCGACGACCTCGTCGAGGTGCTGAACATCGACTACCGGGACATCGCGGAGCGGCCCGGGACCCGGGGCGCGTACGACGCCGTCTCCACCATCGAGATGGGCGAACACGTCGGGGACGCCGAGTATCCGGCGTTCACCCGGATCCTGCACGACGCCCTCCGGCCGCAGGGCCGGGCCATGGTCCAGCAGATGTCCCGGGGGACGACCGCCCCCGGCGGCGGCGCGTTCATCGAGTCCTACATCGCCCCCGACATGCACATGCGGCCGCTCGGCGAGACCGTCGCCCTGCTGGAGGGCTCGGGGCTGGAGGTCCGCGACGTCGAATCCCTGCGCGAGCACTACGTGTGGACGGTGGAGGCCTGGCGGCGCACCCTGGAGGAGCGCTGGGCGGAGTTCGTCGCCATGGTGGGGGAGGAGACCGCGCGGGTGTGGCGGCTCTATCTCGTCGGCGGCGCCCTCGCGTTCGAGGAGCGGCGCATGGGCGTCGACCAGATCCTGTCCGTACGGCCCGACCCGGTCGGCTCCGCCGCGATGCCCGCCACCCGGCGCGACTGGTACGCACCGGACGGGCCGGAGGAGAAGCGGTGAGCGGCTTCGCCTGGGCCGCGTTCGCGAGCGGGCTCGCGGGCGCGGCCGTCGCCGCCCTCGGCGTCATGCTCGTCACCTTCGCCGTCGCCCTGAAGAAGGGCGTGCACCGGATCGTCGACGTCGCCTGGGGCATCGGGTTCGCCGCCGTCGCGCTGGTCTCCTACGGCCTCTCGGCGGGCGAGGGCGACGACGCCCGCCGGCTGCTCGTCACCGCCCTGACCGTGATCTGGGGGCTGCGCCTCGCGATCCACATCGGGCGGCGCGGGAAGGGGCACGGAGAGGACCCGCGTTACGAGAAGATGCTGGCCAAGGCCCCCGGCAACCCCCAGCTGTACGCCCTGCGCAAGGTGTATCTCCTCCAGGGCGCGCTGGTCTGGCTCGTCTCGCTCCCGGTCCAGGCCGCGCAGTACCTCACCGCGCCGCTCGCCTGGTGGACCTGGGCGGGGGTGCTGCTGTGGGCGGTCGGGCTGGCCTTCGAGGCGATCGGTGACGCCCAGCTCGCCCGGTTCAAGGCCGACCCCGCCAACAAGGGGAAGATCATGGACCGAGGGCTGTGGTCCTGGACCCGCCATCCGAACTACTTCGGCGACTTCTGCGTCTGGTGGGGCCTCTTCCTCTTCGTCTGCCAGGCGCCGGCCGCCGCTGCCGCCACCGTCGTCGCCCCGCTGGTGATGAGCTTCCTGCTGACCAAGGGCAGCGGCGCGGCCCTGCTGGAGCGTCATATGGCCGACCGGCCGGGCTTCGACGCCTACATGGCCCGGACGAGCGGCTTCTTTCCGAGGCCACCACGCCGGGTGTGAGAAACGGGAAGGGGCCTGTTCCGCAGCCGCGCGGAACAGGCCCCTTCCGGGTCGTACGGGTCAGCCCAGGCCACGGGCGCGTTCGAAGCGGGACCGCGCCTCGGCCAGGTCCACCACCGGGTCGGGATAGTCGACGCCCGCCCGGTCCGGGCCCGCCAGCTTCCAGGGCTCGTGAATCGCGGACCCCTTCACCTCCGCCAGCTCCGGCACCCACCGCCGTACGTAGGCGCCGTCCGGGTCGAAGCGCTTGCCCTGGATCACCGGGTTGAGGATCCGGTTGGGGCGGGTGTCCGTGCCGGTGCCCGCCACCCACTGCCAGTTCAGCTGGTTGTTCGCCATGTCCCCGTCGACCAGCAGGTCCAGGAAGTGCCGGGCGCCCACCCGCCAGTCCACGTACAGCGTCTTCGTGAGGAAGCTCGCGGCCAGCATCCGGCCCCGGTTGTGCATCCAGCCCTCGTGCGCGAGTTGCCGCATCGCCGCGTCCACCAGCGGATAGCCGGTGTGCCCCGTCCTCCAGGCGTCGATCTCGTCCTCGTCCGAGCGCCAGCGGTCGTGCCGCGGCCGGTAGTCGGACCAGGAGGCGTCGTGGCGGGCCGCGAGGACCTGGTGGTGGAAGTCGCGCCAGGCCAGCTGGCGCACGAACGCCTCACCGCCGGGGCCGCCCTTCTCGCGTGCCCGGTTGGCCAGTTCGGCGGCGGAGACCGTGCCGAAGTGCAGATGCGGGGAGAGCCGGGAGGTCGCGTCGCCGGCCAGGTCGTCGTGGCCGTCCTCGTAGTCGGCCATGGGGCCGTGCAGCCAGGACGTCACCAGCTTGCGGCCCGCCTTCTCGCCGCCCCGTGCGAGGCCGGGGGAGAGGTTCTTGATGGTGTCCCGGTCCGGGAGCGCGTCGCCGGACA
Source organism: Streptomyces rubiginosohelvolus (assembly GCF_014649875.1). Taxonomy (GTDB): domain Bacteria; phylum Actinomycetota; class Actinomycetes; order Streptomycetales; family Streptomycetaceae; genus Streptomyces; species Streptomyces rubiginosohelvolus. The sequence continues at coordinate 258,810 of NZ_BMTW01000007.1, read as the reverse complement.
CGCCGTCGGGCACCCGGACCGTGCGGGGAGCGGTCAGTGTGCCCCGTACTCCCTCCGCCTCCCAACGGCGGAAGTACGGGGTGAACACCGCGAAGTGGTCCTTGCCGCCCGTCGGGACCACCCGGCCCGGGGCGAGCGCGGTGACCACCGCGTCATGGACGCGCAGATCGCAGCCGGTGCCCGCCAGGGCCTCCCGGATGCGTTCCTCGCGCTGTGCCGCGTACCCGCTGACCCCGGCGGCGATGTGCACGGATTCCGCCCCGGTCTCCTCGACGACCCGTTTCACCTCGCGGGCCGTCCCGCCCCTGCGGACGATCAGTCTGCCGTCGCGGTCACGGAGTCCGGCGTCCAGGTCCGCCAGGCAGTCCGCGAGGAACGCCAGCCGGTTGGGCGCGTCGAACCCGGCCCGGTGGACGGCGTCGTCCCGCACGAACAGCGGGACGACCTCGTCCGCGTCCCGCAGGGCGGCACGCAGCACCGGATTGTCGTGCAGACGCAGGTCGGAGGTGAACAGCACCACCGCGACACTACTCATGGAACGGGTGCTCCCTTGCGGTACTCATCGGTGAGACGTCAGGCGGTCGGGAAGTCCATCAGCGCCACCGGATCCGAGGTCGGTTCGGCGGAGCCACCGGCGGGCTCGACCGTGATGCCCATCCCGGACGCCCGGTCCACCGGCCCGTCCAGCAGGACCGCGTCGTCGCCCGCCTTCGGGTCCATCAGTCCGGCCGAGCGCATCGTGCCCTCGTCGTTGTACCAGAGCTGGTAGACCTTGCCGCTCGGCGGCGGAGCCATCCCCGAGGCCAGGAACACCGCGCGGTTCTGGCTCTGCGAGACGACGACGGTGCCACGGGCCCCGCCCGTCAGCTCGCCCGACGAGGTCTTCGCGTCGGGGGCCGAAAGCACCTGCGCCAGCTGCTCGTTCTGCCGCTGCGCCTGGTTCGCCTCCTGCCGCGCGTCCTGGGCGAGCTGGTTCTGCCAGACCGCGACCCCGCCGAAGGCGGCGGCCGCCGCGACGCAGGCGGCGAGCGCGTAGCCGGACCACCGTCCGGTGCGCCCCCGCCCGCCGGTCCGTTCACGTCTGCCGTGCGCCGGAGCCTCCTGGCGTACGGTCGTGATCTCCCGCAGCACCCTCTCGCGCAGGTCGCGCGGCGAGGGCTCGGCGACGGCGAGACCGAGCCGGGCGGCGGTGGCCGACAGCTCCCGCACCTCCTGGGAGCAGGCCTCGCAGTCCTCCAGATGCCTCTCGAACGCCCGCTGCTCGGAATCCGGCAGCGCATGCAGGGCATAGGCCCCGGTCAGCGTGTGTAGTTCGGCCGTGCTCATGCGCTCACCCCCAGGCAGTCGCGCAGCCGGATGAGGCCGTCGCGGAGTCGTGTCTTGATCGTGCCGAGCGGCACGGAGAGGAGTTCGGAGACCTCGCGGTAGGTCAGGCCCCGGTAGTAGGCGAGGGTCACCGACTCCCGTTGCAGCTCGGACAGGGTGCGCATACAGCGCCGTACCTGTTCTCTCTCCAGCCGGGTCTCGACCTGTTCGGACACTTCGTCGAAGGCGGGCGTCCGCTCCAGCAGTGCCGCCTTGTGCTCCCGGGCGGCGGCCGCCTCGGCCGAGCGGACCCGGTCGACGGCCCGGTGGTGGGCCAGGGTCAGCACCCAGTTCATCGCGCTGCCCCGGGAGGCCTGGAAGCGGGGCGCGGTGCGCCACACCTCCACCAGCACCTCCTGCGCCACCTCCTCCGACTGCGCCGGGTCGCGGAGGACACTGCGCACCAGGCCGAGGACGGGCCCGCTCACCGCGTCGTACACCGAGGCGAACGCGTCCTGGTCGCCCCGCGCGACCCGCACCAGGAGCTCCTGGAGATCGGGACCGGGCGAGGGCACCCCACTGATGTGTACGGCTTCCTTCACGCGGGTTTCCTCCCGGAGCGATCATCGGTTCCGGAAGTGATTCGGAGCCGGAGGCTGTGCGGATTGGTCTGGTCTCCGCGATCTTTCCAGACCGGCCCCGGGAGGACGCGCGACTCAGGCGGCGGGCGTTTCGCGCCGCCGCAGACGGACGGCGCGGACGGCGAGGAAGATCAGCAGCCCGAACGGCGACAGCAGGATCGTCAGCACCAGCAGCGGGCCCATCAGCAGCGGTGAGAGCCCCAGCTTCCGGCTCTGGAGGTACATCCACTGGCCGAGCAGGAGATCCCAGGCGATCACCTGCGCCCAGACGGCCCCCGCTCCGCCGGCCAGCGCCGTCAGATCGCGGAAGGTGTCGATGTCCGGGCTGCTCACCGCCGTCCACAGCTCCGGGAAGACCGGGACGGCCAGGACGGTGTAGACGGCGAGCACCGGCAGCACGGTCAGCGGGGACGCGGCGACGCGGGCGGTGCCGGACCAGGTCGGGGCGAAGATCATCAGCAGCCAGAACGGAGCGGCCAGATAGAACGCGATCTCGAAGAGTGCACCGGTCATGCCACGGGCTCCTGTTCGGCGGCGGTACGGGACGGGTGGTCGGGGGCGGTCGTGCGCAGCGCCCTCCAGGTGCCGTACGCCACCGCCGCGAGGATCGCTGCGGCGGCGGCGAGCGTGACCCCGTCGGGGTGGATCAGGGGCTGGCCGCGGAGCGCCTGCCAGGTGATGAGCGCGACGAGCGCTGCGTAACCGCCGACGGCGACCCGGACGAGACGCAGCCGTACCCCGGCGTCGCGCAGTGGGGCGAAGCGGGGCGCGAGGAGCACCAGTGCGATCAGGAGGAGCGGTAGCAGCTGGAGCGCGTGCATGCCCACGAAGTGCGGGGCCCGCAGATCGCCGCCGGTCGTCGACCAGCCGGTCAGCGGCATGGACGGGCCGCCGTCCGGTACGCCCACGGAGTGCGCGCCCATCGTGTCGGCGGCGTCGAGATCTCCGGTGGCCTGCCCGCTCTCGTTCGGCAGCGTCATCAGGAACCCGAGTCCCGCGCCGGCCAGGGCGATCAGCAGTCCGCCCCGGACGGCGAGGGCCGTCGCCCGGTCGGTGATACGGGTGCGCAGCAGCAGGACGGCGATCACCAGGGTGGCCGCCCACAGCACGACGATGGTCATCCCCATCGCGTTCCACAGCGCCGAGTCGAAGGCGGTCGCGGTGTTGAAGTGGCTGCGCTTCCCCCGGACGACCTGCACGGTGATGATCACCATCTCGATCAGACCCGTCAGCACGACGACGTGCCCCGCCCACCGGCCGATCCGTCGCCCGCGCGTGAGGAGCGTCAGCATCCAGGCCAGCGTCAGGCAGTACGCGACGAAGGACACGCTGAACTTGAACGGCTTCGCCCAGATCGGCGCCCCCACCAGAACCCGGTCGTCGACCACGAGGCCGACGGCGGAGACGACGGCGAGAGCGGCCATCGCGGCGGAGAAGACGACTAATGGGCGATGCCAGGAACGCCATGACGGCATGGGAGACCCCCTGTGGTGATGCGGCGGTGATGCTATCAGTATGGATAGCCGTGCTGTCCGCTATCCGATAGGGGGACTATCTATGATGGGGGCGGTTTCTGGCAAGGGCGGAAGGGCGAACACGCGGTGCGCATCGGTGAATTGAGTCGCAGGTCCGGGGTTCCGGTGCCGACGATCAAGTACTACCTACGTGAAGGGCTCCTGGCCGCAGGGGAGTTGACCAGCCCGAACCAGGCGCATTACGGCCCCGGGCACGAGCGCAGGCTGCGGCTGATCCGGGCACTGCTGGATGTCGGCGGCCTCCCGCTCGCCGCCATCGGCGAGGTCCTGCGGGCCATGGACGATCCCGGGCAGCCGGTGCACAAGGTGCTCGGGGCCGCGGCGGACCGCGTCACGCCGACCGGCGGGGAGGCGGCGGGGCCCGACCTGGAGGACGCGCGCGAGGAGGTGGCCGAACTGGTGCGGCGGCGCGGCTGGCAGGCGGACGAGCGGGGCACCGCCGCGGAATCGCTGGCCGGGGTGCTGTGCGCGCTGCGCAGGGCCGGGCACAGCGGGTACATCGACCTGCTGGACGTCTACGCGGACGCGGCAGAGCCGATCGCCCGCGCCGACCTCGACTACGTGCAGCGGCGGGTGGCGCGCGAGGACCTGGTCGAGAGCGTGGTGGTGGGGACCGTCCTGGGCGAGGCGATGTTCGGCGCGCTGCGGAGGCTGGCGCACATCGATGTGTCGTTCCGGCGCTTCGAGTCGCCGGAGCATCTGTCGGGGCCGGTGGGGCCGGTGGGGCCGGTGGGGCCGGGGGGCTCGGGGGGCTCCGGTGACGGCGGGGAGGCCGCCGGGGGAGCGGGCGGTGCCCGGGGTGCGGAAGGCTCCGACGCGGCGGAGGGGTCCGGGGGTCCGGATGGTTCCGGCAGCGCGGAGAGGGCGGGGGGCGCGGAAGCGGGCGCTCCGGGCGCCTGAAGCCGGGGCCGGCCCGTCGGCCGGCCGCGCCCCCGAACGAACGGACCCCGTCCGCCGCGATGTGCGGCGGACGGGGTCCGGCGGTCTGCTCGTCGGGCAGCCGTGTGAGCTCGCGGTCAGGCGGCCGCAGGGCCGGGCGGCCCCGGCGGGTCAGGCCCCCGGGCAACCCCGCAAGCTGCCGCTACGCGGCGCTCGTGCCGCTTTCCTGCTCGCGTTCCACCTGCTCGTTCCACTCGCGCTTCACCGCGCGCCACGCGTCGTCGTTCTGGCCGAGGCGCCAGTAGCCCGAGATCGACAGCTGCGGCAGCGGGATCTGCCGTTCCACGCGGAGATAGCGGCGGATCTCCTTCACGAAGCCCGCCTCCCCGTGCACGAACGCCTGGACCTCGCCCTCGGGGAAGTCCAGCCCCTTCACGGCGGCGGTCAGCAGCTCGCCGACCGGTCGGTCCCCGCGGTGCAGCCAGGTCACGGCCACCCCGTCGGGCGTCACGATCTTCTGCTCCTCCGAGGCGTCCGGCACCTCGACGAAGGCGTGCACCAGCGCGCCCACGGGCATCTGCTCCAGCGCCGCCGCGATCGCCGGCAGCGCGCTCTCGTCGCCGACCAGCAGATGCCAGTCCGCCGAGGCGTCGGGGCCGTAACCGCCGCCGGGGCCGAGGAAGGTCACCTGCTCGCCCACCTGCGCCCGCTGGGCCCACGGTCCCGCCAGGCCCTCGTCGCCGTGCACGACGAAGTCGACGGCCATCTCCCGGGCGGCCGGGTCCCACGAACGCACCGTGTACGTACGGGTGGTGGGCCACAGCTCGCGCGGGTAGGACTCCCGGATGGTCGCCATGTCGAACGGGTGCGCGTAGTCCGCGCCCTCGGGCGCGAAGCACAGCTTGATGTAGTGGTCGGTGAAGCCGGAGAGGGAGAAGTCCGCGAGCCCCTCGCCGCCGAGGACCACCCGCACCATGTGCGGGGTGATCTGCTCGGTGCGCACGACCTGCGCCCCCTGGGCCTTGGGTCCCTGCCGGGCCGGCCGCTCTGCCACGAGGTACTCCCTGGTTCGAAGACTTAGGTATGCCTAAGTTAACACCTCGGCCGACGCCCCGGTCGACCCCTCAGTGCTGAAGCACGGTCAGCAGGCGCTGGATCGCCCCGCTCAGCCCCCACTGCTCCGCCAGCGCCTCCAGGGCGGCCGGATCGCGCGGCTCGCGCGGCAGCGCCGGATCGAAGTCGGGCAGCGGGACGTCCCCGGCCACCCGGACCACCTTCGGCGCGACGGCGACATAGGCCCGCGACTCGTCCAGCCGCTTGCGCTGCGACGGGGTCAGCTTCGCCTTCGGGTCGTCCACCGCCGCCATGATCCCGTCGAGATCGCCGTACGCGTCCAGCAGCTTCGCCGCCGTCTTCTCGCCGATGCCGGGGACGCCCGGGAGCCCGTCGCTCGGGTCGCCGCGCAGCAGCGCCAGATCCACGTACCCCGCGCCGTCCACGCCGTACTTCTCACGCAGCCACGCCTCGTCGGTCAGCTGGAGCGTGCCGACGCCCTTGAGCGGGTAGAGCACGCGCACCTGGCGGGCGTCGTCGACCAGCTGATACAGATCGCGGTCGCCCGTGACGATGTCGACCGGGCCCTTCGCCCGCCCCGTGAGTGTGCCGATGATGTCGTCCGCCTCGTACGGCGTGACGCCGACCCGGGCGATCCCGAGCGCCGCCAGCACGTCCTCGATGATCGGGACCTGCGGCGACAGCGTGTCGGGGATCTCCTCCTCGTCCGTCTGTCCGGCGGGCGTCTCCTCCGCGACCCGGTGCGCCTTGTACGTCGGGATCAGGTCGACCCGCCACTGCGGCCGCCAGTCGTTGTCCCAGCAGGCGACCAGTTCGTCCGGCCGGTGGTCGTGCACCAGGCGGCCGATGAAGTCGAGGAGGCCGCGCACGGCGTTCACGGGCGTCCCGTCCGGCGCGCGCACCGAATCGGGCACCCCGAAGTAGGCGCGGAAGTACAGGGAAGCGGTGTCGAGGAGCATCAGGCGTCGCGTCACAGACCCGATGATGCCCCACGACGCCGACAGTCGCTCAAAGTAACCGCTTACCCGCGCTCCGTCGCAGGTCAGTGACCTGGGTCACGGTCGCGTTTGGGTTGTGTAAGTACGGGCAGGCGCGCCACCGGAGCGGACCACGTCGCATTTTCAACTAGTGCATGTGCCACGCGGACAGAGCCCGCATCGCTCCACGGTCTGCCGGAGGGGGTGGCAGACCGTTTTTTCGGTTCAACGCGTGAGGTGTATGTGTCCAGGCTGCAAGCCGAGCACTTGTACAAAGTGTTCGGCAGACGACCCGATGAAGCCGTGCGGAAGCTCGAGAGCGGCTCCGGCCGCGACGAGCTGCGCGCCGAAGGAACGACCGCAGCGGTGATCGACGCCTCGTTCACCGTCGAGCCGGGTCAGATCTTCGTCGTCATGGGGTTGTCCGGCTCGGGCAAGTCCACCCTGCTGCGGATGCTCAACGGTCTCCTCGACCCCACCGCGGGCCGGGTGCTCTTCGACGGCCAGGACCTGACCGCCCTCAGCCCCCGCGAGCTGCGGAGCGTCCGCTCCACCAAGATCAGCATGGTGTTCCAGCACTTCGCGCTCTTCCCCCACCGGAGCGTCCTGGAGAACGCCGCGTACGGCCTGGAGGTCCAGGGCGTCCCGCGCGAGGAGCGTGAGGTGCGCGCCGCCGAGGCGCTGCGTCTGACCGGCCTCGAAGGTTGGGAGAAGTCCTGGCCCGACGAGCTGTCCGGCGGTATGCAGCAGCGCGTGGGCCTCGCCCGCGCCCTGGCGACCGACGCCGACCTGCTGCTCATGGACGAGTCCTTCAGCGCGCTCGACCCGCTGATCCGCCGTGACATGCAGGACCAGCTCCTGGAGCTCCAGAAGCGACTGAAGAAGACCATCGTCTTCATCACCCACGACCTCAACGAGGCCATGCGGCTCGGCGACCGGATCGCCGTCATGCGCGACGGGAAGATCGTCCAGCTCGGCAGCGCCGAGGACATCCTCGTCACCCCGGCCAACGACTACGTCGCCTCGTTCACCCAGGACGTCGACCGCTCCCGGGTGCTCACCGCCGGCGCCATCATGGCCGAGCCGCACACCGTGATGGGCGGCAAGGCCGCGGACGGCACGGAGCTGCGCACCCCGCAGGACGTGCTCGCCGCCGCCCCCGCCACGGTCGCCGAGGACACCCCGATCATCGACCTGTTCACGCCCTGCTCGCAGAGCCAGGACCCGGTCGCCGTCACCGACGCCAAGGGCAAGCTCGTCGGCGTCGTCCCCAGCTCCCGGCTGCTCGCCGTCCTCGGTGAGCCGATGACCCCGGCCGAGGCCCCCCGCGACACCGCGCCCACGGCCGACATGAACAAGGCCGACATGAACAAGGCCGACGTGAAGAACGCCGACGTGAAGAAGGTGGCCGGTGTTTAGGCTTCCCCTCGGCGAATGGGTCGACTCCGCGGTCGACTGGCTGCAGACCCACCTCGTCTGGCTCTTCGACGCCATCAGCTCGATCGTCAGCGGCATGTTCGACGGCATAGCCGCCGTCCTGTCCGCCCCCGCACCGCTGCTGTTCGCGGGCATCGTCGCCGTCATCGCCTGGTGGCTGCGCGGCCTGCCCGCCGCCCTGCTCACCTTCGTCGGATTCGCCCTCATCGACTCCGTCGAACTGTGGGACGAGGCGATGGACACCCTCACCCTGGTGCTCGTCGCGACCCTCGTCACCCTGGTAATCGCCGTCCCGCTGGGCATCTGGGCCTCCCGGTCCAAGACGGTCAGCGCGGTGGTCCGCCCGGTCCTGGACTTCATGCAGACCATGCCCGCCATGGTCTACCTGATCCCCGGCGTCATCTTCTTCGGCGTCGGCGTGGTCCCCGGCATCATCGCCACGATCATCTTCGCGCTGCCCCCGGGCGTCCGGATGACCGAACTCGGCATCCGGCAGGTCGACGGCGAACTCGTCGAGGCGGCCGAGGCCTTCGGCACCACCTCGCGCAACACCCTGCTGCGCGTCCAGCTGCCCCTCGCGCTGCCCACGATCATGGCTGGAATCAACCAGGTCATCATGCTCGGCCTGTCCATGGTCGTCATCGCGGGCATGGTCGGCGGCGGCGGCCTCGGCGGCTCCGTCTACCGCGCCATCGGCAACGTCGACGTCGGCCTCGGCTTCGAGGCGGGCATCTCCATCGTCATCCTCGCCATGTACCTGGACCGGATGACCGGCGCGCTCGGCACCGTGGTCTCCCCGCTGGGCCGCCGCGCGGTCGTCAAGGCCCGTGCGATGGCCGAGGGCTGGAAGATCTGGACCTACCGCCCGCAGCCCGTGGTCGCGGTCGCCGCCATCGTCGCCCTCGCTCTCGTGGCGGGCGGCATGAGCGTCTTCGGCGGCTCCAAGGACGCCACCGCGGGCAAGAGCGCGCAGGTCGGCGACGGCAAGAAGATCAGCATCGGCTACATCCCGTGGGACGAGGGCATCGCCTCCACGTTCCTCTGGAAGGAGATGCTGGAGCAGCGCGGCTTCGAGGTCGACGTCAAGCAGTACGAGGCCGGCGCGCTGTACACCGGCATGGCCAACGGGCAGATCGACTTCCAGACCGACTCCTGGCTGCCGGTCACCCACGCCAGCTACTGGAAGAAGTACCAGGACCGCCTGGAGGACATGGGCTCCTGGTACGCCCCCACCTCGCTGGAGCTGGCCGTCCCGGCGTACATGAAGGACGTCAAGTCGATGGAGGACCTGAAGGGCCGGGCCTCCGAGTTCAAGGGCCGCATCGTCGGCATCGAGCCGAGCGCCGGCGAGATGGGCCTGCTCAAGGACAAGCTCCTGCCGGGCTACGGCCTGGACAAGGAGTACAAGCTCATCGACGGCTCCACGCCGTCCATGCTGGCCGAGCTGAAGCGCGCGTACGCCAAGAAGGAACCGATCGTCGTTCCGCTCTGGTCGCCGCACTGGGCCTACAACGACTTCGACCTCACCAAGCTCAAGGACCCCAAGGGCCTGTGGGGCAAGGGCGACGGCATCCACACCCTGGCGCGCAAGGGCTTCTCGCAGGAGAACCCCGAGGTCGCCAAGTGGCTGAAGAGCTTCAAGATGACCGAGAAGCAGCTCACCAGCCTGGAGGCCGAGATCCAGAAGGCCGGATCCGGCAAGGAGCAGGAAGCCGTCCGCACCTGGCTGAAGGACAACTCCGGCGTCGTCGACACGTGGGCCCCCGCCCCGAAGGCCGCCCAGGCCGTGAGCGGTGACGACGAGCGCAAGCGCCCGGTCGAGGTCGCCTGGTTCCCCTGGGAGGAGGACATCGCCGCCACGTACCTGTGGAAGGCGGTCCTGGAGGAGCGCGGCTACAAGATCAACCTCAAGCAGTTCGAGATCGGCCCGATGTACGCGGCGATGTCGCGCGGCCAGATCGACGTCCAGTTCGACGGCTGGCTGCCGTACACCCAGAAGAATTACTGGGACAAGTACAAGGACAAGCTGACGGACATCGGCTCCTGGTACGGGCCGACCTCCGTGGAGGTCGCGGTCCCCGACTACGTCAAGGACGTCAAGTCGCTGGAGGACCTGAAGGGCAAGGGCTCCGACTTCAAGGGGCGGATCGTCGGCATCGAGCCCGGCACCGCCGTCATGGAGAACCTCAAGGAGAACGTCCTGCCGAAGTACGGCCTGGACGGCGAGTACGAGGTCGTCGACTCCTCCACGCCCGGCATGCTGGCCGAGCTGAAGCGCGCGTACGCCAAGAAGGAGCCCATCGCCGTCCTGCTGTGGACCCCGCACTGGTCGTACAACGAGTACAAGCTCACCAAGCTGAAGGACCCGCAGAAGGTGTTCGGTGAGGGCGACCGGCTGCACACCATCGCCTCCAAGGAGTTCCCGGAGCAGTACCCGCAGCTGACCAAGTGGTTCAAGGACTTCAAGCTCACCGAGAAGCAGCTCGGCGGCCTGGAGAACGAGATCCAGAAGCGCGGAGCGGGCCGCGAGGAGGAAGCCGTGAAGGCCTGGATGGACGACAACCCGGGCATCGCGGACACCATGGCGCCCCAGTAGGGCCCACGGGCACAAAGACACAGGTAGGAAAGGGGTGGCCCCGCCTTCGGACGGGGCCACCCCTTTCCGGCTCCCCGCAGGTCGTTTTCCGGACGTCGTGCGCAACCATGTGCGTAAGGTGCTGGCAACCGCGAGGATGGGCGGGTGCGGGAGGGAGCTCGGACATGGACGACAAGGACACACCGCGCGTGGGCGCCGCGGTCCGGCGTCGACGCCGGACCCTCGGCCTCACGCTGGCCGCGGTCGCCGAGCGCAGCGGGCTCTCCGTGCCCTTCCTCAGCCAGATCGAGAACGAACGGGCCCGCCCCAGCGCCCGCTCCCTCGACCGGGTCGCCGAAGCGCTGGAGACCACCACCAAGAAGCTCCACGCCGCCGCCGACTCCGCCCGCGCCGTGGACGTCGTCCGGGGCGAGGAGGGCGAGGGCGTACGCCGCCTGGTGCGCGGCCGCCATCAGCTCAGCGCCCTGGAGTTCTCGGGCGAACCGGACCTGGGACGCGAGTTCCAGCACCGCAACGACGAGCTGATGTACGTCGTCGCGGGCGCCGTCGACGTCGAGGCGGAGGGCCAGGTGCACCGGCTGGAGGGCGGCGACACCCTGTTCCTCTCCGGCGGGGTCCGCCACCGCTGGCGCGCCACCGTGCCCGACACCAAGCTCCTCGTCGTCTCGGTGGCCGAGCACATCGACGCCACCTTCGACTCCCGCCGCTGAGCGTCCTGGCGGCTGGAGTGCCCGTGCGCGTCGTCTCGCTGGTCCCCTCGCTCACCGAGGCCGTCGCCGTGAGTGCCCCCGGGCTGCTCGTCGGCGTCACCGACTGGTGCACCCACCCCGCGGACCTCGCCGCCGCCCGGATCGGCGGCACGAAGAACCCGGACGTGGCCGCGATCGCCGCCCTCGCCCCCGACCTCTTGATCGCCAACGAGGAGGAGAACCGGGCCCCCGACCTCGACGCGCTCCGCGCCGCCGGGCTCGACGTCCTGGTCACCGAGGTCCGCACCCTGGACCAGGCCCTCGCCGAACTCCACCGCGTCCTCGTCGACGGCTGCGGGATCGCCCGGCCCCGCTGGCTGGACGAGGCGGAGGCCGCCTGGGCCGCCCTGCCCGCGCCCTCCGGAAACCCGCGCCCCGCCGTCGTACCGATCTGGCGCAGGCCCTGGATGGTGCTCGGCCACGACACCTTCGCCGGGGACCTCCTCGCCCGCCTCGGCGTCCGCAACGTGTACGCCGACCACCCCGAGCGCTACCCCCGCATCCCCGTCGACGAGCTGAACGCCTCCGGGGCCGAGCTGGTCGTGCTGCCCGACGAGCCCTACCGCTTCACCGCCGACGACGGGCCCGAGGCCTTCCCCGCCCTGCCCGCCGCACTCGTCGACGGGCGGCTGCTCACCTGGTACGGGCCGTCGCTGGCCGAGGCGGCACGGGTGCTGCCGTCAGCGCTCCGCTGACCACGCCGCCCACCGTCCGCGTCCCGGCCGCCGCCCACGCCACGACCAGGAACACGTACAGCGCCACCGCGAGCCAGGTCAGCGCGTCCAGGCCGGTGTGCCGGGCCAGACCGGCCGCCCCCGTCACACACGTACCGACGGGGAAGGTGAACGCCCACCACGTCATCGCGAACCCCATCCCGTTCCGCGCGGCCCGCACCACCATCGCGGCCGCCAGGGCCAGCCACAGCAGTGCGAAGCCCATCACCGGCACCCCGTACAGCACCGCGAACGCACCGAACGCCGAGGCGTAAGGGGCCGCCACCGCACCCGGGGCGACATCGGCCAGCTGGTTGACGGCGGTCGTCGACTGGCCGAGCGGCCCCAGCACCAGAAACAGCGTCGGGGTGAGCGCGAGCGGCAGCGGACCGTGGTGGACCAGCCGGGAGAAGACCAGCGGCAGCACCACCAGCGTGGCCAGCAGCGACAGGCCGAACATCGCGTAGCAGGCCAGCAGCAGCGCCTCGCGCCCCTGCCCGGGCCCCAGGTGCGGCACCAGCAGCGCGCCCTGCGAGGCCGACACCATCGGGGCGACCAGCGGCAGCAGCCAGACCGGCGACGCGGTCCCGGGCGCGGGACGGTGGCGTACGACCATCAGATACGGCACCACGACGGCGGCCACCAGACCGATCACCGTGCCCGCCGCGAACAGCACCACGTCCACCGCGAGCGCCGCCCGCGCGCCCACCACGTCCACGCCCACCGTCAGGGTGGCCCCGCCGACGGCCATCAGCGCCATCGACAGACAGCCGTAGAACGGGGCGACCGCCGGGTCCAGGAGGTGGGCGCGGGCCTGGTCGCGGTGGTGGATCCAGTGCCCGGCCCGCGCGGCGATGACGGCCAGGAGCAGCACGGCCGACAGCGCCCACACCAGCGCGCAGGCCGTGCGCAGTCCGGGAACGTCCACCGGGAGCGCCGCGCCGGCGGACGCGACGATCGCGGTGCCCATCACGCTCGCGTACCAGTTCGGGCCGATGTGCCGCAGGGACGGCAGCCGCGCCGGAACCGCCGTCCGGGGGAGCGCGGCGTCGGAGAACGGCTGAAGAGGTGCCCGGGTCTGCGGAAAGATGGCCATGCCACGATTCTTCGCGGGTGTCTCCCCACCCACCAGAGACCACATTCCTATGAGGTCATAAGCTGACTTTATGACCGGCGATGAACCCCAGACACCCCCCACCCCCCTCGCCCACCGGGTTCCCGACCTCGGGGCGCTGGAACTGCTGCTCGCCGTCGCCCGGCACGGCAGCCTGGGCCGGGCCGCCCGGGACGTCGGCATCACCCAGCCCGCGGCCTCCAGCCGCGTCCGGTCCATGGAGCGGCAGCTCGGCGTCACCCTGCTGGACCGGTCCCCGCGCGGCTCCCGGCTCACCGACGCGGGCGCGCTGGTCACCGACTGGGCGCGCCGGGTCGTCGAGGCTGCCGAGGCCTTCGACGCGGGCACGCAGGCCCTGCGCGACCGCCGCGACTCCCGGCTGCGGGTCGCCGCCAGCATGACGATCGCCGAATACCTGCTGCCGGGCTGGCTGATCGCCCTGCGCGGGGAGCGCCCCGACACCGCGGTCTCGCTCCTCGTCGGCAATTCGGCCGCCGTCGCCCGCCGCCTGGTCACCGGCGAGGCCGACCTCGGCTTCGTCGAGGGCCTGTCGATACCGGAGGGCCTCGACGGCACCGTCATCGCCCACGACCGCCTCGTCGTCACGGTCGCCCCCACCCACCCCTGGGCCCGCCGCCGCACCCCGCTGCTGCCCGGCGAACTCGCCGCCACCCCGCTGATCCTGCGCGAACACGGCTCCGGCACCCGCCAGGTCCTGGACGCGGCGCTCGCCGTGCACGGCGGCCTCGCCCAGCCGCTGCTGGAACTCTCCTCCACCACGGCGGTCAAGGGCGCGGCCGAGAGCGGCGCGGGCCCCTGCGTCCTGAGCGAACTGGCCCTGGGCGAGGAGCTGTCCTCCCGCCGCCTGGTCAAGGTCCCGGTCGCGGGCGTACGGCTGCGCCGCCAGCTGCGCGCCGTCTGGCCCGGGGGCCACCGCCCCACCGGCCCGGCCCGCGATCTGCTGTCCCTGACCGGTCGCGACAGCTGAACCCGGGACTCCCGTGACCGTGTCGGAGGCGGACTTTAGAGTGTGGGCATGAGCTACGCGACGCCGCCCGGCTGGTATCCGGACACGGGCGCACCCGGCCTGGAGCGCTGGTGGGACGGCACGGCCTGACCGCGCACACCCGCCCACTCGCCGCCGAGGGGTCCGCACCGCACCAGCCGCCCGCACCGGCGCAGTCCGGCGCGGCGGGGTTCGGCCCGGGGGAGTTCGGACCGGCCGGGTTCGGCCCGGCGGAGGGCGCTCCGGCGCAGCCCGGCGCGGGGGAGTTCGGTCCGGCCGGGTTCGGTCCGCCGTCGCTTCCGCTCCCGCACCAGCGCGGCCCGCACGACGGAGCCGGGGGCGGCAACCGGACGAAGATCCTGGCGGTCACGCTCTCCGGGGTGCTGGTCCTGGGCGCGGCCGTCACCGGCGCGATCCTGCTCGGCCGCGACGGGGGCGGGACGCCGGCGGCCCCGGCGACGACCACCTCGACGTCGGCCCCCGTCACCACCCCCACGGCCCCCGCCACGGCCTCCGACGAGCCCGACCCGGACGAGAACCCGGCCGTCCTCGTCGACCAGCTCAACGGGGTCACGGTGCCGGTGCCCCAGGGCTGGGAGAAGCCGAAGACCAGCTCGTCCGACGTCCCCACCATCCGCACCGTCCAGTCCTACGACTGCCCCGGCGGCACGTCGTTCTGCTACCACGGCACGGTCACCACCCACACCGCCCGAAGCGCCGAGACCGACCCCAAGTCCCTGGCCGAGACCGATATCGTCACCGCCGCCGACCTGGCCTACGAGGAGGACCGCCTCGGTCGCCGCAACCACGGCGGCATCACCGCGCACAAGGTGCTCAAGGCCGGGCAGCTGTCCGTCGCCGGACGCGCCGGCTATCTCGTGCGCTGGCAGGTCACCACCGGCAAGGGGCCCGGCGGATACGTGCAGTCCGTCGCCTTCCCCTCGTCCGTGGGCAGCGGCACCCCCGTGCTCGTCCGGCTCGCCTTCGACGCGGACGTCGCCGAGCTGCCGCTCTCGCTGATGGACACGATCACCCGGGGCATCCGCCCGCTCGGCGACAGCGCGACGAACGGCGGCGTGGGCGCGTCGATCAGCCCCTGAGCCCGCCGAACCCGCGCGTGCCCCCGGTCAGAGGAAGGTCTGCCCCTCACCCCGGTACGTCGGAACGCTCGCCGTGACCCGGTCGCCCTCGATCAGGTGCAGCGTGTCGAAGCGCTCGCACAGCTCCCCGGCCTTGGCGTGCCGGAACCAGACCTTGTCCCCGATCAGCAGATCGTCGGCGGGGGAGCCCAGCAGCGGCGTCTGCACCTCGCCCGCGCCCTCCTGCGGGTCGTAGCGCAGCCCTTCCGGCAGATACGGCACCGGCGAACGGTCCGCGCCGGCCGCACCGGACGCCGGATAGCCGCCCCCGAGGACCGTCACCACGCCCACGCCCGGCCGGCGCACCACGGGCTGCGCGAACAGGGCCGCGGGCCGGGCGGTGAACGACGTGTAGTTGTCGAACAGCCGGGGCACGTACAGCCCCGAACCGGCGGCGATCTCCGTGACCGCGCTCTCCGCCGCCGTGTGCTGCACGCTGCCCGTGCCGCCGCCGTTGACGAACTCCAGCTCCGGCGCGACCGCCCGGACCGCCCGCACCACCTCGGCCCGGCGCACCGCCAGCTCCTTGCGGGCGGCGGCCTGCATCAGCCGGATCGCCCGGGACCGCAGCGGCCGCCCGGCGACCGCGTCCCCCACCCCGGCCACATGGCCCTCGTACGCCATCAGACCCACCAGCCGGAAGCCCGGCCTGCGCGCCACCGAGCGGGCCAGTTCGGCGAGCTGGGCGGGGGAGCGCAGCGGCGAACGCAGCGCCCCGATCCGCACCCGGCCGCCCAGCATCCGCAGCGAGGTGTCCAGCTCCAGGCAGACCCGGATCTCCTCGCGCCCACCGGCCCGGGAGGCGTCGATCAGCTCCAGCTGGGAGTGGTCGTCCACCATCACGGTCACGGCCGCGGCCAGCTTCGGATCGGCGGCCAGCTCGGCGAAGGCGCCCCGGTCGGCCGACGGATAGGCCAGCAGTACGTCGTCGAACCCGGCCCGCGCCAGCCACAGCGACTCCGCCAGCGTGTACGACATGATCCCGGCGAACCCGGGCCGCGCGATCACCCGCTCCAGCAGGGCCCGGCACCGCACCGACTTGCTCGCCACCCGGACCGGCTTCCCCGCCGCCCGCCGCACCAGATCGTCGGCGTTGGCGTCGAACGCCTCCAGATCCACGATCGCGATCGGGGCGTCGAGATGGGCGGTGGCCCGGTTGTAACGGGTCCGGTCAGCGGCGCGGGCAGTCATGGCCGCAGCTTGCCAGAGAGCCGCTACGGCTGGGTAGGGGGACGATCGGGACAGATCCTCCACCGGCGGGGAGTCCCGTTCCCCGCGGCCCGCCCGCAGCCCGTAGAGTGACCTGCACGCGAGCACCAACGGGCCTGTCAGCGGCGGTGATCCGTGGTCGGTACGAGGATGTGTCAGCAGGGGGCCGGATGAGTACCGAAGCGCAGCGCGCCTCCGTCCCGCCCCGCCCGACCACCCCGCCCGCGAAGCCCCCGACACCACCCCGGCCCGTCACGCCTCCGGCGGCTTCGGCCCCGGTGCCCCCGGCCCCCGCCTCGTCGGCCCCTCCCGTTTCCGCGACCTCGGCCCCGTCGGCTCCCGCTTCCGCGCCCCCTGCCGGTTCGGTCCCGCAGGGAACGTCCGCGCCGGCGGCCCCGGCCCGGCGGCCCTCGCCCCCCGGCCCGACGACCCCGGCAGGGCAGTCCCGCCCGTCGGCCTCCGCCCAGGCGGCTCCCACCGCCCCGTCGGCCGCATCGGACCGCTCCGGCCCACCGGCGGCCTTCACCCAGCAAGGCGCATCGCGCCGACAGACGGCTCCCACGCCCGCCCCGCCCGCCGCGCAGAGCCCGGCGCCCGCCGCGAGCCCCGCCTCCTCCGCGCGTACCGCGAACCCGGCACCCGCGCCGCACCCCGGCCCGCCCGCCGCACGCCCGGCTCCCGCCGCGAGCCCGGCCCCGCCCCCCGCGCACCCCGCCCCGCCCGCCACCGGCCCCAACCCGGGCACCCCCACCCCGCCCCCCGTCACCCGCCGCAGGCCCGTCGGGGCCGTCGATCTGACGCCCGCGCCGGGGGCCGTTCCGCCGCCCCCCGGTGGCTACCGGACGCCCGTTCGCTACGGCTTTCCGGAGACGCCCGTCGAGACCACCACCCGGCTGCGCCCCGTCCGGCCCCGGCAGCGGTGGCGTACGGCAGCGGCCGCTGCCTGCGTCGTGCTCGGGCTCGGGCTCATCGGTGGGGCCGCCACCGGTGCCTGGCTGACCGGTGACTCCTCGGCCGGGACCGCCAAGAGCCCGTACACCGCAGCCCGTGCCGCCTGGCACAGCGTCCCCGTCGACACGCTGTTCCCGCGCACCCTGAAGGGCCGGGGCGCGGGCCCCGGCGGCACCCACCGCACCTGGAACCGGGTCGCCGTCGCCGCCGACAGCACCTGCAAGGACGGGCTCGACCCGCTGCTCCTGACCACGCTCCGGTCCGTCGGCTGCGAGCGGATGGTGCGCGCCACCTACACCGACGCCACCCGCTCCGCCGTCACCACCGTCGGCCTCGTCTTCACCGAGGCCGACGCCTCCGGCATGCAGGCCCTGCGCACCCGGTT
This sequence comes from Streptomyces rubiginosohelvolus, assembly GCF_014649875.1. Lineage (GTDB taxonomy): Bacteria > Actinomycetota > Actinomycetes > Streptomycetales > Streptomycetaceae > Streptomyces > Streptomyces rubiginosohelvolus. Next base: position 241,100 of record NZ_BMTW01000007.1, on the reverse strand, counting down.
CACCGAGCAGAAGCTCGGCGCGCGCAAGGACCTCATGCCCCGCACGTACGCCCCCGAGGGCACCCCCGCGGCCTCCTTCGGCAACGGGCAGCGCGCGAGCTGGACGGTCAACCCGCTCACCGAGATCCCGGTCGTCGTCCTCTCCGTCTCCGGCTTCGCGGACGGCCGCGCCGTCGCCGAACCGCAGCCCGCCGCCGACGCCATGGCCTCCGGCGCCGGGACGGACATCGCCCAGGCCGGGCTCGGCCACGAGGCGAAGGGCGTCGCGGACCGCGTGGAGCGCGGACTGCGCACAGCCGTCGCCGAACTCACGGAGCAGCCCGGATGACCCGACGACCCCGCCGCGCACTCGCCGCGGTCTGCGCCGCCGCCGTCCTCGCCCTCACCGCCGCCGCGCCCGCCCACGCCGACGCCATCCGTGACCAGCAGTGGGCCCTGGACGCCCTGCACACGGACCGGGCCTGGCAGACCACCCGGGGCGGCGGCGTCACCGTCGCCGTCCTGGACACCGGGGTCGACGACGCCCACCCCGACCTCACCGGCCAGGTCCTCCCCGGCAAGGACCTCGTCGGCTTCGGCGCCGCCCGCGGCGACTCCTCCTGGGCCCTGCACGGCACCGCCATGGCCGGCATCATCGCCGGACGCGGCAACGGCCCCGGCTCCACCGACGGCATCCTCGGCATCGCCCCCGAAGCCCGGATCCTGCCGGTCCGGGTCATCCTCGAATCCAAGGACCCGGCCCGCGCCAAGGCCCGCAAGTCCCGGGGCGCCGCCCTCGCCGACGGCATCCGCTGGGCCGCCGACAACGGCGCCGACGTCATCAACCTCTCCCTGGGCGACGACAGCAAGTCCGCCCACCCCGACCCCGGCGAGGACGCGGCCATCCAGTACGCCCTGTCCAAGGGCGTCCCCGTGGTCGCGTCGGCGGGCAACGGCGGCGAGAAGGGAGACCGGATCTCCTACCCCGCCGCCTACCCGGGCGTGATCGCGGTCGCCGCCGTCGACGAGTACGGCACCCACGCCTCCTTCTCCACCCGCCGCTGGTACGCCACCGTCAGCGCCCCCGGCGTCGACATCGTGGTCGCCAACCCCGACGGGCACTACTACATCGAGTGGGGCACCTCCGCCGCCGCCGCGTTCGTCTCCGGCACGGTCGCCCTCGTCCGGGCCGCCCACCCCGGCCTCTCCCCGGCCCAGATCAAGAAGCTCCTCGCCGACACCGCCCGCGACGCCCCCGCCCAGGGCCGCGACGACGCCCGCGGCTACGGCATCGTCGACCCTGCGGAGGCCATCGAGGCGGGCGCCCGGCTGCGCCCCGCGGACCTGGACGCCAAGGCCGCACCGGCCGGGCACCGGGACCGGTACTTCGGCGCGGGCCCGACCCCGCCCCGTACCGCCGACGGGACGGCCAACTGGGCCGCCCCGCTCGCCGGCGGCCTCGGCGCGGCGCTGCTGGCGGCCGCCGTCGTCCTGTGGCGCGGCCGGAACGCCCCCGCCCGCCGCTGAGCACACTCACCCCTTCGGCGTACGCCGGCCCCGGCAGCCGCTGAACACCGACGCCGCGACACCTGCGAGCAGGCCCCCGGACGCCAGGCACTACCCTCGTCCCGTGGAGCTCAAGAACATTCCGGACCCCGGTTTCTCCGACGACGACGGCTCGGCGTCCCCGGCCCTGACCAGCGCGCTCGACGCCTGGTCCCGGGACCGCAGCGCCGTCGGCCCGGTCCTCACGGCCCTGCGGGACGCCCGGCTCCTCGTGCCCGTCGTCGCCGTCCTCGGCGAGGTCGAGGAGGACGAGAACGGTCTGCGGCGCGAGAAGACCAGCGACATGGCCGTCCCCACCCTCAAGGCGGGCGACCGGCGCGCGCTCCCCGCCTTCACCTCCACCGCCTCGCTGGCGCTCTGGGACCCCGAGGCGCGCCCCGTCGCCGTACCGCTGCACCAGGCCCTCCAGGCCGCCGCCCACGAGAAGGCCGACACCGTCGTGCTGGACCTCGCCGGGCCCGTCGCCTTCGAGCTGAGCGGGCAGGCACTCCTGGCCCTGGCCGAGAACCGCACCACCACCGACCCGCTCCAGGACCCCGCCGTCATCGAGGCCGTCCGGGAGACCGTGGCCGCCGACCCCGCCGTCGTACGCGCCCATCTCGGCCCCGGCACCGCGGACGGCACCCTCGCGCTCGTCCTCGCGCCGGACGCGGTGCCCGCCGAAGCGGCCCGCCGCATCGCGCAGGCCCTCTCCGCCAGTGAGGTGCTGCGGGCCCGGCTGGTCAGCGGCCTGGACCTCGCCCTCCTCCCCGCCGGGACGGCCATGCCGGGGGAGCCGCTCTTCGCCCGCTGATCGCCCCCTGCTCGTCGGGCCTGCACCGGCCCGACGAGCGCGAACCGCCCGCCGCCGTGAGAATTGTCGGGAAAATCGGAGGAATCCGACCTACCGGACGACATCGCGAGGTGGTTCCATGCAGAAGCGGATCGTGGCGTCAGAGTTTCTCGGCACTTTGCTGCTGGTGTTCTTCGCCGTGGGGTCCGCGGTGGTCGCCGTCGAATACCTCGGTACGGTGGGCATCGCCCTCACCTTCGGCTTCACCCTCCTCGCGCTGGCCTACGCGCTCGGCCCGATCTCCGGCTGCCACGTCAACCCGGCGGTGACGCTGGGCATGCTCATGGCCGGCCGCATCGACCTCCGTACGGCCGTCGAGCGCTGGGTGGCCCAGTTCCTCGGCGCGATCGTCGGAGCCGCCCTGCTGTTCCTGCTGGCGAAGCAGATCCCCGGTCTGGAGACCAGCGGAGAGTTCGGCACGAACGGCTACGACGACCGGTCGGCCGTCGGCATCAACATCGGCGGTGCGTTCCTCGCCGAGGTCGTGCTGACGTTCCTGCTCGTCTACGTGGTCCTGGCGGTGACCCACAAGGTCGCGGTCACCGGCTTCGACGGGCTGCCCATCGGCCTGGCGCTCGCGGCGATCCACCTGGTGGGCATCCCGCTGACCGGCACCTCGGTCAACCCGGCGCGCAGCTTCGGCCCGGCGCTCTTCGCGGGCGGCGCGGCCCTCTCCCAGCTCTGGCTGTTCATCGTCGCGCCGCTGGTCGGCGGAGCGATCGCGGCCTACGTCCACCGGCTCACCCACCCCTTCCCGAACGTCCTGCCCGAGGAGACCGAGGACGCCATCTGAGGCTTGCGAACGGTCCCGGCGCACGCGCGCGGGAGCCCGCCGCCCCACGGGGGGACGGCGGGCTCCCTGGCGTACGGGGGAGAGGTGCGACTAGCCGTAGACGGGACCGGTGTACTTCTCCCCGGGGCCGTGGCCGGGCTCGTCCGGCACCAGCGAGGCCTCACGGAAGGCGAGCTGGAGCGACTTCAGGCCGTCGCGCAGCGGCGAGGCGTGGAAGGTGCTGATCTCCGTGGCGCTCGCGTCCAGCAGTCCGGCCAGCGCCTGGACCAGCTTGCGGGCCTCGTCCAGGTCCTTGTGCTGCTCGCCCTCCTCGGTGAGGCCGAGCTTCACGGCGGCCGCGCTCATCAGGTTGACGGCGACCGTCACGATCACCTCGACCGCGGGGACCTCCGCGATGTCGCGGGCCATGTCGTCGAAGCCGGGGTTCTCACTGCTGGGGGTCGCGTCGCTCATGCCCACACGATAAGGCCAGGCCACCGCCCTCCCGTCCGCGGGCGTCCCTCCGGCCTCCGTGGTGCGGGCCCCGGGGATCGTGCGGTAGTCTGGAGGAACGACCGGCCGGACACCTATGTGCCCGGCCCACAAGTGGAGGCTCCGATCTCCCACCTGGCTGTCCGTTCAGGACGGCGGGTCACCGGTCAGGCGGCGACCATCGTTCCGTACGGACGATGGGCCCGCCCGATAGCCCCGCGGTTCACCGCGGCGGTGTTCCGGTAGTTCCTGGAGCCTCGCCTTGTGTCCCGTCCGGGGCATTTTTGCGGTTCCGGCGCGGTTGGTCTTGACGTTATAAGACGTTACGCGGCTGTCCGCCAGGCGGTCGCGTGGTGCTACCGAGGAGGATCCATCAGCGCCGAGCCCCGCATCAACGACCGGATTCGCGTTCCCGAGGTCCGACTTGTCGGTCCCAGCGGCGAGCAGGTCGGGATTGTTCCGCTTGCCAAGGCCCTGGAACTCGCACAGGAGTACGACCTCGACCTGGTCGAGGTGGCGGCGACAGCCCGTCCGCCCGTGTGCAAGCTCATGGACTACGGGAAGTTCAAGTACGAGTCGGCCATGAAGGCCCGTGAGGCGCGCAAGAACCAGGCGCACACGGTCATCAAGGAGATGAAGCTCCGGCCGAAGATCGACCCGCACGACTATGACACCAAGAAGGGTCACGTCGTCCGGTTCCTCAAGCAGGGCGACAAGGTCAAGATCACGATCATGTTCCGTGGTCGTGAGCAGTCCCGTCCCGAGCTGGGCTTCCGACTGCTCCAGCGTCTCGCTTCGGACGTCGAGGACCTGGGCTTCATCGAGTCCAACCCGAAGCAGGACGGCCGGAACATGATCATGGTTCTGGGCCCGCACAAGAAGAAGACCGAAGCCATGGCCGAAGCCCGTGAGGCCCAGGCCGCCCGCAAGGCGGAGCGTCAGGGCACGACCGACGCACCGTCCGAGGGCGAGACCGCCGAGGCTCCGGCCGACGCGGCCGAGGCTCCGGCCGAGACACCTTCCGAGGCGTGACCTTCGGGGGCCGCCACCCAGGCGCCCCCGGGTCATCCCGGAATCCCATAGAGATCTGACGCCCCTGCAGTCCGGTGCTCCGCACCGTGAGGGGCGCCACTGACGAGGAGAGAACGGCGCGATGCCGAAGAACAAGACGCACAGCGGTGCCAGCAAGCGCTTCAAGATCACCGGCTCCGGCAAGGTGCTCCGCGAGAGGGCCGGCAAGCGCCACCTGCTCGAGCACAAGTCGTCCAAGAAGACCCGCTCGCTGACCGGCACGGTCGTCGTGGCTCCGGCCGACGCCAAGAAGATCAAGAAGCTTCTCGGCAAGTGAGGCCCGGCCTCCGGCTCGCCCCGGAGGCACGACCTCGATCACACCGGGACCAATTCGTTTCCGGGCCGTGTGAAGACACCCGCGGCCCCGCTACAAGGAGTTAACAAGTGGCACGCGTCAAGCGGGCAGTCAACGCCCACAAGAAGCGCCGGGCAATCCTCGAAGCCGCCAGCGGCTACCGCGGTCAGCGCTCGCGTCTGTACCGCAAGGCCAAGGAGCAGGTCACCCACTCCCTGGTCTACAACTACAACGACCGCAAGAAGCGCAAGGGCGACTTCCGTCAGCTGTGGATCCAGCGCATCAACGCCGCTGCCCGCCAGAACGGCATGACCTACAACCGCCTCATCCAGGGTCTGAAGGCCGCCAACATCGAGGTGGACCGCAAGATCCTGGCCGAGCTCGCGGTCAACGACGCCAACGCGTTCGCCGCCCTCGTCGAGGTCGCCCAGAAGGCCCTCCCGAGCGACGTCAACGCCCCGAAGGCCGCCTGATCCAGGCCCCACCTTCCAGGTACGTGAACCGGACCCGCAGGCGCACGCCGCCTGCGGGTCCGGTGCGTTGCCGCTGACCCCCACCGCCGTACGCAGAGAGGCTCGCCGCCGACCATGGGCACCCCCGAACTGATCTCCCCGCGCTCCCCGCGCGTCGCCGCCGCCCGCCGGCTGGCCCGCCGCAACTTCCGGGGCAAGGAGCGCAGGTTCATCGCCGAGGGGCCCCAGGCCGTACGCGAGGCCGCCGCCCACCGCGGCGGGGACGGTGAGCCGACCCTCATCGAGCTGTTCGCCACCCCCGAGGCCGCCGACCGGTACGCCGACATCGTCGAGGCCGCCCACACGGCGGGCGCCCGGGTCCACCTGGCCGACACCGACGTCCTCGCCGACGTCTCCCAGACCGTCACCCCGCAGGGCCTCATCGGCGTCTGCCGCTTCCTGGACTCCCCGTTCCAGGAGATCCTGGACGCCCGGCCCACCCTGGTGGCCGTTCTGGCCAACGTCCGCGACCCCGGGAACGCCGGTACGGTACTGCGCTGCGCGGACGCCGCGGGCGCCGACGCGGTGATCCTGACAGACGCCTCCGTCGACCTCTACAACCCCAAGTCCGTACGCGCCTCGGTCGGTTCGCTCTTCCACCTCCCCGTCGCCGTCGGCGTCCCCGTCGACCAGGCCGTCCAGGGCCTGCGCGACGCCGGGGTGCGGATCCTCGCCGCCGACGGGGCGGGGGCCGACGACCTGGACGACGAGCTGGACGCGGGCACCATGGGCGGTCCCACCGCCTGGGTCTTCGGCAACGAGGCCTGGGGGCTCCCCGAGGAGACCCGCGCGCTCGCCGACGCCGTCGTCCGCGTCCCCATCCATGGCAAGGCGGAGAGCCTGAACCTCGCCACCGCCGCCGCCGTCTGCCTCTACGCCTCCGCCCGCGCGCAGCGTCCGCGGCGCGCCCCCGACGCGTAACCCAGCGCCGTCCTCACGGTCCCACCACCCGATCCCGGCCATTCCCGCGCCCCCTCCCACCGGCGCACTCCCCTCCGCGCCCCCACAGGGTGTCGCCGGTTCACCGACGGCTAGTAGGGTGACGAACTCGGGGGCCCACTGCACCGGTTCGAGAGGTGGGGTACGGGAAGATGGCTGTCGGCATGAGCTCGCCGCGACCGGCGCGCACCACCGCCGTGCGCGCCGCGGCCGAGGAGCCGGCCGGTCCTGCGGCCGGTCCGGACTCCATCGGAGCGGGCCTCGACCCGGACGACCTTCCCGACGGTCTCGTCGTCGCCGACGAGCGCGGACACGTCATCTGCTTCAACACCGCCGCCGCCCGGATCACCGCCACCCCCCGCGCCGACGCGATCGGCCGGCCGCTGGACGCCGTCCTTCCGCTGGAGGACATCAAGGGCAAGCGCTGGTGGCCGCTGACCGACCCGTACGGCGGTCTCGCCACCCGCAACGGCCAGCCCGAGCGCAATCTGCTGCTGCCCGGCGGCCGCGAGGTGCTGGTCTCCGCCCGTTACGTACGCGAGCACCCGACCGGGCCGGTGCGCCGGGTCGTGGTCTGCCTGCGGGGGACCGAGGCCCGTCGGCGTACCGAACGCAGCCACGCCGAACTGATCGCGACCGTCGCCCATGAGCTGCGCTCCCCGCTGACCTCCGTCAAAGGGTTCACCGCCACGCTGCTCGCCAAGTGGGAGAGGTTCACCGACGACCAGAAGCGGCTGATGCTGGAGACCGTCGACGCCGACGCCGGCCGGGTCACCCGGCTCATCGCCGAACTGCTCGACATCTCCCGCATCGACTCCGGGCGCCTGGAGCTGCGCCGCCAACCCGTCGACATCTCCGCCGCCGTGGCCCGGCACATCCAGGCGCTCATCACCGGCGGCCAGGCCGCCGAACGCTTCCTCGTCCGCACCCGAGGACCGCTCCCCGACCTGTGGGCCGACCCGGACAAGGTCGACCAGGTCCTCGGCAACCTCCTGGAAAACGCGGTGCGCCACGGCGAGGGAACCGTCACCATTGAGATCGCCCCGGCACCCGCGCCGGGCGCCGACGACGAGATGGGAACGGCTGTCACCGTGAGCGACGAAGGGCCCGGCATCCCCGAGGAGTCGATGAGCCGCGTCTTCACCCGCTTCTGGCGGGGCAGCAAGCGCGGCGGCACGGGCCTGGGCCTCTACATCGTCAAGGGCATCGTCGAAGCCCACGGCGGCACCATCACCGTCGACCGGGGACCCGGCGGCGGAGCCGAGTTCCGATTTATTCTGCCCGTGAGCATGCCCGCCTACCTGGTGTGAGCGGCCCACGGGCGCCCCGACCGTCCTGCGGCCCGTAGACTCGACCTTTGGCACCTTTGCGTCCAGCGGTCTCCGGCCGGGTCGCGCCATCAGCCAATCGGAAGCACGGGAAGAGATGTCGGCACCGAACAAGTCGTACGACCCAGTCGAGGTCGAGGCACTGAAACCGGAAGAGATCGAGCGCCTGCGGGACGAGGCGTTCGCCGCCTTCGCCGCCGCCGGTGACCTCGACGCGCTCGCCCAGGCGAAGACCGCGCACACCGGTGGTACCTCGCCGCTGTCCCTCGCCAACCGCGAGATCGGCGCCCTGCCCCCGCAGGCCAAGGCCGAGGCGGGCAAGCGCGTGGGCCAGGCCCGCGGCGCCGTCTCCAAGGCGCTGGCCGCCCGCCAGGCCGAGCTGGAGGCCGAGCGCGACGCCCGGGTGCTCGTCGAGGAGGCCGTGGACGTCACGCTGCCCTACGACCGCACCCCGGCCGGCGCCCGCCACCCGCTGACGACGATCATGGAGCGCGTCGCGGACGTCTTCGTGGCCATGGGCTACGAGATCGCCGAGGGCCCCGAGGTCGAGGCGGAGTGGTTCAACTTCGACGCCCTGAACTTCGTGCCCGACCACCCGGCCCGGCAGATGCAGGACACCTTCTTCGTCCAGGGCACCACGCCCGACGGCAAGGCCACCGAGGGCGACGAGTCCGGCGTCGTGCTGCGTACGCACACCTCCCCGGTCCAGGCGCGCTCGCTCCTGGAGCGCAAGCCCCCCGTCTACGTGGTCTGCCCCGGCCGGGTCTACCGCACCGACGAGCTGGACGCCACGCACACCCCGGTCTTCCACCAGATCGAGCTGCTCGCCGTCGACGAGGGCCTCACCATGGCCGACCTCAAGGGCACCCTCGACCACATGGTCCAGGCGCTCTTCGGGCCGGACATGAAGACCCGGCTGCGGCCGAACTTCTTCCCGTTCACCGAGCCGTCCGCCGAGATGGACATGGTCTGCTACGTCTGCCGCGGCGAGTCCGTCGGCAACCCCGACCGCCCCTGCCGCACCTGCGGCAGCGAGGGCTGGATCGAGCTGGGCGGCTGCGGCATGGTCAACCCCAAGGTGCTCACCGCCTGCGGCGTCGACCCCCAGAAGTACAGCGGATTCGCCTTCGGGTTCGGCATCGAACGGATGCTGATGTTCCGCCACAACGTCGAAGACATGCGAGACATGGTCGAGGGTGACGTCCGGTTCACCCGGCCGTTCGGGATGGAGATCTGATGCGCGTCCCGCTTTCCTGGCTGCGGGAGTACGTCGACCTGCCGGAGACGGAGACCGGCCGTGACGTCCAGGCCAAGCTCGTCTCCGTCGGTCTGGAGGTCGAGACCGTCGAGCAGATCGGCGCGGGCCTCAAGGGCCCCCTGGTCGTCGGACAGGTCCTGACCATCGAGGAGCTGGAGGGCTTCAAGAAGCCCATCCGCTTCTGCACCGTCGACGTCGGCACCGCCAACGGCACCGGCGAACCGCAGGAGATCGTCTGCGGCGCCCGTAACTTCTCCGTCGGCGACAAGGTCGTCGTGGTCCTCCCGGGCGCCGTCCTGCCCGGCGACTTCGCGATCGCCGCGCGCAAGACGTACGGCAAGACCTCGCACGGCATGATCTGCTCCACCGACGAGCTCGGCATGGGCGACGACGGCACGCACGGCATCATCGTGCTGCCGCCGGAGCACGAGGTCGGCACCGACGCCATCGAGCTGCTCCAGCTCGTCGACGAGGTCCTTGACATCGCCGTCACCCCGGACCGGGGCTACTGCCTCTCGATGCGCGGGGTCGCCCGCGAGACCGCGACCGCCTACGGGCTGCCGCTGCGCGACCCGGCGCTGCTGGACGTGCCCGCGCCGAACGCGTACGGCTACCCGGTCCAGATCTCCGACCCGATCGGCTGCGACCGCTTCACCGCCCGCACCGTCACCGGTCTCCAGCCCGAGGCCCGCTCCCCGATCTGGATGCAGCGCCGCCTCCAGAAGGCCGGGATGCGGTCGATCTCGCTGGCCGTCGACATCACCAACTACGTGATGCTGGAGCTCGGCCAGCCGCTGCACGCCTACGACCGCAACCGGGTCGACGGGCCGATCGGCGTGCGCCGCGCCACCCAGGGCGAGAAGCTCACCACCCTGGACGGCACCGTGCGCGTGCTGGACGCCGAGGACCTGGTCATCACCGACAACCGCGGCCCCATCGGCCTCGCGGGCGTCATGGGCGGCGCCAACACCGAGATCGCCGACGCGGACGGCGAGCACGCCCTCACCACCGAGGTCGTCATCGAGGCCGCGCACTTCGACGCGATCTCGATCGCCCGCACCGCGCGCCGCCACAAGCTGTCCTCCGAGGCGTCCAAGCGCTTCGAGCGCGGCGTCGACCCGCAGGCCGCCGCAGCGGCGGCGCAGCGCACGGTGGACCTGCTGGTCCTCCTCGCGGGCGGCACCGCCGAGGCAGGGGTCACCGAGATCACCTCGCCGCACGCACCGCGCACCATCGCGATGCCGGCGAACCACCCGGACAAGGTGGCCGGTGTGGAGTACGGCCGCGAGACCGTCGTCCGCCGCCTCCAGGAGGTCGGCTGCGACGTCTACGGGCAGGACGAGCTGATCGTCACCGTCCCGTCCTGGCGGCCCGACCTGAACGAGCCGAACGACCTGGCCGAAGAGGTCATCCGCCTGGAGGGCTACGAGAACCTGCCCTCCACGCTGCCCACGCCCCCCTCCGGGCGCGGTCTCACCGACCGGCAGCGGCTGCACCGCCGCATCGGCCGGGTGCTGGCCGGAGCCGGTTACGTCGAGGCGCTGAGCTACCCGTTCATCGGTGACGCGGTCCTCGACCAGCTCGGCCTGGAGGCGGACGACGCCCGCCGCCGCACGGTCAAGCTGGTCAACCCGCTCTCCGACGAGGAGCCGGCGCTGCGCACCACGCTGCTGCCGGGCCTCCTCGGCGCACTGCGGCGCAATGACGGCCGCGGCAGCCATGACCTGGCGCTCTTCGAGACCGGTCTCGTCTTCCGGCCCACGGGTGAGGAGACAGCGGCCGTCCGGCTGCCCGTCGACCGCCGTCCCACCGACGAGGAGATCGCCGGTCTCGACGCGGCCCTGCCGCGTCAGCCGCGCCGCGCCGCCGTCGTCCTCGCGGGCGCCCGCGAGCAGGCCGGCTGGTGGGGCAAGGGCACCCCGGCGACCTGGGCGGACGCGATCGAGGCCGCCCGGTCCATCGCGGCCGAGGCGGGCGTCGAGGTCATCGTCCGCGCCGACCAGCACGCCCCGTGGCACCCGGGCCGCTGCGCCGCGCTGTACGTCAACGTGAACGGTGAGGAGACCCTCTTCGGACACGCGGGCGAACTGCACCCGCGCGTGATCAAGGCGCTCCACCTGCCCGAGCGGACCTGCGCCGCCGAGGTCGAGCTGGACGTCCTGGAACAGGCCGTCGACGGAGCGCTCCAGGCGCCCCGGATCTCCACCTTCCCGGTGGCGACCCAGGACGTCGCGCTCGTCGTCGCCGGGGACGTCCCGGCCGCCGACGTGGAGCGGGCGCTGCGCGAGGGCGCGGGTGAACTCCTCGAATCGCTGCGGCTGTTCGACGTCTTCACCGGCGAGCAGATCGGCGGGGGCAACAAGTCCCTGGCGTACGCGCTGCGCTTCCGCGCCGCCGACCGCACGCTGACCGTCGAGGAGGCCTCGGCCGCCCGCGACAGCGCGGTGGCCCTGGCCGCCGAGCGTACGGGCGCGGTGCTGCGCGGGGCGTAACACCCCCTGGGCGTTGAGAAGGGGCGTATCCGGCCACCGGATACGCCCCTTCTCCGTCCCGCCGATCTGCGGAGGGACCACACGCCGGATCCGGAGCGGGAACCGGGAGGAAACGCGGTTCCGGCCGCCGTTCCGCAGCCACCCTCCTTCGTCGTCGGTCAGTGGGCCGTGCGGTCCGGGCGCCGTCCGCACTGCCTCGGAGTGTCGGGCAGGTAGCAGTGCGGACGGCGCGGGTGCGGGTCGTAGGCCGTTACGAGGGGGAGCCGACGACCCGGCCGCCTCTTGCGAGGGAGTTCATTCAACCGAGCCCCGGACCCGCGCGGCAGAGCGCACAGCAGGAGGGTTCGGGCATTCCGTTCACACCCCGTGTGAATCGTGCTCCACTAGGCTCATTGCGACACGCACCTGGGGGGACGATGGAGCCCAATGTCCTGCTCGAATCGTTGATCGAGGAGTCCGGTGTCTCCCGGGCGGGCCTCGCCGGTCACGTCAACCGGGCGGGCCGGTCCCGCGGGCTGAGCCTGCGGTACGAACACACCGCCGTCTCCCGCTGGCTCAAGGGCCAGCGCCCGCGCGGCCAGGTGCCCGACCTCATCTGCGAGGTACTGGGCGGACGGCTCGGCCGGCCCGTCGGGCTCGACGACATCGGGATGGGCGCCTCGGCGGCATCGGGCGGGACGGACACCGGATCCGGGAGCGCCTCCCTCTCCGGCTTCGTCGAGCGGGCCACCGCGCTGTGGCGCTCCGACGAACAGCAGCGCCCGCATCTGGCCACCGTCCCCGCCGTCACGGGGACCTCGGCGGTGATGCCGGTCTGGGAGTGGGAGAACCCCCCGGAGGACACCGACGTCTCCCGTCCCGGTCCCGGGCGGGTGAGCGCCTCCGACATAGCGATGCTCAAGGCGGCCCGCGACCACTACGAGCAGATGTACCGCAAGACGGGCGGCATCGCGACCAGGTCCCGGATCGTCCGCTTCCTCAACGCCGAGGCAGCCCCGCTGCTGCGCGGCGGCCACAGCGACGCGCTCGGCCGGAGCCTGCACCGGGCGACGGCGGGCCTGGTCGCGGTGGCGGGCATCTGCGCCTACGACTCCGACGCCCACGGCCTCGCCCAGCGCTACTTCCACCAGGCGCTGCGGCTCGCCAAGTCCAGCGGGGACCGGGGGCTCGGCGGCTATGTGATCGCCCTGCTGGTCACCCAGTCGCTGTTCCTCGGCGACCACCGCCGCTCCATCGCCTTCGCGGAGGCCGCGCTGCGGGCCGCCGGCGGCCACATCACCCCGGCCCTCGCCGCCGATCTGCACGCCATGCAGGCCAAGGCGTACGCCCAGCTCGGCGACGCGGCGAGCGCCCGCGCCTGCATCGGACGGGCCGAGGCCCAGGCGGGCCGGATCCACACCGGCCGGGAGCCGGACGAGACCGGGTACGTCCAGCCGGGCCTGGTCGACGTCCAGGTGGCCGAGGCGCTGATCGGGCTCGGCGATCTGCCCGCCGCCCGGGAGCACGCGGCCTCCGCGGTGCGCGCCCCGGCGCACGACCGGGGGCGCGTGCACCGGCTCGCGATGCTCAGTCATATCGAGCTGCTCCAGGGCGAGGCCGACCGCGCGGCCACCACAGCTGCCGAAATGGCCGTACGGGCCCGGGGAATGGAGTCCCAGCGGCTGCGCGACCGGCTGCGGCAGGTCCGCGGCGAGCTGGCCGCGAGCGGCTGCGCCGACGCCGTCGAAACCACCGACCTCATCGACGAGGCGCTCCGCGTGCCTCTGTGAGCTCCACCGACGCCCCGCCGTTCGTTCCCCCTGACAGCCGAGCCTGCTGGCATGTTGACCCCAACATGTCGAAAGGCGGCAAAAACGTGCAGTGGACGAACTTAAGCGAACAGAATGTGTATCAGAACCCTTGGTTCCGGGTGAATCTGGCGGATGTCGAACTCCCCGACGGCAGCCACCTCGACCACTTCGTCATCCGGCTGCGCCCCGTCGCGGCCGCCACCGTCGTCAACGAGGCCAACGAGGTGCTGCTGCTCTGGCGGCACCGGTTCATCACCGACAGCTGGGGATGGGAGCTGGCCGCCGGCGTCGTCGAGGACGGCGAGGACATCGCGGCGGCGGCGGCCCGCGAGATGGAGGAGGAGACCGGCTGGCGCCCCGGCGAGCTGCGCCCCCTGCTCACCGTCGAACCGTCGAACGGCCTCACCGACGCCCGCCACCACCTCTACTGGTCCGACGAGGCACACTGGACCGGCCACCCGCAGGACGCCTTCGAGTCGTCGCGCCGCGAGTGGATACCCCTCAAGGTGGTCCCGGACATGATCGCCCGGGGCGAGGTGCCCGCCGCGAACATGGCGGCCGCCCTGCTGATGCTGCACCACCTGAGACTGGGCTGACCCGGGCCCCGCAGCCGCACTCCCCGTACGCGCGAGAAGCCGGCCCCGGACGACCGGGACCGGCTCCTCGACGTGCCGCGTGCGTCAGGCGTACATGCCGGGTGCGTCAGGTGTACGGGTAGAACCCCGACCCCGTCTTGCGCCCGAGGCGCCCCGCGTCGACCATGCGCTGGAGCAGCGGGGGAGCGGCGTACAGCGGCTCCTTGTACTCGGCGTACATCGAGTCCGCGACCGAGGCCACGGTGTCCAGGCCGATCAGGTCGGCCAGCTTGAGCGGGCCCATCGGGTGGGCGCAGCCCATCTCCATGCCGTTGTCGATGTCCTCGCGGCTGGCGATGCCCGACTCGAACATCCGGATCGCGGAGAGCAGGTACGGGATCAGCAGCGCGTTCACGACGAACCCGGAGCGGTCCTGGGCGCGGATCGGGTGCTTGTCGAGCACGTCCTGCACGACGGCCTCGGCGCGCTGGATCGTCTCGTCCGACGTGGTCAGCGCCGGGATCAGCTCGACGAGCTTCTGCACCGGTGCCGGGTTGAAGAAGTGGATGCCGATGACCCGGTCCGGGCGCGAGGTGGCGACGGCCAGCTTCACCAGCGGGATCGAGGAGGTGTTGGAGGCCAGGATCGCGTCCTGCCGGGTCACCACCTGGTCGAGCACCTGGAAGATCTCCGTCTTGACCTGCTCGTTCTCCACGACGGCCTCGATCACGAGATCGCGGTCGGCGAACTCCCCGAGGTCGGTCGTGAAGCTCAGCCGGCCGAGGGTCTCGTCCCGCTCCTCCGCCGTGATCTTGCCGCGTTCGGCGGCCTTCGAGAGGGAGTTGTGCAGACGGGTGCGGCCGATCTCCAGCGCTTCGCCGGTGGTCTCGGCGACCTTCACTTCGAGGCCGCTGCGCGCGCACACCTCCGCGATACCTGCGCCCATCTGGCCACAGCCCACCACTCCGACGCGTGCAATGTCGGCCATAAGGTCCGTCACCTCGTGCCTTTCGCTGTTCTCCGTATCGCAGGGTCCCGTGTGATTCCGGTGCCCGCCTCGACCCCACGACGTTACTCCGAATGCCGACGCGAACGTCCCGCGGGTCACAGCGGCTACGGATGGGCATGATGCGGTTACGTAGAGCCATCGGAGTCGGGTGCGGGACACGGCGGAGAGAGGTGGGCCGCGATGCGGCGTACAGGTGTGGCGAGAAGGGCGTTCGTGCTGAGCGCGGCCGGACTGCTGGCGGCGATGACGACCGCCGGTGACGCGGTCGCCTCCCCGTCGGGGAGGCGGAAGGGCGGCGGGCTTCCCGAGGCGGCGGGGGAGGTGCGCGGCATGTGGATCGCCACCGTCGCCAACATCGACTGGCCCTCGAAGCCGGGCCTCACCGCGGCGAAACAGGAGGCGGAGCTGTTCGCCTATCTGGACCGGGCGGTGGAGCTGCGGCTCAACACGGCGGTGTTCCAGGTCCGGCCGACCGCCGACGCCCTGTGGCCCTCGCCGTACGAGCCGTGGGCCGACTGTCTCACCGGCACCCAGGGCAAGGACCCGGGCTGGGACCCGCTCGGCACGGCGGTGCGCGCGGCGCACGACCGGAGCCTGGAGCTGCACGCCTGGTTCAACCCGTACCGGGTGGCGAATCACACGGACCCGTCCCGCCTGACCGCCTCCCACCCGGCCCGTAAGCACCCGGACTGGGTCGTGCCGTACGGCGGGAAGCTCTACTACAACCCGGGGCTGCCGGAGGTCCGCCGCTTCGTCCAGGACGCGATGCTCGACGCCGTACGCCGCTACGACATCGACGCGGTGCACTGGGACGACTACTTCTACCCGTATCCGGTGGCCGGGCAGACCTTCGACGACGACGCGGAGTTCGAGCGGTACGGCGGCGGCTTCGCCGACCGGGCGGCCTGGCGGCGCGACAACATCGACCGGCTCGTACGCGAGACGGGGGAGCGGATCCGGGCGATCAAGCCACACGTCCGCTTCGGCATCAGCCCCTTCGCGGTCTGGCGCAACAAGGAGACCGATCCGCTGGGGTCGGACACCCGGGCGGGCGTGCAGACGTACGACGACCTGCATGCCGACACCCGCAAGTGGGTCAAGGAGGGGTGGATCGACTACATCTGCCCGCAGATCTACTGGCACATCGGCCAGACCGCCGCCGACTACGCCAAGGTCCTCGCCTGGTGGAGCGCGACCGTCCGGGGCACGGGCGTCGAGCTGTACGTCGGCGAGGCGCTGTACAAGGCCGGTGACCCGGCTCAGGCGGACGCCTGGCAGGACCCGGCGGAACTCTCCCGCCACCTCACCCTCGCCCGGGACCACGAGGAGGCGGGCGGTCATGTCTTCTTCTCCGGGAAGAGCGTGATGGCGGACCGGATCGGCGCGATGCGACGCGTGGTGGCCGACCACTACCAGGACCGGGTCCGGCTCTACCCGGACCGGGGGCGCGCCCGTTCCCACCGCCGGGGCCGGTTCCCGGGCTGAGCCCACGAGGGCGGTTCGCGGGCCGAGCCGCCGGGAACGGCTTCCGGGCCGAGCCGCCTACGCCGGGGACCGGGACCCTTCCGTACGGTCCCGGCCCCCGGCGCTGCTACCGCGCCTGCTCGTCCTTGGGCGCCTCCATGTGCTGGACGACGCTGTCGGGACCCGGTGACATCAGGTGTTCATGGCCGTCGTCGAAGCGGAGCCGGTACGGGGGAGCGCCCCCGTCACCGAGCACCTCGATGATCTCGGCGACCCGGTCGTGCTGTCCCACGGTCCTGCCGTGCATCAGCAGCCGGTCGCCCGTGTGCGCCTCCATCGGGAGCGACCTCCTCACAGGGGAAGACGGTGTCCGTGTCGACAAGTCTATGACCGTGCGGTCCTGGCTTCCCGTCCTGACCGTACGGTCCTGGACCGCAGGCCCGTGCGGCGGCCGGCCCGCTGGGTGGCGGCGATGCAGACGAGTACGGCCACCGCCGCGACCGGAGCCGCCGCCGACAGCTCCTCGCCGAGCAGGAGGAAGGACCATACGAGCGTCAGCAGCGGCTGGGCGAGCTGGAGCTGACTGGCGCGGGCCACCCCGATCGCCGCCATCCCCCGGTACCAGACGTACAGCCCGAGGAAGGTCGATCCGGCGGCGACCCAGACCAGGCCGAGGACGCCGTGGGTGTTCAGGTGCACGGGTTCGAGCGGCAGAGCCACCAGGCTGCCCGCCACCGCGAGCGGCAGGCACAGGACCAGCGCCCAGCCGATCACCTGCCACCCCGGCATCACCCGGGCCAGCCGGCCGCCCTCGGTGTACCCGGCCGCACAGACCAGCAGTGCGCCGAACAGATACAGATCGCCGGTCGTCAGGGCTCCGCCGCTCTGCTGAACGGTGAAGGCGATCACCACCGCCGCCCCGGCGAGAGCCGCGATCCAGAACGCGCGCGAGGGCCGCTCACCGGTGCGCAGGGACCCCAGCACCGCCGTGGTCAGCGGCAGCAGACCCACGACCACGGCCGCGTGCGAGGTGGTGGAGGTCTGCAGGGCCAGCGTCGTCAGCAGCGGGAAGCCCACCACCACTCCGCCCCCGACCACCGCGAGCCCGGCCCAGTGGCGGCGCGCGGGCAGCGGGACGCGGGCGGCCAGCAGCACCCCGCCCGCGACCAGGGCGGCGAGCACGCTGCGCAGCGCCACCAGGGACCAGGGGCCGAAGCTCTCCAGGCCCCAGGCCGTGGCCGGAAAGGTGAGCGAGAACGCCACGACGCCGAGCCCGGCGAGCACGGTGCCGCTCCGGCCGGCCGGAGAAGTGGCCGGAGTGCCGACCGGAGGAACGGCCGAAGAAGTGGCCGCCGGAGGGGGGTGCGGGGTGGCCGGATCGGCGACCGCTATCGCTGAAGACGGGGTAGCGCTATCCTGTGCTCTCATGCAAGAGCGTAGCAGCGTCGCCGAACTGGTCACATCCCTGCGGGCCGAGCTCAACCGCTACTCTCCCGGTGGAAAGCTGCCGTCCAGCCGCGCACTCGTCGAACGGTTCCGGGTCAGCCCCGTCACCGTCTCCCGCGCCATCGCCCAGCTCGCCGCCGAGGGGCTCGTCACCACCCGCCCCGGCTCCGGCGCGTTCCGGGCGGAGCCCCGCGCGGCACTCCCCGCCCCGGGCGACACGTCCTGGCAGGAGGTGTCGCTGAGCGGCGACGGCGGGCCCGAGGTGGTGCCCCGTACGGTCGACGCCTCCGGGGTGCTGGTCACCCTCGCCGCTCCGCCGCCCGGCGTCATCGAGTTCAACGGCGGCTACCTCCACGCCTCGCTCCAGCCCGAACGGGCGCTCTCCGCCGCCCTGGCCCGCGCGGGCCGCCGGCCGGGCGCCTGGAGCCGCCCCCCGACGGACGGGCTGCCCGAGCTGCGGTCCTGGTTCGCCCGCGAGATCGGCCCCGCCGTCAGCGCCGCCGACGTCCTGATCACCGCAGGTGGCCAGGGTGCCCTGGCCACCGCCCTGCGCGCCCTCGCCCCGCCCGGCGCCCCCGTCCTCGTGGAGTCGCCGACCTACCCCGGGATGCTCGCCGCCGCCCGCGCCACCGGACTGCGCCCCGTCCCCGTGCCGATGGACGCCGACGGGGTCCGCCCCGAGCTGCTCGCCGACGCGTTCCGGGCCACCGGCGCCCGGGTCTTCGTCACCCAGCCGCTCTTCCAGAACCCCACCGGGGCCACCCTCGCGCCCGCCCGCCGTCCCGAGGTCCTGGCCATCGCCCGGGCTGCCGGGGCCTTCGTGGTCGAGGACGACTTCGCCCGCCGGCTCGTCCACGACGACTCGGGACCGCTCCCCGCACCGCTGGCCGCCGACGACCCCGACGGGACCGTCGTCCACGTCTGCTCGCTGACCAAGGTCACCTCGCCCAGCCTCCGGGTCGGCGCGCTGGCCGCCCGTGGCCCGGTGCTGGAGCGCCTGCGGGCCATCCAGGTCGTCGACAGCTTCTTCGTACCCCGGCCGCTCCAGGAAGCCGCCCTGGAACTCGTCGGCTCCCCGTCCTGGGGCCGCCACCTGGCCGCCGTCTCCGCCGAGCTGGGGCGCCGCCGTACGACCATGGCGGCCGCCCTCGGCAGCGAACTGCCGGAACTCACGCTGCCGCACCTCCCGGCGGGCGGCGGCAGTCTCTGGCTCCGGCTCCCGGGCGGCGGCGCGGGAGCGGGCGCCGACGAGCCGGCCGTCGTCTCGGCCGCGCTGCGCGCCTCGGTCGCCGTCGCCCCCGGCCGCCCCTACTTCTGCGCCGAACCCCCGGCCGGGCACGTCCGCCTGAGCTTCGCCGGGGTCTCCGGAGCGGCCGAGATCGCGGAGGGCGTCCGCCGTCTCCGTACCGCTTTCGACGGTCTTCTGGAGAGGTGAGGGCGGTACCCGGCGCACAGGCCCTCTTGACCAAACAGGCGTTCGGCACCACGATCCCGCCATGACGCTTCGGGTCACCCTGGTCGCAGCGGCGCGCACCTCCTCCCGGCTCACCGAACGCTTCGACGACGACCGGCCGCTCGACCAGGCCGGCTGGCACGAGGTGCAGCTCGTCGCCCACACGCTCGTCCCGCTCGGCGCCGCCGAGCTGCGCTACTGCTCGCCCACCCCGCGCAGCCGTGCCACCGGGGACGCCCTCGGCTTCGCGCCGATGGCCCAACCGGCCCTGCGCGACTGGGAGATGGGCCGCTGGCGGGGGATGACCCTGGGTGAGGTCACCGTCCGGGAACCGGCCGCCGTGGACCGCTGGCTCGCCGACCCGCGCAGCGCCCCGCACGGCGGCGAGTCGATGCTCGGCTTCATCGGCCGCGTGGGCGGCTGGCTGGACACCCGCCCCGCCGACGACGGCCTCGTCGTCGCGGTCGCCGAACCCGCCGTGATCCGGGCGGCCCTCGTCTACGCCCTGAACGCCCCGCCCGCCACGTACTGGAACGTCGACGTCCGCCCCCTGTCGACGATCACCCTGACCGGTCTGCCGGGCCGCTGGAGCCTGAGTCTGGAGTCGGGCATCCGCTGATCCGCGCGGCGGCAACCGGGACCTTCGCCGCTCCGGGGCACCGGCCCTTTCCTCCGGTCCGACCAGTCGGTACGTTGCGTGGGGCAGCCGGTTCCGCCGCCGGACGCGCGCCCGCGACGAGGGAGGCTCCGTGCCGCAGATCCACGGCCACTGCGACGACCGGTTCGCCGGGGTCCGGGACGCCTTCGAGGAGAACTTCACCGAGCGCGGCGAACTGGGCGCGGCGGTGACCGTCCTGGTCGACGGCGCGACGGTGGTGGACCTCTGGGGCGGCTGGGCGGACGCGGCCCGCACCCGCCCCTGGGAACGGGACACCCTGGTCAACGTCTGGTCCACCGGCAAGGGCCCGACCGCGCTCTGCGCCCATGTCCTGGCCGACCGGGGACTGCTCGACCTCGACGCCCCGGTCGCCGACCACTGGCCGGAATTCGCCGCGAACGGCAAGGAATCCGTCCTCGTACGCCACCTCCTCTCGCACCGTTCCGGAGTGGCCGGCCCCGACACCCCGCTCACCCTGGAGGAGCTGTACGACTGGGAGACGGCCTGCGCCCGGCTCGCCGCCACCGCCCCCTGGTGGGAGCCCGGAACCCGCTCCGGCTACCACGCGATCAGTTACGGATTCCTCGTCGGCGAAGTGGTCCGCCGGATCACCGGACTGCGGCCCGGGGCGTTCCTCCGGCAGGAGATCACCGGACCACTGGGCATCGACTTCACCTTCGGCCTCCCGGAGAGCGAGACCCACCGCCTCGCCGAACTCGTCCAGGAACGCCCCGACCGGGCCGCCCAGGCGGCCCTCCTGGACCGGATGACACCGGTCGCCGTCGCCTCCCTGCTCAACCCGCCCACCGGCCGGGCCGCCGCCAACACCCCCGCCTGGCGCGCGGCGGAGATCCCCGCCGCCAACGGCCACGGCACCGCCCGGGCGGTCGCCGCGCTCTACGGGATCCTGGCCGGACGCGGCAGCCTCGACGGCCGCCGGATCCTCTCCGAGAAGGCGGCCGCCCGCGCCGGGGAAGGACAGGGGGCCTGCCGCGACCTCGTCCTCGGCGACGGCTTCCCGCACGAGACGGAGATCGCCCTCGGCTTCTGGCTGAGCGGCGAGAACCGCTCCTACGGCCCCGACCCACGGGCGCTGGGCCACGACGGTGCGGGCGGTTCCTGCGGCCTGGCCGACCCGGATGCCTCCATCGCCCTCGGCTACGTCATGAACCGGATGGGCTCCCGGCTCGCCGACGACCCGCGCAAGACCGCCCTGGTGAACGCCGTCTACGCGGCCCACCGGGGAGCCGCCGGAGGGTGATGGGAATCCGGACATCCGACGTGCCGAACCAACCCGGGTTTCACCTGCGGTTGCCAGGAATGTGAGGATGTCACCATGACAACCAAGGTCTACTTCGACATCACCATCGACGACGCCCCCGCGGGGCGGATCACGTTCAACCTGTTCGACGACGTCGTCCCCAAGACGACGGAGAACTTCCGCGCGCTCGCCACCGGCGAGAAGGGCTTCGGCTACGCCGGCTCGTCCTTCCACCGCGTCATCACGGACTTCATGCTCCAGGGCGGTGACTTCACCCGCGGCGACGGCACCGGCGGCAAGAGCATCTACGGCGAGAAGTTCGCCGACGAGAACTTCAAGCTCAAGCACGACCGCGTGGGCCTGCTCTCGATGGCCAACGCCGGCCCGAACACCAACGGTTCGCAGTTCTTCATCACCACGGTGCTCACCCCGTGGCTGGACGGCAAGCACGTGGTCTTCGGCGAGGTCGCCGACGAGGACAGCATGAAGCTCGTCCGCAAGATCGAGGCGCTCGGCTCCGGCAGCGGCCGTACCAGCGCCAAGGTCACCATCGCCGAGTCCGGCGTTCTCTGACCCGACCGGCAGACCCGAGCGGTACCCGACGGGCCCGTGGCAGGGCCGTGCCACCGACGTACGCGTCGGCGGGGCGGACCGGCCACGGGCCCGTGGCATGCCTCCGGCCGTTTCCGTGGTGCCCGCCCCAGGCAAAACGCGCCTCGTGGCCCGTGCATGGTCTGGCTAGAAGAGGAGGAGCCGCCCACGAGTCGGGGGCGTGGACAACTGCGTGAAGGTCAACACATCCATCTAAATGATCTTGTGACGCATTATTCCCGCGTCTTTCCTGATGAGTCGTGGGAATCTCGCTTGTCCTGAGGTGGCCGTTGATGTGATCCTTCTTATTAACGCGAAGGGCGCACGACATGGCATACGCCCGTTGGAAGCACATCCTCATCGAGTCGCAGCGGCACGCCCTGAAGGCAGTCGACGAGTGGAACTGTTCAAGCGGCAACTACAGCGACTTCCTCACCCATATGCACAAGGCGTGGCACTACCTGCTTCATGCGGAGTTCCACAAGGCCAAGATCGACTACCACTACAAGGATGCGCAGACCGGCCAGTACAAGCTGATCGACGGCGAGCCGAAGGCGTGGGATCTGGAGTGGTGCCTAAAACAGCGCTACACCAACAGCGCGGACCCGGTGCGCTTGAACGCCGAGCTCTTCGTCGCCCTTCGCAACAAGGTGGAGCACCGTTACGAGCACAATCTCAAGATCGTGACAGGCGGCAAGGCACAGGCGCTCGTCATGAACTACGAACAGGAGATGGTGGACCACTTCGGCCGCTCTTTTAGCCTCGCTGACCGGCTCCGCTTCCCGATCGCCCTTCAGACGCTCACTGCTGAAGGTCGTGAGCAACTCCAGGATGCAGCGAAGAAGCTACCGAAGAAGACCCGCGACCTGGTGGCAAGGTTCGAGGCGTCCATCGACTCGGACGTACTGGATGACCTGAAGTACGACTACCGGGTGCGACTGGTGCCCATCGTCGGTAAGAAGACCGATGCTGACCTGGCGGTCAACTTCGTCAACTTGAACGCGTTGACCGACGACGAGCGTGCGGTCATGACCAAGGCGGGTCGTACCGGCACGGTCATCACCAAGGTGAAGCACGTCGAGACCATGAACCCGGCGAAGCTTCGAGCGTCGGTCGTCGCCGAACGTGTCGAGGCCAATCTGCCGTTCTGCTTCAGTGTCCACGGCGAGCACACCGAGATGTGGCGACGACTGGGCGTCCGTCCAGCTAAGGGAAGTGCTGACCCATGCATCACCGATGCGCGCTACTGCATCTACGACGAGCCCGTCAGCACCTACCTGTACACCGATGCCTGGGTAGCGAAGATCGTCAAGGAGATCGGCACGGTCGAGGAGTATCGCAAGTTCTTCGGCAAGGAACCCCGTATGAAGAAGGTGACCACCTTGCCGAAGCAGGCAGAACCTGCGCACGACGATCGTCCTATCGGGAAGACCGCCTGAACTGGTGAAGGGCTGTGCTTAGTGCGCAGCTCTCCGCTGCGCCAGCACCGGAATCGCCGCGATCTTCTCGGCCGTCAAGTCGTCCACGGAGTAGTAGCTACTTCCTTGAAATCGACATGTGAACGGAACAGGCCGCCCGTATCCGAGAGAAGGTTGACAGGCATTGGCGAGCGGTCGAGGGCAGCACAGAGGACTACTTCCCATACGTGGTCTTCGTGGTGCGGCAGCAAACACGCAAGAACGAGCTTGCTCGCATTTTCCGGCGACTGCGCGAAGAGCGGCAAGAGGTGATGCGAGTCCTTCTTTTTCCTGAGCTGAGACCTGAATTGATGCTCCTCTAAGATGTGTCGATAGTACGGCGTCATCAGGCGTGAAGGGTGTTGATCAACAGAGGCGGAAGGAGGATAATAGAAAGAGAAATAAAATGAGGACACTCATCATGGTTAGACGAGCAAGAAAGCCGCTACTTCCACAGCTGATCTGGGGACCCCAGAAGGCGACGAATCACCGAACCAGGCAATTCACCGTCGTAAGGGTTTCCGCTCAAGCAAGTACCACTCAACGCCTATGCGAGGACACTTTCTTGGTTGCGGCGGGCGCTTGTTTGGGGCTGACTTTAGGTTTCGTTTTGGTGCTGGACCTAGCGTGACCATGCCGACCGTAGACAGCACAGCACAGCACAGCACAGCACAGCACAGCACAGTCAGCCTCCTTGCAGCTGAACACCAGAGTCACTGCACGTGGCAGGATAGTACCATGGCTGCGGTGATTCATCACCCTGGATCGCGCCTTTCAAGGAGGATGTTGACGTGAGCCCTCGCCCAGGCGGAGAGACCGATAAGTTCGGCAATCGATACGAGGGCGCCTGGACCGTCCGCCACCTCCTCTACGTACTTCTTGGGAGTGCTCAGTCCATCAAGGTCGAGGATATCGACGAACTGGGAAAGGGCGCCGAGTTTACCTATCGCCATGGCTCTACTGTCGAGGTCCATCAGGTCAAACGTCAGAATGGGAACGCAAACAGTTGGAGCGTTCAGTCGCTCCAAAATAAGGAAATTTGGGCGAACGCTCGTTATCACGTCGAGCAAGGACGCCACTTCCACTTTGTATCCATGGTCCCGGTACGAGACGTCCAAGAACTGACCGAGAGGGCAAGAAGCGCCGACAATCTTTCCGAGTTCATCAGTGACAGGCTTACGAATGAGCTCCAAGTATCATTCAACAAGCTCTCCTCGTCTGCAATCTACAGCTCCACTGAAGTAGCTTGGAAAGTGCTGCGAGGCATCTGGATTTCCTGCATCGATGAAAATGATGTCGTTCGGATGAACACGGTTCTCTCTGAACTGCTCTTGAACGGTGCGGGAGGCCGGCTTGCGGCTGCCGCCTTGGGTGAACTTGTAAATAACAGCCTTGGCTCCACCCTTGACGCGGCAGGCATCGAGTCCCGACTTGATCAGTATCAACTCAGCCGCTCAACGATTCTATCTGGCGCCGCTATCTCAGGCGCAGTCCGGGAGATCACTACAGCTTGGTCCGCCAGCGTTGAACGGGAGCTTCTTCGGCCGACGATTAAGCGTTCCGAAGCACAAGAAGTCGTTGATCTCGTCGACGCAGGTTCGGACGGGCTAACACTTCTCATGGGAGCTGCCGGGGGTGGCAAGAGCGCCACCCTTCATCAGGCAGTGGAAATCTTCCGTGGTCGTGATACCCCTATCCTGAGCTTTCGACTCGACCGACTTGAGTCTTTTGCATCAACCACGGAACTAGGCAACCGGATCGGGCTGGACGTATCACCAGTGGCCGCCCTCGCTGCTGTAGCAGAAGAACGCCCCTCCGTACTCGTCGTGGACCAGGTTGATGCGGTCAGTCTCATGTCGGGACGAATGCCAAGAAATTTCGATGCAGTCGCTGACCTTGTGCGTGAGGCATCAGCTTTTCCGAGAATGCGGGTGGTGCTGGCTTGTCGAAAGTTCGACGTTGAGAACGATCACCGCATTCGCGAACTGGCCGACGAGAAGCAGTGTGCACGCGTTCAAGTCCAAGAACTATCAGAAACTCAGGTCAATGAGGCAGTTTCAGCTATGGGCCTGGATGCCGACCGCCTCAATACACACCAGAGGAATCTCCTACGATCGCCGCTGAACCTCGTCTTGTTGAGAGGCATTGCTAACGACCCGGAGGCGCTTGCCTTCCAGACCACCAACAACCTGTTCGACGCCTTCCGGGAACGCAAGCTGACCGAATGTGTCCAACGGCGCAACGCAGTTCGCTTTAACGAAGTTATCTCGACAGTGGCAGAGGCTATTAGCACTCGGCAGCGCCTGTCCGTTCCTGTAACCGTTCTCGACCAGGCGAACCTTTCCGTTGACGCCAGCGTGTTGGTTTCAGAGCATCTGCTGGTTCAGGACGGTAAAGAGATCGCATTCTTCCACGAAGCATTCTTTGACTACTCATTCGCACGTGGATGGACGAGCCGTAATGAATCTCTTGTCGACTTCTTGACTAGCGGAGAGCAAGAGCTTTTCCGCCGTGCACAAGTACGGCAGATCCTGAGCCACTTGCGCGACCTTGAGCCCGATCGCTTCGCAGAGGAGGTGGGGGCTGCCCTAGTCAGTGCTGACGTCCGCTTCCATATCAAGGACGTGATTCTCACCCTTCTGAGTGCGCTCCCTGATCCCACACGAAATGAGTGGGACATGGTGGTCGATGTGCTCGACACCCGGCCCTCATTCGAAGAAAGGCTTTGGCGATCCCTGCGGACAGCCCCATGGTTCGCCCGCCTCGATGCAGATGGCATTATTGACGAGTGGCTAGTGGGTAGCACAGACGAACAAGCGCGCGCTGTAGAGATTATGGGAAGCGCCGCGAAAACTAATGCAGACCGACTAGCTGAACTGCTCCTGCCCCATCGGACTAACACCGATTTCCCAGGCTGGCTACAGTGGGTTATCCGTTTCGCGGATGTCTATGAGAGCCGTCCATTGTTCGATCTGCTTCTCAATTCCGTTCGTGACGGTCAATATAGCGGAGAAGCAGAGAACGAACTGTGGTACTCAACCCATGGTCTGGCCCAACATCAGCCGGCCTGGGCAGTCGAGCTATTGGCTGCCTACCTCGTCGACCGCCCCAACGCGATGGCCTTGGAATCAAGCGAAAAGGTCGCTGCGCTGCTAGGCCGGGAGCACAGCGCGATAGAGCTAGCGCGCCATGGAGCGGAAGGAGCTCCAGAGAAATTCTGCACGCTCATGCTTCCGTACATGCTGCGAGTGATGGAGGTAACGGCGTATGAGGATGACAAACTTCCGAAACACGACCGGCACTTCACGCATCGCTACCCGGATCTAGGGACGCACGAACTCGAAGATGCCGTCCTGTCTGGGATGGTTGCGTCGATCCGGCGCCTTGTGAGACAGGAGCCCTCGACAGCTCAACCCATTCTTGAAACTCTAGCAGAAAGTCCCTACGAAGCTGCGCAGTGGCTCTTGTATGAAGGGCTGCGGGAGGACGGAGAGAGGTACGCACAGTGGGCAGCAAAACTTCTGCTAGAAGGAACCCACCGCTTCTTGAGTGGGTACTCGTCCAACGGCGTATGGACAGCTCGCCAGTTGATCCAAGCCGCCAGTCCGTTCTGCTCTGATGACTCATTCCACGACCTAGAATCTGCAGTCCTGGAGCTTCGCTTCCCCTGGGAAAAGCGACGGCCTGGTTGGTACATGTTCAATCTCCTCTCCGCGATGGACGAGTCACGCCTTTCTGATGTAGCTAAGCGTCGTCTCGGTGAGCTGCGGAGGGCTACAGGCATGGAGCAGCCTCCCCAGCCCGAAGGTGTGACCGGGGGAGGTATCGCATCTCCAATCTCTTCAGATGCTGCTCAGCGGATGAACGACGAACAGTGGTTGAAGGCGATCGCCAAGCACAATACGGACAAGACGAACTTGCGGAACTTCACTGGCGGCGCCCACGAGCTATCAAGCGTTTTGCAGCAAGAGGCACAACGCGATCCTGCCCGGTTCTCAACACTCTCCCTAAGATTCGACCACAGCACCCACCCGGCCTATAGCAATGCCATCCTTCTAGCCTTGGGCGCAGCAGAATCGCTCGATGATGGATCAGCGGTCTTCGACGCCCTTCGTCACATCTCCTCGCTGAATCACGATGGTGTTGACCGGTGGCTCGGTCATGCCCTTCGTCACTACTACAAGTCAGTCCCGCTTGATCTCGTTGAGACGATTGTCGGCTACGGAAATCGCTCGGTAGAATCCAATGAGAACGACCCGAAAATTTGGTCCTCTAGCGGCGAAGAGAATATCGGTCGTGACATATACGGGTCGGGGGTGAACTCGTCCTGCGGCGCGGCAGCCGAAACATTGGGAGATCTGCTTATACACGACGCAGATGGAAGCCGCACTGCACTGGTTCTTCCTGTAGTGAGGAAGCTCGCCGAAGATCCGTCTACTCCAGTTCGCTCGTGTGCTGCGCATCTTGTTCACGCCTCAATGCGTCATGCTCGGTCTGATGCTCTGGATGCATTTACGCTACTCGTCACGACACGAGACGACAGCCTCTTCACCACGCACACCGTAATCCGCCTGATTACTTACGTGGGATCTGAGGACCCGAACACAGTGCGTCCTGTCATCGATAGAATGATGAATTCACAGGTCCGCGAAGTCCGCAAAGCTGGAGGGCACCTAGCCGCCATTGCTGCAATCCAGTGGGGTGTGACGGACCTGCTCGATACCGTGCTCGCGGGTAGTGATGGGGCACAGCGAGAGGGTGCCGCACGACTCTGCGCGCATCGGTTGGCGAACACCACCGAAGCGGCACCTGCGCGACGCGCTTTCGAAGAGTTCCTGGATGACCCAGAGGAGTCGGTTCGCAAAGCTGTGGGTGATGCAGCCGCAGCTCTTCGCGGTGAGCGCCTTCGGCCCGTGAAGCAGTCGTTGAGTCGCCTGATCTCATCGGCCTCATTTACTCAATCCTTGCCTCAGCTCTTCATCACCCTGGAGCAGGCGCCTGATCGCGTGGATGATCTGGTCTTGGAATGCTGCCAGCGCTTCATTGAGATCAAGGGTGCAGATTCTGGAAACATCAGGACTGGTGCGGCAGGGGATGCTCGTTACGTTGGTGAGCTTCTTATTCGCGCTTACGTGCAAACGACGGCGCGAGCTAAGCGCAACAAGGTTCTCGACCTGATCGACCAACTACTGGAAGTCGGTGCCTTTGGTGTGGCGGACCTGGTAGCAAAGTCGGAACGCTAAGGTACGCCGGAACCTTCTTCACACACCATCGTTGTCGGCGTGAGATGGGGAGCGGCCACGCCAGCCCAAAACGAGGTGTGCGACCGTAGACGGTCGCACACCTCCATGGCAGTTGCCCCTCCCGGGGGCAACGGGCTCTACACAGCGAGGCCGGCACCGCGTTGATCTTGGAGTTCATGCGCGGGATGGCGTCGACCGTCATTTACTCGTTGGGACGGCGAGGTCTTCCCGAATAATCCGAAAGATCGTCACCGTTCCCAGAAGCGGTGACGGACCGCCCGTGAGGGGGTAGTTGTCTTTCGCCGCCGAGTAGAGAGCAAGCTTCTTTTCCGCAAGCTGCTCCAGGATGGCCGTGAGGCTTCGCTGCGCGTCCCGGACCGAGGCCCGGGAGAACTCAATGTCTCCCGAGATGTCCGTTCCAGTCCCGGAAGCTCTGAACGGCGCTGTCGATGAGGTCCTGCTCCTCGTCGGTGCAGTCCTCTGGTTCTTCATGCTCCAACCAACCGAAGTTGCCCGAGAGGATCGGCCACAGTTCGCGACCCGTCTTCACGTGCTTGAGAATCACGACCTCAAACTCTGGCTCGTTCATCGTGATGACGTCGATGATCTTGTCGATCTGCGCCCGCTTGAGCTTGCTGATCTCGTCGGCAAGCCTCTTGAGTCCCCACACCTCGATGGCGACGCCTCGATACAGCGGGCGAAGCTCGTTGTCGATGAACTGGTCGACCTCGCCTGGCAACGTGTCATTCGTGAGGAAGCGCCACACCTTCACGTCCCGGTGCGCCTGGAGACAGCCCTCCAAGTCACGGCTTCGCCATAGAGCTGCGCGACGCGCGGAAGATCCGGGTGGACACCTTCACCGAGGACGCGCGCGAACTGGCCGCCACGATTCACCGTGCGGTGAGCCTGGGGGAGTTTCCGCAGGGCCGGGGCCGCAGGCCGTAACCGGCGAGCCGAATGCCCTGACGGCCGACCGGGGACCTGCTTACTCCTGATCGTCGGAGCGCGCGGCCCGCTCGGCGTTGCGCTCCTTGATGCGAGCGGCCTCCTTGCGCACCTCGCCCTGCGTGGCGCGCTCCTTCTGGAGCCACTCGGGCATCTCGTCCTTCAGCGCGTCGATCTGCTCGGTGGTGAGCGGCTCGGTGACCCCGCCGCGGGCGAGCCCCGCGATGGAGACGCCGAGCTTCGCGGCGACGACCGGGCGGGGGTGCGGGCCGGTGCGGCGCAGCTCCACCAGCCAGGCGGGCGGGTCGGTCTGGAGGGCGTTGAGCTCGGTGCGGGAGACGGCACCCTCCTGGAACTCGGCGGGCGTGGCCTGGAGGTACACACCCAGCTTCTTCGCCGCCGTGGCGGGCTTCATGGTCTGGGCGGTCTTGTGCGACGTCATGGGTCCAGGGTATCGACCATGGGACATACCTCCGACCACCGACCGGTAGCCTGGTTCCGTGACAGGCTCGGACATCCCCTCATCCTTCCGGCTCGCGTACGTCCCCGGCGTGACGCCCACCAAGTGGGTGAGGGTCTGGCACGAGCGGCTGCCCGGCACCCCCCTGGAGCTCGTCCAGGCCACCGCCGCCGATGCCCCCGGACTGCTGGCGGACGGCGGCGCCGACGCCGGTCTCGTACGGCTGCCGGTCGACCGGGACGTTCTGGCAGCGATCCCCCTCTACACCGAGACGACCGTCGTGGTGATCCCCAAGGACCACGTGGCGACCGCCGCCGAAGAGGTGTCGCTCGCCGAGCTGGCCGACGAGATCGTGCTGCACCCGCTGGACGACGTCCTCGACTGGGGGACCCTGCCCGGCCGCCCCGCCGTCGAGCGCCCGGCCACCACGGCGGACGCGATCGAGCTGGTCGCGGCGGGCGTGGGCGTCCTCCTCGTCCCGCAGTCCCTGGCCCGGCTGCACCACCGCAAGGACCTCACCTACCGCCCGGTCCCGGAGACCCCCGAGTCACGCGTCGCCCTGGCGTGGCCCCAGGCGGAGGAAGCTCCCGACCTGGTGGAGGAGTTCATCGGGATCGTCCGGGGCCGCACCGTCAACAGCACCCGGGGCCGTGCGGCCACCCCGCAGCGCCCCACGGCCAAGGCCAAGGAGCAGGCCAAGGGCAAGCGGGCCGGTACGGGTGGCGGGCAGGGCGGTGCCCGGCACAAGCCCGCGGCGGGCAGGAAGCCCTCACCGGGCGGCCGGGCCGGCGGCCAGAGCGGCAAGCGCGGAAAGCCGCGCGGCCGGTAGCGGGCACCGAGCCCGTCGGGACCGGATCGCGCGCCGGCTCCCGGAAACGCGCCGTGTCCCGGCACGCGCGCCGACTCCCGGAAACCGCCCCGCAACGCCACCCTGCGCCGGTTCTCTCGTTGATGAGGCAACCGCCGTACGCAGGGGAGCGCCCGACCGATGCCGAACATCCGCAAGAAACATCACCTGGGCCTCATCGGGATGCTGCTCATCGCCGTGGCCTTCACCGGACTCCAGCTGACGGCGGTCACCGGACGGGCCTCGCCCGACGCCAAGAACTACCTCTCCTACGCCCTGAGCCTCAGCGGCGAGAGCCGCGAGGAGGCGGGCCGCAGGGCCATCGCCTACTCCTGCGACAGCGGGCAGCACGCGTCCCTGAGCCCCGTCCTCTGGACCAACAGGAAGGCCGTGGGGGAGTCGGAGGAGCAGTGCGTACGCCGGCTGAACGACTCGGTCGCGTACTGGTCCCGGCACGGCAACACCTCAGGGATGACCGCGCCGTTCGCCAACCAGCGGTTCATGGCCATCTTTGAAGCCAGGCCCGGCTATCCGCTGTTCCTGGTCCCCTTCATCGCCGTCTTCGGTATCACCTGGGGCCTCTGGCTGGCGGGGCTCGTCATCGCGCTCGCGGGCAGTGTCTGCGTTCTGCTCACCCTCCGTGCGGCGGGCGCTTCCCGGCGCGCCGGCCTGGCCGGGCAGGCCCTGTACCTCGCCCTGCCCACCGGCACCGTCGCCATGAACCCCCTGAGCGACGGCCTCTCCCTGGCGCTGGGCACGGCGGTGGTCCTCGGCTGTGTCCTGCTGCTGCGGGACCGGCCCCGTACGGACGGGGCATCCGGCACGGGCGGGCGGCCGGGGCCGGGGGCCTGGGCGGCCGCTGCGGGGCCTCGCACGGGCACGGTGCTCGTCACGGGCGGCCTCGTCCTGATGTTCTTCGTCCGCTACTCGCAGGCACTGCTGCTGGCAGCCGCTCTCGCGGGAGTCCTCCTCGTCCGGGCCGGGTGGCTCCGCCGGAAGCGGCGGCAGTTCACTCCCGTACTCCGGGCGGCCGCACTCTGCGCCGGCCTGACGGTGTGCATCTACGCGGGGGCGCACCTGCTGGGGTGGCCCATGGGCCAGGACAGCGCCCAGGACCTGCTGACCCACCATTACCAGCGCCCCGATCTGCCCAACCCCTGGCCCGAGTTCTTCGTACAGGAGGGGGTCTTCTGGTCGGCGTGGCTGCGCCGCCAGATCACCTCCCCCGTCCTCCCCGTCCTGCTCGCGCTCTCGGCCTGGGCGATGCTGAAGCGGCGCTCGGTGGTGCTGCCCATCGCCCTGGCGGCGGGTGCGGCGGGCCTCCTCAACCAGGCCGGCCACCCGAACCTGGGCCAACTCTACGGCTACCGCCTCATCGTGTTCCTCTGGCTGCTGCCCGCCCTGGCGATCCCGCTGCTGCTGGACCGGCCGGCCCGGGGCGCCTCACCCGTCCCCGCGCAGCCGGAGGAGGTAGGCGGCGGTCAGCGCGACGGCCGGGTCGGCGTCGCCCAGCAGCCCCGTGAGGGCGCGTGAGGCCGTAGGGCCCGGGATGCCGGCCAGTGCCTGGGTCAGGCGCCCGCGCGCGGGCGGGCCGGTGGTCCCGTCGCCGATGCGGCCGGCGAGGAGGGACGCGATCCGGTCCGCCGCCGCGTCGTCGGCCAGGGAACTCAGCACATCGGCCGCGTCGGTGTCGTTCCTTCCCGCCACGATCATGTCGACGAGCACCGGGATCGCGGCGGCCTCGCCCTGGGCCCCGAGCGCCAGCGCCGCCCGGCCGCGGACCACGGCGTCGGGGCTCGCGAGGGCGTCCCGGAGCAGCGGGGCGGCCTCGCCTCCGGGCATCTCCGCCAGGGACCGGACGGCACGTTCCCGTACCGCCGCCACCGGGGAGGAGAGCCCCTCCGCGAGCAGCGCGGCACCGCCGCCGCCCGATCGGGACAGGGCCCATCGCAGGGCCCCGGCGACGTACGGGTCGCCCTCACCGAGCGCCGCCTGGGCCAGGGCTTCCACCGGAACCTCGTCGACCGAGGCGAGGGCGGCACGCTGGCGGGTGCCGGCACTCGTGGACCCGAGGGCCCGCAGGAGCGCCAGGACCTGCAGGACGTCCTCCCATGCGGCCGGGTCCGCCGCGCGGACGCGCTGCAGCCGGGTGAGCAACTCGGTCTCGGCGGCGATGCGTTCGCGCGTCCGGAGGATGAGGTCGTCGACGAGCGCCGAGGGTGTGAAGCCGGGATCGTCGAGCGCGCGGCCGATCTCCCGCAGCGACAGCCCCACCGCCCGCAGGCTCTCGATATGGAAGATGCGCCGGACGTCCTCACCGGAATACTCCCGGTAGCCGGACCCGGTGCGGCCCGAGGGCCGCACCAGACCGAGCGACTCGTAGTGCCGGAGCATGCGGGCGCTGACGCCGGACCGCCGGGCGACCTCACCGATCAACACGCGCTACGGCCCTCCCTCGCCGCTGTCCGACCCGCCCAGGGCCACCACGCGCTTCGCCTCCTCCAGGGCGAAGGCGAAGCCGGTGTCCGGGTCGTTCCGCAGCCGCTCGGTGGCGAGCGCGTGCGCGCGTACGTCCGGGTCGGGGGCCCGCTTCGCGGTGTCCAGGGCCGGCACCATCGTGCTCCCCAGATCGACCAGCGCCCTGCTGAGACTCAACTGTGTCTCCTGCCCACCGCGCCCGAGCTGTGTCGCCAGCACCGCGGCCAACGCGGCCTCCTCCCCTTCCGGTACGAGCACGACGGCCGTCCGCCAGGCGGTCCGCGCCACCTCGCCGTCGGCGTCCGTCAGGAGCGCCCGGGTGATCGCGGGCCACGCCCGCGGGTCCCCGACCTTGGACAGGGTGTGCAGCGCCTGGCTGCGGGCCTGCGGACGCTCCGAGCGGACTTCCCGGAGCAGCAGGGGCAGCGTGTCGGCGACCGGGTGGCGGGTGAGCGCCCACGTCAGCATGTCGCGGACGAGGAACTCCGGCTCGACCGCGCACCGCTCGACCAGCGGGCCGACGAACCGCTGATCCGGCGTCGAGCCGATCGCCAGAGCGGCGCCCAGCCGCACCGACGAACGCTCGTCCCGCAGCGCCCGGAGCGCCCGTGCCTCATCCGTACCCTGTCCCGTGACCGCCATCGAGACCACCTCCTCGGCAAGCAGTGAAGAGCTTGTCACCGTGTCAAGGTCAAACCGGGGGAGGCCGGGTGCCGGCTCAGGGGCCGCGCCAGACGTTGGCGAAGGCGGTGTTCTCGATGGTCCGCCGCTGCCGTACGGCCTCCAGCTCCATCACCGCTTCATGGACGGTGGCGACCACGGTGGTCACCGTCTCGTCGCCGAGGGGAGGTTCGTCCTCGTCGGACCGCTCGCCGTCGAGGCCCACGGCCGACGCGAGGGAGGCGAGGACGGGGTCCCCCTCGTCCCGGCGGGCCACGGCCCGGCGGCGGGCGGGCGTGTCCACCAGCTCCACCTCCTTCGGGCCGAACGGCAGCAGGCCGCTCCGCTTCCGCGTGAGCTCACCGTCCTCCTCCAGCGCGTCCTGGTAGGCGGCCGCGAGGTCACGGCCCCGGCGCCACAGCCAGTCCTCGATCCGCTCGTGGGGCGGCTGCCGGGTGATCCCCGCGGCGGCCGCGGCGAGCAGCCGGTCGTCCGGCACCGACGATCCGTCCGGTACGACGAGGTCGCCGTCCACGGTGATGGTCCCCGCGTCGAGGAGGTCGAGCAGTTCGGCACCGGCGAGGGCGAGCGACAGATCGCCCTGCCCCACGGTGTGCTCCGGTGCGGGGTCCATCGCGATGATGAACAGGTCTTTCGCCGTGGTCATGAACGGCTCCCCTCAAAGGCGTCGACCGATGCGTCGACTGGGAATGGGACCTCACCGCCCGAGCCCGCCCGGCGAGGCGACTGCCAGGACCAGTATCGCTCCGCCCGTCGCTCTCCGAGTGCCCCCGCCCCCCGTCCCGACCGCGCCGACCGCCCGCCGGCTGACTACCCTCACGCAGGGGCGTCCGGCCCCGCGGTGCGTTACGGGGCGGGGGCGGCGGAGCATGGGCGCGAGGGATCTGGTGGCGGCGGTTGTGCGCGGGGACGCGGAGAAGGTGACCGCCCTGCTGGCGGCGGGGGAGGACCCGGACACCCGCACGGACGACGGCCTGCCGGTGCTGTGCCTGGCGGTCGCCGCGTACGACGACGCCGTCGCGGGGGCTCTGGTCGAGGGCGGCGCGGACCCGGACCACGGGCTCCCGGACGGAACGACCCCACTGGTACGGGCCGTCGACGGAGGCTCTCCCGCGATGGTGACGGCCGTCCTGGGCCGGGAGCCCGGGCTGCGCCTGGCGGAGTCCCGAAGGACGCACCTGCTCGCCCTCGCCCGGGACCGGTACGAGCGGGGCGCGGAAGCCGTGCTCCGGACCAGGGCGGGCGGGACCGGCGCGGTGCGCGCGTGCCGTGTGAAGGACGACGAGTACGACCACGTGACGCAGCTGACGCTCGGAGACGTCACGGTCCGCGCCGGACACGGGGCGATCCTGACGGACCTGGAGTGGGCCTTCCGCGTCCTGACGCCCGTGGACGAGCTGGTGACCAGGGCCGTGGCACCGCGCGACCGGGAGCATGTCGACCGCTGGTCCGCCCAATGGGTACTCAGCGAACGCCGCAGCAAGGAGACCTGGTCGGCCGTCACGGCGTACCGCCGCAGCCCGGACCCGGAGCACCGCCACTTCGTCCTCGGCGTGCTCACCTTCTACCAGTTGACGGGGTCGAGCAGCCGGAACTCCTACGAGAAGGAGACGGCGGATCTCCTCGTGGCCTGGACCGTGGAGGGGGAGGACGACCCGGACGTTCTCGCGGAGGTGCTCCGCGTCCTGGGTGATTTCGACCATGAGGAGGCGGAGGCCGTAGGGCGCAGGCACGCCGACCACCCGGACCCACGCGTCCGCGCCCAGGTCCCCGGCCTCCTCCTCGACTGGGACGACGCGCGCCTCACCCTCGGCGTGGCGGCCCGGGCCACGCTGCTGGATCTGGCCGGGGACGAGTACGGGACGGTGCGTGCGGCGGCCGGCGCGGTCCTGGCGGCGGCTCACGACGGAAGCCCCGAGTTCACGGACGCCGTCGTCGCGTTGCTCCGGGATCCGATGGCCGATGTACGGGCCCGCACGGCGGAGGCCGCGGCCGACGGCAAGGACGGCACGGCCGCGATCGCCGACGCCCTGATCCCCCTGCTCGACGCGGACGACCTCGGAACCCGCCTCAACGCCGCCTACGGCCTCCTCCGCCGGAACGACCCGCGCACCGGCGAGGCGATCGCCCGCGTGGGCTCGCACACCCGCCCCGGCTACGAGCACGACCACCGGCTCTCCGCGCTCTGGAGCTGGGAGTGGAACAACCGGGACGACCGCGGGGCCTAGGGCCGCGCCCCGAGAGCCGCTGCGGCTTTGCATAAAAGTGCGTCGATGCGTATAGTCATGCCATCGATCAGGAGGGTTACCGATGGTGGTACGAGCAGCAGTGGCAGGGGCGAGCGGCTACGCCGGCGGGGAGCTGCTCCGTCTTCTGCTCGCGCACCCGGAGGTCGAGATCGGCGCTCTCACCGGGCACTCCAACGCCGGGCAGGCGCTCGGTTCGCTCCAGCCGCACCTGCGGCCCCTGGCCGGCCGGGTGCTGGAGTCCACCACCGCCGAGGTGCTCGCCGGGCATGACGTCGTCTTCCTCGCGCTCCCGCACGGGCAGTCCGCCGCCGTCGCCGAGCAGCTCGGGGACGAGGTCCTCGTCGTCGACATGGGAGCCGACTTCCGGCTCAAGGACGCGGGGGACTGGGAGACGTTCTACGGGTCCCCGCACGCCGGGACCTGGCCCTACGGGCTGCCCGAACTGCCGGGCGGGCGGGCCGCGCTCGCCGGGTCGAAGCGGATCGCGGTGCCGGGGTGCTACCCGACCGCTGTCTCGCTCGCGCTCTTCCCGGCGTACGAGGCCGGTATCGCCGAGCCGGAGGCCGTCATCGTCGCCGCGTCGGGCACCTCGGGCGCGGGCAAGGCGGCCAAGCCGCACCTCCTCGGCTCCGAGGTCATGGGCAACATGACCCCGTACGGCGTCGGCGGCGGGCACCGCCACACGCCCGAGATGATCCAGAACCTCAGCGCCGCCGCCGGGCAGCCGGTCACCGTCTCCTTCACGCCCACCCTCGCCCCCATGCCCCGCGGCATCCTCGCCACGTGCAGCGCGAAGGCGAAGCCCGGCGTGAACGCGGAGGGCCTGCGCGCGGTGTACGAGAAGGCGTTCGCCGACGAGCCGTTCGTCGAGCTCCTGCCCGAGGGGCAGTGGCCCGCCACCGCCGCGGTGTACGGCTCCAACGCCGTACAGGTCCAGGTCGCGCACGACCCGGCCGCCGGACGGATCGTGGTCGTCTGCGCCATCGACAACCTCGCCAAGGGCACCGCGGGCGGCGCCCTCCAGAGCATGAACATCGCCCTCGGACTCCCCGAGGACACAGGTCTTTCGACGATCGGAGTGGCACCGTGAGCGTCACGGCAGCACAAGGGTTCTCGGCGGCGGGCATCGCCGCGGGAATCAAGGAGAGCGGCAACCCGGACCTGGCCCTCGTGGTCAACAACGGGCCGCGCCGCGCCGCCGCGGGCGTCTTCACCTCCAACCGCGTCAAGGCCGCCCCCGTCCTCTGGTCGGAGCAGGTGCTCAAGGGCGGCGAGGTCACCGCCGTCGTCCTCAACTCCGGTGGCGCCAACGCCTGTACGGGACCCCAGGGCTTCCAGGACACCCACGCCACCGCCGAGAAGGTCGCCGAGGTGCTGGACGGCCACAGCGCGGGCGAGGTCGCCGTCGCCTCGACCGGGCTCATCGGCATCCTGCTCCCCATGGACAAGCTGCTCCCCGGCATCGAGCAGGCCGCCGCAGCCCTCAGCGAGCACGGCGGTGAGAAGGCCGCCATCGCCATCAAGACCACCGACACCGTCCACAAGACGGCCGTCGCGGGCGGCGACGGCTGGACCGTCGGCGGCATGGCCAAGGGAGCGGGCATGCTCGCCCCCGGCCTCGCCACCATGCTCGTCGTGCTCACCACCGACGCGGATGTGGAAGCCCCCGCACTGGACGCCGCCCTGCGCGACGCCACCCGCACCACCTTCGACCGGGTCGACTCCGACGGCTGCATGTCCACCAACGACACCGTGCTGCTCCTCGCCTCCGGCGCCAGCGGCATCACCCCGGAACAGGGCGCGTTCGCCGAGGCCGTACGGGCCGTCTGCGACGACCTCGCCCGGCAGCTCATCGGCGACGCCGAGGGCGCCTCCAAGGACATCCGGATCGAGGTGATCAACGCGGCCACCGAGGACGACGCCGTCGAGGTCGGCCGGTCCATCGCCCGTAACAACCTCCTCAAGTGCGCCATCCACGGCGAGGACCCCAACTGGGGCCGGGTCCTCTCCGCGATCGGCACCACGAAGGCCGCCTTCGAGCCGGACCAGCTCAACGTCGCCATCAACGACGTCTGGGTCTGCAAGAACGGGGGCGTCGGCGAGGACCGCGACCTGGTCGACATGCGCTACCGGGAGGTCAAGGTCACCGCCGACCTCGCCGCGGGCACGGAGTCCGCCGTCATCTGGGCCAACGACCTCACCGCGGACTACGTCCACGAGAACAGCGCGTACAGCTCATGAGCGCCGCGCGGAAGCACACCGCACTCCCGAAGGCGCAGACCCTCATCGAGGCGCTGCCCTGGCTGACCCGGCACCACGGCAAGACCGTCGTCATCAAGTTCGGCGGCAACGCCATGATCGACGAGGAGCTGAAGGCCGCCTTCGCCCAGGACGTCGTCTTCCTGCGGCACGCCGGCCTCAAGCCCGTCGTCGTGCACGGCGGCGGCCCCCAGATCAGCGCCCAGCTCGACAAGCAGGGCCTGGTCAGCGAGTTCAAGGCCGGGCTGCGCGTCACCACCCCCGAGGCGATGGACGTCGTCCGGATGGTGCTCGCGGGACAGGTCCAGCGCGAACTGGTCGGCCTCCTCAACCAGCACGGCCCGCTCGCCGTCGGCATGACCGGCGAGGACGCCCACACCATCACCGCCACCCAGCACCGGCCCACCATCGACGGCGAGTCCGTCGACATCGGCCGGGTCGGCGAGATCACCGCCATCGACACCGGTGCCATCCAGGCGCTCCTGGACGACGGCCGCATCCCGGTCGTCTCCTCCATCGCCCGCTCCGCCGACGACCACCACGTCTACAACGTCAACGCCGACACCGCGGCCGCCGCGCTCGCCGCCGCGCTGAACGCCGAGACGCTGATGGTCCTCACGGACGTCGAGGGGCTGTACGAGGACTGGCCTCACAGCGACGACGTCATCAGCCGGCTCACCGCGAGCGAGCTGGAGAAGCTGCTGCCCGAGCTGTCCAGCGGCATGGTCCCCAAGATGCAGGGCTGTCTGCACGCCGTGCGCAACGGCGTCGAGACCGCCCGCGTCATCGACGGGCGCGTCCAGCACTCGATCCTGCTGGAGATCTTCACCGACGAGGGCATCGGCACCATGGTCGTGCCGGACGCCCCCATCGACGTACACACAGGTCCTGAACTGGGGGAATCATGACAACCGGCATCGGCATCGGCACCGGAACCGACACCGGGCTCACCGCGCGGTGGCAGGGCGCGCTGATGGACAACTACGGCACCCCCCGCCTGTCCCTCGTCCGCGGCGAGGGCGCCCATGTCTGGGACGAGGACGGCACCCGCTACCTCGACTTCGTCGGCGGCATCGCGGTCAATGCCCTCGGCCACGCCCACCCGGCCGTCGTCGAGGCCGTCTCCACCCAGATCGCCTCCCTCGGCCATGTGTCGAACCTGTTCATCGCCGAGCCGCCGCTCGCCCTCGCGGAGCGGCTGCTCCAGCTCTTCGGCCGTCAGGGCCGGGTCTTCTTCGCCAACTCCGGTGCGGAGGCCAACGAGGCCGCCTTCAAGATCGGCCGGCTCACCGGGCGCACCCACATGGTCGCGACCGACGGCGGCTTCCACGGCCGGACGATGGGCGCGCTCGCGCTGACCGGCCAGCCGGCGAAGCAGGAGCCGTTCCGCCCGCTCCCCGGTGATGTCACCCATGTCCCGTACGGGGACGTGGACGCCCTGCGCGCGGCCGTCACGACCGACACCGCACTGGTCGTCATCGAACCGATGCAGGGCGAGAACGGCGTCGTCGTCCCGCCCAAGGGCTATCTGGAGGCCGCCCGGGAGATCACCCGGGCGACCGGGACGCTCCTCGTCCTCGACGAGGTGCAGACCGGCATCGGCCGCTGCGGCCAGTGGTTCGAGCACCAGGCGCACCAAGGCGTCGAGCCGGACATCGTCACGCTCGCGAAGGGCCTCGGCGGCGGTCTGCCGATCGGCGCGACGGTCGCCTTCGGCCCGGCCGCCGACCTGCTGAAGCCGGGGCACCACGGCACGACGTTCGGCGGCAACCCGGTCGCCTGCGCCGCCGGACTCGCCGTCATCGACACCCTCGCGGCCGACGGCACGCTCGACAACGTCAAGCGGCTCGGCGAGAGGATCCGCGACGGTGTGGAGGCGCTGGGACACCCGCTGGTATTCCATGTCCGCGGCAGTGGCCTGCTGCTGGGTATCGTGCTCACCGGACCCCTCGCACCGCAGGTGCAGCAGGCGGCCCAGGGAGCCGGCCTCCTGGTGAACGCGCCCGCCCCCGATGTCGTACGGCTCATGCCGCCGCTGATCATCGGTGACGCGGAGGTGGACGCGTTCCTGGAGATCCTGCCGGGCGCTCTCGACGCGGCACACGGGGACGGACGATCCGGAGCATGACCCTCCGGAGAATGAGGCGACGACGATGACCGAGGCGCAGGAATCCGAGCACGGCGGGCCGTCCGTGCCGCAGACCCGCACCGCCCGCCACCGCCGGATCGTGGACATCCTGAACCGGCAGCCGGTCCGCTCGCAGAGTCAGCTGGCCAAGCTCCTCGCCGACGACGGGCTGAGCGTCACCCAGGCGACGCTCTCCCGCGACCTCGACGAGCTGGGCGCCGTGAAGATCCGCAACACCGGCGGCGAGCTGATCTACGCGGTGCCCAGCGAGGGCGGATTCCGCACCCCGCAGGCCCCGCTGGGCGGCTCGGCCAAGGAGGAGCGGATGCGCAGGCTCTCGGCCGAACTGCTCATCTCGGCGGAGGCATCGGCCAACCTCGTCGTGCTCCGTACGCCGCCGGGCGCCGCCCAGTTCCTCGCCTCGGCCATCGACCAGGCCGAACTGCACGACATCCTCGGCACCATCGCCGGGGACGACACGCTGATGCTCATCAGCCGCGACGCGGGCGGCGGTCAGGCGCTGGCCGACCACCTGCTGAGGCTCGCTCAGAACGACCGCTGAGCCGCTCCGTTCAGTAGCGCGTGATCGCGGTCGGGCCCGACGAGGTCCCGACCGCGATGTGCGGCCGCCGCTCCGGCTCCGCCCAGGCGAGGATCTCCGCCATGGCGTCGGCGGGTACGGACACACAACCCGCCGTCGCCCCGCGCCCGTTCACATGCAGGAAGATCCCCGCGCCCCGATTGCGAACCGGCTGCTCGTAGTTGAAGCCGATCACCAGCGCCCGGGCGTACTGCGTGCCGTAGGAGACGAGGTGCTCGGCCTCTGCCGCCCGGCAGTGGGAGGGCCGCGGTTCCACCCAGCGGTTGTACGCGACCGAGTCGTTGTCCTGGCACCACCAGGAGTCGTCGTCCACCTTCCGGTACGGATACGTCGTCCCCGCCGGGGCGTCCTCGATGCCGAAGGCGTACGGCAGGTCGTACAGCCCGGTCGGCGTGGTGCTGGTGCCCTGTTCCCGGGTCGCCCCCTCGGCCAGCCCGTTCGCCCCGAACCGCGCGGGCGCGGACCCCGCCTCCGCCCACCGGCCCCCGCGCCGCTCCCACCAGGTCACCGTGCCGGTGGTGGACCCGGCGTCCGGGGCCTCGGCGGTGATCAGCTGCGTGCCGCCGCCGGTGTCCGCCAGCCGGTCGGGCAGGGGCGGTACGTCGGAGGCGGGGGCGGCCCCGAGGGAGCCGGCCAGGGCGAGGAGAACGGCGGCGGTCACCAGTGATCTGCGCATGCTCCGGACCGTACGGCGACCGGGGCCGACGCCCCACCGGACCTGCTCCGTACGGCCCAGCGGCGGGCCCGCCCCGCTCGGCCCGGCGGGGCACCTCGGGCCGCGGCGTCACCGGTACCCGGGGGCCGGGCGCCTCTGCAGCCCCGCCGCCCGCAGCAGCCGGTCCGCCGCCACCCGCACCGCGCGCGGGCGGTCCGCCGCACTCCGCTCGCGCAGCAGGTGCTCCGGAATCCCGGCGGCATCCGGCAGCAGGGCCCGGGTCGCCGCCCGCACCACGGCCGGGCTCGGGTCGTCCAGCAACGGCGTCAGCCGCTCCCGTTCCACCACGTCCAGCGCGCGCAGCCCGCTGATCGCGTGCACCCGTACCGAGGGCAGCGGGTGCCCGAGGAGGGCCCACAGCGTCCCCGCGTCCGTCGCGCGGTCGCCGCATTCGCCGAGCCCGGCAGCGGCAGCCGGGTGCGCGGCCGGTTCGGCACACAGGGCCCGGTAGACGGGGAGCGGGTCGCCGCCGCCCTG
Organism: Streptomyces rubiginosohelvolus; assembly: GCF_014649875.1. Lineage (GTDB taxonomy): Bacteria > Actinomycetota > Actinomycetes > Streptomycetales > Streptomycetaceae > Streptomyces > Streptomyces rubiginosohelvolus. The sequence goes on along the minus strand of NZ_BMTW01000007.1, from coordinate 198,777 downwards.
CCGCAGGACGTAGCGCGCGCAGGCCTGTACAACGCCCGAGCGGTCGACGAGGAACGGCTTCGCGTCACCGTGCCGCCCGGCCCGCCGCAAGGCGGTCACCCCGGCCGCGCGCACCCGGGGAGCGCGGGCCGCCAGCAGCCGGTCCAGTACGGCGGCCGCGTCCGGGCCCGGCGTCGCGCCCGGCCTCACGGCGGCCTCCGCGCAGAGGTCCTGGAGCGCGACGTCACCGCAGGTCGCCGCCGTGGCGGCCAGCTCCATCGGTGTCAGCAGCCCCCGCTCCACCGCGATCCGGTACGCGAGCCTGTATGTCGCCCGGTCGGGGTGGGCCGTCAGCGCCAGCACCTCGGCTGCCGGCCCCTCGCGCAACGCGCCCTCCAGCAGGGTCCGGGCGAAGTCGCCGCGCGCCCGCCGGGACAGCCGCAGGATCAGCTCGGCCAGCGGGAACAGCGCGTCGCCGGGCAGTCCGGCGAGCAGCGCCCGTGCCTTCTCGCGGACCGGAGCGACCCAGTCCGCGCACCGCACCACCAGGAGCGGCCGCAGCTCGGGGGCGGTGCGGACCGCGTCCAGCGCCGCCTCCCGGACCCGCCCGTCCGGGTGGCACAGCGCGATGGCGGGCGCATCCGGGACCGGCGGTGCGGCCGGGGGAACGGCCCTCGAACCCGCCCGGCCACGCAACCGGTCCAGCAGCGTCCGGGCCGGCCGCCCCGGCTCCCCGCCCGGGCGTCCCAGCACCTCGCCCGGGCGTCCCAGCACCCCGCCCGACTGTCCCAGCACCCCGGCCGGGCGTCCCGGCTCCTCGGACGCGCGGGACAGCAGCCACGGACGGTCGCCCAGATCCCGTACCCCCGCGTCGAACGCCAGCCACTCCCCGGCCGACGCGACATCGAACGTCTCGGCCAGTGCGGCGCCGTCCCGCACCCGCATCACCGCCCGCAGGGTCTCCCCGTAACCGCCGTCCACCGCGGCCCCTCCCCGATCTCCCGTGCTCGGCTGCCGATGCTAGCGGCGCTTCCGGACCGGAAGCGCCGGTATTTCCCCGCCATACGGTCATGAGCACCCCTCTGACCAGCCGCTTTGACAAACAATACGGAGGACCGCATAGTTATACCCATCAGTGATTGCACCGTAAGGAGAAACCCGTGACCGAGCGCGTCGTACTCGCCTACTCGGGCGGCCTGGACACCTCCGTCGCCATCGGCTGGATCGCCGAGGAGACGAACGCCGAGGTCATCGCCGTTGCCGTGGACGTCGGCCAGGGCGGCGAGGACCTGGACGTCATCCGCAAGCGCGCGCTCGCCTGCGGTGCCGTCGAAGCCGAGGTCGCGGACGCCAAGGACGAGTTCGCCGAGGAGTACTGCCTCCCGGCGATCAAGGCCAACGCCCTCTACATGGACCGCTACCCGCTGGTCTCGGCCCTCTCCCGGCCGACCATCGTCAAGCACCTCGTCGCCGCCGCCCACAAGCACAACGCCGGGATCGTCGCCCACGGCTGCACCGGCAAGGGCAACGACCAGGTCCGGTTCGAGGCCGGCATCTCCGCGCTCGGCCCCGACCTGAAGTGCATCGCCCCGGTCCGGGACTACGCGATGACCCGGGACAAGGCGATCGCCTTCTGCGAGGAGAAGAACCTCCCGATCGCGACCACCAAGAAGTCCCCGTACTCCATCGACCAGAACGTCTTCGGACGGGCCGTCGAGACGGGCTTCCTGGAGGACATCTGGAACGGCCCGATCGAGGACATCTACGAGTACACCGAGAACCCGGCCCTCCAGCGCGAGGCCGACGAGGTCGTCATCTCCTTCAAGGAGGGTGTCCCGGTCGCCATCGACGGCCGCCCCGTCACCGTCCTCCAGGCGATCCAGCAGCTCAACGAGCGGGCCGGCGCCCAGGGCATCGGCCGGATCGACATGGTCGAGGACCGGCTCGTGGGCATCAAGTCCCGTGAGGTGTACGAGGCGCCCGGCGCGATCGCGCTGATCACCGCCCACCAGGAGCTGGAGAACGTCACCGTCGAGCGCGAGCTGGCCCGCTACAAGCGGCAGGTCGAGCAGCGGTGGGGCGAGATGGTCTACGACGGCCTGTGGTTCTCCCCGCTGAAGCGGGCCCTGGACGGCTTCATCAACGAGGCCAACCAGCACGTCACCGGCGACATCCGGATGACCCTGCACGGCGGCCGCGCCGTCGTCACCGGCCGGAAGTCCGAGGAGTCGCTGTACGACTTCAACCTCGCCACCTACGACTCGGGCGACACCTTCGACCAGTCCAAGGCGCAGGGCTTCATCGAGATCTTCGGCCTCTCCTCGAAGATCGCCGCGAAGCGTGATCTGCAGGCATAGCCTGACGCGTACCTCGCCTGACCCCTTCTCGTTGTACAGCCGCCTCCCCGTCGTCCCGCGGCAGGGAGGCGGCCGCATATCCGCACCCCGGCCTACGCCTGGGCCTTTGCCTTTGCTTTTTGAGGAGCACGCAGTGAGCAGCAACAACGGTGACGTCCGGCTCTGGGGCGCGCGGTTCGCCGACGGACCGGCCGAGGCGCTGGCCAAGCTGTCCGCCTCCGTCCACTTCGACTGGCGGCTCGCCCCGTACGACATCGCCGGCTCCCGCGCCCACGCCCGTGTCCTGAACAAGGCGGGCCTGCTCACCGAGGACGAGCTGACCCGGATGCAGGAAGGCCTCGACCAGCTCGAAGCCGACGTCGCGGACGGCTCCTTCACCGGCACCATCGCCGACGAGGACGTCCACACCGCCCTGGAGCGCGGGCTCCTGGAGCGGCTCGGCCCCGACCTCGGCGGCAAGCTGCGGGCCGGCCGGTCGCGGAACGACCAGATCGCCACGCTCTTCCGGATGTACCTGCGCGACCACGCCCGGATCATCGGAGGCCTGATCGCCGACCTCCAGGGCGCGCTGGTCGGCCTTGCCGAGGCCAACGCGGACGTCGCGATGCCGGGCCGGACCCACCTCCAGCACGCCCAGCCCGTCCTCTTCGCCCACCACGTGCTCGCCCATGTGCAGTCCTTGTCCCGGGACGCCGAGCGGCTGCGCCAGTGGGACGAGCGCACGGCCGTCTCCCCGTACGGCTCCGGGGCACTCGCCGGTTCCTCGCTCGGGCTCGACCCCGAGGCGGTCGCCGCCGACCTGGGCTTCGAGCACGGTTCGGTCGCCAACTCCATCGACGGCACCGCCTCGCGGGACTTCGTCGCGGAGTTCGCCTTCATCACCGCGATGATCGGCGTCAACCTCTCCCGGATCGCGGAGGAGGTCATCATCTGGAACACGAAGGAGTTCTCCTTCGTCACCCTCCACGACGCCTTCTCCACCGGCTCCTCGATCATGCCGCAGAAGAAGAACCCGGACATCGCGGAGCTGGCCCGGGGCAAGTCCGGCCGCCTCATCGGCAATCTGACCGGTCTCCTCGCCACGCTGAAGGCGCTCCCGCTCGCGTACAACCGGGACCTCCAGGAGGACAAGGAGCCCGTCTTCGACTCCTGCGACCAGCTCGAAGTCCTGCTCCCCGCCTTCACCGGCATGATGGCCACCCTCACCGTCAACCGCGAGCGCATGGAGGAGCTGGCCCCGGCGGGCTTCTCCCTCGCCACCGACATCGCGGAGTGGCTGGTCAAGCAGGGTGTCCCCTTCCGGGTGGCGCACGAGGTGGCCGGCGCCTGCGTCAAGGAGTGCGAGCAGCACGGCATCGAGCTGGACCAGCTCACCGACGAGCAGTTCGCGAAGATCTCCGAGCACCTCACCCCCGAGGTCCGCACGGTCCTCAACGTGCGGGGCGCCCTCGCCTCCCGCGACGGCCGGGGCGGGACGGCCCCCTCCGCCGTCGCCGTGCAGCTCGCCGAGGTGAAGGAAGACCTGGCCGCCCAGCACGCCTGGGCGACCGCCCGCCAGTAAGGGCAGCAGGTGGTGGCGGTGTCGTAAGAGGTCCACGAAGGGTGTCGCGAGCTACGTTCACCGGGGTAGGAGTAACCGAAACCCGACCCCGAGGAGCCCGCGATGCCCTTCGCCGCCCTGGCCGCCGCGACGACCCCGACCGCCCACATCGGACTCGGCCTGGCCGCCGTCGGGAGGCCCGGCTACATCAACCTCCACCGGGACCGCGACCTGCCCGCCGACCGCGATCCCGACGCCCTGCGCGCTCGCACCCACGAGCTCCTGGACGCGGCCTACGCGCAGGGCGTCCGGTACGTCGACACCGCCCGCTCCTACGGCCGCGCCGAGGAGTTCCTCGCCGAGTGGCTGGACGCCCGGCCCTCCTTCACCGACCTCGTCGTCGGCTCCAAATGGGGCTACACCTACACCGCCGACTGGAGCGTCGAGGCCGAGCACCACGAGGTCAAGGACCACAGTCTCGCCACCTTCGAGCGCCAGTACGCCGAGACCCGCGACCTCCTCGGCGACCGGCTCAGCCTCTACCAGGTCCACTCGGTCACCCCGGACAGCCCGGCGCTCACCGACAAGGAACTGCTCGACCGGCTGGCCGCCCTGGCCGCCGACGGCGTCACGGTCGGCCTCTCCACCAGCGGGCCCGCCCAGGCCGACGCGATCCGGGCCGCCCTCGCCGTCACGGTCGACGGCGAGCCCCTCTTCCGTACGGTCCAGGCCACCTACAACGCCCTGGAGACCTCGGCCGCGCCCGCGCTCGCCGAGGCCCACGACGCCGGGCTCACCGTGATCGTCAAGGAGGGCATGGCCAACGGGCGGCTCGCCGGGGACGAGGCCCCCGCCGTGTTCCAGGAGATCGCCGCCGACGCGGGGGTGGGCGGCGACGCGGTGGCCCTGGCACTCGTCCTGCACCAGCCCTGGGCGGGCGTCGTGCTCTCCGGCGCCGCCACGGCTGCCCAGCTCTCCGGCAATCTGCACGCCGCCGTCGTCGACCTGGACGACGAGCAGCGGGCGAGCCTCGACGCCCTGGTCGAGGAGCCGGAGGCGTACTGGCGGCACCGCGCCGGGCTGCCCTGGCACTGACGCCGACCCGGCCGGGCGGCCTGCCGTGCCGCCCCGCCGACCCGGCCCGGCGGCCTCAGGGACGCGTGAGGATCACGAGTTCCCGGGTCGCCCGGGTCATCGCCACATACCGGTCCACCGCCCCCCGGACGCCTTCGCCGAACGTCTCCGGTTCGACGAGCACGACCAGGTCGAACTCCAGGCCCTTCGACAGCTCCGGGGTCAGCGACCGCACCCGGGCCGTCGGCCGGAAGTCCGGGGCGCCGATGACACAGGCGGTCCCGTCCTCGTGCGCGGCGAGCCGGTCGGCGAGGACGGTGTCCAGGTCCTCGGCGCGGCCGTGGGCGACCGGGATGCCGCTGCTGCGGACGGAGACCGGCACATTGGCGTCGGGGAGCGCGGCCCGGACGACCGGTGCCGCCTCCGCCATGATCTCCTCCGGCGTGCGGTAGTTGACGGTCAGCGAGGCCAGGGTGATCCGGTCGAGACCGACCCGCTCAAGCCGCTCCCGCCAGGTCTCGGGGAACCCGTTCCGGGCCTGCGCCCGGTCCCCGACGACGGTGAAGCTGCGGGACGGGCAGCGCCGGATCAGCATCTGCCACTGGGCGTCGGTCAGTTCCTGGGCCTCGTCCACGACGATGTGCGCGAACGGCCCGGCCAGCAGGTCCGGCTCGACCCCGCTCGGCCGGTCGGCGGTGGCCAGGGACTCCCGCAGGTCCTCCCCACGCAGCATCACCAGCGCCCCCTCACCGTCCGCATCGGCGTCGGCCAGCGTCTCGTCGGCGAGCAGACTCTCGACGACCCGGTCCATCTGCTCCCGCTCGGCGGCGGCCGCGGCCTCGTGGCGGCGCCGGCGCCGGGACGCCTCCGGATCGCCGAGCCGCAGCCGTGCCGCGTCCAGGATCGGCAGGTCGGACTCCGTCCAGGCCTGCGCGTCCGCCCGCCGCAGCCGCCGGACCTCCTCGGTGGTCAGCCAGGGGGCGCACCTGCGCAGATACGCGGGTACGGACCAGAGGTCGGCGACCAGGTCGGCCGCCTCGATCAGCGGCCAGGCACGGTCGAAGAGGGCGAACAGCTCCCGGTTCCGCCGCAGCGAGGCGCGCAGTTGCTCCGCCGGGGCGTCGCCGTCGTGCTTGTCCACCAGGATCGTGAGCAGTTCCTCCCAGACCTGCTCGCGCGCCTCGTTGTGCGGCGTGCCCGGATCCGGCGCCCCGAACGCCGAGGCCCAGTCGGCGGCGCTCAGCCAGATGTCCGACCAGTGCGTCTCCACCCGTACGCCCTCGGAGGGCGGCTCCTCGTAGAACCGGACGGCCGGCTCGACCGCCGCCACCAGCTCCGCCGACGCCTTCAGCCGGGCCACCTCCGGATCGGTCTCGGGCTCCGCCGCCGCGCCCTCGGCGACCAGGTCCCGCAGGGTGCACGTCTGCACCCCCTCCTCGCCGAGGCTCGGCAGGACATCGGCGACGTACCCGAGATAGGGCTCGTTGGGCCCGACGAACAGCACGCCGCCGCGGCGGTGGCCCAGGCGCGGGTCGGCGTACAGCAGATAGGCGGAGCGGTGCAGGGCGACGACGGTCTTCCCCGTGCCGGGCCCGCCGTCGACGACGAGCGCGCCCCGGGAGCCCGCCCGGATGACGGCGTCCTGGTCGGCCTGGATGGTGCCCAGCACATCGCGCATCCGGGCCGACCGGGCGGAGCCCAGACTCGCGATGAACGCGGACCGGTCGTCCAGCGCGGCATGCCCGGCGAGCCCCTCCGGCGCGAACACCTCGTCCCAGTAGTCGCCGACCCGGCCGCCGGTCCACCGGTAGCGGCGGCGGCTCACCAGGCCCATCGGGTCGCCGTGGGTGGCGCCGAAGAACGGCTCGGCGGCGGGGGAGCGCCAGTCGACCAGCAGCCGGCGGCCCGTGCTGTCGGTGAGGCCGAGCCGCCCTACGTACAGCGGCCCGGAGCCGTCCGCGGGGACCATGCGCCCGAGACACAGGTCGAGGCCGAACCGGCGCAGGGTGCGCAGCCGGGCGGTCAGCCGGTGGATCTCCACGTCCCGGTCCATCGCGGCCCGGCTCGCCCCGCCGGGCGCCCGGCGCTCGGCCGCGAGCCGGTCGGTCAGCTCGGCGATCGACTGTTCCAGGCAGTGGGCGATGGCCGCGAAGTGCTGCTCGTCCTCGGTGATCAGCGCCGGGTCGGCCTTGGGGGAGAGCCGGTCGGGGAGGTCGAACGCGCTGGTGGTCAGGGGTGTCACGTCGTCAGTTCCGATCTGCGGTGCTTACGGGGCGGTGCCCCGTCCCGGCTACGGCGGACGATTCTGCGGCATTTGGGGGGCCTTGCGGCAAGACCCCCCATGCGCTATAAGTTGAGAGTGGCCAGGAGAGGTTCTTCCTCCGGCCACTTTTTTTGTTTCCCGGTCCCATCCCGCCGCGCCCGGTTCGCCCCCGGGTGAGCCCGCACGCTCTTCGATGAGACGAAGATGTCTCACATGGGTTATGTTCGTCTCATGACACTCGACCGTGAGCAGGTGCTGCGCAGCGCCGCCGCCCTGCTGACCCGTAAATCGACCGCCACCATGGACGAGGTCGCCAAGGCGGCGGGTATCGGCCGGGCCACCCTCCACCGCCACTTCGCCGGGCGCGACGCCCTGGTGAAGGCGCTGGAGAACCTCGGTCTCCAGGAGTTCGAGGCGGCCCTGGACGCCGCCCGGCTCGACGAGGACACCTCGGAGGAGGGGCTGCGGCGACTCATCGCGGCCGTCGAGCCCAGCGCCGGGCTGATGTCCTTCCTCGTCAACGAGAACCAGCTCTTCGAGGGCGACGAGGTCAACGAGGGCTGGAACCGGGCCGACGCCCGCGTCTCCGCCTTCTTCCGCCGCGGCCAGGAACGCGGCGAGTTCCGTATCGACCTCACCCCCGCCTGGCTGACCGAGGCCCTCTACGGCCTCGTCGGCACCGGAGCCTGGTCCATCCAGGCGGGCCGGGTCGCCGCACAGGATTTCCAGTACATGATCGTCGAGCTGCTGCTCGGCGGAGCACGCCGGAGCGTGGAGCAATGATCAGCACCGAGAAGAACCCGGACACCATGGACGCGGTACGCCGTCCAGGGCGGTGGATCGCGCTCGCCGTCCTCGTCCTCGCCGTGCTGCTGGTGGCCGTGGACGCCACCGTCCTCGGTCTCGCCACCCCGTTCCTCAGCGAGGACCTGGAGCCCACCGGGACCCAGCTGCTCTGGATCGGTGACGTCTACTCCTTCGTCATCGCCGGCCTGCTCGTCTCCATGGGCAGCCTCGGCGACCGCATCGGCCGCAAGAAGCTGCTGCTGGTCGGCGCCGTGGCGTTCGGCGCGGTCTCCGTGCTCAACGCGTACGCGACCACGCCCGAGATGATGATCGTGGCCCGGGCGCTCCTCGGTGTCGCGGGCGCCACCCTGATGCCGTCCACGCTCGCCCTGATCCGCAACCTCTTCCACGACCCGCGCGAGCGCAGCCTCGCCATCGGGATCTGGGGCGCCATGGCCTCGGCGGGCGCGGCCGTCGGCCCGGTCGTCGGCGGATTCCTGCTGGAACACTTCTGGTGGGGCTCGGTCTTCCTCATCAACCTGCCCGTGATGGCCGTCCTCGTGGTCGTCGGCATCAAGCTGATCCCCGAGTCCAAGAACCCGGCCCCCGGCCCGTGGGACATGCTCAGCGTCGGGCTCTCCCTGGTCGGCATGATCGGTGTCGTGTACGCCATCAAGGAGACGGCCTCGCACGGAGTGAGCTGGGACTCGGCCGTGGCCGCCGTCGTCGGCGTCGGCGCGCTGACCTGGTTCGTCCGCAGGCAACTGCGGCTGCCCGCACCCCTGCTGGACATGCGGCTCTTCCACCACCGGGGCTTCTCCGGCGCGGTCCTCGCCGACCTGCTGACGATCCTCGGACTGTCGGGCCTGGTCTTCTTCCTCTCCCAGTTCCTGCAACTGGTCCAGGGCCGCGGCCCGCTGGAGGCCGGACTCGCCGAACTGCCCGCCGCGATCGGCGCGGTGACCGCCGGTCTGCTGGCCGGATTCGCGGCCCGCCGCTTCTCGGTCCGCTCCGTCGTCTCGGGCGGCCTGGCCGCGGTCGGTCTCGCCCTGGGCAGTGTGACCCTGCTCGACCAGCACACCGGCTATCCGCTGCTCGGCGCGATGCTGCTGGTCGTCGGCGTCGGCGCGGGCTTCGCCTTCACCGTCACCGCCGACGTGATCCTCTCCAGCGTCCCGAAGGAGCAGGCGGGCTCCGCGTCCGCCGTCTCCGAGACCGCGTACGAACTGGGCGCCGCCCTCGGCATCGCTCTGCTCGGCTCCATCGTCACCGGTGTCTACCGGGGCTTCCCGACCCCGTCCGGCATCCCCGCCGATGTCGAGTCGGCCGCCCACGAGTCGCTGGGCGGTGCGGTCGAATCGGCCGCGGCGCTGCCCGCCGCGCAGGCGGGGCCGCTGGTCTCGGCGGCCCAGGAGGCGTTCGTCGACGGACTGCGGTCGGCCGCGGGCGTCGGCGCGGCGGTCCTGCTGGCGGCGGCCGTCGCCGCCTGGTTCCTGCTGCGGGGCCAGAAGCTGGAGGACGGCATCGAGCACCCGTAAGGGGTGTACGACGAAGGGCCCGCACCCCGAAGTGGGGTGCGGGCCCTTCCCGCGTCGGCGCGGCCTACGAAATCAGGCCGCCTTCGCCTTCGTCGCGTACATGTCCACGTACTCCTGGCCGGACAGCCGCATCACCTCGGCCATCACCGAGTCCGTCACCGCCCGCAGCACATAGCGGTCGCGGTCCATGCCCTCGTAGCGCGAGAACTCCATCGGCTCCCCGAAGCGCACCGTGACCTTGCCCGGCCGGGGCAGACCCGCGCCGCCCGGCTGCAGCTTGTCGGTGCCGATCATCGCGAACGGGATCACCGGCGCACCCGTCATCAGCGTCAGCCGCGCGATGCCCGTACGGCCCCGGTAGAGCCGGCCGTCGGGGGAGCGGGTGCCCTCGGGGTAGATCGCGAAGGCCTGCCCCTCCTCCAGCACCCGGCGGCCCGTCATCAGCGCCGCGACACCGCCCCGGCCACCGTCCCGGTCCACCGGGATCATGCCGCAGCCGGTGAAGAACCAGGCCATCAGCCGGCCCTTGAACCCCTTGCCCGTGACGTACTCGTCCTTGCCGATGTAGAACACCGGCCGATCGACACAGATCGGCATGACCATCGAGTCGATGAACGTCAGGTGGTTGCCCGCGAGGATCACAGGGCCGGTCCCGGGAATGTTCTCGGCGCCCTCCACCTGGGGGCGGAACATCAGGCGCAGAATCGGTCCGAGCACTGCCTTGATGACCGTGAGACGGGACAACGGTTCCTCCGGTGTCGTGGCCGGGCCGGCCGCGCGGGAACGGGTCCCACGGGCGGTGGCCGGTGCCGACGGATGATGGTCGGTGCAGGTGAGGACGATACTCGCGGGTATGCGCTGATCGCACATCGGGTTCACGGAGCGGATACGCGGTGTTGACATGTGTTTCCGCCACGTTGGCCGAAGGTCCGTCCTCTCTTACGTCTCCCAGCCTACGATCGGGCCTCGCTCGACCGGTCCCGGACATCACCAAGCGAGGAGCATTCATGACGGAGCGTGCGCGGAAGACCCCCGGCCGGCGGACCCTTCTGGGCGCCGCGGTCCTCGGCACCGCGGCCCTCGGCCTGCCCGCCGCCGCCCAGGCCGCCGAGCGGGGCCGCGGCCACGGCACGGGCGGCCACGGATCGCTGCGCGATCTGCCCGTACCCACGGTGATCGGCCACCGCGGGGCCAGCGGCTACCGCCCCGAGCACACCCTCGGCTCCTACCAGCTGGCCCTCGACATGGGCGCGCACATCGTCGAGCAGGACCTCGTGCCGACCAAGGACGGCCATCTCGTCTGCCGTCACGAGAACGACATCACCGGCACCACCGACGTCGCCGACCACGCCGAGTTCGCCGGCCGCAAGGCCACCAAGAGCATCGACGGCGTCTCCTACACCGGCTGGTTCACCGAGGACTTCACCCTCGCCGAGCTCAAGACCCTGCGGGCCAAGGAGCGCATCCCGGGCAACCGTCCCGACAACACCCTCTACAACGGCCGGTGGACGGTCCCCACCTTCGAGGAGGTCCTGCGCTGGGCCGAGAAGGAGGGCCGCAAGCGCGGAAAGCCCGTCTGGCTGTACGTCGAGACCAAGCACCCCACCTACTTCCGCAAGCTCGGCCTCGGCCTGGAGGAGCCGCTCGCCCGGCTGCTGCGCCGGTACGGCCGGGACCGGAGGAACTCCGCCCTCATCCTCCAGTCCTTCGAGCCCGGCTCGGTCCAGCGCCTGGCCCGGCTCGTCGACACCCCGCGCATCGTCCTGCTGTCCGGACCCAAGGAGCGCCCCTGGGACTTCGTCGAGTCGGGCGACCCGCGCACGGTCGCCGATCTGGTGAAGCCCGCCGGCCTGAAGTGGATGGCCTCCTTCGCCCAGGGCATCGGCCCCACCCTCGACCTGGTCATCCCCAAGGACGCCTCGGGGCGGCTCACCACCCCGACCACGCTCGTACGGGACGCGCACGCCAAGGGCCTGCTGCTCCACCCGTACACCCTGCGCAACGAGAACAGCTTCCTGCCCGCCGACTTCCGGCGCGGCACCGACCCCAACGCCTACGGGGACGTGTTCGGCGCCTGCGCGGCCTACTTCGCCACCGGCATCGACGGCATCTTCGCCGACCACCCGGACACGGCGCTGCTCGCCGCGGCGGACCACGCGGAACGCTGACGCCGCGGCGCGCCTGCCGTTTACGCGGGGCGCGCCGTCAGCCGTACGCCCCCGCATGCCCCGGTCGGGTGGTGCGGCGCGGCCGGAGCAACCGGCCGCCCCCACCGGCACGTCCGCCGGGGCATGACGCTTCTCGATCATGACCTCGACCCCGCCTCCTCCACCGCCCGCGTCGTCCACGCCCTGCAACCCCTGGTGCGCGCGGAGGCGAGGGCCGAGGCCCCGGCCGCCGGAGTCGAACCCGCCGACCTCGAACAGAGCGTCTGGGTGCGGCTGCTGGAGCGCCCGGCCGCCGCAGGCCCGCCCGCCGACGCCGCCCGCTGGGTCCGCGACACCGTACGGGCCGAGGCCCGCCGCGGCCGGCGCACGGTCCGGCGGGAACGCCCGTACGCCGGAACGGAACCCGTCGCCGGGCCGGCCGGCTGCCCGGAACGCGCCGCGCTCGGGGCCGCCGAACGCCGGGCGCTGCGCTCCGCGATGGCCCGGCTGCCCGGACGCTGCCCCCGGCTGCTGGAGGCGTTACTCGACCCCGGCGACCCGACCTACCGGGAAATCGCAGGGGAGTTGGGTATGTCACAGGGGAGTTTGGGCCCGATCCGTTCCCGTTGCCTTGGATGTCTGCGCAGAATGCTGGCTGCGGAGGTTGTCGCCCCATCCGTGCGGGGATAGGGAGCGGTAGGCAACCGGCGGACAGGTGAGCGGGAGGCGTGCACACATGGGCATGAGCGTGACCATCTCGGCGGCGACGGCACAGGACGTCGAGCAGATCTTCAGACTTCAGTACCTCTGCTTCCAGCGCGAGGCGGAGCTGTACGACAACTACCGGATCGACCCGCTCGTCCAGACCCTCGACTCACTGCGCGCCGAAGTCGCCGACGACCTGGTCTTCGTGGCCCGGCTCGGGGACGAAGTCGTCGGCTCGGTCCGAGGGTTCACCGACCCCGACGGCACGGGCCTGATCGGGAAGCTCTGCGTCCACCCCCGGCTCCAGGGCCACGGCCTCGGCGCCCGGCTGCTGCTGGCCGCCGAATCGGCGCTGACCGCCGAGCGGGCGGCGACCCGCTACCGGCTGCACAGCGGCCACCGCAGCGAGAGCAATCTCCGGCTCTACCGCAAGGCCGGATACGCGCAGGTGGGCGCCGTCACCGGTGCCGACGGCGTACGCCTGATCCTGCTGGAGAAGGACGCCGCCGACCGGGACTTCGTGGCCAGCGCCTGACCGGACGCCGCGCGAGGCCGGGCGGAACGGACCGGGCGGAGCCCCGGGCTCAGACCGCCACCGTCTTCGCGCGGCGCAGCCAGATCATCCCGGTGACCGGCAGGATCACCGGGATGAAGAGGTAGCCCATCCCGAAGTCCGACCACACCGTCGCGTCCGGGAACGTGGCCGGCTCGGCCAGCGTCCACGCGCCGACGACCAGCACGCCCAGCAGCTCCGCCGCGCAGCACACCAGCGCCGCCCTGCGGGCCTTCTCCCCGCCGCGCACCAGCGAGTACGTGATGAAGCCGTACACCACGGCCGCGACCGCCGAGAGCGAGTAGGCGAGCGGAGCGCGGTCGAAGCCCCGGGCCATCTCGACGATCGTCCGCGAGGCCGCCGCGACCGTGAACACCCCGTAGAACCAGACCAGGACCCGGCCGGGCCCCGTGCCCAGTTCGAAGGGCGGCTTCGGGGCCGTGGCCACCTCGGGGCGGTCGGTGTCGCTCACGTCAGTTTCCCCAGATGTCATAGAGCCGGACCTCCAGAACCGCCAGCACGACCGCGCCCGCCGCCACCGTCACCGAGCCCCATCGGGTCCGCTCGGTCAGCGACAGGAAGCCCGCCGCGGGCACCGCGGCGAACGAACCGATCAGATAGGCGATGAACACCGCCATGCCCTGCTCCGGCCGCTCCCCGCGCGCGAGCTGTACGACGCCCACCACCAACTGGGCCAGCGCCAGCACGGAGACGACCGCCATCCCGATGAAATGCCAGTCCTTCGTCGGCTGGTCCCGGTAAGCGGCGTGTCCGCACCAGGCGGCGAGGGCGAGCGCGGTCACGGCGACCGCGACCGTCAGGGCGTCAAGCATGAGTCGAGGGTATTACGGACGGAACGCCCGCCCGCGTGCGGCCCCGGCCACCGCGCGGGCGGCTGTCCCCCCCGGCCGCGCGAGGGTGGCCTTGAACACAACCGGCGGTCAAGGTTCCGCTCCTTGAGGGTCCGGGTGTCATCGGACACACTCCCGCATCATGCCCGTCGTCGCAGGTCACAGCCGTATTCACAAAGCCGGGCGGCCTAACCGGAAGGCAGGCGTCCGGCCATCCACCACTGTCCGCTATGCGGACAGCCGGGATCACGGCGACCTCACGTCTGTTTTACTGGGGCCCATGACCACGACGAGCAGCCGCACCCTTGCGACCGAGGCGATCAGCCCGCCCGGTGCTCGTTGTATGTGTCGAATGCGCGCCTTCTGAGGGCCCCCGCTGAGCCTCGCGCCCCGAAGCGAGACCCGAGCCTGTGCCGTTCGCAGTCCCTGGAACGAGCCCGCCCGCGCATGCGCTGACCCCCGGCCGATCGCCGCCCGAAGCCATGCCGAGACGTAAACCGGCCCACCAGCCCGAACAGTCTCCTCGACGAATGCCCCGTGCCCGGCGGACACCGCGCCGCGCACTCGACAGTGACGGAAACCCCCTGTGATCACCACGACGGGCCTCACGAAGGTCTACCAGTCGCGCGACCGTGAGGTCACCGCACTCGACGGCGTCGACCTGCACGTCCGCGAAGGCGAGGTGTACGGCGTCATCGGACAGAGCGGCGCCGGCAAGTCCTCCCTCATCCGCTGCGTCAACCTCCTGGAACGCCCCACCTCCGGCACCGTGACGGTGGCCGGCCAGGACCTCACCGCCCTCGCCGGCCGCGGCCGGCGGGCGAGCGCCGAGCTGCGCCGGGCGCGCACCCGCATCGGCATGGTCTTCCAGCACTTCAACCTGCTGGACTCCCGCACCGTCCTGGACAACATCGAACTGCCGCTGGAGATCCTCGGCGTCTCCGGCCAGGCTCGCACCCGCAAGGCCAAGGAGCTGCTGGACCTGGTCGGGCTCGCCGACAAGGCGAAGTCCTACCCCGGACAGCTCTCCGGCGGCCAGAAGCAGCGCGTGGGCATCGCCCGCGCCCTCGCGGGCGACCCCCAGGTGCTGCTCTCCGACGAGGCGACCTCCGCGCTCGACCCCGAGACCACCCGCTCCATCCTCCAGCTGCTGCGCGACCTCAACCAGCAGCTCGGCCTCACCGTCCTGCTCATCACCCACGAGATGGACGTCGTCAAGACCATCTGCGACTCCGCGGCGCTCATGCAGCGCGGCAGGATCGTCGAGTCCGGGACCGTCGGTGAACTCCTCGCCACCCCCGGCTCCGAACTGGCCCAGGAGCTGTTCCCGGTCGGCGGCACCGCCTCCGGCCCGGACCGCACGGTCGTCGACGTCACCTTCCAGGGAGAGTCGGCCTCCCAGCCGGTCATCTCCCAGCTCTCGCGGACGTACAACATCGACATCTCGATCCTCGGCGCCGCGATGGACACCGTCGGCGGCAAGCAGATCGGCCGGATGCGCATCGAACTGCCCGGCCGGTTCGAGGAGAACGTCGTCCCCATCGGCTTCCTGCGCGAGCAGGGCCTCCAGGCCGAGGTCGTCGACGGCGAGAGCGCCGCGACCGCCGCCGCCCCCGCCGTACCGGAGCAGACGCCCGCCGCGATCACCAAGGAGGTCGTCAAGTGACCTGGTCCGAAATGCAGCCCCTGCTGACCCAGGGCACCTACGACACCCTCTACATGGTGCTGTGGTCCGCCCTGGTCACCGTCGTCGGCGGACTGCCGCTCGGTGTTCTGCTGGTCCTCACCGACAAGGGCGGACTGCTCCAGAACACCGTGGTGAACAAGGTCATCGGCGTGATCGTGAACATCGGCCGCTCGCTGCCCTTCATCATCCTGCTGATCGCCCTGATCCCCTTCACCACCTGGGTCGTCGGCACCTTCATCGGCCCCACCGCGATGATCGTGCCGCTCGCCGTCGGCGCCATCCCGTTCTTCGCCCGGCTCGTCGAGACGGCGATCCGCGAGGTCGACCACGGGCTCGTCGAAGCGGTCCAGTCGATGGGCGGCTCCATCCCCACGATCGTCCGCAAGGTGCTCCTCCCGCAGGCCCTGCCCTCGCTCGTCTCCGGCGTCACCACCACCCTCATCGTGCTCATCGGCTACTCCGCGATGGCCGGTGCGGTCGGCGGCGAAGGACTCGGCTCCAAGGCCGTCACCTACGGATTCCAGCGCTTCGACAACCAGTTCATGCTGATCACCGTCGCGCTGCTGATCGTCATCGTCACCGTGATCCAGCTGATCGGCGACCTCACCGTCCGGCTGCTGGCCCGCCGAGGCCGCGCCGCCTCCTGAGGACCCCCCAGAACTTTCCGTCCCCACCGAGCCCGAACTCCTTGTCCGGGCGCACCACCACAAGAAAGAGGCACTTTTCGTGCGCAAGAACATCAAGATCACCGCAGCTGCCGCCGCCACCGCCGCCCTCGCCTTCGGCCTCAGCGCCTGCGGTACGTCCTCCGACCCGGCGTCCAAGAGCGAGACCGGCGCGAACGCAGACACCTCCAAGGCCCTCGTCGTCGCCGCGTCCCCGACGCCGCACGCCGACATCCTGAACTTCGTCAAGAAGAACCTGGCGGACAAGGAGGGCCTCAAGCTGGAGGTCAAGGAGTTCACGGACTACGTCCTGCCGAACACCGCGACCCAGAACGGCCAGGTCGACGCCAACTTCTTCCAGCACAAGCCCTACCTGGACGACTTCAACGCCAAGCAGAAGACCACCATCGTGCCGGTGGTCAACGTCCACCTGGAGCCGCTCGGCCTCTACTCCAACAAGGTCAAGGACCTCAAGGACATCAAGGCCGGCCAGACCATAGCCGTCCCCAACGACACCACCAACGGCGGCCGCGCCCTCCAGCTGCTCGCCGAGAACGGCCTCATCACCCTCAAGGACGGCGTCGGCACCAGCGCCAAGCTGAGCGACATCACCGACAAGAAGGGTCTGGAGTTCAAGGAGCTGGAGGCCGCCACCGTGCCCCGCGCCCTGAACGACGTGGACGCCGCCGTCATCAACGGCAACTACGCCATCGAGGCCAAGCTCAAGCCCGGCAAGGACTCCATCGCCCTGGAGAAGGCCGAGGGCAACCCGTACGCCAACTTCCTGGCCGTCAAGGAGGGCAACGAGAAGGACCCGCGCGTCGAGAAGCTCGCGAAGCTCCTCAACTCCGACGAGGTCAAGAAGTTCATCGAGGACACCTACCAGGGCTCGATCGTCCCGGCCTTCGGCGCCCCCGCCAAGTCCTGACCCCAGCCCGGCACTTGCCGACGGAGCCCCGCACCTCCCTGCCCGGAGGTGCGGGGCTCCGTCGTGCCGACCCGCCCATGCACAAGGCGGACCCGATGCTGCATGCTGTGCTTTTACCCGGTCCTCGGCATGGAGCTGCGCATGACTACCACCTTTCCGTCCATCTCCATCAGCACGGACAGGTTGGTGATGCGCCCCTTCGAGATGGCCGACATCCCCGCGTACATCGAGATGATGAACGACGAGGCGGTCGTCGCGTGGATGGACGGACCGAACCCCTATGCCCAGGTCGACGCCGAGCGCTGGGTCCGCAGGATCGCTCCTGCCGAACGGACCGGCGGCCAGGGCATCGCCCTCGCCGTCACCGAGTTCCTCACCCAGCGGCTCGTCGGCAGCGTCCGCCTCCTGAACACCGACTGGCGCACCCGCTCCACCGAGGTCCGCTACGTCACCGCCCCCTGGGCCCGCGGCGAGGGGTACGCCACCGAATCCGTGCTCGCCATAGCCGAATGGCTCTTCCGCGACCAGGGCTTCGAACGCATCGAGCTGCGCACCCCCGCCGACAACACCGCCTCCCAGCAGGTCGCCCAGAAGCTCGGCTGCATCAGCGAGGGCGTCCTGCGCAACGCCCGCATCGCCCGCACCCGGACCGAGAACGGCACCGACGGCGGCTGGACCGACATCCGCACCGACCTGATCGTCTGGGGACTCCTCCCCGAGGACCTCGAAGGGGTCGCCGAACAGCTCGCGGACGCCGGCGGCTACGGCACGTACAACGACTGGAAGTAGAGCCCGAAGACCTGTCGTGGGCCCCCTGCTGGCCCTTGGCCCGGACCAGGTACTCTCACCCCTGCCCGGCACACACGGGTGGACGCCCCACCCCTCCGACACCCCAGGAGACAGACGACGATGGCCGACCGGGTCACGGTGATCGGCTGGGACGGCTCGCCACTGCCCGGAGCGGCCACGGCCGCGCTCTCGGCCGCCACGCTCGTCGCCGGCGCCGCACACCATCTCGCCCTGCCGGAAGTGCCCCCGAACGCCGAACGCATCCGCCTCGGCAGCGTCGACCTCGCCGCCCGCAGGATCGCCGGACACCGCGGCAGCGCCGTGGTCCTCGCCGACGGCGACCCCGGTTTCTTCGGCGTCGTCCGCACCCTGCGCGCCCGCGAACACGGCCTGGAGGTCGAGGTCGTCCCCGCCGTCTCCTCCGTGGCCACCGCCTTCGCCCGGGCCGGCATGCCCTGGGACGACGCCCAGGTCGTCGTCGCCCACCCCCGCACCCTGCGCCGCGCGGTCAACGTCTGCCGGGCCCACCACAAGGTCGCCGTCCTCACCTCACCGGGTGCGGGCCCCGCCGAACTGGCCCTCCTCCTCGACGGCGTCCACCGCACCTTCGTCATCTGCGAGGAGCTGGGCAGCGACCGCGAACGCGTCACCGTCCTCACCTCCGACAAGGCCGCCGACCACACCTGGCGCGACCCCAACGTCGTGATCGTCATCGGCAGCGGACCCGAGACCACCGCGTCCGGCGCCTGGATCGCCGGCCGCCGGCCCGCCTACCCCCAGGGGATACGCGGCTGGGCCCTGCCCGCCCAGGCCTACCGGGCCGCCGGGGCCGAACGCATGCAGGAGTCCGGCGAGGGCGAGTTCCCCGGACTGCGCGCCGCCCAGCTCGCCCGCCTCGGCCCCCGCACCGGCGACCTGCTCTGGGACATCGGCTCCGGCAGCGGCGCCCTCGCCGTCGAGGCGGCCCGCTTCGGCGCGGCGGTCCTCGCCGTGGACGCCGACCCGGCCGCCTGCGCCCGCACCGAGGCCGCCGCCCGCGCCTTCGGCGTCCCCGTCCAGGTCGTCCGCGGCAGCGCCCCGCACATCCTGGAAAGGCTGCCCGAACCCGACGTCGTACGGATCGGCGGCGGGGGAGTCCCGGTGGCCCGGGCCGTCATCGACCGGCGGCCGGAACGCATCGTCACGCACGCGTCCAACCGGGACGAGGCCGAGGCGCTCGGCGCGGCCCTCACCGGCAACGGCTACACCGTCGAATGCTCCCTGCTCCAGTCCGTCGACCTGGACACCGAGGTGTGGACCGAGCGGGAGAGGTCCGTCGTGTTCCTTCTCTCCGCAGGGCGTTCGGACCTCGCCCCCTGATCCGTTACGCCCGGTACGCGAGGTAGGCTGGCCGATTGTTGTACCGCGCCCGGACGTTCGTCGCTTCGTTCGTCAATGTCCGGAAAAGTGGACTGTTTTGGTCCGCTCTGTGGTACGGCACAACCCGGGGGACGCGCAACGTGGCGCAGTCCACAGTGAGCCGTGGCAGAACTGCCTGTCGCGGCGGCGATCGGCCGCGAGAATAGGAAGCCCGCGGGCGTTTCGTGCCGCGCGGCGAGCCCGCTCGTTCTTGATGACGAGCACCGGCGTGCCGTGGTTCGGCGTCCCGGGCGAAGGGCCGAAGGAGCACTGACGATGGGCGAGGGGTACGCATGACTGACACCGGCCAGATCCCGGGCGAGGGACTGCCGGAGAACGCAGGCATGGTGGAGCAGCCGGGCATCCCCGCCCCGGACGCGCACACCTTCCTCGACCCCTCCGAGCACACCCCCGAGGACGACGACCTCCTGCTGATGCCGACCTCCCAGGGCGCCTGGAGCGACCCGCAGGCCGCCCCCGCCCCCGCACAGGGCCAGCCCCTCGCGCAGACCGCGACGGCGCAGCCGCCCGTGGCCGAGCACGGCCCGGCGCAGCCCCAGCCGCAGGTTCCCGCGCAGCAGGTCCAGGCGGCCCCCGCCGTGGAGACGCACAGCACGCACGAGTCCGGTGGCCGCGACTCCGGCTCCGTGGACCTCAACGGCGTACGCATCCCCGCGCCCGCGCCCGCACCCGTGGGCGCGCACGCCGCTCCCGCCGCCGCCCGCCGCCCCCTGCACCGGGGCCCGGCCGCCGCCGACCCTCCGTCGTACGGCGGCGGTACGCAGGGCGGCGTCGTACGCTCCCTGGCCGACCGGGGCCCCGCCGGTGCCACCCGGCCCGCTGCCCCCGCACGCCACGCGGGCCCGCCGACGACCGGCCCCGAGTACTTCGACATCCCGGCCGAGGACCCCTCGACCCTGCCGGGCCCGCAGCTGGGCGAGATCCCGCCGCAGGCCGGCGCCCCGTGGGGGGCACAGCCTGAGCAGCCCGTCGCGGAGCCGGTGGCCGAGCCGGTGGTTGCGGAGCAGACGGCTGTCGAGCCGGTTCAGCAGTCGGAGCAGGTCGCGGTGGAGCCGGAGCAGGCTGTCACGGCCGAGCAGCCGGTGACGGAGCCCGCGGTGGCCGAGCAGGCCGAAGTGGTGGCTGAGGAGCCGGTTCAGGCCGAGCAGCCGGTTCAGCCGGCTCCGCAGGTTCAGCCGGCGGAGCAGGCGCCCGTGCCCGCCCCCGAGGAAGTCCTGGTGGCCCCGATCGCCCCGGCGGTCCCGGCGGCCCCGGTCGAGCAGCTGGACCAGCCGGTGCAGCCCGAGCCGGCCCCGCAGGCCGTCCCGGCAGAAACGGTCGTTCCCGAGCCGGTCGCGGTGGCGATGCCCCCCGCCGGACCGGTCCTCGTCCCGGAGCCCGAGGCGGCCCGGCCGGAGACCCCGGCCGAACCGGCGGAAGCACCCGCACAGGCCGCGCAGGAGACGCCGGAGCCGGTGGAGGCCCAGCAGGTCGTCGCCGTGGCCCCGGAGCCCGAGGCAGAGGCAGTCCCGGTGGAAGGCGGCGCCCCGGAGCCTCAGGCTCCGGTGCAGGACCAGCCCGTCGTCGAGCCGGTGGCACAGCCCGAGCCCGTGGTGCAGCCTGAGCAGGTGGCCCAGCCCGAGCAGGAGCAGCCCGTCGAACCGGCCCCCGAACCGGCCCCGGCCGCAGCAGTGGCCGACAGCCCGGAGGCGGCCGTGGCTCCGGAGCCCGCCGTGGCACAGCCCGACCCGGCGGCCCCGCCGCTCGCCCCCGAGCCCGTACAGCCTGAGCTCGTGCAGCCGGAGCCCGTCGCAGGAGAGCCCGCCGAGCAGCCCGCCGAGGCCGCCGAGCCGGTGACCGAGGGAACGGCCGGAGGGGAGACGCCTGAGCAGGAAGCGGCCCCGGCTCCCGCCCCCGAGCCCACGGTCGAGCCCGCAGTGGCAGCGGCGGAGCCCGAGGCTGCCCACGGGGTCGCGCCCGACGCCGAGGACGGCACCGGCCCCGAGGTCATCGAGACGCCGGAGCTCCTTCCGGAGCCGCAGGCACAGGCCGAAGAGCCGCAGCAGGCAGAGGCCCCGCAGCCCGAGGAACTGCTGGAGCCGGTGCAGGCTGTCGAGACCGCCGAGCAACCGGCCAACACCCCGCCCGCCCCCGGTTACGACGACGCCGAGCGCGAAGCGGTGCTGCGGGTCATGCGTGAACGCCGGGACATCCGCAACGGCTTCCGCAGCGACCCGATTCCCCACGAGGTCCTGCTCCGGGTGCTGGAGGCGGCGCACACCGCGCCGAGCGTCGGCCACTCGCAGCCGTGGGACTTCGTCGTCATCCGCTCGGCGGAGACCCGCCGCTCCATGCACGAACTGGCCCAGAGCCAGCGCGACGCCTACGCCAAGTCGCTGCCCAAGGGCCGGGCGAAGCAGTTCAAGGAACTGAAGATCGAGGCGATCCTCGACACCCCGGTCAACATCGTCGTGACCGCGGACCCGACCCGCGGCGGCCGTCACACCCTGGGCCGGCACACCCAGCCCCAGATGGCCCCCTACTCCTCCGCGTTGGCCGTGGAGAACCTGTGGCTGGCGGCCCGCGCCGAGGGTCTCGGCGTCGGCTGGGTCAGCTTCTTCGACGAGCGGGAGATGGTTCGCGCGCTGGGCCTGCCCGAGCACCTGGAGGTCGTGGCCTACCTCTGCGTCGGTTACGTCGACGAGTTCCCCGAGGAGCCCGAGCTGATGCAGGCGGGCTGGTCCAAGCGCCGCCCGCTGTCCTGGGTCGTCCACGAGGAGACGTACGGCCGTCGCGCGCTGCCCGGCGCCGAGCCGCACGATCTGCTCCAGGAGACGATCTCCGCGATCCGCCCGCTGGACGCGAAGGCGCTCGGCGAGGCGTGGGAACGCCAGAAGCGGATGACGAAGCCCGCAGGGGCGCTCGGCATGCTGGAGATCATCTCCGCGCAGCTGTCCGGGCTCTCCCGGATGTGCCCGCCGCCGATCCCGGAACCCGCGGCCGTCGCGATCTTCGCCGGTGACCACGGGGTGCACGCCCAGGGGGTCACCGCCTGGCCGCAGGAGGTCACCGCCCAGATGGTGGCGAACTTCCTCGGCGGCGGAGCCGTCTGCAACGCCTTCGCGGCCCAGGTCGGCGCGGAGGTCTGCGTCGTGGACGTCGGCGTGGCGACGGACCTGCCCGCGACCCCCGGTCTGCTGCCCCGCAAGGTGCGCCCGGGTACGGCGGACTTCACGACGGGCCCCGCGCTCACCCGCGAAGAGGTCCTCGCCGCGATCGAGGTCGGCATCGAGACGGCCAGGGACCTGGTGGCGGCGGGCAACAAGGCGCTGCTCACCGGCGAGATGGGCATCGCGAACACCACGGCGTCGGCTGCGCTGATCTGCGTCTACACGGGGATCGACGCGGCCGAGGTGACCGGCCGGGGGACCGGGATCAACGACGAGATGCACGCCCGCAAGGTCGACGTCGTACGCCGCGCCCTCGACCTGCACCAGCCGGACCCGGCCGACCCGATCGGCGTGCTCGCGGCGGTGGGCGGCCTGGAACACGCGGCGATGGCGGGCTTCCTCCTCGGCGGAGCCTCCCTGCGTACGCCGGTGATCCTGGACGGCGTGAGCGCGGGCGCCGCCGCCCTGGTCGCCCGCGCCATCGCCCCCGAGGCACTGGCCGCCTGCATCGCGGGCCACCGCAGCGCGGAGCCCGGCCACGTCGCCGCGCTCAACAAACTGGGCCTGCGCCCCCTGGTCGACCTCGACCTCCGCCTGGGCGAGGGCACCGGCGCGCTGCTGGCACTCCCGATCGTGCAGAGCGCGGCGCGGGCGATGCACGAGGTGGCGACGTTCGACTCGGCAGGCGTAACGGAGAAGTAGACCGCCCCACTCCGCCCCGGCCCCACTCCAGCCCCTCCGGCGTTTGAGGAGCGGGGCCCGGGGCGGAGCCCCGGTTTCGGGAAGGGGCGGGGCAGGGGAGTAGGCCCGCCGCAGGCGCCCCCACCTCGCCCCGCCCCCTGCCCCCACCCCGTATCGTGTTCCCACCCGCACCCCACTTCCCGCACGTCACAGCCGCTCCACCGCCGCAGCGGCACGCAACGCAGCACCCGCACGAGGAGCCGTACCGCCATGGCCGAGCACGCAGACCACGCCGACCGCTCAGGTCACGCCGACCACCCCGCGTACCCCGTAGGCCTGCGCCTGCACGGTCGCCGCGTCGTCGTCATCGGCGGCGGACAGGTCGCCCAGCGGAGGCTGCCGCAGCTCATCGCCACCGGTGCCGTCATCACCCTGATCTCCCCCTCCGCCACGCCCTCCGTCGAGGCGATGGCGGACGCCGGGGAGATCCGCTGGGAGCGCCGCCGCTACCAGGACGGCGACCTCGCCGACACCTGGTACGCCCTCGTCGCCTCCTCCGACACCACGGCCAACGACGCCGCCTCCGCCGAGGCCGAGCGCACCCGTACCTGGTGCGTCCGGTCCGACGACGCCGAGGCCGCCACCGCCTGGACCCCGGCCACCGGCCGCATCGAGAACATCACCGTCGCCGTCCTCAACACCACCCCCCGGGGCCGCGACCCCCGGCACTCCGCCGCCCTCCGTGACGTCATCGTCGAAGGCCTGCGCGACGGCAGCATCGCCGCCCCGCACCACCGCACCCGCGCCCCCGGCGTCGCGCTCGTCGGCGGAGGCCCCGGCGACCCGGACCTGATCACCGTCCGGGGCCGCCGCCTCCTCGCCGAGGCCGACGTGGTCATCGCCGACCGCCTCGGCCCCCGCGACCTGCTCGACGAACTGCCGCCGCACGTCGAGGTCATCGACGCCGCGAAGATCCCGTACGGCCGCTTCATGGCCCAGGAGGCGATCAACCAGGCGCTCATCGAGCACGCCAAGGCGGGCAAGTCCGTGGTCCGGCTCAAGGGCGGCGACCCGTTCGTCTTCGGCCGCGGTATGGAGGAGGCCCAGGCGCTGGCCGCCGAGGGCATCCCCTGCACGGTCGTCCCCGGCATCTCCAGCACCATCTCCGTCCCCGGTGCGGCCGGCATCCCGGTCACCCACCGGGGTGTCGCCCATGAGTTCACCGTGGTCAGCGGCCATGTCGCCCCCGAGGACCCGCGCTCCTTGGTCGACTGGGCGGCCATCGCCCGGCTGCGCGGCACCCTGGTCCTCCTCATGGCCGTCGACAAGATCGGCGCCATCGCCGCCGCCCTGATCGCCCACGGCAAGGACCCGGCCACCCCCGTCGCCCTCGTCCAGGAGGGCACCACCGCCGCTCAGCGCCGGGTCGACGCGACCCTCGCGGACGTCGGGGAGCGAGCGGTCGCCGAGGACGTCCGCCCGCCCGCCGTGATCGTCATCGGCGACGTCGTCGCGGTCGGCCCGGACTCCGCGCCCGCCCCCGCCGAGGGCGCGGCCGAGTAGGCGAGAGCCGGCCCCCGCCCCGTAACCCGCGGTTACGCAACTCCCTCCCGGGCGTTGGCACCGCACACCGGACAAGGCAGTATCACCCTGTGGCAGAACTCATCACCGTCGACGACCCCGACGACCCGCGGCTGAGCGACTACATCGGCCTGACCGACGTCGAGCTGCGACGACGGCGCGAACCCGCCGAAGGGCTCTTCATCGCCGAGGGCGAGAAGGTGATCCGCCGCGCCCGGCAGACCGGGTACGAGATGCGGTCCATGCTGCTCTCGGCCAAGTGGGTGGACGTGATGCGGGACGTCATCGACGAGGTCCCGGCCCCGGTGTACGCGGTCGCCCCCGAGCTGGCCGAACGCGTCACCGGCTACCACGTCCACCGCGGCGCGCTCGCCTCCATGCAGCGCAAGCCGCTGCCCGCCGCCGACGAACTGCTCGGCACCGCGCGCCGGGTCGTGGTCATGGAGTCGGTGAACGACCACACCAACATCGGGGCCATCTTCCGCAGCGCGGCGGCCCTGGGCATGGACGCGGTCCTGCTCTCCCCGGACTGCGCCGACCCGCTCTACCGGCGCTCCGTCAAGGTCTCCATGGGCGCGGTCTTCTCCGTCCCCTACGCCCGGCTCGAAGCCTGGCCCAAGTCGCTGGAAACGGTACGGGAGGCCGGCTTCCGGCTCCTCGCCCTCACCCCGGACGCCAAGGCCACCAGCATCGACGAGGCCGCTCCGCACCGGCTGGAACGGGTGGCGCTGATGCTCGGAGCCGAGGGCGACGGACTGTCCACGAGGGCCCTGATGGCCGCGGACGAATGGGTGCGCATCCCGATGGCGCACGGCGTCGACTCACTGAACGTGGGCGCGGCCGCCGCGGTCGCCTTCTACGCGGTGGCCACGGGACGCCCGGAGAACTGAACGAGGACGGCCCCGGGCGGTCCGGGCGTCGGCGTCAGGACGCCGGGACTGCCGGGACTGCCGGGACCGCGGACCCGGCACCGGAGGCGGAACCGAGACCGGCCCCGGAACCGCCCGGCGCCCCATCGGCCTGTGCCTGTACCTGCGACACCCCGCCGCCCGGCCGCTCGCTCCCGCCCAGCCCGCGCGCCGGCCCCTGGCAGCCCTGCGCCGCCGCGATGCCCAGCGCCACCAGCAACGTCACCACGACGAACACCACCAGCCGCTGACGCAGCAGCCGCGGATTGGCCGGACGCCGCCCCGCCGAGGTCGTACGGCCCCCGGAACGCGTGCCCGGGCGTCCGTTCGTCCCGGCCGGAGCCCCCTGCCGCTTCCCGGTCTTCCCACCCGAACGCGTCGTGTTGCGCGACGCCTGCTGCGGGCGCGAGCCACCGGTGCGCGGCGGCCCCGAGCGTACCGGCGCCCCACGCCTGCCCGGCTGGGGGCGGGAGCCGGACGGGCCCTCCGAACGACGGGTGTGCTCATCGGCGTACGGATCGGCCATCCGCCCCGTCGGCCGTTCGGTGTCCGGGGCGGAACGCTGGACGGGCGGCCGGCTCTCGTGCAGCCCCTGCGCCTCGCGCGCCGCGATCTCCTTGAGCCGCATGGACAGTTGCAGCGTGCTCGGCCGCTCCTCAGGATCCTTCGCCAGACAGGCGCTGATCAGGGGGGCCAACGCGTCGTGCACCCCGCGAAGCTGCGCCTCCTCGTGCACCACGCGGTACAGCATCACCTCGGAACTGCCATGCCCGAACGGGGAGTCGGCCATCGCCGCGTACGCCAGGGTCGCGCCGAGCGAGAACACGTCCGTCGCGGGCGTCACCGCCGCGCCCCGGACCTGCTCGGGCGCGAGGAACCCCGGCGACCCCACCGCCGTACCGACATGGGTGAGCGTGCTCGCCCCGGTCGACCAGGCGATACCGAAGTCGATGATGCGGGGGCCCTTGGGGGAGAGGAGGATGTTCGACGGCTTCAGGTCCCGGTGGACCACCCCCGCCTCGTGCACCGCCACCAGGCCCTCGGAGAGCGCCGCCCCGATCGAGGCGACCTCCGCGGCGGCCAGCGGCCCTTCCTCGGCGACCTTGTCGTGCAGCGAGGGGCCGGGCACGTACTGCGTGGCGAACCACGGGCGGTCCGCCTCCAGATCCGCGGCGACCAGCCGGGCCGTACAGCCGCCGCGGATGCGCCGGGCCGCCGACACCTCGCGCGCGAACCGCGAACGGAACTCCTGATCCTCCGCCAGGTCGGGCCGGATCACCTTGAGGGCGACCCGCTGGCCGCGCCGGTCGGAGCCGAGGTAGACGACGCCCATGCCGCCCGCGCCGAGCCGCCGGTGCAGCCGGAACGAGCCGACGAGACGCGGGTCCTCGCGCCGGAGCCGCATCATCGCCATCGTCTGCCCATCCCCGCTGCCTGGTCCGCCTGACGAGGCACAGCTTACGTACCCCGCGCCCGGCGCGCTCAGAGGCCGCGCCCTCGCCGGGGTTTCGATTGTCCGTGCCGGGCGGGAGAGGTGAAGAGGGGTCAGTGCGCAGGGGATCCGGGCCCTTCGGCCGGCCGGTCGCCCCAAACGGCCACCGGGGCAGGGGGATTGGATCACCGAGGGAACGCCGGGGCGCGTCCGCCACCCAGGACGTGACCACCGCCCCCGTGTACGGGGTGGCGGTGTCCCCGGTGGTCCCCGAGGCGGTCGGGCCGCCCACCGGGGAGCGGCGGACGTGAGTGAAGTCACCCGCCGGCGCCCTTCCGCGCCCCCGGGCCGCACCGGCCGTGCACGCGGCGGGCCCCGGAGCCCCTCCGGGATGACCCCAACCTCCGGGGGTCCGTCTCCACCCAGGGGAGTACGCCGATCGACGACCCCTCATCCTCCGGGAGGCCCGCCATTCGGTACGCGGGCATGACGCCCTGTGCCCGCCGCTTACCTAATGTTGAGATCAAGCGGCGGGCGAAGCACTCGTCCCCCGAGGTCACGCCCGCCGCTTCCCGATCAGGTCAGGAGAGGAACCATGGCGGACACGGCAACGCGGACGGTGGTCCGTATGCGGGGACGCAAGGCGTACGCCTCGTTCGGCGCCCGTCAGTCCGGCACCCGTCACCCGTTGGTGGCGACGGCGATGGTCCTTCCCCTGGCGGCCCTGCTGGTGGTCGTCTTCGGCGGCTGGGAAGCGGTGGTCACACAAGCGTCGTCCGTGGCGGTGATGCTGGGGCGCTGAGCGGCGCCCGGGGTCCGGAAGAGCGGTCCGGACCCACACATCCGGCCAACAGCCCCGTGGGGACGGGGGTGCGGCGGACGGCAGCGTTTGTCCGGTCAGCTGGGGAGCTGACCGGGCATCGCGCTGTCCGGGCCGGGGTGCTTTCCGGCCGACCGGGCCGGGGTGCCTTCTTGCTGTCCGGGCCGGGGCGCTTTCCGGCCGTCCGGGCCAAAGTGCCTTCCGGCTGACCGGGGCCGGACGCTCCCTGGCCGTCCAGGCCTGGACGCTTCCCGGCTGACCGGGCCCAGGCGCTTCCCGGCTGACCGGGCCCAGGCGCTTCCCGACAGGCGGACGGGGCGACGGGCCGACCCCGCGCACCGCCGTGGCTCGGCCCGTCTCGCGCGTTACGCTCACGGCGGGCCCGGTGCCACGGCCGGGCCGACCGCCGCCGGGGGAGCCGTTGACCACCACCCAGACCTCAGTAGTCCATGACCTGGGCACGCTCGCGCACCGCCTCTCCCACCCCGCCCGGACGCCCTGCGTGTGCGAGCCGCCGCAGGTTCTCGCGGACCGGCCCGACGGCACGGTGGTGCGCAGCGGCGCGATCGTCGCGAAGGCCCACGCCGCGGACACCGACCGCGAGGCGCTGGCCGCCCGGATCGCCCTGGCCGCCGCCCCGCAGCTGGCCGGCATCCTGCTCCCGCCGCTCCCCGCCCCGGCGCCCGCCGCGCCCACCGCCCGCCCGGTCACCCTCTGGCCGCTCGGCGCGCCCGTGGACCCCACCGACCCCGGCGCGGCCCCCTGGGCCGAGGCCGCCGACCTGCTCGCCCGCCTCCACCGGACGAAGCCCCCGTTCCCGCTGCCGCCGATGCGCGGCCCGGCCAAGGCGGCCCGGGCCGTCGCCCGGATGCGCGCGGCCCTCCGCGCCGACGCGACCGCCGTCTCCTGCGGGACCCGCGACGCGGCCACCCTGCCCGGCGACGCGACCGCCCCGCCCCGTGACCCGGCCGGCCTTTCCGTGCTGGCCGGCTGGCGTGCTCTGCCCGCCTGGGCGCGGGGCGAGGTCCCGGCCCCCGTGCGGAGGGGCAGCTCCCTGTGCCATGGGGACCTGCACCTCGGTCAGCTCGTCCGCCACCCCGCCCCCGACGGGCCCTGGCTGCTCATCGACATGGACGACGCGGGGGTGGGCGAGCCCGCCTGGGACCTAGGCCGGCCCGCCGCCTGGTACGCGGCCGGACTCCTGGCCCCCGAGGACTGGTCCACCTTCCTGGACGCCTACCGCTCCGCCGGGGGACCGGCCGTTCCCGCCGACGGCGACCCCTGGCCCGCACTGGACGTCCCCGCCCGCGCGCTCACGGTGCAGACGGCGGCCGTCGCCCTCGCCAAGTGCGCCGCGGAGCAACGGGATCCGGACGAGCACGAACAGCTGATGATCGAATCCTGTGCCCGAATCGCTACGTTGCCGCCCGAGTTGGCCACCGGTCCCGCGTCGTAGGGTGAACGGACCGTGGCCGGGCAGACATTCCGGCGACGGCACAACGAGGGCGAGGAGCCGAGTCGATGATGCAGTGTCCGAAGTGTCACGCGCAGATGAACACGTACAACCGCAACGGTGTTCAGATCGAGCAGTGCAACGGTTGCCGGGGGATATTCCTCGACTACGGCGAGCTGGAGTCCCTGACCCGCCTGGAGTCCCAGTGGGCCCAGCAGGCTCCGCCCGCGCCCCCCGCCCCGCAGCAGGCCTACCCGGCCGCACCTCCCGCCGCCCACGCCCCGGCCTGGGGTGCGCCGCAGCACGGCGGGCACGGTGGTCACTACGGCCACCACCGCCAGAAGGGCTTCGGCCGGATGCTCTTCTCGTCCTGAGCCGTTCCGAGCCGCTTCCCGCGTGGCCCGGGCCACGCGGGGCGGTACGGACGGATGGACCGTACGACGAAAGAACCCCCGGTCGTGGAGACGACCGGGGGTTCTTGCTGGTGCGCGATACTGGGATTGAACCAGTGACCTCTTCCGTGTCAGGGAAGCGCTCTCCCGCTGAGCTAATCGCGCAGGTGAACCTGCGTTTACTGCCCGTGTACTGCGTGCGCGATACTGGGATTGAACCAGTGACCTCTTCCGTGTCAGGGAAGCGCTCTCCCGCTGAGCTAATCGCGCGGGGATCCTTACGGACCGGTGATCCTTGCGGATCAGTGGACGATACTGGGATTGAACCAGTGACCTCTTCCGTGTCAGGGAAGCGCTCTCCCGCTGAGCTAATCGTCCTTGGAGGTGGAGACGGGATTTGAACCCGTGTAGACGGCTTTGCAGGCCGTTGCCTCGCCTCTCGGCCACTCCACCAGGGATGGGAGCTCGGGAAGAATCCCCCACCTTCTGCGAGCGGACGACCAGGTTCGAACTGGCGACCTCAACCTTGGCAAGGTTGCGCTCTACCAACTGAGCTACGTCCGCTTGTCTTTCCCGTTCCGCTTGCGCGTCCCGGCGACGTGTTGAACTCTAGCGGATTCCTGGGCCAGTACAAAAACGCGTTTGTGCAGCGTGCTGCGGCGACCCCGGGCCGCTCCTGGCCCCGACGCAGGTCACCGTGCACCGTCCTAGACTCATTCGCGTGTCCGACCTCGCCCCCTTGGCCCGTTTCGACGGCCTCATAGCCTCCGGTCTGCAGGATGTGACCCACGATCCCGCGGCACTCGACTCGTCCGGTTTCTGGGCGGTATCCGCCGATTTCGAGGGGCGTATCGTGTGCGCCCGCTTCTCCGACGTACGCAGGGAAGCGGTGCCCCCTCCCGCGCCCGGAGCCTGGCGCGGGCCCGCTGCCGGGGACTGGACCTCCTCGCTGGACCGTGACGCCTACACGGCGGGCGTACGGCGAATCCGTGAACACATCGCGGCGGGCGACGTCTACCAGGCCAACCTCTGCCGGGTGCTGTCCGCACCGCTCCCCGGCGGCGGGGCCGGCGCCGACGTCGACGCCCTGACCTCTCTGCTCGCCCGCGGCAACCCCGCCCCGTACGCGGGAACGATCCGGCTGCCCGGCCACGGTGTGGAGATCGCCACCGCCTCTCCGGAGCTCTTCCTCCGGCGCGACGGGCGGACGGTGGAGTCCGGGCCGATCAAGGGCACCGGCCGGACCGAGGACGATCTGCTGGAGAAGGACCACGCCGAGAACGTGATGATCGTGGACCTGGTCCGCAACGACCTGGGCCGGGTCTGCGCCACCGGCAGCGTGAGCGTTCCCGATCTCTGCGTGGTGGAGAAGCACCCGGGCCTCGTCCACCTCGTCTCCTCGGTCCGGGGCCGGCTGGCCGACGGAGCGGGCTGGCCGGAGCTGTTCGCGGCGGCCTTCCCGCCCGGCTCGGTCACCGGCGCGCCGAAGTCCAGCGCGCTGCGGATCATCGCCGAGCTGGAACGGGGCCCGCGCGGGCCGTACTGCGGGGCGATCGGCTGGGTCGACGCCGACCGGGGCACCGCGTCGCTCGCCGTGGGCATACGGACGTTCTGGATCGACCGGACCGGTCCCGCGCCGCTGCTGCGGTTCGGGACCGGCGCGGGGATCACCTGGGGTTCGGACCCGGAGCGCGAATGGGACGAGACCGAACTCAAGGCCTCCCGGCTGCTCGCTGTAGCGTCGGGGATGTTCGAGGAGACAGGAAGGGACGCATGATGAGGATCTGGGTCAACGGCGGACTGCGGGACGCCGACGACGCCCGGCTTTCGGTGCTCGACCACGGACTGACCGTGGGCGACGGCATCTTCGAGACGGTGCGTACGAGCGAGGGGCGCCCCTTCGCGCTGACCCGGCACCTCGACCGCCTCACCCGCTCCGCCCGGGGCCTCGGCCTGCCCGACCCGGACCACGACGAGGTCCGCCGCGCCGTCGCCGCGGTCATCGACGCCAACCCCGTCGCCCTGGGGCGTCTGCGGATCACCTACACCGGCGGGCTGTCCCCGCTCGGCTCGGACCGGGGCGACCACGGGACGAGCCTCGTCGTCGCCCTCGACGGGGTGAGCCGCCGCCCGGACAGCACCGCGGTGATCACCGTCCCCTGGACGCGCAACGAACGCGGCGCGCTCGCGGGCCTGAAGACCACCTCGTACGCGGAGAACGTCGTCGCCCTGGCCCGGGCGCGGGAGAGGGGCGCTTCCGAGGCGCTGTTCCCCAACACCGCCGACCGGCTCTGCGAAGGCACCGGCTCCAATGTGTTCGTCGTCCTGGGCGGCCGCGTCCACACCCCGCCGGTCGCCTCCGGCTGCCTCGCCGGGATCACCCGCGCGCTGACCGTGGAGTGGACCGGGGCCGAGGAGACCGATCTGCCGATGGATGTCCTCGCCGAGGCCGACGAGGTGTTCCTGACCTCGACCCTCCGCGACGTCCAGGCGGTGCACCGGGTCGACGGCCGGGAGCTGACGCCCGCGATCGGACCGGTGACGGCGAAGGCCATGCGGATCTTCGCCGAGCGGGCCGGCGACGACCTCGACCCGTAAAGCGCGTGACGGCGTCTCGTCCAGGGGATACAAACCTTTGATGACGACGACACTCCGGCCGTCCGGGCCGCTTCAGCAGGGCGCCGACGGCGCGCGGGCCCGCCACTACGACGTGTGCGACAACGGGCGGCCCGTCGGCTCCGTCGCGATCAGCACCGACGACGCGTTCGGCCCGACCGCCGGAGTGCTGCGCTCCCTCAGCGTGGAGGAGTCCCGGCGCAGGCGCGGCCGGGGCGTCATCGCGGCGCTCGCCGCCGAGGAGGTGCTGCGGGGGTGGGGCTGCACCCGGGTCCGGGTGGAGGTCCCCGCCGACAACGACCCGGCCCGGCGCCTCGCGGCCGCCCTCGGCTACACCGAGCGCAGCCGCAACATGGTCAAGGACCTCGGCCCGGACGCCGTCCCGCTGCCCGCGGGCCTCACCTCGCGCGACATGAGCCAGGAGGAGTTCGCCGCCTGGCGGCAGGACGCGGTGCGGGCGTACGCACAGAACTGGATCGACCGGGGTGTCGAGCCCGAGCAGGCCCGGCTCAAGTCCGAGACCGACCACGCGGCCCACCTGCCGGACGGACTGGCGACCGAGGGGATGCGCTTCCGGGTGCTGCTCCAGGCCGGCGAGGTCGTCGGCCATGTGTGGGCGGCCCTGCGGGAGCTGGAGCCGGGCGATACGGGCGGCTTCGTCTTCGACGTCGAGGTGCGCGAGGAACACCGGGGCCGGGGCCACGGCCGGGCCCTGATGCTGCTCGCCGAGGACATCACCCGCGCCTGGCGCGCGGACCGACTCGGCCTGCACGTCTTCGCGTCCAACACCCCGGCCCTGCGGCTGTACGAGTCCCTGGGCTACACGACGACGCGGTACAACCTGGCCAAGGCGCTGTAGGCGGTCCTCCGGAGCCGTCGCCCGGTGGCCGCCCCGGCCGTCGGCTACCGGTCCCGCGCGGCCAGGGTCCGGTCGACGATCTCCTCGATCCGCTCGCGCAGCCCCTCCTGGCTCTTGCCGCCGTCCAGCCGCTCGTCGCCGATCACATAGGTGGGCGTACCGGTGACGCCGATCGCCTTGCCCTCGGCGTGGTCGGCGTCGACGATCAGCAGATGCCGGCCGTCGATCAGCGCCGTGTCGAACTCCTCAGTGTCCAGGCCCAGTTCGCGGGCCACGTCGAGGAGCACCGGCTCGCCCGTACGGCCGAGGTCGTCGGTCCGGGACAGCAGGGCCTCGATGTACGGCCAGCCCTGGCCCTGCTCGACGGCCTCCTCGGCGGCCTGGGCCGCGGCGAACGCGTGCTTGTGCTTCTCCAGCGGGAAGTGCCGCAGGCGGATCTCCAGGCGGTCCGCGTACCGCGCGCGCAGGGCGCGTACGTCGTCGAGGGCGCGGTGGCAGTCGGGGCATTCGAGATCGCACCAGAGGTCGAGGACGACCGGTGCCGCGGGGGAGGAATCGCTCATGCGCCCAGTCTTCCAGGCCGGGCGGGCGCGACCCAATCCGCACCGGACCCCACCCCCTGGGGAGGAGCCCGGCCCTGAAATGTCCCTGAGGTGGACCGCCGCCGTGGCCCCGACGGCGCTCGTCGGTGCAGGATGGAAGGGACGTACCCCCTGCGCCTGGAGGCCGTGATGCTTGCCGAGACCATCTGTTCCGCGGTGTCGGCGGCCGGCCTGGGCATCGCCGCGGTGACCGCGTACCGCAAGCGGTTCCTCACGGCGACGAGGATCGCCGCCTACTCCCTCGTCCCGATCGGGCTCGTGCTGACCGGGGTCGTCGAGTGGATCGCCGGGATCGCCTTCAAGCCGAGCGTCTGGCTCGGCTTCGGGGTGCTCGGCCTCTCCTGGCTGCTGTTCATGACCACCCGCGCCGTCGAGCGCCGCAGCGGTACCACCCGCGCGGAGCGCAAGGCCGCGCGGGCGGCCGGGCGCAACGAGGCGGTCGCCCCGGGCGCCTCCGCCCCCTCGCTCGGAGCGGGCGTCGGGGCCGGGCCGGCTTCGACGGCGGCGAAGCCGAAGAAGAAGCAGGAGGCCGCCGCGCCCGGCGACGACTTCAGCGACATCGAGGCGATCCTCAAGAAGCACGGCATCTGAGGCACCGGGTGCCCGGCGGGCCCGGGCGTTCGGCACGTCCCGGCCGAAGGGCTTCCGAATGCCTGACGGCGACCCGTACGCCGGAGCGATTTCCGATGGCCACGGGACGGTGAACTCCCGGGGGAATGACCCCGGTTGAGCGCGAACCCGCCCATGCGTGCGTCATGATCACACCGAGATGGTGGACACTTCCCGGGGCGAAGCCCCCGCACGCCCCGCCGAAGAGCCCCGCGGCTGCCTCTTCGCGCTCTCCCAGCCGCCTTTGATGATCTTCCTGACGGTCATCGGGGTGCTGCTGCTGATGGCCGCCCTGCACGACCTCTTCATGCTGTGACGCGCCGCGCCGCCGCGCGGGGTGGCGCCGGCGACGGCGTCAGCCCGCGGCTTCCTTGCGCCGGGCCCGGTACGCCGCGACGTGGAGCCGGTTCCCGCACGTACGGCTGGAGCAGTAGCGGCGGGAGCGGTTGCGCGACAGGTCGACGAACGCGTGCCCGCAGTCCGGGGCCTCGCAGCGCCGCAGCCGCTCCTGCTCGCCCGCCACGATGATGAAGGCCAGCGCCATGCCGCAGTCGGCCGCGAGATGGTCGGCGATCGAGGCGTCCGGCGCGAAGTAGTGCACGTGCCAGTCGTAGCCGTCGTGGTCGGTGAGCTGCGGGGTGGTCCCGGCCGCCGCCACGAGCCGGTTGACCAGGTCGGCCGCGGTACGGGGGTCGGGCGCCGCGAAGACCTCGGCGAAACGGTCCCGTACGTCCCGCACGGCGGCCAGGTCCTTCTCGCCGAGCGTGCCGACCCCGCTGATGTGATGCCGCTCCGCGAAGGCGTACAGCGCGGGGATGTCGGCGAGCCCGTCCTCGGGTCCGTCCCCGGTGCCGTCCGGCGGCGGCTCGCTCTCCGGCGCGGTGTTCATCAGATCGACCACCGTGTCGAGGGCGATCCGGGTGTCGTGAGGGATCAGCACGCTTCGCTCCCTGGCCTCCGGCGGGCGGGCGCCTGCCGATGGCGGCTGACTCTACTGGCTCGGCCCGTCGGCCCCCGGGCCGGTGCGGGCCGGGCCGGGAGCGGAACGAACCCCTCCGGCCCCCGGGGGAACGAACCCCTCCGGCGCCCGGAGGAGGGAGCGGGAGGGGCGGGACGCACCGGCGCCGTCGTCGCGGTGGATTCCGCGGCGACGGCGCCGGTGTCTGCCCTATGCGGTTGTCGTCACGACGCCGTCGCCCCGAGTCGGACGGCGTCTAGCGGCTCTCTGCCTGGCTCAGCTCTCGGCCAGGATGTGGGAGAGCTCCGTGTCGAGATCGAAGTGACGATGCTCGGTGCCGGGCGGAACCGCGGCGTCGGTCCTCTTCAGGAACGACTCCAGGGCCCGCGCCGGAGCTTCGAGCAGGGCTTCTCCCTCTGGGGAGCTCAGGGCGATGCATACGACGCCTTGACCGTGACTACGAGATGGCCAGACGCGGACGTCTCCGGTGCCGGTGGGCCGGTGCAGCCCCTCGGCGAGGAGGTCACGGGCGAATACCCATTCGACCGTCTCCTCCGCTCCGGTGTGGAAGGTGGCGTGCACGGCATAGGGATCGGCCGTGTCATACCGCAGGCCCGCGGGTACAGGCAGTGAGGACTCGCTCGACACAACGAGGCGCAGGTGCAGCTCGCAGCTGACCGTGGTGTTCATAAGCGCCAGGGCCTTTCGCTCAGTGTGCGCTCGGGGATTCGCACGTCGGCGAAATCGACATGCCACCTACGGTGGCGTTGTAAACCCC
Source organism: Streptomyces rubiginosohelvolus (assembly GCF_014649875.1). GTDB lineage: Bacteria > Actinomycetota > Actinomycetes > Streptomycetales > Streptomycetaceae > Streptomyces > Streptomyces rubiginosohelvolus. The sequence goes on along the minus strand of NZ_BMTW01000007.1, from coordinate 162,658 downwards.
TCTGACCCATTTGTGATGCTTCGGGTCCCTCGCTCAGCGGCGTGTAACTTTGCGTTATGCGTCCATTCCAGTGACAAAAGTGTGACCGCGGCGGGTCGGGTAAGTTGGGTTCATGAACGCGGAGAGTGACGAGCGGAACAGGGTCGCCGAGCAGGCGCCCCCAACATCCGCCACGGGGGAATCGGACCGGGAGGAACGCGAGCTGGGCTCGCGGGCGCCGGGCTTCATCAAAGCGTCGAAAGCGCTGCACCTGAGCTGGCAGGTCGGCGTCTTCGTCGTCGGCCTCGGCGTCGTGGTCGCGGGCGTGCTCATGCTGGTGCTGCCCGGCCCCGGCTGGCTGGTGATCTTCGCCGGCATGGCGATCTGGGCGACCGAGTTCGTCTGGGCCCAGCTGGTGCTGCGCTGGACCAAGCGCAAGGTCACCGAGGCTGCGCAGCGGGCCCTCGATCCCAAGGTCCGGCGACGCAACATCATCCTCACCACGGTGGGGCTCGTGATCATGGCGGTGCTGGTCGGGGTCTACGTCTGGAAGTTCGGCATCACCATGCCGTGGAAGATCAGCGAGTAGCCCGGGGAGGGTCCAGGAGCACCGCTGACATGGGGTAATGTTTGCGGTGCGCCCGGGCGATTAGCTCAGTGGGAGAGCGCTTCGTTCACACCGAAGAGGTCACTGGTTCGAACCCAGTATCGCCCACCCGGACAGAGGGCCCGGGAGACGGAATCCGTCTCCCGGGCCCTCTGCGTTGCCCGCTCCCGCCGGTCCGGGAGTCGCTGCGCGCAGCGCGCCTCCGGACCGGCACGGCTCACCGCATCCGCCCCAGCGCGTCCTTCAGCCGGCGGGCGTCGCGCAGCCGCTGCTCGTACGTCGCGCCCACCACCAGCAACAGCAGTCCGGCCAGGGCCGGCGGCAGCCAGCGGGGGAGCGCCCCGGCCACCTGCACCACGTACGGCGCCAGCTCGTGCAGCCCGTCCAGTGCCAGCACCGCCCCGCCGAGCAGCAGCAGCGCCTGGAGGCGGTGGCGCGCACCCAGCAGCGTGACCACCAGCGCCGCCACGCCCAGCAGCAGCGGGCGCTGCCAGTCCGGATCGGTCCAGGCCACCGCCAGGCTCGGCAGCAGCGTCGCCGCGAGCCCCGGCCCGTACGCCGTCCACGACGACGCCTCCGGGTCCTTCCGCCGCCGCAGGAACCCGACCACCAGCGCGGGCACGCTCACCGGCAGCGTGTACGCCTCCGGGAACGACACCTCCGACGCCGCCAGCCGCACCCAGGTGGCCAGCACGAACAGCGCCGCCGCCAGGTACCCCGCCACCGGGCGCCGTTCCGGCCGCACCGCCGCACCCGCCGCCAGCACCCCGCACAGCGCGAGGACCAGGGCCAGGAACGGCGCGTCCGGCACCGCCAGCCCCACGGCGACCAGCGCACCCAGCGCGCCCGTCAGCTCCACCGGCAACGCCACCGGGTTCCGCCGCAGCCGGGCCCCGAACAGCACCGTCAGCGCCGGCACCAGGAGCACCAGCGGCGCGGCCTCGTGCGGGGCGAGCTCCAGGGACCGGCCCGCGAAGCCCGTGAGCACGGTGCCCCCGACCGTGGCGGCGACCGCGAACACCGCACGCTCCACCCCGGCCCCCGCCCGGACCGACGCCCCGGCGAACAGGGCCGTCAGCGCGCCGAACACGGCATAGGAGGTCCCCTCGGACGCCAGCGACAGCAGCCCGGCGCTCACCGCCCCGGCCAGCGCCACCACCAGCGCGGTCACCGTCACCGCCGCCGACGCGTCCCGGCCGCTCCCCGCGCGGCGTACGGCCAGGGCCAGCAGACCGGCCACCAGGACCGTCTCCCCGGCCACCGCGACCGCGTAGGGCACATCCAGCACGGCCCCGGCCAGCAACAGCGCACCCCAGCCCAGCACGGCGGCCCCCGCACCGGCAGCTCCGCGCAGGGCCGCCCCGGACGGCCGCCTGCGGGCAGCGGGCGCCCCACCGGCGTACCAGGGCGCTCCGGCCCGGCCTCCGGCGTACCAGGGCGCTCCGGAAGCCCCGGGAGCGGCCGCGCCGGGTGCGCCCGGTGCCCCTGCGCCCGACGCGCCCGGGGCCGGTGTGCCGCCTGTCCCTGCGGTCCCGGCGCCCGGCTCCCCGCCGGTCCCCGGAACGGCCGCTCCGCCCGCCTCCGGCGTCCCGGTGCCCGGTGCTCCCGCCGAGCCCGCCGGACCCGCGTCGTACGCGGCCGCACCGGCCGACTCCGGCTTCCCGCCCGGCCCCGGCTCCTCCCGTGCGATCAGCGGCGCGGCGATCCGGGCCAGCGACGGCCACCACCGGTACGCCGACCCCAGCAGCCCTGCCGACACGGCGAGCACCACCGGGGCCGCCGCCAGCTCCGACCACGGCAGCGTCGAGCCCACCGCGGCCCGGAAGCCCTCCGGCCATCCCGCCCACACGTCCGACAGCAGCGTCACCGGGCCCAGCAGCACCGCCGCGAGCCCCGGCAGGGCACCCACCAGGGCACCGGCCACCACCGCGGCCGGTGCCACCAGCACGCCGATCGCCGCGTTCCTCGGCAGCCGGGTCCGTACGACCGCCGTCAGCGCAAGGCCGGCCAGCAGGTACGCGAGCACCCGCCAGCCCTCCGGCACCGCCGCCGCCGGGACGCCGCCCACCGCAGCCACCACCGCGAGACCGGCCACCACACCGCCCGCCCGCGCGAAACCCCTCGGTGCGCGCCACGCCCCGGCCAGGGCCGCCGCCGCGCCCGTCAGCAGGAGCGCACCGGGCGCCAGCGCCCCGAGCGGCCCGGAGGCCGTCACGGACAGCGTCAGGCCCACCATCAGCGCCGAGAACGCCATCACCGATCCGCCGAGGCATGCCGTGACCCGCGTCCCGGTGCCCTTGCCCCACAGCGCGATCGCCCCGTCCAGCACCGCCGTGGCCAGCAGCGCCCACCCGACCACCAGCGCCGGTGCGCCCGCGGCCCACGCCCCGAACAGCAGCGGCCACTGGGCGAGGACCACGGCGGCGGGCAGCGGAAGGTGGAGCTTGCCCAGCGCCAGCCCGTACGCCGTCCACAGCGCCGCGAGCACCCCGGCGGCTACGGCGGTGAAGCCGAGCCCGTCCGTGTCCGGTGCCGCCACCGCATGGACCGCGTAGGCGTCCAGCAGCGTCAGCACCAGGGCCAGGGCCGCCAGTGCCTCGGCGGTCGCGGTCAGGCCCCGCCGCAGCAGCACCGCCGGGGCGGCCAGGGCCCCCACGGTCACCAGGGCCAGCACGGCCGACCGGCCGCCGATCCCCATCGAGCCCCAGCTCACCAGCGTGAACGCGATGGCCGCGATCGTCAGCAGCAGACCGCCCAGCGTCAGCAGGACGTTCTGCGCACTGCGCGGCGCGGACGGCTGCTTCGGCGGAACGTAGCCCCACGGCTGCGCCGGAGCGCCCGGGCGGCCGGCCGCGGGCGCGCCCCAGGCCGACGGGTTCCAGCCGGGGGCGGCCGTCGGCGCGGGCGGCCGCAGCGCGGCGAGCAGCCAGGCGCGCCGGGTCAGCAGCTGGGCCCGGCGGGCGTCCAGCTCGGCCAGTTCACGGTCGAGGCGGGCCAGTTCCTCGGCGGGCGGGGGCACATGTTCCATGTACGGGAGTGTGACCCCGGCCGCCCGGCCCGTACATGCGCTCGGATACTCACTTCCCGGCCGGGACGCCCTGAGTAGAACGCGGCCGGAAGCGGTTTGAACGAAGCCCGCGAAGCCCTGTATGGTTCAACCCGTTCCCGGGCGATTAGCTCAGTGGGAGAGCGCTTCGTTCACACCGAAGAGGTCACTGGTTCGAACCCAGTATCGCCCACCCGGGAAAGCCGGTCCGCACGCATCACGCGGACCGGCTTTCGCATGTCCGGGGCACCTGTCCGGGCCACCCGCGCCGTCACGCCGCGGCGGGCAGCTCCGGGCGCAGCGGCCACGACGGGTCCACCGCCTCCGGCGTCCCGCTCTTCGCGAACCAGGCCTCCAGGCCACGCGCCTGGGCCGCGTGCCAGGTCGCCTGCAGGGTGTGCAGCTCCGACGGCGACAGCCGCTCCAGCCGGGTCGAGAAACGCCGGCACACCGCCCGCACCAGCTCCAGCGAAGCCGTCGCGTCGGCCGCCGCGTCATGGGCCCCGTCGAGCACCACCTCGTACCGCGCGCAGAGATCCGTGAGCGTGCGGCGGCCCTTGCGGTAGCGGTCCAGGTGCTTGTCCAGCACCCGCGGGTCCACCACCCGCATCGGCACCCCGTCGAGATACCGCGTCAGGGACGATGCCCGGTGCCGCCGCAACTCCCGGTCCAGCAAGGTCAGATCGAAGGGGGCGTTCATCACGACCAACGGCCGGCCCGTCGCACAGCTCTCCGCCAGCGCCCGGGCTATCTCGTCCATCACCGGGGCGGGCCAACGCCCGTTGCGCTGAAGGTGATCGTCGGTCAGCCCGTGGATCTCGGTCGCCCCGGGCGGGACCGGAACCCCGGGATTGACCAGCCAACGGGTGACGCGGACGCGACCGCCCGCGGTGTCCTGCGCGACGAGAGCGGCCGAAACGATCCGGTCCTGCTCGACGTCCACGCCTGTCGTCTCCGTGTCAAAAGCGGCCAGTGGCCCTTCGAACCAGTGCATCATCCCCGAACTCCTCGCACCCGCACGGCAGATGGAGTGATTCCTCTGCCCGATATCGGTGATACCCGGGCTGTTTGCCTGATACGCCGTTTGCGGGCGGTCTGATGCGGTGACAACACAGGTGAGACGTCGGGCAGTTGCCGCCGACGTCCGTCGATCCGTCCCGCCCACGAAACCCGCCGGCAGACCACCTGCCATCGATCGGCACGCCCGGAAGGCACACGGAGCCATGGCGCTCGCGCAGCCCGACCCCGGGGGAACCGCCCGCGCCGAGCCCTTCGGGCCCCGGCCGCCGCAGCAGCCGGACGCGCCGCTGCGCGGCTCCCTCGCCACCACCGCCTGCATGGAGACCCTGCAGGTGGGCTATCTGCACGCCGTCGCGGCGGCGGCGGGATGCTCCCTGTCCCAGCCCTTCCCCGACAACGGCATCGACTGGCACGTCAGCCACGGCGCCCCCACCCACACCGTCGACGACGAGGTGACCATCAAGGTGCAGCTCAAATGCACCTACCAGATACCGCCGCACCCGGCGGGCGGGGCGTTCTCCTTCACCCTCGACAACGCCCACCTCGTCAAACTCGCCCGCAGCCCGGTGACGGTGCACAAGATCCTGGTCGTGATGATCGTGCCCCGCAGCCAGGACGACTGGCTGCGGGCCGGGCCCGGCGGCCTCGACCTGCGCCACTGCTGCTACTGGACCAACCTGGCCGGCCACGCGGTGACGGGCCGGTACCGGACCACTGTGCGCATCCCGACCTCGCGGATCTTCGACGACCGCGCACTCTGCGACATCATGGCCCGGGTCGGGGCCGGAGGGAGACCCTGATGCACCGGTCGATGGACGAGCCCACGGGCGCGGCGGGACTGCCCGCCGCCCGCTCGCACCCCACCGTCCGCCCCTGGCCCCCGCCGCTCGCCGAGGCGGGCACCGAACTGCCCGACCCCGCCGTCCTCGGGGCCCTCCTGCGGCGGCACGGCTGGCAGCGGCGCGGGGGAGCGCCCGGACGCTACGGCCGCTGGACCCCGCCCGGATCCGCCGCCGGGGCCACCAGCCTGCTGGTGCCCGAGAGCGCGGCCTTCCCCGACAGCGGGGAGCTGATCGAGGAGGCCCTCCTCGCCCTCGGCCGCAGCGCGGACCCCTCCGCCCGTGACGTCCTCGTCTCCCTCGCCGTGCCCAGCGACGAGATCCACTGGTGGCGCGAGGTCCCCGAATCGGCGGCCGGAGCGGCCGGGGCCGCGGGCTGGACCGAGGCCGAGGAGCTGCGGTCGGCCGCCCGGCAGGTCCTCATGGCCGGGGCACTCGCGGCCCGCGGCCGGGCCGGCTACCACGGCGCCCGGCACCGCCGGAAGGCCCGGGCCGCCCTCGACGACGCCCTGATCGGGCCCGGCGCCGACGGCCGCAGCCTCACCGCGTACGTCCCCGTCGCCTCCGGGCGCACCGTCGCCGTCCAGCTCTGCCACGCCCTGCACGCCACCCGGGATGCCGTGGACTACCAGCGGGCCACCGGCGGCATGGAGGCCTTCGACAGTGCGATCGCCGCGGGCGTCGGCCGGGAGCTGACCGAGGCGCTGATCGCCCTGGTGCGCGGCTCGGAAGGGGCCCGGATCGATCTGCGGTGGGCGCCCGCCGCGGGCACCCCGGACGGCTGCCCGGCCCGCCCCGCGCCCGTCGAGTTCTCCCCGGGCGACCTGCCCGCCCTGCGCGCCGCAGGGGCCCGCTACCTCCGCGACGAACCCGCCGTGCAGGTCCGGCTGACCGGCGCGGTGGTCCGGCTGCGCCGCTCCGGGCCGCGCGGCGCCGGGATCGTACGGCTGCGGGTGCTGGCCGGGGCCGAGGTCGCGCACGTCCGCGTGGAGCTGGACGAGGAGGCGTACCGCATCGCGGGCCACGCCCACCTCGTGGGGCTGCCGCTGCGGGTGGAGGGGCGGCTGGAGAACCGGGGCGGCTTCCGGCGGCTCACCGGGGCCTCGCAGGTCGCGCCCGTCCAGGTCGACGAGGCGGAGCGGGACCGGCTGATGAAGGTGCTCCAGGAGAACGTCGACTTCTTCGAGGAGGCGTGCGCGGGGGAGGAGCCGTAGGGCCGCCCCGAAGGCGTTCGCGTCGGGGGCGTACGGCTCGGTACGATTCGCATTGCTTAGCCATGTGAAGGCAGGTGCCCCCTCAGACAGGAGAGACCGGTGTCAGACGTCCGTGTGATCATCCAACGCGATTCCGAGCGGGAAGAGCACGTGGTGACGACGGGCACGACCGCCGGTGAGCTCTTCCCCGGTCAGCGCACCGTCGTCGCCGCGCGCATCGGCGGCGAGCTGAAGGACCTCTCGTACGTCCTCCAGGACGGCGAGAGCGTCGAGCCCGTGGAGATCTCCTCCGAGGACGGCCTCAACATCCTGCGCCACTCCACCGCGCACGTCATGGCCCAGGCCGTGCAGGAGCTCTTCCCCGAGGCCAAGCTCGGCATCGGCCCGCCGGTCAAGGACGGCTTCTACTACGACTTCGACGTCGAGAAGCCGTTCACCCCCGAGGACCTCAAGGCCATCGAGAAGAAGATGCAGGAGATCCAGAAGCGGGGCCAGAAGTTCTCCCGCCGTGTGGTCTCCGACGAGGACGCCCGCGAGGAGCTCGCGAACGAGCCGTACAAGCTGGAGCTCATCGGCATCAAGGGCTCCGCCTCCTCGGACGACGGCGCGGACGTCGAGGTGGGCGGCGGCGAGCTGACCATCTACGACAACCTCGACGCCAAGACCGGCGAGCTGTGCTGGAAGGACCTCTGTCGCGGTCCGCACCTGCCCACCACCCGGTTCATCCCGGCGTTCAAGCTGATGCGCAACGCGGCGGCGTACTGGCGCGGCAGCGAGAAGAACCCGATGCTCCAGCGCATCTACGGCACCGCCTGGCCCACCAAGGACGAGCTGAAGGCGCACCTGGAGTTCCTGGAGGAGGCCGCCAAGCGCGACCACCGCAAGCTCGGCAACGAGCTGGACCTCTTCTCCTTCCCCGACCAGATCGGCCCCGGCCTCGCGGTCTTCCACCCCAAGGGCGGCGTCATCCGCCGGGCCATGGAGGACTACTCGCGCCGCCGGCACGAGGAGGAGGGCTACGAGTTCGTCTACAGCCCGCACGCCACCAAGGGCAAGCTCTTCGAGCAGTCCGGCCACCTGGACTGGTACGCCGACGGCATGTACCCGCCCATGCAGCTCGACGACGGGGTGGACTACTACCTCAAGCCGATGAACTGCCCGATGCACAACCTGATCTTCGACGCGCGCGGCCGCTCCTACCGCGAACTGCCGCTGCGCCTCTTCGAGTTCGGCACGGTGTACCGGTACGAGAAGTCGGGCGTCGTGCACGGCCTGACCCGCTCGCGCGGCTTCACGCAGGACGACGCGCACATCTACTGCACCAAGGAGCAGATGGCGGAGGAGCTGGACCGCACGCTCACCTTCGTGCTGAACCTGCTCCGCGACTACGGGCTGACCGACTTCTACCTGGAGCTGTCCACCAAGGACCCGGAGAAGTACGTCGGCTCCGACGAGACCTGGGAAGAGGCCACCGAGACCCTGCGCCAGGTCGCCGAGAAGCAGGGCCTGCCCCTGGTCCCGGACCCGGGCGGCGCCGCGTTCTACGGCCCGAAGATCTCCGTGCAGTGCAAGGACGCCATCGGCCGTACCTGGCAGATGTCGACCGTGCAGCTCGACTTCAACCTGCCGGAGCGGTTCGACCTGGAGTACACCGGTCCCGACGGCTCCAAGCAGCGCCCGGTCATGATCCACCGTGCTCTGTTCGGTTCCATCGAGCGCTTCTTCGCCGTGCTCCTGGAGCACTACGCGGGCGCGTTCCCGGTCTGGCTCGCCCCGGTGCAGGCCGTCGGCATCCCGATCGGCGACGCCCACATCCCGTACCTGCAGGAGTTCGCCGCCAAGGCGCGCAAGCAGGGGCTGCGGGTGGACGTGGACGCGTCCTCGGACCGGATGCAGAAGAAGATCCGCAACCAGCAGAAGAACAAGGTCCCGTTCATGATCATCGCCGGTGACGAGGACATGGCCAATGGCGCCGTCTCCTTCCGCTACCGCGACGGTTCGCAGGAGAACGGCATCCCGGTCGACGAGGCCATCGCCAAGATCGCGAAGGCCGTCGAGGACCGCGTACAGGTCTGATCCGTACGCCGGAGGCTCGATCCTTGACGCAGAAGCGGCCCCCGGAGCGCTAACCCCGCTCCGGGGGCCGCTTCTCGTCCTCCCGGGTGAACACCTGGATCAGCCACGACGAGAACGACCCCGTCACCGCGCCCAGCAGCGCCAGACCGCAGGCCATCAGCCCCGTCGCGACCACCCGCCCCCAGAACGTGACCGGGGTGGCGTCCCCGTAACCGACCGTCGTGAGCGTCGCGCACGCCCACCACACCGCGTCGCCGAACGTGCGGATCGAGGCGTCCGGGGCGCGGTGCTCCAGGTGGTAGACCGCGAGCGAGGCGGCGAAGCCGAGCAGGACGGCCGTCACCCCCGCGTACGCCATCACGCGCGCGTACAGGTCCAGCCGGGGCCGGTCGTGGCGGCGCTGGACCGCCGTGTACACCTTGACCATCCGCAGCGGGCGCAGCAGCGGCAGCAGCAGGACCACGGTGTCGAGCCAGTGCGTATGGAGGAAGCGCGCGCCCAAGCCGCTGAGGTGCAGCCGGGTCGCGTAGTCGACGAGGAAGAGCAGCCAGGTCGACCAGACGAGGATCAGTGCGATGTCGTTCCAGGGTTCCGCCTCGTGCGGGGTCAGCACCCGGACCGCGTACCCCGTCAGGAAGATCAGCCCCGCGAGGAAGAGCGGCACCTCCGTGCGCTGCTCCCAGCGGGTCAGCCGGGCGGGTGGATCAGGGGTGGTTCGGTCGCTCATCGCCTCAGCATCGTGGGCGGCCGAGCGGTGCGCCCCCGGCGACACGCTCCGCCGGGGTGACGCAATATGCTGATCGGCATGACGAGTGAGCCGGAGCAGCAGATCGGCGTGGGGACGCCCGACGCATTCCAGCGCCTGTGGACGCCCCATCGGATGGCGTACATCCAGGGTGAGAACAAGCCGAGCGGCCCGGGTGCCGAGGACGGCTGTCCGTTCTGTTCGATCCCGGCGAAATCCGACGAGGACGGGCTCGTCGTGGCTCGCGGCGAGCACGTCTACGCGGTGCTGAACCTGTATCCGTACAACGGCGGCCACCTCATGGTCGTGCCCTTCCGGCATGTCGCCGACTACACCGAGCTGGACGGGCCGGAGACCGCGGAGCTGGCGGACTTCACCAAGCGGGCGATGGTCGCGCTGCGCGCCGCCTCGGGGGCGCACGGCTTCAACATCGGCATGAACCAGGGCTCCGTCGCCGGCGCCGGGATCGCCGCCCACCTGCACCAGCACCTGGTGCCGCGCTGGGGCGGGGACACCAACTTCATGCCGGTCATCGGCCACACCAAGGTGCTGCCCCAGCTGCTGGGCGACACCCGGGCGATGCTGGCCGACGCCTGGCCCGCCGCCGTCTAGGACGTCGAACGCAGAGGCCCCCGCCGCGGCGGGGGCCTCTGCCGTACGCGTCGTACCTACGCGTCGTAGACGTCGGCCTTGCGCGGGGCCGGGTCCTGGACGAGGCCGCTCAGTATGCTCGAGCGGTTGTCGAAGCGCTCCGTGTCGACCCCGTTCTCCGCGAGGACGCGCATCGCCGCCGAGTGGACCGCCCGCAGCACCGGGGTGGCGGCACGCATCGCGTCGTCCGCCATGAAGCGGTGGTTCCACGGCTTGGCCGCCCACGCGTGCCGCAGCCCGAACGGCTCGGGCAGCACGATCTTCCCGCCCAGGTAGTCCAGCAGTGGCGGATACCAGGTGAGGGGGGCGCGCAGGGCGAGCCGGACGACCTCCTTGGCGTCCACCAGCGCCAGCTGGACGTCCCGGGTCTCCCAGAAGCGGACGGTCTTGTTGACCGTCTTCGTCTTCGCCGCCGGCTTGGTGAGGAACAGACCGTGCACCGGGCCGAGCGCATGGCCGGTGACCTCGATGCGCAGCGTCTCGTGGAGCACGGTGACGGTGATCATCATGGTGATCACCAGCTGGCCGTCCCAGAGGGTGAACTGGACGCCCAGGTAGTGCCGGTCGCCGCTGCCGAACTGCTGGTGGTTGCAGATCCGCTGTATCTCGTGGGGCTTCACCTGGAAGGTGGCGACGTCCTCGCCCTCGGGGCGGGTGACGGCGTCGGCCTTCTCCCCGATGGGCGAGACGATCCAGTGCTTCACGGACGGCTTCGGGAAGCCGCCGGTGTTCAGCGGCCCGCGCTCCAGCATCTTCAGCTGGTCGTGGATGATCCGGATCAGGTCCCAGCTGCGGAACTGGTGGATCTCCTTCGTCGGGTCCTTGGGGATCAGCTCCTCGGCCAGCTGCCAGCTGCCCCAGCGGGTGCCCATGCCGAGGACGCCCTTGGGGCCGGCGTAGAAGACGGCGTTCGACTGCTGCTCGGCCGACAGCTTCTCCAGGCCCTGGCGCAGGGCCTCGCGCGCGGTCTCGTTGGGGTTCTTCGGCACCGCCTCGGGGATCTTCGCGATCACCCCGGTGCCGGAGAGAAGGCCCTCCCAGCGGGCCCGCATGTCCTTGGCCGAGGTCTCCGCGATCCGTTTGGCGAGCACCCAGCCGATCACCGGCGCGATGACCGCGCCCCGGAAGTAGAGGGCCCAGAAGCCGTCCAGCGGCAGCTTCACCACCAGGATCAGCGCACCGACCCCGAAGGCGGCCAGCAGCACCGTGCCGACGGCCTTGAACGCCGTGTCCTTGGACTTGTTGAGCACGTCCCGGATCCGGAAGGCGATCACCCAGGCCAGCATGCCGGGCAGGAACAGCACACCGAACACCACGGTCACCAGGGTGAGACGGGTGTCGCGGGCCTTGCGCAGGTTGTTCGCCGACAGGCAGTGCTCCACCACGGTCTGCGGGTCCGTCCCGAAGGACTGGATGAGCGCCTTGCGGGCGCCGCCGAGCATGCGCTCCTGGACGGCGCGGGCGAACGCCTCACCGAGATTCGGCTTGAAGTAGTCGGACTTGAAGAGTTTGGAGGAGCCCGGCTTCACTTCCGATTTGTGCCACTCGCTGTTGGCGTCGAGGATCGCCTCCACCGGACTGTCCCGGTACGCCGCCGAGGCCAGGGCGTTGGTCGCCACGGTCTGACTGCCCGAGCCCTGGATCGGGATCTGGGCCCCCGGTGAGAAGTCGAATCCGTCGTTGGCCACCTTGTCGCCCCCACTCGCCGCACGTCTGCTCCTGCGGTGTGCCCAACTACCGTACGCGGCATACCTTCTGAGCTGCGACCACAGCGTATCGTCCGGATCACACCACCACCGGTCACCGGCGTGAACGGGACGGCGTGTGCGACAGTGCGCCGGTCACGCGCCGGGGGACCCGTTCGCCGACTCCGTGCGGACCCGGTCGGCGATCTGCTGCGGCATCGCCTCGTGCCGGGCGTACGCACGGTCGAAGCGGCCGGTGCCGTGCGACAGGGAGCGCAGGTCCACCGCGTACCGGCCGACCTCGATCTCCGGCACCTCCGCCCGTACGAGAGTGCGCCCGCCCGCGCTCTGCTCGGTGCCCACGACCCGGCCCCGCCGCCCCGACAGGTCGCTCATCACCGGGCCCACGTAGTCGTCGGGGACCAGGACGCTCACCTCGCACACCGGCTCCAGGAGCTGGATGCGGGATTCGGCCGCGGCCTCGCGCAGCGCGAGCGCCCCGGCGGTCTGGAACGCGGCGTCCGACGAGTCGACCGAGTGCGCCTTCCCGTCCAGCAGCGTGACCCGGACGTCGACCAGCGGGTGCCCGGCGGACAGCCCCTTGGCGGCCTGGGTCCGGACGCCCTTCTCCACCGAGGGGATGAACTGGCGCGGCACCGCACCGCCGACGACCTTGTCGACGAACTCGATGCCGGAGCCCGGCGGCAGCGGCTCCACCTCGATCTCGCAGATCGCGAACTGGCCGTGTCCGCCGGACTGTTTGACGTGCCGTCCGCGCCCGGCCGCCCGGCCCGCGAACGTCTCGCGCAGCGGCACCCGGTGCGGTTCCGCGTCGACCTGGACGCCGTAACGGCTGCGCAGCCGTTCCAGGGCCACCTCCTGGTGGGCCTCGCCCAGGCACCACAGGACGACCTGGCCGGTGTCCGGGTTCTGTTCGAGGCGCAGCGTGGGGTCCTCGGCGACCAGCCGGGACAGGCTCTGCGACAGCTTGTCCTCGTCCGCCTTGCCGTGCGCCCGTACGGCCAGCGGGAGCAGCGGGTCCGGCGTCGACCAGGGCTCGATCAGGACGGGGTCGCCGGCCGGGGAGAGCGTGTCGCCGGTCTCCGCCTCGCCGAGCCGGGCCACGCACGCCAGATCGCCCGCGACGCACCGGTCCAGCGCGTTCTGCCGGCGGCCGAACGGGGAGGTGAGCGCCCCGACGCGGATCTCCGCCTCGTGGCAGGGGCGCGGGGCGTGCCCCGTGGCGTCCAGGCCGTGGCCGCACAGATGCACGGAGTCGTCGGGGCGCAGGGTGCCGGAGAAGACGCGGACCAGCGAGACGCGGCCCACGTACGGGTCGGAGGACGTCTTGACGACCTCGGCGACCAGCGGGCCGTCCGGGTCGCATACCGGCGCGGGCCGGGGCTTGCCCGACGGGGTGGTGACGACGGGCGGGGTGCGCTCCAGCGGGGTCGGGAAGCCGCGGGTGATCAGCTCCAGCAGTTCGACGGTGCCGATGCCCTGGCGGGCCCCCTCGGCCGCCGGGGCCGCCGTGAGGACGGGGTGGAAGGAGCCCCGGGCGACGGCCCGTTCCAGATCGGCGATCAGGGTCGCGACGTCGATGTCCTCGCCGCCGAGGTAGCGGTCCATCAGGGACTCGTCCTCGCTCTCGGCGATGATCCCCTCGATCAGCCGGTCCCGGGCCGCCCGCAGCGGTTCCTCCTGCTCGGGCGCGGGCGGCAGCTCGGTGCGTTCGCCCGAGGAGTGGTCGAGGATCCGGCGGCTCAGCAGCCCGGTGAGGCCGATCAGCGGGGCGTGCCCGTCGGCTCCCTCGGGACCCAGCACGGGCAGGTACAGCGGCAGTACGGCGTCGGGGTCGTCGCCCCCGAAGTTCTCGGCGCAGATCCGGGTCATGTCGTCGAAGGAGGTACGGGCGGTGTCCAGGTGCGTGACGACGATCGCGCGCGGCATGCCGACGAGCGCGCACTCCTCCCAGGCGGCCCGGGTGGTCGCCGCCACGGACTGGGCCTCCTGGGCGGCCGAGACGACGAAGAGGGCCGCGTCCGCCGCGCGCAGACCGGCCCGCAGTTCCCCGACGAAGTCCGCGTAGCCGGGGGTGTCCAGCAGATTGATCTTGCACCCGTCCCAGGCCACCGGGACCAGCGAGAGCTGTACGGAACGCCGTCGGCGCTGCTCGATCTCGTCGTAGTCGGAGACGGTCGCCCCGTCCTCGACCCGGCCGGCCCGGTTCACCGCCCCCGCCGTCAGAGCCAGGGCCTCGACCAAAGTGGTCTTGCCCGATCCGCTGGGGCCGACCAGCACCACGTTCCGTACGGCGGAGGGGCGGTCGGCCGCCGGTGCTCCTCCGGCGGCTCCGGGGTGTGCGTGTGCCTTCTCGCCCATGGTGCGTGCCTCCCGGTCGATGGCGCGGTGCGGGGGAGGGCGACCGCGCGCGGAGCAGCGGTGGTCACGGGGGTGGAGAGGCCGCCGCGGCGGTCTCGGCGACGCCCGCGGTCCTTCGAGCTTGGCACCGTGACGTGGCCTCGTCCATATCTCGCGCACGGGCGGCCTCGTCCACGGACCGCGCCCCGGACACGGCGGGGCCCGGGCCGGGGGACACCCGGCGGCGGGTGCCCGTCCGGTGGAAGGGTCCGGCCGTGACTACGATGGGCCAGCCGGGGGCCGAAGGGGCCGCCCGGCGAACCGAACCCTCGGGAAGGCCATGCTGAACAAGTACGCGCGTGCATTCTTCACGCGTGTCCTCACACCGTTCGCCGCTCTGCTGCTCCGCCTCGGGGTCAGCCCCGACGCGGTCACTCTCATCGGCACGGCCGGAGTGATGGCAGGTGCGCTGGTCTTTTTCCCGATGGGAGAGTTCTTCTGGGGCACGATCGTCATCACGATCTTCGTCTTCTCCGACCTCGTCGACGGCAACATGGCGAGGCAGGCCGGGATCTCCAGCCGGTGGGGCGCGTTCCTCGACTCGACGCTGGACCGGGTCGCCGACGGGGCGATCTTCGCCGGCTTCGCCCTCTGGTACGCGGGCAGCGGTGACGACAACATCCTCTGCGCCGTCGCGATCTTCTGCCTGGCCAGCGGCCAGGTGGTCTCGTACACGAAGGCGCGCGGCGAGTCGATCGGGCTGCCGGTCGCGGTCAACGGCCTCGTGGAGCGCGCCGAGCGCCTGGTGATCTCGCTGGTCGCCGCCGGTCTCGCCGGACTGCACACGTTCGGGGTCCCCGGCATCGACGTCCTGCTCCCGATCGCGCTGTGGATCGTCGCCGTCGGCAGCCTCGTGACGCTGATCCAGCGGGTGGTGACCGTACGCCGCGAGTCGGCGGAGGCGGACGCAGCCGAGGCGGCCGTCACGGGACCGGCCGCCACGGATTCCGCGGGCTCCGCCGGGCAGGGGAGCGAGGCCGACCGGTGAGTACGCTCAAGGGCCGGCTCACCGACGGGCTGTACGGGCTGGGCTGGAGCGCGGTCAAGACGCTGCCCGAGCCTGCCGCCACCCGCCTCTTCCGCACCATCGCCGACCAGGTCTGGAAGCGGCGCGGCAAGAGCGTGCTGCGCCTGGAGTCCAATCTGGCGCGGGTCGTCCCCGACGCGGGCCCGGCGCGGCTGGCCGAGCTGTCGCGGGCCGGGATGCGCTCCTACATGCGCTACTGGATGGAGTCGTTCCGGCTGCCGACCTGGAGCCCGGAGCGGATCAGGGCGAGCATCGACGTCAAGGACGTCCACCACCTGACCGAGGGCATGGACGCCGGGAACGGCGTGATCATCGCCCTGCCCCACCTGGGCAACTGGGACCTCGCGGGCGCCTGGGTCACCACCGACCTCAAGGTCCCCTTCACCACCGTCGCCGAACGGCTGGAGCCCGCCACCCTCTACGACCGGTTCGTCGCCTACCGCGAGGGCCTCGGCATGGAGGTCCTGCCGCACAGCGGCGGGGCCGCCTTCGGGACCCTGGCCCGGCGGCTGCGCGCGGGCGGCCTGGTCTGCCTGGTCGCGGACCGGGACCTGTCCGCGTCCGGCGTCGAGGTGTCGTTCTTCGGCGCCACCGCCCGGATGCCCGCGGGCCCGGCGCTCCTCGCCCAGCAGACCGGCGCGCTGCTGATGCCGGTGACCCTCTGGTACGACGGCACGCCGGTGATGAAGGCGCGCGTCCACCCGGCGATCGAGATGCCGGAGGAAGGCACCCGCGCCGAGAAGACCTCCGCGATGACGCAGGCGCTGGCCGACGCCTTCGCCGGCGGGATCGCCGAGCACCCGGAGGACTGGCACATGCTCCAGCGGCTCTGGCTGGACGACCTGGACCCCCGGGGGGCACCGAAGTGAAGATCGGCATCGTCTGCCCGTACTCCTGGGACGTACCGGGAGGCGTGCAGTTCCACATCCGGGACCTCGCCGAACACCTGATCCGGCTCGGCCACGAGGTCTCCGTGCTGGCCCCCGCCGACGACGAGACCCCGCTGCCCCCGTACGTCGTCTCGGCGGGCCGGGCCGTCCCGGTCCCGTACAACGGCTCGGTCGCCCGGCTGAACTTCGGCTTCCTGTCGGCGGCCCGGGTGCGGCGCTGGCTGCACGACGGCACGTTCGACGTGATCCACATCCACGAGCCGACCTCCCCGTCGCTGGGTCTGCTGGCCTGCTGGGCGGCGCAGGGGCCGATCGTGGCCACCTTCCACACCTCCAACCCGCGCTCCCGGGCGATGATCGCCGCGTACCCGATCCTCCAGCCCGCGCTGGAGAAGATCAGCGCCCGGATCGCGGTCAGCGAGTACGCCCGGCGCACCCTGGTCGAGCACCTCGGCGGCGACGCCGTCGTCATCCCCAACGGTGTCGACGTCGGCTTCTTCGCCGAGGCCGAACCAAAGGCGGAATGGCAGGGCCAGACGCTCGGCTTCATCGGCCGCATCGACGAACCCCGCAAGGGCCTGCCCGTCCTGATGAAGGCGCTGCCCGCGATCCTCGCCGCCCGCCCCGAGGCCCGGCTGCTGGTCGCCGGGCGCGGGGACGAGGAGGAGGCGGTGGCCACGCTGCCGAAGGAGCTGCGCGAGCGCGTCGAGTTCCTCGGCATGGTCAGCGACGAGGACAAGGCCCGGCTGCTGCGCAGCGTCGACGTGTACGTGGCCCCGAACACCGGCGGCGAGAGCTTCGGCATCATCCTGGTCGAGGCGCTGTCGGCCGGTGCGCCGGTCCTCGCGAGCGACCTGGACGCCTTCGCGCAGGTGCTGGACCAGGGGGCGGCGGGCGACCTGTTCGCCAACGAGGACGCCGAGGCGCTGGCCGAGGCCGCGATCCGGCTGCTGGGCGACCCGGAGCGTCGCAAGGGGCTGCGGGAGCGGGGCGAGGCCCACGTACGGCGCTTCGACTGGGCGACGGTGGGGGCCGACATCCTCGCGGTGTACGAGACGGTGACCGACGGGGCCGCGTCCGTCGCGGCGGACGAACGCTCCGGGCTGCGGGCCCGGTTCGGGCTCGCGCGGGACTGAGCCGGGGGGTTCGCAGCCGACGGTGGCGCGGTCCGGGCCCCGGTACGCGGCCTCGGGGGCCTCCTGTTGAAGCGGGGGCCGCCGGCGACGGTAGCGTGTGGGCCCGTGACCGTAACCCTCATCGTCTGGATCGTCCTCGCGCTCATCGCGATCGGCGTGTACCTCAGCTGGACCGCCGGCCGGCTCGACCGTCTGCACTCCCGGATCGACGCCGCCCGCGCCGCCCTCGACGCCCAACTGCTGCGCCGCGCCTCGGTCACCCAGGAGCTGGCCACCTCCGGCGTCCTGGACCCGGCCGCCTCGATCGTCCTGTACGAGGCCGCGCACGCCGCCCGGCAGGCCGAGGAGGACCACCGCGAGGTCGCCGAGAGCGAACTGAGCACCGCCCTGCGCGCCGTCTTCGGCGAACCGGCCCAGGTCGACGCGGTGAAGGAGATCCCCGGCGGCGAGGACGCGGCCACCGAACTGGCCGCCGCCGTACGCCGCGTGCCCATGGCCCGCCGCTTCCACAACGACGCCGTGCGCGCCGCCCGCGCCCTGCGCCGGCACCGCACGGTCCGGCTCCTGCGGCTGGCCGGGCACGCCCCGTTCCCGCTCGCCTTCGAGATGGACGACGCCCCGCCGGTGGCCCTCGCGGACCGCCCGGGCACCTGAGCCGGGGAACGACCGGGGCGGAGATCCCAGGCCAAAACGATCCACGGCCTGTTCATTGGCCCTTGCTGTGGCCTGCTCCCACAGCGTTTGCTCGGCGATGCAGTATCCAGCGTCTTTCACCGAGTGAGGTCCCGTGTCCACGCTTCCCAGCACCCCGCAGTCCGCCGAGTCCCCCGCCACCGGCACCGCCCGCGTCAAGCGCGGCATGGCCGAGCAGCTCAAGGGCGGCGTGATCATGGACGTCGTCGACGCCGAGCAGGCGAAGATCGCCGAGGACGCGGGCGCCGTGGCCGTCATGGCCCTGGAGCGGGTCCCCGCCGACATCCGCAAGGACGGCGGCGTGGCCCGGATGTCCGACCCCAACATGATCGAGGAGATCATCGGGGCCGTCTCCATCCCGGTCATGGCCAAGTCCCGCATCGGCCACTTCGTCGAGGCTCAGGTCCTCCAGTCCCTCGGTGTCGACTACATCGACGAGTCCGAGGTCCTCACCCCGGCCGACGAGGTCAACCACAGCGACAAGTTCGCCTTCACCACCCCCTTCGTCTGTGGTGCCACCAACCTGGGCGAGGCCCTGCGCCGCATCGCCGAGGGCGCGGCCATGATCCGCTCGAAGGGCGAGGCCGGCACCGGCAACGTCGTCGAGGCCGTCCGCCACCTGCGCCAGATCAAGAACGAGATCGCGCGACTGCGCGGCTTCGACAACAACGAGCTGTACGCCGCCGCCAAGGACCTCCGCGCCCCCTACGAGCTGGTCAAGGAGGTCGCCGAGCTCGGCAAGCTGCCCGTCGTGCTGTTCTCCGCCGGTGGCGTCGCCACCCCGGCCGACGCCGCGCTGATGCGCCAGCTCGGCGCCGAGGGCGTCTTCGTCGGCTCCGGCATCTTCAAGTCCGGCGACCCGGCCAAGCGCGCCGCCGCCATCGTGAAGGCCACCACCTTCTACGACGACCCGAAGGTCATCGCGGACGCCTCCCGCAACCTGGGTGAGGCCATGGTCGGCATCAACTGCGACACCCTGCCCGAGTCCGAGCGCTACGCCAACCGCGGCTGGTAACCACTGATGAGCGACACCCCTGTGATCGGCGTCCTCGCACTTCAGGGCGACGTACGGGAGCACCTGATCGCCCTGGCCTCGGCGGACGCCCTGGCCAGGCCGGTCCGGCGCCCCGAGGAGCTCGCCGAGGTCGACGGCCTGGTCATCCCGGGCGGCGAGTCGACCACCATGTCCAAACTGGCGGTCCTCTTCGGCATGATGGAGCCGCTGCGTGAGCGGGTCCGGGCCGGGATGCCGGTCTACGGCACCTGCGCCGGGATGATCCTGCTCGCCGAGAAGATCCTCGACCCGCGCTCGGGCCAGGAGACCATCGGCGGCATCGACATGATCGTGCGGCGCAACGCCTTCGGCCGGCAGAACGAGTCGTTCGAGGCCGCGGTCGAGGTCGCCGGGATCGACGGCGGCCCCGTGGAGGGCGTGTTCATCCGCGCCCCCTGGGTGGAGTCCGTCGGGGCCGAGGCGGAGGTCATCGCCGAGCACGGCGGCCACATCGTGGCCGTACGCCAGCGAAATGTCCTCGCCACGTCGTTCCATCCCGAACTGACCGGCGATCATCGCGTGCACGCTCTGTTCGTGGACATGGTGCGCGCAGTGAAGTGAGCGGACCCCGGTAGGATCTCTCGGGTTCGACTCGATTTTGGTGACGCGAAGGAGAAGGCAGATGTCCGGCCACTCTAAATGGGCTACGACGAAGCACAAGAAGGCCGTGATTGACGCCAAGCGCGGCAAGCTCTTCGCGAAGCTGATCAAGAACATCGAGGTCGCGGCCCGCTCCGGCGGCGTCGACCCCGATGGCAACCCGACGCTCGTCGATGCCATCCAGAAGGCGAAGAAGAGTTCCGTCCCGAACAAGAACATCGATTCCGCCGTCAAGCGCGGCGGCGGTCTCGAAGCGGGCGGTACCGACTACGAGACGATCATGTACGAGGGTTACGGCCCCAACGGTGTCGCGGTGCTCATCGAGTGCCTGACCGACAACCGCAACCGCGCCGCGTCCGACGTACGTGTCGCGATGACCCGGAACGGCGGCTCGATGGCCGACCCGGGCTCCGTCTCGTACCTGTTCAACCGCAAGGGCGTCGTGATCGTGCCCAAGGGCGAGCTGTCCGAGGACGACGTCCTCGGCGCGGTCCTCGACGCGGGCGCCGAAGAGGTCAACGACCTCGGCGAGACCTTCGAGGTGGTCAGCGAGGCCACCGACATGGTCGCGGTGCGCACCGCCCTCCAGGAGGCGGGCATCGACTACGACTCCGCCGAGGCCAACTTCCTGCCGACCATGCAGGTCGAGCTGGACGAAGAGGGCGCGCGCAAGATCTTCAAGCTCATCGACGCGCTGGAGGACAGCGACGACGTGCAGAACGTCTTCGCCAACTTCGACGTGTCCGACGAGGTCATGGAGAAGGTCGACGCCTGAGGCGCGGCCGGCACAGCACGGTATGACGGGCCGACGGGGACACCCCGTCGGCCCGTCGTCATGTGGTTGCGAGGCTTTGTCAGTGCGAGCCGATAGCCTGCGGGAACAGATGAACGAGTGGGCGTCGCGAGCAGCGAGGACAGGGGGGCTCCATGCGGGTTCTGGGCGTTGACCCGGGGCTGACCCGGTGCGGTGTCGGTGTGGTCGAGGGGGTCGCGGGCCGCCCGCTGACCATGCTCGGCGTCGGCGTCGTGCGCACCCCGGCGGACGCGGAGCTGGGCGACCGGCTCGTCGCCGTGGAGCAGGGCATCGAAGCCTGGCTCGACGAGTACTCCCCGGGTTACGTGGCGGTGGAGCGGGTCTTCGCCCAGCACAACGTCCGTACGGTGATGGGCACCGCCCAGGCCAGCGCGATCGCCATGCTCTGCGCCGCCCGCCGGGGCATCCCGGTCGCCCTGCACACGCCCAGCGAGGTCAAGGCCGCCGTCACCGGATCGGGCCGCGCGGAGAAGGCCCAGGTCGGGGCAATGGTGACCCGGCTGCTCCGGCTGGACGCCCCGCCCAAGCCCGCCGACGCCGCCGACGCCCTGGCCCTCGCCATCTGCCACATCTGGCGGGCTCCCGCACAGAACCGGCTCCAGCAGGCGGTGGCGGCCCACCGCACGTCCGGCGCGCCCGGGACCTCCGGCACCCCCCGAACCCCCGGCGCGTCCGCCGCCCCCCGCACCTCCGGCGCGCCCCGCGCCCCGCGCACGCTGAAAGGCCGCACCGCATGATCGCCTTCGTCTCCGGCCCGGTGGCCGCCCTCGCCCCGACCACGGCCGTCATCGAGGTCGGCGGCATCGGCATGGCCCTCCAGTGCACCCCGCACACCCTCGCCGACCTGCGCGTCGGCAAGGAGGCCCGGCTCGCCACCTCCCTCGTCGTCCGGGAGGACTCCCTCACGCTGTACGGCTTTGCGAACGACGACGAGCGGCAGGTGTTCGAGCTGCTCCAGACCGCCAGCGGCGTCGGACCCCGGCTCGCCCAGGCGATGCTCGCCACCCACAGCCCCGACGCCCTGCGCCTCGCGGTCTCCACCGGCGACGAGAAGGCGCTGACCGCCGTCTCCGGCATCGGGAAGAAGGGCGCCCAGAAGCTGCTGCTGGAGCTCAAGGACCGGCTCGGCGAACCGGTCGGCGCGCACATCGGCCAGCAGGGCATCGGCACCCCCGTCACCTCGGGCTGGCGCGACCAGCTCCAGGCCGCCCTGATCGGCCTCGGCTACGCGAGCCGCGAGGCCGACGAGGCCGTCAGCGCCGTCGCCCCGCAGGCCGAGGCCGCCGTCGCCGAGGGCACCACACCCCCCGTGCCCCAGCTGCTGCGGGCCGCCCTGCAGACTCTCAACCGCGCACGCTGACCGGCACCGAACCACCGAAGAGGCCCTTGATGAACTGGGACGAGACCGGACCCGAGACCGACGAGCCGACCGGCCCGGTCTTCGACGACCGGCTGGTCGACGCCGACGCGGACGGCGAGGACACCGCGGTCGAGGCGGCGCTGCGCCCCAAGGACCTGGAGGAGTTCGTCGGCCAGGAGAAGGTCCGCGAACAGCTCGACCTGGTCCTCAAGGCGGCCCGCGCCCGCGGCGCCACCGCCGACCACGTGCTGCTCTCCGGCGCCCCCGGCCTCGGCAAGACCACCCTCTCGATGATCATCGCCGCCGAGATGAACGCCCCGATCCGCATCACCTCGGGCCCCGCCATCCAGCACGCCGGCGACCTCGCGGCGATCCTCTCCTCCCTCCAGGAGGGCGAGGTCCTCTTCCTCGACGAGATCCACCGGATGTCCCGGCCCGCCGAGGAGATGCTCTACATGGCGATGGAGGACTTCCGGGTCGACGTCATCGTCGGCAAGGGCCCCGGCGCCACCGCGATCCCGCTGGAGCTGCCCCCCTTCACCCTGGTCGGCGCCACCACCCGGGCCGGACTGCTGCCGCCCCCGCTGCGCGACCGCTTCGGCTTCACCGGGCACATGGAGTTCTACGCCCCCGCCGAGCTGGAGCGCGTCATCCACCGCTCCGCCCGCCTCCTGGACGTCGGCATCGACGTGGAGGGCGCCGCCGAGATCGCCGGACGCTCCCGGGGCACGCCCCGTATCGCCAACCGGCTGCTCCGCCGCGTCCGCGACTACGCCCAGGTCAAGGCGGAGGGAGCGATCGACCGGGAGATCGCCGCGGCGGCCCTCAAGGTGTACGAGGTCGACGTCCGCGGACTCGACCGGCTGGACCGCGCCGTCCTCGGCGCCCTGCTGAAGCTGTTCGGCGGCGGCCCCGTGGGCCTGTCCACCCTGGCGGTCGCCGTGGGGGAGGAGCGCGAGACCGTCGAGGAGGTCGCCGAGCCCTTCCTCGTACGGGAAGGACTGCTGGCCAGGACCCCGCGCGGCCGGGTCGCCACCCCCGCGGCCTGGGCACATCTGGGGCTGGTCCCGCCGCAGCACGGCGTAAAGGGACAACAGGGCCTGTTCGGGGCGTGATATGTCACAGGTTCGCGTGGACAGGAACCTGGGTGCCATGCTGGGCGTTGTTCCATCGATGCGGACTCATCTAGACTCCGCCGATGCCGCCCTAACCGGTCGGTGTACCCACCCCCGTATATAGAGGCCGCATTCCAGTCGCGGTCGTGCGAAGGAATTCCCGTCCCGTGGATCTCATCACTCTTCTCCCCTTCATCGTGCTCATCGGGGCCATGTTCCTGATGACCCGCTCCGCCAAGAAGAAGCAGGCGGCGGCCGCGCAGATGCGCAACGACATGCAGCCCGGTACCGGCGTCCGCACGATCGGGGGCATGTACGCGACCGTGAAGGAAGTCCACGACGACACCGTGCTCCTCGAGGTCGCCCCCGGCGTGCACGCCGTCTACGCGAAGAACGCCATCGGCGCCGTCCTGGACGACGCGGAGTACAACCGCATCGTCCACGGCGACGACCCGGAGCTGGACACGGACGGCACCGTCGTTCCCGACGACGCCTCCTCGCTGACCGGTGACGGCGACGCCGAGGTCGCCAAGATCGACCTGGGCAAGGACGGCGCGGCCGACGACGCCGAGAAGACCGAGGACGCCACGGCCAAGGACGTCAAGGCGACCGAGGACGTCAAGGACGCCAAGGGCGAGGGCAAGACCGACGGCGACGCCGACTCCAAGTAGTTCTCACGATCCCGGGGACGTCGCGCGCCCACCGGCGCGGGGCGTCCCCGGGACCGTGCGGTCGTCTGCGGGGGCAGGGTCCCCACTACACTTCGTGGCCGCTCGGGCGCGTACCCGGCGCGGGGCGGTTGGACAGGGAGAAACGAGAAGGTGGCAGCACCCAAGAAGGGCCGAGGGCCGTCCAGCGGTCAGGGCAGGCCGGGGCGTGCCCTGGCGCTGATCCTCATCGTCATGGTCGCGCTCGCCGGCGGGATGTTCCTGTCCGGGCACACCACACCCCGGCTGGGCATCGACCTGGCCGGCGGGACCTCGATCACGCTCGAAGCGCAGAACCAGCCCGGCAAGCCGAACGCGATCAACCAGACCAACATGGACACCGCGGTCGGCATCATCGAGCGGCGGGTCAACGGTCTGGGCGTCTCCGAGGCCGAGGTCCAGACCCAGGGCAACAAGAACATCATCGTCAACATCCCCAAGGGGACGAACTCCAAGCAGGCCCAGGAGCAGGTCGGTACCACCGCCCAGCTCTACTTCCGGCCTGTTCTGACGGTGCAGGCGAGCGGCCCCGAGGCGCCCAAGCCCTCCGACTCCGCCAGCCCCTCGGCCTCCGGCACCCCGAAGCCCGGCGAGTCCGCCCAGGGCGAGGACAAGGCGACGGACGAGGACAAGCCCCAGGGTGAGGAGGCCACCGGTTCGGAGGCCACCCCCTCGGCGAGCGCCACCACCCAGGGCCGCGCGGTCACCGGTGCCCTGACGAAGGACGACCCGACCCCCGGCGCCTCCGACAAGCCGAAGGCGTCGGATTCCCCCGAGGCGTCGCCCTCCGCGGACCCGGCCACGGCCAAGCTCCAGGAGGAGTTCACCAAGCTCGACTGCACCGACCCCAAGCAGCGGACCGACGCGGGTAAGAACGCCAAGCCCACCGACTCGATCGTCGCCTGCGGCTCGAACGTTCCGGGCAGCTACGAGAAGTACATCCTCGGCCCCGCCGAGGTCTCCGGCGCCGACGTCGACGACGCCAAGGGCGCCATCGACCAGCAGTCCGGTGAGTGGATCGTGTCGATGGAGTTCACCTCCGCCGGCGCCAAGAAGTTCCAGACGATCACCGGCCGGCTCGCGCAGCAGCAGCCGCCGATGAACCAGTTCGCGATCGTCCTCGACGGCGAGGTCGTCTCCGCCCCGTCGGTGCGCCAGGCGCTCAGCAAGAACGCCCAGATTTCCGGCAGCTTCGACCAGCAGTCGGCCGAGGACCTCGGCAACATCCTCTCCTACGGCGCCCTGCCGCTGACCTTCAAGGAGGTCAGCGTCACCACGGTGACCGCCGCGCTCGGCAGCGAGCAGCTCCAGGCGGGCCTGATCGCCGGGGCGATCGGTCTGGCGCTGGTCATCATCTACCTGGTCGTCTACTACCGGGGTCTCGCTTTCATCGCGCTGCTGAGCCTTCTGGTCTCCGGCATCCTGACGTACACGATCATGTCCTTGCTGGGCCCGGCCATCGGCTTCGCGCTGAACCTGCCGGCGGTCTGCGGCGCCATCGTCGCCATCGGCATCACAGCGGACTCCTTCATCGTCTACTTCGAACGCGTCAGAGACGAGATCCGCGAAGGACGCACGCTGCGACCGGCCATCGAGCGCGCCTGGCCGCGTGCCCGCCGCACCATCCTGGTCTCCGACTTCGTGTCGTTCCTGGCCGCAGCGGTGCTCTTCATCGTCACCGTCGGCAAGGTGCAGGGATTCGCCTTCACGCTCGGACTCACCACGCTGCTCGACGTCGTCGTGGTGTTCCTCTTCACCAAGCCCCTGATGACGCTCATGGGCCGGACGAAGTTCTTCTCCAAGGGCGGCCCGTGGTCCGGGCTGGACCCGAAGCGGCTCGGCGCCCAGCCGCCGCTGCGCGGCTCGCGCCGTGTCAACGCCCCCACCGAACCGAAGGAGGCGTGAGATGTCGCGACTCGGCAATCTCGGCGCCCGGCTCTACCGCGGCGAGGTCGGCTACGACTTCATCCGCAACCGCAAGATCTGGTACGGCGTCTCGATACTGATCACCATCACGGCCATCATCGGCGTGGCGGTCGGCGGCCTCCGCATGGGCATCGAGTTCAAGGGCGGCGCGGTCTTCACGACCGACACCAAGGCCCAGATCTCCACCGCCCAGGCCACGGACGTGGCGACCGAGGCCTCCGGCCACCTGGCGATCGTCCAGGAGCTCGGCAACGGCGGCCTGCGCATCCAGATCACCGAGGTCGACACCGCGAAGGCGAACGAGATCAAGGAGACCCTCTCCGACGAGCTCGGCATCCCCGCCGACGACATCAACGCGGACCTGGTCGGCCCCAGCTGGGGTGAGCAGATCGCCAACAAGGCGTGGACCGGTCTCGGGGTCTTCATGATCCTGGTGGTGATCTATCTGGCCATCGCCTTCGAGTGGCGGATGGCCGTCGCCGCCCTCATCGCGCTGATCCACGACATCACCATCACGGTCGGTGTCTACGCCCTGGTCGGCTTCGAGGTCACCCCGGGCACGG
Source organism: Streptomyces rubiginosohelvolus (assembly GCF_014649875.1). GTDB lineage: Bacteria > Actinomycetota > Actinomycetes > Streptomycetales > Streptomycetaceae > Streptomyces > Streptomyces rubiginosohelvolus. Next base: position 136,490 of record NZ_BMTW01000007.1, on the reverse strand, counting down.
TGATCGGTCTGCTGACCATTCTCGGTTACTCCCTGTACGACACGGTGGTCGTCTTCGACAGCCTCAAGGAGGGCCAGAAGGACATCACCAAGCAGACCCGCTACACGTACAGCGAGATCGCCAACCGGTCGATCAACAGCACCCTGGTCCGCTCCATCAACACCACCGTGGTGGCGCTGCTGCCGGTGGCCGGTCTGCTGTTCATCGGTGGCGGTGTCCTCGGCGCGGGCATGCTGAACGACATCTCGCTGTCGCTGTTCGTCGGTCTCGCCGCCGGTGCCTACTCCTCGATCTTCATCGCCACGCCGCTCGTCGCCGACCTCAAGGAACGCGACCCGCAGATGAAGGCGCTGAAGAAGCGGGTCCTGGCCAAGCGGGCCGCCGCGGCCGCCAAGGGCGAGTCCCCCGACGACGCCCCCGAGGGCCCGCGCGACGGCGCGGAGACCGCGGGCACGACGATCGGCCGCCCCCGGTCGCACCGCACCCCAGGGAAGCGCTGAGCGATGACGAGCACCACCGAATCCACCAGGGAGCTGCTGCTCAGCCGGATCCGCGATGTCGCGGACTACCCGAAGCCGGGCGTGGTGTTCAAGGACATCACCCCGCTGCTCGCGGACCCGGTCGCCTTCACGGCGCTCACCGACGCCCTCGCGGAGCTGTGCGTACGGCACGGCGCCACGAAGATCGTCGGCCTGGAGGCGCGCGGCTTCATCCTGGCCGCGCCCGTCGCGGTCCGGGCGGGCATCGGCTTCATCCCGGTCCGCAAGGCCGGAAAGCTCCCCGGAGCCACGCTGAGCCAGACCTACGAGCTGGAGTACGGCAGCGCGGAGATCGAGATCCACGCGGAGGACCTCGACGCCGATGACCGGGTCATGGTCATCGACGACGTCCTCGCCACCGGCGGCACCGCCGAGGCCTCGCTGGACCTCATCCGGCGGGCCGGCGCCCAGGTCGCGGGTGTCGCGGTCCTCATGGAGCTCGGCTTCCTCGCGGGCCGCGCCCGCCTGGAGCCGGGCCTCGCCGGCACCCCGCTGGAGGCCCTGATCACGGTCTGAACAGCGGACCGCGGTCCGGCGACGGACATCGAGCGCAACGGAGCGGGCACCCGGGAACACCGGGTGCCCGCTCCGCGTTGTTCCCTCTCCCACCGTCCCCGGGCGAGGTCCCGCCGGGGGATCGATACCATGGGCTCTCCGGGTACCCCGGATCCGCACGAGGAGCGCTCTTGCCAGACGAGGCCCAGTCAGCCGCCGCCCCGCAGCCCGACAAGCCCGTGGCGGCCCCCGCCACGCCGGATAAGGCTGCGCCCTCGAACGCGCCGGCGCCCGCGCCCGCCGAGCCGGCCGCCGATTCCGCGCGCCCCCGGGCGGCGAAGCCCGCCACTCCTCCCGTGAAGCCCGCGGCCCCCGAGGCCCCGCCGAAGCCGGCCGGGACGACGGGCCCCGCGCAGCCTCCGGCCAGGAAGCCGGAGGCCGGGACGACGGGCCCCGCGCAGCCTCCGGCCAGGAAGCCGGCCCCCGCAGCGCCCAAGCCCCCGCCCCCCGGGCCCCCCGCGAAGGCCGGATCCGCCACCGGCTCCGCCTCCCGCTCCGGCGGCTCCTCAAACCGGGTGCGGGCCCGCCTCGCCCGGCTGGGCGTACAGCGCTCCAGCCCGTACAACCCGGTCCTGGAACCCCTGCTGCGTACGGTCCGGGGCAACGACCCCAAGATCGAGACGGCCACGCTCCGCCAGATCGAGAAGGCCTACCAGGTCGCCGAGCGCTGGCACCGGGGCCAGAAGCGCAAGAGCGGCGACCCCTACATCACCCACCCGCTGGCCGTCACCACGATCCTCGCCGAGCTGGGCATGGACCCGGCGACGCTGATGGCGGGACTGCTCCACGACACCGTCGAGGACACCGAGTACGGCCTGGACACCCTCAAGCGCGACTTCGGCGACCAGGTCGCCCTGCTCGTCGACGGCGTCACCAAGCTGGACAAGGTCAAGTTCGGCGAGGCCGCCCAGGCCGAGACCGTACGCAAGATGGTCGTCGCCATGGCCAAGGACCCCCGGGTCCTCGTCATCAAGCTCGCCGACCGGCTGCACAACATGCGCACCATGCGCTACCTCAAGCGGGAGAAGCAGGAGAAGAAGGCCCGCGAGACGCTGGAGATCTACGCCCCGCTGGCGCACCGGCTGGGCATGAACACCATCAAGTGGGAGCTGGAGGACCTCGCCTTCGCGATCCTCTACCCCAAGATGTACGACGAGATCGTCCGCCTCGTCGCCGAGCGGGCCCCCAAGCGCGACGAATACCTCGCCATAGTGACCGACGAGGTCCAGTCCGACCTGCGCGCCGCCCGTATCAAGGCCACCGTCACCGGCCGCCCCAAGCACTACTACAGCGTCTACCAGAAGATGATCGTGCGAGGCCGCGACTTCGCCGAGATCTACGACCTGGTGGGGATCCGCGTACTCGTCGACACCGTCCGCGACTGCTACGCGGCGCTCGGCACCGTCCACGCCCGGTGGAACCCGGTGCCCGGGCGGTTCAAGGACTACATCGCGATGCCCAAGTTCAACATGTACCAGTCGCTGCACACCACGGTGATTGGTCCCAGCGGCAAGCCCGTCGAGCTCCAGATCCGTACGTTCGACATGCACCGCCGCGCCGAGTACGGCATCGCCGCCCACTGGAAGTACAAGCAGGAAGCGGTCGCGGGCGCCTCCAAGGTCCGTACCGACGTCCCCAAGAACACCGGGCGCGGCCAGGACACGGTGAACGACATGGCGTGGCTGCGCCAGCTCCTGGACTGGCAGAAGGAGACCGAGGACCCGGGCGAGTTCCTGGAGTCCCTGCGCTTCGACCTCTCGCGCAACGAGGTCTTCGTCTTCACACCGAAGGGTGACGTCATAGCGCTGCCCGCCGGCGCGACCCCCGTCGACTTCGCGTACGCCGTCCACACCGAGGTCGGCCACCGCACCATAGGAGCACGCGTCAACGGGCGGCTCGTCCCGCTCGAATCGACGCTCGACAACGGCGACCTGGTCGAGGTCTTCACCTCCAAGGCGGCCGGCGCCGGACCCTCCCGGGACTGGCTCGGCTTCGTCAAGTCGCCGCGCGCCCGCAACAAGATCCGCGCCTGGTTCTCCAAGGAGCGCCGCGACGAGGCGATCGAGCAGGGCAAGGACGCCATCGCGCGCGCCATGCGCAAGCAGAACCTGCCGATCCAGCGCATCCTGACCGGCGACTCCCTGGTCACCCTCGCCCACGAGATGCGCTACCCCGACATCTCCTCGCTGTACGCGGCGATCGGCGAGGGCCATGTCGCGGCGGCGGGCGTCGTCCAGAAGCTGGTGCAGGCCCTCGGCGGCCACGACGAGGCCAACGAGGACATCGCCGAGTCCACCCCGCCCTCGCACGGCGGCCGCAGCAAGCGCCGCGCCAACGCGGACCCCGGGGTCGTCGTCAAGGGCGTCGAGGACGTCTGGGTCAAGCTCGCCCGCTGCTGCACGCCCGTCCCCGGCGACCCGATCATCGGCTTCGTCACCCGGGGCAGCGGTGTCTCCGTGCACCGCGCGGACTGCGTCAACGTGGAGTCGCTGTCGCAGCAGCCCGAGCGCATCCTCGAGGTCGAGTGGGCGCCCACCCAGTCCTCCGTCTTCCTGGTCGCCATCCAGGTCGAGGCGCTGGACCGCTCCCGGCTGCTCTCCGACGTCACCCGGATCCTCTCCGACCAGCACGTCAACATCCTGTCGGCGGCCGTCCAGACGTCCCGCGACCGGGTGGCCACCTCGCGCTTCACCTTCGAGATGGGCGACCCCAAGCACCTGGGCCACGTCCTGAAGGCCGTACGCGGCGTGGAGGGCGTCTACGACGTCTACCGGGTCACGTCGGCCCGCAGGCCGTAACAGCGACAACGGAAAGGCCCCGGCACGCATCGCGTACCGGGGCCTTCCTGTCGGGCTTCTCAGCCGCCGAACTCCTCCAGGCCCTTCAGCGCCTGGTCCAGCAGCGCCTGGCGGCCCTCCAGCTCCTTGGCCAGCTTGTCCGCGCGGGCGTTGTTGCCCTGGGCGCGCGCGGTGTCGATCTGGCCGCGCAGCTTGTCCACGGCGGCCTGGAGCTGACCGGTCAGACCCGCGGCGCGGGCCCGCGCCTCCGGGTTCGTCCGGCGCCACTCGGACTCCTCGGACTCCAGGAGCGCGCGCTCCACCGCCTGCATCCGGCCCTCGACCTTCGGGCGGGCGTCACGCGGTACGTGGCCGATGGCCTCCCAGCGCTCGTTGATGGACCGGAACGCGGCGCGGGCCGCCTTCAGGTCCTTCACCGGCACCAGCTTCTCGGCCTCGGCGGCGAGCTCCTCCTTGAGCTTGAGGTTCTCGCCCTGCTCGGCGTCCCGCTCCGCGAAGACCTCGCTGCGGGCGGCGAAGAAGATGTCCTGGGCACCGCGGAAACGGTTCCACAGGTCGTCCTCGGCCTCGCGCTGGGCGCGGCCCGCCGCCTTCCACTCGGTCATCAGGTCGCGGTAGCGCGCCGCCGTGCCGACCCAGTCCGTGGATCCGGACAGCGACTCGGCCTCGGTGACCAGCTTCTCCTTGGCCTTGCGGGCCTCCTCGCGCTGGGCGTCCAGAGCGGCGAAGTGGGCCTTGCGCCGCTTGGAGAACGCCGAGCGGGCGTGCGAGAAGCGGTGCCACAGCTCGTCGTCCGACTTGCGGTCGAGGCGGGGGAGACCCTTCCAGGTGTCCACCAGCGCCCGCAGCCGCTCGCCGGCCGACCGCCACTGCTCGCTCCGCGCCAGCTCCTCGGCCTCGGCGACCAGCGCCTCCTTGGCCTGCTTGGCCTCGTCGGTCTGCTTCGCCTTCTGCGCCTTGCGCTCCTCGCGCCGCGCCTCGACCGTCGCGACGAGCGCGTCCAGCCGCTTGCGCAGCGCGTCCAGGTCGCCCACCGCGTGGTGCTCGTCGACCTGCTGCCGCAGATGGTCGATGGCCGTCGTCGCGTCCTTGGCCGACAGATCGGTGGTCTTCACCCGCCGTTCGAGGAGGCCGATCTCGACCACAATGCCGTCGTACTTGCGCTCGAAATAGGCCAGAGCCTCCTCGGGGGAACCGGCCTGCCACGATCCGACGACCTGCTCGCCCTCGGCTGTACGCACGTACACGGTGCCCGTCTCGTCGACGCGGCCCCACGGGTCGCTGCTCACAGCGCCTCCTCCACCTGATGCCTGCGAGGGGGTTCGCCCCCCGGGCATCGTCCACAGTTTCCTGGGGCGGGCCTCGCCCGCCCTGCACAACGCCAATCTAGGCGACCGGCCGCCCGGCTGTCCGCACTCAGCGCGGCTGAAATTCTCCGCTCGGGCAGGGAGAGGGGCCTCCGCCCGGGCGGAGGCCCCTCTCCCTGCCTGTCGCCGTCCCGCGCGGGCTCAGCTCTTCTCGACGGTCGCCTTCTCCACCGTCACGGCCTTCTTCGGGGCGCCGTCGCCCGCACCGCCCTCGACCCCGGCCTCGCCGACCTTCTGGACGGCCTTCAGCGAGGCGTCGTCCATCGTGCCGAACGGGGTGTACGTGGGCGGGAGCTTCGTCTCCTTGTAGACCAGGAAGAACTGGCTGCCGCCGGAGTTCGGCTGGCCGGTATTGGCCATCGCCACCGTGCCCGGCGGGTAGACGACCGTGCCGTCGCCGCCCGCCTTGCCGAGCGCGTCCAGGTTCTCGTCCGGGATGTTGTAGCCCGGACCGCCCGTGCCGTCGCCCTTGGGGTCGCCGCACTGGAGCACGAAGATGCCCTGGGTGGTCAGCCGGTGGCACTTGGTGTCGTCGAAGTAGCCCTTGTCAGCGAGCGCCTTGAAGGAGTTCACGGTCTGCGGGGTCTTCGCCGCGTCCATCGAGAACCCGATGTCACCCTGGCTCGTCGTGAGCGACATCGTGTACTTCGCCTTTTTGTCGATCTTCATCGCGGGGAGCGGAGCCTTGCTCTCGCTCTCCGAAGGCTCCGGGGTCGGGCTCTGACTCGCCGCCGCTTCGCTCTTCTTGTCCTTGTCGTCGTCCTTGCCCGCCACGACGAACGCGCTCACGCCCACGACGGCGACCACGGCCACCGAGGCCGCGACGATCGCGGTGATGCGCCTCGTCCTGCGGCGGGCTTCCTCCCGGCGCTTCTGCTGGCGCTCGAACTTCTCCCGGGCGAGCTGCCGCCGCCGCTGTTCGCTGCTGGACACCGGTTGGGCTCCTTGTTACGTCGTGGATCGTCGGATGGGGGCCTGAGCTGCCCGTACCGTATATGGGTTACCTGTGTCATGAGGAGCGCCGGTAGGCTCTGATCCGCCGCATCCTTGTACTGCGGGCCGCATCCTCCGCCGAACATTAAGGACGATCGTGCTTATTGCCGGGTTCCCCGCCGGGGCCTGGGGGACCAATTGCTATCTGGTCGCCCCCGCCGCCGGTGAGGAGTGCGTGATCATCGACCCGGGCCACCAGGCCGCCCAGGGCGTCGAGGAAGCGCTGAAGAAGCATCGGCTCAAGCCCGTCGCCGTCGTTCTCACCCACGGCCACATCGACCACGTCGCCTCGGTCGTGCCCGTCTGCGGCGCCCATGACGTCCCCGCCTGGATCCACCCCGAGGACCGCTACATGATGAGCGACCCGGAGAAGGCGCTCGGCCGCTCCATCGGGATGCCGCTCATGGGCGAGCTGACCGTGGGGGAGCCGGACGACGTCAAGGAGCTGACCGACGGGTCGAAGCTGACCCTGGCCGGTCTGGAGTTCGGCGTCTCGCACGCGCCCGGCCATACCAAGGGGTCGGTGACGTTCGGGATGCCCGAGGCCGCGGACATTCCGCCGGTCCTCTTCTCAGGCGACCTGCTCTTCGCCGGCTCCGTCGGACGCACCGACCTGCCCGGCGGCGACCACGCAGAGCTGCTCGAGTCGCTGGCCCGTGTGTGCCTGCCGCTCGACGACTCGACCGTGGTGCTGTCCGGCCACGGCCCCCAGACGACCATCGGCCGCGAGCGCGCCTCCAACCCGTTCCTGAACGGTCTGGACGCGGCGCCGCGCCGAGGACTGTAGACGAGAGACGTAATCACGTGAGCACCTTTCAGGCCCCCAAGGGCACGTACGACCTGACCCCGCCCCGTTCCGCGACGTTCCTGGCGGTGCGCGAGGCCATCTCCGCGCCCCTGCGCGACTCCGGCTACGGCTACATCGAGACGCCCGGTTTCGAGAACGTCGAGCTGTTCGCACGCGGTGTCGGTGAGTCCACCGACATCGTCACCAAGGAGATGTACACCCTCACCACCAAGGGCGGCGACCAGCTGGCGCTGCGCCCCGAGGGCACCGCGTCCGTGCTGCGCGCGGCCCTGGAGGCCAACCTCCACAAGGCCGGCAACCTCCCCGTCAAGCTCTGGTACTCCGGCTCGTACTACCGCTACGAGCGCCCGCAGGCGGGCCGCTACCGCCACTTCTCGCAGGTCGGCGCCGAGGCCATCGGCACCGAGGACCCGGTTCTGGACGCCGAGCTGATCATCCTCGCCGACCAGGCGTACCGCTCGCTGGGCCTGCGCCAGTTCCGCATCCTGCTGAACTCGCTGGGCGACAAGGAGTGCCGCCCGGTCTACCGCGAGGCGCTCCAGACCTTCCTGCGCGACCTGGACCTCGACGAGGAGACCCGCCGCCGCATCGAGATCAACCCGCTGCGCGTCCTGGACGACAAGCGGGCCGACGTCCAGAAGCAGCTCACCGACGCCCCGAAGCTCCGCGACTACCTGTGCGACGCGTGCAAGGCGTACCACGAAGAGGTCCGCGCCCTGATCACGGCGGCCGGGGTCGTCTTCGAGGACGACGAGAAGCTGGTGCGCGGCCTCGACTACTACACCCGCACGACCTTCGAGTTCGTCCACGATGGTCTCGGCTCGCAGTCCGCGGTGGGCGGCGGCGGCCGCTACGACGGCCTCTCCGAGATGATCGGCGGCCCCGAGCTGCCGTCCGTCGGCTGGGCCCTCGGCGTGGACCGCACGGTCCTCGCGCTGGAGGCCGAGGGCGTCGAGCTCGACCTCCCCGCCACCACCAGCGTCTACGCCGTCCCGCTCGGCGAGGAGGCCCGCCGGGTCCTGTTCGGCGTCGTCACCGAGCTGCGCCGCGCGGGCATCGCCGCCGACTTCGCGTTCGGCGGCCGCGGCCTGAAGGGCGCGATGAAGAGCGCCAACCGCTCGGGCGCCCGCTACACCCTGGTCGCGGGCGAGCGCGATCTCGCCGAGGGCGTCGTCCAGCTCAAGGACATGGAGTCCGGTGAGCAGACCGCGGTACCGCTGACGGAGGCCGCGGCGGAGCTGGCGAAGCGGCTCGGCTGAGCAAGGAGGCAAGCGCGGCCCCCGGGACCCCGGCGGCCGCGCTTTTCCGTCCGCCGTCAACCCTGCGAGGGTGCGTTCACCCTTGACGGCGCACCCCGTTGGAGGCCGGTCATGGGCTCCGCTTCGACGGGCCGGCACCGGGAAGCCGTCCATCCTCCGTCGTCGGGGCCTCGCGGCCGTTCGAGTCCGCCCGTCGGGGCCTTCACCGACGTACGTCTTTATGTCCATCGAACGGTGGGCCGGTGCGGGGTTGCGGCACAATGACCTTGCCCGGCTGACCACTCGGTGACGGAACGGCGATATGACGACTGCAGCGGTAGACCACGATCTCTCCTCCGATCAGGACGAGGGCGGCCGCAAGCGCACCTTCGGGGCCGGACGCGGTCTCGCCCTGCTTCTGGTGATCACCGGCGCGGCCGGTCTGCTGGCCTCCTGGGTCATCACGATCGACAAGTTCAAGCTGCTGGAGGACCCCTCCTTCACGCCCGGCTGCAGCCTCAACCCCGTCGTCGCGTGCGGCAACATCATGAAGAGCGACCAGGCCTCCGCGTTCGGGTTCCCCAACCCGATGCTGGGTCTGGTCACGTACGGGATGGTCATCGCGATCGGGATGGGCCTGCTCGCCGGGGCCCGCTACCGGAGCTGGTTCTGGCTCGGGCTGAACGCCGGGATGCTCTTCGGTGTCGGGTTCTGCACCTGGCTCCAGTACCAGTCGCTGTACAACATCAACTCGCTCTGCCTGTGGTGCTGCCTCGCCTGGGTCGCCACCATCGTCATGTTCTGCTACGTGACCACGCACAACGTCAAGCACCGCATCCTCCCGGCCCCGGCCTGGCTGCGGAACGGGCTCACCGAGTTCCCCTGGGTGCTTCCGGTGATGTGGATCGGGATCATCGGCATGCTGATCCTGACCCGCTGGTGGGACTTCTGGACCAGCTGATCGCCGGGCCACTCCCGTAGGCGGCCCTGTCAGTGGGGTCGCTTAGGCTTCATGACGTGGAGCCCGACCTCTTTACCGCAGCCGCCGAAGACCGCCAGGAGAAGGACCCGTCCAGCAGCCCCCTCGCTGTCCGGATGCGCCCCCGCACCCTCGACGAGGTCGTCGGCCAGCAGCATCTGCTGAAGCCGGGCTCGCCCCTGCGCCGCCTCGTCGGCGACGGGGGCGGTCCGGCGGGGGCGTCCTCCGTCATCCTGTGGGGCCCGCCCGGCACCGGTAAGACGACCCTGGCGTATGTGGTCAGCAAGGCCACCAACAAGCGTTTCGTGGAGCTCTCCGCGATCACCGCGGGCGTCAAGGAGGTCCGCGCCGTCATCGAGAGCGCGCGCCGCGCCACCGGTGGCTTCGGCAAGGAGACCGTCCTCTTCCTGGACGAGATCCACCGCTTCTCCAAGGCCCAGCAGGACTCCCTGCTGCCCGCCGTGGAGAACCGCTGGGTGACGCTCATCGCCGCCACCACGGAGAATCCGTACTTCTCGATCATCTCCCCGCTGCTCTCGCGCTCCCTGCTGCTCACCCTGGAGCCGCTGACCGACGACGACCTGCGTTCCCTGCTGCGCCGGGCGCTGACCGAGGAGCGGGGTCTCGGCGGGGCGGTCACCCTGCCCGAGGACGCCGAGGCGCATCTGCTGCGGATCGCCGGCGGCGACGCGCGGCGGGCGCTCACCGCGCTGGAGGCCGCGGCCGGTGCCGCCATCGCCACGCACGAGCCGGAGATCACGCTGGAGACGGTCGAGGCGACCGTCGACCGGGCCGCCGTGAAGTACGACCGTGACGGTGACCAGCACTACGACGTGGCCAGCGCGCTCATCAAGTCGATCCGCGGCTCCGACGTGGACGCCGCTCTGCACTATCTGGCCCGGATGATCGAGGCGGGGGAGGACCCCCGGTTCATCGCCCGGCGGCTGATGATCTCGGCCAGCGAGGACATCGGGCTCGCGGATCCCACCGCGCTGCCGACGGCGGTGGCGGCCGCCCAGGCCGTCGCCATGATCGGTTTCCCGGAGGCGGCGCTCACCCTCAGCCACGCCACCATCGCGCTGGCGCTCGCCCCCAAGTCCAACGCGGCGACGCTGGCGATCTCCGCCGCGCAGGACGACGTGCGCAGAGGGCTCGCCGGACCCGTCCCGGCCCATCTGCGCGACGGTCACTACAAGGGCGCGGCCAAGCTCGGCCACGCCCAGGGCTATGTCTATCCGCACGACGTGCAGGGCGGCATCGCCGCCCAGCAGTACGCCCCGGACGCCGTCCGGGACCGGCAGTACTACACACCCACCCGCTACGGCGCCGAGGCGCGGTACGCGGACGTCGTCGAGCGCGTCCGCGAGCGCCTCGGCCGCGCCGGCGAGGGCGGCGAGCAGGCGTAGGGGGCCTCGAGCCGGCCGGTCAGGACGCGGCCGCCTCGAAGAGGGTGTGCATGGCGCGGCGCAGCTCGGTGACGTCCCGCACCGGCTCGGGGAACTCGAAGCGGGCGTCGAAGCACGCGTCCCTGCTCTCGATGAAGCGCACCCGCAGCCCGAAGCGGTCCAGCGCCACGGGCACCGCGCCCGGCTGGTTCGGCGCCAGGCCCCGGGCGGTCCGCTCGCCCAGCAGGCCGCACAGCGTGCGCATCTGCTCGTCGTGGGCGGAGGCCAGGTGCTGGAGCAGCTCCGCCTCGTGGAGGACCAGCGGGTCGGGGGCCGCGTCGCGGAAGTCCTCCGGCTCGATGTCCTCGGCGCCCCAGAGGTCGTCCACGTACGCCTCGCCGAACTCCAGACGCAGCATCATCCGGCCGGGCGCGGCGATGCCGGGGACGGAGGTGAGCCAGCCGGAGATCCAGGCGCGGCCGCGGATCCGGTGCGGTACGGAGACCGGAGCGACGTCCGTGATCTCCAGCACGGCGGTCAGCTCGTCGCCCTGCGCGTGCGTCGCGGCCCGAACGGCCGGGGAATCCGCGGGGAATTCGAGGAACACATCGCCCTCGGGTCCCACGCTCCGGCTGTCCGGGACCAGGGGTTCGGCGCGGGCCAGATCGAGCCCCGGTACGACCAGCAGCGCGGAGCAGGTACTCTGTACGAGAGTTCGTGTGCGCTCGGCTGCTGACGGCATCCGAGTGTTTTCTAGCCCGCTGGGACGCGGCTGACCACGATCTGATCGGCCTTCCGTCGTAGCAGCATCCTCCTCTGAGGTGCTGCCGCTGTCTGTGCTGTCCGTGACGTGAGTGGTGTTCCCAGGGCGAGACATGCGATCTCCTTGAGTAAGGTAAGCCTAACCTAACCTACAACGGAGGTCTGGAGAACGTGCCTAACCAGTCGCGTCCCAAGGTCAAGAAGTCGCGTGCCCTCGGCATCGCCCTGACGCCCAAGGCTGTCAAGTACTTCGAAGCTCGTCCGTACCCGCCGGGTGAGCACGGCCGTGGCCGCAAGCAGAACTCGGACTACAAGGTCCGTCTGCTGGAGAAGCAGCGCCTGCGTGCGCAGTACGACATCAGCGAGCGCCAGATGGCGCGCGCCTACGACCGCGCCAAGAAGGCCGAAGGCAAGACGGGCGAGGCGCTGGTCGTCGAGCTCGAGCGCCGTCTCGACGCCCTGGTCCTGCGTTCGGGCATCGCCCGCACCATCTACCAGGCCCGTCAGATGGTCGTCCATGGCCACATCGAGGTCAACGGTGGCAAGGTCGACAAGCCGTCCTTCCGCGTGCGCCCGGACGACATCGTCCAGGTCCGCGAGCGCAGCCGCTCCAAGGTCCCCTTCCAGGTGGCCCGCGAGGGTGGTTACGACACCGAGGGTGAGACCCCGCGCTACCTCCAGGTGAACCTGAAGGCCCTGGCCTTCCGCCTGGACCGGGACCCGAACCGCAAGGAGATCCCGGTGATCTGCGACGAGCAGCTCGTCGTCGAGTACTACGCCCGCTGATCCAGGCGTAGCCGCTCTCACCAGCGCTCCGGCCCGCCCCTCCCTGTCATCCGGGAGGCGGCGGGCCTTCGCGTTCCCCCGGGCCCGCCCGGCGCCGGCACCCCGCCCCCGCACGGCGCGCCCCCCGGCGCGCCCGGTCCGCCACCGGCCAGGGCCCGGTCGACCGCCGTGGCCGGATCCAGCCGTCGGCCCGCCCCCAGCCCCTCCTCGTACGCCGCGTTCCCCAGCTCCCGGCGCACCCGCTCCTCGCACTCCACCCGCGGCCGCCCGTAGAACGCCGAGCCGAACAGCTGCAGACCCACCGACGGCCAGATGCCCTCCGCCGCGCCCTGGAGCACGGCGGCCTCCCCGGCGTCCCCCTCCACCGCCGTCACCAGCGCCAGCAGCTCCAGCGACAGCACCGTGCCCAGCAGGTCGTTGAACGTCCGGCCGATCGTCAGGCACTCACCCAGCATCTGCCGCGCCCGGGCCGGCCGCCCCCGCCGCAGCGCCGCGTACGCCAGGACGTACAGCGCGTACGCCAGCGCCCACCGCTCCCCGTGGTCCTCGCAGATCTCCCGGACCTCGTCGCAGATCACCGCCGCCGCGTCCAGATCGCCGAGGAACGCCACCGCCATGGCCAGCTCCACCTGCGCCATCAGGACGTTGCTGTTGAGCTCGCCGACCTCGCGGTACCGGCCGAGCGCCTCGCGCAGCAGCTCCTCGGCGCGCGGCATGTCGTCCGTCACGATCGCCAGACACCCCGTGCGGTGCACCGCGTACGCCAGTGCCGTCGCGTCCCCGCAGCGCTCGGCCTCCTCCCGGCACTCCTGGAGCGCCGAGATCGCGCCCACCGCGTCGCCCTGGAGCACCGCCACATAGCCCAGCACCCACAGCACCTTCAGCCGGGCGGCGTCGTGCGGGGTCGGCTCCTCCAGGACGTGGTCCAGCCAGTGCCGGCCCTCGGACAGCCGCCCGCAGCCGGTCCAGTAGAACCAGAGGGTGCCCGCCAGGTGCTGCGCGAGATGCACCTCGTCGGGGCTCTCCATCGAACATTCCATCGCCCGGCGAAGATTGGGCAGTTCGCTGTCGATCCGCGCCGCCACCTCCGCCTGGCGCGGACTGAACCAGTCCAGCTCGCACCAGGTCGCGAGCCCCAGGAACCAGTCCCGGTGCCGGTGCCGCAGCCGCTGGGCGTCCCCGGTCGCCGCCAGCCACTGCGCCCCGTACTCGCTGACCGTGTCCAGCAGCCGGTAGCGGGCCCCGGCCGGGCCGTCCTCGCGCTCCACCACCGACTGCGCGATCAGCTCGTCCAGCACATCGAGCACCGCGTCGGCCGGCAGATCCGTCCCGCCGCAGATGTACTCGGCGGCCTCCAGGTCGAACTGCCCGGCGAACACCGAGAGCCGCGCCCACAGCAGCCGCTGCTCGGGTGTGCACAGCTCATGGCTCCAGCCGATCGCCGTCCGCAGCGTCTGATGGCGCGGCGGCGCACCGCGACGGCCGCCGGTCAGCAGCCGGAACCGGTCGTCGAGGCGCAGCAGCACCTGCTCCACCGAGAGGGCGCGCAGCCGCCCGGCCGCCAGCTCCAGGGCGAGCGGAATGCCGTCGAGGCGGTGGCAGAGCTCCAGCACGGCCGCCTGCTCGTCCGCCGCGGGGGCCCAGCCCGGCCGCACCCCGCGCGCCCGTTCGGTGAAGAGCTCCACCGCGTCCCCGTCGGACATCGGGGCGAGCGGGTACGTCCGCTCCCCGTCCACCCGCAGCGGGCAGCGCCCGGCCGCGAGGACCTGGAGGCCCGGGGCCCGGCGCAGCAGCTCGGTGACGAGGCCGGCACAGGCGTCGACGAGATGCTCGAAGCCGTCGATCACCAGCAGGGTCCGGCGCTCGCGGAGGTGTTCGACGAGGACGGCGCGCGGCGGCCGGCTGGTGTGATCGGCCAGCCCCAGGGCGTCGATCAGGGCGTGTTCCAGCAGGTCGGCATCGCGGACGGTGGACAGCTCGGCCAGAAGAACCCCGTCGCAGTACCGTTTCTCCCGGAGCGCGGCGACCCGGATGACGCACCGGGTCTTGCCCACCCCCGCCACTCCGGCGACGGTGACGAGCCGGGACTCCTCCAACAGCCCGTCCAGCTCGGCCAGTTCGCCCTCGCGGCCCACGAACCTCGTCAGTTCGGCCGGGAGGTTGCCGGGCGCCGCCACGGGACGGGCGTCGGGATCATCGGGGTTCGGGCAGGGGTCCTGCAGGCGTCGCATGAAACACGGAGCGTACTGGCTTGAAAGCTCTCCGTACAATCTCGCCGGACAACTCCCGCCCGGCCCGCGGGGAATGCGGTAGGGGAGGAGATGCGCGGCGCGATAGGCTCGTGGGACGACGATCGGGCGCGCGGGCGGCAGCCGGGCGGCACCGATGGAGACAAGCCCCCGAAGGGGCCGATCGACAAGCAGAGAGCGGTGCACTGTGTCCGGTGGAGAGGTGGCCGGGATCCTCGTGGCCGTCTTCTGGGCGATCCTGGTCTCGTTCCTCGCCGTGGTGCTGGTGAGGCTCGCCCAGACGCTCAGGGCGACCACCAAACTCGTCGCGGACGTGACCGAACAGGCCGTTCCGCTGCTGGCCGACGCCTCGGCGACGGTGCGCTCCGCGCAGACCCAGCTGGACAAGGTCGACGCCATCGCGAGCGACGTCCAGGAGGTCACCTCCAACGCCTCCGCGCTCTCCACCACCGTCGCCTCCACCTTCGGCGGCCCTCTCGTCAAGGTCGCCGCCTTCGGCTACGGCGTACGGCAGGCGCTCGGCCGCCGCACCGCCCCCGAGCCCGAACCGGACCCGGCGCGGGGCCGTGGCTCCGCCCGCCGTACGGTGATCGTCGGCCGGACCGTACCCTCGGCGCGCGAACGCAGGCGCGAACGCCGAAACGCCCGCGGACAGAAGGACTGATCGAGCGATGTTCCGCCGCACGTTCTGGTTCACCGCCGGCGCAGCCGCCGGTGTGTGGGCCACCACCAAGGTCAACCGCAAGCTCAAGCAGCTGACCCCCGAAAGCCTCGCGGCGCAGGCCGCGGACAAGGCGATCGAGACCGGTCACAAGCTCAAGGACTTCGCCCTCGACGTACGGGAGGGCATGGTCCGGCGCGAAGCCGAACTGGGCGGCGCCCTCGGCCTGGAGGCCCCGGCCGACCCGGACCTTCCCGTGCAGCGGCACTGGGCCGTCGAAGCGCCCGAACCCGCCGCGCGCCCGAACACGTACCGCAAGCTTCCCTACAAATCGAACAACCGGAATGAGGACCACTGATGGAGTCGGCTGAAATTCGCCGCCGCTGGCTGAGCTTCTTCGAGGAGCGCGGTCACACTGCCGTGCCTTCGGCGTCGCTCATCGCGGACGACCCGACTCTGCTGCTGGTCCCCGCGGGCATGGTCCCCTTCAAGCCGTACTTCCTCGGCGAGGTCAAGCCGCCCGCCCCGCGCGTCACCAGCGTGCAGAAGTGCGTGCGTACGCCGGACATCGAAGAGGTCGGCAAGACCACCCGCCACGGCACCTTCTTCCAGATGTGCGGCAACTTCTCCTTCGGGGACTACTTCAAGGAAGGGGCCATCCAGCTCGCCTGGGAGGCCCTGACCAACTCCGTCGAGGACGGCGGCTACGGCCTCGACCCCGAGAAGCTCTGGATCACCGTCTACCTCGACGACGACGAGGCCGAGGCCATCTGGCGCGACAAGATCGGCGTCCCCGCCGAGCGCATCCAGCGCCTGGGCAAGAAGGACAACTTCTGGTCCATGGGCGTCCCCGGACCCTGCGGCCCCTGCTCGGAGATCAACTACGACCGCGGCCCCGAGTTCGGCGTCGAGGGCGGCCCGGCCGTCAACGACGAGCGGTACGTGGAGATCTGGAACCTGGTCTTCATGCAGTACGAGCGCGGCGCGGGCGACGGCAAGGAGGACTTCCCGATCCTCGGGGACCTGCCGTCCAAGAACATCGACACCGGTCTCGGCCTCGAACGCCTGGCGATGATCCTCCAGGGCGTGCAGAACATGTACGAGACCGACACCCTGCGCGTCGTCATGGACAAGGCCACTGAGCTGACCGGCGTCCGCTACGGCGCCGAGAAGTCCACGGACGTCTCGCTCCGCGTCGTCGCCGACCACATCCGTACGTCGGTGATGCTCATCGGCGACGGCGTCACCCCCGGCAACGAGGGCCGCGGCTACGTGCTGCGCCGCATCATGCGCCGCGCCATCCGCAACATGCGTCTGATGGGCGCCACCGGCTCCGTCGTCAACGAGCTGGTGGACGTCGTGATCAACACGATGGGGCTCCAGTACCCGGAGCTGATCACCGACCGCAAGCGCATCGAGACGGTCGCGCTCGCCGAGGAGGCCGCCTTCCTCAAGGCCCTCAAGGGCGGCACCAACATCCTGGAGACCGCCGTCACCGAGACCAAGGCCGCCGGCGGCCAGGTCCTCGCCGGGGACAAGGCGTTCCTGCTCCACGACACCTGGGGTTTCCCGATCGACCTCACCCTGGAGATGGCCGCCGAGCAGGGGCTCTCCGTGGACGAGGACGGCTTCCGCCGCCTCATGCAGGAGCAGCGCGACAAGGCCAAGGCCGACGCCCGCGCCAAGAAGACCGGTCACGCCGACCTCTCCGCCTACCGCGAGGTCGCCGACACCGCCGGCGCCACCGAGTTCACCGGCTACACCTCCACCGCGGGCGAGTCCACCATCGTCGGTCTGCTGGTCGACGGCCTGCCCTCGCCCGCCGCCACCGAGGGCGACGAGGTCGAGGTCGTCCTCGACCGCACCCCCTTCTACGCCGAGGGCGGCGGCCAGCTCGCCGACACCGGCCGCATCCGGCTCGACACCGGCGCCGTGATCGAGATCCGCGACGTCCAGAAGCCGGTCCCCGGCGTCCACGTCCACAAGGGCGTCGTCCAGGTCGGCGAGGTGACGGTCGGAGCCTCCGTCTTCGCCTCCATCGACAACACCCGCCGCCGGGCCATCGCCCGCGCCCACAGCGCCACGCACCTCACGCACCAGGCACTGCGCGACGCGCTCGGCCCGACGGCCGCCCAGGCCGGCTCCGAGAACTCCCCGGGCCGCTTCCGCTTCGACTTCGGTTCGCCCGCCGCCGTCCCCGGCACGGTCCTCACCGACGTCGAGCAGCGGATCAACGAGGTCCTCTCGCGGGAACTCGACGTCCAGGCCGAGGTCATGTCCATCGACGAGGCCAAGAAGCAGGGCGCCATCGCCGAGTTCGGCGAGAAGTACGGCGAGCGGGTCCGCGTCGTCACCATCGGCGACTTCTCCAAGGAGCTGTGCGGCGGCACCCACGTCGGCAACACCGCCCAGCTGGGTCTGGTGAAGCTGCTGGGCGAGTCCTCCATCGGTTCCGGCGTGCGCCGCATCGAGGCCCTGGTCGGCGTGGACGCGTACAACTTCCTCGCCAAGGAGCACACGGTCGTCGCCCAGCTCCAGGAGCTGGTCAAGGGCCGTCCCGAGGAGCTGCCCGAGAAGATCGCGGGCATGCTCGGCAAGCTGAAGGACGCCGAGAAGGAGATCGAGAAGTTCCGCGCGGAGAAGGTCCTCGCGGCCGCCGCCGGGCTCGTCGAGTCCGCCAAGGACGTCCGCGGCGTCGCCCTGGTCACCGGCCAGGTCCCCGACGGCACCTCCGCCGACGACCTGCGCAAGCTGGTCCTGGACGTGCGGGGCCGCATCCAGGGCGGCCGCGCGGCCGTCGTGGCCCTGTTCACCACGGCCAACGGCCGCCCGCTCACCGTCATCGCCACCAACGAGGCCGCCCGCGAGCGCGGTCTCAAGGCCGGTGACCTCGTGCGTACGGCCGCCAAGACCCTCGGCGGCGGTGGCGGCGGCAAGCCGGACGTCGCCCAGGGCGGCGGCACGAACCCGGCCGCGATCGGCGACGCCGTCGCCGCGGTCGAACGCCTCGTCACCGAGACGGCGTGACGAGCGGGATGACCGCGATGCGCCGCGGCCGACGGCTCGCCGTCGACGTCGGGGACGCCCGGATCGGGGTCGCCTCGTGCGACCCCGACGGGATCCTGGCCACGCCGGTGGAGACCGTGCCGGGACGCGATGTCCCGGCCGCCCACCGGCGGCTCCGCCAGATCGTCGAGGAGTACGAGCCGATCGAGGTCATCCTCGGCCTGCCGCGCTCCCTCGGCGGCGGCGAGGGCCCCGCGGCCGCCAAGGTCCGGGAGTTCGCGCAGACGTTCGCCCGGTCGATCGCGCCGGTTCCGGTGCGACTGGTGGACGAGAGGATGACCACAGTGACGGCGGCCCAGGGCATGCGCGCCTCGGGCGTGAAGTCCAAGAAGGGCCGGTCTGTCATCGACCAGGCTGCCGCTGTGGTGATCCTTCAGAACGCTCTGGAGTCCGAACGGGCGTCAGGTAATCCCCCGGGCGAGGGCGTCGAAGTGGTTGTCTGATCGCGATACGGTAACGTTCCGCGCGATGCGGCGGTGTTCGAATAAACCGCACAGCGAAGCGAAGAGACGGAACGTCGTCTCGCGGCTCTAGGGGATCGATGACTGAGTATGGCCGGGGCCCCGGCTCCGAACCGTGGCATCCCGAGGATCCCCTGTACGGGGACCAGGGATGGGATGGCCGCCAGGCCGCCCACGGCCAGGGCCAGTACGGCGACCAGCAGCAGTCCTATCCGCAGGACCCGTACACCCAGCAGCACCCGAACCACCAGCAGTACCAGGGGCACCAGCAGCAGCCGTACGACCAGCATCAGCAGTACGGCCAGCAGCAGAACCACCAGCATCAGCAGCAGAACCAGAACCACCAGCATCAGCAGCAGAACCACCAGCAGTACGGCACGCCCCAGGACCCGTACGCCCAGCAGCCCGGTGCCCAGCCGCAGTACAACGGCGGCTGGGACACCGGCCAGCAGGCCGCCATGCCGTACGGGGCCGAGCCCCAGGACCCGTACGCGCAGCACCCCGGCGGCTACGACACGGGCCAGGACTACTACGGCACGCCGGAGGCCTACCCTCCGCCGCAGCCCCCGGGGCGCCGCGAGGCCGCGCCCGAGCAGCAGCCTCAGCAACAGCAGCCTCACCAGCAGGCGTCGACGGACTGGGATCCGGATCAGCCGCAGGAGGAGACGCACCCCTTCTTCACCGGTGCGGACGACCCGGCCGACCGTGAGCCGCGCGACGACGACGATGACCCGGACGACGACGGATCACGCTCCTCGCGCCGTGACCGTGGTGGCAATGAGCGCCGGGGCGGCAAGGGCAAGAAGAAGAGCCGCAGCGGCTGTGCCTGCCTGGTGGTCTCCGTCGTCCTGGTCGGCGGCCTCGGTGGGGTCGGCTACGTCGGCTACACCTTCTGGAAGAAGCAGTTCGGCGCCCCGGCCGACTACGCCGGGTCGGGCAGCAGCGAGCAGGTCGAGGTCGAGATCCCCGAGGGCGCGTTCGGGTACGACATCGCGAACATTCTGCGCAAGCAGGGGGTCATCAAGTCGTCCGACGCCTTTGTCGCGGCGCAGAACGACAACCCCAAGGGCAAGCTGATCCAGGCCGGTGTCTATCTCCTGAACAAGGAGATGTCGGCGGCCAGCGCGGTCACACTGATGCTCGATCCGAAGAGCCAGAACGCGTTCGTGATCCCTGAGGGGACCCGTAACACGACGGTCTACAAGATGATCGACACGCGGCTCAAGCTCAAGAAGGGCACCACGGCCGACATCGCCAAGACCAAGGCGGAGAGTCTCGGACTGCCCGACTGGGCCGATGACAACCCGGATGTGAAGGACCCGCTGGAAGGATTCCTCTATCCGGCGGCCTATCCGGTCGCCAAGGGGTCCAAGCCCGAGGACGCGCTGAAGCGGATGGTCTCGCGGGCGAACAAGGAGTACGGCAAGCTCGACCTGGAAGGCAGCGCGAAGAAGCTCGGCCTGAAGACTCCGTGGGAGCTCATCACCGTCGCGAGCCTCGTGCAGGTCGAGGGCAAGTACAAGCACGACTTCGACAAGGTCGCGCGGGTCGTCTACAACCGGCTCAAGCCGGGCAACATGGAGACCGTCGGGCGGCTGGAATTCGACTCCACGGTCAACTACATCAAGGGCCAGAGCACCCTGGACATCGGTGCCGTCGACGATCTGCGGAAGATCGACGACCCGTACAACACGTACAAGATCATCGGTCTGCCGTCCGGCCCCATCAGCAACCCGGGTGCGGACGCCCTGCACTCGGCCATGAATCCCACACCGGGCCCCTGGTACTACTTCGTCTCGATCAACGAGGACAAGACCGTCTTCGCCGAGACCAACGAGGAGCACGAGAAGAACCGGCGGGAGTACGAGGACGGGAAGGCCGGCCAGTGAGCGCGCCACGCCGGGCCGCCGTCCTCGGCTCGCCCATCGCCCACTCCCTCTCCCCGGTCCTGCACCGCGCCGCCTACGCCGAACTCGGCCTGGAACACTGGTCCTACGACCGGTTCGAGGTCGACGAGGCGGCGCTGCCCGGATTCGTCGAGGGGCTTGACGCCTCGTGGGCGGGGCTCTCCCTGACCATGCCGCTCAAGCGCGCGATCATCCCGCTGCTCGACGAGGTCAGTGCGACGGCCGCCTCCGTGGAGGCCGTCAACACGGTCGTGTTCACCGAGGACGGCCGCCGGGTCGGCGACAACACCGACATCCCCGGCATGGTCGCCGCCCTGCGGGAACGCGGCGTCGACAAGGTGGAATCCGCCGCCGTCCTCGGCGCCGGCGCCACCGCCTCCTCCGCGCTGGCCGCGCTCGCCGTGGTCTGCGCCGGGCCGGTCACGGCGTACGTGCGCAGCCCCGAGCGGGCCGCCGAGATGCGCGGCTGGGGGGAGCGGCTCGGGGTCGACGTCATCACCGCCGACTGGGCGGACGCGGCGGCGGCACTGAGCGCACCCCTGGTCATCGCCACCACCCCGGCGGGCGCGACGGACGCTGTCACCGGCTCCGTGCCCGAGGCTCCGGGCATCCTCTTCGACGTGCTGTACGAGCCGTGGCCCACCCGGCTCGCCGCCGCCTGGTCCGCCCACGGCGGGGCGGTCGTCGGCGGGCTCGACCTCCTCGTGCACCAGGCGCTGCTCCAGGTCGAGCAGATGACCGGCCGGATCCCGGCGCCGCTGGCCGCCATGCGGCAGGCCGGGGAAGCCGCGCTCGCCTCCCGCTGATCGCCCGCCCACGCCCGTCGCCGGTCCGTCTGCTGGACCGGCGACCGGATCGTGCCTCCGTTCGTGGGAGGATCGGGGGTGGCGGGCCAGGGCCGCGCACCCGGTGGCGCCGTTGGATTTCAGGCGCGAGCATGAGGAGCACCGTTGAGCAGGTTGCGCTGGCTGACCGCGGGGGAGTCGCACGGACCCGCACTGGTGGCGACGCTGGAGGGTCTTCCCGCCGGTGTCCCGATCACCACGGAGATGGTCGCGGAGGCGCTGGCCCGGCGACGGCTCGGCTACGGCCGCGGCGCGCGGATGAAGTTCGAGAAGGACGAGGTCACCTTCCTCGGCGGCGTACGCCACGGGCTCACCATGGGCTCCCCGGTCGCCGTCATGGTCGGCAACACCGAGTGGCCCAAGTGGGAGCAGGTCATGTCGGCCGACCCGGTCGACCCCGAGGAGCTGGCCCAGCTCGCCCGTAACGCCCCGCTGACCCGCCCCCGGCCCGGCCACGCCGACCTCGCGGGCATGCAGAAGTACGGCTTCGACGAGGCCCGGCCGGTCCTGGAGCGCGCCAGCGCCCGGGAGACCGCCGCCCGCGTCGCCCTCGGGACCGTCGCCCGCTCCTACCTCAAGGAGACCGCGGGCATCGAGATCGTCAGCCACGTCGTCGAGCTGGCCGCGGCCAAGGCGCCGTACGGCGTCGTCCCGGTCCCCGGCGACGTGGAGAAGCTGGACGCCGACCCGGTCCGCTGCCTGGACGCCGACGCGTCCAAGGCGATGGTGGCCGAGATCGACCAGGCCCACAAGGACGGCGACACCCTCGGCGGGGTCGTCGAGGTGCTGGCGTACGGCGTGCCC
This sequence comes from Streptomyces rubiginosohelvolus, assembly GCF_014649875.1. GTDB lineage: Bacteria > Actinomycetota > Actinomycetes > Streptomycetales > Streptomycetaceae > Streptomyces > Streptomyces rubiginosohelvolus. The sequence goes on along the minus strand of NZ_BMTW01000007.1, from coordinate 114,287 downwards.
GTCGGGCTCGGCTCGCACGTCCACTGGGACCGCCGCCTGGACGCCCGGCTCGCCGCCGCGCTCATGGGCATCCAGGCCATCAAGGGCGTCGAGGTCGGCGACGGCTTCGAGCTGGCCCGGGTCCCCGGCTCGAAGGCGCACGACGAGATCGTCGCCACCGACGAGGGCATCCGGCGTACCTCCGGCCGCTCCGGCGGCACCGAGGGCGGGCTCACCACCGGTGAGCTGCTGCGCGTCCGCGCCGCGATGAAGCCCATCGCGACCGTGCCGCGCGCCCTGGCCACGGTGGACGTCACCACCGGCGAGGCCACCAAGGCCCACCACCAGCGCTCCGACGTCTGCGCCGTCCCGGCGGCGGGCATCGTCGCGGAGGCGATGGTCGCCCTGGTCCTGGCCGACGCGGTCGCGGAGAAGTTCGGCGGCGACAGCGTGGCCGAGACCCGTCGCAACGTCCAGTCGTACCTCGACCACCTCCAGATCCGATGAGCGGCCCCCTGGTCGTCCTCGTCGGCCCGATGGGCGTCGGCAAGTCCACCGTCGGCGAACTGCTCGCCGCCCGGCTCGGCACCACCTACCGGGACACCGACGCGGACGTGGTCGCCGAGGCCGGCAAGCCGATCGCGGAGATCTTCTACGACGAGGGCGAGGAGCACTTCCGCGCCCTGGAGCGCCGGGCCGTCGCCGCGGCCGTCGCCGGGCACCCGGGCGTCCTCTCCCTCGGTGGCGGAGCCGTCCTGGACGGGGCGACCAGGGAGCTGCTGGCCGGCCGGCCGGTCGTCTACCTCTCCATGGACGTGGACGAGGCCGTCCGCCGCGTCGGGCTCGGCGCCGCACGTCCTCTGCTCGCGGTCAACCCGCGCCGGCAGTGGCGCGAGCTGATGGACGCCCGCCGCCACCTGTACGAAGAGGTCGCCCGTACCGTCGTCGCGACCGACGAGAACACCCCCGAAGAGGTCGCCCAGGCGATCATCGACGCACTGGAACTGCCGGAGGGCCCAGCCGCCCCCGGCGTGGAGAACACCGGCATGACGCAGCAGGGCCCCACCCGCATCCAGGTCGCAGGCTCCGCGGGCTCCGACCCGTACGAGGTCCTCGTCGGCCACCAGCTCCTCGGCGAGCTGCCCCAGCTCATCGGCGACCGCGCGAAGCGGGTCGCCGTCCTGCACCCCGAGGCGCTCGCCGAGACCGGTGAGGCGGTCCGTGAGGACCTCGCCGCCCAGGGGTACGAGGCCATCGCGATCCAGCTGCCCAACGCGGAGGAGGCCAAGACCGTCGAGGTCGCCGCCTACTGCTGGAAGGCGCTCGGCCAGACCGGCTTCACCCGCACCGACGTCATCGTCGGCATCGGCGGCGGCGCCACCACGGACGTCGCCGGATTCGTCGCCGCCAGCTGGCTGCGCGGGGTCCGCTGGATCGCCGTCCCCACCACCGTGCTCGGCATGGTCGACGCGGCCGTCGGCGGCAAGACCGGCATCAACACCGCCGAGGGCAAGAACCTCGTGGGCGCCTTCCACCCGCCCGCCGGGGTCCTCTGCGACCTCGCCGCCCTGGCATCGCTGCCGGTGCACGACTACGTCTCCGGCATGGCCGAGATCATCAAGGCCGGGTTCATCGCCGACCCCGTCATCCTCGACCTGGTCGAGGCCGACCCCGAGGGTGCCCGTACGCCCTCCGGGCCGCACACCGCCGAGCTGATCGAGCGCTCCATCCGGGTCAAGGCCGAGGTCGTCTCCAGCGACCTCAAGGAGTCCGGACTCCGCGAGATCCTCAACTACGGCCACACGCTGGGTCACGCGATCGAGAAGAACGAGCGCTACAAGTGGCGCCACGGTGCCGCCGTCTCCATCGGCATGGTCTTCGCCGCCGAGCTGGGCCGGCTCGCCGGACGCCTCGACGACGCCACCGCCGACCGGCACCGCACGATCCTGGAGTCGGTGGGCCTGCCGCTCACCTACCGCGGCGACCAGTGGCCCAAGCTGCTGGAGAACATGAAGGTCGACAAGAAGTCGCGCGGCGACCTGCTGCGCTTCATCGTCCTCGACGGCATCGGCAAGCCCACCGTCCTGGAGGGCCCCGACCCGGCCGTGCTGCTCGCCGCCTACGGGGAGGTCTCCGCGTGACCCGCAGGGTCCTCGTCCTCAACGGCCCCAACCTCGGCCGGCTCGGCTCGCGCGAGCCCGACGTCTACGGGGCCACCTCCTACGCCGGACTCGTCGAGACCTGCACCGCGCTCGGCAAGGAGCTCGGCTTCGACGTCGACGTACGGGAGACCAACGACGAGGGCGAGCTGATCCGCTGGCTCCACGAGGCGGCGGACGGCTCCATCCCGGTCGTTCTCAACCCGGGCGCCTTCACGCACTACTCGTACGGCATGCGGGACGCGGCCGCCCAGCGCACCGCCCCGCTGATCGAGGTGCACATCTCCAACCCGTACACCCGCGAGGAGTTCCGGCACACCTCCGTGGTCGCGGCGGTGGCCACGGGCACGGTGGCCGGGTTCGGCATCGGCTCCTACCGGCTCGCCCTGCGCGCCCTGGCCGACGAACTGACGGACTGACACCCCGCGGTTCCCGTCCGCCCGCCGCGCGGCCGACGGGCACTTCGTACCCTCCCGGGCCGTTCACCCCGAGACGGCCCGGGAAGGTACGGTAGCCCTCCCAGCAGCGCCAGTTGCAGTGACGAGACGGAGTGGCACCGGATGCAGCACGCAGTGGGGGCCCCGCTGCCGCCCCACGGACCCGGTAGCGGGCACGTCGGCCGGCCTTACCAGGCCCAGCAGCCCGGCCACCCCGGCCACCCCGGCCCGCCCCCGATATCCCCGCCGCCCCCGGGCCCCGGGCAGGCACAGCCCGCGCCCCCGCCGCCGGGCCAGGGCCCACCCCCGCCGGCTCCCGGCCAGGCTCCTCCCACCCCCGGACACGCTCAGCCTTCGCCCGCACCCGGCCAGGTCCCGGGCCCCGGCTGGAGCGGCACCGGCCCCACGCCCCCCGCCAGGGAGGCCGTCGGACACACCGGACACGTCCAGCTGCCCCCGGGCGGCCCCGTTCCGCTGCCCGCACCCCCCGCCGAGCCCGGCACCGGCGGCGCGACGCTCGCCGTGCTGCTCATCGGCCCGGCCGGCGCGGGCAAGACCACCGTCGCCAAGCTCTGGGCGGCCCGCCGCCGGGTGCCCACCGCCCATGTCTCCCTCGACGACGTCCGCGAATGGGTCCGCTCCGGCTTCGCCGACCCGCAGGCCGGCTGGAACGACCACTCCGAGGCCCAGTACCGGCTGGCCCGCCGCACCTGCGGCTTCGCCGCCCGCAACTTCCTCGCCAACGGCATCTCCTGCATCCTCGACGACGCCGTCTTCCCCGACCGCCCGGTCGTCGGCCTCGGCGGCTGGAAGCGCCATGTGGGCCCCGGCCTGCTGCCCGTGGTCCTGCTGCCCGGCCTGGAGATCGTCCTGGAGCGCAACGCGGCGCGCAGCGGCAACCGTCGGCTCTCCGACGAGGAGGTCGCCCGGATCCACGGCCGGATGGCCGGCTGGTACGGATCCGGTCTCCCGATCATCGACAACTCCACGTACGACGTCGAGACCACCGCCCGCGTCCTGGACGACGTGCTGGCCCGTTCCATCGCGAGTCCGCCCGCCTGGTAGCGACGGGCCCCCGGGTGGGTGCGCTGGCCGGGCGGGCCACCGCACCCGCTCGTACGCTCGAACCATGTCTGAGGTGCACGCCGTCCGACGCGGGCTGCTCCGCGACCGGTGCGCCGCCGCGGGTTCCGCGGCCGCCCTGGTCTCCCGCCCCGCCAACGTCCGCTATCTCGCGGGCGGAGCGCCCCCCGGCGCCGTGCTGCTGCTCGGCCCCGGCGAGGACGTTCTGCTCTGCCCCCGCGCCCCGGCCGGCGAAGGCGCCCACGGGCGGCCCGACGAGGCCCTGCGGATCGACCTCCTGCCCGCCCCGGACGAGGACCCGGTGGTCGCCGCCGCCGGTCTCGCCGCCGAGTCGGGGGCGGAGTCGCTCGCCGTCGAGGAACACGATCTGACCGTGGCCCGGCACCGGGCCATGGGGAAGTCCGCCCCGCGCCTGGCCCTGGCCGATCTGGGCTTCACCGTGGAACAGCAGCGGATCGTCAAGGACGAGGAGGAGATCGGCTGCCTCCGGATCGCCGCCGAGATCACCGACCAGGCCCTCGGAGAGCTCCTCGAATCGATCCTCGTCGGCCGCACCGAACGCCACCTCGCCCTGGAACTGGAGCGCCGCCTCGTCGACCACGGCGCGGACGGCCCCGCCTTCGTCACCTCCGTGGCCACCGGACCCAACTCCGGCCAGGGACGCCACCGGCCCTCGGACCGCAGGGTGGAGGAGGGAGATTTCCTCTCCGTCCGCCTCGGCGCGAGCTACCACGGCTACCGCTGCGAGATCGGCCGTACGTTCGTCATCGGCACCGCCCCCGCCGAGTGGCAGATCGAGCTGTACGACCTTGTTTTCGCCGCTCAGCGGGCAGGCAGGGAGGCCCTGGCGCCCGGTGCCGCCTACCGGGACGTGGACCGTGCGGCCCGGCATCCGCTGGAGTCCGCAGGGCATGGAGAGGGCCTCCAGCCGGTGACCGGGCACGGTGTGGGGCTCGAAATCGAGGAGGACCCGCAACTGGCACCGACAGCCATGGGTAAACTGGACGCTTGTGTGCCGGTCACCGTCGGACCGGGGGTCCACCTCCCGGGCCGGGGCGGTGTCCGGATCGATGACACGCTCGTCGTGCGCCCCGAGGCGGACGGCGGACCCGAGCTACTCACCATGACGACCAAGGAGCTGCTCGCGCTCTAGCGCGGATCCTCGGTCGTTCCACCAGCTTCAGTCCAGGAGATTCCGCAACCGTGGCTTCCACGAACGACCTCAAGAACGGCATGGTGCTCAAGCTCGACGGAGGCCAGCTCTGGTCCGTCGTCGAGTTCCAGCACGTCAAGCCCGGCAAGGGCCCTGCCTTCGTGCGCACCAAGCTCAAGAACGTGCTCTCCGGCAAGGTCGTCGACAAGACGTTCAACGCCGGCGTGAAGGTCGAGTCGGCCACCATTGACCGCCGCGACATGCAGTTCTCGTACATGGACGGCGAGTACTTCGTCTTCATGGACATGGACACGTACGACCAGCTCATGGTCGACCGCAAGGCCGTCGGCGACGCCGCCAACTTCCTGATCGAGGGCTTCACCGCCTCCGTCGCCCAGTACGAGGGCGCGGTGCTCTACGTCGAGCTGCCCGCCGCCGTCGAGCTGACGATCCAGCACACCGACCCGGGCGTCCAGGGCGACCGCTCCACCGGCGGCACCAAGCCCGCCACCCTGGAGACCGGTTACGAGATCGGCGTGCCGCTCTTCATCACCACCGGCGAGAAGATCAAGGTCGACACCCGCTCGGGCGACTACCTCGGCCGGGTGAACAGCTAACCGTGGCCGCCCGGAACAAGGCCCGCAAGCGCGCCTTCCAGATCCTCTTCGAGGCCGACCAGCGCGGTGAGTCCGTGCAGAGCGTCCTCGCGGACTGGGTACGGCACTCGCGGACCGACGACCGTCAGCCGCCGGTCGGTGAGTTCACGATGGAGCTCGTCGAGGGGTACGCGCAGTACGCGGACCGGATCGACGACCTCATCGTCACCTACGCCGTGGACTGGGAGATCGACCGTATGCCGGTCGTCGACCGGAGCATCCTGCGGCTCGGTGCGTACGAGCTGATCTGGATGGACGAGACCCCTGACGCCGTGGTGATCGACGAGGCCGTCCAGCTCGCCAAGGAGTTCTCCACCGATGACTCCCCGTCCTTCGTGAACGGCCTGCTGGCCCGTTTCAAGGACCTCAAGCCGAACCTCCGCCGGGAGCAGTAGCCCCGGCGGCCCCGATTCGGCCGCACACCACGAAGGGCCCACAGCCGACCGGCTGTGGGCCCTTCGGTGTACCCGGGGCGACCTCGGGCACAGAGACGCCGGGTGGGCGGGGACCTTCGGGTCCCCGCCCACCCGGCGGCACGTTTCTGCTGCGGGGTCCGGCCCCGCTCGCTCAGCTCTCGTCGTGGGAGACCGCGCGGCGCGCGTCCGCGTCCAGCACGCCCCAGCTGATGAGCTGCTCCGTCAGCACGGACGGCGACTGGTCGTAGATCACGGCCAGCGTGCGCAGGTCGTCCTGGCGGATCGAGAGCACCTTGCCGTTGTAGTCACCGCGCTGGCTCTGGATGGTCGCCGCGTAGCGCTGCAGCGGACCGGCCTTCTCCGGCGGGACGTGGGCGAGGCGCTCCAGGTCCAGGACGAGCTTCGGCGGCGGCTCGGCGGCCCCGCCCGGCGTCGTGCCGGGCAGCAGCTCCTGCACCGGGACCCCGTAGAAGTCCGCCAGCTCGGCGAGACGCTGCACGGTCACGGCACGGTCGCCGCGCTCGTACGAACCGACCACGACGGCCTTCCAGCGACCCTGGGACTTCTCCTCCACGCCGTGGAGGGAAAGGCCCTGCTGGGTGCGGATGGCACGGAGTTTGGCCCCGAGCTGTTTTGCGTATTCGCTGGACATATGGCTCCCCGGACGCTGGAACAGTGTGCGGCTCCGCCGCGTGGCTGGTAACTCACTGTGAGGTTACGCAGCGTTACTTGGATGCGTCAAGCCGAATGGTCCGGACCGGCACCTCCCGGGGGTGGGGCCAGGGCCGGGCGCAAGCCCTGGTAGCGTGGATGACGCAAATTCGACGTCCTTTAACGATCCGTCCCGTGAGGCGGAGAAGGAGGTCCGTTTCTTATGGACGCACAGCACGACGCCACCGGCAACGCGGCGCGCCCCGTTCTCGAGGCCCCCGACATCGCCCGTGTGCTGACCCGTATCGCCCACGAGATCGTCGAACGCGCCAAGGGCGCCGACGACGTGGTGCTGCTCGGCATCCCGACCCGGGGCGTGTTCCTCGCCCGCCGGCTCGCCGACAAACTCGAAGAGATCACCGGCCGGAAGACGCCGGTCGGATCGCTCGACATCACCATGTACCGCGACGACCTGCGGCTGCGCCCGGCGCGCGCCCTGGCCCGCACCGACATCCCCGGCGAGGGGATCGAGGGCAGCCTGGTCGTCCTGGTCGACGACGTGCTCTTCTCCGGCCGCACGATCCGCGCCGCCCTCGACGCGCTCGGCGACATCGGCCGCCCCCGCGCGGTGCAGCTCGCGGTCCTCGTCGACCGCGGCCACCGGGAGCTCCCGATCCGCGCGGACTACGTCGGCAAGAACCTCCCCACGTCGCTGCGGGAGACGGTCAAGGTCCAGCTCGCCGAGGAGGACGGCCGCGACGCCGTGCTGCTCGGCGTCAAGCAGGCCGCCCCCGCGGACGCGCAGTAGCCCGAACGCTCCCGTACGCCCCTGTGGGGACGTACGGCGCCCTTCTGCGCGCCCGCATGCCTGAAACCCCCTCCAGCCACCCGGAGAACCCCAGATGAAGCGTCACCTCATCTCGGCCGCCGACCTCACCCGCGACGACGCCGTCCTGATCCTCGACACCGCCGAGGAGATGGCCCGGGTCGCGGACCGGCCGATCAAGAAGCTCCCCACCCTGCGCGGCCGTACCGTCGTCAACCTCTTCTTCGAGGACTCGACCCGGACCCGCATCTCCTTCGAGGCGGCCGCCAAGCGGCTGTCCGCCGATGTCATCAACTTCTCCGCCAAGGGCTCCTCCGTCTCCAAGGGCGAGTCCCTGAAGGACACCGCCCTGACCCTGGAGGCGATGGGCGCCGACGCCGTCGTCATCCGGCACGGCGCCTCCGGCGCCCCCTACCGGCTCGCCACCTCCGGCTGGATCGACGGGGCCGTGGTCAACGCCGGCGACGGCACCCACGAGCACCCCACCCAGGCCCTGCTTGACGCCTTCACCATGCGCCGCCGGCTCGTCGGCCCCGACGCCGGGCTCGGCCGCGACCTGGAGGGCCGCCGCATCACGATCGTCGGCGACATCCTGCACAGCCGCGTCGCCCGCTCCAACGTCCACCTGCTCACCACGCTCGGCGCGCACGTCACCCTGGTGGCCCCGCCCACCCTCGTCCCCGTGGGCGTCGAGCAGTGGCCCTGCGACGTCAGCTACAGCCTCGACGACGTGCTGGCGAAGTCCGATGCGGTGATGATGCTGCGCGTGCAGCGCGAACGGATGAACGCCGCCTACTTCCCGACCGAGCGCGAATACTCCCGCCGCTACGGCCTGGACGGCGAGCGGATGGCGAAGATGCCCGAACACGCCGTCGTCATGCACCCCGGCCCGATGGTCCGCGGCATGGAGATCACCGCCGAGGTCGCCGACTCCGACCGCTGCACGGTCGTCGAGCAGGTCGCCAACGGCGTCTCCATCCGCATGGCCGTGCTCTACCTGCTGCTCGGCGGCTCCGACACCGCGCTGTCCGCCGCCCCCGCCCGTACCGAGGAGAACAAGTAACCATGAGCAAGATCATTGTCCGCGGTGCGCGGATCCTCGGCGGCGAGCCGCAGGACGTCCTGATCGACGGCGAGACCATCGCCGAGGTGGGCACCGGCCTCGACGCCGAGGGCGCCACCGTGATCGAGGCCGAGGGGCAGATCCTGCTGCCCGGCCTGGTCGACCTGCACACCCATCTGCGCGAGCCCGGCCGCGAGGACTCCGAGACCGTCCTCACCGGCACCAAGGCCGCGGCCGTCGGCGGCTTCACCGCCGTACACGCCATGGCCAACACCTTCCCCGTCGCCGACACCGCCGGCGTCGTCGAGCAGGTCTGGCGGCTCGGCAAGGAGTCCGGCTACTGCGACGTGCAGCCCGTCGGCGCCGTCACCGTCGGCCTGGAGGGCAAGAAGCTCGCCGAGCTCGGCGCCATGCACGACTCGGCCGCCGGGGTGAAGGTCTTCTCCGACGACGGCAAGTGCGTCGACGACGCCGTGATCATGCGCCGCGCCCTGGAGTACGTGAAGGCCTTCGACGGCGTCGTCGCCCAGCACGCCCAGGAGCCCCGCCTCACCGAGGGCGCCCAGATGAACGAGGGCATCGTCTCGGCCGAGCTGGGACTCGGCGGCTGGCCCGCCGTCGCCGAGGAGTCGATCATCGCCCGCGACGTCCTCCTCGCCGCCCACGTCGGCTCCCGCGTCCACATCTGCCACCTCTCCACCGCGGGCTCCGTGGAGATCGTCCGCTGGGCCAAGTCCAAGGGCTGGAACGTCACCGCCGAGGTCACCCCGCACCACCTCCTCCTCACCGACGAGCTGGTCCGCACCTACAACCCGGTCTACAAGGTGAACCCGCCGCTGCGCACCGAGGCCGACGTCCTGGCCCTGCGCGAGGCGCTGGCCGACGGCACGATCGACTGCGTCGCCACCGACCACGCCCCGCACCCGCACGAGGACAAGGACTGCGAGTGGGCCGCGGCCGCCATGGGCATGGTGGGCCTGGAGACCGCGCTCTCGGTCGTCCAGCAGACGATGGTGGACACCGGTCTGATCGACTGGGCGGGCGTCGCCGACCGCATGTCGTTCCGCCCCGCGGCCATCGGCCGGCTCGAAGGACACGGCCGTCCCGTCTCGGCGGGTGAGCCCGCCAACCTCACTCTGGTCGATCCGGCATACCGTGGAGCAGTGGACCCCGCGGGCTTCGCGTCCCGCAGCCGCAACACCCCCTACGAGGGCCGTGAGCTGCCGGGCCGTGTCACCCACACCTTCCTGCGGGGCCGTGCCACGGTCGTCGACGGGAAGCTCGCGTGACAACTCTGACCCCCCTGTACCACCTGGCCGCCGAGCAGAAGTCGGCGGAAGTGACGGACTGGGCCGCCCGCATCGCCTGGGTGGTCGGCCTGTTCGTCTTCATCGCCCTCGTCTACTGGCTGATGCGCCAGGGCTGGAAGTGGCGCGCCAGCCTCCAGTCGGACCTGCCGGAGCTCCCGGCCACCCCCGAGGACTTCGACGGCGACGAGACGCTGCTGACGCTGGAGGGGCGCTACCACGCCTCCACCACCGCCGGGCAGTGGCTCGACCGGATCGTCGCGCACGGGCTCGGCACCCGCAGCCGTACCGAGCTGACGCTCACCGCCCGCGGCCTGGACGTCGTACGCCCCGGAGCGGCCGACTTCTTCATCCCGGCCGACGCCCTGCGTGAGGCCCGCCTCGACCAGGCGCTCGCCGGCAAGGTCCTCCCCGAGGGCGGCCTGCTGATCATCACCTGGGCGCACGGCGAGAAGCTGATCGACTCCGGCTTCCGCTCCGACCGCTCCGCCGAGCACCAGGCCTGGGTCGACGCCGTCAACCGGCTCACCGGCGCCCCGGCCGCCACCGAACTCACCAGCACCACGACGGAAGGCACCGCACGATGACCCTCTCCACCCGGGGGGCACAGACCCCCGCCGTACTCGTCCTGGAGGACGGCCGCGCCTTCCGCGGCCGCGCCTACGGGGCCGTGGGGGAGACCTTCGGCGAAGCGGTGTTCTCCACCGGCATGACCGGCTACCAGGAAACGCTGACCGACCCCTCGTACCACCGCCAGGTCGTCGTCATGACGGCCCCGCACGTCGGCAACACCGGCGTCAACGACGAGGACCCCGAGTCCGGCCGCATCTGGGTCTCCGGCTACGTCGTCCGCGACCCCGCCCGCAAGCCATCCAACTGGCGCTCGCAGCGCTCGCTGGACGAGGAGCTGGCCGCCCAGGGCGTCGTCGGCATCAGCGGTGTCGACACCCGCGCCCTCACCCGCCACCTGCGCGAGCGCGGCGCGATGCGCGTCGGGATCTTCTCCGGCGAGGCGATCCCCGACGAGGGCACCCTCCTCGCCAAGGTCCGCCAGGCCCCCGAGATGACCGGCGCCGACCTCTCCGCCGAAGTGGCGACGAAGGAGGCGTACGTCGTCCCCGCGATCGGCACGAAGAAGTTCACCGTCGCCGCGATCGACCTCGGCATCAAGGGCATGACCCCGCACCGGATGGCCGAACGCGGCATCGAGGTGCACGTCCTGCCCGCCACCGCCACCCTGGAAGAGGTGTACGCGGTCCGGCCCGACGGCGTCTTCTTCTCCAACGGCCCCGGCGACCCGTCCACCGCCGACCACCCCGTCGCCCTGATGCGCGGCGTCCTGGAGCGCTCCACCCCGCTCTTCGGCATCTGCTTCGGCAACCAGATCCTCGGCCGCGCGCTCGGCTTCGGCACCTACAAGCTGAAGTACGGCCACCGCGGCATCAACCAGCCGGTGCAGGACCGCACCACCGGCAAGGTCGAGGTCACCGCGCACAACCACGGCTTCGCCGTCGACGCCCCGCTCGACAAGGTCTCCGACACGGAGTTCGGCCGCGCCGAGGTCTCCCACGTCTGCCTGAACGACCAGGTCGTCGAGGGGCTCCAGCTCCTGGACCGGCCCGCGTTCAGCGTCCAGTACCACCCCGAGGCGGCCGCCGGCCCGCACGACGCCGCGTACCTCTTCGACCGCTTCGTTTCCCTGATGGAGGGCCAGCGTGCCTAAGCGCTCCGATATCCAGTCCGTCCTGGTCATCGGCTCCGGTCCGATCGTCATCGGCCAGGCCGCCGAGTTCGACTACTCCGGCACCCAGGCCTGCCGCGTCCTCAAGGCCGAGGGCCTGCGCGTCATCCTGGTGAACTCCAACCCGGCGACGATCATGACCGACCCGGAGATCGCCGACGCCACCTACGTCGAGCCGATCACCCCCGAGTTCGTCGAGAAGATCATCGCCAAGGAGCGCCCCGACGCGCTCCTGCCCACCCTCGGCGGCCAGACCGCCCTGAACACCGCGATCTCCATGCACGAGAACGGTGTCCTGGAGAAGTACGGCGTCGAGCTCATCGGCGCCAACGTCGAGGCGATCAACAAGGGCGAGGACCGCGACCTCTTCAAGGGCGTCGTGGCAGCCGTCAAGGAGAAGATCGGCTACGGCGAGTCCGCCCGCTCCGTCATCTGCCACACCATGGACGACGTCATCGCCGGCGTCGACACCCTCGGCGGCTACCCCGTCGTCGTCCGCCCCTCCTTCACCATGGGCGGCGCCGGCTCCGGCTTCGCCCACGACGAGGAGGAGCTGCGCCGCATCGCCGGACAGGGCCTCACGCTCTCCCCGACCACCGAGGTGCTCCTGGAGGAGTCCATCCTCGGCTGGAAGGAGTACGAGCTGGAGCTGATGCGCGACAAGAACGACAACGTCGTGGTCGTCTGCTCCATCGAGAACTTCGACCCGATGGGCGTCCACACCGGCGACTCCATCACCGTCGCCCCGGCGATGACGCTCACCGACCGCGAGTACCAGCGGCTGCGCGACGTCGGGATCGCGATCATCCGCGAGGTCGGCGTCGACACCGGCGGCTGCAACATCCAGTTCGCCATCGACCCCACCGACGGCCGGGTCATCGTCATCGAGATGAACCCGCGCGTCTCCCGCTCCTCGGCGCTCGCCTCCAAGGCCACCGGCTTCCCGATCGCCAAGATCGCCGCCAAGCTGGCCGTCGGCTACACCCTGGACGAGATCCCCAACGACATCACCGAGAAGACCCCGGCCTCCTTCGAGCCGACCCTCGACTACGTCGTCGTCAAGGCCCCCCGCTTCGCCTTCGAGAAGTTCCCCTCCGCCGACGCCACCCTCACCACCACCATGAAGTCGGTGGGCGAGGCCATGGCCATCGGCCGGAACTTCACCGAGGCCCTCCAGAAGGCCCTGCGCTCGCTGGAGAAGAAGGGCTCGCAGTTCGCCTTCACCGGCCCGGTCGGCGACAAGGCCGAGCTGCTCGCGGAAGCGGTCCGCCCGACCGACGGCCGCATCAACACCGTCATGCAGGCGATCCGCGCCGGAGCCACCCAGGAAGAGGTCTTCGACGCCACGAAGATCGACCCCTGGTTCGTCGACCAGCTCTTCCTGATCAAGGAGATCGCCGACGAGCTGGCCTCCGCCGAACGCCTGGACGCCGACCTGATCGCCGAGGCCAAGCGACACGGCTTCTCCGACGCCCAGATCGGCGAGATCCGCGGTCTGCGCGAGGACGTCGTCCGCGAGGTCCGGCACGCGCTCGGCATCCGCCCGGTCTACAAGACGGTCGACACCTGCGCCGCCGAGTTCGCCGCGAAGACGCCGTACTTCTACTCCTCCTACGACGAGGAGAGCGAGGTCGCGACCCGCACCAAGCCGGCCGTGATCATCCTCGGCTCGGGCCCCAACCGCATCGGCCAGGGCATCGAGTTCGACTACTCCTGTGTGCACGCCTCCTTCGCCCTGAGCGACGCGGGCTTCGAGACCGTCATGGTCAACTGCAACCCGGAGACCGTCTCCACCGACTACGACACCTCCGACCGGCTCTACTTCGAGCCGCTCACCCTGGAGGACGTCCTGGAGATCGTGCACGCCGAATCGCTGGCGGGCCCGATCGCCGGAGTCATCGTGCAGCTCGGCGGCCAGACCCCGCTCGGCCTCTCCCAGGCGCTCAAGGACAACGGCGTGCCCGTCGTCGGCACCTCCCCGGAGGCGATCCACGCCGCCGAGGACCGCGGCGCCTTCGGCCGGGTCCTGGCCGAGGCCGGACTGCCCGCGCCCAAGCACGGCACCGCCACCACCTTCGCCGAGGCCAAGGCCATCGCCGACGAGATCGGCTACCCCGTCCTCGTACGGCCGTCCTACGTCCTCGGCGGCCGCGGCATGGAGATCGTGTACGACGAGACGCGTCTCGCCTCGTACATCTCCGAGTCCACCGAGATCAGCCCCACCCGGCCGGTCCTGGTCGACCGCTTCCTCGACGACGCCATCGAGATCGACGTGGACGCCCTCTACGACGGCCACGAGCTCTACCTCGGCGGCGTCATGGAGCACATCGAGGAGGCCGGCATCCACTCCGGCGACTCGGCCTGCGCCCTGCCCCCGATCACGCTCGGCGGCTTCGACATCAAGCGGCTGCGCGCCTCCACCGAGGGCATCGCCAAGGGCGTCGGCGTGCTCGGACTGATCAACATCCAGTTCGCGCTCTCCGGCGACATCCTCTACGTCCTGGAGGCCAACCCGCGCGCCTCCCGCACGGTCCCCTTCACCTCGAAGGCGACCGCCGTCCCGCTCGCCAAGGCCGCCGCCCGCATCTCCCTGGGCGCGACCATCGCCGAGCTGCGCGAGGAGGGCCTGCTGCCGAAGACCGGCGACGGCGGCACCCTGCCGCTGGACGCGCCGATCTCGGTCAAGGAGGCCGTGATGCCGTGGTCGCGCTTCCGCGACATCCACGGCCGGGGCGTCGACACGGTCCTCGGCCCGGAGATGCGCTCCACCGGTGAGGTCATGGGCATCGACTCGGTCTTCGGCACGGCGTACGCCAAGTCGCAGGCCGGCGCGTACGGCCCGCTGCCCACCAAGGGCCGCGCGTTCATCTCGGTCGCCAACCGGGACAAGCGCTCGATGATCTTCCCCGCCCGCGAGTTGGTCGCCCACGGCTTCGAGCTGATGGCCACCTCCGGCACCGCCGAGGTCCTCAAGCGCAACGGCATCAACGCCATCGTCGTACGCAAGCAGTCCGAGGGCCCCGGCCCGAACGGCGAGAAGACGATCGTCCAGCACATCCACGACGGCGAGGTCGACCTCATCGTCAACACGCCGTACGGCACCGGCGGCCGCCTCGACGGCTACGACATCCGCACCGCGGCCGTCTCCCGCTCCGTGCCGTGCCTGACCACGGTCCAGGCGCTCGCCGCCGCCGTCCAGGGCATCGACGCCCTCAACCACGGCGACGTGGGCGTCCGTTCCCTCCAGGAACACGCCGAGCATCTGACAGCGGCGCGCGACTAGCCGCCCGAGAGGGGGACACCGGAAACGGTGTCCCCCTCTTTGCGAGCCCTGTCGAGCACACCGAGCACCAAGGACATCTCTTCATGTACAAGCTCTTCTTCCGGCTGGTCTTCAAGCGGATGGACCCCGAGCAGGCCCACTACGCCGCCTTCCGCTGGATCCGCCTCGCCGCCCGGATCCCCGTCCTGCGCACCTTCGCCGCCGCCGCCCTCGCCCCCCGCTACCAGGAGCTGCGCACCGAGGCCCTCGGCCTGCGGATGCACGGCCCCTTCGGGCTCGCCGCCGGCTTCGACAAGAACGCGATCGCGATCGACGGCATGGCGATGCTCGGCTTCGACCACATCGAGATCGGCACCGTCACCGGCGAACCGCAGCCCGGCAACCCCAAGAAGCGCCTCTTCCGGCTCGTCGCCGACCGCGCGCTGATCAACCGCATGGGCTTCAACAACGAGGGCTCCGCCGCCGTCGCCGCCCGCCTCGCCGCCCGTAACCCGGTCTTCCGCACCACCGTCGGCGTCAACATCGGCAAGACCAAGGTCGTCCCCGAGGCCGAAGCCGCCGCCGACTACGTGAAGTCCACCGAGGCCCTCGCCGCCCACGCCGACTACCTGGTCGTCAACGTCTCCTCGCCCAACACCCCCGGCCTGCGCAACCTCCAGGCCACCGAGTCGCTGCGCCCGCTGCTCACCGCCGTACGCGAGGCCGCCGACCGCACCGTCACCAACCGGCGCGTTCCGCTGCTCGTCAAGATCGCCCCGGACCTGGCGGACGAGGACGTCGACGCCGTCGCCGACCTGGCCGTGGAGCTGGGCCTGGACGGCATCATCGCCACCAACACCACCATCGCCCGCGAGGGCCTCGGCCTGAAGTCAGGACCGGAGCTGCTGGGCGAGACCGGCGGACTCTCCGGCGCACCCCTCAAGGCACGCTCGCTGGAGGTCCTGAGCCGCCTGTACGCCCGGGTGGGGGACCGGATCACCCTGGTGGGCGTCGGAGGCATCGAGAACGCCGAGGACGCCTGGCAGCGCATCCTCGCCGGGGCCACCCTCGTCCAGGGCTACAGCGCCTTCATCTACGAAGGTCCCTTCTACGCCCGCGCGATCCACAAGGGCCTCGCCGCCCGGCTCGCCGCCTCCCCGTACGCCACCCTCGCCGAGGCCGTCGGCGCCGAGACCCGGAAGAAGGCCGCCCTGTGACCCCCGAACCCTTCGGCGCCCGCCTGCGTCACGCCATGGACACCCGCGGGCCGCTCTGCGTCGGCATCGACCCGCACGCCTCCCTGCTCACCTCCTGGGGCCTGAACGACGACATCGCGGGCCTGGAGCGCTTCACCCGGACCGTCGTGGAGGCGCTGGCCGACCGGGTCGCCGTGCTCAAGCCGCAGTCCGCGTTCTTCGAGCGGTTCGGCTCGCGCGGCATCGCCGTCCTGGAGAAGGCCGTCGAGGAGGCCCGCGCCGCCGGGGCCCTGGTCCTGATGGACGCCAAGCGCGGCGACATCGGCTCCACCATGGGCGCCTACGCGGCGACCTACCTGGACAAGGACTCCCCGCTCTTCTCCGACGCGGTCACCGTCTCCCCGTACCTGGGCTTTCGCTCGCTGCGCCCGGCGCTGGACGCCGCCGCCGTCTCCGGTGCGGGCGTCTTCGTCCTCGCCCTCACCTCCAACCCGGAGGGCGCCGAGGTCCAGCGGGCCACGGCCGCCGACGGCCGCTCGCTCGCCCAGCTGATGCTCGACCACATGGCCGCCGAGAACGAGGGGGCGACTCCGCTCGGCTCGGTCGGCGCGGTGGTCGGTGCGACGCTCGGCGACGCGGGGGTGGACCTGGCCATCAACGGGCCGCTGCTCGCGCCCGGCATCGGCGCCCAGGGAGCGACCCCGGCGGATCTTCCGGCGGTGTTCGGCGACGCGGTGGGCAACGTGGTGCCCAGCGTGAGCCGGGGCGTGCTGCGCCACGGCCCGGACGCGTCCGGGCTGCGCGAAGCGGCCGGACGGTTCGCGGACGAGGTCCGCGGCGCCGTATCCGGCAGCTGACCCTGACACGTTTACAGCGTGTTGACGAATTACTGACGGGAAACCTGGTCGATATGTCGGGAAAATCCTGGTCGGCCACAGCTGACCAGGACTTTTCGTCTGTTCTCGCTGACTACAGCGGCCCTTGGCGCTAGTCTCCGTCGAAGAGCGGCCGAGCACAGTGTGTCCGGCTCTCACCTGGTGGGGTGGCGTCCAGCTTCCCCGCCGGTCCGTATCCGACAGATCGACATCCGAGGTGACGTAGGCGTGGCTCTTCCGCCCCTTACCCCTGAACAGCGCGCAGCCGCGCTCGAAAAGGCCGCCGCGGCTCGCCGGGAGCGGGCCGAGGTCAAGAATCGACTCAAGCACTCCGGCGCCTCCCTCCACGAGGTCATCAAGCAGGGCCAGGAGAACGACGTCATCGGGAAGATGAAGGTCTCCGCACTGCTGGAATCCCTGCCTGGCGTCGGCAAGGTCCGCGCCAAGCAGATCATGGAGCGTCTCGGCATCTCCGAGAGCCGCCGGGTCAGGGGTCTTGGCTCCAACCAGATCGCATCCCTGGAGCGTGAGTTCGGCGGCAGTCCCGCCTGACGTTCTCAGGCACTCCTGAGAACCTGGATAATCGCTCCATGGCTGCAACATCCCGGGGGACGTCCCCCGTACCCCCGGACGTACGTCCGCGGCTGACCGTGCTCTCCGGCCCCTCGGGGGTCGGCAAGAGCACGGTCGTCGCCCATATGCGCTCCGTGCACCCCGAGGTCTGGCTCTCCGTGTCGGCGACGACACGCAAGCCGCGCCCCGGGGAGCGCAACGGCGTCCACTACTTCTTCGTGGACGACGAGGAGTTCGACAAGCTCATCGCCAACGGCGAGCTGCTGGAGTGGGCCGAGTTCGCGGGCAACCGCTACGGCACACCCCGCCGGGCCGTGCTGGACCGCCTGGAGGCGGGCGAGCCGGTCCTGCTGGAGATCGACCTCCAGGGCGCCCGGCTGGTCCGCCAGTCGATGGACGACGCGCGTCTGGTCTTCCTGGCCCCGCCGAGCTGGGAGGAGCTGGTCCGCCGGCTCACCGGCCGGGGCACCGAGGCCCCCGAGGTCATCGAGCGCCGGCTCGACGCCGCCAAGGTCGAGCTGGCCGCCGAGGCGGAGTTCGATACGACGCTCGTCAACACCTCCGTCGAGGATGTGGCACGCGAGCTGCTAGCCTTGATGCTTCAGGCCTAGATCCCGGCGATCGTCAAGATCACTCGGATCTTTGATCTACACCCCCTTCGGAAGGCAGAGAGTGTCCTCTTCCATCACCACGCCCGAGGGCATCATCAACCCGCCGATTGATGAGCTCCTCGAGGCCACCGACTCGAAGTACAGCCTGGTGATCTACGCGGCCAAGCGCGCCCGTCAGATCAACGCGTACTACTCGCAGCTCGGTGAAGGCCTCCTCGAGTACGTCGGTCCGCTCGTCGACACCCACGTGCACGAGAAGCCGCTGTCGATCGCGCTCCGCGAGATCAACGCGGGCCTGCTGACCTCCGAGGCCATCGAGGGCCCCGCGCAGTAACGCAGCAGCACCACAGCACCTTCACTCCAGGCCCGGCGGCCCGTCCGCCGGGCCTGAGGTGTGTCCGGGGCCGGATGAACGCGCCGCGCGCGGTGAGGCAGCATGGGACGCACATGTTGCCGTTACGGTGCCGAGTGCGGGGAGACGCAGTGGACAAGCCGAAGGTGGTCCTGGGGGTCAGCGGGGGCATCGCCGCCTACAAGGCGTGCGAGCTGCTGCGCCGGCTGACCGAGTCCGGCCACGACGTACGGGTCGTCCCGACCGCCGCGTCGCTGCACTTCGTGGGCGCGGCCACCTGGTCGGCGCTCTCCGGCCACCCCGTGTCCGACGAGGTCTGGCAGGACGTCCACGAGGTCCCGCACGTGCGGATCGGGCAGGGGGCCGACCTCGTGGTGGTCGCCCCGGCCACGGCGGACATGCTGGCCAAGGCCGCCCACGGGCTCGCCGACGACCTGCTCACCAACACGCTCCTGACCGCCCGCTGTCCCGTGGTCTTCGCCCCCGCCATGCACACCGAGATGTGGGAGCACCCGGCCACCCAGGAGAACGTCGCCACCCTGCGCCGCCGGGGCGCCGTCGTCATCGAGCCCGCCGTCGGGCGGCTCACCGGCGTCGACACCGGCAAGGGCCGGCTGCCCGACCCCGGCGAGATCTTCGAGGTCTGCCGCCGGGTGCTGGCGCGCGGGGTTCCCGAGCCCGACCTCGCGGGCCGCCATGTGGTGATCAGCGCCGGCGGCACCCGCGAGCCGCTCGACCCGGTGCGCTTCCTGGGGAACCGCTCCTCCGGCAAGCAGGGGTACGCGCTGGCGCGCACCGCCGTGGCCCGGGGAGCCCGGGTCACCCTGATCGAGGCCAACACCGGGCTGCCCGACCCGGCCGGGGCCGATGTCCTGCGGGTCGGCACCGCCGTCCAGCTCCGCGAGGCCGTGGTGAAGGCCGCCGCCGACGCGGACGTCGTGGTGATGGCGGCCGCGGTGGCCGACTTCCGCCCCTCCGAGTACGCCACCGGCAAGATCAAGAAGAAGGACGGCGAGGAGGCGCCCGCGCTCACCCTGGTCCGTAACCCCGACATCCTCGCCGAGGTCGCGGGGGAGCGGGCCCGGCCGGACCAGATCGTCGTCGGATTCGCCGCCGAGACCGACGACGTGCTGGCCAACGGCCGGGCCAAGCTCCGCCGCAAGGGCTGCGACCTCCTCGTGGTCAACGAGGTGGGGGAGCGCAAGACCTTCGGCTCGGAGGAGAACGAAGCAGTCGTCCTCGCCGCCGACGGCCAGGAGACCCCGGTGCCGTACGGCCCCAAGGAATCCCTCGCCGACACGATCTGGGATCTGGTTTCCGTCAGGTTCCAGTCGAATCCCGCTTCAGCCCTTCGGTCGAGCGAAAACGCCTCATAACGCCGAAAAAGGCAGCCGGGCGGGGTGAATTGTCCTACTGGTGCCCTGTGTGGCGCACCTCACGAACCTCCCAAAGGGCGAGACGCCTGGCCCGATCGCCGGAAGTGACCGATAAACTGGCCGACGGTACGCGCCGAGCGCAGCTCTCGGACGGACCACCCATGATCAGCCAGCAGCCGCTGCAACCCCAGGGAGCGATGTGTCCCGCCGTCTTTTCACCTCGGAATCCGTCACCGAGGGTCACCCCGACAAGATCGCTGACCAGATCAGCGACACGATTCTCGACGCGCTCCTGCGCGAGGACCCCTCCTCGCGTGTCGCCGTCGAGACCTTGATCACCACCGGTCTGGTGCATGTCGCGGGCGAGGTCACCACCAAGGCCTACGCCGACATCCCCAACCTCGTGCGCAACAAGGTTCTGGAGATCGGTTACGACTCCTCCAAAAAGGGCTTCGACGGTGCTTCCTGTGGCGTCTCGGTGTCGATCGGCGCCCAGTCGCCGGACATCGCCCAGGGCGTCGACACCGCGTACGAGAAGCGGGTCGAGGGCGACGAGGACGAGCTCGACAAGCAGGGCGCGGGCGACCAGGGCCTGATGTTCGGCTACGCCTGCGACGAGACCCCGGAGCTCATGCCGCTCCCGATCCACATCGCGCACCGCCTCTCCCGGCGGCTGTCCGAGGTGCGCAAGAACGGGACCATCCCCTACCTGCGCCCCGACGGCAAGACCCAGGTCACCATCGAGTACGACGGTGACAAGGCGGTCCGTCTCGACACGGTGGTCGTCTCCTCGCAGCACGCCTCGGACATCGACCTGGACTCGCTGCTCGCGCCCGACATCCGCGAGTTCGTCGTCGAGCACGTGCTCGCGCAGCTCGTCGAGGACGGCATCAAGCTGGACACCGAGGGCTACCGCCTCCTGGTGAACCCGACCGGCCGCTTCGAGATCGGCGGCCCGATGGGCGACGCCGGCCTCACCGGCCGCAAGATCATCATCGACACCTACGGCGGCATGGCCCGCCACGGTGGCGGCGCCTTCTCGGGCAAGGACCCGTCCAAGGTCGACCGCTCCGCGGCGTACGCGATGCGCTGGGTCGCGAAGAACGTCGTGGCCGCCGGTCTCGCCGCCCGCTGCGAGGTCCAGGTCGCGTACGCGATCGGCAAGGCCGAGCCCGTCGGTCTCTTCGTCGAGACCTTCGGCACCGCCGCGATCGACACCGAGAAGATCGAGAACGCGATCGCCGAGGTCTTCGACCTCCGCCCGGCCGCGATCATCCGGGACCTCGACCTGCTCCGCCCGATCTACGCCCAGACCGCCGCTTACGGCCACTTCGGCCGGGAGCTGCCGGACTTCACCTGGGAGCGCACGGACCGCGTGGACGCGCTGCGCGCGGCCGCGGGTCTGTAAGGGCCGTACGAGCACCGGCACTGAGTGACGGCGGGGCCCGGACACCGAAGACGGTGGCCGGGCCCCGCTGCTGTGCCCCCCCCACGACTGTGCGTGCTCTCCGGACTGTCAGTGCCCTCTGGTAAGAATGCAGCTGTGAGCAGCGAGAACGAGCAGCCCGCCGAACCGGGGGCCGGGCCGCCGGAGCAGCTTGCGCTGATCCGGGAGACCGTGCGCCGGGCGAAGGTGCCGCGCGCCAAGCCGCGGACCTGGCGCGGCGCGCCCCTCGCCGAGGAGCTGCCCGTCGCCCGCGTCCTGGTCAACAAGGGCGTCCTCCACCTCGACCAGTTCTTCGACTACGCGGTGCCCCAGGAGCTGGACGCCGACGCACAGCCGGGCGTCCGGGTGCGGGTCCGCTTCGGGGCCGGCGGGCGCAACGTCCAGGGCGGACGGCGCGAGGGCGGCGGCCTGATCGACGGCTTCATCGTCGAGCGCCGCGCCGACTCCGACTACCGGGGCACGCTGGCCGCCCTCGCCTCCGTGGTCTCCCCGGAGCCGGTCCTCGGGCCCGAGCTGCTCGCCCTCTGCCGCGCCGTCGCCGACCGGTACGCGGGCAGCCTCGCCGACGTCCTCCAGCTCGCCGTCCCGCCCCGCAACGGCCGCGCCGAGGCCAAGCCCTCCCCGGATCCGCTGCCGCCGCCCCCGCCCCCGGACCCGGGCACCTGGGAGCGGTACGGCCAGGGCCCGGCCTTCCTGCGCGCCCTGGCCGAGGGCGGCGCCCCGCGCGCGGTGTGGACCGCCCTGCCCGGACCGCACTGGCCCGCGGAGATCGCCGGGGCCGTCGCTGCGACGCTCTCCTCCGGGCGCGGCGCACTCGTCGTCGTCCCGGACGGGCGGTCCGCCGCACGGGTCGACGCGGCCCTGACCGAGACGCTCGGCGCGGGGCGGCACGCCCTGCTGACCGCCGAATCCGGCCCCGAGAAGCGCTACCGGCAATGGCTGGCGGTACGCCGGGGCTCGGTGCGGGCCGTCGTGGGCACCCGGGCCGCCATGTTCGCCCCCGTCCGCGACCTCGGCCTCGTCGTCGTCTGGGACGACGGCGACTCCAGCCACAGCGACGACAACGCCCCCTTCCCCCATGTCCGCGAGGTCCTGGAGCTGCGGGCGGCCCAGGGCCGCTGCGGCTTCCTGCTCGGCGGGACCAGCTGCACGGTCGAGGCCGCCCAGCTCGTGGAGAGCGGCTGGGCGCTGCCGCTCCTCGCGGACCGCGAGCGGCTGCGCCGGGCCGCACCCCTCATCCGTACGGTCGGGGACGGCGAGCTGGCCCGGGACGGGGCCGCCCGCTCCGCCCGGCTGCCCAGCCTCGCCTGGGGCGCCGTGCGCGACGGACTGCGCACCGGACCGGTCCTGGTCCAGGTCCCGAGGCGCGGTTACGCCCCCCGCCTCGCCTGCGAACGCTGCCGAACCCCCGCCCGCTGCCGGCACTGCGCGGGCCCCCTGGAGGCGCCGGACCAGCAGGATCTGAACTGCGCCTGGTGCGGGCAGGCCGAGCGGGCGTGGAGCTGCGCGGAGTGCGGCTCCACCCGGCTGCGTGCCCGGATCGTCGGCGCCCGCCGCACGGCGGAGGAGCTGGGCCGGGCCTTTCCCGCCGTGCCCGTCCGCACCTCGGGGCGCGACCACATCCTCGACTCGGTGCCCGACGCCCCGGCCCTGGTCGTCTCCACGCCCGGCGCCGAGCCCGTCGCCGAGGGCGGGTATGCGGCGGCCCTGCTCCTGGACGGCTGGGCCATGCTCGGCCGGCCCGATCTGCGCGCGGGGGAGGAGGCGCTGCGCCGGTGGCTGGCGGCGTCGGCGCTGGTGCGGGGGCAGGAGGAGGGCGGCACGGTGGTGGTCGTGGCCGAGCCGACGGAGCGTGCGGTGCAGGCGCTGGTCCGCTGGGATCCGGCGGGGTTCGCCCGGCGGGAGCTGGCGGAGCGGGCCGAGCTGGGCTTCCCGCCGGTCTCCCGGATGGCCTCGGTGACCGGCCCGCCCGAGGCCTTGGCCGCGTTCCTCCAGAACGCCGGGCTGCCGCCGGAGGCCGAGATCCTGGGACCGGTGCCGGCCCCTTCGGCCGGGCCCGGGAGGGCCCGCAGGCCGGGGGACGCGCCACCGGGCGAGACCTGGGAGCGGGCCCTGGTCCGGGTGGTCCCGGGGCGCGGGGCGGCGCTCGCCCGCGCCTTGAAGACGGCGCTCGCGGCCCGTACGGCCAAGGGCGCGGGAGAACCGATACGGATCAGGATCGACCCGCCCGACATCGGCTGAGCCGGTGCCGGAGTCCCGCGAGCCGGGTCCGGACCGCGCCGGAGCCGCCCGCGGTCCTCGGGGCCCGGGCCCCGGACAGGGAACTGCCCCGCCGTGCGACCGGCACGGAGGGGCAGAAGGGCGGCGTGCGGTCAGCCGTTGCGCGGGCCCGGGAACGCGCCGGGGCGCAGCTCCTCGCGGGCCGGCTGCGGGGCCGTCGACGGCTGCGGCGGCATCGAGCGGGCCGCCGGGACCGAGGGCACCGGGGAGCCGGACCCCTTGGCGGAGGATCCGGTCAGGCCGGTGCCGACGGAGACCGGGCGCGGCGCGGCGGTGTTCTCGCCACCCGCCTCGGCGGCGGGCTGCGGGGTGGCGCGGCGTGTTCCGTAACGGCGGTGGACGGCCTGCTTGGTGACGCCGAGGGCGGAGCCCACCGCGTCCCAGGAGAAGCCCAGCGAGCGGTCGAAGTCCACCGCGGCCGTCACCAGGGTCTCGACGCTGTCCCGCAGTTCCTGCGCGAGGCGGACGGTGGGGGCCGGGGCCCTGCCGTAGACGACGAAGCCCGCGGAAGGGCCGGAGCGGCGCGGACGGTAGACGTTGCCCAACTGGGCGGTGAGGGTGCGCAGCGCGTCCACCTGCCGCCTGACCCGCTCGATGTCCCGCACCAGAAGATGCAGACTGGCCCGCGCTTGGGCGTCGTGCGTTGCGTGGTCGGCCATGAAGAAGCCTCTCGAACCGGCGTTGAAAGGGATCGGGCCGCGATCGGGGCGGCCCGCTTCGGTCAATCTCCTTTGACCAACGCCCGAGCCGGGGATGTGGTCACGCTATCGGGGCGTATGTGCATATGCACGGGGCGTGCGCGGCGCGCGTACGCCCCCCGGTCGCCGCCCCGCGCAAGGGAGTCGCCGCCCCCGCGACAGGGGAGCGGCCGGGCCCGGTCCGACCGGAGACTCTAGACTGGTGTGCTGCTCGTCACCGTACGTCTTGGCCCGAGAGGCAGTCAGCCACCCATGAAGCTCGTCTTCGCCGGCACCCCCGAAGTCGCCGTCCCCGCCCTGGACGCCCTGATCGCCTCCGACCGCCATGAGGTGGCCGCCGTCGTGACCCGTCCCGACGCCCCCGCCGGGCGGGGCCGCCGACTCGTCGCGAGCCCGGTGGCCGAGCGGGCGGAGGAGGCCGGGATCGAGGTGCTCAAGCCCGTCAAGCCCCGGGACGAGGAGTTCCTCGCCCGGCTGCGCGAGATCGCCCCGGACTGCTGCCCGGTCGTCGCCTACGGCGCCCTGCTGCCCAAGGTCGCCCTCGACGTGCCCGCCCGGGGCTGGGTCAACCTGCACTTCTCGCTGCTGCCCGCCTGGCGGGGCGCCGCGCCCGTGCAGCACTCCCTGATGGCCGGGGACGAGGTCACCGGCGCGTCGACCTTCCTGATCGAGGAGGGGCTCGACTCCGGCCCGGTCTACGGCGTCCTCACGGAGGAGATCCGTCCCACCGACACCAGCGGCGACCTCCTCACCCGGCTCGCCTTCGCCGGGGCAGGGCTGCTCGCCGCCACCATGGACGGCATCGAGGACGACACGCTGCACGCCGTGCCCCAGCCGCACGAGGGCGTGACGCTGGCCCCGAAGATCACCGTCGAGGACGCCCAGGTCCAGTGGTCCGCGCCCGCCCTGCGGGTCGACCGGGTGGTGCGCGGCTGCACCCCGGCCCCCGGCGCCTGGACCCTGTTCCGCGGCGAGCGGCTCAAGCTGATCCAGGCGACCCCCGTCCTGGACCGCACGGACCTGGCCCCCGGCGAGCTGTCGGCCGCCAAGAACAACGTGTACGTGGGCACCGGATCGCACGCCGTCGAGCTGCTCTGGGTCCAGCCGCAGGGCAAGAAGCCGATGCGCGCCGCCGACTGGGCGCGCGGCGTCCGCATCGCCCACGGCGAGCTGCTGGGCCTGTAGCACGGCTCGCAGGGGCGCGGGGCGGCGTCCGGGGCGGCTCGGAGTCCGGTCCCCGGGCCGCCCGGGCCGCTGTTCGGGAGGGCCGGGACGGCGTCGTACGCTGGGAGAGTTCGCACCTCTCACCATCAGCGGAGCACCTTTCACGTGAACGACCAGCCGCGTCGCCGTCCCGCCAATCCCCACCGCCGGCCCAAGAAGGACCCGGTCCGCTTCCTCGCCTTCGAGGCGCTGCGGGCCGTCGACGAGCGCGACGCGTACGCCAACCTCGTGCTGCCCCCGCTGCTGAAGAAGGCCCGTGCCAAGGGCGACTTCGACGGCCGGGACGCGGCGCTGGCGACCGAGCTGGTCTACGGGACGCTGCGCCGCCAGGGCACGTACGACGCGATCGTGGCGGCCTGCATCGACCGGCCGCTGCGCGAGGTCGACCCGCCGGTCCTGGACGTCCTGAACATGGGCGTCCACCAGCTGCTCGGCACCCGGATCCCCACCCACGCGGCCGTCTCCGCCAGTGTGGAGCTGGCCCGGGTGGTGCTGGGGGAGGGGCGTGCGAAGTTCGTCAACGCGGTGCTGCGCAAGGTCACCGCGCACGACCTCGACGGCTGGGTGGAGAAGGTCGCCCCGCCGTACGACCAGGACGCCGAGGACCACCTCGCCGTCGTCCACTCCCACCCCCGCTGGATCGTCTCCGCCCTCTGGGACGCGCTGGGCGGCGGCCGGGCGGGCATCGAGGACCTGCTGGAGGCGGACAACGAGCGGCCCGAGGTGACCCTGGTCGCCCGCCCCGGCCGCTCCACCACCGAGGAGCTGGTCAAGGCCCTGGGCGAGGACAACAGCTTGCCCGGCCGCTGGTCGCCGTACGCCGTCCGGATGGCCGAGGGCGGCGAGCCCGGCGCGCTGGACGCCGTCCGGGAGAGCCGGGCGGGCGTCCAGGACGAGGGCAGCCAGCTCGTCGCCGCCGCCCTGGCCGCCGCCCCCGTCGAGGGCCGCGACACCCGCTGGCTGGACGGCTGCGCGGGCCCCGGCGGCAAGGCCGCCCTGCTCGCGGCGCTGGCCGCCGAGCGCGGCGCGACACTGCTCGCCGCCGAGAAGCAGCCCCACCGCGCCCGGCTGGTCGAGCGGGCTCTCGCCGGCAACCCCGGCCCGTACCAGGTGATCACCGCCGACGGCACCCGCCCGCCGTGGCTGCCCGGCACCTTCGACCGCATCCTGATGGACGTGCCCTGCTCCGGACTCGGCGCGCTGCGCCGCCGCCCGGAGTCCCGCTGGCGGCGTCGCGCCGAGGACCTGGAGGCCTTCGCCCCGCTCCAGCGCGGCCTGCTGCGTGAGGCGTTGAAGGCCGTACGGGTCGGCGGCGTGGTCGGTTACGCCACCTGCTCGCCGCATCTCGCGGAGACCCGGGTGGTCGTCGAGGACGTGCTCAAGGGGCGCGGCGGGGAGCCGGTCGAGGCGGAGTGGATCGACGCCCGCCCGCTGATGTCCGGGGTGCCCGCCCTGGGCGAGGGGCCCGACATCCAGCTCTGGCCGCATCTGCACGGCACGGACGCGATGTATCTGGCTCTGCTGCGCCGGACCGGCTGAATATCAGCGCGTCAGGGCACCCGCCCGTACGGCAAAGGAACAGTAAAGCGCTGGCAAAATGCCCAGAATGTGCGGACTGTGAGGGCCGTGTGAGGCTTCGGAGGGCATCGAGGCGGGGAACCGGCCGCAGACGTGGCAGGCTTGGGTCATGGCGCAGATCAACCCCAGCATCCTGTCCGCCGATTTCGCGCGTCTCGCCGAGGAGGCGAAGGCCGTCGAAGGCGCGGACTGGCTCCATGTCGATGTCATGGACAACCACTTCGTGCCCAACCTGACCCTCGGCGTGCCGATCGTCGAGGCGCTCAGCAAGGCCACGGACACCCCGCTGGACTGCCACCTCATGATCGAGGACGCGGACCGCTGGGCCCCGCGGTACGTCGAGGCCGGCGCCGGGTCCGTCACCTTCCACGCCGAGGCCGCCGCCGCGCCGGTGCGCCTCGCGCGGGAGATCCGGGCGAAGGGGGCGCGCGCCTCGATGGCGCTCAAGCCCGCGACGCCCATCGAGCCGTACGAGGACCTGCTCCCCGAGCTGGACATGCTGCTGATCATGACGGTCGAGCCGGGCTTCGGCGGGCAGGCCTTCCTGGACATCATGCTGCCGAAGATCCGCCGCACCCGGGAGCTGATCAGCAAGCACGGCCTCGAACTGTGGCTCCAGGTGGACGGCGGGGTCTCGGCCGCCACCATCGAGCGCTGCGCCGAGGCCGGAGCCGATGTCTTCGTGGCCGGATCCGCGGTCTACGGGGCGGCGGACCCGGCGGCGGCGGTGCGGGACCTGCGGGCCCTGGCGGACGTGGCGACGGCCGCGGCCCCCTGGGCGTGCGACCACTGAACCAAGGGCAGATGAACGCGGTCCGACAGGGCCGATCAAGGATCGCCGGATCTGACAGGATGAACGGCGTATCGGGCGTGTGAACAGCAGTGAGGAGATCGCGGTGTCTGGCATCTCGGCGGGTCGGTCAGCCATGCGGATGGGACCCGCGGAGCTGGTGCAGGCGGCGGCCATGGCCCGCCGGTTCTACCTGGAGGGCAAGTCCAAGATCCAGATCGCCGAGGAGTTCGGCGTGAGCCGCTTCAAGGTGGCCCGGGTCCTGGAGACCGCCCTCGAACGCGATCTCGTACGCATCGAGATCCGAGTCCCGGCCGAGCTGGACGCCGAACGCTCCGACGCCCTGCGCGCCCGCTACGGGCTGCGGCACGCGGTGGTCGTCGAATCCCCGGCCGAGGAGCAGGAGGACGCCCCCGACCCGGAGAACCTGGGCGAGGTCGCGGCCGACCTCCTGGGCGAGCTGGTGGCCGAGGGCGATGTGCTCGGCCTGGCCTGGGGCCGCTCCACCATCCACATGGCGGCCGCTCTCGACCGGCTGCCGCCCTGCACGGTCGTCCAGCTGACCGGGGTGTACGACGCGGGCACCGCCGAGCGCGGCTCGGTCGAGGCGGTCCGCCGGGCCGCCCAGGTCTCCGGCGGCGAGGCCCACCCCATCTACGCCCCGATGCTGCTGCCCGACCCCGCGACGGCCGCCGCGCTGCGCGACCAGACGGGCATCGCCCGCGCCTTCGAGTACTTCGACAAGGTCACCGTCGCCGCCGTCTCCATCGGCTCCTGGGAGCCGGGCATCTCCACGGTCCACGACATGCTCTCGGACGAGGAGCGCGCCCACTACGCCTCGCTCGGCGTCGCCGCCGAGATGTCCGCGCACCTCTTCGACGCCGAGGGCCGCCGGGTCGGCCGCGACCTGGGGGAGCGCTGCATCACCGTGGAGGCGGACCGGCTGCGCCGGATCCCCGAGGTGGTCGCGATCGCGGGCGGCCAGCGCAAGGCGGCGGCGATCGGCGCGGTGCTCCGCTCCGGCCTGGTCACCAGCCTGGTCACGGACACCGCAGCGGCCGACTACCTGCTCACCGAGTCCGCCGCGGGGGTCCGTCCGGCGCTGGAGCGGGCCGACCCCGACGGGGAGTGACACCGAGGGACGACATGCCGAGGGCCGTGCACCCCGCAGGGTGCACGGCCCTCGGTCCCTCAGCCGGCCGGGGGCGCCTTGGCCGCGCACGGGGCGGGGGCGGCGGCCTCGGTGCGCGCGGGCGGGACGCCCAGCACCGTCTCCTCCAGATACTCCTCGGGCTCCTCGTACTGCCCCACGTCCGCAGGGTTGTAGCGGGGCGTCTGGCGCGACCAGTCCAGGTTGCCGCGCATCCAGCTCCGCATCCCGTCGAGGTAGGGCACCAGCAGCCCCGACAGCTCCGGATACAGCTCCAGCAGCTCGTCCTCGGCGGTCAGGAACCGCTCGGTCTCCATCGCGAGGCGCTCCGCGACGTGGTCCAGCGCCTGCTGCTCCCCGAGGCCCCGGTGGTGGCGGACCAGGTGGACGAGGTTGTGGATCTCGCCGAGCACCTGCTCCTTCTCGAAGGAGTACACGTCGTTCGCCCAGCACACGTGGTTGCACGCGGCTTCCAGAGCGGTGATGAAGCGGGGGTCGTTGTGGAGCGACTCCGGCGCCTCGATGCCCGCCACGATCTCTATGAGGTCCATGCAGACGTGGATGGCCCCGGTGTGCCGCCGCTTGGCGATGTACGTCTCCTCCGAGGGCACCACGTCCTCGGCGCGGTTGCCCGCCTCCCAGGTCGTGGCGGTCGTGAGGTAGGTGACCAGATGCCAGGCGAACCGGGTCCGCCAGTGCGGGGCCGCGTTCGGCGTCGTACGTTTCCACAGATCGGCCAGGGCGGTCACGGCGGCGGGGACCTCTTCCCCCGGCAGCGGCTCGGGGGCGGAGCCGTCGACGACCGCGCGCATCCGTTCGACCACGCTTCTCACCCGGTCGGGTGAACGGCCGAGGTGGCCGTCGTCGAGCTGGTCGTCGACCAGGAAGAGCCAGACGAACCAGTCGGCCACCAGATCGAGGTGTTCCTCGTCGGCCGTCGGGTAGACCATGCCGACGAACGCCCCGAAATCGGCTTGTTCGAATCGGTTCCTCGCGGACTCGCGATGGACCAGACCCGTCTGTCTGGTCCAGGCGTCCAGATGCCCCCGGGTGTGTCCCACGTGCGGGTTGGTCC
Organism: Streptomyces rubiginosohelvolus; assembly: GCF_014649875.1. Lineage (GTDB taxonomy): Bacteria > Actinomycetota > Actinomycetes > Streptomycetales > Streptomycetaceae > Streptomyces > Streptomyces rubiginosohelvolus. The sequence continues at coordinate 84,329 of NZ_BMTW01000007.1, read as the reverse complement.
GCTGCGGGAACGGGCAGTAGATGTCCGGCAGTTCGCTGTCCACAGGCGGATCGGGATCCTCTCCGGTCATACGGTGTGCCCAGGGTTGCCGACGAGCCGGATCGACGCTTCCGACACCCCCGAGACCTGCGGCTTTGAAGCTACCTGACCCCTTGTCACCCGGTCCAGGGATGGTGATCACGAATGATTCGAATCCCGTTCGGGTACAGTCCGTGGGTAAGGCAGGTTCACTTGCCCGGGACCCCCGGCCGCCTCTTCGGAGGATCAGACGAAAGCGGGGGTCTTTTGCTGTGTCTTCGGGGAAACGACCTGCGCGGTTTCGTATGAAAAAATGAGAGTTATGCGTTTTCTTGAGCCGGGCACCGGTCGTTACACAGAGTCCCCCGCGGTCCCGTACGACCTCACGTACGACGACGTCTTCATGGTCCCGGGCCGCTCCGCGGTCGGCTCCCGCCAGGGCGTGGACCTCTCGTCGCCCGACGGGACCGGTACCACCATTCCGCTCGTGGTCGCCAACATGACCGCCATCGCGGGCCGCCGGATGGCCGAAACCGTCGCCCGCCGCGGCGGCCTCGTCGTCATCCCCCAGGACATCCCGATCGAGGTCGTCACCGACGTCATCTCCTGGGTCAAGACGCGCCACCTCGTCCTCGACACCCCGATCGAGCTGGCCCCCGGCCAGACTGTTGCCGACGCGCTCTCGCTGCTGCCCAAGCGGGCGCACGGCGCGGGCGTCGTCGTCGACGCCGACCGCCGCCCCGTCGGTGTCGTGACCGAGCACGACCTCAGCGGCGTCGACCGCTTCACCCAGCTCTCCGAGGTCATGACCAAGGACCTCGTGCTGCTGGACGCGGACATCGACCCGCGCGACGCGTTCAACAAGCTCGACGGCGCCAACCGCAAGCTCGCCCCCGCGGTCGACGCGGACGGCCGCCTCGTCGGCATCCTCACCCGCAAGGCGGCCCTGCGCGCCACGCTCTACAGCCCCGCCACCGACGCCGAGGGCAAGCTGCGCATCGCGGCCGCCGTCGGCATCAACGGCGACGTGGCCGGCAAGGCCAAGCAGCTCCTGGACGCGGGCGCCGACGTCCTCGTCGTGGACACCGCCCACGGCCACCAGGAATCCATGATCAGCGCGGTGAAGGCCGTACGGGCCCTCGACCCGCAGGTGCCGATCGTCGCGGGCAACATCGTCGCCGCCGAGGGCGTGCGCGACCTGATCGAGGCGGGCGCGGACATCATCAAGGTCGGCGTCGGCCCCGGCGCCATGTGCACCACCCGGATGATGACCGGCGTCGGCCGGCCGCAGTTCTCCGCCGTCCTGGAGTGCGCCGCCGAGGCGAAGAAGCACGGCAAGCACGTCTGGGCGGACGGCGGTGTCCGGCACCCGCGCGACGTCGCCATGGCGCTCGCCGCCGGCGCGTCCAACGTGATGATCGGCTCCTGGTTCGCGGGCACCTACGAGTCGCCCGGCGACCTCCAGCAGTCCGCCGACGGCCGCTTCTACAAGGAGTCCTTCGGGATGGCCTCGGCCCGCGCCGTGAAGAACCGCACCTCGGACGAGTCCGCCTACGACCGCGCCCGCAAGGCGCTCTTCGAGGAGGGCATCTCCACCTCGCGGATGTTCCTCGACCCGACCCGCCCGGGCGTCGAGGACCTCATCGACTCGATCATCGCGGGTGTCCGCTCCTCCTGCACCTACGCCGGTGCCGGCTCGCTCGCGGAGTTCGCCGAGAAGGCGGTCGTCGGCGTCCAGAGCGCCGCCGGTTACGCCGAGGGCAAGCCCCTGCACGCCAGCTGGAGTTGATCCCCCGATCACCCCAACGACCCCGCCCCCTCAGGCAGTTTCACGCCTGAGGGGGCGGCGTCGTTTCCGGCCTGCCCGAGTGGCCGGGTGAGCGCTTCAACTCTGTTGAGATCTCAGTAATATGAACCGCAATCAGCTGCCTGCCTCTCTGCGGTAAGGGATCTCATGTCCTTCTTCACTGACCTGGCCCACCAGTACATCGACGGCGAGTGGAGGCCGGGGAAGGGGTCCTGGGACATCATCGACTTCAACCCGTTCGACGGGGAGAAGCTCGCCTCGATCCCGGTCGCCACCGCCGACGAGGTCGACCAGGCCTACCGGGCCGCCGAGCGCGCGCAGCAGGCATGGGCGGACACCAACCCGTACAGCAGGCGGGCCGTCCTGGAGAAGGCGCTGCGCATCGTCGAGGAGCGCGAGCCGGAGATCGGCGAGGCGATCGTCGCCGAGCTCGGCGGCACCCGGCTGAAGGCCGCCTTCGAACTGCACCTGGCCAAGGAGTTCCTCCGCGAGGCGATCCAGCTGGCGCTGCGGCCCGCCGGACAGATCCTCCCCTCGCCGACCGAGGGCAAGGAGAACCGCGTCTACCGCGTGCCCGTCGGCGTCGTCGGGGTGATCAGCCCGTTCAACTTCCCCTTCCTGCTCTCGCTGAAGTCCGTCGCGCCCGCGCTGGCCCTCGGCAACGCCGTCGTCCTCAAGCCGCACCAGAACACCCCGATCTGTGGCGGCACCCTGCTGGCCAAGGTCTTCGAGGACGCCGGGCTCCCCGCCGGGCTGCTGAACGTCGTGATCACCGACATCGCGGAGATCGGCGACACCCTGCTGGAGCACCCCGTGCCGCAGGTCATCTCCTTCACCGGCTCGGACAAGGTCGGCCGCCACGTCGCCACCGTCTGCGCCCAGAACCTCAAGCGCGCCGTCCTCGAACTCGGCGGCAACAGCGCCCTGATCGTGCTCGACGACGCGGATGTCGACTACGCCGTCGACGCGGCGGTCTTCAGCCGGTACGTCCACCAGGGCCAGGTCTGCATGGCCGCCAACCGCATCCTGGTCGACCGCGCGGTCGAGGCCGAGTTCACCGAGAAGTTCGTCGCCAAGGTCGCGTCCCTCACCGTCGGCGACCCCGCCGACCCGGCCACCCAGATCGGCCCGCTGATCAACTCCTCGCAGGCCGAGTCCGTCTCCAAGCTCGTCGACCAGACCGTGGCGGCCGGGGCGACGGCCCTCCTGCACGGCCGCGCCGACGGCAACCTGGTCAGCCCCTCCGTGCTGACCGGCCTGGCCGCCGACTCGCCCGTCCTGCACCAGGAGATCTTCGGGCCCGTCGCCCTGCTGATCCCCTTCGACGGCGAGGACGAGGCCGTCCGGATCGCCAACGACACCCCGTACGGCCTCAGCGGTGCCGTCCACACCGGCAACATCGAGCGCGGCGTCCGGGTCGGGCAGCGCATCCACACCGGCATGATCCACATCAACGACGGCACCGTCCACGACGAGCCGATCGTCCCCTTCGGCGGCGAGAAGAGCTCCGGTCTCGGCCGGCTGAACGGCGACTCGATGATCGAGGCGTTCACCACCCAGAAGTGGATCTCCATCCAGCACGGCCGCTCGCAGTTCCCCTTCTGACGGCCTGCTCCGCCGCTCCGGGCGGGCTCGGAGCGGCGACCCGTGGTCTACTGCGGGAGGCGGCACACACCGCCTCCCGCAAGCCGACCCACCGCAGAGAAGTGAACCGCCCGACGTGCGCCTGAACGACCTCGACGAACGCATCGTCCACGCCCTCGCCGAAGACGCCCGGCGCTCCTACGCCGACATCGGCGCCATCGTCGGCCTCTCCGCCCCCGCCGTGAAACGCCGCGTCGACCGGCTGCGCGCCGAGGGCGCGATCACCGGCTTCACCGTGCGGGTCGACCCGGCGGCGCTCGGCTGGGAGACCGAGGGGTTCATCGAGATCTACTGCAGCCGCAACACCTCCCCGGACGCCATCAAGCAGGGCCTCGCCCGCTACCCGGAGATCGCCTCGGCCTCCACGGTGACCGGCGAGGCGGACGCGGTGGTGCAGGTCTTCGCCGCCGACATGCGCCACTTCGAACAGGTCCTGGAGCGCATCGCGGGGGAGCCGTACGTGGAACGTACGAAGTCGGTGCTGGTGCTCTCGCCACTGCTGCGCCGGTACTCCGCGGAGGCCCCGCCGGCCTGAAACGGGTGGCGCACATCACCCCGCTGACCTGCGGTGATGCCCGACGCAACGATTCGCCGCCTTCGGCCCTTCCCGCGCAACGAATCAACGGTCGACGCGCAACACTCGCGCCTTGTCCGGGCCGATCCGTGCCACGTACCTTCGATACGTCTCCCCACCCCGCCCGCACCGCCCGAGGTCAGCCATGCCGTCGTTGCGTACCGCCCTGCTCCAGAGCTCCGGACGGCCCGGCGTCGTCGCCGAGAACCTGAAGGCGCTCGACGAGGCCGCCGCCCGGGCCGCCGACGCGGGAGCCCGGCTGCTGGTGGCGCCCGAGCTGTTCCTCACCGGATACGCCATCGGCGACGCCGTGCCCGAGCTGGCCGAGCCCGCCGACGGACCCGGCTCGGCGGCGATCGCCGAGATCGCCGTACGCCACGGCCTCGCCGTCCTCTACGGCTACCCCGAGCGCGACGGGGAGCGGATCTTCAACGCCTCCCAGCTCATCGGCGCCGACGGCGTCCGGCTCGCGAACTACCGCAAGACCCACCTGTTCGGCTGCTTCGAGCAGGAGTGGTTCACCCCCGGTGAGCAGACCGTCGTCCAGGCCGACCTCGACGGCATCCGCATCGGCCTGCTGATCTGCTACGACGTCGAGTTCCCGGAGAACGTCCGGGCGCACGCCCTGGCCGGCACCGATCTGCTGCTGGTGCCCACCGCGCAGATGCACCCCTTCCAGTTCGTCGCCGAATCCGTCGTCCCCGTACGGGCCTTCGAGAACCAGATGTACGTGGCGTACGTCAACCGCACCGGGCCGGAAGGGGAGTTCGAGTTCGTCGGGCTCAGCTGCCTGGCCGGCCCCGACGGGGTGGTGCGCACCCGCGCCGGACGCGGCGAGGAACTCGTGATCGGCGAGGTGGACCCGGAGTTCCTGGCCGCATCGCGCGCCGCCAACCCGTATCTGGCAGACCGCCGCCCCGGCCTCTACGGCTCCCTCGCCTGAGCCCGTCCCCTCCCCGAACTTCCGTACCGCGCAAGGAGTCCGTACCCCATGACGTCCACGGTGCCCAACGCCGTCCAGCACACCGACGCGGCCGCCCCGCCGATCACCATGTTCGGGCCGGACTTCCCCTACGCGTACGACGACTTCCTCGCCCACCCGGCGGGCCTCGGGCAGATACCGGCGACCGAGCACGGTCAGGAGGTCGCCGTCATCGGCGGCGGGCTCTCGGGCGTCATCGCCGCGTACGAGCTGATGAAGATGGGCCTCAAGCCCGTGGTCTACGAGGCCGACCAGATCGGCGGCCGGCTGCGCACTGTCGGCTTCGACGGCTGCGACGGAGACCTCACCGCCGAGATGGGCGCGATGCGCTTCCCGCCCTCCTCCACGGCGCTCCAGCACTACATCGACCTGGTGGGCCTGGAGACGCGGCCCTTCCCCAACCCGCTCTCCCCGGCCACGCCCTCGACCGTCGTGGACCTCAAGGGCGAGTCGCACTACGCCGAGACCATCGACGACCTGCCGCAGGTCTACCGCGATGTCGCCGAGGCCTGGAACGCCTGTCTGGAGGAGGGCGCCGACTTCTCCGACATGAACCGGGCGCTGCGCGAGCGCGACGTTCCGCGCATCCGGGAGATCTGGTCGCAGCTCGTCGAGCGGCTCGACAACCAGACCTTCTACGGCTTCCTCTGCGAGTCCGAGGCCTTCAAGTCCTTCCGGCACCGCGAGATCTTCGGCCAGGTCGGCTTCGGCACCGGCGGCTGGGACACCGACTTCCCCAACTCCATCCTGGAGATCCTGCGCGTCGTCTACACCGAGGCCGACGACCACCACCGCGGCATCGTCGGCGGCAGCCAGCAGCTTCCGCTGCGCCTGTGGGACCGCGAGCCGCAGAAGATCGTCCACTGGCCGCTCGGCACCTCGCTCTCCTCCCTGCACGGCGGCGAGCCGCGCGGCGCCGTGACCCGGCTGACCCGTACGGCGGGCAACCGCATCACGGTCACCGACGCCACCGGCGACATCCGCACCTTCCGGGCCGCGGTCTTCACCGGCCAGTCCTGGCTGCTGCTCTCCAAGATCGCCTGCGATGACGCGCTCTTCCCGATCGACCACTGGACGGCGATGGAGCGCACCCACTACATGGAGTCGTCCAAGCTGTTCGTGCCGGTCGACCGGCCGTTCTGGCTGGACAAGGAAGAGACCACCGGCCGCGACACCATGTCGATGACGCTCACCGACCGGATGACCCGGGGGACGTACCTCCTGGACGAAGGGCCGGACAGGCCCGCCGTCATCTGCCTCTCCTACACGTGGTGTGACGACAGCCTGAAGTGGCTGCCGCTCTCCCCGAAGGAGCGCATGGAGGTCATGCTCAAGTCGCTCGGCGAGATCTACCCGAACGTCGACATCCGCAGCCACATCATCGGCAACCCGGTCACCGTCTCCTGGGAGAACGAGCCCTGGTTCATGGGCGCGTTCAAGGCCAACCTGCCCGGCCACTACCGCTACCAGCGGCGGCTGTTCACCCACTTCATGCAGGACCGGCTGCCGGAGGACAAGCGGGGCATCTTCCTCGCCGGGGACGACATCTCCTGGACGGCCGGCTGGGCCGAGGGCGCCGTGCAGACCGCGCTGAACGCCGTGTGGGGCGTCATGCACCAGTTCGGCGGGGCGACGGACGCGACCAACCCCGGCCCTGGCGACGTCTTCGACGAGATCGCGCCGGTGGAGCTTCCGGAGGACTGAGTCCGGGGCCGTACCGGCGCGGGCGTCAGCGGCACGGGGTGAGCAGAAGCCGCCCCACCAAGCCCGCGCCCGCGTCGGTACGCTGCCGGAACTCCTCGGCCGGCGCGGGGAATCCGCGCAGCCGCCAGAGCGTCCGGGCCGCCGACCAGGCCGCCTCGCGGGCCCGCTCCAGGCTCCAGGAACTCACCAGATGGGTCAGCGGATCCGCGATCTCCAACAGCTCGGGACCCGGCATCAGTTCGTCGTGGATCCGCTCCTCCAGCACGGCGAGGAGTTCGCCCACGCGCTCGAACTCCCCTTCCAGGTCCGGTGGTTCGCAGTCGAGCGTACGACAGGTGTCCACCACCGCCAGGACAAGATCGTGGCCCACGTGCGCCTGGAGACCGCTGAGGGCGAACTGCAGCGGACGTACGCCGGGATGGCGGCGGCAGGGGAGCAGCGGGCGCCAGCACTCCGGCGGCCGCCCGCCCGCCGTGGCCGTCTCGGCGGCCGACAGATAGCGCTCGGCGCACCGTACGCCCAGCAGGGCGGCGGCTTTCCGGTCGTCGGGTCTGCCCCTCCCAAGGTCCGGGGCCACCCGCTCGACGACCTCCAGATAGGCGGCGTTGAAGACCGCCACCCCCTCCCCGGACGGCCACCGGGAACGCAATTGCCGCATACGTTCGATCACCGGGGAGCCGCCCGTCGGCGGGCCGCCGCCTAGGGCCGGTACTGCGGACTGCTCGATCTGCGTCATGCGCGGAGCGTCCCAGCCCTAGGCTCGCCACGGCACCGACCGGCCCGACTATTCATCGGAACGGACGAACAGCGGTGCCGGAAAAGGGGATCGAGGAGTGCCGGGCACCCGCGTACGACGCCGCACCGCTCACCGTGAACGCCGCCGCGCGGCCCGCCGCCACGCCCTGCTCGCCGTCGCCTCGGCGGTCGTGGCGATCGGCGCGACGGCCGGGCTGATCGACGCGGGCCACCAGGACGGGCGTGACACGGCCCGCCCCGAACCCACGCCCCCGCCGGTCCTCCAGCCGCTCCCCGCCGTCCCCACGCCCACGGCCCCCGCCCCGTCCGCCTCCTCCGCGCGCCCCGCTCCGGCCCCGTCCCCCTCCCGCACCACGGCCCACCCGAGCGCCGCCCCCACGCCCCCGCCCGCCCGGCCCACGGGGCCCGCACCCGCGCCCCGTAACCGCCTCTTCCGGCACCCGCACTCCCAGGTCCTGGACTGGGTGCGGGCGAACCCCGACGACCCGCGCCGCCCGGTCATCGAGTCCCGGATCGCGGAGCGGCCCGCCGCCGTCTGGTTCGCCGCCCACAACCCCGTCGAGATAGCCGGGCAGGTCCGTGCGGTCACCCGGGGCGCGGCCGCCGCGGGCAGGACCCCGGTGCTCGTCCCGTACGCGATACCCGACCGGGACTGCGGCGGCGCGTCCCGGGGCGGCGCCCCGGACCTCGCGGCGTACGACGCGTGGATACGGGAGTTCGCCCAGGGGCTCGGCGCGGGGGCGGCGATCGTGATCCTGGAACCGGACGCCATCGCCCTCTCCGACTGCCTCACCGCCCCCGAACGCGCCGCCCGCTTCGCCTCACTGGCCCGCGCCGGCCGCACCCTGCGCACCGCCAACCCGCGGGCCCGGGTCTACTTCGACGGCGGCCACTCGGGCTGGCACACCCCCGCGAAACAGGCCGCCGCGCTGCGGGCCGCCGGAGCGGCCACCAACGGCGACGGCATCTTCACCAACGTGGCCAACTTCCACCGCACCGCGGACGAGACCGCCTACGCCCGCCGGGTCCTCGCCGCACTCGGCGGCCCGGCCGGCCTCGGCGCGGTGGTCGACACCAGCCGCAACGGCAACGGCGCGCCCGCCGCCGGTAAGTGGTGCGACCCGGCGGGCCGGGCGCTGGGGCAGCCCCCGACGACGCGCACCGGTGAGTCCCGGATCGACGCGTACCTGTGGGTGAAGCTGCCGGGGGAGTCGGACGGCTGCTCGGGCGCGGCGGGTTCCTTCACGCCGGAGTACGCCTATGCCCTGGCGACCGGGTGAGCCTCCGTACGGCCTGATCCCGGGCCGCCAGGCCCGCCTCAGCCCTTCTCGGGCCCCGGCTTCTCGTCGTACGCCGACGTCCCGGCGTCCAGCAGTGGTTCCTCGGTCTTGAGGTGGGCCGGGGCGAAGGCCCGCAGCACGTGGTAGCCGGTGATCACGACGAGCGTGCCGAGCGCGATGCCGCTGAGCTCGAAGTTGTCGGTGATCTTCAGGCTGACCCCGCCGACGCCGATGATGATGCCCGCGGCGGCCGGCACGAGGTTGAGCGGATTGCGCAGGTCCACCCGGCCGTTGAGCCAGATCTGCGCGCCGAGCAGGCCGATCATCCCGTACAGGATCACGGTGATCCCGCCGAGCACCCCGCCCGGGATCGCGGCGACGACCGCGCCGAACTTGGGGCACAGGCCGAAGAGCAGGGCGAAGCAGGCGGCGGCCCAGTAGGCGGCCGTGGAGTAGACGCGGGTGGCGGCCATCACGCCGATGTTCTCGGAGTACGTGGTGTTGGGCGGCCCGCCCACGGCGGTGGAGAGCATGGAGGCCGCGCCGTCCGCCGCGATGGCGGTGCCGAGCTTGTCGTCCAGCGGGTCGCCGGTCATCTCGCCGACGGCCTTGACGTGCCCGGCGTTCTCCGCGACCAGCGCGATCACCACGGGCAGCGCCACCAGGATCGCCGACCACTCGAAGGCGGGCGCGTGGAAGGACGGCAGCCCGATCCAGTCGGCCTGGCCGACGGCCGAGAGGTCCAGGCGCCAGTGGTCGACGGCCTCCGCCCCGCCGGCCGGGGAGTGGATCTTCCCGAAGACCAGGTCCAGCACCCAGGACAGCACGTACCCGAAGACCAGCCCCAGGAAGATCGCGATCCGGGAGAGGAAGCCGCGCAGGCACACCACGGCGAGGCCGGTGAACAGCATCACCGCCAGCGCCGTCCACTGGTCCTGCGGCCAGTACGTCGAGGCGGTCACCGGCGCCAGGTTGAAGCCGATCAGCATCACGACCGCGCCCGTCACCACCGGCGGCATCGCCGCGTGGATGATCCGCGCACCGAACCGCTGCACGGCCAGACCCACCAGGAACAGGGCCGCGCCGACCACCAGCACCGCGCCCGTCACGGTCGCGCTGTCCCCGCCGCTCGCCCGGATCGTGGCCGCGACGCCGACGAAGGAGAGCGAGCAGCCCAGATAGCTGGGCACCCGGCCCTTGGTCGCCAGCAGGAAGATCGCGGTCGCGACACCGGACATCATGATCGCGAGGTTCGGGTCCAGGCCCATCAGGACCGGGGCGACGAACGACGCTCCGAACATCGCGACGACGTGCTGGGCGCCGAGCCCGAACGTACGGGGCCAGGTGAGCCGTTCGTCGGGGCGGACCACCGCCCCGGGCGCGGGGGTCTTCCCGTCGCCGTGCAAGGTCCAGCGCACGCCGAGGCTCATGGTTGCTCCCTGAAGGTCTGCTCGGTGTGCCGACCGGTCTGCGAGCCGGGGTTCGGTGTTCACCTGCGGAAAAGATCAGCGCCATGGTAATGGTGCGCCCGGTGGCGGCCGCGCGGAGGTCACCCACCGCGCGTGCCGCCGAGTCAGGCCCGTACGTGAGCGGTCTCCTCGTCGCGTACGCCGTTCCCGTCGCGTATGCCGCTTCCGTCCCGCCCCGCGTCAGCTCCCGTGCAGTCGCGCGGCTCCGCGTCAGCTTCCGGCCGCGCTCTTCGTCGTCGTACTCTCGCCGACCGCCGAGCCGGTGACCTTCCGGTCGGCCGACCGGAGCACCCCCGCGCCCAGCACCAGTCCGAAGGCCAGCACCGTCACCACGCCGAACGACACCACCAGCGAGGTCGCCTCGGCCAGCGAGCCGATCGCCGAGGGGGCGATCAGACCGGAGGTGTACGTGATGGTGGCGACGCCCGCGATGGCCTGGCTCGGGTTCGGCCCGCTGCGCCCCGCCGCGGCGAAGGCCAGCGGGACCACGACCGCCACGCCGAGGCCCAGCAGCCCGAAGCCGCACATCGCGGCCGCGGGGGAGGGCGAGAACACGACCAGCAGCCCGCCCGCGGTGGCCATCACTCCGCCGGTCCGCACCGTGCGGACCGCGCCGAACCGGTCGACGATCCGGTCCCCTGCGATCCTGGCCACCGCCATCATCAGGGCGAACGCCGTGGTGGACGCGGCCGCGAGACCGTCCGAACTGTCCAGGACGTCCCGCAGGTAGACCGCCGACCAGTCCAGGCTGGCCCCCTCGGCGAACACCGCGCAGAACCCGACCGCCCCGATGATCAGCGCCGACTTCGGCGGCAGCGTGAACCGCGGCGGAGGCTCCTCGTCCGGGCTGCTCTGGATGTCGAGGACGTCCCGGCAGGCGATCAGGCCCAGCGCCGTGAGTACCAGGGCCGCGACGAGATGGTGCGTCCGGGCGTCGGTCGCGGTGTGGGCCGCGACCGTGCCCGCCGCCGAGCCGACCAGCGCGCCCACGCTCCACATGCCGTGCAGCCCCGACATGATCGACTTGTCGAGACGGTTCTCCACCTCGACGCCCAGCGCGTTCATGGCCACGTCGGACATCCCCGCCGTCGCCCCGTAGACGAACAGCGCGGCGCAGAGGGTGAGCAGGTTCGGTGCCAGCGCGGGCAGGATCAGCGCCAGCGTCCACAGTGCCAGCAACCCCCGCAGCGCGGTCCGGGCGCCGAAGCGGTGGCTGATCCGGCCCGCCAGCGGCATCGCGATCGACGCGCCGATCGCCGGGAAGGCCAGCGCCAGGCCGAGCTGACCCGCGCTCACCCCGGCGTGGTCCTGGATCCACGGCACCCGGGTCGCGAAGCTGCCGGTCACCGCCCCGTGGACGGTGAAGACCGCGGCGACGGCGATCCGCGCCCGTTTCACCTGCTGTGTGCTGTAGACCGTGACGGTCGAGTCCTTCGTCATGCCGTCGAGCCCCTCCCCTGGGAATCCTCGGACGCCGGCCGTTCCGGCGCATCCGGCGCTTCCGCGCGACGATGCGTGGCGTAAACTATCAGGAACCCTGCCTGATAAATAGTCGTTTCTCATCGGCCCGGAAGCGGCCGGAAAGCGGCGGGGCGGCCATCTGGAAGGATCCCGGTATGCCCGCATCTCCGAGCACGGCTCGGGCCATCAACGACCGGCTCGCCCTGCGGCTGCTCCAGCAGGACGGCCCGCTGACGGCCACCCAGCTCAAGACGCTGACCGGACTCTCCCGGCCCACCGTCGCCGACCTCGTCGAACGGCTCCGCGGCGCCGGTCTGATCGAGGTCGTCGGCGAGTCCGGAGCCGTCCGCCGCGGCCCCAACGCCAAGCTGTACGGGATCGTCGCCGACCGGGCCCATCTCGCCGCCCTCGACGTGCGCCTCGGCAGCGTCAGCGTGGTCGTCACCGATCTGCTGGGGGCGACGCTCGCCGAGGACTCGCTGCCCATCGGCAGCGACACCGGCACCGGACCGGCCGTTGAGCGGGCCGCCGGCCTCCTGGAGCGCACCGCCCGCGCGGCCGGGTCCGTTCCCCTGCACAGCGTCGGCATCGGTGCCCCGGGCCTGATCGACCCGGCCACCGGCGAACTCCGCGACAGCTCCGGCCTGCCCGCCTGGCACCGGGGCCTGGTCCGGGAACTCCAGCGACGGCTCCCGGCCACCGTCCTGGTGGAGAACGAGACCAACCTCGCGGCCGTCGCGGAGCACCGGGAGGGCGCCGCCCACGACCGGGAGACCTTCGTCCTGCTCTGGCTCGGCCAAGGGATCGGGGCCGCCGTGATGCTGGACGGCAAGCTGCGTCAGGGGGCGTCCGGCGGCGCGGGGGAGATCGGCTTCCTTCCGGTCCCCGGGGTGAGCGGGCTGCCCTCGGCGGTCAACTGCGAGGGCGGATTCCACTCCCTGGCCGGCTCCGGCGCGCTGTGCGAACTCGCCGCCGCGCACGGACTCGTGGACCGCGGGACCGTGACCGAGGGCCAGGAGGAGGCGGCCGCCGTGGACGCCGTGCGGGCCGCTCTGGAGGCGGGGGAGGCGGGCGAGCCCTTCCTGAAGGAGGTCGCCGACCGCCTCGCCCTCGGGTCCGCCGCCGTCGTCTCGGTGCTCGACCCCGGCTGTGTACTGCTCGCGGGTGCCGTCGGCCATGCGGGCGGGGCCGCCCTCGCCGCCCGGGTCGAGGAGCGGCTGGCCACGATGTCGCCGCTGCGCACCGAGGTCCGCGCCGGTTCGCTGGGCGACGGGGCCGTGCTGCGCGGTGCGCTGCTCACCGCCCGGGACGCGGCGCAGGACGCGCTGTTCGCCCCGGAGGGCTGACGCCCAGGAACTCGGCTCAGGCCGGGTGCCGGTGGCGGCGGTCGAGGAACTCCTCGAACGTCACGGTTCCCCCGGCGTGTTCGGGTGCCAGATGGTCACCGCGCCGGTAGCCCGCGTACGCCTGGCCCGCCAGCCGGACCGGCACCACCCGCCGCCTGCGCCCGGTGGCTCGCAGGTACGCCCCGGCGAGGTCGGTCAGCGTACGGACCTCGGGGCCGCCCAGGTCGGGCACCCGGCCCGCCGGTCCGGCGAGCGCCAGGGCGGCCAGCCGGCCGGCGACCTCGCCGCTGTCGACGGGCTGGAGCGACACCCCGGCGGGCACCGGCAGGACGGGCAGCCTGGCCGCGCCGGACAGGATGCGCAGGGCCAGGTCGTGGAACTGCGTGGTCCGCAGGATCGTCGCGCCGAGCCCGGAGTCCTCGATCATCCGCTCGACCCTGTGCTTGACCGTGTAGTAGCCCAGTGGCAGCCGGTCCACGCCCACGATCGAGATGTAGACGAGGTGCGGCGTCCCGGCCCGCTTTGCCGCGTTGATGAGGAAGCCGGCCGCCCGGTCGTCGCCGCCGCGCGGGGTGGAGGCACAGTGGACGATCACGTCCGCGTCCTCGACCGCCGCGTCCAGGCCCTGGCCGTCGCGCAGATCGACGGCGTACGAGGGGGAGCGGCGGCTGAGCCCCCGGACGTCGGCCCCTTCCGTGCGGAGCCGCTCTGCGACCTGCCGGCCGAGGGTTCCGGTGGCGCCGGTGACCAGAATCGTCGTCATGGGGCCAGCCTGCCAGAGCGCGGTCCGGCCCGGCGGCGACCGGAGGAGAACCGCAGGGCCCGGCGTGAGCGGGAAGAGCCGCTCACGCCGGGCCGGACGCTACGGGAAGGATCAGCAGGCGCCGAGGTCCTTCCAGACGCCCCACTCACCGGTGGTGCCGGGCTTCTCGCCCTTCGTCCACCAGGACGCCTTCCACTGACGGCCGTCCTGGCTGACGGTGGAGCCGCCGCCGTACTCGGTGGCCGCGTTCCACGCCGGGGCCGTGCAACTGCCGCCCGGCTGCGTCGGGGTCGGGGTGGGCGTCGGGCCGGTCGGGGTCGGGGTCGGCGTCGGGTTGGTCCCGGTGCCGGGCTCGACCACCGTGGTGCCGCGGGCCAGGTCACCGGCGAGGGAGTAGGACTTCCCGCCGAAGGTCACGGTCCAGTTCGACGGGGTGGAGGTGGGCAGGTAGTAGACGAAGTCCAGCTCGACCGAGGCGCCGGGGGCCAGGCTCTGCCAGGCCGGGAGCTTCAGCGAGACGCGGTTGTAGTCGCCCTTCAGGCCGCCGATGTTGTTGGCCGCCGTGTGGTCGCTGCGGATGATCGTCGTGCCGAAGCCGGACTGGTCCTTGGCGTTGGCCGGGGCGGAGGTGGAGTAGTCGAACTGGAACTCCGTACCGCCGGGCAGCGTGGCCTGGGTCCGGTTGGTGATCTTCAGCTTGGGGCTGATCGGGTAGTTGGAGTCGCCCAGCGGGAACTGCCCGAAGGAGACGTCGATGTTGAGCGCCTCGGCCGGCAGGGCGGTCGTGGCGCGCTTCGCGCCGTACGGGGTGGCCGACTTGAACGCGTCGTACATCGCGGTCGTCAGCGTGGAGCCCGTCTCGTACTGGCCCTTCGCCGCGTTCCACTGGTAGTCGCCCGCCAGCTCCCAGATCATCGTGCCGCCGATGCCCTTGTCCACGACGTAGTCGGCCTTGGCCTTCACCGACTGCTCGTCCTCGGTGGAGAGGAACACCTTCTTCTCGGCGTTCCACAGCCACGGCGCGACCAGCGTGGAGTCGTACTTACGGGCGTACGTGCCGGTCAGCTTGGTGTTCGCGGGGAAGCCGTAGTCGGTGACGTAATCCCCGACGATGCCCTTCTCCAGGTTCTTCGCGTGCCACATCGGGTTGGAACCGGCGGGCGATTCCTTGCCGTTGGTGTCCTTGTCGTGCCACAGGTTGTCGATGCCGACCGCGCCGTCACCGCACTTGGTCAGCCCCGCGCCGGCCGGGCAGTCGGTCGTGGCCGCCTTGCCCCACAGGCCGTCGGTGCCGCCCTGCACGTTCTTGAAGCCGCGGGTGTAGTACGGCAGGCCGATGTTGATGCGGCCGGCCGGCATCGAGCCGCGGAAGTAGTGGTAGGCCCAGTCGGTGTTGAGGTAGCCGAGGCCGCCGTACTGCGAGGTGGTGTAGACGCCCGCCTGCGCCAGCTCGTTGTCCTTGCCGTCGTCGAACAGCGAGGCGTTGGGCCCGACGTACTCGTTCCAGGCGCCGTGCAGGTCGTAGGACATGATGTTGACGTAGTCCAGGTACTTCTGCATCTGGTACGTCTCCATGCCCCGCAGCAGATAGCCGGAGGAGGGGGCGGCGACGGTCAGCAGGTAGTGCTTGCCGTCGGCCTCGCCCGCGCGGTCGAGCTTCTCGCGCAGCGTCTTCATCAGGGCGTCGTAACCCTTGACCAGGCCCGCGCGGCGGCCGTTGGCCAGCGTGTGGTCCAGCGGGTTGCCCGCGTCCTTCATCGTGGTGGCGTACTCGTAGTCGATGTCGACGCCGTTGAAGCCGTACTTCTTGATGAAGGAGACGGCCGAGTCGGCGAAGGTGTTGATGCCCGCCTGGTTGACCGAGCCGTCGGCGTTGGTCGCCATCGAGTAGAAGCCGCCCGAGTCGACGCGCTTGCCGTCGGGGCCGAAGTAGCCGCCGGTCTCGGCCCAACCGCCCACGGAGACCAGGGTCTTCACGTTCGGGTGCTGCTTCTTGTACTTCGTCAGCAGGTTGAAGTGCCCCTTGTAGGGGAGCGTCGGGTCCATCTCCGCGCCTGCGACACCGGGCCAGGTCATTCCGGTGGAGGCGTTGTCGGCGCTGTCCGGGCCGACCGAGAGCTTGTTGGAGCCGTCGACGTGCGCGAAGGCGTAGTTGAGGTGCGTGACCTTGTCCCACGGGATGTCCGGGACGAGGTAGGCGTCCTTGCCGTCCTTGCCGGTACGCCAGTTGGTGAAGTAGCCGATGACGCGCCGCTGGTGGTCGGCGCCCATCTTCTCGCGTCCGTCGGCGTCGTAGACGGAGCAGTACGGGACGTTGACGCCGGGGGTCTGGTAAAGCCCGTCGGGGCGACAGGAGTTCTGGTCGGCGGCGGCCGAGGGGCCTGCGGCGAGCGAACTCAGCAGCAGCCCGGCGACGGCGGCGCCGGCGGCGAGGAGCGTGGCTCTCGCTCGGGTGGGGGACAGCATGTGGTCGTTCCTCCTGGGGAGGTCGGCAGAACACAACTGGCGAAAAGGGGGTGGGTCTGTCGGGGTCCCGGTGTGCGCCCACCGTGGGACCGAACCTCGGAGGTGACGCAGAGATTAAGAGGACTAGACCAGTGCGTCAATAGGTATGGACCTTTAAGGCTCAACTTCGTGAATGACTACGTTGTCGCGTTCGTCCCGACGGGAACGCGCCACGCTTTCCGTGACGCGGCGTGACGCGATCCGCGAATCCTGTGACCCAGCCCACAGTGCTCACCTGCATGGCCGAGAGACGTCCGTGGCAGACTGGTTCCGTACCAGTAGCAGCGCACTCCGGGGTCGGTGCAATTCCGAACCGGCGGTTACAGTCCGCGACCCGTCCGCAGCCAGCGGCCGGTTGACCAGGTGAAATTCCTGGACCGACGGTTAAAGTCCGGATGGGAGGCAGTGCGCGGCGGTTTGTCATCGGTACGCCGCCGTCGGCGGGCGCATGGCCGGGAATCTCCCGGGACGCCATGCGTTCCTGGCGTTTCCCGTCCTCGGGTTCGCGGCGTTCTCGCTGGTGATCCGCTTTCTCTGTCGTCATCGACAGGCCCCGGAGTCCGTGCCCGAAGAGGCAGGAGGACCCGGTGGACACCGCAGCCGACATCACCGCCATGCGCCGAGCGATCGCGCTCGCCCCCCGCGGTCTCGGCTCCACCAGCCCCAATCCGGTCGTCGGATGTGTGATCACCGACGCCGCCGGAGCCGTGGCCGGTGAAGGCTTCCATCAGCGCGCCGGAGGGCCGCACGCCGAGGTCCACGCCCTGCGCGCGGCCGGCGACCGGGCCCGCGGCGGCACCGCCTACGTCACCCTCGAACCCTGTAACCACACCGGCCGCACCGGCCCCTGCGCCCAGGCACTCCTCGACGCCGGGATCAGCCGTGTCGTGTACGCGGTCGGCGACCCGAACCCGCAGGCCACGGGCGGCGCCGACACCCTGCGCGCGGCCGGTGTCCAGGTGGAGCAGGGACTCCTCACCGACGAGGCCGAGGCGGGCAACGCCGCCTGGCTGACCTCGGTGCGCCTCGGGCGGCCGTACGTCCTGTGGAAGTACGCCGCGACCCTCGACGGCCGCATCGCCGCCGCCGACGCCACCAGCCGCTGGATCACCTCGTCCCAGGCCCGCGCCGACGTGCACCGGCTGCGCGCCGAGGCCGACGCCGTGCTCGTCGGCTCCGGCACCGCCCGCACCGACGACCCCCAGCTGGGCGTACGCGGCATCGACGGCGCCACCCAGCCGCTGCGGGTCGTCGTCGACACGAACGCCACCGCCGTGAAGCCCGGCGCCCGGGTCCTGGACGCCACCGCGCCCACCCTGGTCGCCGTCGCCGACGACGCCCAGGCCGGTCACCTCCCCGAGGCCGCCGTCCTGCGGCTGCCCCGCGCCGCCACCGGCCCCGGCCTCGACCTCGACGCCCTCCTCGAAGCCCTGCACACCCGGGGCGTCCGCTCCGTACTCCTCGAAGGCGGCCCCACCCTCGCGGGCGCCTTCGTCGCCGCCGGAAAGGTCGACAAGGTCGTCGGCTATCTCGCCCCGGTCCTGCTCGGCGCGGGCCCCGCCGCCCTCGCCGACGCCGGAATCTCCACCATCTCCCAGGCGTTGCGCCTCGATGTGACCGAGACCGTGCCGATCGGCCCCGATCTGCGGGTCACCGCCGTCCCCGCCCCTGCTCGGAAGGGAAACTGAGTGTTCACCGGAATTGTCGAAGAACTGGGTGAGGTCACCGCCGTCGAGCAGCTGGCCGACGCCTCCCGCTTCCGGCTGCGCGGCCCCCTCGTCACCGAGGGCGCGAAGCACGGCGACTCCATCGCGGTGAACGGCGTCTGCCTCACCGTCGTGGACACCGGCGACGGTGAGTTCACCGCCGACGTGATGGCCGAGACGCTGAAGCGCTCCAGCCTCGGCGCGCTCGCCCCCGGCTCCCGGGTCAACCTGGAGCGCCCGATGGCGCTCGGCGGCCGGCTCGGCGGACACCTCGTCCAGGGCCATGTGGACGGCACCGGCACCATCCTGGAGCGCACCCCCTCCGAGCACTGGGAGATCGTCAAGGTCTCCCTGCCGCCCGAGCTGACCCGGTACGTCGTGGAGAAGGGCTCCATCACCGTCGACGGCGTCAGCCTGACCGTGGTGGACGCGGCGGCCGACTTCTTCACCATCAGCCTCATCCCCACCACCCTCGCCCTGACCACGCTCGGCCACAAGCAGCCCGGTGACCCGGTCAACCTGGAAGTGGACGTCATCGCCAAGTACGTCGAGCGGATGCTCGGCGACCGGGCCGGACAGGACCCGCGATGAACGCCGCGTCCTGGCTCAACTCCGAGGCCTTCACCGTGTTCGGCCAGCACATCAAGTGGTCGGACATGATCGGCAACATCATCGGCCTGATCGCCCTGGCCCTCGGCTGGCGGCGCTCCATCTGGACCTGGCCCGCCCAACTGCTCTCCGGCGCCATCCTCCTGGTCGCCTTCGCCTCCGCACACCTCTCCGGCAGCGCGGGCAAGCAGCTGGTCGTCATCGTCGTCGCCCTGTGGGGCTGGTGGTCCTGGAACCGGGGCAGGCAGCAGGCCCAGGACGGCTCCATCGCCGTCCGCTTCGCCACCTGGCGCGAGCGCGGCGTGCTGATCGGCGCCGCCGCCATCGGCACCCTCGCCGTGGGCGGCCTGTTCACCGCCTTCCCGTCGCTCTCCTGGGACCCGTGGCCGGACGCGTACATCTTCGTCGGCACCGTCGTCGCGATGTACGCCCAGGCCAAGGGCATGGTCGAGTTCTGGTTCGCCTGGCTGCTGGTCGACCTGGTCGGCGTCCCGCTGAACTTCGCCAACGGCTTCGCCTTCTCCGGCTTCGTCTACATCATCTACGGCGCCCTCGTCCTGTGGGGCATGCGCGACTGGTGGCTGCGTACGCGGACACCCGCTCTGGAAGGAGCCACGGCATGACTGCTCAGCCCACCTGGCTGCACCCCGACCACGACCCGCTCCCCGAGAACCTCTCCCTGGACCCGGTCGAGCAGGCCATCCGTGACATCGCCGCCGGCCGGCCCGTCGTCGTCGTGGACGACGAGGACCGCGAGAACGAGGGCGACCTCGTCATCGCCGCCGAGAAGGCCACCCCCGAGATCGTCGCCTTCATGATGAGCGAGTGCCGCGGCCTGATCTGCGCGCCCATGGAGAGCGACGAGCTGGAACGCCTCGAACTCCCGCAGATGGTCGAGGACAACACCGAGTCGATGCAGACCGCCTTCACGGTCTCCGTCGACGCCTCCGCCGCCCACGGCGTCACCACGGGCATCTCCGCCGCCGACCGCGCCACCACCCTGCGGATGCTCGCGGGCGGCGTCGCGGGACCCGGCGACTTCGTCCGGCCCGGCCACATCTTCCCGCTGCGCGCCCGCTCCGGCGGCGTCCTCGTCCGCAACGGCCACACCGAGGCCGCCGTCGACCTCGCCCGGCTCGCCGGACTGCGCCCCGCCGGGGCCATCGTCGAGATCGCAGGCGAGGACGGGGTGATGCTCCGGCTGCCCGAGCTGGTCCCCTTCGCCCGCAAGCACGGCCTGACGATCATCTCCATCGAGGACCTGATCGCCTACCGCCGCAGCAACGAGCCGACCGTCCGCCGCGAGGCGCAGACCCGGCTGCCCACCGCGTTCGGCGACTTCACCGCGTACGGCTACCGCTCCATCGCCGACGGCGTCGAGCACGTCGCCCTGGTCCACGGCGACATCGGCGACGGCGAGGACGTCCTCGTCCGCATCCACTCCGAGTGCCTGACCGGCGACATCTTCCAGTCCCAGCGCTGCGACTGCGGCCCCCAGTTGCACGCCTCCATGCGGCGCATCACGGAAGCGGGCCGGGGCGTCGTCGTCTACCTCCGCGGCCACGAGGGACGCGGCATCGGCCTGCTCTCCAAGCTCCGCGCGTACGAACTCCAGGAGCGCGGCGTCGACACCCTCGACGCCAACCTGGAGCTCGGCCTGCCCGCCGACGCCCGCGACTACGCGGCGGGCGCCCGGATCCTCAAGGACCTCGGCGTCACCAGCCTGCGGCTGATGACCAACAACCCCGAGAAGACCGCGGCCGTCGTCCGCCACGGACTCGCCGTCACCGGCCGCGAGCCCATGCCCGTCCAGGCGGGCGAGCACAATCTGCGCTACCTGCGCACCAAGCGCGACCGTATGGGCCACGATCTGCCGTGGCTCGACGGAACCCCGGCGTCGACCTGCGCCAACCAGTAACGAACACCTCGTCACCAGCAACAGGAGAAACATGAGCGGCAAGGGTGCACCCGAACTGTCCGTACGCAACTGCGGCGACCTGCGCGTGGCCGTGATCGCGGCCCAGTGGCACGAGAAGGTCATGGACGGACTCGTCGACGGCGCGCTGCGCGCCCTGCACGAGCTGGGCATCGACGAGCCGACCCTGCTCCGGGTCCCCGGCTCCTTCGAGCTGCCCGTCGTCGCCAAGGTGCTCGCCGGACGCGGCTACGACGCGATCGTCGCCCTCGGCGTGGTCATCCGCGGCGGCACCCCACACTTCGAGTACGTCTCCCAGGGCGTCACCCTCGGCCTCACCCAGGTCACCGTGGACACCGGTGTTCCCGTCGGCTTCGGCGTACTGACCTGCGACACCGAGGAGCAGGCGCTCGACCGGGCCGGCCTCGAAGGGTCCAACGAGGACAAGGGGCACGAAGCGGTCACCGCGGCCGTCGCCACCGCGGCCACGCTGCGGACCGTCAGCGAACCCTGGCGCTGAGTGCGCCCCGGCGACCCCGTATTCTGAGGACCATCATGGCCAACAAAACCTTCGAAGAGCTCTTCACCGAGCTCCAGCTCAAGGCCGCCGAGGGCGACCCCGCGACCTCCCGCACCGCCGAACTGGTGGACAAGGGCGTCCATGCCATCGGCAAGAAGGTCGTCGAGGAGGCCGCCGAGGTCTGGATGGCCGCCGAGTACGAGGGCAAGGAAGCCGCCGCCGAGGAGATCTCCCAGCTGCTGTACCACGTCCAGGTGATGATGGTCGCCCGCGGGATCTCGCTCGACGACGTCTACGCCCATCTCTGAGCACACCCCGCCCGTCCCACAACCCCTTCGCACAAAGGAAACCTGACCTCATGCTGCGCATCGCCGTCCCCAACAAGGGTGCAATCTCCGGGCCTGCGATGGCGATGCTCCATGAGGCGGGCTACCGGCAGCGCAAGGAGTCGAAGGAACTGGTCCTCGTCGACCCGACGAACGAGGTCGAGTTCTTCTACCTGCGGCCGCGCGACATCGCGATCTACGTCAGTTCCGGCAAGCTGGACATCGGCATCACCGGACGCGACCTGCTGCTGGACTCGGGGGCGGACGCCGAGGAGATCCTCCAGCTCGGCTTCGCCCGCTCCACCTTCCGCTACGCCACGAAGCCCGGCACGGCCACCGGCCCCAAGGACTTCACCGGCATGACGATCGCCACGTCCTACGAGGGCATCGTCGCCAAGCACCTGGCCGACGAGGGCGTCGACGCCTCCGTCGTGCACCTCGACGGCGCCGTCGAGACCGCCATCGAGCTCGGCGTCGCCCAGATCATCGCCGACGTCGTCGAGACCGGCACCAGCATGCGCAACGCGGGCCTGGAGATCATCGGCGAGCCGATCATGAAGTCGGAAGCCGTGGTGATCCGCCGCACCGGCGCCCCCGCCGACGACCCCAAGGTGCAGCAGTTCCTCCGCCGCCTCCAGGGCGTCCTGGTCGCCCGGTCCTACGTGATGATGGACTACGACTGCCGCGTCGAGCACCTGGAGCGCGCCGTCGCCCTCACCCCGGGCCTGGAGTCGCCGACCATCTCCCCGCTGCACCACGAGGGCTGGGTCGCCGTCCGCTCCATGGTCGCCGCCAAGGAGGCCCAGCGGATCATGGACGACCTGTACGAGCTCGGCGCCCGCGCCATCCTCACCACGGCCATCCACGCCTGCCGCCTCTGACGGCCCCGGCCGCCCGCACCTCCCGAGAGAAGACCCCGATGTCCGCGCCCAGGCCCGAACTCCCCACCCTGCCGGTCACCTTCCGGCCCACCCTCACCCGGGTGGTCCTGCTGAGCGTGGGCCTGGCGATGTTCCTCGTCATCACCGTCGTCGCGCTGATGCTGGAGCGGCTCAACCCGGGGGAGCGGGCCAGCTTCGTCTTCGTCGCCGCGCTGTTCTTCGGCGTCCTGGCCCTGCTCAGCAGGCCCCGGGTCGCCGCCGACGACACCGGGGTCACCGTCGTCAACCTCACCCGGACCCGCAGGCTGGCCTGGGAGGAGATCCTCCGCGTCAACCTGCGCTCCGGCGACCCCTGGGTCTTCCTCGACCTCAGCGACGGCACCAGCCTGCCCGCCCTCGGCATCCAGCCCGGTCTGGCCAAGGAGCAGGCCATCCGCGACGCCCGCGCCCTGCGCTCCCTCGCCGAGGCGCGCGGCGGCGGCGACGACACTCCCGCCGGCGGCTGAGCCGCTGCCCGGCACGGGGCCTTCTTGTCTACTCTGGTGGGCGGCGGCGCCCCGTGCGCCCCGCCCCGCCCGTACCACGGCCCCACCGGGCCCGCGGGGTTCTTCCTGCGACCCAAGGAGTGACTCCCTCCAGCAATGGACGGATCGTCCGGTAGTACCTGCGCCGCCCCTTCCTCGGAGGCGGCGGCCTCATGACCACCCCCCTGCTGCTCCTCGCGGCGGCCTTCCTCCTCATCCTCGCCAACGGCTTCTTCGTGGCAGCCGAATTCGGGCTCGTCACCGTGGACCGGCCGGACGCCGAACGAGCCGCCGCCGAGGGCGACCGACGGGCCCGTACCGTCGTCCGCGCCCTGCGCGAACTCTCCTTCCAGCTCTCCGGCACCCAGCTCGGCATCACCATCACCTCCCTGGTGGTGGGCATGCTCGCCGAACCGGCCCTCGCCCAGCTGCTCGCCGGACCGCTCACGGCCACCGGACTGCCCGCGGGGGCCGTCTCCGGTGTCGCGGTCGCCGTCGGGATGCTGCTGGCCTCCGCCGTCCAGATGATCGTCGGTGAACTCGTGCCGAAGAACTGGGCGGTCTCCCGGCCGCTCCAGGTGGCCCGCTTCGTCGCCGGACCGCAGGCCCGCTTCGCGGCCCTCCTGCGACCGGCCATCACCCTCCTCAACGCCCTGGCCAACCGGCTGGTCCGCCTCTTCGGGGTCGAGCCCACCGACGAACTGGCCTCCGCCCGCACCCCGGGCGAACTGGTCTCCCTCGCCCGGCACTCCGCCGAGGCCGGGGCCCTGGAACAGGACACCGCCGACCTCTTCGTCCGGACCCTCTCGCTGGCCGGACTCACCGCCCAGCACGTCATGACCCCCCGGGTGAAGGTCAGCGCCCTGCACTCCTCCGCCACCGCCGAGGACGTCCTCAACCTCACCCGCGCCACCGGCCTCTCCCGCTTCCCGGTCTACCGGGACCGCATCGACGAGGTCATCGGCATGGTCCACCTCAAGGACGCCCTCGCCGTCCCCGCCCACGAGCGCCTGCGCACCCCGGCCGGCCGGATCGCCGTCGCCCCGCTCCTGGTGCCCGGCACCCTGCCGGTGGAACACCTGCTGCGGCGGCTGCGCCACGAACAGCCGATAGCCGTGGTCGTCGACGAGTACGGCGGCACCGCCGGTGTCGTCACGCTGGAGGACATCATCGAGGAGCTCGTCGGCGAGGTCCGCGACGAGCACGACGCCGAAGGGGACGGCCGCCCCGAGCTGACCGCCGCCACCGCCGAGGACGGCCGCCCCGCGTGGGACGCCGAGGGCAGCTGCCGGGTCCACACCCTGCGCCGCAGCGGCCTGGACGTCCCCGACGGACCGTACGAGACCGTCGCCGGGCTCGTCGCGGAACTCCTCGGCCGCATCCCCGCCCCCGGCGACCGGGCCGAACTCCCCGGCTGGCGGATCACCGTCCGCCAGGTCGGCCACAACCGCGCCGAACGCGTCCGGTTCACCCGGACGGGCGACCCGCTGCCGGAACCGGCCGCACCGGGGCTGCTGGAGGCCGCGCGATGAGCCTGCTCCAACTCCTCCTCGCCGCCCTCCTCGTGCTGGCGAACGGCTTCTTCGTCGGCGCGGAGTTCGCCCTTGTCTCGGTCCGCCGCAGCCAGATCGAACCGCTGGCCGCGAAGGGGTCCGGCCGGGCCCGCACCGTCCTGCACGGCCTGGAGAACCTGCCGCAGATGATGGCCGCCGCCCAGTTCGGCATCACCGTCTGCTCGCTCACCCTCGGAGCCGTCGCCGAGCCGACCGTCGCCCACCTCCTGGAGCCGGTCTTCCACGCGGCGCACGTCCCCGACGGGCTCGTCCACCCCCTCGGCTTCGCCCTCGCGCTGCTGTCCGTGGTCGTCCTGCACCTGGTCATCGGCGAGATGGTCCCGAAGAACCTCGCGATGGCGGCGCCCGAGCGGACCGCGCTGTGGCTGAGCCCCGGCCTGGTCGCCTTCGCCCGGCTCTGCCGCCCGGTCACCACCGCGCTCGGCGCCTGCGCCGGTCTGGTGCTGCGGCTCTTCGGCGTCGAGCCGAAGGACGAGGTGGAGGCCGTCTTCACCAGTCAGCAGCTCAACCGGCTGGTCGAGGACTCCGGACAGGCCGGCCTCCTCGGACCGGAGGCGGCGACGCGCCTGGAGGACGCCCTCGAACTGGGCAGCAGGCCCGTCGCGGACGTCCTGCTGGAGCGGGCGTCCCTGGTCACCGTCGACCCGTCGGTGACCCCGCGCCGGATCGAGGAGCTGACGGTACGCACCGGCTTCTCCCGCTTCCCGGTCTGCGCTGAGGGCGGCGGCCCCTTCATGGGCTACCTCCACGTCAAGGACGTCCTGGAGCTGGAGGACGCCGACCGCGCGGTCCCGCAGCAGATCTGGCGTCCGATGGCGACCGTACGGGCCGAACTCCCGCTGGACGACGCCCTGACCGTGATGCGCCGCGCCGCGACGCACCTGGCCCAGGTCGCCGACGGATCGGGCCGGGTCCTCGGCCTGGTCGCGATGGAGGACGTGCTGGAGACGCTGGTGGGGGAGGTACGCGACCCGGCCCACCGGGTGGTGTCCGTGCCCCGCCGTACGGTGGACGTCCCCGGGACACCGGGACGGCCGCCTTCCGGGGCCCTGGTGCACTGAGACGGCCTTCGTGCGCTGAGCCGGTGTGAGGGCCGGGCCGGGAGCGAACGCTCCCGGCCCGGCCCTCACACCGCGCCCGGCTCCTGCTTGCCCCGGCCCACCGCACCGCGCCCCGACAGCACTTCGCCGTAGGCCTGCATCAGATCCGCCAGCCGCAGCGTCGACAGGTCCTCCCGGGTCAGCTCGCCCGCGTAGCCGGAGAGCCGCAGATCACGGTAGGCGCAGCTCTTCTCGTACAGCGTCCGCAGGAAACGGCCGTTGCCCAGCTCGTCGATCCACCCCTGGTCCACCACATGGCCGCTGATGGAGCGCAGCTCGTCCACCGCCTCCTCGTCCCACACGTCGTCGTTCTCAGCGGCCAGGACACTGCCGATCGCGGTGAGTTCGAGCGGCCGGTAGCTGGGGAAGTCGACCCGGGTGGTGAACCGGGAGGAGAGCCCCGGGTTGGTGGCGAGCAGCCGGTCCATGCCCTCCGGATACCCCGCGAGGATGACGACGAGATGGTCCCGGTTGTCCTCGGCCCGCTTGAGGAGCACCTGCAACGCCTCGTCGCCGTACGCGTCGCCCTTGCTGTAACCGGAGTTGGCCAGGCTGTACGCCTCGTCGACGAACAGCACCCCGCCGAGCGCCGAGTCGATCAGCTCGTTCGCCTTCACCGCCGTCTGGCCCAGGAACTCCCCGACCAGATCCGAGCGCTGGGCCTCGACCAGATGATCGCCGCCGAGCAGCCCGAGGGCGTAGAAGACCCGGCCCAGGATGCGGGCCACCGTGGTCTTGCCGGTGCCGGAGGGCCCGGAGAAGACGAAGTGGCGCTTCGGCGGCTGCACGGGCAGCCCCTGCTCGGCCCGCAGCCGGGCCATGTTCAACTGCGCCGACAGCGCCTTGACCTGCCGCTTGACCGGCTCCAGGCCGACCATCCGCTCCAGCTGCGCCAGCGCCTCGGCCAGCAGGACCGGATCGCTGGGCCCGGCCGGGAAGGGCGGCGGCTTGCGGGTCCTGGTGCGCCGGGCCCCCTCGACGGGAACGGGCGGACCGGGGAGCGGATCGTCGCCGAGCAGCCCCGCCTCGCTCACCGGCCAGGACTCGCGCCCGTCCGCCAGATCGGTGCCGAGCAGCGCGTCGCCCTCCGGCTGGGCCTCCGCCCCCGCGCCCCCGGAACCGGTCAGGGACACGGCGGCCAGATCCGCCGACTCGTCGAACCCGTCGCCCTCCACGAGCGCCGCCAGCCGGGCGGAGGTGTCCATGAACGCCGGGTCCACCCGGTGCACCGCCCGGTACAGCGGCAGGGCGGCGGCGCTGCGGCCGGTGCCCTCATGGGCCCGCGCCAGCCAGTACCGCAGCTCCTTGCGCTGCGGCTGCTCGCTGCGACAGCGCATCAGCGCGGCCGACAGCAGCGGCTCCGCCTGCCCGAACATCTCCAGCCGCACCCGGGCCATCCCGCCGAACAGACCCGCCTCGATGCCCAGCATCGGATCGTCGACGAGCTGCTCGGTGCAGCGCACCAACTGCTCCCAGTCCTTGACCAGATACGAGCGGCAGGCGTGCAGGAACCGCACCTGCGGGTCCGTGTCCACCGGCGGCAGACCGGCCAACGCCCGGTCCAGCTCGGGCACATGGCGTCCGTCCAGCCAGTGCGAGGCGTGCGCCAGCAGCAGATCGCGCGGGCTCTCCAGCACCGGCTGCACCCACCAGCCCAGCCAGTACCAGGAGTTGAGCGTACGGCGGTGGCGGGCGCGCTGCTCGCCGAAGCGGTCGCGGTGCCGGTACATGCGTAACAGGGCCGTGGTGGTGTCGATGCGCAGCGCGTGGAGGCCGAGCCAGCCGTCCGCCATGCCGGGATCGAACCGCACCGCGGCTCTGAACTCCTCCTCGGCCTGCGGGTAGGCGCCCATCGTGTAGGCGTCCAGGCCACGCAGCCAGGCGAGGTCGGCGGGGGCTCCAGCGCCCTGTGTGCCGATGTCCATCAGGTCCCCCACAAACCGTGCCCCCAGGATGTCCCGCCCGCACAGCATGCCCACCTGAGCGTGCTGAATCACGGCGTGGAGGAAGGGAATTGACCACACCGAGGTGCATCGTACCCGCGCACAGGGGGAGTGACGGCGCAACGGCCGACCCTCAGGGGTGGTCACCGAGGGTGAGTGGATCGCTCTGTGTAGTCGCCGGAGCGGTGCGGCGAGCACAGAGCGAAGCCCCCGATCACGGGGGAACAACCGGGGGCTTCGCGTCTGCGGGGGCTCCGAAAAGCCGCACAATGAGAACGTAAGACCAGTAAGGCCCGCCGGTCAAGCGGAGTTGAGGCTCTTCTGAGCTGATTTCCGACTGCTCAGTATGGTGCGGCACCCTGGCTACGGTATGTGACGTTCCGGTTCGCTCCCGCTGTCGCCCGGGGCCCCGGCAGCCACGCGTACCCCTCGGGCAACTGGCGTACCAGCGCGTCGGCGTACGGCCGGGAGGGGTCGCCCGCGAAGTGCCGTTCCTCGGCGAGCGTCCATCCGTCCCAGAACCCGGTGAGCCCGGCCCCGTCCCGGCGCCGACCCCGCTCCCAGGACGTCTCCCGGTCCAGCTCCATCCAGCACAGCGCCGCCAGCCACGGCCGCACCTCCCGGCGTCCCGCACCGACCCCCTCCACCAGCACCACCGGGGCCGGCTCCAGGGCCCGCGCCGGCCCGAAGCGGCGCTCCGTCCAGTCGTACGGGGCATAGCGGGCGCGCTCGCCGCGCGAGAGCGGCAGGAGCACCTGTTCCCGCAGCCGCCCCGTCCAGCCGAACAGCTCCTCGTGCGTGGCGAGATCGTCCAGATGGAGGACCGGAGCACCGCCCAGCGCCGTCGCGAGGCGGGCGGCGAAGGTGCTCTTGCCCGAACCGGCGTGTCCGTCGACCGCGACGAGCCGGACCGGTCCGCAGGAGGGGGGCAGTGCGGCGAGGTCATCGGCGTGGCGGGCCAGGTCGTCCATGGCCCCAGGGTACGTTCCGGCACGCGGGCACCGGGGAACCGCCGCAGGTCATGCCAGTGGTCCAGACCCATATTGGTTCGGCGGCGACCGCCGAACCGCTGGCCCGATCCGCCCCGGAGCCGGGATAGTTGGCGAACCGCACGGCATCCCCACCGCACCGAACCGCACGGCATCCGCAGACCACCTTCCGCATCCGACCGGGGGTCACGACCATGACCAGTCCGACTTCGCGCAGAACCGTTCTGACCGCCGCGCTCGGCGCGGCGGCGTCCGCCGGCACGGTGGCCGCCTCCGCCGCGCCCTCGTCCGCCGCCCCGTCCTCGCCCGCAGGCCCCTCCGCACCCCCGGCGGCCCTCGTGGACAACCGCTTCTGGCACACCTACACCGACTGGCGCTGCGGCACCGGCGACGGCACCCGGATCCTCCCCGGCGCCCGCCCCGGCCTGGTGATCGCCACCCCGGCCGGCCGCGTCGACCACACCGACCCGCACACCGGGGAGACGGCCGCCTGGGACTACGCCACCTGGACCTCGCCCGTCCACCGCTCCGCCGTCCCGGCCACCGAGGTGATCGCCTCCTGGAACGCCCGTACGCCGGCCGGCACCTGGATCCAGGTCGAGCTGAGCGGCCGGTACGCCGACGGCACGGCGACCCCCTGGTTCGTGATGGGCCGCTGGGCGGCGGGCGACGGCGACATCCGGCGTACCTCCGTCGACGGCCAGGGCGACCCGCGCAGCACCGTGTGGACGGACACCCTCTCGGTCGACGACCCGGCGAGCGGCGTACGCCTGGTCTCCTTCCGGCTGCGGCTGACGCTGTACCGCGCCCCCGGCAGCCGCCTCACGCCGACCGTGTGGCGGGTCGGCGCGATGGCCTCCGACGTGCCCGACCGCTTCACCGTGCCCGAGACCGCCCCCGGCCCGGCCCGCGAACTGCCCGTGCCCCGCTACTCGCAGAACATCCACATCGGGCAGTACCCCGAGTACGACAACGGCGGCGAGGCGTGGTGCAGCCCCACCTCCTCACAGATGATCATCGAGTACTGGGGCCGCAAGCCCACCGCGGAGGACCTCGCCTGGGTCAAGCCCGGCCTGCCCGACCCCCAGGTCTGCCACGCCGCCCGCAACACCTACGACTACCAGTACGGGGGCTGCGGCAACTGGCCGTTCAACGCCGCCTACGCCGCCACGTACCGCGACATGAACGCCGTCGTCACCCGGCTCGGCTCGCTCACCGACGTGGAGCGGCTGGTCCGCGCCGGAATCCCCGTCATCACCTCCCAGTCCTTCCTGAAGGAAGAGCTGACCGGCGCCGGGTACGGCACGTCGGGCCACCTGATGACGGTCATCGGCTTCACCCCCGAGGGCGACGTCATCGCGAACGACCCCGCGTCACCCGACAACGACGCGGTACGCCGGGTCTACCGCCGGCGCGAGTTCGAGAACATCTGGCTCAGGACCAAGCGGTACGACGCGGAGGGGAAGGTCATGAGCGGGACGGGCGGGGTGTGTTACGTGTACTGGCCCGACCGGCCCGCGCCGAGCCGGCAACGCGTGCTGCGGTCGCTCGGGCTGCTGTGACCTCCGGTCTTCTGTGACCTCGCGCGGAGCCGCTGGAGAGGGAAACCGCCCGAACCGCCTGCCCGCGATGATCAGGGGATGCCAGAGTCGGGGCATGCGCAGAGACGAGGCAGGCGTCCAGGAATCCGTCACCGACCTGGCCGGGCAGCGGCGGAGAGCCACGCAGGGGGGAGCGTTCCCCGTGCGGCTCGGCCCCTGCCCGGACGGGCCGGGGCTCACGGTGACCGCGATCGCCGGGGTTCCGGCGCAGCCGGGGCCGGGGGCACGCGCGGGCGGTGGTCCGGCATGGCCACAGGACCTGGCCGTGCCGGACGGGACCGAGCCGCGCGCCCTGGCCTGGTGGAAGGCCGCCGACCCGGCGTGGCGCCCGGCCGAAGCGGCGCTCGCGGCGGCCGAGGACGCGCGGGTGATCCTCCCCGACGGCCCGGAGTACGAGGAGCTGCGGGGATGGCTGAAGGAGCGTGACGTCCCGTACCGCGTCAGCCGCTACTGGGAAGAGGCCGAGCAGGTCGGCACGGTGAACGACACCGGCGGTCGTACGGAGTTGGTCACGGCCGGTCCGCAGGGCGCGGCCCCTGCGGCGGGGCCCTGGGCGGTCGCGGCCCGGGACGCCTTCGCCGCCCAGTGGGACGGGTTGGAGGAGCTGCCGGAGGGCGACGCCGACACCTACGTGCCCGTCGGCGCCCTGGTGCCGGCGGACTGGGCGGAGCTGCTGCCGCATCCGTCGTTCAACCCGGTCCAGGCCGCCGCCGTCCCGGTGGTGCTGGAGGGCCAGGGGCATCTGGTCGTCGTGGCGCCGACGGGCGCGGGAAAGACCCCGATCGGGATGGTCGCGGCGCTGGAGGCGTACGCCCGCGGGCGCAAGGCGGCCTGGCTGGTGCCGCAGCGCTCCCTCACCGACGAACTCGACCGTGAGCTCCAGCTCTGGCGGAGCCGTGGACTGCGGGTGGTGCGCCTGACCGGCGAGGCCGCGGTGGACACGGAGCTGATCCGGTCCGCCGACGTCTGGGTGGCCACGACCGAGAAGTTCGAGGCGATCTGCCGCGCGGGCTCGCTGCGGGACGCCCTCGCGGAGGTCGGCTGCCTGGTGGTGGACGAGATCCATCTGCTCGGCGACCCGACGCGCGGAGCCGTACTGGAGGCGCTGCTCGCCCGCGTCCGGGAGGACAGCGCGGGCACCCGCATCGTCGGCCTGTCCGCGACGGTCGCCAACGCGGAGGAGGTGGCCCGGTGGCTGGGCGCCCGCCTGGTCCGCACGACCTGGCGCGCGACCCGGCTCACCTGGCAGCTGCCCCTCCTGGACCCGGTCGACGAGACGGACTGGGCGGCGCGGGCCGCTGTCCGTACCGGCGCCGCCGTGCGGATCGCCCGGCAGGTCACCGATGACGGCGGCAGCGTCCTCGTCTTCTGCGGGAGCAAGCGCCGGGTGCGGTCGACGGCGCTCGCGCTGGCCGCCGACCGGGGCGTCTCCACCGTCGGCGTGGACGCGGACGACGCCGAAGCCGTGGAGCGGCTGTGCACCGGGGCCGGGGTGCGGCTGCACTACCGGGACTGGCCGTACAAGCGGGAGGCCGAACAGGCCTTCCGGGCCCGCGAGGCGGATGTCCTGGTCGCCACCTCCACGGTGGCGGCGGGCGTCAATCTGCCCGCCCGCGCGGTGATCGTCAGTGACACCACCCTCGGCATGGACCGTGTCGAGGTGTCGATGGTCCAGCAGATGTTCGGCCGCGCCGGGCGTATCGGCGCCGGAGAGCGCGAGGGCTGGGCGTTCCTGCTCACCGACCCGGCGGAGCGGGCCCACTGGCAGGCCAGGCTGGCCGCCGGATACACCGTGCGGTCGCGCCTGGCCGACCACGTGGCCGACCATCTCCTCGCCGAGGCCGTGCAGCAGCGGCTGGCGACTCTCGAAGAGGCGGAGAGCTGGTGGGCCGGGACGTTCGCCGCGTACCAGGGCCACGACAGCGTCGAACCG
This sequence comes from Streptomyces rubiginosohelvolus, assembly GCF_014649875.1. GTDB lineage: Bacteria > Actinomycetota > Actinomycetes > Streptomycetales > Streptomycetaceae > Streptomyces > Streptomyces rubiginosohelvolus. The sequence continues at coordinate 52,399 of NZ_BMTW01000007.1, read as the reverse complement.
CTGCACGAGGCGGCGAAGTTCCTCGCCTCGGTGGGCTGTCTGCGGCCCGCTGCCGACGAGGACTGCCTGGAGCCCAGCGCGCTGGGCCGGCTGACCAGCCGCTTCATGGTCGACGCCGTGCTCGCCGACGACCTGGCGACGGCACTGCGGCACGCCCCGGTCCCCGACGACCCGCTCGCCGCCGAGAACCTGCTCGCGGACCTGCTCAGCACCTGCCTGCCCGTACTCGAACAGGCGCCGTTCACCGAGCGGGCGAAGGCGGCCCTGCGCGCGGCCCTGCGGGAGACCGGACGGGCGGCCGACGAGCCGGACGCCCCCTGGGGGCCGGCCCCCGCGGAGGCACCGGCGCAGGCCGAGGACGAGCAGCGGCCCCGGGCCGGAGACCTCGCCCGCGCGGTCCTGCTCCTCGCGGCCCACCGGCCCGCCCTCTTCCGCGGCCGCCCCGCGTACGTCCTGGGCATCCCCGTGGACTCCATGACCGGCATCCTGGAGGAGGCCCAGCGCTACCTGGCCTGGCTCGGTGCGCAGGGCCCCCTCGGTACGGTCCACCCGTGGGTGGCCGTCGTCGCCGCCGACCTCTCGCTGCGCATCCGCTGGCGCACCCTCGGGGCCGGCCGAGGATCCGGACGCCTCCTCTGGATGTGCGAGCGCATGGCCACGCCCCCGCTCGCGCCCGGCCTCGTCCCCCGCATGTGGAAGGCGGCCCGGGCCCGCGGCATCGACGCGCCCGACTGGAACGGCACGACGCCGCCGGGCGACTGCGCCATCTCCCGGGACGGCTATCGCGCTCTCCTCGCGGAGCGGGTCACCGGAACCCGCCTCGCCCTCCAGGGCGAAGAAGTACGCGTCTGGGCCCCGCCTGGGGCGGCGATCCGCCTGTGGAGCGGGGCGACCACGACGCTGCACATCGCCGACGGCGAGGAGACCACACTGCTCGTGCCGCCCGCCGGCCCGGCCGGCGCGGGCGACGGATGCCGGGGCGCGGCCGTCTTCACCCGTGGCGACCGGCTGGCGTCGGGATGGCTCGGAACGTACGCGGCGCTGCACGCCTGACCCGGGCGGCCGCGGCCGGACCGGATCTGAGCAAAGCGCCCCCGGCGTAACGGAGTTGCCAGAGGGGCGCGCTAGGTTGAACGCGTGACCGACATAGAATCGCGCATCGACACCACCCGGCCGCACACCGCCCGCATTTGGAACTACTGGACCGGCGGCAAGGACAACTATCCGGTCGACCGGGCGGCGGGTGACGAGATCCGGGCGCTGCACCCCGGGATCGGCGCTTACGCGAAGGCGGACCGGCTGTTCCTGGGGCGGGCGGTGCGCCATCTGGCCGAGCAGGAGGGCATCACGCAGTTCCTGGACATCGGGACGGGGCTGCCCAGCGCCGACAACACCCACGAGGTGGCCCAGCGCGTGGCCCCCGACGCCCGGGTCGTGTACGTGGACAACGACCCGCTCGTCCTGGCACACGCCCAGGCGCTGCTGGTCGGGACGCCCGAGGGGCGCATCGACTACCTGGACGCCGATCTGCGGGACGTCGACGACATCCTGGCCGCGGCGGCGAAGACGCTCGACTTCTCGCAGCCGGTGGCGCTGATGCTGCTCGGCGTCGTCATCTTCATCGAGGACGACGAGCAGTCGTACGCGATCGTTCGCCGGCTCATGGACGCGCTCGCGCCCGGCAGCCACCTCGTCCTGTCCCACACGGTCACGCACCCCGACATGCCGGACGTCGACGAGGCGGTGGCGTTCTGGAACGAGCACGGCACCCCGAAGCTCACGCAGCGCACCCCGGACGCCGTCGCGCGCTACTTCGACGGCCTGGAACTGCTGGAGCCCGGGGTGGTGTCGTGCTCCGCGTGGCGGGCTCCGACGCCTACACCGGACGTCGCGATGTACGCGGGCGTCGGCCGCAAGTGACGGCTCGTTCCCGGGGCCGGCGTTCCTCGCCGCCGGCCCCGGGAGCCTCACCCCGTCACCGTCAGGCGGTACGTCGTCGGCGCACCGCCCCCACCACCGCGTCGACCACCAGGAACCCGGCCAGGGTCACCCCCAGGACCGGCAGCGCCCAGCCCAGGGCCGCCACGGCCGGGATGCCCAGGACGAGGGCGGGCAGCGGGATCCGCCGCCACGCCCCGCGCTCGGGGGCCTTGCCGACCGGCGCGGGCCGGTCGCCCCGGGTGGGCCGCCGCTGCCACCACATGCGGTAACCCCAGACGATCACCGCGGTCAGACCGAGGGCGATCAGCGCCAGCACGATCTGGTTGACGACCCCGAACAGCACCCCCATGTGGCCCTGCACGCCCAGCTTGCTGAGCTTGTTGAGGGCCGGGTGGTCGGCCCAGCGGGTGCGCGAGGTGATCTCGCCGCTCGTCGTGTCCACGGCCACCCGGTCGTAGTGCACCGGCCAGGTGTTGTCGGTCTGCGCCACGACCCACGCGCTCGCCGCGTCCGCCGGGGGCGTCACCTCCACGATCCCGCCGAGGCCCGCGCCCCGGGCCGCCGCCAGGGCCGCGTCGAAGTCCGCCGGATCGGCGTCGGCGGTCGCTCCGCCGGAACCGCCGTGCCCGGCGTGCTCCGAGTGGTCCTCGCCAGGGGCATCGGCGCCCGGCAGCGCCGTGTCCAGGGCCGGGGCGTTGCCGTTCGCCGCGTCCAGCAGCCGCCCGAACCGCTCGCCGCCGTAGTTCGACCAGGTGAGGCCCGTGGCGCTCAGGAACAGCAGCCCCAGCGCCAGCCACACCCCGGTGGCCGCGTGCCAGCTGCGGGTCCGCCGTACCCCCTTGGCCGTACGGTCCGGGAGCAGCACGCCCCGGGCGGATTTGGCGCGCAGGCCCCGGGCGCGGCCGAGCCACAGCACCAGGCCGCCCACGACGGCCACCCACAGCCAGCTCGCGGCGACCTCGGAGTAGAGGCGGCCGGTCTCGCCGAGGTGGAGATTGCGGTGCAGGTCGTCGAGCCAGGTGGTGAGCGGTGTCGACCCGAACCAGGTCGTCAGCTCGCCCCGCACCTCGGCGGTGTACGGGTCGACGAACACCGTGCGCTGGTTCTCGCCCAGCTCCGGCACCGCGAGCACCACCCGGGTGGTGTCCTCGGGGCCCGGCGGGGTGATCACCGACGCCAGGGTGCCCTCGGGGTACGCGGCCCGCGCGGCGGCGATCTGCTCGGCCAGCGGGCGCACCTCGTCGCCGACCCGGTCGACCCGGAGCTGGTCGCCGTAGACGAGCCGGTCGAGCTGGGGCGTCAGCGTGTAGGCCAGCCCGGTCAGCGCGGCCACCAGCAGGAAGGGGGCGACGAGCACCCCGGCGTAGAAGTGCAGCCGGACCAGGAGATGCCGCACTTCCGCCCAGGAGCGGGCCGGGCGCGGCCGCCCGGACGAGGCTTTCGCGGGGCCGCCCGGTCTCCCGGTGGCCGGATCCTGGGCCTTCCCTTCCTGCTCGTTCTGCTCTTCCTCGTTCTGCGGTATTTCTTCGGTTCTGTGGGACACGGATGCTCCTCGGAGGGCGGACGGTGACGGACGCGCGCCCGACGGCTCCCGCACGCATGCCTCATGGACGCCGGAGCGGTTCCGGCGTCGGGGCAGGTGAGGGGAGAGGTCAGGCGGAGGCCGCCACGGGCGGCCCGCGCCGGCACCGGGACCGGGCGAGGAGCGCCCCGAACCGGATCCGCACCACCACCGGCGGCACCGGGCGCGACCGGGGCGGGCAGGGGAGCGACGGGGCGGACCGGAGGACGACGCGCGGGGCGAGCAGCGCGCCGAGGCGGCGCAGCACCCGCTCCCCGTACAGCACGCAGAGGGCCGACCCCAGCGTGGCCGCCGCGTGGGCCAGGATCATGCCGGCGTCCATGGCATGCGTGGCCCCGGGGTCCCCGGACGCCCCGGTCATGTGGTGCTGGGGCCCGTGCCCGTGCCCGGCGGGCATCCCGGGGTGCGTGCCGCCACCGGGCGCAGGGAGGAAGTGGAACGCGTTGTGCAGGGCGAACTGGGTCGCCCCGAGCGCCAGGACCACGACGTCGAAGCGCCGCTTCCGCCCGCCGAGCAGCAGGGCGCCCTGCAGGGTCAGGGCGAGGAACAGGACCGCGAGCACCCCCGCGCCGGGCAGCCGCCCGCCCGCCGCGACGTGGCTCGCGGCACCGAGGGCCAGGCACGCCGAGCCGCAGAGCAGGCCCCTGGCCGCTCGCCTCGGCAGGCCGCCCGGTGCACGCATGGAGACAAGGTAGCTGGGGCGTGTCGTTCGGATCAGGTCGGGCTCGCGGGCCCCGGCACGCGCATCTGCGGCGTTGTCGTCAATCACCAACGCTCCGCGTTGCCTCAATCCTCCGCCTTGCAGCTGCACGCACCGGACCCCGCTCCCTGATCCGACCTGATCCGAACGACACGCCCCAGGCACCTCAGAAGGCTCGGCGGGGGGTGCGGCGTGCGGCTCGGTGCCGCGGTCTCTTCCCATGGGGCAGTAGTCGGCCGGATGGCCGAAAAAGTTCCCGCAGTGTCCGGATCCGGAAAAGAGCCCGGCACCGAGCCGGTGCCCGAGACCCGACCCCGCAGGCCGACCGCAGTCCCGGCCACCCCGCGAGGTCTCGGCCCCCCGCCGGGAACTCAGCCCTCGTGCTTCTTCCCGGCGGCCACGGCGGCCCGCTCCAGCCGCTCCCGGTGGCCTGCCCAGTACGCGGCGTCGCCCGGCGGGACGCTGGTGTTGGCCTGGTTCATCCCGACGGCCCCGTCGATGAGTTCGCGCAGGATGTCCGCGTGTCCGGCGTGCCGGTGCGTATCGCCGGTCACGCGGACGACGGCGTGCAGCAGCGTCACGTCGTCGCGGCCGGCCGGCCACCAGGGCACCCGGCCGACCGTGTCCAGCTCCAGCGCGTCGAGCGTCGCGTCCGCGTGCGCCCACGCCCGCCGGTAGAGGCCCACGATCTGCTCGCGCGACTCCTCGGGGGTGGCCCACATGTCCGCGTTGGCCTCGGCGCCCTCCGCGACCCAGGGCAGCGCCTCTCCGGATGGCCGCCCGAAGGTGTCGCCGAGGTAGCCGAGTTCGACGCTCGCCACATGCTTGACCAGGCCCAGCAGATTGGTGCCGGTGGGCGTGAGGGGGCGGCGGATGTCGTACTCCGAGAGCCCGTCGAGCTTCCAGAGCAGGGCGTCACGGGCGTTCTGCAGGTAGAGACGGAGGATGTCCTTGGGGGCTGATGCGTTCATGGACCCAGCATGTCGGGCCCCCCGACCGGGTTCACCGGGATTTCGCGGGCCGGGTCTCCGGAGCGGCACGCTGTGGCGTCGCCCACAGCGGACCCCGGCGCCGCGCCCCCCGCGCGGCGGCTTTTCCGTGCCGTGACGGGGGAGCGGTACCGCTCCCGTCGCCCGGGCCACATCGCGCCGTGACCGGGATCTCGTTCTGTCCGGGCCCGGGCGCTGGCACGCTGGTCGGGTCACCAGGGGGCGGGGCCCCTGCCGCAGCCGTACGAAGAGCGAGACGCCCATGACCGCGACCAGCGCCGCAGGAAACGCCCACCACGCCCGCCGGGCCCGTACCGGTGGCCCCGAGGACGGCTCGAAGCTGATGGAGCACATCGCCGGCTGGGCCTTCGTCGTCGTGTTCGCGATGCTCGTCACCCAGATCGGCCTGCTCTAGGCCTGCTGGGAGAACTGCCGACGGAAACGGCTGTGGGGGGTGGCGAACCGCCACCCCCCACAGCCGCGCGGCCGGCTAGTCGATCGCCTGGATCAGCTCGCCGTTCGTCGTGTCACCGCTCAGCTCCCAGAAGAACGTGCCGCCGAGGCCCTGCTCGTTCTTGTAGGTCATCTTGGTGCCGATGGTCTCCGGGGTGTCGTAGCTCCACCAGTTGCTCCCGCAGTGCGCGTACGCCGTGCCCGCGACCTTGCCCGTGGCCGGGCAGCTGTCCTTGAGGACCTTGTAGTCCTCGATGCCCGCCTCGTACGTACCCGGCGCGGCGCCCGTCGCGCTGCCGCCCGGCTCGGACTGCGTGACGCCGGTCCAGCCGCGGCCGTAGAAACCGATGCCCAGCAGCAGCTTCTCCGACGGGATGCCCAGCCCCTTCAGCTTGGAGATCGCGGCGTCGGAGTTGAAGCCCTCCGACGGGATGCCCGGGTAGGAGGTCAGCGGGGAGTGCGGGGCCGTCGGGCCCTGCGCCGCGAACGCGCCGAAGAAGTCGTACGTCATCGGCAGGTACCAGTCGAGGTGCTTCGCCGCCCCCGCGTAGTCCACCGCGTCGATCTTGCCGCCGTCGGAGCCGTCCGCGGTGATCGCCGAGGTGATCAGGTTGTCGTTCCCGAAGGCCTTGCGCAGCTCGCCCAGCAGGTTGCCGTACGCGTCGCGGCCGCTGGTGTCACAGGTGAGCCCGCAGGCGTTGGGGTACTCCCAGTCGATGTCGATGCCGTCGAAGACATCGGCCCAGCGGGTGTCCTCCACCAGGTCGTAGCAGGACTTCGCGAACGCGGCCGGGTTCTGCGCGGCCTCACCGAAGCCGCCGGACCAGCTCCAGCCGCCGAAGGACCACAGGACCTTGAGGTCGGGGTGGAGCTTCTTCAGCTTGCGCAACTGGTTGAAGTTGCCCCGCAGTTCCTGGTCCCAGGTGTCGGCGACCCCGTCGACCGACTCCTCGGCGGTGTAGGCCTTCTCGTAGTCGGCGTAGGAGTCGCCGATCTGGCACTTGCCGCCGGTCACGTTGCCGAAGGCGTAGTTGATGTGGGTCAGCTTGTCCGCGGAACCCGACGTCTCGATGTTCTTGACGTGGTAATTGCGGTCGTACGTACCCCAGTTGGTGAAGTATCCGATCACCTTGCCGCCCGCGGCGGCCGTGGGGGCGGCCTCCTTCGCGGCGGCGGCTTCGGGCCGGGCGGTGGGGGTCGCGCCGGCCGGGGACGTGCCCGCGACGCCGAGCAGGGTGGCGCCGAGGGCCGCCGTACAGGCGGCCGCGGCGAGCGCCCGGAGCCGGGCGCGGGGACGGTGCAGCGTGAGCATCGTGGCTCCTCGTGGGGGAGGGCTGGTGCGTGGGGGGTGCTGGCCGAACTCCGGGCAGGTGCGCCCGGTTTGACATGAACGCGGTTGGCGTTGGGGGGAACCGTAGAAGGACTAGACCACTTGGGTCAATGGTTCGGACCAATTCACTGATCGTTTCCGCCCTCTTCACGCCTCCGACCTGCCCTTTGCCCCCGTGACGGAAGGCGTCCGATCGGGCATACTCAACCCGCCACAGCCGATGACCGCGCCACCCGTGACCCGGGAGGGCAGGATCGGCTGCGCAGTCTGTTTTTCCCGGGATCACCTCCGGGAGATCACCCGGCGGCGCCTCTCCCACCCCGAGCGCGCGACCGCCGCAACGCCCGACAGGGAGGAGAGCGCCGTCATGTCCGACCGTGCCCCGCAGCCGGTGGAACGCCGTCTGCCCACCGAGGAGTCCCGGCAGCTCGTCGCGCTCGTCCGCGACATCGTGTCCAAGGAGATCGCTCCCCGGGCGGCCGAGGAGGAGGAAGCGGGCGTCTTCCCCCGCGAGGTCTTCACCCTCCTGTCCGAGTCCGGACTCCTCGGACTCCCGTACGGCTCCGACCACGGCGGCGGTGACCAGCCCTACGAGGTCTACCTCCAGGTCCTGGAGGAACTGGCCGCCGCCCGGCTCACCGTGGGACTCGGCGTCAGCGTCCACTCCCTCGCCTGCCACGCACTCGCCGGATACGGCACCGACGAGCAGCGGGCCGCGCACCTCCCGGCGATGCTCTCCGGCGGCCTGCTGGGCGCCTACTGCCTCTCCGAGCCCGCCTCCGGCTCCGACGCCGCCTCGCTGCGCACCAAGGCCGTACGGGACGGGGACGACTGGGTCATCACCGGGACCAAGGCGTGGATCACCCACGGCGGGGTCGCGGACTTCTGCACCGTGCTGGCCAGGACCGGCGTCGAGGGTGCCCGCGGCATCACGGCCTTCCTCGTCCCCGGCGACGCCGAGGGGCTGAACGCCGCTCTCCCCGAGAAGAAGATGGGGATGAAGGGCTCGCCCACCGCCCAGCTCCACTTCGACGGCGTACGGGTCGGCGACGACCGGCGCATCGGCGAGGAGGGCCAGGGCTTCGCCATCGCCCTGTCCGCCCTCGACTCCGGGCGGCTCGGCATCGCCGCGTGTGCCATCGGGGTCGCCCAGGCCGCCCTGGACGAGGCCGTCCGCTACGCCACCGACCGGCGCCAGTTCGGCCGCCCCATCGCGGACTTCCAGGGGCTGCGGTTCATGCTCGCCGACATGGCCACCCAGATCGAGGCCGGCCGGGCGCTGTATCTGGAGGCGGCACGCCTGCGGGACGCGGGGGAGCCCTTCTCCCGGCAGGCCGCCATGGCGAAGCTGTTCTGCACGGACGCGGCCATGCGGGTGACCACCGACGCCGTCCAGGTGCTCGGGGGGTACGGCTACACGCTCGACTTCCCGGCCGAACGGCTGATGCGCGAGGCGAAGGTGCTCCAGATCGTGGAGGGCACCAACCAGATTCAGCGCATGGTCATCGCACGCCACCTCGCGGGTCCCGAGACGCGCTGAACCGCAGCGGTCCCTCCGACCATGCGGGGAGGGCCGCGGCCTGGGTCCACTCCGGGTCGCGGCGCCCCGGCACGGTTCTGCCGGCGCTCTCCCACTGTCTGAGCAGCGCGCTGTAGATCGGTGGATCCACGGGGGCGCCCATGGGCGAGTTCCCCGTGGAGCGGGGCAGCGGCCGAGCGGGTGCTCCCGGCTGCGGAACCGATTCTTCTGGGGCGGGTGCGGCGAGCCGGCGGCGACCCGTACCGAGTGGTGAATGCAGCGTGGTCATACGGGGCCAACGCCGTGGGGCGGGCCGGGGTCACTGCCCCGCCGATTCGAGCGCCCGTTCGCGGGGGCCCACGAACCGGGCCTGCGGGCGGGGAGCCGCGGGCACCACGGCGGCGGGCCGTCGTGGTGCTGGGCAGGGCGTACGGGGTGCGGGTCAGGCGGCCTCGCGCCGCATCCGCGGCACGCGCAGCGGGCGGGAACCGGGACCTCCGGCGTGCGAGAAGGGCTGCATCCGCCAGTCGAGGCCCTGGGGGAGCGTCAGCAGCAGCCCGGCCTCCTGCTCCTGGAGCTCCAGCGTCTCGTCCGCGGGCCGGGCCTCGCTCGCGCCGCGGCCGGTCCCGGCGCAGACGGTGAGCACGAAGGGGTTCCACGGTGTGGGGCACCGGGCGTGCTCCGGCAGGACGTCCTCGTCGGCCAGCAGCGCGATGGGCTGGGCGCAGTCCGGGCAGATCACCCGGACCATCTCGAACATGTCGTACGCGTCAAAGCCGTCGTCGTCCGGATCGACAGGCTCCGGTTCGGTACGTTCGGTGAGCTTCAGGCTCTGCATGGAAATTCCCCCCTCGGGTGGGCCGACAAGGCGACACGGCCTCGGCCACAGCAAGCACTTCCCGCCGCGCGTGGCCGATAACCGCGAGGCGGCCCGCAACCGACCCGCGAACCTGTGGCGTTCGTCACATGCCGCCCGCAGGTGCCGTTCCGTGAGCCGCGCGACTGTGCCGAGCGGTGCCCGGGGCCATAGGTTGATCCGCATGGAGGAGCTGGACCGTCAGATCGTTGAGTTGCTCGTCAAGGACGGGCGGATGAGCTACACCGACCTGGGCAAGGCCACGGGCCTGTCCACGTCGGCGGTTCATCAGCGTGTCCGCAGGCTGGAGCAGCGCGGGGTGATCCGCGGCTATGCCGCGGTCGTCGACCCCGAGGCCGTCGGGCTGCCCCTCACCGCGTTCATCTCGGTGAAGCCGTTCGACCCGAGCGCCCCCGACGACATCGCCGAACGGCTCGCCGGGGTGCCCGAACTGGAGGCCTGCCACAGCGTCGCCGGAGACGAGAACTACATCCTCAAGGTGCGGGTGGCGACCCCGCTGGAGCTGGAGCACCTGCTCACCCGGATCCGTACGCTCGCCGGCGTGTCCACCCGGACCACCGTCGTCCTGTCCACCCCGTACGAGGCCCGGCCGCCGCGGATCTGAAGCCGCGGAGCCCCGGGGTCGGGTCCGGGACCCCGTCCCTCCGGAGGGGGCCGCGGTCCGGGCGGCCGTCGCCAGGCGCGAGACTGGTCCCATGAGCCAGAGCACCGCCCCCCAGAGCACCCCCGACCACCGCACCGTCCTGTTGCGCGGCGGAGACGTCCACAGCCCCGCCGACCCGTTCGCCACCGCGATGGTCGTCGAACGCGGGCACGTCGCCTGGGTGGGGTCCGAAGGGGCCGCCGACGCCTTCGCGAGCGGTGTGGACGAGGTGGTCGACCTCGAAGGCGCCCTGGTCACCCCGGCGTTCACCGACGCCCATGTGCACACCACCGCCACCGGACTGGCCCTGACCGGGCTCGACCTCTCGGGCGCCCGCACCCTGTCCGAGGCGCTCGGCCTCGTCCGGGCGTTCGGCCGCGGCCGCGCCCCCGGGGATGTCCTGCTCGGACACGGCTGGGACGCCGCCCGCTGGCCCGAGCGGCGGCACCCCTCGCGCGCCGAGCTCGACGAGGCGGCCGGCGGCCGGGCCCTCTACCTGCCCCGCATCGACGTGCACTCCGCGGTCGTCACGACGGCCCTGCTGGACCTGGTCCCCGGCGTCACCGCGATGAGCGGGTATCACCCGGACGGGCCGCTGACCGGCGACGCCCACCATGCGGTGCGGGCCGCCGCCCACAACGCGCTCCCGGCCGCCCAGCGGGCCGCCGCCCAGCGCGCCGCCCTCGACCACGCCGCCTCCCTCGGCATCGGCAGCGTCCACGAGTGCGGCGGGCCCGAGATCTCCGACGAGGAGGACTTCACCGCGCTCCTCGCCCTCGCCGCCGAGCGGCCCGGCCCCCGAGTCTTCGGCTTGTGGGCCGAGGAGATCGCGGACGAGAAGGACGCCCGTCGCATCCGCGAACTCGGCGCGATCGGCGCGGCCGGAGACCTGTTCGTCGACGGCTCCCTCGGCTCGCACACCGCCTGCCTCCACCAGCCCTACACGGACGCCCCGCACACCGGCACCGCCCACCTGGACGCCGCCCGGATCGCCGCCCATGTCACCGCCTGCACCGAGGCGGGCCTCCAGGCGGGCTTCCACGCCATCGGCGACGCAGCGGTCACCGCCGTGGTGGACGGGGTCAGGGCCGCCGCCGGGACGCTCGGCCTCGACCGGATCCGGGCAGCCCGGCACCGCGTCGAACACGCCGAGATGCTCACCCCCGAGACGATCGCCGCCTTCGCGGAGCTGGGCCTCACCGCCTCCGTCCAGCCCGCTTTCGACGCCGCCTGGGGCGGCCCGGACGGCATGTACGCCGACCGCCTCGGCGCGGAGCGGGCCGCCTCCCTCAACCCGTACGCCGCGCTGCTGCGCGCCGGAGTGCCGCTCGCCTTCGGCTCCGACAGCCCCGTCACCCCGCTCGACCCCTGGGGCACCGTGCGGGCCGCCGCCCACCACCGCACCCCGGAGCACCGCGTCTCGGTCCGCGCCGGGTTCACCGCCCACACCCGGGGCGGCTGGCGCGCCATCGGTCGCGACGACGCGGGCCTCCTGGTGCCCGGCGCCCCCGCCGACTACGCCGTCTGGCGGAGCTCCGAACTGCTGGTCCAGGCCCCCGACGACCGGGTCGCCCGCTGGTCCACCGACCCCCGGTCCGGCACGCCCGGCCTGCCGGACCTGACGCCCGGCGCCGACCTCCCCGTCTGCCTGCGGACCGTGGTCCTCGGACAAACGGTCTACGTGCGACCGAACGAGTGACGTCGGGACATTTCGTACCGCCGATCGATGGCCCGATCACCGGTCCACGACCTGCGCCCCTTCGGCACTGACCAGGCCATTTCGCAAAAAGTCGCAGGTCGCACAGGTGTTGACAGAAAGCGCCCACGGGCCGGTAGGTTCGGCCGGGTCCACCACAGGACGTCCGACCGGTTAAACCTCCACGCAGTCGTCGAACGCCGCTGGGTCATGAGGCGGTGTGCCGCACCGGCGCACCACCGCTGACAGCCAGGTTCAGCGCCCGCGCCTCGGGGGCGAGGGAAGGATTCAGCCGGCGGAGGGTGGGATCCGGGTGGGGCCCGGACGTTCAGTAGACAACGGCTTTCGGTCGACCCGCAGCCAGCGGGTCCCAGGTCGGCCCGAAGGGCGCCGGGCCCCGATCCGCAGTTCCCCCGTGGGGGCGCGACCTTCCGGCCGGTGCGCTGGATATGGTGTCCCCCTGTGTTCGGACTCTAAGGGGCAGTAGTGAACGACGGCGGTCAGAGGCAGTTCGGCCCGCTCGGCAAGGTTCTGGTGATCATTCCGACCTACAACGAGGTCGAGAACATCAAGCCGATCGTCGACCGGGTGCGCACCGCCGTCCCGGACGCCGACATCCTGGTGGCCGACGACAACAGCCCCGACGGCACCGGCAAGGCGGCCGACGAGATCGCGGCGGCCGACGACCAGGTCCACGTCCTGCACCGCAAGGGCAAGGAAGGGCTCGGCGCCGCCTACCTCGCGGGCTTCGCCTGGGGCTCCGAGCACGGCTACGGCGTCCTCGTCGAGATGGACGCCGACGGCTCCCACCAGCCCGAGGAGCTGCCCCGGCTGCTCACCGCGCTCAAGGGCGCCGACCTGGTCCTGGGCTCCCGCTGGGTGCCCGGCGGCCGCGTGGTCAACTGGCCCAAGAGCCGCGAGGTCATCTCGCGCGGCGGCAGCCTCTACTCCCGGCTCGCCCTCGGCCTCTCCGTCCGGGACGTCACCGGCGGCTACCGCGCCTTCCGCACCGAGACGCTGAACGGCCTCGGGCTCGGCGAGGTCGCCTCGCAGGGCTACTGCTTCCAGGTGGACCTCGCCCGCCGCGCGGTCGAGGCGGGCTATCACGTGGTCGAGGTCCCCATCACCTTCGTCGACCGGGAGATCGGCGACTCGAAGATGAGCCGGGACATCCTCGTCGAGGCGCTCTGGCGGGTCACCGGCTGGGGCATCACCTCCCGCGCGAACAAGGTCCTGGGCCGCAAGACCCTCTGACACCCCGGGGCCCGCGGCCGAGGGCGGCGCCGGGACCCGCGCCCGGTTGCCCGCCAGGCCGGTCCGCTTCATGATCACCCTCTTACGCCGATTGCACGCCGTTACGGGCACACTGGGGGCATGACGACCGGCACTCCGCCCCCGACCCGTCCCCGGCGCTCGCGCGCCCGTAGATTCCTGCCGCTGGCCCTGGCCGCCTGGCTGGTCCTGGAGATCTGGCTCCTGACCCTGGTCGCCTCGGCCGCGGGCGGCCTCACGGTCCTGCTGATCCTGGTGGCCGGAGCCGTGCTCGGCGCCGTGGTCATCAAGAGCGCCGGCCGGCGCGCCTTCAAGAACCTCACCGAGACCCTCCAGCAGATGCCGGGACAGCCCGGCGCCCCCGCCACGCCGCCGGAGGCCCCCGCGGGCGGCAAGGGCACCCGGGGCAACGGGCTGCTGATGCTGGGCGGGCTGCTGCTCCTGATCCCCGGACTGATCTCGGACGCGGCCGGACTGCTCCTGCTGGTCCCGCCGGTGCGCACCATGATCAGCCGTTACGCGGAGCGCTCGCTCGAACGCCGGATGCGGGCCGCGACGCCCGGCAGCCTGGGGGACGCGTTCCAGCAGGCCCGGATGCACCGCCCGGACGGAAAGGTCGTCCAGGGCGAGGTCATCCGCGATGACGGCCCCCGGGCGTCCGGCGGGCCCGACGACGACCCCCAGGGGCCTCGCCCGCCCCTCACGCCCTGAGGGCGCGTACGCACAAGAGCCGCGGGCCGTGACACATGTTCTGTGTCACGGCCCGCGGCTCTTGGTGCTGTGCTGCTGTGCGGTGCGGTGCTACGCGGTCAGGCAGACTTCCTGCTGTCCCGCGGGTGCACGGCGATGTTCATGGCTCCGGAACGGAGAACCGCCAGCCTCTCGGCCAGCACCTCTTCCAGCTCCTCGCGGGTGCGCCGCTCCATGAGCATGTCCCAGTGCGTGCGCGCCGGCTTGCCCTTCTTCTCTTCGGGGCCGTCCCCGTCCACCAGGAGTGCCTGGGCGCCGCACGCCTTGCACTCCCACTCCGGCGGAATCTCTGCCTCTACCGAGAACGGCATCTCAAATCGATGTCCGTTCTGGCATGCGTACTCCACCGCCTGGCGCGGGGCCAGATCGATGCCGCGGTCCGTCTCGTAGCTGGTAACCACAAGTCGCGTGCCGCGGAGAGCTCGCTCACTCATGAATCGTGCCTCCCGGGCTTGTCGCCCACAGGACAAAATGTCGCTGTCGTCGTCATCCGGTCAACGTCCGGTCGGCGGTAAAGATTCCCGTTGCGGGTCATACGTCGCCCGTCGTGCCGCTGCTTTATCTGGGTTGAGTACCCGCCCATGCCCGGTTTGTCACCTCTGGTGGATGTTGTCACTCAACGGTTGAGCCGTTTCCACTGGCAGTAACGGTCCTCCGGGCAGGCCAAAGACGTATACTACCGGCCTTTGACTTCAACGTCTAAATCCGTTCCGGCACGGGGTTGCCCGCGGCCTCCACCGCACGCCTCACCGGGACCCGCGCGAGCAGCACCGCGCCCAGGGCGAAGAACGCCACCAGCGAGATGATCGCGTCCCGGTAGCTGCCGGTCAGCTGGTACGCCAGACCGAACACCAGGGGCCCCAGCCAGCTCAGTCCGCGGTCGCTCATCTCGTACGCGGAGAAGTACTCCGCCTCCTTGCCGCGCGGCACCAGATGCGAGAACAGCGACCGGGACAGGGCCTGGCTCCCGCCCAGCACCAGGCCGATCGCCGCCGCAAGGACGAAGAAGAACACCGGCGCGTCGGCGGGCAGCAGATAGGCGGAGAGCAGGATCAGGGTCCACACGATCAGCGATCCCAGAATCGTGCGCTTCGCGCCGTACGTCCGGGCGAGCCGCCCCATGCCGAGCGCCCCCGCCACCGCCAGGATCTGCACCAGCAGCACCGCGACGATCAGCGTCGTCTGGTCCAGGCCCAGCTCCTCGGAGCCGTACAGCGAGGCCTGCGAGATCACCGTCTGGATCCCGTCGTTGTAGACGAGATAGGCCAGCAGGAACGAGAGCGTGAGCGGGTGGCGCCGCATGTCGCGCAGGGTGGCCCGCAGCTGCTTCCAGCCGGAGCCGACCGCCCCCTCGCCGTCCGGCCGCACCCGGCGGTCGCGCAGCCGGCGCAGCGGTACGAGGGTGAACGCGCCCCACCACACACCGGCCGAGGCCAGACAGATCCGCACCGCGTCGGACTCCGCGAGGCCGAAGGAGTCGTGGCCGGTGTACAGGATCAGGTTGAGGACCAGGACGAGGGCGCCCGAGGTGTAGCCGAAGGCCCAGCCGCGCGAGGAGACCGCGTCGCGCTCCTCCGGCTCGGAGATCTGCGGCAGATACGCGTTGTACAGAACCATCGACACGGAGATCGACGCGTTCGCCACGATCAGCAGGAACGCGCCCAGCAGGTAGCGGTGGCCGTCCAGGAAGAACATCCCGGCCGTCGCCGCCGCCCCGGTGTACGCGGCCGCCGCCAGCAGCGGCTTCTTGCGCCCCGTACAGTCCGCCGCCGCGCCCACGATCGGCATCAGGATCACGGCCACCACGATGGACGCGGAGACGGAGTACGCGAACAGCGAGCCCGCGCGCACGGGTATGCCCAGCGGGTGCACGAAACCGTCCGGGTCCGCCGCGGCCTTGGCGATCGACGTCAGATACGGACCGAGGAAGACGGTCAGCACGCTGGTGGAGTAGACGGAGCACGCGAAGTCGTAGAAGTACCAGCCCTGCTGCTCACGCTTGCGGGCGGCGGCCGTCGTGCCGTCCGGAGGCTGCCCCGGCGGATCGGCCTTCCCCGCTGTCCCCGTGCTCATCCCGCGTCCCCTCGCTCGTCCCCGGTGGACGTGGACGGACCGGGCGTCAGGACCAGGCCCCCCGCTCGCTCAGCACCGTACGCAGCGTCTCGATGTGATCGGTCATGATGCCATCCACTCCGAGGTCCAGGAGCGCCGCCATCCGCTCCGGTTCGTTCACCGTCCAGACGTGCACCTGGAGTCCCAGCGCGTGCGCGGTGCGGACGAAGCGGGCGTCCACCACCGGGACGGGGCCCTGCCGCTCGGGGACCTGGGCGCACACCGCACCCGCCCGCAGCGGCGCCGGGATCCCGTACGAACGCAGCCGCAGCGCCAGAACGCCCCGCACCCCGTACGACGTGGCCAGCCGGGGGCCCGCCAGGCGCTGTGCGCGGGCCACTCGCGCCTCCGAGAACGAGCCGACACAGATCCGGTCCCAGGCATCGGTCCGGCGGATCAGCCCGAGCAGCGGCTCCAGCGCCGATTCGGCCTTAAGGTCCACGTTCCAGCGGGCCTCGGGGAACTCCTCCAGCAGCTCCTCGAAGAGCGGGAGCGGTTCACTGCCGCCGACCCGCGCCCGGCTCACCTCGCTCCAGGGCAGCTCGGCGATCCGGCCCCGGGCGTCGGTGACCCGGTCCAGCGTCGCGTCGTGGAAGGCGACCAGCCGGCCGTCCGCCGTGGTGTGGACATCGGTCTCGAAGTAGCGGTAGCCCGCGTCCGACGCCCGGCGGAAGGCGGTCACGGTGTTCTCCACACCGTCCGCCGCCCCGCCGCGATGGGCGAAGGCGATCGGCGTCGGGTGGTCGAGATAGGGGTGGCTCGGATTCACTGCGGCAGTATGGCCTGCCCGGACGTCGGAGCGGCAACGGGCCCGGAACCGGCGGCCGGCGCGGGGGTGGACGGCTCGCCCGAGGCGACGACGGCACCCGGGCCGGAAGCCTCGGGGAGCGCGAACAGCCGCAGGAAGAGCTGGGCCAGCGGGCCGATGGCCAGCGCGTACAGCACCGTGCCCGCCCCCAGCGAACCGCCCAGCAGGAAGCCGGTCACCACGACCGCCACCTCGATGGCCGTGCGGACCAGCCGGATCGAGCGGCCGGTGATCTGGTTCAGCCCGGTCATCAGGCCGTCCCGGGGACCGGGGCCGAACCGGGCCGCGATGTACAGCCCGGTCGCCACACCGTTGAGGACGATGCCGAGCACCATCACCGGGATGCGGACGCCGAGCGCGTCCAGATCGCCGACCACCGCGAGCGTCCCGTCCATCGCCAGACCGACCACGAAGACGTTCGAGACGGTGCCGAGCCCCGGCCGCTGCCGCAGCGGGATCCACAGGAGCAGCACCACCGCCCCCACGATGATCGACACCACGCCGATCGAGATCCCGGTCCGCTCCGCGAGGCCCTGGTGCAGCACACCCCACGGCTCCAGACCCAGCCCCGCGCGCACCAGGAGTGCCGAGCTCGCCCCGTACAGCGCCAGACCGACGTACAGCTGGACCAGCCGCCGGGGGAGATGAGTGGTGCTCCGGTCGGTGGTCCTGGCCACGTTGTGCCCCCTGATGTAGTGGTGGTGGACTGCTTCATGTCACTCTGTGGCAGGGGATCGGCCACCAACTATGGCCAATTCGAGGAAGGTGGACTGATTTCGATGGCGCAGTGGACATCGACGGTGGGAGCGGCCCAGCTCGCCCGGCAGCTCCGGTCGCAGCAGGCCCGGCCCACCGGACCTGGCGGCCGCAAGCCGCCCGCTTACCGCGCGCTCGCCGACGGCGTACGGCTGCTCGTCCTGGAAGGCCGCGTTCCGGTCGCCGCCCGGCTCCCCGCCGAACGCGAACTGGCCCTCGCGCTGTCGGTGAGCCGTACGACCGTCGCCGCCGCCTACGAGGCCCTGCGCGCCGAAGGCTTCCTGGAGTCCCGGCGCGGCGCGGGCAGCTGGACCGCCGTCCCGGCCGGCAACCCGCTGCCCGCCCGCGGCCTCGAACCGCTGCCGCCGGAGTCGCTCGGTTCGATGATCGACCTGGGCTGCGCGGCCCTGCCCGCGCCCGAGCCCTGGCTGACCCGGGCGGTCCAGGGGGCGCTGGAGGAACTGCCGCCGTACGCCCACACGCACGGCGACTACCCGGCCGGACTGCCCGCCCTGCGGCAGATGATCGCCGACCGCTACACCGCCCTCGGCATCCCGACCATGCCCGAACAGATCATGGTCACCACCGGCGCGATGGGCGCCATCGACGCGATCTGCCACCTCTTCGCCGGCCGCGGCGAACGGATCGCGGTCGAGTCCCCCAGTTACGCCAACATCCTCCAGCTGATGCGCGAGACCGGCGCCCGCCTCGTCCCGGTCGCGATGCAGGAGGGGCTCGGCGGCTGGGACATGAACCGCTGGCGCCAGGTGCTGCGGGACGCCGCGCCCCGGCTCGCCTATGTGGTCGCCGACTTCCACAACCCCACCGGCGCGCTCGCCGACGAGCAGCAGCGCCGCGACCTGGTGGAGGCGGCCCGGTCCGCCGGAACGGTCCTGGTCGTCGACGAGACCATGAACGAACTCCGCCTGGACGCCGACATCGACATGCCGCGCCGGGTCTGCGCCTTCGACCCGGCCGGCAGCACGGTCCTGACCGTCGGATCGGCCAGCAAGGCCTTCTGGGCCGGCATGCGCATCGGCTGGGTGCGCGCGGCCCCGGACGTCATCCGCAGCCTGGTCGCCGCCCGCGCCTACGCCGACATGGGCACGCCCGTCCTGGAACAGCTCGCCATCAACTGGCTCATGGGCACCGGCGGCTGGGAACAGGCCGTCGAGGTCCGGCGGAGCCAGGCGCGGGAGAACCGGGACGCCCTGGTCGAGGCGGTGCGCCGGGAGCTGCCGGACTGGGAGTTCACCGTGCCGCGCGGCGGGCTGACGCTGTGGGTGCGCACCGGCGGCATCTCCGGGTCGCGGCTGGCCGTGGCGGGCGAGCGCGTCGGCGTCCGGGTGCCGTCGGGCCCCCGCTTCGGGGTCGACGGGGCCTTCGAGGGCTATGTACGGCTGCCGTTCACGGTGAGCGGGCCGGTCGCCGACGAGGCGGCCGTACGCCTGGCCGCTGCGGTGGACCTGGTGCGCTCCGGGGCGGGTGCGGGGGCCGACACCCCGCGTTCCTTCGTGGCCTGAGGACCGGTACGACGGCGGCGGGCGGGGAGCGGGCCATCAGGCCCGCTCCCCGCCCGCCGTGCTGTTCGCGTGCGCCGGATCAGCTCTCGGCGCCGGCCGGCTGCGCCTTCGCCAGCGGCTCGGCCGGCCGTGCCTCGGTGACCATCGCCTCCACCGGAACGGCCGCCGTCTCCGCGGCCACGGGCACCGGCGCCGTCGCCGGACCCTCGTCGGCGGGCTCCGGCACGGGCGCCGCCTCCATCGCCTCGCCCCGGCCGGGCAGCAGGTCGAGCACCGCCTGCCGGTGCGCGTCGCTCGTGGCGTCGTCGTACGGGTCCGGGGTGGCGGGCACCTGGAGCCGCAGGACCGGGCCCGCGCCCAGCCGGACGTAACCGCGGCCCGCGGGGACCTCGGGCGGCGGAGTGGTGTGCGGTCCGGCGCCGAGGACGGCCTCGATCTGCTCCGGGAAGGCCGTCCCGAGGACGGCGCGGGCGCGGGTGTGGGTCCGGACGGTCTCGGTGAGGGTGTCCAGCGCGTCGAACTGCTCGGCCAGCACGACGGTGACCTGGGCCGCCCGGCCGTGCCGCAACGGGATCCGCAGCAGCTCCTGCGGGTCGGGCCTGCCGTCGGCCGCCGCGAGATGACCGAGGACACCGGGGCGGTCCAGCAGAATCCACAGCGGGCGGCGGATGTCGTCCGGCGCCGGGCGGCCGCTCTGGCGGGCCAGGTTGGCGGTGATCAGGCGGCGCTCCGTCTCGTGCGCCGCCCACTCCAGGGTGGCCAGCGCCCCGCCGAGGCCGGACTCCACGGCGAGGACGCCGTTCCTGCCGGTGAGAGCGGCGTACTCACCGCTCCCGCCGCCGTCGACGATGATCACGTCACCGTTCTGGAGGGCCTGCAGGGCGATCGAGCGGACCAGGGTCGTGGTGCCGCCGCCGGGCTGTCCGACGGCCAGCAGATGCGGTTCGGTGGAGCGGCCGCCGGTCCGCCAGACGACCGGCGAGGCGTCCACCGTGGTGTCGCCGTCGCGCACGGGGACGGTGCGCGAGACGGAGTCCGGGTCGGTGAAGCCGAGGACCGTCTCGCCGGGCGCGGCGACGAAGCGCTGGGCGGCGATCGTCGTGGGGAGGGCGTCCAGCACGGTCATGACGAGGCGATTGGCCTCCTCGTCCCAGCCGAAGTGGTACTCGCGGCCCCGGCCGGACTTGGTGTGGAGCAGTTGCTCGATCCGGGAGCGGGCGGCTGCCTCGCCGTCCGTGAAGTACGCCGGGTAGGAGATCCGGAGGCTGGTGAGCCGCCCGTCCTGATCGAAGGCGTACCCGTCGAAGGCCTTCGTCCAGTCGCCTCCGTGGGCGAAGAGCGGATCGGGGTCGTCGGCCGTGGAGAAGTACGGCACGAGCGCCTCGTACAGCGACCGCAGGCGCGCGGTCTCCGACTCGTCGGGCCCGGTCCGCACGGGGGTCCGCTCCCGCCCCTTCCACGCGGCAGCGCCCATCACCGTGATCAGGGCCAGGATCGGCCCGTACGGGACGAGCGCCACCACCAGCACGCAGGCCGCGCCGAGGAACAGCTTGGGACCACGCCGTTCCTTGGGGGTGGCGACCCACTTCTGCCGGCCCGACACGGCCAGCAGCCGCAGTCCGCGGACCACCGTGATCAGCGGATGGAGGACATCGGTGGCACTGTCGGCGGCCGTGCGCGCGATCTCTCTGCTGCGAGTGATCGAAGCGCTGCCGCTGCTCAGAATGCGGGGGAGTGGTCGCCGGGCCACGTCGGTCTCCTGAAGGGGTGGGAGCGGTTGCGGAGCGTCAGAACTTGATCCCGCCCAGCAGGCCGGCGAGGCTCGCCCCGCCCGCCGTGATGCTCGGTGCGATGGCGGTGCCGGCCAGGTAGAAGCCGAACAGGGCACAGACGATGGCGTGGGATGCCTTGAGCCCGTCCTTCTTGAAGAACAGGAAGACGATGATGGCGAGCAGTACCACGCCCGAGATGGAAAGGATCATGAGCGGTTCTCTCCTGGTTGAAGGGGACAGTCACCATGAGTCCTTCCAGGATCACGGGAAGTATCTATACGACAAAAGGTGCAATCGAGTGAATATCCCGCGCTTTCACTTGACTGGCTCACAGAAGTCGGCCCCCGGGGAGCGGCATCACCCGGTCCGTGCCGGGCAGGGATCAGCCGCGGTGATCCCTTGCCGCATCCGGGCCGGGTCATGTCGGCCCGGGAGCAGTACCCTGTCGATTCACTCGTACGGCCCCCCGCCGTACTCCCCACCAGGTCAACCACGGCGGTGAGCAGCCGTGGCAGCAGTCGAAGGAAGGCGGCCCGTCCCGATGAGCGAAACCCCCGATCCCGAGGTGGTCGAGCTGGCGACCAAGGTCTTCGACCTGGCCCGCACCGGCGACACCGAGGCACTCACGGCGTACGTCGAGGCCGGAGTCCCCGCCAACCTCACCAACGACCGGGGTGACACGCTGCTGATGCTCGCCGCCTACCACGGGCACGCCGCCACGGTCGCCGCCCTCGTCGCCCGCGAGGCCGACCCGGACCGGGCCAACGACCGGGGCCAGACCCCGCTGGCCGGAGCCGTCTTCAAGGGCGAGGACGCCGTCATCGACGCGCTGCTCGCCGCCGGCGCCGACCCGGCCGCCGGAACACCGTCCGCGCTGGACACGGCCCGGATGTTCGGCAAGTCCGACCTGCTGGAACGCTTCGGTGCGCGGTGAGACGGCGGCGGGGGCGCCGCTGGGCGCGTCCGCCGTGGGCTTCGCTGACCGGTCCGTCGTAAATGTGGTCGCGGTGGCGAAATGGCTGGGTCATCATGACGTCGCGGGCCCGCTCAGGGCCACCGACGAGAGGCAGAGGAAGATGCTCTACACCAGGCGAAAGACGGCGGTCGGCCGATCATGTCACTGCGCGGCGTAGCGGTGTCCCCCGGACACCCCCACGTGCCGAGAGGCACGGGGCACTGCACAGTCCCGGTTGCGTCGACAGCTTGATGTGAGGCTTTCTCCCATGTTCGATCCGTTCATAGCGCCGAGCGGCACCCTGCTCGGCCTGCTGCAGAGGGGCCGCGGCGACGGCACGCTCCACGCGCTCGCCGCACCACGCCCCGAGGCCCTCGCGGCCCTCAACCACTGCGTCGTGAGCGACCCCCGCCACGACTGGCAGGTGGAGAACCGCTCCCTCTACTACGCGCGCCTCTACCTCGACCTCGACGGCGGTATCGAGGAGATCGAGCGGCACCTCGCCGATCCCGACGACCACATCGATACCGACGACTCCCGCACCGGTCTGGCGCTCTCCGTCCTCGGCCACCTCGCCTCCTACGGACGCGACGACGCCCTGGCCCTGCTCCGCCGCTACGCGACGACCGGCGCCAACTGGACCTGGGCCCTGGACGAGCTGGCCCTGCGCGACGACGACGCCGGCCTGCGCTCCCTCGCGCTGCCCGTCCTCGCCCGCTTCCCGGCCACCGACGAGGGCGCGGCCGACCTCGCCGCCGCCGTACGCGACTCGTTCGAGCCGCGACCCTGGCGCCTGTGGGCCGACGACCCGCGCGAAGCGGTCGGCGCCCGCGTCCGGGCCGCCGGCGAACAGGGCTCGTTCGACCGATGGCAGCGCCAGATGCGCCCCGGGGGTCCCCGCCCCGGCTGGAGCGTCCAGGCCGTCTTCGACTGGGCCCAGCAGGCCCTGGAACGCGGCAGCGAACTGCACGTCCCCGCGGCCCGCTGCCTCAC
Organism: Streptomyces rubiginosohelvolus; assembly: GCF_014649875.1. Lineage (GTDB taxonomy): Bacteria > Actinomycetota > Actinomycetes > Streptomycetales > Streptomycetaceae > Streptomyces > Streptomyces rubiginosohelvolus. Next base: position 29,728 of record NZ_BMTW01000007.1, on the reverse strand, counting down.
CGCCGTCGCCGGACCCGACGACCTTCCCCAGATCGTCGAGGCCGCCCGCAGCGGCCCCGAAGGCGCCCGCTGCGCCGCCCTGCACTACCTCGCGGAGGCCGGCGAACCCGTCGTCCTCGACCTCATCGAGGCCGCGGCCCTCAGCCCCTCCCTCACCGTCGCCCACACGGCCATCGCCGCCTTCGAGCGGATGACCGGCGACGACGCCGTCGAGCGGGCCAGGCGCTGGGCCCATCGCCCCGACGCACTCGGCGCCTCCGCCGCCGGAGTGCTCGCCTGCCGAGGCACCGCCCAGGACGCTCCCCAAGTCCTCGGCGCGCTCCGGGAGGCCGTACGCGGAGACGGACCCGACGCCCCCCTGCTGTGGACCCTCGTCGACGGAGCCGGCCGCCTCGGCATCGCCTGCGCCGCCCCCGTCCTGCGCCACGTCTACCGCGAGACGTCCTCCTCGCACCTGCGGGGCAGGGCCGCCCGCGCTCTGGCCGCCACCGACCCGTCCTTCGCGACCGGATTCGCGGTGGAGTGCCTCTGGGACTGCGAGGAGACCACCCGCGAGGTGGCCGCCCTGCACGCCGAGACCGGCGACATCCGCGTCGCCGAACGCCTGCGCCGCCTCGCCGCCGACCCGGCCGAGGAGGCCGAGGTCCAGACGGCGGTGCGCAGCCGGATCGGGCCGGACGCGTCGGCCGTCTGAGGCGGATCGGGCCGGACGAGCGCCTTTCGCACCCGCGGGCCTCCTGCCTGCGGGTGCGGGGCCCGCAGACTTCTTCCTGCGGCCTCCCGCCCACGGGCACAGAATGGCGCCATGACCGGACGCTGGGAGTTCTGGATCGACCGGGGCGGCACCTTCACCGACATCGTGGGCCGCCGCCCCGACGGCCGGCTCATCACCCGCAAGCTCCTCTCCCACGACCCCGGCCGCTACGACGACGCGGCCGTCGCCGGAATCCGGCTGCTCCTCGGCCTGGACCCCGGCGAACCGGTGCCCGCCGACCGGGTCGCCGCCGTCCGGATGGGCACCACCGTCGCCACCAACGCCCTGCTGGAGCGGCGGGGCGAACCGACCGTCCTGCTGATCACCGAGGGCTTCCGGGACGCGCTGCGGATCGCGTACCAGAACCGGCCGCGCCTCTTCGACCGGCACATCGTCCTGCCCGAGTCCGTCCACGAGCGCGTGATCGAGGTCCCCGAACGTATCGACGCCCACGGCGGCACCGTACGGCCCCTGGAGCTCGGCCCCGTACGCGAACAGCTGCGCGCCGCCCACGCCGAGGGACTGCGCAGCGCCGCCGTCGTCCTGATGCACGGCTACCGCCACCCCGCCCACGAACGGGCCGTCGCCGAGGCGGCCCGGGAGGCGGGCTTCACCCAGGTCAGCAGCTCCCACGAGGTCAGCCCGCTGATCAGGCTCGTCCCCCGGGGCGACACCACGGTCGTCGACGCCTACCTCTCACCCGTCCTCGGCCGGTACGTCGACGAGGTCGCCGCCCGCCTCGACGGGATCCGGCTGATGTTCCTCCAGTCCAACGGCGGCCTGCGCGAAGCCGCCCGCTTCCGCGGCAAGGACGCCGTCCTCTCCGGACCGGCCGGCGGCGTCGTCGGCATGGTCCGCACTTCGCAGCAGGCCGGTCACGACCGGGTCATCGGCTTCGACATGGGCGGCACCTCCACCGATGTGTCGCACTACGCCGGGGAGTTCGAACGCGAGCTGGGAACCCAGGTCGCCGGGGTCCGGATGCGCGCCCCGATGATGAGCATCCACACCGTCGCGGCCGGCGGCGGCTCCGTCCTGCACTTCGACGGCAGCCGTTACCGCGTCGGCCCCGACTCGGCCGGCGCGGACCCCGGCCCCGCCTGCTACCGCCGGGGCGGCCCCCTCACCGTCACCGACGCCAACGTGATGCTCGGCCGCGTCCAGCCCGCCCACTTCCCGGCGGTCTTCGGCGCGGACGGCGACCTTCCCCTCGACGCCGACCACGTACGCGCGGAGTTCACGGAGCTCGCCGACGAGGTGGGGCGCGCCACCGGACAGCGGCCGGACGAGGCCGAGGTGGCGGCGGGCTTCCTGGAGATCGCCGTGCTCAACATGGCCAACGCCGTCAAGAAGATCTCCGTGCAGCGCGGCCACGACGTCACCCGCTACGCCCTCACCGGCTTCGGCGGCGCGGGCGGCCAGCACGTCTGCGCGGTCGCCGACGCGCTGGGCATCGACACCGTCCTCGTGCCCCCGCTCGCCGGGGTGCTCTCCGCGTACGGCATCGGCCTGGCCGACGCGACCGCGATGCGCGAACAGTCGGTGGAGGAACAGCTCGACGCGGCCTGCCGGGAGCGGGTGGAGCGGCTCTGCGCCGAGCTGGCCGACCGTACCCGCGAAGCCCTGCGCGCCGACGGAGTGCCCGAATCCGCGATCACCACCCGGGCCCGGATCCTGCTGCGGTACGCGGGGACGGACGCGGCGCTTCCGGTGGACCTGGACACGGAGGCCGCCATGGCCGAGGCGTTCGCGGCCGCCCACCGGGCCCGGTTCGGCTTCACGATGGACAAGCCCGTCGTCGTCGAGACGGTCTCGGTGGAAGCCACCGGGGTCACGGACGCCACGGGGACCGCCGAATCGGCCGACGGCATCCAGCCCGCCACCGGCTCCGGCCCCGACTCCCACGACGCCCCGCCGCCCCCGGCCGACACCGTGGACCTGTACGCGGAGGGGCGGTGGCAGCGCGCCCCGCTCCACCGGCGGGCGGACCTGCCCGTCGGCGCCACCGTCACCGGGCCCGCGATCGTCGCGGAGGACGACGCCACCACCGTCGTCGACCCCGGCTGGCAGGCCGAAGCGGCCCCCACCGGACATCTCGTCCTCACCCGCAGCACCCCCCGCCCCGAACGCACCGCCGTCGGTACCCGGGTCGACCCGGTGCTGCTGGAGGTCTTCAACAGCCTCTTCATGTCGATCGCCGAGCAGATGGGCGTCCGGCTGGAGAACACCGCCCACTCCGTCAACATCAAGGAACGCCTCGACTTCTCCTGCGCCCTGTTCGACGCCGAGGGCAACCTGATCGCCAACGCCCCGCACATCCCGGTCCATCTCGGCTCCATGGGGGAGTCCATCAAGGAGGTGCTCCGGCGGAACGAGGGCACCCTGCGCCCCGGCGACGTGTACGCCGTCAACGACCCGTACCACGGCGGCACCCACCTGCCCGACGTCACCGTGGTCACGCCCGTCTTCGACGAGGGGAAGCTCCGGTTCCTGGTCGCCTCGCGCGGCCACCACGCCGAGATCGGCGGCATCACCCCCGGCTCCATGCCCGCCTTCAGCCGGACGATCCACGAGGAGGGCGTCCTCTTCGACAACTGGCCGCTCGTCCGCGACGGCCGGCTGCGTGAGGAGGAGACCCGGGAACTGCTCGCCGCCGCCCCGTACCCCTCCCGCTCCCCGGACACCAACCTCGCCGACCTGCGCGCCCAGATCGCCGCCAACGAGAAGGGCATCGCCGAACTGCGGCGGATGACCGACCAGTTCGGGGCCGACGTCGTGGACGCCTACATGGGGCACGTCCAGGACAACGCCGAGGAGTCCGTACGCCGCATCGTCGCCGGACTGCACGACGGCCACTGCCGCTACGAGACCGACAGCGGGGCCGTGATCCAGGTCCGCCTCACCGTGGACCGGGACGCCCGCAGCGCCCACCTCGACTTCACCGGAACCTCCCCCCAGCAGCCCGGCAACGCCAACGCGCCCCGCTCCGTCGTCATGGCCGCCGTCCTCTACGTCTTCCGCACCCTCGTCGGAGCGGACATCCCGCTCAACAGCGGCTGCCTGAAACCCCTCGACGTGACCATTCCGCCCGGCTCGATGCTCGACCCCAGCTACCCGGCGGCGACCGTCGCGGGCAACGTGGAGACCTCCCAGGCGGTCACCGGAGCCCTGTACGGGGCGATCGGCGGCCAGGCCGAGGGCTCGGGGACCATGAACAACCTCACCTTCGGCAACGACCACGTCCAGTACTACGAGACGATCGCCAGCGGCTCCGGAGCGGGGGACGGCTTCGACGGCGCCGACGCCGTACAGACCCATATGACCAACTCCCGGCTCACCGACCCCGAGATCCTGGAGTGGCGGCTTCCGGTCCGCCTGGAGTCCTTCGCCGTACGGGAGGACGGCGGGGGAACGGGCCGGTGGCACGGCGGCCACGGCGTCGAGCGCCGCATCCGCTTCCTGGAACCCGTCACCATCGCCCTGCTCTCCGGCCACCGCCGCGTCCCGCCGTACGGAGCGGACGGCGGGGAGCCGGGAGCGCCCGGGGAGCAGTACATCGAGCGGGCGGGCGGCGAGGCGGTCCCGCTGAAGGGCTGCGACACCGCCGAACTGGAGGCCGGAGACGTGCTCGTGGTGCGCACACCGGGCGGCGGGGGCTACGGCCCCGCAGGGTCGTAGCCCCCCGTACGGGACCGGTCGCATAAACGCCGTTTCGACCGTTGTCAGTGCGAGGACCTAATCTGTCCCACGTGACTTCGCCTGCCAACACGGACACCGCTGCGCCGCAGCTCAGCGCGGGGCCGCGGCCTGCCCCGGGGCCCGCCGCCGACGAGGGGCTCTCGCGGCGGCTGCGCGCGCTGGCGTGCACGGCGCCGCTGCACGACCTGGACGTCCGCAAGGCGAATCTGGCCGGCGAGTACACGGTGTACGCGATGGCGGAGGTCGCCCTCGCCGCGATCGACCACGTCACGCTCAACATGGACTTCGACACCGGGGCCGACCACGACCAGATAGTGGCCAGGCTGCTGCCCCGCGTCGCCGCCCAGGCCCCCGGCCGCCCCGTCGCCGAGCACGAACGGGTCGCCCGCTGGGTCCTGGAGAACCTGATCAACGTCGGCAGCGTCGACCGGGGCTTCCGCGCGGTCTACGGCACCTTCAACACCGACGGGGTCTACGTCCGCCGCGACTACGACTTCAAGCTGATCGAAGAGGTCCCCGGTTACGGCGGCACGGTCTACCTCCGCGCCACCGACGAAGCGGTCAACGTCCTCGTCGGCGCGCTGGACACCGATGTCACCAGCGCCCAGATCGCCGCCGAGGTCAAGCTGGAGGTCCTCATCAGCCGGGGCCGCCTCGCCGACGCCCAGCTCGCCGCCGAACAGGCCCGCTACCGCACCGTGCAGTACGCCGAGACCCTGCGCCGCACCCTGGAGGCCACCCGGCGCAACGTCCGCGCCGTCGACTGGCTCCACACCGTCCCGGACATGATCGCCGAGGCCCTCGACCACGTGGCCGACCGCTACCGCCACGAGAACGCGATCCTCACCAACATCCGCAAGGCCCGCGACGAGGCCGAGGACCCCGAGCACAAGCGCCGGGCCGCCGAGCTCGTCGACATCGTCAAGGACTGCATCCGCCGCCACACCCAGCTCCAGTCCCGGCTGCTGGAGGCGGGGCCCCTCTTCCGCGCCGAGCAGGACCGGCAGGCCTTCGCCCCGCCCGCCCCCCACGCGGGCCTCGACCTGTACGGGCAGCTCCTCGCCCCGCTCCTCCCGCTCCCCGTCGAGCAGTCCACCCGGGCCACCGACGCCTTCTTCGCCCACGGCACCGGACTGCGCACCCCCACCTCCGTACGGGTCGGGGACCTGGTCGACCTGCTGCTCACCCCGCCCCTGGAGCGCGAGCACCTGGGCGCGGAGATGCCCGAGCCCGATCTGATCGCCACCCCCGACGACAGCCGGTTCAGCGAGGAGCAGCTCGCCCGCGCCATGACCCTGCTCGACCTGGAGCACGACGCCCCGCGCCGGCTCTCCGGACTGCTCGCCGAGGCCCGCCGCACCGGCGACACCGACCTGCCGTACCTGGTCGCCCTGCTCGCCGTCCACGCCGCCAGCCCGCCCGTCGGCACCGCCTACCGCCAGGGCGAGCGGCGCCTGCTCTTCGCCGTGGACGACGGTGCGGAGCTGGACGACCCGGAGTTCGGCGGTGCCGACCTCATCGTGGGCACCGCGTTGCTGGACGCCGTGGGCATGGCCGCCGACCGCCAGGAGGCCTCGTGACCTGCCCCGCCCGCACCGCGCCCGCCGTCTCTTCCGTCGCGGCCGGCCCCGCCCGCCTCTCGCACCCGCACCCGCACCGCATCCGTACCGAGGAGTCCCAGCCGTGAGCGACCACGACGCCGAGCACCCCGACGCGTGGACCGAGCCCTCCACGGCGTCCGGGCCCGACTCCGCGCACAGCTCTCCGCACACCAGCTCTCCGCACACCGCCGAGCCGGCCGGACATACCCCCGTCACCCCGGCCGACGCCGCCGACGCCGCCCGTCTGGTCTCCTTCGGGCTCCAGCCCAAGCTGCTGCCCGCCCGTGACGCCGAATACGCCGACCTCCTGCGGCGCTACCGGGAGGAGAGCGCCTTCGCCCGGCTCGCCGACGCCGTCGCGACCGGCCTCGGCCTCGTCGTCCTGGAGGTCTCCCCGCGCGCCGGGATGGCCGTCACGGCGGGCGAGGACTCCGTCTTCGCCGTCCGCATGGGCGACTACGCCCGCCGCGCCTCCTCCGACGCCGCCGACCGCTTCCTGCACGGCCTCGCCCACCTCGCCGTCGCCGCCCTCGCCTTCCCCCGTCCCGAGGACCTCGCCGACGACGCGTACATCGGCCGCATCACGGTCAACGGCGTGGACGCCTTCGTACGCCAGGCCTGCCGACGGCTGGAGGAGCGTGCCGAGGAGCAGGGCGACAACACCGACCCCGTCAGCGACACTCCCGGGCTCGAAGCCGGCTGGCGGATCTACGCCCGCCGCAGCGCCACCGGCGCCACCAAGGACGCCCGCCGGCTCGCCGGATCCACCACCGGCATCATCGGCAAGGCCGTCGCCTTTCTCACCGACTCCGGCTTCCTCCAGCGCACCGGCGACGACGCGGGCGGCGCCTACCGAACCACCGCCCGCTACCAGCTCCAGGTCCGTGACCTGGCGGGCAGCGCCGCCATGGCCGAACTGCTGGAGCTCGGCGTCGTCCCCGTCACCGACGGCTCCGCCACCCTGCTGCCGCCGCCCGACCCCGACAGCGTGGAGCTGGCCGCCGACGCGGGCCTGCCCTTCCACTCCTGACCCCGACCGACCCGCACACCCCCCGCCGCTTCACCCCCGCTCACCGAACGACGAGAGTCCGCCGCCATGTACGAGTTGTCCCGGGTCCGCCTCTACTCCATCGGGCCTGCCGGTGCGCGCTACGCCGACACCGTCCTCGACCTGCGCGGCGTCGGCGCACCCGTCCCCAACCCCGCGCCCGCCCAGGCGGAGTTCTTCGAGGACGAGCCGGTCGGTCCGCCCCGCCGCCCCGCGCCCGCGGGCGTCCTCTTCCTGGAGAACGGCGGCGGCAAGTCCGTCCTGCTCAAGCTGATCTTCTCGGTGATGCTCCCCGGCCACCGCAACACTCTCGGCGGGGCCAGCTCCGGCGTCCTGCGCAAGTTCCTCCTCGCCGACGACTGCGGGCACGTCGCCCTGGAGTGGCAGCACACCCTCACCGGTGAGTGCGTCGTCGTGGGCAAGGTCAGCGAATGGCGGGGCCGCCAGGTCTCCAACGACCCGCGCAAGTTCGCCGAGGCCTGGTATTCGTTCCGCCCAGGACCCGGGCTCAGTCTGGACAGCCTGCCCGTCGCCGAGGCCTCCGCCGTGGGCCGCCCCGCCGAAGGCGTCTCCGGCGCCCGCGGCAGGCGGCGCACCATGAAGGGCTTCCGCGACGCGCTGACGGACGCGGGCAAGTTCTACGCGCACCTCGACGTGCACTGGGAAGAGATCCACGACCGCTGGAACGAACACCTCGGCGACCTCGGCCTCGACCCCGAACTCTTCCGCTACCAGCGCGAGATGAACGCCGACGAGGGCGAGGCCGCCGGTCTCTTCGCGGTGAAGAAGGACTCCGACTTCACCGACCTCCTGCTGCGCGCCGTCACCGACACCCGCGACACCGACGGCCTCGCCGACCTGGTCAGCGGCTTCGGCAACAAACTGGGCCGCCGCGCCGAGCTGACCGCCGAACGCGACTTCACCGCCGGCTCCGTCGACCTCCTCGGCCGGATCGTCGAGGCCACCGACACCCGCACCCGGGCCCGAGACATCCACGCCGGGGCCGAACGACGCACCCGCACCCTGGCCCGCCGCCTCTCCGCCCGCGCCGCCCAGGAGCGCGGCCGCACCGCCGAGCTGGCCGAACGCGTCACCGCCGCCGCCCACACCGTCACCGAAGCCGAGACCACCCGGGGCCGCCGCGCCCTGATCGCCGCCGAACTGGCCTACCGGCACGCCTCACTGGCCCTCACCGCGGCCGAGAAGAGTGCCGCCGCCGGACGCAAGGAGCTGGTCGAGGCCCGCACCCTGCATGCCGCCTGGCAGGCCGCCGAAGCAGTCCTGCGCCACCGCGCCGCCGCCGACCGCTCGGCCAGGGTCGCCGCCGCCATCCGCGAGGCCGAACGCGATGCCGCCCCCGCCCTCGCCGCCCGCTCCGCCGCCGCCACCGACCTCGTCCGCGCCCTGCACAAGGCCGCCGAGGAGGGCGAACGCCTCGCCAACGAGGAGGAGGAGCGCTCCGACACCCTCCAGGCCACCGGCGAACGCGCCCACCGCGACGCCACGGTCGCCGCCACCGAGGCCCAGCGCGCCCGCAGCGAGGCCGGACATCTGCGCCAGCGCCTCGCCGAGGTCGGCCAGGAGACCGCCGAAGCCGTTCGGGCCGGCTGGCTCGACGACACCGCTCCCGACGCCGACCCCGCCCGCGCGGCCCTCGCCGCCAGCGACGCCGAACAGTCCGCCGTCGCCGCCTGGGACACCGCCCGCGAAGCCGCCCGCTCCGCCGCCGACACCGCCCGTGAGGCGGCCGCCGCCGAGAGCCGCGCCGAACTGGCCGCCGCCCGCGCCGCCGACGGCGCCAAGGCCGCTGAGCGGGTTTACGAGGACGAGTACCTGGCCGCCGCGTCGATCGCCGCCGACCCGCGCCTCGCGGACCTGCTCGGCCTGCCCTCGGGCACCGGCGTCCCGCACCCCCGCCGGGAGTCCGGCGACGGGACGCCGGGCCAGGACCAGGGCACCGCCCGCACCACCCCCACCGGCGACGACGCCACGACGACCGGCCACCGGAGCGACGGCACGGGCACCGCGCCCGACGCCTCCCCGGACCGCGCCGTCGCCCTCGCCGACCAGCCCATCGCCCAGCAGCCCCTGAACGCCGAGGAGTTCGACCGCAGCGCCGACGAACTGCGCGACCTCCTCGACCAGTCCGTCGCCGCCGCCGAACGCCGCCTCTTCGACCTGCGCACCGCCGCCGCCGACGACGCCCGCATCCTCGGCGCCCTCGGCGAGGGCGGGCTGCTGCCGCCCGGCCCCGACGTCCTGGCCACCGTCGAATATCTCGGCGAGCACGGCATCCCCGCCCTGCCCGGCTGGCGCTACCTCGCCCAGGCCGTCGACCCGGCCGACCACGCCGCCGTCCTCGCCGCCCGCCCCGAACTCGTCGACGGCGTCGTCATCACCGACCCCGACGCCCACACCCGGGCCCGCGAAGTCCTCGCGGGTGCCGCCCTGCTGCCCCGCTCGGCCGTCGCCGTCGGCACCGCCGCCGCTCTCCTCGCCCCCGTCCCGGCCCCCGGCACCGGCTCCGAGTCCGCGAGCGACGGCGTCTTCCTCGTCCCGCCGAACCCGGCCATGCACGACGAACACGCCGCCGACGAGGAGCGCCACGCGCTGCGCAGCCGTGCCGCCGCCCGCGACGAGGACATCAGGACGCTGGCCGCCCGCCTCTCCGGCGACCGCGCCCTCGCCTCCCGGATCGGCTCCTGGCGTGCCGACTGCCCGCCCGGCATGCTCGCCGAACTGGCCGAGGCCGCCGCCACCGCCCGTACGGCAGCCGAGAGCGCCGAAGCCGTCCTCGCCGAGGCCCGCACCGCCCGCGCCGAGGCCGACGAGGCCGCCGCCGACACCGCCCGGGTCCGCGACGAGCGCCAGGAGGCCGCCCAGCGGGCCCGCCGCGCCGCCGACGCCCTCGCGGGACTCGCCCACCGGCTTCGCGAGCGCTCCGGCTGGCAGGCCCGCCTGCGCGAACTGGTCGACGAGGCCGCCGAGTCCGAGGCCCGCGCAGCCGTCTGCCTCGACCTCGCCCGCGCTGCCGACGAGGACCGCCGCGCCGCCCAGCGCGCCGGGGACGACGCCCGCCGCACCGCCCGCGCCCTGCGGGCCGAACGCGCCGAGATCGCTGGCGTCCCCGAAGTCCTCCCCGAGGAGGACGAGTCGAAGGCCCGCACCGCGCTGCCCACCCTGCGCGAGGCCTACCGGGCCGCGTCCCAGCTGTACGAGAAGGTCGGCGTCGGCGCCGACCTGCGCGCCGAACAGGCCCGCGCCGAGAGCGACGAGAGCGCCGCCCTGGCCGAGCTGGACCGCCTCACCAACAAGGTCCGCACCCGCGCCGCCCAGCTCCTGGAGGGCACCGACGGAGCCGACGGCCCGTCCCGCCAGGCCGCCGCCGCCCGCGCCGAAGCACACGTCCAGCTCCTGGAGACCCGCGCCTCCACCGCCAGCGAGCACCTGGGCCGGCTGCGCGGCGAGGCCGAACGGCTCGCCCCCGACGACGAACGCCCCCACCACACCGACCTGCCGGACGACCTGGTCCCGGCCGACGCCGAAGGGGCCCAGGCCCTCCTGCGTACCGCCAACGCCGAACTGGCCGACGCGACCGCCACCCTGGACACCGCCCGCGCCGCCCACAGCGAGCTGCTGCACGCCCACCGCACCGCCGAGGACTCCGCCGGCGGCTTCGACGAGACCGCGGCCCTCCTGCGGGACCTCCTGCGCGACCACGGCGCGGAGGAGGGCACCGAGGACCCCGACCCGTACCCCGGCACTCTGGAGGAGGCCCGGCAGTCCGCCGCCGAGTCCCGCCGCTCCCT
>NZ_BMTW01000007.1:0-18794 GCF_014649875.1 Streptomyces rubiginosohelvolus | reverse complement strand
GCGCGGCTGCAACGCCGACCTCTCGGCCGCCGAGGGCGCCGTGAGGGAAGCGAGCGACATCCTCGTCCGGCACGCCAACTCCACCCGCTACGAACAGGTCCGCACCCCCGCCCGCCAGCAGATCCGCGAACTGCCCGCCTCCGCGCTGCCCGAGCACGCCCAGAAGTGGGCCGACGCCTTCGCCCCCCGCCTGCGCGTCCTCACCGACGAGCTGGTCCAGCTGGAGCGCAACCGCGACTCGATCGTCGACCGGCTGCGCGGACTCGTCGAGTCGGCCCTCACCACCCTGCGCTCCGCCCAGCGGCTCTCCCAGCTCCCCGAAGGACTGGGGGAGTGGTCGGGGCAGGAATTCCTCCGCATCCGCTTCGAGGAACCCGACCAGGCCACCCTCACCGAACGCCTCGGCGAGGTCATCGACGAGGCCACCAGCGCCGCCCTCAAGAAGAACTCCGATCTGCGGCGGGACGGTATGTCCCTGCTGCTGCGGGGGGTCGAGGCGGCCCTGCGGCCCAAGGGCATCGCGGTGGAGATCCTGAAGCCGGACGCCGTGCTGCGCGCCGAGCGCGTCCCGGTCGGGCAGATGGGCGACGTCTTCTCCGGGGGCCAGCTGCTCACCGCCGCCATCGCCCTCTACTGCACGATGGCGGCCCTGCGCAGCAACGACCGGGGCCGCGACCGCCACCGGCACGCGGGCACCCTGTTCCTCGACAACCCGATCGGCCGCGCCAACGCCACCTATCTGCTGGAGCTCCAGCGGGCCGTGTCGGACGCGCTGGGCGTCCAACTCCTGTACACGACCGGCCTGTTCGACACGACCGCACTCGCCGAATTCCCCCTCGTCATCCGGCTGCGCAACGACGCCGACCTGAGGGCCGGGCTGAAGTACATCAGCGTGGAGGAGCATCTGCGGCCCGGTCTGCCGCAGCAGGACCCGGAGGGTGAGACGGTCCACGGCGAGATCACGGCGACCCGGATGTTCAAGCGGAACGAGCAGACCACCGCCGAGCCCTCGGCGACCACGACCGAGCCCCCGGCCGCCCCGGAGCCCCCGGCGACCCCGGAGCCCGAGGCGTAACCGCCGGGCCGGGAGCAGCCAACGGCGGCCCGCCCGGCAACGGCTGCCGGTCGTTCCGGCGCGGGCGGAGGCGGTGCCCGTCAGGCGCGGGAGAGGTCGCCGGTCCTCCGGCGGCCGCCTATGCCACCGCCCGTGCCGTCCCGCTCGGCCGCCCGCTCGGCCCGGCGGGAGCGGCGCCGCTCACGGCGTATCTGACGGGCGGTGCTGCTCGGCACCGACACCACGCCGTTGCGCTGGTTCCACACCTGCCGGGTGACCCAGACGTCGAGCACCGCCCAGGTGGCGACCACCGTGCTGGCGACACTGCTGAGCACCATCGGGAAGGCCAGCCAGGAGCCGGTCAACGTGCTCAGAAAGGCGACCATCGCCTGGATGATCGTCACCGACATGATCAGAACGGCGCGCACGGCGGCCGTCCGCACCGCGTCGGGCATCCGCCGCTTCGAGGCCGGCTCCTCCACCCACAACTGCCGCGGGACCCGTGCCCCCTCCGCGGCTTCCGTCCGCGCGGCAGCCGATGCTCCGGCGCCCCCGCGTTCCTGCGTACTCAAGGTCTTCAACTCCCCGCCACTGTCCGACTTCAGGGTGGCTGCCCGGCTTGCGCCGGTTCTACGCGGGCGCAACACGTCCGTCCTGCCGCGCACGACCCCACCGTGCGCCTACCCCGTACATATGGACGAACCACCCGTCCCGAAGATTCCCCTGAAAAAGCACGCGCAGGGCACAGAAGGTCACGGAGCGAAGAATTCCAGCCAACTGATACGTGCCGGTGCTGAGGAGTCCGGCCGGTGCCCTCTGTCGCTTTCGCGAATTTCATCTCCGGGAAAACCGGGACAACTCATGATCAACTCCAGGGTGGGCGGCTGAAAATCATCCGGACGTGTCTTCGAGTTGTCTCTGTGTCAGTAGTAGGCTCGCGCCGTTTATTGACGGAGAAGACAACCCCCGCTGTCGCCGTGCGGGGCCGATCTGGGGGAGGCCATGCGCTTTCGCGGGAAGTCCATCCGCAGGAAGATCGTGGCGTTGCTGCTGGTGCCGCTCGTCTCCCTTACGGGCCTCTGGGTCTTCGCCACCTACATCACCGGCCGTCAGGCCGACGAACTGATGAGCGCCGGATCCATCGTGGAGAAGGTGAGCGAACCCCTGGAGGACGCCGTCCGCGCCGTCCAGGACGAGCGACGGCAGACCCTGGTCTTCCTCGCCGACCCCCGCGCCTCCGACGCGCTCCCGGTCCTCATGGGCCAACGCGCCGCCACCGACCGCATCGTGGGCGAAGTCAGGGAGAACGCCCGGGAGCAGGACGTCCGTGACTCGCTGAGCGCCGCCGACAGCAGCCGCCTGGACGCGATCCTGAGCGCCGTCGACGGACTGGAGGCGCTGCGCGAATCGGTCGAGAAGCGCACCATCAGCCGGGCCAAGGCACTGGACTTCTACAACGGCCTCGTCGACCCCTCGTACCGCTTCCTCAACGGACTCCACACTCTCCAGAACGTGTCGATGGACAAGCAGATGCGGGCCCTGGTCGGCATCTCCCGGGCCCGCGAGATGCTCTCGCGCCAGGACGCGCTCATCGCCTCCGGCCTCATCGCCGGCCGCTTCACCACCGCCGAACTGCGCCAGATATCCGGCCTCGTGGCGCAGCGCGAGCTGCTCTACGAGGTCAGCCTGGAGAACCTCCCCGCCGCCGAACGCCGCCGCGTCGAGCAGTTCTGGGGCAGCCCCGACACCGAACCGCTGCGTACCGCCGAGGACGCCCTGATCGAGGCCGGGCCGACGAAGCGCCCCGGCGCCGTCGACGCCGACCGCTGGGAAGAGGCGGCCGTGCCCGTCCTCGACCGGCTGGCGGGCGACTCCACGGAGATGGGCAACCGTTTCCAGGACCGCGCCGAACCGGCCGCCTACCGGGTCCTCGCCCAGGCCGGGATCGCCGGGATCCTCGGATTCCTGGCTCTGATCGTCTCGATCTTCGTCTCCGTCCGCATCGGCCGTGAACTCGTCCGCGACCTCTCCCGGCTGCGCAAGGACGCCCACGAGGTCTCCGGCGTCCGGCTGCCGAGCGTGATGCGCCGACTGGCAGCGGGCGAACAGGTCGACGTCGAGACCGAGGCCCCGCACCTCAGCTACGAGCCCGACGAGATCGGCCAGGTCGGCCAGGCGCTCAACACCCTCCAGCGGGCCGCCGTCGAGGCCGCGGTCAAGCAGGCGGACATGCGGCGCGGCGTCTCCGAGGTCTTCGTCAACCTCGCCCGCCGCAACCAGGTCCTCCTGCACCGCCAGCTCACCCTGCTGGACGCGATGGAGCGCCGCACCGAGAACAGCGACGAACTGGCCGACCTGTTCCGCCTCGACCACCTCACCACCCGCATGCGACGGCACGCCGAAGGGCTCGTGATCCTCTCCGGCGCCGCTCCCTCGCGCCAGTGGCGCAAGCCCATCCAACTGATGGACGTGGTGCGGGCCGCCGTCGCCGAGGTCGAGGACTACGAACGCATCGAGGTCCGCCGCCTGGCCCGCATCGGCGTGGGCGGACCCGCCGTGGCCGACCTCACCCACCTGATCGCCGAACTCCTGGAGAACGCCACCGTCTTCTCACCCCCGCACACCGCGGTCCAGGTGCACGGCGAACGCGTCTCCAACGGCTTCACGCTCGAAATCCACGACCGCGGTCTCGGTATGGCCCCCGAGGTCCTCCTCGACGCCAACCTGCGGCTCGCCGAGACGCCCGACTTCGAGCTCTCCGACACCGACCGGCTGGGCCTTTTCGTCGTCAGCCGGCTCGCCCAGCGCCAGAACGTCCGGGTCTCCCTGCAGAAATCGCCGTACGGAGGCACCACCGCGGTCGTGTTCATCCCGGCGGCCCTGCTCACCGACGCCCCCGACACCCACGGCACCGGGTTCCGCCTGGACCGCCGGGCCGAGCGCGCCATCGGCAGTGGTCGGAGCCCTGAGGCTGCCCCGGGCACGGCCCCGGGCGGGGAGCGCCGCGTCAACGGCAGGTCCGCGGTCCTGTCGCCGGTGCCCACCGGGCTCACCGGACCGGGCGTCCTGGACGGGCCGGTCGAGCTGGAAGCCCCGGTCGGCCCGCTGGACTTCGCCGGCGACCCGCTGGACCGCTCACCGGATCCCGCCCTGGACCCGGCCCTCGGCCCCGTCCTGGACGGCGTGTCCGATCTGGAGGACACCGAGAGTGAGCGCGGCGGCATCTTCCGCGCCCGGGACGTGCGCCGCGACGGCGACCGCGAGCCCCGCCGCGACAAGCCCGGCGGCCGCCCGCGCCGGGACACCGACCGGGACCAGCACCAGCAGGCCCGCGACCACGGCGACGAGCCCACGGCGGAGGTCCGCCCGATGCGCCCCGCCGGGCCCGTACCGCTGCCCCGCCGCACCCCGCCGACGCTGGTCACCGACCGGGGCCGCCGGGTCGACGCGGCGGACGACGACGCGACCACGCCTCCCGCGAAGGCCACAGGACCGGTCCCGCACACCGCGGACCGCGCCCCCGAGGAGGCCGACGGGCCCCGTACCGCCGACGCCCCCTGGACCGTGCGAGCCGCCGCCCACCGCAGAGCACCAGGCATCTCCCGTACGCCGGACGTCTCCCGTACACCGGACGTCGCGCGCACATCCGACGCCTCCCGTACGTCGGACGCCTCCCGCACCACCGGGCCGTCCCGCTCGTCCGAGCCGTCGCACGCACCCGGGCCGTCGCACGCACCCGAGCCACCCCGCGCGCCCGAGTCCGGGCGCGCGGAGGCCCCGGCGCCGGCCGCCCCGCCGGCGCCCGACACCATCGGCGGGCTGCCCCGGCGGGTCCGGCAGGCCAGCCTCGCCCGCCAGCTCCGTGAGGACTCGGCGGAGCGCACGGTGCAGCGGGCACCCGTGGACACGTTCGACGACGGCGAGCGCGACGCGGACGAGGTCCGCAACCGCATGGCCTCGCTCCAGCGGGGCTGGCAGCGCGGCCGCCGGGAGAACGCCGGGACCACCGAGGACACAGCGAACACCGGGACGACCGGGAACACCACGACCACCGAATCCGCCGAGGACACCGTGAACACCGGCGACCCCGGTGGCACAGCACCAGGAACCACTCCGGGAGGGGACGGTCGATGACCGCACCGAACGCCGCAGCACACAACCCCGCACGCCACGGCTCGGGCGAACTGAACTGGCTGCTCGACGAACTCGTCCAGCGCGTCGCCAGCATCCGCAAGGCGCTGGTGCTCTCCAGCGACGGACTCGCCACCGGCGCCTCGGCGGACCTGACCCGCGAGGACAGCGAGCATCTCGCCGCCGTCGCCTCCGGGTTCCACAGCCTCGCCAAGGGCGTCGGCCACCACTTCGACGCGGGCCGGGTGCGCCAGACCGTCGTCGAGCTGGACGAGGCGTTCCTCTTCGTCACGGCGGCCGGCGACGGCAGCTGTCTCGCCGTGCTGGCCGACGCCGACTCCGACGTGGGCCAGGTCGCGTACGAGATGACGCTGATGGTGAAGCGCGTGGGGGCCCATCTGGCCAACGCCCCACGGACGACCGGTATGCCCGCCGGAGGGTGAGTGTGGCGGGCATGAGCGCTGACTCCCCCCGGGGCACCGGCCCCGGATCCCCGGACAGGACCGTCGACCCCCAGGCCTCCCGGTGGTACGACGCGGACGCGGGGCCGGTGGTCCGCCCGTACGCGATGACCCGCGGGCGGACCAGCAGCGCCTCCCGTCACCGCCTCGACCTGATCGCGCTCGTCGTGCCGGAACCGGCCGCCGACGACCCCGGCCGGGACCAGACGCTCGCCCCCGAACACGTGGCGATCGTCGAACTCTGCAGCGACAGGCCCCAGTCGATCGCCGAGCTCGCCGCCGACCTCGACCTCCCCGTAGGGGTGGTACGGGTCCTCGTCGGCGATCTCGTCGAGGACGAACTGGTGCACGTCACCCGTCCCGTTCCACCGGCCGAGCTGCCGGACGTGAACATTCTTCGCGAGGTAATCAATGGCCTTCGGGCGCTCTAGCCGCGTCAAGCAGCGGCCCGTCGAGCCCGTCACCCTGAAGATCCTGGTGGCGGGAGGGTTCGGCGTCGGCAAGACGACCGCGGTCGGCGCGGTCAGCGAGATCAGACCGCTGCGCACCGAGGAACGCCTCAGCGAGGCGGGCCGCCCGGTGGACGATCTGGCAGGGGTCGAGTCCAAGACGACCACCACGGTCGCGATGGACTTCGGCCGGATCACGCTGCGGGAGGACCTGGTCCTCTACCTGTTCGGCACCCCGGGCCAGGACCGCTTCTGGTTCCTGTGGGACGAGCTGGCCCAGGGCTCCCTGGGCGCGGTCGTCCTCGCCGACACCCGGCGCCTTGAGGACTGCTTCGCCGCGGTCGACTACTTCGAGCGCAGGCGGATCCCGTTCACCGTCGCGGTCAACACCTTCGAGGGCTCCGAACGGTTCCCCACCGAGACCGTACGGGCCGCCCTCGACCTCGACCCCGAGGTCCCGCTGCTCGTCTGCGACGCACGGGACCGGTCCTCCGTCCGCGACGTCCTGGTCGCGGTCGTGGAGCACGCCCTGGAGCGCGCGGCACGGGCCCGCGAACCCGTCGCCACCTGAGCCGGGGGAGCGAGCCTGTCCCGGTACGCGTACGGCCCGTACCCCCGCCGACAGGGGTACGAGCCGCACGTCGCCCGGCGCGCCGGGTCCTGAGTGTTCTGCTGCGGTGACGGGCAGTCAAGCCAAGCGCGGGGAAAACCTGTTGAGACGCCGCTGTGGATCAGCGGACCACCACCACCGCCGAACCGTGTCCGAACAGTCCCTGGTTCGCCGTGATGCCGACCCGTGCGCCCGGCACCTGCCGCTGCCCGGCCCGTCCCCGCAACTGCCGTGTCAGCTCGCACACTTGCGCGATGGCCTGGGCGGGGACCGCCTCGCCGAACGAGGCCAGACCGCCGCTCGCGTTCACCGGAACCCGGCCGCCCGGCGCGGTCGCCCCCGAACGCAGAAGCTTCGCCCCCTCGCCCGGGCCGCACAGCCCGATGTCCTCGTACCACTCCAACTCCAGTGCCGTGGACAGGTCGTAGACCTCGGCCAGTGAGAGATCCTCCGGCCCGATCCCCGCCTCCTCGTACGCGGCCCGCGCGATCGAGGCCCGGAAACTCTCGGGCGACGGGTCCACGGCCACCGCCGAGTCCGTGCCGATGTCCGGCAGATCCAGCACCGTCCTCGGGAAGGTCGGCGTCACGGTGGAGACGGCCCGGATCCGCACCGGATCACGCACCCCGCGCCGCCGCGCGAACTCCATGCTGCACAGCACCAGCGCGGCCGCCCCGTCGGAGGTGGCGCAGATGTCCAGCAGCCGCAGCGGATCGGCGACCATCGCGGAGGCGGCGACCTCCTCCGCCGTCACCACAGTGCGGTAGCGGGCGTACTCGTTGAGCGCCCCGGCCGCCGCGTTCTTCACCTTGACCAGCGCGAAGTCCTCCGGGGTGTCCCCGTACAGGGCCATGCGGCGGCGGGCGTAGAGCCCGAAGTACGCCGGGTTCGTCGCCCCGAGCACCCGGAAGCGCAGCCAGTCCGGATCGTCCGGCCGCTCCCCGCCCGCCGGGGCGAAGAACCCCTTGGGTGCCGCGTCGGCCCCCACCACCAGCACCACGTCCGCCAGACCCGCCAGGATCTGCGCCCGCGCCGTGTCGACGGCCTGCGCCCCGGAAGCGCACGCGGCGTACACGGACGCCACCCGCGCCCCCTGCCACCCGAGCGCCCGGGCGAACGTCGCCCCCGCCACGTACCCCGGATAGCCCCCGCGGACCGTCTGCGCGCCGACCACCGACCGGACCTCGGGCCAGCCGATGCCCGCGTCCGCGAGCGCGGCGTGCGCGGCGATCCGCCCGTACGTGACGAAGCCGCGCCCCCACTTGCCCCACGGGTGCATCCCGGCCCCGAGGACCGCCACATCGCCGCTCATGAGGCGTCCCCGTCCGCCGCGACCGGCCGCCAGTGCCAGGTCGTGTGCACGGTGCCCGTCGCCCGGTCCTCGTCCAGGACGCCCTGCACCACCTCCACCTCCGAGCCCACCGGGAGATCGGCCACGCCCACGCCGGGGGCGCCCTGCCCCAGCACCACCATGCGCTCGGCGGCCAGTTCGACGGCGACCAGCGTGTACGAAGTCCAGGGGGCGTCGGCGTCGCTGACATACGGGGGAGGCGGTCGGTAGCGCCCGTCGGTGCAGGACCACACCGTGCCGCGCTTCGACAGCGGTGTCTCCTCCAGCTCCCCGCCGGAGCAGTGCGGGTTGCGGCAGTGGCCGTCCTCCCGGGGGAAATGGACCGTCCGGCAGCCGGAACAGCGGGTGCCCAGCAGCCGGAAGTCCTCCTCCGCGGCGTCCTCGGTGAACCAACCGGCCACCACGGGTGTACGCGTGCGCGACAAAGCCCCTCCCGGCACTGGATCTGACGGAACGTCAGAAGTGTGCCACGGGTGTCCGTGACCGGCGAGGGGTCCGGCCGGGGAGGTCTCAGCCGGTCCTGTCCTCCCCGTGCTCGGCCAGCCACTTCGCCGCGGTCTCCGCCAGTTCCGCGTCCCGGCCCGCGAGCATCGTCCGGATCATCTGCGCGTCCCCGCGCAGCGACCACACCGGATGCCCGAACGTGGCCGGGTTGTTCTTCTCGATCAGGAAGTGCGCGGGCCACGCCGTGCCGTACCCGATCAGCGGCAGGGCCGCCAGATACCGTTTCCGGCCCCGCGCGAGCCCGTATGCGCTCAGCGCGAGCCCGGTCAGCGTGCCGGTCAGATGGACCCACCGGGTGGCGGCCCGGGAGTGCATCGCGACGTAGTACGGCCAGAATTCCTCGTACGTTTCGAACGTCTGCTGTGACATACGGGCACCGTAGCCGCCCGACCGGCAACCGGACACGCCCCTTTCGCGTCCGAGATGAAGAACGGGCGGCCGGAGCCCACGGGGGTGGTCCCGGTCGCCCGTTCCGTTCAGTGCCCGCCGACCGACCCGCGACCCACCGGGAAGTCGAAGTAGGTGTCCGGGAACAGCTCGGGCTTGTGGGTGAAGTGCCACCACTCCTCCGGCAGGTTCACGAACCCCACCTCGGTCAACGTGCGCTTCAGGAACTGCCGGTTGGCGCGCTGAGCACCCTGGATCCGGGCATCGTCGGTGTGCGAGAGGGTGTCGAAGCAGTCGTAACCCGTGCCCATGTCCACCGAGTTGTCGGGGAACCGCTCGTCCTTCGGCGCGAAGCAGGGGGTCAGCCGCTCGCCCGGACGGTACGGCCTGGTCGGCAGGGCCGGCAGCCGTACCAGGGTCAGGTCCACCGTGCTGCCCCGGCTGTGCCCGGACTTCTCCGCGATGTAACCGTCCTCGAACAGGCGCGACTTGTCGACCAGCGGATAGAACTCCCGCTTCATGGACTGGTCGTCGAGATCCTTCGCCCACCGCACGAAGTGGTCCACGGCCCGCTGCGGCCGGTAGCAGTCGTACACCTTCAGTGAGTACCCCTGACGCAACAGCCGCTTCTGCGCCAGGTGCAGTGCGCGCGCGGCGGGCCGGGTCAGGATGCACACCGGCTGCCGGTACCCGTCCACCCGCTCACCCATGAAGGTGTGCGCCGTGGTGTAGCGCATCTCCTGGATGATCGTCGGATCCACCGAACGCAGCGCCACGAACTCCTCGGGCGCTCGCGGTTCGGGACGCGCCTGCGCCGTGGGGGAGAGGGCGGTGGCGGCGAGAAGGGCGGCGGCCGTGATGGCCAGGGCACGCAGAGCGGTACGCATTCCTGTCATGGGCACACCGTCTATCAGCTGGGCGGTCCGCGCGGAAGAACCCGTCCGATACAGTCCGCCCGTGTCCGAACCCGGCAACCGCCCTTCCCCGACCGCCCCGCAGCAGCCGCCGCCCCGGTACGTACGGGATTCCCACTGCGGTACTTGCGGCGCCCCGTACACCGCCCTCCCGTCCGCCGACGCCTGGCCCCGCACCTGCACGCACTGCGGAACCACCGCCTACCGCAACCCGCTCCCCGTCGCGGTGGCCCTGCTCCCGGTCGACGGCCCGAGCGCCACCGGACTCGTCGTCATCACCCGCACCATCGAGCCGCAGAAGGGCGGCGCGGCCCTGCCCGGCGGATTCATCGACCACGCAGAGGACTGGCGTACGGCGGTGGCCCGCGAACTCCGCGAGGAGACCGGCATCGAGGCCCCCGCCCAGGACGTCCGGCTCGCCGACGTCCTCAGCGACACGGCCGGCCACCTCCTGGTCTTCGGCCTCCTCCCGCCCCGCCCCCTCGCGAGCCTGCCGCCGTCGGCCCCGACCGACGAGACATCGGGCTACGAGATCCTGTACGGCCCAAGGCCGTTGGCGTTCCCGCTGCACACGGAAGCCGCCGACGCCTGGTTCGCGGGCCGCTACGGCTGAGGGCACCGCGCCGGGAACGACCCGGCGCCCCGCCCGACGCGTACAGACGCCCGTCCCGGGCCCCGGGGACCGCCTAAGGGGCGTCCGCCACCCCCCGCACCCGCACCCGGCAGCCGACCTCACCCTCCCCGCCGTCCCGCTCCACCACCACGCGGCCGCCCTCCCACCGCGTCGCGTACCGCTCGACCTCCGCCTTCGCCCACCCGTCACCCGCGTCCCTTACCACCAGCCCGCCGCCCGTGCGCCCCGGCGCGGGCGCCCACACCTCCAGCTCCGGTTCGCCGTCCGCACCCCGTACCGGAACCACCGCGCCCGCCCGCGCCAGTACCGGCACCCCCGACAGCGGGGCGTCGACCAGCACCTGGCCCGGCCCCTCGTACCCCCGCCCGGTCGCCGTGTCGTACCACCGCCCCCTCGGCAGCCGCACCGCCCGCCGCCGCACCCCGGGCTCCAGCACCGGAGCCACCAGCAGCGCATCGCCGAGCAGGAACGCGTCCTCGCACTCCCGCAGCGCCCGGTCGCCCGGCGCACCCCACCACATCGGCCGCACATACGGCGCACCCGTCAGCCGCGCCACATGCGACAGCGACACGAAGTACGGGTGCAGCCGCTCCCGCTCCACCAGCGCCGCCCGCGCGTGCTCCAGCACCTCGGGCCCGAACTCCCACGGCTCCCGCCGCCCCGCGTCGATCGCCGAGTGCGTGCGGAACAGCGGCAGATACGCCCCCAGCTGGAACCACCGCAGATACAGCTCGGGCGAGGGGAACCCGTCGAACCCGCCCACATCCGGACCCGAGTACGGCACCCCGCACAGACCGAGCCCCAGCACCAGCGACAATGATGCCCGCAGCCCCGGCCACCCCGTCGTCACATCACCGGACCAGGTGCCCCCGTACCTCTGCATCCCCGCCCAGCCCGACCGCGAGAAGAGGAACGGCCGCTCCTCGGGCCGCAGCCGGAGCAGCCCCTCGTAGCCGGCCCGCGCCATCGCCAGCGCGTACACGTTGTGAGCCTCGCGATGATCGCCCCCGGCACCCTCCAGGACATGCCGGGCCGAACGCGGCAGTGACGGATCCCCGAACGCCGCGAAGGACACCGGCTCGTTCATGTCGTGCCAGATCCCCGAGAAGCCCTGAGCAAGCCGCTCCTCGTACAGAGATCCCCACCAATCCCGCACAACCGGATCGGTGAAGTCCGGATAGACGCAAGGCCCCGGCCACACCTCCCCGACCACCACCCGCCCCCGCGCGTCCCGGACGTACGCACCGCGCTCACCGACCTCCCGGCCCGCGTCGAACACCGCGTCGCCCGGCTCCGCCTTCACTGCCGGATCCACGATCGACACCAGCCGCACCCCGTCCCCGCGCAGCTCCTTCGCCAGCGCGGGCAGATCGGGGAACCGCTCCCGGTCCACCGTGAACACCCGGTGCCCGTCGTAGTGATCGATGTCCAGATGCAGCACGGACAGCGGCAGCCCCCGCTCCCGGTACCCGTCGACGACCCGCCGCACCCCCTCCTGGCTGCCGAACCCCCACCGGGCGTGCTGCGGCCCGAGCGCCCAGGACGGCGGCAGCGCCGGCGCGCCCGTCAGCGCCGTCCACCCCTGCAGCACCCGGGCCGGCGTCCCCACCACCACCCAGCAGCGCAGCGGCCCGCCCTCCATCCGCACCTCGCAGGCGCCCGGCCGGTCATGCCCCGAACCGGCGCCCTCCTCGCCCTCCCGCAGGACCACCCGGCCCGCCCAGGAGTTGTCGTGGAACGCCAGATGCGTCCCCGCGTCCGACACCACCACCTGCACCGGCATCGTCAGATACAGCGGATCGTCCCCGGGACCGAAACGCCCGCCGGGATCGGTGTTCCACAGCCGGTACAACCCGTCCCGCAACCGGGGTCCGCCCGCACGCCCGCCGAGCCCGAAGAACCGCGCGTCCGCCGGCACCTCCGAGCGCTGCACCCACCGCACCGGACCCCCGCCCACCGGCTCCCACCAGCGCGGCGGCAGCTCACGCCGCAACAGCACCCCGCCCGGCGTCCGCAGCTCCACCGCCCCGGTCCGCGACACCACCACCGTCAGCCGCTCCGCGACCACCTGCCAGCCGCCGTCCTTGCCCGGCTCCAGCACCGCCCGCTCGTCCGGCGCGGGAGCCTCGCCCGCCACCGCGTACGACGGCAGCGGCTCCGCCCCGTCCCACGCCCAGAACACCGCACCGCCCACCGACACACGGATGCGCAGCTCCGAACGGGCGAACCGCACCACACCCCCGCCGGGACCCGGCTCCGCACCCGTCGCCGCACCGGGCACCCGGGCCCGCTCCGCCCCGCGCGCCGGCAGCGCCGCCGCGTCCGCGGCCCTGCGCCGCCAGGCCGAGCGCACCGTGCGCAGCCCCCGCACCGAACCGACCAACCTCACCCGACGCACCAGGTCACGACCGTCCATGGCGCACACCCTGCCACCCCGCCCGACCGGCAGAACCCTCCGTTCAACTCCCGTTCATCCATGTCGGCCGCCGCCCCCCGGCATCCCCGGGGGGCGGAGCCACCCTGGTGCCGAAGACGATCACATGGCATCGTCCGTGTCAGCCGCTCACGCGCACACCCCAGCCCGTGCGCGCCGACGCCCACCCCGCGTACCCGTACAGCCAGGGAGCAGCCCTCATGACCGCAGCCACGCCCGACGCCCCGCTCTGGCAGCCCGGCCCCGACCGCATCGAGGCCGCGGCCGTCACGCGCTTCCAGAACTGGGCCGCCACCCGGTACGGCGCCCCGGCCGACGGCGGGTACGCCGCCCTGCACCGCTGGTCCGTCGACGAGCTCGACACCTTCTGGCAGGCCGTGGCCGAGTGGTTCGACATCCGCTTCTCCACCCCGTACGAAACCGTCCTCGGCGACCGCGCGATGCCCGGCGCCACCTGGTTCCCCGGCGCCACCCTCAACTACGCCGAACACGCCCTGCGCACCGCCGAGGACCCGGCCCGCGCCGACACCCCGGCCCTCCTGTACGTCGACGAGACCCACACCCAGATCCCCATCAGCTGGGCCGACCTCCGCCGCCAGGTCGGCGCGCTCGCCGCCGAACTCCGCGCCCTCGGCGTCACCCCCGGCGACCGCGTCAGCGGCTACCTCCCCAACATCCCGCAGGCCGTCGTCGCCTTCCTCGCCACCGCGGCCGTCGGCGGCGTCTGGACCTCCTGCGCCCCCGACTTCGGCGCCCGCAGCGTCCTCGACCGCTTCCAGCAGATCGAACCCGTCGTCCTCTTCACCGTCGACGGCTACCGCTACGGCGGCAAGGAACACGACCGCACGGAGACCGTCGCCGAGCTGCGCCGCGAACTGCCCACGCTGCGCGCCGTCGTCCACATCCCGCTGCTCGGCACCGACGCCCCCGAAGGCGCCCTGGCCTGGGCCGCCCTCACCTCCGCCGACACCGAACCGGTCTTCGAGCAGGTCCCCTTCGACCACCCGCTCTGGGTCCTCTACTCCTCCGGCACCACCGGCCTCCCCAAGGCCATCGTCCAGTCCCAGGGCGGCATCCTGCTCGAACACTTCAAGCAGCTCGGCCTCCACTGCGACCTCGGCCCCGAGGACCGCTTCTTCTGGTACACCTCCACCGGCTGGATGATGTGGAACTTCCTCGTCTCCGGCCTCCTCACCGGCACCACCGTCGTCCTGTACGACGGCAGCCCCGGCTATCCGGACGTCAGCGCCCAGTGGCGGGTCGCCGAACAGACCGGCGCCACCCTCTACGGCACCTCCGCCGCCTACGTCATGGCCTGCCGCAAGGCCGACATCCACCCGGGCCGCGACTTCGACCTCTCCCGCGTCCAGTGCGTCGCCACCACCGGCTCCCCGCTCCCGCCCGACGGCTTCCGCTGGCTCCACGACGAGGTGGCCGAAGACCTCTGGATCGCCTCCGTCAGCGGCGGCACCGACGTGTGCAGCTGCTTCGCCGGAGCCGTCCCCACCCTCCCGGTCCACATCGGCGAACTCCAGGCCCCCTGCCTGGGCACCGACCTCCAGTCCTGGGACCCGTCCGGGAAGCCGCTGGTCAACGAGGTCGGTGAACTCGTCGTCACCAACCCGCTGCCGTCCATGCCGATCCGCTTCTGGAACGACCCCGACGGCAGCCGCTACCACGACAGTTACTTCGACATGTACCCCGGCGTCTGGCGGCACGGCGACTGGATCACCATCACC
The DNA here is from genome assembly GCF_014649875.1 of Streptomyces rubiginosohelvolus. Classification (GTDB taxonomy): domain Bacteria; phylum Actinomycetota; class Actinomycetes; order Streptomycetales; family Streptomycetaceae; genus Streptomyces; species Streptomyces rubiginosohelvolus. Next base: position 4,126 of record NZ_BMTW01000007.1, on the reverse strand, counting down.
GACCACGGCTCCGTGATCATCCACGGCCGCTCCGACTCCACCCTCAATCGCCAGGGCGTCCGCATGGGCTCCGCCGACATCTACGAAGCCGTCGAACGGCTCCCCGAGATCCGCGAATCCCTTGTCATCGGCCTCGAAGAACCCGACGGCGGCTACTGGATGCCGCTCTTCGTCCACCTCACCGAAGGCGCCACCCTCGACGACGACCTGCGCGCCGCGATCAAGCGCACCATCCGCGACAACCTCTCCCCGCGCCACGTCCCGGACGAGGTCATCGAGGTCCCCGCCATCCCGCACACCCTGACCGGCAAGCGCATCGAGGTCCCGGTCAAGCGCCTGCTCCAGGGCACCGAGCTGGCCAAGGCGGTCAACCCGGGCTCCGTCGACAACCTCGACCTCCTCCACTTCTACGCCGACCTGGCGGCGAAGCGCCGCGCGTAACGCCACTGTCAGTCCCCCTGATTACGCTGAGTGAGCAAGGATTCACCGCGCACAGGGGGACACATGGCGCAGACCGACAACACCAGGCAGAACGCCCAGCACAAGGCGACGCTCAAGGCGGCACACCGCAAGAAGCACGGCAGGAGGCACGGCACCCCGCACACCACCACCCTGCGACGCACGCTGCGCCGCGAAGCACCCAGCACCGTCGGCCTCCTCGTCGACGCCCAGGACTTCGCGGCCATGCGGCGCTACGGCACCTTCCCCTTCGACGACCACACCGTCTACCTCCAACAGGTCGAGGCCCTGCTCAAAGCGCTCACGGCCCAGGGCGTGCACATCACCGTCGCCCTCTTCGACCCGGAGGACTACGAGGAGTTCTGCGCCGAGTCGGGCCTCGACGCCGACACGGGGGCGAGCCGCAGCCGCTTCACCGCGGAGATCGCCGCCGCCGGAGCCACGGTCGCCTACACCGGCCAGGGCATCGACGACCTCATCCCCGTCCTCGTCTCCCGAGCGGTCCGCCAGGCCACCTGGGAGTACGCCACCCTCCTCCTCGCCGACCTCGGCACCTGCGCCGACTGCGGCCAGGACATCGGACGCGCGGCCTTCGACCGCGCCTCGCACCTCCTGATGCGGCTGCTGGAGACGGCGGGACCGGGCACCCACCACCTGGTGTGCAGCGTCCCGACGGACAACGACCAGCTCCTGGCCGTGCTCCACACCCACCGCGACAGCACAGGACCGGCCCGCCTCGACAGCGCGGAGGGCGCCGAGTTCGCCACCGTCCTCGCGGTGGCCGTCGCCCTGGAATCACGCGGGGGAGTGGTCCTGCGCACCAGCGCCCCCGACAGCCCGGACCGCGTCCACGGCTGGCGCCTGGCCCACGGCGGCCTCGCCCCGCTCACCGCCGGCGAGGTCTTCAACGCCTACTGCACGGACGCGGACACCGGAGAGCCCGTCTCCCCGGAATCCGGCGTCGAGTACTGCGCGGGATTCGACATCGGAGCCGAACCCCCGGAAACCCACCACTGACAAAGAGGGAGGGGCCTCCCGCCAACGGCAGGAGGCCCCTCCCCGGAACCCTTGCCGGGCTACTCGTCCACTCGCCTACTCGCCCGAGAGCACGGCCTGCGCAGCGCTGCGCGCCTCGTCGGCCGAGTCGGCGGACCGGGCGGCGTTCGCCGCCCGCTCGCACTGCGCCAGCGTGTACTTGGCCAGTGTGGCCCGCACATAGGGAATGGACGCCGCACCCATGGAGAGCGAGGTGACACCCAGACCCGTCAGCACACACGCCAGCAGCGGATCGGCTGCGGCCTCACCACAGACACCGCAGCTCTTGCCCTCGGCCCGAGCGGCCTCGGCCGACAGCGCCACGAGATCCAGCAGCGCCGGCTGCCACGGGTCCTGGAGCCGCGACACCGCGCCCACCTGACGGTCCGCCGCGAAGGTGTACTGCGCCAGGTCGTTGGTGCCCAGCGACAGGAACTCCACCTCCTGGAGGATCGACCGCGCCCGCAGAGCGGCCGACGGAATCTCCACCATCGCGCCGAACTTCGCCCGCAGCCCGGCCTCACGGCACGCGTCCGCGAACGCCTTGGCGTCGATGCGGTCGGCCACCATGGGGGCCATGACCTCCAGGTACACCGGCAGCCCCTCGGCGGCCTTCGCCAGCGCGGTCAGCTGGGTACGCAGCACATCGGGGTGGTCCAGCAGGCTCCGCAGCCCACGGACTCCGAGCGCCGGGTTCGGCTCGTCGGCCGGGGTCAGGAAGTCCAGCGGCTTGTCGGCGCCGGCGTCCAGCACGCGTACGACGACACGCCCCTCGGGAAACGCCTCCAGCACCGCACGGTAGGCCGCGACCTGCTTCTCCTCGGAAGGAGCCTGCTTGCTGTCGTCCAGGAACAGGAACTCGGTGCGGAACAGCCCGACACCCTCGGCCCCGGCCTCGACCGCGGCGGGCACATCGCCCGGACCGCCGACATTGGCGAGCAGCGGCACCTTGTGCCCGTCCGACGTGGCACCGGGACCGGTCGAGGCGGACAGCGCAGCCTTACGAGCGGCAGCGGCGGCCTCCATCTCGGCCCGCTTCTCCGCACTCGGGTCGACGAAGATCTCACCCGTGCTGCCGTCCACCGCGACGACCGTGCCCTCGGCCAGCTCACCGGCGCCGGGCAGCGCCACCACGGCCGGAACGCCGAGCGCCCGCGCCAGGATCGCGCTGTGGCTGGTGGGCCCGCCCTCCTCGGTGACGAAGCCGAGCACCAGCGTTGGGTCGAGGAGCGCGGTGTCGGCCGGCGCCAGGTCCCGCGCGATGAGGACGTACGGCTCGTCGCTGTCCGGCACGCCGGGCATCGGCACACCGAGCAGCCGCGCCACGATCCGGTTCCGTACGTCGTCGAGGTCGGCGACCCGCCCCGCCAGGTACTCCCCGGCATTGGCGAGCAACGCCCGGTACGCGGCGAACGCGTCGTACACGGCACGCTCGGCGGTGCTGCCCACGGCGATACGCCGATCGACATCGGACATCAGCTCGGGGTCCTGCGCCATCATGGCCTGCGCCTCGAGCACGTGCTGTGCCTCGCCGCCGGCCAGATTGCCGCGCGCGACCAGATCGGCCGCCACGGCTTCCACCGCCTGCCGGGCACGCCCCTGTTCGCGCTCGGCCTCCTCGGCGGGAATCGATTTGGCGGGCGGCTCCAGCACCGCCGTACCCATGTGCCGAACCTCGCCGATGGCCACACCGTGGCTCACGCCGACGCCTCGCAGCGTTGTCTCCATTTCACCCGTCTCCGGTTGTGCGGTGACCGAGTCACCGCGGTGGTTGTGCAACTGGCTGGTGACTGCGCCCGAGGCGCTACTGCCAGCCGAACAGCGTGTCGCCGATCTTCACGTCCCCGTCCTCACGGACATCGGAGAGCGACTCGGCGGTGGCCTCCAGGGCCACGATCGGGCAGATGGGTGACTTGCCGGCGGCCTCGACGGCGACCGGGTCCCAGCGCACGATGCCCTGGCCCCGGGTCACGGTGTCCCCCTTGTTCACGAGAAGCTCGAAGCCCTCGCCGTTGAGCTGGACGGTGTCGATACCGAGGTGGGTCAGGACCCCGTGCCCGTCGGCGTCGACGACGACGAACGCGTGGGGGTGAAGGGAGACGACGATGCCGTCGACCGGGGACACGGCCTCGGAGGGCTCACGTACGGGGTCGATGGCGGTGCCGGGACCGACCATCGCGCCGGAGAAGACCGGGTCGGGAACCGCGGTGAGTCCGATGGCGCGTCCAGCAAGAGGGGACGTCACGTTGGTCATGGGGAGCCTCCCAGGGGGGTGGAGATTCGGGTGTCGCCGCCGCGGCTGATGGGGGACGGCGTACTGCTCAGCAGAGTAAGTCATATGAAGTCCCGGTTCCGCCCGAGACCTACCGCTTGGCGGACCTAGGGGTGCACCAGAAACGATTTGCCTCGGTCCCCGGCGACCTGTACTGTCGTACTCCTGCCTGACCCCAACGCGACTTTGAGTCGGGGGTCGGCGGCGACTTTCAAGCCCAGATCCTAACCATGACCCGCCCTTCGGCATGCCCGCAGGCAGTGGTCAGGAAGACGGAAAAGGCCTGATAGAGTCGGACTCGCCGGAAAGGGAAAACGCGAAAGCGAAGAACCTGGAAAGCGAAACTGCACGGCCCGCTTC
>NZ_BMTW01000006.1:290098-350824 GCF_014649875.1 Streptomyces rubiginosohelvolus | reverse complement strand
GCCGACGGCGCAGCAGGCGGCGCAGCAGGCGCTCGGGAGGCCACCGTGTCCTGCGTCGGCTCGACTGCCGACGGCCCAGGACCGGCCCCAACAGCAGGCTCTTCAGGGACCGTTGTGTCCTCAGCAGGTACCGGACCGTCGGCAGGGTAGAGCTCGGAGAGCTGCTTCAGCATGCGGGCATAGGCGTCGCGCTCCGGCGGTCGCGGCTCGGTCCGGCCGGCCTCCCAGCCACTGACCGTCGCCCGCCGCACCCGCAACGCGGCCGCCACCTCATCCAACGTCAGACCGTGCCCCTGACGCAGCCGCTTACGCTCGGCCGGCGGCGGCAGCGCAGAGCGGGACGCGACCAGCGCGTCAACCGCGTCGAACAACTCCGACATCCAGCACCTCCCAGCCCGACCCTAACGTGAAACGCGCATATCGCGTACCGACCACGCACGAACGACGTACCAGCCGCGGACAGACCATGCACTGATCGCGTATCGAGGAGATCGTGGACGTGCCACTTCGAACCTGATGCGGAGGGGACCAACCACCAACCACCGGCGGGGCACGCACCGACACCCCGCAGGCCAGTTACTCCCCGACGGACGTCAACGTACGCTCGTCACCAAGGCCAACACCTTCACACCGGCCGGCGGAACAACGCCGAGTTCTCCGCGCCTCCAGAAATCACGACCGACCGTACGGCAGGAGGCCTCATGGGTACGACCCGGGAAGCCGCCCCGCCATCCGATGCCCCTGGCCGTGGAATGGTCGGGCGCACCGTCACCACCGCCCTGCCCCTCTACCTGACCATGCTGGCGTCGACCGTGGGCGGCCTGGTGGACACCGCCGTCCTCGGACGGCACGCCACCGCGTCGCTGGCCGCGTTCGCACTCACGATGGCCGTGTACGTACCGGCCACCGCCACCGTCGCCGGAGCCATGCGCGGGGCGATGCCCTTCGTGGCGGCGCACGACGACGATCCCGACGCCCTCGTGCCGGTGGTGCGCGACAGCATGTGGCTGGGCATCGTCACCGGGCTGCTGGGCGCCCTGGCCGTCGGTGCGGTACCGCTCATCGGCCTCGTCTCCGGCGTTCCGCAGCGGACGCTGTCAGAACTGGGCGCGCTCCCGCTCCTGATGGCGGCGAGCGTCCTCGTCGCGGCCGTCGGCAACTCGGCGACCTCCACCCTCGTCGGGCTCGGCCACTCCCAGCTCGTCATGCGGGCGGGGACGACCGGCACCGCCGCGGCCGTGGTTCTCTCCCTGACCCTCGTCAACGGCATCGGCTCGTTCGACGGGTTCGGACTGGTCGGCGCGGGGATCGCCATGCTGGTGTCGAGCCTGATCAGCGCGTCGGTGGCGCACTGGGGGCTGCGCAGGCCCGCGGTTCTGGCCGGCCGGTCGCTCAGCCCGGGCCGACCGCACGCCAGGGCGCTGATCAGGCTGGCCGGTGTCGGCGTACCGCTTGCGGCCACCGTGCTCATCAAGTTCGCCGTTCTCGGCGTGCTGGCCATCGCTGCCGCGCGAGCCGGCACCGTGAGTGCCGCCGCACACAGCATCGCCGTTTCCCTGGCCGGCCTCATGTTCACCGCTGCCGTCGCCATCGGCCAGGCGATCATCCCTCTGATGGCGCCCTACCTGAAGGTCAAGGACGTCCGAGGGATGCGCGCTGCGGTACGCGCGGGGGTAACGACGGCCCTCGGCGCGGTGGTCCTCCTCGGAGTCGCCCTGGCAGTGCTGCGCATGCCGGTGCTGTCCTTCTTCACCCATGATCCCGACGTCCGGCACACGTTGATGGCGCTACTCCCCCTGGTGCTCCTGGTGGCGCTCACCGACGCACTGCAAGCGGTCTTCGGCTTCGGACTCGTCGCGATGAGGAACACCGTGCCCAGCCTCCTCGCGTTCGCCGTCTGCTACGGCCTGCTGACACTGGCCGCCGCTCCCCTGTCAGCCCAGGGCGGGCTGAGAGCCCTCTGGTTCGCTCTGCTCGCCGCCAACACCCTCCTCGCCATCGCCCAGGCGAGCTTCTTCCACCAGCGCAGCGGGCGCCTCGCCGACCCCCCGGCCCGTCCCCAGATGGACGCGCCCGACGTCACGGCGCCGCGAAACGTCGGGCCCTGACCCGTAGCCATGAGGAGTGAGGTTTGCAGGCCGCGCACGATGACGACCGACGGGGTCGGTATCGCCTATCAGGTCCAGGGCGAAGGGGCGGCGCCGCTGGTCCTGCTGGCGGGGCAGTCGAACAACCACCGTTGGTGGGACGCGGTGCGCGACGACTTCCACAGTGAACGCAGCACCATCACGTTCGACTACCGCGGTACCGGGGCGAGCGACAAGCCCGATGTCCCCTACAGCACCGAGCTGTTCACCCTGGACGTGATCGCGGTGCTCGACGCTCTCTCCATCGGCCGGGCCGATGTGTACGGGACATCCATGGGCGGACGCCTGGCCCAGCACCCCGCAGCCCGGCACCCGGACCGCGTGCGCACCCTCGTCCTCGGGTGCACATCTCCCGGCGGCCCGCACGCCGTTGAACGGACCAACCAAGTGCGCAGATCTCTGGTGCGGACGGAGCCCGGGGCGGCGCGGCGGGCCTTGCTCGAGTTGATGTACACGCCGGGCCGGCCGGCAGCGCACCCCGGGCCGTACCGGACGCTCGGCGACCCCGCAATGCCCGCGCATGCCCAGCGGCGCCACCTGGCGGCCGACAACCGGCACGACGCATGGCAGATCCTCCCGGACATCAGCGCACCCCACCCTCGTCGTGCACGGCACCGACGACCTCCTCAACCCCGCCGCCAACGCCCCTCTGCTCGCGGACCGTATCCCCGGCGCCCGGCTGCACATGATTCCCGGGGCCCGGCACGCCTACTTCGAGGAGGACCGCACCCCCGCCAGTCCGCTCGTCCTGGATTTCCTGACCTCGGTGCCACAACCCTGAGGGCAGGTGATGCTCGACGAACCCCGCCGGATCTGCTCTCCTGATCACTCTGCCCTCCTGGCAGTCGTGGAGACAGCCGCCGTGTTCGCCGTGACGATCACCACGATGGCGAGCCAGGCGAGAGCATCAAGCCGCTCCCCCAGCACCGCGAGACCGACCAGGGCCGCGAAGACCGGGTTGACGCTCATGAACACCCCGAAGAAATGCGCCGGGACGCGACGCAGCGCCAGCAGGTCGGCCAGGAACGGCACCGCCGAGGAGAGCACCCCGGCCGTCAGGGCGCAGCCCAGCGCGGCGAGCGTCGGCCGGTGGTACCACAACACCCAGACCCCGACGGGCAGATAGAGGGTCGCGGAGACCATCGCCGCGGCGGCCGAACCCTCCAGACCGGGCAGACGGGTCCCGACCGCCCGGTTGAGCAGGATGTAGCAGGCCCAGCACGCCGCCGCCAGCAGAGCCAGACCGATACCCAGGTAATCGGTGGCGGGTGTGGGACGCATGAGAACGGCCACCGCGACCGCGGCCGCCACAGCCGCCGCCACATCGACACGGCGGCGGGAACCGGCCAGGGCGACGGTCAGCGGGCCAAGGAACTCCAGCGTGACGGCCAGGCCCAGCCCGATCCTCTCGATCGCCATGTACAGGGAGAGGTTCATCCCGGCGAACACCAGCGCGAGGCCCAGGACGGGACGCCACTGCGCGGCGGTGAAACGGCGCAGTCGTGGCCGGCCGACGGAACCGAGGATAACGGCCGCCACCCACTGGCGGACCGCCACCACGCCCACAGGCCCCAGTACCGGGAAGGCCAGCGCCCCGATCGAGGCGCCGGTCTGGTTGGACAGTCCGCTGCCCAGCATCAGGGCCACGCCTGCTCCGCGACCCGTACGGCGTGGAGACGCCGCCGCGCCCATCGTCCCGGTGGCCCCGGCCTGCCCGCCGTCTCCTGTGGCTCCTGCCGAATAGGGCGTCGTGGCTGGAGAACTGTCGAGCTTCATGCCACCGACAATGGGAGAGCCACTGCCATACGCAAAATGCATCCACCCACCTACCTATACGCTGGGCGTATGGACAAGCCGGGAACCACGACCGCGGCCGCACTTGAGCTGAAGCACCTGCGGTGCCTGGTCGCCATCGTGGACACCGCCAGTTTCACCGACGCCGGTCACGCGCTCGGCATGTCCCAGGCCGCCGTCTCCCGCACCCTCGCCGGTCTGGAAACCCTCCTCGGGGTACGGCTGCTGCATCGCACCAGCCGCAGCGTCGCCCCCACCGCCGCCGGCGTACAGGCGCTCGCCCGCGCCCGCATCCTGCTCGCAGGCACCGAAGAACTCGTCCGCGAAGCCACCACCGGACACACCCGTCTGCACATCGGGCATGCCTGGTCCGCGTTCGGCCGGCACACCACCGAGTTCCAGCGCCGCTGGCAAGAACAGCACCCCGAGACCGAACTGCGCCTCATCCGTCACAACACCCCCACCGGCGGACTCGCCGAAGGGCTGTGCGACCTCGCCGTCATCCGTGCCCCGATCGACCTCACCCCGTGGTCCCACGCCCGGATCGGCGACGAGGCCCGCTACGTCGCCATGGCCTCCGACGACCCCTGGGCCCGCCGCCGCAGCATCCGGCTGGACGAGATCCCGCGCCGCACCATGGCCATCGACCGCCGCACCGGCACCACCGCCCTGAGCCAATGGCCGGAAGCGGACCGGCCCGCGGTCGAGTTCACCCACGACATCGACGACTGGCTGGCCGCCATCGCCACCGGCCGCTGCATCGGACTCACCCCCCAGGCCACTGCCGCCCAGTACCGCCGCGACGGCATCACCTACCGCCCCCTCCGAGGCGCCGAACCCGTACCCGTCCACCTCATCTGGCGCGCCCACACCACCCATCCCGCCACCCACACCGCAATCGCCCTCGCCGCCGGTCTCTACCGCGAAACCCGACGCGCCCCGCGCCCGCGCGGCCGACTCGATACGTAGCAGACCGGCAGCCGAACCGGACGCGGGCCGGAGCCGGTTCCGTACACCGGCCCATCCGGGGGCGCTGCCGCAGCGGCCCGGTCACGCGGACACCGACCGGTCTTCCCCTGGGCTTCCTCGGGCCGGTGCTCAGGAACCCGTTCCCGTCCCGGATGCTCCTGCCCGCGCCCTACCGTGCGCTGATAGCGCCCCGCAGGGTCCAGCGGATCAGGTCATCCACGCCGTGGCGTGCGACGAGTCCGTCGCCGGTCGCGTGGAGGCCGGTGTAGACGATGCTCCACACCATGCGCTGAATCCACTGAGCCGGGACCGTGGCATCGAGATCGCCCGCGATCTCGTGGTGGCCACGGACATCAGCCGCGACGCACTCGCGTAGCCCGGCGTTCGGACAGATCTCGCCGGACCCCCGGCCACCCGCCGCGCTCGGTCAGGGGTGCCGGGGCGGGCCAATCGCATCTTCGGCAGGGCCACGCCCACGGGCACGACCGCCGCGAGGAAGGTACCGAAGCCGGCGAGGACGCTTCCGCCGGCGGTCGGGGCGGCCGGCCACCGCTGGCCGGTCGGCCCCTGGGGCCGACCGCTGACCACCGCCTCAAGGGGCAGGTCCCCGGGGGGACCTGTAGGCGAGAGCGTCCTCGGAGTGGAGCGCGAGCGGGATGCCCTGAAACTGCGTTGGATCAGGAGTGGTCCAACGACCTCGGAGGTCGTTTCGTCAGGGTTTCTGAGGCGTCCTGGCCATGGCCGCAGCCAGCGCTGCAAGGAGCAGGACTCCTGTCGACCACCAGGCCGCGACGGTGAAGCCGTGCACCATCCCCTCCCCCAGGGCTCGGCTTCGGTACGGGTGAGCCTCGCTGTAGCGGGTGGCGGCGGACGACGCGATCGTGTTCAGCAGGACGGTGCCCAAGGAGCCGCCGATCTGTTGGAAGGTGGAGACGGTCGCGGACGTCACTCCGGCGTCCTTCGGGGCGACCCCGGCGGTCGCCGTCGCGTAGACGGGCATAAAGGTCAGCCCCATGCCCAGACCGAGCAGAACCAGCGCGGGCAGCACCCCGGTGGCATACGTGGAGGTCGTGCTCAGGCGGGTCAGGAGCAGCATGCCGGCAGCCGCGAGGAGCATGCCGGGGGCCATCAGGTTGCGGGGGGCGGTGTGGGGCAGGAGCCGGGCGGCGATCTGCGTCGCGCCGATGACGATCGTGACGGACATCGGCAGGAACGCCAGTCCCGTCCTTAGGGGTGAGTAGTCGAGGATGGTCTGGAGGTAGTAAGTCAGGAACAGGAACGTCCCGAACATGGCGACGGTGGCCAGGCCCATCGTCGCGAGTGCCGCCGCACGGGTTCTGTCCCTGACGATGTGCAGCGGCAGCATCGGGTGCTTGGCGCGGGACTGCCACCAAACGAAAACGGCGAGCAGGGCAACGCCGACTGCGAACAGGGTCAGGACCAACGGGTCGGCCCAGCCGGCTGATTCGGCCTCGCTGGAGCCGTACACGATCGCCACCAGCCCGCCGGAGGCGAGCAGCGCGCCGGGGACGTCGAGGCGCACTCCCCGCTGGCCGGGGCTGTCCTTGAGGAGGGCCAGCGCGCCGCCGAGGGCGGCCAGCGCGATGGGGACGTTGACGTACAGGCACCAGCGCCAGGTCGCGTACTCGGTGAGCAGGCCGCCCACCAGCAGCCCGATGGCGCTGCCGCCGCCGGCGAGCGCACCGTAGATCCCGAACGCTCTGCCCCTCTCGGCGGGGTCGGTGAAGGTCGTCGTCAGCAGTGACAGCGCGGAGGGGGCCAGGACCGCAGCACAGGCCCCTTGCAGGGCCCGCGCCGCGAACAGCGTGCCGGGGCCTTCGGCCGCGCCGCCGAGCGCGGAGGCGGCGGCAAATCCGAGCAGACCGATCAAGAGGGTGCGTTTACGGCCGACCAGATCGGCGATCCGCCCGCCGAGCAGGAGCAGGCCACCGAAGGCCAGTGAGTATGCGGTGATCACCCACTGTCGGCTCGCGTCCGACATGCCCAGCCCGTTCTGGACGGAGGGCAGGGCGATGTTCACGATCGTGCCGTCGAGAATCACCATGAGCTGGGCGGCCGCGATGACGGCGAGAGCCCACCACCGCTTCGGGTCGGGCAACTCGGCCGCGTCGACCGTGGTGTGGGGAACCGGCGTGGGCACGGTGCCCCCGGATGAGGACTGCTTGGTCAAGGCGATGACATCCCGTGTCGGAGGTGTAGGAGCAGACGCGCGGTCCTACACCCCGTCACACGACACAGAAGATCGCGAGAATGACGGACACCACCATGAGGTGCCGCAGGAGGGAGAGTTCTACCGCGCGCCGAACGGGGGCACACGGCCGGGGGCAACTATGGCCGCAACACTCGTTGTGCAGTTCCAGTCCATGTTTCCCACCTCCTCCCGGCCGGGCACGCGGTACGCAGCGACGCCAATGGCGCCGAATGATGTGGCGGGTCTCGCCTCACCTGACCTCCGACACGTTACGTTAGCCAGCCGGGGACACCAACGGATTTTGGACGAGGCTCTCGCTCTGCTGAAGAGCGAGGAGAAGCGCCTCGTGGAGCACCGAGCGGGCCGGGAGCGGGAGTGCGGCTCCGGCGACGGTGCCAGCAGCCCTGGCCGGACCACGATCGGGCTCGGCGAGATGACCAGCGGTCTGCGCGCGAGTATCGACGGCCTCGACCTGCACGCCGGGTTCACCGTCCTCAGCCCGGAGAAGCAGGCCGGAAACGTACGCCGACAACTCCGCCTTTGCTTCCTGTGGTGCCCATCGGGGGGTGAGGCGTTCTTTACCTACGGTGCGTGCGGAGTTCACGGTTGCCATCTGCTCAGGGATTCGTGAGGCTCGCGGGCAGGTGCCAGCGGGAAACTGCTTGAGTTCTTCGCATGATGCGGTAGACGTGATGCTCGACGAACTGCCGGGTGCGGCCGGGGCTGACCTGCCGCTCTGCACGCCCCGGCCTGGACCCAGGTGTCAGTTGTACCGAGGGTCGACCCTCGCGCCCTGGACGGTGGAACAGGGCCACGAGCCGACCGGTAGCCGGCAGCGGCCGTGCGCCCAGCGGGCCCGGCCGACGCCCTCCCCCCGTGCTCGCGTGCGAGCCGCTTACGCGGCTTGGGTGAGTTCGGCGCGGCCGAACAGCAGGGCCCAGCCGGTCGGGAACTGACTCAGGATCCGGGTGATCAGGTCGGGGCCGGCGTGGGCAGTGACGGCGGCGAAGACGGAGCCGGTGTCCCAGCGCGTGGTGGCCGGGGAGGCGCCGGAGCGGGCGGCAAGGTCCTTGACGAAGGCCCAGCCGGTCAAGGGCTGGGGGTCGGGGATCTGTGCGGTCAGCACGCGTGCGGCCTCCACGGGCAGGCAGGCGGCCAGGTCGACACGTTCGTCGCCGGTCAGCTGCCGCCCCAGCCCCGAGAGGACCAGGCGGACGACCTCTTCGGCCTTCTCACGGGTGGGGTAGGCGCCCTCATAGCGAACCCTCTCCAGCATCTGCTCATACGCCGCTCCGTTCGGCTGCTGCTGCTCAAGCGGTGCGCGCACATGGGTGATCACTTTCGGTGCATGCCTTTCATCAAAGCCGGGATTGGGTTGTGCCCCGGGGTGTGGCGCTATCCCAGGTCCGGGTCAGGTGGGTTGGGGGCGGCCGAAGAGGAGGTCGTAGCCGAGGGGGAGCTGGAACAGGATCTGCCCCAGCAGGTCCTCACCGGCGGCGTCGGCGACCGTTGACAGGACGGCGCTGACGTCCCAGGTCGCGGTCTGCTCGGTGGCGCCTTCGATCCAGGCCGCGGTCGCGCGGACGAACCGCTCCGGAGAGAGGGGCTCGGCGCTCTGCAGCGGGTTCAGCAGGATCAGCGCGAACTCCTCCGGCAGGCGGGACGCGAGTTGGGAGCGGACCTCTCCGGCGAGGTGGGCGCCCAGCAGGGCGAGGACCACGCGGGCCGCACGCTCGGCCTCTTCGGCGGTCTTGTACTCGCCGCGCTCGGTCACGTAGTGGAGGAATGCTTCGCGTCGCAGAACCATCTTGGCCGCACCCCATTCTTTCGGGTTTCTCACGGGGGTGCGGAGGACGAGCCATGAAGGGGAGAGCAGAAGTCCCGTCCTCCGCCGTCTCCGGCCGGTTTCAGCCGGAGATCTCCGTGCGGCCGGAGCCGGCGCCAATGGAGATCTTGCGGGGCTTGGCGCGCTCGGCGATCGGGATGCGCAGGGTGAGCACACCGGCGTCGTAGTCGGCCTGGATGTGCTCGGTGTCGAGGGTATCGGCGAGGACGATCTGTCGGGAGAAGATTCCCAGCGGCCGCTCGGACAGTTCCATCTGCACGTCGTCGGCCTTCGCCACCGGCCGCCGCTCGGCCTTCACGGTCAGCATGTTCCGCTCGACGTCGATGTCGATCGCGTCGGCAGTGACGCCGGGCAGGTCGAAAGCCACCACGTACTCGTCGCCCTCGCGGTAGGCGTCCATCGGCATGGCCGACGGCTTCGACCAAGTACCCGGAACCATCAGCTGCTGCGCGAGACGGTCCAGCTCACGGAAGGGGTCAGTGCGCATCAACATCGTGAAACACCTCCAGCGGGTCGTAGGCAGTTGCTGCCAATGCGCTGCACTGAGACCGTTGTAGCATGTCATCCAGCGGATGACAAACACGATGTCGTCAACACGATGACACTCCGAGGGGAGTGCCCATGACCGAAGCCAAGAAGCCCCCGACCACCAGCACCGAAACCCACAGTCCGACTTCGTTCCTCGCCGCCGCGGCAGCCCTGAACACCATCGACGACGCCCTGCGCACAGCCCACCACCAGGCCCCCGACACCCCACCAGGGACCGGCCCGACCCCGGAGCAGGCCCTGGCCTCGCTGACGCTGCTGCGACAGGTCCGCGAGCAACTCGCCGAATGGGAGACCGGCCTCATCGAGAACGCCCGCGACGTCGGCGCCAGCTGGGCCGACCTCGCCCACCCCCTCGGCGTCGCCAGCCGCCAGGCCGCCGAACGCCGCTACCTACGCGGCCGCCCCGGCCCCGAAGGCACCACCGGCGAACAACGCGTCACCGCCACCCGCCAGGCCCGCGCCGCGACCCGCACCACCGCCGCCTGGGCCCGCCGCAACGCCGCCGACCTGCGCCGCCTCGCCGGCCAGATCACCGCACTCACCGACCTGCCCGCCGCCGCTCGCCGACCGGTCGGCGAGCTCCACTCAGCCCTCGCCCACGACGATCCCGCCGACATCATCGCCCCGCTCACCGCCACCCGCCCCCACCTGGCCGCAGCCCACCCCGACCTCGCCGCCCAGCTCGACGCCCTCACACACCCCTGACGCCAGCCGGTAGACCAGAGCAGCAGCCCGTCGAACTCTGCGCCGACGGCACCAGCACGACGAAGGTCCCGACCGCTCGGGGCAGGCCGGGGAGCTACACGCGCCTCGGGCAACCGACCACGGGCGGGTATCGAGGCCGCGGACCGCGAAGGCGTGAAGACCCATGACCAGCGCACGCGTCGCCAGACCACCACCTTCACCACGGAAGACCGAGCCCTCCTGGACGCGCAGGCCAGGAAGCGTCCTCCCGCCGACGCGGCGGAGTTCCGGCCTTCTCGGCAGCGGCCATGGCCACCCGTCCTCCCCGCCAACGCGAAGGTGAGCCGAACCGCCCGCATCCGCGTCTGACCGATAGCGAGCCCTCCGCGCGAGCAAAGCCCCCGAGGCGGAGAAGCGGCTCACCAACGATCACCAAGGACCACCCCCGCGGCGCCGAACACAGAGAACACGGCGTCGAGCTGGTCCTCGCGCTCGGCGCGAGCCGGGACGTGCACCACAAGGCAGCCACACCTGATTTGTGATGAACTATGGCCCGGCTTCGAGACGCTGACCTCGTCTCGAACAGGAGAGTGGGGGAACCGTGGGCCTGGGTGGGGGGGCGTGGCGCCGACTGAGCGCCGTGCTGCTCGTCATGGCGGTGGCGGCCGGGTGTACGGGGCAGGGCGAAAGCGCGGGCGGCGGAAACGACGAAGACCTGCTGCGGAACCACGACTGGACGCAGATGCCGGGCACCACCGCACGGAACGGCATCCTGCGGGTCAGCGCATCGGATCGGCACATCGTGGAGCAGGACTCCTCCGGCGGCCAGCCCAACCCCCCGCTGAACCTGGCCGGCCCGCACCTCAGGTCCGATGGCGACTTCACCGTCACCGCGCGCATGTCCGGTGTGGGTGACGATGCCGGCGACTCATGGCTGCGGCTGTACGGACGCGTACCGGTCATCTACGACGAATGGCGGCAGGAGCGGCCCTCACTCCGCGTCGGCGTGAGGGCCGACGGACGAGTAAGGGTGCAGATATGGGACGGCGAGGACGATGGGCCGGCCACCTCCAAGGACTTCGAATGCGGCTGCTCCGGAACGGTGACGCTCGCCGTGTCGAGCGTCGGAGACACATTCCGCGTGAATGCCGACGGGCGGCAGCTGGGAACCGTGCAGGACCCTGGAGTGTTCGCCGAGGGCACTGTCTGGTTCGGTCTGGAGGCGGACACGGGCGAAGACGAGCGCCGCGAGGGATGGCATCTGACCCAGCTGATCGCGCGGCCGGAGAGCGGTGACTCGCTCCGCGTGATCAAGGCCCCCCAGCTACGCCAGGAGCAGTCCGACGACTCGCTGCGTGCGCGGGCCGCAGATGTGGGACGGCCTTTCGACGTCGGCACCGCGCTGGCCGAGAACCCGCTGCTCACCGACTCACGTTACCGGGCACTCGCGGGAAGCCAGTTCTCCATGCTCACTCCGGAGAACGCGTTCAAGCCACAGTTCCTCCACCCACGCCGCGGCGTCTACGACTTCCGCGACGCGGACCTACTCGTACGTTTCGCCCGCGCAAACGACATGAAGGTGCACGCGCACACCCTCGTCTGGCACGAGGCTCTGCCTAACTGGATGCGGGAGAACCACGACCCCGAGGAGGTACGCCGGACCATGCTCCGGCACATCGCCACCGTCGCCGGGCACTTCAAAGGCAAAGTCGCAGAATGGGATGTGGTCAACGAGCCCATGTCCGACGACGAGAAGAGCTACACCAATGGGAACCTCGGTCTGCGATCCGAGCAGAGCCCGTGGTACGAGGCCATGGGCGAGGAGTACATCGACGAGGCCTTCAGGGCCGCCCACCGGGCCGATCCGAAGGCACAGCTGTTCCTCAACGAGTACGGGGTCGAGGAGGAAGGCGAGCGATGGGACGCCCTCTACGATCTGATCAAACGGCTCAAAGAACGCGGCGTACCGATCGACGGCGTGGGTTTCCAGAACCATGAGTACGCACCCGGCGACCGCACCGCCCCGGAGACCTTCCGCAGCCATGTGCGGGATCTGGCGGAACTCGGGGTTAAGGCGCGGGTGTCGGAGATGGACGTCCCCATAAGCGAGGACGAGGAGGACGGGCGAAAGACCCAGGCTGACGAGATGGCAGGCAAGCTGCGGGTCTGCCTGGAGGAGCCGAACTGCACATCATTCTCAACCTGGGGATTCACAGACCGGTACGGCTCCACCGCCGACACCAAGATCTATCCCCCACGCACGGCCGATTCCCTGCCATGGGACACGGACCTGCGGCCGAAGCGGGCGTACGAACGCCTGCTCGAAGCCCTTCGGGCCGCCCCGTAACCCCTGGCGGGCGCACGACGACAGCTACGGCATCTCACGCGTTGCCGGAGCGCCCACAAAGGCATCCAGTATGCGGACGCCCCGCCTTACGATGCACCGCATCTGACGCCGCGCGCTGATCCACAAGGACTACGGGACAGCCCTCAGGTGTGAGCTAAGGGCTGTCCCGTAAATGACCTTGGAGCTGCCGGGTGCAGGGTCGGCCGCGGTGCAACCCGCTCGCCTATCCGGCCGAGTAGACCGGGGCCGACAGGGGTTCCGTCGAGGTTGGCCAGGCGGATGAGGGCGGTGGCCGCGGCCCACCGCATCAGCGGGTTTGCGGCATCCAGGTGCGGGGTGATGTCCTCAGCCGTGGAGGGTAGTCCGAGGAGGCCGACGGCGAGCAGCGCGGTGGCGGCGGGTGATCGGGTCCTTCTCGTGTGCGGCAAGGGCGAGGAGACGGAGCAGGGAGGTGGTTGGAGAACTCGGGAAACCAGGCCAGCAGGTAGGCGATCCGGGTCCGCAGACGTGCGTCATCATCGAGCAGGACCAGAAGGCCGGGGAGTTCGGCCAGGACAGCGTCGTACGACTGGAGCGCCGACCACCGGGAGTCAGGCGAGTTACCGGCCGCCACCCAGTCCCTCAGCTCCTGCAGCTGCGCGCGCTCGTCGCTATCCGTCGCGCCGGCCAACTGCTCCTCGTACCAGGCCAAGGCCTGCCAGAACATGTAACGCTACGGCGCCCCCAACCAGGTCGAGGCGCTCTCGCTGTCGGGAGGTACGCGCTCAACCTTCGCCGCCGCAAGACACAAGATCACGATCTGCAGCTGGAGTACTAGCTTCGGGAATTGGTCTTCGTAACCGATGAGGAACCCGCATGTCCGACCGAAGACCGCCGGACACTCCCTAGAGTCGTGGCCGAGCGCAACCCATCAAGGCCGGGTGGCGAGCGTCCACAACTTCGGTGTGTTCGTGAACCTCGACGGCGAGCCCGATCAGTGCACCGGGTTCATCCGGATCCCCGAACTGAGCTGGCGGTCGTTCGACCATCCCGCCGAGGTCGTCACAGGCGGCCAGCGGGTCGTGGGCGAGATCATCGACGTAGATACCCGGCGTGGACAGGTTCAGCTGTCCTTGAAGGCTCTCCAAGAGGACCCGCTCCTTTCCTTCGCGGACCAGGCAGGCCGTGTCACCACCGGTCGGGTCACCAAGTTGATCCCGTTCGGAGCCTTCGTCCGCATCGCCGACGGAATTGAGGGGCTCGTGCACAACACTCAGTTCCGTGACGAGCCCGTCGACGACCCTGGCCAGATCGTGAGCGAGGGCGACGCGATCACCGTACGGATCGTCGAGGTCGACCTCACGCGCCGCCGCCTCACCTTGTCCGCCAGAAATCTGCCGCAGAACATTGAGCTTCTTCGAGTTGGCCACCGATCGGGTGATGGGTCGTGAGGCGCAACGAGCGAGGCCCCCGGGCTGTTGATCGAGATGTCTGACGTCTCCATCACGTTGCTCGGGGGCATCGTTGGTCATCCATCCTGCCGCACTCGACCTGCCTCACGCACTCGTGGCGTGGGTCACCATGCTGATCGTCACCCGTGAGGGCGACCGACGCTGCAAGCTCCGTCCGTCCCAGCGCGCGATGGTGGTACTGGTGTACCTGCGTGAACACACCACACTCGCGAAGATCGCCGCCGGGTTCGGGATCAGCGAGTCCACAGCCCACGCCTACACCAGCGCGGTCGTCGACCTGCTCGCCGAACGTGCACCGGGCCTGCTCAAGACGCTGCGCGAGCACGAACCCGACTTCGTCCTGCTCGACGGCACCCTCGCCGGGTGCGACAGGGTCGGCGACGGCCGGGCCGACTACTCCCACAAACGCCGGCGCCACGGCGTGAACGTGCAGGTCGTCACCGACCCCAGCGGCCGGCTGCTGTGGCTCTCACCCGCACTGCCGGGCCGCACCCACGACCTGACCGCCCCCCGCACCCACCGGAGCATCCGGATCTGCGAACGCCAGGGAGTCCCCATCCTGGCGGACCTTGCCTACCAGGGCGGCGGGCCCTGGCTGACGACGGGCATCAAGGCAGGCCGTTGCAGGAGCTCACGCCCACCGAGAAAACCCTGAACCGGGCGCTGGCCGCGGCACGGTCGCCAGTCGAACGCGGAGTCGCCCGCCTGAAGTCCTGGCGAATCTTCCGCAGGGCCCGGTGCAGTCCGAACCGCATGACGTCAATCGCCAAGGCCATCCTCACACTGGAGCGGCAACGCTGAAGAAGCTCACTGTATGTGACAACCACCAGGTGGACAGGGTGCGGCGCAGCAGCGGGCAGGCGATCGGACCGAGGCCGATCGGGGGACGGTAGGTGGGATGGCGTGAGGAGATCGCCTCGGCACTCGGCGGGTGGATCGCTGTCGAAGGAGGCGTGGGCAAGCAGCCACGCTGGCAGCTCGTCGGGCGGGCGGCCAGGAGCGGTGACCCGGGCCGGTATGTGGTCGATCTGCGGGGCTCCGACATCGGACCTGAACAGCTGGACTCCCTGAGGCTGGCCGGGGCGGGCAGCGACGGCATCGAGACCGAGGGTTTCGCTGTCTCAGAGGCTGTACAGAACGGCTCCCGCCTCACGTTGCGGGTACCGGAGATCGACGACCCTCACCTGTGGATGCTCAAGCAGCCGCCCACCTGCCTGATCGAGGCCTTGCGTGACGGTATCGCCAGGCTGGGTGAGCATCCTCTCGCCACTGCGCTGGCGACCGCGATGATCGGCGGTCGCTCGGCCCACGCCATCGATCCGCCGGGCTTCCATCCTGCCCAGGCGGACGCCTATCGGGCATGCCTCGGCGAGGGCGTCCACCTGGTGTGGGGGCCGCCTGGTACGGGAAAGACCACCGTCCTCAAGCGAGCCATCGGCGACCTCACCGCCCAGGGGCGGCGTGTCCTGCTGGTGTCGGCGACGAACATCGCCGTGGACAACGCTCTGCTCGGGGTGGTGCGGGGGAAGCGCCACGAGTTCGGTGACATCGTCCGCCCCGACGCCATCGAGGTGGCGGTCGGCGCCTTCCTCACCCGATGGCGCCATGCCTCCGGCTGCCACAGTCCCTCATCCGGACAAAGGGCCGATTGAGGTTCAGACTGGAACAGGTGGATGCAGGACTGTCACGCAATGGGCCGAAAGCGGGCGGGCCTGTGCCGGACGGCTCGCTGTCGACCACCTGGAGCGGAAGGCAGGTACGACGAGGGGCGACTGGGCGGCGGGGCGCAACGGGCCCAGGCATCCAGAGAAGGGAACCGCTGCCATGAGCCGTCGCTCGAGCGACCTGTCCCGCCTGCTGACGGCGGCGGAGACGGCGGCTCCGGTTGAGGCCGTGGCCGTGGTCGCGGAAGATCTGCGCAGGCGGTTCGCGGCTACGAAGGTCTCGTTCCTCATTGTGGATCTGACCGGTAGAGCGCTCGCGCGGCTCTCCACCACCACTGCCGCGGGCAGTGACGACGAAACGGAGCGGATCCCTCTGTTCGGGGGGAGCGTCTACGAGCAGGTGATCCGCACCCAACGGCCGCATCACGAGCCCGCCGGACAAGATCAGCGGGTAATAGTTCCTGTGACCAACCGGGGGGATGCGATCGGCCTGCTCGAACTGCTCCTGCCGGCCGGCAGGAGCGACGAGGAAAGGGTTGTGCTCGCTGTCGGGGAAGCCGCTCACGCACTGGCCTACGTCGTGATCGCCAACGGACGCTTCACCGACTTCTACACCTGGGGCAAACGCTCCAGACCTCCGACCCTGGCAGCGGAGATCCAGTATCAGCTGCTTCCACAGGCCCTGTCCTGCGAGGCCGCGCAGTTCACCCTGAGCGGGAGCCTGGAGCCCTCCGAGGACCTCAGCGGCGACACGTTCGACTACGCGCTGGACCGCGACACCCTGCACCTGTCGGTGACCGACCCCATGGGCCATGACCTCGACGCAGCCCTGGCGGCCACCGTCCTGGTGGGTGCCCTGCGCAGAGCCCGCCGCGCCGGAGAACCCCTCGCCGAACAGGCCCGTGAGGGCGACCAGGCCCTGACCAGCCACGGACAGGGCCACGCCACCGGACAACTGCTGCGCATCAACCTCCACACCGGAAGAACCGAGCTCGTCAACGCCGGCCACCCCTGGCCCCTGCGCATGCGTGCAGGCTTGGTGGAAACCATCCCCTGCCAGGTCGACCAGCCTTTCGGGCTGGCCGTCGTCTCACCCCGGCCCTACCGCGTCCAAACCCTGGACCTGCGCCCCGGAGACCGGCTCCTCATGCTGACGGACGGCATGCTCGAACGCCACGGAGAGAAGGTCGACGTGGCTGCCCTGCTGCGGCAGACCCGCAGCCTGCACCCACGCGAGACCACGCTGATGCTGACCTCCGCCGTGCGCGACGCCGCAGGCGGCCGCCTCGAAGACGACGCCACCGTGGTGTGCCTGGACTGGCACGGCCCACAAGAAGACCACCGCCACGTCAGCTCCGGCGCGGACACCCACCAAGCCTCAGCCGCCCGCCCACCCAACCGTTGACCACGCCACCACCGCCCGAGCCACCGACTCAACGACGTTGGTCACTCCCCAGCACCGATTCCCCCGGAGCGGCCATGCACGAGAGGCCTCGGGTCAGGTCTCAGGACGGCTCGATCGCGTGTATCGCCTGTGGGGACGTGCGTGCCGTTCAAGATTATCTCCGCTGGCGCACGCGTGGTCCGAAGAAGCCACTGCACCCTCCTGGGGTGATCTCGATCATCCCAGGAAGCTCAACCGCACCCGTCGCTCCGCGTTGTCGACGTTCGTCGGAGTCCGCCCCTACGGCAGCCGTGAAAAGAAGCCCCCACGCCCCAGCCTCTGCTGAACAAACGGCACGGACTCGACGAACGTGCGTCGGCAGAGTCTATGGCGTCAGGCGTCCCCGTGGCACGAACGGACCGGCCGAGATGCGCCCGCCGAGCCTTCGTGGTCACCTGACGTCACGGGCACCACTTCGCTACGGCCTCGTCCCGAGGGACCCACTACGGCCGCCGGCAACGCGACCCTCCCCAAGTCCACCGAGCCCATCCGGAGACGGCTGGTGTCCGAGCGAACTGTTACGACCACGTCCGACTGTTGCCCGAACGATTGCGGCGCCCCCGCGCACGGCGACACCGTGCGAGAGTCCTTCGAGAGCATCTACACCCACTGGCATCCACAGTTGCTTCGCTGGGCCAGGCGCCGCTGCGTCGATCCTCAGGAAGCCGAGGATGTCGCGCAGCAGGTTTTCGCCGACCTCTGGCGATACTCCGGTAGGTACTGCCCTCGCCGAGGGGAGATCGGCCCCTGGATCTACGGCATCACGGTGCACAAGGCCGCCGACGCGTCTGCCGCCGTCGCCCGCAGGTACGAGGGGTTACGCCGTCTGATCAGGAGCCCCGTCGCCGCGAACCCTGACGTCGGCGCCGGAGCCGTCGAGCGGGTGCACATGGCATCCTCCCTGTCGGAATTGCCGGACCACAAGCGCGAGGTCCTCTTCCTGGCCTATTACCTGGACATGACTCAGCCGGAGGTTGCGGGGCTTCTCGACCTGCCCTTGGGAACGGTCAAGAGTCACACCAGACGGGGTCTCAGGGCTCTCGCCCGCCGCCTCGACGCACATGCGTGAAGGTTTGGCTCAAGAGTCCTCCGTGATGCCGCCCATGGCCTGAATCAGCCGACTAGCGGCGCGCCCGGGTTCCGGCCGCGCCGCTGTCGAGGTGTGGTCAGCTCTCGGGGCCCCGGGTCAGTGGAGCTTGTTGACGGCGGTCTTCGTCGTGGTGCGGAAGGCGGTCAGCGGGGCGTCCTCGAGGTCGCCCATCTGGCCCCAGCGGACGAGGGTGACGGTGCGGCCGTCGCGGCCGACGGAGAACAGGTGGATGTCGGAGATGCCGATCTGCGGGTCGGCGGTGTCCAGGCTGTAGACCCAGGCGCCCTCCTCGACGGCGAGCTTGCCGTGGGAGGCGCTGACGGCCTGCAGGCCCGGGTTCTGCTGCTCCAGCAGGGGGCCGCAGCCCGCGAGGGCCGCGCGGAGGGTGTTGACCAGCTTCACGGCGTCGGCTTCGGTACGGGCGACGGTGGTGACCTGGACACCGTTGGTGTCGAGCTCGGTGCTGAACTCGCGGTAGCGGGTGTTCTGCGCCGGGATCTTGTACGGGGCGCAGAGGACGCCTCCGTTCTCCGGGACGCCGGTGAAGACCTGGGTGGCGGTCCACGGCGTCGACGACGGCGGCATCTGGGCAGCGGCGAGGAAGGCGGGCTGGGCAGCGGCCTGCGCCGGGGCTGTGGCGAGAGCCGCGAGGCCCAGTGCGGCAGCGACTGCTGTGGCGAGCGCGGTGCGGAACTTGTTCATGGTGATGGATCCCCCGTCGGGTCGTTCGTTCGGTCAGTGCTCAACCAGCGTGAGGCCCGCGCCCGCTGCCTGCAACGCTCACGCGCCAACCAGCCGCCCTGGAACCATTCCACCCCCGCTGACGTGCAAGGACGTGGAAGGTTGGGACGCGGGGTCGAAGGGGATGGAATGCCGAAGGACGCCGCCGTCGAGGAGCTCGCGGGGCTCGTGCGCGCCGAAGGCGCGGGAAGGGAGGAGTTGGGAGGCGCTGGGCCAGCGGCCGAGCGTCAATCGTCCACCCTCCACCGCTACTGCTCGGGCGCGACCGTCCCGGAGGAGTTCGCCGTGGTTGACCGTCTCGCCATGCTGTGTGGGGCGGATGAGGAAGCCGTAGGGCGCTGTGGTGAACGATGGCTTGCCGCTGCGGCCCAAGCCGATCCGCAGCATCCATCGCCCGGAAGACCCCTTCAGCTCTGCGGAGATCGGGCTCCGTAAACGCCTGCGAGCCCAGATCCGGCTCACCCGAACACGGAGATCAGAAGCTGAAAGAGTGGTGGCATCACGTTATGAAGGTCCGCCCTGCAGCGGCCACGTCGCCAGACTCTCCGTCGCCCCGGCAGCAGCCGCACCCAAGTCGGCTACCTCATCGCCCGCTCGGGCATTCCCGACGGTCGCGCGGCCTACCCGGCGGACTGAAACCGGCCCATCTCTGCCGTACAACCATCCGTGGATCTCTGCTGTCTTGATCCCCGTGAAGAAGACGCTCATTGCCTCCGCCGCCGTTCTCGGCGCGCTCGCCGCCGTCACCGGCCCGGCCGCGGCCCCCGCCGCAGCCGCCTCCGACGCCCTGTGGCTCTGGTCCGACCCGTACGAGATCACCCTCGCGGGTCCGTCCGAGGACGGCTCCCCCTCACCGTCGCAGTCGCTGACCGTGCAGATCAGCCACGACAACACGGCGACCACCGTCCCGGCCGGCACGCTCACCGTCGACGCCTCCGACGTCGCCTCGTTCGCCGAGGTCACCTGGCCCGCGAACTGCCGGCCGGAGAACGAGACCACCGCCGTCTGCACCACCCCCGAACTCCCCGGCGGCGCCAACGCACCCGCCGCGCGGATCGGCCTGACCACCAAGCCGGGCGCCACCGACGGCACCGCCGGCTACGTCCGCTACACCGCCCAGGCCGGCGGCATGAACGCGTACCCGGGCGAGACTTACGTCGCCGTCAACGACGGCCCCGCGCTCGGCCTCACCCAGGCCGAGTACCGCACCGGCATGGCACCCGACGAGCCCTTCGACTCCTCCGTCGTCCTCGGCAATCAGGGCAACCGCACCGCCGACCGCACCCTGCTCACCGTCTTCACCTCCCGCGGCATACGCCTCGGCATGTCCGTCCCCTCCAACTGCGAATCCACGAACGCCGTCACCGGCCGTACGTTCCTCTGCGTCCTGGACGAGCGGACGACTCCGGGCTCGTACCACTCCCTCCCGTTGAAGTTCCGCACCAAGGACATGGCACTCTTCGACCGTGTCGACTATTCGGCGCAGCCCTACTCCGAGCAGGCGCTCGCCGAGGCCCGCGCCGGCCGCGCCTTCACACCGGGCGTCGGCCCGGAGGTGAACCTCACCCCGGCCGCCGCCCCCGCCGATGAACTCCAGCCCTACCGCAGCTTCACGGTGAAGACCGTCAACCAGGCCGACTACCGGCTGACCGCCTCCACCGTCTCCGGCGCGGCCGGCGACACCGTCCCCGCCACCGTCACCGTCCACAACGCAGGCCCCGCCTGGGTCGCCTCCCTCGGCGCGGGCGAACCCGCCGCGACCGTCGACATCGACATCCCCGCCGGCACCTCGGTCGCCACCGCCCCCGACGCCTGCTGGTCCCAGTCCGAGACCCGCTACCGCTGCAACACCCCCATCTACCTCACCGAATCCGGCAAGCCCGCCACCCACACCTTCACCTTCACCCTCCACATCGACGAGGTCATCCCGAACTCCACCGCCCGCGCCGCCATCTACAACGACGCCTACGAACCCGCCGTCCGCACCTTCGACCCCGACCTGACGAACAACACGGCCACCCTCACCGTCAACCCCTCGACGAGCTGACGCACGCTCCCCTCAGGCTGCCCGGCCCGACCCCTGCGCGGGCCCTGTCCGAGCCGGGCAGCCGACCCTCGCACCGACGGAGCATGTGGGCGCTTGCTGCTGTTGCTTGTGTCAGGTGGTGCTGGCGGTGTTCAGGGTGAGGTAGATCCACAGGTAGGTGTCGACTCCTGCGAGGTCGAACAGGGCGGCCAGGGCCCGTTCATGCTGCTTATCGTGCCCCGGCTCAAGGCGTCACGCCGCCAGCCGTGAGCGGCCCAGCTGAACACGTGCTGTGGTTCTGGGGAGGCGTTCTGTGTCGTCGGCGTGCCGAGGCAGTCAGAGGGTGAAAAAGTCGCCTGTGGCAGTGGAGAGCGGGCGGGGGGCCTCCTCGGCCATGTGGTGGCCCGAGTCGATGCCATGGCCCTGCACGTCGTGGGCCCAGTGCTGCCAGGTGTCACGCGGATCGCCGTACAGGTCGTCCTGCGCGACCACAGGACCCGAACGGGGCAGTGGATCCGCGTGCCCCCGGCGTAATCCGCCTCTTCGTGCTCACGGTCGTTGGTGAGTCCGGCGCGGTAGTCCTCCAGCATGGCGCGGACGACGTCCGGGTTTCTGGTCGCGGCCCACCACTCCTCGTGAGTCTCCACGCCCAACTTCCGAGGGTCCCCGCGGTACCACGCGTCGGGACCGGCGTTGATGAGGATGAGCCGGGCTGCCCGGTAGCGCTGCCCGGCGTACGGTTGCAGCAGCTGGAGCGTCTGCACGCCGGTACCGCGCCGGGCACCGGTGAGGGCATAGCCGATCTGCACGGGCAGGTGGAGATCGCCCAAGGTGAGAGCGTCGGGGCCCCAAGGGTGCGTTGGAAGGCCTCGGCGGCGGGCCCACGGCCCGATGCCCGGAACGAGCTGCAGCCGGGCCATCGCCACCGGCATTTCCATGGCCGCGGCTCCTTCCAGGCGGGGGGCGTAGGAGCAGGGACGCAGGATCGCGGCCTCCTCGACCGGTCGACTCCGGCCCGGTGCCACTCCCAGCTCGGCACCATCCGCCAGGCGGCCGCCGACGGCGGGACCCGCATCCCCTCCGGTGCCGGCTCCGGAGGCTCCTCGCCGTACCGGTTCAGCAGGCGCCGCCAGGCGCAGTGGGCGCTGCCGGTGGTGATCCGCTGCTCCAGCAGGCTCGGCACGAGGGACTCGATCACCAGCCCGGTACGGCAAGCGCAGCCCGCCGTGCTTGCGGTGTGCAGCGGCAACCACCCGGTGACGGGGCCGGAACGCGTCCGGCTCGTCGTCGGCGCCGAGCAGGGCTGGGAGCTGGTCCCCGGCCGGAGGGCCATGGAAAGTGCGTGTGGCACCAGGAGTCTGTGTCGTCCCGTCAGCGGGCGGCACCATCCTGGCCCCTTGCTCGCCGGCTCCATCCGTACCCCGCTTCGCGGCCGGACAGCTCGGGAGCCTGATCTCTGGTTGATTCGCCAGTGCCGGGTGAGGACCGCACCCGTAGGCGCGGCCGCTCCTGCGCGCAGCTCTTCTCGTTGAGAGGCGGTGCCCTGTCGTCAGCCGGGTCGCTTACGGCGGAGTTGGCTGACGCCTTGTCCTGATGTCGAGCAGAGTGCGGTCGAGTTCGATCAGGTGGTCTCCGAAGCCTCCCTGTGCGCGAGGGTTCCGCCGGGCCGAAGTGGTGACGGGGCAGTCGGAGGTCCGCAGGAGGTGTGCGCCGGTCCGTTCCAGTGCGTCGACCAGGCCTCGGTCCTCGTTGAGCGGTGTCGGGGGGAAGCCGCCCGCAGCTGTATAGGCGCGAGTGCTGACGCCGAGATTTGCACCGTGCACGTGGGGGTGGCGCCACGGGAGGTCCGCTGGTGGGCGTGAATTCTCGTACAGGTGGCAGTACCGGTCTGCCAGGTCAGTTCGGCCGGCTGGCCATCGGTCGACAGTCACGGTGCCGATGACAGCGTCCCAGCCTTCTGCGGCGCGAGCCGCCTGGTACGCGAGCCAGTCCGGCCGTACTGAGCTATCGGCGTCGGTGGAAGCGATCCACACGCCGTCCGGGGGGCCGCCGATCACGCCGAGCGCGGCTCGCACACCGGCAGCCCGGGCTCGGCCGACGTTGCGGAAGTGGACCGGTACGACGAGTGCGCCCGCGGCACGGGAGACCGCGGCGGTGGTATCCGTGCAGCAGTCTGCCACCACCACCGTGAGGACACGGACCGACTCGATGCCGGGGTGCGCGGCCGCCGTGCGCAGGGACGTGAGCGCGGCTGGAAGAAGTTCTTCCTCGTCGCGGGCCGGAATGACGACAGCGATCGCTCTGATGCTTCCCGGTACGGTCATACGAGGCCCTCACGGGCAGCAGGTGAGGGCGCTGCCGTTCCGTCAGGACTGGTGCGCTCGTAGACCTGGAGCACGAAGTCGGTTTCCCTGTGGTTGGCCGTCAGTGTCAGCCCCGGAACCGAGCCGACGGTACGGGCGATCGTGCTGCCGGTTCCGTGGTGGTCGGGCACCGCATGATTCCAGTGCGCTGTGACCAGGGTGCCTCCCGGCTCCAGGGCGTCGACCGCGAGGTCCAGGACGCTCCGGAGGGTGGGGGCGTCGAAATAGTAGAGCAGTTCGGACAGGACAACGAGGTCAAAGCGGCCGGGCGGCCACTGGCCGGGAATGGTCATGGCGTGCACTTCCACATGAGGAAGAGCTGAGGTGCGGCTGCGCGCGGTAGCGACTGCGGACTCCACCCGGTCGCAGGCCACCACCCGGTCACACCGTTCAGCCAGACGTACGGTCAGTTCGCCGACCGAGCAGGCGGGTTCAAAGGCGCGGTGGTAGCGGGGCAGGGGCAGGCTCGCCACGGTGAGGTCGTACTTGCGGCGCTCGTACCAGCGCTCAGCAAGATGCCAGGGGTCGGGAGTGTCGCGGTACATTCTCTCGAAGTACGCACCGGGGGTGCCCTCCGTGCTGACGGCCGGTGTGTGTTGTGTGTCTTTCACCGGAAAACCACCTCCCGGTCGCGCAGATGGTGCGCGAGTTCCTCCGGAGGCAGGATCGGTGCGTTGCCCGGGCCCGGCCCCAGGGGCGCGATCTGGCTGACGAACCGCTTCACGGCCGCCTTCTTTCGGTCCAGCACCGTTGGGGGCAGCAGGATGCGGGCCGCGCTGCGCCACGGCACCCGGAGGTCTCCCGGCTGTGCCCAGTGCCACATCCACACCGGATAAAGCCAGCAGGCGAGACCCGCTGCCTTCGCCGCGCGCACGGCTGCTCGGCCCGCTGCCTCGTGGTCGCCGTGCACATCGCTGGTCCACGGCGCGACCACCAGGTCAGCGTCGCGGACCAGGCGTGCAATCTGGTCCACGACCTCGTCCTCGTACGCCCCTACTTTCGTATCGGGGATCCGCAGCCTCACGACATCCGAGTCCGCCGCCCCGAGCTCGGCCAGCGCCGCCTGTGTCTCTGCAGCACGCACCTTCACGAGATCGGACGGGCTGATCACGTCGCTGTTGGGGTGGGAGCCCTCGCCATCGGTGACGGCGACCACAGTTACCTCCGTACCCGAGGCCGAGAGCAGCGCGATCGCGCCGCCGAAACCGAGCACCTCGTCGTCAGGGTGGGCAGCGACCACCACCACGCGATCGAAGGATCCCAGGGAGACTTCCGGAAGGCTTTCCCAGCCCGGCCACGCCTGCCAGTCCGCCTCGGGAGTGCCGGGGGCCTGGATCGGATCGGCGAAGCTGCCGCCTCTGGTGACCGTCATCGCTTGTCCTGCGGTCGGGCCAGGTGAGCGCCGAGGTCGGCGAGCTCGCGTTCGGCGTGGTGCTGGCGGATGTAGACGGTCAGGTCGGCAACGGTGCGGGCGTGCGAGGCGTTGTGGCACAGCGGGCCCGCTCCGGTCGCCCTGCCCACATGGTCCAGCACTGTGCGGCAGACCGCCTCGATGAACGCGCGTACCCGCATCGCTCTCAGCTGGGCCCCGCCATCCTCGTCGTGGGGATCCGCGTCGATCTCGGCGGCCGCTTGTTCCAGGAGCGCTGCGGCTGCGTACAGCTGGACGTCCACCGCCCCGAGGTGGGCATCGGTGTGCGGCTCGGCCCGGGATGCGGCCGCCTCGCGCAACACCCGCGATGCCGCCACAGCACCGCCGTACCAGCAAGCGGCGACCCCGATGCCTCCGTGCCAGAACCCGGGCCTGCGGACATACGCCTCCGGCTCACCGACCGCGGTCGCCGGCACGTTCGTGAACCGTACGTCCGGGGTGTCGCTGCCTGCCATGCCGACGGCCTGCCAGCTGCCCTCCACCGGCTGACAACCGCCTCCGCTCACCTCTACCGCGAAGAGTCGCCGCGATTCTCCTGCCCGGGCTGTGACCAGAGCGTGGGTGCAGCTGTGCGCGCCCGAGCAGTACTGCTTCAGCCCGTTCAGCACCCACCCCTCCCCCACCTGGGAGGCGACCAGTCCTTCACCCGGCGGCTCGGCCGCCCACACACCCCACAGCTCACCCGCCGGCGGCGGGGTCTCCCCCAACTCCGCGAGGATGGCAGTGGCGTCGACATGCCCCTCGACCAGGCGCGCGGAGCACAAAGACGCCTCGGCTACATCCCGCAGAGCCGCGAACCGCTCACCCGTACGCCCGGAACCCGGCAAAGGGAAAGACAGCTCTCCCTTCTCGATCCGCCTGACCGTTTCGACGAAACCCTCTGCGGCCTGTGCGGCATCGACGGGCAGAGCAGGATCTGCTGGCATGACTCGAACTCCTTCAGCACTAGCGGGCAGCTCCGACACAGCCGGACGCTCCTCAACGATGGATCGACACCCAAGTTCACGCGACCGCGCCAAAGCTGCCGGCCTCCCTCTGTGCCCCTCTCACCAGGAACGAAACACCTGCGCAGCGGCAGTGACACGTCAGGCCTGATGTGCCACGACCGGGCTGCCGCACGCGGAGCGAAGGCGGGCCTCGGGCTGGCGGGCCGCCCCGGTCGGCATCCGCGGCGATCACGGGGCACGGGGCTGAGGCATGGGAGATAGTCGAGGACGCCTGGCTGGTGGGACTGATCGCGAAGCGGCTCACCTCCCGGTTCGAATCAGGGGCACGCTTGAAGCCCAGGCCGTCCTCGACCTCCTCGGTCAGGCCCCCTCCCCCACACCGGCCCAGCCCGCGCCCGGGCGGTCCATCCCCGATGGCACCGCGGGCACCCGCCTGCACCCCTGGAGCGACCTCCAGCCCGCCGGAACACGCTCGGCGAACCTCACCCGCTTCGGACACCGAAGCCCCGGATGAACACCACCAGCCGGCCGCGTCCGCGGGCGATCCGAACGGACCGAAGAGCTGTACGGGCAGCTGCTCGCCGTCGTCGACGGCATCAGCTCCCGCGTCGAAGCCCTGCCCGCCGACTGGTCCGCGCCTGGGTGGAGCCCAACGCATGGACCGGGTGGAACGGACGGCCCAGCGCGCGACCAGGCCGGGCGCACCATCCGCACGCGACCAAGGAGATTCCAACGCACGGAGCAGTACCCGACTCACTCGGTTGCACCTCCGCCGCGATGCCCCCGTGCCGTACATCGTCACGCACGGCAGCTGCGTCGACCCCACGACCGGCCCCGCGTTCGGGACGGAGGGTCCCCCTCTTAATACGGACCGGGTGGCTTGGAAGGCGCGGGGGCGGGTACTAGCGCTGACGGCCACGAGGTGTGGCCAACTGGAACGGGGTGCTCATGCCACTGAAGAATGCTCACGCGGGTGCAGACCGGAGATGGCTGGAGGAGGTCATCACGGCCACCATGCGGAGCAGTGCTGCGTACCAGATGACCTCGCGGGATATAGGTCGCGCCCGCGGCTTCGTGCGGGAGTTCCTGGCAACGGGTCAGTCGCTGCATGCGTGGACGATCTCCGGGCGGGCGACGGACATCGCGCAGCTGGTGGTCAGCGAGCTCGCCACGAACGTGTGCAAGTACGCCCCGGGCCCGTGCCTGCTCGACGTCGAATCCGACGGCACCATGTTGAGCATCACGATGTGGGACTCCGGCGCTGTCCTTCCGTCCCCTTCGCCCGCCGATCCGACCCGGGTGGGGCAGCACGGGCTGGAGCTCGTGCTCGCGGTCTGCCAGAGCTTCGAGCTCCGCCGCGAGGCCGTCGGCAAACGCGTGACCGTACAGATAGCCCTGCAGGACAGCACCGACCGACCCACCTCGGACCAGACTGCCCGGTAAGCACCGCTCGGGCTTCGACCTGCTGCGAACCCCGACGCAGCTCATCCGCCCCATTGGCGTTCAACAATCAGCCCAACCGGTCAAAGGCCGCTGTTCTCCTCGTCGCGGGGCCCTCAGCGCATCCACGGGCTGGATTTGCGCTGGTACCAACGGTCTCTGCCGGTCCGAATGGCGCCCAAGCCGATTCTTCCGACACCCCTTCCTTTCATGCGGGTATGCCCCTGGCACCCGACGAGATCTCACGGCAGGGGATACTCACCACCATGTCGACCCCCGAACGCAGACACAGCAGCGTGCCGCTGGCCGTCATAGCACCCCGCGGCGAATTCGATCTGGACTCCCTCCCGCCCCTCCAAGCACAGATCGACACCGCCCTGGCCGATCACACCGGCGTGATCCTCGACGCCAGCGGCATCACCTTCGCCGACTCCATGTTCCTCAGACTCCTCCTCACCACCCACCAACGCACCGACCTGCGCATAGCCGCCCCCTCCGAAACCATCGAACGCCTCCTCGCCGTCGTCGGCGCAGACGCCTTCCTCCGCATCTACCCCACCGTCGACCAAGCCCAGAACACCTGACCCACCACCGATACTGCTGCAGCGGGGCGCACCCCAGCGCCCCGCCCCGGCGACCTCCAGCCCAAGAACAGCCAGCGCAGGGGCTCCCGCCCAGGGCCACGGTGACCGGTTCAGCCAGGCTTACCGGGTAGCAAGAGCGGTGCTGGGCGGGGTGCAGCACCGCCTCTGCGGGACCCAGAGTTTCCCGCCGAGCCGCGCACGACGGCACTCGAGCCACAAAGATCGTCCGGGGCCCACAGCAACGGGACGCATCTGAAACAAGCTGCCCGCGCCTCAGGAGGCAGGTGAGAGTTCCGTCAACAGCTGGCGGGCTTCCAGCAGCAGCTCGCCCCCGACGGCCGACGCCGACGGTGCCTGACGGTGAAAAGCGTCGGTGAGTGAACCGATGGCGCTCCAGGCTTCCCGGAACGCCGCGTCGCGGCGCTCGCGCAGCTCACCGGTCATGGAGCCGGAAAGCAACTCGCTCTCGACGGCACAAATGTGACCGGCCTGGTCCAGCACCTCGGACAATAGCCGGAAGAAGTCCGGCGACGGCGGTACAAGCTCGCTATCGTCACTCAGCCCCTTGAGTGTGCGGGTGAGAGCCAGGACGCGGGTGCAGACGCGTCCCCACCGGGCGTCCTCGGCGAACGCCGGAGGCTGTGGGCCCGTGCGGCGCAGCCGGCCCCCAGGGTTCCACCTAGCCCCCTCCATAGCCCAGCGCCGGGCTTCGCTCACGTTCTGCAGCAAAACCGTCAGCCCGCCAGCCGCGTGATGCCAGCCCTCCGATTTCTCCGCCCCGTCCTCGCCGCCCAGCCCTTCCGCCATGGCACCGAGCACATCCGCCGTCTCCCCCACAAGACGGACGAGGCGGTCACGCACGCTCCGCAGGTGAACGGGCGGAAGGACGAACGCGTTGACCCCAAGACCGATGACCGCACCGATCAGCGTCTCCAGGAGCCGGTGCCCCACCGTGGACGTGCTGGACACCCCACCGGTGATGACGAAAAGCGCTGTGGTGGCTCCGTAGATGCCCTGGCTTCCGAAGCGCCGGTAGTTCCCGAGCAGCATCATGAACGGCAAGGTGAGCACCATGGCGGCCATGGTCCTGTCGTCGGTGAAGGCCATCGCCGCAGACGCCCACAGAGTGCCGAGGGCGATGATGGCGAACTGCTGGACGCCCGTGCGCACCGACTGATAGACCGTGCTGCCGACCATCGCGATCGCCGTCCACGGAGCCAGCAGGGCCATCGGCGCCTGGAACCACCACCCGCTCACCGCCCACGCGGCGATCGCCGCCGCCGCTGCCTTCAGCGACTGGACGAGCGTGTCCCGCTCAGGACCCGCCTCCACCAACGCACTACGAGCAGATCGGCACACCTCCGCCCACTCCACAACCACCCACCGCCCAGCGGCCATCCACCACGCCTCCCGCGCCACGCCGTTCCCTTCAAGCAATGTCGCCCTAGCTGCCCCGCACTTCCAGCGCCCCCAGGGAAACGCAAAGAACTAGGAAGAAACACCACACGCTGCGCGCGGCCAGTTCGTCTGACCGACCCACTCAGACCAGGCAAAACTCGTTACCTTCCGGGTCTGCCATCACCACGTGATCCGACCTGCCCTGCAACTCTTCCTCGCGGATCACGCTCGCGCCCGCAGCGGTCAACCGCTCCACCGCCACGACCACGCGCGGCCAGCGCACCTCCCACGGGGTCTCACGGCCCCCGCCAACTTGCACGTCGATATGCAGCCGGTTCTTCGCCACCTTCGGTTCCGGCACCTTCAGGAAGGACAAGGTGGGGCCCACGCCGTCAGGATCTGAGAGGTACGCCCCGTCATCCCACTCGTCCTCCGGAACCTCATGATGCGAGAACCACTCCTCCCAGCTCCCGAACCCTGCGGGCGCCGGCTTCTCCTCGTAGCCCAACGCCAGCGCCCAGAACGCGGCCAGTTTCCCCGGGTACGCGCAGTCGATCGTCAAGCTCCACTTGGCTGCCATGAGCCCTCCCCAGTCGGATGAGCGGACTGTACCGCGCACCTCCGACACCTCCTGCTTGCTACCTCAAGCGTGCGCCGCGGCTTGACGAACGGCACTAGGAATCAGTGCGACAAGAGATAGAGGGGGGCGCTTGAGGCCCTGCGCTTGGTACTCATCCGCTCGGGGGAAGAGGTTCATGGCAGAAACGCTCCGCCTCACTCAGCCATCCAGGGGGCACGCAGGTCCGTACAGAGAGCCGGGCTCGTCAGCAGCCTCCCCAAACCAGAACCGGCCTCGCCCCCCGGGGCCAATCGAGTTGGCAGACACGTTTCGTCACTGTCCGTAAGGGTGAAGTGGGGGTGCGGTTCGAACTCGTCGGG
This sequence comes from Streptomyces rubiginosohelvolus, assembly GCF_014649875.1. Classification (GTDB taxonomy): domain Bacteria; phylum Actinomycetota; class Actinomycetes; order Streptomycetales; family Streptomycetaceae; genus Streptomyces; species Streptomyces rubiginosohelvolus. The sequence goes on along the minus strand of NZ_BMTW01000006.1, from coordinate 320,757 downwards.
CAGGGACAGCGACGGCAGCGTTCCCCAGCAAAAGGATCTCTCGATGCGTCTTCGCTCCGCTCTCGCCGCCGCACTCGGCGCCGACGTCCTCCTCATCACCACCCCCGCCCCGGCATCGGCCGCTGCCGGGCAGTGCGCTACGACTACATGACCGCTGAGGGATTCGAGGCCTCGGGCTTCCTCAACAGCCCGCCCAACGGCCAGTGCCTCAACCTCCCCGGCGCCGGCGAGGACAACCCTCAGCCCGCCCGCTCGCCCAAGAACCGCACCGACGCCTGGGCGACCGTCTTCACCGGCACCGACTGCGGAGGCGACTCCTTTTCCCTCCGGCCCCACACCGGCTTGCCTCGGAGCGGCTCAAGGTCCGCTCCGTCGTCTTCAACTGACGCAGCAACGCCGGGGGGCGGTTCACCGCAAAGGTGCTCTACCGCGCTCAGCCCTACGGCGAAGGCCTGGGCGGAGCCTGGTGCCGGTGGCAAGGCCGCCATCGGCACCCGGGTCCGGGCCGTACTCGGGAGACCCGGGCCTGTCCCGCACACCCATACGGCACGGTCTGCCGCAGACCTATACAGCGCGGCACCGGGCGTGGTGCTCGGCGAGGTATACCGAAGTCGGGTGGATCGGGGCGGGCGCTGCCGGTGCGTCCTCCGGCTGCCGGGGGACCCGCCCCCCTGGCCCGGGTCAGGGCTGAGGCAGGGCCCCCTGCTCACACACCGCCAGGGCGACTTCGCGGAGCTTGACGTTGTTGTTCTGCGAGTAGCCGCGCAGCACGTTGAACGCCTCGTTCTCGGCGATACGGCGTCTCGCCATCAGGATGCCCATGGCCTCCCCGATCACATGCCGCGTCGCCACGGCCTCCGCCATCTGGGCGTGGTTGCGTGCGCTGGACAGGGCGACGGCGGCGTGGGAGGCGAGCACCCACCCGGCCGTCTCGCTGGTCTCGGTGAACCGGCCCGGGAGCCGCGAGTAGAGGTTCAGGGCGCCGAGGTTCTCGTCGTCGGTGAACAGCAGGAAGCCCATCATGCTGCCGATGCCCAACTCGGCCGCCCGGGGGGCGAAAGCGGGCCACCGCTCCTGAAGGGCGGTCATGTCGGCGATCCGGAAGACCCGCTCCCCGTCCCGGCGGCGGGCCGCGTCGAAACACGGCCCTTCCTTCAGGCGCTCCTGCAACCGATGGCTCTCCTCGGCCAACGCCCCGGTCATCGCGAGCGTCTGCACCTTGTCGCCGCTCAGGATCAAAATCCCGGCCGCGTCACAGCCCTCGACCAGCTCCGTCGCCGACCCGGCGATCCGCTCCAGCGTCCCGGCCACCGACTCCTGCTCCAGCAAGTCATGCGCCATCGCCGCCATCCGCTGCGCGAAACGCTGCCAGTCCATACCCATCCCGACCCAGCCTCCAGCAAGATCCGGTCTCCTTGATCCGTCACCAGGCATCTGCCCCGGAGCCCAGACCCTCACGCGAGTGCTCTCGGCCACAGCCACCCCTACCGAACCACGCCGAGCCCCGCGCCCCCTGACCCGGTATCACGGACGCTTTCGCCTATTTCCTCCCACCTCTCCAAGCGCAGATCGACACCGCCCTGGCCGATCACACCGGCGTGATCCTCGACGCCAGCGGCATCACCTTCGCCGACCGCGTTTCCGTGCGCGCCGCAGTCAGGACCATGTCGGACTACTGCACCCCGCTGGGTCACAACCGGTGGAGCACCCTGTCCGAGCGGGCACACCGCACACGGCAGCGCACTGACCGCTGGTCATCTCCTGGCCGAAGCGCACGGCGAGAATGGTGCGTTCAGGCTCGTCCAGGGTGTCCAGCAGCGGGGCCAGGGCGTGCAGCTTCTCCACCAGTTCCATGCCCGGGTCGACGCCGCCGGTAAAGCCGGCGAAGGTCCGGTCCGCGGCTTCCTGGTCCCGATCGGTGGGCAGGCCCAGGAGCCTGCGGTGTAGCCGTCAGCGGCGATGAGCCCCCAAATCGTTTCCGCGACCAAGGACCACGACGTTCATGCCACCGGGTGCGCCTGACAGCCATGTGGCGGGTGCGAACGCCGAAGGTGTGCGAACTCGACGACGAGGTCGTGTCCGCCCTCAGCCTCAGTTGCCCGTCGTAGCGGACTCCTGCGGTTCGCCGATGTCCGAAGGGGGCGGCGGGCGGTCCGTCGCGACCACCACAACCTGGTCCTCGGCGTTCCAGACGCGCCGCTCGGCCTTCGGCGGGTTGAGCCTGATGCCGTGGTCATCGGAGCCGGTGCGCGCGAGTTCCTGCCGCCGGTAGCCGATCGCGCATTCGCCACGCCTCTGGGCGGCGGCGACGACGTCGGCGAACGTGGCTTCGGCACCCTCGCGAATGTAGGCGCAGGCGGGGCGCAAGCAGACGCTGTTGCCGTTCGCGGCGAACAACTCCTCGAAGACGGGCGCCAGATGCCGGTTCTGCGCGATCTGAGCCATGAGCAGACCAACGAGCATCCCGCTGACGATGACGTCGGAACCGCTGTTCACCGGTGCCAGTGGGCGGTTGCGGTCGTCGACAAGTTCGGTGACGATCCGGGTCTCGCGTCCCGTTCGCTGTTCCAGCAGCCGCACGGCCAGGAGGGTGACCAGAGTCCAGTCGTCCGGGTGGTCCCGGCCCTCGACCTGGTCCGGGCCGAGGACAATCACTCCGTCGTACGGCTCAAGGTCGAGGTCGAGAAGGACCTCGGGCCGGGACAGGGGAAGGGAACGGAAACGCACATCCTGCCAGGCCGGTCCCTCCGCCTCCGGTTCTCGGGGCCCGGGTACGGCGTTGTCGGCGACGACCTCCACAACGGATCCGGGGCGGGCCGTGCTGCGTAACTGTTCCAGGACCAGGGGGGCCCGGCTGTTCCAGCCCAGCAGCAGCAGCCGGGACGGGCCGGCCTGCTCGAACCGGACGGCGGCGATGGCCGAGGCGTCAATGAGGTGCCGGCAGTCCTCGACGCGGGTGCTGTCGTCGTCGCGGGCGAGTACGATCAGGCGGCTTCCGGGCAGGACAAGGGTGTCGGCGGCCGGGTTCAGCAGCGTGCGGCCATCGGGTGTGAGCAGCCCCACCACGCAAGAGTTCGGGTGGTAGAGCAAAGTCTCCCCGAACGGGCCGTCCTGGAACGCGGTGGCGTCGGCGAGATGGAACTCGTCGCCCGCGAAGTCGAGAAGATCACGCAGAACGAGGGAGAGGCCGGGCCGGCCGACGCACTGGGCGATCAGCCGGGCCGTGACCGTGTCCGCTTCCAGGACCGTGCCCAGGGGGCCCGCGGCCAGACGGGCAGGTGCCCGGTACCGGTCGTCCCGAACCGCCGCGAGCACCGGAGGCCCGTCCGTGTACCCACCGATCACCGCCCGCAGGGCCAGCAGGATGCGCAGCACCTCGGCGTCCGCCGTCACTCCCGCCGATGGCAGGACCACTACGGTGCTCGCCGACCGCGGGCTGACGAGGGCGAGAACGTCAGGGTCGCTGGGGGGACCACTGCGGCAGACAATCCGGCCGCGGGCAGCTGGGCCGACCCTCGCGGCCAGCTCCTCCTCCATCACCGCCTTGTCACGGTCGGCCAGCAGAACGATCGCGCGCGGCCGCCGTGGGGTCTGCGCGGCGATCAGTTCACCCACCACGGTGGTCACCTGGTCCGACCAGCCGAGCACCAGGACGTGCCCCCGCTCCAGGACCGTGGACCGTCCCCTGCTCAACTCCGTCATTCGTTCGGCCAGTCCGGTGGTGATCACTCCGACGAGCGTCGACACACAGAGCAGTGCGACCAGTCCGAGCACTGCGGAAAGCACCATGCGCAGGGGCGTGCCGGTGACCGCGCCCAGCCGCAGCGTCTCCGCGCTGATCCGCCACGCAGCGGTCAGCCGCCCCGAGAGCGACGTGGGAGATCCCGGATCCGTCCACACCAGCAACAGGCTCACCGGGACGACGACGGCCAGGCAGGTGATCACCAGCCAGCCCATCAGCGTGCCGGTCGAACGAGCCAGCGTGCGGTCGAACCGATAGCGCATACGGTCGCGCAACGAAGTCTGCGGCTCGCTTTTGGCCGATCCCACCACCACTCCCCCTCTTTCCGACGCCGAGCACCCCTGTGGTGGCCTCGACACCGGGCGTCCCTCTCCGCAGAGTGCGACGCCCGGCAGCAGGGCACGCCGGGATCGGCTGCCGGTTCACCCTTTCGGAGGCTCGGCCGGGAGGAAACGCATAGTCACCACCCGTCCAACGCAGCCCGCGGCCCGGACCGGACGGGATCTGCCGGTAGCCCAGCACTAGGAGCTGCGGAAATGAGCGCCGATGCCGGTCACCTGTGGACTGAATTCGAGGCGCAGGACGAGGTCGTCGTCGTAGTCGCCGCTGTTCTGGCGGCGGAAGGGGCCACGCGTGGCAGCAGAGTCACCACGGCAGCGCCGCCTCGGGCATCGATACCTCTCACAGCGCGACTGCCGCCGACTGTCCGCAGTGCAGGATGGCCACTGTGCGTGCTCCCTACGACCGCCCTGAGCCCCGCCTGGTTCCGCCAGGCGAGTACCCCCTGTGGGACGAGGCTCTCGCGATGCTCAACCGCGATCTGGGAGAACGGTGCCGGAGCGCGGACCACTCCGGCTGCTGGCCACTCCCCCATGCGACGACGGCGAGCCGGAGAGCGTCTACGTCGCTTTGGCCAACGGTGAATGGCACGGCAATCCCTTGTACCCTGACTCGGCGGAGAACCTCACCGTTGCCCTGGCGGCCATCGCCGACACCGCGCAGGAGACCATCACGGAGCGGCTCCGGCGGGCGTGGCCGCTCTGTACCGAGCACAACCTCGGCATGCATCCGCATGAGGCGCACGGGCAGCTCTCCTGGTGCGGCGCGGGCGAGCATCGCCCGTCCGGCGAGGCCCACATCCGTGCAGCTGTGGGCAAACTGGATACACTCCCACGCCCGCGCCGCCACAACCGCAAGCGGCGAAACCAGAACTAGAGACGGCCCGGCCGGTTGACGGCAGGATGCCCCTATGGAAAACGAGCTGGCGATAGCGCTGATCGGAGCGGGCAGTGCCCTCACCGGAGCTTTGATCGGTGGTACCGCGGCCGTGCTCGCCGCATCGAAGACAGCCCGCAGTGCCTACCTCGGGTCGCTCGACTCCCTTCGCCGTACGGCGCAAAGGGAGGTGTACGCAGAACTCCTCAGGGCCGCTCATACCTACGAAGCCGGGACCGGAGCGGTGCTGGAGAGCGCGGGAATCCTGCTCGATGGCCTCCTCAGCGAACAGGAAGCTCTCCCCCGCCAACACAGCAGCTCCGAACGGTCCGCCCTTCGACGGGCGATCTCGTCGGCAACCAACCCCGAGCCAGTGGCAGCCGCAGCCCGTCAGGTCGAGCTGGAAGGACCCTCGCGCGTCGCGGCAGCGGCCCGAAACGTCCGAGCCGCAGCCCAGCAGCTGAGCACCACGCTGAACAGCATCGAGGACGCTGACGAAGGCCTCCGTCCCGCCACCTCCGCGGATCTGCACCGAGAGCACTTCGAGCTCCTGAAGTCAGCTATCAGCACGTTCGCCGAGACCGCACGCAAACACCTCAACCACCGCTAGCGGCACCGGGCCATGACGACTCTCCACTGCTTCACCCCTGTAGACCATCACCCCGGGAGCGCGGTCGGGTCCCTGAAGCCGGCGGCGATGGTGAGCGGACCCGACGTCGCCGCTTGGCCGGCTGCCCAGCGGTATATGCGGGAACGGTTGTCCGCAGTGCAGCGTGAGCGCCCGGTCCCGCTCAGCGTCCGGCCGCCCGCATAGCTTGCCGTTGGAGGGAAAGCGCGGCCGCGGCGGGGCGAGCGAGGCCTGCCGGGCTCCGGTCGGTCGTGGCTGCGGTGCCGGGCCGGGTTCTCCGGCGGCGCCGAGCGGAGCCGAGTTGCCCAGCAGCCGGTGCGAAGCCGGTGAAGGCTTGTGCGAGCGCGGGACAATCCCTAGCCCGCCCTGCGATTCTGTGCGCTGACAGATCATCGGCTCCTGAAGGGCACAATCGTTCATGCGCATGAACCGACTCACCACCCTCGTCCTCGCCGCGGCGCTCGGCAGCGCCGGTGTCCTCGCCGCCGGCCCCACGGCCGGCGCCTCCGCCCCGTTCGGATGCCAGTACAAAGTCCTGTGGCCGACCGCCGGTGTGTACGAGAACCCGAACCCGACGAGCGCGGTCGTCAAGACCAAGCACGCTGGTGACATAGTCGGTGCCTCTACCTGCGAGGGCGCCAGTTACAACGAGTACGGCTACGTTCTGGTCACCACCGACGCGGCGGCCGACGGCCGGGGCTGGATGCGTGAGGAGGCCGTCGTTCAGATCTGACGCATCGTGGGCCCTTCCAGGTCGAAGCACACTCGTCACGGGGTGGCTTCGCCGCAAAAGGGTGCGGAGGTGGCGGGCGAACAGGCCGCCGCCATCGCCGCGGCTGTCGGCGACCACATCACCCTCGACGAGGTGACGCCCGAACAGGCGCGGCACTTCTACCGCGAACAGGGCGGGTTCGCCGCCGACTACGCCGACTGGCTGTACGGCCTCACCAGCTACGACGGGGCGGAAAGGGCCACTGACAAGTCCCTCGACGTAGCCCCTTCGCCCGATAGCGACTGCCGCACGCTCACAGACGCCCTCGGCCGTCCGGGCCGCTCCTACGCGCAGTGGGCCCGCGACCACGCCTCCGACTTCACCCGAACCGCCGACCGAACCGCCGGGCCCGGGCAGGACTGAACGTCGCGCTCCACCCGGCGGCCGGTCCCCCACTGTCACCATCCGGCTCAGGGCCGGAGCCTCAGTCGGGCTGCGCCTCCAGATGAGCGACGACGCGGCTCGAAATCCTGGTGAGCGTGTCCAGGTCGTCCTGCGTCAGGGCATCGATGAACAGTCGGCGGACGTGCTCGACGTGAAGGGGCGCTGCGTCCTCGATCGCCCGATAGCCGGCCGGGGTGGCGACGACGAAGGAACCGCGTCCGTCGTCGGGGCACTCCTCCTTGGTCACAAGGCCGCGCTTCGCCATCCGCCCCACCTGGTGGGACATGCGGCTCTTCTCCCACTCCACCAACTTCGTGAGGTCCATGAAGCGCATCCGCCCGCCGGCCTCGGTGAGCTTCACCAGCACGATGAAGTCGGCCGGGGACATGCTGGAGTCTGCCTGGACGTAGCGGGAAAGACGTCCGATGAGCTTCTCCTGCATGCGGATGAAACCGTCCCAGGCGGCCTGCTCCTCCGGGGTCAGCCAGCGCGGTGTTGCGTTCATGGACCAAGCGTATCGAGGGCATCGGCACGTCCTCCATCCCGCTGACGCGGCCGGTGCCGGCGATTACCCGGAACGTGCAGGTCCGCTCGCCTTGTCCAGGCTGGCTACTACGGTCACTCGTCCGCCATCGCCCGGATCGGGGTCGGGCACGATCGATTCCGGGTCGACGAGGTAGACCTCGTGACCGTCGAGCGTCAGCCGGCGCGCGATTCCCAGAATCATGCGCTGGGCCACGTCGTCGATCGAATGGACGCGTGTGAGGTCCAGAGCGACCCCGGTTTCCGGGTACGACGTGTCCACGGTTTCCCGGATGATTCTGTCGGCTCCGGCGAATCCGATGCCGCCCTGCAGTTGAAGAACCCGGAGGGCGTCCGGTCCGCTGCCGACGACATGGTTGGTTCGCAGAGCCGCACGCGCGGTGGCGGGGACCTCCAACACGTGCAGACCCATGTCCGAAGAGAGTCGCTCGAACAGTGACACCCCGCGAACGCTGTTTCCGTGGCTGTCCAGTCGCGGTGAGAACGTGGCGATGCTGACCTGTCCGGGGAGCGCGCCGATCAGACCTCCGGCAACTCCGCTCTTCGCCGGGATGCCGACCTGGGTGCCCCAGTCGCCGGCCGCGTCATACGTTCCGCAGCTGCACATGACGCTCAGCACCTGGCGCACCACCGGTTCCGGCGCCACCTGTTCGCCCGAGAGAGGGTTCATCCCGCGGTTCGCCAACGTGGCGGCCAACATGGCCAGATCGCGTGTGCTGACGAGCACGGAACACTGGCGCGTATAGCCGTCGACGACGGCCCGCGCGTCCTCGACGAGGATGTCGTCTGCGGAGCATGTGCGCGATGGCGAGGTTGCGGTGGGCGTGTTTCATCTCCGACGCGTACACGGCGTCATCCGTTCTCAGCCGACGTCCCGCGAAGTCCGAAAGTCCGTCTACCACGCGTTTCCGCTCTGTCGCGTTCAGCCCCTCCGGGCCTGCCAGGGAGTGAACGGTGATCGCGCCAACGTTGATCATCGGATTGCGGGGCCGGCCGGTGTCGCTTTCGAGGGAGATCTCGTTGAACGCCTCCCCCGACGGCTCGGCACCGACCTTGGCAAGCACAGGGGCGAACCCGCGGTCCGCCAACGCCAGCGCGTACGCGAGCGGCTTGGAGATCGACTGAATCGTGAACTCGGTGTCGATGTCACCGGCCCCGTACACCTCTCCGTCAATCGTGACTCCTCCCCCGCGTGAACGCTGGGGCTTTTCGCTATGCCGGGTTGGCGTTGCGACGGACCAGCCCGGCCCGTAGAACGTTCAGGGTGCCGACCGTGTCCGCGTGCGCCAAGTGGCCGCACGAGACGCAGTGGAACTTTGCCTGGGTGGGCCATTTCTCCGCTGAGACGTGCCCGCATTCGGGACAGGTCCGGGAGGTGTTGCGGGGTTTCACAGCGATCACTTCTCGTCCGGCGCTTTCAGCCTTGGCGTGCAGGATCGTCAGGAACACCCCCCATCCCGCATCCGAGATCGAGTGGTTGAGTCCGGCTTTCGCGGCGGCCCCGTTCGGCAGGAACACACCCGGCTGTTCGGGGTCGGGCTTCGGCTTGGGGGCCTGGACCATGTTGCGGATCTTGAGGTCTTCGTGCGCGATGACATCGTGTTCGCGGACCAGGCCCAGGGCGGTCTTGTGTGCGTGGTCGAGCCGCTGACGGCGGACCTTGCGGTGCAGGCCGGCAACCTTCTGGACTGCACGGAGGTGGTTGGCGGTCCGGGCCTCGGCACACTCCGCGCCGCAGTGCCGGGCCTGGAGGGGTTCTCCTGGGAGCCGCAGCGCGTGGCGGCCCAGGGCGACCTCGTGTTTACGCACAGCCTCGTCCACGGCTGGGGGCCCGGTCCCACGGTGATCGTTGACATCTTCCGACTGGAGAACGACCGCATCGTCGAGCACTGGGACGTCGTGCAGGACCTCGTCCGGCCCGAAGCGACCGCCAGCGGCAACAGCATGGTCTGACCTCCTCCACCGGAGGTCGAGGCGGACGGTCCTCGCCTCTCACACGCTCTCCCCCGGAGGCGCCGACGCCTCCGGCCCGGAGGCGTCCCGCTCGCCAAGTTCCACCTCCGGGGAGCGCTCGATGAGGGACAGGCGTTCGTTCAGGCCGGCGACGAGGGCCATGTCGTCCCTCATCGACAGCATGGCGACCATCGCGGACAGCACGGACTGTCCGCCGTCGGTGAGCGGCTGCGCGTCCGGCTCGAGCCCGTCCTCGTCGCTCATGCCGTCACCTCGCTTGGGCTTCCTCGGCCTGCGCCGCCTGATGGTGCCCGGCGAGCGGCATGTCGGCCCAACTCCCGCTCGTACGGCGTCGATGCCGATCGTCGAGTCGTACGAGGGACAGATCCGGTCACGTCCTGCGCGCCCTGTCCGTCCCGGGCAGGGCGCGCAGTTGGCCGCGGGCGACCGGGAAGGAGGCGCCGCGAACGGCCTCGTACCCACCGGCGGGATTTCTCCCCGGTTCCCCGGCCCCCATCGCGTTCTGCGTCATGAGTTCAGAATCGCGCCGCCCATGCCCTCGCGGCAGGGGGAGTTGTCACGGCCTCCGGTGACCGCTGTCATCGCCGCGCATGACAAATGTCAGAGGCCGGAGCTTGCGACGGGCTACTTGGGCGACCAGCGAGGTGTGGAGGTTCCGTCCCACCGCATGGGGTCGTCCTCCAGCGCGGCGCGGTCCCACTTTCCGAGCACCGCGGCGGCCTCGTAGGTGGTGTGCAGGAACTCTGCGAGCGCGCGATCGGGGTCGGGTGCGGAGCGGACGGCTTCGTAGGGCAGCAGGAACTGCTTGAACTCGGAGCTGAAGTAGGCGCCTTCCGGACCGACCGGGTGATCGGCGAACCCTTCGGGCTCGGGGTAGGCATACGCGTAGAAGGCTCCTTCCTCACCGCCACCGGGCCAGAATCCGCAGCTGGAAAGCTCCCGGGAGTAGCCCTCGACCATGACCCAGTCGCCGCAGTTGGGTGCGCCGCCGGGGTGCGGAGGCGCCTGTCGCCCGGAGAAGCGGGTGCAGGCGAGATCCATCGCTCCCCAGAAGAAGTGCACGGGGCTGACCTTGCCCACGAAGTGCGACCGGAACTCCCCCATGACCCGGTTCGCCTGCAGCAACTGCCGCCAGAAGAGAGTCGCCGCCTCACCGTCGTAGGAGGCGTGATCGTGATCGTCGGCGAACGGAATCGCGGGCTCGACCTCGTTGGGGTGCGGATGGATCGGGGCCTCGATCCCGAGTTCGTCGAGCGTGTGCAGGATCTGGGCGTAGAACTCGGCCACCGCCATGGGCCGGAGCGGGAAGCCGCGCACGCCGCCATCGCTGCTGCGGACTTCGAGCCGGTGGCCGACGAAGTCGAATTCGATCTCGAACGCCCCGGAGCGGTAAGGGATGGTCGATGTCGTCAGTCCGCGGGGGCTGACGTACAGCGTCACCTGCCACCAGTGGTTGACGAGTGGTGCGTGGGCCATGCGGATCTTGCCCACGATCTGGGTCCACATGTGCAGCGTGTCGCGGGTCGCGGTCCAGTCGGAGACTCTCAGGCTCGGCCAGTTCATGGCAGTTGGTGCGGTCATCGCATCTCACATCCTCGGTAGCGCCTTCAAGCGGGTCAGCGGTGTTCGGGATTGGCGTTGTCGGGGCGGCAGCCGGCGTCCCAGGCCGAGCGCTGGTTGCCGTAGGCGGGAATGCCACCGGTGTCGCGGATCATCGACGCGAGGTGGAGGAGGTTGTACGTCATGAACGAGATGTTCCGGTTGGCGAAGTCGTTCTCCGGCCCGCCTGATCCCTCGTCGAGATAGGAGGGGCCCGGGCCGACCTCACCGAGCCAGCCGGCGTCGGCCTGGGGCGGGACGGCGAAGCCGATGTGCTGCAGGCTGTAGAGGATGCTCATGGCGCAGTGCTTGAGGCCGTCCTCGTTGCCTGTGATCAGGCAGCCGCCGACACGTCCGTAGTAGGCGTACTGGCCCTGCTCGTTGAGCACGCCGGAGTAGCCGTAAAGCCGTTCGATGACGCGCCGGGTCACCGAGCTGTTGTCCCCGAGCCAGATCGATCCGCCGATGACGAGGATGTCGGCGGCGAGGACCCGCCTGAGGAGCGCGGGCCACTCGTCGGTGTCCCAGCCGTGTTCGGTCATGTCCGGGCGGACACCGGTGGCGATGTCGTGGTCGACGGCGCGGATCTGGTCCACGCTGACTCCGTTCGCCTCCATGATGGCCACGCTGCGGTCGACCACACCCTGGGTGTGGCTGAGCTCGGGAGATCGTTTCAGGGTGCAGTTGATGTACATCGCACTCAGCCCGCTGAAGTCGGGCTTGTCGATCACGGGAGCATTCATCGCGGTGGTCCTTCCGGGTGTTCGGCTGTCGGCCGTGAAAGCCGACTTGTTCGTTCCGGCGCGGCAGGTCATCGACAGATGGTGCGCGAGTACGAGTTCACAATGCTTTCGCGGCTTCCGCACGGGAAAAGACAAGCCTCCCGGAAGGCGGGCGTGGACGAGGCGATGTGTCGCGGCGTGTTCCCGAATGGACTTCCTGAATGGACTTCCTGAATCGACCGACGTCGTGGCCGGAGATTCCCTGGAACCGGGCCCGCAAAACCCTGGGCACACCTCGTTCACTCTTCACACCGAACCTGCTCCTACCTTCCCTCGCGCCTCGGCAGTGCGCCGACTCCGGCCTTGACTTCCCTGCTCATGGGAGATCCCTCATCGCGGTTGCCAGTACTCCACGGTCCGGCGTGGCCTGCGCATGTCGCCGTACACTAGCACCAGAACTTGATGTGTCAACTAGACGCCTCCGCACCGCCCTGTGGCGGCCGAATTCGCTCAACGAAGCCGGGAACGCGCCACGTGACGACAGGAGATCGGAAAATCAGCCGCCCCTCCTCCCCTGACTTGCCAAACGGTGAAGTCCTCGTAATATGGGGGCCGTCGGCGAGTTGCGATGTCAACTAAACTTCGCTGTCAGCCTCGCAACAAGAATCCGGTCATGCCGCGTCAGCTCGTCGGCAAGTGAGCGGCTGCGGAATGACGACCGTCAGTTGCACCGGAACAGTGGACACCGAAATCACGGAAATTCCCCCGGAGTGCCGGTACTCCGACCCCATCGGAGCCACACGCGATCGTGGCCCCCGACGGTCCGGTGAACGGCTGACACCGGCGGGGACGCGACCCTCGTCGATGTTTTCTGTTTCGAGAACGGGCCCCTCCGCGACGGTCGCGCCCATCGAGCACGTAGACCATTTTGACCAGCACTTTCGTCCGCATCAGAAGGAGAGAAGACGATGGGGTACATCGCCGTCGGCAGTGAGAACAGCACTCCGGTCCAGCTCTACTACGAGGACCAGGGAGCGGGTCAGCCCGTCGTGCTGATCCACGGGTATCCGCTGAACGGACACAGCTGGGAGCGTCAGACGCGGGACCTGCTGGATGCCGGGTATCGCGTCATCACCTATGACCGTCGCGGCTTCGGCCGATCGTCGAAGGTGGGTACGGGATACGACTACGACACGTTCTCCGCCGACCTCAACGCCCTCCTGGAGAGTCTCGATCTCCGCGAGGTCGTTCTCGTCGGCTTTTCGATGGGGACGGGCGAGCTTGCTCGCTACGTCGCACGGTACGGGCACGAGAGGGTCGCGAAGCTGGCGTTCCTCGCCGCACTGGAGCCCTTCCTCGTCGCCCGTGACGACAACCCCGAGGGGGTGCCGCAAGAGGTGTTCGACGGAATCGCGGCAGCGGCGAAGGGGGATCGGTACGCCTGGTACACCCAGTTCTTCGCCGACTTCTACAACCTCGACGACACCCTCGGCAGCCGTATCAGCCAGGAGGCCGTGACCGCGAGCTGGAACGTCGCGACGTCGAGCGCGCCGGTGGCGGCCTACGCGGTCGTCTCCTCCTGGATCGAGGACTTCCGCGCCGACGTCCAGGCGGTCCGCGACAGCGGGAAGCCGGCCCTCATCCTGCACGGAACGGCCGACCGGATCCTGCCCATCGACGCGACGGCCCGCCGCTTCCGCCGTGAGCTGCCCGAGGCGCAGTACGTGGAGATCGAAGGCGCTCCGCACGGGCTGCTCTGGACGCATGCCGAGGAGGTCAACGCGGCCCTTCGCACCTTCCTGGGCTGAGACCCGTCCGGTCGTTACCGCCGCCGCCTGTAGGGCGGCCGCTTCGGGATGCGCCATGACGAGCCTCTCGCGTCGCGCATCCCGACCGGCGTCGGCCGCCCGCGGGACCTCGGCTCCCGCGGACCGCGGTTCAGGAGCTGGGGGGATTGCGGCGCGGCGCGAGCGTGGCGTTGGGCAACTCGGGAGCGGGCAGCCGTTCTCCGGCGTACCCCTCCACCGCGCCGAAGCGTTCGGACTGCTCCTCCCAGTCCTGGCGGGCCCGCACGATGTCGTCGTGGCTGCGGCCGATGAAGTTCCACCACATGACGATCTCCTCCTCGAAAGGCGGTCCGCCCAGCAGAACGGCTCGGGCCCGAGAGGGAGATGTGTTGCGGAGCGTCAATGACCCGGTGCCCGGGCGGAGGAATCCGAGCTGGGCAGGGCTCAACGCCGTCCCGTTCAGCTCGATGTCCCCCTCGTCCACCAGCAGGCCGTGCTCGAACGTGGCGTCGACGCCCAGGGTCAGGGACGCGCCGGGCTCGAGAATCAGCTCCGCGCCGAGCAGTGGCGTGAAGGTGCGCACCGGCGAGACCGCTTCCAGCAGGGAGCCGAGGAAGACCCTGATCTCGGCGCCGTCCTTGCGGATCGGCGATGGCACGTATCGCTGGAAGTCCCTTTCCGCCTCGCGGTGTTCGTTCGGCAGCGCCACCCACAGCTGCACGCCGTGCAGGACGGTCGTACGGTCGGTGGAGACCTCGGAGTGGCAGATGCCCCGGCCGCCCGTCATCAGATTGAGCTCGCCGGGGCGAACGTAGGCGTGGCTGCCGAGGCTGTCCCGGTGCTCCACCTCGCCGTCGAACAGCCAGGTGACGGTCTGCAGGCCGGTGTGGGGATGCGGCGGCAGATCCATCCCGCCGCGCCGGGCGACGTCGTCGGGCCCGTAGTGATCGGCGAAGCACCAGGCACCGACGAAACTGCGGGCCCGCTGCGGAAGGGTGCGGCGCACGCTCATGGAGCGCGGGCCGCCCAGGGGCACATCCCGCGGCGTCAGGGTCTCGACGCGGTGGGGGGCGGGTTCAGCCACATCCGGCCGTTGCACGCAGGTCGTGCTGACGGGATCACGTTCGACGTTGCTCATGCTGAACTCTCCAGATGTATGGTTGACGCTTCAACTTTATCTCGATCGCAGGGAGCCTTCAGTGACCATCACCTCGGCATCGAGCCGCGACAAAAAGGTATTCATCGACAAGTTCGACCCCGAAGCCTTCCGCGCCCTCGCCCGGACCGCACAGGCCGCCGGGGCGGCGGCCGCCCGCGCCGGCCTGCCGGTCACGTTGGTGGAACTGGTCAATCTCCGCGTCTCCCAGATCAACGGGTGCGCCTACTGCCTGCGCGCCCACACACGCGCGGCGCTCGAAGCCGGGGAGAGTCCGCAGCGCCTCGGGCTGCTGCCGGCCTGGCGCGAGACGGACGTCTTCACCCCTGCGGAACGCGCCGCACTGGCCCTGGCGGAGGCGACGACCAGCCTGACCGGATCCGCGCGGGGCGGGGCGGCCGCCGCGGCACGCGACGATCTCACCGACGAGCAGATCTCGGCCGTGCTCTGGGTCGCCATCAGCATCAACGCGTTCAATCGTGTCTCGATCATGAGTGGGCACCCGGTGAAGGAGGCCTGACACCGGCGCGGTCGGCGACGGCTTCCACGGCCGGGCCGATCCGGCCCGGGCGGCACCTCCTCTCCGGCATGACGACACCCGGCCACCTAAAGTAGACGTGTCAACTATATTAGCTGCCGATCGTCACACGAGACGGATGTGCAGTCCGAGGGGAGAAGTCCGGCGATGCGGAATCAGACCGTGGCCCAGCAGATGGTGGACGTCCTGCGCCAGGCGGGAGTCGAGCGGATCTACGGCGTAGTGGGCGACAGCCTCAATTCGGTGGTCGACGCGGTGCGCCGCACGGACGGCATCGAGTGGGTACACGTACGGAACGAGGAGGCGGCCGCGTTCGCCGCGGCGGCGGAGGCGCAGCTGACCGGCAGGCTCGCGGTGTGTGCCGGAAGCTGCGGCCCCGGAAATACGCACCTGATCCAGGGGTTGTACGACGCACACCGTTCGGGCGCGCCCGTCCTCGCCATCGCATCGCACATCCCGTCCCACCAGATCGGCACCGGCTTCTTCCAGGAGACCCACCCGGAAAGGCTGTTCACCGATTGCAGCGACTACTGCGAGATGATCAGCACTCCCGGGCAGATGCCCCGGATTCTGCGGATCGCCATGCAACGCGCTCTGGGCAACAGCGGGGTGTCGGTCCTGGTGATACCCGGCGATGTCGCACACGACAAGGCCGTCCATCCGACGGGGGCCGGCCGCCTGGTCACCGAGCGCGGCCGGGTCGTCGCCCCGGCCCCACAGGTGCGGGAGCTTGCCGACAAGATCAACACGGCACGGAAGGTGATGCTCTTCTGCGGTGCGGGGGTACGGGACGCCCATGCCGAGGTCATGGCGCTCGCCGAGAGCGCCGCCGCCCCTGTCGGGCACAGCCTGCGGGGCAAGGAGTGGATCCAGTTCGACAACCCCTACGACATCGGCATGAGCGGCCTGCTCGGCTACGGCGCCTGCTTCGACGCGATGCACGAGGCCGACCTGGTCGTCCTGCTCGGTACCGACTTCCCGTACAACGACTTCCTGCCGCAGGCACGAAGCGTGCAGGTCGACCACGATGCCGGCCGCCTCGGGCGTCGTACCGTTCTGGAGCTCGGGGTCCACGGTGACGTACGAGAGACTCTGCGGGCCGTGCTGCCGTTGGTCGAAGCGAAGAAGGACCGCGCCTTTCTGTACCGGATGCTGCGCAAACACACCCGCTCACTGGAGGCCGTGGTCTCCCCCTACACCCATGACGTCGAGCGGCACACGCCCATCCACCCCGAGTACGCGGCTTCGGTGCTGGACGAACTCGCTGCCGCCGACGCGGTGTTCACCGTGGACACCGGCATGTCCAACGTGTGGGCCGCGCGCTATCTGACCCCCAACGGCCGGCGCCGGGTGATCGGTTCGTTCGTGCACGGCACGATGGCCAATGCTCTGCCGCACGCCATCGGCGCCCAGTTCGCCGCCCCCGGCCGCCAGGTGATCTCGATGTCGGGTGACGGTGGGCTGGGCATGCTGATGGGCGAACTGCTCACCGTGAAGCTGCACGATCTGCCGGTGAAGACGATCGTCTTCAACAACTCCTCGCTCGGCATGGTCAAGCTGGAGATGCTCGTCGAAGGGCTGCCCGAGCACGAGACCGACCACGAGCCCGTGGACTTCGCGGCCGTCGCCCGCAGCGTGGGCATCGAGTCGGTCCGCATCGAGCACCCCGGAGATGTCGCCGAAGGGCTGAAGCGTGCGCTCGCCCATGACGGACCGTTCCTGGTCGACCTGGTCACCGACCCCAACGCGCTCTCCATCCCGCCGCACATCTCGGCCGCCCAGATCAAGGGGTTCGCCTTCGCCGCGGGCCGGACGGTGCTCGACGGAGGCGTCGGCAAGATGCTCGACCTGGCCCGGGCGAATCTGCGCAACATCCCCCGCCCCTGAACGGGCGTCAGCGGATCCGGCCCGCACGAACCGCATCAGGAAGCGTTTCGTCGATGGAAGAGATACTGCGAGGGCTCGATTCATGACCGCTACTCCCCTGCACTGGTCCGACACGACACACGAGGTGCTGTCAGGCGATCTGAACGTCGCCGTCGCCTACGTCACCCCGACCGGTGGCGCCGTCGTCGTCAGCGTCTCCCCGCTCGGTCTCACCGACCGAGCGGCGGGCCGGATCGGTTTCACGACCTCGCTCGGCTTCCCCAGGAAGCTGGAGCGGATCCTGCGCGATCCCCGTGTCGCGCTCGCCTACCACACACGCGAACACGGACTCGCCCGCCCGGAGGACTACGTCCTCGCCCAGGGTGACGCCGTGGTGGACATGCGCCCTTCGCCCCAGCGGCTGGACGACGTCCTCGACGCGTCCGATCGCTTCTTCGGCCCGGGAAAGAGCGGCAGGGCCTGGGACTGGCTGCTGCACGAGTACCGACGAGCGCGGGTGTACGTCGATATCGACGTCAGGAGAATGGCCACCTGGCCCGACCTGGCCGCCTGCGGGCCGCAAGAGGTCACCGGACCCGCTTGGCCGGACGCCCCCGCGGAACAGCGGGCGCCCGAGAACGGCACAGCACCTCGGGTCGACGTCGCCAAGCTCTCGCGGAAGGTCGATCCCCTTCCGTACCGGCTGCTCGCCTACCGGGGAGCGGACGGGTATCCCGTCGTGGTGCCCGTCGAGATCGTCGGGCGTGACCACACCGGGTTCCGGCTGCTGTCACCTCCGGGTCTGCTTCCGCCCGGCGGGAGGCGCGCGGGCCTGCTCGCACACTCCTTCCGCCCGCAGAACGTCGGTCTGGCCATGATGACCTTCACCGGCTGGCTGACGGCCCGGAGCGAGACGGAGGCCTGCTACGCCCCCCACACCTCCACGGCGTTGGCCGCCCGCGGTACCGCGGTTCTGGGCGGATTGCTCGTCTCCTGGTACACCAGGGTCTCCTCCACCGGAGCCGACGGGCTCGGACTGCCGGCGGACCTGCTCGACCGGGCGTCCTCGACGCTCGCCGAAGCCCTGATCGTGGCCGGGGAGGTCGGCGGTGGCACGGGGAGCCTCCTCCTCGCAGCCGCGAAGGAGGCGTTCACCGAGGCGGCCACGGTGACCGGTATCGCCGGCGCCGGGGTGATAGTCGTCGCCGCGATCTGGGCGCTGGTGACCCTGCGAGGGGTGTCCGCGAACCTGGATCTCGCCGAGGAGCACGAGCGTCAGGTCCACTGATTCCGGTGGAGTGGGGCACCGGCCCGCCGAGGACCGGTGCCATCCCCGCGTACCGCAGGGCGTTGAGCGATCGGCGTATCAGCGCTCGCGCAGCGGTACACGCCCGCTCAGGCGTCAAGCGGCCCCGCAGGCGTCACAGCCCGAACCGCGCGTGCTGCGCCTCCGGTACCAGGTCGGTGTACTCCGGGTGCTTGCCCAGCCAGCCGCGGATGAAGGGGCAGAAGGGGAGCACCTTGAGCTCCTGCTTCCTGGCCTCGTCGAGAACCGAGCGGGCCAGCGTTCCCCCGAGGCCCCTGCCCCCGAACCGGGGGTCGATCTCCGTGTGGAGAAAGGCGATCTCGTCCCGGAACCGGTGGTACTCGACGAAACCCGCCAGCTCACCGCCGTCGAAGATCTCGAAACGTGACTCATCAGTGTTGTCCGCAACGCGCGTTGTCATGGTTCCCATCCGTGTAGTCGGCCCGTCGGCCAATTCAGTCGCTGACCTTGCTGCGGGACTGGTACAGCAGGTCCTGGTAGTCGGGGTGCCGGGCGATCCAGCCCGCGAAGAAGGGGCAGGTGGCCAGCACCCGGAGGTTCGCCGCACGCGCGTCGTCCAGGGCGGCCCGGGCCAGCGCAGACCCGACGCCTCTGCCCTCGTAGGCCGGTTCGACCTCGGTGTGCACGAACGCGACGAGCTCCGCCGTACGGATGTACTGCGCGATGCCCGCAGGCTTGGACTCACCGTCGACGTAGGCTTCATAGCGGTTCGCCCCGGGCACGTCGCTCACTTCGACCGCCATGTTTCCTCCTTGAATACCTGCTCACGACCGGCTCGACGGGGACCCGTCGAGCGTCACCTCACCTTAACCTCGGAAGGTTGACGCATCAACATAAGGTCGTTCCGGTTGTCGCTCTTGCGACATGTCCCACCTGCGGATGGCTGAGGACAGACCCCACACCCGGCCCTGCTCGCGCCCTCGGGGCGGAGCCGCGTCAGTCGTCGGGAAGCCAGCCGCGCCCGCGCAGCGCCATGACGAACCGGCCGTAAGTCTCCTCCAGGGCCGGGCGTTCGGCCGGCACCGGCTCCACGAGAGCGCCGCTCTGCACCATGGCGGCGGCGCTCGCCGCGAGATCCTCGTGGAGCGTGCCGGTCGCGGCGAGCAGTGCCGCTCCGAACGCCGTCTCCGCACGCTCGACGACCCGGACCGGACGGTCCAGGACGGTGGCCCGGATCGCCGTCCACACGGCGCTGCGGCTTCCCCCGCCGGCCGCGTGCAGGGGGCCGAGCACCGGGATGCCCAGTCGCTCGACCCGGTCCAGGGCCAGGCGTTCGAGGAAGGCGACTCCTTCCAGCGCGGCGCGGTGGGCGTCCGCCTCGTCGCGAGGGGTGCCCAGGTCGAAGCCGCGCGCCGCGCCGGAGACGAAGGGGAAGCGTTCACCGTCGCGGCACAGCGGGTAGCGCACGTACGACGCCGGGCCCCGGGCCGCCGCGGCGGCGTCCAGCGCGGGCAGGCGGGCCGGGGCGATGTCGGCCAGGCACTCCCCTCCCGTGTTGGACGCGCCGCCGGGGAGCCACCAGCCGTCGGGGTGGCGATGGCTGTAGAACGCGCCGGTCGCATCGCGCACCAGGTGCTCGGACACCCCCTTGAGGACGTACGTCGTGCCGATGACGCCCACGAACCGGCCCGGTTCGACCGCGCCGGTGGCGATCTGGCCCGCGCAGCCGTCCGTCATCCCGAGACGTACGGAGCACCCTTCGGGCAGGCCCGTGGCCTCGGCCGCCTCCGGGCCGACGATCCCGGCCTCGGTGCCGGGTGCGCACACGGACGGGAGCAGCCCGGCCGGAAAGTCGAGGGCGTCGAAGACCTCGTTCGCCCACTCCCCGGCGCGGGCGTCGTAGCCGGACTTCAGGGCGTGGCTCCAGTCCGTGGCCACGGGGTGGCCCGTCAGTTCGCGGCCGATGAACTCGGGGGTGTGCAGGACGTGGTGCAGAGCGGGGCCGTACGTTCGCAGGCACCACACGGCCCGGCCGAGCGCGGCGGTGGGGCCCACCGACAGGCCGAGCGCGTCCCACCGGGCGCTGCCCGTCCGCTGGGCCTCGGCGTTGATGTCGGCGGCACGCCGGTCGTCGTACATCAGGGCGGGGCCGAGCGGTTCGCCGCCGAATCCGGTGGGGACGATGGTGCCGGATGTGGCGGACACCGCCACCGCGATCACCTCCCGTCCGCCCCGGGGCAGCGCGCCCGTGGTGCGGCGCAGGGCGGACCGTACGGCGGGCCACCACGACCGGGCGTCCTGCTCGCTCGTTCCCGTAGAGGTGCGTACGGGGGGCGGGAGATCGGCCCGTGCCTCGGCGAGTACGCGTCCCTGTCCGTCGACGCACAGCACGCGGACGGAGGCGGTGGCCACGTCGATGCCGATCACGGCCGGAGAGGGCGGAGTGGGGCGCCGGGATTCACCGCTCATACGGCCGCCACCGTGACCCGCGTCCGCTCGCGGAGTTTGCCCAGCAGGTCGGCGTCCGCTCCGTCGTCCACGACGAGATGGTCCAGGTCACCGACAGGGCCCACCCGGTGCAGCGCGGTCCGGGCGAGTTTGGTGTGGTCCATGAGCATCACCTTCGTCGCCGCCGACGTGAGCATCGCCCGTTTGACCAGCACCACGTCCTGCTCCTGGTGGTAGGCCGTCCTGGCGTCGAGGGCCGACGTGGAGACCGCGACGAGGTCCACGGAGAGCGCCTCCACCGCCTCGACGCAGGGCATGCCGAGGAAGGAGTCATGGGTGCGTGAGTACTCGCCGCCCAGGGCGATCAGACGGATGCCCTCACATCCGGCGAAGACGTCCAGCACCCGGCGGGCGTTGGTGACCACGGTGAGCGGGGCGAGGTCGACCAGCAGGCCCGCCATGACCAGCACGGTGGTGGAGTCGTCGAGCATCACCGACATGCCGGGCTCCACCAGCGCGGCGGCGGCCCGCGCGACGGCCTTCTTCTCCGCCGTGTTGACGCCGAGCCGGTAGTCGAGGCTCGACTCGAACACCGTGGAGGGCAGGGCGGACGCGCCACCGCGGAAGCGTCGCAGCACCCCTTGTCGCGCCAGGTCGTCGAGGTCCCGGTGGACGGTCATCAGGCTCACGCCCGTGAGCTGGGCGAGGGCGGCACCCGTGGCCGTCCCCTGCTCCACCACATGGTCGGCGATGAGCCGTCGGCGCTCTTCGGCGGATCTCTTGGTCATGGGGGTCAGTCTCCCGCAGGGCTCGGACCGGGCGCGGGGGCGGGGGGCGGCGCTGTGGGTACGTTCAGCGAGCGCAGCGCCGTCTCCGTGCCGCGGATCTCGACCTCCGTGACAGCCCCGTTGTCCAGCCGCGGGAAGATGCGCCGGTAGCGCCCGAGGGGCAGTCCGAGGAGTTCGCACAGGGCGATGCGCAGCAGGGTGTTGTGCGCGACGACGAGCACCCTTGCGCCCTGGTGGCGGTCTGCGAGGTCGCGCAGGGACGCGGTCGCCCGCGCCGCTGCCCGGGCGACGGGTTCGGAGCCGGGAAACGCGCCGGAGTCGGCGTCCTCGCGGAACCGCCGTACGGCTTCGGGGTCCTCATCGGCCATCTCCTGGATCGTCCGGCCCTCGCCCCATCCGAAGTCCACTTCCCGCAGCCCTTCCTGGACCTCCACCGCCAGGCCCAGCGCCTCGGCCGCGGGGCTCGCCGTCAGGCGGGCGCGGCTGAGCGGGGAGCAGGCGACCGCGTCCACGCCGCCGCGCACGGCCCAGGCTCCGAGGTCGGTCGCCTGGGCCACGCCTCGGGGTGTCAGGGCGACGTCGGTAATGCCGGCGTACCGGTTCTCCGCGTGCCACTCGGTCTCGCCGTGCCGTACGAGCAGGAGACGAGTGGTCATGGAGACCGCCCTTTCTGAGTCGGGCCGAGTCCAGGCGAAGTGGACCGCGTTGCCGTCGCCCGTGTCGGCCTGGTGCATTGCCGGTTCACGTGGGCGCTGTTAAATTTAACAGAAATTCCACAGACCGGGACCGGAGCCCGGGACCGGGCTTTCGCGGCTCGGATCAGGCTCGGATCACGGCTCCGACCTGCTCGGCACCCACCCCAGCGGCTCTCCTCGCAGAAGGAATCCGACGTCATGCGCATCCTCGCCGCAGGCGACCACTTCGTCCGTCCCGCGTTGATGCGCGAGGCGGTGAGTCAGGAGCTGTCCCACGCGGGCGGGGAGCTCCCGGAGTTCACGGAGCTGACCCTTCCCTGGCCCCATGAGCCCTTCGGTCCGGTAGCGGAGGTCCGTGAGGCCAGCGGTACGGAGGACGAGCTCGTGGAGGCGCTGGACGGGGCGGCCGTCTGTGTGACGCAGATGGCCCCGTTCACCGAGAAGGTGTTCGCCGCGTCGCCCGGGTTGCGGCTCGTCGCCGTCTCGCGGGGCGGACCGGTCAATGTGGACCTCGCCGCCGCCACCCGGCACGGGGTCAGGGTCAGTTTCGCCCCCGGCCGCAACGCCCCCGCCGCCGCGGAGTTCGCGGTGGGGTTGACGCTCGCCGCGATGCGGCGCATCGCCGCCGCCGACGCCGAGCTGAAGCGGGGCGTCTGGCGGGGCGATCTCTACGCGTACGAGGAGGTCGGCGGCGAGCTCGGCGGGGCCACGGTCGGTCTCGTCGGTTACGGGGCCATCGGCCGCATCGTGGCGCGGGTGATGCGCGCCTTCGGGGCGCAGGTGCTCGCGGCCGACCCGTATGCCGACCCGGTGTCGGTCGCGGCCGACGGTGTCGAACTCGTCGAGCTGGACGACCTTCTGAGCCGGAGTTCGGTGGTGAGCCTGCATGCCCGCCTGACGGAGGAGACCCAACATCTGCTCGACGCCCGCCGGCTCGGGCTGCTGCCGCCCGGGGCGGTCCTGGTCAACTCCGCCCGCGGTGGGCTGCTCGACCACGCGCCGCTGCCCGAGCTGCTGCGCAGCGGGGCTCTCGGGGCGCTCGCCCTCGATGTGTACGACGTCGAGCCGATCCCCGCCGACTGGGCCCTGCGTGACGTACCGAACGTGATCACCACGCCTCATCTCGCGGGCGCGACGCGGCAGACGGCGCACCGTGCGGCGGCCATCACCGCCGCCGAGGTGGGCCGCTTCGTGCGGGGGGAGAAGCTGCGGCACCTCGCGAACGGGGACGTCCTGGTGGACGGCGGGTCCTGACCGCCGTCTTCGCCGCCGACGCTCCGGAATCCATCGGCTCGCACAGGAGGTAGCAGGGTTGAGGACCATCATCGGCGTGGACATCGGAACGTCGGTCACCAAGGCGGTGGCGTTCGACGAAGGGGGCGGAGCCCTGGCCTCCGCGAGTCGGCGCTCGCATCTGGAGATGCTGCCGGGTGGTCGCGTCGAGCAGGATCTCGACGACGTCGTCTCCGGTGTCGGCGCTGTCGTACAGGAGGTTGCCGCGCAACTCGGGCGGCTGCCGGACGCCGTGGCGCTCACCGGGCAGGGGGACGGACTGTGGCTGCGGGACTCCGACGGCCGCCCGGTGCGGCCCGCCATCTCCTGGATGGACGCGCGGGCCTCTGACCTGGTGACCCGCTGGCTGATGGACGGCACGATCGGCACGGCGTACGCGCACACCGGCTCGGGGATGTTCCCGGGGTGCCACGGCCCGCTGCTGAACTGGCTCCAGGAGCACGAGCCCCGCTCGCTGGACCGGGCCGCCGTCGCGGGGTACTGCGTCGACGCGGTCGCCCAGCGCCTCACCGGCCGGGTGTGCCTCGACGCCTCCGACGCGACGCTGCCGTTCCTCGACCCCCGTACTCGCCGCTACGCGCCCGAAGCCCTGGCAGCGTGCGGGGTCGCGGAGCGGGCGGGGCTGCTGCCCGCTCCGGCCGTCCCGGGCACGGTGCTCGCGCTCCATGGCCACGGCGCCGGACTCCTCGGTCTGCCCGAGGGGCTGCCGGTCGTGGCGGGGCCGTACGACCTGCCGGCCTGTGCGATCGGAAGCGGGGTGCTTGAGGTGGGGGACGGGGTCCTCATCCTCGGCACGACCCTCGCGAGCCAGGTGCTGACCGACCGGGTCGATCTCGATCCGCTCGCCGAGCCCGCCGGCATGTGGCTGTGCACACCGGCTCCGGACCGGTGGCTGCGCGCCATGCCGGCGATGGTGGGGACGGCGGCGCTGGAGTGGGTGCTCGCTCTCGTCGGCGCGACCACGGCCGATGTGGACGCCCTGCTCGCCGACAGCCCGCCCGGCGCCCGGGGCGTCCGCGCCTTCCCCTTCCTGTCCGAGGCGGGCGAACGGGCCCCCTTCGTCGAGCCGTCGGCGCAGGGCAGACTCGACGGGCTCAGCCTGGCGGCCGGCCGGGCGGACGCGGTCCGGGCCGTCTGCGAGGCCATCGGTTACGCGGCCCGGCACTGCCTGGAGGCGGCGGGGCTGAGCGGCACCCTCGCCCTGTGCGGCGGCGGCACGCGGT
This sequence comes from Streptomyces rubiginosohelvolus, assembly GCF_014649875.1. GTDB lineage: Bacteria > Actinomycetota > Actinomycetes > Streptomycetales > Streptomycetaceae > Streptomyces > Streptomyces rubiginosohelvolus. The sequence continues at coordinate 296,117 of NZ_BMTW01000006.1, read as the reverse complement.
CGCTGACGTGGGCCCGGCTGATCGCCGACGTCCTCGGCAGGCCCGTCCGTATCCCGCTGGAGGAGCAGGTCGGCGCGCTCGGTGTGGTGTCCGTCGCCAGGGCGTCGCTGTCCCCCGGGTACGAGGCGCCGCCGGGACGTCATCAGGTGGTCGATCCGTGCGAGGACGTCCGGGAGCTGTACGAGGACGGATACGCGCGGTACCGGGCGGAGTTGGCGACGGCCCGGACCGTCTGGGGAGCTCACGCGCGGCCGGTGGGACACCCCGGGCACCTCTGAGCGCTCCCACCCTTCTGTTATTTATGACATGACCATTGACACTCATAACACGCGCGATGTTAATTTGACGCGAAGGAGGCTCTCCGCCTGAAGACCGGGAGATTCCAGTGAAGCAACGCTCTGTCAGATCGTTTGCCGCGGCTCTGTCGGTGCTGACGGTGCTCGTCTCCGCCGCTGCCTGTTCGACGAAAGCGCCCAACAGCTCGGAGGGCAAGTCGTCGAAGGACGCGAAGATCGCGTTCCTGATGCCCGATATCGCCTCCACCCGCTACGAGTTGTACGACGCGCCGCTCTTCAAGGCCAAGATGAAGGATCTGTGCGGCGGTTGTGAGGTGCTCTACCAGAACGCGGGCGGCGACGCCGCGAAGCAACAGCAGCAGGCCGACTCCGCTCTCGCGCAGGGCGCCGACGTCATCGTGATCGACCCGGTGGACTCCGCCGCCGCGGCCAGCACCGTCCGTACGGCACAGGGGCGAGGAGTGCCCGTCATCGCGTACGACCGGCCGATCCCGGCGGTGAAGGCGGACTACTACGTCTCCTTCGACAACGAGAAGATCGGCGCCATGATCGGCACGTCGCTGGTGGACCACCTCAAGGCCACCAACGCCGAGGGCGGCCTCCTCCAGGTGAACGGGTCGCCGACCGACGCGGCGGCGGGCCTGATCAAGAAGGGCATCCACAGCGCGGTCGACTCCAGCGGGTTCAAGCTCCTCGCCGAGTACGACACGCCTGCGTGGGAGCCGGGGAAGGCGCAGAGCTGGGTCAGCGGCCAGATCAGTAAGTTCCCGGGCAAGATCGCCGGAGTGGTGGCCGCGAACGACGGCACGGGCGGCGGTTCCATCGCGGCGTTCAAGGCGGCCGGAGTATCCGTGCCTCCCGTGACCGGGAACGACGCCGAACTGGCCGCCGCCCAGCGGATCATCAAGGGCGATCAGTACAACACCATCTCCAAGCCCATCAAGACCGTCGCGGAAGCCGCGGCCGTCGCCGCGTTCTCCTTCGCCCAGGGCAAGAAGCCCAAGGGCGACACCACACTCTTCGACACCCCCTCGGAACTCTTCACCCCCACCGTGGTCACCCGCGAGAACATCGCGGAGGTTCTGGTGGGTGACGGAAAACCGCTCAAGACCACCGAGGTGTGCACGGCGACGTACGCGGCCGCCTGTGCCGAGGTGGGCCTCACATAGGCGCGGGCCCCTTCTCCCCTTCTCCCCTTCTCTGTCTGCCCGTCTGCGCGCCTGCCTCGGAAGGCCGGTCATGACCGCTGAGTCCTTGCCCTCCCCTCACGGGCCGTCAGGAGGTCCGCTGCTCTCGCTCCGTGGGATCAGCAAGTCCTTCGGCGCCGTCGCCGCGCTCACCGATGTCGACCTCGACGTCTCCGCGGGTCAGGTCGTGGCCCTGGTGGGCGACAACGGCGCGGGGAAGTCCACGCTGGTGAAAGTCCTCTCCGGGGTGCACCAGCCGGACGCCGGAACCGTCGGTTTCGACCACGGGACCGTTTCCATCCCCTCCCCCGCCACGGCGCAGCGGCTCGGCATCGCGACGGTGTTCCAGGACCTCGCCCTGTGCGAGAACCTGAACGTGGTCGAAAACCTCTTCCTCGGGCGGGAGTTGCGTGGGCTGCGGCTGGACGAGGTGACCATGGAGGTCCGATCCCGCGCCCTTCTCGGGGAGTTGTCGGCGAAGATCCCCTCGGTACGTGTCCCGGTCGCGGCTCTGTCCGGCGGCCAGCGGCAGACGGTGGCCATCGCGCGGACCCTGCTGGGCGACCCCAAGGTGATTATCCTCGACGAGCCGACGGCCGCGCTGGGCGTGGCGCAGACGGCGGAGGTGCTCAATCTGATCGAGCGGCTGAGGGAGCGCGGCCTGGGCGTCATCATGGTCAGCCACAACATGGCGGACGTGCGGGCCGTCGCCGACACGGTCGCCGTCCTGCGGCTGGGCCGGAACAACGGCGTCTTCGACGCGGCCGAGGCGACGGCGGCGGACCTGGTGGCCGCCATCACCGGAGCCACGGACAACGTGGTCAGCCGCCGCGCCGGACGGGAGCGGGCCGGGGACGACCAGGCCGTCCGGGGTACGGACGGCCGGCACGCGGGCAGCCGGGCCGGAACCGACCGGCACGCGGACGGCGGGAACGCGGACGATCTGGCCTTCGACGACCTGGCCGTGAGCGAGCGAGCAGCGGACAGCGGAACGGAATCGGCGCACCAGGGGGACGCATCATGACCGAGCCGGCCGCTGTCACGAGCCCGGAACTCGCCCGCGCCGGGGCCGACAGGCCGACGACCTGGTCCGGCCGGGCGCGGAGTCGCCGGCGTGCGGTGGCGGAGCGGCTGCGCGGCGGCGACCTCGGCCTCCTGCCCGTCCTCGCCGGGCTCGTCGTGATCTGGGTCGTCATGCAGATCCTCAACCCGATCTTCCTTTCGAGCGCGAACCTCACGAACCTCGCCCTTGAGAGCGTGCCGGTCGGCATCATCGCCCTGGGAGTCGTCTGCGTCCTCCTCGTCGGCCAGATCGACCTGTCGGTCGGCTCGATCAGCGGACTCAGCGCCGCCGTCCTGGCGGTCCTCTTCGTGGACCGGGGGCTGCCGGCCTGGCTCGCCGTCACCGCGTCACTGGCTCTCGCGGCTCTGATCGGCTGGTTCTACGCCCAGGTCCACAACCGGATCGGGGTGCCGAGCTTCGTCATCACGCTCGGCGGCCTCCTCGGATTCCTCGGCGTGCAGCTGTGGATCCTCGGGCCCAAAGGCTCGATCAACCTGCCCTTCGACTCCGGTCTCGTCGCCTTCGCCCAACTCCAGTTCCTGCCGCCCTGGCTGGCGTACACGCTGGTCGTCGTCGGCGCGGCGGCCCTGTACGCGACCGGTGCCGCCCGCGCCGCTGAGCGCCGTCGGGCGGGTCTCGCCGCCGCGTCCCGGCGTCTGCTCGCCGGACGGAGCCTGGCGCTACTGGCAGGCCTCGGCGCGGCGGTCTGGTATCTCAACCGGGACCGGGGGGTGGGCTGGATGTTCGTGTTCTTCCTGGCCCTGGTGCTGGTGCTGCACTACGTCCTGTCCCGCACCTCGTTCGGCAAGTCGATGTACGCGGTCGGCGGCAACATGGAGGCGGCCCGGCGTGCGGGCGTCGATGTGAGGGCCGTTCTCACCACCGCGTTCGTGCTGTGCACGACGCTCGCCTGCGTGGGCGGGATGCTCTCCGCCTCGCGCCTCGCGGCGGCCAACCAGAGCAGCGGCGGCGGTGACGTCAACCTCAACGCCATCGCCGCGGCCGTCATCGGCGGCACCAGCCTGTTCGGCGGCCGGGGCACCGCGTTCGCCGCGCTGCTCGGCGTGCTCGTGATCCAGTCGATCTCCAGCGGACTCACTCTGCTGAATCTCGACTCCGCCTACCGCTTCATGGTCACCGGCGGGGTACTGCTCCTTGCTGTGTCGCTGGACGCGGTCGCCCGGCGTTCGCGGGTCTCCCACGGCAGGGCCTGAGACACCGTCCGTATCCGGCAGCGCCCGCACACCCCAGGATCACGATCTCGGAGGAACCATGCGAAGCCGAGCACGCGCTCACGTCGCCACCCTGTTCCTGTCCACCGTCGTCGCGTCGGCCCTCCTGGCGACGGGCGGGGGCGCGGCCCATGCCCGTACGCCGTCCCCGCCCTCGTCCGCCTTCATCGGCCTGCCCGCCTCCGTGGACGGCGGGGCCTGGGCGTCCGGGCACCTCCAGGGCACGGCCATCGACCGCCGCCGGGGCCACATGTATTTCTCCTTCACCAACCTGCTGGTCAAGACCGATCTGGCGGGCCGACCGATCGGCTCGGTCACGGGCCTCACCGGGCATCTGGGCGACCTGGACTTCAACAGCGCGGACGGCCGGGTCTACGGCTCCCTGGAGTACAAGGCTGCCGAGGCGTTCTACGTGGCGATCTTCGACGGGTCCCGGATCACGCGGATGAACATGGACGCCCGGACCACCGACGTGCTCTCCACCGTCCATCTCCGGGAGGTCGTGCGGGACTACACCGCCGACATGAACGGCGACGGGGTCTTCGACGGCGACACCGGCAACACCCCCGACCACCGCTACGGCTGCAGCGGCATCGACGGGGTCGCCTTCGGTCCGGATCTGAACGGCAGGGGCGGTGGGCGGCTCACGGTGGCGTACGGGGTGTACTCCAACACCGCCCGCACCGACAACGACCACCAGGTGCTGCTCCAGTACGACGTACGCGACTGGCGGAAGTACGAGCGGCCGCTCAGCGAGGACGCGCTGCACACCAGCGGCCCCGCATCCCCCGGCGGCAAGTTCTTCGCGTACACCGGCAACACCACCTACGGGGTCCAGAACCTGGAGTACGACGGGGACAGCGGCAACTGGCTGATGGCGGTGTACAAGGGCAAGAAAGCGGCCTTCCCCAACTACGGGCTCTACGTTCTGGACGGCTCGAAGCCCGCCCGCCGGGGCGAGGTGAAGGGGCAGCCGCGTCCCGAGTCCGGCCGCATCGTCTCTCTCCTCCCGCGCGGGCTGCACCACGAGCCGTCCGGTGTGTACGGCTACGAGTCGGGCGGCCAGTACGGACTGGTCTCGCTCGACGACGGCCGCTACTACGTGGCCGAGGCCGGCACGGTCGACTCCGGGGGGACCACCCTGCAGACCGGCCGCGCGGTGCTGCACCGGTGGACGGGGGCGGTGCCGAACCCGTTCGCGGTACGGGGAACCGCTCGCTGAGCGTGTCCCCGACCGCTCCGCGGCGCGGGTGACAGACGGTCCCGCGCCGCCGCCCCCTGGTGATTCACGTCACACCCGTGCCCTGTCAGCAATCGGGGCGCTGTCCCGTTCAAGGGGTACGCGAACGAGACAGGAGCCCGCCATGACGCTCATGAAGCACCGCATCGTCGTACTCGGCGCCGGGTACGCCGGAGCCTTCGCCGCCGGGAATCTGGCCCGCCGGCTCTCCCCCGCCGACACCGAGATCACCGTCGTCAACGCCTCACCCGACTTCGTCGAGCGGATGCGGCTCCACCAGGTGGCGGCCGGGCAGGACATCGCGCGGCGCAAGCTCGCCGACGTGTTCGCGGGCACCGGGATTCGGCTGCGCCTGGCCCGGGTGACCGGTCTCGACCCCGAGCGCAGGACGGTCGCCGTGACCGGCGAGGACGGGCCCGAGGAACTGTCCTACGACACCCTGCTCTACGCACTCGGCAGCTCCGCCGCCCACCACGGTGTCCCCGGCGTGGCCGAGTACGCCTTCGACGTGACCGGTCTGGGTTCGGCGCTGCGCCTGCGCGAACGCCTGGACGACCTCGGCGGGGGCGGGTCCGTCCTGGTCGTCGGCGAGGGGCTGACCGGCATCGAGACCGCGACCGAGCTGGCCGAGTCGCGGCCCGGTCTCTCGGTCGCGCTCGCCGCCCGCGGCGAACTGGGCGCCTGGCTCTCCCCCAAGGCCCGGCGTCATCTGCGGGAAGCGTTCGACCGGCTCGGCGTCACCGTGCACGAGCACACCGCCGTCGCGGCTGTCGAGCCGGGCCGGGCAGTCACCGCCGACGGTACGGTCCTGCCGGCCGAGGTGACCGTGTGGTCGGCCGGGTTCGCCGTGCACCCGATCGCGGCCGCCGCCGGCCTGGAGGTCGCCGCCACCGGGCAGATCGTCGTCGACGAGTCCATGCGTTCGGTCTCGCACCCGGACGTCTACGCCGCCGGCGACTGCGCCTACGCGATCGGGGAGAACGGCCGGCCCCTGCCCATGT